>OZ245405.1:0-3733890 GCA_965226695.1 Dehalococcoidia bacterium
ATTCCGGCCCCTGAGCCGGAATCCAGCGGGGTGGGGCTATCCCCCACAACCGGTACATTGCTCTATAATCTCACCACCCATGAGATTCGCCGAAGTCGCCGTCGACGCCCCCGCGGGCTTCGCCCGCACGTTCAGCTATTCCATACCCCAGGACCTTAGCGTGCGGCCGGGCCAGTTGGTCCGCGTGCCTTTCGGCGCACAGCGCCTGCAGGGCGTGGTATTTTCGCTCGAAGACACGCCCCAGGTCCCGCAGACCCGCGACATTCTGGGCGTCGCGAGCGCCGAGCCCCTGCTGACGGGCACGCAGCTCGAGCTCGCCGCCTGGATCAGCGGCTACTACATGTGCCCGCTCATGGACGCCGCCGCGCTGATGTTTCCCCCCGGCCGCCGAGTCCGCCGAGGGCCGTCCTCTCTCCGGGCGAGCACGCCGACGCCGACGACCTCTCGCTGACTCCCCTGCAACAGCGCGTGCTGGACTACGTGCGCAGCCGCGGCCAGGTCGACGAGACGCGGCTCGCCGCGGCGCTCGGCGAGTCGGCCCGCGCGTCGGCTGCAAGTCTCGCGCGCCGGGGCGTGCTGGAGCGTCAAGCCCAAGAGCGCCAACCGGCCGGCCGGCCGCTGCTCCGCAAGCGGTTGCGTCTGGTGGACGGCGGCGGGCAGGGCCTGCACCGGTGGCTCGACGAGACCGAGCGTAACGAGAGGCAGACCGCTCTCGCCGAGCGGCTGTTGGCGGACGGCATTCCGCTGCTGCTCAGTGAGGCCAACGCGCGGTACGGCAACCACGCCGTCAACAGGCTGGTCTCGACGGGCTGGGTGGAAAAGGAAGATGCGGCTATCGAGCGCGACCCGCTGGCCGGGAGGAGCTTCCAGACTGTCGCGCCGCCCGTGCTGACGCCCGGCCAGGAGGAGGTCGCGAAGGAGATTCGCGCCGCCCTCGCCGACGAGTCCTCGTGGCCCAGCGCCTTCCTGCTCCAGGGCGTGACCGGCAGCGGCAAGACCGAGGTCTACCTCGACGCCGTGGACGAGTGCCGCCGCCTCGGCAAGCGGGCCATCGCCCTGGTGCCCGAGATCGCCCTCACCCATCAGACCATCGATCGCTTCTCGGCCAGGTTCCCGGGGCGCGTCGCGGTGCTCCACAGCGGCCTCGCCGCAGGCGAGCGCTTCGACCAGTGGCAGGGCATCAGGCGCGGCGACTACGACGTCGTGATCGGTACCCGCAGCGCGCTCTTCGCGCCCTTGCCGGACCTGGGCCTTGTGGTGATCGACGAGGAGCACGACTGGAACTACAAGGAGGCCAACGTCAGCCCCCGCTACCACGCCCGCGACGTGGCGCTGAAGCTGTGCGAGCTGAGCGGCTCGGCCCTGGTGATGGGCAGCGCGACCCCGGACGTGGGCACCTACTACATGGGCCTGCGCCGCCGGATCGGCCTGCGGCTGCTGCCCCACAGGGTTCGCGCCGGGGCCGGTCCGGCGGGCACCGAGCAGGCGCCGCTCGCCCGCGTCGCGCTCGTGGACATGAAGGAGGAGCTCAGGGCCGGCAACCGGGGCATGTTCAGCCGCGGGCTGACGCGGGCCATCGAGCGCAACCTGTCCTCCGGCGAGCAGCTCATCCTCTTTCTCAACCGGCGCGGAGCGGCGTCGTTCAGGCAGTGCCGCAGGTGCGGATTCAGCCTGCGTTGCCGGCGCTGCGACGTGTCGCTCGCCTACCACAACAACCTCGACAGGCTGCTGTGCCACTACTGCGGCTACAGGCGCCGACCGCCCGCCAAGTGCCCAAGCTGCCTCGGATTTCAGATGGCCTACTACGGCTTCGGAGTCCAGAGCGTGGAGGAGGAGGGTCGGACGCCTGTTCCCGGGCGCCCGCGTGGCGCGTTGGGACAGCGACGCCGTGAGCGGGGCGCGAGCGCACGCACAGGTCGCCGAACGCTTCGAGGCGGGCGAGGCCGAAGTGCTCGTGGGTACGCAGATGGTCACCAAGGGACTTCACTTCCCGTCGGTGACGCTGGTCGGCGTGGTGTCCGCCGACGTCGGCCTGAACGTGCCCGACTTTCGGGCGGGCGAGCGCGCCTTCCAGTTGCTGTGCCAGGTGGCCGGACGCGCCGGCAGGGGCGCTAACCCCGGCACGGTGATAGTGCAGTCCTACCAGCCCGACAACTACGCGGTGTCCGCCGCCGCCGCGCAGGACTACCAACGCTTCTACCGCCAGGAGATGGCCTTCCGCTACGCCCAGGCCAACCCTCCCTACACGAAGCTCATAAGGCTGGTCTACTCGCACCTCAACGCGCAGGCGGCCGAGGCCGCGGCGCACAGGTTCGCCCGCGCGCTCAGGGAGCAGCGCGAGGCGTGGGGCCTCTCGGACGTGGACCTGCTCGGGCCGACGCCCGCCTACCCCGCCAGGTTGAGGGCGCGCTACCGCTGGCAGGTGCTGCTGCGCGGCCCGGAACCCCGCAGCCTGCTCGACACCATCGCCATCCCCAACGGCTGGACCGCAGACGTCGACCCCGCAACCCTCGCGTAAGCCCGGTAGAGGCGGGTTTGCAACCCACCCGGGGCCAGGGTGAGGGCCCCGTTCCAATCCCCTCTCCCTGAGGGTGAGGGTGAAGTCCCAGAAATCCACCAACCGCAGACTTGGCTAGCCCCAACTTTCACCCCCTCTTGAACACTCCACACATCCGTGCTACTCTCCCTTCCACGAGGGACCGAGCCCGCCAGAAGTTCCTTCCCCCTTGATGGGGGAAGGCTAGGATGGGGGTGAAGACACGGCAATGGGCACCCCAGGCGACCTGTCTCATTTCCGTCACATAATGTAGCTTTCCTGCCCAAAAAAGTCTCACCAGCGTTTCAATCCGTCCCAGTTGGCCGACACCCTCAGCTATGAGGTGAGACAGAATGAAACGAAATGAGACAGTTTTCGCGATTTTCTCCGCCCGTGAGCGGCCTTCGGCCCCCTCTCACCTGCCCAGGCCGCCCGCTGCACCGGGGCAGGCCGGGGACGCCGCTCTCGCCGCGCCGCCCCTCGAGCACGACTGACCCGTTGACATATTCCCCCACATCGCCCACAACGCTATACTGTCTCCAACACAACAGACACGACCGGCAGCGCGCTGGCGAAAGGGGTACGCATGGCAGACTACGTGGCTTATTTCAACGGGGATTGGGTGTCCTTCGAAGACGTGAAGGTGTCGCCGCACGACCGCGGCTTCACCGTGGCGGACGTCGTGTTCGACGTGGCTCGCACGTTCAACGGCAAGAGCTTTCGCATGAAGCAGCACGTCGACCGGCTCTACCGCTCGCTCAAGTTCGTCCGCATTGATCCGGGGCTCTCCCCCGACGAGATGCTGTCCGTCAGCGAGGAGTCTATCGAGCGCAACATGGACCTGCTGCCGGACGCGGGCGACTTCACCGTTCGCCAGTGGGTCACGCGCGGGCCGGGCCGCTGGGCGCACACCGCCGGGCCGCCCACCGTGTGCGTCGAGGTGCAGCGCATCTCGTTCGAGCGCTACGCCGGCCTGTACGCGGACGGCGCCCACGGCGTCATAGCCCGCACCCGCAGCTATCCCGCGGAGTCCCTCGACCCCAAGGTCAAGCACTACAGCCGCATGAACTTCAACCTCGCTGAGCTTGAGGCCGCCGACGTCGACGAGTCCGCCTGGCCGATCCTGCTGGACGGGGACGGCAACCTGACCGAGGGCACCGGCTACAACGTGTTCCTGGTGACCGACGGCGTGCTGAGGCTTCCCGGCGACAGCACCCTGCTGCAAGGGAGTCTCGCGCGGCATGGTGGTCGACCTGGCCCGGCAGCTCGACATCCCCATCGCCGAAGAGGAGCTGCAGCCCTACGACCTCTACACCGCCGACGAGGTGTTCTTCTCCGGCACCAGCCCCTGCGTGCTGCCCGTCACGCGGGTCGACCGGCGGGAGGTCGGCGACGGCGCGCCAGGGCCGGTCACCCAGCAGCTTCTCGCGGCGTGGAGCGAGACCGCGGGGCTGGACATAGTGGACCAGGCGATGCGCTTCAGCAGAGGATGACCCGGCCCCTAAGAGGGTGTTTACAACGTCCCTTCCCCCTTTGATGGGGGAGGGTTAGGATGGGGGTGAAGTGAAGGTATTTAGGGATTCACCTCTTGAAACACCCTCTTAGTTCAACCGCCCGCGCGGGCGGGAGCGAGCGCGCCGGGCTGGGCCGCGCGGGCTGGCTCGCCGCGGCGGCGCTGGCCGCGATTCTCGCGGCGGCGCTCGCCCTGCGGTTGTACGGCCTGGGCTGGGATGCCGGCTTCGACTGGACGCCGCACCCCGACGAGCGCGCGATTCTGTCGAAGACTGTCCAGCTCTCATTCCCCCTGGACGACCTGGGGTCGCTGCTCGACGCCGAGCACAGCACCTGGAATCCCCGCTGGTTCCCCTACGGCAGCATGCCCCTGTACGCGCTGGCGGTCGTCCGCTCGATCGCCTCGACGCTCACCGGAGCCGAGCTCCACGACCTGCGGCTGATGGCGCGGGCCATATCCGCGCTCGCGGACTTGGGCACGGTGGCGATGGTGTTCGTGCTGGGCGCGCGCCTCTACGGCCGGGCCGTCGGCCTGCTGGCGTCGGCGCTCACCGCGCTGGCCGTGCTGCACGTCCAGCTCAGCCACTTCTTCGCCGTCGACACCCTGGCCGCGCTGTTCAGCGTGGCGGCGGTGTTCTTCCTGTACCGCGTGGCGAGACACGGCCTGCCGCGCGACTCGCTCCTGGCGGGCGTGTTCATAGGCCTGGGGCTTGCCACCAAGGTCAGCCTCTTCCCCATTGTGGCTGCCTTCGGCGTCGCCCACCTGCTGCACTTGCTGGGCGCGCTGGACGGAGCCCAATCAGGCTCGAGGTCGTTCTCGCTGCGCTGGTCGGCGGCGCTGATGGGCGTGGCCGCGGGCGCCGTGGCCGCGGTGGCCGTGTTCGTGCTCACCCAGCCCTACGCCGTGCTGGACTGGCACCGCTTCTTCGCCGACGTGACGGAACAGTCCGAGATGGTGCGCCGCATCCGGGACTACCCGTACACGCGGCAGTACGTGGGCTCGACGCCGTACCTGTACCACGCCCGCCAGCTCGCCGCCTGGGGCCTGGGCTGGCCTCTGGGAGTCGTGGCGATGGCGGGGCTGGCGTACACGGCGGTGCGTGGCATGAGATTGGCCCACGGCCTGGCCTACCTCGCGGCGGGGTGGGCCGCACCCGCGGCCATGCTGCTGTTGTGGGACGGCATACTCGCGATCGCGGCAGCCTCCGCCATCGCGCTGGCCGCGCTGCTCGCCACGCTCGCGGTACGCTCGGCGTCGACCCGGGTGGACGTGCTGCTGCTGAGCTGGGTCGTGCCCTACCTGCTCATCACCGGAGCGTTCGAGGTCAAGTTCCTGCGCTACCTCCTCCCTGTCACGCCCTTCCTGCTGCTGTTCGGCTGCCGGATGATGTGGGACCTGTGGCGGCGCGCGAGCCAATGGCGCGGGCGTGCGCCGGGCCTGCTGGCCGCGGGCGCGATAGCCCTGGTCGTCGCCACCACCGCGCTGTACGCGCTGGCCTACGTCGTGGGCGTGTACGGACAGCCGCTCACGTCGGTGCGCGCGAGCCAGTGGGTCAGGGACAACGCGCCCAAGGGATCGGTGCTGCTCAAGGAGCACTGGGAAGAGGGGTTGCCCAGACTCGGCGGCTACACGATTCGCGAGCTGGAGATGTACAACCCCGACGGCCGCGGCAAGCAGCGTCACGTCGCCGAACAACTTGCCGAGGCCGATTACCTGGTGCTGTACAGCAACCGCCTTTACGGGACCATTTCGCGGCTGCCTGAGCGCTACCCCATGGGCCGCGAGTTCTACCGTCTGCTGTTTTCCGGGCAGCTCGGATACGAGATCCGGCTGGTCGAGTCGTCCTATCCCAACCTGCTGGGCGTGGGTCTCGTCGATGACACGTTCGGCCGGTCCGGTCTGCCGGAGCCGTCGGCGTCGCGGGGGCAGGCCGACTTCCCCGTCACGCTGCAACTCGGCTACGCCGACGAGAGCTTTACAGTCTATGACCATCCCAAGGTGTTCGTGCTGGAGAACGTCGGGCGCTTAGATTCCGCCCAGATAAGCGCGCTGTTCGACGGTTTGCCCGCGCCCGCGCCGCCGCCCGCGCCCAGCACCCAAGACGGCGGGAGAGCCGACGACGTCCTGGGGCTCGTCCTTTCGCCGGAGGACGCCGCCGCGCAGCAGGCCGGAGGCACCTGGAGCGAGATAGTGAGCGTGGACAGCTGGGCCAACCGCGTGCCCGTGCTGGCATGGCTCATCGTGGTCGAGGGCCTGTCGCTGCTCGCGCTGCCCGCCGCGCTGCTGCTGTTCCGCCCTCTGCCAGACAGGGGCTACCTGCTGGTGAAGGCGCTGGCACTGCTGGCGGCGTGCCTCGTGGTGTGGCTGCTGGCCAGCCTGCGGTGGATGCCCTTCTCGCAGGGCGCAATCGGCGTCAGCGTGGCGGTGCTCGCGCTGGCATCGCTGGTGGCGCTCGCGTTGCGTGGCGGCGAGATACGTGCGTTCGTGCGCGAGCGGTGGCGGCTGATAGCGATATGCGAGGCGGTCTTCCTGGCCGCCTTCCTCGCGTTCGTGCTGCTACGGATGGCGAACCCGGACTTGTGGCACCCGTACAGGGGCGGTGAGAAACCCATGGACTTCGCCTACCTCAATGCGGTGCTGCGTTCTACGTTCATGCCGCCCTACGACCCTTGGTTCGGCGGCGGGTATCTCAATTACTACTACTGGGGACAGTTCATAGTCGCCACGCTGATAAGGGCAACGGGAATACATCCGGCGGTCGCCTACAACCTGGCGGTGCCCACCTTCTTCGCTCTCGCCGTCGGCGGCGCGTTCTCCGTGGTCTACAACCTCGCCGCAAGTGCCCTGCGTCCGGCGCGTGCGGTGGCGGAGGCCGGGTCCCTCTACGTACGGAGGGCTGCGGGCGTCGAGCGGTCCGCCGTGGCCGCGGGCCTGTGCGGCGCGCTGTTCGTGTGCGTGTTGGGCAACCTCGACGGCGCGGCGCAGCTCGTAGGCGGGGCGGGGCGCTGGCTCAGGCAGGGTGCGCCCCTCGGATTCGACTACTGGCGAAGCACCCGCATGATGCCGCCGGACCCGCCCGGACACGAGATAACAGAGTTCCCGTTCTTCTCGTTCCTTTTCGCCGACCTCCACGCCCACATGATGGCCATACCATTCGCGCTGCTCGCTATCGGACTGTCGCTGTCGGTCGTGCTGGCGGCGCGGCGATTCGGCGCGGTGCGTGAGCGCTGGGACGCGGGCGATCTCGCGCGCCTGGCCGCGCTGGGAATCGTGGTGGGCGCGCTGCGGCTCATCAACGCCTGGGACTACCCGACGCAGCTCCTGTTGGCTGCGGCGGCGGTTCTGCTCGCCGAGTACCTGGCCCAGGGCGGATTTGGCCTGGCGATGCTGGCCCGCGCGGCCGCGAAGTCCCTGCTGGTCTTCGCGGTGGGCTATCTCGCCTTTCTGCCATTCCACCTCAACTACGAGACGTTCGTCGGCGGCGTTCAGTCCACAACCAACACAACCACCATCTGGCAGTTTCTCGCCATAAGCGGCCTGTTCGTGTTCGTCATAGGTTCGTTCGCGCTGGTCGAGGCCAGATCGCTCGCCGCCGGCCCGCGGCTGCCGACGGCCCTTTCGCGACTGTTCCGGCTGCGCAACGGCGTGGACCGCCGGCAGATCGCCGCTCCCGCAGTGGCCGCGTTGGCGGCGGCTCTGCTGGCCTTGGCGGCGCTGTCGGGCGAGATGGGCGGCACGGTGCCGCTGGTAGTTGCGCTACTCGTGCTCACGGGAGCGGTGTGCGCCGCGCGGCTGCGGGCGATGCGTGGCGACGCGGCGCAGTTGGCGTTCGCCGGGCTGTTGGCGTGCACGGCCCTGGCGCTGGTGGCCGGGCTTGAGTTCGTGCGCGTCGAAGACGACATCGACCGCATGAACAGCGTGTTCAAGTTCTACCTGCAGGCGTGGACACTAATGGCCCTCGCTTCGGCGTTTCTGCTGTGGCGCATGGTGACCCGCTGGCGCGCGTCCGGGTCGCGGCCCGCATCGCCAGCGGTCGCCTGGGCCGTCGTCACCGCCGCGCTGGTGCTGTGCGCCGCGGTGTACCCGGTGCTGGGCACGCGCGCTCGGCTCGCCGACCGGTTCGACGCCCGTGAGGCGCCCCTGACGTTGGACGGCACCGAGTACGCGCAAGGGGCGGCGTACCGCGACGTGGAAGGTCCCATAGACCTGGAGGCCGACTTCGAGGGCATTCGCTGGCTGCTGCAAAACGTGGACGGCTCGCCCATCACGCTGGAGGGACAGACGCCGCTCTACAGGTGGGGCGGCCGGGTGAGCGTGTACACGGGCCTGCCGGGCGTGGTGGGCTGGGAGTGGCACCAGATACAGCAACGCGGAGTACACGGCTGGGAGGTGGGCCACCGAGTCGACGACGTAAACACAATCTACTCCACCCGGAACGCGCAAGAGGCCGCCAGGCTGCTTCGGAAGTACAACGTCAGCTACGTATACGTTGGCCAGCTGGAGCGGCTGTACTACCCGGAGGCCGGCATACGCAAGTTCGATAACGGCATGGACGGTGTGCTGGAGAGGGTGTACGCCGGCGAGCGGGCGACCATCTACCGAGTGGTGCGCTGACGCCTCGCACGGCCCGCGCCGCTAGCGCCGGATCGTCCTGGACGCGGCACGGATGCTGGTCGGGGTGGCCGGGATTGAACCGGCGGCCTCCTGCTCCCAAAGCAGGCGCGCTCCCTCTGCGCCACACCCCGCTGTCCCGTCTGGTGCAGATTATAGATTGGGCGCCTGCAGCGGGCAAGGCGCGGCAAAAAAGAGACGCCCCCGTTAAGGGGACGTCGGCCCAGAGATGCTATCTCTGGAGGGGTAGCGTCATTTTACCGCAGCTTGCCGGATTGTCAATGCTAACACAGCCTTTCCCGGCTGGCGGGCCGCCTTGCGGTGAACGCCCGTGGGCAGGCAAGTCGGGGGGTGTACGGCAAAAAATAAACGCCCCCCAACTAAGGGGGACGTCGGCCCAGAGATGCGATCTCTGGGGGGGGGTAGCGTCATTTTACCGCAGCTTGCCGGGTTGTCAATACCAAAACCAGGACTTTCTGAATGCAGCGTGTGCGAATGTACGTCATGGATTCAACCTGTTCTACGGCCTCAGGGCCAGGGGCTGGAGGCGGTACTACTGGCTGGACCTCCACCGTCTTGCCGAAAGCCTGCTGCGACCAGGGCAACGGGTGGATGCCGTCCGGTACTTTACCTCAAGGTTAGAATACTACCCCAGCGATCCCGGCAAACAGACCCGTCAAAACACGTGCCTAGAGGCATTGACCACCCTGCCGGACACGCACATCCATTACGGCTATTTTCAGGCCAAGCCCCAGAGATGCCATAACTGCGGAGCCGTCTGGCGAGCCTATGAAGAGAAGATGACCGACGTCAACATCGCGGTCGAACTGCTCGGCGACGCCCACGACGACGCGTTCGATTCGGCTATACTTGTGTCTGGAGACGGAGACTTGGCGGGCCCTCTATTGGCACTAAGAGAGCGTTACCCTACCAAAAGCGTGGTGGTGGCTTTCCCGCCCAAGCGCAACTCAATAGCATTGATCAATGCTGCCACAGCGCACTTCACCGTTGGTCGCGGAAGGTTCCACAACAGCCAGCTGCCGGCACGGGTAACCAGGGCCGACGGCTTCGTGCTGGCGCGGCCGCCCAGCTGGGCGTGAGGCCGCCCGGCGTCGCCGCTCCCCTACCCGCGGGCCTGGCGAACCGCCTCAGCTTTTTCAGCGTCGCGGGCGGCGCAGCGCTCCCACAGCTCCAGCGTCAGCCGCGCTCGCTCGTCCACCGGCACGTCGATCATCATCCCAGTACCGGGGTAGGGAATAGCCGCCGTGCCCCTGGCGATGGCGTCGGCGAACAGCCGGCGGGTCTCCTGGTAGAACTCCAGCCGCTCCTCGGTGGGCGTCTGGGCGTGGTTCACCGGGTCGACCCATGACGGATGCGGGCAGATGGTGCCGGCGAATCCCAGGTTCTTGCCCCTGAGCGCAAGCCGGTGTATCTCATCCGCGTCGTCGAACTGCGGCAGCACGCCGTAGGGATGGCTCACCCCGACCGGCTGGACCTTGGCGGCGCGCGTCTCGATGACGATGCGGCCCTTAGCGTAGCTGAAGGGGTCGAACTCCTCGCAGGGAGCTATGCCAAGGGCGCGGCACACCGCCGGCTCGTCCAAGCCCACTGCGGACACCCTCGCGCTCGCGGCGATGATCTCCCGCACGTTCCAGACGCCCCGGGCCGTCTCCAGAAGCACAACGATCTGCAAGTGCCCCTCCGGAATCCCCTTGCGGGTCTCCACTTCGTCCAGAATGGCTTCGGCGCGCGCCACGTCCTCGGCGCAGCCAGCCCCGCCCAGCACGATGCCCCGAAGCCCCGGCACGGCGGCGGCCTCGACGTCGGCGTACAGCAGAGCCTTGTTGACGCGCACGAACACCTCAGCGGCACCCCGGCCCGCGACCGGGACGGCACGCTCCAGCGACGCGCGCGCCTCGGCCTTGCGCGCGTCGGGTACGGGGCCGGCCAGGTCGAGGATGACCGCGTCGGCGTTGTGCGTCCAGGACGCCGCGACGTCGTCTTCGTTCAGCGGAGATATGACCAGGTAGGAGCGTCGAACGAACGGTTCCATTTGATTTCCTTCTTTTGGGGCTAGCACGTGGCCGGTCTTGGACGGCGGCGGTTACACCACACTTGGGCGGCCCGTGGCTTGGTTAGCCTCCCGCCTCTTCCGCGGCCAGGGATGCCGCGCGCTTGGCGGATTTCTCGGCGTCTCTCTTGGCGCAGGCGGCGGCCCAGTCGATTAGCTCCCTCGCTCTCGCTGCCTCGTATGCGTCCACCGTCTCTCCGTGCAACTCGGCCTCAGCCTCGCCGCGCGCGTCTATCTCCTCGAACAGGGCGAGCACGCGTTGGGCGCGTTCCACCTCCTCCGGCGGAGGTGTGAGCCCGACGTTCTGTGGCTGCACCACGTTGGGATGCAGGCCGCCGCCCGACCGAAAGCCGGCCTTGCGGTTGGCGATGGCTTGCTGGAGCGTCCTGTCGCCGTCGGTTACGCTGCCGGCGGTGTCGGTCATGTAGACGCCGCCCGCGCGGTTTTGGCCCAGCGCCGTGGCGATCAGCTCGCCCTCGCCACGGTTGTAGAAGAACTGGTCGAAGCCCACGAACATCTCCAGGCCCATGTCCATGGACATGTCGTAGCCCGTTCCGGGGGAGAAGTTCTTCACGCGCGGGCTGCTGGCGGCTATCTCGTATGAGTTGGCCACGCCCAGTGTGGTCTCGATCATGGCGTTGATCTCGATGGTGCCCGGCCGTATGCCACGCTCGCGCTCCAGCCGGGTGATGATGGCGTCCACCTTGCGAATCTGTTCGGCGTGATCGGTCTTGGGGTGGGATATGCGGCTCACGCCCGGGCGCACGGCCGCGTCGAGGTCGGCCTCCGGGTAGGCGCAGTTGATGCGCACCGAGACCTCGGCGCCGCCCTTCTGGCCTATCAGAATGGCCTTGGGCAGCACCGCACGGGCGTTGTCTTTTTCCGACTGCGGCACCGAGTCCTCAAGGTCGTAGTCCAGGCTGTCGCTGTGGCGCAGCCAGGAGCTATTTACGAAGCGCTCCGTGTTCACGGGCATCATAAGCCCCGAACGCCTGACCCTTGTCGTCATCGCGGCCCCTCCTGTGTGCTGGATTGTGCGTGGTCGCCGCCCTGTGGTGACGGTTTGAGAACGCGCCTCTATGTTTCCACCTTCAGGCTGTCGCGGGCTTTGCACACCTCAGCCCAGGCCAGGGTGTCGAGTGCGATTGCGCGCTCGTCGAAGCTGGCATCCGGGTCGGACGCGACGGCCCCGGCTCGCAAGACCTCGCCGGCGGTGGGCGTGAAGCCCTCGTTCAGTGCACGCGCCTGGTCCGCGCGGATGCAGAGCGCGCCGCGAAAACCCGCGCGGCGTCCGTCCACGGCGGCGCGCAGTGTCTCCTCCGGTGTCGCGGCCAGTCCGCGGGACGTGGCGCGCCACCAGGCGCCAATAGGACGCACGCCGCAGGCGTTGGCGACGATTATCAGCCGCTGGTTCAGGTAGGGCAGCAGGTGCAGGTCGCCCGAAGGCTCTTCCCGCAAGTCCATCGTGAGATCGGCGCGTCCCAAGCTCACCGAGCGCACCCTGGCGCTGGCGGTAATCAAATCCTCGGCGTCCCAGTTGGCGCGTCCGCTGTCGAGGCTAAGGTGAATCTCCAGCGCCTGCTCGGGTCCCCTGGGATCGTCTGCCTCGAGTATTTCATCCAAAGGAGGCGGTCTGACGACGCCGCGCGCCGCCTCGAACTCGCCGAGGAGCCGGTCGGCCTCGCGCACCTGCTCGCCGGTGGTCAGTCCGGGCAGCACCACGCCGTGCAGGCCGCGCCACACCGACGCGGCGAAGTCAGCGTACAGCAGCTCTGGGTCGCAGCGCACGTACACCTCCGAACCGCGCGCACGCATTTCGGAGATCGCGTCCTTCACCCGCGCCCTCGCCTCGTGCTTCTTCGTTTCGTGCACCGTGTCCTGGAGGTCCAGCACCACCACGTCGGCGCCACTGTCGGCCGCGGCGGCCAGGCGCGCGTCGTCGTTGGCGGGAGCGACCAGCCACGACCTTTGAACCCTGTTTCGCATAGGCTGCCCTCCGTTCTAGGTTAGCCCGCCCTCAGGCGAGCCTCGAAATCTGTTCTTCGGTGAGTCCGACCTCGCCGCCGAAAACCTCCCCGTTGTGCTCCCCCAGCCGCGGTGCAGGGCGGCCCCCCGCCATTGGGTTGCGGCCGTCAATCAGAAAACCTGGGCCGGGGTAGCGCAGGGCGCCGGCAAGCGGATGGTCGATGCCGACGAAGGTGCCGCGCTCGGCCAGGTGCGGGCACTCGGCGACCTCTTCGGGGCTCTGCACTACGCCCACGACCAGGCGGCGGTCCATGGCCTGCGTCATGAACTCGTGGGCCTCTCGATGACGCAAATTGGATTGCACAATCTCGAGCAGATCGGCGGCGTGCTCCGCCCTCCCTCGAGAAGTGGCGAACTTGGGATCGAGCAGGCGCGGCTCGTCCAGGAAGTCGGCCCACGTCTGCATGGGGTTGCCGCCGGTGCCAGCGGTGGTGAGCGTAACGTCGCTGTCTGCCGTGGGCAGGTGCATGCCGTCCATCACGTTGCCCTCGCCGAACCCCCGGCCCGCGATAGCGCCGGTGTAGCTGTACTGGTGGATGAAGGCAGGCGGTGTGCTCACCACCGCCTCCACAATGGATACGTCGATATGCTGGCCTTCACCGGTTGACTCGCGCTGGAGTATCGCGCCCATCACGGCTATAGCGGCGTTGCGCGCCGCGGCCACATACGTCTGCTCCAGGGCGGTGCCCATCGGCTCGCGGTCCGATTCACCGGTGGTGTACAGAAAGCCGCCCACGGCCTGAGCCACGAGGTCGCTGCCCTTGTAGGCGCTGTAGGGTCCGGTCCGGCCAAAGGGGGTTATGGACACGACGACAATCCCCGGATTGAGAGACCGCAGAGTATCGTAGCCCAGGCCGAGGTCATCGAGACCGCCCGGCGCGAAGTCCTCCACCAGGATGTCGCGCCCGGCGACAAGCCTGAGCAGCGCCTCCCTGCCACCGTCCGAGCTGGCGTCCAGCGTCACGCCGCGCTTGTTGGTGTTGTAGGCCAGAAACTGGGAGCTCTGCCCGTCGCCGGACGCGCCCTCCAGGAAAGGCGGCTCGCACCTCGCCGGGTCGCCCGCGGGCGGCTCAACCTTCACCACGTCCGCGCCCTGGTCCGCCAGGAGCTTGGCGCAGAAGGTGCCGGCCGGCGTGGTGCTCAGCTCCACCACGCGGATGTCTTCCAGTATGCCTGTCAAGTGTCGTTACTCTCCCTGTCGGGTCTTGCCGCCAGCGGGCGGTTCGCGAACCGCCCCTAAGTTTGCGCGGCGGCCATCGCCGCTGCCGCGCGCTGCCTGTAGTCGGGGGCGTAGTGCCGCGACGCCGCGCCATCGCGGGACGGGTCGGCGGGCGGCCTGTCGAGCACCCTGGGCCGCGTGGACAGTACACCCTCGTCGGCCAGGCGCTGGATCTCCGCGTCGGTAAGGCCGCCCATATCGCGCAACACGCTCATGTTGTGTTGGCCGAGCGAGGACGCGAGGTGCAGGGAGAGCGGTATGTCCGGCGCTCGGAAAGGGCGGCCGGCGAACACTCTCGGCCCGACGTGCGAGGTGTTCGGATTGTCGAAGACCTCGAAGTAGCCGCGCCGCCACAAGTGCTCGTCGGAGACAAGGTCCTTGGCGGTGTTGACGGGGCCGGCGGGCACACCATGGGACTGGAGCAGGTGGAATAGCTCTTTGCAGTCGTGCTCCGCGGTCCACTGGGCGATGTGCGGGTCCAGAGATTGTCGATCGGCGTGGCGGCCCTCCGCGGTGTCAAGCGACGCGTCGCCGGCCCAGTCCGGCTCGCCCATCGCACGGCGCAATGAGCGCCACTCGTCGTCGTCGGAAACTGTGATGGCTATCCAGCGGTCGTCGCCGCGGCAGGGATAGACGTTGTGGGGGGCCTTCCACAGGTGGGACGGTCCGAGCCTGGGGCGGGACACGCCGCGTTGCGCCTCGAGAATTGCGGGCGCGATGCAGGAGACGCCCGTCTCGTACATGCTCAGGTCGATTCGCGCGCCCTGGCCGGTCTTACGCTTGCGGTAGAGCGCCAGCAGCAGTGCGTATGCCACGTTCAGGCCGCCGGTATGGTCCATGTAGTTGGCACTAGCGCGCAGCGAAGGCCCACCCTCGTAACCAGTCAGGTACGACAGGCCGCACGCGGCGTCGACGGTGCGGGCGCGGGCGCCATAGGCTTGCCACGGACCGGTGTGGCCGTATGCGGTGCAGCTTAGCGTGATGATGTCGGGCTTCACGACAGCCAGCGAATCGTGGTCCAAACCGTAGCGCCTGGTGGTGCCTGGGCGAAAGTTGTCCGTCACCACGTCGGCGTTCTCGACGAGCCTCAGGAAGGTCTCTCTGCCCCGCGGGTGCGCGACCTGCAGGCAGATGCTCTGCTTGTTGCGCGCCCAGTAGGCGAAGGTGCCGCACTCGTTCCACCACTCCTCACCTGGCGTTCCCTCGGAGTAGGGGCCGGAGCGGCGGTCGTTCATGTGCTCCGCGCTCTCGACGCGGACGACCCTCGCGCCGAAATCGGCGAGAAACGCCGTGCCCCAAGGCAGCACGTGCACCTGCTCGAGCGAAAGCACGCGGACGCCTTCGAGTGGCTTGGGGTTGGTCATACGGAGCCTCCTAGAGCGGGCTTGGTCGACGACAGGGCGAAAAACCTGGTGTGGGCCGCGCTCAGCCGTTGTACAGCGTCCCTTCAAGCAGGCCCAGCAGTTCCCCCACCTGACCCAAGCCTCGCTCGACGTCTTCTTGGACCAGCCAGCCTTCGTAGAAGTTGGCATGCAGGCCGTTTGCAATATGAAACAGGTCCATGATTCTGGGCTGTCTCGATTGGGCGACGATTCTACGCACCACGCTAAACAGGTCGCCGTGCCGTTCGTGCCGCCAGCCGCGCTGCTCGGCGATTGCCTTGACCGTGTGGGCGGCCGCGCCCCAGCCCTTTTCAGACGCCTGCAGCACGTCACCGGCGCTAAGCTCCCTCCCGGCCTGTTCGAGCATGCGCCTGCTAGTCTCAATGTGAAAGTCGACCGTTGCCAATGTAAGCCTCTTGCGGGTCATCCAGGTTGCCTGATTGCACCACCTAGTATGAAGCCAGGGGTCGCCGCTCGCAAGCGGGAGCGGTGCGCGAGCAGCTGCCTCCGGTCTGCGGGAACCGCACCTACCACCGCCCACTGCGACGCCTGCGGGCGGGCGAGCGGCAAGAGTGCTATAATCGCGCCCGCGGGCACCAAAGCTACACCACAAGGAGACGCCATGGCCAGCATGATCGAAGAACGCTACCTGCAACTGCACCCCAAGTCTGCCCTCATGTCCGATAGGTCCGTTGAGCTGTTCCCGGACGGCGTTACGCACGACGGACGCAAGTTCAGTCCATTCCGCGTCTACATGGATCACGGGCTTGGCCCCAGAAAGTGGGACATCGACGGCAACGAGTACATCGACTACCGCACCGGCCATGGAGCGATGATCCTGGGGCAGGCGCATCCCGCCATCGTCAAAGCCGTCTCCGAGCAGGTCGCCAAGGGCACGCACCTCAGCGCCTCCACCGAGAACGAGGTGAGGTGGGGAACGCTCGTCAAGGAGCTCGTGCCGTCCGCCGAACGGCTGCGCTTCGTCAGCTCCGGCACCGAGGCGATGATGATGACCTTCCGCATGGCGCGCAGCCATTCGGGCAAGAGCAAGATCGTCAAGTTCGAAGGCGCCTTCCACGGCTGGGCCGACGGGCCGTTCGTGGGAGCGGCGAACGACAGCCCGGAGGGCGGCATACCCCGCCAGGTGCGCGAGACGATGATTGTGCTGCCCTACGACATAGCGGCCGTGGAGCGCACGCTGGACGAGGACGACGACGTCGCGGCGGTGGTGTTCCAGGGAAACCAGGTCATCCACCCGTCCTTCCTCGAGCAGCTCAGAGAGGTCACACGCCAGAAGGGTGTCATCCTGATTTTCGACGAGGTCGTCAGCGGCTTCCGGTTCTCTCGTGGCGGGTGCCAAGGACTTTACAACGTGATTCCCGACCTCACGGGCATGGCCAAGATACTGGCTGGCGGGCTTCCCGGTGGCTGCGTCGCCGGGCGCGCCGACATAGTGAACACGGTAGGCCCGGGCCGAATCGCACACCCCGGCACGTTCAACGCCAACCCGCTATCCGCGGCGGCGGGCGCGGCCGCGCTAGACGTGTTGGCCAACGAGCCGATCAACGCGACGGCGGACGCGAGGGCGCAGCAGCTCAAGAACGGCCTGAACGAGATCCTCACCAAGATGGAGATTCCGGGCTGCGCCTACGGCGTGTCGTCGATAGTGCACATGAGGCTGGGTGTTCCGCACGAGTGCGACAAGGTGTACTGCGAGGCCGGCGAGCAGGCGATGATGACGGCCGCAGGCGACGACACGACCCATCTGCTCAACCAGGCCACCATAAACGAGGGCATCTGGGGGAACCCGACCAGCTTCATTCTGTCCGCCACGCACACCGACGCCGACGTCGACCTCACGCTGGAGAAGTACGAGACCGCCCTGGGCCAGGTGCGCGCCGAAGGCAAGATCTAGCGCGTCCAGTCTCGGGTGATTTGGGGGCGGCGGAGCTAACCCTCGCCCTCCAGGGTTGAGGCCGGCGTGGTCCCCCTCACCTCAGTCCTTTCCCGCCAGGGGAGAGGAGGACATCTGTGGTTCGGCCTCGTCGTCATCGCGTGGGTGGGAACCTTGGCGTTCCTGCTAGTCCATTAGTCCTTTTGCCCTCAGCTCGGCGTGCACTCTCCGGTTGTATTCGTAAAAGTCTTCTCTGGCCTTTTGTTGAGCCCGCTCGTCAGCACCGCGCGGCACGGCGTACATTTCTCTCGGGGCCTCGAGAGACTCACGCCTCCCATCGGAATGTATCCTTACATGCCTCGGGTTCGTCATACGATGCACAGCGTAACAGTTTAGGTGGTCCTCGCCGAACACGTAACGGATGATCCATCCAGCTTGCACAATCTTGCCCGGGCGTCTGAGAGCGGTGGCGTCAGGAGGCAGGCTTATGCCCCAATTGTCAAAAGTCCTGGCGAAGGTTCTTTCTATGGCATTCATGGGAACCTCTCATCTGTCAGTATCAGGAGCCAGAAACCGCCGGGCGCGCCCGTAGAGGCTGTCGGCCATCGACGTGATCTCCTCTGCCATCGCGAGCCGTTTCCGCCACTCTTCGGGGATCGCATCGCCCCCGTAGTAGGCACCGGCTATCTGTCCGTAAATCGCGGCGGTGGTATCTGCGTCGTCGCCCAGATTTGCGGCCAGGAGCGCGCCATCGCGAAAGTCCCTGGACTTGTGGAAGACCCACAGCACAGCCTCCAGCGATTCCACTACGTAGCCCGTTCCCCTGATTTCCCGCGCACCCTCATCAGACTCGGACTTTAGCGATCGGGACGTCTTGTCGGAAAGGTATGATGTGTCGCAGAAGAAGCATTCCGGCGGGTTTCGCCTCTTGAACGACCCTCCGGCGACCTCGGCGATCTTCTCCGCCAACGGGCTTCTTTCCCAGAGACCGTCCACCGGGGAATAGTGTGCGGAGAGGAGTGTCACCTTGTCGACGCCGTTCAGTGCGCCAACGAGGAGGCCGGCGAAGTAACGGCAGGCGTCCACCGCTTCCCTGGCTCCGTGGGTGGTACGGGAACTGTCGGCGCTCCGGTCAATCGCCTGGGCCGCATTGCCGACGAAGTACATCGGCACAGGCGCGAGCCGCATGAGCGATCCGTTCCCCGCGGCACGTGGGTTGGAAGAGCCGGCCTAGGGCTCTCCCGTATCCATAAAGCGAGACAGCGCGTCAGACGTGGTGATCCCGATGTCGAAGCAACACCCAGTGGAGGACATGTAGCCCTCTTCCCACCAGCGCACGTAGCGCCGCATCTGGTCCATTGGGTCGAACCCGGCGCTTTCTATCAGGCTTGCGGCAATGCACAGGGCCATGGACGTGTCATCAGTCCACTGACCGGGTTCCAGGTCGAAAGGCCCGCCGACCACCATGTCGTGGATCGGGCTCGAACATACAGGGATCCTCGAACTCCAGGGTGGTGCCCAAAGCGTCACCCGCTGCCAGCCCCAGCAGGCAGCCGCGAAAACGGTCCAAGGTGGTCAACTCGCTCATATGGGTAACTCTACTCCCGGGGAAGGTTCCATCCAGTTGCGGACGTACTCGCGCTGCTTACTCGTTTGGGGCGAATACGGGAGCCGCCACGCCTTTTCGACCCCCTTCCACCACTCGGCAATCTGACGAAGGGCCTCGTCGCCGGTGCAGCCGTGCCGTACTAACCAGCAGCCTACTACCGTGCCGGTACGACCGACTCCGCCCCAGCAGTGGAGATAGACGGTCTTGTTCTCGTTCATGGCCACGTCGATGGCATCAAGGATGCCGGCCATCTGCTCCGTGCTGCGCGGAACGTCCAGGTCGACGACAGGATGCTGTTCCCAAGCCACTGTTGCGCCGACACGCTGTGCCTGTTTGTTAACTATCCCCTCATACGGCACCAGTTCACCGGGCTCGGTGAGGTCGATGAAGTGGTCGATTCCCGCATCCAGCAGGGTTTTCAGCTTGTCCGCGGCCTCTTTGGGCCGCTTCGCGCCGGGATACTCCCCCGCCGCGAAGCGGCCCGGCACCACCCAGTAGCTGTTGGGTATTGGTCTGTTGTCGCCGCTGGATACGCTCATCGATGGACTCCTCCCGGGTATTTGCTTTGCGACCGTTCGCTGAGTCCAGCGGGCAGGTTTGAAATCTGCCCCTACGGCGTCAGGTTCCTCGGGGGCGGCTCGGAATGACGTTGGAAGCGGCCGCTACGCGCCGAAGATATTGCCTTGGCTCATCATGCGGCGCATCTGGCGTGACCCGCGGCCAGTCGTCATCTGGCGCAGCGTCTTCTGCATCTGGCGGAACTGGTTCAGCAGCATGTTCACGTCCTGGGGCGTGGTGCCGCTGCCGCGGGCTATGCGCCGCCTGCGGCTGCCGCCTATCATCTCCGGCTTGCCCCGCTCCTGCGGCGTCATCGAGTAGATGATCGCCTCCACCTTCTTCAGCTGGCCGTCATCCACCTCGGCGCCGGAAAGGTTGCCCTTCAGCCCGCCCATTCCCGGGATCATCTCCAGGATCTGGCTCAGCGGGCCCATGCTCTTGAGCTGCTGTAGCTGAGTAAGGAAGTCCTCCAGGTCGAACGTCGCCTGGCGGATCTTGCGCTCCATCTCCAGCGCCTGCTCCTCGCTGATGGTCGTCTGCGCCTTCTCAATCAGCGTCAGCACGTCGCCCATGCCCAGGATGCGCGACGCCAGCCTGTCGGGGTAGTACGCCTCCAGGGCGTCGACGCGCTCGCCCGTGCCGATGAACTTGATTGGCACGCCGGTGGTTGCAGTTATGGACAGTGCAGCTCCGCCTCTCGCGTCGCCGTCCATCTTGGTAAGCACAAGCCCGGTGATACCGATGCGCTTGTGGAACTCCTGCGCCGCGTTCACGGCGTCCTGGCCCGCCATCGCGTCCACCACCAGCAGAGTCTCCACGGGCGACACAGCCGCCTTCACCTGCTCCAGCTCGGCCATCAGCTCGTCGTCCATCTGGAAGCGGCCCGCGGTGTCCACGATCGCCCACGCCGCGTTGCGCTCCACGGCCCGGCGCACGCCGTCGCGGGCCACTTCCGGCGTGTCCGTCGTCCCTGTGGCGCGGTACACCTCCACGCCGACTGCTTGCCGAGGGCCTCGAGCTGCTCTGGCGCGGCCGGGCGCTGCAGGTCGGCGGCCACGAGCAGCGCGTCCTGGCCCTGCTGCGACAGGTGGCGGGCAAGCTTCGCCGCCGTCGTGGTCTTGCCCGAGCCGTTCAGCCCCACCATCATCGCCACCGAAGGACGGCGCGGGCTGGTCTCCAGCCTATGCGAGCCGCCGTCCAGCGTAGAGGTCAGCTCTTCGTTGGTGATCTTCACTACCTGCTGGCCGGGGCTGAGGCTCTTGAGCACATCCCCTTGCAGGGCTCGTTCGCGTATGCGGCCCACAAGGTCGCGGGCCACGCGGAAGTTGACGTCGGCTTCCAGCAGCGCAAGCCGCACCTCGCGCAGCGCCTCGTCGACGTCACGCTCGGTCAGGGTGCCCTTGTTACCCAGGCGCTGGAACACGCCGTTTAGCTTTTCGGTGAGGACTTCGAACATGGCTGCTCCTGGTTTGCCGCCACCCCCATCCCCGTATCGAGTACGGGGCAGGCTCTAACCTTCCCCCATCGAGGGGGGAAGGGACATGCGGTGGCGCGCTAGCTGCCGACGCTCTCGACCATGTCGCTGAGTATGGCGGATATCAGCCGCACGCCGGCGATGGCGCGCGAGTACTCCATGCGCGTAGGACCTATGGCGCCCACGGCGCCATAGGCACGGTCGGGTATGCCGTAGCCGCACAGCACCACGCTCAGAGGCGAGAGCACGTCGCCGTTGTTCTCATGGCCAATCACCACCTTCACCACCCCGCCGTCGGGCCGCTCGCCCAGGATCTCCTTCACCAACGAGCCGTCTTCCAGGCCCTCCACCAGCGAGCGCATCCGGTCGTTGTGGGCGAACTCCGGCTGGCTCAGCAGGTTGCGCAGGCCGTCCACGTAGTAGTCCCGGTAGATTGCCGTGTCCTCTTCTCGCAGGATGACCAGGGTCGCGTCGATAACGTCGTCCTCCAGGGGTGTCGTGTCCGCGCCGAGCGCCTCTATCTCGCTGCGAGTGAGCCCGGTTATACGACTTTTGACCCTGTTGACCGAGGCTTCGAGCTCTTCGGGGGGCGACGGCTTCTGCAGACGGATGAGCTGGCGCCTCAGGCCGGCCTGCTCGAGAACCACGATGAGCATGGCCAGGATGTCGCGGATGGGTACCAGCTCGACGTGCTTGACGCGCGGCTGCGTGGCCATGGGAAAGGTGGCGATGGCCATGTTGCCGACAATCTTCGCGAGCACCGCCGCGGCGACGTTGGTCCACTCGTCGATCTCGCGTTCGATGCGGTTGAGCTCGCGGCGCACGGCGGCCTGGACTTCGTAGGGTAGGTGGGCGTCCTCCAACGTGAGGATGGACTCGACGTAGAAGCGGTAGGCCTTGTCGAGAGGCACGCTACCGGCCGAGGTGTGGGGGCGCATGAGGTAGTCGCGCTCTTCGAGATCGGCGACGTCGTTGCGGATCGTGGCCGGGCTGACGCCTAACTCCCGGTGGCGCGCGATGCCGTCGGACGATATCGGCGCCGCCGTGGAGATGTAGTCGTTGACGATGAGTCTCAGAATGGTCTCTTGGCGTCGTGTAACCATGGGACCCGCCCGGCGTTGCGCAGGCCGCGGCGGGCGTTGCCGCGCCGCCGAGCGCGCAAGGAATAATCGCTGTTGGAATTAGGCAAGTTTAGCACACGGGAGCGGGGGTGGGTAGTGGTGGAAGGCGGTTGGCGGCACCGGAAGGGCGGGCGGGCCTCACATCCAGTGCGGTCCGGAGCTTAGCCGTGCGCCTCTCACGAATGCTGGTCCGCTCTCCGGGAAGAGTCTCCTCCGGCGGTGGTTAGAAAAACCCGCGAGAGCCCCGCAGGCGCGGGTCGAGTATGTCTCGCAGGCCGTCGCCGGCCAGGTTGAACGCCAGCACCGTAAGCGTTATCGCGGCGCCGGGCCAGAACATGAGCCATGGATTGCGCGACATGAAGTTGCGCGCCTCGCCCATGATGTTGCCCCACGTCGGCGTGTCGGGGTTGACGCCCACGCCCAGGAAGCTGAGGCCCGACTCGATGAGAATCGCGAGCGCGGTAACGAAGCTCGCCATCACCACCACCGGCGCTATCATGTTGGGGCGTATGTGGCGAAGCATTACGCGCGGCGCACTGGCGCCTATAGCGCGTGCCGCGTCCACGAACGGTTCGTTGACCAGGCTCAGCACCGACGAGCGCGCCACGCGGATGGTGCCGGGGGCGAGCACGATGCTAAGCGTGACGATGATGTTGAACACCGTCGCGCCCAGCAGGGTCATAATCGCTATAGCCAGCAGAAACGCCGGCATAGCCATTATCCCGTCGACCACCCGCATGATGATCTTGTCGGCGAGCGGGTAGTATCCGGTGATCAAGCCCACGACCATGCCGCTCACGGTCGTCAGGAAGGCGACGCCGAAGCCCACCACAAGCGCCACGCGCCCTCCCGACAGCGTTCGCGAGTAAAGGTCGCGGCCGAAGCCGTCGGTGCCGAACCAGTGGTTTAGCGACGGCCCTTGCAGCCTGTCGGGCACGTTGGGGGCTTTGGGGTCGTGCGTCGAGAGCACAGGCGACAGGAAGGCCGTTACCACCATGAACGCCAGCAGCCCGACGGCAGTGGCCAGGGCGGGGTTGCGCACCGACAGGCGCAGCCCCGCCCTGAGGTAGGCCGACGGTCTGAAGGTCGCGACGATGGCGCCCGATGCGGGCGCACCGGCGCCCCGCGCGCTTCCGGGAGTGTTCATGTGTACCGTATTCTGGGGTCCAGGTAGCCGTAGGCCAGGTCGACTATCATGTTCACGAAGACGTATATCAGCGTGGCCAGGATAAGCAGCGCCTGCACCACCGGGTAGTCGCGCACGAGAATTGACTGCGCGATGAGCGCTCCGAGTCCGGGAATCGCGAAGAAGGTCTCCGTTATGATGGCCCCGTTGAGCAGGGCCGCCACGCCGAGCCCGATGACCGTGAGAATTGGCATCGATGCGTTCTTCAGGGCGTGGCGCAACACCACTACCTGCTCCGTCAGGCCCTTCGAGCGGGCCGTGCGTATGTAGTCCTGGCGCATCACTTCAAGCATGGTGGACCGCGTCATCCTGGCTATCAGCGCCACCAGGCTTATGCCCAGCGTCACGCACGGCAGCACCAGGTGGCGCGCGTAGGCCACGATGCCGTTGTCGAAGCTGGTGTACCCGAGCACGGGCAGAATTCCCAGGTTGAGGCTGAACAGCCAGATGGACAGGAAGGCCAGCCAGAAGACCGGCATGGCGAAACCGATGGAGGCGAACAGGATGATGCCTCGGTCCAACCAGGTGTTGGACTTCCAGGCGGCGAGCACGCCGAGGGGGACTCCCAACACGACGGCGAACACCTCGCTTACGATGGCTACGACCACCGTGGGCGTCAGCCGCTGCATGATGATCTCGGACACCGGCACACGACTGCCCACGGACTCGCCGAGGTCGCCGCGCACGAGCTTGCCGACCCACGTGAAGAACTGCACTGGGACCGGCTTGTCAAGATCCAGGGACACCCGGATCGCCTGCATCTGTTCAGGCGACGCCTGCTCCCCGGCTATCAGCTGGGCCGGATCACCGGGGGCGAGGCGAAGCAATGCGAAAACAAAGACGACGACGAAGATCAGTACCGGTATCGCCGACAGCAGCCTCGTCGCGATGTATCGCTGCATGGCGTCCTATCTTCTGCTGGCGTCCTTCCAGTACATTCCGGGGAAGTACGGACCGTTGACTATCGTGTGCTGGTAGCCCTCCAGGTCGGTGCTCATCGGGTGCATGAAGAAGAACATGCCCAGCGGGATGTAGGGCGGGTCCTCGAAGGCCACGCGCTGCATCTCGTCGTAGATCCTGAGCTGATCATCGAAGGTGGCCGCCTTGGCCAGTTCACCCTGCAGCCCGAAGAACTCGTCGCTATGCCAGAATCCGAGCTGGCCGTCGTACTCCAGGAATCGGTTGGCTATTGGCGAGAAGTGCCAGGTGCTCAGCCAGCTTGTCGATATGTGCCAGTCCCGGTTCTCGAGCTGCACTTCCCTGTCGGCGAGCACGATCGCGCTGGACGCGGCGGGGTCCACGGGCTTCAGCGTCACGTTGAACCCCACAGCCTCCATTCTGGGCTTGAGCAGGGTGGCTATCACGTGGCCGATGCGGAACTGCACCTGGTCCAGCAGTATGATCTCTTCGCCGTCGTAGCCGGCCTCGGACATGAGGCGCTTGGCCTTCTCGTTGTCCTTCTGGTTGTAGTATTCGGGCGCGACCGACCTGCCGAAGGCAGTGCCGCAGGCCCAGAACGAGTCGCACAGCGTCCACAGGTCGGGCGGGCCGGCGAGGGCAGTCATCATCTCCTCGGGGTCGATTACGGCTGCAATAGCCTGGCGCAGCTTTCTGCCCTCGGGCGTGTTGTCGAGCGGCGGGTACAGCTTCTGGATCCAGAACAGGGGCTGTCCGCCGGGCTTGGCGAAGTAGAGCTGAACGTCGGGAACCTGGACGAGCCCGTTATAGAAGTCGGTGTCTATCGAGTGCAGGAAGTCCATCTCACCGGTGGTGATCGCGGCTACGCGCACCTCCTGGTCCGGTATCTCGGTTGCGTCCAGCACATCAAAGTAGGCGATTTTGGCGCCGGACGTGCTGTCGCCCTGCTCCGAGCGCGGCACGTAGTTCTCGAACCTTTCAAGCCGCAGCTTGTGGGTGACCTGCCACTCGGCGAAGACGTAAGGGCCGGAGCCGACGTGGGTGATCACCGGCTCGCTGCCGGGGATCATCGCCTCGTCGATGGGGTGGATCACCGGCACGGGGCCGTCGCCCTTGCCCAGGGCGGGAATGAACACGCCATTGGGCTCGCTGAACTCGAACACCATCGTCTTATCGTCCACTTTGTCCGACCTGAGCAGCGTGGGGTTGATGAAAGGCCCGTAGGAGTCGGCGTTACGCCAGCGGTCGAACGATGCGAGCACGTCCTCGACCGTGACGGGCCGGCCGTCGTGGAAGGACTGGCCGTCCCGGAGCGTCAGCACGAAGCGCTTGCCGCCGTCCTCGACGGACCAGCTCTCCAGCGCCTGCGGGTGGAGCGCGCCGTCCTTGTCCCAGGCCAGCAGCGTGTCGTACACCATGAACGACAGCCCGTTGACCAGCGCCAGGCTGCTTGTCGGGTCGGTGGTGGTGAAGCTGTGCGACGGCACCCACCTGAGCGTGCCGCCGTACCTGTCGTCGTCACCAGGTTCCGGCATCGTCATCGCGGCGGCCTGCGTGGGGGTCGCCTGCGGGGCCGCGGGCATGGCAGTAGCGGCCGGCGCGGCGGGCACGGGCGTAGGGTCGGTCTGCGCGGGCAGCACGCCGCCGAGCGACGGCGTGGGCGCGGCCGGAGGCGTCGCCGTTGGCGTTGGCACCGACGGCTCCTCCGCGGAACCGCAGGCCACGGCAAGCACAGACAGCAGCATCGCGGCCCCCACAATCCAGAGCCACTTCAGTTGCGAGCGTTCGAACGAAACCACGTTACAGCCTCCTGTGTTGCCGTTCCCAGCCAACGCGCCGCTCGAATCGAACCGGGATAGCCCCGAACACTGGCGGCTGCGTTTGGCGAAGTGTACTTCTCACGGTAGGCAAAGTCAAAGCTGACTGTAGCGAGCGAGACTGTGTCAGATTGCCAGGTCACCTTGCCGAAATGCCCCCGCCCCTGGATTCCGGCTCGGGGGCCGGAATGACGGTTGTACGGCGGGCGGAATGACGATTATGTACTGGCAAGCGCTAGGGTGGGCCGGTCCGAGCGTGCGAGGCAGCGTCTTGGGCTGCCTGTGGGAGTGGTATTCGACGAAAAGTGTGCCATTTTGGGACATTCTGTGTCATTCCCTAGCTGGAGGCGCTACCGAAAAGAGATGGAATGAAACGCTGACAAGACGGATTTGTACGCAAAAGTTACAAAATGTGACGGAAATGAGACAGGTCGCCGGAGGTGCCAAGCAGGCATCTTCACCCCCGTCCCTTCGGCAAGCTCAGGGCAGGCTCTAACCTTCGCCCATCGAGGGGGAAGGGACTTTGGGGTCGCGGGGTCGGTCCCTCGTCGCGGGTGAGAGTAGCACGGATGTACGCAGGGTTCAAGGGGGTCTTGTTGGCGGGGGTTTTAGATTCCTCGGCTACGCTCGGAATGACACGCAGGGCGTCCGGCGTCCGGGGGGAGGCTGTCCCAGATTACTAAGCGGACAACACACGGAGGGCCCCTGCCCCCCCTGTGGTTCCCGCGAACGCGGGAATGACGATTTCTGTCGCACCTAGTAATCTGACACAGGCTCGTCCGGGGGTGTGGCGATGTTTGGTACGCGGTGGTTCTGTTAAGATGCGGCCTGGGTACGAAATGCGCACTCGATGGCGCGAACCGAGCACGCGGGAGGGACACAAATGGACGACCTGACATTCCAATCGGCGAAGAGCCTTGCGCGGGCGATCCGCGAAAAGTCCGTATCGGCGCGCGAGGTCGTCGAGGCGCACCTTCGCCGCATCGAGGAAGTGAATCCCGTGCTCAACGCCGTCGTGCAGCTTGCGGCGGAGCGTGCGGAGTCTGAGGCGCGCGAGCTCGACGACGCCCTCGCGAGGGGCGAGCTTCGGGGGCCGCTTCACGGGGTGCCCATCACCATAAAGGACTCGTTCGACACGGAGGGGATCATATCGACGGGAGGCACGCTGGGACGCGCCGCCTTCGTGCCGGAGCGCGACGCGACGCCGGTGGCGCGGCTGCGGGCCGCGGGCGCGGTGCTGCTGGGCAAGACTAATACGCCGGAGTTGACGATGGCGGCCGAGACGGACAACCTGGTGTACGGACGCACCAACAACCCGTTCGACGTGTCCCGCACGCCGGGCGGCAGCAGCGGAGGCGCCGCGGCCATCATATCGGCCGGCGGCTCGCCGCTAGACCTGGGCACCGACACCGGCGGCAGCATCCGATTCCCGTCCCACTACTGCGGCATAGCGGGCCTGAAGCCCACCACCGGGCGGGTGCCCCGCACCGGCCATATCATCGGATACGACATGGGCGCCGCGCAGTCGCTGACGGTGGTCGGCCCGATGGCGCGCTACGTCGAGGACCTGGAGCTGGCGTTTCCCATCATCGCCGGGCCTGATTACCGCGACCCTCACATGGTGCCGATGCCGATTGGCGACCCGGGCGACGTGGACCTGGCCGGGCTGCGCGTGGCGTACTACACCGAGTCGCCGGGGGCGTCGGCGTCGCCGGAGACGGTGCGGGCGGTACGCGATGCGGCCGCCGCTCTCGCCGACGCGGGGGCGACCACGGCGGAGGAGTCGCCGAGCGTGCTCGCGGACGGAGAGGAGCGCATGCTGTCGTTCATCGGCTCGGACAACTGGGCCTGGGGCGACCGGCTGCTGGAGCGTTTCGGCACCACGCGGGAGCACTCCTGGATAACGATGTGGAGGGGGATGGCGAAACCGCTGGACACGGGCGATTTCACGGCGCTGCTGGAGGAGATAGACCGCTTCAGGTCCGAGATGATCGCGTTCATGGAGACGCGCGACCTGATCGTGTGTCCCATCTCGGCGCAGCCCGCGCTGCTGCACGGCGCGTCCTACGACGAGGAGCACATGCGCGGGCTGGGCTATTCGGGGGTGTACAACGTGACCGGCTGGCCGGCGGCGATAGTGCGGGTGGGCACGTCGCCGGAGGGTCTGCCGATAGGGGTGCAGATGGTGGCGCGGCCCTGGCGCGAGGACGTGTCGCTGGCAGCGGCGCGCCACCTGGAGGCGGCGTTCGGTGGGTGGCAGCGGCCGGGGGGCGTGTAGGGCAGCTCCCTACCCACGCTTTCGGGCTACGGCGCGGCGGGCGGCCTGGGCTACGTCCGCGGCGGTGAGGTTGTGCTTGGCCATCAGCTCGTCGGGAGCGCCGGACTCGGCGTAGCCGTGCAAGGACGTGGGGATGGGAGAGTGTGTCGGCTTACGCAGTGGTGACCTCGACCTTGAGCGCCAGGCCCACCGCTCGGAGTGCCTTTTGAAGCTGGCCGATGCGGGAGTTGTGCTCCGGGTTGGTCAGCTTGCGCGCGGCGGACTCGCTGACGCCCAGCCTGTTGGCGAGCTCGACCTTGGTTATGCGTTGATCCTGCATAGCCGAGTAGAGGGCGAGCTTGGCCGCGACGACGCTGGGCACCGGCACGTACGCATTGCCGTCCGTCGCGTCGCCGGGAACGGGTATGTCTCTCTTGGCGAGTACGTAACCGGCGAGGGCGGTAGCCAGTGCGTCCTCGGCCATCTCCAGAGCCTCGTCTCGGTCGCTGCCGCCGGTGATGGCCTCCGGTACGTCGGGAAAAGTGACTACCAGGCCCCCGTCTTCGTCCGGTGTGAGCTTGCACGGATAGGCGTATAGCATGGCTCAGAAATCCCTCTGGTCTATATCCAGTTGGCGTAGCATCGCCGCCAGCAAACCCTTGCCCAGCTCGCCGCGTCGTATGGTGGTGAACCGCTCGCCGACGTAGATTCTGCCGTGGCTGCCTTTGCCATGAGAGGGGTCGAATCGAAAGGATTTTCCAGTCCTGCGAGCATAGCGCCGCGCTCGTCCGATAAACTCACGGCTTGTCATGCAGCCATTGTCGCACCTTAAGGTGTGGATGGCAACGGAGTGTTGGCGGCGGCGCGGGTGCTGGAGGCGGCGTTCGGGGGGTGGCGGCGGCCGGTGGTGTAGGGGGGCTACGCTTGCTGCCAAGCCCTTGCTATGGCAGCCTCTATCTTCTTCTCGAAACGATCAATCAACTCGCGGTTGGCGGCTACAAGGGCGTACTCTGACTCTATCTCCTCCACAACCGATTGCTGATCGGCCAAAGAGGGAAGGGGAATCTCATGCCCCTCGACAACTGTCTTGCGCATTGACGGTGGCTGCGCGTTACTAGCCCACTTTGAAAGGTCAAAACCCAATAGCCAGCTATGCAGATACCGTGGCAATAGCCGTTCGGTATCGGGAACTATGCCGATCACATTGTTATCGTATGTGGATACGCGCGTGAGAATGCGTTTCTTGTTTGTCGCTATTGCGGCTCCAATCTTTGGGAAGATGACCGTTCCGACGGGAAACGAACTGGCTTTCAGTTCCTTTAGATCCCTGTCGGACACCGAGTTGTTCCATGACGTGATCTCCACCTCGTTACCTTGCAAATTCATGTCGCTGACTTTGAGGAACGGAATGTCCCGGTTCCTGTGACCTTGGTAAGCAAGAGGGAAGCCAAAGCCGCTCTGTACAGTGGCAACTGATTTAATTGACGCCAACGGCCACTCTGGATCTACTACGACGTGCGGACGGTAGCTTTCCACCACGGCCCGCGCACCGTCAATCACCTTCTGAAAGCCTTCAATCTCCTCGACAATCTCGCGCTGAACTTCCAGGGGTGGTAAAGGCAATCGGAAGGCACTCAAGGATGTAACGTTGATTCCTGCCTGTCCGATCCATCTAGTTGACAGCTCCAGGAAGGCCCCTCTTCTCCATGCACTGTGAAGACTGATTGCAAGGAACGGCGCAATGCAGATATTCTCCCTGACTCGGATACGGGTTATGTGGTTGGGAAATCCGCCAGCAATGTCCTGAGTGATTATGCACGTTTTCCCAACCAACTCTTCACTATTGGTATTGTTGAAGAGAACATCACCAGAAGTGACTTTGTAGTGCTCCTTACCCTGAAAAACCTCGTGAGGTATGGTCTTCATCCCAGTCCAAGTGAATGTCCCGCCTTCAGTTACATTCATTGGACGTATGTGTGGAACACCTGTCGACTCTGTGGTTGCTTTGCCACAGGCAAATCCAGCCTTAATCTCAATGTGCGACATCGCCGACACTGACTAATTCGGCCATTTTCCAGTTGTCGTCTGTGCCTCTCTATGCCGCTCCGCAATCAGGCTGTAGTCCCCATCTGTCGCAATCTTCGACTTCTGCGACAACCATTCCCGTTTTCAACTCTTTCGTCGTTGTGTAGCTTGCCTTCATCTCGGCTATGCCGGACGCTCACAGTCGAGATTGCCTTTACTGACTCGTTTGTCCGCATGCTGCTCAGATAGTCGATAATCTCGTCTCGCACGTCCGGCAGTCGTTATCATCAATGGGACGGCGCTGGGCGCCTAGGTCAAAGCCGTCGTTGTCCACTTTGAAAAACGCTATGCCGTCGGTTCGCTTGGCCAGAGCGCGGTCAAGTATCAAGATGGAGGTCTTGACGCCGGAGTATGGATTGAACACGCCGGCGGGCAGGGATACCACTGCCACGAGGTAGTTCTCCACCAACATCTTGCGCAGCTCTCTGTGCGCCTTCTGGCTCTGAAATATGACACCCTCAGGGACTATGATGCCCGCCCGGCCGTTAGCGGTCAGGTGCTCGGCCATGTAGTCCACGAACAGGACTTCGCTACGTTTGGATTTGACCGAGAATCGGTTGTGGGGCCGAATGCCGCCCTTCGGCGACATGAAGGGTGGGTTCGCAAGGATCACGTCTGCGTACTCGTTCCAGTTATCCTCGCTGGTAAGCGTGTCGTACTCGTGAATGTTCGGCTCGCGAAACCCGTGAAGGTACATATTCACCAACGAGAGTCGCACAAAGTCCGGGGATATGTCGTAGCCATTGAAGTTGTTGACGAGGCGACCACGCTCATCGGGTGTTAACGTGCTCTGGTCTTCGCTGTCCGTATTGGCCTTTAGTATGTGTTTGTAAGACGAGATGAGAAATCCGGCGGTCCCGCAGGCAGGGTCCAGTATCACCTCATCCTTCTTGGGGTCCACGATGGCGACGATGAAATCAATGATGTGGCGTGGAGTGCGGAACTGACCTGCGTCACCCTGGGCGTCCAGAACCGAAAGCAGGTATTCAAAGGCGTCGCCCAAGGACTCCGAGTCATCGTAGGTGAAGTCGTCTATGATCTTGAGAAACGCCCTGAGGGTTTCGGGGTCGCGATAGGGCAGGTAGGCGTTATTGAAGATGTTGCGGAACAGCTGCGGGATGCCGGGATTCTCCGGCATCCTGGCTATGGCTTCAGAGTACAGGTTAAGGGCGTCGTGGCCGCCTACGCCCGGTCCTACCAGGTTGGGCCATCTGTACTTGGCAAACTGCCCGGCGAAGAACTCCCGCTTCCCGCCCAACTCCTCGCTCTCGGAGTCAATGTCGTCCATGAACTTGTAGATGAGAGCGATGGTGATCTGTTCAACCTGGCTCTTGGGGTCTGGTACTTTCCCGACCAGAATATCGCGGGCCGTGTCGATGCGGCGTTTTGTAACGGCGTCCAGCATGGCTGCTTCTTAGTCTGTGAACTGGTTCAAAGAAACGTAGTCCTTGACGTACTCGGGGACAAGATCCCGGTACTCCTTGGGCACTGCTCGGTAGTCCTCAATCGAGAAAATGGGGTTGGTGGCCAAGTAGGTGAAGCGCTTGGTGTCGATTGCGCTACGGGTCATGCCGTCGGTAACGTAGGCCTTGAAGAATGTCTTGATGGCCGGGAAGGAACTGGGACCGCTGGGTGTGTGTCCAACCACGAACTTGTCGAACTCTTCCTCGAGTAGTTCGTCCTTCGACTTGAAGGCCGGAATCATATTGAAAACCCTTTCGAGAATTTCCCGCAAGGTAAGGCGGCGGTCAACTCCCGCGGCTTTCCGCAGCTTTGCCAGGGTGTAGTAGTCCTCGGGCTTGTCGAACACCTCGCGGTTCACGTAATCAATGACGAGGTCCCAGTTCTTGGCTTCAACGGCTTTTCTGACGGTCTCATTGGTGCGGACTGTGTCTGCAAAGCGATCGAAGAACATCCTGTCGATTTTCATCCCCTCGGAGCCGATGGCCACTTCCCGGAGGGTGTCGAGGATGTCCTTGCCGAGATGCTCATAGGAGATGGAGAGCCTTGGCTCTGTGCCGTTACCGTTTTCGCCTTTCCCGGCGGGGCTGGGGCGGGGCAGCTTGATGACCTCGTCGTAGTTGAACTCCTCCTCGAAGAACTCGCAGTTGCCAAAGAAGTCGAAGAGCTTGAAGGCTGTCTTCTCGGGGCGAGCCACGTCCTCGGCGATGGAAGCATCCTGCAACTGCTCGGTGAAAGTGTGTCTGCGTGTGCCGCGCCCTTTGATCTGTACGAAGTCGGTGGGCGAGAAGATGGGGCGGAACATGCCGAGGATTCAGGATGTCGGTGCAGTCGTAGCCGGTCGTCATCATGCCGACGGTCACGCACACCCTGGCCTTGCTGGTGAGGTAGGAAGGCAGGAAATTTCGCGATCCCATCAGGTTGTTGTTGGCGAAGTTGATGGTGAACTGCTGGGCGTCCTGCACCTGGGACGTGACCTGTACCGCGAAGTCGGACTGGTACTTGCCGGGGAACATGACGTCGGCCATTTCGTTCAGGGTCTGTGTCAGCCTGGCGGCGTGACTCTGGCTGACGGCGAATATGATGGACTTGCCGACTTCGCCGCTTATGGGGTCCCTCAGCGAGTTCTCCAGGAAGGTCTTGCAGAAGATCTGGTTGGTGGCGTCGGAGAAGAACCGCTTCTCGAACTCTCGTTGCTTGAAGGTCTCCTCATGCTCTTCTCCGGTGTCATCGGTGAGCGAGACGATGAATCCCTCATCCGCCAGCAGTTGGGTCGTCACTACCGTGCGAGCATCCACCAGCGTGGGGTTGATGAGGTGACCGTCCTTGACGCCATCCAGTAACGAGTAGCGGAACGTGGGGTCTCCGCTCTCACAGCCGAATGTGCGGTAGGTATCCAGCAGCAGCCTCCGCTCGACTTCTCGGGGATCGCGCACGTTGGGACCCTTCTTGTCGAAGCCCCTGAGATAATCTCGTGGAGTCGCGGTAAGGCCGAGCTTGTAGCCGACAAAGTAGTTGAACACGGCGCGGGCGTTGCCGCTGATGGAGCGGTGCGCCTCGTCCGAGATTACGAGGTCGAAGTCGGTCGGCGAGAAAAGGGACTGGTACTTATTGTTGAACTGGAGTGACTGGACGGTGCTGACCACTATCTCAGCGGACCGCCAGTCGTCGCGCCTCTCTTTGTAAACGACGGTGTTGTAGTCCGCAGAGAGTATGTTAGCGAACACCTTTCGGGCTTGTTCCTCAAGCTCAAGGCGGTCGACGAGGAACAGGACGCGGGAGGCGTTTCCGGTACGTAGGAACAGCTTGATGACGGCCGCAGCGGTGAGGGTCTTGCCGGTGCCGGTGGCCATCTCGAACAGGAAGCGGTCGCTGCCGTCCTTCACCGCCCGCTGCAAGGCGTGGATCGCCTGGAGTTGGTAGGTGCGCAGGAAGCGGAGATTGTTGGCGCGGCTGAAGCCAGTCCGCTCAGCCTCATTCTTCCAAGCCGCCTCATCAGCATAGCGGGGCCGTTGGGTAAGGACGATGTAGTCGTTCCGAACGAGCTCGTCTATCAGACGCTGCGAGTTGGGCTGGACCTTGCTGTGGCTGGCTATCGAATCCGGTGTTGGGAATGTGCTGACGATGTACGGGTTGCCCCGTTCCAGGTCCCAGAAATAGTGCAGGTTACCATTTGAGAGGATTACGAAACGGCAATTCTGGGACTTCGCGTATCTTCGGGCCTGTTCCTTGCCAACGAGCGGTTGCTTGCCTTCCGACTTGGCCTCAAGCACAAGCAGGGGGGATCCGCGCTCGTCGAGCAGCAGGTAGTCTACGACTCCCCTGCGGGTCTTCTCGAAATCATCACCGAGCGCGTCAAGGTCAGACCGCTTGAGCGCGACGCCCGCCTCGAGTTGGACGTTGGCGGGTCTGGCACCCTCCTGGAAGAATCGCCAGCCAGCGTTTTCCAACAGCCGGTTGATCTTTATGCGCGCCGTAGCTTCGTTCACTTCTAACCCATCGGTTCGGGATTGACCCTAGCTCGATATAGGGTGTGGACATGTCGTGAATGCCGGCTTGTAGGAGTATTTGAGCGACGAATTGCCGCTTTTGGGTTCCCGCTCGGGGGCCGGAATGACGGTCTTGGATGTGCTGCCCTACCCCGCTTTACGCGCTACGGCGCGGCGGGCGGCCTGGGCGATGTCGGCGGCGGTGAGGTGGTACTTGGCCATGAGCGCGTCGGGGGGGCCGGACTCGGCGTAGCCCTGCAGGGCGACCGTCTCCTGGGGCGTGGGGGCCTCGCGGGCGAGCGTCTGCGACACCATGCTGCCCAGGCCGCCGCCGACGTAGTGCTCCTCGGCCGTCACTATCGCGCCCGTCTCCCGCGCGGCGGCGACCACCGCCCGCTCGTCCAGCGGCTTCACCGTCGCCATGTTGATAACCCGGCACGATATGCCCTCGGCCGCAAGCGTTTCGGCGGCATCCAGCGCCACGCCGACCATGATGCCGCAGGCCACTATCGCGGCGTCGTCGCCCTCGCGCATCGTCTCGGCCTCGCCGAGCCGGAAGTCGTACTCCGCGCCGTGCACCACCGGCGTGGCCGCGCGGGACAGGCGCACGTAGAACGGCCCCTGCGTGGCGACGGCGCTGCGGACGGCGTGGACGGCCTCCGGGCCGTCGGCGGGCACGACCACCGTGAACTCGGGCAGCGCGCACATGAGCGCAAGGTCCTCGATGCTGTGCGCCGACACGCCATCCTCGCCGGTGATGATGCCGCTGTGCGTGGCGATGACCTTGACGTTGAGGCGGGGCTGGGACACGCCGACGCGAAGCTGGTCGTGGGGCCGGCTGGTGGAGAAGACGGCGAAGGTGCTGACGACGGGGATTTTGCCCGAGGACGCCATGCCGGCGGCCACGCTGACGATGTTCTGCTCGGCGGGGCCGAAGTCGAAGAAGCGGTCGGGGTACTTGTCGCCGAACAGGAAGGCGAAGGTGGAAACGTTGAGGTCTCCTCCCAGGACGACCAGGTTGGGGAACTCGGCGCCCAGGTCCGCCAGCGTCTGCCCGGCTGCTTCGCGTGTGGAGGCGGTCTCGGCCATTTGGCGTTCTCCCTTACGTTGGTCGGATGAGCGTTCCGGGCGGGATTGAAACCCGCCCCTACGGGTGCAGTCGCCGACTCTGCGCTAGCCTATCTCTTGCAGGGCCTGGGCGAGCTGCTCGGGGCTGGGCGCCTTGCCGTGGAAGTTGGCGTTGTTCTCCATGAAGCTTACGCCCTTGCCCTTGACGGTTTTGGCGATGATGGCGGTGGGCTTGCCCGCGGTGCGGCTCGCCTCGTCGAAGGCGCCGATGAGCTGGGCCACGTCGTGGCCGTCCACCTCGAGCGCGTTCCAGCCGAAGGCGCGCCACTTGTCGGGCAGGGGTTCGAGGTTCATCACCTCGTGCGTCCAGCGGTCGTTCTGGATGCCGTTGCGGTCGACGATGGCGACGAGGTTGTCGAGGGAGTAGTGGGACGCCGACATCGCGGCCTCCCACACCTGGCCCTCGTCGCACTCGCCGTCGCCCAGCAGCACGTAGGCGCGCGTCGGCCTGCCGTCCAGGCGGGCAGCGAGCGCGGTGCCCACACCGAACGAGAGGCCCTGGCCAAGCGAGCCGCCGGACATCTCCACGCCGGGCGTCTTTATGTGCGCGTGACCCTGCAGACGGCTGTCGATCTTGCGGAAGGTCATCAGCTCTTCGGTCTCGAAGTACCCCGCCTCGGCGAGCGCCGCGTACAGCACGGGGCAGGCGTGGGCCTTGCTGAGCACGAAGCGGTCTCGCTCCTGCCACGCCGGGTCGGCGGGACGGTGGCGCATGGTGTGAAAGTAGAGGGACGCCAGGATCTCGACAGCCGAGAGCGAGCCGCCCGGGTGGCCGCTGTTGGCCTCCGCAATCATGTTGAGTATGTTGCGACGCATGGTGCGGGCGGTGGACCGCAGAGCGTCCAGATCGAGCCCGTGGGCATTGCCGTTGGACCCAGGCGTATTGCCGGCGGGGGGGTCCGCCGCAGGGCGTTCGTCCGCGCTGACCACTGGTGTATGCACCTCCCTGTCCGCGATGGGGGTATTATAGCAACCGCATTGGGCAGTGGGTAGTGGGGCAGTGGTCAGTCACCCCCATCCTAACCTTCCCCCTGCGAGGGGGAAGGGACTCTTCGCGCCCGTGCCACGCCAGGTGGTCGGATTTGAAGCCCGCCCCTACAGGATGGAGGAGAGGGGATTATTGTGCGCCGGTTAGGGCTTGCCAGGCGGCGGTGAGGGTGTCGGGGTCGGGGGCGAACACGAGGAGGGTGTCGGTGGGGCCGGGGGCCAGACGGACGACTGGTTCTGCTACGAGCGGCTACTCCTCAGAGCGTGCTCGATAGCATCAACGGTTCGCTTTAGCTCTCGCTCCGGGCTATTGAACCAGTCTGTGCTCCAGATCCGGTGTAGCGTCCATCCCAGGCCCTCAAGAACTTGTTCCCGCAATCGGTCGCGGTCACGGGCGGAACGAGAACTGTGATAGGATGCGCCATCGAACTCGATGCCGATGACGTATCGACCCGGATGCTTCGGGTCCACGATGCCAATGTCCACAAACTTACCTCCGGACGCGACTTCCTCGTGAACTTCGTACCCGAGGCTCTTCAGTCGTCTAGCGACTTCGCGTTGGAAAGGCGAATCGACACTGAAGTCGCTCTCGCCCGGAACATCGACAGGCATGACTCCTGTTTCAGCGTATTCGAGAAACGTCTTCAACGCCTGAACTCCAGCGGACCTCGTCCGGCTCGAGTCTATATCGGCGGCTTTCAGGTTGGAGAAGACCTGGCATTGATGCTTGGCACGGGTTATCAGCACGTTCAGCCGGCGCTCGCCGCCTTGGTTGTTAAGCGGGCCGAAGTTCATGGAGACCTGCCGGGTCGCGTCGCGCCCGTAGCCTATGCTGATGAAAATGACGTCTCGTTCGTCGCCTTGGACGTTCTCCAGATTCTTTACGAAGAATGGCTCTTCGGGATGAGCGGCGAAAAACTCCTCTCCGGGATCGTCTTGGAGTCGGAGCATTTCCAGCCGGTCTTCTATTGCCCGGGCTTGGGCCTGACTGAAAGCCACAACGCCAAGAGAAAGGTCAGGGCATTTGGCTGCGTGTTCCATCACCGCCGAGGCAACGGCATCCGCCTCCTGCCGATTGACGGCGCTGCGTCCGCGGTCATAAATGGCGTCAGGGAGATGATGAAAGCGAAGCCCAGTAGCTTCCCTTCCGGCGTCGGGACTGGGGAAAACCACCAAGCCGTTGTCGTAGAACTCTTGGTTGGAGACGGCGATGAGGGATTCGTGGCGGCTGCGGTAGTGCCAGCGAAGGTTGCGATTTGGCGCACCCTTACTTGCGAAAAGACCGAGGATGCTCTCAATATCCTTAGTAACGCTTTCCTCCTCATCTTCCTCGTCATTATCCGATTGCACCACGCGGTCAAAGAAACTGGATGGGGGCAACTGCTTGTTGTCCCCCACCACTACGGCCTTCTTCGCCCGCGCCAACGCTCCCAAGGCGTCCACGGGTCGGACTTGGCTTGCCTCGTCGAACACGACCAAGTCGAACGCGACGCTATCGGGCTCCAGATAGTTGGCGATGGAGCTGCGCGATTCGGTTAGCGGGCTCATCATGAAGACGGGTTTCAGTTCTTGAACTATCTGTCCAGCTTCATCGAGCAGCCGACGAATCGGCTTATGCCGGGATTTCTTCTGAATCTCTCGCTGCAAGACCCGTAGCTGCAGCTGGCTATCGCGGATCAATTCCGCTCCTGGGGAGGAGTCTGCTCTTACCAAGCGTCGGGGTAGTTCATTGGGCCGGGACGCTCTACTCTGATGGGCCAGAGCAACCCGCTCTTGGTTGTGTTCCAGCGATTGCCCATCCATGGACTTGAACCGTTCGATTCGCCCTTCTTGCAACTGGCCGTCAAAGCTCCGCAGAGCAGGTCTTTCCGAGAAGGCCGTTACTACTACGCCTTCGTACCATGCACGCTCGAACCAACTCGTCAAGGACGTAGCCGCCATCGGATTCTTGGCAGCGACGGCTACCACTTCCTGTAACCCTTGTTCCGACGCAGTTTCGGCTCCGGCGTTGAACGCAGCCACTTCTTGAACTCTTTCATATGGGCAGGTTGGCGTTCCATTTTCGCAGCAGTTTGCGCTGTTCGTTGAATGGCAGGGGTGTCAAGCCGTCGGGGTTGCCAAATTGCAACCTGTTGTCCATGTCCAACGCCAATTGCAATTCTCTAACAGCATCCGGATAGTCATCCAATGCGCCCCTCAGCGCTTCAATCTTCCTTTGCCAGTCTTCGGTCACACTACCAATGTCGGTCTCTCTCGTGAAGTCTTGCAGAAGGCCAACGACGCCTTCATTTAGATTGCCTTCCGACACATCGGCGAGCACGTCGAGCCACCACCATATGCCCGGCGCGATGGCTTCCCAGTCGGTGTTCAGCCCGTTCCAGTGGCGGCCAATAACGGGGACAACATCCGCAAACTGTCCGTTGACTTCGGTCCGCAGCTGCTGTTCCTCGCTAATGGCGTCTATCAACGCCACTTGACGGTCTGTCCCGCTCGGCAACTGGCCACGCATAACTGCCGCGAGCTGCTCCTTGGCTCGCTTGTAGTCTGAGGAGAGCAGTCGCTTTAAGAAATTGCGGCCGTCTGTGTTGAGCGCCAACTGCACTTGCTGAAAGTCTCCATCCCAGGCGTGGGGCAACAGCAGCGAATCATACTCGGCGTGAATATATCTCCAACACAACCCCTTGGAAAGAAGTTGCCGGGCGCGTTCCCCGTGAGATTCCCACTGGGGAGCGTACAGATCCAGTCCGTCGGCGGCAGGCGCGCCAGCGGCGGCATTGGCGGCACGCTGAGAAGCGGCCAACAACTCATGCGCTGCTGAAATGTCTTCGGGGCATACGAAACGAATTGCGTCAGCCAAATCTTTGCAGGCCGTGGTTAATTCCGACAAACGCCTCAAGGTAGTCTCGATATTGTCCCGCAATTCCGTTCGAGTGTCTGGAAGCAAAAGCCGCAGGCGGCTTCCCCAAAAGGGGTGCTGGTCGGGAACTCCGGTGTTCTGCAACCGTAAACGCAGGTCTTCCACTACTTCCCGTTTGTATTGAAAGTCCGCGCCGCTCCAGTCTGCAATATCGGGTATTTCACTTCTGGAGATAGGGTTGGCGTTCTTGTCGTACTCGAGCGCCAATAGATTCCCAAAGGCGTCGAAAGGTGTGACGCCGCTGTTGCCTACTTCAGTGTTGACCGCTTCAGCGTACTCGTTGAGTTGGCGTCTCGTTCGGGAGAGTTGCCCCAAGAGGCCCGCGCCCAAACCACCGGCTTTCTGAGCAGAAAAGTCTAGGGTACGCCCCAGTTCATCCAGCGTTTCTCGCTTGTTCGTCTTGTGGCTGTGCAGTTCCAGGCAAGCGGCACCCAAGCCGATGCTGTCCAGGCGGCGTTTGACAACCTCCAGGGCTGCCATCTTTTCGGACACAAACAGCGTGCGCTTGTCCTGTGCGATGGCTTCGGCAATTATGTTGGCGATGGTCTGGGATTTGCCTGTTCCGGGTGGCCCCTGGATCACCATGTTGCGGCCCCGGGCGGCATCGTGAATGGCTAAAGCCTGGGACGGCATCGAGCACGTGAAACACGTCGCTGGGTGAGAGTCTATTATCCATCGTGGTCTCCAATGTCAGACCGAGGCACGTGAAACACGTCGCTGGGTGAGAGTCTATTCCATCGCAGGCTTTCGTGGTCTCCAATGTCAGACCGAGGCTCCGAGAAGCCTCCGTCGTCTCCGAACAATGAGATGATTGTTTCGTTGTCGGCGCACCGATGAACGCCCCAGGTCCCCTAGATACATCAGCGAAGCTTGTTGAAGGAGAAGAATCCTAGAACTATGCGGTCCGGCTCCACATTCCACCGGCTGAGCGCAGAGCGATGAACAACATCCTCAACTTGGGAGATGAAACCGGCTACGTCGATCTCCTGTCCGTCTACTGGTTCCAGTACATCTGCCCCTGGTAGGTCTAAGGCGAAGTCTTGGCGAACCTTCTCCAGCAACGAAAGGTTCACGCCCAAGTCATCGCCAGTGTACTCAAGCCTGAACCTAGCACGAACGCTGGTACGCTCCAAACGGACGGGAACCAACACCAAGGGCGCCCGTCGGTCCTCTTGGCTGGAATCCGACTCGTACCACTGGAGCATTCCCAAGCCTGACGCAAGAAGAGAGTGTTGACTCCCGTTTCCTGACTCCATGGACGAGTTGGCTAGCAGATGGCTGGAGGTGTTCAACAGCCGCTTTTGCGTAGAGGTTTGCTGATGTTTCGCAGGAGGTCTTGGGATAGAACGGGTAGCTTGTTACCCGTCTGGTCTGCAGAAACCACGGGTTCTAGTACGCTTTCCCATACACCAAGAGTATAGGCGTCAATTGGGGTCATTCTCCAAGGCGGGGAGGAAAGTCATGCGTCGCTTGAACGTTACCAGAGTCGTGAAGACCTGGGCAGCGTTCTCGCCAACGATCTCCACGCCTCGAGCAGTCAGGGGTCGCCAATTGAGCAGACGATTCCGGAGACTGAGGTCGAGCAGCTCCTTCCGTGACTCTTCAATTCTCGCTCTAATTTCACTCTCAGAGGTCATGTTCTACCCAAAGAAAGCCGGCATCCTAAGCGGTACGCCGGCGCCGTCGCTTGTAGGTTTCCTTTCTGGTGCCGCGCGGTCTGAGGCATGATCTTCGAGTCTAGACCATACGTAAACGCCAAGCTCTAGAATCGACTCGTTTGGTAATGCAGTCCAATTCTATCGGCAATTGGAGGGTTATGCAATTACATTGCGGTCCGCCTGCATCACCGCGCCCTCGTGAGGGCTTGCCAGGCGGCGGTGAGGGTGTCGGGGTCGGGGGCGAACACGAGGAGCGTGTCGGTCGCGCCGGCGGCCAGCCGGACGACGCGGCCCGGCAGTTCGAGCACCTCGCCGTCGCCCGCGTCAGCCGGACGCCAGTCGGTCTCGGACTGGGCCCGCAGTGCGTCCCGCGCCGCGTCGTAAAACTCCGAGGCGTCGTCTTCGGTGTCCCACACCAGCCGCCAGGCCAGCACCAGGCCGCCGTCCGAGTGCTCCCATAGCGCGAGGCGGTCGCCGCCCCAGCCGGCGGCGGCGGTCGCCGCGGTCGACTCGGCGGCCGCGCCCTCCTCGCCGGTCATGGCAAGGTACGAAGAGATCAGGAACTCGCCGAGCGTGTCCTGTCCCGCCTCGCTCCACGCCTCGCCAAGCGCGGCGCCCAGGCTGGGGAGAACCACGGGCACGGGCGTCTCGTACTCCAGGAACTTGTTTGCGTGGAGGACCTGCTCGGTTGATACGGGCGGGTTGGCGAAGGCGTCGTCGATGAGCGCCCAGCCGCCGGCCTGCTGGAGCAGCTGCACCGTAAACTCGAAGCCCCGCGTGTACGGGAACAGCAGGGAATCGCGGACCAACCGCGGGGCGCCGGCGAACGGGTCGTCGGCTGACGCGGAGCTCTCCTGCCGGGCCTCCGTTTGCTGCTGCCCGGTGAGCTCGTAGTTGAAGTAGAGCACCTCTACGATCGTCGCGTCGCCCTCCACCAGGCCCTCTGTAGGCCAGCGAGCGGTCGGTGTCGGCGTCGTCCAGCGCGTCGAGGGCGGCTTGCAGGTCGAAGTTGCGGTGCTGCAGGGCGTGGGCGTACTCGTGCGCGTAGGTGAGGACGTCCCGCGCGGAGAGGTCATCGTCGTTGTCCACGACGTATATCTTGTCCTCGTCGCTGTCGAAGAAGCCTAGCACCGAGCCGGAGTACAGGTTGACCAGCAGCTCGAAAAGGTCGGTCTCGGCGTCCAGAATGCCCAGCGTCCCGTAAATCCCCTGGGCCAGGGCTATGTCCTCCCTGTTCTCCTCCAGGCTCTCGCTGAGCCTCTCGCGCAGCTCGGCCTGGTCGATGAACTCGCGCTCCACGTCCAGAAAGGCGAATCGCTCACGCAGACGCGAGGCGCGCAGCTGCACGTCGTCGAGCGTGGCGTCGAGGGAGTCGGACGGCGCGGGCGTGGGCATGGGCGTGGGGATCGTCGCAACGGTGGTCGGCAGGATGACCGGGCCCGGGTCGAAGGCGGGCGCTGGGGTGGGCGTGGCTGTCGGAGGGGCCGCCGGCGTTGGGGTGGGCGCTATCGTGGGGGTGGCCGCGGGCGCGGCGGTGGGCGCCGACGTGGGCGTGGGGGCCGGGTCGCTGCCGCAGGCTGCGACGACGATAGAGAGCGTGGCGGCTGCGGCGAGGGCGAGGACTGTTCGCGCGACTCCGGCGCGGTGAAGTGACAAGGTTACGGCCTCCGAAGCGCGCTTGGGGGTTCTTCATTCGCGATGCATAGCATAACGAAACATGCAGCCGTTAGGCTAGGCCTCTTCGGACGCTGACGCGAGGTTGGCGCGGCGTGCGCGGCGTGCGGGCGGCGAGGCTTCACCCTCTCCCTAACCCTCTCCCTCGAGGGAGAGGGGACTTCGGAGCGGCGCGGCTCTGTCACCCCCATCCTAACCTTCCCCCATCAAGGGGGAAGGGACTGTTATATGGAATTACACCCTGAACGCTGCTACACTTCCGGCAGTACGGTGCTACACCGACCACCCTACCCGACGGCTCGCGACTCGAGCCGCGCCTGGAGAGAATCGCACATGCCAACACGACAGTTTACGGGCAACCCATCCCAGATCATGGTCGAGCAGCTCGCCGCGTCGGGCATAAAGTACGTCTTCAACAACTCCGGGTCGCGGGAGGCGCACTTCTTCGACGCGCTCCACTCGCGCGACGACATTCACGGCATACTGGCGCTGCACGAGGGCAGCGTCGCGGCCATGGCGGGCGGCTACACGCAGGTGGGCCTCGATCCCACGGCGATGGTGGTCCACCTGGGCGCGGGACTCGCCCAGTGCATGGGCCAGCTCATCAACGTGTGGCAGGGCAACCTGCCCGTGGTGGTGATCACCTTCGCGGGCGACACCGGTAGTTTCGCCGACAGCATCATCCTGGACCTCGACCACAGCTTCGGTCCGACCTCCATATCGGCGCCGTTCACCAAGGCCAACTGGACGGTCATCGAGCCGGAGGGCCTGCCGCAGGCCATCGACCGCGCCATCCGCGTCGCGAAGACGCCCCCCGTCGGGCCGGTGCACCTGGCCGTATACGACCGGCTGCTGAGCACACAACAGGTGGACACGCGGATAATCGACGGCGGCGTGCAGGACATCCGGGCGGGCTACCCCTCCGACGACGACCTCGAACAGGTGGCGCGGGCGCTTCACGAGGCGGAGCGGCCCATGATCTACGTGGGCGACGGCGTCTGGAAGAGCGGCGCTCAGGAGAAGGTGGCCAACCTGGCCGAGCGCTTCGGTGCCGCCGTGGTGTCGTCGTTCGGCGACCTCAGGGCCGTTTCCATAAAGCACCGGCTGCACTGCGGGCGAATCGACCAGGCCGTACCCTCGCTCGATCCCGACCTGGTCCTGTGCATCGGCGCTCGCCACGGCGGGGCCGGCGCGGCGTCCGACTTCGACGTGTTCGCGTCTGCCGGCAAGGTCATCGCCATGGGAGTTGACGTTGGCAATCTGCAGAACATGCCCGGTCTGGACCTGGCGATACTGGCGGACGAGTACCGCACGCTGGAGCAGCTCGAGGAGCTGCTGCTGAGCGAGTCCACGCCGCAGCGTTACGACGACCGGCGCGAGTGGGCGCTGGGCCAGGCCGCCGGGCTGCGCGAGCGGCGCAGGCGGGAGGCCGCCAGCGTGACAGCCGGAGCGTCACAGGTGCACCCGTCCGCGGCGCTGAACGCGCTCGACGCGGAGCTCGAACGCCGCGGCGGCGGCGTGATCACCGTGGAGCAGTTCGCGATGCCGCTGGACACGCTGGGCGGCGAGGACTCGCCCGGCAACAACGAGTACATCCGGGCCGCCGGCGGCTCGGAGGGCTACGGCGTCGGCGCCGCCGTCGGCGCGAAGCTCGCCGCTCCGGACCGGCCCGTCGTGGGGCTGGTGGGCGACGGCTCGCTGTACTACGCCGACTCGGGCATGTGGACGGCGGCCCATCACAACATCCCCCTGCTGTACGTGATTCCGAACAACCAGGCATACGGGATTGTCGCCAACTCGTTCGAGCGCGCCGGGACGTCGATGAAGGAATCCGGCGACTATGCGGGCGTCGTGCTCAGCGGCATCGACCCCGTGAAGCTGGCCGAGGGCTTCGGCGTGGAGGCGATGCACCTGCAGGACGAGGACAAGGCGACGGAGACCATAGCCCACGCGCTGGACGTGGTGGAGCGCGAGAGCCGGCCCTTCCTGCTGAACGTGCACCTGCCCATGGGCATTCCCAGCGGCGGCCGCCCCGCGCGGCAGTTCCGCATGACGTAGAGCCGCGAGGCGGGGCATGGGCACAATGACGGCGGAGCGGGGCGTGGAGCCATGGCGCAGGAGGCTCTATCTGCCTGCGTACAGGGTGGCGGACGCCGCGCGGTATTCCAGTATATCGCCCCAGTCCGTGACCAACTGGACGCGTCGCAGCCTCAGTACAGGTGAACCTGCCCTGCCCGGGCGGGCCAGGTGTAGCCGCCTCTCCTACCTGGAGTTGGTGGAATTGGCGTTCGTAGCCACTTTTCGCGCCCTTGGCGTCTCGCTGGCCAGTATCGCCCGTACGAGAGACTACATGCGGCAGACCTTCACCGCTGAATACCCGTTTGCCCAGTACGAATTCTACACGGACGGCGTGCACATGCTTCTCCAGTGGCAGGAGTTCGAGGATGTCCCGGAGCTGAACGAGGTCATCGTGGCGGACGCCGGGGGCCAGATTGGCTGGGAGGACATGATGGCATCGAGGCTGGCCGACTTCGACTATGAGCACGACCTCGCGCTGGTCTGGCACGTCGACGGTCGCGGCTCTCCTGTGAGAATCGACCCTCGGCTCGCATTCGGCGCTCCAACTGTAAGCGGCGTCCCAACCTGGGCGCTCAAGGGACGCTGGGCGGCAGGCGAAAGCCTTTCGGACATCGCGGAGGATTTCGGCGTGGATGAGTGCGTGGCGGCACAGGGCCTGGCGTTCGAGGGCGTAGAAGTCGCGGCGTGACGATCTTCTTCGACAGAGATGTGGGAATCGGCGTGCCGAAGGTGCTGTCAGAGCTTAAGGTGCCAACGCCGGTGGTTTATCACCAGCAACACTTCCGGATTGACTCACCGGACGACGAATGGATGCCCTACGTTGGCAGCATGGGATGGATGCTAATCGGTCACGACAGCCGCCATCACATTCAGCAGGGCGAAATCTCTGCCATACGCCAGTACAGAATGGCCTGCTTCTACCTCTAGGGCTCCGAAGCCAGAAGATGGGAAAAGGCCCTCTGCTTTCTGAGAGCGTATGAGCGGATCCTGGCTGCCGACGAGACTACCGCAAGGCCTTACATCTATCGAATCTCCAAGTCAGGACGACTCAGCTCCGTTGAGATTCAATAGAGAGCACCACAACTCCAGCCTGCCGAAACTTTCACATCATCGGGGAGAACACCGTTGAGCGATTTCAGCGTTACGCTGCTGGGCACGGGAACACCGGAGCCGCTGGACGACAGGATCGGCATCAGCACGCTGGTGCGCGCCGGCAGCGAGACGCTGCTGTTCGACTGCGGGCGCGGCACGGGGCTGAGGCTCCACCAGGCCGAGGGCAGCTACAAGACCGCGACGGTCATGTTCCTGACGCACCTGCACTCGGACCACGTGTCCGGCATCCCCGACCTGTGGCTGACCGGCTCGATTCCGCAGATGCGCGGGCGGGAGGAGGCGCTGCGGGTGTACGGTCCCGCCGGCACCGAAAGCCTGGCGGAGCACCTGCAACTGGCCTACGCGGCGGACGTCGAGGCGCGGCAGCCCTCACGGGATATGGCCGGCGTCGGCGCCGCGCCCGCCCGGCTCGAGTCGGCGGACATCTCGCCGGGCGTGGTATACGACCGAAACGGCGTTCGGGTCACCGCCTTCCCCGTCGAGCACCTGATCATCGAGCCGGCGTTCGGCTTTCGCGTGGAGTACGGCGGCCGGTCTGTTGCGCTGTCGGGCGACACGACCTACTGCGAGAGCCTGGTGGACAACGCGCACGGCGTGGACCTGCTCATCCAGGAGGTGGCCGCGGTGCCGGAGGGCGTGGACGCCAGCTCGCCCCTGGTGAACCGGGTTGTGTCGTGCCACACGTCGCCGGAGGACGCGGGCCGCGTGTACAAGCGCACGGCCCCCGCGCTCGCGGTGTTCTCGCACATACACTACATACTGGGCGCGAGCGACGCCGACATAGTCGCCGGGGCGCGGCGCACCTACGATGGCGAGATGGTAGTGGGCCGCGATCTCGACACCTTCGAGGTCGGAAAGGCGCAGCGTGAGGCGGATGTAGGGCGCGCGCGTCATACGCCCCCTCACCCTAGCCCTCTCCCGCCAGGGGAGAGGGGACTTTGGAAAGGCCGTGGTCAACCACTGAACGCATCTTCCAGGAGGCCCTGGTATCCCTCCGGCAGCTTCGCGCGCTGCGCGGGCTGGTACATCGAGGGGTGGGCCGGAATCTCGAACTCCCTGCCCTCCAGCAACTCTCGTATTGTGAGCAGCTGGATCTTGGGGAAGTCCCGCTGCCAGAGGTCGGAGTGGTAGAAGCCGGCGGCTGCCGCCTCCCTGCGCATCTCCCGCGTGGGATTTTCCAGCGTGATGAACAGCCCCAGGGCCGCGTCCTTCCCGCTCGACCGTGCCAACGAGGTCGCGCACTTGTGACACTTCCACCCGCCCGCTCTTGACCTGGACGATCGCCCTCATGGTCGTTCGTCGCGGGCCGTCGATGAAATGCACGACGCCGTCGATGCCCCTGTCGGCGCCGCGTCTGCCCCGCTCACGCGGGAGCGCCTCCAGCAGCGACATGGCCCAGTACTCGAACTGGAATCGGTCCTGCTCGGCCAGAGCTCGCGCGCTGCCTACGTCCACAGGCTCCCCGACGACTTCGTAATTCTTGCCCGGCAGCAAGTCGAAGCCCGTCTTGAGCCGGTTCTTCATGAGCGCGACGGCGAGGTGGGTGATGTCTATGCCCATCCACTGGCGGTCCAGCTTGTGGGCCGCCGCGACAGCCGTGCCGCATCCGCAGAATGGGTCGAGTACTACGTCGCCCTCGTTGGAGGATGCCGTGATGATGCGTTCGAGGAGCGCCTGTGGCTTCTGAGTGGGGTAGCCCAGGCGTTCCCTTGTGCCACGACCGCAACGGGAGGATGTCTGCCCAGACATCTTGCGCGGGTATGCCTGGATGCTCATCAAGCTTGTAAACCTTCAGCCTCGGGACTCCATTGCGCGTCCAATATATCTTGTCGTTCTTCAGCAACTCTTCGATGCCGGCGGCGTACGTACATCCAATGCTCGCCCCTCGGCGGCAGGCGAGATTATGCCCCGTCTCCCCAAAATTGCGATCAGGACCGGAACCCGCGGCGGACAAGTCGGCTGACATGAACTTGCGCCCATTGGAATCTTCGTATCTGTAGTAGTTTTCCACATATTCGGGGTCCAGCGGCTGATAGATGTTGTTCCATGTGAATTGAGAGACGGTCTTGTTGTAAAGAAGTATCGTGTCGTGAACTCTCCCAAGACCTCTGGCGTCGCTGTGGCTAGTCGTTCGGCGCCAAACGATCTGATTGCGGAAGTTTTGTGCACCAAACACGCTGTCCATGAGCACCTTGAGGTAGTGCCCGGCTGTGGGGTCGCAGTGCAGGTAGATCGAGCCGGTGGGCTTGAGCACGCGGCGCAACTCCACAAGGCGCGGCGTCATCATCACCAGGTAGGCCATCATGGCGTTGGTGCCGAGGGATTGGCGGAAGGCGGCGACCATGTCTTTGACGCTGGGCGGAGTGTCCGGCATTGAGGATGATCTCGTTCTCGAACGTGCGCTCTGACTCCAGCGTCCAGTCCCATGTGTCGGTGAACGCCCTGATCTGCGGGGGCGATTCCTCCCCGGTCTTTTCCCTGAACAGCACGTTGTAGCTGGCGTTGGAATTGAAGGGCGGGTCGAGGTAGACGAGATCGACCGACTCGTCGGGGATGTGCTCTCGCATGACACCCAGATTGTCGCCGTAGTAGAGTGTGTTGGGCATGGCTCTTGTGCGTTCTTGAATCGATGCGTCGTGCCTGAAGTGTAACCCGTCTCTCACCCTGCCGCAACGCGGCGATTGGCCGATCGCTGAGTTGCCACGCGGGGAGCGAGACGGCACAATGGAACGCGGAACTTGAAGGCGGCTCGCCGCCGCGATAGGGGTTTTGGATATGGGATTCAGACTGCTTTTGCTGCCGCCGGGGGGCGAGGAGAACGCCCTCGTGGGCGAGACCTGGCCCGCCAGGCTGCGGGAGGCCATACCCGACATCGACGTGCGGGTGGCCCATTCCGTCGGCGAGGCGATGGAGATGATAGGGGACGCTGACGCGGCCTTTGGCGACATTGCCCCGGAGCTGCTGGAGCTGGGCGTCGACCTGAAGTGGATCGCGTGCCCACAGGCCGGGCCGCGGGCGGGCTACTACCACCAGGCGCTGGTCGAAAGCGACGTGGTCGTCACTAATACACGGGAGATTTACAACGACCACATCAGCGCGCACATCATGGCGTTCGTGCTGGCGTTCGCGCGGGGGCTGCACGTCTACGTGCCGAGGCAGCTCCAGCGGCAGTGGCGCCCCGGATACGAGATCACGCACCTGCCCGACGCTACGGCCATAGTCGTGGGCGTGGGCGGCATCGGCGCGGAGACGGCCAGGCTGTGCGCGGAGTTTGGCATGACCGTGCTTGGCGTGGACCCGCGAGTGGCCGAGCCGCCGGAGGGCATCGCGGAGCTGCACCGGCCCGACACGCTGGACGACGTTCTGCCACGCGGGGATTTTGTCATCATCACCGTGCCGGAGACGCCTGAGACGCAGGGCATGTTCGGCTACGAGAAGTTCCGGTTGATGAAGCCCGGATCTCGCCTGATAAACATCGGACGCGGCGCGGTTGTGGTGCTGGACGACCTGGCCAGGGCGCTGAAGGAAGGCGAGATTGGCGGCGCGGCGCTGGACGTGTTCCAGGTTGAGCCACTGCCGGCGGATCATCCTCTGTGGGGAATGCCCAACGTAATCATCACGCCGCACGTGGCGGGCAGAGGGCCCTACCTGGACGACAGGCGCACCGAGCTGTTCATCGAGAACTGCGTGCGGTTCGACCGGGGAGAGGAGCTTCGGAACGTGGTCGACAAGGCCAGCTGGTTCTGAGGCGGAGGGAGGACCTTCGCCCTAACCGGCCCTGTTGCATTCGTGGCGGTCGCCTAAAGGCTGCGAAGTACAGGACAGGAATGGAGCAGGAATGAGCATACAGAATAAGATGCTATGGGCTGGAGCGGGAGTGATAGCTGGTTTTGCTGTTGCAGCCTTAATCGGCGTCGTAGTAATCGACATGATTATTCCATGGGAGGACATCTGCGCGGTGCTTGGGCCGGCACAGGCGCTAGCTGCGGCCGGAGCATCACTGTTGGAGGAACTTCAGACGTGGCTAGCTCAGGCAGAGAGTGTTGTGGCAGCGGGTAAGTCTGAGTCGAGCAGTGGGTTGTCCGGCGGTCTGGGTGGAATTCTCAGCAACGCTGCTGGAAAGGCCATCGACGTCATTGTGGCGCCCGTGACGGCGTTGATAGACTTAGCGCAGGCCGTTGTCGTCGCTGTGCAGTCCGCTGTAGAGGCGGCGCAAAGCGTAATGGAGTCTGTGGACGCTGCACGCTGCAACTAGACGTGGCTCCCAGCAGTATGGTCTTAGGAGGTTCTGTTGCATTTCGCATTGTACGCCGGCTACTCAGGCGGAGTGCAATAAAACGCCCTAACTCTCTCCGATGAGGTGCTGACAGCGGCATCCGATCGGCGGTACGCAGCGAGTGGGACATCTTCCGAGCTTAGACGACTAAAACCGGACCCCTCACAAAAAATGACCCCCCAACTACTCCGTTTCCGGAGAGAACCCCTTGGGCTCTTGTCATCGGGGGGGGGGGGGGGGGGACGTTTGACCGTATTATAGAGTTTGGTTGGTTGGGTGTCAACTATAGGCCGTGCCGCCACAGCGCGAGGCATCCGAGCGCACCCCTCACTCGCTGAGCGTCAGGACCGCCGTGAACCGGATGGCCTCTTCGGTGAGGGAGCCGGCCAGCAGGAAGGCTTCCATTCGTTCGACGAAGGGCTTGACGTCGCGCCGGAAACCGGAGCGCATGTCACTGTCAAGGGAGTCCTCGAGGAGCTGCATCGCGGCGGCCAAGTCCGCGTAGATGAGCGAGTCGGGTGGAACGGGGGCCATGCTGATGAGCCTGGAGAATTCATCCGCCTCGCTCAACGGCTCTGACTCGCCAGTAACCGCGTCGTGAAACGCATCGAGGCTGTGGCGGGTGCTCCCTAGAACCGCCCAATTCTCGGTGACGAGGTACCCCGGCTCGTAGTCTTCCCCGAGAAGGTCGAATCCCTCCAGTTCGGCGGTCACCACCTCGTACTTGCCCAGCGACCTTCTGCCTAATTCAACCCCTGAGTCCTCCACCAGTCTTTCCAGCGCACGTCTTATGTCCCTGTAGTCTTGCAATCCGGCGAGCAGCAGGACGTCGTAGACCCCGGCCCGGAAGTCGCTGGGCAGCAGCGCCAGGGCTATCTCACCGTTGAGTGAGCCCACCACGTCCTCTTCGACGTCGATTCCGGTTTCGATTTCCACCGCGTCCAGGACGGACTGGAAGTCGCTCCCCCCATTGGGATCCAGGTCGTCCATCACCTGGCGAAGCTCTTCCCATGCTTCCCTGACGCCGTTAGTGGCCAGCAGCACCAACGTGTCAGCGGGCAGGGCCTCGGGCGACGTCAGCCGGACACCGGAGCCGGTGGTGAAGCCGTCGTCGGGCTGCTCGGCGGCGAAGTCGGCGCGCAGGCCCCGCTCGATGAACGACACGGACATGGCCATGTACTCCGGCGTGCTGCTCTCAACCCGTAAGATGGTTTCATCCTCGTCGTCGAAGGGGCCGATCTCGTCCCGCAACAGGTCCCATATCCACTCGCTCCGCACGAACATGAACATGACCCTTTGCGATGGCAGCGATTCGCGGGCCGCCGTAAAGTCCTCGTCCGCCAACAGAGGCCGGTCCGGAGGCGACTCGATGTCGCGAATCAAGCGCTTGAGGGTATTCTCACCATCCGCTATGAGGAGGTACTCTTCCGTTAGAGCGAAGCCCAGGTCTTCGTCGTCCGACAGCCACAAATGGGCCTCCCTGTAGTCGGTGTCGCTGAACCTCGAAAGTGACTCCTCCTCGATGTACGATACGAGGCCTTCCGCGAAATCGAGGGCGGCGACCCGGTCGCTGACGTGAACCATCGCAACCCACTCTGCCGTATCGCGTTCATCGTCAACGTCAAGCAGGGCGAACGAAACGGACTCTCCCAGCCAGGTCTCCACGTCGTCGAGGAAGTGGATGCCGGTCTCGTCCTCCAGCTCATCCAGCAGTTCGTCTCTGCGCTCCACCAGGGCGTCGGTCTGCAAGGTGGATATGACGCCTCGTCTATGCCTGAGCTGTTGGACTCCGGGGCGCAGGTTGATGGACGCGTAGGCCACGGCATTCGAGGGGATGAAGCGCGCGGTCGCCTCTCCCGGACGGCTGAGCGACTGGAAGAAGACGAACACCGAAACCGCGGCGACAAAGGCTACTATCCCAACGGCTATGCCGGCCGCGACTAGAATGAGCCGTTTGTTGCTGGCGCCACGCCTCCGCCGAGGACTTCTATCTTCCATCAGCGCCACTCCTCACCGGAGTCACGGGGCCGCGAGCCAAGCTGGGCAGAGTTGGTGACGTTCCGGGGCGCCCCTGCGTGTCTACTGCTCGACCGGCTCGTCGGACGCGGACCACTCGGCGTAGGAGCCGTCGTAGAGGCGCACCTGTAGGCCGAGCCGTTGCAGCGCGAGGTAGCCGAGCGCGGCCCTCATCCCGGAGCGGCAGTAGGCGATTACGGGCTCGCCGTCCGAGATTCCGGCGGAAGCCAGCGTATCCCTGGCCTGTTGCACCGCCGTGAGGTAGCTTTCGTCCTGTCCCACAAACTCGCGCCACATGACGTGTCGCGCGCCGGGGATGTGGCCGGGCCTGGGATCGGCGTCCAGCTGGCCTGAGTACTCTTCGTGCGTTCGCACGTCGAGAAGCTGGGCCGAGCCGCGGTCTCGCACGTCGTCGATGCCCGCCCTGACGCCGGGGTTGACACTGGGCGCGAATTCCGCCGCGTGCGGAACGACGGGCCGGTAGAAGACTCCCCGCCCCTGCTCTTTCCAGCCCTCGAAGAAGATGTCCAACAGGTACACGTCAGACACGCCCAGGTACTCGAGCGTCCAGGACAGCAGCGCGCCGCGCTGCCCGTCGTAGGAGTCGTACACGATGGGGACTGTGGAGTTGGACAGGCCGCCGGCGGCGAACAGCGCGGCGAGCGCGTCCGGCGCGAGCAGCCTGCCGTCGTCGCCGAACAGCTTGGCGGCGTTGACGTGAACCGCGCCCCGGAGGTGGCCTGCCAGGTACTTCATCCAGCCGCGCGGGTCCAGCACCAGGGCTTCCGGGGACTCCATCCGCTCGGCGAACCAGTCGGGGCCGACGAGGTGGATCATGCCGCGCCCCCACGCGGGGCGGCCGTGGGCGCTAGCACGCGGCGGACGGGTTTGAAACCCGCCCCTCCAGGCGTATTACGCAAGGCGGCGGCTCTACACCGACTCGAAGTCGGTGGTAAGCCTCGCACCCTTGATGACGGTCTGGGTCACCGGGGATCCCTCCACGGCCAGGCGCCATATCTCGCGCAGCGCGGCCTCGTCGGCGTCGGCGCGCACGAACACCTTGGCGCTGATGTCGCCGTAGCCGGGGTTGCCTTCGTCGACACCCGCCCACTTACGTATGTTCTCGAAGTTGCCCTCGAGGGCGATTTCGAGGTCGTGGATCTTGATGCCCTGCTTGGTCGCGTTGAGTACGAAGCCGACGGTCATGCAGCCGCCGATGGCCGACAGAAGCTGCTCATGCGCGCTGGCGGCGAGGTCGGTCGCGTCGAGGTCGGTGGGCTCGTCCATCTCTATGGCGTGGGTGCGCATGTACGCCTTCGCCCTGAAGCCGCTCTCCCAACGCACGCGGGAGCGCCAGGGGCCGCTTACCGCCTTGAACACGTCTTCCTGCCTGAACGATTCGAGTATCTCGCTCAGCTTCTCTGGGTGCAGTCCGTTCAACTCTGCCTGTGCCGTGTCGGCCATGTGGGATGCCTCCTTGCCTTGTGGTAACTTCTCAGATACGTCATTCTGAGCTTGCCGAAGAATCTACAAGAGTGCTTTCGAAGCCCCTTCACCCTCACCTCAATCCTCTCCCTCGAGGGAGAGGAGGGCCCCTTCGGCCTAGCCGTACTCCTGCCGCAGTATCTGGGCCGCTGCCGCGATGGACTGTAGCTTGCGGTACGCCACGTCGGCGGTGTTCACGTTGCGCTCAGCGAAGGTGCCGAAGCCGCAATCGGGATTGAGGAACACCTTTTCGGGGGAGAAGTACTTCAGCGCCTCGTGGACGCGCTCGACTATCTCCTCCGGCGACTCTATCTCATCGGTCCTGGGGTTGACCACGCCCAGACCTATTTCCTTCTCGTTGGCGTACTCTTTGAACACTTCCATCTCGCCCGCTCGCGGTGTGGCGAACTCGAGCACGAGCTGGTCGACGTTCATCTGGGTGAGGTACGGGAGCATGGGGCCGTAGTTGCCGGTGAGCAGCACGTCTTCGCGGCGGCTCCAGTTGCCGCGGCACACGTGTACGCCGAAGCGAACGCCGTCGATGCCGTCCACCGTCTCGTTCATCAACCGCACGGCCAGCTCGAGCTCGTCGGACGGGTCCTTGCGGTTGGCCATGGCGGCGCACATGAAAGTCTCGGTGCTCTCCTCGCCCAGCACCACCTGGGACAGCGTAGGCTCGTCGAACTGGATGAAGTCCACGCCGCGCTCTTTCAGCGCCAGCACCTCGTCGCGAAGCAGGCGCACTATCTCGCCCGACAGGTCGTCCTCAGTGGGATAGGCGGCGTCGGACAGGCCCTCGAACCAGCTCGACTTGAGCAGCAGGTAGGGGCCGGGCAGCGGCACCTTCACCTGCTTGTCGGTGTGCTTGACCAGGAAGTCCACCTCGTCGAGCGACAGGCCGTCGCGCGCCTCCAGCTTGCCGACCACGATGGGGCTCTTGATGGCGAACGACGGGACGTCTAGCGCGCGGAGCGTTTCCTCGAAGCGCGCCCTGTCCTTCATGTAGTCCATCAGCTCCGACACCTTCATCAGCCTCATGCCGGAGACCTTGGCGACTACGAAAGAATAGAAGTTGTCGCGGCGCTGTTCACCGTCGGTGACGATGTTGACGCCGGCGTCCTCCTGGTACTTGACCGCGAGCAGCGCGGCCTCATCGGCTATCGCGTCGAACTCCTCCTTGGTCATAGTGCCGTCCTGCCATCGGCGCAGCGCCTGGATGAGCCAGGGAGGCCTGGACCAACTGCCTACCACGGTTACGGGAAAGAGAGTCTGCGTTGTCATTGTTCCTCTTCATCTGCCGGCGCCGGCAAAAGGGCCGGCGACCGCGAACGTGTTTTGCACCGTGGGCGGCCCATTTGCCGCTCGAACGGCGAGCCCATGAGCGCCCACGGCGGACGGGTGCTAACATGTTAACTTAACGCGCCCGCAATGCCAAATTGGGGACCGCGTGTCCGCTGCCCGCCGGCAGAAGAGAGGACTTTTGCGCCGCATAGACTACGGCTGGGTGATACTCTGCGCCGGATTCGCCGCGCTGTTCGTGAACAGCGGCTCCCGGATGGCGTTCGGGCTGCTGCTCAAGCCCATGACGGAGGACCTTGGCTGGTCGCGTTCGTCGCTCTCGCTCGCCGCCACCACCTTCTTCTGCGTCTCCGCACTCACCATGCCGCTGCTGGGCCGCCTTGTCGACCGGTATAGCCTGCGGGCTGTGATGGGAGTGACGGCGCTGACAGGGGCGGTCGGCATCGGGCTTATGGCGTTCGCCGCGTCCCGCTGGCAGGTGTTTGCGCTGTACGGGCTGGTGTATGCCGCCGGCAGCGCGGGCTCGTCGGTGTCGATGGTCGGCGTGCTGGTGAGCCGATGGTTCGCGCACCGGCGGGGCCTGGCCAACAGCGCAGCCATATCTGGTAACGCCGTGGGGCAGCTTGTGATCATCACGCTGCTGGCGTCGTTCCTCGAATCGCTGCGCTGGCGCGGCGCGTACCTGGCCTTGGGCGCGGCCAACCTTGCCCTGGCGCCGCTGATGCTCGCGCTCGTGAGGTCCAGGCCCCCGGAGGCGCGAGGCGGAGCCGAGCAGGCTGCCCGCGTCGCGCCGGCTGAAGCGCAGACCGCGCCAGGGGCTGGCGGCCTGCTGCGCTCGCGCCAGATGTGGCTTCTGGTGGTCGTGTACGCGATATGCGGCTTCCAGGACTTCTTCGTGGCGACGCACGTCGTCGCATTCGCCGACGACAAGGGCGTCCCGCGGGCGCTGGCCGGCAACCTGCTGGCAGTGATGGGGCTACTGGGTATGTTCGGCGTGCTCGTTTCAGGCGCGATGGCCGACAGGCACGGCGCGGCACTGCCGACGCTCCTGAGCTTCATCGCGCGCGTCGGCATATTCGCGATCGCCCTGCTGTTCCAGACCACGCTGGGTGTGGCCGCGTTCGCCGTGTTGTACGGCTTCACCTTTCTAATCACCGCGCCGCTGGTGATCGTGTTCGTCGGCAACGTGTTCGGGTCGTCACGCATGGGAGCGATAAGCGGCGTGATAAACATGACCCACCAGATCTGGGGAGGCCTGGGAGCATACGCGGGGGCGCTCATCTTCGACCTTTGGGGAGGCTACGATGGCGCGTTCGCGCTCATGCTAGCGCTCTCCGTCGCCGGCGCTGCCGCGACCCTCGGTGTGCGCGAGCGGCTGCGCTGACGCCTGGGCGCCGGCCTCGTCCCCCGAGCCGGCGGGGTCGTCGTCTTCCGGCAGCGCGGGCTTGTCGCGCCAGAAGGCGGCTGCGAACCCGAACGCGCCGGCGACCGCGCCAAGCCCCACGACGCCGAACGTGGACGCCGCGCCGAATATGGTGGCTACCGGCCCCAGCGCGAACGAAGTGCCGCTGTTGCCAATGTCCCACGCGGACTGAAGCGTGGCCATGGCCGGCCCCCGCTCTCGCGGCGTCACCCTGTCCACGACAAGCGACTGCATCCCCGGCTGGAGCAGCCCGAATCCCCAGCCGGTCAGCACCGCCGACCCTATGAACATGAGCTGGTTGACCGCGTACATGAGCATGAACATTCCCATGGCGACGGAGACCAGGCCGGGCAGGATCACGGATGACCTGCCGAATCGGTCGGCCACCCTGCCGGAGCCGAGCAGAGAGACCATCATCACCAGCGAGTTGACGGTGTAGAAGAGGCCGGGATTGCCAAGCTCACGCTCGGCGACGACGATTGGCATGAAGCTGTTGACCGGCCCCGTGGTGGCGGTGAAGCTGACGAAAATCAGCGTCGGAAGGATCGCCGCGCGGGGAATGAGCGGCGTCTTCTCGCGCCGTCCCGCAGGCTCCGCGGCGACCGGGTTGGTGCGTTGCGAGGATAGGGCCATGGAGAACAAGCACCCCAGCAACGCGGCAAAGCTTGCGAAGAAGAATGCGGCGCTGAACCCGAATCGGCTCGCCAGCGCGTCGGTGAGGAATGGCGAGTACATCGACGCGGTGCCGATGCCGATGCCCATGTAAGCCAAAGCCTCGGCGCGCCGTGCCGCGGGCGCCAGGTTGACCACGATGGTGCTGGTGGCGACGGGCGTGGCGGCCAGCCCTATTCCGCGAAGCATCCGGACGGGCACGGGCCACAGGAAGGCCAGGGCGGGAACGTTCGCGAGCAGGGGGGTCGCCTCGAGCCAGTTGTTGACCGGAAGAACGTACAGCAGCGCGGCCAGCGCGAACGAAGCCAGGCCCAGCACCGCCACGGGCTTCGGCCCGAACATCGCGATGAGCCGCCCGACGTAGGGGCGAACGAACAGCGACAGCACGCCGAAGGCGCCGACCACCACTCCCACGTGCCAGTTCTCGCCGCCGAGGTCCTTCACGTAGTTGGGGATGACGGTGAACATCGACGTGTAGCTGACGAACAGGAAGTGCCCTGTCAGCATGGTCAGCACGTAGTCCCGCGACCACAGCCTTCGGCTCGGGGCCGCGACGCCATGGTGCGGCAAAGTCATGTGTGATCGCCGATGTGCCGCGATGGCAAGGTCAAGGGTGGCTCCTGCCCGGTAGGGTTCCGCCGGATGCGCCCCCGCCCTGTGCTCGCGGCGGGGTCCGCGCGGGGCTGGGGGCTGGCTCACCCATTATACACAAGCACGCCAGCCCCAATAGGCGTGCCGCGCCCGGCGAGGGCATTCGCCAAATACTTGGTCTGCACGCTTCACGTCTACAGGACCAAATACGGCTAGGATGGGCGCAGCCTTAGGCGCCATCAACGGGCGCATGTTCACGGCGGTGTCACCGACGCTTGGCCTGGCGGGCTGTATTCGGAACCATGTGCTAGACTGGGATGAGAACAGCAAGTCAATTATGCGGGAGGTCCCTTGCCCTTGCCGGTCGGCGGAGTGCGGATGCGGGCGTGGGTGGTGTTGAGGGCGGCGGAGGTGTGATAATGGAGCTACCCGGATCACAGGGAGTGACGCCCTAATGCCTTGGACAACACATTCGCCCCAACGAGGTACCCCCGGCGTTCGACGGCAATCTACGACGTGCCCGAAGCGGAAAACGTTATCTCAAGGCGGCACCCACGGCGCATGTCACATGGATCCTATCGTTAAGTCAGCGAAGCTGATCCGCTGGTGGATTCGAAAGGGCTTTGGCGTCGTCTAGGAACTTGACGACGCTTTGGAATCTCAGGAAGGGACTCACTGATCTACTTTGAAGACCTTGGTCGTTGAGAGTCATTGTGTGCGCGGCGCCGGAGTTCACCGATGGCCAGCAATCCGCAGCGCACAGGAGTGGCTTCGCCGGCAAACAGGTGCCGCAAGTCCATTCGCTACGGAGGATCTGTGGGCTGGATACAGGGGCTGGATCTTCGTTGATTGGACTGGTCGCTCATTTCCGCGAGCCGCAACGGACAGCTGGCGTTCGATATCCTCGAGGCGTACATATTGGATACCCATCCATGGCCTGACCTTTTACGAACGGACAGGTATGGCATGGGTTCTTGCAACCGTCCGATTTCGATATTGCTCAAGCCCAAGATACAGTTTGGTGCACCATGCGTCGAGGGGACAGATACCAACCGAGCCATCTTTGGCATGATTGAAGCCGGTGACTCGCGTAGGTTGGGTAGCGACAAGCAATTGCAGGTCCATCGGACAAAGAACAAGCGCTTCGGAAGTATAATCTGGCAAGCCATGCTAGCGGTTAACGCACTTGTTCTATCTCGCCGCCATAGTGAGCCTCTTCTATGATGATGTGATGAATCCCTTGACGAGTTCGAACGTCTCGGAAGCTCCGAACAAGATCGTCGGCGTGAGCAGTTATGAGAGTCGCTTGCAGACTCTGTAATTCGGGTTGAAGTCCACGTGCGGACCCTGAGCGGTTATTGCGTGGTGCATCAGAAATCAGGCAGTCAGGGATTCACGCTCAGTCGGATGGACCGAGCCAGGAAAGAACACCGGGTGCAATTCGCAAACAAGTCTCGTGATCCTACGCTATCTTGAACGACTCGGAAGCAGAGGCCGTTTGGCGAGGCAGGCTGGAACTGCGAATTGCTGGAGCTATCGAAGTCAACCGCAATACTCTTGGTCTCAGGGAGAGCGGCGATACGTCATTGCAGGGCATCTGCCAGCAAACGATCCACGACCCAGCCATCCGGGCCAGCGCTCCATGAACACGCTCATCGCGGCGGGCGACGAATAATTCGCCGGATATTGCCCTCGACCCTGTCGAGCGCCAAGCCGGTCTATGATGGTTAGTAAGCAAGCCTCACGCAAGTGGAGTATGCCAATGCCGGATACCAAATCCAAGCGCGTCTGGACTGTCGCCGAGGCCAAGGCGAAGCTGTCGGAAATCCTGCGCCTCGCCGAGGAGGAAGGACCACAGCGCATTGGCACGCGCAAGTCATTCGTCGTGGTGCCTGCCTCGGTGTGGGAGGAGAAGACGCAGCCCCGAAAGCCTTTGGGCCAATGGCTCGTTGAGAACACTCCGCGCGGCACGAACCTCGAGGTGCCGACCGCAGGTCGAACCGCAAGATACCGTTCGTGGACGACACAGACGAATGACCGGTTACCTTCTGGATACCAACGTCATCTCGGAACGGACGAGGTTTGAAACGTTCCAGCCACTACCCGTCAATGACCGTCGCTCCCGAAATGCCCACAACCACGACTTGCGAATGGTTGCAAGGCCCACCCCAACCGGACGCTGCGGCGAGGACACGCCCGCCCCTGCCATTGCCACTGTCGCGGGGACGCGCACTGCCCACGCTTGCGCTCGCGGTTGCGTTGAAGTAACGTTGTCGGCGCCGCGGGGGCCGGCCGGCACAGCCGGAATACCCCCGGAAAGCTCCGGCCCGGCGCACGCTGATCTTGGGGCGCAGGTGGGGTGATGCACAGGTATTTTCCCGCGCTGAAACATCGCGATTTCAGGATTGTCTGGACGGCCGGCATGGCCGCCTCCGCTGCCGCGTGGGCGCTGATCATCGCGCGCGGATGGCTCGCCTACGACATTTCCGATTCCTCGCTGTGGGTGGGCGTCGTCACGTTCATGGCGATGATCCCGCGGGTGGTCGTTACGCCGTTCACCGGCTACCTGAGCGACCGCTTCAACCGCCGCAACGTGCTCGCGGCCATGTTCGCGCTGAACCTCGCCCACAACATCTTGCTGGTGGCGGTGGTGCTGTTCGACGAGGTGCAGCTGTGGCACCTGGTGGTGCTGGCGTTCGTGAACGGGTCGGCCCGCGCCGCGCACATGCCGGCGGCCCAGGCGCTGATTCCCAACCTGGTGCCGCGCAATCTGCTTCTCAACGCCATCGCGCTGAACCAGGCCACCAACCACGGAGCGCGGCTGGTGGGACCTTTAAGCATTCTGCCGCTCGTCGCCTTCTTCGGCGTCGAAAGCGCCTTCTTCCTCTGCACCCTCTTCTACGCCGTGAGCCTCGTTCAGGCCCTGCGCATACGCACGGCGTCTACCGGCCAGATGGACCGCCGCAAGGCGTTTGTCGAGAACCTCACGGAAGGGCTGTTCTACGTGTACCGCACGCCCATCATGAGAAGCATGGTGATTATTGCGGTGTTGCACTGCGGGCTGACCATGGCGTTCGAGTCGCTGCTGCCTGTGCTGTCGGCGCGTCAGCTCGGCAGCGACGGGGCGACCTCGTTCACATACCTGATGATGGCCGTCGGCGGTGGCGGGTTGGTGTCCGTATCGCTGCTCGCCGGCGTACAGAGCGAGCAGAGGCGCGGGCAGGCGTTCCTGTACCTTGGCATATTCAGCGGGCTGTGTCCCGCTATTCTCGCCGCGTCGGTCAACATGCCCATGGCGTTGGTCGCCGCCGCAGGCATGGGCGCGGCGCAGGCCGGATTCATGACGCTGACCCACACGATAATCCAATCGGTCGTGCCCGACGGCGTGAGGGGCCGTGTGGCCGGGATATATTCGATGCACGTGGGCGGGCTGATGGCGTCGGTGAACCTGCTGAACGGCTACCTCGCCGACTTCGTCGACCCGGCGCTGCTGTTGTGGGTCACCGGGGCGGTCTTCATAGTCTCGATGCTGGTGAGCTGGCGGAGCGAGATATTCCGCGGCATCTACACGCACGGGCTGCGCCGCGAACTGTACGCGGCGCCGGCGGCGTAGAAGCGCAAGAGGACCCAACGGGCAGGTTTGAAACCTGCCCCTACAGGGCAGTGGGTGCGGTTGACGCGACTCACCGCCATCCCCGTATCGAGTACGGGGCAGGCACTGACCTTCCCCCATCAAGAGGGAAGGGACTTCGGAGACATCCCAATGGACAAAGGAGATTCGACACCATGAAGATGTACACTTGGGCGCGTTGAAGCACCTGCAAGAAGGTGAAAGCGTTGCTTTCACAGGAGGGAGTGGAGGTAGAGGAGCGGGACTTCTTCAAGGAGCCGTTCAGCGAGACAGAGCTGCGAGGGCTGCTGGGCGACGACTCGCCGGGGGACATATTCTCCTGGCGAAGCCCGTCGGTAAAGAAGCTGGGGCTGGACAGGGACGCGCTCTCGGACGACGACCTCATCCGCCTGATGGTGGAGGAGCCGCGGCTGGTGCGGCGTCCGCTGCTGGACGACGGGCGGCTGGTCGTCGGCGTGAAGAACGCCGCCGAGCTCGGAGGGTGGTTAGGAACGCCGCTGGTCGAGGCGCAATTTGATAGGGTGCGTTACCACTTCCGCTAACGCCCTTCAGGCGCGATTGAACTCGTCCCTGGTGATTCCCAGATGGCGGAGTAGCCGAGACTGTTCCCGGGGGCAGGTCTTTTCTTCCCCAATTTGGCACACGGGCACGGCCAAATCTCGTGAGAACCGCGCGACCTGTGAACTCACATCCGAGACGCCTTAACTTCCTCGTGAGACCCCGTCATGCCGTGATGGTAAGCTCGCAGAAGAGGTCACCGTGGTCTTTGTACGACTAGGTCTGACGCCACGCCTTCAGTATCCACAACGCCTCGGCCTCAGTTTGATGCAGCCTGGGAGGCCGGGCACCTCCGCAACATACATTCCCCCAGCTGTGCTCGGTCATCGTGTAGGGTAGTACACCTGCATTCCAGCCCTCTCCAATATCTCCTATCACCAGTTGCGGAAAGGTCTGAAGGGCTCTACGGCGGATTCGCGGCTCATTTCCACCAAGATTCCTCGGCTGCGCTCGGAATGACACGTCAAAGGGGGCCTACGGCGCGGTTTCAACCGGGACAATGTACACGCCCTTGGCCCTGGGCAGCAGCGAGCTCTCGTAGTTCAGGTGCGTCTCCACCGCCACCCTGAAGCGTCCGCCGTCCAGTCGCTGGAGCGCGAACGGCACGGGGTTCCACCCCACCATCTGGAGCAGCCGCTCCTTGCGGCTCACTTCCCAGTCCAGGCCGCCGCCCTCGATTCGCAGCACGTTCGCGGTCATGGCGAAATCGTCGGCAACCTCCTTGCCGGTTACGAACAGCGTCATGGACTCGTCCGGTGACTCACCGTCGGCGGACAGGGCGAACCAGCTCAGCAGGTGGTCCCAGGCTACCACGCGGGCGAAGCCGTCGGAGTCGCGGTGGAAGTCGCCGCCCGACAGCGCCACGCTCCACAGCCCGCCGCCCTCGTCGCTGAAGCCGTACAGCGAGTTGAGCATGTGCGCGCCGTCCTCGCTGAACCGGGGAGAGCCGCCGTACAGTCTCCCGTTGTCCGGCGGGCCGGGGAAGCGCGACAGGGGATAATCCAGCAGACGGTAGTCGCCGGGGCTGTCCAGGTCGACCAGGTAGACGGACTGCCAGCGCGGGTCCGGCGTCGGGCCATCGGGCGCCTGCCAGCCCTCCGCGCTCACCAGCCACCGGCGGGAGTCGTCGGGCAGCGGATGCGCCATCAGCGGTATGCCGGGCGCCGTGTACAGGTGCTCGGCCGAGCCGTCTTCGGCAAGGCGCAGCAGCCTGTAGCGTTGCGTCTTCTCCGGCTCGAGCGAACTACGCATCACCACGTAGTGGCCGGACTCGCCGCTGCCCGGCGGATAGGGGCGCGGCGAGTAAAGGGTGTCGCAGTCGCCCAGCCAGGGCGCGCCCAGCTCGCGGGCACGCTCGGCGACCCAGTAGCCCTCGAACCCGAAGTAGCTCAGCCCCTCGCCCGCGCCGGTGCGCGCCGCCCGCCAGAGGCGCTCACTGTACCCAGGCGTTGAGGTTGCCACAGTCCCTGGGTTGACCGTATGGGCAGGCGTGAATCGGAACCCAGCGGAGTCCAGCAGCACCCGGTACCCGGCGTCCTGGACGCTCTGCGCGTACACGCCGCACTGCTTGCGTGCGAGGTCGGGCGCGGGGTAGCGCTGGTCGTCGAAGGGGAGCGCGAGGATCTCGGCCTCGAACTGTTTCGCCAGGTCGGACCTGGGGGCGCTGAGCGCCCTGGCGTTCGCGTGGAAATGGGTCGGCGGCGGCAGGCCGTCGTCGTCCCGTCGCCACTCCGGCGGTGTCTCCCGCGGAATGACGAGCAAGGTGCCGTCGGGGAACAGTTCGGTCGCCACACCCTCGATCTGCCGGCCGGCGAGGAACTCGAACCGCACGGCGTGGAACAGGCCGTGGTCGAAGGCATCCGGGTCGAGCCGGGCGGCCAAGTCCGGGTCGAGCGGCACGCCCATGGCCCGCAGCCGGTGTAGCCGGTGTACGGGGTGCTCGCCCAGCCGCTCCGGCGTGAGGGCGAGGGGGTCGAGGTAGCGGGCGCCGTCTCCGTGCGCGAGCCGGATCGCGGCCCTGCCCTGCCACACCGTCAGCAGGTCGGGCCGACCCTCGGCCTCCACCGGGCGGCCGTCCTCGGACGTCGCGTAGAAGTGGGGCCTGACCAGCTCGTCGAACGAGGCGGCGGCGTCGTACTCGCTCCTGGGGGCCACGAGCTCGGCGGGGACTTCCCCGCTCATGGCGCCGCCGGGGAGGTCAGACACGGGCGATGGGTTCCCGCTTTCGCGGGAATGACGAGATGGCGCGTCGCCGGGGGACGTGGTGTGGCAGGCGGCGGCCAACAGGGCAAGCGCGGAAAGCGCGGCGTGGAGCAGGTTGGGGGTGGTGAGCGTCCGTAGCGCCAGCGTCTTCACCCTCACCCATTCGGCAGGCTCAGGGCAGGCTCTCAATCCCCTCCCATCAAGGGAGAGGAGGCCCATGAGCATCCCTGCTACTCCCACTCCTCGACGCGGACGAGGTTGCCCACCTCGTTCACCACGTCCAAATCGCTCAGCAGGCTCAGCGCGTTGGTCATCGAGGCCTCCCTGGCGCGGTGGGTCATCAACACTATCTCCGCGCGCTGCGCCGCCTCGTCGGTCTCCTTCTGGATGACGGAGGCGATGCTGATGTCGAGGTCGCCGAGCAGCTTGGCGATTTGGGCGAACACACCGGGGCGGTCGTCGACGTTGAGGCGCAGGTAGTACTTGGTCTCAAGGTCGGACATCGGGCTTACGCGCACGTGCTCCGACAGCCTGAGCGGAGTGGGCGGCGTGACGTTGCCGACGATGTTGCGGGCGATGCCGATGGCGTCGGCCACGACCGCGCTGGCGGTGGGCGCGGCTCCCGCGCCGGGGCCGGTGAACAGCACTCGGCCCACCATGTCGGCCTCCACCTCCACGGCGTTCAGCACTCCTTCGACCTTGGCGAGCATGACGTCGGAGGGCACGAACGCGGGGTGGACATGCGCTTCCACCACGCCGTCGCGCATGTTCGCTATGGCGAGCAGCTTTATGGTGTAGCCAAGCTCCCTGGCGTACAGGAAGTCTCGCGCGTCGAGGCGTGTTATGCCCTCTCGGTACACGTCGCTGTCCTTTATGCGGGCGCGAAAGGCGAGCGTGGACAGGATGGCCAGCTTGTAGGCAGCGTCGATGCCCTCGACGTCATTGGTGGGGTCGGCCTCCGCGTAGCCGAGCTCCTGCGCCGCGCGCAGGGCATCGTCGAAGCCCACGCCCTGCTGCACCATCTGGGTGAGGATGTAGTTGGTGGTGCCGTTGATGATGGCGTGGATAGAGGAAATCTCGTTGGACACGAGGTCGCGCAGCAGGGGCCCGATTATGGGAGTGCCGCCGGCCACGCTCGCCTCGAACATCACCTGCACGCCCTTCTTGCGGGCCAGCGTGAGCAGGTCGGGACCCTGCTTGGCCATCACCTCTTTGTTGGCGGTTACAATGTGCTTGCCGAGCGATATGGCCTTGACAATGTAGTCCAGCGCGGGAGTCTGGCCGCCCATCACCTCAACCACCACGTCCACCGCCGGGTTGTCGAGTATGTCCTCGATCCTGGTGGTGACGAGGGACGGTGGGAGGTCGAACGACCGGGGCCTGGAGGGGTCCCTGACCAGCACGCCCTCCAGGGAGAGTTCGCAGCCGGCGAGCTGCCGGACGTGCTCGGCGCGCTCCACGAGAGTTCTGGCGACGCCGCCGCCCACCACGCCCAAGCCCAGCAAGCCAATGCCCACCGAGGTCTTCATGCGCGCCCTGGGCACCCGTTCCTCAGAAACCGAACGGCCCCAGGGGCTGCTGCTCTTCTTCCTCCTGCGGCGCGGCGGACAGTCCGAGCTGCTCCAGCATCCACTCGTAAATCTCGGAGTTGAAGTCGGAATACACGTCGAACTTGGCCCGCTGCTCGTTTATCCAGGTCTGAAGCGCAGCCGTCTTTCGCGCTTCCAGGTCTTCGGGGTCCAGCTCGCGCGCCTCGGCCCTCTCCGAGACGACGAAGAAGTACAGGGTCTGCTGGTCCTGGACGCTCGTGCTGACCTCGCTCAGCTTGCCCACCTCGAGATCGAAGAAGGCGTACTCGTGGTCTTTCACTATACCGCGGGGCAGCCAGCCCAGGTTGCCCCCGAGCCGGATCATCTCCTGCGAGTCGCGGGAGAACTCGCGCACGATGCCCTTGACGGCCTCACGGATTTCTTCGGGTTCGGTGGCGTCGCGCAGAGCGTCCTCCAGCTTCACCTGCATGATGTCGATCTCGTCGGTGGGGGACACGATTATCTGTTGTACGCGGACCTGCTCGGCAAACGTAGGGACACTGTCGCCGATGAACTGGCGCGTCTTCTCCCTGACGATGGACCGCCTGGTAAGCTGGTCGTACTCCTCTTTGCTGTACTGGATGGCGTTCAGGTAGCCGTTATATCGTTCTTGGAACTCGCGCTCGACCTGTCCTGGGTCCATGCTGCCCGACGCGGCCGCGCGCGGCGTGAATGTGCCGCGAATCTGGGTTTTGATCTCGTCGTCGGTGACGCTTATGCCGAGCGACGGGGCGGACTGGGAGATGATTTCGTTTTCGACGAATAGCTGAAGGGTCTGGAAAATGTCGTTGGTGGCATTGAACTGGCCACCCAGGAACTCCATGCCCTTCTGGCTGACGCGAAGGAGCTTTACCATGTCGCCGCGGGTGTAGGTCACGTCGTTCACCCTGACCACGATCTCGCGGGAGGGCAGGACGAAAATCAGGACGTAGCCGGCGATTACGATGCTGGCGATAGCGAGCAACATCACGCCGATGACCGCCACGGCGATACGGCGGCGGTTGACGTCGCGTTCCGTTCGCAGTGCCTGGTGTCGCCTGTCGACGACTACGGCGTGATGTATAGGTGCTCCGGTCTGCTCTGCCATGGCTGTGCCTTCGGGTTACCTACGCGCGTACCGCTCGGGCGTGGGCGAGCGGTGGTCGGGGCTGAAGGGAAGTAGGGCGAGGTGCCTCGCGCGCTTGATGGCGGTGGAAAGGCCGCGCTGGTGCTTGGCGCAAACGCCCGTCTTGCGGCGGGCCTCCAGCCTGAACCGGTCCGAGAGGGAGCGCCTGAAGCGGTCGAGCTCCTTATAGTCGATGTACTTCACACGGTCGACGCAAAACGAGCACACCTTGCGCCGCGCGTAGTACCTGGGTCTGCCCCTTCTGGGTCTTCTTTGTCCTGTGGTCATGGCTGTCCTCTGCGTTGCGATTGGGGGGTGATTGGGGAGGGCCGGCTCGGGAAGCGGCCTACCAGGGCAGGTCGTCCTCGTCGGAGGCCGGGGGCGCGCCGGGCGAGAAGGGTTCGGAATCGCCGTCCCCGCCTCCGCCGCCCTGCGGCGCCCTGTCCAGGAAGAGCACGACGTTGGCGTTAATCTCGTTGGTGAACCGCGTCTGGCCGTCCTGGCCCGTCCACGTGTCGCTCTTGAGTCGGCCCTCGGCGTACACGCGCATACCCTTGGTAACGTACTGATTGCACAGTTCGGCGAGGCGGTTCCAGGCGACGACCCTGAACCACTCGGTCTCCTCGCGGCGTTCGCCGTCCTGGGCATTGTACTTGCGGCTGGTGGCGAGGCGGAACGACGTCACCGGCGTGCCGTTCGGTGTGTAGCGCATGTCGGGGTCTGTGCCGACGTTGCCTATGACTGTGATCTTGTTCAGCACTACGGAAACACTCCTTCGGGGCGGGGGCCCCTGTCCAAAGCCGAGTTCGGAGACACAGAGCCTCGCCTAGCTCTCCGCGGGCGCTTCCGCAACCGGCTGGGTGGCGGGCTCAGCTTCGGCGACCGGCTCTACGGGCGTCTCAGCTTCGGCGACCGGTCTCAGCCGGGCGTCTCAGCTTCGGCGACCGGGCGTCTCAGCTTCGGCGACCGGTTCCGCGGGCGTCTCAGCTTCGGCGACCGGTCTCTTCGGCGACCGGTTCCGCGGGCGTCTCAGCTTCGGCGACCGGTTCCGCGGGCGTCTCAGCTTCGGCGACCGGTTCCGCGGGCGTCTCAGCTTCGGCGACCGGTTCCGCGGGCGTCTCAGCTTCGGCGACCGGTTCCGCGGCCGTTTCCGCCTCAGGCTGGGCGGCCTGTTCCGGCTCCACTTCCAATTCCGCGACCGGCTCCGCGGGCGTCTCTTCCGCCGTCTCGGGTTCCGGTTCCGGTTCGGGTTCGGGCAGCTCGACCTTTACGGACTTGTCCAGCTTCATCGTGAGATATCTCATCACGTCGTCCGAGGCCTTGAGGCTGCTGTCCAGCTCTATAATGTCGCCCGGCTCCAGTGCGAAGCGGGTGAGCACATAGTTGCCTTCCTGGAACTTCTGTATGGGGTAGGCGAGCCGGCGCAGTCCCCAGTTCGACTGTTCGTACACCAGGCCGCCGTGGTCGGCGATGAAGCCGGCGACACGGGCGCCGGCGGCGTCGATTTCGGTCTCGTTGGCCTCGGGGCTGATGATCATCATCAGCTCGTAATTTCGGGTTTGCTGATCAACCAAGCTGCTCTCCTAGTTCGCTCTGCAGGGGCATGGCCCCAAAGCCTCCCGCGCCGGTATCCAACGGGGCGGAGGGTCTGTTCAGGCTCGCGCGGGGGGCACCATAGTTCGTCCACCCGCACGGCAGAATAAGGCAAATTATAGCACGCGGGCGCGGCCAGCTTCAATCAGGGTTTGGAGCCGAAATCCGAGCGGGTTCGTGTGCGACCGGGTGGCGGCCTGAGCAGGCGAGAAGTGGCCGTAGGCTGCTCGTGGGCGGGGAATTCACCGAAAACTGTCTCATTCCGTTTCATTCTGTCTCATCTCATAGCTGGGAGACTGAAGGGCGGCACCGTTTGGGAGGCCTTGCGAGTGCGGATTTGGGAATGGGCGCGACGGAATCGGACGGGAATGAGACAGGTGGACGAGAGGCCCCAACCGCCTCATCTTCACCCCCATCCCTTCGGCAAGCTCAGGGCAGGCTCTAACCTTCCCCCATCAAGGGGAAGGGACTTTTGGGTTGCGGGGTCGGTCCCACGACGCGGGGAGGGTAGCACGGATGTGCGTGGGGTTCAAGGGGGTGGGGGAATGGATGGCCCTTCGCAGCAGTTCAATCGCTTGAGAAGTATCGCTAGCTCTAGCGTGTCCTCAGCCGGCCTGGACGCCGGCATATCGTCCAGGACGCGACGGGCAGTCGAGGGCTTGTTTCTGTCCAGAAGGGCCCTCGCGTATGCCAGGTAGGGTTGGGCAGGTTCGGTCTTTACGGGGTGGGAATGGAATTGCTGGAAGGTATGTTCCGCCGCCGCCAGGTCGTCGCTCGCCGCCTGGTTGTCGATGAGCCTACCGGCCAACGCTCCAGAACCCGGCTGTGCATCGAAGGCTCTACGCAGATGGGCGAGCGCGGCCTGGCGCTCGCCCGTCGACCATAGGAGAGCGCTCTCCCGGAGGGCATGAATCACCTTGTATCTCGGATGCGCAGGCAGCACCACGCGGAAATAAGTGCGGCCATCGTCGTAATCGAACTCCGGTTCGGGCGATCCATTTTCGGCCATCCCTCGCCGGATTTTGGGCAACCCCGTGCCGCGCCCTTCGGCCAACCTCAGTTCCTTGAGAAACTCTCCGATTCGCCGGTTCCTGGCGGGTATTGGAGGAACCCGGCCATCCGGCGCGAGGTGATGCCTTTCGATTCCGTGTTGCGGGCCCGGGTAACTGATTATCTCCATACGGTCCGGATACAAGTAGACTTTCGTCGGCTCAGGGTTGTTGTCGTACGAACGATGGTACACCGCATTGACAACGGCCTCCTCCATCGCTTCGTAGGGGTATGCGACCGTTCGGTCTACTTCAGCCTCGCCCGGACGTTTTCTCAACATCACGTCAGCGTGCGAGTTGAGATAGTCGACAGTGCGCTTGACCTGTTCGTTGAGAGGTCCTCCAATCGTTCTCTCTTCGATCAGTTCGCCCCCGGCGTCGTCGCCGAACTGCACAATCTCGATTCGGGAACCTGGAAAGAAGCTGTCGGGCGTCTCGTTGAAGAAGAGAATAGCGGCATTTCGCGGTACGAAGTGATCGTTGAGACGGACAACCAGACGCATCTGCTGGTAGAGGTCCACGTCCGCGACGTTAACTCCGCCACGCACCAGATCACTTCGCACGTCGGCAAGAAATCTGCGAACCAGCGTAGGGGAGATGTCCTCAATAGCGGAAAGCAGGCTGCGGCGGTCGTCGAAGGGTACTCTTGCGGCTTGCTCGATGAGCTGAGTGAGTGTCGCGCCCGTTGCTTCCACGGTGCTCGAGCCCTGCCGAACGTAGTATGCTCGCTCCGCACCTTGTCCCCTCTTGGGGGCTTGGTACGGGCGAGTGTCGCCACCGGGCGCCCACACGATGAGAATGCTCTTGCCGTGGTACACCTCCGGGAACAGCAGCGGCTGATAGTCTGGATCGATGCGGTTGCACTGACCGCGTATCTCCCTCTGCATCCTGTCCAGGTCCTGCTCATCGAGGCCGCGCGGGGGCAGAACGGGATGGCCGCTGTCATCGGACTCAATTCCCAGAACGACGTACCCGCCGTTAAGGTTGAGCAGGTCGTTGGCGAACGCGCACACGGTCCGAACCGTCGAGTCTCTCACCGAGTTGTTCCACGCGGCCTTGAACTCCCTCCGGTTATCTTCATCCGAACGAGAGTGGACGAGATTGTCGATGTTGATGGAAATGCCCTGCATGGGTCTATTCTACCACCAGTGCGCCACGCGCCGGCGCGTGGCGGCTGCGGGCCGAACCCGCCGTCGGGCGCGGCTCGCAACCGGCGTTTGACAGCCTATTGGGCGGCGTATAGATTTGGCCGCGTGCCCACTTTGTACAGGAGGCCGTATCGATGACCGAGCGCAGCATTCCCACCAGGCAAGAGGTGCTTTCGTACCTGAGAGACCGGCGCAACTGGGGCAGATGGGGCGACAAGGGCTCCGCCGGCGCGATGAACCTGATCGACGACGCCAAGCGCCTGGAGGCGGCGCGGCTGGTGCAGAAGGGCCGCGCGGTGTCGATGAGCCGGCCGTTTCCCGTACATGCGTCGCCCTCCAACCCCAGGCCCGCTCACCACTACGTGACCCGCGGCGTGAGGGAGCCGGGCGGAGGCAGCGCGGGCGACTACTACGGCGTCGCCTTTCACGGCTGGGCCACCACTCACATCGACGCGCTCTCGCACGTGTGGGACAGCGAGGGCATGTGGGATGGCGGGGACCCCGACGAGGTGATCACGTTCAGCGGCTCGACCTACGGCTCGGTGGACAACTGGAGCGACGGCATCCTGACCCGCGGGGTGCTGCTGGACGTGCCCAGGCACAGGGGCAAGCCCTACGTGACGATGGAGGAGCCGGTTCACGGCTGGGAGCTGGAGGACATCGCCGCCGCGCAGGGCGTCGAGATAGCGCCCGGCGACGCGGTGATGGTGTACAGCGGACGCGAGGCCTACGTCCGGGATGCGGGCCTCTGGGGCCCGGAGCCGCGTCCGGGGCTGCACTCCTCGTGCCTGCCGTTCGTGCGCGACAACGACATATCGATACTGGTGTGGGACATGATGGACGCGATTCCGAACGAGTACGACATCCCGTGGACGGTACACGGGGCGATATTCGCCTACGGCGTGGCGCTGCTGGACAACGCGCTGCTGGAGCCGCTAGCGGCTGCGTGCGCGGAGGAGGGCCGGTACGAGTTCATGGTCACCATCAACCCGCTGTACGTCATCGGAGGCACCGGCTCGCCGGTGAACCCGATCGCGGTGTTCTAGCGGGGCGGGGACGAAGCGGGTGAACCGGCCTGCCCCTCCCGTCAGGTGAGCAGGCTGAGCGAAGCGCTCGCGAGGCCCAGGAACAGCAGGAAGCCGAACACGTCGGTGAAGGTAGTTACGACCACCGCCGACGCTACCGCCGGGTCCAGTCCCATTCTGCGCAGCAACAGCGGCACCGCGGCCCCCACCGAACCTGCGATGATCATGTTCCCCAACATTGCCACCCCAAGAACCAGGCTCAGCCCCGTGTTCTGCTTCCAGACGAATGCGACGACAGCCACGAGCACCCCCAGCCAGACCCCGTGGACCAGGCCAAGGAACGCTTCTCGCAACAGGAGCCGCCGCGCCTCGACACCGGCGAGCTCGCCGAGCGCGATCGCCCTCACGATGAGGGTCAGCGTCTGCGTGCCGCCGATTCCTCCCTGCCCGGCGACCACGGGCAGGAACGCCGCCAGAACGACCACCTGGGTGAGTGTCGATTCGAACCTGGCGACGACCGCGGCGGCGAGGAACGTCGTCGCCAGGTTGACGGTGAGCCATGGGAGGCGTGAGCGGACCGAACCGACCAGGGGGCCGTCCACCGTTTCGCCGGCGACGTTGGCCACCTGCTGCATCTGGCGGGTGTCCTGCTCGACGGTAACGCCAAGCAGCGAGTCCGCCAGGATCACGCCGGTCAACCGGGCGCCGTCGACCACCGGAAGCTGCGTCAGGTCGTAGTGTCGCCGGAGCCGGGCGCACTCTTCGGCCGGCGTGTCGACGGTCACCGTGGCGACGATTGGCGAAGCCACGTCACGTATGGGGGTCGAGTCGTCGGCGAGCGCTAGGTCCACCATGCCGACCTGGCCGACCAGTTCGCCGTCACTGACCACGTAGACGCGCGTGAGCTTGTCTCGTGTCTCCGCCAGCTTTCCCAGGTTTTCCCGTGCGGACTGGACCAGAGCGCCGACATCCACTATCGGCAGCTCCGCGACCATGAGAGACCCAGCCGTGTCAGGTCCGCGGGCGAGTGCGTGCTCGCCACCCAGCGGTTGGTCGAGGGCCTCGGCCACGTCGTGGGGACGCAGAAAGGGCAGCCGCCGAAGCGTCGCCAGAGCCTGGCTGGGGTGAAGCTGGCCGAACACGAGGGCGAGCATCTTCGCGCCAAGGCGAGCACCCACGCGCCCGGCCTCGACGGGGTTCATCTGCCTCAGCATCCAGGCCACGGTCTCCGGCGACATCACGCGGACCATGGCCTCCCTGCTCCCGCGCGGAAGGCTCGCCACGACGCTGCCCATGTCCGCCGGGTGCAGGTAGCGGATCAGCTCCCAGGCGGAGCTTTCCCGCCCCGCCTTGACGAGTTGCTGGACCTCGCTGGCGATTTCGGCCACCCTGTCCAGCGAAATCGCGATGGGCTGTCCAATGCCGCCGCTGCCGAGCCGCATACTTTCAGGGGACCTGGGATCGGTTTCCATCTGCCAACTCCTGATCGCCGGCTATCCAGTGCTGGCTGGGAGGGACGCCCAGAGCACGGTGGCGGCGCGTTTTGGTGAATGAGAGCCTGTACCAGTATAGTTGGAGCAGTTTGACCCTGCGAACAAGACCTGTTACCAGGTGTAGCCAGGTCGAGCGCGGGGGGCGATGATTCTGGCAACGAATCGCATGGCAGTCTGGAAGATCGGCGGTTGTGGTGAAGGCGACGGGCGAAACGGTGACCAGTGACTTCCGGCGGCAGGCCGCGTCCGCGGTGATACACCCCGTGACACTAGGGGCGCTTGCCGTTCTGCTCGCGAACGACCTGCTGTTCAAGGCGCTGTGGCCGGGAGCGTGGATGCCCGGCAAGCTGAGCGACCTCGCGTGGATGGTGTTCGCGCCGCCCGTGCTAGCATACGTGCTGTCGTTCGCGACCGTGGGCCACATAAGGGCGCAGCGAGCGGCATTCGCAGCGGCCTACGCGGCCCTCCCGCTGCTCTACGCCGCGTTCAATACGTTTCAGCCTGTCCACGACGTAGTTCTGCGGGTGCTGGGACTCATTGGCGGGGACGGACCCCGCTCACCGTTTGACCCGACGGACTCGCTCGTCATCCCCCTTGCGATGGCCGCCGCGCTTTGGGTATGGGCAGGCCACCCCTGGACACGGCGAGCATACGCTCTCGCCTCGCGCTTCTGGCGGCGACCGCCGCCGCGCTGGCAAGCGTGGCTTCCAGTTACGAGACCGACAGGGGCATTACAGACGTGGGCAGGACTGACGCTGGGACAATAGGCTCCTACATCTGTCCTCCCTTCGAGTCCTGCGGGACCTATGAGACAACGGACGGCGGGTTGACCTGGACAAAGATAAGCGGTGGTTTTATGCCGCTCGAGCGGCAGGAGTGGTCCAAACTTGAAGTGAAAGACCCGAGGGGCACATCTTCATTGCGGATCGGACACATGTGATTCGGGAGTGGAGCGAGCTTGACTTGAAGGACATAACTGGTGTCTCTCTCACGCCTGATGGCCGCAGATCGGTATACGGAACATCGGGCTACCAAGAGGCGGTCTACTCCTTTGAGTATCTTCAGAGTGGCGGAAACATATGGATGCAGGCTCTCGATAAGAGGGATATTGAAAGCAGGGCAATAAGTACTAGTCCATACGACCTGTTCCATGATGACCAAAGTGGCAACCTCATCGTGGCCATGGGCCTTCAAGGGGTTGTAGTGTTAGCTTCGGATGGGATCGCCGCGAGGATCGCCGTCGGCCGCTATGCGCCGACGGACTTCTCTTTCAGCAGTAAGGTGCGCACGTTTGTTGACTCCCTGCTACATCTGGAGACGGTAGCATCCACCGGGCTCGCCCTGCTGCTAGTGTTCTCATATGCAACCCTCACAATAGTCGGTCCGGCTGCCTCGGCGGGGCCGAGGATCTGCTTTGTGCTCGCTGTGGCAATGTCAACGTTGCTGGCAGTCTTAGTGGGGGTCTACCCTCACGTGCTCAAAGTCCCGTGGGAAGCTGGCAACAGCATGTTAGAAGATGGAGCCTTGGTTTTCTCTGGATTTGGACTGTTTCCCTTCCTCTTGGTGGTCGTTGGACTGGTGGTTGCTCGACCGAGCCGTCGGCTACTGCTGGCCATCGGCGCGGCCACAGTTGGAATGCTGGCGCTCATTGCGCTTGGCGCCTTGGTGTTGTTTGAGACGGGGCCGGGCATCGCGAACGTCGTGGCGGTCGGGCTGGTTGGCGTCGCGTCGCTTGGTCTGTGGGCGTACCAGAGACGTAGACAGACGTGAAGGGAGTGTCATTAACTCTATAGGATCCGGCGATACCAAAGGCGACGCGCGGCAAGGAGGCGATTGGCCATGGACATACCTTCGACGACCGTAATCAGGGCCAGGACGTTGATTGACGGCACGGGCGCACCGCCGCTGGAGCATCCCGTCGTCGTGGTCGAAGACGGGAAGATCGCGGCGGTGGGTCAGCAGGGCAAGGCGCAGACTCCCCAGAGACCGGGCGTCCGCGAGCTGGCGTTTCCGGAAGGGCATCTGCTTCCCGGGCTGATCGACGTCCACACTCACCTGATGTTCGGGACGGTGGGGCAACACGGGTACTGGGACGGCCCCTACGAATCGGTGATCGAGCGCGATACCGACGAGATAATGCTGCTTCGGGCCGCGCACAACACCCACGTGCATCTCAGCGCCGGCGTGACCACACTGCGCGACTGCGGCGCGCGCAACCGCATCACGTTCGACCTGAGAGAGGGCGCCAGGCAGGGTCTGGTGACCGCGCCCAGGCTGCTGCTGTCCGGCCGTCCCGTGACGATCACCGGCGGCCACTTCTTCTGGTGCAACGGGGAGGCGGACGGCGAGGACGGCGTCCGAGACGCGGTGCGCCAGCTTGTCAAAGAGGGGTCTGACTTCATAAAGATAATGGCGTCGGGAGGTGGCACCGCCATCACCGACAACCGGAAGCACTCCTACGGCGTCGGCGAGCTGCGCGCGATTGTGGAAGAGGCGCACGTGCACGGCAAGCTCACCACGGCCCACTGCCTGGCGACACAGAGCATGATAAACGCCCTTGACGCGGGCGTGGACATGATGGAGCACGGGGGATTCATCGAACCCGACGGGTCTTACGTCTTCCGCCCGGAGGTCGCCGAGCGCATCGCGCAACAGGGGATGTACGTCAGCCCGACCGTCCAGACGGGATTCCGGGGCAGAGAGGCCCTGCGCGAACAGGCGAGTAGCGCCCCGCTAAACCCGGTGGAGAGGCTGCGCCTCGACGCCCTGGAAGCAAAGTGCGAGAGCCAAGTGGAGTTCCTGGGCAGGCTGTGGAGCGAGTGGGACGTCAAGATCGTGGCCGGGACTGACGCCATCCAGACGTTCGGCGACTACTGCCTGGGCCTGGAGCTACAGAGCCAGGCCGGGATGAGCAACATGGAGGTCATAGTGTCGGCCACGAGCGGCGCGGCCAGGGCTATCGGGATGGACGACCGGGTTGGTACGGTGAAGGCGGGGAAGGCCGCGGACCTCATAGTTGTGGAGCGGGACCCGCTGGAAGACATCTCGGCTCTGCGTAGCTTGTCCATGGTGATGCGAGACGGCAGAGTTATAGTGCCCTACCGCTCGATGGAGGAATGACAGCGACGTCGGGCGCCGCCTCGACGAGGAGCAGATGGCTGCGGGGGTGCGCCAGGCGGCCGCCCTGCCCGGCTGGCACGGGTTCGACACGCTGCGCTAAAGGACGTACAGATCTCCGCGGAACAGGGCTTCGTCGTAGTCTTCGTAGGCGACAATCTCATCGAAGCCGGGGCTGCTCTTGATCTTGAGAATCGCCCGTTCCAGGTCCCGTGTTTCCGGCGTCCACTCGTAGGCCTTGACCCTGATATTACCGCCCTGCCGGTAGCGAATGACTAGACCTGCCATCTGATATTCTCCTTGGGCGTCGAGATCGGCACCACAAAAGTGGCGATGGTGCTATCGACAGTTATCCGTGTAACTGCGTTTGTGGTTCATATGGTTCCACTTCGTAACACCCGAATTCTAGGTAGCGCGCCGCGACTTTGGCCGATTTCCGCTCGTATGTTGATGCGATGCGAATGAAAAACTATATTGGTGGCGTGTGATTGGCCGGGCAGGCCGGAATGCGGAGGCAAGGAAGTGCGCATGGGTGATCCGACTACACGAGGCATGATGGACGTGGAGGCCCTGCGATCGGCGGTGGACGAAGGCTCGATAGACACGGTGATACTGGCGTTCCCGGACCATTATGGCCGGATGGTGGGCAAACGGCTGGATGCCTCGTTCTTCCTCTCTGACGTGGAGGAGGGGACCCACGTTTGCGACTACCTTCTGACGGTGGACATCGAGATGGAGCCGGTAGAGGGTTACGAGTTTTCGAACTGGGACCGCGGCTACGGAGACATCCGGCTGGCGCCGGACCTGGCGACGACTCGAAAGATGACGTGGCTGGACAGGACCGCGCTGGTCATCTGCGACGCCGAGATGGAGCCGGGCGGCGGGCCGGTACAGGTGGCGCCGCGTTCGATGCTGCGCCGGCAGGTGGAGCGGCTGGGCCGCCGGGGGTTCGTGGCCAAGGCCGGGTCCGAGCTGGAGTACTACCAGTTCCGCACGTCCTACGAGGAGGCGGCCCGGAGCGGCTACCGAGACCTGCGCGGGACGGGGTGGTACATCGAGGACTATCAGCTTCTGCAGGGGGCGCGGACGGAGGACATAAACGGCGCGTTTCGACGCCATCTCGCGGCGTCCGGGGTGCCGGTGGAATCTACTAAGGGCGAATTCGGCCGGGGGCAGCACGAGCTGAACATCCGCTACGCGCCTGTGCTGGAGATGGCGGACCGCCACCTGGTGCTGAAGCAGGCGGTGAAGGAGATCTCGGACCAGCTGGGGTGCAGCGCCACCTTCATGGCGAAGCCGGACGCCGCCCAGGCCGGCTCGAGCTCCCACCTTCACCTGAGCCTGTGGACGGACGAGAGCGGCGAGCAGGCGAACGCGTTCACCGGAGACGGCGACCTTTCCGGCATCTCATGTTCAGACGAGTTTCGCTGGTTCCTGGGCGGATGGATGCGGTACGCGGCAGAGCTGATGGTGTGCTACGCGCCGACCGTGAACTCGTACAAGCGCCTTCTGGCCAGGAGCTGGGCCCCGACGGCGCTGGCATGGGCGCCCGACAACCGCACGGCGGGGTTCCGGGTCGTGGGCGCGGGGCCGAGCCTGCGGATCGAGTGCAGGATTCCGGGGGCGGACGTGAACCCGTATCTCGCCTATTCCGCGGCCATCGCGTCGGGGCTGGCCGGCATCGAGGAACGGATCGAGCCGCCGGCGGCGTACATCGGGGACGTGTACTCCGCGCCCGCCGAGACGATGCTGCCCCGCAGCCTGGAGGTCGCGGTGGAGAGGTTCAGCGAGAGCGAACTGGCGCGTTCCGCGTTCGGCGCGGACGTGGTGTCGCACTACGCCCACTTCTTCTCCACCGAGGCGGACGCATACCGGCGAGCCGTGACGGACTGGGAGCGCGCCCGCTACTTCGAACGGATCTGACGCGCGGGAAACTCTACCGCGAAGAGAAACGCCGAGGCGGGGCGATGATTGAGGAAACGTGAAGTTTGTTTTCCCCGTGCTGATAATCTGTCGGACGGCAATCGGAACTGGATTGCTGTTCCTGGTTGCCGCCACGCTGACTTCGGCGTGTGCCATGGCGTGCTCAAGCCGGTCCGAAGCCTCGCCTAACGAAACAGAGGAGAGTAACGCTGCCAGGTTGATGCGACGACTTCCGTCCGAAGGGAAAATTTACATCTTCGCGGAGATCGAGAAAGTCATGGGGAGGCCGTCTATGCGCCAGGAGGTCGAACAGGGCTTCGAAGAACTGTCCGAAAGATCGCGCGGCTTAATTGGTAGCGGCCTACTGGCTGAAGGGGATGTCAAGAGTCTGGCCTTCGCTATCGCCAGTGACGGTAGCTCCGGCGCCACCATCCTGTCGGGCGATTTCGAGGGCCTTCAGAAGGCGCTTCGGGAAGTGCCTTCCCTGGCGGAGTCCAGCAGCCGATTCGATCCTCCGAGGTCAATCGATCCGTATCGGGGCCTGGAGTTGGTCGTTTTTCCCTGGCACCACGACCTGTTCATAGCGGTGCCTGATTCTGAAACGCTTCTGCTAGCCGACAGCGTGGGGCTACTCAATGAAGTCATAGACCGTCACCTGGACGGAGGAGATCTCCACGCGCGCCTCACCGGCCTGTTCGGTAACGTAGAGCGCGTAGATTTTCTGGTTGCTTTTGTCGTGGATGCGGGACCGGCAAGCCAAGGCGACGACTCTACACCGCCGGCCCCCGTCTTTCTTGCACACGCGGGTCATCTGAACGAGGGCGGGACGAGCACCGTCTATGCCTACCTGGAGTTTGCGGAGGACGGACAGGCGGAGGAAGCCCTGGAGTTACATTCCAGTCGACCAGACCTTGGAGACCTGTTCTTCGGCTACAAGAGGGACACCGTGACACCAACCGGCGACCTCTGGCGAGAAGGCCGGGCACTCATAGCCAGGGCTGTTGTTCCCGACGAGGCCGTAGCCGACCTTTTCCTAACAAATTGACGTCCCACCGGAGGCCGCCGCTTTCGGCCTGGATAGCCGTCTCTCATTGAGACGAGAAAGGACTTTACATGGAACCGCGCATTAGCATAATCACCCTGGGCGTGACCGACCTGGCTCGCTCCATCGAGTTTTACCGGGATGGGCTGGGACTGCCGCTACAGCACGAGGAGGACGCCGAGTCGATCGCATTCTTCGAGTTGAAGGGCGCCTGGCTGGCGCTGTACCCCCGGGAGGCGCTGGCCGACGACGCCGGCGTGCCAACGGAGGGCAGCGGCTTTTCGGGCGTAACCCTGGCCCACAACGTTCGCACGCGGGAGGAGGTGAACGCCGTTCTGGACGAGGCCGTGGCCGCGGGCGCCACGCTGGTCAAGGCCCCACAGGACGTCTTCTGGGGCGGCTACTCAGGCTATTTCGCCGACCCGGAGGGCTACCTGTGGGAGGTGGCCTGGAATCCCTACTTTCCTATTGACTCAGAGAACGGAGGTACAACATGAACGAGCAAATCTGTTTCGCTTCCGCGACGGAACTGGCGGCGAGCATACGCCGAAAGAGCCTATCTCCGGTGGAGATCGCACAGGCCCACCTCGAACGCATCGAGCGGCTCAATCCGGTCCTCAACGCCATCGTGTTCCCCGCTGCCGACCCGTTGGCCCAGGCCAGAGAGGCGGAAGCCGCCGTCATGCGCGGCGACGAGCTTGGGCCGCTCCACGGCGTGCCCTACACGCTGAAGGACTGCATCGAGACGGCGGGGCTGCCTATGTCCCTGGGGTCCCGGCTGTACGCGGGCTACGTTTCCGAGCAGGACGCCGAGGTCTACACCCGGCTGAAGGCGGCGGGCGGCATTCTGCTGGGCAAGACCAACATGCCCGAATTCGCGCTGTGGTGGGAGACCGACAACGACGTGTTCGGCCCTACCCGCAACCCCTGGAACCCTGAGCGAACGGCGGGAGGCTCCAGCGGCGGCGAGGCGGCGGCCATAGCCGCCGGGCTGTCGCCACTGGGATTGGGCACTGACCTCGGCGGCTCCATACGCGCGCCGGCCAGCCTCTGCGGGATCGTGGGAATCAAACCCACGCTGGGACGCATCCCCTACACCGGCATACAACCCCAGGTGTTGCACCGAGCAATCCACGTGGGCCCCATGGCCAGGACCGTCGGCGACGTCGCCCTCGCCATGTCCATCCTGGCCGGCCCGGACGACGTGGACCTGTACGCGCCGCCGGTGCCGGTGCCCGACTACGCACCGCTCGACGCGGAGCTGAGCAACTTGAGAGTGGGCTGGAGTCCCACCGCCGGAGTGCCAGTTCAGCCGGAGGTGCAGCGCTCGGTTGCCGAGGCCGCCGCGGCGCTGGGCGAGATGGGGATGCGGACCGAGCAGGTGGAGATTCCCGCGCTGGCGGACAGGGACGCCGGCGCCGTCTCCCGTGTCATCTACAGTATGGAGGCGCGCCGCCACCTGGGGCCGATCATAGCCGGCCGGGAGTCGGAGCTGACGCCGATCATCCGCTCGCGATTCGTGGACGGCGACACCTTCACGCTGGACGAGTACCTCGACGCGAATCAGCAGTGGGAGGAGCTGCGCCAGGCCGTGAAGGAGTACTTCAATCGATACGACCTGTTCCTATGCCCTACGGTGCCCATGACGGCCTTCCCCCACGGCCAGGACGCGTTCCACATCGACGGCGGGGCACTCGTTGGCAGGCACACCCTCCGCCTCACTCTGCCCTGGGACCTGACCGGCTCGCCGGCAATCTCGGTGCCCTTCGGCTGGAGCGCCGACGGCCTGCCCATAGGCGTCCAACTCGTGGGCCGCCACTTCGACGAGCTGACACTGCTGCAGGCCGCCCGCGCGCTGGAGGCCGCCGCGCCGCCGGCGCGGCGGCCGGTGGTGGGGTGAGGGCAGTCGGCGCTGCTGCCAGTTCGCTAGACTTAGCCCAATAACATGGGTATTCTCCAATTGACAACCTGTCGGCCGTAGATTTGAGAATCTTGTCGTGCCAGGCGCCCCTAAACCCAAAAGGTTCTCTATTGCGTCACCGGATGGCCCATCCCAATAAGACAAGTGGCCTAGCTTTATTGGATGAGTGAACCGATGCAACTCACTGAATCCCACCAACTCTCAATGATGGCGGCACAGGAGGAAGCGGTCTCAGCCTCCCGGGGTAGGCTGGGCCACCAATTGCATGACTTTGAACGCGCTGTATTGGCGTGCGAAGACAACCTTTCCTTCATGGAGAAACTGCACGATGGCCAGATGAAGCTGGTCGTCACTTCTCCTCCCTACAATCTGGGAAAGGACTACGAGTCCAAGACCTCACTAGACGATTATCTCGAGGCACAAGGCCGGGTGATAAGCGAATGTGTTCGAGTTCTTCATCCCCAGGGGTCTATCTGCTGGCAGGTGGGAAACTACGTCAGCAAGGGAGAGATTGTCCCGCTTGACTCCGTTCTGTATCCGGTGTTCCAAAGCCTTGGGCTAAAGCTCCGCAATCGAATCGTCTGGCACTTCGGTCACGGCCTCCACTCTTCAAAAAGGCTGTCCGGTCGCTACGAGACCATCAATTGGTGGACGAAGAGCGATGACTACACTTGGAACCTCGACCCGATCAGAGTGCCATCGAAATATCCGGGGAAGCGCCATTTCAAGGGTCCAAATGTTGGCAAGCTCTCAGGAAACCCCAAAGGCAAGAATCCAAGCGACGTGTGGGAGTTTCCCAATGTCAAGAACAACCACCCCGAGAAGACAATTCACCCTTGTCAGTTCCCAATAGAGTTGGTTGAGCGTCTCGTCCTTTCGATGACAAACGAGGAAGACGCGGTGTTCGATCCCTTCATGGGGGTCGGGTCATCAGTCGTTGCCGCCCTTATGCATGGCCGGCAAGCCTACGGATGTGACATTGTTGAAGAGTACGTGGACATAGCCCAGCAACGAGTTAAACAATTCTACGCTGGCACATTGCGCACACGCCCTTTGGGTAAGCCCATATACGATCCGGCGAAGCCAAATGGGGGCCAATAGTGCAGATTAAGGCTCGCTACTCACACCTGAATGGCGAGGAATATCTGCTGGTTCATCGCAAGAACCTGTGGGAAGAAGTACAGACTGTGATCGAGCAGGTCGACGCCTGTTGGGAGACATGCAGCGGCAGGCGTGCGGATGCCTGTCTCTACACAAGAAGCTGTGTGCCTGGCCCCCCAGGAGTGAGCGGCCGCGCGCGGGGCTAGGCTGAGCGTCTCAAGACTCTTTTGATCGATTGTCGGATGTTGCCGAGACGATCGGTCCAGTTCTCCTCTTGCGGTTCGACGTGACCGGGCAGGCCCTCGAAGGTGAAGCTTCTCCTGATGACGGGGTGGAAGTAGAGGCGGTCCGTGGCAAAGACGCTCCTCCTCTGGTGGCGCAGCGGATGGAAGCCGTAGGCGCGCAGATACGCATTCGCCTGGGTGACGGATATCTGCCGCGTTTCATGCCACTGGTTCAGGATGCGCTGGAAGTCGGTTGCCAACAGGTAGCCTCTCGTAACTTCGGCCATCTGGAACGCCAGGTCACGATACGGCTCGCCTTCACGCCGGTGCCTGGACTGCCGGGACGCCTGAACCGCCCGGTACATGCCAAAGCCCAAGCCGAGCATCACAAAGGGAACGCTCCTCAGCAGCCACGTGGGGAACCAGTCCAGAGGCACCCAGTCTTCGGCATCGTGCCACCCGTCGCCGTCGGTGTCCGAATTGGTCGGATCGGTGCTAACGGTGTAGGTGATGCCCAGCAGGGACTTCTGGAAGCCCGCGCTCTCCTCGCCGTCCGACTTTCCGTCGCCGTCGGTGTCCGCGTTGGCCGAGTCGGTGCCGAGCTCCCGCTCGTCGCCGTCGCCGATGCCGTCGCCGTCGGTGTCTGAGAGCGCCGGGTTGCTCGCGCCCTCAGCCTCCTCCGCGTCGCCAATGCCGTCGCCATCGGAATCGGGGACAGTTGGGTTCGTGGGCCAGAGGCTGCCATCGTACTCTACGCCGGTTACCTCCTGGTAGTCGGTAAGTCCGTCGCCGTCGGTGTCCGGCAGGTTGGGATTGGTGATCACGACCGTGTCGGCGGCTTCGATGGTGATCACGAACCCCCCAATCTCGGCGGCATCGGAGAGGTTGTCGCCATCGGAGTCCACCACGAGGGGGTTGGTGACGTAGATGACCTCAGCGCCGCCCACCTCGACTCTCGAACCCTCCACTTCGTTGTGGTCCGGCAGGCCGTCGCCGTCTGTGTCGGTCTCGAGCGGGTCCGTCGCGAGCTCCCTCTCGCGCAGGTCGGTGAGTCCGTCGCCGTCTGTGTCGGCGCGGCCCGGATGCGTCGGAAGCCGGGACTGCGCGTCCGAAGGGTCGGTGCGGTTGATCTCGTCGCCGTCGCTGATCGTGTCGCCGTCGGTGTCCACCAGGCAGGGGTCCGAGGCCACCCGGCCCAGCCGCCCGCCGTCCAGCCGCCCGAGGTGTTCCGGCCCGTCCGCCAGGCCGTCGGAGTCCGTATCCGCCTGGGTGGGGCTGGTGCACAGGCCAATCTCCACCTGGTCGCCGAGGCCGTCGTCGTCGGTGTCGGCGCGCGTGCAGTTGGTGAGATGCTGATGCTCGAGCAGGTCGACCAGGCCGTCACTGTCGGTGTCCTCCGACTGCGGGTTGCATCGGTGGCCGAATTCGAGGTCGTCTCGCAGCCCGTCATCGTCAGTGTCGGGGCGAGTGGGGTCGCTCTGCGCCACCAGCTCTTCTCCCAGCAGGTCCAGCGTCACGCCTTGGCGCTCCTGGCCGTCCATGAGCAAGTCGTCGTCGGTGTCGCTGTCGTTGGGGTCGGAGTGGACGAGAACCTGCAGACCGCCGATAGTCAGGAGGTAGCCCTCGACTTCCACAAGGTCGGAGAGCTCGTCGCCGTCGGAGTCGGCGACCGTCGGGCTTGTCCCGTGGGTGCGCAGCTCGGGGCCGTCGTTCAGCCCATCGCCGTCGGTGTCGGCCCGCACGGGGTCCGTATGCGGCTCGGCGACCTCCTCGCCGTCGGTTAGTCCGTCGCCGTCGGTGTCTTCCAACAGTGGGTCCGGGAAAACCTGGATTGCCGTACTCATTGGCGAGATGGTGAATCCGCTAACCTCCTGGCCGTCGGTGAGGCCGTCACCGTCGGTGTCCTGGAGCTTGGGACTCGTGGAGTGGGTGTTGACCTCGTCGCCGTCGCTGAGGCCGTCGCCGTCGCTGTCGACGATGTTCGGGTCGGTGGCGTGAGTCCGCACCTCGGCACCGTCGTTGAGTCCGTCTTCGTCGGTGTCCAGGTTCAGGGGGTCGGTGGATTGGTGAAGCAACTCGTCGCTGTCAGTCAGGCCGTCGCCGTCGGTGTCGGACAGTAGCGGATTGGTCTTGTGAGTGTTGACCTCGTCGCCGTCGCCGAGGCCGTCCCCATCGGTGTCCCTGTTGCTTGGCTGCGTGCGGTGAATGTCGATTTCGTCCTGGTCGAGAAGCCCATCGCCATCGCTGTCGCCGGAGACGGGGTCGGTTCCAGCCCTGATTTCTGCGGCATCGTTAAGCCCGTCGCCGTCGGAGTCTCGCTTCGTGGGATCGGTGAGATGCGTGTTGACCTCGTCGCCGTCGCTGAGCGTGTCACCGTCGGTGTCAGCCAGCAGCGGGTTGATGCCGCGGTCCACCTCGAACTTGTCCGTTAACGAGTCGCCGTCGGTGTCCCTGTTGAGAGGGTCGGTGTGGTGTTCGTCGATTTCGGCAAAGTCCGTGAGCGCGTCGCCATCGGTGTCGGCCGACACCGGACTCGTCATGTGGGTGTTCACCTCGGCGCCATCGTCCAGGCCGTCGCCGTCGGTGTCCTTGTTGGCCGGAAGTGTTCCCCCTCGTATCTCCACGGCGTCGGGCAGGCCGTCATTGTCGGTGTCGGTCCTGTTCGGATCGGAGCCGTGGCGATTGACCTCGTCCCCGTCCCTGACCCCGTCGCCATCGGTGTCGTCGGACCTGGGATTGGTCTTCTGAGTGTTGACCTCTTCGCCGTCCGAGAGTCCGTCGCCGTCGGTGTCCGCGACGACGGGATCCGTGCCGTGCCGGTTGATTTCGGAGGGGTCGTTCAGCCCGTCGCTGTCGGTGTCCGCGCTCGCGGGATTGGTCTTGTGCGTGTTCACCTCCGCGGAGTCGGAGAGACCGTCGCTGTCCGTGTCCGCTAAGATGGGACTGGAGCCGTGTCTCTGCACTTCGGCGCCGTCGGAGAGGCCGTCGTTGTCGGTATCCGAGTCGGTCGGGTCGGACTTGTGGGTGTTCACCTCCGGCCCGTCTTCCAAGCCGTCGCCGTCGGTGTCCGGGAACAGCGGCCTGGTGCGGTGTCTGTTCACCTCCGCGGAGTCGGAGAGACCGTCGCCGTCGGTGTCCGAGTTCGTGGGGCTCGTGTTGTGAGTGTTCACCTCGAGGCTGTCGGAGAGTCCGTCGTTGTCCGAGTCCGCATCCTTCGGATCAGAGCCGTGAATTCTGACCTCCGCCCCGTCGGAGAGTCCGTCGTTGTCCGAGTCGTCGTCGTTTGGATCGGTCTTGTGGGTGTTGACCTCGTCCCCGTCGTCCAGGGCGTCGCCGTCGCTGTCCTCGTCCAAGGGGTCGGTCTTGTGCTTGTTGACCTCCGGGCCGTCCTCGAGGCCGTCGTCGTCGCTGTCGTCGTCGTCAGGGTCGGTGCCGAGCTCAGCTTCCTCTTCGTCCGTGAGACCGTCTTTGTCGCTGTCTGTCGCCGTCTGGGCATGCGCCGGAGCGGCGAGGAGCGAGGCTAAGGCCAGCAGGCACAGCGCGAGCGCCAGAGCGAGGCGCGGCAGCGAGGCGGACATGGCGAGGCGGAGCAGGCGGGCCGTCATCGCCGACGCCTGTGAGCGCCGGGAAAGTACTGGCGATAGATGTTATCCAGAATGCCCTCCACGACTTCGCGGCGCGCAGCAACTTCCTCGTCGGTGTTGGCGCGCTTCAGCAGTTCGTCGGCCACGGCCAGGATACCCAGCGGAAAACGCCGCATCGCGACGTTTGCGATTTCGCGGTTGCAGAGCTGGCGGGCCTCGTTGATCCGTTCTTGCAGGACTTCCAGGCGGGCCTGGCTTCCTCTCCGTTGGGATTCGAGCTCCTCGACCACGCCGCGCAGCCGCGCAATCGCGCTGGCCGGGGCCAGGTTGGCAGCCTCTCGCAGCGCCTCAGTTCGGTATCCCGCCCGCTGACGTTCGTCGACGAGGCGAGAGATGGTCTGGCGATGGGCCGCGGTGTCCCGCCGCATTCCATTGAGCCTCGCCGCCAGGACCCCTACGAGCCTGAGCCTGTCTTCGATCGGCGATTCGTCCGACCTCGGGTCCGGCATTTCGTCCAGCCACTCGGTCCACATCTCGTCTTCGCGCAGGTTCTTGGCAAGACGCCGGAATCGACCCACGGCGTTCCGCAACTCCGGCAACATCTGCTCAGCCCTTTCGCGCCGGTTTCTTGGCACTCTCGTTCTCCTGCCTTCGGGCCTTCCGGTGAAGAGCCACCAGACTGTGAGTGCCGCCACGACCGCGAGTACAAGCGCCAGGGCAACTGTGGCCAGAAGGTAATGTCTGGCAGCCTCGAAAAGGTCTGAAACGAATGACCAGGGGCCTCCCATCCAGCTGCGCGTCGACGTGTCGCCGCCGGCCTGGGCGGCGACTTCGCCGGCGGTCTCGCCCAACGGCTCGACAAGCGCGCGCGGCGGCTCCGCGGAGGCGGAGCCCACGGGGCCGCCGGCTTGCGCGGCGCCGACCAGCGCCAGCGCCAGCAGCGGCAGCATGCCGATGGCGAAGACTCGGCCGTAAGGATGGGCCCGAACACTCAATCGTTAACTCCGTAACACGCACAGGCGGGACTAGCCGCGCCCGATCCCCCTGATTCCGGGCAAGGCTGACGCGCCGCGCTCAAGGATGGTTTCCTCGGGCAGTCGCCGGAGCGCGTCGGCCAGGGACTCGTCGGCTCTGGGTGCCCAGCCGGGGTCCCCGAGAGCCTGCCTGATTCCCTGCTCTATCTGCGGGAAGCGGGGCCCGCCCAACAGCACCGTAAGCCGAATGTCGGTCATCTGGGGGAAGCTGGCCATGAAGAAACGCGCGGAGCCGGACGAGGAGCTGTAGCTGTCCAAGCAGCCCCGCAGCAGCTCCTCGAAGCGCCCACGTTCCCTGTTGTCCTTAACCACGCGCCGCAGATACCTTTCGGGTCCTGCCATCAGCGCCAGGGCGTTGCGGGAGGTGTTTGGTTGGCATTCTACCACTGTGGCCTCGAGCGCCTTGTGAAGCATGTCCGAGAGCGTCGGCATTCCGTCGACCGGGCCGGCCTTCACGATGTTGCCCGTCATGCGCCTGATCCGCTCGGGGGCATTGCGGAGCGGGAAGATCGAGAATCCGGCGGCGATGAACTCGTGCAGACCATCGCCCTTGGGCGACAGGGTGGTGCGCACGTTGGCCGCGTCGAGCTGGGTTCCAAACGGGTTGAAGTGGTAAGTGGTCTGCGCCGACAGGAACAGGGGCATTAGAACGTCTTGCAAGTAGCGGTTGATGCCTTCTTTGCCAATGAAGTCCGGATGGCCCAGCTCTTCCATGAGCAGGTTGTCGGCCAGCATCACCCCGTTTACCGACGGCGTTTGGGCGAGGTAGTAGAGAGACGTGAGCAGATTGGACAGCAGCCGCGGTTCTCCCCACTCGGCCCCCGAGGTAACGTTGCCGCGGCCCTCCGGCAGGACGCACAGGCTGAACGTGGTGGTGGGCGGCGGCTGGAGAGTGCGCTGCATCCACTCGGTAACGATGGGCACGATGCCGGAGCCGGTGCCCCCGCCCAGGCCGCTGAACGTGAGCAGATAGCCGTTGTTCTCCCGGTTGAACACGCCGCCGTCGGCCAGAGAGTCGCGGATCGTGTCCGTGCCCTGCTCGTTTTCGAGGATGTTGTAGATGGCCGAGGCCCGGCCCAGCAGGGTGAATCCCCCCGCGCCTCCGGTCCTTCCCACCGTGTAGCCGCTGCCCTGCTGCTCGTCGGCCAGACCGGTGCGGCCCTCCGGCGCCATACCGAGAAGCCGCCCGAACTCCGCAGGAGGAGGAGGATCGAAAGATAGCTGGACACGAGGGTCTCGCCAGCTGAAGAGATCGTTCATCTTGTCCGGCAAGTCGGACTGGGTGTCCATGACCACGGCTCGCACCGGGTAGTTGGCCGCCAGGTACGTGGACACGAAGTCGGGTTTGAGCCGGAAAACGCCGGCCAGCTTGCTCCCGGCCTCGCCACAGCCGATGAGGCAGATAGAGTGGGCCTCACGCCGCGCCGACTCTTCCGCGTACTGGTTGACGGCCGACCGGACATTCAGGTCGATGTCGACGTCCGCGTCCGGATCGCCGGCGGTCGGCGTGGGGAGCACGGGCGGCGTAGTAGTTCGCTGTTGCGTCGAGTCAAAAGTGTTCTCCAGGTCAGGCACCTCCTCCACCATCAATTTGCCGTGCTAAAGTTTGCCGTGCTAAAGGCCATGCTAAAGATTGTATGCCTTGAACAAACGATACGGCAACGCCGGGCGCGAGCGGCAACCGCATGGAGCAGGCAACGGTGCCCCGCGGCGGAGCGCATTTTCGGGCGCCGCGCATGAATCCGGGCGTCCCTGGACCGGCACGCATCCACGTACAATTCGCAGGTCGAGGCGCCCTAGCGGCGGCGGTTCAAAATTCCTCGGACTTGACAACTGCCTCTTGTTCAATAATACTTCCTCACAATAATCCCCCTCGTGGCAGATGACAGTGACTCAGGCTAGGAGACCGGAGGAATGGCCTATGGCTAATCTACTTGAAGTCAGGGACCTCGCAACCTACTTCTTCACCCAGGATGGCGTCGTCAAAGCGGTGGATGGCATTAGCTACTACCTGGAAGAAGGCGAAGTGCTGGGCATCGTAGGAGAGAGCGGCTGCGGCAAGAGCGTGAGCGCCCTTTCGGTTATGCGGCTGGTCGCCAATCCTCCAGGCAGAACCGTAAGCGGCGAGGTCGTCTTCGAAGGCGAGGACATCCTCAAGGTGGATGAAGCCGAGATGCGGCACATCCGGGGCAACCGCATCGCCATGGTGTTCCAGGAGCCGATGACGTCACTCAACCCCGTGCTCACCATTGGACGCCAGTTGACCGAGACGCTCGAGTTGCACCAGGGAATGTCCCGATCGCAGGCGCAGACCAGGGCGAGCGAGCTGCTCACGATGGTAGGCATCCCCGACTCGATGCCCCGCCTTCGAGACTACCCCCACCAGTTCAGCGGCGGCATGAGGCAGAGGGTGATGATCGCGATGGCGCTGAGTTGCGACCCCAAGCTCATCATCGCAGACGAGCCCACAACGGCGCTCGACGTCACGATCCAGGCCCAGATTCTGGAGCTCATGCGCGACCTCGCGCAGGAGTTGGGCACCGCCATGATCATCATCACGCACAACCTGGGCGTGGTAGCACGGTACGCCGACAGGGTGAACGTGATGTACGCGGGCAAGATAATCGAGACCGGCTCTTCGGAGGAGATCTATCACAACCCCAGGCACCCATATACGCTGGGGCTGCTCAACTCCGTTCCGCGCCTCGACGAAACTCGGCGCGTAAAGCTGGACCCCATCGAGGGCTTGCCCCCCGACCTTATCGATCTTCCGCCAGGCTGCAGCTTCGCGCCTCGCTGCAAGTTCACCTATGACAGGTGCTTGCAGGAGTCTCCGGAGTTGGAGAGCGTTCTGGAAGGACACACGGCGGCCTGCTGGCGATTCAGGGAAATTCGGGAACTCGCCGCAGCGGCCAGCACCCGCTAAGGAGACGACCAAATGGTAGAGATTGAACGCGCGAGTCGCGCCCCATCGGGCGAGGTGCTGCTCGAGGTCAATGACCTCGCAATGTACTTCCCGGTAACCTCTGGAATTATCTTCCAGCGCACGGTAGGCCACGTTAAGGCGGTGGACGGCGTTAGCTTTAGCATCAACCGGGGCGAGACGCTTGGCCTGGTTGGCGAGAGCGGCTGCGGCAAGACCACGACCGGGCGCTGCATTCTCCAGCTCTACAAGCCCACGGCAGGCAACGTGATATTCGAGGGCGAGAACCTGAACGAGCTGGACGGCTCCGCGATGCGCGCCATGCGCCGCAAGATACAGGTCATCTTCCAGGACCCCTATGGCTCGCTCAATCCGCGCATGACGTGCGGCGACATCGTGGGCGAGCCGCTGGTTGTGCACAAGCTCACTTCCGGCAAGGGCGAGTACAGGGACAGGGTGGCCGAGCTGCTGCAGGTGGTGGGCCTGAACCCGTACATGGCAGACCGTTACCCGCACGAGTTCAGCGGCGGCCAGAGGCAGCGCATCGGCATCGCAAGGGCGCTCGCGGTAAACCCGAGCTTCATAGTTTGCGACGAGCCGGTGTCCGCGTTGGACGTGTCCATCCAGGCGCAGGTGATCAACCTGCTCGAAGACCTGCAGGACCAGTTCGGCCTGACGTACCTGTTCATCGCTCACGACCTGTCGGTAGTGCGCCACATCAGCGACCGCGTGGCCGTGATGTACCTGGGCCACATTGTGGAGATTGCGGACCGCCTCGAGCTGTACGACAACCCGCTGCACCCGTACACGCGGGCGCTGCTCTCGGCCGTGCCGATTCCCGACCCGGTCGTGGAGGCGCAGCGCGAGCGCATCATCCTGCAGGGTGACGTGCCGAGCCCGAGGAACCCACCTCCGGGCTGCGTGTTCCACACGCGCTGCCCCGTAGCGATCGACGACTGCCAGGCGGGCATTCCCGAGTTGCAGGAGGTTAGCCCCAACCACTGGGTCGCCTGCATACGGGCGGAGGGCTACAGCGCGCCTTCCTTCTAACGAGGGTCGAAAACCGAGCATACGACGCGGGGGCAGGTCTTCGGACCTGCCCCCGTTTCTTTCTGATTGCTTCCCGGCGGCCGCGGCCGCGGCGCCGCCTATGGGTCGATGAGCACTCCCGGGTTGAGCACGCCGTTGGGATCAACCGCGCGCTTGGCCGCGCGCAGCGCCATGGCGAACGGCTCGGGCCGCTGCTTGTCGTACCAGGGGCGGTGCTGCCGGCCCACAGCGTGGTGGTGGGTGATCGTACCTCCGGCTTTCATGATGGCGTCGGACGCCGCTTTCTTGACGTCGGCCATCTGCCGGGCCGTGCAGCCGGCCCGGTACAGCCCGGCGAACGTGTAGTAGGGCGCGGGGCCATCGGGGTACACGTGGGTGAAGCGGCAGTTCAGCGTTCCGCCGCCGCAAACCTCGTTCAGCGCGCGCATCGTCGCCTCCCGCACCTCGCGATCGAAGTCGGGCCAGCGGTCCCACGTGATGGCAGTTTCGAAGGTGCCGCTCACCATCCCCAGGCCGTCGGCCAGGCCGCCGCCGATGTTGATGAACGAGTTGCGCCACGCCCCGGCGGCGCCGCTCCTTCCGGTAGGCGTTCCCGTTCCGTCGGAGATCTCGATTTCGGCATCGTCGATCTCGCCGCGGGCGGCGCGGGCGATTTCGATTGCCATTCGCATCGGCCAGTCCTGCGGCGTGTCCGCGGACTCGAACCCGAGAATCAGCAGGGCGCGCGAGCCGTCCAGCCCGGCGCCGTCGCGCGCCAGATCGGGGTCGAGCAGCCGCAGGTTGGCGGGCCACAGCTTGGCCTGGGCGATATGGCGGGTCGCCTCGTAACCCGCTTCCCATGAGGGGAACGCTACCCCCGCGGTCGCCCTGAAGACGGGCCGCTTCTGTATGCGCACCCAGGACTCGGTTATGATGCCCAGAATCCCCTCGCTTCCGATGGCGAGGCGGTCGGGGCTGGGCCCCGCGCCGCTTCCCGGCAGCCGGCGGGACTCCCACCAGCCGGCCGGCGTGAGCATCCGCACGGACTCCACGAAGTCGTCGATGTGGGTGTGGTTGGTGGCGTAGTGGCCGCCCGAGCGCGTGGCGATCCATCCCCCCAGGGTGGAGCCTGTGAAGCTCTGTGGAAAGTGGCGCAGGGTAAATCCGCCGGGCCTGAGCTGGTCTTCGAGGGCAGGACCGAATACGCCGGCCTGTATGCGCGCCGCCCTGGACATGTCGTCGATCTCCAGCACCCTGTCGAAACGGCTCATGTCGATGGTCACTATGCCGTCGTAGCCCTCCGGAGGCGTGACCCCCTCGACCACGGAGGAGCCGCCCCCATAGGGTATGGTGGCGTAGCCGCCGTTGGAGCACCACTCCAGGCAGGCCTCCAGCTCGCTGTCGCTGGCGGGATAGGCCACCACGTCGGGAGGGTTGGGAAACTCGCCGAACACGGCGCGCTCTTTGTCCGCGCCGTAGGAGTGGGCGGCGCGCTCGTAGTTGTCGGTGAAGCAGAAGGCGGCGACGGAGTCCGGGGGCGCGATTCGCGGCGCTCGCAGCCGCAGGTCGCGCGCTCGGGGAATTGGCGGGGGCGCGAGCGTTACGCCCAGCTCTTGGGAAAGCCGTTTGGCGTACGCTGCGCGCTGCGCGTCGGTGGGCTCGTCGGCCTCCAGTCCCCAGGTCCAGATGCTGCGTTTCGGCAGTGTCGGTGAGGCCACGTGTGTCCTCCTTTACGCTGGTCGAGTCCGTGCGAGTGGGAGTGCATTGTAGCACCGTGGGGAGGCCGGCAAACGCAGAGGGGCGGGCCCGAAGACCCGCCCCTCCGATGGCGATGGCGCTGGGGGCGCCGTCGCCCCTGCCGTTTACTGCATGTTGATGCGCGAGGGGTTGAGCTTGCGCATCTTGGTGTGCCTCCGAAGGACGGGCGGCAGGTCGATCCGCAGGAAGTCCGGGATGTTCCTGTGCTCGCTGTCTTGAGGCAGCGCTTCTTCCAGCAGGTTCTTGAGCTGCTCGTCGCGGTCGAAGGCGAGTTCGCCGCTCGCGAAGCCCGTCGCGATGATGGTGAGCTTGATTTCGTTCTCCATCTTGGTGTCGGTGGCCATGCCGAAGATGATGTTGGCTTCGGGGTCCACCTTCCGCTGGATGACCTCGGCGGCCTCGTGCAGCTCCATGAGCTTCAGGTCGCTCCCACCGGTAATGTTGAAGAGCACGCCGCGGGCGCCGTCTATCGAGACGTCCAGCAGGGGGTTGGAAATGGCGCGCTGAGCGGCTTCGCGGGCCCTGTGCTCGCCAATGCCCCAGCCTATGGACATCCAGGCGGGGCCGGCGTCCTGCATGATGGCCTGGATGTCGGCGAAGTCGAGGTTGATCTCACCGGGGACCGTGACGAGCTCGGCAATGGACTGAACTCCCATGCGCAACACGTCGTCGGCCAGCTTGAAGGCGTTCTCGGCGGTGATCTCTTCCTCGCAGATTACGCGAAGGCGCTCATTGGGAATGGCCAGCAGAGTGTCGACGTGCTCCTTGAGGCGGGTGATGCCATCCTCGGCCACCTGCGCGCGGCGCAGACCTTCAAACTCGAACGGGCGCGTAACCACGCCGACGGTCAGTGCTCCGGTCTCCTTGGCGAGTTGGGCCGCGATCGGCGCGGCTCCCGTGCCGGTGCCTCCGCCCATGCCGGCCGCGATGAACACCATGTCGGCGTCGCACATGGCCTCGTACAGCTCTTCCCTGCTCTCCTCGGCGGCGCGCATGCCCAATTCCGGGTTGCCGCCAACGCCCTTACCTCCGGTGAGCTGCTCCCCGACACGTATCCTCAGGGGCACGTCGCACAGCTCGAGGGCCTGGTCGTCAGTGTTGACGACCAGGTACTCCACGCCCGGAATGCGCTCTCTGTACATCCTAGAGACGGCGTTCGAGCCACCCCCGCCTATGCCTACGACCTTTATCCGCGCCGCCGAATCGGGGTGCGTGTTGCTGACCGCCATTATGTCCCTCCCTTTTTTAATGCGCCTTGTTGCTGTTTTGTCTCGTGGTATCCGTTCCAGATACCCGGCTCGAGGTTATTCGTTAGTTCCTCAAAGCCCTGAACGGCCGGGCGAAGATGGACCCTGCCCCGCTCTTGCCACTGGTGCCGTTCGCTTTGCCGTTGTGGTTGGTATGAGTAGCGTCATTGCTGTGGGCGCCATTACTGCGGGCGCCATTACTGCGGGCGCCGTTGCTGTGAGCGGCGTTGCTGTGAGCGGCGTTCACCGGGCCGGACTTGGCCTGGTCCGCCGCCCAGAGCAGTATGCCCGCGCTGGTGGAGAAAGACGGCGCCCTCAGGCCGTCGGGCATGACAACGTTGCCGTTCGGCGTGCCGATTCGTATGTTCGGACTGACCATCCTGTGCATGAGATCAAGCAGCCCGGGCATAACCGAAGCTCCGCCGGTGAGCACGATCCTCGAGTCGAACGTGTTGCGAACGCCCGCGTCCTTGAGCTTCATCTTGATGACATCTGCCAGCTCCATCGCCCGCTCCCGCGTGAGCTGGCAGATGTCGTGCAGGTGCACCTTTCGTTCTCTGGCCGGGCCGAGCACTTGGAGCGTTATCTCTTCGTGGGCCGAGGTGCCTCCGGGGTCCGTGTGGGCGTAGTTCAGCTTTACGCTCTCGGCCGTCGAGTACGCGGTGTCGTAGATGAGCGCGATGTCGTTCGTGAACTGGAAGCCGCCTACGGCGATCGCCGAGGTGTAGTGTGGCAGTCCGTCGTGGAACACCACCAAGTCAGTGGTGCCGCCGCCGATGTCGACCAGGGTGACTACACCTTGGCGTTCGCATGGGTGCAGCACAGCCCGGCCGCTCGCCAGCGGCTCCAGCACGAGCCCATCCACCTCTATCTCCGCCTGGCGAACCGAGTCCACCAGCATGTCGACGAGTCCCTTGGCGCCCGAGATGACGTGTGTGGTTACGTCAATGCTGTTGGTGTGCATGCCGAGTGGGCTGATGATGCCGGCGTTCCCGTCCAGCGTGTAACTGGTAGAGAGGGCGTGGATGATGGTCCGGCCTGGGGTCTCGGCGGCTTTGGCCACCTTCAGCGGCACAAGCTCCATGTCCTCGGTGGAGATCACGCCCTTCTGTCCTACCCAGTCCATGGTGTCTATACGGTTGGTGAATCTAATGTGGGCCCCGGTGACCCCAACGTATGCCGACTTTATCTCGACGCCGGCCTGGTTCTGGGCGTCCGCCACCGCCACGCGTATCGCCTTGGCAGTGGCCTCCCTGTCGGCAACAATGCCTTTCTTGAGCCCTTTGCACGGCACGATGCTATACGCCAAGACTTCGGGGTCTGCAGAGCCGTCCTGGACTCCGACGATGACGCAGACTTTGGTGGTACCCACATCTATCGCGGTTATCAGCCTTGGGTTTGCCATGTGTTCCTTACCTCTATGCCGGGTTGTGGGGTTTTACGGTTGCTTTGGCGTTATATCTTTTGGGCAACGCGCATTCGAGCGCTTCTGCTGCGGGGGTTGGCCTCCACTTCATCGGATGAGGGCCGGACCACCCTTCGGCTCACCAGTTTCAACCTGGGGATATGTCCGCAAACGCATTGCGGCATCGCCGGCGGGCAAACACAGTCGGCGGCCTCGCGGCCCAGAGTGCGCTTGACCAGCCGGTCTTCGAGCGAGTGATAGCTTATGGCCGCGAGCCTGCCGCCCGGGCCCAGCACCTCGATCGCCTGCTCCAGTCCTTGTTTCAGGTTCTCCAACTCCCCATTCACATGCATACGCAGCGCCTGAAATGTGCGGGTGGCGGGATGGACCCTGCTCCTGCGGGGTCTTCCCTTGGCCATCGCCACCACTCTCGCCAGCTCGGTGGTGGTCTCGATTGGCCTGTTGCGAACTATCGCGCCGGCAATTCGCCTCGAAGCCCGCTCTTCGCCAAGCTCGAATATGATGTCCGCGAGCGCGGCCTGGGCGTAGGTGTTGACCACCTCGTAAGCCGACTCCCCCGCACCGGGGTCGAAACGCATATCCAGCCGAGCCTCCCTCAGGAAGCTGAACCCCCTGCTCGGGGTCTCCACCTGCCGCGACGAGAATCCCAAGTCAAAGAGAACTCCGTCCGCACCCAGGAACCCGTGTTCCCGCGCTACCTCCGCAACGTTCGCGAAGTTGGCCTCCGCCAACGCCGCCCCAGTACCGAAAGAGGCCAACTCGCGACTCGCTGCCTCGATCGCGTCGGCATCCAGGTCCAGGCCCAGAATGCGGGGACTCGGCTCGGCGGCGGTGAGAATGGCCCGCGAGTGCCCGCCATCCCCAACGTTGCAGTCGATGTAACTGCCCTCGGGCTTCACCCCGAGAGCGTTCACGACCTCCCGTTCCATTACCGGTGTATGAACTCGCTTCCATGCCATTTCGCGGGGCCGCTCCCGCCTCGCTGACCGGCCCGTTCCGGCGCCTCACACCCCTGCGAACAGGGTCCACCGGCTGTATCTAAACAATCGTGGTAAGATTGAGACTACCCGATACAATCCAGCAGCTTGGGCAAGAGTGTCACAGACGGACGCAGGCGCTTGCAAGGTAAATTCGCCCTAGTTTTGTACGGAGTATATTATTCTGTATAGCCAATGTTCAGGAGGCAGACAATCTTCAAGTACGCGATTCTCACCATCAGCGACGCGGGATCCAAGGGCGAACGCGCCGATACCAGCGGCGACACGATCGAGGAAATGATGGACGGCGCGACTTTCGAGCTGGGCCTTCGCGGCATCGTGCCGGACGAGCGCGACCAGATAGCGCAACGGCTGAGCGACTGGTGCGACTCGGAGGGGCTGGACCTGGTGCTCACGACCGGCGGCACCGGCCTGGGGCCGCGGGACGTGACGCCGGAGGCCACGCGGCAGGTGCTGGACGTGGAGGCACCGGGCATAGCGGAGGCCATGCGGGCACAGACGCTTGCCAACACGCCGTTGGCGATGCTAAGCCGGTCCACGGCGGGCGTGCGCTCCGGCTGCCTCATCGTCAACCTGCCGGGAAGCCCCAAGGCGGTGCGCGAGTGCCTGGACGTGGCGCTGCCGGCGCTGCCCCACGCACTGGAGATGGTCAAGGGATGGCGGACGCACTAGCAGGCCCGACGCGCTTTCACGTTCTCACCATCTTCCCGGCCATGTTCGTAAGCCCCTTCTCCGAGGGCATAATGGCCAGGGCCATCTCGAATGAACTCGTCGAGGTGCGCCCCCACGATATTCGCGACTACGCGCCGGACAGACACCGGACGGTCGACGACTACCCGTTCGGCGGGGGGCCGGGCATGCTGATGAAGGCCGGCCCGCTGTTCGACGCGGTGGAGGCGGCGCGCTCGACCGCCCGGAGCGCCGATTGTCCGGTGATTCTGCTCTCGCCCCAGGGCCGCCCCCTGACGCAGGCCGTGGTAGAGGAGCTGGCGCGCGTGCCCGAGATGGTGCTTGTTTGCGGGCGCTACGAGGGGGTGGACGAGCGGGTGCGGGACCACCTCGCCACGGACGAGATCAGCATCGGCGACTACGTGCTGAGCGGTGGCGAGCTGGCCGCGATGGTGCTGATCGACGCGGTATCCCGCCTGCTGCCGGGCGTGGTCGGCTCGATAGAGTCCACCGAGGACGACAGCTTCACCACCGGGCTCATACAGCACCCGCAGTACACGAGGCCGGCCGAGTACAGGGGATGGCGCGTGCCCGATACGCTGCTGTCTGGCAATCACGCCGAGATCGCGCGCTGGCGCAGGCGCGAGTCGCTGCGCAAGACGCTGCGCCGCCGGCCCGACCTTCTGGAGGCCGCCGAGCTGACCGACGACGACGTGCGCTACCTGGAAGAGCTGCGTCAGACCACGTGATCACACCGCCCGCCCCCGGAGCACCGGGGCGGGCCGCACGAATATAGGGAGAGCCTTATGAGACCGACGACCAGATTGCGGAGAATGCTGAGCGAGCCGGGGATCATCGTAGCGCCGGGCGCGTACGACTGCCTGACGGCGAAAATCATCGAGCGTGAGGGTTTCCCCGCCGTATACATGACCGGCGCCGGCACCTCCGTGTCCAGGCTGGGGATGCCGGACCTGGGGCTTGCCTCGGTGTCCGAGATGACGGCCAACGCCGAGGCCATCGCCGCCACGGTGGGCGTGCCGGTTATCGCGGACGCGGACACCGGCTACGGAGGCACGCTCAACGTGCGGCGCACCATACGCCAGTACGAGCGCGCGGGAGTCGCCGCCGTGCATATCGAAGACCAGGAGTCGCCCAAGCGCTGCGGCCACCTGGACGACAAGCGGGTGGTGCCCATCGAGGAGATGGTCCGCAGGCTCCGCGCCGCCGTTGACGCGCGAACCGACGACGATTTCGTTATCATCGCCCGCACGGACGCCCTCGCGGTCACCGACTGGGACGACACGATGGCGCGCTGCGAGGCCTACCTGGAGGCGGGCGCCGACGTGCTTTTCGTAGAGGCGCTGCGCACGCCCGAGCAGGCCGCCCGTGTGGCGCGCACGTTCGACGTGCCGATGCTGTACAACTTCATCGAGACGGGCAAGTCGCCGCGGCTCTCCGCGTCTGAGCTGGAGGAGATGGGCTACAAGATAGTCATCTTCCCGGTGAGCGCCTTCACCATGGTGGCCGAAATGGTGACCCGCCTCATGCGCGAGCTGAAGGAGTGCGGCACCACCGAGCGCATGCTCGACAACATGATCGACCTCGAGGAGTGCTTCGATATGGTGGGACTGCGGGAGATGCTGTCTGTAGACGCCGCATACGCCGAGAACGCTCCGGCGCACGCAGGCCAGGCCTCCGGCTAGGGGCGTCGCGGCGAGCGTTCGGCGCGCCGGGCGTACCCCGAAGGCTGCCCGCGCCCCAGCAGCACGCCGGCGAGCCGCGCCAGGGATGGGGCCGCCATCGGTCCCAGCGACAGCAACAGCGACCGGAACTCGCGGTTGCCCGCGGCGCGCAGAATGGTCTCGCTGTGCCAGTCGAACGAGAAGTCCCGCGAGCCAAGCAGCTCGTCGCACATGCCGTCGCCCACTACGCGGGAGAGCAGCCGCTCGATCTGTTTGTCCGCGAGAGTAGAGTAGAGGAGGCGGGCGAAGTAGCCGACGCGCAGCTCCCTTCCCAGCAGCGCCTTCCAGGCGCGCTCGTAGCCGGCCAGCCGGCGCGCTGAGAAGTCGGCCGCGTCGAACGCCCCGGCGGCGGCCTCGGCCGCGAGCTCGCCCGACAGCCGCGCGTAGTAGATGCCGCCTCCGGTGGTAGGCTTCACCTGCCCGGCGGCGTCGCCGACCACCAACACCCTGTCCGCGAACGTCCTGGGCGGCGGCCTGAGCGGTATGCCCCAGCTTCGCACACGCCCGGAAACGCGGCGCAGTCTTCCCTCTCGCGAGAGGCAGCGCAAAAAGTCGTCCATGTGCCCGTTGAGCCGCTTCTGCGACATCAAGCCGGCCAGCGCGGTGGACTTGCCCGTGGGCACCAGCCAGCCGAACGACCCGGGCGCTATGCTCCGTCCCAGGTACACCTCCGCGTCCTCCACGCCGTCGACCTCCACCTCCACCTGCGAGCCTATCATCAGGTCCCGGGGCCGCCCTCTGGGCAGGCCGGCCATGTCGAGCAGCGGCGACCGGAAGCCGCTCGCGATCACCAGGAGCTGGCCGCGGAACCGGCCCCGGCCAGTGTCGCCGCCGGTGGACACCTCGACGCCGCGCGGCAGCACCTCCAGGCCGGTGACGCGCTCGCCCAGCCGGTACTCGGCGCCCGCGTCCATGGCGCGCCGCGCGATGCCGGCGACGTATGCGGCGCGGTCGATCACGGTCGCCTGCGGCTCCCCTCGCGCGATGCGGTATCGGTTGCCGGCGGGCGACACGACCGTCGCGGCGTTCGCCCTATGGTGGACGACCGAGTCGTCGGGCGGGAAGCGGCGCACGCAGTCTATTCCGATGATGCCGGTGCACAGCTTGTCGCCGACGTCGCGCCGCCAGTCGAGCACGGCAACGCGGTGGCCGCCCTCGGCCAACGCGAGAGCCGTCTGGTTGCCGGCGGGCCCGGCTCCCACCACTATGGCGTCATACGATTCCATATTCCTTCCATCAGTCCCCTCTCCCTTGAGGGAGAGGGTTAGGGTGAGGGTGAAATGGCCCGTCCCAACCATCACCGCCCATCCCAGCACACTTGCGGGCCATGAATCAGGCCGCATAGAATTATGGTGCGCGGCGGGGCAAGCCGCAACCCTGTAACCCGCGGCGCGACGCCGCGACATAGTCCCGGACGCGCAGGAGGTCAAGTTGACCGTTCGTAAGGCCGTGATTCCAGTGGCGGGCTTCGGCACGCGCTTTCTGCCGGCGACCCGTTCGGTGCCCAAGGTGCTCATACCCGTGCTAGACCGCCCGCCCCTGCACCTGGCTGTACAGGAGGCCACGGGGGCCGGCATCGAACACGTTGTGCTGGTAGTCTCTCCGGGCCAGCAGTCCGTGGCCGACTACTTCGGGCGCAAGCCGGATCTCGAGGCGGCGCTGGAACGCCGCGGAGACAGCTCCCTGCTGGGCCGGATGTTGGACATATCGCGGATGGCGGACGTGAGCTGCGTAACGCAGCACGAACAGCTCGGCCTGGGCCACGCCGTGCTCATGGCGCGAGAGGCCGTGGGCAGTGAGCCCTTTTGCGTGCTGTTGCCCGACGACGTGATCTGGAGCGACGCGCCCACGGTCGGGCGCATGGCGGAGCACCACGACGCGCTGGGCGGACCCATCGTCGCGGTCAAACGCGTTCCCGACGAGGCTGTGCCCAGCCTGGGAATCGTGGAGGTGCAGCACGTCTCCGGCGCGCTGTCCCGGATCACCGGCATGGTGGAAAAGCCGCGCCTGGAGGACGCGCCGTCCAACCTGGCCATCATTGGCCGGTACGTGCTGCCACCCCGGATATTCGACGCGCTCGAGGACGTCGCGCCGGGCGCCGGGGGCGAGATACAGCTCACCGACGCCATCGCGGCGTTGCTTTCGACCCAGGCGGCGCACACATACGAGTTCCCCGGCGTTCACTTCGACGCCGGCACCCCGCTTGGCCTGCTCAAGGCGTCAGTCTACGACGCGCTGCGCCGGCCGGACACCGGCGCCGAGTTCCGGCGCTGGCTGTCCGAGACGCTGTAGCGCCCGGATGCCGGCGGTACACCGCGAGGAGCGCCGGTGAACTGGCGCGGCGATCCTAACCTCAGCCACATGAGCGACGACGACTACCTGCGGCAGCTCATCCAGCACCTGACGGACCTGGCCCACGCCAACCCGGACGACGCGCGCACGCTGTTTCTGCGCGGCAACGCCTACCTGGACCGCGGCGACCCAAAGAACGCCATCGCCGACTACTCCCGCGTGCTAGAGCTGACGCCCGGGGACGCGGTGGCCCTCAACAACCGTGGCATCGCGCGGCGGCAGAGCGGGGACGCCGACGCCGCCATCAGGGACTATGCGAGGGCAATCGAGATCGATCCCGAGTACAGGGACGCCCACAACAACATGGGCATCGCCCTGTCGGACAAGGGGGAGTACGAGCGCGCCATCACGTGCTACACGGAGGCCATCCGAATAGACCCGGCGTACTGGTACGCCTACAACGACCGGGGGCTGGCGCTGTGGGCGGTCGGCAGGCGCGACGAGGCTCGTCGAGACTACGATATGGTGAAGAGGTTGCTGGGCGGCTAGGTGCCCCGTCCGCCAATGCGGCAGCCGAACCCAATGCGGCGCCGGTTGGATGCGACCCACGCGTAGACCCGGCTGCCGAGAGCGCCCATGCCGGGCAGCCACATCAGCGGCGCGAGCGGCATCAGCAGGGGCATCCGGACCGTCAGGGCGCGGAAGGCGTAGAAGCCCTCGAACAGCCTCCCGTCCTCCGCGTGAAGATAAGCCGCCCGTTTGAGGTCGTCCCAGGCGAGGCCGGGGGGCGGCTCGGCCAGCGACTGGAACGGCAGCCACCGCACGCGGCGCGTCACGTCCAGCGCCGCCAGGCAGGACCGCGTGGCGCGGCAGAAGCCGCAGTCGCCATCGTAGAGCATCGTATCCATCGCCCAATCGCCCCCTCGCGCACGGCGACCTCGCGTTCGTCGATTCCGAGGTTCAGATGGCCCCAGGCTAGAGCGACGCCTGCCTGCTGTGTATGCCCGTCGCGCCGCTGGGCCTCGCGGGGTTGACCCCCGTCATCTGCGGCGTGCCGTCACTCTCCACCGCGCGCACCTCGAAGGTGTGTCGTCCCGCCTCGAAGGGCCAGTCATATCTCCAGATAACCCAGGTGGTGTCGGAGAGCGGCGACCTGAGCCGGGCTTCGTGCCAGGGGCCGTCGCCATCAACGCGCACCTCCACCCGCGACACGCCGCGCGCGCCCGCGAAGGCGATACCGCCGATTGGAATGAGTCGCTCATCCTCTCTCTCGATGACCGAGTCGATCGCCACCGTGTCAACGACCGAAGTCGTGTGGATGCGCGCCACCTCGTCCCAGCCTCGCTCCACCCAGTAACCGTCCCTCGCCTCGCTTACCACCTCGATTCCCGTTATCCACTTGGGCTGCTTCATGCCGTACCGGTCGGGGATCCAGATTCTCAGCGGGAATCCGTGATCGAACGGGATGGGGCGTCCGTCCCAGGCGTACGTGAGCATGATCCGGGGGTCCGACTCTATCAGGTCGAGCGCCACCGTCTCGTGGAAGCCGTCTCCGCAGGTGATGTCCAGGTAGCGGGCCTCCCCGCTTGGCTGTACGTCCCTGAGAATGTCCTGCAGGCTCACACCCGTCCAGTAGGTCGTGCTAATCAGGTCGCCTCCAACACTGTTGGATATGCAGGTGAGAGTGACGAACTGGCTCCTGGAATCGTAGTTGTTCATCAGGTGGTTGAGGGTGAGCTGAGTCGGAGCATTCACCAGGCCGACTATAGGCAGCGTCCACGTCGCCCCATCGATCAGCGTAGGCTCGGAGCGGATGAACACCTTGTAGTGGTCCCTCACCGCCGTGTACTCGGGGCGGGTCCCCAGGACCGGCTTGACAGGGTCGCCCTCGTTGGGCAGCTCGACCATGGAGGCCGAGCTGGGCATGTTCCCCTCCGCCGCGGTCAGCTCCTCTTCCAGCCTGCTCTGGTCGCTCATGGCCAGCATCCGGCCGAGCCCGACCCCGGCCACCGTCACCGCCGCGGTCGCCGCGCCCATCCGGATGAGGAACTGACGCCGCCCGTAGACCACCACCGACCGGTCCCCGTCCTCCGAGGCGTAGACGGTGGAGGTCGAGAGCACGAGCCTGCGCGCCACCCAGACGGCGGCGAACCCCCACGCGAGAAACAGCGCGAGCACCCACACGAAGACGAGCGCCAAGTTCACCGACGACTGGCTGATGTTGACGGTCATCAGGGCCACCGGCACGCCGGCGACCGCCCCAAAGAGCAGTCCCAGCTCCCGCCTCAGGTCCGGCCCACGCCACTGCACCACCGCGTAGACCACCGCGGTCGCGACGAGTCCGGCCGTGAAGAACCCGCCGACCGCCATGAGCTGCTCCGCCGTCTTGGCGAAGTCCTTCACGCTCAGGCCGACGAACATCAGGAGCCCGATCATCGTGTCGATTCCGAACGTGACCAGCGGCCCCGGAAGCTCGCGGGCCACCCAGTCGAACGTGTCGAAAGGGGGGAACGACAGGCCCAGCCATCTGTCGGCCAGGTACATGACGGCAATCATCGGCGCCGACAGCATGACGCCGGTAAGGACGGCGAGTCCGAGGCTGCGCACTCTCATCGAACTGGCTCCTGTCTCAAGCTCAGGCATCCCATCTTGTACTAGTGTAGCAGATTGAGATAATGTCAAGCACTTGCGGAGGAAAAGCGCCGAATTCAGGCGCCGAAACTCGTTGACACGAACGCATGTGCTGATATATCGTATTCTGCGCGAGGGCTGGAACAAACCACACCAATTCAGGAGGAACAGTATATGGGTAACCCGGTAGTCCACTTCGAGATCGGGGGCAAGAACGCCGAGAAGATGCGAGAGTTCTACGGCGGGCTGTTCGACTGGGAGTTCGAGGAGTACGACGTCATGGGCGGCTACACCACGGTCGCCGTCGGCGACGAGGGGATAGGCGGCGGCATCGTGCAGACCGCGGAGGGAATGCCGCCCAACTACACGGCGTTCTACGTGCAGGTGGACGACGTGCAGGCCACGCTCGATAAGGTGGAGTCACGGGGCGGTTCGACGCTGCTCCCGCCTACGCCCATTCCGGAAATAGGTACCATCGGCATGTTCGCCGACCCCGACGGCAATGCCATAGGCCTCTTCAAGGGCGCATAGACCCCTCCACTCCCGTCATTCCGGCCCCCGAGCCGGAATCCAGGGGCGGGGTTCCGGCAGTCCGGGACCACGATACCAAACATGCGGTTACGCTTACACAAATAAGGGGCCGGTGAGCTTCGAAGCTCACCGGCCCCTTATTCCGTGCGCGCGTGTTGGGAGCGCGCCTAACGCGGGTCGACGAAGGCCAGGATGCTGGCCGGGTTGCTCACCAGTATCTTCTCGATGGCCTCGTCGGTGTAACCGCGGGCGCGCATCCTGGGCACTATGCTGTGCAGAATGTAGAAGTAGCCGTGGCCGCCGTAGCGCACCAGGCGCTGCTTGGCGCAGATGTCGTGGGCGACGACTACCTTGTCGCCGTAGCCCTGCGACAGGACCCACGCGATGTCGTCCATCTTGCGCGCGTCGCCGGGCATGTCGATTCCTGTGTTGGCGGAATAGTAGGACTGCTCGGAGCCGAAGAGGTCCCACTCCATGTAGCAGCCGCTCTCGGCGATGCTCTTCAGCGTCTCGTGCAGGAAGACCGTCCTGTCCAGATGGCCGATGATGGTGCGGCTGAGGTCGGTGCCCACCTCGCTGAGAACCTCGATAATCTCCAGCGGCGCCGTCTCGTCGCGCCCGGGGTGGATGAGCAGCGGCGCGCCGGTGGCAAGCTGCGCGCGGCCCGACGCCCGCAGCACCTTGCGCTCGTTGTCCGTGAGCGGCCAGCTACAGCCCACCTCTCCGATGATCCCGGACCGTATGCCCGTGCCGTCCACGCCCTCGGTAACGTCTTCGACGATCTTCCCGAAAATGGAGTCCTCCGAGCGGTCGTCCATGTCCGCCGGGTGGGCCGGGGCAACGTAGTGGGACGCGCCCATAATGACGTTGACGCCCGTTGCCCTGGCAATGCGGGCCAAGCCCACGGGGTCGCGGGCTATGCCAATGCTGGTGGCGTCGACGATGGAGCCGCCGCCGTACTGCTTGTAGAGATTCACCTCGTCGATGGCGGTCTCGACGTCGAATAGCTGGCCGTTGTCGTAGTTGGCCATGTTGTGGTGCCGAACGTAGCCCAGCATCTCCTGCGACATGGGCCGCCTGATGAAGGCCTTTCCGCTGGCTTCTGCCGGCTCCGTGCGGAACCACGACAGGTCAATCAGCAGGTGCTCGTGGGTGAGCGTCGGGCCGAGCCGGTCGGGCGGCACCAGTCCGTTCACGGTCTGAATCATGCCCACGCTGTTGTGTTCCGGCATAGGGGGGCCTCCTTCATTGCAGGGCTGTTCGAGGCGCTGCGTTCCGCTCCGCGGCGGAAGGCGCCGCATGGCCCGCAATTGTACACGAACGGCCCGCCGGCTGTGGTTTCCCGCGTTCTCCCGTCTCTGCGAGGGGCGCGGCTCCGTTTACTTTCGGGGTTTGGGTATACCCCATGCCCAATTCCCTAGTCGGACGGAGTGAGGAATAAAACGGTTTCTATTTCCTACTGGCGTTCCGTCTCAGGTAAGGCGTCCAAAGTAATCTCCGTCCTTTTGCCATTGGCGACTAGGAACACACTCTTTGGTAACGTAAAGTCTCCGTTCTTGAGTCGCAGGTATTTCAGGGTCGTTGAATCTTCAACTTCTATGTCGTCAGCTGGAAACACCTTGATGTAAGCACTCGCCGTTGGAGGCTCAAACGAAGCGGACCCGCTCAAGCTAACCCTTTGCGGTGCTCGATTGGTGGAGTTGCGATTCTTTGTGTCCACTTTCGCCCTCTCTACAATCCCACTTCATTTCGAGCAGCACGCCGCAAATTGCCCAATGCCAAGACTGCACACCAGCGGTGATACCCTACCCCACTAGGAGCTTGGTCTCAGCACAACATTCGTCGGCCTTATCCTAGTCGCATCTGTCTACAAGTATGTTCGTTTCATGCGTCGACCCCGTTTGGCAAGAAGCCGGTCAGAGGGCCATGCCATGAGCGTGAACATATCCTTATGGCCAGTTTGGACCCACATGAGTAATTGTTGGAGAATCCACTTCAGTATGACGGTCTAGGGCAACCTCCACTCGTTGTCAAGTGAATCTCCAGCTTGTGGTCCGACATCTAGAGGATCGTGGTAATACTCTTGAAAGTCCTTCTCGTTGATTGCAAGCCAGTTTAGCAACTCTTCCCTGGAGTACTCCAACTCAGTCATGTGTGTCTTCGCCAACATGAACAACCGTTGTGGTGGTTCACCGGGCGGGTCTAGAGTGTCCGGCTCCCGGGTCTTGTATCCAGCCCTGCTGAGACGGATGTGCATGCCAGTCCGCTGTGCTCGCGTTATTGTTCCTAGGTGAAATGCTCGCTCAATTAATGCTTGCATGGAGATTTTCCACTCCAACTTCAATCCAGCCAACTTAGATATGGTCAAGTTTTGGAGCATTGACGCAATCTCATGGCTGGGCGCCAAGAATTCGGCCGCGAACTGGTTTGCCTGAGCTTCAATGAGTTTGGGAGACCCCACTGGGTCGTGTTCCATCACAACATGACCCAATTCGTGAGCCAGTGTCCACCTCCAACGGTCAGGTGGTAGGTCGCGGCTAATGTGGAAGAAGGGCGGATGTATTCGACCGGGCCGGCTAAATCCGTCAATGTAGCGACTCCCGAAGTTGTGAGCTATTACCACGCACCCTACTTGTTCTAAAGTTCTTGCCATATTGAAAACTGGCCCCGAAGGCAGTCCAAATACAACCCTCACTGTTCGAGCAATCTTGGCAGGGTCGTCATCAAAGAGTTCAATGGGGTAAGAGGGGATCGTATACTCCGCACCTTCCCATTCTAGGAGCTTTACGACTTCCAGTTTCCGAACTTCCGCTATGGCGTAGACTTGGTCCAGTTTGCTCTTGCGGACGCTCTGCCGTTTCCTGTGAAAGGTGACATCGGTCCCTGGTCCTTCCAAACGAGGGCGCTGAATAAAGAACTGGCTCGGATAATCCAACACCTCACAGAGTCCATTAAGGGCGGAATCATGAACAGGCCTCGTTCCAGCTTCAATCCGGGAGAATTGTGGTTGCACAACATTTACAAGTTTTGCCAACTCCTTTTGAGTGTATCCTCTTGACTGTCGCGCTAACTTGATCATTTCTGGGTTAACTGTTTCGTGCACCATGTCCAGTCTCCATCAGGTGGCTGAGGTAACTCTGAAGAAAAGACCACTTATGACTTAGTTTAAGCTACAGCACGAAGCGAATATCCCAAGCTAGCCATCGACTCCTGAAGTTGAGAAGTCGTCGTATGCAAATCGAACACGTTCGAGCATATCAACGCCGCGGGCCACGTTCGCAAATGGGAATACGTCGTCTCTGGCACCCCACACCTGCCAAAGCCAGACAACCGTGCTGCGCAGGCGCAACAGAATGTACGCCCTAAGAACCTTGGTTCCTGTGATGTCTGGGATGTACCCGAACTCCAACCGATCTAACCGTGGGAGGTCAAGACTTTCTAGAGGGAGTTGGGCATTCCAGCGCAGGGCCTGTCTAGTAGGTAGGTTCCTGGAGAGATACGAATCGTCAATCAGTTTAAAGCGAACCCAAACTCTGCCATCTACGACTAGATAGCGCTGACCACGGAGGGTTCTAAACTCAATTATTGACTCGGCAGCCAACAATTGGTTACAGTTCCCATACCAAAAGCGATTGAGAATCATAGCCCTAGCCGCCGTGTCCATGTGGATGGCGTACCTAGTCGGACTAGTGACCCAATCATTCATGCTTCGGCGCAAAGCCTCAATGAATTGGGGAGTGTGTGGAAGCAGTAACTCTCGCGCCTCTGACAACGACATGTGCTGGCTCTGCTGGAACACAGTTGCCTCCTTGAGACTCCAACATTATCGCTGCCATTATACCACGAAGTATGCCATAAAATATACCACAACAAATATACCGCAGATTATGCCCAGGCGGCCGAAAACCGCCAACAATGGTTCTCTAAGAATCGAGTCGTCTCTCGTCCCCTCTCACCATTTGGGCCGTTGGCGGAGCGTTTCACTCTTTCTCAACTAGGGGTGGTACTTCGGCTCCCCCACCACAGCGCGCTTGGGCATTGTTACTCGTCTCCTGGCAGTTGTGGGGGATTTGAAGGCCTGCGTCGACGCATGGCCCGCAATTGTACACGAACAGCGCGCGCCCGTGCGGGCCAGCCTTTGGCGCGGCCCGGACGCCTGGGTTCCCGCCTGCGCGCGCCGTCAGCGCCCCCAGCACACCGCCTCTTCCTACCGCCGCTTGACCGGGCGGCGCGGGTGCCAATATAATCGCGTGCGTTGACCGTCGCCGGCGCTCCCGCCGGCCTAGCTTCGTGGGAGGTTTCGCGCGATGAGAATTGGCGCAGGGCTATCTGGCTCGCTCAAAGACGCTCCGGAGGCCGCCCGGCTGATCGAAGACCGCGGCTACGACTTCGTAACCACCGGCGAGAGTTCCCACAACCCGTTCTTGCCCATCACTCTGGCCGCGGAGCACACCAGCCGCGTCGACCTCGTTACCTCCATCGCGCTCGCCTTCGCCCGCAGCCCCATGGATACCGCCTACATCGCCTGGGACCTGCAGCGGCTGTCCGGCGGCAGGTTCGTGCTCGGCCTCGGCAGCCAGGTCAGAGGCCACGTGGTACGCCGGTACAACATGGACTGGTCCGCCCCCGCGCGCCGGATGCGAGACTACGTGCTTGCCATGCGCGCCGTGTGGGACAAGTGGCAGAACGGCGGCAAGCTCGACTTTAAGAGCGACCACTTCAACTTCAACCTGATGCCGCCCTTCTTCGACCCCGGGCCCATCGAACACCCCGACGTCCGCGTGTACCTCGCCGCCGTCAACCCACTTATGTTGAGGGTGGCCGGCGAGGTGTGCGACGGCGTGCTGCTGCACCCGTTCAACACCGCGAAGTACACGGAGGAGGCCGTGCTCCCCAACCTGAAGCGCGGCGCCGAGTCGGCGGGGCGCACGCTCGCCGACGTGGACGTGAGCGCCGGCATACTTCTCGCGACCGGCGAGAACGACGAAGAGATAGAGGCGGGCAGGCAGGCCATGAAGGCCCGCATCGCGTTCTACGGCTCGACCCGCGTGTACGCGCCGGTGCTAAACGCCCACGGCTGGAACGACACGGCGCAGAAGCTCTACCGCATGTCGGTGGAGGGCAAGTGGTCGGAGATGCCAGGCGAGATCAGCGACGAGATGCTGGAGACGTTCGCCGTCACGGGCGGCTACGACGAGATCGTAAACAAGATCAAGGACCGCTTCGGCGGTTTCGCCGACTCGACCACGTTCTCCATACCCGTGCGCTCGTCCGGCGGCGAGGATCGGCTGCGCGCGATGGTAAAGAGTCTGCAATCGGCCTGACCGCGACACACGCCTGACCGCGACACACGTCATTCCGAGCGTAGCCGAGGAATCTAGAACCCCTGTCAGTCCCCGATGGGGGAAGGTTAGAGCCTACCCCGTACTCGATACGGGGATGGGGGTGAAAGCGCGGCTCCCCCTAAAGGTGTAGCAGCCGTTCGAGCCGGCGTACGCCCCGGCAGGAACCCACGACGACCATGTTCAGCTTGTCGGTGACCAGAACCTGGTTGCTCACGCGGTTCAGGTCGGCCCGGGTAACGGCGTTCACTCGCTCCACCACGTCGTCCACGTCCAGGATTCGCCCCAGGAGCAGCTCCTGGTTGCCGATCCAGCTGGCCACGGCCCGCGTGTCCTCCATGCGCAGCATGAGGCGGCCGGAAATCAACCGCTTGGCCCGCTCCAGCTCGTCCTCCGTGACGCTGTCGCGCAGTCCGCCCACCTCCGCCAGTATCAGCTCCACGGCCTCGTACACCCGCGAGGGGTCCACGCCGGCGGTTACGACGAACGCGCCACAGTCGAGAAAGTGGGACACGCCGCTGTGCACGTCGTAGGCAAGCCCGCCCTTCTCCCGCACCTCCACGAACAGCCGGCTGCTCATACCCTCGCCCAGGATTATGCTCAGCACGTCCAGGGCGTAGCGGTCGGGGTCCACGATGGAGAAGCCGGGCAGGCCGATGCAAAGGTGCGTCTGCTCGGTCCTGCGGTACTCGAGCCGCACCTGGGGCGCCTGCTGGGTGTGAGTAACGGGGCTCCAGCCGCGGGACTGCGCCGTCGGCCAGTCCGCGCTTAGCTCCCCAACCTGGCGCACCACGTCTTCGTGGCGCACGTTGCCGGCCACGCTGACGACGACGTTTCCCGGCGTGTAGTACTCACCGAGGTGTTCGAGCATCATCTCGCGAGTGATTTCGCCGACAGACTGCTTGGTGCCGCCGATTTCGCGTCCAAGGGCGTGCTCAGGCCACATCATCTCATCGATCAGCGAGTCCGCCCTATAGGTGGGGTAGTCGTTGATCATGTTCAGCTCTTCGAACACTACCTGGCGTTCCTTCTCGATGCTCTCGCTCTCGAACAGGGAGTTGCGCAGGATGTCCATCAGCACGTCGAGGCTCTCTTCGAAGTGCGGCTGCGCCACCTTGCACCAGTAGACCGTGAGCTCGTGCTCGGTGCCGGCGTTGATCATGCCGCCCGTGCCCTCTATGGTCGAGCTTATCTCAACCGGCGTGGGGCGACGCTGGGTGCCCTTGAAGAGCATGTGCTCTATGAAGTGGGACACGCCCGCCCGCCCGTCCGGCTCGTAGCGCGAGCCGACGCCCACGTATACGTTGACGCTCACGGAGCGGGTGAGCGGCATTTCGCAGGTTGTCACGCGCAGGCCGTTGGGCAGGGTGGTTTTCTGAAAAGGGTTAGCGTAACTGACAGCGTGGATATCCATATCAAAATTGTAACCGCGCGCTTTTCGGCGCGTCAATGTTGGGCGGACGCGTTTTAGGCCGTTTGACCCCGCGGCCTAGCTGTCGGACCTGTCGGACCCGGAGCGCACCCGCACTCCCGCCCGCTCCTCCTGTAGCTGCGCCACCGCGCCGGCCGCGAGGCGCCCCCAGCCCCTGTTCTGGCCCTCGATGTAGCGCTGCTGGACGATGTTGCCCAACTCGAGCGGAACGTGCAGCCGCCTGGCCATCTCGGTCGCCAACCCGATGTCCTTTGCCGCGAGGTCGAGCTGGAAGCCCGGGTCGAAGTTGCCCGCGAACAGCCCGTTGGGCATTCCCTGCATGGAGCGGGTGCTGCCCGTGCTCCGCGAGATAGCGTCGAAGAGCATTTCGGGCGGAGCGCCCGCCTTGACGCCGAGCGTGAACGCCTCGGCGAGCAGCACGCCGAGGCTCAGCCCTATGAAGTTGTTGGTGATCTTGCATATGGCGCCCGAGCCGAGCGGGCCGCAGTACATCACCTGGTTACCTATGAGAGCCAGCGTCGACTCGTACCTGTCGTACACGTCCCTGTCGCCGCCGACCATGATGCAGAGCGTGCCGTCTTCCGCGCCCACCGTGCCGCCGCTCACCGGCGCGTCGAGCACGCTGACGCCCCTCGCCTCGGCCTGCGCGGCGATGCGGGATATGGTGTCGGGGTCGGTGGTGCTCAGGTCGAATAGCGCACTGCCGGGGGCGGCCCCGCTCAGGACGCCGCCCTCGCCCACGGCGACCTCCTCGACGTCCTGCGGCCTCGGCAGCGACGTGAACACCACGCCGCAGGCCTCGGCCACCGCGCGGGGACTGTCGGCCCACTGCGCCCCCATAGCCAGCAGCTCTTCCGCCGACTCTTTGCGGATGTCGAACAGTGTCAGCTCGTGGCCGCCGTTCAGCAGATTGCGGGCCATGTGACGGCCCATGAATCCCACGCCAATTAACCCTATTCGCATGTCGTCTCCTGCCATTTTTGCCGCGTGTAGAAATGGACTATCAGAGCTGGAATATCGCCTTCCGTGAGTGCTAACCCAAGTATGGGCGAATCTGTTATATAATGAAAGAGCGCCCTCTTGCCACCCTAAAACAACCGCCGCGCGTCCTCCGCCCGTGTAGGACGGGACGCCAGAACCCTTCGCGAGTTTGCCATGAACCCCACCAAGACCCTGACTATAGGCCTACTGTTGGCCGCAATCACCCTTTTCGCGGCCGTGTCATGCGGCGAGAGCGTCCCGGCGCCGACGGTCACCGTCGCCGGAACGGTCGCGCCGGCTCCGGCCACCAACGGGACGGCTGAGGCCGCCGCTGTCATTTCGCCCACGGCCATGCCCGAGGCGACCACGGCTTCGGAGCCGACCGCCGCGCCGGAGCCGACCGTGAGCGCCGCGGATCTGCACGCCGCCAAGCTGTTGCCTCCAACCAACCCCGCGCCCGAGTTTAGCAACGTCACGAGTTGGATCAACACCGAGCCGTTTACGCTCGCCGACCAGCGCGGCAAGGTGGTGCTGATAGACTTCTGGACGTACACCTGCATCAACTGCATTCGCACGCTGCCGTACGTCAAGTCGTGGCACGCCAAGTACGCCGACAGCGGCCTGGTCATCGTCGGCGTCCACGCGCCGGAGTTCGAGTTCGAGAAGGACCGCCAGAACGTGATCGACTCGATGGAGAAGTTCGGCCTCGAGTACGCCGTCCTCCAGGACAACGACTTCGGCACGTGGCGCAACTACAACAACCGCTACTGGCCCGCCAAGTACCTCATTGACAAGGACGGCTTCATCCGCTATTCGCACTTCGGCGAGGGAGCCTACCAGGAGAGCGAGGACCTGATTCGCGTGCTGCTCGAGGACGCCGGCGCCGACCTGAGCGGCATATCCCGGGAGTCCGCGCCCGAACCGGTGCGCGACTCGGCCGCCAACGACGTGGACCCGACCATGCGCCAGACGCGGGAGCTGTACGCCGGCTTCGAGCGCAACTTCAACGCGCTCCAGTCCCAGACCGTTCCCCCCTACATCCTGCACCCCGAATACTACGAAGAGGTCAACGTGGAAGTGCTGTACAACGACCCCGGCGACCACCGGAACCAGTTCCTGTACCTGCACGGGCTGTGGCGCAACGAGCACGAGCGAATCGTACACGCGCGCAGCACCGAGGGCTACGATGACTACGTGGCTCTGAAGTTCTTTGGCACAAGTGTTAACGTGGTGCTGGGCCTGGAGTCGGAGGATCCCTACACCGTGAGGGTGACGCTGGACGACCAGCCGGTGACGGCCACGCAAGCGGGCGTAGACGTGATGTTCGGCACGGACGGCGACAGCTACGTGCTGGTCGACGAGTCTCGGATGTATAACCTGATCAACTTTCCAGAGTACGGCGGGAGCGAGCTGAAGCTCAGCTCCGAGTCCGGCGACTTCGCTCTGTTCGCGTTCACCTTCGGCGCCTACGAGGGTGGCGAGCCGCAGTCGTAGGCCAAAGCTCCTAACTCGATGAAGGCTAAGCTGCTACTTACCATGGCCCTGGTGCTGCTGGCCGCCGCCGGCTGCTCCGGCGCGTCCGAGCCTGAGGCCCCCGAGCAGGCCCAGGCGGAGACCGGCGCTCCAGAGACCGGCGTGCCAAAGGAATCGCCGCTGATTAAGGGGCCGCTCTCCGACACCGGCCTGCAGATCATCTTCGGCACGCCCGACCTGGGCGTCGGCCCCAACCGCATCGGCTTCGTTCTGACCTCGAAAGACGGAATCGTCACCTCGCCGGCCGTGAGCGTAACCTCGGAGTACCTACCGGAGGGCGGCGCCCCCGCCGAGACACGGCAGACCGCGCTCGCGGTGTTCCGGCCCTGGCCCTTCGGCACGCGGGGGTTGTACACCACGGTGCTCGACTTCCACGCCGCGGGCGACTGGGCGCTGCGCGCGAGCGTGCTCGACCTCGAGGCGAGCGGCGCCGGAGCGGAGCTGTTTTTCGAGGTGGCGGAGACGACCCGAGCGCCCGCCACCGGACAGCCCGCCGTGGCGAGCGACAGCAAAACGCTCGCCGACGTCGCCGGGTTCGAGAAGATCACCACCGGTTCGCTGCAAGACGGCGAGCTGTACGAGGTCTCCATCGCGGACGCAGTGGAGAGCGGCCGCCCGACAGTGATAGTGATGGCAAGCCCGGCGTTCTGCACCAACGCCGTTTGCGGTCCCCAGGTGGACGTACTGAAGGAGCTGAAGGACAAGTACCGGGGACGCGCCAACTTCATCCACGTGGACTACTTCGACAACCCGGACGAAATTCAGGGCGACCTCGACAGGGCGATCGTATCTCCAACCGTGCGGGAGTGGAATCTGCCGAGCACGGAATGGTCCTTCGTGGTCGACGACGAGGGCTTAGTCGCGGCACGGTTCGAGGCGTTCGCCACGCTCGAGGAACTGGAGGAGGCGCTCCTCGACGTGCTTTAGCCGGGCCGACGCGCCGGGTCACTCTCGCGGCGGGCGGCGTTGCCCGGGCCACTTCCCGTCCGCGGAACGTGGGGGCCGTTGCGGCGGCGCGCCGCCTGAGGGCAGCTCCGGCGGTGTGCCCAGGCTTGCGGAGACCGCTGGCCGTTCCGTTCCAGGTACGACCCCGCGCGGCGGACAGGGGGTTCGGGGCGCTCGCGCCTTTCACCCATATCGAGGCTAATTTGCTCGTCACATTCTTCGCGGGAATCATATCCGGCTTCAGGCACGCGGTCTGGTCGTTGAAAGACGTGCTGCCGCCGTACCGCACGGTAGAAGGCTATCTGGAGACGAAGGTGAGAAGCCTGGAATCGGGCAAGCATTTCATCTGGGTCGCGTCGACCAGGATAGAGGTGGACGCCGAAACGTTAGAACTGCTGATAGTGGGCGAGAACATGCGGGTGATGTGCACCAAGAGCTACCGCGCCATCAACATAGACCGGCTGATACCGGGCAGCGGCCCCGGCTAGAGGGCGTCGGCCAGCACCTCCACCAGGTGCAGTGCGCGCCGACCGGTGCCCTGCTCTATCTGCTGCCGGCACGAGACCCCCTCCGCGACCACCCCAACACCCTCGGCGTGCGAGCGTATGGCCGGAAACAGCGTCTGCTCGCCAATCTGCATGGAGATATCGTAGTGCTCCTTCTCGAAGCCGAACGACCCGGCCATGCCGCAGCAGCCGGAGGCTATCTCCGTGGCGTCGCAGCCAGGCAGCGCCCGCAGCACCCGCATGGCGGCCTGGGTCCCAACCAGGGCCTTCTGGTGGCAGTGGCCGTGCAGCAGCAGGCTCTCGGGGGGATTCGAGAACTCCAGGGTCGCGCCCTCCTCCTCTATGGCGTACAGCACGAACTCCTCGAGCAGCATGGTGCTCTCGCTGACGCTACGGGCGTCGTCGCCTCCCAGCAGGTCCACGTAGTCGTCCCGAAAGCTCAGTATGCAGCTCGGCTCGATGCCCACCAGCTTGGCCCCACTCCGGACGTGCGGCAGCACCGAGCGCACGTTTGCGGCGGCCGAGCGCTTGGCCTTGTCCATCATGCCCTTGGACAGCATGGGGCGGCCGCAGCATCGCACGCGCGGCACAACCACCTCGTAGCCCAAGGCCTCCAGCACTTTCACGGCGGCCATCCCCAGGTTGGGGTGGTTGTAGTTGGTGAAGGTGTCGGGGAATAGCACCACCTGCCCCCTGGCCGTGTCCGCGCGCCGACGCTCGGGCCTCGTCTTGAACCACTGGGTGAAGGGCTGCGCCACGAAGCCGGGCAGCGTTCGCCTGCGGTCTATGCCCACGAAGTCGTTCAGCATGTTGCGCACGAGCCCCGACCTGAGCGGCAGGTTCGATAGCGGGGCGAAGAACGACCCCAGCGCGCTCCAGCGGGCGACGTCGCCGAAAAGCTTGTCACGCAGCGAGTGGCCGTTGGCCTCGTGGTACTTGCCCAGGAACTCGTACTTGAGCTTGGCCATATCCACGTTGGAGGGGCACTCGGCCTTGCAGCCCTTGCACTCCAGGCACAGCGCCATCACCTCGTGCATACGCTCGCCGGTCATCGCCTCGGGCGGCAGCGCCCCGGACATCGCGGCGCGCAGCGCGTTCGCCCTGCCGCGCGTCGAGTGCTCCTCGTCGCGCGTGACCATGTACGAGGGGCACATCGTCCCGCCCAGCACCTTGCGGCACGCGCCCTGGCCGTTGCACATCTCGATCGCGCTCGCGAAGCTGCCCTCCACCGAGTAGTTGAACCCCGTCGCGGGCGTCAGCGCGGTGTAGGCGGGGCCGATTCGCAGGCTCTCCGTCATGGGCGGCGAGTCCACTATCTTGCCCGGGTTCATGATGCCGTTGGGGTCGAATGCGGCCTTGACCTCGCGGAAGGCTTCGTAGATCGTGCTGCCGAACATCTTCTCGTTGAAGCCGCTGCGCACCAGCCCGTCGCCGTGCTCGCCGCTCATCGAGCCGCCGTACTCCAGTACGAGGTCGCTAATCTCCTCGGCTATCGACACCATGCGGTCGACGCCGTCCTGCCGCTTGAGGTCGATCAGCGGGCGTATGTGCAGGCAGCCGACGCTGGCGTGGCCGTAGTAGCCGGCGGTGGTGCCGTGTTCCTTCACTATCTCGTCGAAGCGGCGCACGAACTCCGGCAGCACATCGGGGGCCACCGCGGTATCCTCCACGAAGGGAAGCGGTTTGGCGCTTCCCGGCACGTTCATCATCAGGCCGAGCCCCGCCTTGCGCACCTCCCACACCTTCGCCTGCTCGGCGGGAGACATCAGCCGGCGCATGGCGTAGCCCATGCCGCCGCGCCTCATGCGCGCCTCGAGCAGGTCGAGCCTGGCCGACACCTCCGACTCGGTGTCGCCGACGAACTCGACCACCAGTATCGACTCCGGGTCTCCCTCGATGAAGTCCATCAGCCGGGAGTAGACGAGGTTATCGCGCGCCTGGCGCAGGATCATGCTGCCTATGTGCTCCACGGCGGCGGGCTCCAGCTCCAGCGTGGCGACGGTGGCCTCCATCGACTCGATGAGGTCGACGAAGTGCAGCACGCCGAGGCCCCTGAATTTGGGCCGCTGGACTATCTTGACCTTGGCCTCGGCGATGGTGACGAGCGTGCCCTCCGAGCCTACGGCGAAGCGCGCCATGTTGAACGCGCTGCCTCCGACGAACTCGTCCAGGTTGTAGCCCGAAACGCGGCGCTGGATCCTGGGATAGCGGGCCAGAATCTCGTCGCGGTGCGTCTCGCCGATGGCGAGCAGCTTGCGGTAGATGTCGCCCTCCAGCCCCTCGACACGCATCTTCGCCTCGAGCTGGCCGCCGTCCAGCGGGCCGAAGCGCGCCTGGTCGCCGTTGGACAGTATCACGTCCATCTCGAGCACGTTGTCGACCGTCTTGCCCCACAGGGGAGAGTGGGCGCCGCAGGAGTTGTTGCCGAGCGCGCCTCCCACGTTGCCGCGGCTGCTGGTGCTCGGGTCGGGCGTGAAGAGCATGTCGTGCGGGGCGAGGTGGTGGTTGAGCTCGTCGAGAATAATGCCGGGCTGGGTGCGCGCCCAGCCCTCCTCGGCGTTCACCTCGACCACGTTCCGCATGTACTTGGAGAAGTCCATGATCACGGACTGGCCCACCGTCTGGCCCGCCAGGCTGGTGCCGCCGCCCCTGGGCAGCACGGACACGCCGTGGCGGTTGGCGGCCTCGACCACGGCTATCACGTCCTCGGCGTTGCGGGGCAGCACCACGCCCACCGGCTCGATCTGGTAGATGCTGGCGTCGGTTGCGTACAGCAGGCGCGTCATCTTATCGAAGCGCACCTCGCCGGTAACGACGCGCCGCAGGTCCTCGGCCAGTGCCTGGGTATCGGTGTCGATGTGAGCAACCATGGCAGCAACCTTGCGTGTGGGCTAAGGGGGTGGGCGTGGGCGAGAGCGGCGAGATGGGATTGCGCGGGACCGCAGCGTCATTCCAGCCCCACTCTTTCTTCATTCCGGCCTCCGAGCCGGAACCCAGGGGGGCGGGGGCCAGGCGCACGAGCCAGCGCGGGCCTACTGCTCGCAACTTACCAGATACGCCAAGCCATGACAATTGGCGGCAAACGCCCACCGCGCAGTGCGAATGCATTTGTCCCGCCGACGAGCCGCACGGAAACGTAGGGGCGGTTCGCGAACCACCCTGCCAGCAATACCCCGCGGCCCGGCGCAGATAACGCCCACCGGCGGCCAACGGGCGCCCTCCGACACCTGCATCTCGATAGTTGAATGAAATGAATGTCCATAGTACAATATGTGGGGAACAAATGTATTGGACACCATTGCTGGAGGAACCGAGTGTATTTCAAAATCGTCAAGGAAGTCTTGGAGCGAGGAATCTCAGACTGCGTTGCGGAATACAACATCAGCAGGGATGAGGTTCTTACGAGGATGAGGTCACATATAGATGACACCCAGACGCAACATTACCAGCTGAGTCCAGACATCAACTATGATGACCCTCTTTGTCGACTGGGATACCTATATCGTCATGCCGGCATCAACGCCACATTTTTTGAGCATGTGCTTAACGATGACCATGTGATGACAGAAGCAATCTCGAATGCTATCACCAGTGGACGCCTCAGTGTGTGCTCTCTTGGCGGTGGCCCCGGTACAGAGTTGCTGGGACTGACGAAACACTTGCTAAATCGACAATCAAAGGCACCAAATAGGATCGACTTTCGGGTTCTTGACAATGTGAACCATTGGGCGGAAACATGGGACCAGTTGGCGAATGCCGCTGAAAATGTGCTTGAGACTGAGCTAGGCCGTGGTCGACCAATGGTATCCCCAAGATTTCTCCAGTTCGACGCTCTCAATCCAACCTCTTATGAAGGCTTCCCGTCAATGTTCAAGAGCGTAGACATCGTAGTGTGCAACTACCTTTTCTCCGAAAACAAGGACAATCTCGACGACGCCAAACAAGCCATTGCCCGATTGAGCGGATTAGTTAGCGATGGCTGTGCATTTGTTGTAATCGACCGGCATGAAAACAACACTCACTTTGTGAAGAATGTCGCCAGCATGTTCGAATCAGTTCTCGGCCCGGTAACGGTGAATGTATTCGATGGTGTTATGGATCCTGATGAGCAATCTTCCGCATTCGGCGACGAATTGCTTGAACGCCTTGGGTACCCGCGAGTGGATTTTCGAAGAGACTACCGGGGCCGCCCCAAGGTCTTCTGGTTCACTGTGCAGAAATAGAGGCATATTGTGGTGATCATATCAGCAAGCTACAAGACCGACATTCCGGCGTTCTACGGAGAGTGGTTCCGAAACCGCTTGCGGGCTGGCTATTGCCGAATGGCCAATCCCTACAACCCTCGGCAACGCCGACTCATTTCGCTGAGCAAGGACGACGTTGATGGGTTCGTGTTCTGGACAAAGAACCTCGCCCCATTCTCAGATTGTCTCAAAGACGTACACGAACAGGGCTACCCTTTCGTCGTCCAGTACACCATCAACGGTTATCCAAGGGCGCTTGAGAGCCGCGTTGTTGACCATCAGAAGGCGGTCGACAGCTTTGCGGATGCCTCTCGGCGATACGGCCAGAGGTCGTTGGTCTGGAGATACGACACTGTGATCTTGTCTACGCTCACGGATGCCCAATTCCACAGGGAAAACTTCACAAACCTGGCGGATAGCCTCGCCGGGTTCACGGACGAAGTGGTGGTGTCCTTCCTGCAACTCTACAAGAAGACAAGGCGAAACCTGGACATCGCTTCAGAGGCGCATGGGTTCCGGTGGTACGACCCCACAGTGGAGCAGAAACAAGAACTGCTCGCCTCTTTCGAGCTTACGGCGTCTGAGCGCGGGATGCGCTTGTCCATCTGCGCGCAACCGGAGCTTATGATGCCTGGAGTGAGCGAGGCGCGTTGCGTGGACGCGCAGCGGCTAATGGACGTATCCGGTCGCCCTGTTGTCGCGGAGCTTCGGGGAACGCGCCCGGAATGCGGCTGCTTCAGGTCGGTGGACATCGGCGACTACGACACCTGCCCTCACGGATGCGTATACTGCTACGCTGTCATGGATCGCGCGAAAGCGCTGAAGCGGTATCGCGAGCACGACCCCGATGGCGAGTTTCTGTTTCCGCAAAGAGACTTGCCCGAGAAGGCAAGAGAAGCAGGTTCGAACGCGGAAGGCCAACTCCCGCTGTTGCCTCCCGTAGGATGACAGTTACTGGTGGGACCGCTCTGCTCGTCTCATGCCGAGTAGGACGTCCGGCGACAGAGAATGAAGTCTCTTGGCGAGCCTTAGTTAGAAGGAACTGAACCACTTAGAGTCCACCGTCACATCCTCGACGATTCTTTCAGTAACACTGACTCCCAAACGTAGCTCTTTGATCTTTTCGGCGAGTCTGACACCATCAATCAGGTCTATCGGGGGCGCGCCGGCCCTCGTCGCTTCCCGCCTGGCCTCCGACGTGAATCGGCCGGTGGTTATTATCAGCCCCCTGTCGCCCCGACCCTGCATGGCGCCCCTGAAGTCTCTCACCGCCCCCGCCGGTACGTTTCCGGAGTAGCGCTTGCACTGGAAATAGACCGGAAAGCCAATCATCCCTCCGGCGAGTTGAATCACTCCCTGGCCGTCTATGCCGCCATCGCCTGGCCTGCCCGTGACGAAGACGCTTTCGAATCCGGACTCGCGCAACAGTCTTCCGCAAAACTGCTCGAAGGTATCAGGAGCCATCGCGCCCAGGACTTTAAGCAGCTCTTCCTGCCATACGCCGTCATCCGTATCATCCTCCAAGACTACTGGTTCTGCATTTAGCTCTTCTTGGAGTCTCTCATCCCTCCGCGCCGAAATCTGTCGGACGCGTCTGGCAAGTTCCGGCCCGTCTATATCTTTCGCGCCACGCCCCTTCTGCGTGAGAGACCACACTCCGCGCTGGGAATTGTCAACTAAGCCGTCCTTCTTGAGGTAAGTCTTTGCCCATCCGACCCGATAGTCTACTACCCTCTGGGGACCACCCCGATGAGGTATGTCCGTGACTTCTGGAGTGAGTTTCATCCTTTCGGCTACAGCTTGAAGAAGTTCGGCGTTGGTGGCACTGCCGCCGATTTCTCGCAGGCAGTCCAGAACTGGATTCATTAAGCCAATGTAAGTTGGAACCGAGGAGGCGGGGTCACTTTTTGTCAAGGTCTTTCTCCAACTTGTTGATAGGTACACACACGACACAACGGAGCTGACGTTGAAGTTGCGCTCCAATCCTAACAGGCGGCTACGCCCCCCGCAACGGCGGTTCAATGGTCGGGAAGGAATAGCACAAGTCTGACCGAGTGATCCACGACCTTGTCCATCACAGCCGCAGTCGCCGCACAAGCGGTGAAGACCTTTTCAGGATCTGCGGAAAGCAGATCTGAGGTGATGCCTATCGACTGACGGGGATGCAACTTATGTGGCGAGTCTGTCGCTCAACAGGTGTTTGTTCTCCCACATTATCGCCATGTCCTGAATTGGGGCCTGCGCCCTTGGAGTCCACACCGTACTGCGGTTACCCCGATCATCCAAGACGGCGATGGGGCACAGTTCTGACCTGCTGGCTATCGTGTCAGAGAATCGGTAGGCCCAGCGTTCAGCCCAAGAGTGAGCTGTTGACTCGCTGGCCGCCGAAACAGGTTGAACAAGCAGGTTACGTCCCGAGTTGATATGAAACTTGAACTCATGAGACTCTCGTAGCCCATTCACTGTGAAATCCACATCGTACACAACGCCTGACTGAATGATGAATGACTCGACTTCTGTATCGAAATGCACCCTGCTGGTAGAGCGTTTTCCTTGAATGAGGGACGTTACTTCAACAGCCGCCTGCATCAGTCGGTGCAAGGCATCTCCTTGGATTATGTCGTCACCTTGGGTCATTAGAGTGCCTTGGTGAAGGGAAACTCGATTGCGGCGAGCGATGCGTCGCGTCTTGTCCAGCAAGGCTCTAGTCAGAGTCAGCCCATTGACGTACAGATAGCCTAGTGTATCGCCCATGTCACTGAGACGCGCACTGCCATTGGGCAGGACTGTCAACTCCAGTTCGATAGCCTCACCATCAGGCCTGGTGAAGGGCGTAACGATATAGCAGCCACTGTCCGACGGCGTCAATTCAAAGTCGTCGCCCATGGCCTTCAAGTAACTATCAATGACATTTCGGCACGTTGTGGCACTGGTCATAGTAAACCTCCCTGCCTGAAACGCGAAAAACTCTCTCGGCCATAGGACGCCCGCAGGTCAATGTTGCATTCAGCCAAAAAGTCAATCAACTCCTCATTTGGGTCACCGTTACGAATGTCATCTGGGATGTAGACCCGATTGTCCTCGTACTTCTCATCCCACAAGTGCTTATGCGGGCCTGTGGTTCGTTTCCCCGTCTTGGGGTCGGTATGCCTATCGTGCACGGTGAACTTTCGGATCGAAGTACTTCGATACAAAAGCGTGAAACTGCGGTTCTTTCGGCCGACATAGCCGACAAATCTCAAGACTTCCGCGGAGTCTTCGACCAGCACCGTAGCCTCTATGCGGTATCCGCCCCTTTGGAATCGCCACATCATGTTTGCCGCTATTACCTTTACAGAAGCGACTAATCTCTCCGCCTCCGCTGCCGTAACCATTCTCCCTGATCTCCCCTTCCGGTATGGTACACCACACGCCATTCCACCCGGCAAACGTGCCAGAGAGTCGTGCATAGCGCCGCTGGGCGCCGTGATGTACGAACCGAGGCCTGCAGATTCCACCGGAGCTTTGAAACTCCCGCTCATCCGATGCAATCGAAAACCTCCGCCAACTACATCACAAGCGACCCCGCACCCAACGAACGATGCCTTGGCAAGGCACGCCAATTCTACCGACCGGCAGCCCACCCCGCAAGCGCGCGGCGCGTCCGTCATTCCGGCCCCACTCGGCGGTCATTCCGGCCCCCGAGCAGGAATCCAGGGGCGCGGGGGCGCACCGTGCCGGTCCCGCACCGAGCACATCGGCCATTAGGCCTGGTTCACGAACGCATCCAAAATTCCCTTCTTGGCCGCTATAACCTGCCGTGTCCTTGTTATGAGGCCCATTTCGCTTAGCGCGTTCAGGTCGCGTGTGATGGTCTTTTCCGTCTTTCCCGCATAGGCCGCGGCCAGCCTCGGCGTGAGCAGCCGGAGGTCGCGTCGCCGCACCGGTTCCTCCCGCTCTGACAGATCCAGAACCAGGTGCCTGCGCCTGGTATCGGTTGGACTTGAGCGGTCGCGGAATCTCATGTGAACGTAGTTCGTCCACATATCCTCTCGCATCCGCCCCTTTATCGCATTGACCTGTTCAGTCAAGCCGTCCACGAATCCCTGGAGGGCGTACACCAGAAAGTCCATCACTCCATTGGGCGCCCTGCTGGATGCGTCCAGTCTGCGGTAGTACTCCCTTCGGGTATCGTTATAGTGGTTGCTCAAAAGGTGCGTTGCGGGGTTCGGTACGCCTGCGCCAAGCAAGATCTGATATTCCACGAGGCGGGCCACTCTGCCGTTGCCGTCGCCGAAAGGATGAATCCAGGCAAGGTAAAGATGAGCGACCAGGGCCTTCACAACGGGAAGCGCCAGCTTTGAGTGTCCCAGTTGGGGAGCCATGCCATTGAGCCAATCGCACAGGCGGCCTAGCAGGTATTCGCAATGTTCAGCGGGAGCTCCCCTGTAGCGCGCAACTCCAACTTCGTGTGTGCGTACGTCGCCGGCCACAATGCCTTCGTCCAGATCTAGTCCATCCAGGACCACGGCGTTCAGATACTCGACCCGCTCTGCATCCAGCGCCGGAAGTGGATCGACGTCAAGCATCTCGTTGAATCCACGGAGAATGTTCTTGACCTCTACGCCGAGGTACTCTTTCGATGGCGGCAATTGGAGTTCACCTCGTGCCAGCAAGGCGACCTGTTCTTGTGTCAAAGTGTTGCCTTCGATGGCCGTTGTTGCCTGAGCGCCCTTTTCCAGCGAGACAAGATTCAACTCCTCTGCGGTCTCAGGCATAAGAGGGATGCCTGAGATGACCTCGCATTTCGAACAGGCGTCCCCCAACAGAGTCCAGAACCTCGTGGGAGCCCTGGTGAGGTCCAACTCAAAGGTTAACCACGGATGAGTATCCAAATAGCCCACAACGCGCCTCGCCACAAAGAATATGCCCGAACCGCGGCATATCTATATTTTACAGTCCATTTTGTCCCATGCAAATGTCCGCTACCTGACTGGGAACAGGAAGCATGCCATTCTGGTAAGCCGACAGCGGCACAGGGATGGTTGACCCCCGTCCGAGACGGGCGCCTCGACAACAGCCGTACCGCCGACTTCCCGCGGTAGCCGGTCACCGCCACCACCTCGTCCGGTATCCTTCCCTGCTCGGTCCTGTCGGCTTTGCGGTGCCTCTCCGACCCTCGCCGTGCCGCCAACCGGACGGCCACAGGCGCGGCTGACACCCCACCGAATCATTGACATGGCGCGCTCCCGCTGGCTATCATGAACTGTGGGCGGAACGCTCCCGCAAGGGATGAGGCGCGCCCGATCCCGGACGCCAAACCGGGGCTATCGCACAAGACCAACCAGAGTGCCGAACAGGCCGGGAGGCTTACACATGGCCGAGTACACCAAGGACGAGGCCCTGGACTGGGCGCGCGAAAACCTCCGCGGACAGTGGACCACCTTGATGACGCCCTTCACTCCGGACGATGAGCTGGACGAGGAGGGGCTACGCGGCAACATTCGGCACATCCGGCAGCTCGGCACACACGGCGGCGGCTGCACCTGGGGCATGGGCGAGTTCTGGAGCCTGACCCGCGAGGAGCGGATGCGCGTGTTCGACGTGGTGGCCGACGAGGCCGGCGGCGATTGGCCGATCGGCGCGCACGTTACCCACACCGCCTACAAGGAGATGCTCGCGCTCGCCGACCACGCGGAACAGGCCGGGTTCGACCTGCTGATTGCCGCCGCGCCGTACATGGTGACCAAGACCGAGCAGCAGGTTGAGGACTACATAAGACTGCTGGCCGACAACACCCCGCTCGCCATAATGTTCTACAACTCGCCCCAGTTCGGAATCGTGGTGAGCGCCGAGGGGCTGGAGCGGATCTGCCAGATCCCCAACGTCGTGGGCGTGAAGGAGGCCAGCTTCAACCAGGCGCTCTCCATCGAGACCCACGTCCGCGTGGGCCGCGACGCCATCATCAGCACGCCCGACGAGTGGATACTCAGCAAGGGCAAGGAGCTGGGTTTCGAGCAGCAGGTCATGTTCGCCAACACGTCGGACTGGCGCTTCGACCGGCCCGGGCGCAACTACTACGTCCAGTTCATCGACCGCGCCATGCGGGGCGACCTGGACCTGGAGTTCTACGACGCCCACGTCGCGCCGGTGAAGCAAGTCTCGGACAAGTGGTGGGGCAGGACCGTGCAGAAGTTCGGCGGGGCTCTGCCTGTGCCCTTGTGCAAGTACTGGGGCGAGCTGATGGGCATGGCGGGAGGCCACGTCCGAGCGCCGCACGGCAACCTGACCGACGAAGAGAAGGAAGAGCTCAGGGTCGACCTCGAAGGCGTGGTCTAAGTCCCTTCCCCCTCAATGGGGGAAGGTTAGGATGGGGGTGGATGAAAGGCAGTCGCCCGCCGCCTTCAACCCGATCTCACACAACAGCCGGGAGAATCAGATGATACTGATGGTTAGCGTCCAGGACCTGGACGAGGCCCTACAGGCCGTCAAGGGCGGCGCGGACATCGTAGACGTGAAGAACCTGCAAGAGGCGCTGGTCGGCTCGGCTCACCCGCACGTGGTGAAGCAGGTGCGCGAGGCCGTGCCGATGGCGAACCACGCGAGCGTGACGCTGGGCGTGGTGCCCAACCAGGTCGGCACCGTGGCCATGGCTGTCTACACCGCGGGCGTGCTGCAGGCCACCTCGGTGAAGGTGGGCTTCATGAACACCGAGTACGACGCGGCGGTCGAGACGCTGCTCGCCTCCCGCGAGGCGCTCGAGGGCTTCGACACCAAGCTCATCGGCTCGCTGTTCGCCGACAACCCCCTGTACGACGGCCTCGACGCGCACCACATGCCGCAGCTCGCCGAGGACGGCAAGTGCGACGGCTGGCTCATCGACACCCTGACCAAGGACGGGCGAAACCTGTTCGACTTCCTCGCCGAGCCGGAGTTGCGGGCGATGGTGTTCGAGGGCAAGCGGCAGGGCATGAGCACCGCCCTGTCCGGGCATCTGCGCATCGACGACCTCGACGAACTCTCGCGCATCAACCCCGACATCGTCGGCGTCCGCGGCGCAGTCTGCGCCCAGGGCGAGCGCACCTCCGGCGTCTACTGGGAAGCGGTGGCGGAGTTCAAGCGCCAACTCGACATGCGCCAGACGGGCGAGATCGACGTGTTCGCGGCGGCCCCCGCGGCCGCCTCCAACGGCGGCAGCGCGAACGGCGACGCCGGCAACGGATGGGTGATCATCGACGGCACGGGGAAGACGTGCGCCGGCATAATCGCCGCGCTCTCCGAGCACATGGCCCAGGACGGCAGCTCGTTCGTGGAAGTGATAATTCCGGGCGTTCTCAACACCTTCGACGTCATCGAGTGGGCCGAGAACGAAAAGCACAGCATTCTCACCCAGCGCAAGGACCCCGACGGCGCGCTGAGGATGCTGATTCAGCCGTAGCGCGCCGATAGCCGCGCCGTCAATTCAATTGCGCGGGAGACTGGCCCGTGTTAGCATTGGATTCTAGCCTCAGCTTGGAGCATTGATTGGAAACCGTCTCGAACGTCGCGCTGATACTGGCTATGGCGCGGGACGCCTTGCTCTTTGTCCTGCTGCTGGCGCTGCTCTTGGGCGCGCTGCTAATCACGCGAAAGGTGGCCGGCCTGCTCAACGAGGCCCAGAAGGTCGTGGCAGACACCAGGAAGATGGTCGAGACGCTGACGGAGAACGTCGTGCAGCCGGCCGCATCCAACTCCGGCTTGGCGTACGGCGCGGGCAAAGTGGGCGCTTTCATACTCGGCTTGAAGAGGAACAAACGGAAAAAGGGAGACAACGACAATGGCAAGTAACGATAGTGGTGGCTCGTTCGTCTTGGGCTTTCTGATTGGCGGGCTGGTAGGCGCCGCCGTCGGCCTGCTGATAGCTCCCAAGTCCGGCCAGGACACCCGCGCGGAGCTGACCGAACGCACCGAGGCCTGGCGCAACCGCGCCGAGGAGATGGCAGCCAACCTCCGCAAGAGAGTCGGCCCCGCCGTGGACAACGTCCGCGACCGCATGGGCCCCACAATAGACACGGCGCGCGAGCGCATAAACCCGGCGGTGGAGGGCGTGCGCGACAGGGTGTCCCCCATCGTGGAGCAGGCCAATACCCGGCTGGGACGCACTAACGCGCAGGATCCGAGCCCTGCCGACGCCGCCCCGGAGGCGACCTCCAAGAACGGCGGCCTCGACCAGACCACGGACGAGCGAGCCTAGCACATCGCAACCCGCAGCTAATCATTGCCAGGGCCCCACGTGTCGAGCGTGGGGCCCTAGTGTTGCGCCCGGTCAGGCCCCCGCGGGGCCCCGGACGCGCGGGGGCGCGCGGCGGCCTCTTGCGACACCCAGGGGCGTGGCCTAGAATCTCCCCCAGGGCAGAGCATGAACAAGAGGGTTGTTGGGAGGACGCCATGACTACACGGCTGGCATACCTCGGACCTGCGGGAAGCTACGCCGAGCAGGCGGCGGTCGACTACGACGCCACCGCCCGGCTGGTGCCGTTCGTGTCCATCCCGGCGGTCGCGTCAGCGGTGAGGTCCGGGCTGGCCGACGAGGGCGTGGTGCCTATCGAGAATTCGCTGGAGGGATCGGTCACCTTCACGCTGGACCTGCTGATCGGCGAGACCGACCTGTTCGTGCGCAACGAGCTGGTGATACCCATTGACCATTGCCTGGTGGTTGTCGCCGGCACGGACGTGGAAGCGATCCGGGCGGTCTACTCGCACCCCCAGGCTCTGGCGCAATGCCGCTCGTTCCTGGACAGATGTTTCCCGGCGGCGGAGCAGATGGCGTCCCTGAGCACCTCAGCGGCGGTCGAGCAGATGCGGAGCAGCGACGTGCCCGCGGCGGCGATCGCCAACCGCAGGGCAGCCTCGCTTTACGACGCCCAGATCATTGCCACCGGCATACAGGACAGGCCCAACAACCAGACCAGGTTCGTGATCCTGGCGCCGTCAGACCACGCCCCCACCGGACGAGACAAGACGGCGATATGCTTTTCGTTCGACGAGGACTCGCCGGGAATGATGTACTCGGTGCTCTACGAGATAGCCAAGCGGCAGATCAACATGACCAAGATAGAGTCACGGCCCACCGGCGAGACGCTGGGGCGCTACATCTTTCTGATCGACATCGAGGGGCACAGGGAGGACGCGATAGTGAAGGACGCCCTCAGCGAGATACGGTCGCAGGTGTCGATGTTCAGGATATTCGGGTCGTACCCCACCACGCCGCCATCGGCATAGCGGCCTCGTCCCGCCTGGAACTACTCCTCGGCGCTCTCCAGCCTCTCCACCAGATCGTCCCGGCCCGCGAGCAGCAGCCAGTCGCCGCGCTTGAACTTGTCGCCCTGTTCCGGATGCAAATTCACGCGGTCGCCACGCTGGATGGCGAGCAGCGAAAGGCCGTTCTTGTCCCTCGGGTCCGAAAACCCGACCTCTTTCAGCGTCATGTTCAGGAACCTGTCCGGCACTCGCAGCTTGCTGACGCCGACCCTGGGCGTCAGCTCCAGGTACTCCGTAACGTTGGGGTTGAACAGGCTGTGCGCCAGCCGAACGCCCATTTCGGACTCGACCTCGACAACCTTGTCTACGCCTATGCGCTCCAGCGTGTTGGCGTGCAGCTCGTTGTGCGCCCGCGACACGACGTAGGGCACGCCTAGCGTCTTGAGCAGCACCGAGGTCATCACGCTGGACATGATGTCGAGCCCGATGGCGACGATCGCCGCGTCGTAGTCAACCACGCCGAGCTCGCGCAGGACGTGCTCGTTGGTGGCATCGCCAGAGAGCGCGTGCGTCGTCTGACCCATCACCTCCTGCACCCGCACCTCGTCCTTGTCCATCGCCAGAACGTCGTGGCCGAGGTTGTACAGCTTTCGGGTAACCGCCGAGCCAAACCGGCCCAGCCCAATTACGATCACTTGTCTTTTCATATCGTCTCTCCCCGCGCAATTCGCGCGCAGGCCTGGGAATAGCCCGGTGAAGTGCGGCCAGCACCACACCTGCTCAACCTATTGTAACCCGTTCCTGGGCGTACCGGTACACCTCTACGTCCGTTCGCTGGCCCAGTGCGAGCCCCAACGTTACCGGGCCGACCCTGCCGACGAACATCGCTCCTATCAGGATAAACTGCCCCCACGTTGAGACAATCGGGGTAATTCCCCGGCTCAGCCCCACCGTTCCCGCCGCCGAGAAGCTTTCGAACAGCAGGTTGAGGAAGGGCAGGCCGCTTTCGGTCACGCTGAGCAACATCGTGCACAGGAAGACGAACCCGACGGAAAACAGGCCGATGGCCATCGCCTGCTGGATCTGCGACCGGGGCACCTCGCGCCTGAATGCCGATGCCCGCTCCCTGCCCCTTATCATAGCGAGCAGCGTGAGCACGATGATCGCGAAGGCATTGACCTTTATGCCGCCCGCGACCGAGCCGGTCGCGCCGCCTATCAGCATCAGCCCGCAGAACGTGAGCGAGGTGTACTCCCTCGTCTCGCCGAACTCCACGGTGCTGAAGCCGGCGGTGCGGCCGCTGGTGGACTCGAACGCCGAAACCAGCAGCTTCTCCCCGACCGGCAGCTCGCCTATGGTGTTCGGGTTATCGTGCTCGAACAGCAGGAACATGGCGCAGCCGAACAGCAGCAGCGCTCCGGTGACTATCAGCACGAACTTGGTGTTGAGCGCGAACAGCGAAAACCTGCGCGTGAGCACCATGTCGGCCATGGTGGCGTAGCCGATGCTGCCCAGCAGGATAAGCCCGGCCATAATGCCCAAAACCGCCGCGTCGTCTCTGTAGGCCGAGAGGGCGTCGGGGTTGGTCAGCGACATGAATCCGGCGTTGTTGAAGCTGGAGATCGAAAGGAAGGCGGCGTGCCACATGGCCTCCTCTTGTGGCATCACGAACCAGAACCGGGCCAGGAGGGCGCCGAATCCCAGCAGCTGAATCAACGTCGCCAGAATGACCACGCCGACGGTGAGCCTCACCAGCCCACCAAGACGGTTGACGCCCAGGCTCTCCCTGACCAGAAGGCGCTGCGTGAGTGTGAGCCGCTGCCCGATGAGGATGAGCATGAACGTCGCGACGGTCATGAAGCCCAGCCCGCCCACGTACACCAACGCGATGACGATTATCTGGCCCACGCTGGTCCAATAGGTGGGCGTGTCCTGAACTACGAGGCCGGTAACCGCGACGGCGGACGTTGCCGTGAAGAAGGCGTCCATGAAGGGCGTGAAGCCCTCGCCGTGTTGTGTGGCCGGCAGCATGAGCAGCGCGGTCCCGACCGCGATGAGGCCCGCGAAGATGTATACGAGGATGAGTGGCGAGGCCGACGCCCGGGACTGGCGCCTGCGCCAGGCGGTCATCATGCGCCGCCGGCGACTTGGCATTGGCGAGGGTGGCCGGCACCCCCTTCGCCAGGCTTGGGCCTGCGGTCGACTTGCGACATACCCTTGCAGCGTCCTCTCAGCGGGCGACTTTCATTCGGATTTTATGAACGGGTCTTAGAAATGTCAATCAGCCTGGATTCCGGCTCGGGGGCCGGAATGACGAGGCGGGGGCTGGAATGACGAGACCGCGGCACTTCTGGCTGATTTGAAACTGACTCCAGCTTGCGCCTGCAATGGAGCGGGGCGTAAACTCACACGCTGAACTGTTGCGGCATCCGGTCACGCCGGACGAAGCGCGGGGCAATTGGAGACGGGGTATTTCGTGAATCTCCAGACGACCAGATCGGGGCTTGTCGGACGCCTGACGGCGGGCCTGTGGGATCGCAAGGCGCGAGGCAGGACTGGACAGTACCTGTTTCAGAGTGGACTTGCCGCTCTCTCTGGTCGTGATACTGCTGATTGAGGACGCGCTGCTGCGCGCCGCCATAGTCGTCGCCGTCGGCTCGACCGTCTTCATAGTCTTCGTCATCCCCAACAGCGTTGCCGCCACACCGCGCAAGGTCATCGGCGGCCACGTGGTGGCCGTGGTGTGCGGCAGCGCCATCGCGTTGCTGCTGCAAGTCCCCGCGCTGGAGGTCCTGGCCGAGAATCACCACTTCGTCCGCGACGTCGCCGCAGCCGTCGCGGTGGGAGCCAGCATCTTGCTGATGGTGTATACGAACGCCGAGCACCCGCCCGCGGCGGGCGCCGCCCTGGGGTTGGTCATTCCGGGTTGGTCGGCGTCCGCGGTGGCCTTCATTTTGTTAAGCGCGGTGGCGCGCAGCATCATCCGGGTGCTGCTGCGCCCAAAGATGATCAACCTTCTCTAACACGGCCCGCGAGGATGGCTCATGGGATGAGGATACTGGTTACGGGCGCCGCCGGGTTCATAGGTTCGCACCTGGTGGACGCGCTCGTCGACGACGGCCATTCGGTAGCCGCGCTGGACGACTTTTCCGCCGGCAGGGAGGAGCACCTCAACCCCAAGGCGCGGATGTACCCGGCGAGCGTAACCGACGCTGAGGCGCTGGACGGCGTGTTCGAGCGCGAAAGGCCGCAGGTGGTCTATCATCTGGCAGCCCAGACCAGCGTTCGGCGCTCCATGGCGACGCCGTCGTTCGACGCGAACGTGAACGTGCTCGGATCTATCAACTCGCTCCAGAGCGCCGTCAATCACGGCGCCGAGCGGATCGTGTTCTCCTCGACGTGCGCCGTCTACTCGGAGCCGCACTACCTGCCGGTGCGCGAAGACCACCCCGTGCGGCCTCAGTCGGCCTACGGCATGGCCAAGCTGTCGGTAGAAGGCTACCTCCGCTTCTATGCCGACGTGTACGGTCTGCGGTACAAGATTCTGCGTTACGGCAACGTGTACGGCCCCCGGCAGGACCCGCACGGCGAGGCGGGAGTGGTGGCGATATTCGCGAACCAGATGCTTGACGGTGCGCAGCCGACGATATTCGGCGACGGCTCCAAGACGCGCGACTACGTGTACGTCGACGACGTCGTATCGGCCAACCTGTTGGCTCTGGCGCCTCGCGGCGACAACCAGGCGTACAACGTCGCTCGCGGAGTAGAGACCACGGACCTGGAGATATTCGACGCGGTGCGCGCCGCCTCGGGCGTGAGCGTGGAACCCGCCTACCGGGACAAGCGGCCCGGCGAGGCCGACCGCATTGCGCTGGACTGCTCCAAGGCGAGGCGCATCCTGGGATGGACTCCAAAGATGGGCCTCGCCGAAGGCGTCGCGCTCGAGGTGGAGCACATACGCAGTCGCCGCTAGCCCCGTCTTCAGAGTCCCCTCTCCCTTGAGGGAGAGGGTGAGGGTGACGAGGCCCGCAGGAAACGGCCCCTTTGGCGGCCTAGCCCCTGCCGATGTAGGGCATCGCGGTGGCCATGATCGTCATGAACTGAACGTTTGCCTCGAGCGGCAGCTCCGCCATGTACAGCACGGCCCGCGCGACGTCGTCTGAGTCCATGCGCGGCTCGGCGATCACCGCGCCGCTGGCCTGGGGCACCCCGCCGGTCATCCGGTCGGTCATCTCCGTGGCGGCGTTGCCTATGTCGATCTGGCCGCAGGCGATGTTGTACTTGCGCCCGTCCAGCGACGCCGAGCGCGTGAGACCCGTCATGCCGTGCTTGGTGGCCGTGTAGGGGGCGGAGTTCGGGCGCGGCACGTGCGCCGAAATCGAGCCGTTGTTTATGATCCGCCCGCCCATCGGCTCCTGGCTCTTCATCAGCCTGAACGCCTGCTGGGTGCACAGGAATGCGCCCGTAAGGTTCGTATCGACCACCGATTGCCACTGCTCGTAGGTCAGGTCCTCGAGCGGGACGCTTGGCGCACCGAACCCGGCGTTATTGAACACCACGTCCAGTTTGCCGAAAGCCTCCTGGGTCGCGTCGAACAGCCGGCGCACGGCGTCCGGCTTGCCGACGTCCGTCGGCACTACCAGAGCGCGCTCTCCGTGCTCGCCTGCCTCGTCCTTCGTGGAGCTTAGAGGCTCCTCGCGGCGTCCGGCCAGCGCCACAGAGTAGCCCTCGCCCAGCATCAGCAGCGCCGTTCTTCGTCCTATGCCCGTGCCCGCGCCCGTTATGATGGCGACCTTTCCCTCGGAGTTCATGCGGCACCTCTCGCGGAGTTTCGATGGGATATACGTGACCGCACCGGCGGCAACTGCGGGAGCCGCATCGGGGCCGGGCGGCGCGCACATACGTTAGCACCTTTGGCGCGGCGGCGCCAATCTCGGCCGGAGCCGATTCCTTTTACATGGGGCGTATTTTCGTGTTAGGCTGTCCCGGCCATGTCCCCTTTTCGGCAGACTATTATTGCGTCCGCCTTCCCCGCAGGAAGTCTCGCGGTTCAGTTAGGGGGTGAGGTAGTGCCTGTACAATCGTGGGAGCTGACCGCCGTGCTGTGGGGGATTGCTGGCGTGTTGTATGCGGTTGGAGTTATGGCGATGTTCTACCTACATGTGCGTCTCTTTCCTGGGAAGAGAAGGAATCCGTCAGTTTTGCTGCTTCCGGTTTCAATAAGACCGAAGCGAGGGGTTGCCAAAACCCCCGTTTGGATGATAGTCAGCTTTTCTGGCGGGCTATCGGGTTTGGTGATAGCCGGCACTTGGGTTGAGCCGCTCATGATTGCAAGTTGGGTTGTGGTTGGCGGCCTCATTATGGTTATCATAGTCGGCTACTTTATTCTGGCAACTAAAACCCTCTGTCGGTTCGTCGTATGTCAGTGGCGAGTATCTTGGGCGAACCCTTATGGCAAACGAGGACTGTTTGTCCCCATAACGCGACCAATTCGAAACTTCATGTGGCGAAACGTTGGGAATCAGAAGGGTGAAACTGGCGAGCATGACAACCAAAACCTTCGAGCTCGCCTGTCCCGGCTGTGACGGAAAGGGCATCGTCAAGGTCGGTAAGCGCGACGCCTTACAGCGGTACCGCTGTAAGGCGTGCCGGAAGGACTTTCACGCGAAAGGCACGGCTCCGGGCAAGCGGTTTCCACCTGAGCAGATGGGCGCGGCTATTCGGATGTTTTACTCAGGAATGAGCTACAAACAAATCGCGGAAGCCATGGAGCGAATGTATGAGATCCCCGAACCCTCCAAGCGCACGATCTACAAGTGGGTGAAGGAGTACACGCAGAAAGCCCTAGGCCAGATGGGGAACCACAAAGCGGAAGTTGGCACCAAATGGGCGGTGGACGAGATGGTGGTGCGTGTCGGTGGGGAGCAATTGTGGAATTGGAATGTCATGGACAAGGACACGCACTACATTCTGGCTACGCACTTGCCCAAGCGCCGCGACGCACGGGAGGCCCGGAAGGTACTTCGGAAGGCAATGGCTAACGCCGCGAGCGGCCCAGAGGAAGTGAGAACGGACCGGCTGAAGTCCTATATTTCGGCGGTGGACGACGTGTTCGGCGCGGACGCCAAGCACATTCAGACTGACGGCATACGCGCCGAGATAAACAACAACCTCAATGAGCGATTGCAGGGGACTTTCCGTCAGCGCGAGAAGACCTTGCGCGGGCTTGAGAACCGTGAGAGCGGCCAGATCTACCTTGAGGGTTGGGTACTGACCTATAATCTGTTCTGTGACCACGAATCGGTCGGCGGTAAGCCGCCTGGGGAGAGGGCGAAGGTGCAACCGCCGTTCAAGTCGTGGATAGACGTTGTGGAGACGACGGGGCCAAGGCGCGTGGTGCCCAAGAAGGTTGTGGCTGAAAAGCCCGTGGGAAAAGGCCAACGGTCACCGTCAAAACTGAGATGGACGGTGGCCGCAAGGTAGTTTCGAAGGCCGAGACTCCAAAGGCGGAGCGTCCAGTCACAAAGCGCACGGCGAGGCCGGTTAAGCCTAAGCGGAGGGCGGAGCGGCAGAAGGGACAGAAGCGACAGGCAGTGAGATCGCCAGAGTATCACCCGTACTTTGGGAAGTATGAGCCGGTGAAACTCCAAAGGCGGGGTAGGAAGCGATAGGCAGACATAGGCAAGGGTTCCTCAGAAAATGCTCGAAAGGGACAGATCGTTTTCGAAAGAGTTGCGGAGTATAGCGATGTCTACTCAACACATTCGGACTGAGGTTGACGCTTACGTGTACATAAAGCGTCAGTTGAAGGAGTTGGGTTGGGATGTCAGGAATCCAACCACTAACCCCAGCGGTCAGGTATGGACCCAAAATCAATGCCTCGCACATCCCACCATCAAACGAGCTTGGGGAATGAAGAGACCCGAAAATGTGGTCAAGTTGTCCGAGAGTGAACTTTGGGTGATTGAGGCCAAAGCTGACCGAAGAGACATTGGTAGGGCGAACGATGAAGCTCAGAACTGTTATGCAAAGCTGGTAAATGAGCTCAACTCTGATGTCGTGGTCAAGTTGGTGACTGGAATAGCTGGTAATGACGACGAAGGATGGACAGTCCAGAATTTCGTGAATCTCAACGGTAGTTGGTCGCGCGTCACAATTAACAGTCAACCCACAACTGGCTTTCTCACATCCTCGGATGTTCGAGTGTTGCTTGAGAGCGGCACGAGTGACATAGGGGACTTCACTCCACCGCAGTGGCTATTCCTGCAAGCTGCGGAACGGATAAATAGGACTCTCCATAACGGCGGCATAAACAAGAATGACAGGGCTAAGACAATGGCTGCTTTGTTGCTCTCTGTTGTTGAACAGCCTCCAAATCTGAATACGAGCCTTTCTGTACTGATTGGAGAGATTAACGCACGAAGTGCCGCGGTCTTGAATACCAATGACAAGGGAGAGTTTGCCCCCTTCATCAATATCCTGGCGCCCACCAATACAACAAATCACATCAAGTTTAGAGAAGCTTTGATTCGCACTATACAAGAGCTACTCAATTTGAACATCCGGTCAGCGATGAATTCGAGCACGGATGTACTCGGACAGTTTTACGAGGTTTTCCTGCGGTATGGCAACGGAGCCAAGGAGATCGGGATTGTACTTACACCACGCCACGTTACCCGATTTGCAGTTGAAGCAGTAGGGATATCACCGGCTGACCTCGTGCTAGACCCAGCATGTGGAACTGGTGGCTTTCTAGTCGCTGCCTATGACCATATTCGGCGAACTGGTACTCAGACTCAATTGGACCGCTTCAAAGAACACAATCTATTTGGGATCGAGCAGGACCCAGCGGTTGCGGTCCTTGCCGTGGTGAACATGATCTTCAGAGGCGACGGCAAGAACAACTTGGTGGAGGGGAGCTGCTTTAGTACAAGTCTCTCAAGTAGGACAATTGACGGCTACGCTTCTGCAGAATATGTTCGTGATTGCCCCAACCAAAATCAGCCTGTCACACGGGTTCTAATGAATCCCCCCTTTGCAGGAAAGGACAGCGTAGAGAAGGAATATCAGTTTGTTACGCGGGCTCTGGAGTTTATGGAGGACGGCGGAATACTCTTCAGTCTGCTGCCATTGAACTGCCTGTTCGCTGCACACGCAGAAAAGGTCTGGCGGGAGTCCGAGTTGTTGGCGAAACACACTCTACTTGCCGTGCTGACTTTCCCAACGGAGTTATTCTACCCATCAGCAAGCAAGCAGGTTGCTGGGGTGTTCGTGCGAAAGGGGTTCCCGCATCCCATAGACCAACCCGTGTTTTGGGCAAGAGTTATTGATGATGGGCACATTAAGGTCAAGAAGAAGAGACTGCTGGCTTCTGAGATGCGACCGCCTAGATATTGCAGCGACGACATTCCCGATGTCTTACCGCACTTGAGAAGCTTCTTAGTTCAGCCTGAGTCAGTCAGTGTCAACGAACCGATGCGATGGAAGACGGCTCCCATTAACCTAACCGATTCATCCCTTGAGTTGTTACCTGAAGTGTATCTGGATGGCCCAGACCCAGCCCCTGAAGACATTGGCCGCGAGATGGAAAGGCTGGCAAGGATTACTGCCGCCTACTTAGTCAGGCAGGGCAGGGAGGTGAGCGATGTCGATGAAACCGCTTGAAACCGTTTTTCACATCCGGCGCGCTCGCTCTGCCCCTTTGGGTGAATACAACGAAGGCCCGATTCCTTACCTAGGGAATGGTTTCGGCAGTAATCCGATAGCCAAGTATGTCGTGCCATTCGACGACGACCGCGTGTTTGACTTTGACGCCGTGGTTGTGTCGGCATTTGGAGAGGTTACCGTTCAGTCTGCACCTTTCATCGCATATGGAGCCGGGGGGACGAGTCTGGTGGTGTTGGAACCGCGTAGCGCTATGAGCCCTACAGGCTTAGCGTTCTATGCTGCTTGGTTAGCAACACAGTTGAGAGGAAGATTCAATTGGTACTATCGAAGCATCCCGTCTCGAGTCAAGAGATTCCGTATCCCAGATCAGGTGCCATCTGGATTACGCTTTGATGTGCAAGACTACATCCCCAGGCGGTCCACCCTGGCCCCATCCAAACCAATTGAATTGAAATCGTTTCCGATCGAGGAAATATTTGACGTGAGACGAGCGCGGTCTGTCAGCTTCGATGACCACGAAGTTGGCCCAGTTGCCTTCGTGAGCAATGGAGAAGGAAGTGGGATCGTTGGATATGTCAATCCGCTGGAAAACGAGACGGTTTTTCATAAGGCGGGCATAGCAATCTCCGCAATGAGTGGGGCCTCAATTCAGGCACCTCCATTTATTGCAAGAGGGAGTGGGGGGAGTGGTCTTGTGGTGCTGCAACCCGTCAAGGAAATGATTCCAGAACAGCTCCTATGTGTGGCAGCGGTTTACAATTGCTCAACTAGGTGGCGATTCAGTTGGTCTAGGCAGATTACAACCCAACATATCAAACGTCTCTCGGTGACGCTACCAGCTGTAGGTGGGAAGCCAGACAAAGTCGCAGCGAGACGGTTCGTGCGCTCACAGGTCCCATATTGGGGGGTTGTTGATGAGGTTCTGCGGGGTTAGAGCAGTGGTTGACGGTGCAGACCTGGGAGAATCAACTCAAGCACGTCTTTGGCTTACGTGATCTTTAAGGCCTTGTAACGTGCGGCCAATTGGAACGAGGAGGAAAGTGCCAATGTCTGAAGTTTGGAGTTATCGACAGCGCAAGATGGACATTGCTTGGGAAATAGCGAAGAAAGCGATTGACGGCCAGGCAAGGCGACCCAACATAGGCGACGATGAGCGCCACCGAATAACCGAAGACGCCCTCCGAAAGGCATGGAGTATTGTCGATGGGGTGTTTCCAGCTTATGACGATGACGGGCGCGCTGAGTCTGCGAACTAGCCATACGCCCAAAAGAAACGGAGCCCCGGAGCCTGTTTCAGGCTACCAGCTGCGCCCAAAACCGTCTCCCTCGCCAACAGCCTGCCCCCGCGCCCGACTCTGAACCTGCGGCCATCGCCTTGCGTTCGCCATTTTGCTTACCAGATTCCCCCCGGACGCCCCAACGCACACCCCGGCTGCACCCCCTCGCCCACACCCGACACATTCGCTCCCCCGTACCCAAAAAAACGTCACTTTCCCGCGCCACCCTTTCCCGGCCATGCACCATCCAACCCCACACACGTCCCTCCCCTTCCCCACGGCTGCACCATTTCTCCCCACCAATCCGCCCCAATCCCGCGATTTTCGCCACCCCTCTTGAAATATACGCACATCCGTACTATCATCGCCCACGCGAGGAACCGACCCCGCGGCCCGGAAACCCTACCCCCAAGCGAGGTAGGGCTCCAAGCATCCTGTAGGGGCGTCGAAACTGGCCACCGGCCACTGTCCTACTCTGCCACGCGGCGTGACATTTCTGTCCCGAAGTGCACACGCCGGCATTACAGATTCGCGCGGGACCGGCGACACCCTCAGCTAGGAGGCGCACAGAATGTCGCAGAAACGAACAGAATTCGCCTTCCCGCTTTCGCCGGAACAAGGTGTTGGGTGCACCAAGTAATCTGAAACAGGCGCCAATCAAGAGGGCGCGCGTTGACACTCCCGCAAGCCGTCTCGTATCATCAAATGATAGGCGGCGCGCTCAGACAGCGTCGCCGCACTCGCAAGGAGACTCACCACATGAACGCAATTTCCGGCGCATCCGTCGCCACGGCTACACCCGCGGCCACCCAGTCCGCGCATCCGGACCCCGCGCTGGACGAGCGCGCGGTCGTCTTCCGCGGCGACGGCGAACCCAAGTCGCCCGCCGGCATCGTGCGGCGGCTGGCCGAGCTCGAGGCCGAGTCGGCGCTGAGCCCGGACAACTACTCGCTCGGCGGCAGCGTCGAGGCGCTGGAGCGGCACTTCGCCGGCCTGCTGGGCACCGAGGCCGCCATTTTCATGCCGACCGGAACGCTCGCCAACCACCTCGCCATCCGCCGGCACTGCGGCACGAGGCCCAGGGCCGTGGTGCAGGAGCAGAGCCACCTTTACCACGACTCGGGCGACTGCGTGACCCGCCTGAGCGCCATCAACCTGGTGCCGCTGGCGCCGGGCCGACCCCACTTCACGGTTGACGAGCTGGACGAGGCGCTCGGCGCGTCCACAGGCGGCAGGGTGCTCAACGAGGTTGGCGCCGTGATGATAGAGAGCCCGGTCCGGCGGCAGAGCGGGCGGGTTGTACCGATCGACATGATGCGGCAGGTAACGCAGCTGTGCCGCGAGCGCGGCATACCGACGCACCTGGACGGCGCGCGGCTGTTCATGATGGCCGGGGCCACGGGCATACGTGCGGCGGACTATGCCGCGCTGTTCGACACGACCTACGTGTCGCTGTACAAGTACTTTGGCGCTCACTTCGGGGCGGTGCTCTGCGGCAGCGCCGACTTCGTAGACGGCCTCTACCACGAGCGCCGCCTGTTCGGCGGCGGGCTGCCCGCCTCGTACTTCGCCGCGGCGCTCGCCCTGAGCGGCGCTCAGGGATTCGAGGAGCGGTTCGGTGACGCCATGGACAAGGCGAGGCGGCTCTTCGAGGAGTTGAACACACTTTCCGGCGTCAGCGTGGGGCGCTTCGAGAACGGCTCCAACATCTTCCCAGTCGACTTCGACGACGGCGTGGATGCCCACCTGGTGGCCGAACGGCTGGCCGGACGCGGCGTTTTCGTCTACCCCCAGGAGGGGCAGCAGGACAGCTTCACGCTAACCGTCAATACCACGATACTCAGGCAGAGCAACGATGAGATCGTCGGCGCCTTCAGCGCCGCTCTCGATTAGCGATGGCACGTCGGCAAACAAGCTCCCTCGGGCCCCGCGCTGACTTCCGGCGAGAAGCGATGGCGTCCATAAGCTCAAGGCTGCGATTCGGCCGGTTGCTTGTCTTGAAGGCGAAGAGGCGCGCCAAGACGATAGAGCGGCGGCTTACCCGCATATTCGTCATCGATCTCCTCTTCCGAACGGTCAAGGAGATGGGCGACGACGACGCCACGCACATGGCCGCGGGAGTCGCCTACTACGCACTCTTTTCGCTGTTCCCGCTGCTGTTGGGGCTGATTGCCATTTTCGGCTACTTCGTAGGTGAACCGGCGGACGCGGACCAGGGAGCGGTGGCGGACGACGTCACCCACTTCGTCTCGGAGTACCTGCCCGGCTCGGAGACGTTCGTATCCGAGAACCTGGAGATACTGCTGAACCTTCGCGGTGCGGCCACGGTGGTCGCCGTGCTGGGCATGTTCTGGTCGGCCAGTGCCGTGTTCGGGGCGCTCAGCCGGGCTGTGAACCGCGCCTGGGACGTTCATCAGGACCGTCCATTCTACCTGAACAAGACGCGCCAGCTCGCAATGGCCCTGGGGGTCGCTTGCCTGTTTCTGCTGTCGTTCGGGGCGGCGACGCTGGTTCGTGCCGCCGGCCTGCTCGGCGACCTGGACGCGCCGCAGGTCTCGTTCATGGTCAACCACATCGGCACGGTTGTGTTGCAGACGACTTCCTTCGTGCTGGTGCTGAGCGCGTTCCTGCTGATCTACAAGTTCACGCCAAACACCACGACCTACTGGCGGTACATATGGCCGGGGGCGATCGCGGCCGCGTTGCTGTTCGAGGTGACCAAGAACCTGTTCATAATCTACCTCAACAGCTTCGCCAGCTTCGACGACACCTACGGGCCGCTGGCGCCCGTGATCGTGTTGCTGCTGTGGACCTACGTTAGCAGCCTGATAATCATCAGCGGCGCGGAGCTTAGCTCGGAGTACGGCAGGCTGAAGCTGGGCATCAGCCGGGGAATGCCGTTCCGCCCCCGGTCCGAATCGCCGGACGCCCAACCGGCGCCCGGCGATTGACCGCCCGCGCGCGCCTGCGTAGAATACTCTCGGCGGGCGCGGATACGCGCCCCCCTGCATTGGAGTGGACTACATGGTGTTCAGGTCGCTGTTCGGGGCGCGCAAGAGGAAGCCCTCACCCCCGGAGGAAGACACCCTCGCCAACGCGGGAGTCGACGACGTGGTGGTTATAGCCGGATACGCCCCCAGCCTGGAAGACGCCTACTTTCTCATCGAGTCGCGCAACCGCTACGAGGCCGCAACGGGCGACTGGTACGAGCTGGTAGGCGTGGACGGCGACCGGCGCGTCTGCATCGAGTTTTCCGGCGAGGAGGCCTCGCTGTTCATCTCGGTGTCGGAATACGGCGCCGCAATGAGCCTCGAAAGCCTGGGACTCGACGAGGAGGAGCTGTTCGAGATCGACGAGCAGCACTCGATCGACAACTTCGTGGACTACGAGGGCGAGCGATACTACTACACCAACAGCCAGGAGGTCTTCTTCTTCGCCAATGACGGCGGCGAAGAGCAGGGCTACTACGGCTGGGAGTTCATGAGCCGGGACCGGAAGAACATGCTGGCGGTGGTGAAGTGGGAGGGGGCGCCGTTCGAGGTGTACGCCTCGGAGGTCGTGTCGCCGTCCATCGTCAGCGTATACCGCAACGTGCCGTGAGACAGAACCTACCGCCTACCTAACGGGCGCAGGCACCGGAGGAGAAAACGCGATGGCAGACGCCTTTGTCGACACGCTTACGATCATACCCCGCGGCCTGGTATACGTGGCAATGGGGATCGTGGTGCTGGCGCTGGCCCGGCTGGCCCAGGACTTGGTTACTCCCTACCGCATAGGCAATCAGCTCACCAACCGCGACAACGTGGCGCTGGCGCTGAGCATCGCCGGCTACTACCTGGGCGTAATCGTCGTCTTCCTGGGTGCTCTGTATCAGCCCTTTTCGCTGATAGTCGACGGCGGGTTGGGCTTCACCGAGGACTACTGGCTCGGCGTGCTCGAGGTGTTCCTCTACTCGCTGGGCGGCATAGTGGCGCTGAACGTCGCCCGCGTGGTGGTCGACAAGCTGGTGCTGCACCGCTTCAGCACCGAGAAGGAGATCATCGAGGACCGGAACGCGGGCACCGGCGCGGTGGAGTTCGGCGTGTACGTGGGGACCGCGCTGGTAGTCGCCGGTTCCATCTCCGGGGAGGGCGGCGGCCCGCTCACGTCGCTCGTGTTCTTCACCCTGGGAATGGCCGCGCTGATACTGTACTCGTACATCTACCAGCTACTGACGTCGATGGACATTCACGACGAGATAGAGCGCGACAACACGGCCGTCGGGGTGGCCCTGGGGGCGAACCTCATCGCCGTGGGCGTGGTCGCGCTGAAGGCGGTGTTCGGCGACTTCGTGGGATGGAGCGAGGGCCTGGCGTCGTTCGCGGTGTACGCGGTGGTGGGCTTCGTGCTGCTGGCGGTGGTGCGGCTGATCATGCAGTTCGTGCTGTTTCCGAGGGTCAACGTGTCCAAGGAGCTCACGGAAGACCGCAACCTGGGCGTGGCGCTCATAGAGGGCGTGTCCGTAATCGGAATCAGCCTGATATTGCTGTTCGCGGTGTAGCCGACCCTTGGCTCAGTCGAGCGCGCGCCTGAGCGCGTCTCGCGCAGCGAGACGCTCGCGCTCGCGTTCCGCAGCCTCCTCGACCTGGGCGAGTCCGGCGTCGATCACCCAGTCGAGCGCGGTAGCGTCCACCTCGTCGCGGTCGAGGGCCGGGCGAAGCAGGCAGTCGTAGAAGCTGACCTCGTGAATGTCCTCCTGCCACCGCGCCAGGCTCTCGTCCAGGGTGCCATCGTACAGCCGCAGCAGAAACACCACGCGGAGCGGGTCAAGCCCCTCGTCCTCGTACACCTGCGCCCGCAGGTCGAGGCCACCCCGTGCGCCGAACTCCGCGATCTCGGCCTCTTCGTCCACGCGCACGCTCCCGAACACGTCGTAGCGGTCGACGTAGTCCTCCGTCTCCGCTATCAGCTCGCTCAGGTAGGCGCGGCCCTCCTCGGTCATGGCGAAGGCCCCGCCGTCGGCAGGGGGCGTGACAAGCCCCCGGTCGCAAAGCTCCTCCGCGATGGGCAGCAGGCGGCGGTCCCGCTCGGCATCGGGACGCGGCGACAACTCGAAAGCGTGCTTGTCCATGAAGTAGAGCAGCACGCACGCGCGCATCCAGCGCAGCATCTCGCCGTCGTCGCCGCCCTGGCGCACGAACCACGCCAGCGGCTCGAAGGTCTGCTCCAGCACCAGGTCCAGCACCGCCGCGCCGCCGGGGGAATGGTTGAGGTAGTCCTCGGCGGGCTGACCCGGCTCGACGCGCGGCCCGTTGTTGGCGTAGATTCGCAGCTCGCAGCGTCCGGCTCGCCAGAGACGCGCGACGTAGAGCAGCTCGCGGTACATGTCCGGGAGGTCGGGGTTCGCCGCAACGTCGAGCGCGCCGAGGGTCCGCTGCCGCGCGGCGTCGTCCTCGCCGAACACGCTGTCGAGAAGCCCGCCGACCGTCAGACGCGCGCAGCCGACGGGCAGCGTCACGTGGAACGCGTCGCGCAGCTCCATGTCGCCAAGTGATACGCGGAGCAACACGGTGCCGGTGGCGTCAGGCGCCCTGGGCGGAGCGCAGGCGGGCGGGCGGGCGTCGAGCCGCTTGCGATACTTTGTAGCGTCGCTAGCGCACACCGCGGCGGCCCCGCTGGAGCCCAATCTGCGGCTGGCCGCCGCCGAAGCCGCGCCCGCCGCCGAAGCCTCTGCTGCCGCTGCTGCCGCGCGTGGACGACCCCCAGCTACTGCGGACGCCGGTGCCGCTGGTCCTGAATGCTCCGGTGGACTTTCTGGAAGACTGGTAGGACTGCCGGGAGTTGCTGAGATTGCGGTTCGCGTTGGTGTAGCGGGACCCGGCGGCCGTCTTCTGCCGCGAGAAGTAGCTACTGTTGCGGGACACCTGCGAGCGGTACAACGGAGACTTGCGGTAGTTCGCGCGGTCCGTCCTGATGCTGCCTACCGTGCCGCGCGGGGTGTGGTAGTAGTAAGACGAGCCGAAAGAGGACGCCACCATGTAGCCGAACAAAAAGCTACCGCCGCCGAAGCCGTGGTGGTAGTAGCCGTTCGCGCCGTGGCCCCTGATTTCGTTCTGCCTGTTGTTCTCGGTGATGCTGAACAGGAGATCGTCGGAGGAGTCGTCTATCTGTCCGTCGCCGTTGAGGTCCTCGAACGCCTCCACCATTTGCCGCTCGCCGTCCTGGCTGGCGCGGATGAGTACGACGCCGTCGCCCTCGTAGATGCGGTTGACTCGCTTTTCGAACTCGGTCGCGCTCTTGGACTCCTTGTAGGCGTCCTGTACCGCGTCAAGGTTGATGCGCCCGGCGGCGCCGTCGGTGGCGGCCCACTGGTCGTAGGTTGGGCCGGAGCTGCAGGCGGCGATGACCGGGACCGAAACGAGGACGCCACCCGTGAGCACAGCAAGCGTGCGCTTTCTCAGTTTTCGGCTCATAGAGTCCCTCCCTCCATGCAGACAGCCCTCATTATAGCGCACAGGGCGACGGTTGGGGCGTGCGCCGGGGCTTGCCCCTCGCGTCAGTCCGAGTTTGTCGACGAATTCGAGGGCGGCGGCAGTGGGCGCGCGTCCGACTGACCGCCGACGATCAGCTCCAGATCGCCCGGGACGGTGGGCGGCGGCTCTTCGCCGGCGAAGGCTGTTTGGGCGTCGAACCTCAACATACGCCGCACCGCCTCGGCGTCCGCGTCGCGCCTGAACGCCTCGTATGCATCCGAACAGCGCATGACGCACTCGACGAGGGCGCCGCGCAGGTCCAGTGCGGCGAGGCTGACGCTGACCACGAGCTGCTGGCATTCGTCCAGGTGCTCGCCCCAGAGTTCGTCCGACGCCTGCAGGTACAGCAGTTCGAGCAACCGGCCGGCCGCCGCGTCGTCGAGCGGTTGCAGGCACGCGTCCAGCCGCCGCGACAGCAGGTCGCCCAGGGCCTCGCCGAGCGCCACCGGCCCCAGCCCCTCCAGGTGATTCGCGTCTTCGCCAAAGTCGAGCCGCAGCTCCTCGCACACACGCGTAAAGCCCCGCGCGTAGTCGAACCCGGCTCCGGTTGGCAGCCATCTCGCCACCACTGCGGCGGCGTACCCCCGCGCGAGAGCGTCGCAGCGGGCGCGGAAGTTGCCCGCTTTCAGGATCTCGCGCCGCGCCGCGTAGTAGTCGAGCGTCTGAGCGTCCAGGATGCGGTCGAACTCGAGGGCCACTGCGCGCTCGGCTGCGCCGTCGCGTTCGGCGCGGCCCTGTATCTCGGACAGTGTCCTCTCCACGCGCGCGCCCTCGATGCGGACGCGGCCGCCCTGTTCGGCGATGGCGTCTTCGGCCGCGACGCCGGAGCCAGCGCCTCCGAACGCCAGCAGCCGGTCTTCGCGGGACAGGATGAAGCGCGACGCGCCCGGCGCTCCCTGCCGTCCGGTGCGGCCCATGAGCTGCCTGTCGGTCCTGCTGGATTCGTTGAGCTCCGTTCCGATGACGTAGAGGCCCAATCCGAACTCCAGCGCCACCACGCGGCCCGTGCCACCGCCTACCGTAACGTCCAGCTCGTTCGGCTGAGTCGCCCACGGCGTGCCGGCGCGGCTGAGCGCCGCGCCCAGGGCCGCGGCGTCTTCCGCGCTGGCGCAGCGCACCACAAGACTGCCCTGTCCCTCGTCGAGAAGCCGGACCGCCAGGCGGGCGAACGCCTCCAGCACCCGGTCGTTTACGCGCGGCTCGACCACGATGTCCGCGCCCCGACCGGCCATGTTGGTCGCCACGGTGACGGCGCCGAAGCGGCCCGCACGGCGCACGATCTCCCCCTCGTCTTCGCGGCCGGCGGCGTTGAGCAGGCCGTGCGGCACGCCGCGCTCGCCGAGCCGCCGGCTGATGTCTTCGGATTCGTCGATGGTGGGCGCGCCGATGAGCACCGGACGCCCGACGCCGTGCCAGAACGCGGCCTCGTCCACCACGGCGGCCAGCTTATCGGCTCGGCTCACGTACAGGCGCGGCCCCAGGTCGGAGCGCCGCTCGGGGTTCGACGGCGGCACCACCTGGACGTCGAGTCCGAACCGGGACATCAGCTCCCGCTCCGAACCGCTTGCCGTGCCGGTCATGCCGGACAGGCGCGCGTACCGGCCGACAAAACCGCGCACGGAGATATGGGCCAGCGTCTTGGGCTCGTCGCGCACCCTCAGCCCCTCTTTGGCCTCCAGCGCGGCGTGGATACCGAATCTGTACCGGCTGTCGGGCAGCGTCCGGCCCGTTTCCTGGTCGATCAGCACTATGCGCCCATCGTCAACCAGGTAGTGGACACCGCGCTTCAGCAGCGTGTAGGCGCGCAGTAGCTGGGTGAGCTGGTTGGCCTGGCCGTGCCGCCGCGCGATGCGCCGGCGCAGCTTGGCCGCCCGCGCGCGCAGATCGGCCAGCGGCGTGCTTGCGTCGCCTTCCAGCGCATCGAGCCGGCGCTGGAGATGCGCGGTGTCGAACGCCGAGCCGGTCCGCCGCTCCAGGAACGTCCGGCCCAGCTCTGTGAGCACCACCGCTCCGCGACGGGCGTCGGCAAGGAAATACAGGCCACGGGCGAGCTCGCACTCCGGGTCCGAGAGGTCGCTGTCGGCGACGATGGCTGCCGCGCGGGCGTACGCCCCTTCGCTTCCGGCGAAATGCGCGCGGGCTGTGTCGCTGTCGTGGTCGGCGCACAACAGCCGGGCCAGCAGAGCGTCGCGGCTTTCGGAGGTGAGCACGGGATCGCCCAGCCGCTCTTCCAGTGCCCGAACGGCGGCCTGCTGTTCGGCCACCAGCTTCGCCATCGCGCGGCGAGCACGTTCCAGGCCGCGCATGATCCCGGACGGCCCGCCGGATATGATCAGCGGAGAACGCGCCTGGTCCAGCAGCACCTGGTCGGCCTCGTCCACGACAGCGGCGAACAGCGCGCCCTGCGCCGGAGGATCGGGCGGCAGCCTGAGATTGTCCCGCAGAAAGTCGAAACCGAACTCCCGCAGCGTGCCGTAGACGATGCTCCGGCCGTAGGCGTCCGCGCGCTCCGGGTCGGTCATCGGGCCGAGCACTGCACCCACGTCCAGGCCGAGCGCGGCGAAGACAGGGTAGAGCAGGTCGGCGTCGCGCGCTGCCAGGTAGTCGTTTGCGGTTATCACGTGGACTGCCCCTCCATCCAGGGCGTGGAGGGCGGCGGGAAATGCCGCCGCGACGGTCTTGCCCTCGCCCGCGTTCATCTCGACCACGGCCCCGCCGTACATCAGCAGACCCGCGGCGACCTGCTCGTCCGTGGCTCGAAAGCGCGGCCCATCCGCCTCGGTCAGCCCGCGGGCCAGCGCCTCGCACACCACGGCGGCACCGAGCGCCAGTTCGTGTTGGCCGCCGTGGCTCGATGAATCAAGCCGCAGCGAACGAAACGAATGGCACAGCTCGCCGGCGGAGAGCGCCGACAGATCGATTTCGCGCGCGGCGGCGGCCGTGTGCATGGCCTCCTCGAGGGTGGCGGACTTGCGCGAGGGCAGCAGGCGGGCGAGCGCCGCACCCGTCCGCTCGGCGAACCTGCCGGCGGCGCCTGCCAGACCTCCGTCATTCCGGCCCACGAGCCGGAATCGGTCCGGCATCTCAGCACGCACCGTGGGAGTCGCCGCGGCGGTCGACGATTCGCCTGGTCTTTCTGGCGGCGTCGAAGTAACCTGGCTCGGCGTAGGAGAATCCGAGCGTGAGCAGACGGCTGCCCACGAGGAAGTCGATGTCGGGATGGCTGCGGATCAGGTCTCGGCGCATCTCGGCCTCGGCGTGCCGCAGCGGCTCCGGCAGCACGATGGTAAGCCCTTCGGTGTCATCGCGCGACAGCTCGAGCTGCATGTGCCCCGGTTCGTCTGCGTGGGCGTACACGGCGCTCAGCACGGCTCCGTAGCTCAGCTTGGCGCCCAGCACCGAGAAGGAGTCTCCCACCCGGCCCAGCACTTCCGCTCTTGGATACGGCAGGCCGCACGGGCATGCGCCCGCCAGGGGCCTCACCCTGTCCTCCAGGGCGTAGCGCAGCAGCGGCGGCGAACGCTGTAACAGCGTGGTTACGACCATTTCGGCGGTGGCGTCGTCTTCTTCCGCGAGCTCTACGATAACCCTGTTGGTAAACAGGTGTATGCCGCTGTGCGCGCCGCACTCCACACCCAGCGCCGACGTTTCGGACGCGCCGTAGTAGCCGAAAACCTGGGCGCCCAGCCGCGACTCGACGGCGTGGCGCACGCGCGGCGAGAGGGGCTCGCCGAGGTAGATGACCGTTCGCGGCCCGCGCACGCCCGCGCGCGCGTAGGCGTCGATGAGCGGGTCGAGGCAGCGTTCCAACACGGAGGGCACGGTGATGACGACCATGGGCGCCAGCCCGGTCAGAGCGTCGAGCGTGCGCTGGAACTCGGGGCCGATGCTGAGGGCGTAGGCCTCCCGCACTCCCAGGGCATCCAGCGCCTTCGTGAACGACACCATCAGTGTCAGGGGATCAGTGTCCAGGCACGCCGCGCTGTCCGCGCCGGAGACGCCGCATATGGCGAACAGCTCGGCCAGGAACTCCGTCTCCTGCCTGTCGTCTTCGGGCGTGATGAACCGCCTCTTGCGCGGGCCGGTTGTCCCGGACGACGTCTCCACGTCGATTATGGGAGAGCCGGCGTGCAGGCTCTCATTCGAGAGGGCGTCCAGCCCGTAGCCGTCCAGCCGCGGCAGGCGGCGCAGCACGTCGAGCGGAGGCTCGTTATCCAGATCCGCGCCGGAGATTCCTACCAGGTGAAACAGCTTCGCGTAGTAGCCAAAAGTGGAGTGGGCGAACCGCAGCGTCTCCCGCAGCCTGGCGGACGCGGCCTCGTCGACCTCGTCCAGCAGCCGCATGGGGAGCGCCGGGCCGTTCATCGCGCGAGCAGGGGGGCTATCTCGGACCACTCGCGTCGCCGCACGGCGATGTAGAACAGCGAGTCGCCGTGTTCCATGTCGAGATCGATGAAGCTGAGGTGGGGGATGCCATCCTTGATTATGCCGACCAGATTGATGTCGTGGTCGAGCAGAATCTTGGCGACCTGCCTGTAGGCCATGGGGTTCGCCGGATCATCCGCGACCACCGTGCTCAACAGAGTCCCCTCCATCACGTTGCTGGTGACGACATTGAGAATCAGATTCACGCCCGGGTCCTGGAGGTCCTGCACCATCAGCTTGTCGACCATGTTCAGGGTGAAAACGGGCTTTATGTTCTTCGCGCCCTTGAACAGCACGTTGTGGGAGAGGTACTGGCACTCGGCTACACCGGGGACCTTCGGGTTCAGGAACTCGACCACGGAGACGATTGCAGCGACCAGGCTGTCGCTATTGGGGTCGTCGTAGCCCGAGCCGAGGATCATGACGCTGCTGGCGTGCATGAGATTCGCGCGCGCGTAGGTATCTTCTTCGAGGGGCGAGCCCCGAACGAAAGACACACGCGGCAGGCGGAAAGGCAGAGACTCTATCTTGTCCGATACCACAACGACGTCGTCCGAGAAGTGGCCGCTGTCATGCACGTACTCCTCGATTATCTTGCGCACGCGGTCCGCCGTGGGCGGATTGACTATCAACAGGTGTCCCCTGGACTTTACTGTAGCCATTCCCAAACGCTCCCTCTGCTGGCGCTCCAAGATGCGGTCGATCCCTATGCCGATGGCCGACGTGAAGGCCGCCAGCCCGAAGAACACCACGAACAACACGGTGCCCAGTCGCGCGCCCAACGTAGTGGCGGAGTAGTCGCCATACCCGATGGTCGTTATCGAGACAACGCTGTACCAAAGCGCGTCCGGCACCGTGATTTCCGGATTCACTGCCCTGTCGAACAGGTAGAAGGTCGCCGCGTTGCCGAGTAAGCTCAGGCCCAGCACGAGGACGACGAAGGCGAACCCCATTTCTCTGTGCTGTCGCAGCGTTCTCCATATGCGTGTCAGGCTTAAGAGCATTGTAACTACCGCGGTCCCAATCGTGGGCACGCGCCGGAGAGGGCCGAATCTCCGGCTCGAACGAACACCGCCGCGTCTTGGTCCAGCGATGCGATGTCCAGGCAAGTCTCGATTCTGATCAACGGCTGTATGCGGTTGAACAGCGGCGTCACGACCAGCCGGCCGCTCGGTGACGCCTCGAAGAGGTACTCATCGCTGTTGAGCGCGTAGCTCCGGCAGTCATCCGACTGGCCCAGGAAGCCCAGGCCGTCCACGTACAGCAGGTCCAGCTGGGGGCGCGATGCGAGCGCCCGCCGCCAGCCGAAGGTCACGCACATGCGCACCGTCTCGGGCAGCCGCGCCTCGTCCAGATCGTCGCACGGCGCGACGAGCAAATCCGGCCGCACGTGGCGCAGCAGCTCGTAGGCGCGGACGCCGCTGTCGGCGATGAACAGGTGCGTCGTCACGCCGGCCCTTATCAGTGCCGTGCACAGCTCGGCGCCGAAGAACCGGCGGAATCCCGGCGTCAGCACCGCGGCAACCGAGCGGGCGTGCGGCTCGAAACGCTCCTTCACGGCGTCGACGAACAGGTCGCACCGGGTGGCGCTCTCCTCCGGACCCTCGGCCACCGCCAGCCTGCCGGCGAGTTGGCCGGCGTACTGGCCCATTATCCACTCTATCTCGGCGGGCAGGCTCACGGTATCGCCCAGGGTCGAGCGCCGGTACTCGGCGATGGGGGTGACAGGCAGCTCGCGAAACTCGTCCAATGACCGCACGCCGCGGCGTCCGCCGAGCCGGGGGCGATAGAACGCCGTCCGGGCCGCCGCGGCCACCACGCCGTCCAGGCGGGCCGGCAGGTCATCCGGGGCCTGGTAGCGCTTAAGCATCGGCGCCCAGCTCCACGACGACGAGGCCCGCGTCGTGGCCCGCGCCGTGGTACTCGTCGAATCGCTCGAGCAGCCGGTCGCGCGCCGTCATCACCGCAGCGGCAGCGTCGGGCTCGTCCGACGCGAACCGGCTGCCCAGGGGGGTGTCGAGCGTCCATCCGCGGGCCACCTCGCACCGGAGGCCGGCGCCGGCGCTTGCGGCCGCGTACTCCCCACGCAGACGCTCGAAGGCGGCGTCGCTCCTGTACGCGAGCGGCGTGACGTAGTAGCCGCGCGAGATGTACAGCCCGAGCTCGTTGTCGAACACCTGCATCAGGTCCACGTCCTCGATCCAGCCCTCCATCGCGAAATACAGGTTCTCTACAATGCCCTGGTCCACGCGGTGATAGTAGAAGCGCTCCTCCCTCACCGCCATTTTGACCGGCACACTCCGTTTGTCCTCGTCCCGCAGCAGACCCTGAGCGGCCTCTCCTTCCAGGAACAGGAAGGGGATGTTGCCGTTGGTCGCGTCGACGAGTACCTCCTCACCGCCAATGTTATACACAAGGGCAACGTGCTGCCAATAGCGCATGTAACGCTTGGAGAATCGAAAGTCGAAGGTGGTCAGCATCTCCCGCAGCCTGTCTTCGGGAAGGGGCGGGACCGCGTCCGCGCCTGCGAGCACGTAGCGCGAGGGCAGGCCCAGCCGGTCTGTCAGGAACTTGAGCGCCTGCACCTTTTCGGAGCAGATGCCGCCGGCGCCCTCGACGATGTTTCGGACCGTTTCATCGCCGGTCTTGTAGGTCAGCATCCTGCCGGTAAAGCGCGAGTAGTTCTCGAAGTGGCTCTCCCACACGCGGCGCGCCAGAGCGCGCAACACGCGCCTGGCGTGGGCCGGCGAGTCCATCTCGGCAAACTCCGCGGCTCGGGGGCCAAAGCACCGCTCCAGAGACTCGCGCACGAACGCGGCGTACATGCCTGCGTCGGTATCCCACCGCCGCTTGTGGAATCCGGCCCAGTTTCGATCGTAGCCCGCGTTGAGCCTGTCCACGGCGACGTCGATGAGGGAGACGTCGGCGACGCCCACGCGCACAGTCGCCGCGGCGGGCGCGGCGTCGAGGGCGACGGGCGCGCCGCCCTGCCGGAATGCCACGCCGGGATACACGTCGAGCAGCCCGCCCTGGTCGGACACGGCGTACACGTAGTCCTGGACCGCCCGCAGGCTCTCCGCGGACCGGGGAGTGATGCGGCGCGCGGCGAGCAGCTCGTCCAGGAGGCAGTCCTTGAGGTAGCGCTCCAGAAGGCGACGGAGCGTCCAGCCGGTGTGCTCCGGGTCGACGCGCAGGGCGAACTGCTTGCGCGTGACGCTGTCCGTGAGTTGCAGCACGCACCCGGAGACGTCCGACATTCGAACACCCCCTCAGCCGGTTAGAATTTCGATCGAGTATAGGATTGAGGGCGAAACGTGTCAAACGCGGAACGGCTTGCGGAGACGCACGTCAGCTTGACACCAGCCGGGCCGCCGCCCAAGATGGACGCACGACACACACAGGAGGCGCATCGTGAATACAACCGCCGCCGCGACAGACAGGGGCGCGCTCTTGACCGAGCAGGACGTATCGCTGCTTCAATCGGACTGGGAGTCCAACCCCTCTCACCGCCTGATGCAGAACGTAGTCGCGCAACACGACGTGAACGTCGTCGCACTCGACCGCTCGATCATAACGGACGCTCAGCACAGCTTCTCCAACGTGCTCGACGACTGGCAGCCGACCGACCAGGGCAGGTCGGGAAGGTGCTGGCTGTTCGCCGGGCTGAACCTGTTCCGCGTGGACACCATGAAGGCGCTGAACGTGGACCAGTTCGAGTTCAGCCAGAACTACATGATGTTCTGGGACAAGATCGAGCGCGCGAACTTCTTCCTGGAGTCTGTCGTCGACACCGCCGACCGGCCTACCGGCGACCGGCTGGTGGACTGGCTGATGGAGGCGCCGGTGCCGGACGCCGGCCAGTGGGATATGTTCATCAACCTGGTGAAGAAGCACGGGCTGGCTCCCAAGTCGGCCATGCCCGAGACGGAGAGCTCGGGAAACACCTCGCGCATGAACTCGTCGCTGTTCTACCTGCTCAGGCAGGGCGCCCAGCGCATACGCGGCCTGCACGCCCAGGAGGCCGGCATGGAGGCGATGCGGGAGTCGAAGCGCCAGACGCTGAAGATCGTATACCGGGTGCTGTGCATACACCTGGGCACCCCGCCCAGCAGCTTCTTCTGGCAGTGGAAGGACCGCGACGGGCGCTTTCACCGCGACGGCGAGATTACGCCGCAGGAGTTCGCCCGCAGGTACGTCACCACGCCCTACGAGGACTACGTTTGCCTGGTGCACGACCCGCGCGAGTCCAGCAGGCTGGGCAGCACTTACACGATAGGCTACCTGGGCAACGTGGTGGGCGGCTCGCCGGTGAAGTACCTGAACGTGGACATCGAGCTTATGAAGCGCGTGACGCTGGACTCGCTGCTCGACGACCAACCGGTGTGGATGGGCTGCGACGTGGGGAAGCAGATGCACCGCGAGCAGGGGGTGTGGGACGCCGAGCTGTTCGACTACGCCGCGGTGTACGGCGCGGACTTCGAGATGGACAAGGCGGCGCGCATGGAGTACGGCCAGACACAGATGACGCACGCCATGCTGTTCACCGGCGTCGACGTGGTGGACGGCGGCCCGCGCCGCTGGCGCGTGGAGAACAGCTACGGGGACGCGATAGGCGACAAAGGCTTTTGCGTGATGAACGACTCGTGGTTCGACGAGTACATGTTCGAGATAGCCGCCCCGAAGAGCCGGCTGCCGGAGGACCTGCAGCGCGCGCTGGACGGCGAACCCATCCCCCTGCCGCCGTGGGACCCCATGGGGGCGCTCGCCGCTAGCTGAACCGGGCCGGGTCCAGATCCTTTACGGGCACGTCGGTCGAGCCGCGCGTGATCAGGTCCACGACGACCTTCGCCATGCCCGGCCCCAGCATGATGCCCTGGCGTCCGCCACCCGTCGCGACGTAAACGCCCTCGGTGGCGGGCGCGCGGCCAAGCAGCATCTGCCCGTCCGACGAGACGGGGCGTAGGCAGGCGGTCTGCTGCGCGAGCCGGGCGTCGACGAGCGACGGCACCATCCTGAGCAGCGAGGCCATTATCTTGTCGCGCGCGGCGGCGGTCGGCCTGTCGTCGAATCCCGCCTCTTCTTCCGTCGTGCCCGTCCACAGCAGGCCGTCTGGCTTGGTGGTGGCGTAGTCGCCCGACCAGCCCAGCGAGCACCGGAAAGGCTCACCGGGCGCCTGCAAACGAAGTATCTGGCCCTTCAGCGGCCTGACCGGCACGGGCACACCCAGCCACTCCGACGCCTCTGCGCTCCACGGCCCCATGGCCAACACCACGGTCTCGCACGCTATCTCGCCGCTCTCCAGCGTAACCCCGCGCACCCGTCCGCCCTCGACGCGCAGCCCCGTCACCGTGCCGTGGCGCACCGTCGCGCCGTGGCGTTCGGCGGCCTGCACCAGCGCCAGCGCCAGGCGGTAAGGCTCAACGTCGCCGCCACCCTCCACGTACACGCCGCCGACGGCCTCGGGGTTCACGCGCGGCTCGATTTCGAGCACCTCTTTCGCGTCGACCCAGCGCACCGACGGCCCATCTTCGTGGCGCCCCCATTGCAGGCTTGCCTGAAGCTGCGTCGCCTCCTCCTCGGTGAACGCGAGCGAGAGCGACGGCCTGAGCCGGAACTCGGTGTTCACGCCCGTTTCCTCCGGAAGCTCTGTGCCGAACCGCTCGTGCAGCCGCCAGGCCTCGGCGAGAACGGGCACGTTGGGCCCTGTGCCCCTGGGGCGGCTGAGCCCTCCGTAGGCGAAGCCCGATGCGTGGCTGCCCACCGAGTCCTTTTCCACTATGACGCTGCTCACGCCTTCCCTGGCAAGCAGGTACGCAGTGGACACGCCTACTACGCCGCCGCCAACAATAACAACGTCTGCCGAACCTGAGCTGACCATAGTGGGCAGTCTCCTATCTCTCGCGATTTTGGGGCAAGTATAGTGGTGGGGAACGGGCGCGTCAAAGCGCCCTCGCACGCCTCACCCCTGCCGATCTCGCGACGGCATCGGGCTGTCGTGGCTCATACACTGAACGCCGGCGGTCGCCAAACGGCCTAACTTTCTTCACAATTCTTCGTTATAGTGTTGTCTAACGCATTCTCGGTCATCCGCCCGGGAAGAGTCCGGGCGAGCAGATGAAGGACGTGGATTGGACTGGCTGAAACGTATATCCGCGGCGCAGATCGCCATGCTGGTGCTGGTGCCGGTACTGGTCTTCGGCGGAACCTTAGCCGGTTACTACTGGTTCTACGACCGTGCCGAAGGGGAGGAAGCCGAGACCGAGCTGCAGGTGCCCGTGCGCCGGGGCAACCTGGTCAACGAGGTCTCCATAAGCGGCAGCCTGGTGTACCCGAACCGCGAGGCGCTGAGCTTCGACGTAGAGGGCGTGATAGGCGAGATCGTGGTGGAAGAGGGCGATCGGGTGAACGAGGGCCAACTGCTGGCCCGCCTGGACCGCGACACCGTGGCCGCGATGGAGCGCGCGGCTGCCAAGGCGAGGGTGGACGTGCGCGACGCGGAGCAGGCGCTGGAAGACGCGGCGGCGCCTCGTTCCACGCTCGATTTCGCAAAGGCCGAGGCCGCCATCTCCGACGCCCTCGTCGCCTACCGCGACGCCCAGGATGCCTACGACGACCTGGGCGTGGTCACCGATTACGACCTGGCAAAGGCCGTCGAGAAGGTCGCAGCCGAGCGGCTGGCGCTGTCCCAAGCCGAGGACGCGCTCGCCGAAACGATCGCCGGAGCCGACACGGACGACATCGCGGACGCACACTCCACCATACGCACCGTCACCACCAACCTCGACAACGCGGAGCGGGATGAGGAGCTGGCACGCCGCGACTGGGACCGTAAGCTGGACGCCGCCCGCGACGCCGTGCAGGACTCCCTGGACACCCAGAGGGACTACTACCAGAAGTGGTTCGGCGTTCAGCCCGATGACGAGGATATCGCCAGGGGCCTGGACGAGCTGTTGGCATCCTGGGGCACCGACCTCGATACGCTGTTCGACCCCGACTCGGTGGGGGCGTTGGATGGCCTACCCAGCCCCGACAGCACTCTGGCCCCTTCGGTCGTCCCCTGGGACGAAAACACCGTCATCTTTTGGCTCAAGCTCTACCCTGGCAACATAGCAACGACGTGCGAAGAGCCGCTCAGGAGCGACACCCTTTGCGTGAGGCCGGACTTCGACGACGCCTGGGACGTATACGCGGAGAGGCTGACGGAGCTGGATGACCTGGAGTTGCAAAAGACGAGGGCGCTCTCGGAGCTGGAGGAGGCGGTTACCAGCGCGAGTGAGAAGCTCTTCAACTCACAGTACGCCCTGGCCGACGTCCTGGCCGGACCGGACTTGGTGGAGCTGGAACAAAAGCGGAAGGCCCTGGAGCTGGCCAGAGAGGCCATCACGGTTGCCGAGCAGGATCTCGAAGACCTGCAGAGCGGACCCGATCCCCGCGACGTCGACGCCGCGGTCGTGGACATCGCTCTCAAGGCCGCGGCGCTCGAACAGGCACATGAGGACCTGCGCGAATTGCGGCGGGAAGCCGACCCTCTCGACCTCGCCCTGCTGCGGGCCGACGGCGAGGCCGCGCGCACCGCGCTGGCCGACGTGCTCGCCGACCTGGAGGCGGTCGCCTTGCGCGCGCCGTGGAGCGGCATCGTAACCGAGCTGCAGGCGGACGTGGGCCAGCAGGTAAAGGCAGGCGACGCGGTAGTGCAGATGGTCGACCCCAGCGTCGTGGAGATGTCGGGAATAGTCGACGAAATCGACGTGCTCTACCTGCGGGAGGGCGCGGCCGCCACGGTACACCTCGAGGCGCTGCAGGGCCAGACACTGGCGGGCGTGGTGTCGAGAATAGCAACTGAGCCGAACAGCCAGCAGGGGGTGGTGAGTTACCCACTCGACGTCACGTTGGAGACTACCACCAGCGTGCAGCTGCTGGAGGGCCTAAGCGCCGTCGCCAGCGTCGTCATCAGGGAGGAGAACGACGTGCTGCTCATTCCGCTCCAGGCGCTGCACGGCACCTTCGACCAGCCGGCGGTGCGCGTTCTCGGCGAGGACGGGGAGGTCGAGCTGAGGGAAATCACGCTCGGCAACAGCGACGATTTCTGGACCGTGGTGGAGAGCGGCCTCAGCGAGGGAGAGACGTTGTTGATGCAGTCGCAGGACGCCTCCGACTCGTTCTTCGGCTTCGGCAGGGGGTTCGGCGCAGGCCCGACCCGCACCCTCGTGGCGCCCGCCGGCGGTGGCAGGCGCTAAATCACGGCAGAGGGGACAGGAACGCGAGCGTGATCAGGCTGCAGGACGTATCCAAGATTTACCGCATGGGCAACGTGGACGTTGCCGCGCTTCAGGGCGTCAGCATATTCATCGAACCGGGCGAGATGGTCGCCATAATGGGGCCGTCCGGCTCCGGCAAGTCCACCATGATGAACATCATCGGCTGCCTCGACGTGCCCACGTCCGGGAGCTACACGCTCGAGGACGAGGACGTGGGCGGCATGAGCGACGACCGGCTCGCCGAGATTCGCAACAGCAAGATAGGCTTCGTCTTCCAGACCTACAACCTGCTGCCGCGGCTGTCCGCGCTCGCCAACGTGGAGTTGCCGCTCCTGTACGGCGGTCGCAGGAACCGCCGGCGGCGCGCCCTGGAGGCTCTCGACCGCGTGGGGCTGGCCGACAGGGTGTCGCACAAGCCCACGGAGCTTTCGGGCGGACAACAGCAGCGCGTTGGGATCGCGCGGGCGCTGGTGAAGCGGCCATCGATACTCATGGCCGACGAGCCGACCGGCAACCTGGACAGCCGCTCCAGCGAGGAGATTCTGGCCATTTTGCAGCGGCTCAACCGCGAAGAGGGCATGACCGTGATCCTGGTCACGCACGAGGCCTCCATTGCCGCCCGCGCACAGCGCGTCATGTCGATGCTCGACGGGCGCGTCGTGAGTGACGAGCGCCAGTCCATCGCCGAGCCGACGGGGGGCGCCCGGTGACGCCTGCCGACGTTCTCAGGACCGCGCTGATCTCGCTGGGCGCGAACAAGCTGCGGGCCGTGCTGACGCTGCTCGGCATCGTCATCGGGGTGAGCGCCGTCATAACGCTCATGTCGCTGGGCAGGGGCGCGCAGGAGTCCATCACCTCTCGCATCGAGGATCTTGGCACCAACCTGCTCTTCGTGCGGCCCGGCCAGTCCAGCACCGGCGGCTCGTTCGGCGGGCTGGGCAGCGCGAACACGCTGACACTGGGGGACGCCTACGCTCTCGTCGACCCGCAGGCGGCGCCGTCCGTGGCCGCCGTGGCGCCGGAGATACGGACGGGCGGGCAGGTGGTCGCGAGGGGCAACAACACCTTCACACAGATAGTGGGCGTCACGCCGGAGTACGCGGCGGTGCGCAACTCGCCCATAGAGCAGGGCCAGTTCATATTGGAGGCGCACGTGAGAAACCGCTCCGACGTCGCGGTGCTGGGCGCGCCGATCGCCGAGCAGCTCTTCGGATTCCGGAGCCCTGTCGGCCAGCACATGCGAATAAGCGGGCGGGAGTTCACCGTGATAGGGGTGTTGCCCAGCCAGGGCGGGGGCTTCTTCGGAGTCTTCGGCAACGAGGTGCTGGTGCCAATAACCACCGCCTACTACCGGCTGAACTTCGAGCGAACGATTCAGGGCGACGTGGTAGTGGACTCCATCAACGTCAGCGCGAGGGACGACAGCGCGTCGCAGGACACGATAAACGAGATAACGGCGGTGCTGCGGCTACGCCACCGGCTCACGGGCGAGAACGACTTCACGGTAACCAGCCAGGAAGAGACGATCGAGGCGCTCGAGGAGACCACCAACACCTTCGTGGTGTTCCTGGGAGCGATAGCGGGCATCTCGCTGCTCGTGGGCGGCATCGGCGTTATGAACATAATGCTGGTGTCGGTCACCGAGCGAACGCGCGAGATCGGCGTACGCAAGGCGATGGGGGCCAAGCGGCGCGACATAATGCTGCAGTTCTTGACGGAGGCCACGCTGCTCAGCCTCGGCGGCGGAGCGGTCGGGGTCGTAGCGGGCCTCGCCCTGTCGCGCGCGCTGGACGGGCGCGACCTGATCGGCACCGGGGCCTTCGAGACCAGCTTCAGCGGCGACATCGCCGTGCTGGCCATCGTGGTTTCCGCCGCGATCGGCATATTCTTCGGCCTGTATCCCGCGGTGCGCGCCGCGAGCCTCCACCCCATAGACGCGCTGCGCCACGAGTAGAACGACAATGTACTGCCGCAACCGCACACCACAGTTAGAGAGAAAGCAATGAACGGGCGCATATTCATCCTTCTGCTAATCGTGGCGGCCATAATCGGCGTCGCGGCCGCCGTTGGCGTAATCGCGTACATGGAGCGCGACGGCGACGAAAGCCAGACCACGTTCGCAGAACTGCCCGAGGCGACCGCCGCCGCTCGGCTTGGCGCCGCCTCCGAGCCAACACTCGCAGGGGTCGAGGCGCTGTCGGGCACGGTCGAGAGTGTCGAGGAAGGCAGCCTGACTCTCGCGACCACCGAGGGCACCGAGACCGTTGCCGTCGATGGGGACACGCAACTCACCCTGTTCCTGGAGCGCTCTTTCGAAGACCTCGAAGTAGGCGCGAGCGTCACGCTGATGGGCCAGCGCGGCGAACAGGGCGAGATGCGCGCCGCCGTGCTGCTGCTGGGGGACGCCGGAGCGGGGGCGTTTGGAGGCCTTGCCGGTGCGGGCGGGGGCGAAGGCCTCCGGGCGGGCGGGGAACAGATCGGCCCCGAGGACATCGCCGCCCTGCGCGCGCAGCTTGGCACCATGGCCGGCGCGGGCGAGGGTGGGCAGATTCCACCGGAGGTGCGGGCGCGGTTCCAGGGGCTGGGCGCGCAGCCGGGAGGCGGAGGCGGGGGATTCCCCCCGGGCGCCGGTCTCGCGCGGCGCGGCGGCGTCAGTGGCACGATCGCTCAACTGGGCGAGGGCCGCGCCACGATCGATACGGACCGCGGGCCGGTGGAGGCCGTCCTGGATGACGAGACGCTGGTGATCGAGGTGACCGGAGAGGGCGTTCTGGCCGAACTGCCAATCGGCGCGCGGGTGACCGCGGTGGGCAGCCGCGACGACGAGGGGGCTTTCCGCGCCGCGCAGGTAACGATGACGCCCGACTTCGGCGAGGCGCTCGGCGGCCTGTTCGGCGCCGGCGGACCCGCGCCGGGAGGCTCCGGCGGGCCGTAGACGCACAGGGCAGCGGGTCGCCCGAGTGACATTACGTGGGCGCGCCCGCACTTTCTTTGATTGGCCTGATATGCGACAATGCACAGTACATTTGCGCAAGTCACCACCCGAAGCAAGAAGCCAGTCTAGGGGGCAAGTATGGCGGTATCTGCCGTTGAAGTCGTGTACCGAGGCATTTTCCAGAAGACCCTGTCCAGAAACATCTGCCGCGCCATCGTGCTCGCGGCCCGCAAGGAGGGCAAGATCGGCACGGCCTTCGGCCGCTACGGCGACTCCCCGGAGCGCAATGGCATCCCCGCAAAGTACTTTGCCGTCGTCGCCGATGACGACCTCGAACTTGAAGAGAGCCTCGCGAAATACGAGCCGAAAGACGTGGACGTCACCATTGTCGTGGACGACACCCTGTGCAAGGGCGTGGAGTCGTGGGCGTGGTACGGCCTGCAGCCCATCAACGAGCTGACCGTCAGCGGCGGCACCGTGCTCGTCACCTCCATTCAGCCGCCCGAACAGCTGCTGCAGGACATCCACGTGAAGGATGTGCCCTACAACCTCTCCATCGTCAAGGGCATAAAGAGTTTTTCGGGCCTGTGGGTGTACAAGGACGACCACACCGACGTGCGCATACTCGGCGCGCTCGCCCGCGTCTGCCCCCAGCTGGTCGGTCTCGACGCCTACGTCGACACCATCCGCCAGGAATCGGGTGACGTCAAGGCCGGCTCCGCCGAGCGCTCGTTCGAGCGGGTGACCACCTACCCGGTCGAGCCGGGACAGGGCAACGGCGAGACCCCGTTCAGCTTCGAAAAGCCCGGCTGGACCAAGATGGAAGAGGCGCTCGTAATACCCGGCATCGAGGTCGGCGGAGGCTTCCGCGGCGGCGACGGCGGATTCCAGCCGGTGCGGAACGAGGTCTTCAAGAAGTGGTCTACCCGCACCATGCGCCCGGTCATCAACTTCGAGACGTGCACCAAGTGCACCCTCTGCTGGCTTCAGTGCCCCGACTCGTGCTTCGACGTGACGCCAGAGGGGCTGTACGACTCCGACATGGAGTCCTGCTGCGGCTGCGGGGTATGCGAAGAGGTGTGCCCGGTCCCCGAGTGCATCACCATGGTGAACGAGGAGTCCTTCAGCGACAACTCCAGCCAGCACGACCACTGGAAGAGCGACCGGGACGGCTACATGAAGTGGCTGGAGGAAAAGATTGCCGTCGCCAAAGCCGAGAAGGACGACGTGGGGCGCTCCCACGGCCTGTACGAGTGGACCGGCTACGAGAAGCAGATCGCGGCGACGGGAGTGAGTGATGACGACTGAGACACAGCCCGCGCTCGAGCGCGAGGAGCTGATTAGCGGTTCGGAGGCGATCGCGATAGCGTGCGCCCTGGCCGACGTGGACGTGATAACGGCCTACCCCATTCGCCCCTACGACACGGTGATGCAGTTCGTGTCGCGCCTCATCGCCAACGGCGAGCTGAAGTGCGAGTACATAGTCGCCGAGAGCGAGCACTCGCAGTTCGAGATAGTCAAGCACGCTTCCGCGGTGGGCGCCAGGGTGTTTTCGGGATCGAGCGGCGTCGGCTGGTTCTACGCCTTCGAGGCGCTCGCCGTGACCTGCGGCCTGCGGCTGCCGCTGGTGGCAATGGTGGGCAACCGCGCGCTGGACGACCCGGGCGCGTTCGGGTGCGAGCACAACGACGCGCTCGCCGTGCGCGACCTGGGCTGGTTGCTGCGCTGGGTCGACACCGGGCAGGAGGCAATGGACGCCGCGTTCATGGCGTGGCGCGTGGCCGAGGACCCGCGAGTGTATCTGCCCTGCGCCATCAGCACCGACGGCGCGTTTCTCACGCACTCCCAGCAGATAGTGAAGGTGCCGGACAAGAACCTGGTCGACGAGTACTTGCCACCCTATGACAGGGGCAAGTTCGTGCTGCACCCCGACAACCCCATCACGATCGCGCCGCAGGTCAACGAGGACTGGCTGCTGGAGATTCGCCGCCAGACCGACGACGCCATGCGCCGCGCCAAGGGCGTGATCACCGAGGCGCACGACGACCTGAAGCGCATATTCGGGCGCGGCGGCGACAACCCGTTCATCGAGGAGTACATGACTGACGACGCCGACGTGGTGCTGGTGGGCATGGGAACGCTCGCCATGCCGCTGCGCGTCACCGTGCGGCGGTTGCGCGAGCAGGGCCGCAAGGTGGGCTTCGTTCGCGTCAAGTGGTTCCGCCCCTTCCCCGACGAGGAGTTGCGCGACTGCCTGACCAAGTTCAAGGCGGTCGGAGTGATAGACCGCGACTACTCCTTGGGCGCTCCGAACAACGGGGGCGTGCTTTACAATGAGATACGCTCGGCGCTGTACGACGCCGAGAAGCGGGTGCCCATAATGGGCTTCATCGCTGGGCTGGGCGGTAGGGAGATCACCGTACCGGCCACCACCGAGATGTTCGACGCGGTGCAGCAGGTGGCCGACACCGGCCGGGTGGACGAGCCGCTGCGCTGGATCGGCGTCAGAGAGTAGCGACGTTAGCGGGCGCGCCGGGCGCGCCTTTCCCCCAACCCTCTTGCCAGACCACGCAGGGGCGGGGAGATGTGGGGATGCACAACCAAAGGAGCTAGCAGAATGACCACTTCCAACGTCCTGGCCACTATCAAAGGCGTCCACGACTCTCCCCTGGAGGAGTACTTCACCTCCGGCCACCGCACGTGCCAGGGGTGCGAGTCCGCGCTGGTCATGAAGCTCATGATCAAGTCCGCCGGGCCGCGCACCATCGTGCTGGGCAGCACGGGTTGCATGTACGTCGCCAACACGACCTACTACTCCACGCCGTGGGTGGTGCCCTGGATGCACACCCAGCTTGGTTCGTCGGGCTCGGCCGCGACGGGTACGGCGGCGGGGCTCGCGGCGCTGATGAGCAAGGGCAAGATGAAGAAGGAGAAGATAAACGTCATCGCATTCTGCGGCGACGGCGGCGGTGCCGACATGGGCCTCTCGTCCATATCCGGCTCGCTCACGCACCAGCAGTACAACCTGCTGATTCTCATGTACGACAACGAGTCCTACGCCAACACCGACATCCAGGTGTCCGGGTCGTCGCCCTGGGGCGCGAACACCACCTTCAGCCCGCCGGGCAAGGTCCACCGCATAATGCACAACAGGTGGAAGAAGAACATGGCGCCCATGATGGCCGTGGGGCACCCGGGCGTAAAGTACGTCGCCACGGGCTGCGCCTCCTACGCGGTGGACCTGATGAACAAGGTCCGCAAGGGCCTGAACATAGGCGGGCCCACCTTCATCCACTCCTACGACCCTTGCCCCAAGGGCTGGGACTACGACCCGATGTATTCCCATGAGCTTGGGATGCTGGCGGTCGAGACCGGCATATGGGTGCAGTACGAGATCGAGGAGGGCAGGCTGTCCCTCAACGGACCGTCGCGAATGATCGCCCAGGGCCGGCGCCCGCGAAAGCCGGTATACGACTTTCTGAAGCGCCAGGGCAGGTTCGCCCATTTCATCGACGAGGACGTGGACTACTTCCAGTCCAGGATCGACGAGATGTGGGAGAAGTGGTGGCTGCCGGGCGTAATCCCCGTGATGAAGGACGGCCTGCCGACGACCTAACCCGTTGGACGACGGGGACAGGGGCGCTAGAGACTCGATCTGGAGCGTCGCGAGAGGGGCGATAAGCCTCTATTTTGCGCTGTTCACGTCGCTGTTCATAGCAGGCATCGCCCTTCTCATATGGAAGGGTGACCCGCCGGACGGCGACTGGGCGAGTCTGGCGCTCTACGTCTGGCAAGGGTCCGCACCTAACGCACTCTCGTCCGCTGCATTTTCGATAACCATCATAGAAGCCGGGAGGGGCCTCATGGTCATGGCAGGTTGGCTGGAGGCGAAATTACGAAAGCGCCAGGAACAACGCATGGCGAAGGCGCGGGACGAAGGCCGACACGAGGCCCGGGCAGAATCGAACGCGGAGTGGCGCGCATGGCTCGGCCGCATGCGTGAGGCCCAGGCCAGGGGCGAGCCGTTCGACGAGCCGCCGCCCTATGAAGACGCGCCCTGAGTTGGGTAGACTTGCGGTGGTGGCCTCGTCCTCTTGAGTGAGCGCTCAGATATGCAGACGCCGATTTTGGGGCTACGCCAGTATCGGACTGATGAAGCGTAACTGTAGGGGCCGTTTTCGAACGGCCCCTACGTGCGTTAGGAGCGCGCCTTCCAAGCGACGGCTCCAACGCTTCGGCTCCCCCCTGAGCCACCGATTACTTGCGATCGTGTCGAAGATGCACTTGACGGAGTGAAGATGTCTGACCTTATCGAAATCCTGAGGCAATTCAATAGGAAGGAGAGATTCTTTCTGATTGGGCAAGCCTTGGGCAACAGAGAGTTCTCGCTGGACGCCCGTTTCCGAAAGGAACTGGGCGATGAGATTGGGGTCGAGATACCCGGTAACGCTTTCGTGGCGATGGACTATCACCTGGATTGGATAGCCGCAAGCTTGTGGGCTTACCGGAATCCTAAGCGCGTAGGTGAAGCCGTCTGCAATTCTGATGAAGTAGCTACAGGGACTCAACAGGATGTTGACTTGCTGATAGCCTTTGAGCAAGAGGACTGCTACTGTCTTGTCCTCGTGGAGGCTAAGGGTTACGACTCCTGGTCCAATAGTCAGATGAATCAAAAGTCAAAACGACTGGAAGGAATCTTCGGCCGGGACGGAACGACACATTCTAATGTAAAGCCGTATCTCTGCCTGACCTCACCAAGGAAGCCGGAGAGATTGGAAACCTCTGGCTGGCCTACATGGATGAAGAGAACTGGGGATGATCCCTATCTCTGGCTGAAGCTGAATCTGGAGTATCCACGTCTCCATGTCATGCGCTGCGATTCCGAGGGCGTTTCCAATAAGGACGGACGCCACTTCGTCATAAGCAGGTCCTGAAAGTACGCCAAAGGTAGACCAGAACGCTTTTGACTCTTACGGTGCCACGCCTAAAGCAGTGCTGGGAGCATCGTCGGCGGGCGGGTTTGAAACCCGCCCCTACCGGTCGTGCTTCGAAAGCTCTCTGCGCGCGTTAGATTCCTCGGCTGCGCTCGGAATGACGTTAGAGGTGGCGCTCGGAGTGGCGGCTTGATGCGAGGGCCTCCGGGTTGACGCACGAGGTCATCGGCCCGCCGGTTAGCGCCGCGACGACGTTCTCGGCGGCCATCATGCCCATCTTGCGGACTGTCGCGGCGCTGCCGCTGGAGATGTGCGGCGTCAGGATGACGTTGGGCAGCCCCAGCAGGGGGTGGTCCGGAGGTATCGGCTCGGGGTCTGTCACGTCCAGGGCGGCCCCGGCCAGCCGGCCTTCGCTCAGCGCCTCGCAGAGCGCGTCCGTGTCCACCACGCGGCCCCGCGCCGTGTTGATGAGGAATGCCGTCGGGCGCATCAGCGCCAGCTCGCGCCGCCCCATCAGGCGGTCGGTTCGCGGTGTCAGGGGTACGTGGAGCGACACGAAGTCGGAACTTGCTAGCAGCGAGTCCAGGTCGGGCGACCACTCCCCGCCGTAGTCCCGCTCCGCTCGAGGCTTGCGGGAGCGACTGTGGTAGACGACGTGCATGTCGAATCCGGTGGCGCGTCGCATCACCGCCTCGCCGATTCCGCCCAGGCCCACGATGCCGAGCGTCGCGCCGTGTACGTCCGCGCCGAGGTACGGCGACTGGTCGAACATCGTCCACGCGCCAGCCCTCACCTGCCGGTCGGCATACGGCACGTTGCGGGCGAGCGCCAACACCAGCGCGAAGGCGAAGTCGGCGCAGGACTCCTGGAGCACGCCGGGGGTGTTCGACACCAGCACACCCAGCCGGGTGGCCGCATCCACATCCACGTTGTCCAGGCCCACGGCCCTGTTGGCCACGACCCGGAGATGGGGAGCTGACTTCAGCGCGGCCTCGTCTACCACGTCGTCGATCTCGGTGACGATGGCCTGGCAGTATGCCAGGCGCTTCAGCAGCTCCGGGCGCGGCGGCGGGGTGCGCTCGGGCCATGCCTCGACGTCGAAGCGCGACTCGAGCAGCGCGACGGCCTCCGGCACGCGACGCCGGGTGAAGAACACCCGCGGCCTGTTCGCCTCGAGAGACAAGGCGCGCCCTCTACCAGCCGATGGCGTAGCCGTCCCTGCGGGGGTCGGCGCCGCCCTGGAACACGCCGGCGTCCGAGTCGACCTGTATGCCCTGCGCGCCACCCACGGACATGGACCACGGCTCGACCACCTTGACGTCGTGGCCCAGGTCTTCGAGGGCGCGCCGCACGTGGGCGGGGAAGCGCTCCTCCATCTCGACCTGCGTGCCGGCGACACACTTGAAGCGCGGCGCCTCGATCGCCTCCTGCGGGTTCATGCCGTAGTCCAGCACGTTGGTCACGAACTGTGGTGTCGTCTGGAGGATGCCGTAGCTGCCCGGGGTGCCCATGCTCAGGTAGAACTTGCCGTCCTTGAAAGTCTGGGTCGGCGCGACGACCAGGTCGACGCGCTTGCCCGGCGCGATAAGGTTCGGGCTACCCTCTTCGAGGTCGAACCAGTAGCACATATTGTTGAGGAACAGGCCCGTGTCGCCCATCGCCACGGCGGAGCCGAAGCCGCCGCCCAGCGTCTGCGTGATCGTGACCACGTTGCCGTCGCCGTCGGCGACCGCGAAGTGGGTGGTCATGCCGCCGTCGAAGTCCAGCGGGCTGCCGGGGGTGAGCGCGTTTGGCGGGCCGTCGGTGACGTAGTGCTCACCCACCACCGGCGCGGCGCTCTGCCTGTCGATGCGCCCACGCTGGCTCTCGGCGTAGGCGTCCGAGAGCAGACTCTCGACCGGGACGTCCACGTAGTCGGGGTCTCCGCCGTAGCGAATGCGGTCGGTCACGCTGAGCTTGGCCGACTCCATGAACAGGTGAAGGGTGTTTGGATGCTGGAATATCATGTCCTGGCCGCCGAAGCCCTCCATCGTCTTCAGCGTCTGGAGCACCTGGAAGCTGCTGCAACTGGGCGGCGTGGTGTGGACGCGGTAGCCCCGGTAGTCGATGCTGATGGGGTCGTTCCAGGTGGCCTTGTACGTGGCCATGTCGTCGAGGGTGAACAGGCCTCCCATCTGCTGGTTGGCCTTCACGATGCGCTCGGCGAGCTGTCCGCGGTAGAAGGTGTCCATGCCGTGCTTGGCTATTTCGCCCAGCGACTCGGCGAGCTGGGGCATCTTCAGCCGCGCGCCCGGCCTGGGGGCGCGGCCTTCGGCGTCGAGGATGATGGGCGCCGAGGGGAACCGGGCGAGCCGCGGGGCGTTGTTGCGCATCATGCGGCTGTTGAGCGGGGTAACCGGCACGCCGTCCCGGGCGTAGCCGATGGCGGGGGCGAACAGGCGCTCCCTGTCCATGCTGCCGTAGGCCTCGTGCAGCGTGAGCCAGCCCGCGACGTTGCCGGGCACCAGTGGGGCGAGCACGCCGGTCTGCTTGGTCTCGTAGGTGAACCTGTCCGGTTCGGCGCCGCTCGGCGCCCTGCCGGAGAAGTCGAGGGCGCGCACGCGGTTTTCCTTCGCGACGTAGGCGAGTCCGACGCCGATGCCGCCCGCGCCGGACATGTACGGCTCGGCCACGTTCAGGGTCGAGGCGACCGCGACCGCCGCGTCGAAGGCGTTGCCCCCGTCTATCAGCACTCGCAGACCCGACAGCGACGCCAGCGGGTGGGCGGACGCGACCATGCCGTTGACACCCATGGCCACCGGCCTGTTGGAAGTGGGGAAGACGGAGAGATTGGCCATTGCGGTGCTCCTCAGAGGCGACAGGATTAGGGGTGGACGGCCTACGCGCTTACGCGGGCCGGATTCGACCCATATTTTAGCAGATTCGTACGGGGTTGTTCTGCGGCCGGCTGGCGAAGCCCAGAGGCGATCGCATCTTGAGTTTATGTTGGCTGACTACCCTTTAGATTGCACTCTACACTCCAGCCCTTATTGGCTTGCTAGCAATTTTAACCCCCTCACGGAAAGTTTAATAGACTTGATATTCAAAAACGGCTGCTGACCTGCAAATGCGGTCCAAAGTCATGACTGCCGTAGCAAACTGGTGTATTCGCTAGCGCCACGGCAGTTGAGGCATGTAACTAACCTATGTATCCAGACCAACCTAAATTTGCGCGCCCCCCAAAGTTGACGCTGGAAAGTATACCAGTACCGGGGGCTCTATCAACATCAACGATATTGATGGTACGTTTCCAATGAACACTAAGGCATATAGGCTGCGCCTGCGACAAGATTGCAGTCCTTCCTGTACAGGTAAATGAAGACCTGGTGTTGTTGGTAACAACGGAGGCTACTCGTGAGTTACGGCCATGCGTCAATGGTTGCAGAGTTCATAAGCACTCCCGAAGACACGTTGATAGGTCGGTTGACCAGTGCAGTTGCTTCTACCGGTGTACCCAGCCAGACGACCGCTCAGATCGAGGCATGGAAGCAAGAGATCAGGATTCTGAAGGAACAACTGGCACCTCCACCATTTGAGCATTGGTACATCGTTCTGGAATACGAGATACCTCGCCGTTCTCGAAGGCCCGACGTAGTGCTTCTGAACTCCACGACAATCATCGTGGTCGAGTTCAAGATCGGCGCGCGAGCATTCGATTCCACGTCTCGCTGGCAAGCGACTTCCTACGCCCGCGACCTCCGGGATTTTCACGCGGCATCCCATGGGCGACGGATCGTGCCGGTGTTGTGTGCCGCCGACGCCGAAAGCGGTTTGACTGGCCTAATGGACCTGGTCGTTTATGAACGAGATGTTGGAGCCTTGATCAGGACTAACGGGGTTAGCCTCGGATCTTATCTTTTGCGCATTCAGGGCGATGACGACCAGACTCCCGCCGAACCTATTGTTCCAAAGGAGTGGTTGAATTCTCCTTACCGCCCGACGCCCACGATAATCGAGGCTGCAACACGTCTCTACGAAGGACATGGTGTTCGCGAGCTGTCGCACAGGCACGCGCGCAATCTCGATCAGACAACTGATATGCTCCTCAGAGAGATTGACGATGCCCGCAGGTCTGGCCACCGCACAATCTGTTTTGTTACTGGCATCCCTGGCGCTGGAAAAACGCTCACCGGTCTCAACGTCGTCCATAGCAGAGGCCCTCAGCATTCATCGGCGCCATCCGGGATATTCCTGTCGGGCAACGGCCCCTTGGTCAAGGTGGTTCGCGAGGCTATAGTCAAAGGTCAGGTCAGTAGAGGTCGGAAACGGAGTGACTGCCAGCGAGAGGCCAGCACATTCATTCAAAACGTGCACAACTTCTTGCGGTTTCACTTGGAAGATCGACCTGGTGAACCTCCACACGAAAACGTAGTAGTGTTCGATGAGGCTCAAAGGGCATGGGACAGCACTCGGATGGCGCGCAAACGAGGGATAGACGCCTCGGAAGCTTCACTGTTGTTCGGGGTGATGGAGCGTTTAACTGACTGGGCAGTGATTGTCGCACTGGTGGGCGGTGGACAGGAGATTTTCCTGGGGGAGGCGGGTCTGGAGGAGTGGGGACGGGCACTGCTGGGCCGGCCCATGCCCTGGCGAGTGATCGCTTCTCCGGAGGTACTCGTTGGCGGCGAGAGTGTAGCTGGTCACAAGTTGTTCGGTGGTTCTACCCCTGGAAACGTCTCCTTCATAGAAGAGCCTGTAGCCCATCTCGACGTTGTGGTCAGAAACCACCGTGCTCAGCGGTGGACAACATGGGTCAACGACCTCCTGTCGTTTCGCCTCGAGAGCGCACTTACGCACTTTCCGGACACTGATGAGTTTCCATGCTACGTAACTCGGGACCTGGCGACTGCTCGTGCATGGCTGCGGATCCCTCATTGTCTTGACCCGGAAGACAGGACCGGGCTGGTCGCAACGTCTATGGACCTGAGATTGCGCGCTGACGGAATAGAACGTTCCAGCGGGTTTCGGTTGAGCACTCCCTACGAGAAGTGGTTTCTCGAGACGTGCGACGACGTTCGTTCTAGCTACTCATTGGAAGTGGCCGCATCGGAGTTTGAATGTCAAGGGCTGGAGTTGGACTGGGTCGGCCTGTGCTGGGGGGCTGACCTGACACCGTCCGCAGACCAAGAAGCATGGGACTATCGCAAGTTTCGCGGTGCCAAGTGGCAGAATTCCGACAAGAGGCCGAGCGTACCTTTACTCTCAACAGGTACCGTGTCCTGTTGACACGAGCGCGAAAGGGCCTTGTCATCTGGGTACCCAAAGGCGACCCCAACGACATCACCCGGAACCCTGCCCGCTTCGACCGGATGTACGATGTGCTACTCAGGGCCGGAGTGCAGCAACTGGACTCGGCCTACACCGCCTAGACCTAATCCGGATAATCAGCCTCAAGAGGCAGTAGTATCGTGCTGTATGGAGCTAACTCATCACAATCCAAGTGATTGGCCGATCGCTCAGGTGCAGTTTAGGACAACCGAGGTCAGCCACCCCCAGGGCAGGTTTGAAACCTGCCCCTACGGTTGCGAATCGAGGACGCGGGTCGCCATCTCCGATAGGGCGAGGGCTATCTCGTGCGCCACGTCCGCGTCCGGCTCGGCCGCTTGGGCGGCGCTCAGCGCCGACCGGGCCGCCGCGTCGCCGATCCGGCCGAGGGCCCACGCGGCGTGCGAGCGCACCAGAGCGTCGCCGCCGGCCAGCGCCGCCGCCAGCGCGGGCACGGCCGCCGCATCGGCCAGGTTGCCCAGGGCCACACAGGCGTTTCGCTTCAGTCCCGATAGCTTGGCCCGCTTCATAGGGCTGCCTCGGAACCGCTCGCGGAACCCCTGCTCGTCGAGCTCCAGCAGCGGGATGAGCTCGGGGGCGGCGAAGTCACCGCGCTGGCGGAAAGCGGGCTCGCCGCCGGGCCGCGCCTTGCGGTTGACGGGGCAGACGTCCTGGCAGATGTCGCAGCCGAACACCCAGGCGCCCACCAGGGGCCGCAGCTCGCGGGGGATTGGGCCGCGCAGCTCGATGGTGAGAAACGAGATGCACTTGCGGTTGTCGATGACGTAGGGGGCGACGATGGCTCCCGTGGGGCAGTCGTCGATGCAGCGCACGCAGTTGCCGCACGTCTTGGCGAGCGGGGCGTCCGGGCCAAGCTCGAGGTCGGTCACCACCTGGCCAAGGAACACCCACGAGCCGTGCGTGGGCGTGAGTATGTTGGTGTTCTTGCCGAACCAGCCCAGGCCCGAGCGCGCGGCGGCGGCCCTGTCGTTCATGGGACCGTCGTCGACGAACACGCGCGTCCGCACTTCCCTGCCCGCCAGCGGCGTCAGGGCGTCGGCGAAGCGGCGCAGGCGCGGCTTCAGCAGCTCGTGGTAGTCGTCGCCCCAGGCGTAGCGCGCCACCTTGCCGCGCAGCGGGCTGTCTTCTTCCGGCTCGCCCGTGTTGTAGCTGACCGCGAGAGACACCACCGACTTCGCGCCTTCGAGAAGGCTCTCGGGGCGGTTGGCCTTGCGGACGCGGTCCTCGGTGTACCAGGGCAGGCCGTCCATCAGGCCCTGTCGCACACGCTCCACGGCGGCGCGCTCGTCGCGCAGGAACGGCTCCGCCGTGGTGACGCGCACAAGGTCGAACCCGAGGTCGAGCGCGCACTGCTTGACGCGCGCCTTCAGGTCGGACACGCCGTGCGCCCTAGCCGCTGTTGGCCGCGATGAACGACTTGATGACGGCGTTGAACTGCTCAGGGTGCTCGCGGAACGGGTAGTGGCCGGAGCGGTTGAAGATGTGCATCTGCGAGTCCTTGACGTTGGGCAGCACCAGGTTCAGGCAGTTGACGCCGATGGGGTCCCAGACCGCAGAGGGGTCTTCCAGGCCCCACACGACGAGTGTGGGGCAGTTCAGCTCGCCCCCGCGGATTCGCGCGTGGGTGTCCTGCTGCATGGCGACGAGGTTGGAGTCGAACTGGCCCTGGAGCTCTGAGTTCTTGGCGGTGGACCGCTGTACGGAGTCCAGGGCGTCCATGCGGATCTTGCCCTCGGTCCACTCGTCGGTAATGTGCTCGGTGCCGAACGAGTTCTGGACGGTGAGATACTTCGACAACTCCTTGGGGTCGTCGAAGTGTGGCGCGGCGTCGGCTACGTCCTGGTAGAAGGTGATGGGTTGCATGAGGGTGGCGCTGTCCACGATGACGATGGTGCGCACCAGCTCGGGGCGCTCGATGGCGACGCGGGCGGCGAGGTAGCCGCCGCGGGAGTGGCCGACGACGTGGGCGGGCGCGACGTCGAGCGTGGTGAGGAAGTCCATCGAGTGCTGGACGGCGGAGCCTATCACGTAGCCCTCGTCCGTATCCGGGGGGTCGCTGTAGCCCTGGCCGGTCTTGTCGATGGAGAAGACGTGGAACGACTCGGCGAGCGCGTCGAAGTTCAGGAACCAGTCCTCGGCGCTGGTGCCGCCGCCGAACTGCCCGCCGTGGACGAGCAGCATGGTCTCGCCCTCTCCCGCCTCGAAGTAGCGGGTGTTGATGCCGTTAACGTCGACGAACTTGGCGTCTTTGTAGCTGACCATGGTGGTGTTGCCTCCTGTATGCATGTGCCGTTCGCGGGGAACCGAGGGCGGGCCGTAAATCCCGAGCGCCGCGTCTCCGCCGCATCGTGGTGGTTATCCTACCGCAAATGCCGCTTTCGCGCAGCCGGCTGGATGGCCGCGGGCCTGTAGCAGTCTGGTTGGAGGTGATGTAGAGGGCCGGCCCGAGCGGGTGCGGAGGGGCCAAAGGGGGCCTGTGGGCGAGGTTTTCGGAGAAATGTGTGCCATTCTGTGCCATTTTGTGTCATTTCGTAGCTGGGAGCGTTGGCGGTCTGCGACGGCTTGAAGCGCTAGCGAGACGGAATTGGGCATGGAAGTCACATAATGTTACTGAAATGAGACGGGTCGACGGGGCGGTATTCACCCTCACCCCTTCGACAGGCTCAGGGCAGGCTAGCCCCCTCTCCCATCCAGGGAGAGGGGGCTAGCCGTCCACGGTTGCCGGTTGGCGGGGTCGGTATCTCGCACGAGGGAGAGTAGTACGGGTGTGCGTGAGAGTCAATAGGGTTCGGAACGTCGGAGGCAGTCACAGGCGGAGGGGCGCCACAGAGTGCGCGGGCCTTCATCTGCGAAGTCTGCTCGCTGGCGGTACGACGGGTGAGGGTCTTCACGGTGGGAAGCCGGCTGGGACTTGTGGCGGTGGGCATGGCGTTAGTTGTAAGTCAGGCTCTTGAATACCATATACAATGTTCGGACAATATGACGCGGAATAAGCAGGTGGAGGTTTTTTGTGGCGCGTGGATGGCTGGTCATTGCGGCGATGGCGTTGTGTTGACAGTGGCGGCATCCGGTTGCGGCGAGCCGACGTCAGAGGCAAACAGAGGACCTGCGGTTGCCCCAATCATGTTCGCCCACTTACGGATGGTACAACTCCGACCAGTGGTCTCAGCCTGTAACAGACAATCCGCTGTTGGAGTCCTATGACAGCCAGGACAGCGCCGTTGTCGCACGGCAAATCGAATGGGGGAAACGTGCCGGGCTAACGGCCTTTTTCGTTTCCTGGCACGGCGAGGGGTCCGCTACTGATGTCCAGTTGAAAAGGTACCTGGCGCCGCAACTGCAAACACAGGAGGGCCGTCAGCCTAGACTCCAGCTTATGGTTCTCTTTGAAACACCGGATATGCTCGGTGTTCCGCACGGCAGTCTCATTAACTTCCACGAACAGTTTTCTCCCGGTGTAACCAGGGGCGATAAGTTCGTCCAGGAAATGGGCTACCTTGCGGATACCTATTTCGGCTCTACCGCTTATCACCGGATAGATCGACAGCCGGCAGTCTTCGTCTACCTGATGCGTGATGTGATAAATCACCAATCTTATTTCGACACGATGAGATCGAATGTTACGGCAAAGGGGTTTGACCTCTATCTCATCGGGGACGTGATCCATTGGCAGAACCCCGTTGATGGGGTCACAGTCCCAGGGGAAGCCGGGCGGCGGACTGGGACTTCTACAGAGACCACTTCAGGGCCATCAGCGGATACAACCTGTACGACCCCTCCAGGTATCCGACAGATGGGTTGGAGGAGAAGTTCCTGTCGGACCTGGAGGCTCATTGGACAGACTGGGCAGCCCAAATCGACGCCAACGGATTGAGGTTTGTACCGTTCATCACGCCCGGGTACGACGACCGCAATCTGCGCGGTTCCGGTCGCCCTGTTATGGCACGGGATGGCGGCCGATTCTATCGCCGCTATTGGGCCATGGCGCAGAGCTTCATGGACTCGGACGTGCCTCATGTCGGTTTGACCTCCTTCAACGAATGGCATGAAGGCACGGAAATAGAACCTTCACGCCAGTATGGAACGTTCTATCTGGGCGAGACAAGGGAATTTTCGCAGGGAAGGTAGCGCGGAGGTGAGGCATGGCCCACAGATGGCTCGGACTTGCGGCGCTGGCGGTGGTGCTTGTCGTGGCGATGGCGTGTGGGAGTGCGCCGGGAGAGGAGGAACCGCACACGTCAAGTCCTAAAAGCGTTCCGGTAGCAACCATCTTCTACCAGTGGTACGGCTACGAGCACGATGCTCAAAGCGACTGGCCTTCTACTGGCGGGCTTCAAACGTTTCACTGGAACGACATCATCGACAACGATTTGATAACCGGCTTCGTGATTAACCGTCCAGAGATTGGCCATTACGCCAGCGACGACGACGAGACCATCGCCTGGCATTGCTAGGAACCTCTCGGCAGACAATAAGCAGGTAATACTCGACTACGTCTGGGACAACGTCTATAGCGTCTATCCGGACCTGATGTTCCACTGGGAGGACAAGCCCCTATTGGCGGCGGTGGGCGAGCTGTACTTAGACCCTGAAAAGGACTCGCCCGACGACCGGTTCACTCTTCGCAGTTTCCGCTTCAGGCATGAAGACCATGATCCCGGCAACTCCTGGGACTGGATCATCACAGAACCTCTTCCCTACTTCCAGCAGGTGGACAATGCGGTCATTCTCTCTCCTCGCTACGACGAGTGGTTCCTGGCCGCCGCCCATCCGAACTGGTGGCCCGACGCCTGGAATCGGGGGCACACTGGCCCGGTTCGCCAGGACCCTTACCTCGAGGAGAACCTGTACGACTTGGAGTGGCGCCAGGTGTACGACAATCGCGACAGCGTAGACCTGATAGTCCTCTGGGCGTGGAACTCGTGGATGGAACAGCTATACATCGAGCCTGACGACGGACAGGGAACCGCTCCTGCGGGGAATACGTTGCTTCGCAAAACCGCCTGGTATGCCTCGCGATTCGTCAGCGGCGCTCCCTTCAAGATGTACGACCCGGGTTAGGCGGTGACACAACGCAGTTCTTCAACATCAGCTTCCGAGGCGGCCGCAGATTCGTGGGCCAGGGGGTATTGACTGTATGAGGACTCATATGCTGCTTTCTTTGCACGGAGCAAATGGACGGAGGTAAGGCATGGCACTCAGATGGCCCGGGCTTGTGGCGCTGGCGACCCTGGTGCTGGCGGCAGCGGCCTGCGGGGCCGGGCAGAGGATGACCGGCGAGGCCGCAGCCGAAAGCGACCTATGCGGAACCAGGTCATCGTCGAAGGAGGACATCTTGATGGTGGCGCCCAACGGTATGGTGCGGCACACCAACGAGGTATGGCACAAGTACCGTCCGTTGTTCTCACGCCAACCAAACCTCTTTGAGGCCGGCCAGGGACTGTTGAGGCACGAGGGCGTCCATCCGGCTGGGACCTTTGGCATCGTCGTTCACGTCAGAGAGAGGGTGGACCAGACAACGCTGCCCCTCGAAGACCGGATACCGGATTGCCTGGAGGGCGTCCCTATTCAGGTCATAGAGTCAGTGCCGCCGACCAGGCCAATTCCGCAGCTCGGGGAACAGATCTATTGTTGAGAGCAATGGGAGGCAGTGAGACTCCCAAAGGAGATGGAAGATCTTATGAAGAAGGACGCACGAACACTAACGATCGAAGAAGGAGAGCGAAGGTACAGGGCAGTCAATGAGGCGTTAATCCGCGCCTACGACGTGATTCTTGACAACAAGGAGCTGTTTTCTCGCCAACCCAACTTCTTCATGGTAAGTCCAGGCACGGTTGGCAGAGACGGCGTACCGAGAATCGCCGTCACGTGAACGTTCACGTGACGGCGATAGTCCCCCAGTGGAAGCTGCCTCCGCAAGACCGCATACCATGTGTGATCGACGGGGTCCCCGTTCAGATTACAACCGCCGACCCCAGGGAGTTCCTGGGCGGCGCGAACAGCCGCCACAGGTCATTGATGGCGGGTGTTCGAATCCAGGCCCCGAATATACGTGGCGTAGGGTACCCCATCTCGCAGTGGCCGCAGATTCGTGGGCCAGGGGGTGTTGACATGACAAGCACATGCGTACTCTCGTGATTTCACGGAACAGACAACGGAGGTGAGGCATGGCCCACAGATGGCTCGGACTTGCGGCGCTGGCGGTGGTGCTTGCAGTGGCGATGAGCTGCGGCTCAGACCGAGAGGCGAACCCACCGGAACAGCAAGCAGCGAACGACGTGCCGGTAGCTGTGCTGTTCTATCCGACTCACGGATTCACTTAGTCGCCACCGTACGCCGCGACCGGCGGCCGGGGCACGACCGGTTGGAATGTCTACGGGCCGCCCGGTTCCGCCGACCCATTCCCGTGGACTGGGTTCACGACGACCTGGCCCGAAATTGGGTGGTATGCGTCCAAAGACGTCGAAACCATAGCGTGGCAGATCGAGCAGATGCGGCGGGCCGGCATCGACACCATCATCATCTCCTGGTTCGGCTGGGGGGATGACAGGCTCGATGGCAACGTGGACTCAGCGGGTCTGCACGCTCAGTACCACGAGACCGCCCGAATGGTCCTTGACTACATCAAGACGAACAACGTTCCGATGAAGTTCGCGCTGCTCGCCGAGGCCTTCACGTTCTTCGTTGGAGGAACAACTCCGCTGTCGACGGCAGACCTGACGGACGCTCAGCGCCAGATGGTCACCGACTACGTGTGGGACAACTTCTATGCTCCGTCAGAGTACGGCGACATGGCATTGCGCCTGAATGGAAAGCCGGCGCTGTTCGGCGTGCCCGACATGAAGGGTGGATGGTGGAGAAATCATGGATGGACCGATAACCGGTTCCGGCTGGTCGAGGTCTCGAACAATCACGAGGATGAGGCCGAGTTTACCGCGGACTACGTGTACCTCGACCCGCCGTCGGCGATACCGGGCGTCGACGGCGTTGTCAACATATGGCCGCGATTCTCCAGTGTGGTCACGTATGCCTCAAACAGTCCCTACTTCCCCTGGTACGACCCGGAATCCAACTTGCCGGAAGTCGACCCGTTGGGTACGGAAGGGAAGTACGACGAGGCCTGGCGCACAATCATCGAGCACCCGCAACGTTCCGAGATAGAGCTCATCTGGCTCTGGATATGGAACTCCTACGCCGAGATGACCTACGTGGAGCCGGACTCAGGCCTCGGCCCCTACGCCGTGGGAGACCTGTTTGTGGAGAAGACAGCCCATTACTACGGCCTGTACCGCAGCGGGTCGCCGTTCAAGCATTTCGACGACGTGAACTGACTTGCGCGCGATGTGACGGGCTCGCGCCCAGCGCCCCGCTCGGCCCCTCGCCTCCGGCGGTGGCGGCGCTCTTCAGGCGCAGCATGGGCGCAGCGAACGCCCTTTCCCGAGGCGGCTGCAGATTCGTGGGCCAGGGGGTGTTGACATGACAAGCACATGCATACTCTCGTGATTTCACGGAACAGACAACGGAGGCAAGGCATGGCCCTCAGATGGATCGTGCTTGCAGCGCTGGCGACCTTGCTGCTTGCGGCAGCGGCCTGCGGGGCTGGGGAGCCGATGACCGGAGAGGCCGCCAAAGAAAGCGACCCATGCGGAACCAGGTCATCGTCGAAGGAGGAATTCCTGACGGTGGCGCCCAATGGTATGGCGCTACACATCAAGGAAGTATGGCACAAGTATCGCTCACTGTTCCTGCGCCAACCACACCGCACTCTGGACGCCACAGGCCTGTTGAGGCACGAGGGCGTCCACCCGGCCGGGACTATGGGCATCGTCATTCACGTCAGAGAGAGGGTGGACCAGACAACGCTGCCCCTTGAAGACCGGATACCGGATTGCCTCGAGGGCATTCCCGTGCAGATTCTGGAAGCGCCACATGCTAGACCTTCTTCACGTTCCGGAGAACAGGTCAATTGTAGAGAGCAGTGGGAGGCAGTGAGACTCCCGAAGGAGATGGAGGATCTTTTGCAGACCGACACACGAAGACTGACTAGTGAAGAAAGAGAGCGAAAGTACAGGGCGGCCGATCAGATATTTGCCCGCATAAGGGAGGTGTTTTCTGCCAACAGGGAGCTGTTCTCGCGCCAGCCCAATCTCCTCGCGGTGAAATCAGGACTTGTAGGCACAGACCTCCCAAGTGGCCAACTGGGGATTGGCTTGAAGGTCCACGTTGCCGAGATAGTACCCCAGTGGAAGCTGCCACCGCAGGACCGCATCCCTTGCGTAATCGACGGGGTCCCCATCGAGGTTACAACCGATCCCCTCAGCGAGTACTTGGGTGGGGAGACAAGCTGGCACAGGCCGCTGATGGCGGGAGTTGGAATCCAAGCCCCGAACATACGTGGCGTAGGGTAGCTCGTCTCGCAGTGGCCGCAGATTCGTGGGCCAGGCGGTGTTGACATGACAAGCACATGCGTACTCTCGTGATTTCACGGAGCAGACAACGGAGGCAAGGCATGGCCCTCAGATGGATCGGACTCGCGGCACTGGCGGCGATGGCATTAGCGGCGGCGCTGTTGGGAATGCTGGCTATGGCGTGCGCAGGCTCCGAGCCTTGGGAAGACCCATGCATAGCGGAGAGAGCCAAAGTGATGACGGACGAAATGGAAAACGAGAGACCGACCGACGAGTACATGAGGGCGGTGCAGGCCAGGAACAAAGAGCTCTTCTACAGGTTCCCACACGTCAGAGGCTTTGGGTCTGGGGACTTCAGGGATGAGCTAGGATACCGAATAGGGGGGTATGGAATTACCGTTCGAGTCCTTGAATTAACAGACCAGAGCACACTGCCAGTGGAAGACAGGATACCGGAATGTCTTGAGGGCGTGCCCGTCAGGATCATAAAGGTCGGTCCGAATGAACTATTGGGGGGTAACCGAAGATGAAAAGACCAAGAGACCACCCCAGACCACTCGTGAGCGGCCTGGGGATACGGAGTTACACCGGCACACCGGGCAGACTCAGCCATGTCGGTAGAGGCACATTGACAGGCGTAGCAACTCGAAACTCCGACTGCAAGAAGGTGCTGGTAACCGCCCTGCACGTGATGGCAGGCAGAGACGACGAAGGCAACTTTCGCAACCCCAGCGGCAACGAAATGATGTTCCAGGGGCTTGGCAACTGGCGCGACAAAGTGGGAAGCAATCTCGCTTGGGTGCCCATATCCTTCTCGGAGCCAAACGTAGTCGATGTTGCCACGTGCGACCTAGACGACGGAGTGGGCGCCGAATTCAAACTACACGACATTCCCCAAGGCGACAGGACAATCATCGCCGGCACAAAGGCCCCAGAGGAAGATATGCCGGTCACCATGCTGGGGGCGGTGTCTGGCGAAGTTACAGGATGCATCACCTCGGTTGGACTGTCCGATGCCTTCAATGGGGCAAGATTCGAAGACATAATGCGGATAGACTGGGATCGCTCTATAGCGACCGGCGACTCGGGCGCGCCGGTCTTGTACAAGGTGAGTCAGGGAGTGTACAGGATGGTGGCCATCCTCTTCGCTCAGACTATCCTGTACCCCTCAGTGGGGTGGGCGTTTCCTGCATCAACCGTAGAGCAGAAGATGGGCATAACCTTTGCAAAGGAGGCAAACGTGCCAACGATAACAAATGAAGGATTCCTCGGCCAGCGGTGGATCATCGACGACTACTTCAAGGCGGGGGAGACGCTCCACGCCGGCGACGTGGTCGTGGTGCTGTAGGACTTGGTTGATTCATAGTGCGTGAGGGGTTGTTCAACGTACTCTTCGTCTGGCAGTTGAGAACTACCATCTTCCGGGTCAGTAGCACTTCCAAAGCGATACTTCCACCGTGCCTCAAGGTACTGCTGAGAATTCAACAATCTGCGCTTGAACTCTTCAAGTGCTAGGGCAGTTATCCCGTCTTCTCGGGCGGAGGACCGCTGCATTGCGGTCGGATCGTCACGAGTCACTATCCATAGCTTTACCGTCTCTCCTTTCCTCTCCAAACCTCTTTTTGCACGCTCTAGCTTTGACACTTGGAGTCTGAATTTTTGCATGCCGCGGTCAGTCGTGCATTCAATGAGGTGGACCAGTTCTTCAGTGCGGCACACACAGTCAATCTCGTCGTTGTTGATTAACTCCGATGCACCTTCACCCGGGGCCAGATTCCACAATGCCCTTGCAACTATTCGAACTTCTTGCTCGAATTCTCGGCCTGTCAAAGTCTTCCCTTCTCTATTTCCTCTATACGACCATCAGCTCTGAGGTGGGCATGAAGGTTGTTACCCACTCGGGGCCGTCCTCTCTTATCACTACCACGTCCTCTATGTGGTAGCCCTCGCGTCCGGGCCAGCGCACCCGCGTTTCCACGCTGAAGACCATGTTGGGGCGGAGCTCGGTGTGCTCGTCCGCCGACAGCATGGGGGCCTCGTGGATGTACAGTCCCACGCCGTGGCCGGCGAAGGCCAGGCCCTTGAAGGGGATGTTCACGCGCTCGTATCCCCTGGCGGCGACGTCGAAGACGTGGGCCGCCGTCGCGCCGGGCCGCATCGACTCGATCGTCTCCTGGTGCACCTCAGCCAGCCGGCCGTAGATCGACCGCTGCTCGGGCGTCGCCCTGCCCAGCACCGCCGTGCGGCCGATGTCGGAGTAGTAGCCCGAAAAGTAGCCGCCGCAGTCCGTCTTGAGCAGGTCGCCCTCGCGGGCCACGTAGTCGGTAGGGTCGGGGTGGGCGTGGCCGGTGTTGGGGCCGACGGTGAGGTAGAGGAATGCGGGCAGGTCGGCGCCTGCCTGCATGATGTTCGCGCCGAGCCGGTTGACCAAGTTGCGCTCGGTGTCGCCGGGCTGGGCGGTGGAGTAGGTGGACATGAGGGCGCGCTCGGTGGCGACGGCGGCGCGCGTGAGCAGCTCGACCTCGGCGGGCGTCTTGACCATGCGCGCGCGCGCGAAGAGCTGCTCGCACGGGGCGAGCTGGGCCTCGGGCATGGCGCGGAGCAGCTCGCGGTGGAAGTCGGCGGACAGGTAGCTGGGCTCGATGCCGATGCGTCCGGCGCCCAGCCCTCGCTCGCGCAACACGTCGGCCAGCACGTCAATGGGCGATTCGCGGTGCTGGACGTAGCCGCGCACGTCCCCTATCCAGGACTTCTCGCGCACGTAGCCCTCTTCGTTGGTGGCCACGATGAACGTTGGGTCCCCGTCCCTGGGCCACACCACCAGGGCCAGCCTGTCGCGTATGGTGCGCTGTGTCCACAGCAGGACGCCGGAGGTGTACGGCACGTTTTCCGGCGACATGGCGACGATGGCGTCGAAGTCGCTTGCTGCGACCTCGCGGCTGAGCTCGTCGAGGTTGCCCAGGATTTCTGTCATGGTGTGTTCTCCCTTACATGTTAGTCCCCTCTCCCTTGATGGGAGAGGGTTAGGGGGAGGGTGAAAGGCCAAGACCGACGACGATGTCCGCGTCTGGAGATGCGGATGCTTTCCCCCTCACCTCAATCCTCTCCCGCCAGGGGAGAGGAGACAATCGTAGTCCTAGAAGCGGCGGGAGTTGACGCGGAACGACTGGGCGACGGTGGCCTTGAGGATGTTCACCACGTCGAGGGACACGCTTTCGGGCGTGCCGTCGCAGGTGGGGGTTGTCATCACCGTGGCGCCGTCGGCGCAGCCCATGTTGGCGAGGTGGTGGAGCACCCTGCGCTCGGCCGCGGCGTCGTGCATCATGTCCTGGTTGTCGTTGACCATCGCCAGGGCGGCCTCCAGGCCGGAGATGCCCCAGTTGGACGTGGCGGCGACGATGAGCGCGTCCGATTCGACCACGCTTACTATGCCGTCCTCGCAGGGGCAGCGGCAGGTCTCGCCCCAGTTCACGATGCCGCGCGTCTCCTCGAAGATCGAGCCGAAGCCTATCTCGTTGCCGCCGTCGCCCACCGACACGGTGAGGATGCCCCGCTCGCGGGCCACGTCCACGATGTGGTCCACCTTGCACCTGTCCTGCGGCTCGCGCTCGGTGCCGCCCGCGCTGTGGTAGCGGCCCTTGCGGTTTCGGCCCAGGCGCTCTGAGGTCACCACCAGCGAGAAGTCGTACCTGTCCATCAGTTCCTCGGCCGCCCTGCGGCTCCCCTCGTGGTCGGTGATGGGAAAGCTCAACACGACGGCGGTGTGGTCGCGCTCGATGGCCTGCTCGTAGGGCATGGGCAGCAGCCCGACGGCGCGGCACGCCTCCTCCATGAGGTTGACGAGCGGCGGTTCGTTGGCGAAGAAGGGTTTCGCGCCCAGTCCGAGGTCGAGCGACAGGGCGAGCGTCGCGCCGCCCGGGGGTCCGTCCATCTCGCCGACCGGGAAGTGCAGCGGGTGGTAGCTGCCGGTGAGGATGAGCACGTTGTCGTCGCGCTTCACGCGCTCGGAAATCAGCTCGGCGGCCAGCAGGCACAGAGGGCGGCCGAACTTCGCGCGCGCCGCGTCGTACATGTCCACGGCCTTCATCGGCTGGAACATGTTGCCGCGCGACTTGCCGACCGGCGTCGTCACCAGGCGGTCAATCACCTCTCCGTACTGCTCGAGGTCGGCTTGCGGGATTGTTGGCATGGAAAGCTCCTTAGTGGTCAGTGGTCAGTTATCAGTTGTCAGAAGACGCTAGCCACTGATCACTGACGAGCGCCGGGCGCTTTTGGCTCCAGTCGTTGGCCTGCTCGTAGGCGTGGGCGGCTTGGAAGACGGTCTCGTCCTGGTGCATCCGGCCGCTGAATTGCAGGCCCAATGGCAGGCCATCGCTGGAGAAGCCGCAGGGCACCGAGATGGCGGGAAGGCCAGACATGTTGAAGGTGGTGCTGTTGTTGCGCACGGCGAACACGCCGCGCACGACCTCGTCGACCGTGGTTATCCTGGTTTGCGTGGCCTCTATCGGCGGAGCCGGACCCGACGTCGTGGGCGATACCAGAACGTCCACACTCTCCATCAGCTTGAACATCTCGCGGCGCAGCAGCGCGCGCGCCCGCTGGGCCTTGCTTACCATCGACGCCGGCACCAGGTTGGCCAGCAGCAGCCGAACGCGCGTGGCGTAGTCGTAGTCGCCGGGGCTGTCGAACAGCCGCTGCTCGTGCAGCCTGGGGTTGTCGACGTCGCAGAGGGACATGTAGATCGCGCCGGCGTACTCGACGATGGGGGCCGACACCTCGTCAACGATGGCGCCCATTCCCGCAAGCTGCTCCGCGGCCGCCTCCACGGCCTGCCGCGTCTCCGGGTGCACGCCCTCGGCGCGAGTCAGCTCGCGCAGCACGCCAACGCGAAGGCCCTCGACGCCCTGCCCAAGCCTGGACGTGTAGTCCGGCACCGGCCGGCGCGAGGTGAGCCTGTCGTTCTCGTCCCGCCCGGCTATGGCACCGAGCATCCAGGCGCAGTCCCGCACCGTGTGGGTCATCGGGCCGGCGGTGTCCAGCGACCACGAGAGCGGCACAATGCCGTGGCGCGACACCGTGCCGCTGCTGGGCTTAACGCCCACCACGCCGCAGAACGACGCGGGGTTGCGGATGGAGCCGGCGGTGTCTTCGCCGATGGACGCGGTGCACAGCCCGGCGGCGACAGCGATGCCGGAGCCGCTGCTGGAGCCGCCGGGGCTGCGCTCGAGGTCCCACGGGTTGCGCGGCAGGCCGTAGGTGTGGGCCAGCGTGCCGCCCATGGCAAACTCGTTGAGGTTCAGCTTGCCGAGAAGCACGGCGCCCGCGGCGCTCAGCTTCTTCACGATGGTTGCGTCTTCGTCCGGGACGAAGTCCGCGAGGATACTCGAGCCGGCCGTGGTCCGCACACCCCTGGTGTACACCTGGTCCTTCAGCGCGATGGGGATTCCGTGCATCGGGCCGCGGTATTCGCCGCGGGCGATGGCGTCGTCGGCCTCTTCTGCCGAGCGCAGCGCCTGCTCGCCCATCACGGTTATGTACGCGCCGAGCCGCTGATTATGCCGCTCGATGCGCTCCAGGAAGGTGCGCGTCAACTCCAGCGACGACACCTGCCTCTCACGGATTAGTGGGGTGAGCCGCTCTATGCTGGCAAACGCCAGGTCTTCACCGTTCATGCTAAACGTCCTCGGGCCGTGAGACCCACGTCACGGGGTCCACGCCCTGCCACTCGAGATTGTCGATCTTGTCCATCGTCCAGAGCAACCCATTGAACCGGGCGGCCACCTCGTCCAGCTCTTCTGGACCGACGGGCACGCCCAGGATGTCGGCGATGGTTTGGATGTCTTGTGCGGACAGTTCTTTCATCTCGCGTTCCTGTCTAAGATTGTGGGGCCGGGTTTGAAACCCGCCCCTACTGAGGGCCATTTCGCCGTCCTTGCCACCCCCTACACCGGCCTGCCGCCCAGGCCGCGCAGGCGTGGGTCCAGGGTGTCGCGCAGGGCGTCGCCCAGCAGGTTTATGCCCAGCACCGTGAGGCTGAGCGCGAGGCCGGGGAAGAAGAGCATCCAGGGCGCTGAGCGGACGTACTGCTTCGCCTCGCCTCCCAGCATCCCGCCCCAGGAGGGTATGTTGAAGGGTATCCCCACGCCCAGGAAGCTGAGCGTCGCCTCGGAGACGATCGCCAGGCCCAGCAGCACCGACGCCATTACGATTATGGGCGCGAAGCTGTTGGGCAGGATGTGCAGCATGGTAATGCGCAGGTCGCCCGCCCCTATGGCGCGCGCGGCCTCGACGAACATGCTCTCCCTGAGACCGAGCACGGTCGAGCGCACGACGCGAGCGACGACGGGAATGCTGACTATGGAGAGTGAGACGATCACGTTCGCGACCGAGGGGCCGAGCACAGCCATAAAGGATAGAGCCAGGAACAGCGCCGGAATCGCCAGGATGATGTCCATCATGCGCTGCAGGGTGTTGTCCACCCAGCCGCCCAGGTAGCCGCCGACCAGCCCAATGACGGTGCCGATCGCCACGCTGATTATCACCACCGAGAAGCCGACCAGCATGGACACCCGCGTGCCGATTATCAGGCGGCTGTATATGTCCCTCGCCAGGTTGTCGGTACCGAACCAGTAATCGAGTTGCGGCGCTACCTGCCGAGCGCCCGAAAAGCTCTCGTAGGGGTCGTGCATGGTGAGCAGCGGCGCGAACACCGCGACGAACGTCATCAGGACGATCAGCAGCGCCCCGGCCAGGCCCAGCGGCTTGCGCGAGGCGAACCGCAGGCTCACGTAGGCAAAGTTCGCCAGTCCGGAGCGGGCGGTCGCCGCACCAGTCCGCGGGTCGCGGTTGGTTTCGCCTGCCGCGTTTTGAGTCTCGTTGGCCATTGGCGTCTACCTGACCCGTATCCTCGGGTCCAAAAACCCGTAGCTGAGGTCCACAATGAGGTTTATGCTCACAAACGCGAAGGCGATTATGAGGATGATGATCTCGACGATAGGGTAGTCCCTGCGCTGGATCGACTCTATCAGAAAGCGGCCCATTCCGGGCAGGCTGAAGACCGTTTCGATGACCACGGCGCCGCCCATCAGGGCGCCCGCCTGCAGGCCGAACAGCGTGACCACCGGCAGCACGGCGTTGCGGAGCCCGTGGCGGTAGACCACTAGCGACTCCACAAGGCCCTTTGCCCTGGCGGTACGCATGTAGTCCTGGCGCAGCACCTCCAGCATCTGGGCGCGGGTCATGCGCGTTATCGCGGCGTTGTTGAAGTAGGCGATGACAAGCACCGGCCACACCAGCGTTTTCAGGTTGGTCAACGGGTCGTCCCAGATGTAGACGGTGCCGAGAGGAGGGAACCAGTGAAACACCTTCACGAGGAACAGCAGCACCAACAGTCCCATTACGAACGTGGGCACGGCGAGGCCGGTGACCGAGAACACCATTATGGAGCGGTCTACCATCGTGTCCTGGCGCACCGCGGCGACCACGCCTATGAAAATCGCCGACACCGTGGCTATCGCCATGCTCAAGAAGGCGAGCTCGAGCGTGAGCACCATCTTGGGTTTGAGCTCGTCCATTATCGGGGAGTTGAGGTATAACGACCTGCCCCAATCGAGGGTTAGGAATCGACCCAGCCAGCTCAGATATTGCGCATACATCGGGCGGTCCAGGCCCATGTTGGCGCGCAGCGAGTCGTACGCTTCCTGGGAGAAGGGGATGTCGCCGGAGCTGCCCGCCAGTATCAGAAGCGCGGGGTCGCCCGGCACGAGCCGCACGAGCACGAAGACGAGCAGCGACGCCCCTATCAGCGTGGGGATGAAGAGCAGCAGACGCCTGGCGAGGTATTGGCCCAACGCCTACCTCCGTCCCAAAGGTGTGGCGGCAGCCCGCGTCTCGGCGCCGCCGCCGCAACGTGGGCAGGGGGCCGCGCCGTATTCTTCCGCGCCACGGCCGCGACCCACTGCCGAGATAGCTATAACTTGCCGTGCGCCCGCCGGGCCGCCTATCGAGGCGACCCGGCACCCACCATGAAAGTTACTACTGCTTGAGCCACACGGACGCGAAGTTCGAGTGGTGCATGATGGTGTTCCAGGGCACGAATCCCTGCAGCTTAGACGAGTACACAAGCTGGATGTCGGGGCGTATGGCCCAGCTCGTGTTGAGGTCCTTCAGCTGTATGTCCACCATCTGCCGCAGCAGCGCCGAGCGCCTGGCGCGGTCGAGCTCGCCGCGCTCCTGCTCCCACAGCGCCGTGTACTCCGCCTTGAGGGCCTCGTCCTGCCAGTGGACGTTGGGGGATAGGTACACTTGGTCGACGAACGAGTCGGGGTCCGCGTAGCCGGTGTTGATCTCCCAGACGGTGGCGACGAAGTCCTGGTTGACGAAAGCTGTGATTCCGGCGCCCGGATCTATCGCGCGTACCTCGGCGTTGATGTCAATGTCGCGAAGCTGGGAGGATATGACCTCCGCCAGCTGCGGGGCCGGGAACACGCCGCCCTGAACCATGATAGCGACGTCGGCTCCGGCGCCGCCCGTGGCCTCTTCAACCAACTGCTTGGCCCTGGCCAGGTCTTCGGTCTTGTCGGGGCGAATGCCCGGGTACTTCAGCCAGTCCTCCATCGACAGCATCCAGGTGTCGGCCCAGTAGGGATGGCTGGGCTGACCGGTGCCCTGTCCGACAATCTCTATCAGATGTTGGCGGTTGATGGCCAGGTGCATGGCCTCGCGGATCTTGATGTCGCTGGTGGTGTCCGCGTTGACGTTCATGAACCAGAACAGCGCCCCGGGCGGCACGTAGCCGTGGACGTTTATGTCACCGGGCCGGGCGTTCTTGAGGTCGGTCGCCTCCTGCTTGCTGATGGCGGGGAATCCGGAGTGGATCTCGATGCGGCCGGACTCCAGGGCGGATAGCCGTGTCGCGTTGTCCGGAATCACGTAGATCTCGACGCCATCCATCAGAGGCAGACCCTCGACGTAGTAGTTTTCGTTGGCCTCGAGCTTGGTGACGTCGTTGCGTTGCCACTCTTTGACCTTGAAAGCGCCGTTGCCAATCCAGTCGTTCTGGGTCAGGTCGGTGAACTCGGCAGCGGTGTCAATCGTGTCGGTCACGTGCTTGGGCAGGATGTGAAAGAACGGCTGCGTCCAGCAGGCGAAGTAGTTGACCGCCGGCTGCTCGAGGGAAACCTTGACGGTTGATTCGTCAATCTCCTCCACGGTGTCCACCAGCGCGTTGATGCACTTCAGGCGGCCGATGGGCATGTCGTTGGGCGGATTGAGGATACGTGCGAACGAGCTTACCACGTCATCGGCGCCCAGGGCTTCGCCGTCGTGCCACTGGATGCCCTGACGGATGGTGTAGGTCCACTCGGTGCCGTCGCCGCTGGAGTCCCACTTCGTGGCAATCTGGCCCGCTATCTCGTCCCTCTTGTTGGGGTCGACAGCCGCCAGGTGCTCGAACACGTTGCTGAAGAACATGAGCGCGGGGGTCGCGCCGTTGCGGTGCGGGTCGAAGTGGAAGACGTCGTAGGGCACGCTGGCGCGCAGTATGCCTCCGCGCTCTGCGCTCATGGAGCCGCTGGGGGCGCTGAGGTCGGGGCGGCCGGCATGGCGGTCGGGACCGCTGGCATGGCCGTCGGGGCCGCGGACACGGTCGTAGGGGCAGCCGGCACCGGTGTGGGCTCCTCTTCCTCTTCCGCCGCGCAGGCGGCGAGTGCCAAAAGCAGCACGGGCAGCGCAAGCAGCGCGAGAATTCTCATTGCTCCTGCCTTCATAACGGTAATCCTCCTCCAGTCTGGGCGACACTGCCCGTGTAACGCCGATGGCGGGGGCCGACGGTCCGCAACCAGGCGAGCCGACGGCAGGCTGGGCGACGCCAGTATCAAGACCGAAATACCTTACACCCGCGGCCCAGGTGCGTCAACCTGAGACATGCGCCCCAGCGCTGGGCCGCGCCCCAACGGTCGCGACGGCCGCTCGCGCGTGGACGGGGCACAAATGCAGGGCGTATAATTTGGCTTCTGGCAGGCCGGCGCGCGCAGCGGGCCGGCGCATCTGGGGAAGTGTCGGAATTGGCAGACGAGCATGATTTAGGATCATGTGCCGAGAGGCGTGGGAGTTCGAGTCTCCCCTTCCCCACCAAGAATGGCCGACCATTTTTACTCAGATCCTAGTTGAACAATAGACAGAACCCACGTACTAGTCTTGCAGTTCACGTGTCCCCGCCGAACTGCACAGAGACAAGAATCGTTACCTTGAGGTGCGTACTGGGTCTGTCTCGAGGTGGCCCTGCCGAGATTGCCGGCTGCCGGAGTTGGATCATTGTCCTCAGAGACCTGGAGAGTTGGACAACATGGAAAACGACATGGTCTGGATCAACGAAGGTTTTTTCTTGAATGATGCGGAACACATCATTATGACGAGCTACATCGACCTTCGCCCACTGGGGAACAGAATCCCAATCACCAGCCTCGTAAGGGGGAGTGAGCAAAAGTACGCACTCGAGGACTGTGAAACAATCATGGTATCCAATCCTTCGAGATTCCGGGAATATGGAGAGGAGTTGATACGGGACGTTCAGGAGGGATTGGCAAAAGAGGAATCAGTCGTAACTACTCAGGAGACAACAACCAAGTTGACGAGGCAACGTGCCGTTTCCCAACTAAACGAGGCTCTTGATCTGTTGGACACAAGTACGCGACTCGCACTCACACACAGTGAGTCTAACACCAAATCTAACACGGACACAGCGAGCAAGAGCTTCACCTATGCCAAGGAATGGTGGGTTTTCTGCACATCAATCCAGCCGGCAACAGATGATTGGGAAGCCTGGAGTGGGACGCTGCCTAAATACTACGATCATGTGTCTGTGATCGGCCAACCAGCAAAATTCGCCCAAGCATTGGGGAACATGGTGGCGGACCAACTGGGGCCTCAATTGAGTGAAGGTTCAATGACCAGCTCGACGGGAGGTCTTGAAACTGAGAAGACTAAACACAAGGCACAGTGGGTCTTGCATGGGCCAGTGGTCTACACTGACAGCGTATACGATTTCCTTGAAGGCATTACAAACAATGAACAGCGGGTCGCTGCTCAAATTTTCGTGAAGGGTAGAGAGTATGCGGCGCAACAGGAATATCGTTTCGCCATCCTGAATGAAGGTGCAGAGCAGGAAACGGTCATTCTCCAAATCTCTGGGATGATGAGGGACGCCCTGAAGCAAACCGACCACGGGTTAGTTCGCCACGCCCGCGTTCCATTAACCTCTGGAGCGGATCTGGCAACTGAGTCACCGCTCGGCAATAGTGAAGGACCGAAGCCTATTGCCAAGCAAATGACTGCAAGGAAGAGGGCGGCGAAACGGGAAGAGTGGCGATTTGAAGCAAGAGGACCGGATGGCGAGGTGCTATCTTCAGACGGGGGCCTCCGCGAATCAGTCAGGGAACAGACCGTGACCTGGAACCAAGAATCGGAGGAAAACGAATCCCACGAGTCGACGCACAACGGTCAAGGTGACCAAGAGGGAGAAGAGTCACTCTCAATTCCTGATCCTGTGAATTCTATAGGAGGCCTGGTCGAAGGAGAGAGTGACCTGGAGATTTCAAAAGAACTCGCGCTAGAGGAATTCGAATGGGATGAACGGCCTCCCGAAGATGACGAGCTTTCTATCCCAATAAGGACTGTTACAGGCCGTGTTTACAAGTCATTTGAAGAAATGCTTAGTGACCCTACCTATCCCATGAGCCCAGTGGGGAGAGTATGGCAGGAAGACGTCAATACACCCGACGAAATAACAAAGACCTATAGGGCGATTGATGTCTTGGACATGAAGATGAAGGATATTGAGGAGCAGTTTAGACAGGATATAGCCAGCGCGGGTTGGTATGCCATGCTGTGCATCCGAAACATCTATGGAAGGCTTGGGGACATAGTGGATACGGTATCCATTGAGAAGGAAAGGTTCGTTGTTATTCGTCTAAAGGAAAACGAAGCATTGAATGTTCGAGCAAGAATCGTGATCGCTCCCAGTGGAGCCTATGCCTACAGCCTCTTCTCTCCCAAGGAAGAACAACTAGGCTACGGAGGGCTGGAGTGGGGCACCACGTTCTTCCCTATTGGCAGCCAAGTCGAAACTTTTGAGAGATGCGGCTGGCCAAAGAAGGTTCTCTGACGCAGTCATAAACCAAACTGCCCTCAAATGTACTCGGACATCCAATTGCTCAATTGCGTCTGTAGAGCGAAGCGTTGGAAAAAGTACCTCACAATCTTCCCAGCCACATCTCGAAGACGGCGCCATCTACCGTCCACGTTTCCCGACCGGAAGAGGCTCGGACACCGGGTAAGGATCCTCGTGCCAGGGATCACAAAGCCCCCAACCACATCTCGAAGATGGTTCTGTCTATCGTGAAAAAAGGCCCACCCGAAGAGACTCGAACTCTCCCTAAAGATCGCAGTGAAAAGAGTCACAGGCTGCCACGACACATCTCGAAGGCGGTGCCATCTACCGTCCACGTTTGCCCACCAATTCGTAGCTAAGGCCTGGAGTGCTCAAACTCTTCCGATAAGCACGCTTTCGGCGGGGCGGAGTCCCCCCTGACCTGGGCATGACCACGAGGTGGGCCGAAGGGGTCGAATGGGGCACGGGCGGCGAGGTGTCGTCGGCTGAAGTTGTCTGCCCATTGGCGGGGCCGTCCGTATTCCGCAGGTCGGGCTGTCCGTCCGGAGCGCCCATCATGGTGCCCGATTGGTCGATACAGAGCTATCGGCCCTTCTGCGGCGCGGGCCCGCGCTGAGGGTCGTGGGCGGGCACGGCAACATGGAGATGGGTTGACGGCCAGGATGACCCGGACCACCAAACCCGGATTCCCCTGAGCATGTATAATGTTGCCGGCGGCGGGAGCGCCGCGCCCTATCTCACCAAGGGGTCGACAATGGCGGTAGCCAAGAAGGTTCGCGAGTTCATGGAACAGGGGTCGTGGATTCGCAAGATGTTCGAGGACGGCATCGCCCTGCGCCAGGAGTACGGCGACGAGAACGTGTTCGACCTGTCGCTCGGCAACCCCGTCATCGAGCCGCCGCGCGAGTTCTTCGACCAACTGCGCCGCATCGCCGACGACCCGACGCCGGGAATGCACCGCTACATGCCCAACTCCGGCTACCCGCACGCACGCGCGGCGGTGGCCGCCCAGCTGCGCGAGGAGACGGGGCTGGACTTCACCGCCGACCACACGCTGATGACCGTGGGCGCGGGCGGCGCGATGAACGTGGTGCTCAAGGCGCTGCTGGACCCAGGCGACGAGGTGATCATCTTCGCGCCCTACTTCGTGGAGTATCACTACTACGCCGACAATCACGGCGGGTCCTGCCGGGTGGTGCCGCCGGACGACGACTTTCTGCCCGACCTCGCCGCGTTCGAGGCGAGCTTCAACGACAGGACGCGCATCGTGCTCATCAACTCGCCCAACAACCCCACGGGCGTGGTCTACTCCGCCGAGCTGCTGGCCCGGATGTGCGACATCATCCGAGCTAAGGAGGCCGAGCTGGGCAGGGAGATATTCCTGGTCAGCGACGAGCCGTACCGCAAGCTGCTGTTCGACGGGCTGAGCTATCCGCACGTGTTCGCCCACCACGTGCGCGCCATCGCGGCGACGTCGCACTCCAAGGACCTCGCCCTGCCCGGCGAGCGAATCGGCTACGTGGCCGCACACCCCGAATACGAGGACTGCGCCGAGCTGATGGACGGCTTCGCGTTCGCCAACCGCGTGCTTGGGTTCGTGAACGCCCCCGCGCTGATGCAGCACATCGTGGCCCATCTGCAGTCGGTGACCGTCGACGTGGGAATCTATCAGGACAAGCGTGATTTCCTGTACAAGAGTCTGACGGAGATGGGCTACGAGACGGTCAAGCCGCAGGGGGCGTTCTACATGTTCCCGGTCTCTCCGGCCGAGAACGAGATCGACTTCGTGGACGCCCTCAGGGAGCACAACGTGCTGGTGGTGCCTGGACGCGGCTTCGGGCTGCCCGGCTACTTCCGCATTTCGTACTGCGTGGACGACCGCACGCTGGAGGGATCGCTGAAGGGCTTCCGAGAGGCTATAGCGCGGTTCGGGTAGGGGGCTGGATATGGCCAAGAACAAGACCATGCCGAAGCCGTGAGCATTGCGGAAGCCGTCGTGCGCTGGGTGGATGGGCGGGTCGAGGTTGGTTTGTGAGGCAAGCGCGCTAGTCTCGCATCGATGGGATAGTGGGAAGCCGTCACCCCCATCCCTTTGACAGGCTGAGGGCAGGCACCACCCTCGTCCAGCGTGTCGGCGAACGGGGCCGGGTTCTTGATCCAGAACACGAAGCCGTCCACGTCTTCCCTGCGCTCGGTTCCGGTGTGCCGCGAAGGCGCTAGGCGGGGTCGGCTACGTTGAAGTCGTAGCCGTCGGGGAGCACGAAGTCGGGGTCGCTGTCCAGCAGGCGGCGCCAGGCGCGGCGGCCAACGAGGTCGGCCTCGCGCACTATGGCATCCTCGTCCATCGTCAGCACCTTGCCGTCACGCATCAGCCAGCGCCCGTCGACCATCACCGCCTCCACGTCCCGGCCCTGCCCCTGGTGCACGAACGTGGACACCACGCGGATGGTGGGCACAAGGTGCGCGCGGCGGGTGTCGACCAGAATCAGGTCGGCCTTGTTGCCCACGCGCAGCGAGCCGCCGTCCGGGATGCCCAGGGCGCGGTAACCGTTCGCGGTGGCCCACTGGTACGCCTCTTCGGGGGAGGGCAGCCGGCCGTCGGAGCGGCGCACCCGCTCCATGAACATGCCGGTCCGCAACACTTCCACCATGTCCTCGGCCATGTTGTCGGTGCCCATGGCGATGCCGCATCCGGCAGCCTCCAGGTCGGCCACGTGGGGGCTCAGCCCGCGCCGCGCGGCCATCGCGGAGTTGAAGGACACCCACGAGCCGGACTCACCGAGGATGCGCTCCTCTTGGGGCGCCATGCAGCGGCAGTGGGCGGCGACGAGCCTGCCGTTGAGGTAGCCTATCTGCGCCAGGAACTCGGTCGGCAGCGCTCCGCCCCGGTTGGCCTTGACGTTCTCGACCTCGCCCCAGAGCTGGTTCAGGTGGATGGTCGCCACGGCGTCGAGGCTGTCCTGCAGCTCGCGCAGCCGCACCAGCAGCTCGGGCGAGCACATGTCGGGCGCCCAGGCGGCCACGCCGACGCTGACTCGGCCTCCTTCTGCGCCGTGCCACTTGGAGTGAAGGTCGGCTATGCTCCGCAGACCGTGCTCGGCCAGTTCCTGGTCGACCACGAACGGGCCCGGCTCGCCGATGTCGCCGTGGGCGCGGTCGGACGCCTGCTCGGCCAGCACGAACCGCAAGCCGCTGTCCACTATCTCGCGGGCGTAAACGTCGATGTTGGCGGCCACTTCCATGACGGCGGTGGTGCCGCAGCGCAGCGCCTCCAGCGCGCCGAGCTGCGCGAGCACGGTGAGCTCTTCGGAGCTGAGCGGAAGCCTGCGGGGAAACCTGATCGGCGACGGGTAGGACGCCTGCTCCCGATAGGAGCTGTTCTCGGTGATGCCTCGATTCTGGGTGAGCGTGAAGTGGGTGTGGCAGTTCGCGAAGCCGGGCATAACCGCCTTGCCGCGCCCGGACACCCGCTCAGCGTTCGGGAAGCGGGCGAGCACGTCCGTGGTCGGCCCAATGGCCGCGATGCTGTTGCCGTCCACGGCGATTGCCGCGCCGTGGTAGACGGGGGAGTTCTCTTCGCCGGTTACGACTGTGGTGTCGTGGATGACTGTTGTCATTCCGAGTTTCACCCTTCACCCCCATCCCAGCCTTCCCCCATCGAGGGGGAAGGGACGTGTCGTCACGTGTCAGCCCATCAAGGGAGAGGAGGTCTAAGAGGCCTCTTCTTCGAGCGCCGTCCTGGCCGCTTTGGCTATGTGCTCGAACTCGCGCAGCACGGCCTTGCTGGACAACACGGTCGGCCTGGAGGTGTCGCGGTAGTCGGCTCGCAGCTCGACGCGGCCCAGGAAGCGCAGGTCCATTTCCTCGGCCAGCTCCTTGCCGGCGCCCGAGCCGAATATCTCGCCTGAGAAGTTCTCGACCACGCCGAGCACGTTCACCTTGAGCGTGCGTATCATGTTGATCGAGCGCATGGCGTCTATCTTGGCCAGCTCCTGGGGCGTGGTGACCACGATGAAGCCGTCCATGTCGAGGGTCTGCATAACCGTAAGCGGCGCGTCGGACGTGCCGGGGGGCAGGTCGATGATGAGGTAATCGAGTTCGCCCCAGTCGGTGCTCTGGAGGAACTGGTTGATGGCGTTGTGGACCATGGGGCCGCGCCAGATGATGGCCTCCTCTTCCTTCTGTTGGAAGAAGCCCATGGACATCACCTTGACGTTGAAGCGCTCGGAGGGGATCATGCGCTTGTCTTCGCCCACCTCGGGGGGATCGTAGATCTTCATGGCGCGGACCACGTTGGGGCAGTCGATGTCCACGTCCAGCAGGCCCACGGCGGCGCCTTGCTGCGCGAGCGTGACGGCGAGGTTGACGGCGATGGTCGTCTTGCCGACGCCGCCCTTGCCGCTGTAGACGCCGACCTTGTACTTGATCTGCGACAGGGCGTTGGCGATTGCGCGCCGCTGATCGAACTGGCGCTTCATCGCCTCGATGCGAGCGCGCGCCTGGGCGGCCTGTGGCTGGTTCATCGGCTGGGTTCTCCTAACTTGGGGCGGTTGTTCGCCGTTGGCCTCCTCTCCCTCGATGGGAGAGGATTGAGGCGACGGTGAATCCGGCGCCGGCGGACGGGTTTGAAACCCGCCCCTACGCCGGCGTCGGCTATGGCACTTTGCTGCGCGCGCTGCTACGGGTGGTGGCGCGCCAGGCCATTGCGGGGATGCGATTGCTTGATTTAGGGGGCGCTAGTCGAGCCCCAGCATCTTCTTACCGTCTTCGGTGATCATGTCGGGCGTCCAGGGCGGGTCGTAGACCAGCTCCACGTTGACGTCCTCAACGCCGTCGAGCTCGGCAATGCGCCACTCGGCCTGCTGGCCGATGTAGGGGCCCATGCCGCAGCCGGCGAACGTAAGCGTCATCCTCACCTCGACGTCGCCATCATCGACCTTCACGCCGTACACCAGGCCGAGGTCGACCACGTTCACGGGGATTTCGGGGTCGTAAACGTCCTTGAGGGCGTCGTAGACCTGCTCGCGGGTGATGTAAGTTTGCTGTGTCACTGCGGTACTCCTATGCCCGGATTTGGGCGCATGCCGCCCTTGTGGTGTTGTTCCCAATTCTAGCGTCGGCAGGTGCGCGTGTCAATTTGCCAGCCGGACACTTCTGCCACAACGTAGTAGCATCTTGCGCCAAATTGCCAATCCGCAGTTGGTGCACAATAACAAGACTGGGCATCTCCACCATCCACTGCGAGCCTGCCCCAGTTCAGTTGGCGGTATGGGGAGGGCCGGCCCGGGCAGGTGAGAGAGGGACCGTAAGCCACCTGTGGGCGGGGAAAACCGCTAAATCTGCCCCATTTTGCACCATTCTGACTCATTTCCTAGCTGGGAGCCTTGGCGTTGAGGGCAGGTTAGGAGACCTGGAGAGTACGAAGTTCAAATACGAATGCAGCAAAACCAGGCGGAAATGTTACCGGTCGGCGGGAGGTCCCAACCGCGCCATTCGTGGCCGCGGGTTGGCAGGGTCTGTCCCTCGTCAAAGGAAGAATAGCACGGATGTACTCAGGGTTCAAGAGGATTGGCAAATACCCAAATGTCTGCTCCTGTGCACCATCGACAGGAGAGGGTCAAGGTGAGGTTGAAGCCCGATGCTGTACCGCATTGGGACGTTTTTGCTATGGCCAACCATATTGGCTGGCATCATTGCGCTGTGCGTAGTTGTAGGAAAGCTCATGTTTGAGGGGCAGGGGACCGGTCATCATCATAGGGATGGAACCAAACTTCTACGTGACCCAGTCGCCAATTGTACTTGTGCCTGCCAACGAGGTTGATAGCGCCCTAACAGGTTGCTGAAGAAAGGGTCTTGCTGGTTGGACTAAGCTGACCGAGTAAGCAGTAGCCACGTATTGGTGAGACCGAAGTGAGATTTGGTGCTCCGGCGACAGACGCTCCAAGGCCTCGTCGGCAATTATCTTGATGGTGCGGATGGGATGGTCCTATGGGACTCGCTCCTCCAAGGTCTACGAAAGCCAGCATCGTTGCCTGTGGGTCGCGTCTTCCTCGCATGATACGACCACCTCCTTTACGGTGTGGTTGTATCCTATCTCACAATATCGCTTATCCGCAGCCTGCTAGGTTAGAATTCTACCCCTGCTCGTCCATGTGTGCGGCCCCATACGCCTTTCAGCCCGGACCGGGTGGGGGCGGCGCATCTCAGTGTCTATGTGTGTAGGCCTCTTGTCACACTGCGGAGAAGGCTGCTACATTCCTGATGAACCAAGATCATATCGATAATCTTGAGAGCCTCATTCTGTCATCTTGGACTAGGTTGATATCTTGGGACGTCGGATGCTCAGGATCAAGCTCGTCGAAGCCGGTTCACCTGGGCTGGTAGTAGCGGCAGGCGGAGTTGGGCTCAGGGCAGATTACTAGAAGGAGAAGGTGTGATGACAACAGAAGTGCCGCCGGGGCAGAACGAAATAACATTTCAACAGTTCTGCGAAGAGTGGCTGCGAGAGTTCACGGAAAAGGAAATGTCCCCCTTCGAGAAGGGATGGCGCTTCGCCTTCAAGATGGTCACTCAATGGCTGGACGTAAACGAAGACGATGAAGACGTAGTGATATGCGATGGCTCCGGTGATGGAGGCATTGACATTGCCTATTTGCGCCGATCCGATGTCGATGCTGTTGATGATAACGCGCAGGCCGGCCAATCCGTCGACGGCGACATCTGGTATCTATTTCAGAGCAAATACGGGTCTGCCTTTCAGGGACGGGAAACGATCTTGACCGAAGGCCAGAAGGTTATCACCACCCTCACTGGCGGAAACAACCACCTATCCGAAGCGGCACGCCAACTCTTGGGGCGGTTGGATACCTTTAGGCAGCAGGCATCAGAAAGAGATCGGATTATATTGGTGTTTGCTACCGAGCGCGCAATGTCGGAGTCTGACCGGCAAGTATTGGATGATCTACGCGTTTTGGGGAAAGAACGTGTCGGCGGGTTGTTCGATGTAGAGGACGTGTCGCTGAACACTATCTGGGAGACCCGACCCACAGCGACCCAGCCTGTCCTTTCTTTGTCCATTAAAGGAAATTTTGTAGATCCCAGTTCTGGTCTGCGGGTTGGCACTGTTCCCTTGACCGACTTGTATGCCTTTCTGAAATCGTACCGAACAAAAACAGGAAACTTAGATCAACTATACGAGAGGAACGTCCGTCAATTTTTAGGCGGCCGTAGGAAGATTAATCGTGGGATTGCCCAAACCCTTCAGAACAACCCGGAGATCTTTGGCCTCTATAACAATGGTATCACCATTGTGGTCTCCGATTTCTCAACTGATAGAACCGATGACTCCTGCACACTGTTTGACCCCTACGTCGTGAACGGATGCCAAACTACTAAGACCGTCTGGGAAGTATTGAGCCAACGTCTGGAAGCCGGCGGCACTGGAAACAGCACAGCAACAAGTGAATGGCGCGCTCGTGCTGAACGAGGTGTCGTAGTAACCAAGATTGTCAAGGGAGACAATGCACGCATCACCGACATCACTCGATACACCAATTCCCAGACTGCCGTGCGCGAGCAAGACTTTCTCGCGCTACGCAGTGACTTCAGGGACTGGGCCAGCGGTATGGCTGATCGCTATGGCATTTTCTTAGAAATACAGCGGGGTGGATGGGATTCACAACGCGCATACCAAAAGTCTCATCCAAGCTCAAGACAGTTCATCGACCACGCCAACGCCTTTGACTTGATAAAGGTCTATGGGGCTGGTTGGCTTCGTGAACCTGGCCACGCCTTTGGCAGGAGTGCGCCGTTCCTCCCCAACGGTTCAGTCTTCCGTCGTCTAACTGAGGCTGAACCGATCGATGCAGGAGACCTATACGCAGCATACCAACTACAAGAGATGACGAAACAATTCAACTTTGGACGAGGAGCGTCAGTAAAGGTAAGTCGACGTCAGACTAGATTTCTCTACTATTTCGTAGTTGTTGAGTTGTTGCGAGACGTGCTAATCAGGGGAAGTCATCAAACATCGGCCAAAGGAATAACTAAGGCCTTTTACGCCCTACTTCGAGATACTAACCAAGATGTCCTCCAATTGGTACTTGATGCTGCCATCGAGGTAGTTGACGACTACTTGAGACAGGACTCCGACGATTCGGTGTTCAAAGAACTAGAATTCGAGGGCGATCTGAATTCCTGGTTCAAATCAGAAAGTATCGGGAAGGGTGGGGAAAGAACCTACCGACTGAATAGCCTGCTTACGATTCACAAAACTATATTTGGCAGAAGTGCTGGGTCTCAGCCATCGCCGCGGCTTTTGGTTAACCTAGCGATAACTAACGCGCACGCCTAAGCACCGACGCATTGTCTCCGGGTCTGGAACAGGTTGTGGAAGCAAACTTGCTCTTGCAGTCGGCCCGCCAGCGCTATGAGCTAGCCGCGTCCAGAAGGCAGCAAGCTTTGGCCTCACACATAGCCAAAGTAGTATTTTGTTCAGTAACCTACAACTCCCCTCTACCGGCGGCAATCCCGCTAGCAGAGTGTTGAAAAACTCTTGGTAGCCGGTCTCATATAGCTGGCAGGGCTGGCGATTGACTTTCGAACGGCTTTAGCAGGCTGCGGAAAAACTCTGCTGTCTACACAGGGCCGAAAGCTGTCCGACGATAAACGCCGTCCTATCGCGTGTTCTGAACGAATTATTCGAAGTGGACTATCACTTGCCGAATGCCGCCGAGACAGTTGAGGCGCCACACACTGCGGCTGAGCGCCTTACCTTTCTTCCGCAGCCTGCTAAAGTAGATCGCGAAGTTAGTATGCGATAGCACTGGGCCATCCAGCCACGCCGGCCTTGGACCGCGCCCACCACTAGGCCGGGTTTGCAATCCGCCCCTACAACTGCGGCAACCCGGCAATCTCTCCCCTACCCCACTTCAAGAAGTGCCAGCTTGACGGCGGCGGCGCGCTCGCATACCATCTCTCCGATGTTCCTTGACCTTCATTCTCACTCTACTTCGTCCGACGACTCGCGCGCTACGGTGGAGCAGTTCGTAAAGTGGGCGGGCGTGATCCGGCGCAAGGGCTACCGGATCGACGGCTTCGTCCTGACCGAACATCGCAAGTTCGACTTCGACAAGGACTACGCGCAGCTCGGACGCGACAACGACCTGCTCATCCTCAAAGGCTCCGAGCTAGACACCAACTGCGGCCACTTCCTGGTCTACGGCGTAACCGAGGAGCTGGCGTCCCGCGTCAACTTCGCCGACGTCGCGATGGACGCGCCGACCCTCGTTGAAGCCGCGTTCGAGTGCGGCGGCATCGCCGTGCCCGCCCATCCGGGGCGTTTCGGCATCGGCCTGTACGAGTTCATCGACGGCGGCGCCGACTTCAGCGCCATCAGCGTCGTCGAGCACCTCAACGGCAGCAACCGGCCCGGAGAGCAGGAGCGCGCCGAGGAGCTTATCGAGCGGATGGGCTACAGGACCGTTGGCGGCAGCGACGCCCACTCCGTGAGCGCCATCGGCGCTTGCATGACCAGCTTCGAGAATCCCATCGCGGACGTGGCCGACCTCGTGCGCGAGCTGCGCGCCGGCGCATACCGCCCCGTCCGACAGGAAGAGACGGCAGCGACAACATAGATTCTGTCCGAATAGACGCTCAATTTGGCCTCCTCTCCCTCGATGGGAGAGGATTGAGGTGAGGGTGAATAAATGACCACCGACGCTGACATCGAATACGACCGCTCGCTGCTGGGCGTAGAGCACCCCGTGGGCACGTTTGAAGTCACCAAGGAGATGATTGTCGACTTCGCCAGGTCCACCGGCGAGACGAACCCGGTTTACCTGGACGAGGAGCAGGCCGCTCAATCGCGGTACGGCGGCATCATCGCGCCGCCCACGTTCTGCAACATCTTCATATCCGGCGGCAAGCGGCCCGACCCGCAGATCAAGTTCGGCGACCTCTCCTTCTTCGCCGGACAGGCCATCGAGTCGTTGCTGCCCGTCCGACCGGGCGACACCCTCGAGGCGGCCACGAGGCTCAAAGAGGTGTACGCCAAGACGGGCCGCTCGGGCAAGATGGTGTTCGCCGTGTGGGAGACCAGCCTCGCCAACCAGACGGGCGAGACCGTCGCGCTGGTGCGGGAGTCTTTCGTGCGCAGGAACAGGAGCAGGCGATGACCGCGCTGTACTACGAAGACGTTGAGATAGGCGACGACATCGGCCCTGTCGAGCGCGTGGTGACCACTGACGAGGTCGTCGTATTCGGCGAGATCCGCCAGCAGGACACCGGGCCCAACCGCTTCAACAGCGCGGATGTGGCGAAGAGCGAGGGGCTGCCCGGCCCCATCGTCCCCGGCGCCATGAACATCGCCATCATGTCGCAGCTCATAACCGGCTGGTCGCCCAGCGTGACTCTCCGGCTGCTGGACGTGGTGTTCCGCCAAGTGGTGCCGCACAACTCGCCGCTGACACTGACCGGCATCGTCACCGACATGAACATCGTCGACGGCGAGGGCCAGGTGGAGTGCGACGTGTTCATGCAGAACGGAGAGGGCACCCGCCTCGTCATCGCGAGGGCGGTCGCCGTGCTGCCTAACAAGAGCGAGTAGTTGCTCCCTTCGAATCCCCGAGGCGTGTGCGTCTGGCTCACGGGCCTGAGCGGCTCCGGCAAGACCTCCACCGCCGAGGCGCTCTCGGCGCTCATTGTCGAACGCGGCCGCCGGGTGAGCCTGTTCGACGGCGACGTGATTCGCCAACACCTTTCCGCAGAGCTCGGATTCAGCAAAGAGCATCGCGACGTCAACGTGCGCCGCGTCGGATTCGTCGCTTCCGAAATCGTACGCCACGGTGGCGTGGTCGTGTGCGCCCTCATAAGCCCCTATGAGGCGGTGCGCGACGAGGTGCGGCGAATGGTGAGCGACGGCAATTTCGTCGAGGTGTACGTGAACACCCCGCTCAGCGTGTGCGAGGCGCGGGACGTCAAGGGGATGTACGAAAAAGCCCGTCGCGGCGAGATCACAGGCTTTACCGGAATAGACGACCCCTACGAGCCGCCCGCGCATCCTGAGGTCGAGCTCGACACCGTCCGCCGCTCCGTGGCAGAGAACGCCGCGCGCATTCTCGACTACCTCATTTGCAGGGGTTTCTTGGCGGGCATTGAGAAGGATTCACCACTGAGGCATAAGTAAAAGTTGCGATAAGCGATCAATCCCAACTGCGAGAGGAGTTGTCGAAAGTGCGTAATGTGAGCCAATATCACTCTGCTCTCCACGAGTCGGACAATAAGTATCACACCAACTCTGGGTGTCCACAGGGCAAAAACATCGAGACACGATGCAAATGTTCCGAAAGACGCCCCGCGCAACGGTGCCAATCGTGCTAAGACGCTAGCGGCGAATCGTCGTCCGATTTCCATAAGTTGGACACAATCTGGCTTGGCCCGGTATCTTCCCATGCGTCAGCCTGATATGCGGCATGCTCACGCCGGCGGCCGGTAGCGCCCGCCCGTCAAACACACATTCGCTCAAGGAGACCCGAATTGTCATTCGATTTCGTGCAGACGACCGCCAAGAGTGTGCGGAGCCTGGCGCCCTACGCTCCGGCCGATCAGCTTGCCCTGGCGGCTGAGGCCGGCGGCGCGCTCAGGGACGCCCGCGTCATCCACGTCAACTCCACCGCGGTGGGCGGCGGAGTGGCAGAGGTGTTGAAGAGTCTTGCGCCGCTCATGACCGATTGCGGTCCCGCGACCGACTGGATGGTCATCCGGGGCACCGACGACTTCTTCGAAATCACCAAGCGTCTCCACAACCTGCTGCAGGGAGCGGAGGGCGAGCTTACCCAGGGCGAACTGGACCGCTACGTCGCCCACAACGAGAACGTGGCGCGTCAGATCGCGGCGCAGGGCGTCGCGCCGGACGTCTGGGTGCTGCACGACCCGCAGACGCTGCCCCTGGCGGCGCTGCTGCCGTCCGACGCCAGGATCATCTGGGTGTGCCACATCGACACGACGCTGCCCAACAGGCCCGTCATCGAGCAGCTCGTGCCCTTTATGCGGCAGGCGCACCGCGTCGTGGTCTCTCTGCCGCACTACGCCGTGCCCGACCTCGACCCCGCCGCCGTGCGCGTGATCCCGCCCGCCATCGACCCGCTGCTGCCCAAGAACACGCCGCGCCCCGATGCGGACGTGCGGCGCACGCTGGCCGCTATGGGTCTGGACACCGGGCGTCCTCTGATGGCGCAAGTGTCGCGGTTCGACTACTGGAAGGACCCCTGGGGAGTGATCGACGCCTACCGGGAGGCCAAGGAGAGCGTGCCGGACGTTCAGCTTGCGCTCCTCGGCGTGATCGAGGCAAAGGACGATCCGGAGGCGTTCGACGTGCTGGAGACGGTGCGCGCCCACGCCGGCGGCGATCCTGACGTGCATCTCTACTCCGACCCCGCCGAGGCCGGGGCGCTTGAGGTCGGCGCGGTGCAGCAGGGCGCCGACGTAGTGATCCAGAAGTCGCTGCGGGAGGGCTTCGGCCTGACCGTGACCGAGGCCATGTGGAAGGGCTCGCCAGTGATAGGCGGCAACTGCGGCGGCATACGCACGCAGATAGCAGACGGGCGCACCGGCTACCTGGTGGACTCGCCGTCGGAGTGCGCGGGGCGGGCCGTGGAGCTGCTGCGGGACCCGGAGGAGACGCGCCGCATGGGCCGGGCGGCGCGGGAGTCGGTTCGCGAGAGATTCCTCACGTCGCGGGTGCTGGCCGACTATCTGTCGCTGGTCCGCGAGCTGGCCTCGAGGGCGGCGCCCAGCCAGGACCTCGCCCTCGGCGAGCCGACGCCCGTGGCCGGCGACTCGTAGGGCGCGGCGCGGCGTTGGACCGCGGGCGGTTCGCGAACCGCAGACCTTGCCACTCCCGGCACTTCCAAAGTCCCTTCCCTCTTGATGGGGGAAGGTTAGGATGGGGGTGATAGAGCCGAGCGGCTCCGGCGCCCCCTCACCCTAACACCCTCTCCCACGAAGGGGAGAGGGGACTTTGGAATGGCCCTACCCTAGCCGCCCCCGGCCACTGGCGGGCGCGGGCGCGCTTTGCTAGAATCGCTCCGTCCCCACTGAAGAGCAAGCGACATTTTCCAGGAGCCGCCATGCCCACCACACAAGAGCTCAAGGCCAGGGTGGAAGCCGAAATCGACCGCCAGGGCCAGCAGCTTATTACAACCACCAAGACCATTCTCAACAACCCCGAGCCGGGCTTTCGCGAGGTAAAGACCGCCAGGACCGTGGCCGAAAACTTCCAGTCGATGGGCATACCCTACGAGGACGGCATCGGCATCACCGGGCTCAAGGGCATGCTGCGGGGCGGCGCCTCCGGCCCCACCGTAGCGGTCATGGGAGAGCTCGACTCCCTCAAGGTGCTGGGCCACCCCCACGCCGACCCCGAGACGACCGCCGCGCACGCCTGCGGCCACCACTGCCAGATAGGCATGATGCTGGCCGTCGCCGCCGGGCTGACCGGCTCCGGCGTGATGGACGATCTCGCCGGGCGCGTCGCGCTGATAGCCGTTCCCGCCGAGGAGTACATCGAGATCGAGTACAGGGACGATCTGCGCAGAGAGGGCAAGCTGGAGTTTCTGGGGGGCAAGCCGGAGTTCATCCGGCTCGGCGCGCTCGACGACGTTGACCTCGCGATGATGACCCACACGTCCAGCAACCGCGACGAGGGCAAGATCGCCATCGGCGGCACCAACAACGGCATCGTCGCCAAGCGCATCCAGTTCAACGGGCGCGCTTCACACGCAGGCGGCGCGCCCCACGCAGGGGTGAACGCCCTGAACGCCGCGATGATCGCGCTGAACGCGATCCACGCCCAGCGCGAGACCTACCGCGACTACGACACGATACGCATTCACCCCATCATCACACGCGGCGGCGCGTCGGTGAACTCCGTTCCCGCCGACGTGCGAATGGAGACTTTCGTGCGCGGCAGGTCCGTCGAGGCTTTCCTCGCCGCCAGCGAAAAGGTGGACCGCGCACTGCGCGCGGGGGCGATGGCCGTGGGCGGCAGCGTCGACATAACCACCCTGCCCGGCTACATGCCAATACAGAACGACGAGACCATGCTCCAGCTTTACCGCGCCAACGCCGCCGGTCTCGTGGGCGAAGAGAACATCGTTCGGCTTCAGCATCGCACCGGCTCCACCGACATGGGCGACGTATCCCAGCTCATGCCGATAATCCACCCCTACGTCGTCGCGGCCTCCGGCAACGGCCACGGCGACGACTACGTGGTGCAGGACTACGAGCTAGGCGTGCTCACTGCCGCCAAGGCGATGGCCTGCACCGTAGTCGATCTGCTGGCGGACGGCGCGCGCAACGCCGGCGAGATCAAGGAGCGATACCGTGCCCCGATGTCCAAGTCGGAGTACCTGTCCGTAATGAGAAGCATGCACAGCGAGGTGACCTACGCGCGGTAGAGACTCAGGCACGGGCTGCCAGTCCCCTCTCCTTTGAGGGAGAGGGTCAGGGTGAGGGTGAAGCGCCGCCATCCCCGCGAATGCCGAAAGCAAACAGGAACAACCCACACAATCCCCGCGCGACCGCGGCCATCGGGAGGGCGAAATGCCGACCAAAGAGGAGCTGAAGCTAAAGGTGCAGGCGGCGATCGACGAGCGTAGCGACTGGCTCGTCAACATCTCCAAGACGATCCTGGACAACCCGGAGCCGGGGTTCCACGAGTTCAAGACCGCCGCACTGGTGAGCGAAAGGCTGAGCGAGCTTGGCATAGCCCACCAGACCGGCATCGCGCTGACCGGCATAAAGGGCGTCCTGGCCGGCGGCAGGCCCGGGCCGACCGTCGCGGTCATCGGCGAGCTCGACTCGCTGCGGGTGCTCGACCACGCGCACGCCGACCCGGAGACGGGCGCGGCGCACGCCTGCGGCCACCACTGCCAGATAGGCATGATGATGGGTGCCGCCGTGGGCCTGATGGTGCCCGAGGTGCTCGAATCGCTCGCCGGCAACGTTGCCCTCATCGCCGTGCCGGCCGAGGAGTTCATCGACGTCGAGTACCGCTGGAACCTGCACAAGGAGGGCAAGCTGGGACTGATGGCGGGCAAGCAGGAGTTCATACGCCTGGGCGCCTTCGACGACGTGGACATGGCGATGATGGTGCACACGGCCTCGTCGAACGAGCGCACCAAGTTCGCCATCGGCGGCACGAGCAACGGCCACGTGGTGAAGTACATAAGGTTCGTGGGCAAAGCGGCCCACGCGGGCGGCTCGCCCGAGCTGGGCGTGAACGCCCTGCAGGCCGCGATGCTGGCGCTGAACGCGCTGAACTCGCAAAGGGAGACGCTGCGCAACGAGGACACGATTCGGCTTCACGGCATACTCACACACGGCGGCGTGGCCGTAAACTCCATCCCCGCGGACGTGCGGTACGAGGGCCGGGTGCGCGGCAGGAACGCCGAGGTGATCGCGGACGCAAACATGAAGATGGACCGCTGCTTGCGCGCCGGCGCGCTGGCCATGGGCGCGACGGTGGAGATAGCGTCCATACCGGGCTACCTGCCGATGGTGAATAACGACGACCTGATGGATGTATTCAAGGCCAACGCCGAGGAGCTGGTGGGCGAGCGCGAGGTTGGCGTGCATCCGCCGGACCTGAACCGGGGCGGCTCCACCGACATGGGCGACCTGAGCCAGATTATGCCGGCAGTGCACCCGTACACGCGCGCGGCCACCGGGACCGGCCATGGTACCGACTACGTGGTGCAGGACTATGAGCAGGCGGTGATCAATCCGGCTAAGGCGATGGCGATGGCGGTGATAGACCTGCTCTACGGCGACGCCGAACGCGGCAAGGAGACGCTCGCCAAGAGTCCTCCGAATATGAGCAAAGCCCAGTACCTGGCGCTACAGGACAGCCGCCTGGTGGAAGAGGTGTACGAGGGGAAGTAAGGGGCCATTTGAGCTAGCGCAAATGGCGGTAGCTTGACACTCCGAACTGCCAGAACCGAGATCCACAAGAATGCCGCAAACTACAATTGCTGTAATCGCTGACTGCGACGGCACGTTGGCTCCAGACACTACTAATCAGTTGCTGGAGCATTTCAACGTGGATCTCGATTGGTTCTGGCAAGGTCAGGTCCAACCACTCGTAAAGGCAGGATGGGACGAGCATTTGGCCTACCTGCAAAAGATGCTGGATCTGTCGAGAGAGGGACAGCCTCTGGAGGGACTGACCTCCGAAAAGCTGGCCGAGATTGGTGGGCAACTGGATTTCTATTCCGGCGTTCCCGATGGTCTTATTGCTCTCCGGGAAGAGATTCAAGACGAGCCGAGGTTCAGAGACATTGGCATCCGAGTCGAGTCCTACGTCATTTCCGCTGGAATCGGGGACATGCTGAGAGCAAGCGTGTTGTCTAGAGTTGCCCATCGCATTTGGGCTTGCGATTTTGCGTACGACGAAACAGGAAAGATTCGCTACATGAAGAATGTCATTTCCTTCACAGACAAGACCCGCTTTCTCTTCCTCGTCAACAAAGGTAGGGTCGGCATGGAATACTCCAACCAGCCGTACGTCGTAAATGTACCCATGAACGAAGAGGAACGGCCCGTACCATTCAAAAACATGGTCTACGTCGGCGACGGCCCAACCGACATCCCATGTATGTCACTCCTCGCGGACAGGGGCGGCTATGTGATAGGCATTCTCGGAAATGACGCTAGCAAGGCATGGGCTCTCGGCTACGGCCGCCGGACCCATGTGACAGTTCCCCCAGAGTTCTCACCGGGGGAGCACGGATATGAACAAATAAAGCAAGCTGTCATTAGCATTGCGGACAATATTCGCCTTCAAATGCGACCACAAGGTCCAGTCCCTTCCCATTAGGGCTATTAGGGCTATGTGAGCCCAGATTCGTAGCCTGCTACAATTGCCTCAAGGAGGCTGAGAAATGGCACTACTGCAAACTCTGCCCTCGACGGAAGCATTGTCCGAAGCCGCTGTTGAAGGAACTGGAAGGAGATACGAGGTGGCCCTCGGCGAAGACGCCACCGCGAATCTGTTCGTCCTCAGGGATCGTGTGCACGTCTACTTGGGAACTGGAGATACCCCTGCCGCAGTCATGCGCTTTGGCGGTCTGCACTCCGGCGCCCTTTGGGTCTATGACAGCCTCATTGGGGAGTTTGGGAGAGAGCCTTCCGGGTCATTCACGGTTACCGAAATAGAAGACGGGTTCAAGAAGCCGTCGCCGTTTCGGGACGTCGACCCCGTTGAATACCTACTTGACCGACTTCTGAAATCTCTGAGGAGTGAGTAACCCTACCCCCCGAAGTACCCTGCCAACTCGGCGGCGTTGCGCTCCAGCCACGCTATGTTGAGCCGCACCCGCTCGAGCGACTGGCGTATGCTCATGTCCGCCGAGGGCGTGGGGTTGTCGCGGAAGAAGCGCACCACGTCCTCCAGGCGTTCGGGCGTGGTGAACCCAGAAGTTATGGACACCAGCCGCATTATCTGGAAGCCGCCCTCGCCGTAGCGCCGATCGAACTCGCCCCAGTTGTCCTTGACGAACTCCCAAGTCAGGTCGCGGCCTACCCGCGTGCCGGACGCCCGCACCACCATGGTGATGGTGTCCTGCGTTCGCACCTCGTCGCCCAGCGAGCGCTCCAGCGCGTCGCGCACCAGCGCCGGCTGCTCGAACTGCGTCAGCGCCGCGAGCAGGCGCACCTGCTCCTCCTGGGAGGGCGCGTTGCGCTCCAGCTCCCACAGCGATTCGTAGGTGGCGCCGTCGCCCTGCCTGGCGGCCATCGAGAAGACGATCGACCGGATGTCGGGCCGCACGTTGGCCGGGTCGTCGACGTACAGCCCCAATCGGCGCGTCGCCTCGCGCAGCGTCGCCTCGTCGCCGTAGCCGCCGAGCTGCCCCAACGCGGTGCTGCGCAGCAGCGGCGTGCGCGGCCCCTCGCCGTCGGACTCGTCCCAGCCCACGCCGGCGCCGATGGGCCGGAATATGCCCAGCGCGAATTCCCGGAACCTGTCGTAGTACGGCGCGTCCCACAGCAGCCGGTCTATGCCGCCGAGGTTCGACGCCAGGTCCGCGCACACCGAGGCGTCCGTTTCGTTCGCGTAGGCCTCGGCGACGCGCAGAAAGTCCGTGGCCGGCACGTGGCCCGCGCGGGCGAGGGCGTAGGCGTCGTTCTGCACGCCCAGCCGGTCGATAGCCGGAAGCTCCAGGTCCCGAATCGGGGCGATGAGGCGCTCAAGCTCCTCGCGCTGGTACTTCACTCGGTAGAACCCCGTCTGCGAGGGGTTCACCTTCACCCACTCTTCGGGCGATTCGGTCGTGAGCCGCACCGCGGCCTCGGACTCCGACACCAGCTCGGTGACCGGCTCGGCGACGGACGCGCTCCGCACGCTGAAGGGGACGTGCCAAAGCGTGGGGTCGTCCTGCGGTCCGCTCTCGATGTCCTCGTATACGAACCGGCGCTGCGCGAGGCGCACCTCCACGCTGTCGTCCTGGCGGTCGATGGCGACGTCCAGCGCGGGGTAGCCCGTCTGCTTCACCCAGCTATCCATGATCTCCGCGACCGGCTGGCCGGAGGCGTCGGCGAGCGCGCTCCACAGGTCCGCGGTGCGCGCGTTGGCGTAGGCGTGGCTGGTGAGGTAGTCGTGGAGGCCGCGCTGGAAGGTGTCCGCGCCCAGGAAGTGCTCCAGCATCCGCAGAATGGAACCTCCCTTGCTGTAGCTGATAGCGTCGAAGAGCTCGCCTATCTCGGCGGCGTTGTTCACCTCCTGCTCAATCGGGTGCGAGCTCTTCAGGCCGTCCAGGCTCAGGGCGGTGTTCGTGTCGGACGTGACGAACTGCGTCCACATCTCCCATTCCGGGAACAGGCTGTCGACGGCCTTGTCCCCCATCCACGAGGCGAAGCTCTCATTCAGCCAGAGGTCGTTCCACCAGGCCATCGTCACCAGGTCGCCGAACCACATGTGCGCCATCTCGTGGGAGATTATGGCCGCCACTATCTGACGGGTGAGCGTCGAGCTGTTCTGCTCGTCGACGAGGAGGGCCACTTCGCGGTAGGTGATCGCGCCCCAGTTTTCCATCGCGCCGGCGGCGAAGTCGGGTATGGCGAGGTGGTCGAGCTTGGGCAGCGGGAAGGGAATGCCGAAGTAGTCGTTGAAGTAGTCGAGCAGCTTTATGGACGTCTCCAGCGCGTAGAGACCCTGCTCCTCCTTGCCGCTAGTGGCCCAAACGCGAATGAGCGTGCCGCTGTCCGCGCGGCGCTCGACGGACTTGAGGTCGCCCACCACGAAGGCAAGCAGGTAGGTGGACATGATGGGCGTTTCGGCGAAGCGCACGCTCTTGACACCGCTGTCTTCGGGCTGTTCGCTCGCGATGGGCATGTTGGAGATCGCCACGAGGTCGGACGGCACCCTTAGGGTGACCTCGAAGGTGGCCTTGAGCGAAGGCTCGTCCCAGCATGGGAAGGCGCGGCGGGCGTCGGTAGGCTCGAACTGCGTGGTCGCCATCATGCGCTCGCGGCCGTCCGCGCCGGTGTAGCCGCTGCGGTAGAAGCCGCGCAGCCGGTCGTTCAGTTCGCCCGTGAAGGCTATGTCCAGCCGGGCCGAGCCCGCCGGAAGCTCCGCGCCGAAGTCGAACGCGACGGTCTCTTCGCCCTCGTCGTACTCGATGCCCGCGACGGAGCGTTCGCTCCCGTCGGCAAGGGTCAGCGAGCAAGACTCAACGGCTATGTCGGCGGAGTTGAGCACGACGCTCGACGTCGGCTCCAGAATCTCGACGTCTATCGACACCTGCCCCGCGAAGGTGAAGGCGTCCAGGTCGGGCGTCAGCGTCAGGTTGTACCGCGTGGGCCGCACGTTGTTGGGCAGGGCGACCGCGTTGGACTGTGGCATCTTGTGTCCTTTCTGGTGTGGTCTCGTGCGAACCGCGGGCGGGTTTGAAACCCGCCCCTACAGACTCGCCTACTCTCCCTCAGCGGAGTCAAGCGCCTGAATCAGCAGACTGACCACTGACTACTGAAAACTTCTCTCTACGCGCCGGTCCAGTTCGGCGTTCGCTTTTCGGCGAACGCCTTGGGGCCTTCGATGCGGTCCGCCGACTCGACGGACTTTAGCGTTTCGGTGTAGTTGAGATTGAACGCCACGTCGAAAGGCAGGTCCAGGCCGGTTATCGCCATCTGCTTGCTGGCCCTGATGCTCAGCGGCGCGGACTCCAGTATCTCCTCGGCCCAGCGCTCGGCCGTGGGCATGAGCTCGTCCAGAGGAACTACCTCGTTCACCAGGCCGATGCGGTACGCCTCCCGCGCGGAGATGCGCCTCGCGGTCAGCAGCATCCCCATGGCCACCTTGTGCGGCACGTGGCGGGGCAAGCGATGGACGCCGCCCGCGCCAGCGAAGAGGCCAACGCGCGGCTCGGGCAGCCCAAGCTCGGCGTGCTCGGCGGCGATGATGATGTCGCACGCCATGGCGAGCTCCAGGCCACCACCCAGCGCGTAGCCGTTCACCGCGGCGATTATGGGCTTCCAGCACTCGAACCCGGTGGTTATGCCACCGAACGGCGCTCTCGGGCCGGGCCGCGCGCCGCCGTGCTGCGCCGTGTACACCAGGTCGTTGCCGGCGCTGAAGGCGCGCTCGCCCGTGCCGGTGAGTATCGCGACCCAGGCGTCCGGATCGTCTCGAAAGCCGGTGAAGGCGTCCAGCAGCTCCGCGTTGGCGTAGGGATGCAGCGCGTTCAGGCGCTCGGGCCGCCGGATGGTCACGTAGGCTATGCGCCCCTTCTTTTCGTAGCTAATGAATTCGTAGGCCAAGTGCTCAACTCCCTCTGCGTGGTAAACGGGCATTCGTATGCGCGGCGGTGGGTCAGGCGGAGGGGGCGCCGCCCCAGCGTCCCCAGCTTGTAATCTGGTCCACCGGCGCGCGGCGGGTCGGGCCGTAGCGCACGCCCTCCTGCGGGAAGCCGATAGGCAGCAGCGCGGCCGTTTCCACGTTGTCCGGTATGTCCAGAATGGCCTTGATCTCGTTTTCGTAGCGCTTGTGCAGCGTGGTTATCACGCTGCCCAGACCCAGGCCCCGCGCGGCGAGCAGCAGGTTCTGCACGGCGGGGTAGATGGACGAGCCGCGCGACATAGTGCCGGGCGAGCCGTCGTGCTCGATGCAGGCCATAATCAGCACGGGCGCGTCGGCCATCGTCTCCGCCAGGTGCGTCGCGGACGACCTGACGTTCGTCTGGATGTCGGGCGAGGTGTCCGCCTGGTTGCCGTAGGCGCGCTCCCACGACTGCCAGTAGTACTCGCCGATGCGGCGCTTGGTGTCGGCGTCGCGAATCACCAGAAAGTGCCAGCGTTGGCTGTTCGCGCCGCTGGGCGCTTTGGACGCCGCCTCGATGAGTTTTCGGACCATCTCGTCGGGCACCGGCTCCTGGGTGTAGTGTCGAATCGCGCGCTGGGTGTACATGGCCTCGAAGAGGCCGATTTCGCTATCCGTGCCGCTCATTGTCTGGACCGTCCTTCGCTTTGTTGTGTGTTCCAACCTGTGGGTAGCTGTTGGCATTATAGCGGATTTTCGCGGCAGGCCGCCCCAGCACCCTTTCACTCCGAGCGCAGCCTCCCATGCCATTCCGGTCACCCCCCGTCTACAGGGGTTCTAGGGGTTAACCCCCTATGTTAGAATTGACGACATCGAACCCAGAGAACGGAGGCTGGCAAGTGAAGGTAGGTTCAGGAAGAGAAGCAGGCTCCCTCGCGGAAGTGCCCGCGGCGGCGCGGCGGGCGGAAGACCTCGGATACGACTACTTCAGCTCCAGCGAGACGCAGCACAACCCCTTTCTGCCCGTGACGCTCGCCGCCGAGCACACCGAGCGGGTTGAGCTGCGGACATCCATCGCGCTGGCATTCGCCCGCAGCCCCATGGACACCGCCTACACCTCCTGGGACCTGCAGGCGCAGTCCGACGGCAGATTCGTGCTAGGCCTGGGCAGCCAGGTGCGGGGTCACGTGGTTAGGCGGTTCAACATGCCGTGGTCGCCGCCGGCGCGGCGCATGAGGGAATACGTGCTTGCCCTGCGGGCCATATGGGACTCCTGGCAGAACGGCACAAAGCTCGATTACCAGAGCGAGAGCTACAACTTCAACCTGATGCCGCCCAACTTCAGCCCCGGGCCTATAGAGCACCCGGACATCAAGGTGTGCCTGGCCGCCGTGAACACCTACATGATGCGAGTGGCCGGCGAGGTCGCGGACGGCGTGTTCCTGCACGGCTTCAACACGCCCAAGCACACCCGCGAGGTGATTCTGCCCAACCTGGAGCGCGGGGCGCAGAAGGCGGGGCGCACGCTGGACGACCTCGACATAAGCGGCGGCGGCTTCGTGGTCACCGGCGCGACCGAGGAGGAGATTTCCGCGAACATCGAGCGCGCGCGCGGCCAGATCGCGTTCTACGCCTCCACCCGCGCCTACGCTCCCGTCATGAACACCCACGGCTGGAACGACACGGCGCAGAAGCTTTACCGCATGTCGGTGGACAACCGCTGGGGCGAGATGGGCGCGGAAATAACCGACGACATGCTGGGCGAGTTCGCCGTAATCGGCCACTACGACGGCATCGTGGACCAGATCAAGGAGCGGTTCGGGGAGTTCGACACCTCGTTCAGCTTCTCCATCCCCGTGCGCGCCCCCGAGGACGAAGAGCGCCTGCGGTGGATGATCAAGAGCCTCCAGGAGGACTAGGCCACGGGAGAAATATGGAGATAACCTGGCTCGGCCATTCGGCCCTGCAGATCAAGGGTACGCAGGTGACCCTGATAACCGACCCCTACGCCGACACGCTGGGTCTTTCGATGGGACAGCGAGAGGCGGACGTGGTCACGGTGACCAACTCGCACCCGCACCACTCGAACGCTGCCGCCATCGTCGGCGACCCCAGGGTCATCAAAGGTCCGGGGGAGTACGAGGTGGCCAACTTCTACATCAGCGGCTTCGGTACACGCGGCCGCGAGTACGAGGGCGAGCGGCAGGTTAACACAGTGTACACCTACCGGGCCGAGGGGCTGACGCTGTGCCATCTTGGCGACCTGAGCGCCAACCCGTCGCCGTCGGAAGTGAACGAACTCAGCCAGGTCGACGTGCTGTTCGCACCCGCGGGCGGCGTGTGCACCCTGGACGCCGCCCGCATCGCCCAGCTCGCGCGCACTATCGAGCCGCGCATTCTGGTGCCGCTTCACTACAGGTACGACGGCGTGAACGTGGAGCTGGAGCCTCTGGACAGGTTTCTCAGCGAGTTCGGCATCACCGGGCTGGCGCCCCAGCCACGGCTGAACATCACCGCCACCAACCTGCCGGCCGAGCTACGCGTAACCACGCTGCAGATACGCTAGTACTGGGTCAATCTGAATATGCTAGACATGTTTCCCGATCAGTCATTCCCGCGAAAGCGGGGATCCAGGGGCGGGGGCAGCATCACCAATGGCAAAACTAACTAGAACCGGTACTAGGTGGGCAATGCCATCAGGCTCAACGTTCTACCGTGTAATGAAGAGTGTTACAAACGAAACGTAACTGACATTTTCGTTGAACAATTAGGTGGGCATGATCTCTGACCGGCGACAGTCAAACATTTCCAGCTGACCACTCATCGCCGACGCTGGGGCAGCCTCAAGATCAGTGCTCGTATGGTACCTGCCTACACCAGTGCCGCGGTTGGCAACAGAAGGGGAATGGGCAGTTATGGTCGCTCTTGGGATTTCAGAATTCACATTCGGGTTTGCGTTCTTGCACGAACAGACAACAAAGAACTGGCTTGGCCTGAAAGTCGCGCCCACATTGCCAAGCCTCTACCAGGAAAGTACCCTGGGATGGGACGCGAAGCTACCAACTAGTGGAGCGGATTACTACTACCAATTCAAGCTAAGCGACTACCTCTATCGGAGTAACGCGTCCTACATACGCAATGGCATCTATTCCGACGCCTATTACCGCTTCGCACTGCATCGCGCGAATGCAAGTCGTCAGCATGTGTTTCTTAAGGCACTCGCCGATCGACATTCCCACACATACTACGTGGTGCCCGAAGTCAGCAGCTCAAGAGAGTTCAATGAGCATTTCTTGAAGAGGGACGTCGTTGGTGTGTCGAGGTTGATTCCGCTTAAGAGTTGCAAGCGAATTTGTGACGACGACCAACATTACATTACATTTCAACGTGGGAGTCGCAGTTTCATAGAACACTCAGAACCGACACCTCATCATGACTCCGTGTTCGGGCGGGATATCGCTGACCTCTATGTGCAGTCTCGGCCCAACTATAGTTTGATCAATGACGAGTACTTTCGTGAGTTGTTTCGGAAGCTGAAGAGCGTCATGGCAGAGGTAGAATCCGATGCTCAAGGCGAGAATGAACTAAGGACTTACGATCCAACGGACCGCCCACGCCGAGAAGTCGTTGCGCAAATAGACGACCTGCTGTCGACCTTCTTTGGTGCTACCCTTGTGATCGCTGGAGAAGACGGCTAGTACCACTTCCAGATGTCTTTGATGGATATGCAACCACCAGCTTCTTTGAATCCCCGCTTCCGCCGAGGCAACTGCAAGGGAGCAAGTTCTAGCAAACTCAGATTGGAACGGTACTAGCGCCGGGTCAATCTGAATATGCTGGACATATTTCCCTATCCGTCATTCCCGCGAAAGCGGGAACCCAGGGGCGGGGCAGCATCACCTATGGCAAAACCAGCTGGAACCGGTACTAGCAAGCTGGCACGGACTCTTGACCATGAATCTGTTCATAGTCCTATTTGACCAACCGATAACTGACGACATCGAAAGCGAGGCGAAGTCCAATCCCCTCGTGCGCGACGCCTTCAAGCTGTCTGACCACAACATGCTGATTCAGAGCTACGTTGACAATCCCAAACCACCTGGGGAAAGCCTTGGCATCAACAGTGATTCAGGCGAATCCCAAGTGGGCGTCCTATTCAATCTGGTCGGCTCATACCACGGCTACTACGCCTCTGCATTGTGGGATTGGCTGGCTGCGGTTCGGGTATGAGTCTCCAGGAGCCTACGCCAGAGACCTTAGAAGTAACACCTATCACATAGAGCGCATTGACGACATCAGCACGCGGCTTGCGCGGCTAGAATCTGCCACCGCTTCCGTCACCGCTAACAGCCTGGATTACGCCGCTCCTCTGTCCCCTACCCGCCCCGGCGGCGCCACCACCGCCGCATCCGCAGCGCGGTCGCGGGGCGCGTGCGCAGATTGGCCGTGACCTGCCCAATCAGCGCGGGGTTGCCGACCGCCACCGGCATCACCCAGCGGCGCAGCTCCCGCATGGTCGTCTCGCCGGAGCGCCATGAAGGCACCAGCGAGTCCGCGCGTTCCCATCGCGTCTCCCGCGCCAGCCCAAGCAGCCGACGCTCGCGCCGGCCAAGCATCACGTGCGCTCCGGCCTCGGCGGCCACGGCCAGGCCGCCAGCCACGTCCCACAAGTGCGGCCCGGTGGTGATCGCGTACTGGGTGACGCCCATAGCCACCATTGCCATTTCGTAGGCGAGGCTGCCCAGGTTTCGCAGCTCGCCCACCTTGCCGCGAATGGGCCCTCGAAAGGCGTAGGCGGCGCCAAAGTAGGCGGGCAAGGTTACAAGCCGGCTGGCGTGCGGCTCGGCCTCGGCATAGACGCCGATCGGCTCGTCCGCCGCGAACGCCCCGCCACCCCGGTGGGCGCGCAGCACCAGGCCACCTTCGCCCGGCCAGGGGATGTACACTGCGCCGGCTATGGGCGCGCCCTGGTGCAGCACGCCTATGGAGGAGGAATACACGGGCAGGCCGTTGAGGAAGTTGCGGGTGCCGTCGAGCGGATCCAGTACCCAGATCGTGTCAGGAGCCGGCGCGTTCTCGCGCTCCTTGTCCTCCTCCTCCTCGCCCAGTATGCCGTGGTCCGGGAACCGCTCGGCTATCGCGTCCACCAGAAAGCGCTGGCATTCTGTATCGGCGTTGGTCACCGGGTCGCGCTCCCGCTTGTCCTTAAACTCGATATTGAGGGAGCCCAGGCTGCGAAAGTGTCCGGCCAGAATCTCGCCGGCTTCCCGGGCCATGCTCGCGGCGAGGGACTCCATTTCGACGAGCGGAAGCTCTCTCACGCTTTGCGGGGTTGGTGTGGTCAAGGGGCCAAGACCTTCCTCCCAAGCGGGGCCATTCCAATGTTCCCTCTCCCCATTGCGGGAGAGGGTTAGAGCCTGCCCCGTGCTAGATACGGGGGTGAGGGGACGTGTAGCCCAAGGTCAGGCAGTCGTCCTCTAGCGCAGCTCTCTCGGCAGCACGAAGTTGACGTCCTCGTCGGCGCCCGCAATCGTGGTCACCTCGTCAGGGGCGATCGCGTCGATTACGGCCATCACCAGTTCGTCGGGGGTGGAGGCGCCCGAGGTGATGCCCACGCTGTCGACGCCCTCCAGCCACGCGAGGTCGAGCTCTTCTGGGCCGTTCAGCAGGTAGGCCGTGGCGCCGTTCGCCTCGGCCACTTCGCGGAGCCGGTTGCAGTTCGAGCTGTTAGCCGCCCCGATCACCAGCACCAAATTCGACAGCTTGGCCAGCTCTTTTACAGCGGTCTGGCGGTTCGTGGTCGCGTAGCACAGGTCGTTGCGCACGATGACGTCGGGGAAGCGCTCGCTTATCTCGTCTATCGACCGCTCGGTGTCGTCGACCGACAGCGTCGTCTGCGTCAGCACAGTCACCGGCGTGCTGTCCGACCAGTCGGGCAGCCGGACGCCCTCCCTGTCGTCGACCAGGTACATGGGGTGTTGGCCCATCGTGCCCTTCACCTCCTGGTGGCCGCGGTGCCCGACGAGGATGAGCTTTCTGTCTTCGCCCGCGTACTTCTTGGCCTCGTTGTGCACCTTGGTCACCAGGGGACAAGTCGCGTCGATGACCTTCAGTCCGCGCGCGGCGGCGTTGGTAAAGTCGTCCGGGGGCGAGCCGTGGGCCGAGAACACCACCGTCGAGCCATCCGGGATCTCATGCACGTCCTCGACGGTCACCGCGCCCTTGCGTTCGAGCGAGCTGACCACGTAGGGATTGTGGACAATCTGGTGCTTCACGTAGACGGGGGCGCCGTATCGTTGGAGGGCGAGCTCTACGATTTCGATAGCTCGGACGACGCCGGCGCAGAATCCGCGGGGTACACCGAGGTAGACTTTCATGGGGAGCCTCTCTTGTCTATGGGCTGGACGTTAAGGCGCTTCCACTGGCGGCGGGCCGCCGGCGCAGGCCAATTATAGCACCAATCGCCGCGCAGTCCGGCGCCGCGTTCACCGGCCTACATTTCTCCCCCGTCGGTCTGTTTTCGTGTCATTCCGAGCTTGCCGAGGAATCTAAGGCGCTAGCCAGCCAGGTCGCCCAACTGTTGCCACCAACGCAGTAGTGCAAGACCAGTCACCAGAGCTGGCGTTGGCCGCAAACGGAGCCGCCAGATTCCTCGGCTACGCTCGGAATGACATGGTGGAAAGCCGCTCGAGCGCATGTTGGGCGGCTTCCCGTTCGGCGGCGGCCTTGCGCGGGCCGCTGCCCCGGGCCAGCGGCTTGCCGGCCACCACCACCTCCGCGGTGAACGTGCGCGCGTGGTGCGCGCCCTCCTTGCCGACTACGCGGTATGTCGGCGGCTCGAAGCCCTGGGCCTGCAGGGCTTCCTGCAGCAGGGACTTGGCGTTTTTCGGCGTCGCGGGGTCGGGGATGGCGCCCATTTCGGCAGAGAGAGCGCGAGTGGTGAAGCCGCGTGCAGCCTCGAACCCCTGATCCAGGAAGACCGCGCCCGCCAGCGCCTCGAACAAAGCCGCCAGGTTCGAGGTGCGCTCGCGTCCGCCGCTGGCGTCTTCGCCAAGCCCCATCAGCAGGAAGCGACCCAGGTCCAGCGAGCCGGCCACGCGGGCAAGCGTCTCGTCCTGCACCAGCGCGGCCCGCAGCGAGGTCAGGTCGCCCTCGTGCTGCGCAGGGCGCTCGGTATACGCGCGCTCGGCCACCACCAGGCCGACGAGCGCGTCGCCCAGAAACTCGAGGCGCTCGTTGGACACGCCGCCGACGCCCGGGTTTTCGTTCGCGTAGGAGCTGTGCGTGAAGGCGAGCCTCAGCAGCCCCGAGTCTTCGAAGGGGATGCCCAGGCTGCGGGCGAGGGTGTCAAGGTCGTGCGGTTCGTCTGAGCGCACTTGGAGAGGAATACTCCGCGAAAGGCATGCGCTACTTCCTGACGCGCCGCGTCGGGCGCGTGGGAGCGGCGTCGCAAAAGCGCACGCGGACGGGAGGGCCCGGCGGCCCGTCCACGTCCGCGTGCCTGGTGGTTGCGGCTGGTTAGCTGACCGCGCCCTTGGGCCAGGGCGGCTGCGGGCGCTTAATCTCGCCGAAGTAGGCCCTGTGGCCGGCCGTGGCCATGAAGCTGTCGAAGGCAGCCACGGAGTCGTACTCCGGAGGGATGAAGGTCTTGAGGTAAGCGGAGGTGCCGTTCTCGAAAATGAAGGTGGGGGTTCCGAAGATGCCCTCGGCGGACGCCTCCTCGTGCTCCCTGCCGATGATCTCGGCCAGGTTGGGGTCCTTGAGGTCCTCGCGGAAGCGGCCAACGTCGAGGCCGACGGCCTCGGCCAGATCGACCAGCGGCTCCTCCTCGTTCAGGGGAATACGACCCTGTCCGGCGTGGCGCGCCGTCAGCAGCGCCAGGTGGAACTTGTCGTACATCTCCGGACCCTGGCGTCGGGCGGCCTCGGCCGCGATCTGCGACAGCAGCGAGCGCCTCTCGGAAGCCTCGCCCTGCTCCCAGGCCTTCCACTCCGGGCCTTCCTTGCTGTTTATCTGTTCCAGCGAAAAGTTCTTCCAGGTGATGTCGAGGTTTTCACCATACACCTGCTTGACCCTATCCAGCCACACGGCTGCATTGTAGACCCAGGGTCAAGCATAGTCTCCGTAGACGCTAAGCTTGATCTTCTCCATGCTGCGTAACCTCCAAAGGTGGCATTTCAGTTTGGATTTTACGTTGTGAGGATGTGAAAGTCAAAAGCGCGCACGCGCCAGACGGTCCCTTTCCCATCGACGGGGAAGAGCTGGAACCTGCCCCGTGCCCGAAACGGGGGTGAGGGTGAATCTTTGGGGCACCTTCTACTCCCTCCCAAATGGTGGAGCAGGATCGCCTTCGGCCCTCGGCAGGCAACTCGCCTTGCCAGCGCGTCAGTCAGTGTCTATCCGATGACCCTTGTACACGCGCTGCTGGAAGAAGTCCAGATTCGCATCGCTGTTGTCCGGCGCCTTCAGCGAATTGCTGGCATCCACGCTCCACGATACCCCAACGTCGCCCGGCCGCCCGGGGCGCGGCCCGTGGTGCCCGATCCAGATGCCGTCGGCATCCCGGTCCCCCGCCACGACGGTGTACCGGAACACGAGCCTCCTCGTACCGCTGCCGGACGCGTAAGCGGCTGTCCGGGGCCCGGCGTCGGTCCCAATTATGAACCCCGGCGTTCCGGTCGCCGTCACCGGGTTGGTGAAGCCCACCGTGACGTCGATAACGTCTCCGACTCCGTAGACGCCTCCGGTGCTGGTGGACGTTACGTCTACGCGCTCGACCCTGGCGTCAGTGGTGTCCACGGCAATCGAGTAGGTGCTGCTGGCGGTGCGGTCGGAGGAGATGACGTGGATGTTGATGACGTTCTCGCCCTTTTCCAGCGTGACCACCCCGTCGTCGCCGGCAGCCCCGGTCCTGTCGGAGTAGATGGAGTAGAATTGCAGCGAGTTAGTCCTTACGGGCTTGACCGTCACCGATCCCGTTTCCTGGGGTACCGACGCCGCGTAGCTGAGACTATTCCGGTCAAACCTCGGGTGAAGCGGCGCCCCACCAAGGTCTACGCCCAGCAACTGGGCGTTGTCGCGCCAGGGAGAGTCGTCGTCCAGGTTGTCGATTACCCTGCCGGCCCAGTCCCAGCATATCAGCTGATTGTCCTTGCGCAGGCCGCAAATGAGCCGCGACCACTCTACGGTAACGGACTTGTAGCCGATGTCCGTTTCACCTGGTGGGCTGCTCACGCGACTCGAAATACCCTCTCCGTACCAGCAGTCGACCGTACCGTCGGTTTTGACGCCGCAACTTGGTCCATAGGAAATGCTGGTGTCAATAAAGCTGTATTCACCCGGCGGGGCGTATAGGGCAGAATTATCGACATTTTCGGCGTGGAACTGGTATTGATTGTATCGCCACCTCCAGCAAAGGGCCGCGTTGTCACTCTCGCGGATGCCGCAGGCTTGAGTGTAACCCCCAGATATGAACTTGAACCTCGTATCCCGGTACTCGTTGGGCAGGTCTATAGGTATAAACCCGTCACGTCCGTATGCCCAGCAGCGGACCTTGCCGTCCAACCGGATTGCGCATGCTCCGAAACGGTTCTGCCCGATGGCCTGGAAAGGCCCTGACACGGTTACGTCAGGAGGAGTATGAGAGGTATTGTAATCCAAGAGTTTCCGACAACGAAGGTCGCCGTCCTCGTCGAGAGCACAGATTTCGGCGCCGTGTTCGGGCGACATGTTGAAGTCGCCTGCCTTCACTCCTGTCCGGCTGAATGTTCTCCCTTCTCCATTCCAGCATACATCGGAGCCGTCGGCCCGCAGGCCGCAGCCAAAAATTCTGTGTGTCGATATCCTCTCAAAAATGCCGTCGGGCACATGTTCAGATATAGGGTGGTAACCAGTATGGATGCTGCAGGAAATCGTATGGTCGACGCGCAGGCCGCAGTAGTTCCACCAGCCCGCGTCCACCTGCACGAAGCCCGTGGTGGTCGCCGCCCCGGGAGTGCGGAACACCGTCAGCGCGTACTCCCGCGTCGTCGTCGCGTCCATCGCCGTGACCGTGATGGCGATCACGTTTCGTCCCTCTTCCAGCGCCACCTCGTGATCTTCGGTCTCAGCGTCCGCGTCCGCCGGATCCACCGCGACCGTCGACCCCATGTTCTTACCTGATGCGCTCACCGTCACCTGGGCCTGGTCGTTGCCCACTACGGCAGTGTACGACAGCACGTCCTCGCTGAACGCCGGATACACCGTCGCCCCTTCCACCGACAGGCTCCCCAGCGGAGCAGACTCCATCTCCAGCGAGTTGCGGTTGACCGCCAGCGTGTAGCTCTTCGTGCTAGTCCCGTTCTCCGCCGTGACCGCGATGGCCACCGTGCTCGTCCCCACGTCCACCGGAATCTGCCAACCCTCCGCCTCGTCATTGGCGTCGCCGGGAGTGACATCGATGGTCGCCCCGTCGTCGCTCGTCTCCAGCTCCAGCGTTATCAGAGAGACGTGCGACCTCACTGTGGAGGAGTACGACGTGACGCTGGACTGGAAAGCCGGAGATATGGTGGCGCCGGCGACCTCAAGCCTGCCCAGCGTCGCGTCGGATGAGGGCAGCATAGCCCGGTTGATGGTCACAGTGTATGTCTTGGTGGTGGTTCCATTCGGCGCCGTAACCGTGATGGCGACCGGATTGTCGCCCTCGGACAGCGTGCGCTGGTAATGCTCTGTGCCCGCGTCGGCGTCCTCCGGCGTGTAGGCCACCATCGCGTCCGGCTGGTTGGCTACCGCCTTTATGGTCGCCGTGGCGGTGTCGTGGCTGGCCGTGGCGGTGTATTCCTGGAAATCGTACAGAAACGACGGGAACAGCTCCGCGCCGGTAACCTCCAGGGAGTCCAGGGTGGCGTCGTTTCGAGTGGGAGGGCTTCGAAACACTTTGATAAGGAAATAGCTGCAGTAGGCGTAGTCTTGGCCTATATGGATAAAGAAGACAGCGACTACCGTTTCGGCCGGTCCGCCGCCGGGATGGCTGCCTCGCAAATTCACCTGATGACCGTCCTGACCGGAGTTGGCGTCGCGTGGTCGAATCAAGAGGCCGCCGTTGAAGGGCTCGGTTGGCGCCAACGTTATCTGGCTCACTTCATGGGGGACGGTTGCCGTGCGGTAGTAGCCGGAATCGGCAAGCTCCGCAGTCTGGTCGCCGTAGCTGATTTCCCAGTTCACGGGCACTGGGCGTACCACGGATGAGCGGGATTGGGATGGGGGTGATTGGGATGGGGGGGATTGCCAGCCGGAGTTCCCCGCGAACCAATTGGACAGGGCAGCCGTCACGGATTTCGTGGTAGATCGCGTGACGACGTCGCTGCCCTGGTCGTCTTCCGGGCCGCCTGCCCTCTGCCACAGGATCATGCCGTAGCCGTCCTGGCGCAGACCGTCTGCGGAGGTGACGGTCACCAGCGCCGTGGTGTCCCCGTTACTGGAGAGCCGGGCCTGGTGGCCCCCGGTATCCGGGTTGGCGTCCTCGGTGTCCGCCTCGAGCGCCCCGTCGGTGCGCACCACCGTCACCTCCGACGTGCCGCCCTCCTCGGAGGGCTGGTGGTCTATCGTGGTCTCGGTGACGCCGGGCTCCACCTGCACCAGGTAACGCCTCTCATTGGGATCGAACTCGAGGCCGGTCGTGCCGGATGCCGACAGCGACGACAGGGCTGCCGGGGGGCGTTCCTGCTCCGGGGCCGCCACCGGCGCCGAATAGTTGCCTATCCCGTAGGCTGCTATGTTGCGGGCGTACACGCTCGCCCGGTACTCCACCCCGGCCTCCAGGCCGAAGTAGGATAGGCTCAACTGGTCCCCCGTCTGACCCTTGACAGTGGACACCTGTCTTTGGGCTTCGGACCAGTCATCGGCCTCCCGCTTCAGGAAGACGTGGTACTCCAGCACCTCGGCCTCCGCCGCGTTGGGAGGCGCCTCCCAGGACACCACCAGCCCACCTGCCTCCGCCGGAGTCAAGGCAACGCTGGGGATGCGGCCGGGGCGATGCAACCTGGGCAGGCTGGGGGCGGCCTCCCTGTTGGGGTAGTGGTACAGCTTCAACTCCACCACATCCCCCTCCGACCAGTCCTGTCCCCCGGTCGGCCAGCTGTAGGGAATACCGATGTGTCCGCCTTCCACGATAATGGCATCGCTTATGGACAATACCCGATCTCCAACCTCCAGATCCAAGGCATATTCGTGCAGGGAAGAGCCGTTGGAGTTCACCGTCCAGAAGAAGGGCCCACCTGAGCCGAGACTCAGGGAAGCCGATGCCACCACCCTGGCTACGGAGTCGTCCGGCAACGTAATCCGCCAGGACGCGGGGACACTGGAAACTCTGTACGCTTCGCCCATGTAGAAGACTGGGTATCCGGCGTTTATCTCCCCGACCGTCATCGTGTGGGACCACAGCAACTCCCGCGCATTCACGTCCACGACCGTTGTCGTGGACGCTGTCGGGGACGTGGACGGCGTGTGTGCAGCCTCGGTAGTGGTCGCAGCTGCCGGCGCCGGTATGGGAGTCGACACCGGCTCGGTAGTGGTCGCCGGGGTGGAAGTCGCTACCTGCTCGCCCGTTGTCGACGTGGAAGTCGCGGTGGACTCGGGCGTGGGCTCCGGCGTCGGGGCGGGCCTGGTGAGCGCCAGGATGAACCGGTCGCCTGGACCGATTCCGCTCAGGACGGCGCGACCCGACGGCGGCACCTCGAAGTTCACGTAGTTGCTACCGGCAGTCCGCACGTCGTTTGCCGGGAAGCTCGCCGTCGCCGAGCCGGTCTGGATCCAGACCGTGAGGTCTTCGCCGGCGCCGGACAGGCCGAAGTACCGCTCCATCGCCACACCACCGTCGTCATTCAGCCGAAGCAGCGACCCGTCACCCTCGGGCAACATCACCCGCACGATCCGCGTATCTTCGTCGAACTCGACGTCGCCCTCGACCAGAGAGCCTGCCGCACCCCACCGCGAGTCAGCCGCCGAGTACAGCGTCGTCGCTCCGCCCGCTTCGAAGAGCGCGAGCGCTTCCACCTCCAGGCCGCTACGGTCGAAGTCTGCCAGCGAGGGAGAGTCCTCCTGTGCGACAGCCGGCAAGGCGCCCCAAGAAGATGCCGCGGCGACAGCCGCGACCGTAGCCATGGCTAGAACACCGACAAGCCATGATCTGCCGCGCCACGCAACAAGAGCGGATAGAAGCTTTCGAGAGCCAATCACCAACAGCCTCCCTCAATGCCAGTACACTCCCCAAGTCCTACCACTTCTTTCGGGGCCGCGATAGATAAATACAGAACAATCCGACTTTGTCTTTTACCAGTCTCCCAGGCAACGTCATGCCTAGTCTTGTTGGTACATAGTGCTCACAAAGCCCCTGGCCTTCGACGCAGATCACCGGGAAGCCGCAAATTCGTGCGTCCGAAGACCGGGAGCTCGACATGGATCGTCAGGGCGTACAAGTGGAGGCGCCCCTGGGCATTGCTGGACGCTCCGGGCGTTTCACGGTACACTTGCCGCGCATACAGGCGCGGGGCGGCGGCCCTGCCAGCCCAGTGGGAGCGTGCGAGACGGTGCAGGCGGGTTGCCGGATACTGGTCGTGGACAGGCGGCAGGACGACCTGGACAGCGTGGTCGCCCTGCTGGAGGCCAACGGCTGCATCGTGTCCGGCACCCTGAACGCCGCCGTGGCCGTCGACCTCGTGTCGTCGACCACGTTCGACGCGATGGTGGTGGGCAGCGCGGTGCCGCACGCGGATTTCGCCTCGCTGCGAGACGACGTGCTGCGCCGCCAGCCGGAGTTGCGGATCGTCGAGTCGCGGGGTACGCAGTCGGTGCTCACGCTCGTCCGGCAGGCGTTCGGCGGAAGGTCCCTTTCCTCTTGAGGGAGGAAGGCCAAAGCCATCCCCGTACCCGATACGGGGATGGGAGTGAGGTCGCAGCGGAGCTTTCACCCTCACCCCAACCCTCTCCCATCGAGGGAGAGGAGACGCTTGTACTCACTCCAGAGGCAACGAGGAAGGTTACCCAATGGCAAGACGAAGAATCGGCCACAACGTAACCCGCCCTCCCAGGCTGCCGGGCGAAGAGCCGCTTTCCTTTCCCGTGGCAAGGGACATCCAGAGCGTGCCCGGCATACCGAAGCGCGACAACGAGGTGTCCTACTACAGCAGGGAGGCGCCGCTTGAGAGCGTGGCCGCCTCGGAGAGCGCCTCGGCTGAGTGGGCCGGCGCGGTGCGCATGGAGTTCGCGCCCGAAACGGCAAAGCTGTACGAGGACTTCCAGCGCCGGATGCGCCCCGTCGTCGAGTGGATAAAGAGCACCCGCGACATGGAGGCGACGGCGCAGCCCAGCGGCGACGACGTGACCGAGACCATCCGCGAGGCGGCGCTGAAGCTGGGCTACAGCGAGGCGGGGTTCGCGCCGTTCGACCCGCGATACGTCTACCGCAACCGCCGCGCCGACCTGAACCCACGGCTGCCCACCGCCATATGCCTGGCGCTCGAACAGGACTTCGACGCGACGCAGACCATACCGAGCCTGGACGCCGAACGGGCGCAGGGCGATGTCTACCTCCGCCAGGCCGAGCTGGCCCGGTCGCTGGTCGACCTCATACTGTCGCTGGGCTACAAGGTGCAGGTCTCCGGCCCGACGTGGCACCTGGGGCCGATGATCCCGATGTTCGTCGAGGCCGGCCTGGGACAGCTCGGCGTCAACGGCCAGCTTCTCTCGCCCCGGTTCGGCTCTCGCGCGCGGCTCCAGATCATCCTCACTGACGCGAAGGTCACCCACGACAAGCCCGTGGATTACGGCATCCACAAGTTCTGTGCGCTGTGCCAGGTGTGCGTAATGCGCTGCCCGGGCAGGGCGCTGGACGGCCAGAAGCTGTGGTATCGGGGCATCGAGAAGAACAAGCTGAACTTTGCCCGCTGCCGCCCGGTGATGGCGCGGTATTCGGGCTGCGGCGTTTGCATGAAGGTTTGCCCGGTGCAGAAGTACGGCATGAAGCCTGTGATGGAGCATTACATCGAGACGGGCGAGGTGCTGGGCAAAGGCACCGACAACCTGGAGGGCTACACCCTGCCGGACAAGGGCTACTTCCGTCCGGGCAAGCTTCCGCAGTTCAGGCCCGACTTTTTCGCCATGCCCAGGGGCAAAACGGAGGACATTCTGTTCGCCGAGTTCAAGGGAGCGGCTGAGCGACCCCGACCGCAATGGCGCGGATGGCCCGCAGGACGAGGACGCGCTGTGGCGCGCCTTCCGCGAGCGCCTGCGCGACACGCTGGACCGCCCCGAGTCCACCCTGGACATGGGCATGGACATGAGCAACTGACCGGGCGAGATTCCTCGTATCCTCCTCTCCCTTGACGGGAGAGGATTGAGGTGAGAGCTGCCGGTCGCTCACGCGCCGGATAGCAATCCACCGAGGCGCGTTCGGAAAGCAAAGTCCACAGAGAGAACGCCCCCTCGGTGCGCTTGGCCATCAGTCTTGTTCGGAAGTGTCCAGCGAAGAGTACCATCAGAATGAATGTCGACGAGCTTTTTTCGGAAATTGACGACCAACTGGAGGTGCTTGGTCTAACAAGGCCGACCACAAAGGACGAGATTAGAGAGGCGTGGCGTAAGAAGACGCGCGTCACGCACCCTGATCAACAAGGCAACACCCCCGAGGCACACGAGGCCATGAAGGAATTGAACCTCGCGTACGAGTTCCTGATGAGGAGACCCGATCCTTTTCTTTCGAGTGAGCGGGCGGTGCGAGGGAGGCAGGGTCGGGAGCGGGCAGAGCGCCAAAGGCGGCAGCGGGAACAGGCCGAACGCCAGAAGCAGCAGCGGGAGCGGGCCGAGCGCCAAAAGCAGCAGCAAGAGCGGGCCGAGCGCCAAAGGCGGCAGCGGGAACAGGCCGAGCGCGAGACGCAGGAGCGGGAGCGCCGCGAGCGGGATGAGTACGAGAGGCTGGCGCGGGAGTGGGAGGAGCGCCAGAGGCAACAGCGGGAACAGGAGGAGCGCCAGTCCCAGGAAGAGGTACGGGAGGAGCACCGCGAGCGCATACTGGTGCGCCTGGCGACTGCCGCTGGATTGATTGTACTCGCGGGGGCCTCCTATGTACTCTACCCACTGCTGTAGCGGGACCTGACGTTTCGGGTCACCTATCTGCGCGCGCAAGCATCAAGTTTCACATGCCACCCTGATTTCATAGGCAGGCTAAGGTGAACGTCGTTTCCAGAGAAGTGTTTGTTGTCTGGCTGATCATATTCCTGCTGTTTGCAGGTACCTTCTTCGGCCTCTACAGACTAAGACAGGAGAACGAGGCGCTTAAAACCCAGATTGACACGGTCGCCGTCCGCTCAGACATTGACGCTCCCCGCATCGGCAACCAATCGGCGGCGACCGAGGACCTGGCCAGGGATTTGGAGGGCCGAGTAGAGGCTTTCCAGTCCGCTATCGAGAACAACTCCGGGAAAATAAACTCCGTCGAAGCAGACAATCAGCAGATTGCCGCTCGTGTAGAAAGCCTCCAGAATCGCCTTGCCGGGATTGAACAAAACAACTATTCGCTGGCTGAGGAGATGGAGTCTTTGACCCAACGCATCTCCAGCGTCGAATCTACAACAGCGCGGTTGTCCACAGTGGAAGCCGACATTCAGAAGATTGCCGGACGCGCGAACAGCCTCGCGAGCAGACTTGAGAGTCTCGTGGGCAAGGTAGAACAGGACAACACCTCACTCATTGGGCTGATAAGAAACTTGCTCGAGCGCATCGAGGAGGTGGAACGCACGTTGCAGTAGGAGAACCCCGTGACTCGTGCGAGCATTCGAATGACACACCACAGGTTCTGAACTGTATACTGAACCTACATCCAACGGAATCCCTATCTTTGGAGGACAAGCATGACTACAGTTGGTTCGGGCGACTACACGTATGAACACGTGCCGGTTTGGCCCAACATGCCCAAGTACTGGTCGTTCGGCGCGGCGTCGGACGGGGCGGTCAACTCGAAGAACGAGGTACACATCTTCAGCCGGGGCGCGCACCCCCTGACTATCTGGGACGCCGACGGCAACTTCGTGTCGTCCTGGGGCGAGGGCACGTTCTCGGCCAACCCCCACGGCATCTATATCGCGCCCAACGACAACGTCTGGCTGGTGGACAGGGACTACCACATCGCGACGGAGTACACGCCGGGCGGCGAGACGCTGCGCACGCTCGGCAACAAGCTGGCTCCCTCGCCGTCGTTCACCGGGATGCCCTTCAACATGCCGTCCGGACTCGCCATCGGCCCCAGCGGGGAGATGTTCGTCTCCGACGGCTACGGCGCCCATCGCGTCCACAAGTACAGCGGCGACGGCGAGCTGCTGCTCTCGTGGGGCAGGCAGGGCACCGGTCCGGGCGAGTTTGCGCTGGTGCACAACGTGTGGGTGGACAGGGACAGCCGCGTGCTGATCTGCGACCGCGAGAACGACCGCATCCAGATCTTCGACGACCAGGGCGGCTTCCTGGAGGAGTGGACGGACCTTGAGAAGCCGGGCGACATCTGGATTCACGACGACGTTGTGCACGTGGTGGAGCAGGGCCCCGGCTCGGGGGTGAGCCTGTGGACGCTGGGCGGCGACCTGATCACCCGCTGGCGCGGCAGGGAGGGCCCGGGCAAGGGCACCATCGTGGGCGGCCACGGGCTGTGCGTGGACCTGCAGGGCAGCATCTACGTTACCGAGATCGGCGAGGGGCTGCGCGTGACCAAGTTCCAGAAGGTTTAGGGGGCGGTTCACCCCCTGCCCCGTATCGAGTACGGGGCAGTGTCCCTTCCCCCATCCTAACCTTCCCCCATCAAGGGGAAGGGACACTGGTCGCGCCCTCGTGGGGGGCGTGGACGAAGAAGCCGGTCCGGCGCCACAGGTCTACGCCGTGCAGTCGCAGAGTGACGGTCTCGCCCGGCTCGCACTGCTGGGGCAGCTTGACTCTCAACCGGAAGGGGTAGTCGGCAAGCTCGAGCTGGGCGTTGCGGTTTGGCGCGTTCTCGAGCACTACCGCCGGGTATAGCGCCCGCGGCTCGGCGAGCTCCAGCCGCTGCCCGAGGAACTTCAGGAACCAGTAACGCCGGCGGTCCTCCTCCAGCCTGCCTAACTCCCTTATCTGGACGTCGGCGCGCTGCGTGACGTCCGTCACGTGCTGCTGCGAGTAGGGCGGCTCGCCGCGGTCCAGGAATCCGCCTATCTGGCGCTGCATGACCAGGTCGGGGTAGCGGCGGAGCGGCGACGTGGCCTGGAGGTAGGCGGACAAGCCCAGCCCGGCGTGAGGCCCGGGCCGCGAGCCCAGCTCTGCGGGCGCGATCCTGCGGAACGTCAGGAAGCGGCGCAGCGGGCCGTCGGGCAGATCTTCCGGTATGTCCTCCAGGTCGGGGGCCTTTTGCGAGCGGTAGGCCGCGGGCAGCTCCCGGTCGCGGCAGAACTCCGCCAGCAGCGAGTTTGTCAGGATCATCAGCTCGGCCACCATCTCACGCGCGGCCGACGGCTGGGCCACGCGCACGTCCACGCTGCCGTCGTCGTGCACGGACACGCGCATCTCTGAGCGGTCCAGCATCAGCGCGCCCGCGCGTTCCCGCTTCGCCCTGAGCGTCTCCGCCAGGCCGTTCAGGGGCGCAAGCGAGTCGTGCCACGGGTGCTCCTCGCATTCGATGGCGGCGTCGGCCTCCTCGTAGGGGAGCGCGGCGCGGCTTCGTATGACCGATGGCGTGACTTCCCAGTCCAGTAGGTCGCCCTCCGCGGTTACGTCCGCGAGCAGGCTGAGCGTGGCGCGCTCTTCGCCGGGCAGCAGGCTGCCGGCGCGGTGGGACAGGCTGGGCGGGAGCATCGCCACCTGGAGCTCCGGCAGGTAGAGCGTCGCCATGCGCGTGTCGGCCTCGCGGTCCACCGCGCCTCCGTCCGGAATCAGCGCGCCGCCGTCCGCGATGTGGACACCCAGCCGGTAGACCGGCGCGGGGCTGCCGGAGAGTGTCTCGAGCGACAGGGCGTCGTCCTTGTCGCGCGTCGAGGCGTCGTCGATGGTGATGGCGGGGGCGGAGGTCAGGTCGCGGCGGCGCGGTTGGCGCAGGATAGCGGACACGTCCAGCGCGTCCGCCTCGTCCAGGGCATCCTGGGGAATGCGCACGCGGATATCGGCGCGTTCGAGCTCCAGCGGCTCGTCCGGCGACAGCGCGCCCACGCGCACGAGGGTGTCGAAGCTCAGCCGTTGCAGGTCACGGGCGCCGGGGTCGACGCGCCGCAGCAGGGAGGACGCTACCGAGTCCCGGGTGTAGTTTTCGCCGTGGACGGCAAAGCCGCGCAGGTGGGAGAGCAGCTCGGCCTGGTACGCCGAGGGTTCCGCGGGCAGGGTGCCGTCCGCCAGGTGCCGGGCCAGCTCTTCGGTGGCGAGGGCGTTCTCGGCGGCGCGGCGCTGGCGGGCGAGGGTCTCCTCCACCGCTTGCTGAGGGCGCGGACGGTAGCCGGCGTCACCGACCACGAAGTAGAGGGACGACCGGTTGAGGTGCAGCAGTATGGCGGCGAGTTGCTCGCCTGACGGCGCGTCGCCCCAGTGCAACTCCGCAACGTCGTCGAGCGACAGCGGGTCGTCCTCGCCGCTGACGACCTCCCACACCTCGGCGAGGTCGAGGGACGCGGCTAGCTCTTCGGCGCTAGAGCGGAAGCGTTCGAGTTCGTCCTCTCCGGCGGCGATGACGCCGGTGGCGAAGACCACCCTATCCTCGGGAAGGCGGGCCTCGCGGTTCCTGCCGGTCGAGACGCGAACCTGGCGGCGGCGTCCGGCGACCGCTGGGGCATCGCCCAGAAAGCGTCCCAGGCCGATACCGCCCTTCAGCCGGGCCACGATGACTTCGTCCGTTCGCATACCAGCTCCAGTGTGAGAATCGTTCAAGGCTCCATGATAACACTTTGTGGGCGGCCGCCCTGCCGTGGGCGGGGGCGCCGCGGGCGACGCCTGCGCGCCGCGTGTGTGGGGCACCACACCCCTAACGGGTGAGGAAAACCGCGAAAAGTGGCTCATTTTGTTTCATTTTGTAACACTTCATAGCTGGGAGCATTGGCCGTGCGCGACGGATTGAAACGCTGGCGAGACTTAATTGAGCAGGAAAGATACAAAATGTGACGAGAATGAGACAGGCCGGCGGAGGTTACAATCGCCGCATCTTCACCCCCATCGCTTCGACAGGCTCAGGGCAGGCACTAACCTATCCCCATCAAAGGGGAAGGGACTCTTGGGTTGCGGGGTCGGTCCCTCATCGCGGGGAGAGTAGCACGGATGTGCGTGGGGTTCAAGGGGGGTGGGCAGCCCTTTGCGGAAGCGGGCCTGATGGCACGGGGCTTTCACCCCCGTCCCTTCGGCGGGCTCAGGGCAGGCACTGGCCTTCCCCCATCAAGGCGGGAGGGACTGCGGGGGGCGAGCAGATGGGTTGAAACCGCCCCCTACGTTTGTCTATCCAGGGAGAAAGGCGTTTTGGTAAGGGGATTATATACGAAAATAAACTGTCCGCCCAAAAGCTTGACAATGGCCCCAGCTTGTTTATTATTATGCTTATAAATACTAGGGGGCAATAGCCATGACAACCACCAGCGGCCCAAGTCAATCACACCGCGAAGGCATTAGCCTTATCCAGCTCTTCGAGATGTTCCCCGACGACGCCACTGCGGAGGCGTGGTTCGTGGCCCAACGCTGGCCCAACGGCATAGCCTGCCCACAATGCGGCGGAATGGCTATCTCCACCACGGCCAATCACCCCACTATGCCCTACCACTGCACAGACTGCCGCAAGTTCATCAGTGTCAAGTCTGGCACGGTGATGCACTCCTCCAAGATCGGCTACCGCAAGTGGGCGCTGGCAATCTACATCCTCACAACCAGCATCAATGGCACGTCCAGCATGAAGCTTCACCCCGACATCGGTGTGACCCAAAAGACAGCCTGGCACATGGCTCACCGGATACGGGAGTCCTGGGCCAAGAAGGCCGAGACTTTCGTCGGCCCCGTCGAGGTAGACGAGACCTACGTTGGAGGCAGGGAGAAGAACAAGCACGCCAGCCAACGGCTCCACGCGGGCCGGGACACGGCCGGCAAGACTATCGTGGTGGGCATCAGGGACCGCGAGACGGGCAAGGTGTCTACCGAGGTTGTCCAGTCTACCGACAAGGCCACGCTCCAAGGGTGGTGACTTACCATACCGCGCCAAGGGCCGCCGTCTACACTGACGAACGCGGCGGCTACAAGGGCCTCCCTAACCACAAGTCAGTGAAGCATGGCCGGGGCCAGTTCGTCGAGGGGGACGCCCACACTCAGGGCATCGAGAGCCACTGGTCGATGCTCAAGCGGGGCATCATCGGGACCTACCATCACATCATCCCTAAGCACACTGGCCGGTACGCCAACGAGTTCGCGGGCCACCACAACGACAGGCCCCTGGACACGGCTGACCAGTGGGCGTCATAGCCAGGGGCATGAACGGCAAGCGGCTCCGCTACGAAGACCTGATAGGGCCGGAGGACACGAGGGTTAGGGGCGGGCTGTAAAAGGGTGTTGATTTGCGAGAGCATCAGTGTAACAATTGGCTCACGGACAACATCGAACGCCAGCGTTGTCGCGCTGGCGTTCGATGTTCGGCGGTAGGGTCGCCGAGTAACACCTAGCATACGCTAGACGAACTTGCAAAACAAGGCCCCCGCCGAATGTTTGGCGGGGGCCCTTCTGTCACGGGGAGTTGGTCGAGCGACTTATGACGTCTGTCTTAAAAACAGGTGGGGGTGTGCCAGCACCCCTCACGGGTTCGAATCCCGTACTCCCCGCAGGCTACTTTCTTTCAAGTCCCCCCAGGCGGTCGTTCATGTGGCCTAGCGTCTCCAATATCTGAGCATTGACCCGTTCAATGCCAACGAGCCTCTCAGACATCTCCCCTTGCGCCTCTTGAATTCTCCGATACGTCGTGACGATATTGCCAACTTGGGTCGCCAGCAAGTCTAGCTTGCCCTCGATGACAGTGAGTCTGGCCTCGACGGCGTTCAGTCGGTTGTTGACTTGGACAAAACCAGCCCTGACATCATTCTCGAACGTCTGCTGACGGCCTTCGAGACGCCCAACACGCTGTTCTAGTGTGGCCATTAGAGCCTCCTAACTGGGGCGGTCCTTACAGTCTTTGAGGTAGTCCCACTCATCATCGCGCTTGGGCGGCGTGCTCAAGAGCGCACGGGCCACGTTCTCCGGTGTGTCTGATATCTGTTCTGGCATTGGGCGAGCCGGGCGGCCCCGGCCCCGCTTGGGCTGCTGTTCTGACTTCTGCATATCAGCCTCCCAAATTCTCCTCAAATTCAAAACCGGGGCCGTAACATGCACGGCCCCAGCTAACCCTGCAACTTTTTACCACTTCTGACTAACAGTTGCAATATCAGTATATCTATGTCAAGCGCCTTGTCAAGACCTTATGCGTTGTGCAAGGCTTCCAAACGCTACGGGAGCCCGTCACTACATGCGCCATTAGGCGTTAGGGGCATTGCGCCCACTTGGTGGCGCATGTGGTGACTCCCGTAGCAAGTAGTCCCTAACCTTGCCGTCAAGGTGGTACCCTTTTGCCCACCTCTTCCGATCACGCCAATGCCTCCGGGTGCGGCTGTATGTTGGCTGGCCTGGTGTCTGCCGCACTCTTGGGCAGCGTACCCCTGGTCCTAGTCGCCTCTGCGATGGCTCCCGACTTGTCACCACTGGCAAAAGTGGCATTCATTTTACCTGTGGGCTCGATAAGCGGCGCTGTCACATGGTTCTGTCTAAGGACAGTACATCGGTATCTCAAGGCGGGGCCTTCCCCAATGGCCGACGAAAGCGATAGCGCCGCCGCAGTGGCCATATTTAGTCAAGAGGATGATGTAGTGGTCACGTCTAGTCAAGTGGATGGTGGGGAATGAAGTCGCTAGGGCCTAGCGCTCCGGCTCCCGAGCAAATCAAGGCCCCAGTGCTGAACACGCCGGGGCCTGTTTATTTTGAGATATAATCCCCTTTGGTAAGGGACTCGTGCGGGGCTTTGCCATCGTGGGTCGGTGTGCTAACCTTTTTTGACTAGCTGACGTTGTACCAACTGAAAGGGGCGCTGTGCGCAGTGTCCCGAACCCAGGCGCACCCTGAGAGAAAGGCGACGATGAAGGCAAGCGCCGATGCCAACATTGACGTAGAAGCGCTGGTGAATGGAGCCAAAGAAGGTGACGAGGCGTCGTTCGCCGCTCTCTATGAGCACTACTTCGACAGGATCTACCGGTACGTGAGCTTCAAGCTGCGCGACCCGGTCGAGGCTGAGGACGTTACAGGCGAGGTGTTTCTGAAGATGCTGGAGTCTATCCACTCCTTCAGGTGGCAGGGCTTCCCATTCTCCTCGTGGCTCTTCAGGATCGCCCACAACATGGTTGTGGACCACTTCAGGCGCAAGGACAAGCGGCCCACCGTGTATCTGGACGAGGTGTCGCAGTCGGTGGGTGCCTACTCGTGGGACGTGGAAGGGTTCATCGACCGCAAGCTCACGCTCGGCGAGGTGTACGGCGCGATGTCCGGCCTGACCGACCTTCAGCGGGAGGTGATCACTCTTCGCTTCGCCGGCGAGCTGTCTCTCGCGGAGACGGCAGAGGTCGTGGGGAGAAAGGCCAACGCGGTCAAGGCGCTTCAACATGCGGGCCTCAAGAAGCTGAGAAACCTCATGGAGAAGGAGCCTTCGCTCGCGGGGGCGGTCCGATGCGGCGAGGCGTGACGATGGCAGACATGGGCCGCGAATTCGACGATGTACTGGACGAGTGCCTGGAGCGGTTGGCCTCCGGCGAGACGATCGCCGAGTGCTGCGCACGCTACCCCGGGCACGCCGAGGATCTGGCGCCGCTGCTGCGGTCTGCCGCCGCCGTGCGGCAGACGGCCCGCGTGACGCCCCACCTGGCGCTCGCCCGCGCCCGCGGCTACGAGCGGCTGGCCCAGGCTCTCGCCCAAGGCACGGGCGCGCCCAAGCCGACTCCCTCGCTATGGGAGCGGCTCGGCAACCTGCTGAGAACCCCGGTGGCCCGGCCCGTTCTGGCCGCGTTCGCGGCCATTTTGGTTGTCCTCTTCGCCGCGGGCGGCACGACGGTCGCCGCCAGAAGCAGCATGCCCGGCGAGCCGCTCTACTGGGTGAAGACGACCCAGGAGAACATTTCGCTGCGTATGCAGCGCACGGACATGGACCGCTCCCAGCAGCACGCCCGCATGGCCAACGAGCGCAGCAACGAGGTGCACACGCTCATAGAGAGAGGCAACCTTAACGAGGCCGAAAATCTGATCCGCCGTTTGCGCGAGCACATCTCCCAGTCGGCCCACTACGCGGGCGTAGTGGTGGTGGTGAACCCGGTCGAGATGCCCAACACGATTATAGTCCACCTGGCCGCGAGACCCCAGCTTACGCCTTTGAGGACGCTTATGGACCTGAGCGAGCAGCAAAGGCACAGCCGTCGCCCCTTAACGCTGCAGTCGGCGCCGTCGGACCAGCGGCTGAGGGCGCAGATAGTGATTGGCCGGTGCGAGTTGTGGTACGGGGTGTTCCAAACCGCGCTTAACGGCGACGGCGGAGGGCGGCTGCTCTTCCGGGCGGTGGCCGGCAGCTCGTTCGGGCCCTAGCTTGCCGGGCGGCGATTTGGACCACGCTGTCACCCCCATCCTAACCTTCCCCCGTCAAGGGGGAAGGGACCTTGTGGGAAGGTCCACTGACGCGACGAGAGCCCCCACAAACATGGGGGCTCTCGACATTTTCGGCTTGTGGCGGAAGGGTTAGGAGGCGGCTCCGCAGACGGTGTTGAGGATGAGCTCGGTGACCTTGTAGGGGTCGCAGTTGGCGTTGGGGCGCCTGTCCTCGATGTAGCCCTTGCCGTCGCGGTGCACCTGCCAGGGTATACGCACCGAAGCGCCCCTGTCGGAGACGCCGTAGCGGAACTCGCGGTACGAGCAGGTCTCGTGCAGCCCGGTGAGGCGCTCCTCGATGCGGTGGCCGTAGTTGGCGATGTGCACGTCGTGGTTTCGGCCCAGCGCCTTGGCGGCGTCGATGCAGGCCTCGTAGTTGTCGCGCATCTGCCTGGTCGAAACGTTGCAGTGCGCTCCCGCGCCGTTCCAGTCGCCCTGCACCGGCTTGGGGTCCAGCCTCGCGCTGACGCCCTTGTTGGGTTGCGTGGACAGGTGGATATCCTCACCCACGCGGTACAGCAGCCAGCGGGCCACCCAAAGCTGATCGGCGACCATCGGGGCGTTCAGCGGGCCGATCTGGAACTCCCACTGCGAGGGCATGACCTCGGCGTTGATGCCAGACACCATAAGGCCGGCTGACAGGCAGGCGTCCAGGTGGGCCTCCACTACGGGGCGTCCGTACACCTCGTCGGAGCCTACGCCGCAGTAGTAGCCGCCCTGCGGCGCGGGGAAGCCGTTGTCGGGCCAGCCCAGGGGCCTGATGCCGTCGAAGAAGGTGTATTCCTGCTCGATGCCGAACCAGGTATCGAAGTCCGCGTACTTCGTGGCCATCTCGAGGCAGGCCGCGCGGGTGTTGGTGGCATGCGGCGTCATGTCTGGCAGCAGGACCTCGCACAGCGCCAGCTTGTTGTCGCCGCCGCGAATCGGGTCGTCGCAGATGTACACCGGGTTCAGTACGCAGTCCGAGTTTTCGCCTGGGGCCTGGTTGGTGCTCGATCCGTCGAAGCCCCAGAGCGGTGGCGTTTCGCCCTTCTGCACTACCATGCCCTTGGAACGGAGATGGGCGGTGGGTTCCGCTCCGTCTATCCAGATGTACTCGACCTTGTAGTAATCCATATCCTCCTCCTGGGCGACCCGCGCGGGCCCTCTTATGCCTGGTCTGTCGGCCACATTTATTATTGCATCAAAGGGCAGTTATGCCAAGTGGGGATTAGGCGTTGAGCCTGTTTCAGATTGTCGATGCTGCCTGCCCCTGGGTTCCGGCTCGGGGGCCGGAATGACGAATGTGGGCGGGTTCCGGCTCGGGGGCCAGAATGACGAGTATGGGCGGGTTCGGGCGGCGCCAATTTGACACTCCATAGCGCCGTTTGTAGAATATGCCCAATTCTGGACGGGCGCGTCCGCGCGCCGGTCGAGCAGGCTGTCCAATTCACGGGCGGCAGCGGGCGCCTAAAGGCGCAGGCAGGAAGGAGAAATCCGGCATGTTCATAGGTCACTTCACGGAGAGACCCTACCAGGACCCGAAATCGGGCTACTTCGGGGCGACGGGCCTGCCAATCAAGGACCTCGACCTCAGCAACGACATCTACGACCCCGAGATTGGGTCCGACCTCTACAACCGCTACATCGACGAGCGGCTGTACGCCGAGAAGATGGGCTTCGACGGCCTGATGCTCAACGAGCATCACAGCACGCCGTTCTGCATGGGCGGCACCATGAACATCGAGGCGGGCATTCTCGCCCGCGTGACCAAGCGCGCCAAGATAGTGCTGCTCGGCAACATTCTGCCCATCTGGGACGACCCCCTGTGGCTGGTGGAGCAGCTTTCGATAATCGACATGATTTCGAAGGGCCGCCTGGTGTCGGGCTGGGTGCGCGGCACGGGACGCGAGAGCGTGGCCCACAACGCCCCGCCTCCCTACAACTGGGAGCGGTTCCAGGAGGCGCACGACTTCATCGTGAAGGCCTGGACCGAGCCCGGTCCGTTCCGCTGGGAGGGCAAGCACTACCACTACCGGTACGTGAACCCGTGGGCGAAGCCCTACCAGAAGCCGCATCCGCCAATCTGGCTGCCCGGAGTGGTAAGCCGCGACTCGCTTCGGTGGGCCGCCAAGAACCGCATCCCCTACATCATGCTGGCGACCCAGCTCGAGCCTACGCGCCAGGCATTCCAGCTCTACCACGACTCGGCCGAGGAGTTCGGGTACGAGTCCGGTTCGCAGAACATAGGCTACCTGTGGAAGGTGCACGTGGACGAGACTGAGGAGCTGGCCGAAGAGGTGGGCCGCAAGTACGTGCAGGGGCCCAGCAACCCGTTCCTCGCCGGCAACGAGGGCACGGCCAACCGCGCGCTGCTGACGCTGCCGGGCCTGACCTCCCGCACGCGGGTGCTGCCGACGCGGGACTCGGCCACGGCGAACCGCGGCGGGCAGCTCGCGCGCGCCTACGAGGACCAGATCAACGACTACACCATCATCACCGGCACGCCCAAGACGGTGCTGCCCAAGATCCGGCACGTGCTCGAGTATCTGCGCCCCGGCAGCGTGTTCTTCTGGGACGGTGACGGCGCGATGACCCACGAGGACCAGATGCGCAGTCTGAGGCTTATGGGCGAAGAGGTGATCCCCGCGGTGAGGGAGATGGGCAAGGAGCTGGAGCTGTTCAGCCCGTTCGAGGTCGACCCGGCCACGAACAAGCCCATCACCAACGGGGCTACCGCGCCCGGGGCCGTAGAGGCTGCCGCGGCCAGCGACTAGGGGATCGTTCGCAACTGTAGGTCGCCCTGCGTTCCCTTCCAGCCCTTTGGCCCCAAAGTCAATAGGCTGGAAGGGTGCATGTGCTTCTCACTTGACCACCCCGAGATTGAGCGCGTGCAGGCGCGTAAAAGTGCTCTTTAACGCGCTGGACTCCACACTCCCTTCACGAGGACGATAGAATGGCAAAGCGGATCAGCGTCATCAACTTCAAGGGAGGCGTGGGGAAGACCACACTTGCTTTTCACATTGGCACCGGACTAGCGCGATACCATAACAGTCGGGTTCTTCTCGTGGACATGGACCACCAAAGCAGCATGTCTATTGTCTGCCTTAGACCCGGAGGATGGGAAGAAGCGGTCAATGACGAGCACGTGGTTGATCAGGTCTTCCGGTATTTCGTCGAGCCGCAGCATGGATTCCCGGGTGCCGAGATAATCGCCAAGTCACCCATGCATGAAGCTGACCCTGACTATAATGGCATGGACATCGTGCCAGCCAGCCTACAGCTAGATGACATTGAGATCAAATTAACCGCTACGCACCAGGGCGACGCCATAAGTTCTGAGTGGAATAAACGAACCTTGCTTTGCCGCTGGATTGAAGAGACCGGGATTGATGAGGACTACGAATACATCATCTTCGACTGTCCCCCCGCCACCAAGATAGTCTCACAGAATGCCGTCGCAGCCAGTCATGGCTACATAATCCCTGTAGTACCCGAAGCTGTGATAGAACGCGGCGCTCCTCATCTCCGAGACATGATACGGACGGGCATTGACGAGCGGTTGAACGCCCTCGCTCCGTTTGGAGACGAGCGACGCGCACACGTACCCGACACCGAACTCATCGGCTTGGCGATAACTCGAATACAGAGAGCGAGCGGTGGGTACACAAACGATCACTCGCAACACCTGACCTCGCTACAGGCCCGTTGGGGCACCACTCTCTTACAGACGTTCATTAGTTCAGGGCATCGGCGTATCCGAGGCTCTATCAGCGGGGCTCCCGGTCTACAACTTTCATGACACTCAGAACATTGGTGGCAGAGAAATTGACCGGCAGTACATCTCTTTAGTAGAGGAGATCAAACAAAGGATAGACGCCTTATGACAAACGGGCGACTGAAGCTAAGCAGCAAATTGCCCCTCAAGACTGACGAAGGCCAGTTGTTAGTCAGAGACGTGGCCCGGTACCTGACAGGCCTGGCAAGGCTCCACGAAGAGGACAAGACAGGCAACCCCGAACTGAGCAAGGGTTTGCGGCAGGTGGCTCGTGTCCTGAGTCCGTTCGCAAGCTACCCCGTGCAGGAACTGACCGACGTCGTCAGGGTGAAGAGGCGGACACTTGCCTCGGCGGACCAAGCGGACCATAGGTCAAATTCGCGCCACCATAAGCTGGTGTTGCCACTCGAATTGGAAACCATGAGCCAGAACGAAGTCGCAAGCATACTTGGCGACGATGGCTACACTAAGCAGCAGATAGCCGAGCTTGGCTTTCGGCGTTTCGGCATCTCTCGCGCAAAGCTGACGCGTCCTCCCAAGAAGGACGCTTGGGATTCCATTCGAGCCGCGCTTGAGCATGAGAGGTCGCTGGACGCGATAGCAAGGCAAGCCCGCAAAGCCGGCAAGGCGAGGGCAGGCTGAGTTTCGGCATCGACTGCAGACCGAGCCGCAACTTCGGAAAGAACAGAGTCTAGTTAGCCGATGGCGTCGGGACGCCAGGACAGCTCCATGTCGGACGTCGTAATCGTCGGGGGCGGGCCCGGCGGCAGCACCGCGGCGACGATGCTCGCCCGCAAGGGCTTTCGCGTGCTGCTGCTCGAACGCGAGCGATTTCCCCGCGACCACGTGGGCGAGTCGCTGCTCCCCGCCAGCATCCCCGTGCTCGAGGAGCTGGGGGCGTACGACCGGGTGCGCGACGCCGGCTTCCTCCCCAAATATGGCGCCACCATGGTCTGGGGCAGAGACAAGTCCCCTTGGTCGTGGTACTTCCGCGAGACCAGTCGCACCTACCCGCACTCCTACCAGGTGTGGCGTCCCCTGTTCGACAGCATCCTGCTCGACAACGCGCGCTCCCACGGCGTGGACGTGCGTGAGGAGCACGCCGTCACCGGCGTCCTGGAGCGTGACGGCGCCGTGGAGGGCGTGCGGGTGCGCACCCCCGGCGGCGCTACGATGGACGTGCGGGCCCGGTTCGTAGTCGACGCGAGCGGCCAGTCGGCGCTGCTCGGCCGCCGCTTCGGGCTGCGGCGCTGGGACGATTTTTTCAGGAACCTGGCCGTCTACGGCTACTACCGCGGCGCGCGCAGGCTTCCCCCGCCGGACGAGACCAACATATTTATCGAGTCGTACCGGGGCGGCTGGCTGTGGACCATCCCGCTGCACACGGGCGTGGCCAGCGTGGGCGCAGTGGTGGACGCCGCCGCCGGACGCGAGAGGCTTCGCGAAGAGGGCGCGGAGCGCTTCCTGGCGAGCCAGATAGCCCAGGCCCCGCACACGTCGGCGATGCTGCGCGACGCGGCGCTGAGCGACGGCCCGCACGTCGCCCGAGACTGGTCCTACGTCTCCGAGCGCACGGCGGGCGATGGGTTCGTGATGGTGGGCGACGCGGCGTGCTTCGTCGACCCGCTCTTCTCCTCCGGCGTTCATCTCGCCATGATGTCGGGCGTGCTCGCCGCCGCCTACGTCACTACCGCGCTGAGGAACCCGGACATGCGCGAGGACGCGGCGCGGGTGTACGAGGAGTTGTACCGCAATGAGTACGACCACTTCCGGGAGCTGGCCAGGCTGTTCTATTCGAGCAACCGCACCGAGGAGTCGTACTTCTGGGAGGCGCGCCGGCTGCTGGACGCCGGCGACGCGCTGGCGCCGAGGCAGGCGTTCGTCCGCGCGCTGGCCGGGCAGTCCGCGCGCGGCTACGAGCGCGTGGCGCTGGAGCGCGGCGAGCCGCCGGCGGACGTGGTGGAGGGCGTGCGGGCCGTCGAGCGCGCCCGCGCCGAGCGCACCGCCCGCCTGGCGCGCCCGCGGTGACGCAGGAGGCGCTGCTGGCCGCGGTGCCCCGACTCGCGCCGGGGGCCGTCGTCGAGCGCAAGCCGGTTGTCGCCGAGGGCGAGTTCGTCTGGGGCCACGTGCTGACGACGCCGGACCGCGCGGAGGGGATGCCGTGCAGCGAGCTGGTTGGCGGCGTGGTGTCACGCATCGACGGGCGCGCCAGCGTGGGCGAAATCCTGACGGCGGTGTGCGAGGCCTACCCGGAGCCGCAGCGGCCGCAGGTGGCCGCCGCGGCGCTGAACGCGCTGCGGATACTGTACGTGGACGGGGCGGTGGCGGAGCTGCGGGGGGTGTAGGGGGCGTTGCGGAGCGAGACCTTAGCCTATAGCAAAATCCACGCTATAGACCTTCGCCCTCATCAGATTTCTCTACCTGCGTTTCGCCAGCGTTGCCTTCTCATCTGCGAATTGGCGGGAGTTTGCCCAAGTCCAAGAGAAGCTGTCTCAGGGGCGTTGATACTACGCTGCCGAACAGGACGCCAATGATTGCCAAAGACACGGCCAACGATGCACGGTCGTCCGTAAGAAGTACGGGGATAAGTATTGCCAGGGACATTAGCGGCAGAAACAGAAAGAGCATCAGAAAACTCTCAGTCGCCGGCCCCCAGATTTTCGCACGGCGTCGCTTTCGAGCACACTTCAACAGAAAGTGTGCCGCAACTGACCAGACTACACTGACGAACAGTATGGAGGGCAATGGCAACAAGAAGACCTCTAACTTGACGCCAGCCGAGTCAATTGCAGGTATGACTAGGTATGCCTCCGCCGCTATTCCAGCCGGTACTAGTGCAACTCCCAACAGAGGTGCCCTCCTGACCAACAACCCGAACAACAGCAAGAAGGGCGCTGAAACTCATCAGCAAAATGACGATCGCCCCGAAACCAGGCCGATCGAACTTAGTACTTAGGCCTAGCAACAGGAACGCCAGAACTACCAACAGAAGTGCAATGTACTGCCAAAGAAGTGCACGACCCTCAGCCCTGGTATGCGGTTTCTGAAAAAGCTCTGCCAAAGGGATGATAGTGTACAGCAGCGTCAGAGTTATCCTAGCGGACAGATCGTCGATAGTGCCGGTGTACCAAACAAACGCGAAGAAGATCGCGTAGCCCAGAATGCTCACCCAGAAATGTTTGCTTAGTCGAGGGCGGAGTTCTTTCAAAGAAGAAGGAAGCCGATCTATCATTAGCTGTTTCCTTAATCGACGCAAAGGCGATGTGGTATCTTCCCACGAGATTTCAAACATTCTACACAACATCCCCATAGTGGATGTTGGCTACATCCTCGTCGCCCCGGAGATCGCGGAGAACGCAACCCAGTGGCTTGACGGGAACAGAGAGCCAATCCTGTCTGGAAACTCGGGAGAATAGATATGGAAGAAATGAACGAGAGAGAACGCCGGGCCTTGGTCTGCCTGCTCGTCAAGGAGATGGGGCAGACTGACAGCTGGGCCGCCGAAACCCACATTCAGAAGTGCGTCTACTTCCTTCAAGAGATGTGGAACGTCCCCATAGGCTACGACTACATACTCTACAAGCATGCACCCTACAGCTTCGACCTTCGGCGCGAGTTGGCTGTGATGCGGGCCCGACTCCAGCTGGACCTGAAGTCTCGATATCCCTATGGCCCGTCATTCATCTTGGGTATCCGAGGAGAGTTGAATCTCGGACTCGTGGCAGAATACGGCGACGCCGTACAGTTCGTGGCCACTGAGCTATCTGTAGAGAGGATGGATGTCCTCGAGCGAATGTCAACCGCCCTGTATATGAAGCGGAAGAATCCCCAATTGACGGACATGGAGACTGCGCACCGAGTCAACGAACTACAGCCCCATGTCACTATCCCTCAAGCGAACGACGCCATCGATGAGCTACACAGGCTGGAGAGGGCCGCTGGCGGCCCTCTCATTGCGCGGTGAAGGGTACACAGAGACATGCCAACGGGGTTGCCCTTAACGTATGGGTGCTTAGCCCGTCGCGGGGGGTGCAGGGCCGCGCTCGCATGAACACTCGGCGGGCGGGTTTGAAACCCGCCCCTACCAGTCCCAGCCCTTCGCCTGTCGCTGTCGCTAGTAGATGACCCGCTCTCCCTCCAGCCGGGCGATGTCGTCGCTGGAGAGGCCGAGCAGCTCGCCGAAGTAGTGCCCGTTGTGCGCGCCCAGCGGGGGACACGGGCCGATGATGCGGCTGGGCGTGTCGCTGAGCCGCACGGTGGCGCCGGGGTGCTCGTGGACTCCGGCCACCGGCCGGTGGTCCACCGTCGCCACGTAGTCGCGGGCGCGCAGGTTCACGTCGTGATAAAGGTCCTCGCCGTTCGCCACGATGCCCGCCGGAACGCCCTCGCGCTGTAGCAGGCGCATCACCTGGCGGGCCGTCATGTCGGCGGTCCAGGCGCTTAGCGCGTCGTTCAGCTCGGCCAGGTTCGCCAGCCGGCCGTCGAGCGTGTCGAACTTCGGGTGGGCGGCCCACTCCGGCTCGTCCATCGCCCGGCGCAGGCACCGCCAATGCTCGTCGGTGTAGCAGGCGATGGCGCACCAGGCGTCGAATCCCAGGCACGGGTAGACGTCGTGCGGCGCGGCATTTGGGTCCCAGTTGCCCCTGGCCTCGGGGACGTGGCCGTTGAAGAAGTAGTCCAGGAACGCCTCGCCCATCGTTGCCACCAGCGCCTCGAGCTGCGCTAGCTCGATCATCTGGCCGCGGCCGGTGCGGTCTCGCAGCTCCAGCGCGGACAACAGGGCGAACGCGCCGGTGGCCGCGCCGTAGAAGTCCGGCAGCGGCACCTTGGGCCGCGTGATGCCCGGAGACTCCGGCTGCGCCCAGATGCCCATCGCCCCGGTGTAGGCGAGCAGGCTCTGGCCGAACGCAAGCTCGGAGGAGCGCGGGCCGTCTATGCCCATGCCGGGCATACTCAGGTAGATGATGTCCGGGTTCAGCTCGCGCTGCCTCTCGTAGCCGATTCCCCAGTTCTCGAGCACTCCCGGCCGGAAGTTTTCCACCACCACGTCGCACAGGCCGATGAGCCGCTCGCACAGCTCTACGGCCTTGCTGGAGCGCATGTTCAGCGTGACCGAGCGCTTGCTGCGGTTGATCTCCACGAAGTTGAACGACGCGAACGGACCGCGCGCCTGCTGCCTGTCTGGCAGCATGTTCGACTCCACCTTGATCACCTCGGCGCCCAGCTCGGCGAGGTAGCGCGTCATGAACGGGCCGGCCCACACGCGGCTGAAGTCGAGCACGCGAGTGTTTTTCAGGGGCAGCGGTTGGTCTGTCATTCCGAGCGTAGCCCCTGTCATTCCGAGCGTAGCGCGTAGCCCTTGTCATTCCGAGCGTAGCCGAGGAATCTAGCGGAGATTCTTCGACAAGCTCAGAATGACAGGATTGGCGACGCGGCGGCGCGGGGGCAGCCGGGCGCGGCGCGGGCGAGGATTCCGGTTTGCGCGGCGGGCGGGCGCCGTCCACTCTGAAAGGACCTCGGCGGTGTGCTGTCCCAGCAGCGGCGGCGGACGGTACAGCCGCCAGGGGCTTGCGCCCATGCGGAACGCGCCGCTCGGAGTGGGGTACTTGCCCACGACGGGATGCTCCACGTCCACCAGGAACTTGCGGTACGCGAGGTGGTCGTCCTGCATCAGGTCGTGGATGGTCATGAGCGGGGCGGTGGGGATGTGCCGCCGCTGCGCCTCCTCGGCGAACCCCATCTTGGTGAAGCCCCTGCTGAACTCGGAGATCATGTCGTTCAGCACGTCGCCGTTCTGCCGGCGGAACGCCGCGTCCTTCCACAGGTCGTCCTCCAGCACGGGGTTGTCCAGCCACTCGAACAGGGCGTCCACGTGGCGGGGGAACGTGGGCTGCATGTAGATGAAGCCGTCGCTGGTCGGGTAGGTGTTGGTGGGGGCGATGGTGGGGCTGCCGCCCGGCCGGCGGTTGATCTGGCCGTCGGAGGAGTAGCGCCCGAAGTAGGCGAGAATGTTGGCGAGCACCTCCTGGACGCACACCTCTATGTGCTGGCCGCGCCCCGTGCCGGCGCGGTGGCGAACGGCGGCCAGCGCCGCGAAGGCGGCGTGCTGCGCCGCAAGCTGGAGACCGGGGGAAAACGGGGCCATCGCGGGCCGGGCGTCGGGGTCGCCGAAGCCGTACATCAGACCGCCAACGGCCTGGACTATCAGCTCGCCGGACAGGTAGCGGCTGTACGGGCCGCTGAGGCCGAAAGGCGTAACGGTCACGTACACCAGGCCCGGATTGGCGCGGCTGAGCGCATCGTATCCCAGGCCGAGGTCGTCCAGCGCGAACGCCGAGCCGTCGTCCACCAGGATGTCCGCCGCCCGGGCCAGCGCGGCGAAGTGCGCCCTGTCGGTCTCTTCGCGGAGGTCGAGCGCGACGCTGCGCTTGTTGACGTTGAGGGACAGAAACCGGATGCCGCGCTCAGGGCCGGGCTCGTGGCCCACGTAGGGGCGCAGGCGACGCGCGGAGCCACCCTCGGGCGGCTCGACCTTCACCACGTCGGCGCCGAGGTCGGCCATCAGCCGGCCGCAGTACTGCGCCCCCGGTCCGGTGAGGTCGAGCACGCGCAGATGCGAAAGAGCCGCCGGCTCGCCGTGCCAGCTATGTGCCGCGTCTGGTGGCGTCATCTCGAGCTGCCCGTTCTATCGCGTTGGCTCGCCGCCGCGCGAGGCTAGTCGAACCGGGAGCGGCGGCCTTCCAGGTTGCTGTGGACGTCCAGGAGCACCGTTCGACCCTCGGCGTTCAGCCGCCTGGCCTCCTCCAGCGCGTTGGCGACCTCGTTGGGGTCGGTGACGGTGATGCCCACCGCGCCCATGCCCTCGGCTATCTTCGCGTAGTCGCCGCCCATGTGCGTGACGCCGTACAGCTCGCGCGCGGTCGGGTAGCCGCCCGGGTAGGTCGCCATGCCGCCATTGTTGAGCACGATGGTGGTGATGGGCGCCCCCGCGCGCACGGACGTCTCCACGTCCAGGCCGGACATGCCGAACGCGCCGTCGCCCATGAAGTTGAGGCAGAACTTGTCGGGCTTGGCCAGCTTCGCGCCGATCATCAGCGGTATGCCGTAGCCCAGGTGGGTGGTCTTGCCCCAGCCGATGTAGCTGTGCGGCGTGGTCGCGGTGTAGAAGGGCATTATGGCGTCGCGGGGAGCGCCGGCGTCGTGGGTCACGATGCTGTTGTCGTGGTCCAGCGTGCGCTCCAGCTCGCCTATCACGCGGTAGGTGTTTATGGGCGATTCGTCGGAGTGCAGCAGGTCCTCCCACTCGGAGAACCACGCACCCTTGACCTCGGCTATCTCTTCGGCGACGCCCGTCTGGCCGCGGCGACCGTTCTCGCCCGCCTGGGCCTTCACCTCGTCTATCAGCATCCGGATCGTGAGCTTGGCGTCACCGGGCAGGCCCACGTCCACCGTGAAGTCCTTGTTTATGTCCTCGATGCTCTCGGTGTTGTGGATGATCACCTTGCCATCGGGAATCGGCTGGCCGTAGCTGGTGCGGGTCATGCTGGAGCCGAGGGCCATGAGCACGTCCGACTCCTGGAGCCAGGTGCGCGCGTGCAGGCCGGTCGCGCCGCTGCCGGAGCCGAGCGACAGCGGGTGGCGCTCGTCGAACCCGGACTTCCCGGGCATGGTGCAGTAGACGGGGACTTCGGCGAGCTCGGCGAGCTCGCGCAGGTCGTCGGAGGCGCTGGAGAACAGCACGCCCATGCCCGACCATATGACGGGCTTCTTCGCGCCGAGCAGAAGCTTGACGGCGTCTCGCACGTCCGCGCTCGCGGGCGCTTGCGGGCTGCGCTTGGGCGGTTGGTAGGCCATCGCGGCGTCGGGCACCTCTTGCGGGCCGACGTCGGCTGGGATCTCGACGATGACCGGCCCCGGCCGGCCGTTGCGCAGCGCGTGGAAGGCGCGGCGCATGACGTTGGCGACCTGGTCGGCCTTGAACAGTACCTCGCTGGACGTGGATACGCTCTCGTAGGTGCGGGCGGGCGAGAAATTGGGCTGAACGGAGTACTGGGCCAGGGCCGACCCGCCGGGCAGGTAGAGCACGGGCACGTTATCGGCGAAGGCCTGAGCGAGACCGCCCATCGAGTTTTCGGAACCGGGGCCGCCCTGGGTGATCACCACGCCAAATTTTTCGCGGTTGCTCATGCGGCTGTAGCCGTCGGCAGCCATCACCGCGCCGCGCTCCTGGCGGAACATGATGGGGCGAATGCCCTCGCGCGCGGCCACCTCGATCAGCTCGTTGGACGGGAAGCAGGCGATCCACTCCACGCCCTCCATTTTCAGGATGCGCGCGACCGCTTCGAGAACGTTCATCTGGTATCCTCCTGCGAAGTCAGGCGGTTTGGCCTGAAAATCGTAGCATACGCTTTAACGCGGCGGCGGGCAAGCGGGCAACCTTTCGGGTTGCGTTTACTTGGCGGTATCTTGGTGCTGGAATGCGACAATGTACGATATCGTCGCCCTGATGGCGAACTACCGGTCGCGATGAGGAGGATGAGCATGTTCTCTCGCACTGTACTGTCCGCTGTCTCGCTCGCCGCGCTCATCCTTGTACTCGTTTCTTGCGGCGGTGGGCAGTCTACGCCCGTGCGAACTTCTCCGCCGACGCCAACCGCTACCACTGTGCCCTCCCTATCCTCTGCACCTACTCCGCTGTCTGTGCCCGGACCGACGTCCAGCCTGGGCTCCGTGCCTGTCCTGACGCCAACACCTACGCTATCTGCTCTCCCCACGGCTGCGTCAACCGCCGCACCGACCGCGGACTCCGCGACTGCGCCGACGTCCACCCCGACCTCCGCGCTCGTCCTGACGCCGACGCCGGCATCAGTGCCCACGCCCATGCTTGCCGTGCCTGCCGCAACAGCCGCGGCGCGTTCCACGCCAACTCCCGCCTCGACGCAGACCGCCACGCCAGGCCAGGCGTCAACCTACCTAACGGAGGAGATACCCCCTTGCACGCCCGTGGCCGGCTCCTCGGTGGACCCGTGCGAGCCCCGCGAGGAAGGGGCCATGATAACCTCGTCGGGCGGCCTAATCATCTCAGACGTACCGCTGGGTGTGAAAGGTGTGTTCAACGGCGCACCAACAACACCGATTTTCACGACGCACATCGCGCTGCGGGGCACGTACCTGCCCGGCACGGTGCGCTGCACCTCCGGAAACCGCCTGCGGTTCCCATCCTACGTTGACTCCCCCCAGCCTGACTGGCTCCTCATCTACTGCTTCGCCGACGTGAGCGTGAACGCCTACCTGCTGGGCACAGGCCCTTCCACCCTGACGGTAATAGTGGAAGTGAGCCTCTACGCTTGGCGGGGCAGCGATGACGACTATGGGCTGGAGCAGCTCGAGAGCCTGAGGAGCGCGTATGAACGCGCGCTGTCCGAGGGCGGGCGGTTCGAGTACGCCGATCCGCTCCAAGGGGTCCTGCCGCCAGATGGGGGCTTGGGCCCGCTCCGCCTCGGATACACAGACGTACCCATGGTAACCGGTCCCCCCGGCGGGATCGGCGGCAGGGAGTTTGTCCTGTTCGTCGGACCGTTATACGACCTGTCCGTTGAAGCGTGGGATTTCAGCTATACCTGGGACCTGAAGAGGCGTGAAGACGACACCGTAGTCGCCCTGCATCCATACAGACGGTCGTTCAACCGCGAACAGCAAAGTTACGCCGAGGTGGAACTGCCAGCGTTGACCCAGGAGGTGACGGCGGCCCACCAGGCCCGCGTGGTCGCCTACGGCGGACGCATCGGCGGCAGATCCGGCCTGCCCATGCTGGTGACCGACGCCAATCAACTGCGCCAGTTCTTCTCCGACCCCAAGGTCGGCGCCTACGCCCACGGCGGCGCAACCGCCGCCGCTCTGCGGCCTCGCGGTGCCCGACCAAACTTCCACCCCCGGCCTAATGCGGGACTGCATGACGCTGCTTGAGGCGAAAGACACCCTCCGAGGCACCGCCACTCTCAACTGGAACGCGACCACCACCATTACCGCATGGGACGGCGTCACGGTCAGCGGCACGCCCAGCCGGGTGACCCGGCTGGAGATTGTCAGTGAGAGACTGGATGGGAGCATTCCCGAAGATCTGGGGCGGCTGGTGGGGCTGACCCACCTGGACCTGAGCCGGAACGAGCTGACCGGTGCGATACCTGGGGAGCTGCGCTTGCTCACGAACCTGGAGGTGCTGAGGCTGTCGGGGAACAGCTTGACCGGCTGCATCCCTTTGGCGCTTATCAGCGTGGCGACGAACGATCTGAGCCCGCTCAACCTTCTCTTGAACTCCCTCAATCTGCTCTACTGTCGTCCCCCTGCGCCCGAGAACCTCACTGCGGGCACGCCCGCGGAGACGAGCGTCCCCCTGAATTGGAACCCGGTGCCGAACGCTGGCACGTACCGGGCGGAGTACAGGCTCGCGACCTCCACCGAGTGGCATGTGGACGTGGACAACGCCACCACCACGGACCATATCGTTGACGATCTTAATTGCGACACGGACTACCATTTCCGGGTGAGCGCTCTCGGCAGCGGGACGGTCTACGCGTCCGAGTGGAGCGAGCCGTCCGCCCCCCTATCAGCGGCTACGGCTGCGTGTCCGCGGTCTCCCTAGTTCGACGTCGACCTACGCGCTCCGCGGGCTCATGCGACTGTAGCCGTCGGCGGCCATCACCGCACCGCGCTCCTGGCGGAACATAATGGGGCGAATGCCCTCGCGCGCGGCCACCTCGATCAGCTCGTTGGACGGGAAGCAGGCGATCCACTCCACGCCCTCCATCTTCAGGATGCGCGCAACCGCTTCGAGAACGTTCATCTGTTATCCTCCTGTATAGTCAGGCCGTTCAGCCTGGAAATCGTAGCAGACGCTTAAACGCGGCACCGGGCAAGCGGGCAACGTTTCGGGTTGCGCATACATGGAAGCATCCAGGCGCTGAGACGCGACAATGTACGATATCGTCGCCCCGATGGCGAACTACCAGTCGCGATGAGGAGGATGAGCATGTTCTCACGCGCTGTACTGTCCGCTGTCTCGCTCGCCGCGCTCATCCTTGTACTCGTTTCTTGCGGCGGTGGGCAGTCTACGCCCGTGCGAACTTCTCCGCCGACGCCAACCGCTACCACTTTGCCCTCCCTATCCTCTGCACCTACTCCGCTGCCTGTGCCCGGACCGACGTCCAGCCTGGGCTCCGCGCCTGTCCTGACGCCAACGCCGACCTCTGCGCCGGCGCCGGCGCCGGCCTCTGCGCCAACACCTACGCTATCTGCTCTCCCCGCGGCTGCGTCAACCGCCGCACCGACCGCCGCGCCCGTCCTGACGCCGACGCCTGCCCCTGCACCTGCGTTCATGCCTGCTGCGGCGCTCGCGCCTACCTCAACACCCGCGGCGTTTCCCACACCAACTCCCGTCTCCACGCAGACCTCGACATCTGTCCCAGGAGCATCCTATCTTGCAGAGGAGATACCCCCCTGCACGCCCGTGACCGGCTCCTCGGTGGACCCGTGCGAGCAGGGCGCGGAAGGGGCCCTGATAGCCTCGTCGGGCGGCCTTATCATCTTCGACGTACCGCTGGGGGTGAAAAGTATATTCAACGGTGCACCAACAACACCGGCTTACACGACACATGTCGTGCTGCGCGGCACGTACATCCCCGGCACGGTGCGCTGCACGTCTGGACATCCTAGACGACTTGCGGCCTACGTGGCCTCGTTCTATGTTGGTAACCAGGCTGCTGGGTTCTTCATCTACTGCTTCGTCGACGTGCGCGTTAACGCCTATCTCCTCGGCTCCGGCCCGCCTACCCTGACGGTGATCGTGGAGCGGAGCCTCTACGCTCAGGGGGGAGCGATGACGACGACTATGGACTGGACCAGCTCGAGAGCAGGAGGCTCGCCTACGAGCACGCGCTGTCTGAGGGCGGTCGGTTCGAATACGATGGCCCACTGGGTCGCGGGCACCTGCCGCCAAACGGGCCTGTGGTAACAGGTCCCCAGGGCGGGATCGGTGGCAGGGAGGTCGTCCTGTTCATCGGACCGTCAGTCAGAACATCCGTCGAAGCATGGGAGGTCTTCTCAACGTGGGACGTAGAGAGGCGTGAGGACGGCACGGTGGTCGCCCTTCATCCATTCAGACGGTGGCTCAAACTCGAACAGCAAAGTTACGCCGAGGTGGAACTGCCAGCGTTGACCCAGGAGGTGACGGCGGCCCACGAGGCCCGCCTGTTCGCCAACGGCGGACGCATCGGCGGCAGATCCGGCCTGCCCATGCTGGTGACCGACGCCAATCAACTGCGCCAGTTCTTCTCCGACCCCAAGGTCGGCGCCTACGACCACGCCGACGGCCCGCCCGCGCAGCCCCCGCCACCCTGCGGCCTCGCCGTGCCCGACCAGGCCGACAACCCCGGCCCTATGCGCGACTGCATCACCCTGCTGGAACTGAAGGACACCCTTAGAGGTACGGCGGCGCTGAACTGGATAGCGTCGTCGACCATCACCACGTGGGAGGGCATAACCCTCAACGCAAGCTCCACGCGAGTTGCGGAACTGGAGCTCGACGACGAGGGCCTCGACGGTACGATACCGCCCTCGCTGGGGGAACTCTCCGCTCTGGTGACGCTGGACCTATCCGACAACTCGCTGACGGGCGAGATACCCGCCGAGCTGGGCCGGCTCTCCAACCTGGAGACTCTGAGGCTGTCAGGTAACAGCTTCACCGGCTGTATCCCCCTCGCGCTAAGGTCCGTGCCCACGAACGACCTGAGCTTGCTGAACCTGCTCTACTGTCGTCCCCCCGCGCCTGAGAACCTCATTGCGGGCACGCCCGCAGAGACGAGCGTGCCACTGAGCTGGGGCGCTGTGGCCAATGCCGACACGTACCGGGTGGAGTACAGACTCGCGACGTCTACCGAGTGGCTTGTGGACGTGGACAACGCCACCACCACCAGCCATATCGTTGACAACCTCACCTGCGGCACGGGCTACAGTTTACGGGTGAGCGCTCTCGGCAGCGGGACGGTCTACGCGTCCGAGTGGAGCGAGGCCTCCGACGTGCTGGCCGCGGCAACGGCTGCGTGTCCGCGATCTCCCTAGTTCGAAGTCGACCTACGCGCTCCGCGGGCGGGTTTGAAACCCGCCCCTACCAAGGGTTATCCGGTCCGCCGGAAGCCCCTACCGACAGGGTACCCGGTGGGCTGAGGGCGGGGGGGCTACGTGTCGAAGAACTCGCGGATGATGCGGACCGTGGCCTCCATGTTGTCGCCGTGCAGCCCGTGGCCGGCGCCGGGCACCTCTCCGAACGCGCCGTTGCCGTTGGGAATGGCGGCCTCCATCTCCCGGGCCTGCGCCGCGTCCAGCACCGTGCTCGTTTCGCCGCGAAGCACCAGCGTCTTGCACGAGATCTTGCTCACGCAGACCTTGAGGAAGGGGCCCTCCTTGAGAGCGGTGCGGCCGAGCAGCCAGGAGACTTCCGGGTCCGTCTTGGCCACCAGGATGCCGTCCCAGTTGGTGCGGTGCGTGTGGCGGATGATGTCCTGAACGCGGTCGTCGGACCAGTCGGGGTTCTGCTCCTTGTACCAGGCATAGGCCATTTCGGGGTTGAAGAAGCCCTTGGGCTTGGGTGCCGTGCCGCTCTGCATACGCCTGGCGGCGGTGTCCCGCCCGCTCGGCGACGGGTCGGGCACTGGGCCGTAGTCGCCCAGCACGAGGTGGTCCACCAGGTGGCCGTAGTAGGCACCCAGCGGTATGCCGATGCGCGAGCCCTGCGAGTGGCCGTAGTAGTCGAACGGGTACAAACCCTGCTGCTGGGCGAACAGGCCGACGTCCGAGGCGAACGCCTGCGTCGAGTAGCCGCCGCTGCTCCAGTCGCTGTCGCCGCAGCCGCGGGCGTCGAGCGAGATGACGTGCCACCTGTCGGTCATGTGCGGCGCGAACTCGTCGAACATGTGCGCGTGGCCGCCGATGCCGTGCATGAGTATGAGCGGCTTCTTGGTGGTGTCGCCGCCCCAGTCCAGGTAGTGAAGGTTCAGGCCGTTCACCTGCGCCCATTTGTCTTCGGGATAAACGTTTGCCATGTGCGGTTGCTCCTCTCTGCGGTCTCCGGGCGGGTTTGAAACCCGCCCCTACAGCCGGGCCGGTCCCGGGGCAAACCCGCCCCTACGTCGGGGCCGGTATCGGCGCGATTGTATCAGGAACTCGCCGCCTTTAGTCCCCTCTCCCTCGAGGGAGAGGGTTAGGGTGAGGGTGACGGATCCGCGCGGCGCGGGTGGACGCGAACAGGTAGGTTGTGACGTGGCTGCGATGGGGCGACCAACGCTCGGAGTACGCCAGGGCCTCGGCCGCGGCCATGGGAGGGCCGCCGTTGACCAGCCGGCCGAGCGTGCGTTGCAGCGCGAGGTCGCCGGAGGGGAAGCCGTCTGTCTCTCCGAGCGCGCTTATCAGCAGCCAGTGGGCCGTCCAGGGACCGACGCCACGAATGCCCGTCAGGCGCTCCACCACCTCGGCCGGGGGCAGGCCGCGCAGACCCTCCAGGTCCAGGTCGCCCGACGCCACGCGCTCTGATACGCCGAGCACGTACTCCGCCTTGCGCCGGCTGAGCTTCAGCGCGCGCAGGTCGTCGATGCCGGCGGCGGCCACCGCCTCCGGGCGCGGGAAGGCCCAGTAGCTCTCGCCATCGAACTCGGCGCGCCGCCCGAAATTCTCGATGAGCAGCCCGCGAAGCACGCGCGCGACGCCGGCGCTGATCTGCTGCCCGATGATGGACAGCGTGAGCGCCTCGTACACCGACGCCGCCTGCGGCACGTGCAGCCCGTACAGCCCCTTCACCAACGGCGCCAGCAGGTCGTCGGCGCGAGCCATCTCGTAGAATGGGCGGACGTCGTCCTCCGCGCCCAGCAGCAGCGAAAGCTGCGCGCGAGCCAGGTCGGCGTCCGCCGCGTCCAGGCCGGCGCCGCGCAGCGCGACGTCGACGCGAGGGGCGTCGCGCCCGCCCGCCGAACGCGCCTCGGCCAGGGCCAGGCGTCCGCCGAGGTCGAGCAGCCGGCGGTAGACGCCATCCTCGAACGACTCGGCGGCGTAGCGCCGCTCGAAGTGCGTGGCGTATCCCGCCGTAAGGGCGAAATCGTACGGAGGCGTGGGTTCCAGGGCGAACGCTAACTGGTTCAAATCGAGACCTCGCGCCGCAGCATACGCCACGACGCCTCGAGGGGGCAACCGGCCTCTGGACGAGGCCCCGCCTCTGCTGGCTGGGGCCGCGGTTTGTTGACACCCATACTCCCTTTGAGTAGTATCAGCACACTTACCCCCAGGAGAGCAGGTTTGTTCGCTGTTCGGTTCGTACTCTTTTGTAGAGACACGCTAAACGACTTTTTGTCCAAGAACTGTCCGTTCGTGGCCGGCGCCATCGCGTTCTACACGCTGTTCTCCATATTTCCCCTCACGCTGGCGATGGTCTCCATAGTGGGCTACCTGATCAGCCCAAACCCGGAGGATACCAAGCTCGCGCAGGACATAGCCGAGGTGTTGCCTGTCTCCAAGGAGTTCATCGGCGATACGCTGCAGGGCGTTGCCAGGGCGCGCGCCATAACCGGTATCGCGAGCGTTGTGGGCCTGATCGCGGCGTCCACCGCCGTATTCGGAGCCATCCGCAAGGGCATCAACTCCGCCTGGGGCATTACCAAGACGCGCCCGTTCATCAAGGAGCGGCTGATCGACCTCGCGCTGGTGCTGTTCAGCGGCCTGGTCGTCATATTCGTGCTGTTCGTCGCGCCCCTGTTCGCGGCCTACGTCAGCGACATCGTGCTGTACTTCGCGCCGGGCGTGGGGATCGCCCACGGATTCCTCGGGCTGGCCGGGCAGCTGACGACGCCGCTGTTGTACTTCCTCACGTTCCTGGTGCTCTACCGCTACCTGCCGAACACCAACGTTCGATTCGCGGACGTATGGTTCGGCGCTCTCTTCGCGTCTATTGCTTTCGGCATCGCCAACTTCATTTTCGTCTGGTACGTAACGCGGTTTCCCATCTACAACATCGTGTACGGCTCGGTCGGCGCGGTCATGGCTTTGTTGACCTGGGTGTACGTTTCGGCTATCATTTTACTATTGGGCGCCCTGGTCACATCCCGATATACGGCCTACGCTCGGAAGTCGACGGGGGTACAGGGCGTTAGGCTTTTGTGGGCGGGGCTGCTGCGTGTTCGACTCAGGGTTATGGTGGCGCCGGACGCCGGTTAGAATTGTAGCGCGCCTGGCAATCGCCGCGTGCGCGCTGGCGTTTGCCGCCGTTGCCTGCTCACAGGAACCCGGGTCCGCCCCCGGCGAGGCCCTCGCGGCCGTCACGCCGGTCCCCACCGCGATCATGGCTCCGCTGCCCGCCGCTCCCGCCGCCGTGACGCTTCCGCCGCCCGCCGCGCTCACCACCCTGCCCTCCATCTCCGACCTCGTCAAGCGCGTCAATCCCACGGTCGCGTCCATATCCGTGGAGTCGGTAACGCGGGGCGTTTTCTTCGACTTCAACGACGAGGGCGCGGGGTCGGGCGTCGTGATACGCGACGACGGCTACATCGTGACCAACTACCACGTGGTGCAGAACGCCGACGAGATAGCCGTTTCGCTGCCCAGCGGAGACACCTACACGGCGAAAGTTGTGGGCCAGGACCTGATAACGGACCTGGCCGTTATCAAGGTGGACACCGAGGACTCGCTGCCCACAGCCGAGCTGGTCAACTCCGACGCGCTCAACGTAGGCGACTGGGTGATCGCGGTGGGCAACGCGCTGGCGCTGAAGGGTGGCCCCACGGTGACGCTTGGCATAATCAGCGCCAAGGGGCGCACCATCGACACGCAGCACGGCGTGCTGTACGACATGATCCAGACCGACGCCGCGATCAACGACGGCAACAGCGGCGGCCCGGTGGTGAACATGGACGGCGAGGTGATAGGCATAAGCACGGCCATCTACCGCCAGGCCCAGGGCATAGGCTTCGCGGTCAGCTCGTCGGTGGCGGCGCCGATCATCGAAAGCCTGATCGAGCACGGCAGAGTCGTCCGCCCGCTGATAGGGCTGAGCGGCACGGACGTGACGCCCACGAACGCGAACCGGCTTGGGCTGCCGGTGGACGAGGGGATCATCGTGACGCGGATGGCGAGGGACGGCCCCGCCGCGAGGGCGGGCCTGCGGGTGAACGACGTGGTGATCAAGATGGACGGCATTCCGACGCCGGACATGGCGAAGTTTCTGACGCGGCTGTGGACCTACGACGTGGATGACGTGGTGGAGCTGGAGTACATCAGCGAGGGGGTGTTCGAGGTCGCCGAGGTGCAGCTTGCGGAGCGGCCGTCGGATGTACCGTAGGGGGTGTGGTTCCCCTGAACACGGGCGGTCAGCGACTGCGGGCGGCGGCCGGTGATGGCGCCGGTAGAGGCGGGTTTGAAACCCGCCCTTGGGGTGTGGCTGGGCGCGCAACCCAAGCGCCCAGCCGTCGCATGAGCGAAGGGCAACACATGAGCACACGTCCAGGTGACGTATCGGGCGCGAAAGAGCGAGCGCAGGAAGATGGCGCCCGTCTCTTGCGCCGATGCCTCTCGCTCGACCTTGAAGTCGGCAGAGACGAACGCATCCACGCCCTCGCCTGCGTGCGCCCAGACACGGGCGAGCGCCTGGTTTTCCCGCAGGCGCGCGACGATCTGTCCGCGGCGTTGGCCAAGCTGGACCGCCTCGCCGAAGGCGCGGATTTCGTTTTGGGCCACAACCTCATCGCATTTGATTTGCCCCACTTGCGAGCGGCGAATCCCAACCTTCGGCTTCTGCGGCTGCCGGCAGTGGACACGCTCATGCTCAACCCCCTGGCCTACCCGCGCAACCCGTACCACCACCTGGTGAAGCACTACCAGGACGGCCAGCTCCAGCGCGGGCGCATTAACGACCCGGAACTGGACGCCAAGCTTACACTGGAAGTCTTCGACAACCAGCAGAAGAAGCTGCGTGAAGAGGCCCCCGACCTGCTGGCCGCGTGGCACTGGCTGACCAGCGCGGACGATGGCCCTGGATTCGATAGCGTGTTCACGGCGCTCCGCCGCTCCCCGAGGCCCTCGGACGGGGAGGCGTATCGAGCGATTCACGCACGGCTGGCCGGCAACGCCTGCCGTACGCACGCCCGCGAGGTGATGGCTAACGCGGCGCGGCACGGCTGGGCGCTGGCCTACGCGCTGGCGTGGCTGTCGGTGTCCGGGAGCAACTCGGTGATGCCGCCGTGGGTGCGCTACCAGTTCCCGGAGGCGGGGCGGTTGGTGCGCCGTTTGCGCAACGCCGCCTGTGCTGACGCGGATTGCGGCTGGTGCCGAGAGCGGCATGACGCCCTGAGTGAGCTTAAACGCTGGTTTCCTACAATTGATAACTTCCGCGAAGAGCCCGCATATGAGCCTGACCGGCCCATGCAGCAGGCCGTCGTCGAGGCAGCGATGGCGGGTGAAAACGTGCTGGCGATCATGCCCACCGGTGCCGGCAAGTCGCTGTGCTACCAGATTCCGGCGCTGTCCCGCTACGACAAGACGGGCGCGCTGACCGTGGTCATATCTCCCCTGGTGGCGCTCATGGCCGACCAGGTCAATGGGCTTAAACAGCGTGGCATCGATTCGTGCGTGACCATAAACGGGCTCCTGTCGATGCCGGAGCGTAAGGACGCCCTCGACCGAGTGCGGTTGGGCGACGCCGGCATTCTCATCATCTCCCCTGAGCTGTTACGCAGCGTCTCGGTGCGCCGCGTCTTGGAGCAGCGCGAGATAGGGGCGTGGGTGCTGGACGAGGCCCATTGCCTATCCAGGTGGGGACACGATTTCCGGCCTGACTACCGCTACGTGGGGCGTTTCATCCGCGAGAGGGCCGGGGATGAGCCGCCTCCACCTCTGATCTGCCTGACTGCGACCTCCAGGCCTGACGTAACGGCTGAGATAGTTGAGTACTTTCGAAAGGAGCTCGACGTTGCGCTGAGGGTCTTCGATGGTGGGGCGAGGCGCAACAACCTCGATTTCGTGGTTGTGCAAACGAGCGCCGCCGAGAAGTTCGCTCACATCCACCAGATACTGGAGCAACACCTGCCGGAGCACGAGCAAGGTGGCGCAATCGTCTACTGCGCAACGAGGAACCAGACCGAGCAGTTGGCGGCTTTCCTGCAAGAAAAGGGTGTTGCGGCGAACCATTTCCACGCGGGGCTGACACCGGAGACGAAAAAGAACGTACAGGACACCTTCATCGCTGGCGAGCTGCGGGCCATCGTCGCTACCAACGCCTTTGGGATGGGCATAGACAAGTCGGACGTGCGTGTGGTGATCCACGCCGACATCCCCGGTTCGCTGGAGAACTACCTGCAGGAGGCCGGACGCGCCGGGCGGGACCAGCAGGCCGCACACTGTGTGCTGCTCTACACAGAGGACGACGTAGAAAGGCAGTTTGGCATGTCGGCGCGTTCGCGTCTCAGCCGACTCGAGATTCACGGCGTGTTGAGGGCGCTACGGAACCTGGAACGGAAGAGGCGGCTGGAGGGCGAGGTGGTGGCGACCGCCGGGGAGATTCTCAGAGAGGACGACGAGCACGCATTCGAGCGAGACTCGAACACCGACGACACACGGGTGCGGACGTCGGTGGCCTGGCTGGAGGAGTCGCAACTCCTAACCCGCGAGGAGAACCGCGTGCAGGTGTTCCCGTCCTCGATGCGTGTCAACTCGATCGAGCAGGCGAAATCGAGACTCAAACGCAGCTCCATGCGCGACGACTACCGCAAGAGGCTGTTGTCCATTTGCGGGGCGCTGATCGCGGCGGACCCGGACGAGGGCATATCCACCGACGAACTCATGGCAGATTCGGGCCTGAGTCCAGAAGGTGTGCGTGGCGCGCTCCACGACCTGGAGCAGCTGGGCATAGCAAGCAACGATACCGCGCTGACTGCTTTCGTGCACGAGGGGGTCCAGCGGTCTTCCCGGCGTCGCTTCGAACAGGCGGCAGGACTGGAGCGCGCCGTGATCGAGCTCTTGCGGGAGACCTACCCAGACATGGCGCATGGCGAGTCCTCTCCGTTGCATCTCCGCCTCGTTACGCCGCGGCTCAAGGAAGCGGGCCATTCCTCCGCGCTGCCGGAGAGGGTTCGCAGCATCGTTCGCAGCATCGCCGCCGACGGGCGGGGAGAGGGGGGAAGTGGGGGAAGCCTGGGCGTGCGAGGGCGCGACACGGAGACGGTTCTGGTGACGCTGCAACGCGAGTGGAAGGACCTTGAAGGACTCGCAGAGCGGCGCCGCGCGGCCGCCTCCGTCCTCCTAGACCATCTGCGGTCCGCCTTGCCACCGGGAAGGCGCGGCACGGACCTGCTGGCGGAAACCACCATGGGCAAGCTGACGACCGCGCTAAAGGCCGACATGACGCTCGCCAACCAAGTAAAGGAAGACAGTCTGCCAAGATTACTGCACCGCGCCCTGTTATGGCTGCACGAGCAGGAGGTCATCCGGCTGAACAAGGGCCTTACGGTGTTCCGTCCCGCGATGACAATCCGGCTGGAACGGGACCACCGCGGATTCGCCCGGGCCGACTACAGACCTCTCAAGGTCCACTACGACGAACAGGTCGTCCAGATTCACGTGATGGTGGAGTATGTCCAGCGCGGTCTCGAAGTGATGGCCGATGCGGTCCGACTGGCCATGGACTATTTCAGTCTTACGAGGGACGACTTTCTGAAGCGATGGTTGCCGGACCGAGAGAGAGAAATCTCGCGGCAGACCACCCCCGAATCATGGCAGTCCATCGTAGATAGCCTCAACAATCCAAAGCAGCGGGGGATAGTGGCCGACGACCGGGAACAGACGAACGTGTTGGTGCTGGCAGGCCCCGGCTCGGGCAAGACGCGAGTGCTGGTGCACCGCATCGCCTACCTGGTGCGCGTGAGACGTGAGAACCCGCGGGGCATACTCGCCCTCGCCTACAACCGGCACGCCGCCGTGGAGATTCGCCGCCGACTGGCAGAACTCATCGGCGATGACGCCCGCGGAGTGTTGGTGCTCACCTGCCACGCGCTCGCGATGCGGCTGGTTGGCGCGAGTTTCAGCGAGCGCGCAAATCGCCTCGACGACGTCGACTTCAAAGCGGTCCTACGGCAGGCCGTGGACCTGCTTCAGGGCAAGGGACTGCCCCCCGACGAAGCAGACGAATACAGGACGCGCCTGCTGGCTGGCTCTCGCTGGATACTCGTCGACGAGTACCAGGACATAGGCCGCAACGAGTACGAACTGATCTCCGCGCTGGCGGGCAGAACCCTCACGGAAGAAGACGACAAGATGAGTCTCTTTGCCGTGGGTGACGACGATCAGAACATCTACGCATTCAACGGCGCGTCCGTGGAGTTCATCCGGCAGTTTGAGAAGGACTACGGCGCCAGACCAGCATACCTGACCGGCAACTACCGCTCGTCCGGACACATTGTCGCTGCCGCCAATGCGGTCATCGAACCGGCCCGGCAGAGGATGAAGGCCGAACACCCGATCCAGGTCAACGGGGAACGCGAAAAGGACCCGCCGGGAGGAACCTGGGGCATGATCGATCCGGTCGGGCGCGGTCGCGCCCAGATATTGCCGACTGGGAACACGCCCATCACCCAGGCGCAGTCGGCAGTAGCCGAGCTGAAGCGGTTGGCTGCTCTCTCACCCGACTGGGACTGGTCCAAGTGTGCCGTCATTGCGCGGGAGTGGTCATACCTGGAACCGGTCCGAAGCCTGTGCGAACTGGAATGCATTCCGGTGCAGATGGCGAACGAGGACTTTTCAGGTACCTGGCATCTGCGGGAAACACAGTCACTGGTGAAGTGGCTCCGCAGCCGCGACTCCCGGCTGGTAAGGAGCGAGGACCTGAACGGCTGGCTGGAAGAGCAGCCAGCCGGAACCTGGATCGAAGTCCTGTCCGAGGCACTGGCCGAGTACGAGGCTGAAACCGGCGGCGCGGAAACGCCGGTGGACAGCTTCATCGAATGGCTCGCAGAGTGGGCGCGGGACTTCCGCCGCCGCCAACACGGGCTGTTGCTGCTCACCGCCCACCGCGCCAAGGGGCTGGAGTTCGACCACGTGGTTGTGCTGGACGGCGGTTGGGGCCGTGTTGGACGAGGCGAGGACCCGGACGCGCCGCGGCGATTGTACTACGTGGCAATGACGCGCGCGCGTCAGTCACTGACGCTGGCGCGCCTTCCAGGGGCGCACAGGATACAGGACGCCCTTGAGGACGTTCCCTCGGTGTTGCGGCGGGAGGCGCCGGTCGGACTTCCCAAAGCACCGCCGGAGATGGCGAGCCGCTACCGGCGGCTCAGTCTGCGTGACGTTTTCCTGAGCTACGCGGGATACCGGCGCGCCGGGCATCCCGTGCATCGTGCAATCGCGGCCCTGGCGCCGGGCAACCCGCTTCGGGTTCGGACGAAGGGCAAGCGATGGCAGCTCTTGGACCGCAATGGCGTGGTCGTGGGACAGCTAGCCGGTGGGTTCGAGCCGCCAGAGGGGATGCGATTCGCCTCGGCCTCGGTGCTGGCCGTGGCCACTTGGAGTCGCGATAGATCGGACCCGGAGTACCAGGAGGGCCTACGCTCCGACGAATGGGAAGTGGTGGTGCCCGAGTTGGTGTTCGAGCCGGCGTGAGCCTTCCACGCAGCCCTAGCCATTCGAGCGCGCTAGTGCTCCATCCCCCTACGCCGACCCCCGTCGTCCCGTCTATCCCCTCCACCTCTCTTCGTGCCCTTCGTGGATAAACTTCACCCCAGCCCTGTCCCACACCGATCTCTCAGCCCCCAATCAGGCGCGCCCTCACACCACAAGCCTTAAATTCCGCCCCAAAACCGCGCAATCCAGTCCCACCCGCGTCACCCAAGTGCCCCACCATCGACCCACCAACGCGCAATCCCATACCAGTTTCGTCCCACCCCCAACGACTTCCGAGTAGTACGCGACAGCCTTGCCTCCGCACTCCACGCCCTTGACGCATACGAACGAACGTACTACAATCCCCTCATCCGGGGCAACCGCCCCACCCGACCACGTCGTCACCGGCGCGGCTTAACAATCTCATAACGGGAGCAGGTTAATCCACACCCTTCCCCAAACATCGGTGTGGAGCCCACAAATAGGGGTGTCCCATTTCCGCGCAAAAGCGCGCAAATCCTTCACCTTTTGGGGCACAAGCCGGTACAGGTTCTGCTGAAAGGCCCACCGCCCCCAAGTAGGAATGCACGAAATGACACAGAATGACACACTTTTTCGAAGGCGAACTCATCCGGTCGCCCGAATTCGTGCTATTTCCCCATCACGCCGCCAGCTCGAACGACTCGCTCGCCATGTCGACGATGTAGCGGCTGATGCTCAGCGACGACGTCGCGCCGGGGGAGGGCGCGTTCAGCACGTGGATCGCGTTGGGCGTCTCGGCTATGCTGAAGTCCTGCAACAGGTTGCCCCGCCTGTCCACCGCCTGCGCGCGCACGCCCGCGCCCGGCTCGTACAGGTCCTCGGAGCGCACCTCGGGCACCAGCGTCTGGAGCGACCGCACGAAACGGGACTTGACCAGCGAGCGGTACTGCTCCTGAAGTCCCGTCTTCCAGAAGTTGAGCGACATCTTCCAGAAGCCCGGGTAAGACAGGTTGCCCATCGTGTCGCGCAGGTCGAACCGCGTCTTGGAGTATCCCTCCCGCGCCAGGGCGAGCACCGCGTTGGGGCCGGCCTCGACGCTGCCGCCGATTCGCTTGGTGAAGTGCACCCCAAGAAAGGGCAGACTCGGGTCGGGCACCGGGTAGAGCAGCCCTTTCACGAGGTGGGCGCGCTCGGGGCGAATGGAGTAGTACTCGCCCCTGAACGGGATGATGCGCACGCCCACGTCCACACCCATCATTCGGGCCACGCTGTCGGCGTGAAGCCCGGCGCAGTTGATCAGCCGCTTGGCCCGAATCTCGCCCCGGGGCGTCAGCAGGTAGTGGGTGCCGTCCCGGGCGTCTATGCCGCGCACCGGGGTGCTGGTGAGCAGGTCGGCGCCGTTCTCGCGCATCTCCGTGGCGTAGGCCTGGGCGACCCTGGTGTAGTCGATGATGCCCGTGTTGGGCGAGAAGACGGCCTGGACTCCCGCGGCGTGGGGCTCGATCTCACGCAGCCGCTCCGGACCGACCATCTGCAGTCCCTGGGCGCCGTTTTCGGTGCCGCGGCGGAACAGCTCCTCCAGGCGCGGCACCTCGTCGTCGTCGATCGCCACGATGAGCTTGCCGCACATCTCGTACTCGATGCCGCGCTCGTCGCAGAACTGGCGCAGCAGGGAGCCGCCGGTGGAGCAGAAGTTGGCCTTTTGGGAGCCGGGGGCGTAGTAGATGCCGGCGTGGATGACTCCGCTGTTGTGGCCTGTCTGGTGCAGCGCGACCTCGCGCTCCTTTTCCAGCACCGCGACCCTGTATCGCGGGAACTCCTGGCTCAGCCGCATGGCGGTCGCAAGGCCGATGATTCCGCCGCCGATGACCGCGATGTCGTACTCGGAGTTGTTCATGGGCGCCCCTCCCCGGCTAAGGCCAACGCTGGTGGAGGTGATTTTAGCATTTCGGCGGGCGCGAGGGGGGAAGAGTGGGGCGAGCAGCGGTCTAACGCCAATGCGAGTCTTGAGCCTAGACGGCAATCGCGTGTAAACTCTGACACGGAATCGCCGAATTGCCAACCCCCGGCAGTCTAGGAGAGCGCAGATGACCGCACGAGAGACGTTTACCAGCCAGGCAGACCCTGATCTGCTGGCGAAGATGCGCGAGATAGCGCAAGTCAACGAGCGAGACTTTGAGGCCGTGCTGGAAGACGCCATGTGGGTCTACGTCACGTGCCTGGAGAAGCCCAACGTGCGCCCGTCGGTGATGGCCCACGCCCGCGCGAGCCTGGAGAAGAACCGGCGGCTCTACGAACTGCTAGCGCAGTAGCTGAACGGAAGCTATATCGATTGCGGCAGCGAGGAAGCTTACGACGACTTCATGCGGCTGTTCGAGACGAACTCGTTCCGCTTTGCGGAGTTGCGCGAATGGCTGAAGGGGCACGTCAAGCCGCTGCCGGGGGCCTGAGGCGGGGCGGTGTTAGCGGCGGCGGGGGCGCGGCGCTCGCTGCAGGCCGAATAGGCCAAACAGTTCGTCTGAGCTCATCTGGGAGGACAGGTCCAACGACACGTCGTCTACGAGCTGATCGAATATCAACTGTTTGCTCGCCAGGATGCGGTCGATCCGTTCCTCGATGGTACCCACGCAGGAGTATTTGATAGCGTTAACCTTCATCTGTTGCCCCATGCGATGGCTGCGGTCTTCAGCCTGGCGCTCCACGGCGGGGTTCCACCACCGGTCGAGGTGAAACACGTAGGACGCCTCTTGCAGATTCAGACCCAAGCCCCCAACACGCAGTGACAGTATCAGCGCCCTGTGCTCTGGGCGAGTCCTGAATCGGTCGATGATATCGGACCGTTCCTCCTGCGGAACGTCGCCGGTGAGCGTGAGCGGAGCAAAGTCTCGCAGATACCTTGCGGCGGCCGCTACGCCGGACGTGTCGCTGGTGTACTGAGAGAACACCAGCGCCTTATGCCCCTGGGCCGCCAATTGCTCCAGCCTGTCGCGTATGTCCGACAGCTTGCTGGACTCGCCGCTCTTGGGATCGGCGTTGCATATTTGCTTCAAGCGGGTGATTAGTTCAAGCACGTGCCGAACATTAACCTCGGCGCCGAGCGATTTCAGGTAAACGGTCCCTTCCTGCACAGCCTTGTCATAGCTGTCGCGCTGCTTCGGGTCCAATTGGATAGGAATTGTCGTAACCTGCTTGGGAGGAAGGTCCTCCAGCACGTCGCCTTTCTTTCTCCGAAGCTGCAATTCGTGATGACGCCCGCGCAGCTCCGAGCCGGGCTGGTAGCGCTTCGGCGGCTCCGCGCCGCTGTGGTCCACAAATTCCACTATGGAGGCCAACTCTTCTTCGTGATTCTCTATGGGTGTGCCGGTCAGCGCCCAGGAGCGGACTCTCCGTAGCCCCTTCAGCGCGTCACTGGTAAGGTTGCGGTTCTTGATTCGCTGCGCTTCATCAGCGACGACCACGTCCCAATCTTTCTGCCGCACTGGGGATTTCGAGTTGCTGCCAAAATCAGACCGCAGGGCATCGTAGCTGACAAGGGTTACGTCTCGCTCGGCTTTCCATTGCCACGAGCGCTCGGCCGCTGTGCCACGTATGATGATGGCCGTAAGCTCCGGCGCCCACTTTTGGAGTTCCTGACGCCACTGGTCCAGCACGCTCGCCGGAGCGACGACCAGAGCCGACGTGATGTCGCGCTGAGCGCGCAGCAAGCGCAATGCGACAATTGCCTGTATGGTCTTGCCGAGACCCATATCGTCTGCGAGCAACAGGCGGGGGTTTTTCATCAGCGCGCGGACTCCGTCGGCCTGAAAGGGCATCAGCTCACCGCGCCACTGCAACTGAACTCCTCGAGGACTCCCCAGCGGAGCGCGCAACACGGCCCAGAGCCGTTGGGCCAGCGTAGCCTCAGATCGTTCCACAGCGTTGCCATGCTCTGAGAGACTAACGTCAGCGTCCGGATAGTCCAGAGACCCGGCCGGCGGGTCTAAGCTAACGACGGCGGCCAGGCCTCGATCGTTCATAAGTCCCCTGACGTGCTCGTCGGCGAAGGCCACCTTGAGGCCATCCGCCGCCCGGCGAAACGGTTCCAGCGGGTCGTCCCACTCCAGCACTTCATCGAGAAGCCGCCGGGCGACGGAGCCTACCTGTGGAGGCTGGCTCTGCCAGAGGGCGCCAGCCTGTCGGTTGGCGTCGCGCTCGGAATCTACGTCCGCGAGTAGGCAGAGGGGGATTCGTGAATCTGCACTGTCGGCGAGGGCGCCGCTGGGCAATTCGTCTTGCAGCCCCAGTATCAGCGACGGCGGCGACGCGGCTTGCAGCAACTGCTCCAGCGCATGGGCCGCCGCGCTCGCCCCGGCGCCGTCGCCCCGCTCGCCGGGCCGGCGCGGGAATGTGCGGGTGAAGCGAAAGCCCACAGGCTTGCCATCGTCGGTCGTGAGAAACAGCGCCGCCCTGAATCCGCTGCCTCCCTCCTCCTCGACCAGGCTCAGCCACGCCACGACCGCGGCGTTTGGCCCGCTGCCGTTCACGTTGTCGAAGCGGGTAGGCACAACCTAACCCCTACCAGGGCACCGACGTATATTCGTCTGCATCGTCTTTGGTAGTCTTTTCCAGGTCCGTATTCTCTTCGTAGGAGTGGTGGAACTCTCGCACGTGCGTATCGGGGGCGTAGTCGGGATAGAGCCTGAGCAGGTCCCATTCGTTGATGGAGGTTCGCACCTTGTAGCGCATGCGGTTCTGGTATCCGGCTCCTCGCTCCTGGGTGGGAAGCTTCGGGGCATCCCAGCCGTAGGCGGTGGAATAAATCTCGCGCAACCTCTCCATAGTGTCGTGAACGTCGTCGTCGGTGGGTTCGTTCAGAGGGATGCATTCGTACTCTATCAGCCTCATACCGGTCTCTGCGACAGAAACAAGATGGTTGTAGCGAGCTTCCAACCTGGGAGCAACGTAGTCACGGTCCTTCTTTGATCCGTCAGGGCTGATGATTTCCAGGGCAAAGTCGCCCGTTACGGTTCCAACTACCACAAGACCGGGATAACGTTGCCCCGACGTCTGCCCCAACCAACGGGATAGTTCGGCGTAAGAACGGCCACGCTGCAGCAGAGAGTATTGCGCCGTCAGTTCAATCTCGTCCAGCAGCACAACCCACCCCTTGTAGCCGGCGGTCTTGATGAGCTCAATGATGAACCGCGTGCGCTGCGGCGGCAGTTCGGCCGCTTTGGGCATATTGAAGGTGTAGTTCCTGCGTTGTCCGATATGAGCTAAGCCACCTGTAATCTTTCCCTTTAGAATCCTGTCTCCCGCCCAGAAGTTTTCTATCTCGCTGTTCAGCTCAAGGTCGTTCGATCGCTCGTGAACAATCAGGCTGGCCGGAAACATTTGGCTCAGTCCGTTCGCCTCTGTGTTGTGCGCCCATTCGAAGAAGTTCGCGTACCCTTCGGAATTGGGTCGCAAGGACTGGCCCAACTCCTCTATCAGACGGCCGCTGTGATCCGGCATTCTGCCATTGTCCATCGCCGACTTGAACACCTTGCCCAGGTCGTAGAGGGGTGTTTCCTTGCTGATGGCCACCTTGCTGCACACGAACCCTCGGGAGAGGGCCAGGTGTTCCAGGTGAGTTAGCAGGTGTGACTTGCCGGATCCGAATTCGCCGGACACCAGCATTCCCAACGCATCATCTTCGTTTGCCGCCGCGCCGAGAAGCTTCTCAAACCGACTTTCGGCCTCGGGCTGGTTGCAGCCCAGCATTTTCACCGCTTCGCTGTTGGGTACGCCATTGCGCAGGGCTTCCAACGCCACCCTGCAAGTGTGCGCTTGGGTGCTTTTCGTTTGGCTCAGCATGGTTCGCGCTTCCTCCCTAGGCCAGTCGGATAAGAGAAGCCAGCGGGTTAACCCTATTCCGGTCCCGCACATCGTCCATCACTCGTGTCTGCAGGGCTGGATAGATACCATACCCACGCGAGGTGCGTAGGGGGCTTTCGTCGAGAAATTCGCTATTGGTCACGATGACCAGCAGCGTAGCGGTCAGTTGATCCACTCGATCGATGAACTCCCGCAGCAACTCATAGTGCTCCAACGTCATGGCCCTGGTGTAGAACTTCCAACCGTCTCTGGGGTTGCGGGCCACAGTCACGCGGGAGTTGTCGAACAGGATAACCGTGCCAGCGCGTCCGGCGTAGTGAATCCAGAACAGGGCCGACTCGATAAAGTATCTGGCTGTTGTACGGTTGATGCCGGTGTAAATCGAGAAGTGCCGGACGTTGCTGATTCTGGCGTTGTAGCCCCGCAACCAGTCCAGCAGCGGCTTGCCGTTGTAATCCCCGCGAATGTACTCCTCCAAGCAGAGATGGCTCATGCACACCCGGAAGTCCCTCGCCATATGTTTGTTGCGAGCAACGGCGTTCTGTATTCCGGGTCTGATTTCGCCAATCACGAAGTCGGGGTCGAGCCGGTTAGCTTCGGCTATCGCGTCAAAAACGCCTTCGGCGCTCGGATCTACACCTTCGATTTGGTATCCGCGTTGGGAGGCGATCCTAAGGATTAGTCTGCGCGCCAGTCGCCGCCAATCTACCTGGCGGGCCAACCCAAAGAAGATGTCTTGGGGCATATAAGCGCGCATAGTCACTTCTTTCGCATCCAGCTTGATGAACTCGTAGTCAAGCGACTTGCAACGGACCTCCATCTCGGCGTAGAAGTCCACCTTCACAGCTTTAGGCGCTACTGCGAACTTAACGGAGGACCCACCTTCTCTAACGTAGGTCGACAGATATTCCCCTTCGATGGTTTCGAACCAGTCAGCAAGAGCGATCGTGTTTTGCATCTGTCTAACTCTCTATGAAGCGTATGCCGTAATACTTTACCTCGTGGCCGTCGGGCCCAACGAACGTGAACAGGTTCCTGGCGCTGCGAGCGCCCGTGGAGGTAGGGAACGAGACAGTCGAACCCGACCTTGTAGTGTTCACTCCGCTTCTGTCGAGTTGGTACAGGTCGCGGGCAAAGTCGGTGGCGGTGTAGTCCCTTCTGACTCCAGGCAGTGCGACGAAGAGGTCGTAGATGCTGTTAAGGGGAATCACCGGACCGCTGGTTCCGCCAATCATGCGAGTCGTGGACTCTTTGGTAAGCGCCATGTACACTCTATAGAGGGCCTCGAGAAACGGCTGCGGCCGAGAGCGCGCAGGATTCTTCTGAGACTTGAGCAGTATTTCGGTCAAGTGGGAAGGTCTAATTGTGGAGACCTTCTTCCTATCGATGCGGACCGCCCTCTCCGAAGGAATGATCCGCACTATGGAAGGATGGGAAATCAGCTGCCCGTCTCGCTCAATGACATTTAAGCCCTTCTCCGATGCCACATTACGCAACTCGGCAGCGTAGCCCTCCCTGAGATATTCGACCTCTGTCTCATCATCATACGGCCAGGCGTTGACGGCCTTATCCACAGGCCCGGACAATGCCTCCAGAGCCTCGGCCAGTCTGGCCTGCTCCCTCTTCATCGCCTCGATGTTTCCCACCTGCGAACTCTTCCTCAATTGACGGATTCGATTCGTAAGAGCCTGGGTTGCCTTCAGCGCCAGTTCGCAACTATTAGTCACTTCATCAAATGATCGTTCAAAGCCGTCCATGTGTCCCCCTAGAGGGTGGGCGGTTCACCGCGCTACCCTAGAAATTGCAATTCAAGGCGAGCATATCACATGCGGGAAACGGCGGGAATGGGCAAAGCTCTTGGGTTGCTGTTCAGGGTCGGCTCCACCTCGCTCCAACTGCGATGGGGGGCTGTCACTCCCAAGCTTTGCAAGAGCCGCGCCCCGTGCTAACCTGAACGCCGCGCGCGCCCCGACCGTGAGGCGCGCTGCAGCGCAAGCGCAAGCAGGAGGTGAGGCATGGCGGAGCGATACCCAGCTATCGTCGTTGGCGGCGGACACAACGGCCTGGTCGCGGCGAATTACCTGGCGAAGGCGGGCATCCGGCCGCTGGTGCTGGAGCGTCGCGACTTCGTGGGCGGCGCGTGCGTCACCGAGGAGCTGTTTCCCGGCTTTCGCGTGTCTAGCTGCTCGTACATCTGCCACATGCTCCAGGATAAGGTGATCGACGATCTGGAGCTGCGAGACCACGGCTTCGAGGTGCACTACCTGGAGCCCTCGCGCTTCCAGCCCTTCCCCAACGGCGAGTACCTGCTCGGCTGGCACGACGACGAGCGCACCGCCGAGGACGTGCGCCGCATTTCGCCCGCAGACGCCGACCGGCTGCCGGAGTGGTTCGCGTTCTGGGAGCGCGCGAGCGGCATTCTGCATCGACACTTCATGGAAGAGCCGCCGACCCTCACGGAGGTCGCCGCCTCGGTGCGCGGCACCCCGGACGAGCCTGTGTTCGAGCGTATGCTCACCGGCAACATGAAGGACCTGGTAGAGGAGTTCTTTGAGTCCGAGACCGTCCGCGGCGCGTATATCGACGCGCAGGACGCGGGCGACGTGCGCGCGCCGGGCAGCATCATGGCCGTGGCCTACATCAAGACGGGCATGTTCAACGACGAGAGGAACGTGGGCATTCCGAGGGGCGGCATGGGCGGCATAACCCAGGCGATGGCGCGGGCGGCAGAGGCGCGGGGCGTGGAGATTCGCACCGGCGTCGAGATCGATCGCATCACCGTGTCCAACGGCCGCGCCACCGGCGTGGTGCTCACGAGCGGGGAGCGCATCGAGGCCGACGTGGTGCTCTCCAACGCCGACCCCAAGCGCACCTTCCTGTCGCTGGTCGACCAGGAGGCGCTGGAGCCGGCGTTCGTCAACCGCGTCCGCCGTCTCAAGACCAACGTGTCGTACCTCAAGTTCCACTGCGCGCTCAGTGAGGCGCCCGACTTTTCGGCCTACCTGGGCGACGGCTTCGACCCGCGCTACCTGGCGCAGACCAGGATCTGCCCGTCGGTGGAGTATTTCGAGCGGAGCTGGGACGACGCGCGCCGCGGCCTGCCGCCCACCGCGCCGGTGATGCACATCCAGATCCCGTCGGTGTACGACACCTCGTTGACGCCGCCGGGCAAGCACGTGATGTCCATCTGGGCGCTCTACGCCCCGGTGAGGCTGCGGGAGGGCTGCTGGGACGACGAGAAGGAGCGCACGGGCGAACGCATGATGGACATCATCAACGGCTACGCCCCGAACTTCCGCGACTCGGTGATCGACTGGGAGCTGTTCACGCCGGAGGACCTGGAGCGCCGAGTGTACCTGACGGACGGCAACATCCGCCACCTGGACGTAACGTCGGAGCAGCTGCTTACTCAGCGGCCCAACCACAGGCGTTCGGGCTACGGCACGCCGATAGACGGGCTGTACCTGTGCGGGGGCGGGACGCATCCGGGCGGCGAGGTGACGGGGGCGCCGGGCCACAACGCCGCGATGGCCGTGCTGCGCGACTGGGAGTTGCGGCCGGCGTAACGCTTCAGACTCGACGTCGCCAATGACTCAGGCCAAAGGATGTCTTGAGCCTGCCATGTCATCCTGCGCCCATCGTGTCATTCTGAGCCTGCCGAAGAATCTCCCACCGCCGCCCGGTGCTATACTATTGTCAGTGCAGAAGCATAGCCGCCGGGAGACCCTGCCATGGACAGCGTAACCCTCGAAAACTTCCGCTGCTTCCGCGAGAAGCAGACCGCTCGCCTCGCGCCCCTGACACTGCTGGTAGGCGAAAACAGCACTGGCAAAACGTCATTCCTGGCCCTGATCCGCGCGCTCTGGAACTTAGCTTACAGATACAGAATCCCAGACTTCAAGGAAGAGCCTTACGATCTGGGCAGCTTCGACGAGATCGCCCATCACCGTGGCGCTAGGGGAGGTCACGCCGATGAGTTCCATGCGGGATTCACTGGAAGGAGAAGGCGTACTCCGTCAACGACGTTCGCCTTCACGTTTGAGAAAAGAGGGACCGCGCCCGTACCCGCAAGTCGGCGCATCGCTCGAGGCAATACGTGGACTGACGAAACCTTCGCCGAGCCATACGCGCTCAGAGTCGGAACCATGGGTCGTTCATGGAAGATGCGAGTCCCCGATAACGTACATATCTGGCACAATCTCATTGATGATGAATACTTGGCACCTCCTCACTTCTTCTTGCCTCAATCTTCGGAGAGTGAACTAAGGTTAGGCCTGGATTTTGTTCCAACTAATGGTAGCCCACCGCTTTCCTCAGATGACCTCAAGAAAATAAGAGACTTAGCTGCAGAAAGAGTCCTGGCCGAGCCACCCTTCGCAAGCGCCCCGGTTCGCTCCAAGCCACGTCGCACCTACGACCCTTCCCGTCCGACGCCAGACCCCGAGGGCGACTACGTTCCCATGTACCTCGCCGACGCCTTCTCTCGAAACAGGGCAGTGTGGAGCAACCTGAAGAAAGGACTGGAAGACTTCGGACAAGCCGCGGGGCTATTCGATGAAATTTCAATCAGGCAATTCGGCAGGAGCGGAAGCGAACCGTTTCAAGTACAGGTGCGGAGGTTCGATGGGCGGCGCAAAGGCCCCCAGCGCAATCTCATCGACGTCGGATACGGCGTCAGCCAGGTCTTGCCCGTCATAACCGAGCTGCTGCGCCCCGACGCTCCACCGCTATTCCTGTTGCAACAACCTGAGGTGCATCTCCACCCCAGTGCCCAGGCCGCTTTGGGGAGCCTCTTCTGCCGAATGGCAGGCCCACAGCGCCAGTTGATTGTGGAGACTCACAGCGACCACCTGCTCGATCGCATCCGCATGGAGGTCCGAGACGGAGAAACCAACCTGAAACCCGAAGACGTTTCGATACTGTACTTCGAGCGTGGCGACCTCGATGTGAACATACACTCGATACGCATCGACGAAGAGGGAAACATACGCGGCGCTCCCGATGGCTATCGCCGTTTCTTCCTGGAAGAGACGACCCGGTCTCTATGGAAGAAACGCACGCCTGTTGTGAACTGACCGTGTGTGCGATTGTCGATGCCAACGTCGCCCATGAGGTTTTCGGCCCCAATCCGGCGCCGGCAGGGGACGGCTTCTTCCAGTGGGTCATGAGGGGAAGAGGGCGTCTCGTGGCCGGCGGCAAGGCGCTTGAAGAGCTTGAGCGTAGCTCAGGCGAGTTCAAGCAGTGGGCGAGCCAAGCCCTTCAGGCCGGTACGATGACAATCATTGGTGAGAGCGAGCTCGAATCGAGAACCAAGCAGGTCGAAGCCAGCGGCGGGTACGATTCGGATGACCCACACATGCTTGCGCTGGCTCAGGCCAGCGGCGCCAGGTTGCTCTATTCCAACGACTCAGCGCTCCAGGGCGATTTCAAGAACAAGCAATTGATAGACAATCCGCGGGGGAAGGTCTACTCAACTATCGAGACCAAAGATTTTACTAGGAGCCGCAGAAGACTCCTTCAACGAAGAGACTTGTGCGCGGGCCGGCGTTGACCGCCCGTTTTCGCAGGCGCACGATAGCCACGAACGTCCCAGCCCAGGAACGGACCATCCAGCCATGACCTCCCCCGAACTCGACACCGAGCGCGTAGGCCGCGCGCTGGCCGGCCGCGTGATTGGCGGCCGCATCGTGCATCGCCGGGTGGTGGGCTCGACGATGGACGAGGCGCGCGCGCTGGCCGAGCAGGGCGAGCCTGAGGGCGTGGTGGTGGCGACCGAGGAGCAGACGGCCGGACGGGGGCGCTTCGACCGCGTCTGGGTGTCGCCGCGCAGCCTCAACCTCTCCTTCACCGCGCTGCTCAGACCCACGGCCGCGCAGCTTCCCTTCGTGAACATGGCCGCGACGCTCGCCACGGCGCACGCGGCGTCCCGATTCTGCGGCGTCGAGGCCAGGGTGAAGTGGCCCAACGACGTGCGGATTGGCGGACGCAAGATTGCGGGGATTCTCATCGAGACCGCATCGTCCGGCGCGGGCCTCGCCTACGCCCTCGTCGGCATTGGCGTGAACGTGAACTTCGACCCCGCCGACCACCCGGAGATCGCGGACCTTGCCACCAGCATACGCAGGGAGACGGGGCGCTCCGCCGACCGCTCCGCCGTGCTGGCGGCGCTGCTGGCGCGCTTCGACGACCTGTACGCCGAGGTGCGGCGCGGCACTTCGCTCACGCCACGCTGGGCCGCCACGCTCGATACGCTGGGCCGCCAGGTGCGCCTGAGCTGGCAGGGCCGCGCGGTGGAGGGGCGCGCCGAGTCGGTGGACGAGCGGGGCAACCTGGTGCTCAGGCTCGACGACGGCTCCGCGTTCACCGCCGTAGCCGGCGAGGTGACGTCGCAGGCGTAGGGGCACGTGCCGAACCCTAACCTGATACACTACCCCCCGCCATTTACACTAGGAGGAAGCTATGCTCGAGAAACTCAGCCTGGACGGCAAGTCCATTGTCATCACGGGCGGCGGCACCGGCCTGGGCCGGGAGATGTCGCTCGCGATGGCCCGCGCCGGCGCCGACCTCGCGATAGCGTCGCGGCGTCTCGGCCCGATAGAGGAGGTCGCCGACAGGGTGCGAGAGATCGGCCGCAAGGCCATCACCGTGTCCACCGACGTCACGGACTCGTCCCAGGTCGACGGCCTCATCGAGCGCTCCCTGGCCGAGTTCGGCAAGATAGACGTGCTCATCAACAACGCCGGCATAGTGCGCGGCCAGGGCGCGATACCCTTGTGGGACATCACCGACGAGGACTGGCGAGTGGGCATGGACACCAACATCACCGGCTCGCTTTACTGCTCGCGCGCCGTCTCCCGCCACATGGTCGATCAAGGCCGCGGTAAAATAATCAACGTGTCGTCGGGGTTCGGGCTGCGCGGCGGACGCGACAACTTCATGTACACCTGCGCGAAGGGCGCGGTGGTGCAGCTCACCCGCACGCTCGCAACCAGCCTGGGCAGGTACGGCATTACCAGCACCTGCATAGTGCCCGGTTTCATCCCCACCGAGGGCACACGCGAGGACCGCATGAATCTGCCAGCGGGCCGGTTCATCCCGCTGGGCCGGGTGGGCGACCCGACCGAAATCGGCGCGGTCGCGGTCTTCCTGTCGTCGGATGCGTCCGACTACATGAACGGCGAGATGATACACGTGGACGGCGGCGCGCTCGCGGGCGGCTACGCCCCCACCGGTTACGCGCCCGAAATTCCGCTAGTGAGCTAGTGGTCAATGTTCAGTTGTCAGTAGTCTGTAGCCGCTGATAGCTGACAACTACGAACTGAAGACTAAGGAGCCTGAAAAAATGCCCATTCCCGCAGAGTGGAATCTGAGCGGCAAGGCCGCGATCATCACGGCGGACAGGCGCGGCTGGACGCCGTACCTCGCGGCAGCCCTCGCCGAGGCGGGCGCCGACGTCGCCATAGCGGGCGCGGAGGACTCGGACATGCGGGAGGCCGCAGCCGCCGTGGAGCGCGAGGGCCGCAGGGCGCTCGCCGTGGCCACGGACGTGACTGATTCCGCACAGGCCGGCGCGGCGGTGGAGCGGGTGGTGGCCGAGTTCGGCAAGATAGACATACTGGTGAACAACGCTCGCGTGGAGTTCGGCAAGCCATTCGCCGACGTGACCGATGACGAGTGGAAGCGCGTGATGGACTTCAACGTAAGCTCGGTGTTCATCTTCTGCCAGGCGGTGGGCAAGCACATGCTGGAGCGGGGCCGTGGCCGTATAATCAACATGAACTCGGGCCTCGCGGTGCGTGGCCTGTGGAACTCCACCGCCGCGTGCGCCAGCCACGGCGCGGTGCACCAGCTCACGTCCGCGCTCGCGCTGGAATGGGCGCGCAGCAACATCCGCGTGTGCGGCATAGGCGCGGGGTGGGTCACCACCGACGAGCGGGACGCCGACGCGCAGCCCGACCTGCTGGACCGCTATTTGCCGTCGCGGCGGCGCGGCCACCCAACGGACCTGTGCGGCCTGCTGGTGTACCTGGCGTCCGACGCAGACGACTTTATCACGGGCCAGACTGTGTTCATCGACGGCGGCGCGCTGGCCCACGGCTAGCCCGCGAAGCGCGTTTCGGGCCGTGCGCATTCTTCCACGTCATGCCGGGGCCGGTCGCCTGGGTTAAGGGCGCTCGGCAAAATCGGCTATAATGGAAACACGGGACACGAACGTAACACACACATGCCGCAACGACCGCTGCTAGCCATAACCATGGGCGACGCCGCCGGCATAGGGCCGGAGGTCACCGCCAAGGCGCTCCAGGACGAGTGGGTGTACGAACACGCCCGCCCCCTCGTGGTCGGAAGCGCCGCCGCCATGAACGCCGCACTGGCGCTCGCCGGCGCGGGCGGCCCGGCGAGAGTCGTCCACTCCCCCGAAGATGCCCTGGGCGACTACGGCGCGATAGAGGTGCTGGACCTCGAGAATCTCGACTACGCCGGCATAGAGTACGGCCAGCTCTCTCCCGCCGCCGGGAAGGCGGCTGTGGAGTGGATACTTAAGGCCGGCGAGCTGGCTGCGGCGGGCCGGGTGCAGGCCATCGCGACCGCGCCCATCAACAAGGAGGCTTGCAGTCTCGCGGGCTTCTCCGACGTGGGGCACATGGAGATATTCCAGAGCCAGACGGGCGCCAAAGAGGTCGCCACCATGTTGATGGCAGGCACACTTCGGGTGGTACATCTCACCACCCACCGCTCGCTGCGGGTGGCGTGCGACCACGTGACGCGGGCGAACGTGCTGGCCAAGCTCAGGCTCACCGACGAATGCTTCAGGCAGTGGGGATTCGACGTGCCCAGGATAGGCGTAGCCGCGCTCAACCCGCACGGGAGCGATGGCGGCCTGCTGGGAGACGAGGAGGCGCTGCAAATAGGCCCCGCGGTCGATGACGCGCGGGGGCTGAGCATAGACGCCACCGGACCGGTGCCCGCGGATACGGTCTTCAACCAGGCGATCGACGGCCGCTACGACGCGGTGCTCGCCATGTACCACGACCAGGGGCACATTCCCATCAAGGTGCACGACTGGGCGCGCAGCGTGAGCGTCAACCTCGGCCTTCCGTTCGTCCGCACGTCGGTCGACCACGGCACGGCGTTCGACATCGCGGGGAAGGGCGTCGCGGACCACGTGAGCATGCTGGAGGCCATAAGGGTGGCCGTGTCGCTCGTGGCCGAGGGCAGGCTTCCGTAGCCGTCAATCCGCTCCGCCCGGAGGCGTGAAGGCCTCCGGCGCATACACAGTCTTTGGAGGCGAGCCGATGACCGAGCATACATCCCGCGGCGGGCGGGGGCAGGCCGCCATTTCTTTCGTGGGAGGCGGCGTGATGGCCGAGGCCATCATCGGCGGCGTGCTCCAGGCGCGCCTTGCCGAGCCGCACGACGTCAGAGTGGGCGAGCCGATGGAGGCGCGGCGCGAGTACCTGCGCGACACGCACGGCGTGAAGGCGTTCGGCGACAACGTTGACGCAATCGACGGCGCCGACCTGGTGTTCCTGGCCATCAAGCCGCAGAGCCTGCCCTACGCGCTGCCGGCCCTGAAGGGCCACCTCGGCGCCGGCCAGACGGTCGTGTCGATCGTCGCGGGCGCGACCATGGACACGCTGGTGTCCGGCCTGGGCCATCCCGCCGTGATAAGGGTGATGCCCAACACGCCGGCCCAGATCGGGGAGGGCATGAGCGTGTGGACGGCCTCGCCGGAGACGCCGCAGGCCGCGGTGGAGGCGACGCGCGACGTGGTTGCCACGCTGGGTGCTCAGCTCCAGGTGGACGACGAGAAGATAATCGACATGGCGACGGCTCTCAGCGCGAGCGGGCCAGCCTACGTGTTCATGTTCATCGAGGCGCTGATCGACGCGGGGGTGTACCTGGGCATGACCCGAGACGTGGCGCGCACGCTGGCGCTGCAGACGGTGCTGGGCAGCGCCCGGCTCGTGGAGCAGACGGGACGGCACCCGGCTGAGCTCAAGGACATGGTGACGTCGCCGGGCGGCACCACGATTGAGGCGGTGCTGGCGCTCGAGAGAAGCGGATTCAGGGCGGGGGTGATAGAGGCGGTGGTGGCAGCCTACGAGAAGTCGATCGCACTGGGGAACCAGAAGTGAACGAGTTTATCCTCAGGTTCGTCGAGGTGCTCGGCATCATTCTGCACGTCGCCATACTGGGACGAGTGATAATCTCGTGGCTGCCCATCTCGTCCGAGCACCCGATATCCGTAATCCTCCACCAGGTGACCGAGCCGATACTGGGACCTATACGCAAGGTGCTGCCGAAGCTGGGCATGCTCGACTTCTCGCCGATAGTGGCGATACTGCTGATAGTGGTGATCCAGAACGTGCTGCTGAGGCTGTTGTCGGCGTGATGCGGACCACGGCGCGTGCCTTGAAATCTTGAGGCAAAGCTGCCAGAAAACATGCCTCTGGTGCATTGGATGAGCAAGTCCACACATACTCTTGACGTTTTCCGCACTCGGTATTCCCCCCCGTCCACCGATTGCCCGCCCCACCGACACCCCGACGCAATCGATACCTCTTCAGACAAGCGACGGACTCAGCCTCCTTACGCCTGCACCCGCGCCTGGTGTACAATTCGGCGCTCCATCAGCAACTCGATGGCGCTCCAGACACAACACCCATCTGTGGGTGATAGACATTTGAGGCATCCCCTACGTCTTTGAGACGCCTGTTTCGGCGATTGGTGACCTGCTTCCGAAACACACCAACTTGACCGGTGGCGGCGAAGCTTACCTAGGCGGCGAACTGTGGTTCTCCTCGGCAAGCTCGCTCTACTTATCGGGCGGCTCGGGCCGTTACCGTCCAATCGACGACGGCCAACTCGAAGAAGCAACGGACGTCTTCAGATCATTCGGCTATTATGTCACTTCTTTAGGCTGGGACTATGTGATGGACGAAGCTAAGCGAAACCTGGAGGATGGCGCATGATGGACCTGATGACTCACATCTTCGGGCTTGGTGCTGCGAGCCTCTCCCCCAGAGAAGCCGCGAGACGATCCACCATAAGCTTCGTTCGCAGCGAAGGCGGTTTGGCCGAGTACAAGGAGTCCCGAAATCCCACCGGGCATCGGCTCACGGCCTGGGAGGCGTACACCACCTTCGGCCTGGATGTGATTGAAGAGGCGCTTGAGTACAGCTCGGCGATTCTCAAGGATACCGCCACCGCTACCAGTGATGCGCTGAGAGAGCGCAGGAAGGAGCTTGGCCTCTTTCACAGATCGGTCAGGGGCGCGGCGAAAGTCTCCGAATGGGACATAGAGACAGCGGAGTCGACCGCTCACAAGGTACCGATTCAGAATCTGGAGCGGATTGCGTTCGTGCTAGGGCTAGACGAGCGACACCTCGCGTTCAAGCAGGACCCCGGCGGCGACGCGAACCTAGCGTACCGCCTCAGAATGCTTCAGAGGGAGCGAACCGGTCACGCGGAAGGTATTTCCGCCGGCACAGCCCTTTTGTTCGCCGAGTCGGCGTCCATCATTCGCGTACAGCACAGGATTCAAGGCTGGCTCGGGGTTCCGACAGAGCGCTCTGAAATCTATCCGGTCGACGATTACGGCTCGCCGATGTCGCCCGCCTGGAAAATAGGCTACAACCTTGCGGAAGGCGCCAGAAACACGTTGCGGCTTGGGCGCGATCCAATTGACTCGATGCGAGAATTGACCGAGCAGCGATTGGGGATTCCTGTCATTCAGGCGCAACTCCCCAGGCGGATTGCGGGGGCGACCGTGATGACGGCCGTCGACGATGGCGGTGAGGCGCGCGGTGTGGTGTTGAACACCGTCGGAGAAAACGAGAACGTCTGGATTCGCCGATCGACGCTGGCGCACGAGCTAGGGCACCTGCTCTTTGACCCAAACACAAGGCTTGCCAATCTGCGAGTCGATTCCTACCAGGACAGCCAGAAGGACGTAACCGTCCCATAGGCGGTGGGAAGGTTGGGAGGAGTTGGGGAGAGGCAACGTGGGCTAGGCGACGTGGGTTTGGAGGGGACTTCGATCTAGGCGGCAACCAGTTCGCCGAGATCGAGGCCCTCCTGACCGCTCCATGCCCACTGTGTGAGTCCCAGTCCGTTCATCATTCCCGCTTCGCTCTTGTACCCTCTTGTCGTCTTGTACCTTATCTTGCTCCTTCCTATGGTGCGTTCAGTACAGTTGTTGGTCTGTGGCATCCCCCTCACTCGTTGGTGACATGTCAGAGACCGCCACTTCTCACTCAACTCGACCACCAGCCTGTGAAGCTTCGGTTGCCCACGAACCGCGCGCTCCATCTTCAGCAACTCTCGACCGCCTTCACCGGGCAACTCGGCCATAAGGAGCCATATCCTTGCCTTGTACCAGTCCCACCCCTCTATCCGGCTGAGTCGATTCCGCACCCATTTCCTGACGTGCGCGATGCACACCCCGTGTCGAGCACGGGGCGGGCTCTGGTGACTCACCCCGACATGTTCGACCGCCGGCTTGTAGGTGTTCAGGTCGTCGGTCACCATGGCCTCCACTCCGAACCTGCCCACGTATCCCTCAAGCCATCTCACGAAGCCCTCACTGTCGCGTTGGACCAACACGTCCATCTCCACAAGCCGGCCACTCTCTGCGTCTGTGACGAACCCGACCACCGTCTGCCTGCCCCTCACCTTGAGCACGGTCTCGTCGGCGCCCATCAACCTCACCCGGCCACGATGCCTGTTCAACCATCCACCCAGCGCGTTCGACCCTGACTGCTGAACGTCACGCCACACGCTCATCCTGGACAGGTCACATCCCATCGCGCCCAGCAGGTGACTCACAGAACGCAACGACAGCCCCAGGGCCCAACTCAGCGCCGCCAATCCGCTGAGCCTGTGGCTCTGATCACGTCGGTCGACTCCCTGCGGGTAGTGTCTGAAGGTACGACCACAGTCACAGCAGCGGTACCTGTCCACCGTCACCTCGCTGACGTAGAGGTCACAGATGGGCTTTGTCACCGCTCCGTGTCGGTTCATGTACACACTGCCGCAGTGTATGCAGGCTGACGGTCGGGTGTCTGGAGAAAGCTTGACTTGTGGGAGTGTGAATCTTACTCTGGGCATCGGCAGGGCCTCTTGGTCTGAGTTCGGTTGTCCTTTTACCAGACTTTACCAAGATTCCCTGCCTATTTCCTTCCCACCGCCTATGGGACGGTTACGCTGGCAAGGCCCCCGAACTTGACAAGTCGATAGACTACGTGGAGCAGAGAGCCAACACCTTTGCCATCGCGTTCCTCGCCCCGAACGACGCCGTGCGGAAGATCGCGCCAACGCCGGTAACCGAAGAGGGCGTTGCCACCGTGATGCAGACGTTCGGCATCAGCCAGACCGCGGCACGATACCATATCAACAATTGCCACTACCGTAACTTCGACGTGCCTCACAGCATTATTGAGACCTGGCCGTCAGATGAGCAAATTGTCGCCGAGAACTTCACTGCCGACTACTTCCCGTTGCCCGACACGCCCATCCAGCGTCGGGGCAGGTTCGCAGGCCTCGTGGCTGCAGCCTACCTGGAAAACCTCATTTCCGCCGACACGGGAGCCATGTACCTCAATTGCGGGATCGATGATTTCCGTAAGAGCGCGTTAACCGTGAAATCGCTCTATGTCGATTAAAGCGCGTCGGCAACTGTAAACAATCCCCTACTCGCACTTGGTGTAGCCGCAATCTAGGCAGGTCATGCAGCCCTCCTGGTGGATGATCCGCCCAGAGCACTCGGGGCACTCGGCGCCCACGCTCAGCCGGCCGGCGCCTTCTGGCGAGCGGCCGAACATCGCAAGCTGCGCCGCCCCGCCGTCCCTGACGTCGCCCACGTCGGGCGAGCCGGTGTCCTGGAGGTAGCGCTTCAGCACCTGAGCGAGCCCGTCCTCCGCCGAGCGTATCAGCACTCCGTTGTCCCAGAACGGCTCGGACGTTATCCCGCTGAGCTGGTCGACTATCTCGGACGCGGCGATGCCGGAGCGCAGGCACAGCGACACCATACGCGACAGGCCCTCCAGGTGCGCGGGCTCGCTTCCGCCCGCCTTGCCGATGGTGGTGAACAGCTCGAACGGGTTGCCCTCTTCGTCGAAGTTGAGCGTCACGAACATCGTGCCGTGGCCTGTGCCCACACGCTCGGTTATGCCGCTCACCGTCGTGGGCCGCCTGCGGGGGTAGAGCGTCGCGGCGGCCTGCCCCTCGTCCGCGCTGTCCGTTGCGCCCGTCTCCAGCACCTGCATGGCCTTCGAGCCGTCGCGGTACACGGTGACCGCCTTGCAGCCCGTCTCCCACGCCAGGCGGAAGGCGCGTTCCACGTCTTCGACGGACGCGTTGTTGGGCAGGTTGATCGTCTTGGATACGGAGTTCGTCACGTACTCTTGCCACGCGGCCTGCATTCTCACGTGGGCCTCGGGGCTTATGAGCATGGACGTGCGGAACTGCGCGGGGTCGATGCCGTGCTCGGCGAGCACGAGGTCGGCGTCGGCGGGCGAGTCGGCGATGCGGCCCAGCACTTCCCTCACCTGCTCCTCGGAGCCGAGGCGGTCTCGCAGCGTCTCCCACACGGACTTGGGGGCATCGAGAAGGCGGTCGCTGCTGCCCTCGTGGTCCTTCCACAGCACGTTCGACCACCAGGCGTTGGCGAAGTGGGGCTCGATGCCGCTGGAGCAGTCCGCCAGCCGGCTTATGGTGCCGGTGGGGGCGATGGTCACCACGCTGGAATTGCGCACCGGCGGCAGTCCGCGCGCCCTCAGCGCCGAGTCGGCGTACTCGGGGAAGGGGCCGCGCTCGGCGGCGAGGCGGGCGGACTCGTCCCAGGCGGTGTCGCGGTTGAATTTGGCGACCTTGTGCGTAAGCTCGAGCGCGTCGGGCGAGTCGTAGGGAATCTCCATGCGGATGAGGGCGTCGGCCCAGCCCATCACGCCGAGGCCGATACGACGTGTGGCGAGGTTCACCTCGCGCAGCTTGTCCAGCGGGAACTGGTTGACCTCTATCACGTCGTCGAGAAAGCGCACGGCGGTGCGCACGGTGTCCTCCAGCGCGTCCCAGTCGAACGCGCCGCCGGCAACGTGCTTGTCGAGGTTGATGGAGCCCAGGCAGCAGTTGCCGTAGTTCTCCAAAAATTCCTCTCCGCAATTTGAGACGACCAAGCCGTTGGCCACGAAAGAGTGTGTCATAGGCTCGGTCAGGTCGTACACCGGTTCCTCGCCCACCGCCTCGAGGCGGTCGAACGTGGCAAGGAAGCGCTCTTTGTAGAACCCCCTCTTGTACGCCGCCGTCGCTTCGCTCAGGCGGGCGTTCTTGCGCTCGTTGAGAAAGCCTATCTCTTCGGCGAACCGCCGGACGTTGTCCTTGCTTATGATGACCTCGTAGTTCGGCAACGTCTTGTATTGCTTTGTCCCGCCCTTTCCGTCCGGCATGGCGGCCATGCGCTCGGACCGGCGCAGGTGTATTCGAGAGGCGATGCCGAAGTTGAGCAGCACTCTCTGGACGCCCTCGAGGAGCTGCGGGTGCGACGAGTTCAGGCGCACGGTTACGCCCTTCTCCGGACCCATGCCCGACACCGTCCCGTCGGCGCCGAAGAGCGCCTGCAGGTAGCCGCGCTGCATCTCCTCGGTGCCCTGGTAGACGACACCGGGGACGTGATGCCAGTCATCTTCGGTGAGGCCGTAGCCACGCACGACGTCCCTGAGGCGGGTCGATTGGACTATGCCCCGCCCTTCTTTGGTTACGTGCATACCCGTGGGATACGCCCTGGAGGGGTTTTGCCCGACGCCCGCCACCACCGGCTGCGTCGCCTCGGCCAACACTGGGCCGACCTTGTGGTCTTCTCCGTAGAAGCTCAGAACGGCGCGCCTCATGTCGACATGTCCGTCGCCGGTGAGCCATCCTAGCGTCAGGCCAAGGTTCCTGTCGCCGAGATTGCCGAAGTAGCCCTTGTGGTCGAGAAGGCGTATGCGTTCGCCACGCTTCAGGTCGCCGGCGGCGACCTTGCCGCGCGACGTGAACACCTCGTGGTCGGCGGTCAGCTTCAGCGTGTAGCCTTCTCGCGTGACGAGGCGGTACACCGGCTTGACGCCGCTCTGCCACACCTTGATCGCGAACGAGGCTTCCGACCCCGATCTGCTGTCCAGGGACAGCGCGGGGGTAGTGCCGACCAGCTCGCTTATCGGAGCGAGGCCGTCGCCCGTGTAGACAAGGGTGTCGCCGGTTACGCAGGGATTACTCGTCTGGATGTCGCCCATCTGGGGGTTGGGCTGGGTTTCCCAGACGCGGTCCATGAAGACGACGCCGGGGTCGCCGGACTTCCAGGCCGACTCGCATATCTCGCGCCAGAGCTGCCTCGCGCTCACCTCGGCGACGACGGAGTTTACGGGGCCGGCGCCGCTGTCGCGCGGGTTGACCAGCCGCCACGTCTCGTCGTTGTCCACCGCCCGCATGAACTCGTCGGTTATCTGTACGGATATGTTGAAGTTCTGCAGGGTGTCGTCGTTGTCTTTGCAGTGGATGAACTCGCCCACGTCGGGGTGGCTGACGATGAGCTGGCCCATGTGCGCGCCCAGGCGGAAGGACCCCTGGGTGAGGGTCGCGCCCACCGACGAGTAGAGCTTCATCACGGCGATGGGTCCGCACGCCTCGCCGTGCGTGGTGGCGATCCGGTCGCGCCTGGGCCTGAGCTTGGAGAAGCCGAAGCCTATGCCGCCGCCCCACTTTTCGATCATCGCGGCGTCCTTGGCCACCTCCATGATGGAGTCCATGTTGTCGTCGGGGGACACGACGAAGCAGGCGGACAGGCAGCCGCGGCCTCCCGTGCCGGCATTGACCAGCGTGGGCGAGTTGGGCAGGAACTTGAGCGACGTCATCAGGTTGTAGTAGCGAGCCTCCCAGTGGCGGCGCACGGCCTCGGCCTCGCCCAGGGCGACGGCGCCCGCGACCCTGTGGAACAGCTCCTCGGGGCATTCCGCGGGATTGCCTTCGTCGTCCCTCATCAGGTAGCGCTTTTCCAGGATAACCCGGGCGTTGTCCGACAGCTCCAGCGCGGCGTTCAGCGGCGGAATCTCCCCGGCCGCCGCGCCGTTGCGCCAGGGCGGGGCCGTCTTCACCCCCGCTTCCGGATGCGCGGCGCCGGCGCCGTTCTCGAGCTGGGACATTATTTCGGCCGCCCGGCCGTAGGATAGCCCGTGCCGCTCGGCGAGCTCCCTCAATTCGTCTGCCAGATCTCCCCTCGTCCGCGTGGGCCGCGGATCCTGGGCGTTTCGCTTTTCTGTCAAGTTCCCACCCCTGATGACAACACTTGTGGATGATGTGGATGAAGACGGTTTTTGGCGTTATGCGGACACCGATGCGAGGGCGACCGCGCAAGCACAAATGTACTACAGCAAGGGCGGCGCCGCAAGGTTTCGGGCCTTACGTCGCGCCGGTTTTTTGCCGGCGCCTGCCACGCGGGCGAGGTAGCTTGCGGCTGTCCAGGAACGACATCTGGCCGCTGTCGTCCACCGTGGCGTCCTGGCCCTCGAGAAGAGCGTTGGCCGCGACGATGAAGCTCTGGACGTCTCGGAAGTCGCGGTAGACGCTGGCGAATCGGATGTAGGCCACGCGGTCGAGGTCCTTCAGCTTGTTCATAACCAGTTCGCCAATGACATTGGACCGGACCTCGAGTCTGCCGGCGTTGCCGAGCTCGGCCTCGATCTCGTCGGCCAGCCCCTCGATGCTGGCTATGGCCAGAGGCCGCTTCGCGCACGCCTTGTGCAGGCTCGCGACCAGCTTGTCGCGGCTGTACTCTTCGCGACGGCCGTCGAGCTTGGCGACGCGGAGGGCCCGGGTGTGCACGCGCTCATAGGTAGTGAACCTTTCGGAGCACGCCGAGCACTGCCGCCTGCGCCGCACACTGTCCCCAGAGTCGCGCGAGTCGACCACCTTGGAGTGGTCGTTCTGGCACTGGGGGCATTTCATCGCGCGCGTCCTCGTCGTAGCGGCCAACATTTGGCCCAATTCTAAGACCGATACTAGATTTGTGAAAAATACCACAATGTCTAGTATTAATGGCAGCAATCCTACCACATATTGTGCGAAAAAATGCAGCCTTTCTGAGGTGTCCAAAGGAGTTGCCTGGGACGACCATTGGACGCCTTTGGCAGGGGTGATTCGCGAACCACGCTCGCGGGTGGGAGCGCCCCGACGCCGCGTCTCCCCTGGGCGGGTCTGAGACCCGCCCCTACCCCCTGCTTCCGAGTGGGTTACTTGCGCTTTGTCCCGCGCCGCGGCTTGTTGTGATATAGTTTTGCGCGAACATTTCCAAGTCAAGCGGGGTGTGTCAAGTGGAACCTTTCGTTAAGCACAAGGGCGTGGTCGCGCCGATGAACCGCGTCAACGTGGACACCGACCAGATCATTCCCAAGCAGTTTCTCAAGCGCATCGAGAGGACGGGATTCGGCCAGTTTCTCTTCAACGACTGGCGCTTCAACGATGACGGCTCGCCGAACGCGGAGTTCGTTCTGAACAGGCCGGGCTACACCGGGGCGTCGGTGCTGGTCGCGGGGCGCAACTTCGGCTCCGGGTCCTCCCGCGAGCACGCCCCCTGGGCGCTGCAGGACTTCGGCTTCCGGTGCATCATCGCGCCGAGCTTCGCGGACATCTTCTACAGTAATTGCTTCCAGAACGGCCTGCTGCCGGTGACGCTTCCGGAGGAGACGGTGAATCGCATCCTCGAGAAGGCGGAGTCGCAGCCGGGCTACAACCTGACGGTGGACCTGGAGGGTATGCGCGTCTGGGACGACGACGAGGAGATTTCGGCCGAGTTCGACGTGGAGGCCTTCCGGCGGCACCTGCTGCTCAACGGGCTGGACGACATCGGGCTGACGCTGGAGCACGAGGATGCGATAGCGGCGTACGAGAGCAGGCGTGCGGCGCACGGCGGCGGGGTAGTGAGCGCGTAAGGACAGTCAGGTGGCGCAAACCGCTCAGAATATGCTTGCCGCCGTTGACCTATGGCAGGTCATCGAGCAGTTTCGCGCAGGCTTGCGAGAGGCGTTCGCGTCCGACTTCAGGGGACTGGTGCTCTACGGCTCCTACGCTCGGGGAGAGGAGATCGAAGGCTCGGACATCGACTTGATCGTTCTCTTCAAGGACGCCGAGACCGCCGCGGCGTCCGACTCTACGGTTGGCGAGCTGGCGTATCGTGCTCTCGTAGAGAGCGATGTTCTTGTGTCGCCCATGCCTATGAGTGAACTAAAGTACCAGATGGGGCGTTCGCCATTCTTCCTCAACGTGAAGCGGGAGGGGATTTTCGTTCTCTCGGAGGAGGCGGTGGAGTTCAGCACGGAGCTAGCGAAACTGATGAACGCCGCCGAGGACAGCATAGCTGGGGCCAAAGTACTGCATCAAAATGGTCACTTCGGGTTCGCCGCTTCCCGCGCCTACTACGCGATGTTCTACGCGGCTTCGGCGGCTCTGCTCACCAAGGGCCTGACATTCTCCAGGCACAGCGGGGTAGTATCCGCGTTCGGCCACCACTTCGCCAGGGCTGGCGTATTGCCGCAGGAGCTGCACACCACGTTCAGAGAGGCACTGACGCTCCGGCACCTTGGAGACTACAGCACAGAGCCGTTCGCGGAAAGCACGGCGGCAGGCCAGTTGGAGAACGCACGCCGGTTCGTCGACGCAGTTCGCGGCTATCTTGCCGAGGCCGTCTGATTGTGGCACGCCCACACCTCTCCCAACGCCGCTCCCGCCCCGTCCTGCCGCTGAGCCGCCGCTGATTCCAGACGCCGCATAGAGAGGGGGACATCGCTTGGCACGAATAGCCCTGCCCATGGCCTTCGCGGCCCTGCTCATCATAGCGAACGTTGTGGCCGGGAAGCCGCTCGCCCTGGGCGACTGGGTGCTGTCGGCCGGCATCGTCGCTTATCCGTTCACGTTCCTGGTGACGGACACTCTCTCCGAGGTGTATGGCAGGCGAGCGGCGACCCGCGTGGTGTGGGTGGGATTCGCGCTGAGCGTTCTGTTCGCGGCGCTGGTCTACGTGGCCAGCGTGCTGCCCGCGGCAGGCTTCTGGGAGGGCCAGGCCGCGTTCGTCGACACGCTCGGCGGAGTGCCCCGCATCGTGCTGGGGTCGATGATCGCCTTCCTGGTGAGCCAGAACACCGACGTCTTCCTGTTCCACGAGGTCGGGCGCAAGACCGGGCAGCGCCACCTGTGGCTACGAAACAACGCCTCGACCATGGCGTCTCAGATTATCGACACGTTGTTGTTCGTATCCATAGCGTTCGCGGGAACGGTTTCGACGGGCACGCTGCTGAACATGATCTTGACGCAGTACGTGGTGAAGCTGGCCATAGCGGCGGCGGACACTCCGTTCGTGTACCTGCTGGTGGGGATAGTACGGCGCAGCGAGGGCATCCCCGAGGGAGGCGAGCCGGCCGACCAGGCAAGCCGGCCCCTGGCCTAAGCGCCGCTTAGCACAGCGTGGCGGCTCGCGAACCGCCCGCGGCGTGTGGCTGTCGGCCGGCCCCATTCTCATCGGGCGGCTTCTGGTAGGATACGCATCATGATCACCTCACTACGGCTCGTCAACTTCAAGAACTTCGCCGACGAGACGCTGCGCCTCGGCCCATTCACCGTGATTGTGGGCGCAAACGCCAGCGGCAAGAGCAACATCCGCGACGCCTTCCGCTTCCTGCACGGGATAGGCCGCGGCTACACCCTGGCGGAGATCATGGGCGGGAAGTACGGCGCCGGGGGGTATGTTGAATGGCCTGGTATACGAGGAGCGATGTACGAAATCATCCGTCTTGGCCAGCAAGAATTCACTGTCACTTTGGAGGGAGTGATAGGAAGCACAACTTTGGACTACACGGTCAATGTAGAATACGACGAATTCAGGTCCGCTGCCTTCAAAGTAACTCACGAAGAACTTAGAGACGGCGGGGAGACAGTGTTTAAGGGCCGCGGCCTTTCGAATACAACGTGGGTGGATAGCGGCGTAAGCTTGGAGTCGCCTGATGCTTCAAGGCAGCCATTCAAGTCTGAGCAGCCAGTTTTGCTGCAGCAGACCGCTATGTTCGGGGAACAACGCTTGATTGACGACGAACCAGTCAGGTGTATGCAGTCGATTCTCGCCGGCATTCACTTCCTTGATCCTATGCCCGACAGAATCAGGGAACCTACATTTCCAGGCCGAAATGTGCTCGGTGACAACGGGGATAACTTGTCTGCGGTGCTTGCCAATTTCTGTGAGGATCCTAATCGGCGGGATCTGTTGATGACGTGGCTACGCGAGTTGACGCCAATGGACGTAGTGGACTTCAACTTCATCACCGATCCAAGCGGTAGGATACATCTCCGTTTCCGAGAGGGAAACGGGCGGTTAATTTCTGCATACAGCGCCTCGGATGGGACTTTGCGATTCCTCACAATGCTGGCCGTGCTGCTCAGTCCCAACCCGGGAGGCGTCTATTTCTTCGAGGAGATAGATAATGGCATCCATCCATCCAGGCTGCACCTCCTCATAGACTTGATAGAGAACCAGACCAAGAGCAACGGAATCCAGGTTGTTACCACCACACATTCCCCCGAGATGCTCAATCTCATCAACGACAATACCTTCGAAAATACGTCGGTCGTCTACCGCGACGAGGAGTCCTCGGACGCAGTTATTCGCCCAGCGTCGGACCTGCCCAACGCCAATCGGCTCCGGAAGTCCAAAGGGTTGGGGCGGCTTCACTCCACCGGGTGGATGGAAGACATGCTCGCATTCGCGGAAGCGGACAGAGAGGCCGGAGAGTGAAGGTGCTCATCATCCCGGAAGACTTTCGCAACGACCAGTACATACTCAAGCCGCTCTTCTCCCGGCTCTTCCGGAGCCTGGGCAGAGGGCCGGTGCGGGTCCGTGTCTGCCAGGACCTTCTGGGTGGAGTCGGGGAGGCTCTAAAGGCTGAGCGCCTGGCGGAGATCGTTCAGGACTACGAAGGGACGGCTGACGTGTTCATTCTCTGCGTAGACCGAGATGGCGAGCTCGGCAGGCGGCAGAGACTTGACCAGCTCGAAAGCCAGTTCGGAAACGGCGTGCAATTCCTTGCTGAGAATGCGTGGGAAGAGATAGAGACCTGGGTTCTAGCGGGCCTTGGCCTGCCCAACACTTGGCCTTGGGCGGACGTTCGCTCGGAGGTCCACGTCAAAGAGACGTACTTCGAGCCTCTTGTAGCAGAGCGGGGCCTGTCAGCCTCGCCCGGAAGAGGGCGGAAAGTGTTGGGCGAAGAGGCATCGCGCCGCATAAGCGCCATCCGCCAGAAGTGCCCCGATGACTTCGACGCCCTCGCGCAGCGCCTGCAAGCGGTTCCATAGGCGGGTTGAAGGGGAGCACGGGGGGCCGTGCAGTGCGAAGTGGCGGGGAATATCCGCCCCTAGTCGTTCTCTCCGCTGAACAGGGCGTCCATGTCGTCGTGCGACTCGTCATCGGGCTGGGCATTCTGCTGCCTGCGCGTCATGCGTCTTACGCCGGTTACCACCAGTCCCTGCAGTGCGTCCACTTCCCGGGTGATTGCGGTCCGGAAGTGCGAGCTGTATTCGCCCATGTTGCGGAACTTCCGGTAGCGGTCCCGCAGCAACCGCTTGGAGGGCGCCGAACGCAGCTCCGCCAGCTCCGCGAGCAGCTCGCGCCGTAGGTGGCGCGCCGCCTCGCCGGGGTTCAGGTGCGCGCCACCGGGCGGTTCCTGCACCACGCTGTCGATGATGCCCAGCGACAGGCAGTCTCCGGCAGTCAGCTTGAGCGACTCGGCGGCCTCTTCGGCCCTCGCCTCGTCCTGGTAAATCAACTCGGCCGCATCCTCCGGCGAGATGATGGAGTAGATCGCGTTCTCCATCATCAACACGCGGTCGGCGACGCCGAGCGCGAGCGCGCCGGAGTTGCCGCCCTCGCCGATCACGACCGATATGGACGGCACCTCGAGGCGGGCCATCAGCGCCATGGTCTCGGCAATCGCGCCGCCGAGGCCTCCTTGCTCAGCCTGCAGGCTCAGGTAGGGGCCGGGCGTGTCTATCAGCGTAATGACAGGGATGTCGAACTTGGCGGCCAAACGCAGCACGCGGTGGGCCTTGCGGAAGCCGGCCGGCGAGGTGCGCCCGTCGTTGTGGCCGCCGGCGCCGTTGGCGTCAGAGCGGCCGCGCTCCTGGCCGACGATGGCCACCGTCTGACCTCCCAGGCGCCCGATGCCGCACGCGATGGCCGGGTCGTCTGCCGTGTGCCGGTCGCCGTGCAGCTCGACGAACGGCGCGAATATGCTGTCTATGTAGCCGAGCGAGGTGGGCCGCTTCTCGTGCCGCGCGAGCTGCACCGAGTCCCAAGCCTGCGGTGGGTTCGTCTCGACTGGGCGCCGGTGGGCGCGCTTCCGCATAGGGGTCAGCCGGTACTGCGGGCCAAGCAGGTCCAGCGTCGTCGACAAAATGTCTCTCAGCTTGGCGCGCTCCACCACCGCGTCGAGCGCGCCGTGGCGCTCGAACGACTCGGCGGTGTGGGCGCGTTCGGGCAGTGGCTCACCGGCGGTCTGCTGTATCTGGCGCAGCGAGCTCACGCCCACTATGGCGCCCGGCTCGGCCAGCACGATGTCGGCCAGGCTCGCGAAGCTGGCGTAGGCCTGGCCGGTAGCGGGATTGGCGAGCACGGATATGAAGGGCAGGCCGCGCGCGTGCAGCCGGCCCGACGCGATGGACGTCTTCGCCATCTGCATCAGCGACAGCACGCCTTCCTGTATGCGCGCGCCGCCGCTGGTGACAATGGCTATCACGGGCAGCAGGTTGCGCGACGCCCGCTCCAGGGCGAGCGCAACCTTCTCACCAACCACGCAGCCCATGGTGCCGCCCATAAACCCGAAGTCCAGCACTATGAGCATGGCCGGGCTGCCGCCTATGGTGCAGGTGCCGGTCACGGCCGCCTCGGTGAGGCCGGTACGACGCTGGTCGCGGAATATGCGCTGTTTGTAGGAGACCCTGGAAGAGAAGGACAGGGGGTCGAGCGAGGTTATCGAGCGGTTGATCTCACGAAAGCTGCCGGGGTCCGCGAGCGAGTCCACTCGCTCGCGTGCGTTCATGCTGTAGTGGAAGCCGCAGCGGCTGCACACGCGGAACCGGGCGTACTGCGTCGACCCGGCGAGCGCGCTGCCACAGACAAGGCAGTTCTCCCTAGGGGGCGACAGTCTTTCCTCTTCTTCGGTCCGCCCCTTTCCCACGACGGAGCCGATGAGTCCGCTCAGGCTTCTGGGCACCTTGGCACTCTCCCCACAGAGTGTAGCCGCACCGGTCCGGGGGCCTTCGGGCGCCTGCCACCGGGTACTCCTCTGCGCGGCATTGCTTCTTGCCCGCCGCCCGGCCAGGCGGCCAGCGCGCGTCCGGGGGCGGCTTGACAGCCAGCAGCAGCGGCCCTAGACACTTCCTATTATAACATCACGCGACCTCGACCCGTCACTGGGGCCGACGATGCCGCGGTCCTCCAGTTCGTCCATCAGGCGAGCGGCGCGGGGGTAGCCTATGCGCAGGCGCCGCTGCATCAGCGAGGTCGAGAGCTTGTTGTGGCTCATCGCCAGGCCTATGGCCTTGTCCAGCATCTCGTCGACGCCGTCGGAGCCCGCCCCGGACCGCTCGCTATCCCCTTCTCCGGGAGCGGCCTGCAGCGCTATCTCGTCCAGCGGGCCCCAGGGCGTCGACTTCCAGAATTCGACCAGGTGCTCGACCTCGCCGTCGGAAATGAACACGCCCTGCACGCGCTCCGGGCGTGAGGCGTCCAGGGGCAGGTAGAGCATATCGCCTCGGCCCAGCAGCTTGTCCGCACCGGTGGTGTCGAGGATGGTACGCGAGTCCACCTGCGAGGTGACGCCGAAACTGATTCTGCTCGGGAAGTTCGCCTTGATAAGCCCTGTCACCACGTCCACCGACGGCCTTTGGGTGGCGACAACCAGGTGAATGCCGGTCGCCCTTCCCAGCTGCGCCAGCCGGCAGAGGGTCTGCTCGACGTCGAATGCCGCCGACATCATCAGGTCAGCGAGCTCGTCTATCACCACTACCAGCATCGGCATCTTGTCGGACACGCGCTTGTTGTACGACTCGATGTTGCGAACGGCGACCTCCTCCATCCTGCGGTAGCGGTTGAGCATCTCGTTGACCATACCCTTCAGCAGGCCGACCACCTCGTCGGTCTCCACTACCACGGGTGTGAGAAGGTGGGGAATACCGTTGTAAGGGGTCAGCTCTACGCGCTTGGGGTCTATGAGCAGCAGCCTGAGCTCGGCGGGAGACCTCTCCATGATGAGCGACGATATTATGCCGTTGAGGCACGCGCTCTTGCCGCTGCCGGTCGCTCCGGCGACGAGCAGATGGGGCATCTTGGCGAGGTCGATGACCGTGGTCTCGCCGCCGGAGCCCTTGCCGAGCGCGACGGGCAGGTCGCCCTTCTTACGCACGCGCCGGAACTCGCCGCTCTCCATCACCGAACGCAGCGACACCACGCCCGGGTTGGGGTTGGGGATCTCTATTCCGATCATCGACTCGCCCATTACCGGCGTCTCGATGCGTATGCTGGGCGTCTTAAGCGCGAGCGCAAGGTCCTTTTCGCGCGACAGTATACTGTCCACTTTCACGCGGGTCTTGGTCTCCTGGCGCTTCATCACCGCCCTGCCCGACTCGTTTACCTTGGGAAGGCCCGCCTCGTCGGTCTCGCGCACCTGTTTGTAGCGCCGGACCCAGCCGGGAACCAGTCCGTACATCGTCACGCGCGGCCCCGGCATGGCCTGTCCCATCTCGACCTCGATGCCGTACTCCGCCAGTGTGCGCCGGATCACGTCCCCGGTGGACTGCATCTCCTCTTCGGTTACCCCCATCTCCGGCGCGTCGCGCAGGAAGTCGCGCTTGGGAAGCTTCCAGCGACTCGCGCCGCGTCGAGGCTGGGAGTCGCCTGGCCGGTCGCCGCTGCCGTTGCCGTTGCGGTCGGTCGGCACGGAGGAGGGGTCCCACAGGCTGTTGAACTTGGTCCGGCCGGGGGAAAGGGTGCGCCGCGGCGGTTCGGTGTAAGGCTCGGCGGGGGCGGGGGCCGCGCCTGCGGCCTCCCGGTTGCCGTTGGGCGCGGGCGCGGGTCCGTAAGAGCCGTAGCCGTGGGCGGCCCAGTCGTCGGCGTTGAGATAGTCGCCCCTATAACCGTGGGGGGCCGGTTCGTACTCACGCGCGTAGTGGTCTGCGTCCCGTGCGAGGCCAGTGTCGGCCAGGGCGGCGGGCACGTCGTCGCCTCCGGCGTCCGGCTCGGCGCTCTCGTCAAAGGAGTCGGACGGCTCCTGCTCCTCCGAGCGAATGACCGAAGTGAGGCCTTCGTACTGGTACGACCCCATGGCGGCGGCGGAGCCGCCGTCCGCCGGAGATCCCAAGCCAAGCTCGTATGGAGGACCTGGATCGGCCCCGTAGCCGGGAGGGGACGAGTAGGCGAACTGGGCGTTCTGATCGTAACCTTGCGGCATATCCTGGGATTGCTCTTTCTTCTGGCGGCGTTCCCGCAGCTTGGCGGCTATGGCGCTGCTTGCGAAGGCCAGCGCCACCCAGCAGAACAGGGCCGCCCTGCCCAGCCCTACGACAACGGCAAAGGCGACGAACGGCGCGGCGACGGCAACGCCAATGGCTATGACGGCGAACAGGCGCAGCGCGCCGAGCCACGCGGTGGGGCCGACGACCGCCTGCCCGGCGCGTCCGCCGAGCGTGAACGCCGCGAGCGCCCCGTTTGCGGGCGTAAAGAACGCCAGCGCGCCGAGCGCGGCGGCAAGGAGCACGACAGAGCCGAGCCACAGCCTGTAACGCCGGAACCAGCCGCGCCGCCAGCCGAGCGCGAAGGCGAAAACGGCAAGCCATGCCACTATGGGCACGACGCCGAGGCCAAGCGTCGATACGACGGCGTCTCTGGCCGAGGTAATCGCGTCCAGGATGGGAGCGCGGAACCAGTAGACGGCACCGGCGATTACGAAGAGCGCCACCGCTCCGGCGACCAGGGCCGGGACGATGGGAAAGGAAGATTTCTCCCCGCTGCCGGCGGGGGTGTGTTCTGCTGTGTCTCGCATGGCGACTATTCCTGCGTAAGATTCTGGACGGCAGCCATCGAGGGGCCCCGTCCCGAGAGTTCGCGGAGGAGGTCGAGGGTGATGCTGCCCCGGCGCGGTGTCTGGATCGGCCGCTTGGCGCGTCTACCCGAGGCGGGACGCATTGCCCGCACGACGGTCCAGGGGCGTCAGGCGACCCCTAGAGGCGCTCGATGGCTACGAGCACGGTTGGACGCCTGCGCGTTTGCTCGTACAGAAAGTCGGAGACTGCGCCCGCAACCCTAGCCTCCACCCTATCCCAATCTATGGCGTAGCGCGTTTCCGTTTCTAGGCTTTGCAGGGCGATTTTGGCAGTTTTTCCGAACAGGTGCTGGGACTCGTCCAAATCGGCGAATCCCGAGGACACTATCGCCGGCTCGGCGAGCGCCTCTCCGCTGAGGTCGTCGACGCACAGAAGAACCGCCACGACCCCATTGCGGGCGAGCCGGCGCCTGTCGACCAGCGCCTCGCTGTGCATGCTCCACAGCGTGCGCCCGTCGACGTACACACGCCCCACGGGCACGCTGCCCACCACGTTCGCGCCTTGGGAGTCGATCTGCAGGACGTCACCGTCGGTGAGCACGAACGTGTTGGACGCCGGCACGCCCATGGAGCGAGCGATGGCGGCGTGGGCCACGAGGTGCCTGTACTCTCCGTGAACGGGCACGAAGTAGCGCGGCCTGACGAGTCCGAGCATCATCTTCAACTCTTCCTGACTCGCGTGGCCGTGCACGTGCACCATCTCGATCCGGCTGTAGTACACCTGAGCGCCGCGCATGAACAGGCTGTCTATGGTCTTGGCAATAAGGGTCTCGTTGCCCGGAATGGGCGAGGCGGAGATGATCACGGTGTCGCCCGGCACTACCTCCACGTCGCGGTGGTCGCCGTTTGCGATCCGCACAAGCGCCGAGGTCGGCTCGCCCTGGCTGCCCGTGGCCACGATCACCACGCGCTTTTGCGGCAGCCGGGCAGCGTCCCGCGTCGACACGAGCACACCGTCGGGCACGTCCAGGTAGCCCATCTTGCTCGCCATCTTGACGTTGTTGGCCATGCTGCGGCCCACCACGGCGACCTTGCGGTCGTACTTCACGGCGGAGTCGACCACCTGCTGCACACGCGAGATGAGCGACGCGAAGGTGGCGACCATCACGCGCCCCGGCGCCTCGCCAATCAGCCGGTCCAGCGCCCGGGCCACCACCTGCTCGGACTCGGTGAAACCCTTCACCTCGGCATAGGTGGAGTCGGACAGCAGCAGTAGCGCGCCGTCGCCGGCGAGCCGGGCCAAAGCGATGAAGTCCATCGGTTGGGAGTCTATCGGCGTGTGATCGATCTTGAAATCGCCGGTGTGGATGACCATGCCCAGCGGAGTCTCTATGGCCAGACCCATTGCGTCGGGGATGGAGTGGCAGACGCGGAAGAACTCGACCTGGAAGGCGCCCACCCTGAAACGGTTGTGTGGTTCAACAACGTTGAGCCGAGCGTCCCGTATCATGCCCCGCTCGCGCAGCTTGACCGAAATCAGCCCGTGGGTGAGCCGCGAGGCGTAGACCGGCGCGTCGATCTCGGCGAGGACGAACGGCAGCGCGCCTATGTGGTCTTCGTGGCCGTGGGTTATGAGAATGGCCCTTACGCGGTCCCGGTTCTCACGAAGGTAGGAGATGTCGGGTATGGCGAAGTCGATGCCCGGGGTGTCTTCACCCGGGAAGAGCACGCCCGCGTCGACGACCACGATGTCGTCTTCGTACTCCAGGGCCAGCATGTTCTGGCCTATTTCGCCGAGGCCGCCCAGGGGTATGACAGTGAGGGGAGATTCAGGCATTCGGCGCTATTCGAACAGGCTCAGCTGCTGCTTCGGTTCGTCCTCGGTCTGGTCGTCGGGCAGGGACCCGGCGTCCGCGATGAGGCCGGGCAAGGCGCGGAAGTCTTCCTCCAGCGCGCTGCGCAGCCTGCCGTTGCGGAGGGCCGCCGCGGGGTGGTACATGGGATAGACCAGCAGGTTGTTCCAGCGGCGGGGCTTGCCGCGGGCCTTGCCGATGGCCTCGTTAGGGAAGAACTTCGCGAAGGAGTACCTGCCCAGCGCGACGACCACCTTGGGCGAGATGGTTTCGAGCTGCTCGTCGAGATAGGGTTGGCAGGCGGCTATCTCGCCCGGAAGCGGGTCGCGGTTGTTGGGCGGTCGGCACTTGAGCATGTTGGTGATGTACACGTCCTCCCGCCTCAACCCGATTGAGCGCAGCAGCTCGTTCAGCAGGTTGCCCGCCCGACCCACGAAGGGCCGGCCTTCCTGGTCTTCGTTGTAGCCCGGCGCCTCGCCCACGAACATGACGTCGGCGTCTAGCGAGCCCTCGCCCGGCACGGCGCGGTTGCGCTTCTGGGCGAGTGTACACCTGGTGCATGCGTTGACCCTGCGGACCAGATCGTCGTAGGTGGTGGTGTTCATAGGGCTGTTCCCCGTCCGCTGCTCATGGCCTGGCAAGCCAGGAGCCGAGTTCCCGAACCGCCCGCGTGCGTGGCGTGCGGACTGGGCAAACCTTACACGAGAGGGCCGCGGAGCGTCAAACGCGGTGGCGGCGGCCAGTTTCAATTCGTGTGTCGTTATATGATACACTTGTCTTTAATCGCTGCAGGTGTCAGAGGCATCACTTTGTCCTGGGACTCGATATGCCCACCGTTGCAGTAGAGGGCCAGTTCCGATTCGTTGTCAATACCAGGGAGAACAGCTTCGAGCCTCCTCACGTACACGTCTGGGTTGGCAATGAAGATGTCTGTCGCATTGAATTGAACGGAGGCACCTTTTTGGACGCGCCCCCGCCCGGGAGATTCAGGGATATCATGAAGGCGTATGCGAGATACGCCGAGGGTGTTACCAGTGCGTGGGACGCTATTCATGGAGGTTAGGCGATGGAAACCGTCTTAGTGAGAAACGCCAATCGTATGATGACTGTTGCCAGTCTGCTGGACGACGGTATCGAATTGGGCTTCGCGGATGACTTCATGGGCCTGATACCTTACGCCGACGTTCCCGAAATCAAGAGGCGCGCGGGAGTGTCCGGCCTGGAGTTGCCCAATCCCTACATGATGGTCTTAACGACGGTCCATGGCGAGCGAGTCGAGATCCCCTGGGACTTCGCCCGCCACTACTGTGACACAACCTACCGTCCGACCGTCGAGGCGATAGCCATGCGTGGCAGGCAGACGATCGGCCAGCGCATCCGCCGCTTCAGGCAATCGGCAGGGCTGACACAAGAGGCCCTCGCCAGAGCGGCAGGAATTGGTCGGGTGACCCTTGTGAGGCTGGAGAAGGGTGAGCAGACTCCCAGGTACAGGACACTTGACGCAATCGCCAAAGCACTGGGGGTGCGCGTTTCGGAACTGCTTGTAGAGCCGGAGAGGCTTCTCCCTTAGCTTTGGCACATGCCGACCCAGGTGAATCCGGACGGCCAGCCCCTATACGCTATAGGTGCACTTCTCAGCCGCTCCGGCCAAGCAGCAAGTTGACCGGCGCCAACCTGCCGTTGACCGGGTCCACTATCAGGCGCAGGGCCTCCAGCGCGGTTGCCCCTATAAGGGGCTCAGAATCGCTAGCGTCGAAGGCTACCGGCACTGTCACATTCTCTCCATCGTATCGCAGCCATGTGTAGCAGAAGCCACGCTCTATAGTCCGGCCGTCGCCAAGCTCAAAGATTCCCGTGGCCGTAGGAGACACTTCCAGCGACTCCAGCAGCCTGGCTGGCAAAGTGGTGTAGACTGCCCCTGTGTCGACCAAGCCCCTGAAGGGTACAAACCGCTCGCCAGACGGATCGCCAACCTCCATTACTGCATAGACCAAGCCCATTGATCGCCTACTCCTTTGTAGCTGCGGCTAGCCTATGGACAACGCCCACGCGTTGTGCCAGCGTTCAGCCTGACCCCTATGCCCGCAATATCATGGGTGTTAGCCGCTCATTCACCAGGTCCGCTTGGAGGCCCAAGTACTCCAGCGTTGTTTGGCCTATCAACATATCTGCGTCGTCATCGACGAATACCACCGGCACGATCGCCTCCCCGCCGTCGTAGCGCAACCGCGTGAAGCCGTAAGGGAGCTTGAATATCTGCCCATCGGACCGCTCGAACGTAGCGGTGCTCGTCGGCGTCACGCCCAGCGACGCAAGCAGGCTCGCCGGCAGCGCGGTGAAAGTGCTCTTCCTGCCCACGATTCCGCAGAAAGGCACGTACCGCTCGCCGGACATGTCGCCAATCTCCATGTCGACCATGAACGTTCCCATGAGTTTCATTCCTCCTGTGGAACTGCGCCCACACTATGGTACGGGAGCGGCCCCGTCAACAACAATCGCCCCCCTCACCGCTTGCCCTGCGCCATACGCAGCGACGCGGGCATACGTCGCAGCGCGAACATCGCCGACACGCCGGCCACCGCGAGCGCTCCGTTCAGGCTGAACGCGAGTCCCCAGCCGGCGGCGCCCTGCACGACGTCGAGCACGGAGCCCGCGGCGATGGGCGCGGCCGCGCCGACGGTGAACGCTATGAACGCCTGCACGGCCTGCGTGGACCCCACCCTGCCACGCGGCGAAAGCTCCGTAACCGCCGTGGAGTAGATCGCCGAGTCGGCCGCCGTGGACAGCCCGTAGACGAAGCCGATCGCGAGCATCAGCGCGGGCGGCGCGCCGATGAGCCAGCCGATGATGAACGAGCACGCACCGCTCACGGCGAATATGAGTATCGCGCCGGCCGTTCGGCCCGTGTAGTCGGACACAAACCCGCCCACGAGCACGCCGCCGACGCCCGTCATGAACATCAGGCCCGCCCACGTCGACGCCTGGGCCGCAGCGTCCTGCGACTCCGCTCCGCCGCTGATGAACAGCGCCCCGAGCAGCAGCGGCAGCCACAGCCGCGCCAAGTACAGCTCCGCGGTGTGCAGCGTGTATCCCGCTATCGCGAGAACCGCCGGGCGGTTGCGCAGCACGCTCAGGTCCAGGCGCCAGCCGGCGGGCGCTGCCGGCCGGCCCGGCGCGGCGTCGGGCCGCTCCGCGCCGCGGCCCAGCATCAGCAGCAGCGCGGGCACGAGGCCGGCCAGCGCGACGAACGCGGTCACCAGGTACGCCGCTTGCCAGGTCTCTACGGCGTTCAGCAGCTGCCCCATGAACACGTAGGATACGGTCGTGCCGGCGTAGCCCATGGCGACGAACAGGCCCACGGCGGCTCCGCGCCTGCCGTGGGCGAACCGCAGCGACACGAGCTGAATGCCGGGCACGTAGGCCCCGACGTGTCCCATACCCGATATGAACCGGAGGGCCGAGCCGGTCCAGACGTCTGTCGCGAGCAGCGGAAACAGCAGGTTGCTCACGGCCATCACTGCCACGCTCGCGAGCAGCACGCGGCGAGGCGAGAGCCTGTCGGCCAGGGGGATGAGCACGACGGATGATACGGCGTACCCGATGAGGTAGGCGGAAAACACCAGCGCGGCTTCGACGTTCGAGAGCTCCCACTCGTCGCGAATGAGGGGCGCGGAGGAAACGTAGCTGGAGAAAGGGAGCAGCGACAGGAAGAGGGCGGAGCTTATGCCGCCGAGCCACAGGGCGCTCTTCCAGCCCGCGCCGGACGCGCCCGCGTCGTCTCCGGGGCCGCCGGCGTCGGGCGGCGGTTCGCTGTGTGGTTCGTGCGTCGGCTGTGCCATGTGGCTACGCCCCTGGCCGCCTTTGGGCGGGTTTGAAACCCGCCCCTACCGTTGCCATCACCGGTCGCTGGCGGCGCTAACCCAGGGCTTGGGCCAGGTCCTCTATCAGGTCGTCGGCGTGTTCCAGGCCTATGGACGCGCGCAGCAGGTTCTGCGGCGTGCGGGTATGCGGCCCCTCGATGGATGCGCGGTGTTCTATCAGGCTTTCGGTGCCTCCCAGGCTCGTAGCGCGCGTGAACAGCCGCACGCCGGCGGTCACGCGCATGGCTTCTTCACGGCCTCCCGCGACCTGGAAAGACACCATGCCGCCGAAGCCGTCCATCTGCCGAGCGGCGGTCTCGCGGCCGGGGTGTCCCGGGAGGCCCGGATAGTGGACCGCCTCCACGCGCGGGTGGGCGCTCAGGAACTCGGCCACGCGCGCGGCGTTCTCCGAGTGGGCCCTCATGCGCAGGTGCAGCGTCCGCATTCCGCGCAGCGCAAGCCAGCAGTCGAAGGCCGACGGCACGGCGCCGTAGGTGCTCTGCGCACGCCTGATCCCTTCGAGCAGCTCGCCTTCGTCCCGGCATACCACCGCGCCGCCGGTCAGGTCGCCGTGGCCGCCCACGTACTTGGTAGTGGAGTGCACCACCGCGTCGGCACCCGTCTCGATGGGCCGCTGAAGCATGGGCGTGGCCCAGGTGTTATCGCAGACGCACAGGGCGCCCGCCTCGTGCGCGATGGCGGCCGTGCGCTCCACGTCGGTTATCTTGAGCAGCGGGTTGGACGGGGTCTCGACCCATACGAGCCCGGTGTTGGGTCGCAACGCCGCCGTCAACTGCGCCTCGTCGGTCAGGTCCACGAACGACGCTTCCAGCCCCCAGCGCGCGAAGACGTCGCGGAGCAGGGCGGCTGTGCCGTGGTAGCAGTCAGAGGGCGCGATCACGTGGTCGCCCGCGGCCAGCGTGTGGAACACGGCGCCCGCGGCGGCCATGCCGGACGCGAAGCAGGCCGCGCCCGCACCGCCCTCGAGGGCGGCCAGGCGGTCTTCGAGCAGCGCCCGGTTGGGATTGCCGGCGCGGGCGTAGGTGTATCCGAGCGGATAGCCGCCGTCGGGGGCGCGCTCGAACGTCGTGGACAGGTGAACGGGCGTGGTTACCGCGCCAGTCGCCGGGTCCACCTGGTGGGCGGCCCGCGCCGCAAGCGTCTCTCGTCTCACGATCTCGCCGGGCGGGCCTTCGGCCCTACAGCCCGATCGCCTCGGCCACGCCCTCCAGGTGCTCCCTGGAGTCGCCGAATGCCAGCTCGGCGGCTTTCGCGCGGCGCGAGTAGAGCTGCATGCTGTGCTCTTTCGTGAAGCCGATTGCGCCATGGCACTGGTGCCCGGTGGCGCACACGCGACGAACGGCGTCGCTTACCCACGCCTTGGCCATGGCGACTTCGCTGTCGGCGGGCAGCCCCTCCGACAACCGCCACGCGGCCTGGCTGGTGATGTAGCGCGACCCCTCGACGTCGGTGGCCATGTTGGCGCAGTGGTGCTGTATCGCCTGGAAGCTGCCGATAGGCCGCCCGAACTGGATGCGCTGCTTTACGAACTCCACCGTCATGTCGAGCACCTTCTGCCCGTTGCCCACCATCTCGGCGCACTTGCCCACCGCGCCCCATTGGATCACTCTGGCTATCGTGGGCCAGCCGCCGTTCAGCTCGCCCAACAGCGCGGAGCGGGGTACGCGCGCGCCATCGAAGGTCACCTCGGACTGCCGGTCGGACGCAATGGTCTTGAGCAGCGTTTGGGACACGCCGGGGGTGTTGGAGGGCAGGATGAAGAGCGAAACGTCCTCGTCGGCATCGCCCGTCCGGGCCGCCACTACCAGGTAGTCGGACACGTTGGCGTTGGGGACGAACAGCTTGGTGCCGGTGATGACGAAGCCGTCGCCGTCGGGCTCGGCGGTGGTGCGGACTCCGGCGGCGTCCCAGCGGACGTTGGGCTCGGTGAGCGCGAGCGTGGCAATGGCCTGGCCCTCGGCGATGCCCGGCAGGTACTGGCGCTTCTGGTCGACGCTGCCGGCGTCGAGTATGGTCATGCCACCCAGGACGACGGTGGAGAAGAAGGGGCCTGGCAGCATGGCCCGCCCCGTTTCCTCGAGGAGGACGCACAGGTCGAGGAACTCCAGGCCCGCGCCGCCGTGCTCTTCGGGAAAGATGAGACCGAGCCAGCCGTTCTCCGCGATCTTCTGCCAGCTCTCGGGGGTGTAGCCGCGCTCGTCCTCCTCCATCGCGCGGACGAAGGCCTCGGGGCACTCGGCTTCAAGAAACTCGCGGGCGCTGTTGCGCAGCATCTGCTGGGCTTCGGTCAGTCCTAGGTCCACTGATGCACTCCTACTCGGGCGCGGTGGGCGCTTAGCCCTGCCCGCGGTCGGCTCGCTTACGGTTAGTCGCTGCCCACGGCGAGGCAGGTTACCGTGCGAACGATCCCGTTGATGGTGTGTACCTGGCTGGTGACCAGGTCGCCTACGGCGTTGAGGTCCGGCGCCTCGACCACGGCAATGATGTCGAACGGGCCGGTTACGGCGTCTACGTTGCGAACGCCGTCAAGCTCGCGCAGGGACTCTCCCACGCTTCTGGACTTGCCCACGGCTGTCTCAATGAGTATGTAGGCCTTGGTTTGCATAGTAGCCCTCGCCTCCGTTCCCGCCGGCGGGAACCGTAGATTGCGGCAAAAAAACAGGAGATTGCGCCTGTGCTCGACAGTGACAGCATTCTAAGTGTGGCCTATAGGGGTGTCAAATTTCGGGCTGCTCAGAACGCCTCGGCAACCCCGTTGGAGCTTAGCCGGATGGGCCGCGACAATGTATGCTTGGCTCATGTCATCCAGGCAGGCGAAACGGTATATGGCGCAACGCAGAATGCACGCGGGCGAGATTCTCGCAGACGAGGCCCTGGCGGCCAAACTGGTCGCGGCTCAGTTCCCGCAGTGGCGGGGCCTGTCCGTCGAGCGCGTGCGGCACTCCGGCACGGACAACGCCATCTTTCGGCTCGGCGACGAACTGGTCGCGCGGCTGCCTCGCATTCACTGGGCCGCGGCGCAGGCGGACAAGGAGTTCGAGTGGCTCCCACGCCTCGCGCCGTATCTGCCGCTGGCCGTGCCTACTCCGCTGCGCAGGGGCGTTCCCGCCTTCGGCTACCCGTGGCCGTGGTCGGTGCATGAGTGGCTGGAGGGCGACAGCGCGCTCGACGTCGACGTCGACGTCGCCAACACGGCCACGCTCGACCTGGCGGCGTTCATCCGCGCGCTGCGGGCCGTGCCAGCCCACGACCGGCCGCCGGCCGTGCCTGGCGGGCGCGGCGGGCCGCTGTCGGGCCGGGACGCTGAGACTCGCGCCGCCATCGCGGCGCTCGCGGGCCTGATAGATTCCGAGGCCGTTGCCGCCGCGTGGCAGGCTTCGCTCGACGCGCCCGCTTACGATGGCGAGCCGGTGTGCGTCCACGCGGACCTCACGCCCGGCAACCTGATAGTCAGAGACGGGCGTCTCAGCGCGGTGATCGACTTCGGCATGCTCACTGTGGGCGACCCGGCGTGCGACCTGACGGTGGCGTGGAACTACCTGGCGGCGCCCGCCCGCCGCCTGCTGCGGGACGCGCTGTCGGTCGACGACGCGGCCTGGCTGCGGGCGCGAGGCTGGGCGCTTTCCGGGTCGCTGATCGCGCTGCCGTACTACATGCGCACCAACCCCGGCATTGTGGCCCAATCGTGGCGCACCCTGCGCGAGGTGGTGGCGGACCACGCAATTTCCGGCCGTGGGTAGACTCGTTCCGAAACCACGCCTATACTTAATTCATACAGAAATAATACAGGTCACGAGGCCCTCCAGGTCGTTGACGAAGTACATGGCCAATGCTAGTATTCGTTTAGTACATCTCCGATGTACGCCCCGTCTTTCGATGCCCCACCGTACTGGGCAGCCCACAGTTCGAGACGTTGATATGACCTGCTCCGTCCGAGCCGCCGACGCGGGCGCCGACCAACTCCCGGCGATGTTCCAGCGGTACAGGGCCGATATAGACGACGCCCTGCGCGCCGGTTTGTCGCGCGGCGACATTCCCGTATACGACATGCTGCGCTACTACATGGGCTGGGTGGACGTGGACGGCAATCCCTGCGAGGCCACCCAGGGCAAGGCGCTTCGCCCCACCCTTTGCCTTTTCGGCTGCGAGGCCGTCGGCGGCTCCGCAGGCAGCGCGTTGCCGGCCGCGGTCGCCCTCGAGTACATCCACAATTGCTCGCTCGTACACGACGATATACAGGACGAGGACGAGACGCGCCATCACAGGCTCACGCTGTGGGCCGCCTGGGATTTGCCCAGGGCACTGCAGGCAGGCAACGTGCTCAGGGTGGTAGCCGACAGGGCGCTGGAGCGGCTGCTCGACGGCGGCATGGACTACGGTCAGGCTGTGGGGATAGCCAGGATGCTGACCGGCGCCTACCTCGACATGATCGAAGGTCAATGGCTCGACATCTCCTACGAGGGGCGGCGCGACATAGCGATCGACGACTACATGGTGATGATCTCGAAGAAGACGGGCGCGCTCATCAGGTGCTCGCTGGACATGGGTGTCGCAATCGGCACCACCGACGAGGCGGCGATTCGCGCTTTCCGCTCGTTCGGGCGCTCCGTCGGGTACGCGTTCCAGATTCGCGACGACTCGCTGGGCGTCTGGGGAGAGGAAGAGGCCACCGGCAAGCCGGTGGGCGCGGATATTCGCCGCAAGAAGAACTCGCTTCCGATTGTCTACACCATGGCAAGGGCAGACGGCGCGGACAGGCGCGAGCTGGAGCGCGTCTACGGCAAGGATGGACTCGACGACGGCGACGTGTCCATAGTCCTGGACGTAATGGAGCGCGTCGACGCCCGCGGGTTCTCGCAGCGCCTGGCGGAGCGTCATTGCGCTTCGGCGCTCGACGCCGTGGCGGGCGTTGAGATGGCCGCCACCGTGCGCGAAGAGATCGAAGAGCTTGTGCAGTTTCTGCTCGTTAGAGAGCGCTAGCGCCGGAATTGGCGCGGTGTGAGGTGTGAAGCTTGCTGGGAATCGTAGCGGCATTTAAGGAAGAGACGGCCGACTACCTTGCGCGAGGCCGGTTTCGCCAGGTGGAGCGCAGCGGGCCGTACCGGTTCTACCGCGCCCGCCGGGGGCCTTCGGCCGTGCTCGTGCTGGGCGCAGTGGGCAAGCCGGGAGCAAAGGAGGCCACCCGCAGGCTGATCGAAGACTACGGCCCTCGGCTGGTAGTCTCGGCCGGTTTCGCCGGCGCCGCTCGCCCGAAGCTCAGCACCGGCGACGTGTTCGTGTGCGACCGGGTTGTGTCGATGGACGGGCCGCCCGCCTTCTGGACTGTGGACAGCGCCAACGAGCGGCTGTTGCGATTCGGTTCGTCCGGTTCCAACGGCGACCCCGGACCTGTAGGCTGCGTTTCCGTTTCCCAGTTCGTGCAGGTCGGCTCGATGAAGTCCTGGCTGGGCAGGGTGCTCAGCGTCGGCGTCGTCGACCAGGAGAGCTACTGGGTCACCGAAGTGGCGGCCGCCCACGGCGTGCCGCAGGCGGTGGTGCGCGCCGTGCTCGACCCGTTGGAGGAAGACTTGCCCGACTTCCTGGTCGACGCCCTTCGACCAGGGGCCGGATCGCCTAAGGCGCGGGCTCTACGCTACGGCCTGCGGCGCCCTCATCGCGTGCACCGGCTGTTGCGGCTTTCGGCGCAGGTGAAGCTGGCCAGCCAGTCGCTGGCGGACTGCCTCGAATCCCAGCCTTGGAACTAGGCCGCGCCGGGGCGTTCCCCTCCGGCGAGAGCCCGCAAACCGGGCCGTGCGTCCAACCCCGGCAAGCGCGGCGAAGGGCCTCGAAATAGCTTCTGCCCGGAGGCGCCCATGGCAACCGAGGTCGAGCTGGCCTATGAGTATTGCCGCCGCATATCGAAGCGGCGCGCCAAGAACTTCTACTACGCCTTTCGCACGCTGCCCGCCCGCAAGCGGCGCGCCATCTACGCCGCATACGCCTTCTGCCGGTACTGCGACGACGTGGCCGACGAAGACTTGCCCCTGGGCGAACGGACCCGGCTGCTCTCCGAGCTGAGGCAGTCGCTCGCCCAGTGCCGTAGCGGCCGCCCCGACGGCCCCTTGTTCGTCGCCCTGCACCACGCCTCCGGCGCCTTCGGAGTGCCCTACGAGTACTACGAGACGGTCATCGACGGCGTGGAGATAGACCTGACCGTGACGCGCTACGAGTCGTTCGACGAGCTCAACGACTACTGCTACAAGGTGGCGGCGGTCATCGGGCTCATCGGCATTGAGATCGCCGGCTACACCGACCAGAGAGCAAGGGAGTACGCCGTAGACCTGGGCGTGGCCATGCAGCTCACCAACATTCTGCGCGACGTAAGGGAGGACGCCGAGCGGGGACGCATATACCTTCCGATGAACGACCTGAGGGCGCACGGATACAGCGAGGCGGAGCTGAAGGGCGCGGCTTACAACGACGCATTTCGCAGCCTGATGAAGTTTGAGGCCGACAGGGCGCGCCGCTACTTCGAACGCGGGCGCCGTCTCTTTCCGCTGCTGGCCGCCGAGGCGCGTGTCTCCCCCATGGTGCTGCACGGCATCTACAGCGCGGTGCTGGACCGCATCGAGCAGCGCGGGTTCGACGTGTTCGCGGAACGCGTGGGGCTGAGCACTCAGGAGAAGCTCGCCATCACGGCCAAGCTGTGGATCGCCTACGGCCTGCCTCCGCTGCTGCGACCCGGCGGGCGGCGGTAGGGCGTAGCGTCCGGTTCGCCATCCCGAGCGCAGGCGCTCGCGCGCCCATGCCAATGGCGCTCGGAATGGCATCGCGCCGAGGCCGAAAAAGACACTTCGGTGCCACAATGTGGGGACACTACACCTTAACAGCAGAATCCAGGCTCAATTGGTCACGAAGTCAGGATTGATCGGAAGCTTGAACTCAGGTTCGTAGATTTGTCGGTGCATGATCTTGAAGTCGCGTCAACTGAGTAGTACATTGATTGTACAAACAAGCCAATGAGAACAAATGCGGAGGTCCATTTGGCCAAGAAGGACCTGGCGCTTAGGGTCCCGCTCGGACTCCAACTGCCACGCTCCGCGCAAGGTGGGTGATGTCCAAACTCCGATTCGTGCATGCCGCGGACCTGCATCTCGACAGCCCTTTCAGCGGGCTGAGGGCCGTAGCGCCGGACGAGGTCAGCAGCACACTGCGCAGGGCCACATTCGACGTCTATGACAACATCGTGGACCTGTGCATCGAGGAGCGGGTGGACGCTCTTCTGGTGGCAGGCGACGTGTACGATGGCGCCGACCGCAGCCTGAGGGCTCAGCTGAAGTTCGTCGACGGGTTGAGACGCCTGGACGAGGCCGGCATACGTTCGTTCATCTGCCACGGCAACCACGACCCGCTGGACGGCTGGGAGGCCAGGCTGGACCTGCCGGACGGTTGTGTGCGCTTCGGGCCGGAGGTAACCGGAGAGCCGGTGTTCCCCAAAGACCCCGAGCGTGCCACGGTATACGGGATAAGCTATCCCCAGCGGGATGTCCGGGAGAATCTGTCCCCGCGTTTCCGAGACCTGCCCAACGGGGGATTCAAGATTGGTCTGCTTCACGCCAACGTTGGCGGCAACACCGACCACGAATCCTATGCCCCATGCAGCGTTTCCGACCTGGAGGAAACGAGTATCGACTACTGGGCGCTGGGGCACGTACACACGCGCACCGTGCTGCGGGGTCAGAACCCAGCGATCGTATATCCGGGAAATCCCCAGGGACGGCATCCCAACGAGCCCGGTGAGCGTGGCGTGTACCTGGTAGAGGTGGACGAGTCGGGAGTCGTCGACCTGGAGTTTCGCGCGGTCGACGTGGTGAGATGGGAAAGGCGGGAGGTGGACATTGCCAGCCTTGGTGACGAGCAGCGTGTGCTGGACGCCGTATATGGCGTGGCGGACTCGGCGCTGGATGGGGCCGGGGTACGACCGGTGGTGTTGCGGCTGGTGCTGACTGGACGAGGAGCCATGGACCGGTGGCTGCGCCGCCCGGGCACGCTGGACGACGTGCTGGACCGGCTGAATGGCGAGTACGCGGGCGGTCGCCCGTGGCTGTGGTGCGAGCGGATCCAACTCGAGACAGGGTCGCCCGTAGATCGCGAGCAGGTGATGCGGCGAGAGGACTTCGCCAGCGACCTCGCCCGGCTGGTGGACGAGCTGGTCCGAAACCCTGAGGCGCTCGACCACCTCAGGCAGCCCCTTCGAGACCTGTACGAGACGCAGCGGGCTCGACGCTATCTTCGAGAGCTGCTTCCAGGTGATGAAGAGTTGAGAGGGATCATTGCGGCGGCCGAGGAGGAGTGCCTCGCTGAGCTGTCGGATGAAGGGGATGGCTCATGAAGCTCGTTCAGCTTCACGTCGAAGGCTTTGGCCACTTCCGCGATCACGTCGTGGGCCCCCTGAACAGCAGCGTGACCGTGCTGCATGGGCCGAACGAGGCGGGCAAGAGCACACTTCTGGCTTTCATCCGCACGATACTGTTCGGGTTCCCATCGCGCGGACGAGACGACTACTACCCGCCACTCGCCGGAGGACGCCACGGCGGACGCGTTACCCTGGTCGACGACGATGGCGAGAGCTATGCGCTGGAGCGCTTTGCCGGTCCCCGAGGCGGTCGTCCAGTGCTTCGCACCGAATCCGGAGCGCCTGCGACGCTGGAACAACTGATTGGCTACGCGACGCTGAACCTGTTCAGCAACGTGTTCGCCTTCAGCTTGGACGAGATACAGAGCGAGGGGCTGATGAGCGACTCTGAGGTCTCCGGACGACTGTACAGCGTCGGCATGGGCGCGTCGGGTCTGCCGGAGTTCAGCAGGAGTCTGGACGACCGCCGGAACAGTCTCTTTCGGCCGCGTGGGAGCGCGCAGAAGATCCCGCGTCTGCTGAGTGATCTGAGCGACGTCGACGAGCGTCTGCGCGTGATCCAAGGCAACGCCGACGAGTACCGTGGTCTCACCGGCAAACAAGAGGTCATCCAGCAGGAACTGAGGCAGGCCAACGAAGAGAACTACAGACTGAACGTCCGGCTGTCGGCGGTGGAGAATCTGCTCGAGGGCTGGGACGACTGGGTGGTGCTCGAGGGTCTGGAGGCGCAGATGCGGGAGCTTCCCGAGATCGAGCGATTTCCCGAGAGCGCGATCGAACGGCTGGAGGCCTTCGAGGAGCGAGTTCGCCAAGCCACTGAGGACCGGGACGAGGCGGGCTTGGAGTTGCGCCGGGTATCCGAAGCGGCGGAGACCGCCATTCCTGGTGAGAAGCTGCTGGACGACTCGGAGCGGATCGAGGCCATCCGCCGCGCTCGGAGCAGTTTCGACAACTCTGTGCAAGACCTTCCAGACCGCCAGAACGAACTCCGCGAGATGGAGGACGTGCTGTCGGAGTCCCTCCTTAAGCTGGACAGCGGCCGGGACGAGGCGAGCCTTGACAGTCTCGACACGTCCATTGGAGCGCGCCAGCAGGTTGAGACCTGGCGAGAGCGGCTCAACGAGCACTCAGCCGCCGAGAGCGCGGCGGGCGTCAGGTTCGAGCAAGCCACGGGGCTGCTGGAGGAGCTGAAGACCGAGGAACAGCAGGCACAGGACAAACTGCGGGCCGACTCTACCGCCGCGGCCTCGCTCGGCCTGCGCCCCGCTAGCGGAAGGCTGGAAGACCTGCTGGAAGACCGTGAGGACGTGGAGCGTGTCCGTCGTGAACGCGGCAGCTTCGACGACTCAGTGCGCGACCTGCCCGAGCGCCGTGCAGAGTTGGTCGCCAAGGAAACCGACCTGGCCAGGCAACTGCGGGACCTCGGCCAGGGCTGGAACGAGTCCAGGGTGGACGATTTTGACACCTCCGTGGTGTTCCGTGAGGAGGTCGATGGCTTCAGAAAGAGGCTCTCAGACCAGGCCGCACGGGTTCGGAGCTCGGCAGAGCAGCTTGAGAGGGAGCGGGCCGAACTGGCGGATCGCCAGTCCGCGGTAGAGCAGGCACAGGCCCGCGTGCCGGGGGAACAGCCGGCGCTGGACGGTCCTGACATCGACCTGAGGAGGAGCGCGCTGCGCACCTCCCGCAGCCGGCTCAACGACCACGACCGCGCCGGTCTCAATCTGGACAACCTGCGAATGCAACTCGCGGCGCTGACGGGCGACAGAGCATCGGCGGGCACGGCGCCGGTAAGTTCCTCGTTGCCGCTTCCCGTGCTGTTGGGAGTCGCGGGCATCGTGTTGGTGCTGGCCGGTGTGTATCTGGGCCAGGAGTCGCTGCTGTTAGGAGTTGTCGCCGGAGTAGTCCTGCTGCTTGCGGCCGCGTACCTTCTGGCGCGTAGCCGCGGCGTCTTTGTGAAAGCCGAAAATCCGCTCGCGGGCGCTGTCGCCGGCGGAGTGAGTGACGCCGAGACGGCCCTGGAGTGGGCCAGGGATCGCTTGCTGGAGGCTGCGCAGCCGCTCGGGGTGGATAACGTCCCCACAGACGATGTCCTGGACAACGTGGAGGCGGACCTTGAGACCGCTTCTGGCATCCTATCGACGTGGAACGAGTCTAACAGGCGGTTGGAGGAGGCGAGACTCGCACTCGAAGAGCAGGAGCGGCGAGTCGCGCATGCAAATGAGCAGGCGACTTACGCGGTGGAATCTGAGACCGCTGCCCAGGATGAGTGGCGCCAGTGGCTCGAGCGGCACGGGTTAAACGAGGGCCTGACTCCAGAGGGCATGGTGGGGTTCACCGGGCGTATCGGAACGTCCAGGGAAGCCTTGGAAAGCGTGCGGGGAATGCGCCGGCGCGTGTCCGCGATCGGGGTGGACATAGACAAGTACGGAGAGCTGGTACAGCCGCTGGCAGGCAGGTACGGCATCCCGCTCGACGATGCCAGCGATCAGCGCGTCATGGCGGTGGCAGACACGCTCATAGAGAGTTTCGACGCGGTTCGAGAGCTGGTGGTCCAGCGGGACGACGTGCTTGCCAGACTGCGCCAGCAGGAGAAGGCCGTTTTGGCCGCGTCCGACGAGCACGGAAGCGCGTCTCGTGAGTTGGAGGACAGGCAGTCAGAATGGCGCGGCTGGCTTCGCGAGCGGGGGCTGAACGAGAGTTTCACCCCCGACGCTCTCCTGCAGTTCTTAGCTCGCGCCGAAACCGCCCGCGCCCGCAGGACCGAGACCCATAGAATGCGACTGCGTGTGTCTGCCATCGAAGTGGATATCGGTCAGTTCAGGAACCAGGTGGCTCCCCTGGCCCGGAAACACGGCGTCACGCTCGATACCGATGACCCGATCCAGCTCGCCACTGCGGCCGACACCCTGATCGGCAGGCTTGAGGAGGCCCGGAAGCAGGTCTCGGAGCGCGAGCAGGCACTTCAGCAGGAGAACCAGCAAGGGCAGCGCCTCGAGCAGTTGGAGCAACGTCGGAAGTTGGCCGCTGAGGACTTCTCCAAGCTTCTCACCGCGGGCGGCGCCGACGATGCCGAGGAGTTCCGTCGCAGGGCAGCGCAGTACTCGCAGCGACAGGAACTGGAGACCCAGCGGGACGAACGCCTGGGTAGCCTCAGCCGGCTGAGTGGCCCGGACGACCGGCTGGCGGCTTTCAGGGACTCGCTCGCCGGGTCTGAACCGGACCTGCTCCGCAACGAATCCAGAACGCTCTCCGAACAGATAGCCACTCTGAACTCCCAACGCGACGAGCTTAACCAGGAGCACGGGGGAAACACAATCGAAATAGACAGGCTTGCTGCCGAGGAGGAGTCGTCTGAACTGCGTATCCGGCGAAACGTGCTGATGGAGCAGCTGCGGGAAGACGCGCGGGAGTGGTCGCGGCTGACCATCGCCGGCGTGATCCTGGAGAGGACACAGAGGAAGTTCGAGCAGGAGCGGCAACCCAGTGTCATCCGGCACGCAGAAGAGTTTTTCTCGAACGTGACCGGTCGTCGGTACACACGTCTCTTTGCCCCAGTCGGCGAACAGACGATCACGGTGACGGACGCCTCCGGGCGGGACAGGCGGCCAGCAGAGCTGAGCCGGGGCACGCGAGAGCAGCTGTACCTCGCGCTGCGTTTCGGGTTGATACGCGAATTCGGTGAGCACGCAGAACGGCTGCCGGTCGTCGTGGACGAGGCGCTTGTTAACTTCGATCCCGCGCGGGCCAGGCTGGCCGCCGGCGCGTTCGCCAAGCTGTCCGAGTCCAACCAGGTGCTAGTCTTCACCTGCCACCACACAATCGCGGACATGTTCGCTGACGAGGGAGCCCAAGTTTTGGAGATCGGTCAACCTGACGGCTGACGTCCGGCCCGTCATAACGGTTACATTGTGTCATTACTGGCAAGACACAGAACGGGGAGTGAGGCAACCGCCACACTGCCGCAAGTGGAGGTGGCGGACATGTTCGACTATGTCATCCACAATTACCTGAACGTCCGACTTGTCGAGAGAAGGTAGGCCGGCGTCGCCGCAAGTTTCGCCCGCGCCCCTCGCCTCGCCCATGCGCCGCGTTCTCATCCTCGCGCCGTTCAGCGCCCATGCCCTGGAGCGCCTGCGCGCGCGCGCTGACGTCGCACACGAGAGCTGGCTGTGCTCGCGCAGGCTCTACGCGCCGGAAGAGCTTGCAGAGCGCATCAATCGAGATGGCGTAGACTGCCTGGTGGTGGAGTCGGACTTCGTGTTCGACGAGGTGTTCGAGAGCGCCCCGATGCTGAGGTTCGTGGGCGTGTGCCGTGGCTCCATAAGCAACGTGGACGTTGAGGCGGCGACGCGATGCGGGGTGCTGGTCGTCAACACGCCCGCCCGAAACGCCCGGGCCGTCGCCGAGCACACGCTGGGGCTGATGCTCGCGCTGGCCCGCCGCATCGTCGAGGGGCACAACTACGTCGCCCGGGGCCGTTGGCTCAATCCCGCCGAACCCTATGCTGACATGCGCGGCACCGAGCTCGGCGGCAAGACCGTGGGCATCGTGGGACTGGGGGCGATCGGGCGCGAGCTCGCCCGCGTTTGCGCCGCGCTGGGCATGGAGGTCACCGCCTACGATCCGTACGCGGGCGACCCGCCCGCCGGCGTGCGAATGCTGGCCCTCGGCGACCTGATGGCGCGGGCGGACTTCGTTTGCGTGCACGCGCCGGCCACCCCCGACACTCGTGGGCTGCTGAGCGCCGAGATGCTGGCCCTGATGAAGACGACCGCCTTCCTGGTGAGCGCCGCCGATCCGTCCGTCGTGGCCCGCGCCCCGCTGGTGGAGGCCCTGCGAGCACGCCGGATCGCGGGCGCGGCGTTCGACGTGTTCGAGACGCACCCCGTCGCGCCGGACAATCCCCTGCTGTCGCTCGACAACGTGGTCCTCAGTCCACACGTGGGCGGCGCTACCGGCGAGACCGTGGAGCGGCATTCGCGGGCGATGGCCGACGATCTGCTGCGCCACTGGGCCGGCGAGCGCCCGCTGAACCTGGTAAATCCCGGCGTGTGGGCGACACGTGGGCGCGATGGCTGACGGCGCGGTGGTGGTGGACGCGGGCTCGAGCGCGGCGCGCTGCCTGGTATTCGACGAGAACGGGCGCGTGGCGGGTTCGTCCGCCGGCGCATGGCGGTACGCCACGCCCGCGGATGCGCCGGACCTGGCCCGCGAGTTCGATACGTCGGCGCTGTGGGCCGACCTGTGTTCGCTTGTCCGGCCAGCGCTCCAAGACGCCGGAACCGAGCCGTCGCGAATAGGCGCCGTAGCCGTCACGGGGCAGCGGCAGGCCGTCGTGTTTCTCGACGCCGCCGGACGCGAGCTGTACGCCGGGCCCAACCTGGACTTGCGGGCGGTGTTCGAGGGTGCCCAGCTCGACGACGAGGACGCCGACGCCATTCGCGCCGCCACGGGCCGCCTGCCGTCGATGCTGTTCACCCACGCGAAGCTGCGCTGGTTCCGGGAACACCGCCCGAGGGCCTATGCTAAAATAGCCTGCATTCTGACGCTGCCCGACTGGGTCGCGTGGAAGCTGACCGGCGAGCTGGCTGCCGAGCCCTCGCTCGCCGTCGAGGCGGGTCTGCTGGACGTCCGCACGGGTGCTTGGCGCGCGCAGCCGTTCGACGAGGCGGGTATCGACCCTGAAGGGGTGCGGCTTCTGTCTCCGGGCGAGTTCGCGGGCGCCGTGCGCGCGGACGCGGCGCGGGATACGGGCCTGGCAGAGGGCGTCCCAGTATGCGTCGCTGGGCCGGACACGCAGTGCGGCCTGCTTGGCATGGACGTCGCGGACGCGGACGAGGTGGGCATAGTTGCCGGGTGGAGCGTTCCGCTACAGATGGTGACCAAAGCGCCTATGCCGGCATGCGAGGCCGACGCCTGGACGGGCCTGTTTCTCGATGGCGGCAAGGGCGTGCTGGAGTGCAATGCCGGCGACCTGGGCAACCAGCAACGCTGGCTCGCGGAGATGCTGTTCGGCGCTGCCGAACAGGGGCTCGAGGCCATGAACGCGCTCGCCGCTGCCGCCCCTCGTGGCGCGCACGGCACGACCGCGCTGTTCGGCCACCCGCGCATGGACCCGGCGCGCCTGGGCATGAGAACGGGCGGGCTGCTCTTTCCGGCGCCGGTGACGTTCAGCGAGATTGGGCGCGGCCACCTTGCCAGGGCGCAGGTGGAGTCCGCCGCCTTCACCGTTCGCGCCAACCTGGAGCAACTGGAGCGAGCGGCTGGCGTTCGGGCGCGGGTCGTGCGGTTGGGCGGGGGCATGGCGCGAATGCCGCTGTTCGGCGAGATAGTGGCCGCGGTGCTGGGCCGGCAAATCGGCGTGTCCGCCTCGGGAAACGTGAGCGCGCTCGGCGCGTACCTGCGCGCGACCGCCGCGCTCGGGGGCCGCTCCGCCTCGGTAGAGGCGGCATCCAGCGCGAGGGTGCGGCTCGCCGCACTCGACCCCGAGCCGCTGGCCGCCGCCGAGTACGAGGACGCATACAGGCGATGGCTGGAGCTGGTAAAAGAGATGGAAGGCTGGACGCTGTGAGCGAGGACTTTGGCGAAGCCAGGCGCATGGTGGCGTCGGCCGCGCGGGAGATGGCGGCCGGCGGGCTGGTGACCGGGTCGAGCGGCAACGTCAGCCTGCGGCTGGCCGACGGCCTGTTCGCCGTCACGCCGTCGGGCGTGCCGTACACGCGGCTTCGCGACGAGGACGTCGTCATCATAGACAGCGAGGCCGAGCCGGTCGAACCGGAGGAAGGTGCATGGTCCCAAACCGACCTCGCGCCGTCGTCCGAGACTCTGCTGCACTTGGCGATCTACGCCGCGCGGCCCGACGTGGGGGCCGTGGTGCACACGCACGCGGTCTACTCCAGCGTGGCTGCCGTGGCTGGCCTGGACGTGCCCCCCATCATCGACGAGATGATGCTGTCGGTCGGAGGAGCTGTCAGGGTCTCCGAGTACCGCTTCCCCGGGACGCAGGATCTGGCGGACAGCGTGGTGGCTGCACTGGGCGAGCGCAACGCCGCGCTGATTCGCAACCACGGCGCGGTAGGCGTGGGCCGCGATCTGGCCTCGGCGCTCGACGTATGCTTCCTGGTAGAGCGGATGGCGCAGGTGTTCGTGTTCGCCTCGCTACTCGGAGGCGCAAACCCGCTGCCCGCCGAGGCGGTGGAGACGGAGCTGGCCCTGTACAGAATGCGGCGGGCCGCGGAAGCGTGAGGTCACTTTCATGGTAACTGTCCCCGGCTTTCTGCTGAGACGGCTATACGTCAAGAACAGCCTGCGGAATACCGCTGCGGGTTTCGAGTTCCGGTTGCGCAACGGCCTCGGTTCCGGCTACGCCCACCGAATGCTGCCGCTCGCGGTGGACGGCGTGGATCTTCCTCTGGAGAGGGCCTCGTTCGTGCTGGAGGGCGAGGAGACGCCGTTCGCGGCGGTGTCGCGAGAGCGCACCTTCACCCTTGGGCTGAACACAGTCATCACCATACGCGTGAAGGGCGTGACCCTGGACGCCGGGCCGCACAAGATAGGCATGGGCTTCGAGGCTCCGGGACTGGGCGAGCTGCGTTTCGACTTCACCGACGTGCCCGCGGATGCCTAGCGAGATTCGGCGCGTGGCCGTCACGGGCGCGGCGGGCTACGTTGGGCGGTCTCTGATTGCGCGGCTGGCGCGGGACGCCGCGGTGGACCGCATCCTCGCGCTGGACGTGCGCCCGCTGCCGGCGGACGCCGCGAAGGGGCCTGTCGTCTTCGCGCGCCACGACGTGACGCGCCCGTTCGGACCGCTGCTGCGCGAGCACCGCATCGACGCGCTGGCCCATCTCGCCTACGTGCTGCGTCCCTCGCGGGACCGCGAAGCCGCCCGCCGCGTCAACGTAGATGGCGCCGCCAGCGCGCTCGCCTCGTGCGAGGCCGCCGGCGTGCGGCATGTCCTCTACCTCAGCAGCTCCAGCGTCTACGGCGCCCACGCCGACAACCCGCCGCTGCTGGACGAAGACGCGCAGCCGCGCCCTCCCAGGGGCTTCCAGTACTCGGAGGACAAGGCCGCCGCCGAGCGGCTGATCGCCGACTTCGCCGCGAGCCGCCCGGGCTTCAGCGCCATCGTGCTGCGCGCCTGCCCGGCGCTCGGACCCAAAGCCGACAACTTCATCGCCTCCGCCTTCTCCAAGCCCTTCCTCGTCGGCGCGCGCGGGCACGACCCGCAGATGCAGCTCGTACACGAGGACGACTTGGCCGAGGCGCTGTGCCGGTGCCTGCTGAGCCGCGTGTCGGGCACGTACAATCTGGCGGGCGACGGCCTGATACGATGGAGCGAGATGGCGCGCATGTTCGGCAGGCGCGTGCTGTGGCTGCCCGGGCCGCTGCTGCGCTTTCTCGTCGGCGCGTCGTGGGCGCTGCGGCTGCAAGGCGACTCGCCCCCCAGCGGCCTGAGCTTCATCACCCATACCTGGGCGGCGAGCAACGACAAGCTCAAGCGAGAGCTCGGCATACGCCCCCGGCACACCTCGCGGGAGGCGTGGGCCGCTTTCGCCTCGAGGGAGCGGGCCGCCGGAGGCTAGCGTGCGGCTCCCTTTGTGACATCCGCAGGGGCGGGTTTGAAACCCGCCCTGGTGTGACCGATCCCGAAGGACAGGACAGAATTACATGAAGGTTGTTATCGACACAGACCCGGGAACGGACGACGCGCTCGCCATAGCGATGGCGCTGAACTCGCCCGATCTGGACGTGCTGGGGCTGACCACCGTGGGAGGCAACGCCTCGCTGGCCGACACCACGCGCAATGCGCTGGCCCTGGCGGAGTGGCTGGGGCGCCCCAATCTGCCCGTGTCCCGGGGCGCGTTCCGCCCCATTCACGGCAGTTTCAGCTACGCCTACCACTACCACGGTGCGGGCGGACTCACGGTGCGGCTGCCGCGTCCCTCGGGCGCGGTCATGCCCCTGCGCGCGCCCGACTACCTGGCCTACATGGCCTACACCCACCCAGGGGAGCTGGTGATAATCGCGCTCGGGCCGCTCACCAACGTGGCCCAGGCCATCCGCGGTGAGCCGCGTATGCGGAGGTGGGTCAAACACATATACGTCATGGGCGGGGCAGTGCACGTGCCGGGCAACGTGACGCCCCACGCCGAGTTCAACATCTACAGCGACCCGGTTGCCGCCGGCGAGGTGTTGGGGTCCGGCATCGACACGACCCTCATCGGCCTGGACGTGTGCGGCGAGCCGGTGCTGACGCCCGCCGACGTCGAGGGCTCGGACACAGCGTCCGCGGGCGAGCTGCTTGCCCAGGAAGTGGTGCGCGGGTGGTTCGCGTTTCGCCCGGACAGCGACCGGTACATGTTGTGCGACCCGCTGACCGTGGCCGCGGCGGTGCGGCCCGGGCTGTTCGACTACGAACGGGCCGCGGTGAGCGTCGAGACCGGCGCCGGCGACCGGCTGGGCGAGACCACGGCCCGTTACGGCGAGGGCAGCGTCCAGGTCGCGCGCACCGTCCGCGCGGCCGAGGCCACGGCCGTCGTCAAGTCGATGCTGGCTGGGTAGGTTTGTGGGATGGCAGCGGTTGTGCCTGCGTCGTCACCCCCATCCTAACCTTCCCCCGTCGAGGGGGAAGGGACAATTGGGTAGGAGCGGGCGCCGTCACCCCCACGGGCGGGTTACAAACCCGCCCCTACCGACGATTGCGTCCCGCGACGAAGCAGGGGCAAGAAAGGTGAACTAGCATGGAATACGTCAACCTGGGAAGAACGGGCCTCAAGGTGTCCAGGGTGTGCCTGGGAACCAACATGTTCGGCGCGGGCTACGTGGACGACCGCCGCGCGGTCTCCGTCGTCGATAAGGCAATCGAGTGCGGCATCAACTTCATCGACACCGCCGACGCCTACAACGACGGCCACTCCGAGCGCGTGGTCGGCATGGCCGTCAGGAGCCGGCGACACGACTTCGTCGTCGGGACGAAGGGCTTCATTCCCACGGGACCGGGCGTCAACGACAAGGGCCTGTCGCGCAAGCACCTCGTCCACGCCGTGGAGAGCAGCCTGCGCCGGCTGGGCACCGACTACATCGACCTGTACCAGGTCCACTTCTGGGACCCGGACACCCCGCTGCACGAGACGCTCCGCACCCTGGACGGACTCGTCCAGCAGGGCAAGATACGCTACCTGGGCTGCTCCAACTTCGCGGCGTGGCAGCTCTGCCGCGCGCTATGGGTCAGCGATAAGCTGGGCCTGGAGCGGTTCGAGTCGGTGCAGCCGGAGTACAACCTGGGCGAGCGCGGCATCGAGCGTGAGCTGTTGCCGCTGTGCGAAGACCAGCAGGTGAGCGTGATCCCCTACCAGCTCCTCATGGGCGGCCTGCTCACCGGAGCCTACGACCGCGACGCCGGGCCGTCCGGCGACAGCCACATGGCCTCGCGCCACGCCCAGCGCGCGAAGGACACCTACTGGACCGACGCCACATTCGACATGGTGGACGGGCTACGTGCCATCGCATCCGAGGTGGGATGTGAACCGGCGCAGCTCGCGCTCGCGTGGGCGCTCTCGCGGCCCGCCGTCGCGTCCGTCGTCGTAGGGGCGAGCCGCCCGGAGCAGGCGGTTAGCAACGCAGCCGCCGCGGACATCCGGCTCGCCCCCGACGTGGTCGCCCGCCTGGACGCGCTTTGGAACGGCGCGTGACGTTTCGGCGCTCGGGCCGGAACCCACGCGGTGGCTCGCCGCTCGCCGGACCGCGCATGTGGGACGCCGCGCATCCGACCCGTAAGGGCGGTTCGCGAACCGCCCGCATGCCGTGCCGGGGCCGGCCGCGGCGACTCTATGGCAAGCCCCTGGGTTCTGTGGGTGTTGCCGATACGGTGCGAACAGAGTTAGAATTGCGTCGTAAGACTACACCAAAAGGACAGGCCCGTGGCAGTTGGAGACGTTAAACGCATCGTCTGCCTCGCGTATTCGCGTATGCCCAATGGACGCTGCGTTGCCGGCCGGGAATTGCGGACTGACGGACGGCTGGGCGCATGGATTCGCCCGGTGGTCGGCCGGGAAGACGAAGGCGTGACGGAAGAGGACTCGCGCTACGCTGACGGTGGCCTGCCACGTCTGCTCGACGTCATGGAAGTCCCGGTGATCGCCAACCGTCCGGAGGGCCACCAGACAGAGAACTGGCTGCTCGATCCGGACCGCAGGTGGGCCAGGGTGGGTCGCTTCGACCTGAACGTTCTGCCGAAGTGGGCCGACGCGGTCGATACGCTCTGGCTCAATGGCTTTGGCACGAGCAACGGTCTGAACGACAAAGTGCCCGCATCAGAGGCCAACACCCTCGACACGTCCCTGTATCTTATCGAGGCCAATCTGGAAATCTGCGTATTCAATCCCGAAGCGGCACGCGGCGATTTCAGGCGGAGGGTGCAGGGCCGTTTTCGGTATAACGGAACTGACTACCGGATGTGGGTCACCGACCCCGACCAGGAGCAGAAGTACTTCGCAGGACCAAACGGCAGCTACCAACTCGGCACGTGCTACCTGACAGTAAGCCTGTCGTTGGCGGCCATCTACGGTTACCATTACAAGCTCATCGCCGCCATCATCGAACCCTGACGTCGGGAGACCATTGAACTACACACAGTACCAGGTTTTCACAATCGGCCACTCGAACCACTCGCCGGAAGCGTTCTTGGATCTGCTGCGCAAACACTGCGTGGACGAAGTAGTGGACGTCCGCTCGTCTCCGGCCAGCCGCCACTATCCCCAGTTCAACCACGGCGTTCTCAGCGGCGCGCTGGAGCGGGCCGGCATAGATTACGTGTTCCTGGGCGGAGAGCTGGGCGGCCGGCCGGCGGACCGGTCGTGCTACGACGAGGACGGGCGCGTCAACTATGGACGCCTGGCGGAAACGGACCTGTTCGATGACGGCATGGGGCGCGTAGTGCGGGCAGCGGACGAGCGCCGCGTCGCCCTGATGTGCAGCGAGAAGGAGCCGCTGGACTGCCATCGCACACTGCTGATAGCGGGCGCGCTCGAGGAGCGCGGCGTCGCCGTCGAGCACATCCTCGCCGACGGCAGCGCGGAGAAACACGACGAAACGCTCAATCGGCTGGTGGACAGTTTCAAGCTGCCTCGAAACGGCGACCTGTTTCGATCAAGGGACGAGGTGATTGTCGAGGCGCTGGCTCGCCGGGCCAGAAAGGTGGCGTTCGTTGCTGAGGCTTCGCCCGGTGGCGGCGGGGGGCGCGAGTTTTGAGGGTGTACACGATCGGGTTTACGAAGAAGCCCGCGTCCGTCTTCTTCGAGCTGCTGCGCGAGTCGGGCGCGAAGCGCCTGGTCGACGTGCGGCTGAACAACGTCTCGCAGCTCGCGGGCTTCGCCAAGAGGGGCGACCTCGAGTACTTCCTACAGAAGATCTGCCGGATGAAGTACGCCCACTTGCCGGAGTTGGCCCCAACCGCCGAGATGCTGGACGCCTACCGGAAGGGGCGCATGGACTGGGGCACCTACGAGCGGCAGTTCCTTTCGCTGATGGACGATAGGCGCATCGCGAAGCGGGCAATCAAGAGGACAATCGCCAACTCCTGCCTGCTGTGCAGCGAGGACACGCCGGATCGCTGCCACCGCAGGCTGGTCGCGGAGTACCTCGACCGCCACTGGGGCGACGTCGAGATAGTCCACCTGGGGTGACGGGGGTAGGTGCTGGGGATGGCAGCGGCCGTGCCTGCGGCGTCACCCCCATCCCCGTATCGGGTACGGGGCAGGCTCTAACCTTCCCCCGTCAAGGGGGAAGGGACTATGGGCCGTCGCGCGCGACGATGCTGATGCCCAACTCCTCCAGCTGCTCCGGATCGACCGGGCTCGGCGCTTCGAAGAGCGGGTCCACGGCGCTCTGGGTCTTCGGGAACGCGATCACGTCGCGTATGTTGTCCCTGCCCGTGAGCACCATCAGCAGCCGGTCTATGCCCGGCGCGATGCCGCCGTGCGGAGGCGCGCCGTACTCCAGTGCGTCCAGAAGCTGGCCGAATCGCTGGCCCATCTGCTCTTTGGTGTAGCCCAGCACGCCAAACACGCGCTCCTGCAGCTCCCGGTCGTGTATGCGGATGCTGCCGCTTGCCAGCTCTGCGCCGTTGCACACCATGTCGTACAGCCGCCCGATCACGCGAGCGGGATCGCTCTCGATGTACTGTTCCAGGCCCGGCTTGGGCATGGTGAAGGCGTGGTGCATCGCATCCCAGCGTTGCTCGTCGTCGCTCCACTCGAACAGCGGGAAGTCGACCACGAAGGCCATCGCCAGCAGGTTGGGGTCCGCCAGTCCCAGCCTGCGGCCCATCTCGTGCCTCAGCGCGCTCAGCGTCTGGTTCACGATCTTGGCGGGGCCGGCGGCCACCAGCACCATGTCGCCCACCTCGGCCTCCACTCTGTCGGCTATCGCGCGCACCTGCTCCAGCGTGAGGAAACGCGACACCGACGAGCGCACCTGCTCTTGCGTCAGATCGTCCAGAGGCGTGCCCGGTTCGCCGGTCAGCGCGATTGTGACCAGTCCCTGTGCGCCGCGGGCCTTGGCGAAGTCGATCAGCTCGTCGGTCTGGCGGCGGGAGTAGGATGCCAGGCCGGGCGCCCTGAAGCCCTTTACGATGCCGCCGCCCGCGACCGCCGCCTGGAACACGCGAAAGTCCGTTTGCGCCGCGATGTCCGACAGGTCCGAAAGCTCGAGGTCGAAGCGCAGGTCCGGCTTGTCCGTGCCGTACAGGCCCATCGCGTCGGCGTAGGTGATCCGGGGAAACGGCCTCAGCGTCCACTTGTCCGGGAAGAGCGTCTCGACGAGGGCGGTGTACATCTCCTCGATCAGGTTGAGCACGTCGTCCTCTTCCACGAAGCTCATCTCGAGGTCGAGCTGGGTGTGCTCGGGCTGCCGGTCGGCCCGCGGGTCCTCGTCGCGGAAGCAGCGGGCTATCTGGAAGTACTTCTCGACGCCGGACACCATCAGCAGCTGCTTGAGCTGCTGGGGCGATTGCGGCAGCGCGTAGAAGCTGCCCGGGTAGAGGCGGCTGGGCACCAGGTAGTCGCGCGCGCCCTCCGGCGTGCTCTTTATCAGGATGGGCGTTTCGACCTCCAGGAAGCCGCGCTCGTCGAGGAAGTCGCGGATGAACTTGACCACGCGGTGGCGGGCTATCAGCGTGTCCCGCATCGAGGCGCGGCGCAGGTCGAGGTAGCGATACTTCAGGCGCAGCAGCTCGTCGACCTCGCTCTCCTCGTTGATGTAGAAGGGCGGCGTCTTGGACTCGTTGAGCACGACAAGGGAGTCGGCCGCCACCTCGACGCCGCCGGTGGGCAGGTTCGGGTTCTCGGTGCCGGCGGGACGCTCGGACACGAGCCCAGACACCTGCGCGACCCACTCGTTGCGCAGCGACTCGGCGGTGCGGTGGGCGTCGGGCGCGAGCTCGGGGTTGAACACCACCTGCACCACGCCCTCGCGGTTGCGCAGGTCGATGAAGATAAGGTTGCCGTGGTCGCGCCTTCGGTGCACCCACCCGGCCAGTGTAACCCTCGCGCCCACGTGCTCTTCGCGCACGTCGCCGCAGCTAATCGTCTTCAACAAGGTCGGCTCCTCCGGTACTTAGTCGTAACGTATATTGAGGCTGTTTCCCGTGAGCCGACGGCGGGCAGGTTTGAAACCTGCCCCTACGGGGTCCGTGGGCCAGCAGATGGGCTTTCCCCCTCACCCTAACCCTCTCCCGCAAAGGGGAGAGGGGACTTTACAGATGGCGGCATTGTCCGCCTAGAATCGCCTGGTGGCGACGTAGAAGCTTACCACCACCGCGCCTATGCCGTAAATGTCCGACACGAGCAGAGAGCCGCCGCCGAAATCCGGCGCGAGCGCCCTTATGAGGGCCTGCTCGAGGCTGATCTCCACAACGAGCGCGGCTACCACCCCCAGCAGCGCCACTATCTTCATCTGGGCGCCCTGCTTGCGGTTCGATGCCAGGCTCGTCAGCTCGCCGACGAGCAGTCCCACGCCGGCGAAGGCCGCGATCGGCACCAGGAAGCCGAAGGGGATGGCCGAATACGCGAAGATGACAGCGGCAACGGCGGTGGCAGCTCCCCCCGCGACGCCGGTCGCGACGGCCACTGTCAGCGCGAGTGCGAGCCGCCCGGGCGACACGCTATAGCTGGGCAGGCGCTGCGGGCGGCCGCAGTCGGGGCAGCGAATGCCGACTGCGGCGTGCACCAGGCACTGCGGGCAGATAGGCGTGTCGCAGCGTCCGCAGCGCAGGGTGGTCTGCACACTCCGGTGCCTGGCGCACTCGACAGCTTCAGCCATCGGGCCGCGGCCTCGCGCTCTCGTCGCCGGGCTGCCTTCCTGTCCACTCGTCCTTGCGCGACACGTCACGGTCGTACACGGCGCGGTTGAACGCCACTCGCGCCAGCGAGTAGCCCTCGGGGGGGCGCTCCCAATTGGCGGTAAGCCTCTTCACGAGCGCCATGGCCGACACGCCGAGGCTGAAGTACACCAACACGCCGGGGCGCTCTATCGGGAGCGGGGGGTACGTGTTTAACAGCAGCGTCACCGGAGGCAGCGTCAGCAGAGCTATGAACGTCCAGAAGCCCGTGTCGCGGTACAGCAAACGGCCCACCACGCCCAGCGTAAGGCCAAGCACGGCTATTTCGTAGATCATGGCCAGGGCCAGCATCGCGCCGATTATGGTGCCTATGGCGCGTCCGCCGGTGAACCTGATGTACGGCGACCACGCGTGGCCCGCGACAGAGGCCAGGCCAACCGCGACCTGCACGCCCGCGGACTGGTCCAGCGCTCGCGCGATGAGAACGGGCAGCGTCCCCTTCACCAGGCAATCGTATGCGCCGAGCAGCACCCCCGCCCTCGCGCCAATGACGGCGGTGATGTTGGACGCGCCCACGTTGCCTGAGCCGTACTCGCGAATGTCGATTCCGCGAAGGCTACGGGCGAGTAGGTACCCGGAGGGCACGCCGCCGGCGAGGTAGGCGCCTATGACGAGTAGGACTGCGACGGGCGTCATGCGCCGCCAGACGAGGCCGTGCCGCGGGCGTGCAGCTCGGCCAGCGCCTCCAAGCTCTCCATCGGCGGACCTACGTCGCCGGGCTCCGGCTCGCCGGGGTTGCCCGAGGCGTGGTAGTCGCTGCCGCCGCAGGCCACCAGGCCCACTCTGTCGGCCAGGCGTTTCAGCCGGGCGACCTGGTCCGGGGTGTAGTCCTTGTAATAGACCTCCATCCCCACCAACCCGGCGCTCTTCAGCTCGGCCAGCGTGTCCTCCAGGGCCTCCACCTCGTCCATGCCCGTCTTGGACACCGAGTAGGTGGGGTGCGCCATGACGGGCAGCGCGCCGTTCTGTGCCAGTATCTTCACGGCGTCCGCGGGGGACAGCTTGGGGCGTTCCACGTAGGCCGAGCCGTTGCGGCCGAGGTACTGGTCGAAGGCGTCCTTCGGGTAGCGGACGTAGCCGGCCTCGACCATCGCCTGCGCTATGTGCGGGCGCCCGATAGCGCCGCCGTCCGACAGCTCGCGCACTCGCTCCCAGGACACGGCGACGCCCAGCTCGGCGAGCCGCTCCACCATCATGAGGCCGCGCTCCTCGCGGCCCCGGCGGAAGCTCTCCAGCGTCTGCTGGAGCTCGGTGTCGCCGAGGTCCACGTAGTAGCCGAGCACGTGGATCTCGCTGCCCGGCACGTCGGTGCTCAGCTCGATGCCCGGAATGACGCTCAGCCCCGGAAAGGCGCGGGCGGCCTGCTGCGCCTCGGCCACGCCCTCGGTGGAGTCGTGGTCGGTGATGGCGATGACGCGAAGGCCTCCCTGGGCGCACTTGCGCACCAGCTGGGACGGCGAGAGAGTGCCGTCAGAGTAGGTCGTGTGCAGGTGAAGGTCTACTTCGGTCATGCCGTTGCGGCGGGGCCGACCTGCCCCTCCCTGTCCACGCGGCGGACGCTGAGCGCCCTGCCCGTGGACTCGTCAATCTCGAACAGTACGCTGTTGAACTGCGTGGGGCCGGACTTGGGGATTTTGGCCTTGGTGGGCATCTGCGTCAGAAAGCGGGCGAGGAAGCCCTCGATCTCGCCGCCGATGATGGAGTTGCTGGCGCCGACCATGCCCAAGTCGCTCACGTACGCGGAGCCTCCGGGCAGTATGCGAGCGTCGGCGGTGGGCACGTGGGTGTGGGTGCCTGCCAGTGCGCTGACGCGGCCGTCCAGGTGCCAGCCCATGGCCTCCTTCTCCGCGGTGGCCTCGGCGTGGAAGTCCACCAGCACGACAGGCGGCCGGTCGGGCAGCTCGGCCAGCAGGCGGTCGACCGCGGCGAACGGGCAATCGAAGTTGCCGACGAAAAGCCGGCCGATGAGGTTGACCACCAGAACGCCGCCGATGACGGCGTGTCCGCGCCCGGGCGTGGCGGCGGGGTAGTTGAGCGGACGCAGCACGGGCAGGTCCGAGTCGAGGTGCGGCACTATCTCCGGCTTGTCCCAAATGTGGTTGCCCGACGTGATGACGTCTACGCCGCTGGCCAGCAGTTGCCTGGCGGTCTTGGGGGTGATGCCGAAGCCGCCGGCGGCGTTCTCGCCGTTCGCGATAACCAGGTCGAGCGCAAGCTCAAGGCGAAGGCCCGGAAGCACGGCCCGAACGGTATCCCTGCCGGGCCGTCCCATCACGTCGCCAATCATCAGGACACGCAAGATTTGGGGTGGCTCCTTAAACAGCGTGGGGGCGCCGGCGTCGGACTTATGTAGGGGCGGGTTTCAAACCCGCCCCTACCGGTGTGGTCATCGGGTGGAGGAGGCGCTGGCCCCGGTACAGGCCTACCGCGCGTATTCGACCGAGCGGCTCTCTCTGATAACGGTCACCTTGATTTGCCCGGGATAGACAAGCGTTTGTTCGATTTTCTTGACGACCTCGCGGGCCATCTTGGAGGCGGCAACGTCGTCGATCATCTGGGGCTGGACCATGATGCGCACTTCGCGCCCGGCCTGTATGGCGAAACACTTCTCCACGCCGTCGAAGGCGCGGCCCACCTCTTCGAGGGCCTCCAGCCGCTTGATGTAGTTCTCCACGGTGTCCCTGCGGGAGCCGGGGCGCGCCGCGCTTATGGCGTCGGCCGCGGACACGATGAACGCCTCGACGCTGCTCATGTCGTCGTTGTGGTGCTCGCCGATGCAGGTGCAGACGCTGGCGACTACGCTGTGCTTTGCGGCCACGTCGGCGCCGATCTCGGCGTGAGGCCCTTCGACCTCGTGGGAGAGCGCCTTGCCGATGTCGTGCAGCAGGCCGCCGGCCTTGGCGACCTTCACGTCCGCGCCGACCTCGCTGGCCATCATCGCCGCGAGCTCAGCCACCTCGATGGAGTGTTGCAGGACGTTTTCGCCGTAGCTGAAGCGATGCTTGAGCCGCCCGAGCAGCATCACAAGGTCGGGATGGAGGCCGCGGACGCCCACCTCGTACACCGCCTGCTCGCCCGCCTTGCGGATGCTATCGCTGACCTCTTTTTCGGACTTCACCACCATTTCCTCGATGCGGGCGGGGTGAATTCTGCCGTCGGTCAGCAGCTTGCCGATGGCGACCCTTGCTATTTCGCGCCGCACGGGGTCGAAACAGGACAGCGTCACGGCTTCGGGGGTATCGTCGATGATAAGGTCCACACCGGTGGCCTTCTCGATGGCGCGAATGTTACGGCCTTCACGCCCGATGAGGCGGCCCTTCATGTCGTCGCTGGGCAGCGGCACGGAGGTGACTGTCACCTCCGAGACGACATCCGCGGCCAGGCGGTGGATGGCCTGGGCCAGAATGTTGCGGGCCGTGTCGTTGGCCTCGTCCCTCGCCCGCATCTCCATGTCGTGGCGCAGGTGGGAGAGATCCAGTTCGCTCTCCTCTTCAACCTGCCTGAAGAGCAGGGCTCTCGCTTCGATCGCGGACAGGCCGCATACGGCTTCGAGCTTTTGAAGCTCTTGGCGGCGCAGCTCGTCCATCTCCGCCTGGAATTGCTCGGCTAGCTTCTCCTTCTGGACAATGTTTCGTTCTCTGCGCTCCAGGTTGTTGGCGCGCCGTTCGACGTTTTCCTCTCTGTTGGCGATGCGGCGCTCGGTACCTTGTACCTCGGCGCGCCGCTCTTTGAGCTCCTCCTCCCCCGCGGAACGGAGTTGCAGGGCATCTTCCTTCGCCTTCAGCAGAAGGTTTCGCCTTTCCTCCTCGGATTGTTCCAGAACTCTAGACGCATCTGACTGCGCCGCTTCGAGGCGCTTACCCAGGATAAGCCTCTTACCGAAGTATCCTGTCGTTGCCCCTGACGCCAAGCCAACCAGGACGGCGAGTATCGCGGTAATTGCGATTTCCACGCATCTCACCTTCCTCATTGAGTTTTAGGGAGGATTTTGGATACACCTCCCCAGTATCCCATGTTAAAGGCGAGTGGGTTTTAGTGTCAAGCGACGCGCAGGCGCGGGACGGCCGCTTATGGGGCGTGGCGGGATTGGGACGGGTGACGCTCGGGCGGCGCCAAGACGCAACGCGGTTCGGGGGGGCGGGTAGTGGTCTAGGGCCTGTTCACACTACGTAGAGCGTCGAAGATGATTGCGAACAAGACAAAGCCGGCATAGAGCGCATCGAGCTTGTCATAGCGCGTGAATACTCTTCGATACCCCTTCAATCGACGGAACAGGCGCTCCACTTCATTCCGCCTCTTGTACAGCTCCTTGTCATACTCCCAAGGGTCCACGCGACTTTTCAGGGGTGGAACAACAGGCGTGAACCCCATATCGAACGCCAATCGGCGTGTTTGGTCGCCCGAATATGCGCGATCCATCACCAGAGGCGGATTCCCCCGTTGTGGCCCCAGCCGGTTGAGCAGTTTGCGCCCCTCCGGTCCATCGTGGGCCTGGCCCGGAGAGAGCGAGAACGCTAAGGGTGTCCGATCATCCGCGGCAACCATATGAAGCTTGGTCGTCCATCCGCCTCGGGACTTGCCGATGGACTGTGGTCCGTTTTTTTGGCCGCACCCGTGCCGTCGGGATGCACCTTGACGGAGGTGCTGTCCAGTGAAGCTACCTCGATGGTGACCTTCACAATCCCCTTTCGCTGAAGCTGTTCGAACACTCGGTCGAGCACTCCGCTCTTGGCCCAACGGTTCATGCGCATGTAGATGGTGTGCCAGTTGCCAAAACGACTCGGCAACCCTCGCCACTTGCAACCGTGTTCTGCGACGTACAGAATAGCGTTGAGCACCCGTATGTTTGGAATGGTCACATTGCCACGCTGCACGGGTAGGTACGGTTTGATGAGTTGATAATGAGCTTGTGTAAGTTCCATACATGTATGATAACATGTCCAGACCCCTTAGTGTGAACAGGCCCTAGTCTGCAGTTAGTCCGTGGTCTCGGTCAAGCCCTTCGAATGCCGTTGTCCAATCTTTCCCAGATTCGCTCAACAACTCACTGCTCGCTTGCTCGAGAAAGAGTCTCCATTCCGAATCGTCTGAGTAGTCAAACACTCTATATTTGAGCTCCTGCTTATGTTCTTTGATTATCTCGGCAGCAGCAATTGCTTCGTCCCGGACAAGGTCTTCTGAGTCAATCACGATCCTCAAGTCGTGACTGGCTCGGCCGGACCGAGTATCGAGCGCAAGCGTGGCTACCCTCTCTGCCTTTCTTATGGGATCCAGGGTATGGAGGTCCGGTGCAAGGACAAACACATTGCGAGACGATTCGACGGACAGGAACTGCCAATGGAAGTCAGCACGCCATCTGCTCATGTGATTTCCTCGCAAGTATCCTGTACCGCTTATTCTGTTGAAGGCATCGATCTTCTCGCAGGATTCACGTACACGACTTTTGAGGCGTCGGCCCATGGCACTCCGTTGGCGCGGTTTGCTTTCCAGGTGTGGCGCAGCAGTCAAGACGGTCTGCACCAGTCTTATGAAAGGGGGTAGCGTCTCACCCAATCTGTCCAGTGGGCAGATCTTCCTAACGAGGCCGAGATCATGGTCTATGGTTAGTTTGTGACGTTGCGACAGAGATTCAAGCAGCCTGAAGGCGGGCGAACCCGCTTCATCTTGATCCAACGAGAACAATTGACCAGAAATCGCTCCTCCGTCATCGAGAGATACCTCCTGGCCGTGGCAGGTAATTGATACCCAAAGGGGGTCTCCATGCTGATCGCCGTACGGCACTATGAACTCCCATCGGTTATCTCCGACTGTGGACAACTCAACCTTTGGGCTAATCGAGTTTGACACGATGTCGTTGATGCGGACATACAGACTCTGTTGAATCATCGTAGTCACCCTAGGAAGTACTGAATGCCATCAATGGATATTCCAAGCAGATCGCAGAAGTACAAGACCCCATCGGCCGCCGTTTCCATTTCCGCTTCTACTGGGTATGCGTAGGAGCTGCCGTCTGGCAGCAGGGGGTATCTGCGGGATGGAAAGTGCATGTGCGCCCTGGGAACCAAGATCCCACCAGGGTTGTAATGGCCCTCGTGGCTGTGCAGCTTTCTGAGCGCGCGTCTGCCTTCCTTCAATTCTATGTATATGTCCTGTCTCCGGTTTTGATGGGCGACTATCGTCATGGGAGGGCTGGCTTCCCCCTTACCTGCAACCTGATGCCTCGAGGCGGTTGAAATCGCCGTCTTCGTGGGCTAATGCGAGAAAGAGACGCAGTGAGACCACTCCAATGAACCAGGACCTCAACTTCAGGAACAGTATAGTCGTCACGTGGTAGGTATTGCTCTACTTTACACGCCATGCGATTGATGTAAGTCTCTGTCGTTCTGATTGAAAGACCGCTCGTTGTTCATCAGACATTATCGTATCGCCTGCAGCCAATCGTGAAAAGCTCATCTGGTTCCAGTAGCGCATCCCCAAGCGGGAAACCTCGACACGCCGCCACCCCCTACGGAGCCTCGTCGGATTGCACGAAGCGCCGCCGCGCGGGCATCTCCACCGCGGGCAGGCTCTGGGCGTCCATCACGGCGTCCGCGGCCACTATCTCGTTGCGGTGCAGCATCCAAGCCACCACCGCGTACACCTCGCCGGCGCTGAGCGAGCCGGGCGCGTTGGCGGGCATGGCGCGGCGCACGTAGTCGAACAGCGTGGTCGCGTAGGGCCAGTAGTTGCCGACGGTGCGCGGGAACGGCGGCCACGGCGCTTCAGGGTCGTAGGGCATCACCAGCGCGCCGCTCAGGCCGGCAACGCCTTCGCCGTTGCGCCCGTGGCACACCGCGCACTTGGCCCGGTACACCTGGTCGCCCTCGGCCACGCTGCCGCTGCCCTCCGGCAGTCCCTTGCCGCTGGGATCTACGTCGATGTCCCAGGCGAGAATCTCGTCCGACGTCGCGTCACGGCCGAACCCGAAAGGCCCCGACGGCATGGCGGGCTGCGGCGCGGCCTCCCGCGTCGTCGCCTGCGGATCCGCGGCCGGGCTTCCTGGTGCCGCGGGTCCGGCGACGTCGTCCCGGTCGCCGCACGCCGACGCGAGGAGCGCCACACACGCCAGCGCCAGGACGAGGCGTAGGAGGGCGCTCCCCTGGATTCCGGCTCGGGGGCCGGAATGACGGATGCGCAAACGTCTCCCCATGCCGGAATGACGGCTACGCAAGGCAGCCGGGGAAGCCGCGCACCAGGGCCTCGCGGTCGCCGCCCGGCACCGCCAGCGCCGTGCGAAACGGGTCGTGGGTGCTCAGCACCGTGCCGTCCGCTTCGACCCGCCAGGCCTGTACCGCGTTGTTGTGGTAGATGGAGTGCAGGCCGCGCTCTTTCACCAGGTCGTCGATGATTGGCTGCACCGCGCCGCTGTCGTCCGTGACGCGGCTCATGAGCACGGCGGGCTTGCCGTCCCACGTCCAGGGGTAACGGAAGCGGGTGTGCGCCTTCGGCAGCACCGGCGCCTGCAACCGAGCGTCGCGCCAGGTCCTGCCGCCGTCCGTGGTGACCTCCACGCGCGATACACGGCCCCTGCCCGACCACGCCAGCCCGGTGAGCTCCCAGAAGCCGGCGGCGGGGACGCGGTAGCCCCCGGAGGGCCAGGTTATCACCGACTTGGCTCCCATCTCGAAGGTGAACTGGAGAGACGTGCCGTCGGGCATGACGTCGGTGTAGCTCGCCGACTCCTCGCGCCCCATGAACGGGCGGTCCGTAATTTCCATGCGGCGCAGCCACTTGATGTTGACCGAGCCCTCCCAGCCGGGGACTATCAGCCGCGCGGGATAGCCCTGCTCAGGCCGGAGCGCCTCGCCGTTCTGGGCGTATGCCACGAGGACGTCGTCCCAGGCCTTGTAGGCGGGGATGCTCTTGGCGAACACGGCGGCGTCCTGAGACTCGGCCAGCAGCCATTCCGCGTTGCGGTCGGCCCCCGCCTCGCGCAGCAGCAGACTCAGCGGCACGCCCGTCCATTCGCTCGTGCTGGTGAGCCCGTGCACGTTCTGAGCGGTGTCCGTTGGCGCTGGCGGAAACCATGCGTTGGCGCTGTTGCCCGAGCACTCGATGGAGTAGGTCACCGACACCGAGGGGAAGCGCCGCAGGTCCGCGAGGCTGAACGACCTGGGGCGGTCGACCATTCCGTGAATCAGCAGCTTGTACGTGGAAGGGGCCACGTCCGCGGTGCCCGCGTGGCTCACCACGTAGTGCAGGTCGGAGGGCGTTATGATGCCGTATGTGCGATCGATAGGGGCGAACCAGGAGTGCTGGCCCACCTGCAGGCGGGTGGGCTGCTCGAATGGCGTGCGCGCGCCGATTTCGGTGGCGGGGAAGCCAGGCACCTTGGTCGTGTCGACGGGCGGAGGCGATTGGCCGAGCGCAAGACGGCCCGCGGCGGCGGCGCCCGCGACGCCCAGCGCGCCGGCGAGAAGCTGGCGGCGGGTGAGCCGGGCGCGCAGCAAACGCTCGGCGAGGTCTTTCGGATCGGGCGGGCGTGAGGTCAAGGCGGTTTCCTTGAGAGAGGCGTTCTATTCGCCGCGCAGACGCCGCAGTTCCGCTTCGAGCCCCGCTACCCGCGCCTCCGCCGCGAGGCGCGCGTTCTTCTCTTCCTGGTGGGTCAGCAGCCACACACTTCGCAAGGGATCCCAGTAACGCAACTCACCGTCGGTCCACCACAGGTCGAGGTTCAGCGCGTCGCTGTGCGCCCACACCGAACCGTCGGTTTCGCGGCGCATCTCGAGACGCTGATATTCGCCGTCCACCAACCGCTCGCCCACCAGCGGCTCGCCGTAGAAGTCTCCGCCGGTCTGGTCGTACCGCCAGTACTCTCCCACGCCTATCCGAGCATACAGGTCGCGCTTTTCGCCCAGGTCTCTGCGCCACGTGCTCTGGGAGGCTATCTCCATCACGTAGTCCGGCGGCTTGCCCACTTCCCACAGCAGGTAGGTGTTGTTCTTTTCGATTGATAGCGACTGCTGCGCGGCTTCGGACAGGCCGAAAACCACGCAGCAGTCGGGAGACACGTTGCGGCGCGGGTTGCCCTCGACGTAGTACAGAAAAGTGTTGCCGCTCACGAGGGCGTTCTTGACGTCGCTGAAGTGGACTTCGAGTGCGCCTACCACTCTGCGGAATATGGGATCTTGATACAGTCCGTCAGGCAAGGGCATACCGTCCGACTCAGGGTAGACGATGGTGGTGGCGCGTCCGGTGGTGGTCATCGCATCCTCCTTGCTCTGGCGATTTTAGCACACCACCGGCACCTTCTGGCAGGCGGTGGCCGACGCAGGGGTGGCCGTCCGATACTCCCTTCCCCCATCCAAGACTTACGGGGGTAGGTGTTGGTAATGGCAGGGGCAAGGCGTTGGGATGGGGCGCGGCGGCCAACCGCTGCGCGGCGGCTTAGCCGCCGCGCAGCCTCGGGTCGAGCTGGTCGCGCATCCCGTCGCCGAGCGTGTTGAACGCCCAGACGCCGACGGTCAGCGCGATGCCGGGCCAGATGGCCATCCAGGGCGCGCGCTGCATGTACGACAGCCCCGAGCCGCTCAGCATCGAACCCCACGTCGGGAACGGCGGCGGCACGCCGTAGCCGAGGAAGCTCAGCGACGCCTCGGCCAGTATGAACACGCCCAGGCTGATGGTGGCCATGATGATGATGGGGGCGAATGCGTTGGGCACCACGTGCTTCAGGAATATGCGCAGGTCGTCCGCCCCCACGGCGCGCGCGGCCTCCACGTAGGTGGTCTCCTTCAGCGTGAGCGCCTCGCCGCGCAGCACTCTGGAAGTGCTTATGCCTCTGTCGAGCGACAGCACGAGTATAATCTGCCACAGGCCCTGGCCCACAACGCTCACCATGGCCAGCAGAATTATCAGCGTCGGAATGGTCATCCAGCCATCCACGAAACGCTGCACCAGCATGTCTACCTTGCCGCCCATGTACCCCGTGCCCATGCCGAACACGATGGCTATGACGAGGAAGCCGGCGACGCAGGAGAAGGCGACGACGAGGGACACGCGCGCTCCGACCACTATGCGGCTGAAGATGTCGCGACCGAGCTGGTCGGTGCCCATGAAGTGCGTAAAGCTGTGGCCCATCAGCGACTCTTTGAGGTTCTGCTCGCGGTAGTCGTAGGGGGCGATGAAGTCGGCGAAGATGGCGGTTATCAGCAACACGACCACAATGACGAGGCCCGTCGCCGCGAGCGGCTTTTCCCGAAACAGGCGCACGACGAAGTCGAGCCAGCGGTTGCGTCGCTTTCGCTGCGCCACTCCCTGCAGAGCAACCTCTACACCTACACCCTGTCTCTGTTCCATGCGGGACTAACCTTCCTCTAGCGGTAGCGTATTCTGGGATTGAGCCAGCCGTAGCTAAGGTCGACCAACAGGTTGATGATCATCACCAAGGTGCCGGTGAAGAGGATGACGGCCTGGATGACGGGATAGTCCCTCTGCTTGATCGCCCCCAGCATGAGTTGCCCCATCCCGGGCAGTCCCCATATCTGCTCCAGCACCACGGTGCCGCCCAGCGCGAAGGCGAAGTTGATGCCGATGAGGCTGACCACCGGGATCATAGCGTTCTTGAGCGCGTGGCGGCTGAGAATGGCCCGCTCCACCAGCCCCTTCGCCCTGGCGGTGCGAATGTAGTCCTGGCGCATAACCTCCAGCACGGTGGCGCGCGTCATGCGGGCCACCTGCGAGCCCTGCGACACGGCCAGGATGACGGCGGGGAAGAAGAACTGCTGGATGTTGAGCCACGGGTCGTCGAAGAGCGCGTTGACGCCCCAGGGCGGCGACCAGTTGAACCACAGCGAGCCGAACAGCAACAGCAGCACGGCGGTCCAGAAAAATGGCACAGATAGCCCTATGATCGCGACGCTGCGCAGCACGTAGTCCATCCAGGAGTCCTGGCGGATGGCCGAAAATATGCCGACGGACAGCCCCCAAAGGACCATGAGCACAAGCGTGAATATCACGAGCTCGAACGTTACGGGGAACCGCCGCTTGATGTCCTCCACGATGTCGATCTTGGTCAGCAGCGACTTGCCCAGGTCGCCGCGCACTATCTGGCTTATCCACACGAAATATTGTATGTAGATGGGCTTATCCAGCCCGAGTTCTCTGCGAATGCGTTCCTTGGTTTCAGGGTCGATTTCGCCGCCGCGCCCGCCCGAAAGCTGCGCGGCTATGGTGTCCACAACGTCGCCCGGGAGCAGGCGCACCATGCCGAACACGAGCACCGTAAGCACGAACACGCTGGGGATAACCAGCATAACCCGCCTTATTATGTAGTCTCGCATACGCCCCCTGGGAGGTGCGGTTTCCAGTAGCGCCGAAGGGCCCTGCACGCGAGCGCGGAGCCGGCCGGCTGGTTCAGGTTACATTAAGAATCGGGGCGCCCCAGGCAGGCGATGCACGCGCGCACTGGAGCGCCCCTCCGGTCAGAAGATCAGCCTATCCTATCGCTCCACCCAGGAAAGAGCCAGGTTGTTCCCGATGGGGTAGGAGTATTGGTACTGGTAGTTCACCAGCCAGGGCTGTATGGCCACTATCTGGATCCAGTTCGTGCTCATGGCGTAGTACTGCTTCTCCATGAGGTAGCGCTGGACGTCGGCGACCAACTCGAAGCGCTTGGCCGGGTCCACCTCCGACTCTTCGGCGTCTATCATCGCGTCTAGAGTCTCGTCCACCAGCCCGGAGACGGGCTGGACGTTGAGCGTGTTGCGGGAGTGGTAGCCCCTATGGAGCCAGTCGCTGGGGTCCCAGCCGTAGCCCGGGAAGCCGTAGCCGAGGGTGAAGTCGCCCGACTCCCACGTCTCCACGCGAGCGGAGCCGTCCCTGACCATAATCTCGAGATCGATGCCGATGTTGCGAAACGACTCGACGACCAGCTCGCCTTCGCTGAAGAACCGGTTGCCCAGGTCGTTGGTGAGCAGGAACGTGCCGGATATGCCGTTGTCCGCGGTGTAGCCCGACTCGGCCATGAGCGCCTTTGCGCCCTCCACGTCGAAATCCAGATAGCGCTCGCCGGGTATGCCGTCGCCGTCGTAGTCGCCGTACTGCCCGGGCGGCAGCCAGAACTGGTTGCCCGGGGCGAGCGGCGTGGAGAAGGGAAGGCCCCAGCCGCCGAGCACGCTGTCCACCCAGCCCTCTTTGTCGATGGAGAGCTGCATCGCGCGCCGCACGTTGATATCGTGGAACGGGCTGCCCTCGCTGAAGTTCGGGTACACCGCGCGCTGGTTGGTGGGGTCTACGAAGATCTCCCAGACCGTGTCCGGGTTGCTCTTGTTGATGTCGAGGTAGCGCTCGGTGCTCATGCCGCACGTCTCGAGCGCCAGCGCGCCCAGCTTGCCGGTGCGGAAGCCCGCGTCCTGCGCGCGCTCGTCCTTCATCACGAACATCTCTACGCTGTCGATGAACGGAAGCTGGTTGCCGCGTCCGTCCTCCTTCCAATACAGGCCGTTGGCCTCGTAGGTTACCGAGACGTCGGGCGTCCAGCTGGTCATCACCCAGGGGCCGGTGCCGTACTGGTCTTCCACGTTGTTCATGGCGTCGGCTACCAACAGGCTGGGGTCGTCAGCCAGGCGCTTCTTGAAGCCGTCCAAGCCGTAGAGCTGCGGCCCGCGAATGGCGAGCTTGTACAGGAACGACGCCGTGGGGCGATTGAGCGTAATCTCCAGGGTGTAGTCGTCTATGGCCTTCCAGGACGCTGGGCCGTCGATTTCGGGGAAGCGCGCTCTAAAGCGGCTCGTCTCGGGGCCGAAGGCGAAATCGGCCACCTCTACCCAGTCCTGGGCGGTGACGTCCCTTGACTTATCGACGTCAAGCTGGTCGTCGTTGTACTTGATGCCCTTGCGGAGCTTGAACGTCCAGGTCAGCCCGTCGTTGGACACCGACCAGCTTTCGGCCAGGTGGGGCTGCGGCGTGTAGTCCGCGGGGTTGGTGCCCGGCCCCTGCGGGAAGGTTACGAGCGTTTCGGCCCAGAGCGAGATGTACATGTTGGAGTACGCGCCCTGGTGCAGCCAGTCCCAGAAGCGCGGGAAGGGCCAGCCGTTGGTGACCAGGTCCACGTTTCCGCCGCGCACGGGCGCGTAGTTCGCCGGCGGCTGCGGGAGTTGCAGCGGCACGCCGAGGTCTTCCGCCGCATTCTGGATGACCTCGGACGCGGTGAGCACCGCCGAGGGCTCCTGGGCGGGCGCCCGCGTGGGCTGCATGGCCGGCGCCCGCGTGGGCTGCATGGCCGGCGGCTGCGTGGGCTGCGGCTGCTGCTGCGCCGGAGGTGCTGTCGGCTGCACCTGCGCCGCCGGCGCCTGCGTAGGCTCGGCCTCCGCCTCGTCGGCGCTGCTACACGCGGCCAGTACAAATATGCCAATGACCAGGGCCAAAGGCAAAACCAAGAACCTTCTCATTGTTCCCTCCTCATTCGGGTCTGTCGTCCCGCATCCCGTCATCTGACGGGCCGGGCCGATTCCGCGAGCCGGAGGCCCCGCTTCGTTCCGGCTGACGGATTCTGAGATACTGCCATTTTTCTTTGCCCATGTCAACAGAAATGCATTGCCATACAGTTGTTTGAACTCGATGAAATGAGACCCGGGCCACAATCCCCTCTCCCAAATACAGAAGGGCTGCTCCGCTCCCCCCAAATGTGAACAGTTGCGTGGGGCGTTCTGTGCTACGATTAGCGTCGCTGCGCGGCCCGCGAGGCTGCGATCAATCTGTCCCAGTCGGCCCACGAGATGCGATCCATCAGGCTTTCCACCGAGTCGTATTCCGAGCGCCCCGCGCTCGACACCGCCGTGTCCAGGGCGCTGATGCTGCGCGTGGCGGAGCGCGCCGAGCCGGAGACGCTGCGCCTGTTCCGGCCCGGCGCCATCGTCGCGTTCGGCGCGCAGGACCGTCGCGCGCCCGGCTACGTCCGCGCCGTCGCGGCCGCGAGGGCGCACGGGTTCGCGGCGATAGACCGCATGGTCGGCGGCACGGCCGCGGTGTTCCACGAGGAGACTGTCGCCTTTACCTGGACGATTCCCGACCGGAACCCGCGCGAGAACATCGACGCCCGCTTTCGGGAGACGGCTTCGCTCATCGCGTCGGCGCTTTCCCGGCTGGGCGTGGACGCCCGCGTGGGCGAGGTGCCCGGCGAGTACTGCCCGGGCGCTTACAGCGTGAACGCGAGAGGACGCACCAAGCTGATGGGCGTGGGCCAGCGCATCGTGTCGGGCGCGGCGCACGTGGGCGGCGTGGTGGTTGTGGGCGGCAGCGGCAGAATTCGGGACGTGCTGACGCCGGTGTACGACGCGCTGGCGCACGACTGGTCGCCCGGGACGGTGGGGAGCGTGGAGGACGAGCTGGGCGCGGCGCGGTTCGAGGACGTGCGGCAGGCCATCGCGGACGAGTTCTCGGCGCGCTACGAGCTGTACGACGGCGCGCTGCCCGCCGAGGTCACGCGGCGGGCGCTGGCCCTGGAGGCCGACCACGCCGTGGCGTAGGGGGGACCCGCGCCGCTTACGCGACCGCGCCGCTCTCCCTCAGCGCGGCGATGTCGTCAGCGGCGTAGCCTAGCTCCGCCAGCACCTCGGCGGTGTGCTGGCCCAGCGTGGGCGGCGGCCGGCGCACGGACGCGGGCGTCTCGGACAGCTTGACGGGGATTCCGATGTTGCGTATCCGGCCCGCCGCGGGGTGGTCCAGCTCCACCACCATGTCCCTGGCGATCACCTGCGGGTCGGCGTACACCTGCGCCATGTCGTTGATCGGTCCCGCGGGTACGCCCTCGCGCTCCAGCGCCTCCAGCCAGTGCGCCGACTCCCTCGCCTCGAACGTGCGCTGGAGCGTTTCGACCAGCGCGTCCAGGTTCGCCATCCTGTCCGCGTTCGACGAGAAGCGCGGGTCGGCGAGCAGGTCCTGCCTTTCGATGGCGACGCACAGCCGCTCCCAGTTGGCCTGGTTGGCCGCGCCGATGTTCACGTGGCCGTCGCTCGTGCGGAACGCCTGGTACGGCGCCGACATTCTGTGCGCCGATCCCAGCGGCGACGGCGTCTCGCCCGTTGCGAAGTATATGGCCGACTCCCAGAAGGTGTAGGCCAGCCCCGCCTCCAGCAGGGAGGTGTCGACGAGCTGTCCCCTGCCCGTCCTCAGCCGGCTGATGTACGCGGACAGGATGCCGTAGGCGGAGTACATGCCCGCGTTGAGGTCGGTGATGGGCACGCCCACCTTCACCGGGTCGGAGGCGGGCGCGCCCGTGATGCTCATCAGCCCGCTCATCCCCTGCGCCACCAGGTCGAAGCCGCCGCGGCGGCTGTACGGGCCGGTGCCGCCGAACCCCGATATGTTGCAGTACACCAGCCCTGGATTCAGCTTCAGAGAGTCCTCGTAGCCCAAACCGAGACGCTCCAGCGTGCCCGGTCGAAAGTTCTGCACCAGCACGTCGGCGCGCTCCGCCAGGCGCTTGGCCGCGGCCAGGCCGTCGGGGTGCCTTATGTTCAGCACCACGCTGCGCTTGTTGCGGTTGATGCCCAGGAAGGCGGCGGACTCGCCGTTCACGAACGGCGGCCCCATCCGGCGGGTGTCGTCGCCGCCGCTGGGCTTTTCCACCTTCACCACGTCGGCGCCCATGTCCGCGAGCAGCATGGTGCAAAAGGGGCCTGCCATAATCTGCGTGAAGTCCAGCACACTCACGCCATCCAGGGGAAGCGTCGGCGTCATGTCGTCCTCGCTTGCGCGGCCGGGCCGCTCTAGCGGCCGGCGAAGTTGGGCTGGCGGCGCTCCACGAACGCGCTGCGCCCCTCGTGAAAGTCTTCGCTGTCGAAGTTCGTGAACGGCAGGAGCCGCTGCTCGGTCGTAAGGCCTTCCAGCGCCGGATTCTCCAGCACAAGCTGGCGTATCCGCTTGTGGCGCGCCTGGGACAGCGGGGCGAGCGGCGTCATCTCGCGGGCGAGGTCGTACACGCAGCCGTCGACCTCGGCGAGGGGCACGACCTGGTTCACCAGGCCGATCCTGCACGCCTCGGCGGAGTCCAGCAGCCGCGCGCTCATCAGGATGTAGGACGCGTTGCCCGGGCCTACGAGGTTGACGAGACGGCGCATTTCGCGGTATCCGACCAGGATGCCCAGGCGGGCGACGGGGATGCCGAAGCGGGAGTTGTCGGCGGCGATGCGAATGTCGCAGGCCATGGACATCTCGCAGCCTCCGCCCACACAGAAGCCCTTGATGAGGCAGACGGTGGGCTTGGAGACGGCCTCTATGGCGTCCATCGCGCCGTCGAACGCCTCGGCGTACACCTGCGCCTTCTGGGAGTTGTCCCGGTAGCTCTCGAAGTCCTTGATGTCGGCCCCAGCGGAGAAGGCCCTGTCGCCCGCGCCTGTGAACACCACCACCCGCACGCTGTCGTCGCGGTCGAGGTCTACTGCGATTCGCCGGAGCTCCAGCCAGCCGTGGTAGTCGATCGCGTTGCGCTGGTCGGGCCGGTTGAACGTGACGGTCGCAACGCCGTCGGTGCGGTCCAGGAGAATGTCGTCTGGCACGGCGTGGGCCTCCGCTGTGGTTGGTTGGCGCGTAGGATAGCATAGAACACCGGATGGCCGCGCCGGGGCGTTCGCTGCCCGCACGTCATCCCTGTATCAACGGAAACTCCGCGCAGCGGGCAACGCACTCCGGAGGGATGCCCCCCCTCACCATCGCCGTTCGCGCTCCTGCCAGTGGTCGGCGATCTTGTCGCGAAGTTTCCGGCGGTTGAGCACGTAGCTGACCACACTGTCCGCGTCGCTGTGCTTCAACCACAGGTCGCTGTAGGCCATTTCTTTTTCCCGTGATGGGCCCTTATTTGCCCTCTTGTTCGCGACATCGACCCAGTGGCCCAGATAAGCGGCAGAATCCTCTAACATTCCTGCGTCGTTGGCGACTCCAGTTTCCACCGCCAGAAATGCAGTCCCTAGTTCCGCCACAATCTCCTCCTCAGCGTAACCATGGGAGCCGAAGACTTCCAGGTTCCGATCTTGTCTCCTCGCAAGCCGATGCGTTGGCCCGGTGGAGTGCGCGATCTCGTGGAAGGCTGTCGCATAGTAGTCGGCCAATCTAGGGAACCGGTTTACGTCGGGCAGGACAATAGTATCGGTCGATGGCGCGTAGTAGGCGTCGTGTACGTTGGAATGCTCCAGTCGGAAATTCGAGCGTGACATCTCGTGCTCCACGTAGCCGTCGATCACCAACTGCGTCGCCGGCAAGGGCGGGCGACTCCACGCCATTGGCGTCTTCTCCCACCCCCTTGCTTGTGAGCGCGATATGGAGTAATCCAGTACGGGCTGTCGTAGCCCCTAATCTCGCTCGTTAAGGCCAAGCGTAGCCGGTTCAGGCCGCTGTACGGCAGCCGGGAGGACGCGCTGAGTTGCATGAGATTAATGCCATTGGTCCACGACTGCGTCCACTTACGCGACTTCTCCTCCATGAAGTCGATCAACTCTTCTGTCACTTTGATGAACAGCCGGCTCTTGCCGCCCCGTTCCAATAGTTCCTTCCCAAGCTCAGCGTTGCGCTCGAGCACGCGCTCCGTCAGCCGGTCTCTGAGCTTCTCTTCCGGCGTGCACTTGTCCTCTTCAAGCCCCGTCCGATTCTGTGTGTCTTCATCGTGCTCATGCGTGCTAGCCATGTCGTTCTCCCTACGATTGTCGTTCCGTAGCTGCATCGCTGATTCCTGAGGCTTATCTTAATGGAAGCTCAAGTCAATATGGTGCCTCTTTCGTTTCCGCTGGAACCCTGTCATCGAACCGCCCCTACCAACCGCATCCACTACCCATCAGGATGTGCTATCTGTGTTACGATGAGCCGCGCCGCCTTGCCCGGCGGCCTGTGACGCCCATTACAACCGTTGAGAGGTGCATTCCGCTATGGCCACCGACACTCAGCCCACCGACCATTTCGTGGAGGTCAACGGACTAAACTACCACTACGTGGACTGGGGCGGCGACTCGAATCGCGTGCTGCTGTTCGCGCACGGCCAGGGCGGCAACGCGCACAATTGGGACCACGTAGCGCGGGAGCTGCGGAGCGAGTTCCACGTGATCGCCGTGGACCAGCGCGGCCACGGTGAAACCGACCACACGCGGGAAGGCTACGCGGTTAAGGACTTCGCCGCAGACCTTGCCGAGTTCGCCGAGATCATTGGCATCGGCCCCTACGACTACTGCGGCGCGTCGCTGGGCGCCCGAAACGGCATACCCTACGCCGGCGACCACTCCGAACACCTGAAGCACTTTATCTGCCTGGACTACGGCCCGGAGATGAGCCGCGTGTCGGCCCAGAACCAGATAACCGGCATGAACGGCCGCCGGCTCGGCTGGCGCAGCCTCGAAGAGTACATGGAGAACGGCATGGCCCAGAACCCCAGGGCGCGCGAAGAGCATCTGCGAAACACGTTCGAGCACGGGTTCAGGCTCAACTACGCCGGCAAGTACGTGCCCAAGCAGGACCCGGAGATGTTCTGGATCAACGGCAGCTTCGGCGTCAGAGAGGTCCCCTACCTGTGGGAGCAGTGGGGCAAGATTCGCTGCCCCATACTCGAAATGAAGGGCGCCGAGAGCAACTTCCTGTCGCCGGAGATCCTGGCCCAGATGAAGGAGCTCCAGCCGGGGATGCAACTCGTGGAAGTGCCCGAGTCGGGACACGGCATCTCCGGAGACAACCCGGAGTTTCTCGTCAACGAGCTACGGCGCTTCCTGGTCGACTAGGCAGGCGGCGCGAGGCTCCTGGTCCCGTTTGAACGAATTGCGAGAGCCATAGCATGACAGACCTGCTTATAGAGAACGGCCTTATTGTCGACGGCAGCGGCAGTCCCGGCTACCACGCCTCCGTTAGCGTGCGCGACGAGCGTATCGCCATACACCGCGGCGAGACGCCGGAGCTCGACGCCGTCCGCGTCATCGACGCGACGGGCAAGGTCGTTTGCCCCGGCTTCGTCGACCTGCACTCCCACGCGGGCCTGACCATCCTGGGCGAGCCGCACCACGACCCGAAGGTGCGACAGGGCGTGACCACCGAGCTGATCGGCATCGACGGCATATCCCATTCGCCCTTCAAGTCGCACGAGGAGCTGCGGCGCTACATCTGGCTCGACTCCGGCCTCAACGGCTACCCGCCCCAGCCGGCCGACTGGCTGAGCGTAGCCGACCATCTGGACAGGTACGACAACACCGTTGCCATAAACATCGCCTACATCCTGGGAAACTCCTCGGTGCGCATATGGGGCGTCGGCTGGGGCGCCGAACCCGCGTCGGACGCGCAGCTCGCGGACATGCGGGCCGTGGTGCGCGAAGCGATGGAGGAGGGCGCGTGGGGCCTGTCCACCGGCCTGGATTATCCGCCGGGGGCCTACGCCAGCACCGGCGAGCTTGCCGCGCTGGCGATGGAGTCGGCCCGCATGGGCGGCTTCTACCACACCCACACGCGGGCCAGCCTCAGGGCGAAAGGGCTGCTCGCGCCGTGGGAGGAGGCGCTGGAGATCGGCCGGCGCGGCGAGAGCGCCGTGCATCTCACGCACTACCGCCAGGGCGCGCAGGGCGTGGGAAGCCACCTCGACTACCTGGGGCTCGTCGAAGACGCCCGGGACGAGGGCATGGACGTGACGTTCGACTGCTACACCTACCCTTACTCGGGCACCACCGTCACCATCGGGCTGCCCCACTGGGCGAAGGACGGCGGCCCGGAGAGGCTGTTGGCGGCGCTCAACGACGCGGACGACCGCGAGCGGATGAAGCGCGAGATCAGCACCGAGCGGCTGCATAACAACTGGCTCACCAATTTCACGCAGCCGCAGAACAAGATCTACGACGGCCGCTCCATCGAGGAGATAGCCGAGATGCGTGAGCAGGAGCCGGCGGACGCCCTGTTCGACCTGCTCGCCGAGGAGAACCTGGGCATCTCGACCGTGGGCCTCGGCACCAACGAGCAAACACTGCCCGCGTTCGTGTCGCACCCCCACGGCATGATAGCGAGCGACGCCATACTGTTCGGCGAGTTCCCGAGTCCCCGCACCTACGGCTGCTTCCCCATCGTGCTCGCCGAGTTCGTCCGGGCCGAAAAGCACCTGCGGCTGCCGGAAGCCATACGCAAGATGACCTCGTTTCCGGCGCAGCGGCTTGGGCTTCCCGACAGGGGGCTGCTGGTGGAGGGCTTCAAGGCGGACATCGTGATATTCGACCCCAAGACGGTGAAGGCGCTCGCCACCAAGCGCAATCCCAAGCAGTTCCCCGTGGGTATCGACTACGTTATCGTCAACGGCCGCGTGGTCATCGACAACGGGAGCAACACGGGCGCGCTGCCGGGCCGCGCGCTGCGCCGGGGCAGAACTTCGACTTAGCTGCCGCGGGCCATCCATTTTCCCCCCGCAGGGTATCGACTCATGCCCCGCGCGGTGCTACACTTGCGGCCCCCCAAGCGCACACGGCTTTGGGGCGTTCCGACGCCTCGAGGTTGCGGTGGGGATCACGCAATCGAGATTTCTTTCTATGGCAGACCTATCGGCAACCGAGGTTTGGGCACGCGTTCTCGACGACCTGCAGATACAGGTAACGCGGCCCACCTTCGAGACGTGGCTGAAGCAGACGGCTGGCGTCGCCGTGAGCGACGACGCCTTCGTCGTCGGCGCGCCCAACGCCTTCGTGGCGGAGATGCTCGAACAGCGCATGTCCTCGCTCATCGCCCAGGCGGTCGAGCGCCAGGTCAAGCGCCGCCTCGACGTGCGTATCGAGGTTGGCGGCGCGGCGGCGGGCACTACGCCCTCCGAAAGCGACGATGATGCCGCGTTCGCCCAGCCGGACCCGCCGTCGGGTGCGACAGCCGCGCCCCAGGCCGCGCGAGGCCGGCGCTCGCGGCTGAACCCAAAGTACACCTTCGACTCCTTCATAGTCGGCAAGTCCAACGAGCTCGCCCACGGCGCTGCCCAGGCCGTCGCCGATCGGCCCGGGGCGGTGTACAACCCCCTGGTCATCTACTCGAAGGTCGGCCTGGGCAAGACCCACCTGCTGCACGCCATCGGACGGCTCGCCGGCCGGAAGGCCGCGACGCTCATCTACACCACCGCGGAGGACTTCACGTCCGAGTACATAAGCGCCATCCGCGAGGGCAAGACGGAGGAGTTCCGCGAGACCTACCGGGCCGCCGACGTGCTGCTGCTCGACGACATCCACTTCCTTATCGGCAAGGAGCAGACCCAGGAAGGCTTCTTCCACACCTTCAACGCACTGCACATGAGCAACCGCCAGATGGTGATTACGAGCGACCGCCCGGTGACGGCGCTCACGTTGCTGGAGGACCGCATACAGTCCCGCCTGGAAGGCGGGCTGGTGGTGGACATCCAGCCGCCGGGGCTGGAGGAGCGCTCGGCGATACTGCGCGCCAAGGCGGAGGCGCGGGAGCTGAATCTGCATCCGGTGGTGCTGGAGATGCTCGCGGAGCGGGTGCGCAAGAACGTTCGCGAGCTGGAGGGCGTGCTCAACCGCGTGGTAGCCTACGCCGACCTCACCCAGTCCCAGATCACCCCCGAGCTCGCCTCGAGGGCGATGGCGGAGCCGGCGTCACAGGCCTGGAGCGGGCACGCCTCGGAGCAGGCGGTGGTGCGCGCCGTTTCGAGCCACTTCAAGGTGAGCGAGCAGGAGATGAAGGGCCCCAAGCGGGACAAGCTGACCATTCGCGCGCGCCACGTCGCCATGTACCTGCTGCGCGAGGACGCCAAGCTGGGCTCGTCGGCGATAGGGCGCACCCTCGGAGGCAAGAACCACGCCACCGTGCTCCGCGGCTGCCGCACCATCGAGACGCGCCAGAACGTGGACGACACCCTGCGCTACGACATATTCGCCATACGCAGCGCCCTCGAGAGCGCGTAGCCCGTCACCCCCGTGCGGCGACAGCGGGCCGCGGCGGCGGTGTGGCCAGCACCAGCGCGGCGGCCAGCAGGTAGGCGGCGAAGAACGTCCATAGCGCGAACATGTAGCTGCTGGTCTCGTCGAACACGTAGGCCGCGAAGACCGGCCCGCCCACCGTCGCCAGTAGCTGAAATGGCGACACGTATCCCCTGATTGCACCGAGAAAGCCACGCCCGAAGTAGTCGGCCCACACGAGCGACTGCACCACCGCCCACGCCCCCCGCGTCGAACCGTACACCACGCCGAACGCGATAGCCTCGAGGTTCGAGTCCGCACCCATCAGCACCAGCAGGCCAGCGGCGCTCCCCAGCAGCGAGGCCGCTGTGAGATAGCGGATGTGGAACCGCTCGGCCAGAAAACCCCACACAAGCTTCGACGGTATCGCGAATACGGCGTAGGTGGTGAGGCTGAGCGCGGCTATCGTCGTCGAGAGTCCCTGGTCGGTGAGAAAGGGTATCTGGTGCAGGAGGACGCCGCTCACCGCTATGCCGGCGAGGTTCGTCGCGACGATGAGCGCCCACAGCGTGGGGGTGCGGAAGGCCTCAGCCGCCGTCCAGCTATGCTCCTCGAGGCGCGCGCCGCCCTGCACCGCCGCGTCCCGCTCGTTGGTCGGGGCGTCGCCGTCCGGCGACAGGCCCATGTCCTCGGGTTGTCGCCGCATCCACAGCCACGAGGTGGGCACGACTATCAGCCAGGGCAGCACGCCCATGACCACCCAGGCTCCGCGCCATCCTATGGTGGCTATCAGCGCCAGCACCAGCGGCGCCATGACCACCTCGCCGACGTTGATGCCGGCCGCCGATATGCCCGTTGCCCTGCCGCGCCGCCGAACGAACCACTTCGCCAGCGTGGTGTTCGTCACGACGTGGCTCAACCCCGCCTGGCCTATCGCCCCCATAACTCCGAAGAAGAGGAAGAACTGCCAGAACGAGTTCACCTGCGACATCAGCATCGTGGCGAGGCCCATCACTATCGCTCCCGCCGCCATCAGGTAGCGAGGGCCGTAACGGTCCAGCATGGGGCCGATGATAGGGTTTATGAGCAGGTTGATGACCTGCCGGGCTACGATTGGGACAGTTGTCACCGTTCGCGTCCATCCCAGCTCGCTGCTCATCGGCTTGAGGAACTGGCCGAACATCGGCAGCCCGATGCCCGCGCCGAGCCAGTTGGCGAAGAACACGCCGGCCACGATGCGCCAGCCGTAGTAGGAGCCGCGCAGCCGCCTCCAGGACCCCGAGACGTCGCGTCCCGCTTGGCTGATGTCTAACAAAGAGTTTACCTAACCACTAAACCCGGAATAAACATTCGGCCCCGGAATATGTGCGTAACTGCCGTGAAATTGTGCATAACTCGGCCAATACTGTGCATAACCCCGTGGATAATCTGCAGCCCAAAAGCCGCGCACACCAGGTCTTGGCCACTGTACAAACGGAATCGCGCGGTTACGCACACCCTGGCATGGTACAATTGCACAACCGGCGCCGTAGCCGGGCCTCTATCCTCCCCACACAACGCACGGCCTTATTATTACTGTTACTATTCAAAAAGCATGATAGACAAAGCTACCATAGAAGTTAATAGCGGTAACGGCGGTAACGGCGTCGTGAGCGGTCGGCGGGAGAAGTTCGTGCCCCGCGGGGGCCCCGACGGCGGGGATGGCGGCGACGGCGGCAGCGTGTACCTGCGAGCCGAAGTCAACCTGAATACCCTGTCGGGTTTCCGGTACAAGAGAACGTTCTCCGCAGGCCACGGCGGCAACGGCGCTGGCGTGCGCAAGCACGGCAAGCGTGGTAACGACCTGGTGGTCGCCGTCCCCGTCGGCACGCAGGTCTGGGTGGAGGGGGGCGAGGCCCGCTTGGTGGCGGACATCGCGTCCGAAGGCCAGCGCGTGCTCGTGGCGCAGGGCGGCCGGGGTGGCCGCGGCAACACCCACTTCGTCACGTCGCGCAACCGCTTTCCGCGCCTGGCCGAGGCGGGCGAGCCCAGCCAGAGTGTGCGCCTGCGCCTGGAGCTGAAGCTGCTCGCGGACGTTGGCATCGTTGGTGTGCCGAACGCCGGCAAGTCCAGCCTGCTCGCCGCGTCCACCCGCGCGCGGCCCCGCGTGGCGGACTACCCTTTCACCACCCTGGAGCCTGCCCTGGGCGTGGTCGAACGGCGGCTGGAGAGCTTCGTGCTCGTCGACATCCCCGGCATCATAGACGGCGCGCACATGGGCGCCGGGCTCGGCCACGAGTTCCTGCGTCACGTCGAGCGCACGCGAGTGCTGGTGCACCTCGTGGACGGCTCGCTCGACGAGGCCGTGGCACAGTGGAAGCTCGTGAACGACGAGCTACGGCTGTTCGACGAGCGGCTCTCTGACAAGCCGCAGCTGCTGGCCGTGAACAAGGTGGACCTTCCCGAAGCGCGGGAGCGCCTGGCGGACCTGGCCGAAGAGTTCGCTGCGCTGGACGTGCGGGCGTGGCCGGTGTCGGCGGCAACGGGAGAGGGCGTGGACGAGCTGATGGACGCGGCGCTGCGAGCGCTGGCGGAGGAGCGACCGCGGGAGCGTGAGGATGACGACGACATACCGGTGCTCAGGCCGCAGCCGCGCCGCACCGCGGTGCGCGTTCACAGGGACGGTGACGACTTCGTGCTTGAAGCGCCCGGCGCTGTGCGGATCGCCCAGGTGCTGAACGAGGACGACTGGCACGCCCGCACGCAATTCTACGCGTATCTGTCGCGTATCGGGGCGATTCGGGCGCTGGAGGCCGCGGGCGTGGATACGGGCGACACCGTCCGCATAGGCAAGCTCGAATGGGAGTGGGAGTGAGGTGCGGTTAGGCGTATTCGGCGGCACGTTCGACCCGGTCCATCTGGGTCACCTCGTCGCCGCGGAAGAGGCGACCGAGCTGCTGGCGCTGGACGAGATGCTGTTCGTGCCCGCGGGGCAGCCGTGGTTCAAAGCCGCCGAGCCGGTGACGGACGCCGCGCACCGGCTGAACATGGTGCGCCTAGCCGTCGAGTCCAACCCGCGGTTCCGGGCGTGCGGCGTGGAGGTCGCCAGGCCTGGGCCCAGCTACACGGTGGACACGCTGGAGCATCTGCGCGGGAAAGCGCAGCCCGGCACGGAGATCTTCCTGGTGCTGGGGCTGGACGCGCTGACCGAGATGCACCGTTGGCGCTGTCCGGCGCGGGTTTTCGAGCTCGCCACGGTCGTGGGCGTCGCACGGCCCGGCGCGGAGTTCGACCCGGAGCCGCTCAGCTCGGTTTTGCCATGCGCCGCCGAGCGCGTCATAATGCTCGACGTGCCCATGGTGGACGTGGGCGCGACGGAGTTGCGCCGACGCGCTTCAGCCGGCCGCTCGCTCCGGTACCTGGTGCCGCGCGGCGTGGAAGAGCACATACGCGAGCATGGTCTGTACAGGTGAGGCGTAGATGACGACATCCGACGCGAGAGCCGAGACGATCCTGGAACTGGCCAAGCGCAGAGGCGCCCTGCAATTCGGAGATTTCCAGCTGTCTGCGGGAGGCGTCAGCCCGTACTATTTCGACGGGCGTCTCCTCACCCTCGACCCGGAGGGGGCCTACCTGGTGGGCGACGCGCTGCTTCCGCTACTCGCCGAGTGTGGCGCCGAGGCGATAGCCGGCCCCACCCTGGGCGCGGACCCCATCGTCGCCGCGGTTGCCGTGCTGAGCCATCAGCGCGGCACCCCCATTCCCGCGCTGATAGTGCGAAAAGAGGCGAAGGGCCATGGCGGGCGCCGTTTCATCGAGGGGACGATGCCGGAGGGCGGGCGCATCGCGGTGGTGGACGACGCCTGCACCAGCGGGGCCAGCCTGTTCCACGCCATCGGCGCGGTAGAGGCCGAGGGCGGCAGCGTGGTCAAGGTGTTCTGCATCCTGGACCGCAACGAGGGCGGCAGCGAGGAACTGCGCCGCCGCGGCTACGACTTCGCCGCGCTGCTGGAGGCCAACGAGAAGGGCGAAATCGCCCCCAGCAGCGCCTATACTCGGGTCACACCGAGCAGCGCCTATACTCGGGTCATTCCGAGCGGAGCGGAGCCGCGGAATCTAGGACGCCCGGGCGCCAAGCTCCCGCGGCGTCAGCGACAGCCCCTTTACCTGGGCGCTCCAAGGTGCGCCCCAGGGTGTAAACCATGAGAATTCTGTTGGTACGACACGGCGTGACCGCCGCCAACGCCGAAGGCCGGTTGCAGGGACACGCCGACGTGGAATTGTCCGCCGATGGCGCCGACCAGGCCGAGCGGCTGCACCGCCGCTTCGCGGCCGAGGGCCTGCGCCCCACGTCACGTCTACTCCAGCCCGCTGCTTCGCACCGCCGAGACCGCACGCATCGTCTCCCGCTCGTGGGACGTTCCCATAGCGCACTGGGACGACCTGAAGGAGACGGACGTGGGCGCGTTCACGGGCCTCACGATGGCCGAGGCCGCGGTCCGGTTTCCGGAGATGACGCGCGCCTTCCTGCGGGACGATGACTGGGACGCCGTCGAAAACGCTGAGGGCTACCGGCAGCGCAACGAGCGCGCGCGGCGCGTGGTCGACCGCGTAATCACCGACCACGCCGACGGCGACGTGGTGGTGCTGTTCGCCCACGGCGGCATACTGCAATGCATCGTGGCCGCGCTGCTGGGCACCGAGAGGGTGTGGAGCGTGGCCGTCGCCAACACCGCCGTCTTCGAGTTCGAGATAGACCTTGAAAGGTGGCGGCGCGGCAGCGACCTGCAGAACAACAGGCGCTGGCGCATCCTGCGGTTCAACGACGCCGAGCACCTGCGTTAGCCGAACCTTCACCCGTTCAAGGCCGACCGTCCGATTGACGGCCCGCGCAGCCGTCGTGTAACGTAATCATGCGGCATACCCGTCAACCGCCAGGTGGGGCATGAGCACACCAGATACTATCGTCAACGCTTCCGGGGTTCGCGAGTTCTTCGTGTTCCCGGATCCGCCCGAACGCACACCCGAGGATATGACCAGCTTCAAACACCTGGCCATCAACGGCAACGCCTACATGCTGAGGGAGTACCTGGGGAACAGAGAGACCACGCTGGTTGCCGGAGATCAGTTTGTCAGCCTGGCAGTGACCAGGGAAATGAAAGGGTTGCGCTACCCGGACATGCTGGTCGCCTTCGACGTGGACACCGCGGCATACTGGGCTCGTAACGCATACGTGGTGTCGGACCAGGGCAAGCCGCCTGACTTCGTTATGGAGATAGCGTCGCGGAGCACGGGGCGGATCGACGCGACCGACAAGCGCGTGGACTATGCGTCGCTGGGCATCCGGGAGTACTGGCGGTTCGACGAGACGGGGGAGTACCACGGCGCGGGACTGGCTGGGGACCGGCTTGTTGGAGGTGAGTACGAGCCGATAGAGATAGAGGAAGTCTCCGAGGGGATGTTACGGGGATACAGCGCCGTGCTGAACGTGTACCTGTACTGGCATGAAGGCGAACTGCGCTTCTACGACCCCGCGACGGGCCGACCGCTTCCAACTCTGTCTGGCGAACGCGCCGCGCGCCTTGCCGCCGAGCGCGGCTTGGCTGGCGAACGCGCCCGTGCCGATGCCGCCGAGGCGCGAGTCCGCGAACTAGAGGAGCTGCTCCGCCGGCAAGGTGGCTGATAGGCGCGCGCTAGAAGCCAGACACTATCTCGCTTTCGAGGCTGAGCACCTCGAAGTCTTCGCGTCCTGACTCGATGTAGGCCAGCGCCTTGGCCAGCGCCTCGTCGGCGTGCCTGGCGTCGTTGGCCACGCAGACGACGCCGAGCGTGGCAAGCTGCCAGTTGTCGTTGTCGGCGACCTCGGCGATGGCGACGTTGAACCTGCCGCGCACACGCGAGCACAGCGAGGCCACCACGCGGCGCTTGCCCTTGAGACTGCGGTTGCCGTGCAGGCGCAACCTGACGGTGCCGACGCCTATGACCATGTCGCCCGTTCCTCCGCCGGCCGCCTACGGTAGCTCGGAGGTCGACAGCGTCGCCACGTAAGGAAGGTTGCGATAGCGGTCCCGGTAATCGAGGCCGTAGCCGACCACGAACTCGTCGGGGACCTCGAAGCCCACCCATCGCAGCGGCACCGGCACAGTGCGGCGGGACTTCTTGTTCAGCAGCGCGCACACCTCCAGCGATGCCGGGCGCTTGAAGCCGAGATACTTCAACAGGAAGTCGAGCGTCATGCCGCTGTCCACGATGTCCTCGACCACGATCACGTGGCGGCCCGCGACGTCGGTGTCGATGTCCTTGACTATCTTCACGCCGGAGCCGCCGCGGCCGGAGTAGCTCGAAACGGCCATCACCTCCACAACGGTGGGCACGTCCAGCGTGCGCATCAGGTCGGTCATGAAGCAGAGCGCGCCGCGCAGCACGCCTATCAGCACAAGGTCGCGGCCCCGGTACTCCGCCGATATGTGGCTGCCTATCTCGCGCACCCGCCGGTCGAGGTCGGCGGCGGAGAACAGCACGCGGTCGAGACCGCGTGGAAGCCTGACGGCGGGCGGGGCCGAGAGCGGCGTCGTGGTGGCTACCAGGTCTCGTGTCGGCAGCGCGTCATCGGCAGGCAAATCAACCACCCCCTGGCGGCGCTTCGGGCGCGCCTCCAAAGACTCTTCCAGGGCAAAACCCCGAACCCTCGGCAGGTGGAAGTATCGCCCCGAGCGCCCCCAGCCGTCAAGTGGAGGCAGGTCGCCTGTAGCTATTCAGACCTGGCGCCGCCGCTTGACCCTTCCGGGGATGCTGCTCTATGCTAGCGCTTGCTCGCGCGCGAGCACTTTGGCCGATCATCCCATCGAGCACGGAGGAGAATGCCCCATGGCCCAGGACGACGCTGACGCCGGCGTGAACGCCGGGGGACGCCTGCTTAACGAGGTGGAGTCCAAGCGGCTGCTCTCGGAGGCGGGCATCAACACCAACGCCACCGAGCTGGCGCGTAGCCGCGACGAGGCGGTGCTGCTGGCCCGGCAGATAGGCCATCCCGTCGCGCTGAAGATAGCGTCGCCCGACGTCGTGCACAAGAGCGACGTCGGCGGCGTGAAGGTAGGCGTCTCCGGCGACGCCGAGGTGGCGGCGGCCTACGACGAGATAGTCGCGGCGATAGCCGCCGCTCAGCCGGGAGCGCGCGTCGACGGCGTGTCGGTGCAGGCCATGGCCGAGCCGGGCGTCGAAGTCATCATCGGCGTGTCGCGGGACCCGCAATTCGGGCCGCTGCTCATGTTCGGGCTCGGCGGAGTGCTCGTCGAGGTGCTGGGCGACGTCTCATTCCGAGTCGCGCCGCTCACCGAGCGCGACGCCGCCGAGATGGTGCGCGAGATCAAGGGCTACCCGATTCTGCGAGGCCACCGCGGCAGCCCGCCCGCCGACCTCGACGCCATCGAGCGCGCCCTGCTCGACCTGTCCCGATTCGTGGACGCTCGCCCCGACGTGGGCGAGGTCGACCTCAACCCCATCATCGCGCACACGGAGGGTCTCACCGCCGTGGACGCGCGGGTGGTGCTGGTCTAGCGCTGCCGCTCCGCGCCTTAGCGACGTAGCCGTAGGGGCTGGTTTCAAACCTGCCCGTTGTACTCCACATCGGCCGCCCTCGCGGACTGACGACAATTTGTAACTATCGGAGCCGACAATGAACATCGACGTACAGAAGATGGACCGCGCCCTCAATCCCTCCACGGTGGCCGTCGTTGGCGACAAGCAGATCACCGGGTACATGTGGCTGAAGAACATGAGCACCTTCAACGGCCCGGTGTACTCGGTGCAGATCGACCCCAACGACATCCCCGGCATCGAGGCGATGGGCATTCCCAACTACAGCAGCCTGTCCGAGATACCTGGCGACGTGGACTACGTCCTGGTCGCGGTGCCTCGAAGGGTGGCCCCGTTCGTGCTCAAGGACGCCATAGACAAGGGTGTCGGCGGCGTGGGCATGTTCACGTCGGGATTCGCCGAGACCGGCAGCGACGAGGGCATCGAGCTCCAGGAGCGCGTGACGCAGATGGCGCGCGACGCCGGACTGGTGCTGCTCGGCCCGAACTGCATGGGGCTGTTCAACGCCGAGCTGGGCGTGCGTTTCTCGCAGGACCAGGTCGCCGGCGAGGGCGGCCCGGTCGTCTTCCTGTCACAGAGCGGCGGCCACGGCGGGGCCTTCTCGTTGGCGGCGCAGTCCAGCGGGGTCAAGCTCAACAAGGTCGTCAGCTTTGGCAACGGCGTCGTGCTCGAGAACGCCGACTACTTGGAGTACTTCGGGCAGGACGAAGCCACCGGATTCATCGCCATGTACGTGGAGAGCGTGCGAGACGGCCGCCGCTTCTTCCGGCTGCTGAAGGAGACCTGCCAGGTCAAGCCCGTCGTCATCTGGAAGGGCGGACAGACCGCGGAGGGCAAGCGGGCCACGTCGTCGCACACGGGCGCTATCGCCGAGTCCATGGACACCTGGGACGTGGTGATCAGGCAGGCGGGGGCGATCCGCGCCGACTCGATGCTGGAGACCGTGGACATACTCAAGGCGCTCACGACGTTCGCCCCGTTCACCGGCGACGGCATAGGGCTGACCGGCGGCTCCGGCGGGCAGTCGGTGTCGATGTCCGACGCCTTCAGCAAGGCCGCGCTTCGGGTGCCCATGCTCACGCGGGAGTCCTTCGACCGGCTGGAGGAGTTTTTCCAGGTGATAGGCGCGAGCTACCTGAATCCCGTGGACATGGGCGGCATGAACCGCCCGATGATGGAGTCGATAGTGGACATACTGTCCGCGGACGCCAACGTGGACGTGGTGGTGATGCAGCTCAGCCCGCGCGAGCTGCTGCGTTCGGAGGAGCGCGGTGCGGCGCACGTGGAGGCGCTCAGCCGGGCGCGGGAGGCCACGGGCAAGCCGGTCGCCGCGGTGCTCTTTTCGTCCGACCCATACGGCGACGGCGAGGCGCTGAAGGAGCTGGACCTGCGCCTGCAGTCGGCGGGCATCCCCAGCTACCCCACCTACGAGCGGGCCGCCTTCGCGATAAAGAAGGTGGTGGACTACTACCGCCGCCGGGAGGGGTGAGGGGGGCTGGCCTTGCGTGTCACCTAAGAGCCTATCCAATGAGTCCCTTCCCCCTCGCAACGTGTGATGCAAATTAGATTTGTGGAACTACCACACAAGAGGCAGCTTGGTGTGGATAGCCGAGCTTGGTGGCCTTTTTTTGCGGTTTAGGCACCGCCTTCGACTCTGCACAGCCCTAGCGCCCGCCAATTTGGCGGCTTTTGGTCCGAAAACCGCCCTAAACAGGCATATCGGCCACTTTAATATGCATCACGCGTTCGCAGGGGGAAGGTCAGCGCCTGCCCCGTACTTGATACGGGGATGGGGGTGATGAACGGGTTGTCGGATGGGCTCTTAGTGCGATGATAGGGACACTGTAACCATCAGCCGCGAGCAAACTGGAGACGGCCATGTTGATCAAGGGAGTGAGAGCCAGGTACTCGAAGGGGTCCCTCGTCCCCTTGCAGGGGTTGGACATCAAAGAAGGCGATGTCGTGACCATAAGCATCGAGATCGAGTCGCGGGAAGACCGCGCCGCGCGCATAGAGCGTGGCCGGAAGGCGATGAAGGCGGCGGCCGGCGGCTGGAAGGGCCAGCACGACGACCATAATGAACTGATACGCGAAATCTACCAGGCGCGGGTGGATGGCAGCAGGCAGAGCGGGTGTTGCAGACCTTGATTCGCTATCTGGTAGATACCGACTGGGTCATCTATGCTCTTAACGAGATTCTCTCCTTCACCCATCGCCTTGAGGAACTGTTCGACGAAGGTATAGGAATAAGCATCATCTCAATGGCGGAACTGTATCAGGGAGTACTTTACTCTTACGACCCTTAAGCCAGCGAGTCGCGCCTGTCGGGGTTCTTGACTGGATACGACGTGGTTCAACTGGATGACGATATCTGCCGCACATTTGGGCGGGAAAGGGGCAGGTTGAGAGCGGCGGGAACCCCTATCGGCGACCTCGATCTGCTGATCGGTTGCACCGCGTTGAGGCATGGGCTCACCCTGCTGAGCAACAACCGCCGGCATTTCGGGCGGCTGGAGGGGCTGGACATCTTATCGGTGTGACTCGCCTGACTGCCGATGCGTAAGGCGCGCTTTCGCTAACCCTTGACGCGCTGGCAGATTCACTACGGCGTCCCCAACTACCGAGCCACCATGGACGTGGAGCCGGCGAACTCCACTCCCGTTTGGGTGGAGTACTCGGCAAATGCCACTCGCTGCTCGGCAGGGAGAGTCTGCCAGACCGCGATAAACTCACTTAACATGTTCTGGCGATAGAACCGGACTTCCTGTCTGTTTAACCCAAGATCGTCTATCGTCTGCAAGGCTCTTGCTCGGTCTTCGGAAGGCAGGCCAGCCAACGGGATAATTTCCCCAGTGGCGGCATCGCAGTCAAAATAGCGTTCCGGGCGCTGCTGCTCGTTGACGGCGCTCGGGTCGACGTAGCCCGACTCCGGCCACTCGCCCTTCTTATAGTCTTCGTTGCATCTGCGGCAACTGAAAATCCAGTTGGCCCACTGGTAAGCTAGCTCGGGGAAGCGGTTCAGCGGCCGGAAATGGTCTACCGTGGGAGACTTTCCAGTGTCCTCCGCATCCCGCATACATCGGCGTTCGCAGTACCAACAGTTGCCGCCAGAGCGTTCGCCCAGCTTGACCCTGAACTCCCGCCAGCGTGAGTCTCCGGGGCGTTTCCTTATGCCGTCCCGGTAGCAATCAATCCAGCCTCGAGTGTATTGCCGGTCGTATCTCTGGACTCCGTCAGGCTCCGGTCCCCGGTCGATCCACCGCATCGCCGGCTAACAGCCGTCCTGCGACAGGTCGGACTGCCGAGACCGCAGGAAAGCCAGCATCATCTCACCGTAGCGCTTCCTCTGCTCCTCCAGCGGTGTGCTGCTGGAAATGAAGTCCTCGTTCACTTGGCGGCGCAGGTCGGCCAACTCCGCCGATTCGGCTTCGGTGAGGTCTTCCTTTCCCCGCAGTTCGCGCAGTCGGTTCGCCCGTTCAATCGTCAGTTGGTCGGTCGGCTCATCGACGCCCATGAAAGTGCGAAGAATCTCATCGGTCGTCCAGCCGATGATGTCTCGCTCGTTGGTGCTGGCCCTCACCACGCCCTCCGCATCCCGCTTGAGCATGTGCACCTGCCCCGCTCTCAGGCCGGCAACCACGAATGGCGAGTGTGTGGTGGCGAATATCTGCAGCGAGGGGAAGTGTTCCAGTAGCGCCGGGATGACTCTCCGTTGCCAGGTCGGGTGCAGGTGGTTCTCAATCTCATCGATCAGCAGGATGGCCGGCTTCCCGTTCCAGCCACGAGCGAAGTCGTAGTGGTTTAGCATCTTGAACGCCAGCCACAGTATCCACGACAGGACCAACTGTGTCCCGGAGCTCAGGTCGCCGAGATAAATCCCCCTGGCGTCGTTCCAGTGAGGGTTCAGAGGCCTGTCTATGGGCCTGTCCGCCGGCCTTATGTGATGGAACGTCGGAGTGTCCGTGGTGGCGACGCCCAGCATTCGGTTTATTGATACGCCATCCAAGCCGGCCATCGGTTGGTTCTCAAGATCTTCCAGGCTCAGGCCGGTGGGGTAGTTCAGCGGCCTGTCCACGGCTATCACTTCCTCACATATAGACTTGGCGCAAGAATGGGATGCTTCGTTAATGCTCCAGAAGTGGAAAGCCTTGCGCTCGTCGGTCGGCAGGTCCTCTTGCCTTTCATGCTCGAACAACCTATTAGCCTTGTCGAACATCCTTTCGATGGCGGCAGCCAGCCTTGCTCCGCTGAACGGGCCGGACAGCACTTCCTCTGGAGTCTCGCCGTAGGCGCCCAAGTCGCCCAACTCCGATACTTCAGGGAGTCCTTCTCTGATGGGACCAAGGTATATGACCGGCGGAGACGAACCAGAGCGATGGCCAGCGTCAGACAACTCCCTGTCCGCGCACAGCGCATTCCCCTTCACCCAACGTTCGAATAGGTGCTCTTCCTGACAGAGCGTCAGCTCCAGTTCGCGCGGGTACTGCTCCTCAAACATTAAGTACGAGTCCGCTTTGAACCAATCGCGGGAGCCGCTCCCTTTGTTGAAGTGCTCGTCGATGGCCGATAGCAGCCTGCTCTTTCCGGACGCGTTCGGACCCACGAACACGTTAACGCGTTCGTCAAATCGAATGTCCACCGGCTCGGTGAACGGCGGCACATTGCCGTATCGAATCCTGGTTAGGCGCAAGTCAGAAACTCCCAGCGGCCATTGTAGCCACTTGCCAACTGGCACTCACATTGTAGCGGTACAACAACCGTTCCGGCAATTGCGCCCACGCCACTCTAACTGTCCAGACTTGGTGAGACGCGTGCTCTCAACCCTCACCCTCTCCCAGTCTTGGGAGAGGGAACTACGCCCCAACGCACACCCCGACCGCACAACCTCCCTCACACCCAACCCATTCGCGCCCCCGCACCCCGAAAAAACGTCACTTTACCGCGCCACCCGTTCCCGGCCCTGCCTTATCCAACCCCACGCACGTTCCACGTCTTCCCCACGGCTGCGCCATTCCTCCCCACCAATCCGCCCCAATCCCGCAATTTCGACAGCCCTCTTGAAAGGCACGCACATCCGTGCTACCCTCGCCCACGCGAGGGACCGACCCCGCGGCCTGGAAATCCTACCCCTAAACTGGGGTTTACCCCCAGGCATCCTGATATAGGCGTCCCTTGTGGGCGCCCTGTGGAAGCGAAGACACGGCCGGTCGACCTTGGCTCCACCCCCTGTCCTCCTCTGTCACGCGGCGCGACACTTGTGTCCCGACAACCCGCGCCAGCATTACAGATTCGCGCTGGACCGGCGACACCCTCAGCTAGGAGGCGCACAGAATGTCGCAGAAACGAACAGACTTCGCCTTCCCGCGAACCCTGTCCCCGTGGAAGCATGCCCTGAGCTTGCCGAATGGGCGGGGAGCGGGAACAACGGCGTTGGGCGCGCCTGGTAATCTGAAACAGGCTCAACGCCCCGCGGTCGCGTTACGCGCGGAGCCGCGCACGGGCTATAATGATACCCGTACCATGAGAGAACTCCTCCGCGAACTTATCGAGACCGCCATTCTCGCGCTGCTGATCTTCCTCGCGCTGCAGTTCAGCATCCAGAATTTTCGCGTCCAAGGCTCCAGCATGGAGCCGACCCTCTGGGAGGGCCAGTACATCATCGTCAACCGCCTCACCTACCTCAACTTCGCCTACGATCACCTGGAAGCGCTGCTGCCCGTCGTCGACTTGCGGACCGACGATGGGGCCGTGTTCCCGCTGCAGCCTCCCGAGCGCGGGGACGTCGCAATCTTCCGCTATCCCGAAGACCCCTCGCTCGACTTCGTGAAGCGCGTGATAGGCCTGCCCGGCGACACGGTGGCGATCGAGCACGGCCAGGTCTTCGTCAACGGCGCCGCCCTGAACGAACCCTACGTCTTGAACCCCGACTACCGTGACATGGAGGCCCGGCTCATCCCCGGCGGCTCCTACTTCGTGCTTGGCGACAACCGGCGCCGAAGCGACGACTCCCGCGACTGGGGCAACGTGCCCGCTGAGAACTTCGTCGGCAGGGCCTGGGTCATATACTGGCCCTTCGGCAGCTTCGCCACCCTCGGCGCGGAAGGCTGAGCGCGCCTTCGTGAAGCTGCACTTGGTAGACGGCACCTACGAGCTGTTCCGCGCGCACTTCGGTGTGCCCGCGCAGCTCGCGCCCGACGGCCGCCCGGTCGCCGCGGTCCGCGGGCTGATCCAGACGCTGCTCGCCCTGCTGAGGCAGGACGACGTAAGCCATGTCGCCATCGCCTTCGACCACGTGATACCCTCGTTTCGCAACGAGCTGTTCGACGGCTACAAGACCGGCAAGGACGCGCCCGCGGAGGTGCTGGCGCAGTTCGATCTGGCGGAGCGCGCCGCCTCCGCCCTCGGCCTGGTGGTGTGGCCCATGGTCGAGTTCGAGGCGGACGACGCCATCGCCGCCGCGGCCGCCAGGTGGGCGGACTCCCCCGGCGTGGAGCAGGTGGTGATGTGCTCGCCGGACAAGGACCTCGCCCAGATGGTGCGCGGCGACAGCGTGGTGGGCTTGGACCGGCGCAGGAAGCAGACGATGGACGAGGCCGCCGTGCGCGAGAAGTTCGGCGTCTCGCCCGCGTCCATTCCCGACTACCTCGCCCTCGTGGGCGACGCCGCCGACGGTATCCCAGGCGTACCGCGCTGGGGCGCCAAGTCCGTCGCCGCCATGCTCTCGCGCTACGAGTACATCGAGCGCATCCCGCCCGACCCGGCCGATTGGGACGTGAAGGTGCGCGGTGCCGCTGCCATGGCCGGGTCGCTTGCGGAGCGCCGCGAGGACGCCATGCTGTACAAACGTCTCGCCACGCTGCGCCTGGACGTGCCCATCCTCGAGACGCTGGACGAGCTGCGGTGGCGCGGCGTGCGGCGCGATGAGTACACCGCGCTGTGCGGCGAGCTGGGTTTCGCGGGCCTAGCCTCTCAACCCCATCGCTGGTATGATTAGGTGCCCGACTTTCGTGCCAATGGCGGATGCATGACGCATCTGAAACAAGTTGGCATGAGTCTCTGATGAGCACAGGGACGGAGTTTGAAGAGCTTTTGTGAGGTCGTCTATGCAATACTCGGTAGTCGTGCACGAAGCCGAAGAAGGCGGTTTCTGGATGGACGTACCGGCGTTGCCGGGGTGCTACTCTCAGGGCGAATCGGTACATGAAACCCTCGGAAACGTGAAGGAAGCGATAGGGTTATACCTGGAAGTGCTCAAAGACGAAGGGCGGGACGCGCCCAGGGACGATGAAGTCGTCTTTCAAGTGAGCGTGGAGGTGTAGTGAAATGCCTGTCAGGATTCAAGAATGAAAATGCTCGTTCTTGGCGGGAGCCGCTTCATAGGGCTGCACCTGGTGCGGCTGCTGCACTCGCGCGGCCACGACGTGACGGTGCTGAACAGGGGCCGCACCGAGGCGGACCTGCCGGAGGGCGTGGCCCGCATCTCCGCGGACCGCGACGACGCGGGGGCGCAGGCGGCGACGCTGAGCGGCGCGTCCTACGACGTGGCCTTCGACATTTCGGCGTACACCACCCGGCAGCTCGCGCCGGCAATCGAGGCGCTGTCCGGAAACGTGGGACGCTTCGTGTTTTGCAGCACGACCTCGGTGTACGCGCCCAGCGACACCATTCCCATATGGGAGCACTTCCCTCTCGACCGCGCGCCCGACGCGAGCCAGTACGCCCGTGACAAGATCGAGTGCGAGGACCTGCTCGCCGAGGCGCACGCGGGCGGATTCCCCATGACCATACTCAGACCGCCATACGTGTACGGCCCCGACAACTACATCGCGGCGCGGGAGTTCAGCTACTTCGCGCGGCTCAGCCGGGGCCGCCGCGTCATCATACCGGGTGACGGCCTCACCCCCATCCACCCCGTTCACGTGGACGACCTGGCCGAGGCATTCGCGGCCGCCGCCGAATCGGACGCCGCGCTGGGCGGCACCTACACCATCTGCAGCCCCGACGCCATCACCGCCAACGGCTACGTGCGGGCCATAGCGGACGCCGTGGGCGTAGACGCCGACGTGGTGCACGTGGAGCCGCGCGACTACGACTCCCTGGGCGAGCAGATCTTCCCCTTCGAGTGGCAGGCCGCCCGTGTGTACACTACCGCCAATGCCCTGGCCGACCTCGACTGGGCTCCTCGCTACCACATGCGCGACGGTCTGGCTATGACCTACGAGTGGTGGGTGCAGCAGGGACAGGACGGACAGGACTGGGACTTTTCCAACGAGGACGAAGCCCTGGCCAGACTGGGCCTGGGTGGCCCCCAGCCCGCATGACGCAACGCCAGTACACACGGACAGCTCTGCGCCCGCACCGGCTCGCCGCGCTCGCCCTTGCCCTTTCGGCGCTCGCTGTATTCGCGTTCGCGGCTTGCGGCGGCGAGGTCAGCGTCGAGCGGCAGGCGGCCGACACCGCCGCGCCCACCGCCGCGCCGCCCGATCCGACGACCACGGCGCTGCCCGAGACCCGCACCGTGCTCGACGACACCGGGCGCGAGGTCGAGATACCCTACAGGCCGCAGAACGTGGCCGTCACCAACGCCTGGATGGTGGAGTTGCTGATGTCGTGCGGCTACGCGCCCGCGGCGCGGCCGCAGATCCCGTTCGAGTTCGTCTACCCGCCGGAGGCGTTCGACATACCCGTCGTCACCATCTCGCACTCGGCGGGCCCCAACATGGAGCAGCTGGCAGCCGTGCGGCCCGACCTGGTGCTGGCGACGCCCATGTACGCGCGCTTCGGCCCGCCCATCGAGCAGGCTCTCGGCGTGCCGGTGCTCGTGTACGACCTGGCCTCGGTGGACGACATCCTGGACAAGATGAGTGAGCTTGGCGAGCTGGCCGGCTGCTCGGAGGGGGCGGAGGAGGCCGCGGCCGACCTGCGGCGGCGCATGGACTCGCAACGGCAGGACCTGCCGGCGGAGGGGCCAAAGGTGCTCGCGCTGTTCGGCTCCACCGAGGGCCTGCTGGCGTTCACTTCGGTGTCCTACCTCGGCGACATGGTGGAGCTGATGGGCGGGCAGCTCGTCGCCGACCAGGGGCCGCCCTTCATTCACCAGGGCCAGCCCGACGCCGCGTTCACGCCGTTCAGCCTGGAGACCGTGGTCGAGCAGGACCCGGACGTGGTGTTTCTCGTGCGGCACGCCAACCCCACCGACGCCCGCGAGGAGGCCCTGGAGGAGCTGTTCGCCAATCCCGCGTGGCAGGGGCTGCGCGCCCTGGATGAGGGCCGCCTGCACGAGCTGTCCGAGTGGCTCTACCTGCGCTATCCCGGCCCTCGCGTCGCCTGGGCGCTACAGGAGTTGCGCGCCCTGATGTACCCGCTGGAGCAGAGGTAGCGGTTTGGGCCCGGCCGGTACCGCGCCCACTGTCGCGGCGCCCGCGGTGCCGATGTGGAGGCGCGAGAGCATCAGAAGGGCCCTGACGCTTGCCGCCGGGCTGTGCGCGCTCACCGTGGGTCTGTTGGCATCGTTCGCCCTGGGCGCCGTGTACGTCAGCCCCGCCGACGTGGTGGACGCGATTTTTGGCGAGGCCGACCGCGTAAGCCGCCAGATTGTGTGGAATCTGCGCATACCGCGCTCGCTGCTCGCCTGCCTCGTGGGAGCCAACCTCGCCGTGGCCGGCGCGCTGCTTCAGGGCATAATGCGCAATCCGCTGGCCGCGCCGACCACCGTTGGCGTCTCCTCCGGCGCGGGACTCGCGGCGACCGCCGTGCTCATTCTCGCCCCGGGACTTCCGGCGTACCTGCCGCTGCTCGCCTTCTCCGGCGGCATGACCGCGGCCGTGGCTGTCTACCTGCTGTCGTGGCAGCCCGCGCTGGGTACCTCCCCCGTGCGCATGATACTGGCGGGCGTGGCGGTCACCTCCATGCTCGGGGCGCTCACCACGGGGCTGATGACGACGTTCAGCGACCGGGTGCAGCCCGTGGTGCTGTGGATGGCGGGGAACCTCGTGGCGCGCAGCTGGAACCACTTCGGGTTGGTCTGGCCGTACAGCCTGATCGGGCTGGTGGGGGCGCTGCTGCTGGTGCGCCATCTCAACGTGATGCAGCTCGGCGACGAGACCGCGCGGGGACTGGGCGTGCCGGTCGAGAGGGTGCGGTTCATCGCCATGGCCATAGCGTCGCTGCTCGCCGCGTCGGCGGTCAGCGTGGCCGGGCTCGTGGGATTCGTGGGCCTCATGGTGCCCCACGTCATGCGGCTGCTGGGCGGGCACAACCACGCCTTCGTCGTTGCGGCGTCGGCGGTGGGAGGAGCGACGCTGCTGGTGTGGGCCGACCTCGCCGCGAGGCTTGTGATAGCGCCCCTGGAGGTGCCGGTCGGCATCCTGACCGCGCTGATCGGCGGCCCCTTCTTCATCTTCCTGCTGTACAAGCGCCGGTTCATAGGTGGCAGGGGCGCATAGCGCGCCGCGGCGCGGTTCGGTGCCGATAGGCAGGGGCCGGCTCCAAACCAGCAATGGAGGGTATGACAAGGACCACGCCATGACAGAGACGCCACCGCACATAGGCGCAGAGGGGCTGGAGCTCGCATACGAGGGCAAGCCGGCCCTCGCGGGAGTAGACCTGCGCGTCGCCAGGGGCGAGATGGTCGGCATCATAGGGCGCAACGGCTCCGGCAAGTCCACGCTGCTCAAGATCATCGGAAGGCTGCTCTCGCCCGGCGCTGGCGCCGTGCACCTCGACGGCAAGTCACTGGCGTCTCTGCCCATGGGTGAGCTGGCCCGGAGCATGGCGATGCTTCCGCAGGCGCCCGTTCCGCCGGCCGAGCTGACGGTGCGGGAGCTTGTGGGCTACGGACGCTATCCGCACGTGCCTTGGCTGAGGCGTTTCGGCGGACAGGACCGCGCCGTAATCGAGCGCGCCATCGAGTCGTGCCGGCTGGAGGAGCTGGCCGGCCGCCGGCTGGACAGCCTGTCCGGAGGCGAGCGGCAGAAGGCGTGGGTCGCTATGGCGCTGGCGCAGCAGCCGCGGGTAATGCTGCTGGACGAGCCAGTGACGTTTCTGGACCTGGGACAACAGCTCGAGGTGATGGACCTGATCCGCCGGCTGAACCGCGACGAAGGGATAACGGTGGTCGCGGTGATGCACGACCTGAACCTGGCGGCGCGCTACTGCGAGCGGCTGGTGGCGCTGAAGAAGGGCAGGATACACGCCGACGGCCCGGCGGACGATGTGATGAGCCCGGGCGTGCTGCGTGAGGTGTTCGGCGTAGAGGCGCGCATCGGCCGGGACCCGGTCACCGGCCGGCCAGTGTGCTACCCGTACCTGTAGGGGGGCGTGCCTCTAGGCTCGTTGGAGGACCCTTCCCAATGTGCTGCCTGCTGGACGGCCAACATCCCCGTTCGTACGGAGCTGCTCCGTTGGACAGCGACGGCTCACGGGATGACAGAAGTTTCGCCAAGAGTTGGCCGTGCAAGTAGGTGAAGTAGGGAGGAAACGCCTCGCCAATCAGGTTGCGGATTAGATAAAGAGTGCGAGCTTCGGTCGCTTGCGTCCAGTCGTAGAAGCGCGGCACGGTCTGAAGGTCTGCGCATTCCAGGATGCTGAGCACCCTGTGCTCCCAAGGGTGGATCTTGAAATCGCTCCCTACGTGGCTTGAGTTCGTGGTGATGGTGTACGAGGGCCTGTCAGGACTCATTCGGCGATAGCTGGACTTGAAGCCCTTGATTAGAGACGGGCCTCCGTCTCTTTCGACATAGGGGCGGTTACGCATCACCCCGTCGCAATCAGGACACCGTATCAGGCCTACCTCCACATTGGAGCGTCCACACCCAGGGCACACGTCGTTTTCGTAGGCGCTGCGCCCCGAGCACCTGGGTATCTCGCTGACCTGTCGATAGCGGTCCGGGCCGTAGGCTGGAATGAAGTGGAGCTGGTGCTCGCCGGTCGCCGCATCCTTAGACTTCGCGTCCAGGGATTCGTACTCCATGCCTTGCAGCCATTCACCTATGCTGACCCACGGCTTGGTTCCATCGACGGGCTGCTCGGCGTGGGTTGGCTGCGGTATGGGCGGCCGGTCTTGGTGGGTTTGCCTTTCCAAGCACGCCTCGTCTTTGCGAACGGCGACGATTAGCGCCCTTTTTCTGATCTGTGGAATGCCGTAGTCGGCCACGTTCACGACGCTAGGAAACATCGCGTAATCGGACAGGCCATTGCGGAGATGGCTGACAGTCGTATCTCGCTTACCGTCGTGGTCGACGTCGAGCGTCAGCACTTGGCGAACGTTCTCGATGACGATGACTCTGGGCTTTAGTAAGTCTGCTACGGGAATCACTTCCAGCAGCAGCCGGTTCTTTTCCTCTTGTGCCTTCCCTATCTCCGTCGTGCTTGGACAGCGCCCACGCTTGCCCCTGCCGGGATTGGAACTGCTCATGCCTTGGCATGGGGGCGTGGCCGTCAGCAAGTCCAGCGGCTTTGGCGCGGCATCTTGGATGACGCTGTGGGCTTTGCAGACATCAAGGGTAAGCCACTCGGAGTTGGGGAAGTTGCGGGTGCCGACGGCGGCCCGCCGCTTGTCGGTCTCAACTTGGACAAGGAAGCGAAACCCGGCCATTTCGTAACCCAGGTCACTGAGGCCGGCGCCGGAGAAGAGCGACACGGCGGTAAAGGGGCATTCAACCTTGGGCTTGTCTTGCTCTACGAAGTCGCGAACCGGCTTGATGGTCACCGGGCGCTCCTATGCCACCCTAGTCTTTTTCGAGGTGGTTGCTCGAATAAACTCGGCGATGGCGACGACGGTCTTGGCCAGCGCCGCCTTGGTTCTAAGGTCGTGCTCGGGAATACGAATGACTGTCCATCCCGAGTTCTCCAACTCCGTCGTCACACGCCGGTCTCTCTTTCTGTTGGCGGCAATTTTGCCTATCCAGAACTCGCCCCTCAACCCATTGTGTTTGCGGCATTGCGGGCAGCCATGCCAGAAGCAGCCATCGACGAATATAGCGACCATCCTGCGCGAAAGCACTACGTCGGGGTTGCCAGGGAGTCGTTTTCCGGTAGCGGACTGGTAGCCCTCGTGGGTGTAATAGCGTATCCCGATGTGCCATAGTGCCGACGCTAGGGCGCGTTCGGGAGTGGTTCTGCCCCGATTGTGCGCCATGGCGCGGTAGCGCTGTGTGTGGGTCATAACGTCCATCGGACTTACGTTCTTCAGATCGCAGAGGAGTCATCATGAGCCAACCGCAATCCGCCAGTAGCCGCCGTCACTTCAAGCCAACCAGCGTGAAGCCGTCGTGTGTTCTCGATCACGGTTTCCCACGTTTGGAATTCAGGCCGAACTTCCCTAACTTGCTCCAAGCTCCTTCTGGTCCTGTCTGCTGTGGCCGTATACCCACTAGCGATCATGAGACCATTGACTGACGGTGGCGAAGTATTTCGGCCGAAGTCAGCGTAAACCCCCAACACATAGGAATGAAACTTGTTCACTTCCGCTTCGCTCACTCTGTGGGTTCGCCCGTTTGACTTCACTCCCCGTTTGATTTCAACTACGAGAACCTCATCAAAGGGCGCTGGAGACTTGGGCCGCAACATGAACAAGAAGTCTAGCCGCTGTCCGGTTTCGTCGTCATAAGTTGGTGCGTAGGGCTCTTGTAGGGATGCAAGGTCTATTTCGTCTCCCAAGAGACTCCAACGCGGGTCGAGAATCCACGGAAACTCTTTGACAACGTTGTGTATCTCAGGGACCTCCGTAGCACCGGCCTTTATTGCCGCATCAAGTCGTTCAATGGTCTCAAGTCTCGCCTGAATGATGCTGTAGTTTCTTCTGGCATCGATTAGTGAGAATTCTCTTACAAGCCCCCAGAAGTTACTTTGAAACCCCTCGTCCTCAACACGGACGCGCTCCATAAGTTCTCGAACCGCTTTGTCTTTGTAGCCATTCACCACTTCCACCATAAAGTCGTGAACTTCCTCAGGGTCGGGGTCGCCGATCTTGGAGGCCTTCATAGCAATGTCGCCTAGATGCCTTTGCTCAGTGGCAGTGAAGTCCTTTAGCAGTTCCTCTAGGTCTGGTGCCTCAATCGACTTTGCGGCTTTCTCTTGGCGCCTGTCCTGTCGTTCGGATAAGGCCCAGTTCAATCTGCGCCTTCCCCACTGAAGCAATTCCTGAACCCTCTCATCCTCAAGTTGCAGTTGGTCGCGATTCGTCTGGATCAGGTCGTCCTCAATGTCGACGCCTGTGTCCAACCAATCCGCTACCACTTCCCCAACTACGTACTCTTGCCCCAGTTGTCCTCTAACGCCTAGGGCGCGTTCAAACATGAAGGGCCTTTGCAGTAGTTTCCGGCGCCCCAGAATGGAGATGCCACGCAAATACTCGGCTTCTAGAGGCTTTGGAGTAAAGCCAATCCACCAGCGAACTTCTTTGTCGCCGGAGAGGGTTTCGGTGCCCCAACCGTCAGAGTCCACTTGGCCGGTGTATCCGGAGGGCTGCCCATCCCTGGGAAACCGAAACTCCAGGTCCATGTCAAACCGTCCAAGCTGTATCCCGGTGATGAACACGCGCATGACGGTCTGATCAATTGCAAAGCGCCTTGACATTGACTTGGTGAACCGGTCGTGGGAGATCGCCCTCTTTAGTCGTAGGCTCGTAAGCCGAATCCTTGTGCCGCTAGTGAGTGGCAAGTTTGTCGGCGAGACCAAAGGTGGTTCACCGAACGTTTCTTCAATATCACAGTCTGCGCCAGGAGGCGTCTTTCTGATCTTGTCGTAGTCGAGCCTGAAAGAAACTGCTTGTCCCTCTCGGACTGTGTAGCAATCAAGGATTTCTGCCGTCCCGAAAGCGGCAAGCTTACCGATGCCTTTGCGCCCATGAACGGGACGGCCGGCGGGGGTCACTCCCCCATCTTGAAGTCGTCGCTTGCGCCCAACCCACAAGTACTGTGTTTGGGCCTGTTCCCTGGTCATTCCGTGGCCGTCGTCCAGAACTTCTATCACGCCTTGCCTTGTCCAAGACTGGCCGAACGGAATCGTAACCCAGACGTTGTCGGCGTCCGCGTCCCATGCGTTGGATATGAGCTCTGCTACTGTAGCTGTAGCGCTTGGATACAACTGGGCGCCCAGTTGCTCTACAAGCGCCCCAACGAATCGCAACTTCAGCGATTCTTGCCCGATAGTCATGCCCCTCCTACAAAAGCGATGAGCCGTGCCGCCATTTTGGAGTCAGTCTGCGTTTGGCGTCAAGGCTCGCGTCGGTTCCCCTGTTGATCGCTCGCCCGCGTCCTACCCCCGCGCCAGCATCGCGTACTCGGACGGGCGGCGGTCCGCCGTCTTGCGGGGCGTGGTTATCTCTTCCAGGTCTACGGTTGCCGTTACCAACTCATCCCCGTCCGACGCTGCGCGCGCGAGGACTTCACCGGACGGCCCGGCAATAAAGCTGCCGCCTATGAACCGCACGCCGTTCTCCACGCCGCCCTTGCCCACGCCTATGGCGAAGCAGCCGTTGTAGTAGGCCGCCGACCTGATGCACATGTCCGAGGCGTCTACTCCCTTCTCCACGTCGCCGTCGAAGGCGGGGGTGTTGTAGGGGGTGCATATGATCTCGGCCCCGTTGACGCCCAGCGCCCTGAAGCTCTCGGGAAACCGGCGGTCGTAGCAAATTTGGACTCCGACCCTTGCCTTGCCCGTATCGACGACGGGAAAGCCCAGATCGCCGGGTGTGAAGTAGCGTTTCTCGAGGATGTTGTTGTCCTCGCCACTGGGCTCCACCGTGCCAGGTATGTGCACCTTGCGGTACGTGCCCACGACCTCGCCGCTCTCGTCCACAATGGCGGAGCTGTTGAAGTATCGGGTGCCGTCTTTCTCAGCGTAAGGCAGCACAAAGCTGATCTTCGCATCTTTCGCGGCCCTGAAAATGGGCTTCGTCAGCGGAGACGGCAACTCGGACTCGAAGTACTCCTCCACCGAATCCCTGACCACGGTGCAGAAGTATTCGGTCAGAGCAAGCTCGGGGAAGCAGAGGAAGTCCACCTGCGCGGCCTTCGCCTCCGCGAGCAGCCCCACCATTCGCTCGACGGTCTCTCCCCTGGTCCCGGAAGCGGGGCCCATCTGGGCCGCGGCAATCGTAAGCTCTCTAGTCATGGATCTCCCCTCAGTATGGCTTCACGCGCCCAATTCGGCGCTCGTTCTCGATGATGTGCGGCACTGCGGAGCCGGACTTGTTCCGGTTCGCTACGCCGGCTGCATTGCTCTGGGCAGGAGGTCCTGCCTGTGGCGAGTGGCCGACCACGCCGCCAAACGCTACTACCGTCCGACCGCAAATCCGCGTCGCGAGCGCCGGCCCAGGCGAGGCCGCTCTCTAGCGTCCCCTGAGCTTGGGGTCTAGCACGTCTCTCAGGGCGTCGCCGAACAGGTTTATGCCGAAAACCGACATGCTTATCGCGGCGCCGGGGAATATCGCCATCCAGGGCGCTATCTCAAAATAGCGCACGGCTTCCCCCGAAAGATCCCTGCCCCAGGACGGCGCGGGAGGCTTTACCCCAAGGCCCAGGAAGCTGAGCGACGCCTCTATCAGTATGGCCGCTCCCAGAAAGGCCGTGGCGTAAACGATGAAGGGAGCCAGGCTGTTTGGAAGCATGTGCCTCATGACTATGCGTAAGGGACTGGAGCCGATCGCAATGGCCGCATCCATGTACGGCGTGGCTTTCACCGCCAGCCCGCTGGAACGGACCAGCCGTGTTGTGCCCGGGATGAGAGGCACGGCGATGGCTATCATCACGTTGTTGACAGAGCCTCCCAGGGCCGCCACCAGGGCAAGCGCAAGCACGAGAGAGGGGAAGGAGAACATGATATCCATGAGGCGTTGGAGCAGGTTATCGATGGCTCCGCCGAAATAGGCGCTGCCGAGACCCAGCATAAGCCCAATCCCGGTGCCCACGGCGGTGGCGACTACGCCGACGTACATTGAGATGCGCGCGCCGTAGATGACGCGGCTGTAGATGTCCCTCCCCAGGCTGTCGGTGCCGAACCAGAACTCACTCGACGGCGACTCCAGCCGGTCTCTGCGGAACTGATAGTTCGGGTCGTTGCGGGCCACAAGCGGCGCGAAAATCGCGATAAGTATGAACACCACCAGCATGGCGGCGCCGATGGCGCCGAGAGGTTTGCGCTTCGAGAAGTCCCAGGCTGCGTGAAGCCAAACTCTTCCTCCAGCTGGGCGCAACCGTGCCTGCGTGTATTCGGAACTAACGGCCATGCCGGACCCTCATCATTCAGGAGTACTTGATCCTGGGGTCTATCCAGGCATACAGGAAATCTACAAATATGTTTACCATCACCACAACTCCGGCGAAGATAAACACCAGCGCCTGCACGGTGCTGTAATCGCGGTTGAAGATCGATTCCACCAGCAGCCGGCCTATCCCGGGTATTCGGAAGACCGTCTCGATTATCACGATGCCCCCGAAAAGGGCGATTACTTCCAGGCCGATGAGAGTGATCACCGGCAGGATCGCGTTCTTCAGGCCGTGGCGGTTCATCACCACCGAGTTGCGAAGCCCCTTGGCCCGGGCGGTGCGGATGTAGTCTTCCCGCATCACCTCCAACATGCTCGACCTGGTCATGCGGGTGCCGAGGGCTGAGAGACGGAACCCGGTGACCAGTGCCGGAAATATGAGCTGCCGGAAGTTCAACCAGGGGTCTTTCCAGACGGGTGCGTACTCAACGGGCGTAAACCAATTGAAATAGATCAGCAGGCCCAGGATTATCAGGGTCGCGATGAAAAAGTTGGGGATAGAGAGCGCGCCAATGCTGATGATGCGCAGGGCGTAGTCCACCCACGAGTCTTGCTTTAGCGCCGCTACGAGGCCGGAGGGTATGGCGATTGCGGTAGAGACGACTATCACCATCACCATTAGATTGAGGGTGACGGGATATCGCGCCTTTATCTCGTTCGTTATCGTCTCTCCGGTGTAGAGAGACCGGCCGAAGTCGAGACGTATCGCGCCCCAAAGCCAGCGGCCGTACTGAACGTGCAGGGGGTCGTCGAGGCCCAGTTTTTCCCGCAGCTGCTGGACCATCTCCTGGGCGCCCTCCTGGTCCATCTGAGCGCCCAGGATAGCCGAGGTCACGTCTCCTGGCACCACACGCATGATGAGGAACACCAGCGTAACGGCCCCAAGAAACGTGGGCACGGCGAAAACGACCCTGCGGAGCAGGTATCTTTGCATGATGGTCCTTACCCCAGCCATACTGGAGAAGCGCGCGGTCCGAGCCTATGCTAAAGGGGGCATGCCGAGCACAATAGACGTGCTGCTGAACTCAGCATACCCCCCGCTTTTCTCTTTATGTAGGTGTTAGATCAGGCGGATGATCAGCCGGCTAATTGCACTGGCCGTTCGTGCACCAGGTGCTCTCCAGGCGGTCGTGGTTGTACGTCCAGTCGGCGAGCTTCATCTCCCAGCTCTGCACGTTGTTCCAGTGTAGCGTTGCCTGCCACCAGTAGTATGGGCGTTGGTCCGGCAGATCCTCTAGGAGGATTCGCTCGATCTGGTGTGTCAGGTCGATGCGCTTCTGCAGGTCCAGCTCCTGGGACTGCATTGTGAACAGGTTGTCGAACTCCTCGTTGCAGTACGAGAAGAAGTTGGACGGGTTGTCGCATTGGAAGCGCGCCCAGTAGCCGTCCGGGTCGTCGAATGGAGTGGACGAGGGAAGGGCCATGATCGAGAATTCGCGGGCGTTTCGTCGGCTCACGATAGTGGCGGTGTCGACCGTGGTCACCTCGATGTCGATTCCAATCTGCTGGAGGTCCTGTTGGGCCGTCAGGGCAGCCTTCTGGTAGGAGATGCCGAACCGCACCAACAGCTCGTCACTGAAGCCGTCGGCCAATCCTGCTTCTTCCATCAGCGTCTTCGCCTCGGCAATTCGCGCGTCTCTGTCCCGGCTGAAGAACGAGTAGGTATTGCGCTCTTCCTCAGGAAGTGCAAAGACGAGATGGGGTCCAATGAAAGCGCCCGGCGTGCCCCATCCCTCGATGGCGGTGTCGATGGTTTCCCACTGGTCGATTACCAGCCAGGTGGCTTTGCGCACACGCACGTCGTCCCACGGCGGCTGGTCCAAGTTGAACATTATGTTGTGCCATGCGTTGCGGGGCGCGGTGATCAGCACTGCGTCATCTGGATTCAGTTCCAGAATCTGGTTGGCCACGGAGGGTTCGAGGTGTTGCGCCAGGCCTACGGTCGAAAGCAGGCGGGCGCGGAAGGCGGCGGACATGGTGGTGAGGTCCGGGAAGACCAGGTCCTTGTATCCGTCCAGGTAGGGGCGGTCCGGCTTCCAGTAGTCCGGGTTCGCCTCGGTCACGAACTCGACGCCCTGCACGTGGGACTGGAACCGGAACGGGCCGGTACCGTCCAGGAAGGAATCCAGCTTTTCTATGCCGCTGCGCGGGTCCTCAGCCGCCACTACGGCGTCTGCTATCGATTGGGGCTGAATGACAAACCGTGCCCCGGCCATAGCCGTGAGGAATGCCGCCATAGGCTTTTCCAGCGTCACGCTCAACGTGGTGTCGTCAGAGCACGAAGAGCTCTCATAGGGAGCGAGCGGGCTCGCCAGGCTACTAACCTTCGAGTTCGCCATCTTGTCCAGCGATGCCTTGGCATCCGCACACGAGAAAGGCGTGCCACTGTGGAAGTTCACGTCGTCGCGTAGAGGGAAGGTGTAGGTCGTTCCAGCCGAGTCCACCTCCCAGCTTGCGGCCAGCTCAGGCAGAATAACGCCGGGTTCGTTCTGGTCGTACGTCAGTATGGCATTGTAGGTCGATCCGACGGGCTGCACGGCGTTGTAGGTGCCTGTCCAGTGCAGGTCGAAGCTGATGATTCCCTCGTTCGTTGGGAAGATAAGAATGCCGCCGAGGTCTATGTCCCCCATGTCCCCCATCGTTATGGAGCCGCTCTGCATGGCGGCCTCGGCCTCGGCCATCTGCGCGGCCAGCGCCCTCTCGATTGCCGCGGCTACCTGGTCTTCGGTCACGCCTGGCCGTTCGGACAGTGCGCTCTGTATGGCCGCGGCGACCTCTGCCGTGGACGCCCCTGGCTGCTGAGCACTGAGAGCCTTGGCGATCTCGGTGGCCACGTCCTCCGTCGTAATGCCGGGCTGCTGCCGCTCGAGCGCCGACGCGATAGTGGACGCCATCTCATTGGAGGTGACTCCGCCGGGCTGCGCCGCCAGTGCTTTGGCGATTTCGTTGGCGACGTCCTGGGTCGTGACGCCGGGCTGCTGGGACAGTGCGCCCTGTATGGCCGCGGCGACCTCTGCCGATGTCACGCCGGGCTGTGTGCCCTCAAGGGCACGATTCACGATGCCTTCAACGTCGATGGGCGTTGGCGTTGGCTGAACTTCCGGTTCCTGCGCACTGCAGGCCAGGGAGAACAGCAGCAGCACCGCCAGCATGAACAGGAATTTGGGCCATACTCGAACGACAGCCATATCTCCACCTCTCCTACCACACCACTACGCGGTGTGTCTAACCATTGTTGAGCCTCGCCTCTTATTTGGGCTTGCGCAGGCTAGCACAATGCAATTGGGCGGTCAATAAAGTCAAAGCTTCCGGACATGGCAATCGCAATTGGACGACTCCAGGAGCGTCCAGGAATGCCTGCGGCTTGAAGCCAATTCTGCTGCGAAATGCCCTATCATACGCGCCGTATGGGAACACACCCGCGATAGACCGCTTCTCGCTAGGGCGACACTTATGGAGGTGAAAGACGATGGCGACTCAGACCCCCACTATCGACTGCCAGGTGCACTGCTACGAGCGCAACCGCCCCGAGCGTCCGTGGAGCGGCTTTCTCCAAGGGCCGGACGAGGTGACCGGCGACGACATGGTGGCGGCGATGGACGCCGTCGGCGTGGACGGGGCCATCCTCATCTCGCCCTTCTCGTTGTACCAGTACGACGCGAGCTACGCTCTGGAAGTGTACGCTAAGCATCCGGGCCGGTTCGGTCTGGTCCGGCCGTTCGACCCGGCATCCGAGACCGTCGCCTCGGACGTGGCGGAGTGGACGGCGACGCCGGGCGTGGTTGGCGCGCGGGTCATGCTCGCGTACGGGGACTACGAGGCCGACCACCCCGGCCTCAGTGCCATCTTCGCCGCCTGCGCACGCGCGGGCGTTCCCGTCAACGTGATGGCCGCCGGCAAGCTGCCGCTCCTGACCGAGCTGGCGCGCCGCAATTCCGACACGCAGGTGATCATCGACCACGTGGGACTGGCCCAGCCGTTCGTGCCGCCGCCGCCGGCGGAGCCGTTCGCCGACCTGCCCAACGTGCTGGCGGCGGCGGAGCAGGGCAACGTGGCGATCAAGATCTCCGGCGCCTGCACCCTGTCCCACGAACCGTTCCCCTACCCCGACATCTGGGAGCCGCTGAGCCGGGTGTTCGACGCATACGGCCTGGAGCGGTGCATGTGGGGTACCGACTGGACTCGGGCCGTCCGGCTGCTGACCTACGAGCAGGGCGTGGAGGCCTTCCGGGTGACCGACCGCCTCTCCGACTCCGACCGCGCCACCCTGATGGGCGGCACGCTGGCGCGAATCTACGGGTGGACGCCGGGGGCGTAAGCCCAGTTATTCGGTTGCCGCCCCTACTCCTCTGTTGCCGCCCCTACTCCTCTTCGGGGAGGAGGACGATGCGCACGTACCGGTCGTCGGTGAGGTAACGCTGCGCCGCGGCGGCCACCTGCTCCAGCGTCAGCGCCTCCAGCCATTCGTCGAAGCTGACTATCTCGTCGAACGACTCGCCGCGCCGCGCGGCGGTGCGGATCTGGGTGAGCCAGAACCCGTTCTCCCGTAGCCGCTCCTCGCGGGAGGTGCGGAACAGCTCCTTGGCCGTGTCCAGGTACTTCTGCTCGCCTCCCATCTGCAGCCAGTCTATCTGGTCGAACACCTCGCCCAGTAGCTCTTCGACGCGGTCGGGGTCGCTGCCGAAGAGGACGTAGACCTGGTACTCGGGGTCTGGCAGCGGTTCGGTGCCGCTGGTGTACACGTTGATGCTGTAGGTTCCGCCGAGCGCCTCCCGCACCCGCTCTCGCAACCTGATGCCGAGGATCTCGCCCGCCACGTCGAGCGTCAGCGCCTCCTGGCGGCTCCAGTCCATGTCTCCGGCATACACCAGCAACGTCTGACTGCGCGGCTCGACGCCGCTGCGGACCACGTGTTCCTCCAGCCCGGCGGGCGGGTCGACTCCGTGGTCCTGCCACTGCTCGGCGCGTCCGGCGGTCGGCAGAGCGGCCAGGTAGGCCGTGGTCAGCGAGCGCAGGGTATCCCAGTCGAATGCGCCCACGAAGACGAACGTCGCGTCGCCCAGGTCGGCGAACCGGTCGGAGTACACGGTCTCCGCCGCCTCCATGTTCAGCTCCTCCAGCACCTCAACGGTGAGAGGCCGCAATCGGTGGTGTCCCTGGCTCAGCACGGAGTTCGCGTAGGCGAAGAAGACCGAGTCCGGATCGGCGGCGCGGAACTCGGCGACGCTTTGCAGCCTGGCTTCGTACTGCGTGAAGAAGGTCGGATCGAGACGGTGCTGGGTCGCGTACAGCGTGATGAGCTGGAACAGGGTCTCGAGGTCCTCCGGAGAGGCGTTGCCGCTGAAGCCCTCGAACAACTCTTCGATGTATGGGGTTATCTCAACCCTCTGGCCGGCCAGCAGCTTGTCCAGGGTCACGCTGTCGTGCGGGCCCGCGCCGCTGCCGGCGATAAGCTGGGCGGCGTAACGGGCTGACACATGGTCTTCGTCGGTGACGAGCGAATGGCCGCCGGGGCTGAAGGCCCTGAACAGCACCTCGTCGTCGCGGAAGTCTGTCTGCTTGGCGATGACCGTGACGCCGTTGGACAGCGTCCACCTCACGGCGTCTATGGACTCTATTTGCTCTTCGGCGGTGATGGTACCCGGCTGGGGCAGGTTCGCCAGCAGGGGAACGTCGCCCAGGTCGTCCGCGTAGGGCTCCACCGCCAGCGCGTGGGCCGTCTGGAGCTGCGTCAGCAGCGCCGCGCCGAGATCGCTGTCGGAGCCGGCGGCGTCGGTCTCTTCGGGCCGCACCACCAGGAGGGCAAGGTCCTCTGTCTGTGCCCAGGACTGCGCCACGTCCGCGAAGTCGGCCAGCGAGATCTGCGGCAGGAGCTGCTGGTACAGCTCCCACTCGGCCTCGATGCCGGGGGCGGGCGATCCCATGAAGAAGTGGTCGGTGTAGTCGTCGGCCAGATCGGTCGAGGGCGTCTGGTCACGCTGCTTGTACTGGCTCTCGACCGAGCTGAGCAGGTTGCTCTTCTCGCGCTCCAGCTCTCCATCCGTGAAGCCGTGCTGGTGGACGCGCTGAATCTCCTCGAGCACGGCCGCCAAGCCGGCCTCGACGCCGTCCGTCTCTACCCACGACGAGAACGTGGTGATGTCCAGCGTATAGACGTAGTTGGAGCGTCCGGCGCTGGCGGTGAGGTATGGCGGGTCGGCGGACTGGCCGCGCTCGAACAGCCGCGAGTTGAGCATTAAGTACGCGAGCTTCTCCACGACGGTGCGCCTGAACGCGGCAAGGTCGCGGCCGGTTTCGGGGGCGAGCTTGCGGATGAGCACGAACTGGGTGGCGGGCGATTCGGTGTCGGTGAACACCTCGATGAGAGGGGTCTCGTGGCCGGGGACTTCGACGCGCGGCCTGTCGGTGGGTTGTCCGGCGGCGGCGCGCTCCTGTGCGGCCTCGCCCTCAGGCGGCGGCGCGAAGTGCTGCTTTATCTTGGCCTCGATCGTCTCCACGTCGAAGTCGCCCACGGCGACGACGGCCATCAGATCGGGCCTGTACCAGCGCTCGTAGTAAGCGCGCAGGCTCTCCACGGGCGCGTTCTCGATGATCTCGGTGCGGCCGATGGGGGCGCGGCTGGCGTAGAGCGAGGAGCCGAAGAGGAGGTTGAGCAGGTTTTGCTGGAGGCGCGAGTCGAATCCCTGGTAGAGGCGCCACTCCTCCAGCACCACGCCACGCTCAAGCTCGACTTCTACCGGGTCGAACGCTATCGAGAAGGCCCAGTCGCTAAGAATCTGGAAGGCGGTCTCGGTGATTTCGGGATCGTCGGTCGGAATTTCCAGAAAGTACAGGGTGTCGTCGAAGCCGGTCCGGGCGTTAAGGTCGGCGCCGAAGGTGCTGCCGATGGACTCGAGGTATTCGACGATCTCCTGCTTGGCGAAGCGCTCGGTGCCGTTGAAGGCCATGTGCTCCACTAAGTGGGCCAAGCCCTGCTGGTCGTCCTCCTCTTGGACGGAGCCGGCCCTCACCGCCAGCGCGATCTGCGCCCTGCCGCGCGGCTCCTCATTGTGCCTGATGTAGTAGCTCAGGCCGTTGGAGAGCGTGCCCCGGACCACCGATGGGTCGAAGGCCAGGGGGGCCGGAGTCGGTTCGGGCGTGGGCGTTGGGACCTGGCGTGGGAACTGCCGTCGGCGTAGGCGTGGGCGTGGGCGCGGGACGGGGTGGCGTGGCTGTCGGCATGGCGGTGGCCGTGGGCTGCGGCGTCGCGGTCGCGGTGGGCTGCGGCATGGAGGTCGCGGTAGGCTGGGGCGTCGCGGTGGGTTCCGGCCTCGCAGTCGCGGTTGCCGTGGGAGTCGGCTCCGGCATAGCGGTTGCGGTAGGCTCTGGCGTCGCGGTGGGCGCTGGCGGCGCCGGTGTCGCGGTAGACGTGGGTTCCGGCGTAGGGGTGGGTGATTCCTCCTGGCCGCACGCCGCAAGCGCCACCAGGGTCAGCGCGGCGAAGATGACGGCCAGCATATATTTCATACGTGCGTTCATATACTTCTTATCTCGTAGGGAGTTGCCGCGGTGGCTTTTCTACCACTTATCATACGCTTTCAAGCGGTGTTGGTGCTTTGCTAGCAGGCGCTTTAGATATCACCAGCTCGCGCCTGCAAGCGGTGGGGGCTACTTCGTAGGCGGGTACTTGCCATCTGCGTTGTTGGCGACGGCGAAGGCGGCAATGGCGGCGGGTCAGTCTGGGGTCGACCGATTCGCCGTCCGTCGAACGCGGCGAAGGTGGCTTCGTCGACGCTGCGGCGACGTTCGGGTGGGCGCCGGTCGGCAGCCGCCCTGTCCCAGGAGCTGCTGCCGACGGTGAATGCCCTGCGGTCCGTCGAGGCGGCATACAGGCCTCCTCGTCCGGCCCGGGCTCGTCCGGGTGGGCCAGGTGCAGCGCTAGCCTGGGAGACCCAGTTTCTCCAGCGAAATGTGACCGCGCATTCGGCCCATTCTGTCCCAGTATAGCTGGGAGTCCTGGCGACTTGCGGTGAGCGAAAGACGCGGATGCGACGGCGTTTGGGACTGAATGCGATCGACCCAGCTCACGTCACCGCCGAACTCCCACGTCAGCAGAAGTGGGACGGGGGATCACACCGTCGTAATCTTTACGCCCCGTTCCCGTATCGAGTACGGGGCCATCCCTGGCCTTCCCCATTCAAGTGGGAAGGGCCTTTTGGGTTGCGGGGTCGGTTGTTCACAGGGCGGAGAGTAGCACGGATGTGCGTGGGCGTTCCAGCGAGGAGACGGAGCGGTCGGTGGCGGCGAGGTTGGTTTCGACGTCGAATTGCATGGTGTGGGCCCTAGGGTAGGGTAGTATTGTCAGTTTATCAGTGGTCAGTAGTCAGTGGCCGGGTGGTGCGGGTGTGGAAGGGCCGAGAGCTCCTGCGGGGGAGAAGTTTCGGCGAAATGTGTGTCATTCTGGGACATTCTGTGTCATCCCATAGCTGGGAGTCACTGGCGACTTGCGACACTCCGTGAGACAACGGATGCGACGGTTTGGGGCTGAATGAGATGGAATGTGCAATCTGTTCGACAGCCTAATGCAGTTCTACGCCCTTCGGCGTATCAGTGCTGTGGGCCAGTCCCAGGCCTTCCCCATTCAAGTGGGAAGGGCCTTTTGGGTTGCGGGGTCGGTTGTTCACAGGGCGGAGAGTAGCACGGATGTGCGTGAGAATCAAGAGGGGTTGGGAGGGCCGACAGGGCTATCGCATACTACTCGACGGTCGCTAGGGCTGAGACGAAACAGGTATGTTTTGTGGCGTCTATGGGCCAGCTTTGGGTAACTTACGTGTCGCTGGTGGGACTCGATTGCGCGGTTTTGGGGCAGTGTTTTGGCCTTCAGGTGTGAGGGTGCGGGTGGTTTGGGGCCGAGGAATTGGTGTGCGGTGGCACTGGGCAGGGCGGAGGCCAACCGGCTACCTTTGCATAGCCTCAGTCGCGCTCAAGCGAGCAACGCTTATCACGTCGCGTTTGGCCCTTCCCCAATCCGCGCCAAGATTCTGTCTCGCAATAGAGTGCGCAACTCCTTTGGCGAGTCCCATACGATGTGAGCGTATTGGCGAGTGTCAAAGTGAAGTTCGTCTATCTTGTCCTTGCGGCAGGTGAATATGACGGGGATACCCAGGCCGTGGGCGAATCCAGCTTCATAGTAAACACCACCTCTTGCGCCTCTTTGCCGTGCGTGAAGTCCGCTATGAGAAATCGGGACCGCTTTAACTCGGCGATGATGGCGTCGTCAATTTTGTCGACGGACTGGTCTCGGTCTATTCTCTTGGGTTCAAATCCGGATGCTCGGATCGCAGGCACAATTCCTTCCTCGTATGCGCCAGTTACAGAGTCGTCAAACCACATCGCCACAAAAGCCTGAGACGATACGATCTTGGCTTCTTGGTCAGCTATCCTTGAATGACCAGTGACCGTGACTTCGTATCCGGCAAAGGGCAGAAATCCATCCTCTCCAAAATATTCCCCGGAGAATCGTAACAGGCCCTCTGCCACCAAGTATCGCAGCAAGTACGATACTTCGGTAGGTGACGTAGCCTCTGACCACGCCATCGCGTTCAGAACGTTGGAGGAAAGTGGAAACCCAAGGAATTCGGACGAGCGAACAAACATTTCTACGATTTCCCCAGCCTCATTGGTTTCACTAGCCATTCGATCTTGAAGTCTATCTGCCCTCATGTGCATAGGGAGTCTGTCTCTGACCGATAGCGTAGTCCAATATCTCCGACGTTATGATGGGTCGTTCAGTTTCCAGCCGCGGAACTATCAACCAGGTAATGGTGAGGGGAGACTTCTCATCATCCCTTAGTGAGGAAGGAGATTGCCAACACTGCCGGGAATGCACGTAGCCACCACCAGCGCGATGGGACTGTGTGACTACGACCTTACTAGGGTCAAAGACGCTATAGTCCTCAGCGTAGTGGCCCCAAATCCGCACTCTTTTATCGGCGTGTCAATTTGGTCGCACCTGTCGTCCGCCCATTCATTCACCGAGACGTCTAGGCCTTGCCCAATTGGAGTAGTGCACATCTGCTCGAAGTCATCGAAGCCCTTTGGAGGACATCGGTGTGACGGGCTTACGTCTATCTTCAGCTGTTAGACCGTGTTGTCAATGACGAAGGGTGCTCGACCCTACCAAACCGATTGCTTTAGGCGCACTGCCAAGATGATAGTGGGCAGGGCGGCAGTTACAGCGACCGACACATGCTTGGCGAAGTGCCGGCAGGAGGATAATTGCACTGTTACGTCATGGTACTACTCATCAACACCTTCAGACAACTGCGAGACCGCTTATCCCTAGCCTTGTGAACCATGTGTAGACGACATGGTTAGGCGCAGGTCCGCCGTGAGCATGCGTTCTACCATACTCCTGAGATTCGTGTGCTACGATGCGGGCCGAGGCTAGTCTGGCTACAGGAGGGGCATGGTGAAGATCGACGACATTACGGTGACGCTGTTTCGCTGGAATTTCGCGCCGTGGAAGACGGGCGTGGGGACGGCGTTCGGCGGCAGGAAACTGCTTGGCGTGCTGACGGTGCGCACGGACGAGGGCGTGGAGGGCCACGCGTTTCTTGGCTCGTCCCGTCAAGGGGCCGACGCCTACGCCGGTCCGCTGATGGAGATCGTGAAGCCCAGCCTGCTGGGTCGCAACCCCCTGGATATCGGCGCGATCTGGCGTGAGATGTGGAAGGAAAACCGGTCGGTGTCCACCAACGCCATAGGCGCGGTCGACGTCGCGCTGTGGGACATCGCCGGCAAGGTGGCGGGCCTGCCCGTCCACAGGCTGCTCGGCACGTGCCGGGAGAGCGTGCCCGCCTACTCGAGCACCGCGTGGCACGCCACGTCGGAGGAGTACGCGGAAGAGGCGCTGCGTTTCCAGGACATGGGCTGGACGGCGCACAAGATTCATCCGCACGGCGACCCCAAGAGTGACGTCGAGATATGCGACAGGGTCCGGCAGGCGGTCGGCGACGACATGATACTGATGCTCGATTCGATGTGGGCGTACAACTACGAGGATGCGCTGCGCGTGGGCCGCGCTATCGAGGAGCTGGACTACTACTGGTACGAGGACCCTCTGGCTGAGGAGGACATCTACAACTACGTGAAGCTCAAGAGCAAGCTGGACATTCCGATCATGTCTACCGAGTACGCTCCGGGGCGGCTGTACGGCATGGCGCAGTGGATTCAGAGCTACGCGACGGACATCCTGCGCGGCGACGTGGCCGTCACCGGGGGGATCACGCCGCTGGTGAAGATAGCTCACCTCGCGGAGGCGTTCGGGATGAAGTGCGAGATTCACCACGGCGGCAACTCGCTGAACAACGTGGCGAACCTGCACGTGACCATGGCGGTGCACAACTGCGAGTTCTACGAGGTGTTCCCGGCGACCGGCGCGAACAAGTACGCCCTGGTGGAAGACATCGAGGTGGACGGCGACGGCCTGGTCCACGCGCCGACGGAGCCCGGGCTGGGCTACGACTGGGAGCTGGTGGAGCGGGAGCGCGAGGGACGGTGGGGTAGCGGGGATGGGGCGCTGGGAATGAAGCGGCAATGAGCACTGAAGGTCCATACATCATTCCGGCACAGGCTTCTTGGGACAGTTGTTGGGAATTGGCTACTGACCTGGCCGTGATTGTGCAGACCTCTCGCAGGGAAGTGCTGGCGAGCACCCACATGACAGTTCAGGAGTATGGGGTGGGAGCCTCACTCGATGAGGCAATTCAAGATCTGTTGACGTCCTTGAGCGATTACCGTGAATCCCTGGAAGCACGCGGGAAGACGCTTGGGAAAGAAGCTCTCGAGGATCTCAGGTTGCTTCGGGCGCTCATCCGCCGCATTCCTGATCGCTAAAGTGAATGCCTGTGCGCGTAGGCGCTACTACTGGCGGTAGGCCGCGGAACGGGCCGGCGGTGCGTTCGCTATCCCGCTTAGCCGGCCTCGGAGCGTTCGAGGGCCGCGCTGAGTTCGGACAGGGGCACGACTTCGGAATCGCTTCGGGATTGACGATCAGCGCCGCCGTATACGACCGTCCTGGCCGAGATGGCCGGGACCAGCTCGGCAACCCTGTTGAGCGAAACGAAGTAGTCGGAGGCGACCGTCGCGCCGGACTTGACCTCGATAGCGTGGATTCCTCGTCCCGTCTCGTACAAGAGGTCGCACTCCAGCCCTCTCGAATCCCGGAAGAAGCTGAGATTGAAGTCGCGTCCGCGGTTGAAGCGGTGCTTCAGCGCCTCCGCGACCACCAGGTTCTCGAACAGCGCTCCGCGAAGGGGGTGAGTGGTTACCTGGTCCGCATTCTGGATGCCTACGAGATAGCTGGCCAGCCCGACGTCGTAGAAGTAGAACTTGGGGGACTTGACCAGCCGCTTTCGGATGTTGGCGTGAAACGGCGGAAGCTGGAAGATGACGTAGCTGGCCTCCAGCACGGTGAGCCACTCCCGCGCGGTCGTGTGGGACACGCCGGCGTCCGAACCCAGTGAGCTGAGGTTGACCAACTGCCCGACCCGGCCCGCGCACAGGCGCACGAATCGCCGGAAGCTCGACAGGTTGCGAATCTCGCCCAGCCGGCGCACGTCACGCTCGACGTAGGTCTCGAAGTAGTCGCCGAGCGCCTGTCGCGGGTCGAGTTCGTGGTCGAGAATCCGGGGATAGAATCCGGAGTAGATGATGTCGTCTATCGAGTCGCTCGCGCCCATACGCTGCCGTTCGGCGAGAGAGAACGGCAGCAGCCGGAGCAGCGCCGTGCGACCGGCGAGGGACTGGCTGATGGCGCGGGAGAGGCTGAACTGCTCGCTGCCGGTGAGCACGAAAAGGCTGTTGCGGCCAATTTCGTCGGCGAGCACCTGGAGATAGGAGAGGAGCGCCGGAACATGCTGCACCTCGTCGATGATGGCGCCCTCTCCAAGCTGCGAGAGAAAGCCACGGGGGTCGGTCTCGGCGAAGTCCCGCTGGTCGGGCGCTTCAAGGTTGACATAATTCAAACTCGGGAAGGTCGAGCGGCAGAGCGTCGTCTTGCCGGACTGGCGCGGCCCGGTCACGGTCACGAATGGGTATTGTCGGAATAGCGCCGTCAGGCGGCCGGTAATCTCTCGCTCGATCATAGTCGCTAAGATACCGGCGGTCTGCACAAAGTGCAAGTAGCACTTTCAGATTGTGCAAGTGTGGCGGGCTCTGCCGGGGCGGTCAGGGCGCTAGATTCCTCGGCTACGCTCGGAATGACACGGAGAGGCAATGTTCGGAATGGCGTGGACACGGCTCGCCCTCGTGGATTCCGCTCGGGGGCCGGAATGACGGGACGGGCGGCGGATGGCCGCGGGCACGGTTCCGGGCGTCTGCTGCGCGCGGGCGCGGTCCGGCGCGGTTAGCGCGCCAGGCCGGTGACTCGGTAGACGTGCTCCATGTCGAGGTGCTCGCGCACCAGCGCCGCCAGCTTGTCGTACTCGGCGCTCGGCTCCACGTCGTCGCCGGCGGGCGGCAGGTCTACGCCTCTTCGCCGCGCGGCGCACTCCAGTATCGACCGGCGGACGGCGCGGTTGTGGAAGAGGCCGTGAAGGTACGTTCCGAGCGTGAGGCCTTCGTCGTCCATCGCGCCGTCGGGCAGGCTCACCCGCCGGCCAGAGCGGGACTCCACGACGAACGGGTGCGGCAGGCGCTCGTGGGACGTGACGCCCATGTGTATCTCGTACGCGGTGACCTCCGCGCCCCGGCAACCGCGCAATAGGCCGTGACTCCCGGCCACTCGCGCTCTCACCTGGTGCGTCGACTTGTGCTCCATGAAGGTGGTGGAGGTCGGCAGCAGCCCCAGGCCCTGGGTCTCGGCCCTGGGCGACTCCACGCCGTCCGGGTCCAGGAGCGCGTCGCCCAGCATCTGGTAGCCGGCGCAGATGCCGATGACCGGCACGCCGCTCCGGCGCAGGGCCAGTATGCGCTCGGCGAGACCGTTCGCGCGCAGCCAGTCCAGGTCGGCGACGGTCGTCTTGCTGCCTGGGATGACGACAAGGTCGGGGTTGCCGAGGTCATCGGCCCGCCCCACGTAGCGCACGCCGGCGGCGGGCTCGTGGTGCAGCGGATCGAAGTCGTCGAAGTTGGCGACGTGGGGCAGGCGAATGACCGCGACGTCCACCGCCGCTTCGCCACGGTTGCGGCGTTTGGGGTCGAGGCCCAGGGAGTCCTCCTCGGCTATGTGGATGTCGGTAAAGTGCGGTATCACTCCCGCGACCGGCACGCCGGTGCGCTCGCGGAGGAAGTCGAGCCCCGTTCCGAGGAGGGACGGGTCGCCCCGGAACTTGTTGATTACGTGGCCCTTGACCAGCGCCCGCTCCTCGGGCTCGAGCAGCACCATGGTGCCCACGAGCTGGGCGAACACGCCGCCGCGGTCTATGTCGCCCACCAACAGGACGGGGGCCTGGGCGTGCAGGGCCACCCGCATGTTGACGATGTCGTGCTGCTTGAGGTTGATTTCGGCGGGACTGCCGGCCCCCTCGATCACCACCACGTCGTAGTCCGCCCGAAGCCTGGCCAGCGCCGAGGTAACCGCCTCCCAGACGGCCGGCTTCATTTCGTGGTACTCGCGGACCGAAGCCGCCGCCAGGGGTTGCCCCATCAGAACGACCTGGGAGCGTGTCCCGCCCTCCGGTTTGATCAGCACGGGGTTCATCTCCGCCCGCGGGGCCGCGAACGCCGCGGCGGCCTGCACCGCCTGGGAGCGGCCGATCTCGGCGCCGTCGAGGGTCGCGTAGGAGTTCAGTGACATGTTCTGCGCCTTGAACGGGGCGACGCGCAGACCGTCCTGCGCGAAGATGCGGCAGAGCGCGGTGGCGAGGACGGACTTGCCCACGTGAGACGAGGTGCCCTGCACCATGATGACGGCGGAGAGGTGTGCGTTTGTTTCCATTTGGGCTATTGTACATGGGTGGGGCGGTAGGGTTTGTGGGGGGAGTCGAGGGTTGTCGGGCTGGCGGGGCGGGTGGTACAACTAGCGGGGGGAGAGCTTCGGACTTTTCCGGACTACGCTCGAAATCGCTTGGAGAGAACAGGTATGGCAATTTACAAGCTGGTAAATGGCAAGGGTGGGTTAGCCGAAGTTGACCGCACTACGTTCGGTGAAGAAGGCGTGTTGGAACGCGCCGATCTGCAACGCATTTTGCGGGACCAGCCTGAAGTGCTCGAGGAAGGGCTCTTAATCATTGCGGAGGAGTTCGGGGATTGGGAGGACTCGAATCGTAGGATTGATCTGCTTGGTCTGGACGCCAGTGGGCGGCTGGTGGTGGTCGAGTTGAAGCGTGGAGAGACTGGAAGGCATATGGAACTCCAGGCTCTGCGATATGCCGCGATGGTTGCCAACATGACGTACCAGCAAGCCGTGGACACCTTCCAGGCCTATCTCGACAAGCGAGCCGGCGAGGATGGGAGAGCCCAAGAAGAAGACGACGCCGAGAGTAGGATTCAGGAACATATTGGAATCGCGGAGCCCGACAGCGAAGCTGTCCTTACGAAAGTGCCCAGATTGATTCTGGTGTCCGAGAACTTTGGCAAAGAACTGAAAACTTGTGTGATGTGGCTGAACGAGTCCTGGTTGAGGGACGCTGGTCGGGAAATCAAGTGCATCAGGTTGCAGCCGCACAGAAATGGGGAGGAATTGCTCATCGAGACAAGCGTGGTGATTCCTCTCCCGGAAGCGTCGGACTACCAGACTCGACTTGGGAGGCGGGAGCAGGAAGCGAGAGCGCGGGAGCAGGAAGCTAGGGGAACGCAGGTTGTGCCCGGCAGGGAGGCCTTCGAGGAGAGCTTCGCCAGTGTGGAGGAGAAGCACCAGCAGGGGTTGCAGCGTCTCTACAAATGCGCGCGCGACCTGGAGAGTCGAAATCTTGCCGAACTGTTCACCTACATCAGGGGGGACGGGAGCCGCTATGTACGCCTAGAGCTCCGGATACCGGGGAGTACCGACAAGCTGGTGTCGTTCAACAGTTTGCTGTACAGAGGGGGGCTCGCATCGATAACTACGTGGCAGGGCTGGGAGAAGTATGCCCCTGAGGCGCTGAAACGCATCGACAAGCTGATAGGCCCTGTCACGTCCCCCGCAGGCGTTCGACACCGCAGGTTGTCCACAACCAATACTGCGGAAAAGCTGGACAGCATCTTGACAGTGATAGAAGAGGCGTATCAGGAAGCCAGCGAGAATGCTTCCGACGGAACGGAATATGGAGGATGACTATGGATGAGGACATCAGGGGCGCGCTGAGTGTCGACATGACCATCGACATCACGACTACGGGCCGGAAGACCGGCGAGGCCCGGCGCATCGAGATATGGTCGCACTACGTGGACGGCATGGTGCTGCTGGCGGCGTCTCCGGGGCGGCGGAGCTGGTACGCGAATCTCGTGGCGAACCCGGAGTTCACCTACCATCTGAAGCAGACGATCCAGGCGGACGTGGCGGCCACAGCGCGGCCCATCACCGAGGAGGGCGAGCGCCGGAGGGTGCTCACGAGGCTGAAGGAGGCTTCGGCGTTCAGGCAGGGCCAGCCCATGGAGGACGTGGAGGACTGGGTGCGGGGGAGCTGCCTGGTGGAAGTGACGCTGGGGTAGCGGGCGGCGCACCCCGGGCGGGTTACAAACCCGCCCCTACCAGCGGCACGCACGGCGTTAACGGTGAGGCGCGGGTCAGCCTTTGCGTGGCCCGTCGCCGGCGTAGACGCTCTTCACGTTTCGCACGCTGCTGATCCTCGCCTCGGCCAGGCGGTTGGCCGCCTCGGCGGTGGTGACGCGGTCCGACTTCGAGCGGGCTATGACTTCCGAAATCGTCTGGTACACCCGGGAGGTCATGTCGAGCGCGGCGTCCCGGCCGTAACCGGCCATCTCGCAGACGACGGTTATGATACCGCCGGGGTTGATGGCGAAGTCGGGGGCGTAGAGAATGCCGGCGTTTTGCAGCTCCGCGGCGTGGCGGTCTTCGAGAAGCTGGTTGTTTGCGGCCCCGGCCACTATGGGCGCCCTGAGGCGGGGTATGGTGTCGCTGTTGAGCACGCCGCCGAGGGCGCACGGGGAGAAGATGTCGCACTCCACGTCGTAGATGTCCTCCGGGACGACGATGGCGGCGCCCATCTCGGCCGCCAGTGCGATGCGGCTCTCGTTGATGTCAGAGGCGATGATGTTGGCGCCGTGCTCGACCAGGTACCGGGCGAAGCTGTGGGCGACCTTGCCGAACCCCTGGATAGCCACGGTTCGGCCTTCCAGGGAATCAGAGCCGAACACCTCGCCGCAGCACGCCTGGGCACCCCTATACAGGCCGTATCCGGTGATCACCTCGGCGCCGCCCAGCCCGCCCATGGATTCGGGCAGGCCGGCCGCGTAGGGGGTCTCCTTGCGGACGTGGACCATGTCTTCGACCAGCGTCCCCACGTCCTCGGTGGTCAGGAACCTTCCGCCCAGCGTGTTGACGAACCGGCCGTGGGCGCGGAACAGCGCCTCGGTCTTGTCGGTGCGCGGGTCGCCGATGATGAGCGCCTTGCCGCCGCCGAGGTCGAGTCCGGCGAGGGCCGACTTGTAGGTCATGGCGCGGGCCAGCCGGAGGACGTCGACGATCGCTTCCTGCTCGGTGGCGAAGGGCCACATGCGGGTGCCGCCGCAAGCGGGGCCGAGCGTGGTGTCGTGGATACAGATCAGGGCCCTGAGGCCTGATTGCTTGTCGGTGTACATCGCGAGTTGTTCGTAGTCGTACTCGTCCATGTAGTCGAATATGTTCACGGTTGCAACTCCTTCGGCAAAGGATGCGGCGGTTAGAACGTGTCGGCGTCTTCGTCGAACCACTTTCTGATGAGGGCGTTCAACGAGCCGTCCTCCTTCATGGCGGCTATGGCACCGTCCAGCTTCTCCTTCAGGTCGGAGTCGTCCTCGCGGACGTCTATGCCTATGCCGGAGTCGAGTGTCACGTCGGGGCCGACGACGGCGAGCTTGCCGGCGTTCGCGGCGATGTTCTCGTGGGCAAACTCGCGTTCCACGAGGGCGGCATCCGCCTCGCCGTTCAGCACGGCTTCGATGACCTGATCGGCCAGTTCGTACTCGACGAGCGTCGCGCCCGACGCGGACTGGTGGTCGGCGTGGATGGTGGCCACCTGGGCGGCGACCGTGCCGTCGATCGCGTCGTCGCCGACGCCGTCCAGGGCGACGTAGACCGACGGTATAGGTGGGATGTAGGGCTGCGTGAAGTCGATGATCTCGTCACGTTCTCCGGTGATGCTCATCCCGGCCATGATGGTGTCGTAGTTGCCGTCCACGAGGTTGGGTATGATGGTGTCCCAGTCGTTGGTCACCCACGTGCACTCGAGGTCGGCCCGGCTGCACAGCTCGTCGCACAGTTCGCGCTCGAACCCGTCGATTTCGCCGGCGTCGTTGATGAAATTGTAGGGCTCGTAAGCCCCTTCGGTGCCCATCCTGACCTCTTCGGGACCTCCGAGGCATGACAGGGCAGACGGCGGCGAGTACGGCGGTCGCGAAGGCAAGTCTGACCATGTTCGCGTTCACTCCTGCCCGTCGTTCACTCCCGGCACGGCGGCGACCTGAAGACGCAGCCCCAGGGCGTGCATCACCTTGAGCACAGTTGCGAATTCCGGGTTGCCGCCGGCGGAGAGCGACTTGTACAGGCTTTCCCTGCCCAGTCCCGTCTCCTGCGCCACCCGTGCCATTCGCTGGGCGCGGGCGATGTCCCCAAGCGCTGCCAAAATCAGGCCCAGGTCGCCCTCATCCAGTGCGACGTTCAGATAGGCGGCCATGTCCTCCTCGGTCTCGAGATGCTCCGCCGGATCCCAAGGCCGGGTCTTCGTCTTTGCCATAGCCGGTGCCTCCTACAATCCTCTGGCCAACTCCAACGCCCTCCTAATGTCCCGCTCTTGACTATCCTTGTCGCCCCTGGCCAGGAGGATAACCAGCGCATCACCACGCCGTGTGAAGTACAATCGGTATTCTGGGCCGTAGTCGATGCGGATCTCGGATACTCCTCCGCCGACCGGCCTAACGTCGCCGGGGTTGCCCAGGGAAAGCCGACGGATGCGGCTGTCGATTCGCACCCTCGCCTGCCTATCCCGAATTCGCCGAAACCAGCGTGCGTAAATCTCGGTCTGGCGAATCTCTAACATGACGCAATTGTAGGCTACAGGATACTACGACGCAAGGACCACCTACGTGCCTTGGGTGACGGTGACCTTGTCGAGGAGTGGTATGCGGCTCAGTTGCCGGCCGCGTGGCCGAGGAGGGTGCCAACCGCGCGGCGCACGAGCGAGGCGGCGAGACGTACCTTGAAGTGGTTGTCCCGCAGCGGGCGCGCGCCGTCGACGGCCAGCCGTCCAACCGCCTCCGCGTCTACATCGGCGACGGGCACGCCGCGCAGCGCGTCCTCGGCATCCGACGCGCGCCAGGGCGTCGGGGCGACGCCGCCGAGCACCAGCGAAGCGTGTTCGACGACACCGCCGGACACGCGCAGGCTGGCGGCGACGCTGGCGAGCGCGAAGTCATGAGTCCGGCGCTCCCTCGCCTTCAGGTAGACGCTGCGCTGGCCCGACGTGGGCCTGGGGACGGATACCCGCGTCAGCAGCTCGCCGGCCTCCAGCACGGTCTCCGCCTCGATGTCGCGGTCCGGCCCCACGAAGAACTCCTCCAGCGGGAGAGTCCTGGTTCTGCGCGGGCTTGCTATGGTCGCGTCGGCGCCGAGAGCGACGAGGACGGGGGCGAGGTCCGACGGGTGGACGATGTAGCAGTCCACGCCGCCCAGGATTGCGTGGTACTTGCTGCTTCCGTTTACCGCGAAGCAGATAGCGCCGCCCTTCTTGCGGCAGTCGAACAGCGTGCTGCGGTAGTACCAGCAGCGCGGCCTCTGGCACAGGTTGCCGCCCAGGGTGCCGACGTTGCGAATCTGGGGCGTGGCGACCGAGGCGACCGCCTGCGCCAGCGCGGGATAGTCGCGCGCTATTGCCTCGTCGCGCTCCAGCTCGGCTAGCGTGGTCATCGCGCCCACGGTCAAGCCGTCCGCGGTGTGTTCGACGCCCGACATGGCCGCCAGCGAGCCAAGGCTTACAAGCGTCGCCGGCTCCACGACCCCCTCCTTCACCTCGCCCATCAGGTCTGTGCCGCCCGCGAGCGGCCTCGCGCCGGATGGATCGGCCTCAAGCACAGAGACGGCGTGTTCGGGCGACATGGCATCCACGAATCGGAAGGGGTTCACTCGCTCTCCTTTACATCCATGACCCCAGTCTAATGTATTTCCCAAACGACCGAAAGACCTTGACGCCAGATACGTCCGTGTTGAAAGGCAATCTCTATATGTGGGATGATACGCGAGGGCAGAGTCTGGTACATGACCTTCAATGTCACCCATGCGGACGACCGTTCCGTTCGGAAAGGGCGAGCCATGTTTCACAACAGCAAGAGGCGCATCAGCTATTCGATTGGGTTGACGCTGGGTTTCGTGCTGCTTCTGGCGGTAGTGGCTTGCGGGGAGTCGACTCCGCCGCCGACCGCCACCCCGCTGTCGCCCATCGCGGCTCTCGCAACGCCTACCCCTTACGCCGCACCGTCGGCACCGCCAACCGCCACACCGACCGCCACACAGGCGCCGACGGTCGCGGCTACCGTCACACCGAGAGCTACCCCACTACCGCCGATGGCGCCAACCGCGACACCGACGCCGACAACCACACCCATGCCAGGCCCCTCCGGCTGCCCCGAGGAGCCCGGTCCGAACTGGTGGATACCCGAACCGCGGCCCGTGCCCGCAGTTTCCCGATTACCATACAAGACTCCATCACTGGAGAGCTTGATCTTCGAATCGGAATTCGTCGTCCGGGCATCCCTGGCGTCGGTGTCGACCAGAACGGCGAGTATCGACCTACACGACGTCTGGATCCCCGGATATACGATGCTTCCCGACCAGAAGACCCCCGCCCCACTATGCGTAGCCACGCTGGAGTTGCACTTCGAAGTTGTGGAGTACCTGAAAGGGACGGGGCCCGCAGAGCTAACCGTAGAGATACCGATGAGCGACACGTATCTGGATGACGATAGACTCTTGCGCCTCTTCCACCTCGAAGAGGAGGCTCGTCTCAACGCCGCCGAATGGTGGTCGTGGCGAAGTCCACTCTGGGACGACAGATTGGCTGTGCTGTTCCTCAAGCGGGACGAGCATGAAATAGTGGACCTGACCTTTACCGACAGGGGCAGGGGCTATGGCCGCTACTATGTCGAAAGTCCCCAGGAGTATGAGCGATCCTGGCTCCCGAGCGTAGAAGAGGACTTCGTTCCTCCTCCCGCGACATTCGGCAGGCTCTGGTGGCTGGAGCAAGAGTATGGGGACAATGTGCCTTTGACCGGCGACGGGAGCGCACCCCGGTTCGTCTCAGAGTCGGGCCCATCCAGGGAAGGGCCGACGCCTGTCGTCATATCGCTTGCCGATCTACGTTCGAGGTTGGCGGAATTCAGCGCCTTGCTGGAGAAAGGGAAGGACAATCCAGACTACGAGCGGTGCATAGACCTCGTTCTGGGCCATGAGGCGGACGCACGTAGAAGCCAGGAGCCCCTGAGACCCTATCGGGTCGAGAGCGCAATGCCGTCAGGCCTGCCATCGGGGACGGCAGTAGACAGGATCAACCATTTTGGGGCCGAGGTGCTCCCTTTCGAGTTTGGGGGCGGAGTCCTCGCTTTCGAAAACATCTGGCTGGAGGGGCCTGATGCCGACGTCTTCGAGCTCGTCAAGTTTGACGAGCATGACATCGAGGGCGATGGATACTTCGAGCTGCTCACGGCTTTGAGGCCGCTGCCGTTCGGTGAATACAGAGTGGACCGATACTACGATCAGCCCGTCGTCAGACTGTGTTCCGACTTCAAGCCGAACGGGTTTGTTCTGGCCCAATACGAAAAGTGGGCGATTTCAGTGGAAGCCTCCATAGAGGGCACGGTCCACGAGGCGTTCTTCGACCCGGCTGCGCTGGGGAACGGCTCGGGATACTCCGAAGAAGGGGGATCCCTACGGCCTGTGGCCATTCCGACAGGGCGGCTGCACACAAGCATCAACGGCCTGATTTGGCGGCAGGGAACAATCAGCATGAGCCTGGAGCCTTACACGCCCCTCGCAAGCTACGACATCGATATAGTCGATCTGGACGGGTCGGTGCGTCTCACGCTGCCCGCCGCGGAAGCGTCAATCGACCGCGACGCCGGAAGGCTGAACTGGAGGGTGCCCAGCCAGCCGTGGCGGGCGGGTGACACGCTCATGTTGCGCATACGGTCTGAAGGACCGGCGCCGCCCACCCCGGGCCCGAGACCATGGGTTCCGGAGGTGCTGGACCTTACCGCGACTGCGGGGACAAGTTCCAGGGATGGCTCCGTCGTGCCGAAGCTGACGCTGGAGTGGACAGAAAGCGATGCGGTTGGCACCTTCGTTTTCAACCATGGACAGGTCCAGCTCTGGGACGGCAGCACCGGGGAGTGGCGCGAGCCCCACGAGGCCAATGCGGGGATAACGGGCACGGGCAGCGGTGACACGTATACGAGCGAAGCGCTTTATGGAATCCGTCCGGGGCCCTATACAATCCGCGTGCGATACACGCAAAGCCTGCATACGGAAGGCGACTATCTGGTCGATTACTTCGCATCGGAGTGGAAGTACGTCCACGCCAATATGCCAGGCGAGCCTGCCGACCCACAGGCCACGCCAACACCCGAGCCTGTCATTCCCGCAGAGTAAGCTCGTTCAGGATGACGTCGGGGGTGATGGGAAGCTCGCGCACCCGGACGCCGATGGCGTCGTAGATGGCGTTGGCTATGGCCGGGGCGACGCCTACGCTCGGCGGCTCGCCGAGCGCCTTCGCGCCGAACGGTCCGACGGGGTCCACGACGTCGGCGAATATCACCTCGATGGGCGGGCTGTCGAGAATCGTGGGGCTCTTGTGCTCCAGGAAGCTCGCGTTCAGCGTCACGCCGTTGCGCGCGTCGGTGAGCATCTGCTCGCTCAGGGTGAACCCCAGCATCTGGGAGACGCCGCCCTCCACCTGGTTGACCGCCATGTTGGGGTTGAGGATACGGCCCGAGTCGTGCGCGGCAACGAATCTGAGCACGCTCACGGCGCCCGTGTAGGTATCGACCTCCACCTCCGCGAAGTGCGCCCCAAAGGAGTTGACGACGAATTCGCGGCTGCCCGGATCGACCGACGCCTCCACTCGGAGCTGCCGCTGCGGGTGGAGCCGCGCGACCTGCGCCAGGGTCATGCGCTGCCCCGTGCCGTCAACCACGACCCCGTCCACGATGTCGAAGTCCTCCGGCGCGCTCTCGAGCTGGGCTGCTGCGGCCTCGACGATCCGTGACTTCAGACGCTCGCCGGCGCGCTTGGCGGCGAGTCCGCCGGAGAAGGTGGCCGTGGATCCCGCGGTAATGGGCGCCTCCGGTGTGAGCCGCGTGTCGCCGGATACGACACTTACCAGGTCGTAGGGGACTCCCAGCGCCTCGGCGGCCACTTGGGGCAAGACGGTCAGGCTGCCCTCGCCGACGTCCATCAGGCCGGTCGTCAGCGTCACCGAGCCGTCAGGCTCCAGACTCATCCTGGCGATGGACCTGCCGCCGGGGCCGCCGCGGTAGACGAACATGCTCATGCCCATCCCGCGCCTCACGCCGGCCGGCGCGTCCGGCGGCGTGGTCCGGCGCTCGCGCCACCCGATGGCCGACGCCCCCTTTTCCAGGCACTCGCGCAGTCCATTGCTGGAGAACGGCACGCCGCCCTCGACCGGCTGCGTGTCCACCACCTCGGTCGGGGGCGTGACACGCTCTCCAGGCTGGCCCTCGGGGCCGACGTGGTTCTTGAGGCGGAAGTCCAGCGGGTCGATGCCCAACTCCTCGGCCACCCTGTCCATCAGCGACTCGAGCGCGAAGTGGCCCTGGGGCGCGCCCAAGGCGCGGTAGGAGCCGGCGGAGGGCTGGTTCGTGTGGACCAGGTATCCGTCGTACCGGGCGTTCGCGCAGCGGTAGAGGTAGAGAGCGCCCTGCCCCGCGCGCCGAATGACGCCCGGTCCGGAGGAGAGGTACGCGCCGGTGTCCATGATGGTGGTGGCGTGCACCGCGGTTATCGTGCCGTCATGCCGGACGCCCACCCTGAGCCTGGTGGTGGTGGCGTGGCGATGGCGGCCCGCGACGAACTCCTCTTCGCGCGAAAGCTCGATCTTGACCGGCCTGCCGGCGCGGCGCGCCAGTAAGGCGGTTATCGCCGCCAGCCGGCTCTCGTCCTTGTTGCCATAGCCGGCGCCCATGTGGGGGCCTATTACGCGCACGTTGTCCCTGGGGATGCCGAGCGAGAGGGAGAGGCTGAGGCGGTCGGCATGTATGCCTCGGCTGGACTTCCAGACGGTGAGGCGCTCGCCCTCCCACGCGGCGACCGCGGCCCGCGGCTCCAAGGCCGCGCCGGAGTGCGACTGGGTGGCGAACTCGTCCTCGAAGATCCGGTCGGCTTGGGCGAACCCCTCCTCCACGTTGCCGCGCTCCAGCGCAATGGGCTTGCCGCCCACCAGGTTGCTGCCGTCGTGGACCCTGGGCGCGCCGGGGTTCATCGCCTCCACGGGGTCGGTCACGAACGGCAGCGGCTCGTAGGTCACCTCGATAAGTCGCAGCGCCTGCCTCGCGGTGTCCTCGTCCTCAGCGGCGACCGCGGCCACCTCGTCGCCCACGAACCGCGCTTTGGTGTCCAGAATGGGCATATCGGGGGCCACGCGGCCGCTCGGCGCGTCGAACGGAGTCAGAACCGCGTACACGCCGGGAAGCCCGGCCGCTTGGGAGGCGTCGACGGCGATGATGCGCGCGTGGGCGTAAGGGCTGCGCAGTATCGCGCCGTGCAGCATACCGGGCAGCCGGACGTCGGAGGTATAAATGGCCTCTCCGGTGAGCTTCTCCGGCAGGTCGCGCCGGGGCAGGGAGACGCCGATGTTGGAAGAGGCCATGGGCGGTTACGCCTCCGAGAGCAGCCGCGCGGCTTCCCGCACCGACGCCAGGATGCGGCCGTAGGCGTTGCAGCGGCAGATGTTGCCGGATAGGGCGTCCCGCGTCTCCTCTTCGGTTGGCGCGGGGTTGGCGTCGAGCAGCGCTTTCGCGCTCATCAGGAACCCAGGCGTGCAGAAGCCGCACTGGCCGCCGTCCATGGCCAGGAACGCCGATTGCAGCGGGTGCAGGTTGTCCACACTGCCCAGGCTCTCGACGGTCTCGACCGCGCGGCCGCCCACTTGCAGCGCGAGGAGCTGGCACGAGTAGACCGGCTTGCCGTCCAGCAGCACGGTACACGCGCCGCACTCGCCGCGGTCGCAGCCGCGCTTCGCGCCCGTCAGTTCGAGCTGGTCGCGCAGCGTCCGCAGCAGTGTCCAGCGGTGGTCGACCTCCAGCTCGCGCAGGCGGCCGTTGACCTGGAGTGTGATTCGGCTGCGGTGCATTGGCTCATCAACCTCGGGGCGGGTATGCCGTACCTGGACAGCGCCGGCGGTGGGGCCGGCGGACTGATTCTAGCACCTTCGGCGAGGGTTGTGCGAGTGGGGGGGTCAGGACTGCGTGGCGTACGCCCCGACTCGATTGTCATTCTGAGCCTGTCGAAGAATCTCAAGCAATTGGCGAATGTCAACGGTCGTGTATGGAAAGTGTATACTCGCATCTGGGCAGACCCTGCTAAAGGAGGCCTCTCTCATGGATTTTGACCAGCTTTACGACGCGAGAGTCAGGGGTGCGGCCTTCGACTGGCTCGGTCGGCAGGTCTCGATGCATGGGGACGTCCTTCCTCGCGCTGTTCTCGCCCGAGGGTTTGAGCTCGATGGTCAGCGCGTGCCGCTCATCGGCCCGCAGGGTATCTTCAAGCCGCGGCTGATGCAGGTGCCGCTTTCCATTACGACATCGCCCAAGGGCCCGTACGACGACGCGTTTGGATCAGACAATCTCGTGCGATATAGGTATCGAGGAACCAACCCGCAGCACCGAGATAACGTCGGGCTGCGGTTTGCGTTGCAGAATGGCCTGCCGCTGGCGTACTTTCACGGAATCATTCCTGGCAGATATCTGGCAATGTGGCCCGTGTATGTGACTGGTGACGCACCCGAGGCACTCACCTTTTCGGTGGCGGTTGATGACGCAGTCCACGCCGGTCTCTTTCCTCAGTCTCAACCGGCCACAAGCGGCGTAGCTGAAGTTCGGCGAGGGTACGTCACGTCTTTGGCCCGTCGCCGTCTGCATCAGAGGGCGTTCCGCGAGCGGGTTCTTCTCGCTTATCGGAATCAGTGCGCCCTCTGTCGCCTGCGGCACAGCGAACTGCTTGAGGCGGCCCACATCTTGCCGGATTCGGAACCAGAGGGTGAACCGGTCGTCCGAAACGGAATCGCGCTTTGCCGGCTGCACCACGCGGCCTTCGACAGATTCTTTCTGGCCGTGCGACCAGACGGAATCATCGTTGTTCGTCCCGACGTTCTTGAGGAGAGCGACGGCCCGACACTTCAGCACGCTATTCAGGGGTTGCACGGACAGTCCATCTTGATTCCCAGGAAACTTGAGGAGCAGCCGGCGATAGAGTTTCTGGAGAGGCGCTACGCACGATTTCTTGAGGTGGCGGCGACACTCTGACGTGGGAGCAACCGAAATCGCCTGCCCTCCCTCAGGGGCAACCGTAAACATTCAAGAGGTAACAGATTGCGACTAGACTGGCTAACGAGAATCATACTCCGCTTGCGGGGCCGGTTGGCTGCGCCTTACGGCCCGGTTGCGGTGCTCACCTCGTCGGGCGCGGGCGCGCCGGCTCCGCAACTGAAGAGGCAACCCGACGGCGCGGAACTGCTGAAAGACGTTGCGACGGCCAGATGGATTGCGGAACGTCTCCAGAGGTCGACTCGGCAAACCGGTACGTTGGTGGGATGTGTCATCCCGGAAGGGTTTGAAGCATACGCGCGCATATTTCACCCGGCAGTACAATACAACGCTGCCGAAAGAAGTTGGAGTAAAGTCAGTTGGTCCACAGTGGCGTCTTGGAACGGGAAGGTCGTTCATCCGCAGATGGAATTCAGCCCAATCGCGAACTTGGATCCTTTGAGATACGATGATCCGTCGTGGGGCACCAGACCGGGAAATGGCATGCTGCCGGAAGATGAGTGCCGGCATCTGCTTGGCGTTCTCAAAGAGTTCACGAGCACACCCCAATGCTGCTACTCCGGCGTCTGGGAAGGCTATGGTGGTCTTGACGCCCGCCTTGACAGAGGGGCGGCCAAGCTGGAGTGCCCATATTTGGGTAGGGCGTACTATATCTTCCGCGGCCCGCTGGATGGTGTACTGTCGTTCTACGAGTGGTCGTTCTTCCACCGATCCCCCAACATCTGGTGGCCGGAGGACCGCGCCTGGTTCGTGGCTACGGAGATAGACTTCAACAACACCTTCGTCGGCGGCAGCGTGGCCTGCATCGAGCGCGTGCTCGCCCACCCTGAGCTAGAGGCGCTGCCCATCGCCATCGACGCGCGGGTGGACGCCTACGGCGATACCATCAACGTGTAGAGCGTAGCTCCCAAACCCGCGGGCGGTTCGCGAACCGCCCCTACGAGCCACCAACCCTTGTGCGCCGCTCTAGTCTGCCCCGCCAATAGGTAGTATCGTGCACAACGACCACTTTTTCCAGCTCCGTTATCCGCTGTGGGGTGACAGGGAGGGGGTCTTGCTTCCGAGGGCTTTAGATTCCTCGGCTTCGCTAGGAATGGCCGGGAAGAGTGCGCTCGTCGCGGTGTGGAAAGGGTGTCACTGACTGCCGGGTGGCGGAGTGCTGAGAGTGGACGTGTGGCGGGGCGCTTGGGGTTGTACGTGTATGTCGTCAGATGTCACTCGCCATTACGCCCAGGTGTCGCACATCGCCAATCCGGTTGAACATGGCGAGACGAGGCGCGCCGCCTGCGACGCGTCCGTGCGGCCAGTACTCGATTTCGGTTATCGAGGCATTCGGGAGATCGAACTCGTGCTGCCACGGGCTTCGAGGGTCGATTCCGAGCGCCCACATGAGCGTCGCCTCGATTGTGCCCGCGTGGGACACTACGGCAACCCGCTGTCCGGGATGCCGAGCTACGACTTCGTCGTGGAAGTCCGCCACCCTCTGGGCGAACTCGGCCAGCGTAACGCCATCGGTGCCGGCGTGGTCGGGATGCCACGCCAGCAGGTCGGGCCTGCCGGGGGCGATGTTTCGGCGTCCAGGTCTACCTGGATCTCGGCAAGCCTCTCGTCGACCGAGACCTTCAGGCCAATACGGTCGGCTATCACCGTTGCGGTCTCAAGCGCGCGAGCGAGGGGGCTGCTGTAGACGGCGTGAGGGGCGGGTCCGCTGTGGAGGGCGGTGGCGACGGCTGAGGCCTGGCGGCGTCCAAGCGCGCTCAGTGGAGGGTCGAGGTCGATGCGTCGCGACCCGGAGGCGTCGCGCTGGCCGTGGCGGACGATTAGCAGGTTTGTCGCCTGGAAGCTGTTTTGGGCGGCGTTTGTCGGTGAAGACAAGGAGGTCTCGCTGAATGTCACGTAGCGCGGGCAGTACGCGGGCGGGTCAGTCCCGGTGGACGTGGGTGAGCACCACTAGGTCCACCTCGTCGACGGTGACGCCGTTGGCCTTCATGTCCTCCATGAGCAAGCCGAATATCTTGTCCCGGGGATCCTGCTTCTCGGGGCCCAGGCCGGTGTCCACCATCACGGTGGGGCCTCCTCGCGCACCAGGAAGGAGGCCAAGTTCGCCGCCACCGTCCCCTGGGCGGTGAACAGGCCGGCGTAGGGCTTCAGCGCGGCCGGGGCGACGGTCGGGAAGAACACCTCCGCCGGAGACTCCACCCGCCCGTCGGACAGCGACAGGATCTCCACGTTGCCGACGGCAACTCTGTTGTTGGGCACGACGGCTCCCTTCGCAACGGACTCGCCCCAGGAGGGGGCACGCCAGCCTTTATTCTACTCAACCCACGGCCTTCGGACCACGGGTCGATTGTGAAAACACCTCAAAAGGGATAAGCTTAGTCCGTCCACAGTCAGGAGGGAAAGCCATGGTACGCATGACGGGCAAGCGGGCGCTCATGGAGGTGCTCAGGGCCGAGGGAGTCAGGTACATCTTCGGCAACCCGGGGACCAGCGAGGCGCCCATAATGGACGCCCTGGAGGAGTACCCGGACATCGAGTACATGCTGACCACCCAGGAGGGGGTGGCCATGGGCATGGCCGACGGCTACGCCATCGCCACGGGGGGGCCCTCCTTCGTGAACCTGCACATCGAGACGGGGCTGGCCAACGGCATCAGCCTCCTGCACCACGCCTGGGAGGGGAACACGCCCATGGTCCTGACCTCGGGCAACAAGGACGTGCGCAAGCTGGCCGAGGGGCGCACCGAGCTGACGGAGATGGTACGCCTCTTCACCAAGTGGAGCGTTGAGGTGACCCACCCCGAGCAGGTGCCGGGGGTGATGCGCCGCGCCTTCAACGAGGCCAGGACCCCCCCGACGGGGCCCGTGTACGTGGGGTTCTCGGCCAACGCCCTGGACGACGAGGCCGACATGGACGTCCAGCCCCTGACCAGGGGCTACTTCCGCACGGCCGCCGACCCGGAGGCCGTGGAGGCCGCCGCCCGGGTCCTGGCCGGGGCGGCGCGGCCCGTGATGGTCGTAGGCGACCGGCTGGGCCAGTCCCGGGGAGCCGCCGAGGCGGTACGTCTGGCGGAGCTGCTGGGGGCCCGCGTGTACGCTTCCTCCTACGCCGAGATGAACTTCCCCACGGGGCACCCCCAGTTCATGGGCAGGGTCAACGCGGCGCTGCCCCCGGGGCGGGCGACCCTCTCCCAGGGGGACGTGGTGCTGGCCGTTGGGGCCAACGTCTTCTCCGGGTACTTCTTCGTCTCCGGCCCGGCCCTGGGAAGGGACACGCGGCTGATACACCTGGACTCGGCCTACGCCGAGGTGGGCAAGAGCGAGCCCACGGAGATCGGTATAATCGCCGACCCCAGGGTGGGCCTGGGGCAGCTCTGCGACGCCGTGGAGGGGGCGCTGTCGGGCTCGGCCAGGGAGGCGGCCCAGGGACGGGCGTCGTCCATCGCGTCGGAGAATGCGCAGGCCCAGGCCAGCTGGGACCGGGGCCTGAGGGACCGGTGGGACGCCCGGCCCATGACCCCCGAGCGGATGATGACGGAGCTGGCGAAGGTGATGCCCCCGGACGCCGTCATCTCCGACGACTCCATCACCTCCCGGGACGCCATCCACGGCGCCATGGAGTTCAGCGAGCCAGGCAGCATCCACAGCGAGCGGGGCGGGGCCATAGGGTGGGGCATGGGCAGCACCCTGGGCATAAAGCTGGCCCACCCCGACCGCCCGGTGGTGGGCATTCTCGGAGACGGCAGCGCGATGATGACGGTCCAGGGGCTGTGGACGGCGGCCAACTCCAACATCCCCGTGATCTACGTCATATGCAACAACCGCTCCTACCGCGTCCTCAAGCTGAACATGGACCGGTACAAGACCCACATCCTGGGCGAGGAGGACGCCTCCAGCCGGTACATCGCCATGGACTTTCCCATCCCTTTGGACATGGCGGCCATCGCCAACGCCATGGGGGTGCAGGGACGCACGATCGAAGACCCGGAGGAGATCGGGCCGGCCCTGACCGAGGCCCTGGCTTCGGGCAAGCCCGCGCTGCTGGACGTGATCATAGACGGAAGCGTGTAGGTATGCTCTGAATGAGCCCCTGGCCCCACCCCGGTTGTCAAGCCCACCTGACCCGCCCCGACCGGAGGATTGTTGTCGGCGCTTTCACCCCCATCCTGCCATCACCCTCACCCTAACCCTCTCCCCCAGGGAGAGGGGACCTTCACGCCGGCTAGGCCGGCTCGGCGAGGAAGACGGGGATCAGCCGGTCTGTCCGCTCCTGGTACTCGGCGTAGGGCGGAAACGCGGCTACGGACACCTCCCACAGCCTGTCGCGCTCGTCCCCTTCCTCCACCTCCCGGACGCGCATGGAGTAGACCTCGGCCTCGTCCCGAATCTCCACGTTCTGGTCGGCCCGGAGATTGTAGACCCACAACGGGTTGGTCGGCGCGCCGCCCCGCGAGCCAACCAGGACGTAGTTGTTCCCGTCCTTCACTCGCATCAGGGGTGTCTTGCGGATGCCGCCCGTCCTCTGGCCGCGGTTCGTCACGATGATGACGGGCAGCCCGGTCTCACGCAAAGTCGTTCCCTGCGTGCCTCCACTGCTCTCGTATAGCTCGACCTGTTCACGAACCCAGTCGCTGGGCGACGGTATGTACTCGGACATGGTTCACTCCTAAATTCCGTTATTGCCGCTATGGTTTCGCTTTGTCCCGACGCGGTCCACTTCGTCAATCGGGCCATCTCCGCCGGGTGGCGTGCTGCGTGGATTGTAACACCTGCGGGCGATTTCACCCTCACCCCGTATCGGGTACGGGGCAGGCGGTTCTGTTCCATTTTGCGGGGTAGTCCTCAGCCGCACAGTTCATCTTTTAGAGGGTTGTCGGGCCGCACAGGATATAGCGCCTCAAGCGAGCCGATTTGCCGGCAGAGCTCAACAAACTCTCGCCGCACTTCTGGCTCACATCTCCGAAGCGCGTTCATCAACTCCTCAATCCTGTTATTTGCCGCTCTTGGGCGCTCACTCTCATACACACCCCGGCGTACCTCGCGGTCAACAAGAGACCCCCATGTCAGATTCTTGGTGTCGCCGCTGCATAGGCGCAGAAGGTCGGCGGACTCCGTGACCTTCACGCACACTACATCAACCCCACGCTTAGTAAGCTGGTCGAGTTTCCGTTGCTTTTCGGGGTTAGGAGGGCTAGTGACTATCACTTCGATGATGCGGACAGGCTCGCGTTTGTCGTTGTACAAGATCAAGTCCGGCACTATGCCGCCAACTTGGTCCCATTCCCCAGGAATCACAACCTCCTGAACCCCGTCATTCAAATTGCCCGTCAGTTCTCCGTTTGGCAACCTCAGTGACACCGGGCGGCTTTCGCGCCGGCCGGTATAAGAGGGGGTGTGCTCTCCGCGCCTCAACTCGTCATAGATGAGAGCTACGGCGCGCTGATGTAGCCAAGAGACAGCGTTGTTCTGAGTACCTACGTTCCGCATGATGTTTTGGTCTTCACTCATTCCTTGTTTCTTCCTTGTCTGGTTACCCCGCGAATGGAACAGAACCGGGCAGGCTCCAACCCTCTCCCATCAGAGGGAGAAGGGACTGGCGGCCCGTCCGTTCGTGAGCTACAGCCCCAGCTCCGTCATCGACCTGTCCAGGATCTCCACGCCGCGGTCCAGCTCTTCGTAGGTCGCCGTCATCGGCGGCGCAATGCGCCAGACGTTCGCGACGTTGGCGTAGGAGGCCTGCTGGAGGATCAGGCCGTTTTCCAGGCACCTCTTAGTGAGCTGGCGCGTTTCCTCCACGGCCGGCTCTCGCGTCTCCGGGTCGCGGACGAGCTCCATCCCGAGAAGCAGACCCCGCCCCCGCACGTCGCCTATTATCGGGTGGTCTTCCTTCATCCTGAGGTACGCGTCCTTCAGGTACTGCCCCTTGGCCCTCGCCTCATCCGCCAGCCCTTCCTTCACCAGCACTTCTATGACGGCGAGACCAATGGCCGCGGCGAAGGGGTCGTTCTGGTGGGATGAGATGAAGGACATCCCCTTGTCGTGGCAGTCCTGCTCGATTTCCTCCGAGGTGACCATCGCCGCCAGGGGCAGCCCCGCGCCGAGCGTCTTGGACAGGGCCAGTATGTCCGGCACGACGCCGTCCTGCTCGAAGGCGAAGGTGGCACCCACCCTGCCGAGGCCGGTCTGAGCCTCGTCCAGGATGAACAGCATACCGCGCTCCTCGCACATCCGCTTCACGAACGGGAAGTAGCCGGGCGGCGGCTCAATGATGCCAGCCGCGCTGAGTATTGGCTCGGCGATGAAGGCGGCAAGGGACCCGGTGGACTGGGAGTCCACCATGTCGAATCCGAGCTTGGCGCAGGCGTAGTCGCAGGACGGGAAGGTCATGCTCAGCGGACAGCGGTAGCAGTACGGCGTGGGAATGGCCATGCTGCCCGGCACCCAGGGGCCGTACCCGCCCCTGGCGTTGGAGAATGTGACGGACATCGCTCCGCCCGTGTGGCCGTGGTATCCCTGCACCAGCCCCACCACCTCGAAGCGGCCGGTGAACATCTTCGCCACCTTCAGGGCCACCTCGGTAGACTCTCCGCCGGTGCTGAGAAGCAGCACTTTCTGGAGCTGCTGAGGCAGCAGGTCGGCCAGGGACTTGCCAAGCTCGATCACCTCTTCGCTGACCAGGTGGGTGTTCAGGTGGAGGATGCGCTCGCTGCTGCGTTTCAGCGCCTCGGTGATGGCGGGGTGGTTGTGCCCGATGCTCGCGGCCATCTGGCCCGAGCCGAAGTCCAGGTACTCTTTGCCGTCGGTGTCGACGAGGGTCGCTCCACTCCCGCGAGCGATGATGGGCTCGCCGTAGTCCTTGGAGGACCGGAACAGGTGGGCCCTGGCCTGCTCCAGCAGGGCGGCTTTTCTGGGGTCTTCTGACATGTCGGCCTCCTTTGTGGGCAGCGCGGCCAGGGGCTGGGGCCGCTGGGACTTCGCATCTGGGGTCGCGCGCGACCCGTACCGGAAGTTGTACCACCCGGCGGGTTGCGTCGGCAAGCGGGAGGGCGGGCATGTGACCGTTCAGACTTGAATACACGAGCGCCCGCATCTAACGGGGGGGCAGGCGGGTTTCAAACCCGCCCCTACGAATGGGACGGGGGTCGTTGCACCTTCACCCTGAGGGAGAGGGGCCTGGCGGGACGACTGTGGGTGTATGATAGCTGGCGATATGACCACCGGAGGAGCAATTCCAATGTGGCGGCGCTTCAACGGATTCCGATACCGTCTAGGACGGCCATGACAGGGCTGTCTCGACTCCGGCTGGCCGTCTGCCTGGCCGCGCTCATGCTACATCGCCCATGCTGGCGGCGTTCGTCGCGGCGGCGTGCGGCGACGGCCCAGCGCAGTTGGCGTCGCCCGCACCTGCGCCCTCCCCGCCTGCTGCGGCATCCCCGGCCGTCGTGGCGAGCGCGCCGGCCCCCGCGCCCGTACCCTCCCCGCCTGCCGACGCGCCGCCGCCTGTACCTGTCGCCGACACGCCAGCCCCGGCGGTGGAGGCGCGGCCGCTCGCTCCGGTTGAGCTGGAGCCAGCTTTCCCGGGTATCGAGTTCGACCGGATGGTCTTCCTGACCTACGCGGAGCGTGAGTCCGGCAGACTTTTCGTCGTGCTCCAGCCGGGCCGGATCGTCGTCTTCGAGAACGACCCCGGCGTCGAGTCGGCGCGGACGTTCCTGGACATCCGCGACCGAGTCAACGATGCGGGGAACGAGGAAGGGCTGCTGGGGCTGGCGTTCGACCCCGCGTTCGCGGAGAACGGCTACTTCTACGTCTACTACACCGCCTCGCGCCCTCGAAGGTCCGTCGTTTCGCGCTTCTCGGTCAGCCCGGACGACCCCAACCGGGCGGACCCCGATTCGGAGCTCGTCTTCCTCGAGGTGGAGCAGCCATATCGCAACCACAACGGAGGCCACCTCGCCTTCGGCCCCGACGGCATGCTTTACGTCGGCCTCGGGGACGGAGGGTCGTCCGGCGACCCGCGCGGCAACGGGCAGGACACGTCCACCCTTCTGGGCAGCATCCTGCGCATCGACGTGAGCGTGCTCAACCAACTCGGCGGCTACGCGGTGCCGCCGGACAACCCCTTCGCCGGCGGCGAGGGGGCGGCCCGCGGGGAGATATGGGCCTACGGCCTGCGCAACCCCTGGCGGTTCAGCTTCGACCGCGAGACCGGCGACCTGTGGGCCGCCGACGTGGGGCAGAATCTGTACGAAGAGGTGGACATCATCAGGCCGGGCCTCAACTACGGCTGGAACGTGATGGAGGGCTCGCACTGCTTCCGGCGGGAGAACTGCGACGCACGGGGCCTGGAGATGCCGGTCGCCGAGTACGGCCGCGACGGCGGCTGCTCGGTGACGGGCGGGTACGTGTACCGCGGGCGCCGGCAGCCGACGCTGTACGGGGCGTACCTGTACGCCGACTTCTGCAGCGGCAAGATATGGGCGCTGCGCCACGACGGCGCGGCGGTCACGGAGCAGATGCTGATTGCGGACACCGGGCTGTCCATCTCGTCGTTCGGCGAGGACCCGTCGGGCGAGGTGTACGTGCTCACGTTCGAGGGGGCCGTGTACCGCTTCGCGGGGCAGTAGGGGGCGGTTTTGAGGCTGGCACGTGTAGGGCGGATAGCGGCAACGGCATAGGTCGCATTATAGGGGATGTGAGGTCTAAAGATGATACGAATGATGGTGCTCGCTCCACTTGTCTGCGCGCTGCTGGCTTGCGGCGTGTTCGGGGACGGGCGAGAGGATGTGGATGGCGAAGTCGTGCTGCCGTCCGCAGTGACTGCGACGCCTTCGCTCGTGGTACCGCGTACTCACACCGGCAAAGTGGAGCAGGCGTCGGCGACGCCCACAGGCACAGCAGCGCCGCCGTTGGGGTCGGGAACAGCTTCAGGCACTGCGGCGCCGCCATCGGCAGCGCCCCTTTCTATACGGGTCCCACCTCGCTTGAGGAGAGAATATTCGCGTCGCCCGTGATTGCCCGGGTGCAGCTCAACTCCGCCACATCGACGGTAGAGATCGGCACTACGTACCAAGGAACCAAGTACATAGCGCTGCTGGAATTCAGCTTCAGCGTTCAGGAGTACCTGAAGGGGAGCGGGGTCGACGACATCGTTGCCGTCTGGGAATCCAGGCCGATATACGACGCACGCCAGGAGGCAGAGGCCGCGCTGCCGGCTATCGCTGCGGCCCGGGACACCCGGTGGGATGACCGGGAGGCCATCGTATTCCTGAAAAGCTCCCAGACGTACCTCACGAGCACACAGGAGACAGACCGGTACTACCTGACATGGCAGCATGAAATCGATTTCGACGATAAGTACAGCATAGCGAGCCGGCACAACAAGCTGTGGCTGCCGGCCTCGGCGGCCGTGGGCGCGACGTCGCAGGGCACTGGGGACCAGCAGCGCTTTCTGACGGACGTGCCACCAGACACGGTGACGGCTCCAACGATCACCCTGGGGGCGATCAAGACCCGGATTGCAGGGGTAACGGCGAAACTCAACGCCGGGGACGGTTCCGAGGAGTACACGGAATGCGTGCAGGAAACATATTATCTTGAAAGAAAGGATCGCCATCTGCGAGAGATATACCCAGACAGAGGAAGCACGGGAAGCAACATCAGCCCGCCTCATACTCACCAGTTCAACTCGGGTCTAGGTGTTGGAACGGTTGTTTATGAGATCCCTGAAGGGGATCCCATTACTCCCAGCGTACCGTTTGAGGTATGGCTGGACGGCGGGGATGCAAGCTTGTTCAGTGTGGCTAATCTGAGCCAAGACTATCGCGTGACGACCACACGCCCCCTTCCTGGCATGGAGTACGACTTCCACTTCAACCACAGAGGGCCATATTTCAGCCGCTGCGACGGAAACACCATCCGCTACGAATGGACGGTCACCGTCACCGCGGACGAGGCCACGCTGCACGAGGCGTTCTTCGACCCTGTCACGGTCGGCAGCGCAGTGGCGGCTGATGGCGCGAACGGCGTGCTCAAGCCCGCGTCGTTCACCGACGCCAACGGCGCTACGACGACCATCGAGCGTATCGCGTGGGAGCCTGGTTCAGGGGCGACCGGCACGGTGAAGGTGGCCCTTTCACCCCACACCGGCGTCGCGAGCCATGCAGTGGACTTCATCGCGCTGGACGGCTCTGTGTCTCTGTCCCTGAACGTGGCGGACGCTGCTGTCGATCTCGCCAGCAACACGCTGAGCTGGCCTGTGGTGTCCCAGCCGTGGCAGAGCGGCGACAAGCTGATGGTGCGAATCAGGGAGGCGCCGAACTGATCGACGTGCGCCGCCCGCCTTGACATCGCGCGCTCCCGGCCTACAATCGGCGGTGAGAGCCGGCGCCGGGAGGAAGGAGAAACCGCTATGCCACACTACATCAGGGGCGACGTGCGCATCTGATACGAGGAGGCCGGGTCGGGATTCCCGCTTCTGAGAATCAGGCCATGTTTCAATTGATAGGTAATTGACAAAGTGGCTTCGGAATCACAGTTCAGACGCAATATCAGCTTTGAAAATGCGTTGGATTCAATTGACGGGTAATTGACAAAGCGCCTTCATGCGACTGTCCGAACGCGATACCAGCTTTGAAAATGGAGTGAATCAAGAAGTTATGCCAATACCGTGGGCGTCAGATTCGCCGGCGGTAAGTGCCGGCCCACGGGCCGGGATGAAGGAGGAACCACTATGCCACATTACACCAGGGGCGACGTGCGCATCCGATACGAGGAGGCCGGGTCGGGATTCCCGCTGCTGACGACGCCCGGCGGGGGGCTGAACTCCATCGTCGCGGGCTGGCCTTCGCAGGTGTTCGACGCCATGGCGCTGTTCAGCGACGACTTCCGCTGCATCACGCTGGACCAGCGCAACGCGAGCGGTGGAGAGTCCAGCGGGCCGGTCCAGGTCGACGACCCCTGGGGGGCGCTGGCCGACGACCAACTCGGAGTGATGGACCACCTGGGGATAGACAAGTTCATGTTCATGGGCTACTGCATCGGGGGCCCGTACGCCCTCAAGCTCATAGAACGCGCGCCCGAGCGGGTGGTGGCCGCCGTGCTCTGCCAGCCGGTGGGGCACGCGTCGAAGACGCCGAACGCCATGTACGAGTCGGGCCTGGCCTGGGGCGCCGAGCTTGTCGCCCGACGGCCTGACGTGACGATGGAGACCGTCGAGAAGTACCTGCACAACCTCTACCGCGTCCAGCCGGACTTCATATACAGCGTGTCGCGGGACTTCGCGCGCTCGTGCCGGACGCCGCTGCTGGTGATGCCCGACGACACGCCGGCCCACTCGTACGAGGCCGCGATGGACCTGGTGGCGCTTGCGCCCAACGTGCAGGTGACGGAGTACCCCTGGAAGGAGTCCAAGGACGTGTTCGACAGGACGGTGGAGCAGGTGCGCGAGTTCCTGCTGGCGCACCGAACGGCGTAGCGCTTCGTGGATTCCGGCTCGGGGACCGGAATGACGATAAAGCGGCCGGAATTGTAGATGTCTGCGAATTCGTTGACATAAGTAGGAGTGACAACGGTACTCTATGAGACCCCTGACTTGCTGTCGGGGCCGAGCGGGTGATCGTCGCCAGTGTGGTCGAGCACACTGCGGACCTCGACCAATTTCGGGCGGCCGCGCCGGGCGCCCAGCCGATGGTGTACCGGCTGACCGCTCCTCTCTTACTGATGCACGAATGCCTGTGGGTACGCGTGCAGGGGATGGTCCAAGACGGTGGCCCGTCTCATCCCTGCGACTTCACTGCCTCCTCGGACGATAGTCTCTCGAATCGCGACATGCGTCGTACGTGGTCTGGTCTATCGGAATCCAAGTCGTGCCCGGAACTCCTCTCCGTGAAGGGCTCCCCGGACCGACCGGGAAGCAGGACTCGAAGACAAGCCTACGCCCTTGGGCTTGGGCAATCTCTTTCGCCAGACGCACCGCAGGGCCAAAGTCCCAGTCCTGGCTCACGATAATGGCGGCTTCGTACTGCCGGTCGTAGGTGGCTCGCACCAGGTCCAGTGCCAGACTGACATCCACTCCCTTCTCCTGCCCTCCGGCGCTCACCCTGCCCCGGTAGACGTAGATTCCCAGGCTCCTCAGATACCTGATCTTGTTCGACCAGAAGACGTGCCAGAACAGCTGCGAAGGGCCGCCAGATGGATCGGGGACGCCCGTGTAGAAGCGAATCTCCGTCAGGATGCGTCCTAGCGTCCTGGAGACCAAGACGCGCGCCAGCGTCTCAACGTCGTAGCTCGGCCAAGCGTAGGGGGACGATGACCCGGAAGCCCACGCTCTCCGGGCCAAGTGATAGAGGTTCTGACCGTAGATGAGTACGATTGTGCGCATAAAAAACACCCGCCCAGGGATGTGACCGAGGCCACGATCCAGCGGGCGGGGAAGAATTGCACGCAGCCTATCATCGGAAGCGGTGCTTCGTCAATCCCGTAGAGGGTAGAGGATGGGTAACTGTTCAGCCTTCGAACGTACTCTCGCCTACAACGCGCGGATGGTCGACGCCGTCAACCAGCATGGGTTCATCCTCGTGGATGTCTTCCAGGCCAACGTGTCGGAGCTTGCCGAGGGGTGCTTATCGACATTTGGGTTTGACAAGCGGTAGGATTCCTCTTGGCCACGGACCTTGGTAGGTCATGCCAGGTGATTGGGAAGTTAGCGCTGTCGTCCCCCAGCGGGGTGTGCACGTGATTGTGCCAACGCCGGTGTCCCTCCTGATCGTCGCCAGCGTGGTAGAGCACACTGCGGACCTCGACCGGTTTCGGGCGGCCGCGCCGGGCGCCCAGCCTATCGTGTGCTTGCTGGACAACGACGGGCTTGCTGCACGATTGACTCGATGAAGGAAGTCTTTCCAGCGTTGTAAGCCGGAGGGTCGTAAGCCAGGCGGGGCATCAACTCGCGCTTCAAGTTTTCGTAATCTTGGGCGATCTCAGGATGCGTCCGCAGGAAATCGCGGAATAGCAGGTGGTCTCTCCAGAATGTACCTTCCCATTGAGTCAAGTGAAGGTTGAATCTGTGAGGGCTTGGCCTTGCGCAGGTACAGAGTGCCCGGTACAGTCTCTCCACGCCACTCGTACCCGATGCCTTCGAGAGCCTCTATCTGCGGTTGTGCTATTTCTACTATTGAGACGCCGAGCATCAGGTCGATTATCGGCTTTGCCCCGAGTCCTGGAACGGCAGTGCTGCCGATGTGCTCCACTCGTTTGGCCGCGATACCTGTGGCAACCGCTACAATGGCTCTCTCCTCCTCATACAAGGCCGGCCATCTCTTGCAGTATTCCAAAATCCTGTAGGATGGGCTCGCCAATAATCCTGCCTCCTGGGATTGAGACTATGGCGGTTTGGGGAAGGTGCCTGCCGACACTCGACATTGACGAGCGGCAGCATCCCGGCCGCGATGCCCCGCCCCTGGTTTCCGGCTCGGGGGCCGGAATGACGAGAGGAGGGCTGGCCGGAATGACGAATGGCGCTCCTTCATCAGATTCCTCGACTACGCTCGGAATGAAAATGAGAAGGGGCCGGAGCAGGGTTAGGAAATTGGAACTATCAGCGGCAGGTCCAGCTCCGACAACAGATCCCCGAACTCCTCGATGTCTTTGTCTATGACCTCCTGCAGCCGTTCCAGGTGCGTGTCCACGCGCCCGGAAAACTCGCCGAACGCGTCGACCGACTGCTCGGTCGGCGCTCCGGTGGCGCTGGTCACCACGCTGCCGACGGCCCGGAGCTTGGCGTTGAGCTGAGAGGGATAGTTCATGAAGTCGGCCCTGGTCCTGATCCTCGTCTGAATCAGCTCGGTCTCGACGGCGGACAGCTTCCCCCGCAGGGCCTGGGCGGCATCGGCGACAGCGTCGGAGCGACCCTCGGCGCGCTTCTGCCACTCCTCCATCTGCCGGTAGATGCTCCGGACGCGGAGTATAGCGTCGTTGGTGTCGGTGAGCTTGTCGCGGATCTGCACCAGCGTATTGAAGCGGTCATCGAGCTCGTCCTGGCTCGCCGAAACGCGGGGGTCCTTCAGGATGTCGAAGGACTGGTCGTAGACCTGGCCGCCTGCGGCCAGCCCGACCTGGTAGGTGCCCGGGGGCGCCTCCGGCCCCTGGTCGTTCGCATAGAAGACGTTCAGGGAGACATCGTTCGCCAGCGTCTTCGGGCCGGGGTAGCGCATGTCCCAGACGAATCTGTTCATCCCCTGCGCGACCGGCACGTGCTGCCGCGGCCCGTCGTCGGACGGCTCCTCTCCGCTCGTGAAGCTCGCTATCTCCCGGCCGCTCGCGTCCGCGAACGTCAGCGTGACCTCGCCTTCCGGCTCTTCATGCAGGTAGTAGAACACCGAGACTCCCCGCGGGGGGTTGTCGCCGGCGTCGACGTGGGAGCGGTACTGGCTGCCGTCGGCCCTGTGGCGGACGTAGAAGGCGGTGCCGCCGTGGGCGTCCACCTGGTAGTTCTTCGCGCCGGGAATCGGAGGGAGGGGAGCGAAGATCGCAGGCTCAACGTCCTGGTGGGTGTCCTTCGGCCTGAACAGGTGGGCGGAGGATTCGGCTATCCGCTCGTTGGCCTGGCGCAGAGGCGTTACGTCGTCCAGTATCCAGAACGACCGGCCGTGCGTGCACGCCACCAGCTCGTCGCCCTTGACCGCCAGGTCGTACAGCGGCGCCACGGGCAGGTTGAGCTGAAGCTTCTGCCACGCCTCGCCGTCGTCGAAGGACACGTACAGCCCGAACTCGGTGCCCGCGTACAGCAGCCCCGGCCTTACGGGGTCCTCTCGAATCACCCGCGTGAAGTCTTCGGGCCCGATTCCGCCGGTGATCTCGCGCCACGTCTTGCCGTAGTCTCCGGTCTTGTAGAGGTAGGGGCTGTAATCGTCGAGCTTGTAGCGGTAGGCTGCCACGTAGGCGGTGGCCGCGTCGTGGTGCGAGACTTCGATGAACGCCACGGTCGTCCACTCCGGCAGATCGGGCGGCGTCACGTCCTCCCAGCTATCCCCTCCGTCGCGGGAGATGTGAATCAGCCCGTCGTCGGAGCCTGCCCAGAACACTCCCCGCTCGTGGGGGGACTCGGTGAAGGCGAAGATCGTGCAGTAGGTCTCCGCGCCGCTTACGCCCTGCACCGTGACCGGCCCGCCGGAGATCTCCAGCTTCGTGGGGTCGTTCCGGGTCAGGTCGGGGCTGATGGACTCCCAGCTCTTGCCCTCGTTAGTGGAGCGGAACACCAGGTTGCCCGTGCAGTAGAGCACGTCGGGGTCGTGGGGGGAGATCAAGATGGGGTAAGTCCAGTGGAAGCGGTACTTCTGGTCCTTGGGCGCCCAGCCCCAGGACTCCTCCGGCCAGACCGTAATGATCTCGATGTGATCGCCGATGGCGTGGTCGGAGCGCAGCAGGTTGCCGCCTCCTCCCGCGGAGGAGCCGATGGCCCCCGAGTAGACCACGTTGGGGTTGTCCGGCCGGACGGCGATGTGGCCGCTCTCGGAGGTGCCGGTCATGTAGCAGTCGCTCAGCGGGATGGCGCTGTCGTCGCTCTTGCTGGGGACGCTGATGGCGCTGCTGTCCTGCTGGGTGCCGTACACCCGGTACGGGTACTGGTTGTCGACGGCGAGGTGGTAGAAGCAGGCGGTGGGCTGGTTGTAAATAGTAGACCAGCTCCCGCCGCCGTTGAAGGTGACCGTGGCGCCGCCGTCGTTCGCCTCGATCATGCGCCTGGGGTTGCGCGGGTCGATCCACAGGTCGTGGTGGTCGCCGTGCGGCATCGGCGTCTGCCCGAACGTGCGGCCGCCATCGGTGGACACGTAGAAGAAGCTGTCCATCACCCACACCGTTTCCGGGTCCTGCGGGTGAGCGAACACGTGGGTGTGATACCAGGGGCGGCCCCTGCCGTCGGTGTCGTTGACCAGCTCCCAGGATTCGCCGCCGTCGTCCGAGCGGTAAAGCCCGCCCTCTCCGGCCTCCACTATCGCCCACAGCCTGTCCGGCTTGGCCGGCGAGACCGCGACGCCAATCCGCCCCTTCAGGCCCTTCGGAAAGCCGGGGTTGTCGGACAGCCCCGTCCAGGTGTCGCCGCCGTCCGTGGACTTGTACAGCCCGCTATCGGGGCCTCCGCTCGAAATCGTCCAGGGGTTGCGGAACACTTCCCAGATGGCGGCGTACAGGATGCGGGGGTTGGTCGGGTCCATCGCCAGGTCTATGGCGCCCGCCTTGTCGCTCACGAACAGCACACTCTCCCAGCTTTCGCCCCCGTCGTTGGAACGGAACAGGCCCCGCTCCTCGTTCGGCGCCCAGGCGTGGCCCAGCGCCGCCACGTACACGAGGTCCGGGTTGCTGGGATGAATGCGGATCCGGGCTATGTGCCTGCTGTCGGACAGCCCGACGTGCCGCCAGGTCTTGCCCCTGTCCGTGGACTTGTACACGCCGTCGCCCGAGGAGACGTCGTTCCTGATGCAGGCCTCGCCCATTCCGGCGTAGATGACGTTGGGGTCCGAGTCGGCGACTGCGATAGCCCCCACGGCGGAGGTCTCGAAGAAGCCGTCCGAGATGTTCTCCCAATAGGCGCCGCCGTCGTCAGTCTTCCAGACGCCCCCGTTGCACGCCCCGAAGTAGAAAGTCATGGGGTCGTCGGGGTCGCCGGCGGCGGCCACGGTGCGACCGCCCCGATGGGGACCTATGCAGCGCCACTCCATCGCCCTGAACACGCTCTGGTCTATCGTAGCCATTGGAGCAGCTCCTCTTTACGATGCCGATTCGAAGCTTGCGGGGAAGGCGGACCTTGTCCGGGCCGGCCTGGCGGTAGCGGGGATGCCGCTACTGCGAAGGGTTGCCATTCGACCGTTGGGCGGCTGTCAGCGCCGATTCGACATCCGGATGTAGCGGGATAACCCTGTCGAATCCAACCATTACAAAAACCTGCTGTATGTGCGGTTTCAGGCTGCAGATGTGAAGACTGCGTTGGTTCCTGCCCAGTGTTCTCGAAATGCGCAGGAACGCTCTCAGGCCGGCGCTGCTGACATAGGTGACGTCGGAGGCCTCGACCACGACGTTCGACTCCGTTCTGGCCGCGGCGCGCAGGGTGTCCGCCTCGAACAGGTTGGCGCTGAGAACGTTGATGCGTCCCCGCGCCCGCAGCAGCAGCGTGGGGCCTCTGGACTCGAGAACGTCGACTTCCGCCAGGTTGAACTCTTTCTTAGACGTCATTTTCCGTCCTTTTGGGTCAGGTCTATGTGTCCGCGTGCCCAGCTCGGTAGGTGTGCTCTCGCGCAATCCAGGGAGCGCCCGGCGATTCAGAGGTTTTGGCTAGGAGTCCGATTTCATAAGGGCGGGCCGGATCCTGGTGTTCCAATAGTCGTGGTCCCCCTCCTGCCTCAGCTCGTGCACCAGTAGCGCCGTCTCCCAGCCCACGGCCGCGCTCAACTCGGACGCGGTCCGGTCTCCGGCCAACTCGGTCACTGCTGCCCGCAGCTTAATCACGTACTCCACAACTTCGAAGGCGGCCTTATCGGACGCGGAGCGGGCCTGCAAAGCTTCGAGCCTCTCCAGCCACTCCAGGCCTCTCTCTGCTTCTTCGAAACCGTCATCCAGCGCGTTGGTCGTACTCATTCGTCATCCTCCGCTCGTGCCACCCTCCGAGGTGTCGCGGCAAGCAAACTCCCGCCCTGTACGGCGGTGTGGTCCGCACCAGGCTCCTACTACCCATCATAACATGCGATGCAACAGTTGAAAGGCCTTAAGGCGGGCCTTCCCTGAGTGCAGAGTGACTGCAACCTGTGTACAGTATGCCCATATGTAGTTAGGAAGGAGCATCCCAATGGCCACTACACCGGGAACCGAGCTGATAGAACTCGAAACGGGCGTTTTCGCCCGGCTGCACGAAGGCCTCACGAACGCGGGCATCATCGTCGGCGACGATGGCGTGCTGGTGATAGATTCGCTGCGAGTGCCCTCGTTCGCGCGGGACCTGATCCGGGACGTCAGGCACATCACCGACAAGCCGGTCCGGTACCTGGTCGACACCCACTCGCACTGGGACCACGCGTGGGGCAACGAGGAGTTTCCCGACGCGACCATCATCGGCCACGAGAACTGCTACGACGAGATGGTGGACGTCGAGTGGAACAGGCAGTGGCGCGAGAAGGTGGTGAGCTCGGGCGACCCCTGGGCGGAAGAGGCCGGGCTGGTGAACATCACGCCCCCCAATCTCACGTTCGAGACCAGCATGAGGCTCTACATAGGCGGCAGGGAGCTGCATCTCCTATTCCTGGGCAGGGCGCACACCGGCGGCGACACGCACATACAGCTGCCGGACGACGGCATAGTGTTCTGCGGGGACGTCGCGCAGGACCGCGGACTCCCCTTCCTGGCCGACAGCTACCCTTCGGAGTGGCCCGCCACCGACGACCGGCTGGTGGACCTGCAGGCCCCGCGGTTCGTCTCCGGGCATGGCCCGGTCGGCGCGCACTCCGCGCTGGTGGAGGCGCGGGACTTCATCCACGTCATGGTCGCCAGTCTCGAGGCCGCGGCCCGAGACGGCAGGGACGCACAGGACGCGGCCTCCTCTACGGTCGCCGCGCTCGCTCCCCGCTTCGGAGAATGGCGCGGCTTCGAGCGCCTGGAGGAGGCACTGCCGGAGGCGTACGGCAGGCTGGCCTGACGCGCGCGTTCAACACCGCGGCGCGTCCGGCGGAGTGCGTCGGAGGCAGGTGAATGAGACCGATGGCGCGCAATCGAATCCTCGCGTTGGTTGCCGTGGCAGCGCTGGCGCTCGGCCTTGCCGTGTCCTGCGGCGGCTCTGGCGACGGCCCCGCCGAGGCCAGCGAGCCGCTGAAGATAGGGCTGCTGATGAGCTTCAGCGGAGGGTCCGCTGACCGCTCGGCCTGGAGAGAGCGCGGCTTCGACCTCGCCATCAAGCACGTCAACGACGCGGGCGGCGTCTTCGGCCTGGACGTCGAGTCGGCCCGGGGCGACACCGCACCGGACAGCGAGACGGCGGTGGCCGAGGCGCGCCGGCTCGTCGAGACCGAGGGCGTCCACGCCATAGTCGGCCCCAGCTCCAGCGCCAACTCGCTCCCCGTCGCGGAACGGGTGACCGGCCCGGCGGGCGTCGTCAACATCAGCCCCTCCGCCACTTCGCCTCTCCTGACGGACGCGGACGACAGCGACTTCTTCTTTCGCGCCGCGCTTGCGGACACGGCGCAAGGCCCCGTCCTGGCCCGCGTGACCCGTGAGCGCGGCTTCGACAACGTCGGCGTCATATACCAGGACGACGCCTACGGGCGTGGCCTGGCCGAGTCCTTCAGTGAGGCCTGGACCGGGCGGATCAGCCTCGCCGCGGTGCAGCGCGGGCAGAACTCGTACCTGTCCGCGCTGGCCCAGACGGCGGCGGAAGGTGCGCAGGCACTGGTGATCATTGCGTCCGGCACCGACGCCGAGACCATCGTCCGGGAGTCGCTGGAGAGCGGCCTGTTCGACAAGTTCACGTTCGGAGACGCCGCCAAGAATCCCAACCTGGTGCGGAACATCGGCGGCGACCGTCTCGGCGGCATGTACGGGACGGCTGGCACCAGCGCGCCGGGAAGCGAGTCCGCCGCGCAGTGGGAGAGGGCGTTTCTGGACGAGCACGGTGAGCTGCCGTCGTTCGCCTACGTGAAGGAGACCTACGACGCCGTCATCGCCATCGCGCTGGCCGCGGAGGCCGCCGGTGAAGCCAACGGACCGGCGATCCGCGACCGGCTGCGCTCGGTCGCATCGGCCCCTGGAGAGCGCGTGCTGGCGGGTCCGGAGGGCGTCGTGGAGGCCCTGCGCATCGTCCGGGACGGCGGCGACGTTGATTACGAGGGGGCCGCGGCGACGCTGGACTGGGACGCCAACGGCGACCTCGTGCGCGGCCACGTGGGCGTCTGGCGCTACACCGCGGACGAGCGCATCGAGGACGTGGAGGCGGTGCCGTTCGACTTCGCCGCGCCGCGGTGATGCCCGGCGGCGATGTTTGGTGCTTCAACACAACGGATGGTAAACTTTGCGAGGCAAGCCCAATCTGCCGGACGAAGTGACCGCCATGCCGATTCGCACACCCTCTACACTACTGGTGCTCTTGCTCCTCGCGCTCGCCGCCGCGGCGCTCGCGCTCGGCTGCGCGCGCGACTCCGCCGGCGACCCCGCTCCCACCGCGGCGCCCCCGCCGACGCAGACGCCGCTGCCGACAGCCGCCCCGACGCCTCTTGCCATCGTGGATCCCGGCGTTACCCCCTGCAGCATTCACGGCTGGGACGCTCCGGCGAGTTGGCAGCTCGCCAACCACGTCCGATGGTCCCCGGACGGCTCCCGGATCCTGTTCGACTTTTCGGTCGGCAAGATCGGGACCCCGCCGGTCGGGTTGTACAGCGTCGACGCCGACGGTCATCAGGTGAGGGAGGTTGTGAATCCCATCGAGAACTCGGCCTTCTCGGACGTGCTTGGGATGTACACCGGCTCCATGATGTACTTCGACATATCTCCCGACGGCTCCAGGGTCGCTTACTCCACGTGCAGGTACTCCACCGGCTCCAACTTCGAGCTGATGGTGTCGGACCTGGACGGCACGGAGACTCGCAGGCTGACCGATAACGGACACGTGGACAACTATCCCGTCTGGTCTCCCGACGGCGCCCGCATCGCGTTTATCTCCAGCCGGGCAGAGGAAGGGGATCATGACACTTCGAACTACCGGCTCTACACGATGGCCGCCGACGGCTCGGACGTGCGGCTGCTGGCGCCCAGTGTCGACGATTCATCCTTTGCGGCGGGTCCGCATCCGCCCAAGTGGTCGCATGACGGCCAGCGCATAGCGTTCGTGGTGTACGAGTACGACGGCGATTGGGAGGTCGGCAGGTCCGTGTACGCAGTCGGCGCCGACGGGTCCGGGCTTACGAAGGTGGCCGGCACGGTGAGCGGGCCCGCGTGGTCGCCCGACGGCGAGAGGATAGCGGTGGCCGCGCTGGAGGGCGAAGAAGGGGCCGCGCTCTACACCTTCGCAGCCGACGGCTCAGACCCCGTCAAGGTCGCGGACCTGTTTCACAGCTACGTCGAGCTCGATAGTCTGTTCGGCCACTCGGTTGGGGATTTCGGGCCCGTGTGGCTGGGAAGCCTGTCCTGGTCTCCGGACGGCGCGATGGTACTGTTCGAGTCCACGGGCGTGAGGGTCTCAGTCGAGGACTCTTTCGTCTACTATTCGCTCCTTGTGAGCAGCGTGTCCGGCGATGAGAGAGGCCCTCCGATACAGGGAATATCGACCTGGTCCCCGGACGGGTCCAGGATCGCCGTGCAACCCGCCGGGGTGCACGACAGGATCCGCGAGCTCAGAGCCCGGAGCGTGGTGCTGTACACCGTGGACGGGGACGGGACGGACGCGCGCGTCCTCGCAAGGAGCGTGCGCACCGCGGAGGGCTACGCCGGCGTGACGGCCGAGGCTCCCGTCAGGCGCCCCGCGGACGCGGACGGCTGCGTCGGCGGCAGCGCGGCCGCCGCCCGTGACAGCAACCCAGAGCAGGTGGAGGACTGCCGGTGAGGGGTGCCATACGCATTGCGAAGCGTGTGGGCGAGCGATGGCGATGGCTTTGGGTACTGTGGGGAGCGAGTGAGCCGCGAGTTTAGGGAGATGATGGAATGTCGATGAGAAGGCGGACGGCCGCGTATGTCTCTTTGCTGTTGCTGCTTCCGCTTGCCGCCACGGCGCTCGCGCTCGGCTGCGGAGGCGACACGGCCGGCGACGCGGGGCCGACCGCCGACGCGCTGCCGACGCGGACGTCGTGGCCAACCAGCAGCGTTGAACAGACGGCGGTTCCCCCAGCTACCAGTGTGCCCGAACTTGCAGCTTATCCTACACCGCAACAATTGGCCGCGGCCGAGCCAGCGGTAAGGCCCTCGCCGACTAGTACACCCCGTCCATGGGCCACGCCCACGCCGACGGTCGACACATTTGTAATGAGGCGATGGGTAGATAGTTCTTGCTACACGTACGGCCAAGCCGGCTCAGATGAATGGCAACACGCCCGCTACGTTGAGTGGTCTCCCGATGGCTCTCAGATTCTGTTCGATGCATCTGTTGGATATTCGGGTGACCCCCCGGTTGGGTTGTACGGACTAAGGGTTGCAAGCTACGAGCTTGTAGAGATCGTCAACCCTTTGGAGAACTCGTTGGACGAACACTCTGGCGGCGAGTACACCGGCCCGATGATGTACTTCGACATCTCACCAGACGGTTCCAGGGTTGCCTACTCAACATGCAGGCACTCCACTTATAGCCATTACGAGATAATGTTGTCAGACATTGACGGCTCCAATGTTGTGCGGCTGACCGACAACAATCACGTGGACAACTACCCGGTCTGGTCTCCCGACGGAACTCGCATCGCGTTCATCTCGGATCGGAACGTGAGAGTGTATGACAGGTATCCAGCTGAACGCCTCTACACGATGGCCGCGGATGGTTCTGACGTCAGACTCGTCGCCCTTGAGTCCGGCGAGCAAACGTCCACGGTCGGCCCATACCCACCGAAGTGGTCCCCCGACGGCGAGCGCCTGGCGTTCGTTGTGTATGAGGAGCGTGTCTGGAATGAACGCAGGGATGCATACGTAGGTGGCAGCGCTGTGTACACCGTCGGTGCCGACGGAACGAGGTTTACCAGGATAGCCGACACCCTGAGCGAGCCGGCGTGGTCGCCCGATGGCCGGCGGCTAGCGCTAGTCGTGCCCGAGGGCGAATACGGAGTCGCGCTTTACGTGTACGCGCCAGATGGCTCAGACCCCATCAGGATTGCCGGACTCTTCACAAACGAAGCTGAGCAGATTCGGCACTTTAACCTTGACTTCGTTTACGAGGGAAATGTTCTTATTCCGTGGATCGGAGGTCTGTCCTGGTCGCCCGACGGCTCGATGATTCTGCTGGAGGCCACAGGGGTGAGGGTGTCGGTCGTGGACGGACATGTAGACTACTCGCTCCCGCTGATTCTAACAGTCGCCAACACTTCTGACGTGTATGCTCGGAGTGAGATTGCCAGGAGATCCGCGGCGTGGTCTCCTGACGGCTCCAGAATCGCAGTTCGGGCCTCGGTCCTGGCTGAAGAGAACATGGGTTGGCGCGACTTTCTAGACGGCAGCGTGGTGCTGTACACCATGAGCAGGGAAGGGACGGACCTGCGCATCCTGGTCAGGAGCGTTCACACTGGCGTCGGCGAGAGCCCCTATTTGATCAAGAGGCGTTATCACATCCCGGCCAAGAGTTCTGAAACTGGAGCCTGGGGGAGCCGCTTGGTGGCCTGGAATCCGAACCAGCCGCCGGCAGACGCCTCAGCGTGTTACGCGGGGTACGTGGTCTCAGAGCCGAGGGGCAACGGGGGGCTGGCGCAGGACTGCCTTGTACTTCTGAGGATGAGGGACACTCTTTCGGGCTCAGGTGTGCTCGACTGGAGTTCGGACACGCCCATCACGGAGTGGGCTGGCGTTCGGGTTGACGGAGAGCCCCTTCGGGTGCGGGGTCTCGACTTCTATGGTTTCGGAGAGAACCTCTTCGGGCGAGTTCCGCTTGAAGTCGCTAGTCTTTCGGAACTTAGAGTGTTGAGGGTGTCCGACTCTCAGATTGACGGTCCCATCCCCGCAGAGTTGGGTAATCTGTCGAGCCTGGATGTCCTGGATCTCGGGGGAAATCACCTCAGCGGCCCCATCCCGCCGGAGCTCGGTAACCTGACGAGGTTGAATGAACTGAGCTTAGAATCCAACCAATTGACTGGGGCTATCCCCGTGGAATTGGGTAAACTTGTCAGTCTCAGGAAGTTGAACCTAGCCCAGAATCGGCTAATCGACAGCATGCCTGGGGAATTGGGCAACCTGAAAAACCTGGAGGAAATGTTACTCACGGCAGGCAATGAGGTGACCGGATGCGCTCCTTCCGTACTGAGGTACGTTGAGGACACCGATCTCGAAGTCTTGGGGTTCTGTGAGGAATGAGAGAACGCCGAGCGCCGCTGGCGGGCAAACGGCCAACAGGCAGCGACGGCGTGGTAAGATGGTGCGGTGCAAGGAGGCAGTTATGCAAGATCAAATGGTACGCCGCAGGTCCCGCGAGGGAGTGGTCACGCTGACGCTGAACAACCCGGCGCGGCGCAACGCCCTTTCGACCGAGACCCTGCTGGAGTTGAGGGACCTGTTTGGAGACTTCGAGCATGACGACGCGGTTCGCGTGGTGGTGCTGCGCTCGGAGGGGCCGGTGTTCAGCTCCGGCCACGACCTGCGCGAGCTGATCGACCGCGACGAGGCGGCATACACCGACGTGTTCGCGCTGTGTACCGAGGTCATGGAGGCCATCCGGCTGCTGCCCAAGCCTGTCATCGCGCAGGTGCAGGGCCTGGCGACCGCGGCCGGATGCCAGCTCGTGGCCACCTGCGACCTGGCCGTCGCCGGAGAGTCCGCGGCCTTCGCCACTCCGGGCGTCCAGATCGGGCTGTTCTGCACCACTCCCGGCGTGGCGCTGGCCCGCTCCGTCCCATCCACCAAGAAGGCCATGGAGATGCTGCTCACCGGCGAGCCGGTGCCGGCGAGCGAGGCGCTGGAGATGGGGCTGGTCAACCGCGTGACCCCGGACGACGAGCTCGACTCCACGGTCGAGCGGCTGGCCCGGCAGATAGCGTCGGCGAGCGCGCAGACCCTCGCCATCGGCAAGCCGGCGTTCTACAGGCAGATAGAGCTGCCGCGCCCGGAGGCATACGACCTGGCGCAGAAAGTCATGGTCGACAATCTGCTCAAAGAGGACGCCCACGAGGGCATTTCCGCCTTCCTCGAGAAGCGAACGCCCCACTGGACCCACTGACGGGGCCCGATTGCCGGCGTGGCAGGCCGTGCCTCAGTCGTCGCCGGCGAATCTCGGCATCACCTTGGTCGCGAACGTCTCCAGGTTCTTCAGCGTCTTGAGCAGCGGAATGCCCATGTGCGTGAACGCGACGAGCAGATAGTCCAGGTTGCAGACTTCCTCTAGCTCCTGGATCCTCTCCACCACGTTCTCGGGGGAGCCCACGAGCAGCGTGCGCGGCTCCAGGAAGTCCCAATCCAGTTTCACGTCCGGCGCCAGCTCCTCGCCCGGGTTGGTGAAGACCTGCCTGCCGCGAAAAGGGTCGTTGAAGATGAACGAGGACATGATGCCCTCTTCCGCGTCCCGGCGCGCCTCCTCCATCGAGGAGGCGACATACGTGGAGCGCATCACCGCCTGGTCCTCTCCCAGCGCGAACGGCCTTCCCTCCCGCTCGCTCCTGGCCCGGGCGTATATCTCCATCCGCTGTCGTATTCGTAAAGCCGGCGGCTGCCAGTAGCACGCCTTCAGCCCCATCTCCGCCGCCGTCGTCACCGACCGGTCCGTCGAGACCGTCATCCACAGCGGCGGGTGCGGCTTCTGGTGGGGTCTCGGCGTCACCCTCAGCTTCGTCACCCGGTCCCCGTCCTGCCAGGCGGGGTTCGACGGGTACTTCGGGTGCGAAAACACGGTATCCTCTACGGGAAAGCTGTAGTTGGTCCCCCGGTACGAAAAGTACTCGTTGGTCCATATCCCCCGCACCACCTCGACCGTCTCCCTGAACAGCTCCCGGTTCTCGGCGTCCTTGCGCGGGTCCGCGTTGGGGTGGAACTGCGGCCCTTCGTACGGCCAGATACCCCTGCCGAAGCCCACGTCCACGCGCCCGCCGGTCATGTTGTCCAGGATCGCGAGGTCTTCGGCGAGCCGTATGGGATGCCACCACGGCGCTATGTTCGCCATCTGCCCGATGCGTATCCGGGACGTCCGCGCCGCCAGGTCCGCGCCGAGCAGAATCGGGTTCGGCAGGTCGCCGATTCCGTAGGGGCCGAAGTGGTGCTCCCCGAGCCACATGGCCTCGAAGCCGAGCTCCTCGGCCAGGACGGTCTGCTGCCTGAGGTTGTCGATCATCTGCTCGGCGTCGGTCGCCTCTCCGGCGGAACTCGCCACGGTGGTAAACGCCGCGAACTTCATGGTCGGGGCCTCCCTCCTGCCTGGACTTTCGACGCCACTCCGGCGGGCGCGGCTTTGCGCCGCCGAGCTGTCGTGTTACGCTTTGTCGCCACCATACTACAAGGAGATTCGCCATGTCAGCAGGCCGGAACCGGGGCTTGGTCCAGACCGTGCTGGGTCCTGTACACCCCTCGGAGTTGGGCGCCGCCACCACCCACGAGCACCTCTACATCGACTTCTCCTTCATGTACCGCCCGGCGCAGGACTCGCCGTCCCCGGAGCTGGCGGACGCGCCCATAACCCTGGAGAACCTCGGATGGATACGGCGAAACTACTACAGCAACCGCGCCAACCTGACGCTGCTGGACCTGGACACGCTCGTCGATGAGGTCGGCAGGTTCAGGCAAGCGGGCGGCGGCGCGATCGTGGACGCGACCACGGCACAGATCGGCCGCGACCCGCACGCCCTGGCCCGCATATCCCGCGACTCCGGCGTCCACGTCATCATGGGCGCGGGCTTCTACGTGGGAGCGGTGCACCCGGAGGGCATGGGCGAGCGGAGCGTCGACGACCTGGCGCGAGAGATAGTCGCCGACGTCGTGGAGGGCGTGGAAGGCAGCGGCGTAAGGGCGGGAATTATCGGGGAGGTCGGATGCACCTGGCCCCTCGCGCCAACCGAGCGCAAGTCTCTGCTGGCGGCGGCAGTCGCCCAGAGAGAGACGGGCGCGGCGATACTGGTGCATCCCGGTCGCGACCCGGACGCGCCTCTGGAGATACTGGAGCTGCTCGCGGCCGGAGGAGCCGACCTATCACGTGTGATCATGGGGCACCTGGACCGCACCGTCTTCGAGTTCGACGCGCTCGAGAGGATAGCCGCGTCGGGCTGTTACCTCGAATGGGACCTGTTCGGCAACGAGGGGTCCTACTATCCGCTTGCCGAGCTCGACATGCCCAGCGACGCCCAGAGGCTGGGTTTCATAAAGAGCGCCGCCGACGCCGGCCACGCCGACAGGATCGTCATCGGCCAGGACATCTGCACCAAGCACCGGCTGACCAGATACGGCGGGCACGGCTACGGGCACATTCTCGAGAACATCGTCCCAAAGATGCGCCGCAAGGGATTTTCGGAAGACGTGATTCGGGCGATAACGGTGTGCAACCCGGCCGCGATACTCGCTTTCGCATAGGGCACGCCGTCCTGTGGATGATGGTATCGGGTCTATCCCCGCGCGTGCGGGGGAACCGCGGGAGTGCCGGTGACCGCGCTTTGTCTATCCCCGCGCGTCGGGGGAACCTTGCCGTGGCGGCTAGGGTCTATCCCCGCGCGTGCGGGGGAACCTCAGACTACTGGCATGGGTGGATCCACGGTCTATCCCCCCGCTCGATAAGGTCTATCCCCGCGCGTGCGGGGGAACCAGTCCGTGTACGCGCGTCGCACCGCCGGGTACGGTCTATCCCCGCGCGTGCGGGGGAACCGAACCACCAACCGGGCTGCCACGGGTCTATCCCCGCGCGTGCGGGGGAACCGCCGCCCTGCTCGCAACTACCACGACGGTCTATCCCCGCGCGTGCGGGGGAACCTCAAGCACGAACTCCTGGCACGGTAACCGGGGGGTCTATCCCCGCGCGTGCGGGGGAACCGTCGCATCGGTGGTTATGACATCCACTGTCACAGGTCTATCCCCGCGCGTGCGGGGGAAACCCCGTGGGCTGCGGTCTATCCCCGCGCGTGCGGGGGTATGGATCCCCGCGCGTCTGGGGTCTATCCCCGCGCGTGCGGGGGAACCTGCCGCGCCGTGCTGCCATGTGCCTCCACGGTGGGGTCTATCCCCGCGCGTGCGGGGGAAACCCCCACTGTCATCCCCGCGCATGCGGGGGAACCATCTATGGAACGTGGCCAAGGGTCTATCCCCGCGCGTGCGGGGGAACCACGACCTGGGTACAGGGTCCCCGCCTGTCGCTCTCCCAGAGGGGTCTATCCCCGCGCGTGCGGGGGAACCTCGATCAGCTCGATGAGGGGTCTATCCCCGGCGTGCGAACCTGCCCAGGGTCTATCCCCGCGCGTGCGGGGGAACCACCGACAAGTCGCACGCATCTCGGGTCTATCCCCGCGCGTGCGGGGGAACCCATCACCGATTGCTGAGGGTCTATCCCCGCGCGTGCGGGGGAAACCGTTCGCACCTCTCACGGGGTCTATCCCCGCGCGTGCCTGAAGGTTAGGTCATGTAGGGGTCTATCCCCGCGCGTGCGGGGGAACCCCGTGCCCAGCTGGGCCATACTGGGCTGCCGTGCGAACTGGCGCATAAGGGGTCTATCCCCGCGCGTGCGGGGGAACCCGGCATGACCGGTCTTGGTTTGTCAACGACTAACGGTCTATCCCCGCGCGTGCGGGGGAACCTTGCTGGTGACTATCGCGGTCTATCCCCGCGCGTGCGGGGGAACCCGATCGCCGGCCTTCCGAACACTTGACGGTCTATCCCCGCGCGTGCGGGGGAACCTACAGCCGTCCGGCTGCCCGTCGACCGTCCTCAGGAAGGGTCTATCCCCGCGCGTGCGGGGGAAACCGTGTCATCGCTCGGCCAGGCGCGCGTCGGGGGCTATCAGCCTCTGTATTCGGTCTATCCCCGCGCGTGCGGGGGAACCGTTCGCTTGTCAGGCACTCACGCGACCGGTCTATCCCCGCGCGTGCGGGGGAACCGGCTACAGAGGTCACGGTCTATCCCCCTGCGGGGGCTCAGTAGCTACCCGGTCTATCCCCGCGCGTGCGGGGGAACCGGCCGCATGCCGACGGCGCGTGCGGGGGAATCGCACCATGCGCATGACGGTCTATCCCCGCGCGTGCGGGGGAACCACGTGCGGGGGTTCTCACCGGGCGCGCGTGCGGAACCCCGTGTCCGCGCCACGGTCTATCCCCGCGCGTGCGGGGGAACCCCTGCCACGACAGGGTCTATCCCCGCGCGTGCGGGGGAACCCACGAGCGGCCATCCACTTCGGGGTCTATCCCCGCGCGTGCGGGGGAACCAAGCCCGCCAGTCAGGGCCGCTATCCGGCTACCAGGGTCTATCCCCGCGCGTGCGGGGGAACCCGTAAGCAACGCTCCGGCCGTCTATGCGGGGGAAGCGCCGCCAACGGGTCTATCCCCGCGCGTGCGGGGGAACCGCGGGACATGAACGTTGGCCCGATTGCGGTCTATCCCCGCGCGTGCGGGGGAACCGTACAAGATGATACAACGGGTCTATCCCCGCGCGTGCGGGGGAACCTCGTCGGTCTATCCCCATGAGGCCGGCTCAGGTCGCACCGTGGGGTCTATCCCCGCGCGTGCGGGGGAACCACAGCGCCTACTTATCTGGCGATATCGCAACCGGTCTATCCCCGCGCGTGCGGGGGAACCGCTACCTTCCGCAGCGTATGTCGCAGGCTAATGATCGAAGGGTCTATCCCCGCGCGTGCGGGGGATGCGAGCGGGTCTATCCCCACAGCAAGGGTCTATCCCCGCGCGTGCGGGGGAACCAAGCTCCAGGGACGGTTCTGGTCTATCCCCGCGCGTGCATCAGCGTGGCTCAGGGTCTATCCCCGCGCGTGCGGGGGAACCGCGCTGCTAATCGCTGAGCCATGCCCTCCGCAACGGTCTATCCCCGCGCGTGCGGGGGAACCCGTCTATCCCCGCGCGGATCGACCGGTCTATCCCCGCGCGTGCGGGGGAAAGACGCGTCGCGGAAGCGGTCTATCCCCGCGCGTGCGGGGGAACCACGACTTGGTCAGCCGCAGCGATCCTGTTCCTCGATAAGGTCTATCCCCGCGCGTGCGGGGGAACCCCGTGCAAACCGTGCGAATCAAGGCCGGGTCTATCCCCGCGCGTGCGGGGGAACCCGTTGTCGAACGCGCGTGCTCGCGGTGTGGTGCGGTCTATCCCCGCGCGTGCGGGGGAACCTGAGCGTCTATGGCAGGTGCGAAACATACTAATCCAAGGGGTCTATCCCCGCGCGTGCGGGGGAACCGCGGCTATCACCCACTGGGCATTTTTGGCGCGCGTGCTCAGGCTCGGCGTCCTTGATGCATCAGGTCTATCCCCGCGCGTGCGGGGGAACCTAGATCGTATCAGCGTCCACACGCCAGACCGGATCCGGGTCTATCCCCGCGCGTGCGGGGGCGGCGTTTATGCGGTCGGGGGAACAGGGTCTATCCCCGCGCGTGCGGGGGAACCGACAAACAACCCTGGTGAGGGTCTATCCCCGGCGTGCCTGCGTTCACGGCGTAAACTCCTCAGGGGGTCTATCCCCGCGCGTGCGGGGGAACCTCTAGACAAGTCGATAAAGACACGCCGCCATTATTCGCCAACGGAATACCGCTAGCTGTACTTCACCAGGTATACGCCGTCCGCGTCCACGATCGTCTTGGGCGATTCTCCCAACGTGCGTATCTGCTGCTCGCCCACCTCCGACGCGTCGCGCCACGTCATCACTATCGCCCCCTGCCCCGTCTCCGCGTACCACCTGCTGAGCACGTCCCAGATGCGCTCACGGATGCCGACTGTCATACGCGGGCTGGTGTACACCCCAGCCGCTATCTCCAGCATGGCCGAAGCCAGGAATCCCCTGTATCGACCCTCCACGTTTATGGTCACGACAACCGTCATGCTACACTGTCTCCCGCCTCTTCATCGGCGCGCGGCTCCGGCGCCTCCAGCGCCGCCACGTCCTCGAAGAGCGTCTTTATCCTGTCTATCATGGCCGGAATCACGCCCTCTCTTCTCATCATGTCGCCCGTCAGCCGCCTGGTGTGGCGCTCGACGTTCAAGCCGGGATTGTTCGCGACCTCCCTCGCGGCGGTGAACGCGGCGGGCAGCAGGACCGTGTCCCTGAACAGGTCCGCGACGTCCAGGGCGAACGCTTCCCCGCTGTGCTCGTGGATGAACCCGAGCTGCGGTATCGCGCCTGTGGCCGTGACCGCGATGACGGCCGCCGCCGTCACGGCCACCGAGGCGTGGTTGATCGCCTGGTTGGGTATGTCGGCTCCCATTGGGTTGGCCCTGTCGTAGCGCCGGCCCCGCCACGTGATGCCGTGCCTCTGCGCCAGGTTCTGGTACGTTCGCCTCATGCGCGAGCCCTCGATGCCCCGCAGCACGGCGATGTCACGGTGCGGGAGCACCTCGCCCAGGCGCATCGCGTACATCTTGCGCGCTATCGCTATCCGGCTCCCTTGGGCGTCGCCCCAGGCCCGCATCTGACGCCGCGCCACGTCCGACGTGTCGGGCAGCAGTGGCGGCGCGGTGTAGCACCGGACGCCGTCCTCGCCCACCGCCACGAGCGCTGTGCCGTGCCTCGCCATGAGCCTCAGCGCGTCGTGGCTGACGGTGGAGCCGGGCCCCAGCAGTATCATGGAAAGGGTTTGAAACGGTATCCCGTACTCTCCGGCGCCCAGGCCGCTGTCGGGCGTGGGAGCGCTCTCCCGCGCGAAACGAAGAGTCCCGTCCCGCACGGTGAGCGCCCCACGCGACAGCCACAACAGCCCATGCCGGTCGGCATGGGGGATCCGCGCCGTTTCGAGTCCTAGTCTCCCTCTTAGCATTGTTCCTCCCGACGGTCGGCTGAGTATTGAGTTGTTAAGGTGCTATGGTCGGGTCTCCCCGCGGGATTCCTAGCCCCGCCTTCCGGGGGGACGCAGCAGCAGCATCCCGTAGCCGTAGGCGCGGTGCCGGCCTATGCCGCGCGCGAGCAGCGCGGCGAACGTGGCGGAGTCGGTTACCTCCAGCTCGCCGCGCATCAGCGCGTCGGGGCCTTCGCTGTAGCGGCGATGGCGCTTGCGGACGGCGCGCGTGCGGCGGAACGACACGAGGGCGGTCTTGAGTTTGTCCAGGGACGCGCCGCCGCGCCGCTCGAACTGCTTGTCGAGCCAATCGACGTACACCTGCTCGCGAGTCCGTGTCATTCCGAGCGTAGCCGAGGAATCTAGCGCCTCCCATTGGAAGACGTCGCACTCCTTGCCAGGACGTGGCGCATCGGCCTCGCATGGGCGGGTCCGGAAATGGCGCAGCTTGTCGGGCGGCACACGCGAAAGATCCTTTTGCAGCCGCACGACCGGCCGCACGCGCAGCTCGAATCCCAGCCGCAGGCCCACGCGCCACTCGGCGGGCATCGGCTTGGTGTCGATCTGGTCGGCGGGCAGAACGCGCGCCTGCAGTGGGCAGGCGCAGATGGCGGCGGAGTCGCGCAGCGCGCCGGCGTCCGCCCCGCCGTAGCCGTACAGGGAGCCGACGGACGCTCCGCGGGTCGCCATCAGCCGGAAGGGCTTGGGAGCGAGCTCGCCGAAACACTCCTTCAGCAGGCAGTGCATGGCGTGGTCCGGGTCCTGGAGCCGCTTGGCGCCCATCCAGCGATTGAACTCGCGCAGGTCCACTTCTCCGCGCACCATCCGCAGCGCGGCCGCTGTTGTCGTCGTCATGTCGCACTCTCCTCCCTCCGTGTCATTCCGAGCCCAGCCGAGGAATCTCCACCTCCGAACTCGCCCGGCGCCGCCGTGCCCTCGACGACGGGCCTACCGCCGCCGTGCAGCCCCGACACCCAGTTTCGCTCGTCGGTGAGCATGGCGTGGCGGCTGACGGATACGCCGTCCGGCTCGGCGCCGCCCTCGCGCGCGGGCCACTGCATCCTCACGGGCCGCCGGCTGTCCGCGTCGTCCGGCAGCGGGACGGCCAGCAGCGCGGCCAGCGAGTCGGCCGCGTCCACGAAGCCGCCGCAAAGCCGCGCGGACGGCAGGCAGGGCTTGCGCCCGATGAAGAGCGGACGCGCCGGTTCGTCGAGCGCGGCGGCCAGGCCGTCCAGCGTCGGCTCGCCGCCCTCCGTCATTCCGGCCCCCGAGCCGGAATCCAGCCGCAGCGCGACGGTTACACGCATGTCGGCGTAGTAGTCGCGGTAGCGCAGGTGCGGGGAGTTGTAGGTGGCCGCGCCGCCGGCCCGGCCCTCCGGCCTGCCGCGCGTGGTCCACCCCCGGTCGCTCGCGCCCAGTTGCGCGGTCTGGAAGTCGCGCATGGCGTAGCCCCCCGCCGGCTCGCGGTCGATGCGCGCGGCGAACACCAGCCTGCGCTGCAACCGCTCGTGCGCCTCGCGCTCGATGCGCCGCCAGCCCAGGGCGTTTGCGAACATGCCGGTGAGCATGGACGCCGCCGGAAAGGGCCGGACGACGCCCAGATTGTCGATGGTCTCGCCGCCGAACGCCATGAGCGGCGATTCGAGGTGGACGATGAGGTGCCGCACGGCTAGGCCACCTCGCCGGCGCGGATGGCGTCGGCGGCCCACGCTGCCACGTCGTCGCAACTCAGCCACGACGCGCCGGGCACCTCGCACGGCTCGACGGACATCACACGCCGCGCCTCTTTCGCCCCGTAGCAGTCGTCCAGCCTGCCCAGGTAGCCGGCTATCGCCTGGGCGGCGGCGTCGGTCTGGGCGGGCACGGCCTTGCGGAAAGCGTTGGCAAGGCTGCGCGGCTGGCGGTTGCCGGCCTCGATCAGCATCAGGTCTGCCGCGGCGTAGGGCGCGGTGGAGCCGAGCTTTGCGCCGGGCGAAACGGTGGCGATGAGGTGGATCAGGTGCTCGACCACCTTGGCGGCGAGCCCGCGGTCGGCGGCCTGCCAACCGGCGGCGTCGCAGCCCTCCAGGTTGGAAACCAGCCCGGGCACGTCCACCACCACGTAGCCGTAGAACAGGCCCGCGGTCAGCTCCATGTCGCCGATGTGGGCGGCGCCCGCGTCCTCGTCCGGCTCTTGCAGGTCGTCCACGACCGAGAAGTAGTCGCTCTCGCTCTCCTCTGCGTGGACGGTGAAGGCGTGGGACACGTGGACCGCCGCCTCGATGTTGGCGCCGGGGTCGGACGTGACCATGCGCCCGAACAGCGCGCCGACCAGACCGCCGGGCAGGGTGGCCTGCTGGCGGAACGCGGCGAAGTTGTCGCGCTCCTCGTTGCGGCGGGCCGTCTGGAACAGCAGCTTGGCGGCCTCACCGGCGGCCTTGGCGTCGCCGGCGTGCTCTTCGCAGATGGCGCGCGCCTTGGCCTCGAGGTACTCCACCTCGGGCAGACCCAACAGCAGGGGCTGGCGGCCCGACTCGGTCGCGCCGCTGCCGCCGTAGACGGCCTGATTGAACTCGGTCTGCACGGCGTCGAGCAGCTCATCAGAGAAAGCGCCGCCGCGCAGGGGCTGGATCACGCGGCGGTCGACGACGTTGCGCGAGCGTATGGCGTCCGCCGCGCCGTCGATGGCGCTGAGGGCGAACTCGTCGTCCGCCGTGCGCCAGTGGCGCTTGAGGCACTGCGACGATATGCGTGTGCGGACGCTGCCGCCGAAGGTCAGGCGCTTGGCCAGGCCGCTGTCGTCGCGGTTCAGCAGCGCCGCGGGGTACGAGTGCAGGGTGTGTACTTGCAGGAATCTGGGAACTGCCATCGGTTGGATGCCTCCGTCTGTGTAGTTCTAGCCAGATTGACTGGTTTGCCGTTCCGCGGCTCGATGGGCGCTGTAGTACCAGCGGGCAATGCCCCTGCGGGACTCTTCCGCGGCGTTTTCGTCGTAGCCATCGCTGAGGATGAACCGCGCCATCTCGCGCCAGTTGAAGGTGACGCCCTTCGCGCCAAGCATTCGGAACATTCGGACGAGCAGAGAGCGCAGCATAGGCCCGCGCGCGTTGAGCAGGCGGCTAGACGAGTTCGCTGTAAGCGGCCTGCGCTGAGCTCCCCTGCTCACCGTTGCCGGCGAACAGAGCCCTGCCCACTGGCGTCGATCCGTCGTGCGCCGACCGTGCGCCGTTTCGCCGCTCTGGGTGGGCGTCATCAGAGCTATGCCGTGCAGGATGAGCGCCCACTTTAGCTCAAGCTCCGGCCCCCTGTTCAACTGGTCGTAGTGCGCCATCACACGCCAGAACGCCGGCTCGCCCTGGGCGTCCGGGTTCATGCGCCGCAGCGCGGCGAGGCCGCCTCGATCGTGTTGGGTGAACTGGGCGACGTAACCGGCCATGCTCACCGCGATTTCGGGCATCGACGGTGTTCGCTCGTCCCGTCCCTGGGCGCTCTCGGCCACCGCTTCTTCAGCTGTCATTCTCGATCTCCTTCACTTTCGTCATCGAACGCGCCGGGCAGCCCATTGTTGCCGCGGAGCCGGCCCCAAAAGAGGTTCTCGGCGGCCTGCCGGGCCTTGTATCGAAAGGCTGCGGGGCACGGCAGAGAGTTCATGGCGTCTTCAAGCAACGAGGCGGCGTCCTCGATCAGCCCCTCTGTGTCGCAGCGTCGCGAAGCCAGCGTTTTCGGATGCTGTCCCTCTGGCCCGCCGGCGCTTCGAGTTCGGTCTGAACGTCCTCGAAGAATCGGGCATCGACGATCTCGTCCAGGCGGTTCAGCCAGGGCCGCGCCAGGGCCCTTTGCTCCGGGCTGGCCTTCTCAGCTTCGCCCCTTGCCAGGAATGCCTGAATCGCGTGGCTGAGAATGCGTTGTACCTTGCTGACGTCCTCCATGCGGCCATTGGCGATTTGGCCGAATTCGGCGGTTCCGGCACCTCGCCGCATCATCGCCGACCCCAGTCTCTTGCGTATTGGGATCGTGCGCTCGTGGTAGCCCTCGGTCTTTCCCTGTCCTCGCACCATTGCGCGGGCGACGAGTTGCATCGTGTCCGATGACCGCACTTCTTCGTCCGTCGGCTCGCAAAGGAGCGGTCGGTCCCATTTGACCAGGTAGTCGACCGTGCGCTTGTATCGAGAAACCTCCGGCTGCAAGTGTGAGCGACTTGGAGCCATCCCGGTCGACGGGAGTCCACGGGTCGCCGGTGACGCCGTTGAGGGCCTTCGCATTGATCCGGGCCGCCTTTGACGTGGCCCTTATCGCGCGGAGCCTTCCGTCGGCTCCACCGCGCAAGCGTATTCGCCTGCACACTTCGATGTAGAGAGGGTCAAGAGCGTTGAGGAGCAGCGCCTCCGCCTTCTCTCCGTCCCAGTCCTTGGTCCATAGGAGTCCGATTCCCTCTTCCTGCATAGGGGAGTCAGCGAGCAAGTCGTCACGGCGCTCCAGCAGCACGACGATGTCGCGCCTGATGTGGACGCCGAACCGGGTAGAGGGCGCGACACTGAACGCCGGCCTGCTGCCCAGCCCGCCGTTCATTCGCGATATACCGTAGTTTCCTGCGCCGCCAAAGCCCTCAGATGTCTGGAGACTGATAATTGAGAAAATCAGGTCGTCATACGCGGCCGCAACGGCTACGGTGGACTTCACGTCGTGATTCTTGGACGTGACCAGCATGTCCAGCTCGTCGGGCGTCTCGACGGTGTTCTTGAAGTCCGCCTGGCGTGTCTTGGACGACGCCGGCGGCTGCATGAACGCCGGCCTGGTGATGTCGACGACGACAAGCTGCCACGGCTCGTCGTCGCCCCACTCCGGCGTCAGCCCGCGAATGATCCGCCGCCACTCGTCCGCGTCCCGCGGTGCCTCAGCCAGTCCCGCCTCGTGCACCGCCATCGCGCCAAGCTGCACCAGAAAGGCGTGCCAGGCGTGGCGCTGGTGCGGACGCAGCGCCGGAAACGCCTCCACCTTGTCCGCCATCAGCGCGGCGTACACCTCCGGCAGCGACGCCTCGACGCGCGAGCCGTCGGACTTGTCCATCCTTATCAGGGGTTCATTCAGAATGTTGTACATGGTTTAGCCTCTCGCGTTGAATACCAGACACCCGTGCTATTGTATTGTGCATCAATAACATTGTCAAACGTTTGTTCCGCGCAGAGCCTGTCCGAATTGTCAGGTGCCGACTTCGCCGGCGAACGCAATTCACCGATTCCGCCACCCCTCTTGAACCCCACGCACACCCGTGCTACTCTCCCATCGGCGAGGGACCGACCCCGCCAGCCACAAGTCCTTCTTCCCCCTTGATGGGGGAAGGTCAGAGCCTGCCAGAATGAGCCTCCCGAAGGGATGGTTGAAGATGCGTGTTGGGGACCTTCGCCGACCTGTTACATTTCCACTACATTTCGTGTCTCCCGTTCCCGAATCCGGTCTCGCCAGGCGCTGCCAAACAGCCCCGACCGCCAAGGCTCCCAGCTACGAAACTGGCACAGAATGGCACAAAATGGCACACTTTTCGGCGAAATCCCCCTCGTGGGCGTGGTGGAATGGGGCGGAAGGGAGCGTGGGTGTCCGGCAGTGGGCGGCAAGCCAAGGCAGGAAAGGTTAATCTCGCCGGTGCGAAATCGAAGACGGGGTTGCGAGCGGAGCGGCGTGAGGGAGTCCGGCTCATCCGCGCCGGTCGCCTCGAAGCAGCGAGCCCGCATGCGGCCGCTCGGCCAAGCCATTGATGGCCCGTTCAAGCCGCCTCCGCGTAGGCTGCGAGACGCGCTGTAGCTCTCTAAGGACGCTGCGCTTTACTCGTACTGTGTAAGCCACCCTTGACCTCGTCCCAGTCGAGTATCTGGTCAGATGGGTCGCTCAGTCTCTCCGCAGCTATCTCGAAGTCCTTCAGCTCGTCCAGGTAAGTCTCTATGGCGAAGCGTACCAGCTCCGACCGGCTTCGATCCAACTTGACGGCCGCCGCGTCCAGCGCCTCTATCAGTTCGTCAGGAATACTGGCCTCGATCTGCGCCATGTCAAGCACCCCTTCGCATACCCGGAGTCTGACTGCAATCTAATTCTCACGGTACACACGGTAGGCAAGTAGGAGGCCCATGTCAATCGTGTCGATGCGCCCTGTCCGCTCGTTAATTGCAAGGGTGCATGGGTGGCGGCTCACGCCCCCAGCGGCCGCAGGCCCAGCCGGTCGTAGACGAACCGCCGCTCGCCGACGGCGAAGGTGAAGCCGCCGCCGGCCGGCGTGGGCGTCACGGACTCCGGCACGTCGGCGCCCTGCAGCCAGCGCGCGGACACCGCCAGCCTGTCGATCCGGCTCGCGGGGTCGAACAGGCCGGGCTGCGGCGGGTCGAAGGCTACGTCGATGCGGTCGTCGCCCAGCCGGGTGCGGATGCGCTCCTCGTCCGGGGGAAAGAGCACGTCGCGGTTGCCGGCCTGGGAGAAGAATGGCTTGTCGCGGCGGACGATGGCGTAGCCGGCGGTGATGCCCTCGGCTATGTTGCCGCCCGTGATGTCGTTGGCGTGGGCCGCCCACTCGTCGCCAAGCTCTCGCACGATGGCCGCCAGCCGCTCCGGGTGCGTGGCGCACTCCACAAGCTCGCGGTTCATCTCCGGGATGCGCCACTCGCCGCGCCCGCGCACCAGGCGCAGCGTGGCCTCCAGCACGCGCAAGTCTTCGTAGACGCCGCCGCGCGGCCCCAGGCCGTTGGCGTCCTCGCCGCGGGCCAGCAGCGGCGACAGAGCTTGCCCCGTACTGGTTGCGGGAGCCTGCCCCGTACTGGATACGGGGTCGTCCACGTCCGGCGTCAGCACCACGCAGGTGGGCGCGGCGTAGCCGGCGGGGCGGTCGTCGCGGGCGTGGCGGTGCAGCCTGCCGATGCGCTGCAGCAGCACGTCCGCGGGGCAGAGGTCGGTTATCAGCAGGTCGGCGTCGATGTCCAGCGACTGCTCCAGCGTCTGCGTGCCCACGACGACCGCGCCGCCAGTCGGCCTGTCCCTGCCCAGCAGCTCTTCAACGCGCGCGTCGAGAATCGCGCGGTCCGCGGCGGCGAACCGCCCGTGGTGCGGCGTCCGGATGCCGTTGACTCCGAACAGCAGAGCGGTATCCCCTGCCCCGGCCCGCTCCTCCAGCGCCCGCTGCGTCTCAACGGCGTGGCCGACGGTGTTGCGCACCACCAGCACCTTCGCCCCGCGCCGCGCGGCGTCGAGCGCAAGCTCCGCCACGGCCCGGAAGTCTGCCATCACGCGGCGCTCGGACAGCTCGACGCTCTTGCTCCGCGAGCCACCGTCGACGGGCCGGAGTTCGGAGTCGCGGGCCTGCCGGACGCCGACGGCGGGGTATGGCGCGTCGGTCGCCTCGTCGAACGGCGGCGGGTCGCCCCGCGGGTGGCGGCCCGCGGCGAGCCACTGTCGCCGAGCCGCCGAGCCGAGCGTGGCGGACATGAGCAGCGCGTGGCCGCCCGCGACCGTGTGGGCGTCGAGCAGCGCCTTGATGACGCGGCCCATGTAGGTGTCCGATGCGTGCACCTCGTCCACCACCAGCAGGTTGCGGGCCAGGCACGCGGCCCGCAAGTGCGAGTGGCCCACCTTGAGCGCGGCCATCATCGCCTGGTCCACCGTGCCCACGGCGATCTGTGCGGCCAGGTAGCGCTTGGGACTCTCCGCCGCCCAGGGACTTTCCGGACGATGTTCGCCGGCCGCGCGCTCATCGTACTCTTGCAGACTCGCCCGCGCGGCGTCTGCCCCGGGGTCGTAGCCTGGAACGGCGAGGACAACCGGCGGCGCGCCCTGCGGGAACAGCCGCTCCACGAAACGCTCGACGCGCCCGTGAATCTGGCTGGCGGCGGCGCGGGTGGGCAGCGCGAAGTAGATGCCGTCGACGAGCTTCTTCTCGTACATTCGGGCGAACCGCCACAGCGCCGCCTCGGTCTTGCCGGAGCCGGTCTCGGACTCGAGGATGACGACCGGCGCGTCCAGCGGCGCCTCGACCGCGGCCCGCTGTATGGCGTTGGGCGCGAACCCGAAGAGCGCGTCGAAGCCGCGCGCGCCGGAGAACGCATCCCGCTGCGAGGCGACGTCCAGCCCGATCTCGCGCAGCGCGCGCGCGGCCCCCGGCCGGGCGACGGTGAAGAAGTAGTCGTCGGCCGGCTCGTCGGCGTATGTGAACCACTTCTCGTTGGAGCCGATCCAGTCGGCGAGCGTGCACAGCCCCAGGAACATGTGCTGGAACTCCGGCCTGGCGGGCAGCGCGAGCGCGTTCTCGTCGAACGCGGCGGGGAACCACCGGCGCAGCAACGCGCCGATGCGGGCCACCTGCTCGCGCGGGCGCAGTTCGCCGTAGTCGCGCCACAGCCGGGGGTTGGCGGACAGTCCGCCTTCCAGCGCGAGCGGCCTGCCGTGGTGCGACAGCGCGGCGACGAACAGCCCGCACACCGTCTCGCCGCTGTGGTCGTCCCAGGTGTCGACGGCCTCCCACCACCAGCCGAGCTCGTCGAAGAACCAGCCGCCCGTCTCGCCGTCGTCGTCGAGAAGCACTGGGACCAGCTCGCGGTAGTGGCCGGCGTAGCCAGGCCTGCGCCCGTGGGGATGGTCGTCGCCGGCCCACACCCGCGTCTGGAAGCCGACGTTGACCTTGCCGACGTCGTGGACCGCGGCGAACAGCGCCAGGCGCGCCGCCGTCTCGTCGTCGAGCGTGGCGAGGCCGCCGCACCGGGCCAGGCGCCGCCGGATGGCCGGCTGCGCCAACAGCGCCTCGAAGCACGCGCCCACGTCGGCCGCGTGGTGCTCGAGCAGGTGGACCTTCTCCGGCCGGGGCTGGCCGTAGGGCCGCGCCTTCGCCCAGAATCGGCGGGTGTGTACCGGCTCGCCGGCGGCGCTAGACATGCGTGGTTCTCCTGCGGTGGGGGCGGCTCAGCGCTGGTTGCCTACGGAAAGCAACCCCAGTAGTCCAGGGTTTTGTCGCCGGGAGCGGTTGACCACTTTCCTGACTGCCAAACTGCCAACCATACAGGTCTTGGTAACGTGGCAACTGCTCCAGTCAACGGGGCAGGTCGCGACTAGAGATTGCGGTAAGGCGTGAAGTTGATGGCCCTTTCCTCACCCGCCTCGATGGCCGCAAGGTACAGGCCAAAGTCCACTGTAAGTAACGGAATGTCCGTAGTAATGACTTCCAACAGGGCAGCATCGGTTAGTCCCAACTCTTCAAACTTGACGTTGGATGAGGCATTAGCGCTGGTAACTACGACCTCCCTGCTTTCGCGGATGAGAAACTGCAACTTCTTCATCGGAAGGGATCGCTCAGGCTCTCCATGCTGGCTGAGGAGATTGGATGTCTCGGTGAGAGTATTGGGCGTTACAAAAAGTCGGTCGGCGTTTTCGAGAAGTTCGGTCAGGATGTCGTAATCTTCGGCCGAGTAGTGTTCTAAGCGTCGGTGCTTGGCAATAAGCTTCCGGCATTCACTACCCACAACTAACAGGACGAACAGGTTAGTGTCCAGAAAGTACCCTTCCAACGGTCTTGGCTCACCTGGCGTCCTGCAGGATGCGATCTTTGACTGATGTAACAGTGCGAGGCTGGTTGTCGATGCGAATGACTTTGAAGGAGCGCCTCAGACCTTTCTGCCCCAGAGTAATGGTCGCCAGCCCCCCTTGGTCCCATGGCCGCGAGAATCCGACCGTTACTTCCCAGAACCGGCCGTCTCGAAGCTCTATTTCTTCTAACCCGACGTTGCTGATCCTTTCGTCTTTGAAAAGGTCGGCCACGTAATCCTTGGCCAGTTTTGCAGCCTCTTTCACATCCACAGCAAGACCCCCTAGCTTCTCTTGATTGGCTCATCTTAGCATGGCGGCATAGGAGAAAGGGCGAGGTTAGACCGGCGCCGCGAGTCCGGCTCTTGCTAGGCCCTTCTTCTGCCGAGTAGGTGCCCGGCCAGGAAGCCGGCGAGCAGCAGCAGGACTCCCGCCGCGGCGGCTCCAACGATGACGACGGCGCCATCCGATGTTCCCGAGGATTCCGGAGCAGGGGTGGGAGAGCGAGCGACGAACGCCGTCTCAGCGTCCGTCGTTGTGGTGGGGGTGTCGGTTGGCGTTGGTGTCGGCGCAGCGGTTGCCGTGGGTTCGGAGTGTCGGTCGCAGCGGTTGCCTGGGGGCTCCGCGCCAACGGGGGTTGGCGGAGTGTCGGTGTTGGTGGGGGCTCCGCGCCACCGGAACCGAATCCCCGCCGACTGGCCGCTCATCCTTGTCCGCGTCCTTCACAACGCCGGTGAAGGTGTAGGTGCCCTCCACGTCCGGCGCGTCGGCCGTATACGTGAAGCTGCGGTCGCCCAGCAGCACGAAACTCGCCGTCTGCCCATCGACCGTGACAGATACGTCCGAGAGGCTGGAGCCGGAGTAGCTGAAACCTTCTGGCAGGGTCTCCCTGACCAGGCCAAACCCGCCGAAGTCCGTGGCCGTGATCGTCACCACCAGCCGTCCTCCCGGAGGGGCCCAAGACTGAGAGAAAGACCTGTCGGCACTGTGACTCGACGCGTCAACATCGGAGGGCCGTAACAGCACTCCAGCCAACATCACCACGACAGCCGCCGCAAAGAGGACCAATCCCGGCCTTAGCAAAGCGGCACCCCTATCTCGTGCGACTTCCTGTTACAGCGGCCATCGGCATCAGCCCTCGAGGTAGAGCCTGATAGTCTCAATGGTTGCATCTTTGGTTATCAGTCCATTGTAGTAGTCGAAGACTGCCGCGACGACCTCTTCCTGGTCTATGACTTCGTTGCTGTTGGCATCGTATCTGTCGCTGACGCCCTCCAGCCTGACGTCCTCCACCTGGACCACAACCTTTACGGTCGAGGCGAGGCCGGATGGGTCGGTTGCGGTGACGAACAGCGTAAACTCTCTCCTCTCGCCTTCGTAGTCCAGCGCCGTGTCGGCTCTCACGCTGATCTGCCCCGACCGAGAATCGATTTCGAACAGGTCCGCATCCTCTCCGCTCAGGGTATAAACGAGGGTTCCTCCGTCCGGGCTTACGGCGGTGACAGGACCCCCAACGTTTTCGCCAGCCCCCGCGTTCTCGGCCACGCCCCGCGCAATCGACAGGCCTTGCGCAAGTGCGGGGTCGAATTGCGCTTCCGGGAACGAAGGGCCGCGGAACACCACAACCTCGGCTCGGGAGGCCGCCCGTACGCTCTTGCCCGGGCCGTGCCCGTCGTCATAGGTGGCGGTCACCCGAAGAACAGAACCGAGGTCTTCCTCGACCGGTGTATAGGTTGAGGACGTTGCCGACGTCACCGGCTGCCACCTGGACGCCCAGACCCGGCTGGGGTTGGGGTTGCGTTCCCAGGTCCATTCCACTTCTCCCACAACGCCATCCGCGTCCGTCAGGACCGCGGCCATCGAAGTATCCAGATAGGGCTCGTACGAAGACAGGGTGATGCTGCCGAACTCTTCCTCGTCGATGACCGTCACCGAGACGACTACGGAGTGATCTGTGACGTCATCGGGGTTCCCGTCGGCGTCCTTGCCGTCCAGGACGGAGACCGTGACCGAGTAGGCGGGTCTGGCCTCATAGTCCAGGACGGATCGGGTGCTCAGCTGCCCCGTCGCCGGGTCAATTTCGAAGTGAGCGGCGTCCTCACCCGACAGCCGGTATGTCAGTGCGTCGCCGTCCGGATCAGCGGCCGCAACCGGCGCGCCTATGTCCTTGCCCGCGTCCGCTTTCTCGACCACCATTCTCTCCACGGGGACCGATGCAGTGCCGTCGCCGCCGGTCTCCGGGATCGCAAACCTCGGCGCGGTGTTCACCACCACGGCGGTGGCCGACACGGCATTGGCGCTCTTGCCCGGGCCGTGTTCGTCGGCGTAGGACGCCGTTGCCCGCAGGTATCTGCCTCTGTCGTCTTCCACCGGCGTGTACGAGGTCGAGGTCGCGGCTTCGATGAGACTCCATGCCCCCCCGTCCGCGGAGCGCTCCCATTTCCACGTTAGCGCGGACACGTCGCCGTCCGGGTCCGAGACGCCGGCTCTCAGCGGCGTCCCTATGTGGGGATGGTCGGAAGAGAACGAGACCTCTCCGGCCTCGTCGAGGTTGGTGAGGCTGATGATGACGCTAATGGTGGCGTCGATAACGGTGTCCGCGTTCCCACTGAAGTCCTTGCTGTCGTGGACGCTCACGACGACCGAGTATCTGGATCGGGTCTCATAGTCCAGGGTCGCCTTCGTGACCAGCTGACCTGAAGTCGGTACGACGTCGAAGATGTCGGCGTGTTGGCCGGCCAGGGAGTACGTGAGGGCGTCGCCCTGGGGGTCCGAGGCGGAGACGGGTAGCCCGATGCGCACGCCCGCGGCCGTATTCTCGGCCAGGCTGCGCTGGCCCGTCTCGCCGGCCGGGAAGGTTGGCGGCGAGTTGGCCGGCGGCGGTGGCGGTGGCGGCGGTGGCGGCGGTATAAAAACGGGTGGTGGCGGCGGAGGACGTGGAGGCTCCGGTCCGCCTTCGTCATCGTTGGTGATGGTGATGGTCGCCGTCACGGAACTGCCCTGCAGATACGGATGCCGGGGGTTGGTGTAGGCGAGGGTAACCGTGAAGGACTCGTCCGGCTCGTCGTAGATGTCGTCCTCGATTTCTATGATGACCTGCGTTTCGGCGCGATACCTGGGCTCGCCGCCGATTGAAGTGGAGAAGAAGTCGGTGTGGAGGAAGGTTGTGGTCGTGCTCAGCGACGCGAAGTCGGCGGTCTGCTGGGCACTGCCGGCCCTGGTGGACAACCTCATCTCGAATGAGAAGTCCGACAGCGGCCGGCCTGCCTCCGTGGTGGTGGCCACGGCGACCAGGACCACGCTGCCCGAGTCCTCGCCGACCTCGACGTCCGGCTGCTCCCAGCTCAAGGTGACCGGCACGTACTCGTCGTCGGCTATCCTGACCGTGGCAACGGCCGGACCGCCCTGCAGGTGAAGCGGGGCGGGATTGTCGTACTCGAATGTTACCGTGAAGTCCTCCTCGATTTCGTCTGTGGCGTCGTCCTCGATTGTGACCACGATCTGCTTCGCGGCTCGGTATCGGCGTGCGCCGTTGACGGTCACCCTGCTGAAGTCGTTGCGGGCGAAGGTCAGCGTTTCGTGGACCCGCGTGTAGTCGTCCGGCTGCACGGCGCTGCCGTTCGTGGTGAAGACCGAGGCATCGAACGAGAAGCCGTTTTCGGGGCGCTTGTCCTCCGTGGTGACGGCGAAGGCGCGGAGCGTGACGCTGCCGTCGTCTTCATCGACGGTTACGTCCGGCTGCTCCCAGCTTAGGGTCACCGGAACGTGTTCGTCGTCCATGATCGTGACCGTTGCCGATTGGGGGCCTCCCCGGAGGTGTGCGAGGCCGGGAGTCAGGTAGTTGATGGTTACTCTAAGGCTCTCATCTGATTCGTCCGCGGTGTCGTCGAGGATGGCAACAGTGAAGTCCCTTGCCGCCCGGTATCGCTGCTGTCCGCTGACGTCGACCCGGCTGAAGTCGCTCGCGACAAAGGTCGCGGACGAGGCAGGAGGCGTGTAGTCCACGTTCTGAGTTGTGCCCATGTCGGTGGTTGTCAGTGTTACGTCGAACGTGAAATCGGCTGCCGGCGGCGCGTCCAGAGTGGTCGTGAAGACGGCCGTTAGCACGACGCTGCCCGCGTCCTCATCGGCGACAAGCGTAGTCGACGCCAGCTGCAAGATGATGGGGATGTCGTCCGGCAGTGGCGTGCCCGTCTCGGTGGTGGACCACGCGCCGTCGTGCCGGCGATTGACGGCGCGCACCTGCACGTCGTACTCGACGGTGTTTTCGAGATTGCTGACGACGTATCGCAGGTCTCCGCTTCTCCAGGCGTTGTCCCGGACCGTCCAGTTGGCGTCCACCGTCTCGTCCTCGCTGGTCTTGATGAAGCGCACGTCGTAGGCGGTGATGGGCGCGCCGCCGGTGTCCGAAGGAGCGGCCCAGACGAGGGCCAGTGTCCCGTCGCCGCGGGCGATGTTGGTTATCGAGGGTGCCGCCGGAGCGACCGTGGTGGGTTCCTCGGCATCCGCCTTCGACCAGGGGCCGTGTCCGGATGAGTTGTGGGCCCGCATCTGGAATTCATACTTCACGCCGCCTTCCAGGCCGGTGATGGTGTAGCTGCGGTTGGTCAGAGTGCCAACGCCTGTCTCCAGGGTCCAGGCGCTTCTGTCCAGTGCATCGTCACGTATATAGCGCAGGTCGTAGGAGGTGACGGCGGTGGTGCCTGTGTCGGTCGGATCGTCCCATTCGACGGTCAGCGTGCCTCCACCTGGAGTTACAGAGTCCAAATCAGGAGCGCCCGGAACGTAGCCGTGGCCGTACATGGTGAGACTCCACGAATCGAGACTTCCTGTACTGCCTCTTTGAAGGTCCTTGATCCGCAGTGTCCACTCGCCGGCCGCATCTTCGCCCAGGTGCCGGGCCGAACCAAAGCGGAATTCGGTGGTCAACGCCCCACTTCTGAAGGAGAAAGTGGACAGCGTTGAAACGGCTCCTGAGGGCGAGACCAACTCAACGATCAGGTTCCGGAATCGAGGGTGATCGAAATGGGTGTTGACCTCTACAAACTCAACGAACTCCACATATGGGTCTACGCTCAGACTTGTGGAAACAGTGGTGCCCGTCCCGAATGATTGGGCATCCGGTATGCGTAAGTTGAGTACGGGCGATTCGGATGTTATCTCCCGGAATTCGGGGGCCTTGGTCCAGCCTGCGGCCAGGTCCACGGCGGCCTTGGCGTCCACCATGCCGAAGCCGTACTCCTCGTTGTAGCTGTAGCGGTCCGTGGTGGAGCCGTATTCGAGCCCGCCCACTTCCCAGCCAGTGTTGTCCGGGTCGTTCTTGCGGGCGGAGGCCGCAAGGATGAGCTTGACGTCCCGCCACGTTAGTGCGTTGTTGGCTTCGCGGATTAGCGCGGCCACCCCTGAGACTATGGGTGTTGCGGCGCTGGTGCCGCCAAAGGTGCCGCTATACCGGTGGCGGTTGTCCGTGGTGGCTATCCTGGGCTGGCCGACTCTGCCGCTGCTGGACGGACCGCACACCCAGAGGTTCGAGCCCATCTCAGAGTAGCTGCTGCGCTTGTCGTCGTGGCCGACCGCGCAGACGGCGGTGACGGCGTAGAAGCTGGCAAGCTCGTCCAGGTTCGAGCGGTCGTCGAACGGGTGCCCGTTGCCGCCGGCAAAGTGGTAGGAAACGCCCTTGCCGCCGTAGCCGTTGGTGACGCCGTCCTCGACGGCAGTTTCCCAAATCTCCGTGGCGTGCTGCGGCCTGCCGTAGTCTTTGGGACCCCAGCTATTGTTGGAAATGCCCGTGGTCGTAGAGTTGCGGGACATCGCGTCAGCTTCGTTGGCGTCGGTATGTACCAAAAGGAGATTGTATCCGTATATGTTTGCTCCGGGGGCCACACCGCGCATTCCCAGGCTGTTGTCCTTCGCCGCGATAAGGCCGGCTACGGCGGTGCCGTGGTCCGCGAACGGATGATAGATGTCGGTCAGGTCGGGATCGTAGTTGTGGTTGAAGGCGGTGAGGGCGTTGTCGATCAGGTCCTCGTGCTGGTAGTGTATTCCATCGTCCACCACCGCCACGGTGATGCCCGCCCCGGTGTAGGTGGGCCATACCTCCTCCACTCTTATGTCCTGGCCGGCGCTGTTGCGATACTGGTTGTCGTTGTTCAGGTGCCACTGGCAGCCGTAGAGCGGATCGTCGATGCCTGAACTCCTGGAGATGTTGGAGCAGCGGTTTGTGAAATAGGTGTAGCCGCCGTCCACAATGGCCCTTACGGTGTAACGGCCCGTATCCGTGTCTTCTTTGCCCGTCACCTTCAATTGGTATGTGCCCGCGTCCAGTCTGCCCTGGAAGACAAACAAGTCGTCAAAGTGGATCGAATCGACCGGGGCCTGCAAGTTGTTGTCGTCCAGCAGTTCGCCACTGATATTGGTGACTTCGCTTACTCCTCCTATGGTCACGAAAGCGGTCTCGTCGAGAGTTATGCTGAAGTAGTCCTCGTCGCCGGCCGGGTCTATGTTGCCGCCCGCCGTATCGCCGAGGGACATAACCAAAGCGTCGGTGGAGGTGCTGCCCGGCTCTGTGATGGCGTGGGCGTACACGGAGTACGGCCCATCGGAACTTTCACTGAAGGACTTGACCTTCAAATAGTAGGTTCCCGGTTGAAGGTTTTCCCGGATGAGGAAGTTTTTTCTGCCTCCCGGAAGATAACCGTCGTCGTTTGACGCGACCAACCCGCCGCCGCTGTTCTGCAGCTCACCCACTGTATCCGGGAACCCGGAGCCGCGAATGGCGACCTCCGCTGCCTTGGAGAGCTCCAGCTTGAAGTAGTCCTCGTCGTCCTCAGGGTCTATGGTGCCGCTGGCGAGACCGTCGAGCACCAGAGTGGCCGCGTTGGATCTGGACGTGGTGTCCACGAACTCCCCTAACCTGAAGACATACGGTTCATCTGTCGATCCGTAGCCGGTTACCTTGATGTAATACGTTCCCGGTTGGAGCTTGCGCCATATGAAGAAATTGTCCGGGTTGGGCAGCACGGAGCCGTAATCGTCGCTCACTATGGACATGCCATCGCTGTCCAGCAGCTCTCCCACCGTATCCAGGTCACCCCGGGCGTATATCCAGTAGTCGGCTGTGTGTGACACGCTGAAGCTGAAGTAGTCTTCATCGTCGGCGGGGTCGAATACTCCCCACACCCTCTCTCTAGGCATTACGCTTGTAGCTGTAGCCCGGTCGTCGCCGTGGTCCGTGGGCGTCGAGCTGGTGGTGGTCGACCAGGCGCCGTCGATGTCGTTCTCGTCCACCGCACGCACCTGCACGTGGTACCCAGTGCCGTTGGTCAGGCCGGTGATGGCGAAGTACAGGCTCCCGTCGCCGGCCTCCCAGGCGTCCTCCTCCACCGTCCAGTTGGAGTCCACCGTCGCGTCAGAGCTGGTGGCGATGTACCGCACGTCGTAGGCCTCGATCTTCGAGGTGATTCCAGTGGGAGCGATCCATGAGACAAACGCTGCGCGGTCGTCGGCACGCAGTGAGTTGATGGTCGGAGCGGGAAGGGCCGGCGTGCCGACCTCGGTTCCGGACCACGTCCCGTCGCGGTTGGAGTTTACGGCTCGCACCTGCACGTCGTACTGGGTGCCGTTGGTCAGCATGGTGATGGTGTATTGCAGCGCGCCGGAGGTCCAGGCGTTGTCCATCTCGGTCCAGTTGGCGTCGTCCGTCTCGTCCGCGCTGGTCTCTATGTGCCGCATGTCGTAGGCGATGATGCCGGTCTCGCCGGCGGGAGCCGTCCAGGCCACGGTGAGACTGGTGTCGCCCGGGGTAACGGAGTCGATGGTCGGCGCGGCGGGCGTCGTCTGTGCGATGGCGTACCTCAGAGCCACGAAGAGACATAGGACCGCTACGACGACTACGGGCGCCAGCCTGGCCAGGCGAAACATCCTGATCATTGGGCCGACTGCTCCCCGGAAATGCAGCGCGCGCCAGATACAGGCGGGACCGGCTCCGCGGGCGACGGCAACGGGCGGTCCGTCACTTCTTGGTTGTCTCCCGCCACCAGTTGGGGCTGGATAGCTCCACACCGTCCTGGGCTGCCAGCGTGTTGGCAAGCTCCAGGGACGGGAACCCCGGCTCGGTCTCCACGAAGAAGCCGTTTGGAGCGTAACTCAGCTCGGACACCCGGTCCAGCTTGATCCCGTTGGTGGAGAAGAAGGAGCTCACCTGGGCCGCGCTCCACTCCGGGTCGAGCACCAGCAGGACGCCGCCCGGGAGGGTCATGAGCGTGCCGGACTCTGAGCGAAAGACGGGCAGCGTGCCTCCGTCCGAGCGCCCGCCTGTGCCCTTGACGATGTTGCCGCCGCCGGTGTTGGCCGCAACGACGTCTCGGGGAGAATCGGCGGAACCGTCATCGACAACCAGATCGGTCTGAATATAGACCGCAAGGGTCCTGTCGCCATCTTCCCAGGTGTAGGTCTGACCCTGCACTGGCTCGGTCGATCCACCGTCCTTTTGAGAAGGCTCCTGGTCCGAAATGGTTATGCCTTCATCCTTGCCTGACGTTCCGGAGGAGTCGGGCGGCGCAAACTCAAGCCCAACGTCGGGCGCCGGTGTCGGCGTGAACGCCGGCACCGGGTCCACCGCGGCGGATGGAGTGGCGGTTGCCTGCACCGGCAGAGTTGCGGTCTCCGTGGGGGCGGCGGTCGGCTGGTCCAGGGGCGTCGAATTGCCACAGGCGACCAGAGCGGCAATCGCGCCAAAAGCCAGGAAAGCAGCCACCAGAAGGGCAACGTGTCTCCTCATGTGAACTCTCCTGTTTGTCCCTTTATTATATTCTGCTCAAACGCTGCTGTGTAGCAACCTGGGACGCGAAGCCGCGACACATGGTGGAGGATGCGCCTCACAGCACGGCAGCAAGCTCGACCCCCTGATTGCGCAGTTCGCGTCGTCAACCTCGCTACCAGGTACGACCGGACTAGAAGGAGAGAAGCTGTGAAGCGGGAAACGGGAGCACCAGCGGGGCCGAGAAGTCGGGGTTGGGGGTGCCGGCGCCGCAGAGGTCGTTCTCAACGGCGGAGTTCGCGATTCGGTGCGCCTGGCACACCCGGGGAGACTGTACTTCAGACTCTTGGCGGGAAAATCTCGATGAAGGACTGCTCAGAGGGGGCGGTTCCCTCTGCCAAGCGGAAGGCTACACCTCGTCGACACTTCCCTGGGTTACTGCCACTCCGACGCAGTTGGGGCCGAGGTGCGTGCCCAGTACCGGACCGAACCGGGACTCGAACACTCGATCCGGCTCCACGAGATCGGCCAGATCGTCCAGAACGGCCATGGCGTTGTCACGGCCGGTGCTGTAGCCCACGTGCAACTGGTGTATGGGGGCGAGGCCGCGCACAATCTCAACGATCCTGTCCTTCGCACGCCTGCGGGTGCGGGGGCGCTCCACGGGGTGGGCCTCGCCGTCGCGGATGCTGATGATGGGTTTGAATTGGAGCATCCCGCCAAGGAAGGCCTGAGCCTTGCCGATGCGTCCGCCCTTCGCCAGGTACTTCAGGGTGTCGACCACGACGAATCCGTGATTACTCCCAATCGCCCCTTCCACCCGGCGGGCCAGCTTGCGGTGGTCGGACATTTCCTCGGCCCAACGAGAGGCGCTGAGGGCCAGCAGGGCTTGGGCGCCCCCGGCGTCCTTGGTGTCTCTGCCTTCGTCCCGGATTGTGACGGTGGTGGAGCCGATGAACTGGCCGGCGTGGGTCGCAGCTACGATCACAGTCTCGTTGCCCTCTTCATCTTCGCTGTCGCTGACCGCCGTCAACGTCGCGGTTGCTGTTTTAGCTCCGGCCGGGAGGGTCAGCGACGGCAACAGGTTGTAGTCGGAACTTGTCGCCGTACCCGTAACTGCCAGGTCGATGGTCTGGTCGACTTGGAAGAGGGTTTTGGTGGTAATGGCTACCGTGATGGTTGCGGTCTCCCCCTCGGCAATCAGCACCGGTTCGGCAGATAGCGTCAAGGCTGGGTCTGGACCCTCCCTGGTTACGATTAAGGTGTAGGTGCTGGAGGCGGTGCGGTCGGCGGAGATGACGTGAACTTCGGTCTCGTTTTCGCCTTCGATCAGCTTAACCACACCGTCGTCGCCGGCGGCCCCACCGGTTTCTGAGTAGATGGCGTAGTAGGCTAACGAGTTGGTAAGTGCGGGCTTCAGTGTGACCGATTCATCGTAGTTGGCCACCGTCGCGGTATGAGTGAAGACGTCACTGTCGAACGTGGGGGAGAGGCTATTCTCTCCAATGTCAATGTCCAACAGCTGAGCGTTGTCGCGCCAAGGGGAGTCGTTGCGGCGCTTCCAGTAGTCGTTCTTGCCGAAGCCGTGCCATACGGTCAGGTCGCCCGCGGCGACGATGCGGTGACCACTCTGCTTCCCTATCAGCAGCGACAGGTCGGATATGACCCGGTGAACGGAGGCGTCGACTATGTTCCAGCCAGTCGGAGGGTGAGACTTCTCGTAAGCCGCGCAGATCGAGGCTGCGACAAATGGAGCAACCCCGGGCACGTCGACTATGGCGGCCGCGATGGATCTCGGCTGGCTGATTACGAAGTCTCCCCTGCCGGACTCGGCAATGGGCACAGGTTCCAGCCATTCCACCTCTACGCGGTCGGATAGTTTGACAACGGCAGTTCTCGAAATCCTGTGGCCCCTGGCGTCGTGGAACGGCGCCGGGTCCACCTCGATCCGCTCGGCCACGTCCTCGGGAGACAGCACCGCCTCCTGGAGCAGGGTGATGTCCGCGTCGCAGTCGGCAAGGAACCGCCACGCGGCATGTCGTTGCGCAATATTCCAGCAGATTATCTTTACCAACTCAACCTCCACTCGCCACAGGCGCAGCAGTACACCTACACGTACCGAATTGCGAACTTTCCGATGGGAGATTGCAGTCTAATCCTACGTGTCACCAGCCGAAAGACAAACAAGCCAAAGCTACTTCGCTATGTCGTGCTCCCTCCAGTCGGGCACATGCGCTGGATTCGTACTCTCGGAGTCTCCACAGACAGCCGCTCGGCCCAAGTCTCGACGCGCTGACGTAGAGCGGCCTGCCTGTCGTCACTTCTCGGCATCGGCGTATCCCTGGGCGCCCTCCCTCACCCCCACGTGACGGCGCACCGACTCCCCCAGCCGTGCAACCGAGGCCAGGTCCAGATACGCCGGCAGATCCGACCCTTCGGCTGACTCAGGGCAGACCAGGCCGTCATCCCTGTGGACTCGTTCTCCGCTGCGTAGTGGAAAGGAAATGTTGCTTGCTGCATAATAGTCGCACCTCGTTGGTGATGGCTTGTTGTTGTTACCTACTACCATAGCCAGCTTTACAGCCGGCTCCAACGAGGCCTCCTTTTGCAACTAGGCGGTGGATTTGGGGGGATTCGCACGTATTGACATATCTACGTCAAACTGAAATACTTCAATAGACGATCTCGCTAATACGTGGGCTAGGCGGGTCTCCCGAAACATGGAGGCCCGTCCTAGCCCACAATTCGTTTCGCCTGCACATATTGGTTGATGGTCAAGTCTATGGACTTCACGAAGGACAGTTCTGCAGGCTCGAGTCCTCCCGCAACCACATCCTTGTAGGCATTTGCTATGTGGTGTACGATCTGCAGCCCCTCCACGTAGATGGAAGCCGCGTGGGTTATGTGGGTGGGCGTCGGGATATTGCGGTTTCCGCCAATATAACTACGCAGATTCTCGGTCTCCTCTCTTGTCAGTTCTATGCGGTCTAGGACTAGGTCGTATTGCTTGGATCGCAGCGGATGCCATCGAAAGTGAAACTCCAGTAGGCGGCGAAGCATATAGTTGCGGAACCACACCGGGTTCGCGGGTCTCCTACCTCCAGGCTTCAAGTAGCTACCCGTGTATTCGAGCTTGTCTACGTAAACTGCCGTTGCCCAGATGTTCTTTCCACCTTCTGCCATGGCCCTGATGGGGCCAAGCAGCCTAGAGAATTCATCCTTGTCCGAAGGGATCTTTAGCTCACGGCTTAGGCCCGTGTAATACCTGAAGGCCGTAATATGCCGGTTCATGTCTCGAAAGGCGTCGTCGCACAGATGCAGCGCGGCAGCGGCATAGAAACCGCTGCTCAACAGCCGACCTGTCTCCGGCTCCAAATGGAAGCCGGGGTCGCCTGACTCATCGACGAATATGTAGTCATGCCGAGGCGTTGTCATCGCTCGTCCTCAGAGGCGATTCTACTTCTGGCATCGTAGTCCTTCTCAGAGGTCGGAATCTCCACCATCTGCACTGCCTATTTCTCTGCTGTTCGATGCAGTGTTTTAAGTCGTACCTGATCCTTGACACCAGGAGGTGGCCGCCCGCCCGGCTTACAGCTGCTATGTTGGCACGCTCCACCTTACCCTCGACTGTGTCACCTTCTGCATGTGCGATGCCTTCCGAATAGCTGGGTACTCTTCTTCCAAAGTGCGTGGTAACTCCTAAAGTGCATCCCTGGCAACAATCCGCAGAGTTACTGTGATAACCGCAGCCGCGTCTTGTTCGATGATTCTGTAGGGAGCCTCGTCTTCCAGCAGAGCACGGGCTTCGATGCTTTCCTCATGGAGGGGCTTACGAAAATGAGCATAAGCGTTTCTCTTCACACGGACTCTAGTCATTTCGCGATGCTCGCTTTCATCTATCAAGCCTACAGCCAGTGCTTCGCTCAATAGTCTCTTGAGACCTGCAACTTGAAGGTCGTTCCGGCCTGACTCATAGAACAGCGCAGCGAGCGTGTGTTCTAGGAACGCTAGGCCAAGGAGCACCGTTGCCAAGAATTGTCCGTAAACAAAACAGTACCGTGATTCTTCAAACAGACTATGGGCAAGTAAGCCGCCTGGGAATGTCCAACATTCTGCGGTTGACACTTGGCTGCTCAGCAACTCTAGACGCGTAAGTCTGTCATCAAACACTTGGCATCCTCGTCGCTTAACCATTTTGCGGCATAAGGTGTGTCATCAATGGCCATTTGGTTCTCCCTTTTGGCGGTTACCCATTCCCCACTCCATTCGGTACTTGTTGCAATAGCTACCCGTGAAGTCAACTCCCTCGCTCGTGAACCCACAGTGCTCTCCCAGCCCGCAATCGGCACCACCCAAAATCGGCTCAGTCGGATTCCGGCCAACTCGCCTCACCCTCGTCTCAGCGCATGTCCGCGGCACACTCCGCATCCAACGGCTCAGACACGTGCTCGATATCCGGGTCCAGAGCGTCGCCGGTCCACTCCCCACAGGCGCAGCAGTACAACTCGTGGACATCGCGGCCCGAAGCCGAATAGATACGAACAGAGCTCCCTTCGAGCGCCTCCAACAGCTCTTCGCGCGTCGTCTCCGGCGCAATCACGAACTCCCCAACGAAAGTGCCACCGTAAGTAGGGACTTCATGCGGGTCGCAGTACCGCCGCATGTCCGCACCGCCGCCCACCTGCCGCGCGGCGGTCTCGCCGCAAACATCCCTCCACCCATATTGGCATCGCACGTGCAACGCGCCCTCCCGCATCGGCTTTCTCTGGTCACGCCGCCCGACTCAGGACACGAGCGCCAGTATCGCCCCAACCCTTCTCCCCACCTCCGCGAAGTGCTGCACCTCATCCGGCTTCAGCGCCCTCCCCAGCACCTTGCTCTCGCGGTACGACAGCCACTTCTTCAGCACCTGGTATCCACCCAGCTTGTAGCCCCACACGTTGGACGGCACGTTGCGCCAGTACGCCCGCTCGTTCAGGTAGACGTCGAACGTCGTGTCGCCGAGCGTCGTGATCAAATCGCCCATCGCCGCCCTCTCCTCCGACGTGTACGGACGCTCGACCACCCGGCCCTGCCCCGGCATCACCGCCTGCCCGGACCCGAAGTGGCCCCAGCCCGCCGTGACCTCGAAGTCGCCACCGTCCATGTTGCCCCCGTGCGTGGTGGACGGCACAGCGACGACCCCGATCTCAGGACGCAGCGCGCCCGACGTAACCCCCGGCACCGGCGTATCCGAGTCCAGCAGCGCGGCAAGCTCCCGCCCGCGCGCCGCCGACTCAGCCAGCTTGCCCGCCGCTCCGGCCTCATCGCCGTCCGGCCAGCCCGGAATCGGGATGCGAGGCCACTCCATCCTGAGCGCGCCCGCGTTCGCCTCCCGGTACGCCGGATCGTGCAGCACCGCAAGTACGTGATGGAACAGGTCCTCGACATCCGCCCCGATGCGTTCGAGGTAGTGCTGAGCGGCCCCCGACAGGTTGGGCCGACGCTGGATGCCGTCTCCTTCGACTCCGAGACCTTCGTCGCGGAGGTAGGCGGGGAAGCAAGTGCGCCTGCGATCCATCAGGTCATAGGCCACCCATGTCTCGAAATCACTTGCGGAGGCGACCAATCTCGACGCGGCTTCTGCTGGAGAGACTAGCCAATGTTGCCCTCGAACACATGAGGCTTGTAGTCGGGCGCTTCCTGTCAAGCAGCTTCGTATCCGCTTCCCAGTACAGCCATCGGGTGTCAAATGGCCTGTAGGCGTGTCGGACGAATCCCGTTGACCGAGGCCCCCCACGTTTTCGATTCAAGTGTCACGTACCGAGCGGGCGTCGAATCGAGCCGAGGTTTTCATCACCTCTGGATAGCGCCGCGCTATTTCTTCATGGCTCAAGTCTGGCATTGAAGTAGTCGCAACGCGAGCCTTCAGGCGGTCGAGATCGACGTCTACCAGGAACGGGTCTCGGCTGGTCTTGACACCTGGGAACGACGTGGGAAACAGGTCCGGCAGCGCGGGCCAGTCATGCCAGCCTCCGCTGAACATCACTGGCGCAAAGGGCAGACCAAATTGCAGATCGGCTCAACCTCGTCGTACAGCTCGGCGATTGGATGCGGCTTCGTCTCGACGTCAGTTCCGGACGCTTGGCCAGCCCCACAGATTGAAGTCGCGGAACCCCACGCCTCGGCTATGCTCGCCGGAACCTTGCGCACCAGCGTCGCAATCGCCGTCCCGACCTTGATGCCGACGGGTCGCCCGGAGCGAGAAGATGCTTGGGTCTGGAGCGCCGTCGGGAGCGACTTGCCCGTCCTGTACTTGTCGCCGTTGAGACTGTCGATCCGTATTGCGTCGAACTCCCTCAGGTAACGCTCCCTCATACCTGTGAACGACAGCCCGTCCAGCCACGAGTAGTTGGATATGAAGCACACCACGCCCTGTCCCGTCTTCTCGGTGATGCGACGCTCCGCCATCCTGAAGAATCGCACGTACAGGTCGTTCAGCCCCTGCCCCTCCGGTTTCCTCACCAGCTTCGTGGTCCGGTACGCCGCCAACATTTCGGCCTCCTCGTCCACCGCCATGCCCGCGTACCCGTTGTACGGCGGGTTGCCCAGGATGACCAGCACCGGCGTGTCCTGCTTCACACGATCGGCGCGGTCTCGCTCCTCCTCCAGCTCCGGGAACGGCAGCGGCTTCTGCACCGTCGGCTCCCAGCCCGTCAGCGCGTTGGTAAGAAATATCCCGGCGCGCTCCGTCCCGTCCTCTGCCAGCGGCGCGTCCAGGTTCTGCATCGTCAGCCCCACCTGAAGGTGCGCCACCACGAACGGAGCGGGCATGATCTCGAACCCGAACACGCGCTCCGTGGCCGCCTGCTTCACCCGCGACCCGACCAGCGCGCCCAGTCCGCCGCCCTGCAGGTTCTGTGCGATTCGACGCAGCACCTCGCTCACGTACGCGCCTGTGCCGCAGCACGGGTCGAGCACGTACACGTTCTGAGCCGCCAGCCCTTCCGGGATGTCGAGGTCGTCCTTCAGCGCCTTATCCACGCGAGCGACCATGTACCGCACCACCTCGGACGGCGTGTACCACACGCCGAGCTGCTTTCTCAGCGCGGGATCGAATTCTTTGAGGAACGGCTCGTAGAAGTACTGCACGGCCTCGCCCTCGTCGAAACGCTCGAAGAACGCCTCCCGGTCCACCCGGTCGAGCGCGTCGGCGGTCCAGTCCAGCACCTCGACGAGGCCCAGCGGCTCAAGCTGGCCGGGATTGGAGAGCTGCTGGAACAGCTCCCGGAGAACCGGCGCCCGCAGGTGCCACACGGCCAGTCGCCAGTCGAACTTGCCAGCCGGAGGCGGTGTCTTACGCGACCAGAGCACCCACGCCGAGAACACGCCGTAGAAGAGCGTCTGAACCAGCGTCGACCTGAAGAACGCCGCGCCGCGTTCGTCCTCGAACTTCACTCCCAGCGCATCCTCCAGCGCGGAGCGAAGCACCGACAGAGACGACGAATCCGCGGCCGCTTCCACACGCGCCAGCCCGTCCCTCGCGTACGACGCCAGCAGCCACGCGAGGTCGCTGGGCTCCACAATCGTGGCGCGATGGGAAAGCGCCCGGCACAGGTACTCGCCAAGTCCGGCGCCGACCCTGCCAGCGAACGCGCGCGGCTTCTGAAGCTGGGCCTCGAACTCGCCCTCAGAGTCGGCCAGCCTGAACGTCTCCATCTTGGAGGGTCCGCCCGTAGCGTCCTCTCCAAGCAACACGAAGTCACGGGTGTTGGTGACCAGCGCCAGCCGGTACTTGTCCCAGTAACCGCTGACTTGGCTGCTGTCGGCGATCAGCCATGCGTCGTCGCCAGGCCCTTTGACTTCGACAACTCCGCGTTCCGGAACCTGACCGGGGCCAGGCTTCCCCTTCTTCACCTGCCCGGCGGCATAAAGCCCGATGTCGGGATGTCCGGCGCCCTGGTTGGCAAGCTCCACGACGCAGAACACCTTGGGCTTGAGAGTGGCGCCCACGGCGTTGATCAGGTTGGCGAGCGCCGGATACGTCGACAGCTCGCTGGTCGCGCCACCCGACGCCCGGATGCGGCGCAGGTCTGAGAAATACTCCTCCACTGCCGTCGTCAGTTTGGTTGTGCTTGTGGGCATAGGCTGAAGTGTAACCTATTTGGATGCCTACGCTGTGGGTTGCGGCTGGTAGCGCTCGACCCGTATTCTGTCTTCACCCTTGCGCGCTTGAGCCAGGTCGTATGCAGTCTGACGGCTCAACCAGAAGTCTGCGCTGGACCAGCCGGCCTTCTCCAGGCGGATGGCCATGTCGGGCGAGATCGCCGCGTGACCGTTCAATACCCGCGATAGGGTATGACGGGCAACTCCCAGAACCTCCGCTGCCTCGGTAACGCTTAGTCCGAGAGGGTCCAGGCAGTTCTCCCTGACGCTGCGACCAGGATGGGGCGGACTCTTCATAGGCATGGCCTCTCCCTCCTCATCGGTCCAATTGGTCGGCGGCTATCCTGCTGGGGTCGTCCCGCTCATAGAGCCGCCTCAACCCTCGATGGCGAAACGAACGGATCATGAACTGAGTATACCGTGTACCGGTACAGCTATAAATCTGACGACTCGATTGACCGATTCGAGTGCCAACGGTAGCATGGGCAACATAGCGGCTGGCGACGGCGTCCCTGCGCCTTAGTGCGCCAAGGGTTCACCAGCAGATCTCGCCCTGCCTGGGCCAGTTGGTGCAGGGTGCCGCTTTTGGCACGTCCCTCGACCAGTCTCACAGAACCGCCAAACCGATTCGGACGAGGGCGCCTCAACCCGTCGAGAGGTTGTTGTTCGAGGGTATCCGCGAGAGCGGAGTCGTCTAGAAACCAGAACCGGGGCTCAGGAGGATACGACATGGCAAACTCAGCGAGATTTGGTCTGACGCTGTCGAACAGGGGAGTGTTGCTGGGGCTAACAACTCCAGACGAACTCCTCGAAATGGCGGAAGCCGCCGACTCCTCGGGCGCCTTCGCTCACGTCTGGGTGGGCGACCAGATTATGGCCAAGCCCAGGATGGAGTCGATAGTCCTCATGGCCGGAATCGCTGCCCGCACCAAGTCGGTGAAGATCGGGCCCGCCTGTATGGCAAGTTTCCCCTCCCGGCACCCAATCGTGCTGGCCTACCAGTGGGCCAGTCTGGACCAACTCTCCAACGGCCGCATGATAATGGGAGCTTGTATGGGCGTTCCGGAGTCCCAAAACCTCGCTCGAATCGAACTGAATAATATGGGCATTATGAACAGGGAGCGGGGCCCAAGGCTGGAAGAGGGAATAACGATCCTGCGTAGGCTCTGGGCCGAGGAGAGCGTTACGTTCAAGGGGAGATTCTACGAGCTGGATGAGGCATTCGTGGAGCCCAAACCGGTGCAGGAGCCGCCGCCGATCTGGGTGATAGGCACTCCGAGACTCAGAGCCGGGGACGCGCGCGTAACAGAGCGCAACCTGCGAAGGGTTGCCAGGCTCGGAGACGGCTGGATGACGACCGCCTGGCCCCCCGCTGACTTCGCAGAGCTTCGAGGTCGGATACTGGAGTACGCGGCCGACTATGACAGGAGCTTTGACGACCTGCCTTGTGCCCTGTACTACAATATCAACATCAACGAGGACCGCGCCGCTGCAGTCGAAGAATCAAAGAGATACCTCGATGGCTACTACGCACCCCAGACCTTCTCCAGAGAGACCGTAGAGGGTTGGGTGGCCTGCGGTCCTCCTGAGCAGTGTGTCGAACAGCTTCAGGGCTTTGTTGACGCGGGCGCCTCGGATGTACTGCTGCGTTTCCCAAGCTGGGACCAACAGACTCAGTTCAGAAGGTGCGTCGAGGAGGTCTTGCCCCACCTCACGTAGGGAGGTTGCAATTTCTTGCGGTTGCGGCATCACGCCTGCCGGGTGAACGACTTTGGGGCGAGGCTTCCTTATGGATGGCCGCGCAAAGCGCGGGGGTGGATGGGATAAGACCCGGAGGTAGGGGATTCGGGACTCGGCGCCTGCTGGCAGACATTGAGACAGTGTTTGAGCTGAGGGAGCGGTATCCGAGATGAGGCAAAAACAAGACCAATAATTTGCTTGAAACAAGTCTTGACAATGCTACCTGACGATTATATCGTGGAGCGAGTAACTTGGAGGTGCATTTATGAAACCCCAATCTAGGTGGTCAATGAACAACAGGAAGCCGATTACGGCAGTTTGGAAGTACCTGGGCGCCATAGCTCTCGTGGTCGCCGTGGCGCTCGCGGCCTCCGCTTGCGCTGGAGACCAAGGGCCGGCCGGGCCGCTGGGGCCGGCAGGGGCCCTGGGCCCTCAGGGCGACGCAGGGCCTCAGGGACAGGGACCGGCCGGGCCGGCCGGGCCTCAGGGCGACGCAGGGCCTCAGGGCGACGCAGGGCCGACAGGGCCGCAGGGGCCGGCCGGAGGACCAGAGGGACCTCGAGGCGACCAAGGCCTCAGGGGTGAACAGGGCGACCTAGGCGCGCGAGGATCGCAGGGAGAGCAGGGATCGTCCGGACCGCAAGGACCGGAAGGAGCGCCCGGACAGGACGGCCAGGACGGCCAGGATGGCGCCCCCGGAGGGCCGCCGGGACCGGAGGGACCACAGGGGCCAACCGGACCCCAGGGGCCTATTGGAACCCGCGGCCAAAAGGGCGACACAGGCGCGCAAGGACCACAGGGCATACAGGGGCCGCCAGGAGCCCCGGGGACGGAGGGACCACAGGGGCCACAGGGGCCTCAGGGTGATCAAGGAGCGATCGGACCGCAGGGACCGCCAGGAGCCCAGGGCGACGCAGGGGCGACAGGGCCGCAGGGGCCGGCCGGGCTGCGTGGAGTTGCAGGGCCTCAGGGAATCCCAGGACCTCACGGCCCCCAGGGCTTACAGGGCATACCGGGAGTATCCGACCTCGTAGTCAAGACAGAAGTAAGCGAGAGTGACAGCTCCGACAAGCAGAATCTAACCGTGACATGCCGGGGCGTGGACTCGTTTGCCATCGGTGGGGGAGCGTACGTGAGCGGCGCCACTGGAGGGAGCGTAGCCATAGTGGAAACACGCCCGGCGGCGCTGGATGGAGAGATTCCCGGGACATGGATTGCAAGTGCTGTGGAGGTCAGCCCAACCCCTGGAGAATGGATGCTCACCGTCTACGCCATTTGCGCCAAGGTTAACTAGCAAACTATGGGGACAACCCTGGACGGTCTGTAGCGGCCCAAGGAAGGACCGCTCGGATAATCCGATCTGAGGTTCCCAGAGGAGTCCCTCACACGCACGAGTGTGAGGGACTCCTTTACATTTGGAGTTGGAGTACCCGGCGGCCAACCCCGCAAACGGGACACAGGTAGTGTTCAGCTACGACCGTGACCAGCGAGCTGACCGAAACCAGGGCCTTCGTTCACTCACTCCTTCGGCAAGGAGGTCGTGGTCAAGCCCGGCAGGGCCGCCATCATCTACTCCGTACCCACGCCCCACGATGGGCCCATGGGCGGAGCTGATTCCACGGAAATTACTCTGAACGGAGCAGTTCGGTACATGTAAGTACCCCCGGCGGGACTCGAACCCACGCGCCTAGCTCCGGAGGCTAGCGCTCTATCCACTGAGCTACGGGGGCGTATCCACTCAACTATAGCAGGCGGCTAACTGGCGAACAACCGGAACTCTCGCTCGCGCCGACCCCTTTACCCTGCTACTGCTACGTCTGGCGCGGCCCCGACGGGTCGAAGGCGTACCTGAGAGTGGAAATGAGGCGCTGCGAGACCTCCTGGGCCGGGCCCTCCTCGAGGCAGCGACCGAAATACTCCAGGAAGTCCGCCATTCCGTCCGTGAGCGCGTCCAGCGTCAGCGCCTCCACGGGCAGCGTTTCCGAGCGCAACGATATGGAGGTGTAGCCCTGACCCTGCGGCAGCTGTGTGAGGCTGAGTGTGTCGTTGCCCTGGCGAAACTCGTGCATGGACCGCATCCCGAGCCGGCCGCCGACCGACATCCGGTCGTAGCCCAGCCGCATCATGTAGTCGCAGAAGCCACGCTCGAAGATGCTCGCGAAATGGTTGGGGATGGTTGCCTCGAACGTGTTTGCCATGTGCTCATTCTTTGGCGGCGTCTACGGCCCTCTGCGCGGAGCGGGTGCCGGGCCTTTCGTTCTTAAAAAGCTGCGAAAGTGCTATCGGGGCGAGTATGGTGGTGATCAGCGTCATCATGATCGTTACGCCGAACAGGGAGCTGCCTATCAGGCCGCTGTTGATTCCGATGCTCGCCATGATCAGCGCCACCTCTCCGCGGGGCAACATGCCGAAGCCGATTCTCGCTGCGCCGTGGTGGTTGAAGCCGACCGCCAGCGCCGGAAGCCCGCCGCCGAATACCTTGCCCACGGTGGCGAGGATGGTGAGGACAAGCCCGAACTGCCACACGGCGCCCAGAGCGTTCACGTCCACCATCATGCCCGTCACCACGAAGAATACCGGCACCAGGAAGGCGTAAACGCCGTTGAGGGGCGTTTCCAGGCGGTGCGCCAGGTCGGTGCCCGACAGCGCCAGCCCGATCGAGAACGCCCCGATGATCATCGCGAGCCCCGCTACCTCGGCCAGCACCGCCGCGGCGAACGCCAGCCCCAACGCCAGGGCCACGGCGGCCCCGCTCACGTTGAAGCGGCTGATCAGCTTCGAGATGTGCTTGGACAGTAGCACGCCGGCCACGGTCAACACTATCCAGAACCCCAGCGTGCGCGCCGCGATCAGGCCGGTGGACTTCAGCGAAAGCTCGCCGCTGGCGCCGATGCCCACCACTATTGTCAGCATGATAATGCCCAGCACGTCGTCCAGCACCGCCGCCGCCAGCGTGGTGACCCCCTCCGGTGTGTCCAGCCGCCGCAGGTCGCTCAGCACGCGGACCGTGATGCCGATCGACGTGGCCGTGCAGACGGCGCCCATGAACAGCGCCTCGATGTCGCCGAAGCCGTCGGCGTAGCCCAGGGCCACCGTCGCCCCCGCGCCCAGGGCGAAGGGCACAACCACGCCGCCCAGGGCCACCACCGACGCCGGGCCCGAGTAGCGCAGAAACTGCCTGAGGTCCGTTTCCAGTCCCGCCATGAAGAGCAGCACGATTGCGCCCACCTCGGCGGTCGAGTGCAGCACCTGTGTGATCGGGACGGCCATCTGGTGGTCGGCGTCGCCCCCTGCGTAATAGAAGAGCGGGCCGATGTAGGGCAGGTCGATTCCGCCCAGGGCGAACGGGCCTATCAGGATGCCCACGCTCAACTCGCCGATAACCGCCGGGATTCGCAGGAACCGCTCCGCTACTTCCCCGCCCAGCTTGGCGGCCACGAGGATTATCGCCAACTGGGCGACGAACATTGGGACGGACTGGGCATCGGCATCCAACAGTAGATCACCCTGCGGCAAGCGTTAGAATAGGCGGAGGCGCCGCCCGAAAGGCGGCCACGATATTATATCATAGCCCGAAAACGGCTTTGGGCGGCGCGGCTTCTCCCGCCCGCAACTGGGGCGGGAGAAGCCCAAAAGAGCGGGCATCGCTGCTATGGCAAATCAAAAGGACATGTAAAGTGCTTGACATCGTATAACGCAAAGTGCAATGATTATGCCGCCGTGAGAGACGCCGGGATTCTCGGCGTCGGCATTGCTTGAAGTACCGCAAATCTGGCAATGCGCCGTGACTATCGCGCGGCCTTGTTTCATTATCTCATAGGGGGTCCAATGAGAGTGCGTTATCCAGCGAAGGGTGTTGCCTTAGCCCTGATATTTTCCCTGTTTTCCATCCTGGTACTTGTAGCTTGTAGTGGGCCCCAGGGCGAGCCTGGCCTGCCCGGCCAGCCCGGATTTCCGGGCAATTCCGGCCCGCAGGGTGTCGATGGCGAGTCCGGCCAACCCGGACTGCCTGGAAACCCCGGCAACTCCGGCAACCCCGGCCCGCAGGGTCCGGAAGGCCGAGAAGGTCTGCAGGGTCTCCCCGGTGAGCCCGGTGTGTCGCCTGGGGCGAAGCTCATGGTGAGCAGCGGCGTCATGTCGGTTGACGAGCCACTGAGCATAGCGGGCTCCGGCTTCATTCCGGGTGAGCCTGTGACTCTCGTACTGGTGATAGACAACATCGTCAGCTACGTAGTTGGAGGCCGCACCGCTGAGCAGCCGACAGCCAACGGTGCGGGCGCATTCGCGGTCAGCTTCGACTCCATCAGGGGCGAAGGCCGCGGCGAGCGCGGCGCGCTGGAGCGTGCCCCGGGCGTCAGGACGATACGCGCCGAGGGTGATGACGGCAGCAGAGCAAGCGCGCCAGTGACGATCAGCCGCGTGGACGCGCCCGTGACCTCCGTCTCCACAAGCCTCAGCGTCACGGCGGAGACCGTGCTCGTCCCGCCAAAGGGCGAAGAGGATTTGGCGGAAGACGAAGAGCCCATGACCAATCTTAACGTGGTGATTACGACCACGGGAGCAGGGTTCACGCCCGGCGAAGCCGTGACGCTCACCATACTCAACATGACGCCCGGCGCCGATAAAATCCTGGTCGGCGACAAAGTCAACGATTCCGGCGCGTTCCAGTTCACCACCACACTGAGTGGAGCCGCAGACGTGCCGGACACCCTATGGGAGGATTTGTCCATGCCCATAGAGCCCGGCGTCTATACCATCCTCGCCGAAGGCGGCAGCGGCTCCGAGTCCACCGGCGCCTTGGTGGTGCAAACGCTCAAGTAGGCTCTAAGCCTCCGACAACTGAATAGCTCGAACGAAGGCCCTCGCGGCGCAGCCGCGGGGGCCTTTTGCGTTTGCGGGTGGGTGGGGCCACGTCGATCAGGATTGTACGGCAAGCCCGGAATGGCATAAGCTGTCGCATAATCCGGCAGGGGGTCCAATGAGAGTGTGTTATCCAGCGAAGCCTGTTGCCCTGGTCCTGATACTCTCCCTCTGTTCCATTCTTGTACTCGTAGCCTGTTCAACACCCGCCGGTCGGGGTCCGCCCGGTCTGCCTGGCCTGCCTGGCCTGCCAGGCAACCCCGGCCCGCAGGGTATCCCTGGCGAGCCCGGCCTGCCCGGGCTACCCGGAAATCCGGGCAACCCAGGCAACCCCGGCCCACAGGGTCCGCAAGGCCCACAAGGGCCGCCGGGCCTTCCGGGCAAAGACGTCCTGTCGCCTAAGGTGACGATTTTGGTGAGCAGCGGCGTCATGTCTGTAGACGAGCCCCTCAGCATAAGCGGCTCAGGCTTCCTGCCGGGTGAGCCTGTGACGCTAGTGCTGGTGATCGACAACATCGTCAGCTACGTAGTTGGAGGCCGAACCGCTGAGCAGCCGACAGCCAACGGTGCGGGCGCATTCGCGGTCAGCTTCGACTCCATCAGGGGCGAAGGCCGCGGCGAGCGCGGCGCGCTGGAGCGTGCCCCGGGTATCAGGACGTTACGCGCCGAGGGCGAGGACGGCAGCAGGGCCGCCGCGCCGGTGATGATAACCAACGCGAACGCGCCCGTGGTCTCTGTCGCCAGCAGCTTGGTGGCCAGTTCCGAGGGCGAAATCAACGCAGAGACCAACGGCATCGATGTGACGATCACGGCCACGGGCGCTGGGTTCATCCCCGGCGAGGCCGTTACAGTCACCATAGTTAGCCTGGCGGACGGCGCCGACAAGATACTGGTTGGCGGCGCCGCCAACGACTCTGGCGCTTTTTCGCTGTCGGCGACGCTGGCCGGACCGACCCCGACTGGGGGCAGTGATCCGGCGATGCCTATCGTGCTGGGCGTCTACACCGTCCTCGCGGAGGGTGCCAATGGCTCTGGCGCGACTGGCGCCCTCGTGATTCATTACAGGTGGTTGCCGGATTGAGCAGAGAAGCTCGTAGCGCGGGCCCATTTGGGACTGCTCGGCAGGCCCAAAATGGCGCGAGGCGTTCCGCAAAGTCATGTGGAGTCAAATGAGAGTACGGCGTCTAGTGAAGGGTGTTGCTTTAGCCCTGGCAGTTTCCCTGTTCTTCGTCGTCCCCCAGTGGTATTACTGCTATTACTTTTCCTGCTAGCTGCGCTGGGACCTTGTACAGGGCCTCAGGGTGAGCCTGGCCTGCCCGGCCTGCCAGGAAATCCCGGCGACCCTGGCCCGCAGGGCGAGTTTGGCATCCCCGGACTTCACGGTGCGCCCGGCGAACCGGGCAAGCACGGTCAGCCGGGTCTGCAAGGCCCGGAAGGTCCGCCAGGCCCTCCGGGCGAAGACGGCCTGCGGCCCGAGGCGGCGATCATGGTGAGCAGCGGCGTCATGTCGGTGGACGAACCCCTGAGGATAGCCGGCGCCGGCTTCCTGCCGGGTGAGCCTGTGACTCTCCTGCTGGTGATCGACGACATCGTCAGATACATCATTGGAGGCCGTACAGCCGGGCAGCCGGTCGCCAACGCGGCGGGCGCATTCTCGGTCAGCTTCGAATCCATCAGGGGCGATGGCGGCGGAGAGCGCGGCGCACTGGAGCGCGCACCGGGCATCAGGACGATAGGCGCCGAGGGCGAAGACGGCAGCAGGGCAAGCGCGCCCGTCTACATCACCAGCATAAACGCCCCCGTCACCTCCGTCCTCAGCAGCTTGGTGGTCGAGGCCGAGACCGTGCTCAATTGGGAGGCCACCGGCCTCGACGTCCTGATCACGGCAACCGGCGCTGGGTTCATTCCCGGCGAGGCCGTGATGATCACTCTAATCGACGCGAAGCCTGGCGCCGACAAAATCCTGGTCGACGGCACCGCCAACGGCTCCGGCGCGTTTTCGTTGTCGGCCACGCTGCACGGAGCGGTACCGGCCGAGGGTGCCGATCCAGAGATGCCCATCGAGCCGGGCGTCTACACCCTCCTCGCCGAGGGCGGCGGCTCCGAGTCCACCGGTGCCCTAGTGGTGCAGACGCTCAAGTAGGCCCTGAGCCTCCGGCAACAGAATAATTCCGAACGAAGGCCCTCGCGGCTGCGCCGCGGGGGCCTTATGCGTGGTGGTCGAGAGTGCTGCCGGCTTAGGCTAACCCGGTCGGGAAGGCACCGGGGACACTTTCGCCCAAATGGCGAGTGGTGTAACATCCGAACATACCGCAGGCAACGCAAAGACAAAGGAGCAGCTATGGGAAAGATAGGAGGTGGAGGCCTCTTCGTAGCCGGACTGGCCCTGGTGATAGTGGGGGCGATTCTTCTGACGCCACTAATCGACGCGCTGATAACCATTCTCGCCTGGCTCCTACTCATCGTCGGCGCCGTTGTGGGAATCATCGGGCTGGTACAGATCTTCTCATCAGGTGACGACTACTAGCGCGGCCCCAGATGCAAAGCGGGCGCTACGGGGCGATACAGGCCAACCGGAGGAACAACTATGGGAATGCTTTCCAGGATGTCGACGATAGTGAGAGGCAAGATGAACCGCCTCATGGACGCGGCGGAGAATCCGGCGGAGTCGCTGGACGTCGCCTACGACAAGCAGATGGAGATGCTGCGCAACGTCAAGCGCGGCGTGGTGGAGATGGTGACGGCCAAGCGGCGGCTCGAACTGCAGGCCGCGAAGGTGCAGGAAAACGTCGCCAAGCTCGACAGCCAGGCCAGGCAGGCGCTGGCCGCCGGACGCGAGGACCTTGCCCGCGTGGCGCTGCAGCGCAAGCAGGCGTCGCTGACGGAGCTCGACGGGCTCGACCAGCAGATCGCGGGACTGGAGTTGGAGCAGGAAAAGCTCACCCAGGCCGAGCAGCGGCTGCAGAGCAAGGTTGCCGCGTTCCGCTCCAAGAAAGAGGTCATCAAGGCGCAATACAGCGCCGCCCAGGCCCAGGTGCGCATCGGCTCCGCGCTCTCCGGTATTTCCGAGGAGATGGGCGACGTCACCCTGGCCGTCGAGCGCGCCGAGAACAAGACCGAGCAGATGCGCGCCCGCGCCGGCGCCATCGACGAGCTGGTCGATGTAGGCACGCTGGACGACTTCACCGGCAGCACAGACCCGCTGGACCGCGAGCTCGCCCAGATCACCGCCGCGCAGACCGTGGACGACGAGCTGGCCCAACTCAAGGCGTCGCTGCCCTCCGGCGGCACGCGCGACGCCCTGCCCGGAGGTGAGCGGCGATGATAGTACGCATACTCACCGAGGGGCAGTACAACCTGCCGGGCGCGTTCATCGACGACCTGAACGCCATAGACAACGAACTGGTCGAGGTGGTGGAGTCGGGGGACCGCGAGACTTTCGATCGCACGCTCAAGCGAATGCTCGACCTGGTGCGGGAGAACGGCACACCCCTGGCCGTGGACGAGCTCGTCGAATCGGACCTCGTCCTCCCGGAGCCGGACATAACGCTGGAGGAGGCGGGCGAGCTGTTCGTCGGCGAGGGCCTGGTGCCTGGCTAGAGGGCATTAAGAGTCCCTTCTCCCTCGAGGGAATCGCCCTCTAACACCAGAAAGGTGCCACAGTGTCGCAAAACAACCATGCGGCGGCCCAGCCCGAACCGCAAGACAGGGTCCAGTGGATATACTCGTCCAGAGGGGTCGAGGAGCTCGCCGAACGCTACGACAAGTGGGCGGCCGAGTATGACGCCGACCTGCTGAACGACTTCGGTTGGGTCGCGCCGCGGCAGGCCGCCGACGTGTTCCGGCGATACGTCTCGAAGGACGCTCGCGTGCTGGACGCGGGCGCCGGAACGGGGCTGGTGGGTGAGCAGCTCAAGCGGCGCGGTTATACCCACGTCGAGGCGCTCGACCTCTCACTCGGAATGCTCGAAGAGGCGCGCAAGAAAGAAGCCTACACCGCGTTCCACCAGATGACCCTGGGCGAAACGCTGGACTTCCCTGACGGCGCGTTCGACGCGACGATATGCGTCGGAGTGCTCACGCTCGGGCACGCCCCCGCCCGCTCGCTGCACGAGCTGGCCCGGGTGACGCGGCCGGGCGGCCACGTGGTGTTCACGCTGCGCCCGGACGTGTACGAGAAAAACGGCTTCAGGGAGGTCCAGGACGAACTGGCCGCGACCGGCAGATGGGCGTTCGAGGAGTCCACCGAGACCCTGGCTTCCCTGCCGAAGGGCGAGCCCGACGTGCTGTTCCAGGTGTGGGTGTACCGGGTGGGTCGTAGCTAGTTGTCAGTAGTTCAGTAGTCAGTCGTCAGTGGCGCGGACGCCGCACCACGAACTGAAAACTGACCACTGACCTCTATAGGCAGTTACGGGGAGGCCTGATAGATGGCCGGGCGATAGCGCGGTGGGGGTACGGGCTTCCCTTCCTCTTTGGCGACTTCTATCCACAGCGCCTTTGCCCTCTCCACCTCTGAAACCGCCTCCCCTGGGCTGTCCCCAAACGCGGAGCAATACTGCAAGTCCGGAATGTCCGCCACGTAGCATCCATCCTCTTCGCTGTAGAAGACGTTGATGTGGTAGTCCTTCATTCTAGTCCACCGATTCATAGCAGGCGCTTACGATTCAACTACGACCCCCTGAACCCTTGAGAGGCGCGGACGCCGCACCACGAACTGAAAACTGACCACTGACTACTGACCACCTCGGATGAAGTCCGCGATTCGCTCGCCTATCATCATGGTGGTCACGTTGGTGTTGGCGCGGATGCAGTCGGGCATGACGGAGGCATCCACCACTCGCAGCCCCTCCAACCCGTGTGCCCTGCCGTACTGGTCGACCACCGCCATGGGATCGGAAGCCGGCCCCATCTTGCAGGTTCCGGAGATGTGCTGTCCCGTGGTGGCCTCCCGCAAGAGCCAATCGTCCAGGGTGTCGTCGGACTCCATTTCGGCGTCGGTAGGCTCGATGCGCTCCTCCACTATGCTCTTGAACTCCTCCTTCTCGGCCAGCTTCAACGCCAGGTGCACGCCTTCCCGCATTCGACGGCGGTCGAACGGCTCCTGCAGATAGTTGTAGTCGAGGAAGGGTTGGACGTTGGGGTCATTCGAGGTGAGCCTCAGCTCTCCCGAGCCCAACGCCAGGTACAGCCCGACGGTCATTCGGATGCCCAGCGGTTCCATGCGCCCCCCGCCGCGGTTGACGCGCTCCGTAGCGTAGGAGCTCATTATGATTATCATGTCGTTGCGCAGGTCCGACCCTTCGGCCGTGTAGCGCAGCGCGAACTGGACCCTGGGCGCGAAGCCGTCCAGGTCGAAGCCTTCCTTCGTCTTCCAGGTCACGAACACGATGGGATGGTCTCGCAGGTTCTGGCCTACTCCGGGTGTGTCCCGGACCACGGGTATGCCCATCTCCCTGAGATGCTCCGCCGGGCCTACGCCGGATAGCATCAGGAGCTGGGGCGAGGCGATCGCCCCGCCGCTGAGAATGATCTCGTCACCCTCGACGTTGAATGTCTCGCCCCCGCTCTCCACCTCTAGCCCGATGGCGCGGTTGCCGTCGAACAGGACGCGCCGCACCGCGCAGTTGGGTCTCAGCGTGAGGTTCAGCCGGTGCCGGGAGGGGTTGAGGTAGCCCAGCGACGTGCTCCAGCGTATGCCGTTCGGGTTGTTGAACGGCACAGGACTCACGCCCGCCGAGTCCGGGTTGTTGAGGTCGGGGCTTTCGGCAAAGCCGCTGGCTCGACAGGCGGCGCGGAACGCCCTCTGCGCGGGCAGCAACTCCTCCGGCTTGAACCGGCGCGCTATGATAGGGCCGTCGGTGCCGTGAAAGTCGTCGTGGATGTCGGTGTCCGTCTCCAGCTTGCGGAAGAAGGGCAGCAGGCTCTCGAACTTCCACTCGTCGTTTCCGAACGACGCCCAGGTGTCGTAGTCCTCGGGAACGCCCCGCAGGAACATCTGGCCGTTTATCGCGCTGGACCCGCCCGTGACTTTGCCCCTCGGCACCATCATCGGCTCCGCGGTGTCCGTGGCCTTACCGATGAACTGCCAGTTGTGGTCGCTGGTCATCACGTCCGTAGCCGTGGCGTAGCCGTGCCTCACCTCGTCCGGCAGCTCGTCGATGTCCGGATAGTCCGGCCCCGCCTCCAGCAGTAGCACCGAACGCCCAGGGTCTTCCGAGAGTCGGGATGCCACGATAGCGCCAGCCGATCCGGCCCCCACCACGATTGCGTCGTACTTCATGACTCCCTCCTGCCGTCTCCAAGGGTTTCCAATAGGGACAACCTCTGTTTGCCTTCCCGCCCTCCGGCGCCAGAGTCAGGACCTGGCGACTATGAGAGTGGGGATTCCTCGCACATCCAGCACCGATGCGGGGATTCCTGGACATACCACGCTACGGGTGTTGGGCCTGCGCTCGGATGATATATGCGCTCCAGGTGGGCGTCAACAACAGTTGCTCCACTCCCCGTGATAGAATGGCCGCAATCAAGGTTGCCATACACAAACCGGTAAAGGAGCCATCGCCAATGGCTGAGATCACGCAACGGCAGGCGCGCGAACTGGCCCGCGCCGCCGGCATCGAATTGGACGACGACCGCGCCGCCGCGATAGCGGCCCGCCTCAACGCGGTGCTGGACGAGCTGGGCAAACTGCCCGACGACGCCCTGGCGGACTTCGAACCCCTGTCCGTCTTCTCGGCCGAGGAGTCCGACCATGAATGAGCAAATCCCCCATGCACTATCCATAGAAGACGCGGCCGGAGCGCTGCGGAGCGGCAGCCTCTCCGCCGTCGAGTTGGCGCGGGCCTACCTCGACCGCATCGACGCTCGCAACGACCGGCTCGGCGCCTACGTCACCGTCACCCGCGAGGCCGCCCTGGCGCAGGCGGAGCGAGCCGACCGCGCGCTCGCCGCCGGCGAAGACCGGGGCGCCCTGCACGGCATCCCCGTCGCCATCAAGGACATCATAGACGCGCGCGGAGTCCGCACCACCGCCGGCTCCAGGGTGCTTGCCGACAACGTGGCCGAAAGCGACTCGACCCTAACGGAGCGGTTGGAGCGCGCCGGCGCGGTGCTCCTGGGCAAGCTCAACCTCAGCGAGTTCGCCATTGGCGGCACCATCGACCACCCCTACGGCACGCCGCGCAATCCCTGGAACACCGAGCACTCCGCTGGCGGGTCCAGCAGCGGATCCGGCGTGGCCGTCGCGGCCGGCCTGTGCGCGGGCGCGCTCGGCTCCGACACCGGGGGCTCCATACGCGGCCCCGCCGCATTCTGCGGCATCGTCGGCATCCGTCCCACCTACGGGCGCGTCACCCGACACGGCGTTGCGCCCATGTGCTGGTCGATGGACACCGTCGGCCCCATGACGCGCACCGTCCGCGACTGCGCCATAATGCTGGCGGCGATCGCGGGTCGGGACGAGCGCGACACCACCTCGAGCCGCAACCCCGTTCCCGACTACCTGGCGTCGATGGAGGACGGGACCAACGGCCTGCGCGTGGGGCTGCCCAACGAGATGTTCGAGTACGAGGCGCTGTCTGCGGAAACGCACGAGGCCGTGATGAGAGCGGTGACCGTGCTCGAGGAACTGGGCGCGTCTTCCGAGCGGATGTCGCTGCCCACTACGGAGCACAGCGGCGCGGTGTTCGTCGCCAGCGCCGACGTGGACGCCGCGTCGTTCCACGAACCCTGGCTCAAGAGCCGCCCGCAGGACTACGACTGGAGCACGCGAATCAGGCTGGAGTCGGCGCTGCTCACGCCCTCCACCGCCTACATAAGGGCGCAGAGGGCGCGCGCCAGGATTCGCCACGAACTGCTGGAGGCGCTGGAGCGCTACGACGTGCTTGTGATGCCGACGGGGCCTGTCACAGCGCCGTCGCTGGCCGCGTCTACAGGAAAACCGGGCGGGTACTATCAGGGCCGCTCCGACCTGGGCCGCCGCCGCTACACAAGCCCCGCGGCCCTCGCCGGCCTGCCCGCGCTCTCGCTGCCGTGCGGCTTCTCGAGCGCGGGACTGCCCATCGGCATGCAGATAATCGGGCGGCCGTTCGACGAGGCCGGCGTGTTCAGGCAGCCAGGGCCTACGAGCGCGCGACCGAGTGGCGGACGATAGCGCCGGACGGCGGGGCGTAAAGGGATTTCATAAAGACTCCCTATAGCCTCCTCTCCCTTGATGGGAGAGGATTGAGGTGAGGGTGAAGGCGTTGCGGCGCGACTCACGCTCGTCGTCACCCCCATCCTAACCTTCCCCCGTCAAGGGGGAAGGGACTTCGGCAACCCCCTTGCCCAGAATGACACAGGAAGGAGCGCCCCAAGTGACCCGCGTACACGTTCTCGGCGCCGGCACCCCGACGCCCACGCCCACCCGCTTCGGCTCGTCGTTCGTCGTGAGCACGGGCGATGACCGGCTGATGATAGACTGCGGCCCTGCTGCAACCCACAAGCTGGTCCAGGCCGGGCTGTGGCCCACCGACGTGGACTACCTCTTCTTCACGCACCACCACTTCGACCACGACGTGGACTATCCGTGCTTTCTGCTGTGCCGGTGGGACCAGAGCATCGGCAAGGAGAACCGCCTGCAGGTGTTCGGGCCAACGCTTACCGAGCGGCTGACGCACCGCATCCTGGACGAGCGGGACGGCGCGTTCGCGCACGACTGGATCGCCAGGGTCAACCACCCGCTGAGCCAGCAGGTGTACGTCAACCGGGGCGGCGCGCTGCCCCGCAGGCCGCCCGACGTGCTGGCGAAGGACATAGGCCCCGGCAAGGTGTACTCAGGCGCCGACTGGGAAGTGAGCGCCGCGCCGGCCGAGCACGTGCAGCCCTACCTGGACTCGCTCGCCTATCGCGTGGACACTCCCGATGGCAGCATCGTCTTCACCGGCGACACCCAGCCCTGCGACTCGGTGCGAGACCTCGCCAGGGACGCCGACGTGATGCTGTGCATGTGCTGGGACGACCAGGAGCGCATGGACGCCGTGGGCGAATCGGGCGGCCAGTGCGGCACCACGGGCGCGGCGGAGCTGGCGCAGGCCGCTGGGGTGAAGACGCTGGCGCTGGTGCACGTAGGCCCGCACCTGTCGCAGCACCCCAACCTGGAGAAGGGCATCGGAGACGTCAAGCGCATCTACGACGGACGGCTCATCTTCGCCGACGAGCTGATGTCGTTCGAGGTGGGCGGCTAGTCGGCTACTCTCCGCTCCCCATGGACTCGATGTAGTTGCCTATCTTTATCACCAGGATGAAGACGCCCACCGAGACCAACAGCGCGCCTACCGCCACCGTGAGGCCCGAGAATGCTGTGATCAACAACGCGGTATCCGACACGTCAACACCTCCCCTAGCCTAACCTGGCCCATCGAGGGGCAAGAGTTCCCTGCCCCGAATGGCGGCCAGTACCTGACGCGAACTTACCACACCGACAAACGCGGCGCAAACGCGGTGAGCGCCGCTTAACCTCTGAAAGGGAAAGGGCATAGGCGGCGTAAAGACCATCCACGAGGGTCGCCTGATACTCGCCGACTAGTTGATGGTGTTGGATGAGGACGTCAAGTACGGGATATGGAGTTAGGGCCTCGCTGGGAGTCAACTAGCAGCGACGGTCCTGGCATTCTAGATGGCGAGTATGAGGGTTGGTAGGGACATCAGGAAGAACATCACAGATACGATTAGCAGACCAATTATCAGGAAGCCTGTTCCTATGCCGATAGCACTCAGCGTCGTGGATGCGACTGCAGCCACAAGCATACGTCTGGAAGTCGCAGGGTTCTTTCTATCCAACCAGGTGAAGATGGAAGAGAACGCTACAGCCCCCTCGCAAAAGGTTCCGACGACCAGAGTCTAGAGCCATTCTCCATCGCTTGCTCTGTCCTGAACGAAGACAAGATACCCGAAAACAGCCGCAACTGCTATTCCTGGCAGTTGCGGAGCTAGCATCGCTAGGACGGCCATCGCCGCCGACAAGAAGCGCATTAAGAGTGCTTCTCAAAGCAGTGATGACAAAAATACAATCTCCCTGCCTCCGCATTGGGAGTCCGCCGACCATGTAGAGGATTCTGAGGCTGTTCGCTGGTTCATCCAATGTGGGCTCCCACGTTGCCCGGGAATTGCCGAAACGCCTAAAGATTAGCTTAGACAGAAGCTTCAAGCCCTATATCCGAATTGCGCAGCCAAGTCTCGCACTGCTCCATGTCCTTACGTTCAAAACCGCACCATTAGCGTTAGGTGTGTATTCGGAAATGCGAACAACTCCCTACTTACGCCACCACCCTAACCACAAGAAATGCCACATGCGGCCGAACCGTGAACGAAGAGTCTTCCGGCTCAATGCCGAGCCAAGCATACGGGCCCGTTCGGCGTCCGCATGCTCCGAATGACGACCTGGATCGATCCTCTCCAACCAAATTACGGCGTTGTTTTGTATGACGTAGTGGTTGCCGCAACTGGAATTGGCCCACACGGACCCACCTGTAGGACCGTCCAGCGAAACAGTCTTCCCATCGAAGTGAACGTGCCAACGGCTGGGGTGGAGGGACAGCACCGTCAAGTCGCCACAACCGCAGGGACAGCGCAGGTTGATAGTCCGATGCTTGTGGCTGATCCATAGCTCGCCATCCTTGACTAAGTCTAACGGGGGCATCACCTCTACGAAGATGGGGCGGAGCTTCAACGCTGATAACTTATTACGCATAAGAGAAGCGCCCTTTTTCGAGCAGGAACTTCTGGTAGAACGAAGGGGACTCTGAAGCATACTGCCCAGTGCGGCGGCGCCACTCCATGACGGCAAACGTCGCCGCAGCCGCGTTCACTTCCGGCAGTTGTACATTGCGGTAGCCGGGGGCACCGCCTTCTAGTCTGGCGTTCGGTATGGCACCCTTCCACGCCTCAGAACCTGCGTCATAGGCACTTGTCGTCACAGCGCCTCTAACAGCGCAGTCCTCGAGCGTTATGCTCACACCCGAATCTATGAACGGAACGCCCGCCTCGGTGACAGCTTGGTAAACGACATCTTGGCGCGCCGAATCGCCGTCCGTGAGTTGGTCAATGCACACGAACGCGTAGTCGATAGGGTGATCCGACAGAAACTCGGCGAACATTGACGAGCTGTCCACTCGGACAGGATGCGGATGGATGCCGTCCCGGAACGCCGCATACTTGGAATGATAGTAATCGACCTTGAGCAGCGATCCCTCGCGAACGAGCTCAATTTCTTCGGCAGTAGGTGCGCCAGGGGCACGCTTGAGGGTGTGCCAATCGACACAATCAGAGTCCAGTAGATGGATTTCCGACACGGGCGTTTTGGCAATGAGGTCAAGAAGGTAGGCACCCGTTCCACCCAAGCCGATAATCGCAATGCGCTGACCACGGATGCGGTCCTGTACCGGAGCGATGTCGGCCCGTGCCTCAAATGTGTTAGGTATGTGGAAGGGGTCGGAAATCGCGAGAGCAGCAGGGTCGGAGTAACCGGCGGCCACCATGGCACCCACGATGTGCTTCGCGTAACGGTGAAGCACATCGTGGGCTGTCTCGTCCGGCTCTGCACGACCTTGAGCGCCTCTCTTGATGGAGATGTTTGACCAGGTCTTGCCGTCACCGCCGACGTAGTTCCCAATAGGGGTCCCATCCGCATTGTAGACTCGCCCGTCATACTCTCCATCAATGGTAATCTGGACCGCATGGACGTCGCCGCCTGTCCGATTGTCCGGTTTCCCGGTGGCGGGGTCGCGAGACGCCTCAATGGTGCAAGTGCCAACAACCCCGCAGGCGAAGAGACAGGGAACCCGGAACGCGCGGACTGCGTCTGATTCGGCCTCGACGTCAAACCCGACCTGCTCGGCAAAGGCGCTGAGGCGGGACCTACGAGACATGTTCCGGGTCCACCGAGAAGCTTGTGCCGTCCTTGACCTCGACGTCCTTGCCAGGCAGGAGAACACCGTACTCACCTTTCAAGTCGTCTTCGTAATCGATGCCGGGAGTGCCGATGATATGCTTGTTCTCAGGCGCGTGCAGTTCGTTCCAGATCTCCACGACTTGCTCATATGTCACGAGATTGCCTGGGACTTTGTACTCTCGACCGCTCACGTAAATCTGCGTGTCACCGTTCATGGGTTTGCCCTCTTTCTGTTGTCCCACAAAATATTGACAGTACCAACTCAGGTACTCCAAAATACAGAGTACGAGATGGCAGACCCTGTGTCAAGCCTTCGGTAGTACATTGTACCGTTTAACGCACAGGAGGCGAGATGAATGCAGGTAGGCTTGATCTCAGTGACCTAGGTCCCCTCGTTCTGGCCGAGCGAACCCGCAGAGGCATGAGCCTCCGTGAAGCGGCCCTTGTCATTGGTATCCCCTTCAATACGTTGGCGCGCGTTGAGAAAGGACATGTTCCAGATCTCCCGAAGTTCAAGCGGCTCGTAGAGTGGTGTGGTGCCGACATAAGGCAGTTCTTTGAGATCCAAGAGAAGTCGACAGCTACGACCGACGTCATCGCTGAGCACCTTCGCGCAGATCGCAACCTTCCCCCTGAAGCCGCAGAACGAATTGCCGGCATCGTTACCGACCTTTATCAGGCACTGGCGCGACCCCAGGAAATCGCTGCAGTACACCTTAGGGCGGCCAAGACATTTCGGCCGGACGCGGCCCGTGCTCTGGGCACGTTACTGGGCGACATGAATGAAGCCCTCATGGAGGAGGCTGCTGATGGCCCTACGGAGAGGGTTTAAGTCCGAAGCTGAGAGAATAGCACGACGTGTGCGCACGGAGTTGGGAATCGGTGCCGCTAAGCCAGTTGTGCCCGAGATTCTTGCCGAGATGCTGGGCATTGAGGTCCGAGCCGGTGACGAGCTGATCCCGCGAGAACGATTCAATGAACTCCAGAACATTCAGCCCGACTCCTTTTCTGCATGCACGCTCCGACCTTCGGCTGAGCGTCTGGTCGTTGTATACAACCCTTTATCGCCACCGTCGCGTCAGAGGAGCGACATCGCACACGAACTTGCGCACGTACTCCTTGATCACGATTTGAGTCGCGTTGAGAGGCTTGGTGATGTCACCTTCCTTACTTGTGATCTGACTCAGGAAGAAGAGGCCGCCTGGTTGTCCGGATGCCTGCTTCTGCCCCGGTCATTGCTCTTGGCGGAAGTCCATAGGGGGTCAAGGGCGAAGGAGATCGCCAAGAAGTTCGGAGTAAGTGAAAGGATGGCCCAATACCGACTAGACGTCACTGGTGTGGCGAGGCAGTATCAGGCTGCCATGAAGAAGAGACGCGTATGACGATAGATGCTGTCGCGGGGACGTCTACCTCAGGAATGCCCTGCAATAGAAGACCGTTCAAGGAGAATTCAAGATTCGTCGTAAGTGTTTATACTGGAGTTCTGTCTGCCGTCAAAAACGCCTGAATAGGCTTTGACTGGCGGCTAGTCCGTGACGCGAACTTACCACAACGTCGTATACGGCGCAAACACGGCCTCAGCAACCCCAAAGCATAACCGCCCCTTAACCTTACGTTAATCTCGCGTTCACGGCCCGTTGACGCCAGTACGCTACCCTTGCGGCAGTTGACCCTTTCTCCGGCGCCCGGAGAACCTGAGGCAGCAGGCATAACCGCAAGAGGAGGCACTGGATACCCCATGAGCACAATGCGGCAAAGGTTAGCAGGCTTTACGCTGCCCACCCTCGTTGGGGCGCTTGCCATTTCGCTTCTGGCGTTCGCGCTGGCCTGCGGCGGCAGCGACGACCCGACGCCCGCACCACGGGCGCAGACAACGGCGCCCGCGCCTGCCCAGGCCACGCAGGCCTCGTCTGCACAGCTCACCGGCAACGTAGCGGTCGCCGGCTCCAGCACGGTATTCCCCATCAGCGAGGCCGTCGCTGAAGAGTTCAGCATCGCAAACAAGAGCGTGCGCGTGAACGTCGCCTCCTCCGGCACGGGCGCCGGCGGGCGGGCGATGTGCGCGGGCGAGATACAGGTGTGGGACGCCTCCCGTCCGGCCAAGGACTCCGAGCTTCAGGCCTGTGCCGACAACGGCATAGAGGTAATCGAGATTCCCGTAGCCTTCGACGCGCTGTCGGTGGTGGTAAGCCCGGAAAACGACTGGGCGCAGTGCCTGACGGTGGACGAGCTGAAGACTATCTTCGGGCCCGAGGCGCATGGGAACATCACGAACTGGAACCAGGTGCGGTCCGGGTTCCCGGACCAGGGTTTGAGAATATACGGACCTACGACGGCGTCGGGAACGTTTGACTACTTCACCGAGGCCATCATGGGCGAGTCCGGGGCGCAAAGAGGCGACCTGGACCTGGCGACTGAGGAGGACCCGCTGATAGCGAGCGGCGTGAACGGCGCTCGTGGCGGCATCGGCTACTTCGGCCTGGCGTACCTTGAGCAGTACCGCGAGTTGGTGGAGCCGGTCGAGGTCGTGAACCCCGGAACGGGCGAGTGCGTGGCGCCGTCGTCGGCGAGCGTGTCGAACGGGCAGTACATTCCGCTGGCGCGGCCCGTCTTCATCTACGTCAATTTGGACCATATGTTGGAGCGGCCCGAAGTGCAGGCGTTCGTGGACTTCTACCTGGAGCAGGCCAGCACGCTGGTCGACGAGGTCGGCTACGTGGCGCTGCCGGAGTCCGCCTACGAATGGGGCAAGTCCAGGGTGGCGAACCGCACGACCGGCTCGGTGTTCAACACCATAGCCGCCGGCACGCCGCTCTCCGAGGCCCTGGAAAGAGTGAACTAATTGGCGACAGTCTCCGCCTCCAGGAGCAACAGCGACCGGTGGCGGAGGGGCCGTCTCTCGCTCAAGGCGCGGGAGACGGTTGTCCTCTCTTTACTGTTCCTGTGCGCGCTGCTCTCGGTAGTAACCACGGTGGGCATCGTGATCACGCTGCTCTCCGAAGCGGTGCCCTTCTTCAGAGAGGTGTCCCTGCTGGCGTTCCTGACGGGCACCGAGTGGACGCCGGTGGGGCCCGAAAAGATCTACGGGGCGCTTCCGCTCCTGTCGGCGACGATTTTCGTTGCGACTATGGCGCTGAGCGTCGCCTTTCCCGTGGGGCTGCTCACCGCCGTCTACCTCAGCGAGTACGCGCACGGGACGGTGCGCTCGGTGGTCAAGCCGGTGCTCGAGGTGCTGGCCGGCATCCCCACGGTCGTGTACGGCTACTTCGCCATAACCTTCGTCGCCCCCAACATAGTTAAGCCCATCTTCGACTCTGAGACTACCTTCACGGCGTTGGCGGCGGCCCTGGCGATGGGCATAATGCTGATCCCGATGGTGGCGTCGCTCAGCGAAGACGCGATGCGCGCCGTGCCCAACGCGCTGCGAGAGGGCGCCTACGCGCTCGGTTCCAACCGATTCCAGGTGGCCACGCGCGTGGTGGTGCCGGCGGCGCTGTCGGGCATTGTGGCATCGGGCCTGCTGGCGCTCGCGCGCGCCGTGGGCGAAACGATGATAGTAACCATAGCGGCGGGCGGCATCCCCAACCTGTCCATCAACCCGGTTGAGGCCATGCAGACCATGACCGCCTACATCATGGAGGTGACGAAGGGCGACACTGCGCGGGGCACGATTGAGTACAGGAGCATTTTCGCCATAGGCTCGCTGTTGTTCGTGTTCACCCTGGGGCTTAACCTGTTGGCGCAGGCGCTGCTTAGCCGCTTCAGGGAGGTGTACGATTGAGCGGGCGACTGCCGCTCGAGGCAAATTTCGGGCAGCGATCGCGGATCTCCCGCAAGGTTTCGTCCGTGGTATTCGCCGCGCTCGCCATCGGCGCGACGGCGTTCGGTGTGGCGGCACTCGCGCTGCTGTTGTTCACCATAGCGCGCGACGGCCTCGCTCACGTCACCTGGGACTTTCTGACCAGCTTTCCCTCCCGCAAGCCGGAGCTCGCGGGCGTGAAAGCGGCTCTGCCGGGCACGCTGTGGGTGATGGGCTTCACTTCGATGCTCTCCATACCCCTGGGCGTGGGAGCCGCGATATACCTGGAAGAGTTCGCGCCCCGAAACTGGCTCACGCGCACCATCGAGATCAACATCAGCACGCTGGCCGGCGTGCCGTCGGTCGTGTACGGACTGCTCGGACTCGCCCTGTTCGTGTACGGCGCCGGAATGGGGCCGAGCATTCTCGCCGCCGCCTGCACGCTTACGCTGCTGATACTGCCTATAATCATCGTCGCCAGCCGCGAGGGGCTGCGCTCTGTGCCCCTCTCCATGCGCGAGGCGGCTATGGCGCTGGGCTCGACCAAGTGGCAGGCCGTATGGCACCAGGTGCTGCCCGCCGGAATGCCCGCCGTGCTCACCGGCATCATCCTCGCGCTGGGCAGGGCTATCGGCGAGACCGCCCCGCTCATCGCAATCGGGGCTTTCACATCCGTATTCTTCGTTCCAACCAGCCCGATGGACTCCTTCACGGTGTTGCCCATCCAGGTGTTCAGCTGGCTTTCGCGTCCGCTCAGGGGGTTCCAGGAGAACGCCGCCGCGGGCATAGTGGTTCTGCTCGTGGTGCTGCTGCTGCTCAACAGCGTTGCCGTGGCCCTGCGGCATATGTATGGTAAGAGGAGCCAATAATGGCAACTTTGAATCTGAGGAAGCCCACCTTGAGAAGAGTGGAAACACGCGAGTCGCCGTCCCCCGACTCGCGTGGCAACGACTACGTGATGGAGATCAAGGACCTCAACGCCTACTACGGCGACGTGCTCGCTATCAAAGACATAAATCTCAGAATGCGGCGCAACAGCATTACGGCCGTAATCGGCCCGTCCGGCTGCGGCAAGAGCACGCTGGTGCGCTGCCTCAACCGCATGCACGAGCTGGTGCCGGGCGGACGCATCAAGGGCCGTATCCTGTTCAACGGCGAGGACATCAACGCGCCCAACGTGGACCCCGTGGAGCTTCGCAGCACGATAGGCATGGTGTTCCAAAAGCCCAACCCGTTCCCCAAGTCCATCTTCGACAACGTGGCCTTCGGGCTGCGCATCAACGGCTACAGGGGCGATATAGCCGAAGCCGTGGAACGCTCGCTGAGGCAGGCCGCGCTGTGGGACGAGGTGAAGGACCGGCTCAAGCGGAGCGCTCTCGCGCTGTCGGGCGGCCAGCAGCAGCGGCTGTGCATCGCCCGCGCCATCGCCATCGAGCCGGAGGTGGTGCTGATGGACGAGCCGTGCTCGGCGCTGGACCCTATAGCTACTCTCGCCATCGAGGACCTCATCCGCGAGCTGCGGAAGAGCTACACCATCGCGATAGTAACCCACAACATGCAGCAGGCCGCCAGGGTCTCGGACGAAACGGCCTTCCTTATGGTCGACGAGGACCGCGCCGGCTTTCTGGTGGAGTTCGACTCCACCGAGCGCATCTTCACCAACCCCAGCCACCAGCAGACCGAGGCCTACATAACGGGCCGCTTCAGCTGACGCCGCCGCGCGAGGGAGGTTAGCCGCCATGCCAAGAGCCGAATTCAGCAGAGACCTCAGAGTGCTGCAGGACGAACTGTTAGTGCTGGCCAATATGGTCGAAAAAGCCATCGCGCGTTCGCTGGACGCGCTGAAGAACCGCGACCTCGCGCTTTCTGAAGAGGTCGTCCGCGACGACGACGTGATCGACCGCAAGCGCATGGAGCTGGAGGAGCGCTGCATTGACCTCATCGCCACGCAGCAGCCGCTGGCAGGCGACCTTCGCGTGCTGATAACCGTGCTGCACATGTCGGTGGAGCTGGAGCGCATGGGCGACTACGCCGAGGGCATCGCCAAGATCAGCCTGATGATGGGCAACGAGCCGCCGCTCAAGCCGCTGATAGACATACCGCGTATGGCGGACAAGGCGACCGACATGCTGCGCCGCAGCCTCGACGCGTTCGTCAACCGAGACGTGGAGCTGGCCAACGCCGTGTGCGACGACGACGACGAGGTTGACGCGCTGTACGAGCAGGTGTACAGGGAGCTTCTGACCTACATGATGGCATCGCCCGCGGTTATCCAGCGGGCGACCTTCCTGTTGTGGGTGGCCCACGACCTGGAGCGCATAGCGGACCGCACCACCAACATAGCGGAGCATGTCATCTACATGGTCACCGGCGACCTCGCCACGGCCAAGGTCTCCACCTAACTGACGCTCCGCCTGCGGTGTTGGCTCCCCAGCGCGGGTGTTACGTCCGCTTGGGGAGCCACTGTAGGGGCGGGTTTCAAACCCGCCCGGGCCGCCCAAGGCGGCATGGTCCTTCGTCCCTAGCGGAACGCCTGCCACACCAGCAACACGCCCACGACCAACAGCACGCCGCCCATGGTGGTTATCAGCGCGTTGAGGCTGGCGCGGCCCGTGTACTTCGCGCCAATGTAGCTGCCGACCATCGCGGCGGCGCCCATGGCCGCCAGCAGCGGATAGTCGACCTCGCCCTGCACCGCGTGGCCCACGAAGCCGAGCGCTCCCAGGAAGAAGCCTATGAACAGGTTCGTGCCGGCGGCTATTCGCGGGTCTATCTTCAGAATGCGAATCAGTGCCGGCAGCCGTATGCTGCCCAGGATGAGGCCCACGGCGCCGCCCAGCAGCCCCACGCCCAGGCCTATGACGGCCTCGGCGGCGATCCTGTTGCGGCTGAACACCCCCGGCGAACCCTCCAGGTCCGCGCCGAACAGGTGCTGGCTTCCGCCCGCGGACCGGCGGCGGTTGCGCGCCATGATGAAGAACTCTACGCCCTGCCAGCCCACCAGCAGGCCCGCCAGGAGAACCAGCAGCCGCTCGTCCACGACGTCGCTCGCGAACCCGCCGGCGAACGCGCCCACGAACGCGGGCACACCCATGAACAGCACCACCCGCATGTCCACCCGCCCCTCGCGGAAGTGGCGGATCGCGCCGGTCAGCGAAGCCAGGCTGCTGACCAGTATGTTGGTGCCGCCGGCGATGGGCGCCGCCATGCCCAGTAGCAGCATCGTGGGAAGCCGTATCGTCCCCAGGGCCAGGCCGACGAATCCGCCCAGCAACCCCACGCCGAACGATACCGCCGTCAGCAGAACCACTTTCCAGAGCAGCATGTCCGAGGGCAACCCGAACTCGTTAAGCGTCAAGTCCATGGTGTGTATTCTACCCTGTCATCGCTGCCGTCGCATCATACCGACGCGGCTGAACTCGAAGTGGCGGCCGCGTGATACTCTTGTGAATGCGCCTACCGGTCTGGGACAGGCTGATCGAGACCGCGGGCGTTGACTGCGCGAATCCGGGCACATATTCTTGAACGGCAACCAAAACCGTTGGGCCAAGACTTTCGGAGGTCGCCTGGCGTGGCACAAACAGTATGCCTGCCTGCGACAGAGGAACGATGGCGCGCGCAGGTTGGGATAGGAAAGGCGAACCAGAGTATGGTCATCAACGCGGATTTCCTCGTCCGCTGCGTCAACACGCTGGAAGCGGCTTTCGACCTCCTCAGGACGATTGGGCCTTCCGACTCCGTGTACGAAATCTACCGGGCCGCCAGGAACGACACGGCCCATCGCTACGGCGAGGGATTCGCCGAGACTACTCTAAAGCTGCTCCCACAGTTCATTGCCGACGCCAGAGAAGTGGCGAGAGTGATAAACGAGGAAGAGGATGACTGACCGACTCGACCTGCCGCGCCGCTACCGAGAGCGACTTCAAGAATTGCTGAAAGACCACGTGCCCGACGCCGAAGTGTGGGCCTACGGCAGTCGAGTTAACGGAGAGAGCCACGAGGCCAGCGACCTGGACCTCGTGATTCGCGGCCCAGCTCTTGAACCCCTTGGCGCGGAGTTCTTGAACCTGGTAGAGGCGCTTGAGAATTCAAGCATACCCATACTCGTCGAGGTGCTCGATTGGGCAAGGTTGCCGGAGAGCTTCCACAAGGAGATCCAGCGGGACTACGTGGTAGTGCAGCGGCAGGTCGGTTCGCGGCGGTTGGACGCGACGGTCTAGGCGAAGGAGCGCAACAGCTTGGGCGTGGTGCGTCTAGCCAGTCCCCTTCCCCTAAGGGAGAGGAGGCTCCCAGGCCCATCCGCGGGCGGCTCGCGAGCCGCTCCTGCGATTCGGCTTTGCACGCGCGCTATCGGGGTAGCTGTTCCAACTGCGCCTTCAGCTCGTCGAGTTGCGCCCGAGGGGGCGCGCGGTGGCCGTAGCAGGCGTTGGTGAATGCGGCCGTGGCAGACCGCACGAGGCTGCGGGGTAGCACCTGCTCCAGGGTGTGCTGGTACTCTTGCGGCGTAGCGTGCTCGGGCCGCGGAAAACCCTGCTCGCGGGCAAGCTGGAGCAAGTCGAAGTACACCCTGAAGACGTCCACGACGTCCGCCTCGTCGTCGGGAAGCCGCAGCCCGGCGGCGTCGCGGGTTCGTCGGAAGCGTCGCGGCAAGAGGTCGAGCAGCAGCCGCCTGAGGTCGCCTCCGGCGTCCGCACCCTCCTTTACGGACTCGCGCGTGCCCTCTTCCTGCACCAGCCGCCACGACAGCCGGCGGCGAAAGGCCCTCGCGATGACGAACAGCGCGCCCGCCACCAGGAGCGCGACCAGCGCCCACTGCGCCAACTGCACCACCGCCGCGACCACCTCGTTCACCTCGCCCGTCTGCTCCTGCAGCTCCAGCAGGGTGCCGCCGATGTCCGGGGCCTCGGTCGTCACCTCCTCGGTGGCGAACCAACCGAGTACCGTGAGCAGCCCCTGGGTGAGCGCGCCGACGACGAAAGCGATGGGCACAATGATGACGTAGAAGACAACGATGCCCAGCAGGTTCAGCACCACCAGCGCCGGCCTCGAGATGTACTGCAGCACGTCCCGTTGGAGCAAGCTCACCAGCAGGCCGACTACGACTATCCCCAGCACCAGGCCGCCTATCACCTTGAGCCAGGCGCGCTCCTCGATCGCCCGCCGCGAAGCCGGAAGCAGCCCCCCGGCGCCCAGACCTCCCAGGCCGGCCGCGAAGAACAGGAGCATCGAGCCGAACACGTGCAGGTCGGCTTGATGCACGACGTCGACTACGGCGGCGACCGCAATGACCAGTATTCCCAGCCGGAAGCTGGTGCTCAGGCTTTCCACCGGGAACTCGGACGCCGCTATCATCCCGCCGCGCCACCAGAGCGCCGCGCCCAGAATGCTGCCCACCGAGGCTCGGAAGGTGTAGCCTTCCACGTCTGTGCCCCTCACCACGGTCGCTATCCAGCCCAGGTCCATGCCGGCGGCCGGGTTGACCTGTGCCCCCACGGCGACCACGATGACGGCGACGCCCATGGCGAGCTGTATGGCGTAGGAGAGCCTGACAGGCATCAGCACCATCTGGAGCAGCCGTGCGGTGAGCGCCGAGATGCCGGCCAGCGCGAGCACCGCGGACAGGCTGAGCGGGCTGCCGTCCTGCGCCAGCGTCAACCCCACCAAGCCCAGCAAGGCGTAGAGCCAGGCGCTCTCGGCCAGAACGGTGGCGGCTACTACCAGCCTATCTTGGAGCGAATGGGCCGGCATACTCAATGCCCTCGAAATAGGTGCGAAGCTCGTGCACCACAACGCCCTCCGGCATCTGCGGCCACTCGCCGTCGCCTACGTGCACCACCACCAGCCTATAACCCCGCGACTTGAGCGTTCGCACCACCTCCGCCATCTCCGGCTGGAAGAACGCGGTCACAAGCACCAGCGTGGCGCCAAGCGGAAACTGGCGCGAGTTCTGCGCCAACTGCGCCCACATCTGGCCAATGCCCATCGGGCGAATGGTGGCCAGCGCCTCCAGAATTATGGTCAACTGGTCAGGCGACTGGCTGGGGGCGATCTTCATGGGGCGGTCGGCCAGCATGGGTGTGCCGTTGGAAAACAGCCCCAGGCTGTAGCCCCGCCCCGCGGCGTAGCTGGCCACCGACGCCCCAGCGAGCGTTATGCGCTCCAGGTTGGCCGCCGAGTAGCCCTCCCAGTAGTGGGCCGTCGTGTCCACGTCCACCACCAGCACCACGGAGTAGGAGGTGCTCGGCTCGAAAGTGCGCACGCGCAGCTCATTCATACGCGCCGTGGCCTTCCAGTCCACCGTCTTCATGGGGTCGCCCACCCGGTACTCCCGCAGCCCGAACGGGCGCGAGGCGTCCTCGAACATCCTGTTGCCTCCGCCGACGTCCCCCAGGGGACTCGACGCCGGAAAGCCGAGCTCGGCCAGCGGCACGACAGTGGGATACACCAGCAGGTAGTCCCTGGCGGGGAACGACTTCTCGGAGTTGAAGAAGCCGAAGAGGTCGCCGCTCTCCACCTGAGCCGGCCCCAGCATGTGCAGGCCCCGGTGTTCGCTCTTCAGCTTGTAGTCCCACGTTATGCGTTCGTACCACGCCATGGAGGTCAGGTGGCGCAGGGTCTGCGCGTTCGGGCTGGAGCTGGTGCTCGTGTCGACGTCCACCACGTCCACCTCCATGGGGATGGTGTCCTGCACCGACAGCCTGGCCAGCGGCACCGGCTTGCCGTTGGTGACGGCGACGGTCAGCGTCACCTCTTCGCCCATGAACACGCGGTTTTGCGAGAGCGTCCGCTCGTAGACCAAGTCCTCCAGCGCCAGGCGGTTCCACAGCCAGGAAACGCCGGCCACCAGCAGGCCCATGGCGGCAAAGCCTATCAGCAGGCCGTGGCCCGAGAACACGCCCACCACGATGAGGATCAGGAACAGCCCTATCCAGAGGTCGTGCCACAGTCGAACCAGCAACGGCCTTACCTTTCGATGGGGACGGGCGCCGTGCCCAGGATCTCCTCGATGACGTGGTCCGCCGTGCGCCCCCGGAGCCGCGAGTTGGAGGTGATGAGCATGCGGTGCGCGAGTACGGGCGAGGCCAGCGACTTCACGTCGTCGGGCGACACGAAGTCGCGGCCATCCAGGGCGGCGTTCGCCTGGCAGCACCTGTACAGCGCGAGGGACGCGCGGGGGCTGGCTCCCAGCGAGAGTCCGGTGTGCTCCCGCGTGGCCTGCACTACTGCGACGATGTAGGAGCGCACGCTCGGGTCCACTCGCACGGTCGTCACCAGCTCCTGCATCTGCCTCAGCTCGCCGGCCTCGGTCACCGGCTCCACGGTGGGTTCCCCTATGGTGCGCTCGAAGCGTTGGAGGATGGCGGCCTCCTCGTCTGGCGTGGGGTAGCCCAGCCGCACTCGCACCATGAACCGGTCGAGCTGCGCCTCCGGCAGCGGGAAGGTGCCCTCCATCTCCACCGGGTTCTGTGTGGCAATCACCAGGAAGGGTTCCGGCAGCGGGTAAGTCTCGCCGTCGATGGTGGACTGGCGCTCCTGCATCGCCTCCAGCAGCGCCGACTGGGTCCTGGGTGTGGCGCGATTGATTTCGTCGGCCAGCAGCACCTGGCTGAATACGGGGCCGGGGCGAAATTCGAACTCGGAAGCCTTCTGGTTGAAGAAGTTGACGCCCAGGACGTCCGAGGGCATAAGGTCCGGGGTGAACTGGATTCGCCTGAACGCGCAGCCCATGGACTGCGCGAGCACCTTGGACAGGGTGGTCTTGCCGATACCGGGGACGTCTTCGACGAGTACGTGGCCCCGGCACAGCAGGGCGACGATGGCGAGGTCGATCGCTCCCGTCGCACCAACGATGACACGCTGCACGTTGTCACGCAGCCGGGACGCGACCTCGCTGATCCGCTGCGCGTTTTGTGTGTCGCTCAAGTGTCTCACCTGGGGGTAGTTATCAGTCTCGAATCTGGACTGGCTACTGATAACCGACCACTCGCCGCTACTGACCGCTGCCGCTCGCGGCGGACTGGCCTGCGAGGCGACCGAAGACGGCGCCGTGCATCAGCCCAGCCGCCCTTAGGCTGTTGTGGTAGAAGATTCCGCCGACTATCTCGCCGGCCGCGAACAGCCCGGGTATCGGCGCGTCGTCGGCGCCGAGAACGCGGGCGCGCTCGTCCACCTTCAGGCCGCCATAAGTATAGGTTATTCCCCCGGTAACCGTAAACGCGGAAAATGGCGGGTCGTCCAGCCGGATCGCCCAGTTGCTCTTAGGCGGGTCGAGCCCGCGCGTAGACAGTCCGTCGAGCATCCGCGGCCGGTACTCACAGCCTGCCCTGAGCTTGTCGAATGGGTTGGCGGCGCCATTGTACTCCCCGACAGTCGCTTCCAGCGCGTCGGCGTCTACCCGCAGCTTGCCCGCGAGCTCGCGCAGGGTGAAGCCCCGCACCGCCCGGGCGAGCGCGTAGCGCGGCTCCAGGTGTGGCGCGGCCTTGCTGTCGAACAACTGGAAGGCCACGCCCCCGTCCTGCCGCAGTATCGCGCTGCCCGCCGCTACGAAGGTCTGCTCGGCGAAGCCCGCGCCCTCGTCGAAGAAGCGTCGCCCCTGCCGGTTGACCGTGATGCCCAGCGGGTACGACCGCCTGGGCATTCGCTCGGTAATCTCCACGCTGCCGGTCAGCGGCGCGTCCACGTCGATGGGAGTGGCGTGGCAGCCGGTCCACTGGCCGAAAGGTTTCGCGCCCGCCTCGAGCGCCGCGCGGTGGCCGTCGCCGGTGTTGTAGGCCGAGCCTCGCACCTTCGCCCGCTCCCATCCGGCGCCCAGGAACTCGCCGCGCATATGGGCGTTGGCTTCGAATCCGCCGCAGGCGAGCACCACGCCGCGGCTGCCGATGGCGTGGACGCCTTCCGCGTCCTGCGCCTCGACCCCGCGCACCGCGCCGCCGTCGTCGCGCAGCAGGCGCAGCATCTTCGTTTCGTACAGACAGTGATGCCGGCGCGCCTCGCGGCCGTGGTCAGCATCCTCACCAGGCCCGGCCCCGAGCGCCAGGCCGACAGCCCGACGCTGTTTGGAATGACCGATGGCGCGCCCTGCGAGGCTCCGGCGCGGCCGCTGGGCAGCTCCCACCTCACGCCCTGGGAGTGCATCCAGTCCACCGTGGGGCGCGAGTTCGCTATCAGAGTGTCCATCAGGTGGGCGTCCACCTCGCCCTGCGTGACGTCCAGCAGGTGGCCGCGAAAGTCCTCTTCGGTGTAGGGCGCCATGCTCAGCCGCGCCGCCTCGGCGTCCGTAAGGTCGGGCAGCAGCGCGCGCAGGTCCTCTATGCCGTCGTGCACGAACCGGAAGCCGCCGCCGGTGAAGGGGCAGTTGCCGCCCTGGGCCGAAGGCGGGGCCTTCTCCAGCACCACCACGCTCGCGCCCTGCTCACGCGCGGAGAGCGCGGCGCACAGTGCGGCGTTGCCGGCTCCAACCACTATCACGTCGAAAAATGCGTTGTCGTCATTCATGCTCTTCCCCTCATCCCAACATCGATGTCGACCTATCGAGTCCCGCCGCCGTATGCCCGTAGGGGCGGTTCGGGAACCGCCCGTCTTGTGCGCCGTCGCCAAGCGTGACCGGCGCGATTGGCATCAAGTATAATGTACACCCGGCTAATCCTCGAGCGCCGCGCGGTGGCCGTCGCCGGTGTTGTAGGCCGAGCCTCGCACCTTTGCCCGCTCCCATCCGGCGCCCAGGAACTCGCCGCGCATCCGGGCGTTGGCTTCGAATCCGCCGCAGGCGAGCACCACGCCGCGGCTGCCGATGGCGTGGACGCCTTCCGCATCCTGCGCCTCGACCCCGCGAACCGCGCCGTCCTCGTCGCGCAGCAGGCGCAGCATCTTCGTTTCGTACAAGACCGTGATGCCGGCGCGCCTCGCGGCCGTCGTCAGCATACTCACCAGGCCCGGCCCCGAGCGCCAGGCCGACAGCCCGACGCTGTTTGGAATGACCGACGGCGCGCCCTGCGAGGCTCCGGCGCGGCCGCTGGGCAGCTCCCACCTCACGCCCTGGGAATGCATCCAGTCCACCGTGGGGCGCGAGTTCGCTATCAGCGTGCCATCAGGCGGGCGTCCACCTCGCCCTGCGTGACGTCCAGCAGGTGGCCTCGAAAGTCCTCTTCGGTGTAGGGCGCCATGCTCAGCCGCGCCGCCTCGGCGTCCGTAAGGTCGGGCAGCAGCGTGCGCAGGTCCTCTATGCCGTCGTGCACGAACCGGAAGCCGCCGCCGGTGAAGGGGCAATTGCCGCCCTGTGCCGAAGGCGGGGCCTTCTCCAGCACCACCACGCTCGCGCCCTGCTCCCGGGCGGAGAGCGCGGCACACAGAGCGGCGTTGCCGGCTCCAACCACAATTACGTCGAAAAATGCGCTGTTGTCATTCATGCTCTTCCCCTAATCCCAACATCGATGGCGGCCTATGGAGTCCCGCCGCGTACACCCGTAGGGGCGGTTCGGGAACCGCCCGGCTTGTGCGCCGTCCCCAGGCGTGACCGGCGCGATGGCCTCGTAGGGGCGGTTCGGGAACCGCCCGGCTTGTGCGCCATCCCTATGCGTGACCGACGCGATGGCCTCGTAGGGGCGGTTCGAGAACCGCCCGGCTTGCGCGCCGCCCCCAGGCGTGACCGGCGCGATGGCCTCGTAGGGGCGGTTCGCGAACCGCCCGGCTTACGTGCTGTCCCCAAGCGTGACCGGCACGATTGGGTTCAAGTATAATGTACACCCGGCCAATCCTCTAGCGAGGTCCCTTCGCCGCGGTGTGCGAGGAGTGGATCCCACTTGCGAGACGGGCCGGGGCAAAAGATGCCCGGTGGTGTAGTGGCAGCACAATGGACTTTGGCTCCATTGACCGAGGTTCGAATCCTCGCCGGGCAGCCAGTTTTCTCCATAAGAATCGCTTCAACAGAGTGTGCCATGTCTTGGGATCGTCCCTACACCAGGGTACGCGCCTTACGAGTTAGACAAGAAGCCCAAGAGTGCCTGTGTGTGACCGACGCTGTACCCTATCCGCTACGTTCGGTTGCTCCAAAGCCAACTTTGTGATCAAAAGGCCTGGACTAGGCATGATTCTCGGCAACTGCTAGGCCAGACCTAGAACCTACGCGTTATCTCCTCAAAGAGGTCGATGATCCTGCTGTGACGCGACTTCCAGACCATCTACCCCTCACCTACCTGTTGGGTTTACTTGCATTCACAACACTGTATATAGTATATTGAATCAATAGCAATCGAGAGACGATTCTAGCTTGAAAGGACTCAACATGGCTCGACGGTTAAGCTCGTCTCAGATACGTTCCAAACTACGATAGGCCCAGTCGAATCAACGTCAGGCCTTCAACAGGTTGAACAGGGAAGTTCGCAGCCACAACAACAAGGTCCGGCAGTACAATTCTGAACGTAGACGGGCGATTGACGCCTATAACCGCGAAGTCCGCTCCTACAATGCACGTGTCAGGGCCAATCAATCACGACTGCGTTTGGCTCTCCGATTGCTCTCCACACAGGCCATCAGCGTCCGCTACTCTTCCTCGCGTGAGTCTTTTGTGGCCCTCAACTCCGCATATGAGCGGCTAGACAATAGTGATGCGGATCCGTTCATTTCGGATCTCGCTGAACGAGACACGGCGAACAGCGCCACCTTGCTCAACACTTTGCTTGGTGACGAGAGCCAAGTCGAGGTTGAGGACGGAAAACTCACAAGGACAAAGTTAACTGAATTGTTAGGCAGATACTCGTCGGAGATGCAGGACCGCTGGTCCGGTGCCATATTCGCGCTGACCCCTCGCAATCCAGACGCAGCGAGACATTTTTGCTCAAGCTCTAGAGAAATCCTTGCGGATATTCTCAACAGTGAGGCACCCGACGCGGAGGTACTGGCTCGGTTTCCAGACTGCCAAGTTACTGAGCAAGGCACTCCTACTCGTCCCTCAAAAATCCACTATTGTCTGGACCGCAGTGGAATGAACCTTGAAGTCCTCGAGGACTTCGTTGACTTCAACATCAAAGATCTCTCCGTCCTGTTTAAGGACCTGAACACGGGAGCTCATGGCCCTGCAGGCAGATTCTCGATTCCACAGTTGACTGCCATCAAGACCAGAGTTGAAGACGCCATAGATTTCGTGTTCGAGATCGTAAATTAGAAGCTGTCAGATATGAGTAGGCCAATTTCTGTGTCCTGTGTTTACCACACTACCACGACGGCATCGTCATGCAAAACGAGACCGTGATATCAGCGGTGGCAGCACAGGATCGCCAAATCTGCATCTCGAAAATGGCCTTGCCCACAGTCAACTGTGCCCCACTTTCCTCTACCCAGGTCAGGAGCGTTCACATGAGTTCGTTTGGACCCGAAAGCACGTCCTTGGGATGGTCGGAAGGAAACACCGATGGCTTGGACTCACTTGCAGACGTTATCGCTATCTTGCGCTATAAGGACCGCCAACACCTGGCGGCGTTGCTAACCGCCGCTTACGTGGATTTCGAATACCTAGATATGGGGTTCTCATACACTTCCGATGCGGAAATAGTCTTCGTCAATGGGGTCATACATGCCCCGATATCTGCCTGCATGGCGCTTAGAGACCTTAGCCAGAAAGATCAAGACGATATCCTCGATGCTTTGCAAGAGGTATGGCCCGTAACTGAAGCTGGCGGCATGTACATAAAGAACATCTCCTTCAACATCAGCAAGGATTCCCTCGGAGACGAACTTACGCACTTGTTTACTAGTTCTACAGGCTGGCAGTGCGTTGACCGAACGTTGGGCCGAATCCGCGAATTATTGGCAACTGCATCAACTGAGGAGCATTTTCAAGAAGTGGGAGTATTGTGTAGGGAGGGACTTATATCTGTGGCTCAAGCTGTGTTTGACCCCAGGCAGCATCCACCGCTCCCCAACGACAATACAGATGCCAGTGATACTGATGTAAAGCGAATGCTCGCTCGATACGTCGCAGTGGAGCACTACGGAGCGTCAGGCCAGGAAGTTCGCAAGTGCGTCAATAGCTCTGTCGACCTTGCCAACAAGGTTACACATAGGAGGTCCTCTACCTACCGCGACGCCGCCCTCTGCGCCCAAGCTACCTTCAACGTGGTTGGGCTGATTTCACTCATATCTGGTAAACGTGACCGAGACGAACCGACCCCGCCCTGAAGGTGGCATTAGTGCCGTGAGCTTTTGCATCACAGTCCCATCGCCACTTCAAAAATGGTTCTGCCTACAGTCACCCATAGCCCACCACAGAGGACCCGAACTTGGCCGGGTGTTTTCTAACTTCGGCATGAATGCCTAGATTGGAATCTCGCACCGAAAAGTTCGCAGTTGAGCCTGTCTCAGAAGTCGGGATACCTGGTAACGGAACCGGCAATGGAGTAGCTTCAAGGTGACTTTGGGAGAGGAGCCCGAGAAGATGCCGCTTCGAGACATGGACCGGGAGCAGATGTGGCTATTGCCACCTTCTCTTGACGAACTGTTGCCGCTGAACCATCCAGCCCGTTTCGTAGCCGAGTTCGTCGACGCTCTGGATGGGGAGGGGTGGGCTGAGCTTGGCGTGGACATAGAAGGTGACCCGATGGGAGCGCCGGCCTACCATCCTCGTGCGTTGTTGAGTGTATGGCTGTACGGATTCATGACCGGGGTGCGCTCTTGCCGCAAGCTGGAGACTGCCTGCCGGGACCAGATACCGTACCTGTGGCTGACGGGATGGCAGCATCCTGACCACAACACCCTGTGGAGGTTCTACAAAGGGCATCGACAGGCAATGAGGAAGCTGTTCGAGCGGACGGTTCGTACGGCGGTGGCGATGAAGCTAGTGGAGTTAGCGGTCCAGGCGGTGGATGGTACGAAGGTGGTCGCCAACGCCTCAGTGAACAGGAGCTACGATGCAGCGGGGCTGAGTGGACTGCTGAAGCGTCTGGAGAGGGCGATAGCCGATCTCGAGGCACAGAACGAAGCGGGAGAAGACGCTGCTGGTGCTCATCTGCCTGAGGAGTTGGCCAATAAGGAGGCTTTGAGAGAGCGGGTACGGCAGGCGCTTGACGACCTTGTGAGCCAGAAACGCCACAAGCGTATCAACCTGACCGACCCAGAGGCCCGGCTTATGAAGGGAAGGCAGGGCATCGTGGCCGGCTACAACGCCCAGGCTATGGTCTCACCCATGGAGACCGACGGGATAGCGACAGGCATGCTGGTCACGGCAGTGGACGTGGTGGATGCGGCCAATGACAATGCTCTGTTGGCGCCGATGATGGAACAGGCCGGGGAGACTACGGGGACGAAGTCGCAGATGACGTTGGCTGACGCCGGATACTTCGCCGCCAGCCACCTGGCACAGTGCGACCGTCGCGGGCAGCAGGTGGTGGTGCCGGAGGCACGGCAACGGTTCCTCAAAGACCCATATCACAAGGACAGATTCACATACGACGAGCACAGTGACAGCTTCAGGTGCCCACAGGGACAGACGCTTGCGTTCGTCCGCATACAGCACGCGAACGGAGTCCCGTTGCGATTGTACCGGGCTTCGGGCGCCGTCTGTCAGGCATGTCCGGCCTTCAGATGCTGTACCAGGGCCAAGGAGATTGGCCGAAGCCTGGCCATAGGGCCTCACGACACAGTGCTACGTCGCCATCGTGCCTGGATGTCCACCTCAGCAGCCAAGGAGGTTTACGGGCTGAGAAAGCAACTGGTCGAGCCGGTCTTCGGAATCATCAAGGAGCAACAGAGGGCGCGGAGGTTCCTGCTGCGCGGCCTCGCCAACGTGACGGCCGAGTGGACCATCTTGGCCACCGCCTTCAACCTGCGCACTCTCTGGAGGGTGTGGAGTTCCTCCACCACCTTCAGCCAGCTACTTCACGCCCCAGAGCCTTGTCCTTTCCCCTGAAATGGGGTGATGACAAAAGCCCTGACTCCACTCCATCGCCCGCTTCAAAGCTCCGCACCCGAGCGAACCACACAACTAACGCCCTTCTGAGACAGGCTCATTACAGCACACGTTGGCCAGCCCCACCGGGATCGAACTCTCTCGTTATGGCTGTCCATGCGTTAGGCAGATATAGGACACACACTCGCCTTAGGTGAACTACTTGGCGTACCGGACGCTCTCAATTGCCCCCCCAACACCCCCCCAGCCCATTCGCGCCCCGTACCCCGAAAAAAGCGTCACCCTCGTGCGCCATCCGTTCCCCGGCCCTGCCCCATTCAATCCCACACACGCCCCACCTCTTCACCACGTCTGCGCCATTTCTTCCCACCAATCCGCCCTGATCCCGCAATTTCGCCAACCCTCTTGAAGCATACGCACATCCGTGCTACCCTCGCCCACGCGAGGGACCGACCCCGCGGCCCGGAAGTCCTACACCCATACGGGGTTTAGGCCCCAGGCATCCGTAAGGGCGTCCCTTGTGGGCACCCTGTGGCAGCAGCGAAGACAGGGCCAGTCGACCCTGCTCCGTCCCCCCTGTCCTACTCTGCCACGGGACGCGACTTTTTTGCCCCGACAGCCCGCGCCGGTATTACAGATTGGCGCGGGACCGCCGACACTCCCAGCTACGAACACAACAGAATGCAACAGAAACGGACAGACTTCGCCTTCCCGCGAACCCTGTCCCCGTGGAAACGGGGAGCGGGAACGACAGTGGTGGGCGCACCTGGCAAACTGACACAGGTTCCAGATTCAGCAGGTCGTTTGACAGCGAGAAGTCAGGGACCTAATCTAGGCTCCTACACACCTAAAGTTCAACTGGCCAAAAGGAGTATGACATGACATCCAGCATTCGGACCACCTATGACGTCCAGATCGAAGATGTGGAGTATCTGCGGCACGGCGACAAGCCCTTCCTGGCGCGACTCTTCAGGCCCCAGGGCACGGGCCCCTTTCCGGTAATGGTCGAGCTGCACGGCGGCGCCTGGGTGAACGGCAACCGTGAGAACGGCAACGTCGCCAATGAAGCGCTGGCTAAGAACGGCGTCATCGTGGCGGCCCTGGACTTCCGCGTTCCGCCCGAGGCGCCATACCCCGCTTCCCTGGCGGACATCCACTACGGCATCCGCTGGGCCAAGGCGAACGCCGAAAGCTGGAACGGCATTTCGGAAAAGATCGGCGCCATGGGCACCTCGAGCGGCGCCCACCAGGCCATGCTGCTGGGCATGCGCCCCCACGATTCCCGCTACGCGGCGCTGCCTTTCCCCAACGGCTCAACCGGGGTGGATGGCGCCCTGGACTGCGTGATCATGGTCTCCCCGGTGATAGACCCCCTGGGTCGCTATCATTTCGCCAAGGGTCTGCGCGACGATGTCACGCGCCCCGATTCAGTCGGCGAAAACACAGTGGCGATGCACGACATGTACTGGGTTACGGAAGAGGCGATGGCGGAAGGTGCTCCGGCACGCATCCTGGCCCGTGGAGAGTCCACGGAACTGCCGCCCACGCTGTGCCTGGCGAGAGCCTACGAGGCGGCGCACCCGCGCCCAGACCTGGACGAGTTCATCAGGCAGTACCGTAACGCCGGTGGACGGATCGACGTAACGATATTCGAAGAGGAAGGCGAAGGGGTGCTCCGCGACCTTGACTCCAATGTTGCACAGCAGGCCCTTGGCGAGATGACCGCCTTCATCCAGGAGAACCTCGTGTAACCTCGTCGGCCCAAAGTACCGATACAAGCAGCGACTGCGGACTCAGCCCATCGGGCGGTCCGCCGTCTCTACTGTATTCCTGCAGGAGGACACAGGTGTCTTGGTGATGGCCGACCTGAAGGGGCTGTCCCCAGGAGGCCACGCCTTCATCACCGTTGGCATCACCTTGGACGAGGGTCCACGCAATTCCGTATTCGACCTCGACGGCTCCGCCATCATCGTGCACGAAAGGCCGGACTCTTACGGGATGGGCGAGTCGGACACCGGCAGCCGCGTGGCCTGCGGCGTCATCAGGCGCTAGTACAACCCGTTACGTCTGAACAGGGTCGATCCTTACGGCCGCCTGTAGTGGGCCGCCGCAGCAGCTCAGCAGACGCTGATTCAAAAAAGCCTTGCCCACACCACAGGCCCGATTTCGCCACCCCTCTTGATTCCCCAGCACATCCGCTCTACTCTTTCTTCCATGACGAACCGAGACCTCCACCCGGCAACCACCCCGGCGACCGCCAACGCCCAGGATGGCGCCTGCCGTCGGCCTGTGACATTTCCGCGTCATCCGGTGACTTCCCTTCCCGGATCCGGCCTCACGATGGCTGCCGAACGGCCCAAACCGACACTGCTCCCAGCTATGAAATGCAGCGAAATGCATCAGATTGCAACACATTTCGGCGAAGACCCCCGCCACGCTGGCATGACCCGCGGCGCCGCCCGCTATCCCATCCCCCGCGACGGGCTGACAGAGGTATGCATCGGGAATGAGCCTTCCAAAGGGCCTGCCCTGAGCCTGCCGAAGGGTCCCTTCCCCCTCGCAGGGGGAAGGTTAGTGCCTGCCCCATACTCGATACGGGGATGGGGGTAAAGCGCTCTTTCGCCAGTCAGCGCACGGGGAAGAATATGTCGGTGCGCCACTTCGATTCGTCGGGCTCGGCGCCGGGGTCCGTTACTGCGCCTCCCGAATGCGCACCATCAGCTCGTCGCCGTTCTGCCACGGCTGGGACACCACAGGCCAGCTCAGCGTGTTGCTGGCGAGATCGACAGCAGCGTCCGCCACGTTCAGGGACAGAGACACAGAGCCGTCCAGCGCGATGAAGTCCACTGCATGGCTCGCGACGCCGGTGTGGGGTGAAAGGGCCACCTTCACCGTGCCGGTCGCCCCTGAACCAGGCTCCCACGCGATACGCTCGATGGTCGTCGTAGCGCCGTTGGCGCCGGCGAACAACGCGGGCTTCAGCACGCCGTTCGCGCCATCAGCCGCCACTGCGCTGCCGACCGTGACCGGGTCGAAGAACGCCTCGTGGAGCGTGCCCGCGGGGTCGTTGACCGTGACCGTCCATTCGGAGCGAAACGCGTAGCCGTCGCAGCGGCCGTAGTAAGGCCCTCTGTGGTTGAAGTGGAACTCGTAAGTCCCTGCGGGAAGCGGGCGTGTGGCCGTCACCCGATAGTCTTGGCTCAGACTAGACACACTGAACCAGTTGGCATCCCCGCCGTCTAACCATACCTCAAATGGGACGCCGGGAGTTATGGGATCCCCTTCAGGGATCTCATAAACAACCGTTCCAACACCCAGGCCCGAGTTGAACTGGTGAGTATGAGGCGGGCTGATGTTGCTTCCCGTGCTTCCTCTGTCTGGGTATATCTCTCGCAGATGGCGATCCTTTCTTTCAAGATAATATGTTTCCTGCACGCATTCCGTGTACTCCTCGGAACCGTCCCCGGCGTTGAGTTTCGCCGTTACCCCTGCAATCCGGGTCTTGATCGCCCCCAGGGTGATCGTCGGAGCCGTTCCCTCGGCCGGCGGTACGGCCGTCAGAAAGCGCCGCTGGTCACCGGTGGGCTGCGACGTCGCGCCTACAGCCGCCGCAGCCGGCAGCCATAACTTGTCGTGCCGGCTCGCTATGCTGTACATATCGTCGAAATCCATTTCATTCTGCCACGTCAGGTAGTACCGGTCTGTCTCCTGTGTGCTCGTGAGGTATGTCTGGGAGCTTTTCAGGAATACGATGGCCTCCCGGTCATCCCACTGGGTGTCCCGGGCCACGACAATAGCCGACAGCGCCTCCTCGGCCTCTTGGCGGGTGTCGAATATTGGACTAGATTCCCACACCGCCACGATGTCGTCAGCACCGCTGCCCTTCAGGTACTCCTCAACGCTGAAGCTGAACTCCAGCAACGCTATGTATTTCGTCGAGCCGTCGTAGATGGTGGCGGATTCTGCTGTAGAGGTGGCGGAATCGAGCTGCACCCTGGCAATTACGGGAGACGCCAAGACCCTCTCTTCCAGGGAGGTTGGGCCCGTATATAGAACGGGTGCTGACGATAGAGGCGTTGCTGTTCCGGAAGGCGTCCCCGACCCCAACGGCGGCGCTGCTGTGCCTGTGGGCGTCGCCAACTCAACCGGCGGCGGCACCATGCTCGTAGGTGTCTCCGTCTCCACCGTCGGTGTTCCTCCTTCCTGGGCCTCCTCCCCCCCCATCGGAAAGGCCACAGGCCAAAAGCATCAATGTCATTCCCGCCAGCAGGATGAAGCTGAATGTTCTCATCATCTTGGTCTTTCTTGCATTGCATCGGACTTCGATTCTTGTCACGGTGAGTGGGGGGACGAGTCGTGGAGAGCGTACATTGCCTTCAGCTGGGCTATGTCCTCAGCGGTTGGCGTCTTATTGGTATAGGGATCGTTCATTACGGCGTCTAGTTGGTCCATCGTAGGATCGTCATAGAAGTCGTGCAGCCCCAGGGTATGCCCGAACTCATGCAGCATGACGCGGTCTACATATGCGTAGTAGCGCGTAGGCATCGTGGCGCAAGGTGCCGGCGTGCGGCCTGCCATGCGCCCAGCCTCGCCGCGTGCGAGCCACACGTTACGCGCGTCCCGGCCGGTCAGCTCACGGGGAAGAAGATCTCGGTACGCCACTTCGATTGGTCGGGCTCGGCGCCGGGGTCGGTGACGTAGACCTCCCAGGGCGCGCCCGCGGGCTGGAGGCCCTGCGAGTCCATCCACTCCAACAGTGAAGACCACGTCTGCGGGAGGGCGTCGTACGTACCGGTGTGAGTCACAGTCGCCACCGTTCCGGCCGGCAGCTCCCCTGCTTTGACGCGACCCGCGCCCTCAACTGGCGAGGCCACGGGCATCCCGCACTCGAGTTCGACGGTGTTGTCGTCCATAGAGTGGTACAACGCAAACGGCATGCCGTCCGGTTGCCGCCCGCTCTGCTGGATGAATGCGTACACCTCGCCAAACAGAGGCCCCATCACCTCGCCGATCTTGTCCATCGTGGTCGAGGTGCGAATAGCCACAAAGGGTCGCCCCTCCACCTGTTTCGTTCCGAATTCCTGGCTCATCAGTTACCCCTTACGTTCGACTGCAAGTAGTAGGTTCGTTGGCGAATTGTCTGCGCCGACAGTTTTACCACCTGTTGGGCGATACCGCCAAGCGCCGAAACCAGGTCCATGGAAGGAAATCCGCAAACGCCTTCACGCTCGGCGCGCGCGCCGCCGCGTAACCGCGATCGCGGCGATGCTCAACAGCACTCCGAGTCCGGCCAGCGCGGCTCCGGCCACGAGCGCGTCCGAAAAGCCCAGCGCCACCGCTCGGTCGGCGGCCTCGGACGCGCCCAGGTACGCCCGCTCCCTCACGGCGAAGATGGCCCCGGCCGCCGCTACGCCGACCGAAAACGAGAGCTGGCGCCCCGACGCGATCGATGCTGAGGCTGTCCCGTAGCGGTCCGCCGGCACCGACTCCATTATCGTGGTGGTGTTCGGCGGCTCGTACAGTGCCGAGCCCACGCCCGCCAGAAGGAGCGCCCCCAGTATCGCCAGCTCGGAGCCGGAGGAGCCCGCCAGCACGCTGAGCCATGACAGCGAGCACACCATGGCCGCCAGACCCAGACCGGACAGCGTCCAGGGGCCGATGCGATGGGTCAGCGCCCCACTCACCGGCGCCAGGAACACTCTCATCAGCGTGTGAAGCATGATAAACAGGCCCATCTTCGTCGCGGAGAAGCCCAATGCGTCGATGAAGAAGAAGGGAGCGAGCAGCAGGATTGCGCCCAACGACGTGTAGTGGAAGACCAACACGGCCAGACCGAGGCCGTATCCCGGTCGGCGGAAGAGACCGAAGTCCAGGATGGGCCTGGCCGACCTGCGCTGCGAGGCGATCAGCACGGGAACGGACACGGCCAGCAGGGCCGCCGCCGCCAGTACCAGGGGCGAAAACAGGCCGTCCTCGGCGCTTCGGTTCACCATTACCAGGAAGGACGCCAGGACCGTAAACAGTGTCACGGCCCCCAGCCAGTCGACGGTCAAGTCCCGCTGCCCGCCGCTCTTGGGGTTCTCCAACACCCACCACGACAACGCCGCGGCAACCAGCGCCAGGGGGATCCTCGTGTAGAACAGCGCCTGCCATCCGAGCACGTCCAGCAGCCACCCGCCGGCCAGCGGGCCTGTGGTCAGCCCGAGGCCGACGACGGCCCCGGCGATGCCGATGGCCCTGGCGCGACCCTGGGGCTCGAACCTGTCGAGGATAATCGCGTTCACGCCTGCCATCACCATCGCCGACCCCACGCCCATGAAAATGCGGGAGGCGATGAGCTGCCACAGGTCGACCGAAATCGCCGAAAGCCCCAGCGCGGCGGAGTAGAGCACAAAGCCGAGCGTGTACGCCAGGCGGCGCCCTCCAACGTCGCTCAGCCATCCCAGCGTCATCACCATGCCGACTCCGGTCACCCAGAAGGCGACCGAGACCCACAGGATGGTTGAGGTGTCCGTGTCGAACGCCTCCGCGAGCGCGGGGTAGGAGACGCCCATGACACCGCTGTCGAGGGTGAGCACCAGGTTGCCCATGCACGCGGCCAGCAGCACGAGCCACTTGCTGCGCAGGACAGGCGGTTCCCCCGCCTCGACGGAAGACGTCATAGTCTGGGTGCTCTACTCCTCGCGCTCTGGGCCGAGCGTGTCGACCCGCCCCGATGGTCTTGTACCGCCTGTTATGTTACACCTAAAAGGCATGGAGGCTATGACGGCCCTCAACGGGCCAGTGAGTTTCCTTCATTGGCCGTCCCGGCTGCGGACGACATATTTCTGCGACAATTGAACGCTATCGTGAGTAGCACCACAGATACTTCACGAAAGGGATGGAAGGATGATTTGCCAGAAGCTGATGTCGAAGATGTTCCGGTTCGGACCGGTCTTGGGGGCCATACTCGCCGCGGTGATAGTCGTCGGTTGCACGGGCGACGCCGGACACTCGGACGGCCGAGATTCTGACCGCGCCGCGGAAAGTCAGGCCAGCTCCGAGCGAGAAGGTAGTGACTCCGGGGAAGAGCACAGCAGTGGACGCGAAGGCAGCGGTGAACACGGTACTGGCGGCAATGGCGGTGGGGAGAGCCGTGAAGCTGCTATGTCGAGCCCAATCACTCCTCTAGGACAGTCGTGGAACGGCGTCCTCGGCGGACTAGCTGTTTCAATGCAGTACGATGCAGCGACCCGGACCGTTCAAGGAACGGTACGGAACACGCTGCCACAGAGACTCTGTTACGTGCAGGCCGAACCCCATCTGAAGTCGGGAACGAATACGGTAGGAGAGCTAGGTCCCGAGAAGCTGGGAGACCTGAACCCTGGACAGGAAACAACGTCAAACCTGTCAGTCGCCAGTGAACCGAGCCTCGCAGGAGTCCGCTACGATGGATACGTCGTTCACATGGAAGCATTCGACTGCAGCGGCCCCGGCCCCGCAGTTCACGCAGGAGGAGAAGGTACAGAAGGCGGCGGTGCTGATTCTTTGGCGCTCGATGAGACCTATGATGCAGTCCGCAGTGGTGCCCGGCTGATCTTGAAGTACGACGCTCCAAGCAACTCCTTCAAGGGGACTGTGGAGAACACGACCAGCGGCGTGCTGGGCCGGGTCAGGATCGAAGTACACCTTTCCAACGGAGCGGAGCTCGGTCCGACGACTCCGACGGACATGGCTCCAGGCGAGGTGGCAACGGTCAACCTGCCCGCGACGCAGGCGTCGTTCACCGGATGGACAGCACATGCCGAGGTCGGTGCCGGAGAGGAGGGGAGCGAGTCGGGCGGCGAGCATCGGGACGGCAACGAACACGGCAGTGGTGGCGAGCGGCGGGGAGGCGGCTAGAGCTAATCGGAGTCGACAGAGGCAGTTTCTCTACGAGGCATCACTTTCAGAATGACAGCTCAGGGGACTGGTGTGGGCCGCACAGTACTGATAATCGAAGACGATACGAGGATCGCGAAGTGGGTCAAAGTGTACTTCGAGCGCGCCGGATTCTCTGCCGAGGTTGCCCATGACGGCGAGTCCGGTCTAGTACTGGCCCGCAATCTCACTCCAGACCTGGTGATCCTCGATCTGATGCTTCCCCGTCTCGACGGAGTGGAGCTGTGCAGAATCCTGCGTCGAGAGTCAGATGTTCCGATAATCATGCTGACGGCCAGAGAAGCCCATGCCGATCGAATCCTCGGACTGGACAGTGGAGCCGATGATTACATCGTCAAGCCCTTCGATCCGGAGGAGGTCATCGCGCGCGCCGAAGCCGTGCTCCGCCGCGTCAAGGGCAGAGTCCAGCAGGTCCTGACGCGCGGCAACATCACGCTGAACGAGACCGCCCGGAGCGTGACAGTCGATGGAGAACCCGTAGATTTGAGCCAGGCGCAGATCGGCCTGCTGTCAACGTTCATGCGTCACCCCAATCAGGTGCTCACCCGCGACCAGCTGATCTCCCTGACCTTCAACCACGAATTCCATGGGTTCGACCGCGCCATCGACAGCCAGATCGCTCGCCTGCGAAAGCGGATCAGACGAGACGGCGGCCAACCTATTCAGACCGTCTACGGCGCCGGCTACATGTTCGTGATGGGGGACGAATGATGTCGCTGCGCTGGCGAATCATGGGGTCGATAGTCCTTGTCATCGTTCTAACTGTCCTGATCAGCGCCGGTGTGGGCTACTACGCGACGCAGTCCCGTCTGGGCGTGTTTGTGGACGGGATAGGCGATGATGAAGCGACCCGGTTGGCCCGGAATCTGAGTCGGGAGTACACCGCCGCAGGTGGATGGGAAACGGTGGACAGACCGCTGTCTGAGGCCGGATACCTCTACGACGGGGTTCTGCAGAGCGAGCAGCATGAAGAAGGTGAGGGGGAATCCCTCGAGCTCTTCCACAAAGACCCGGTACGAGTCGTCATCGCCGGCGTTGATGGACGGGTCGTAATGGACAACCTGTTCGAGCTGTCACCCGGAACCGCCACGCCCGACTTGGACGGGCATCGCGAGACGGTGTTCGACCTAACTACGGACCAACCCGTGGGCCGCGTATATGTGGACGTGAACCATGATTTCCTGTCGGCAGAGTCGCACGGGTTTCTAAACACGCTCCTGTACATCACCGCAATTGGCGGGATGCTGACGGCCGGCGTTGCCATACTGCTGGCGGCCTGGTTGTCCAGGCGTATAACGGCCCCCGTAACGGCCTTGACGGAGGCGACCCAGGCAATTGCCCAGGGGGATACGACCCGCCTGCCGGTCACGTCCTCGGATGAGCTGGGACGGATGAGTGTGGCTTTCAACCGGATGACCTCCGCCCTGGAAACGCAACGCGACCTCCGCAGGCGGCTGATGAACGACGTCGCCCACGAGCTGAATACGCCGCTGAGCGTCATACGACTGGAGGCAAGCGGGTTGCGCGACGGACTCCAGACGCCTGAGAGCGCGTCCGGCCACATCATCCAGGAAGTGGACAGGCTGCGCGGTCTCGTGACTGATTTGAACTGGCTTGCGGAGACCGACCAGAGTGAGCTGATGCTCACGCTCGAAGCGAGTTCGATCCACGAGCTGCTCTTCGCAGAGATGGACCGCTGGCAGCCGCAGTCCCAGGCTCGACAGGTTGAAATGTCGCTACAGGTATCCGCCAACCTCCCGGACGTGGCCCTCGACAGGATGCGCATGAGCCAGGCATTGGGAAACGTCCTGACCAACGCCGTCAATTGCACTGAGCCAGGCGGGCATATCGTGCTCAGAGCCGGGCTGGAGAGCGATAAGGCGCTGGCTATCGCAATCATCGATGACGGGATCGGCATCCACGCCGCAGACCTTCCCCAAGTCTTCGACCGATTCTATCGTACGGACCGGTCTCGTAGTCGTGGGATAGGCGGTACAGGCCTGGGATTGGCCATCACCCGAGCTATAGTCGAAGCACACGGCGGCACAATTGCGGTAACAAGTGACGGGCCTGGACATGGTGTCACCGTGACGATTCTCCTTCCCCTGAACAGGTGACGATCATCCTCTTTGGTGGCTTCCGCAGTGGCCCCGCTCATCCCGTTGACGCCGCGCTTGTGGACAGGCCGGCGAGGTGCTAGCATTCGCGGCGTAGTAGCATTCGAAAGCGGGGAGGATACGGAGGATACGATGGATATAGTTGGATATGCCGACCGCTACAGCGTCCGCGCAGGGGATACCATCCGGTTCATGGTGAGCTCCAAGCTCCCCAGCTACCAGGCCGACATCGTTCGGCTGATCCACGGCGACGTCAACCCCGAAGGGCCGGGTTTCAAGGAGGAGCCCGTCCAGGCAGTCGGGACGATAGAGGGCCGGTTCCAGGAGCTGGTGCCCGGTTCGTACGCCGCCGTCCCGGACAGTCCGCTCCTCCGGCACAAGGGGAGCTTCACGCTGCTGGCCTGGATGTCTTCGACAACCCCGTCCAAGTTCTCGCAGGGCATCCTGACCAAGTGGTCGGATTTCGGCGGCACCGGATACGGCATGATGCTGGACGGCGAGCGTGGCCTGACCCTGTGTGTCGGGGGCGCCGACGGTCGGGTGGAGCGAATCTCCACCGGGGTGCCCGTGCGAGCGCCGGCCCTGCACTCGCCCGCGTGGTACTTCGTGGCGGCGTCCTACGACTCGTCCACCGGAAAGGTGACGCTCTACCAGCAGCCCAGGACCATCTGGCCCATGGATGAGACCGCCGCGGTGGTCGAAAGGGAGATAGGGCAGCTCGAAGTCGCCGAAAATGGCGTGCCGCTCGTCATGGGGGGCTACTGCGAAGGGGAGGACCCCTCCGGACCCAGGATCGCCGGCCACTTCAACGGCAAGATCGACCGCCCGGCCCTGTTCGGGCGCGCCCTGAGCCTGCGGGAGCTCGAATCGCTGCGGGACGGCGCATCGCCCTCGGAGGTCGAGGACGGCCTCATCGGAGCATGGGACTTCGGCAGAGACTTCGCCACCGACCTGATCACCGACGTGTCCGAAAATCGGTTGCACGGCAACACGGTAAACAGGCCCACCCGGGCAATGAACGGCCACAACTGGACGGCGAATCACATCGACTTCAATCTCGCTCCCCAGGAGTACGGGGCCATTCACTTTCACGACGACGACCTCGACGACGCCCGGTGGGACGTCAGCTTCGAGTTCCAGGTGCCGCTGGACCTCAGGAGCGGGGTGTACGCGGCACGGCTTATGGAGGGCGGTTCCGAGGACTACGTGCCGTTCTTCGTCCGGCCGGCAGAGGGCGCCACTCTATCCAGGATACTGTTCCTGGCGCCGACCAACAGCTATCTCACCTACGCCAACAACCATTCGTATGCCCGGACCGAATACTCCGGGAGGATCGCGTGGGAGCCTTCGACGCCGCAGGACGAGTACATCGCGGAAAACCATCTGAACAGCACCTACGACGTTCACACCGACGGCTCGCCCGTGTTCTACTCCTCGCGCCGCCGGCCCAACCTGACCATGCGCCCCAAGTACAACTTCTGGTATCTCCGGCTGGGGAGGGGCGGGCCCTGGCAGTTCAACGGTGACCTGCACCTGGTGGACTGGCTGCACGAGCGGGGGTACGTCTACGACGTCGCGACCGACGAAGACCTGCAGAACGAGGGCGCAGATCTGCTGAAACCCTACAACGTAGTGGTAACGGGAAGCCACCCCGAGTACTGGTCGAGCCAGGGACTCGACGCGATGGACGCCTATCTGGCCGGCGGCGGGCGGCTGATGTACCTGGGCGGCAACGGCTTCTTCTCGGTGGTGTCGTTTCCCCCGGACAGCACCCACTGCATCGAGATGCGCCGGTCGGCAGCGCGGCCGCACGACGAAGCGGGACAGAACAACCACAGCTTCACGGGCGAGGCGGGAATGAACTGGAACGCCAGGGGCCGGCCGTCGGGTCGAATGCTTGGCGTGGGCTCATCGACCGGCACCGGCTTCGACTACAGCATGCCGTATCACCGGCTGGAGGACAGCTACGATCCCCGGGCGGCGTTCATCTTCGAGGGCATCGGGAGGGACGAGGTCATCGGAAACTTCGGACTGAAGCAGGGCGGGGCCGGAGGCGTCGAGATCGACCGGGCGGACTACAGCCTGGGCACGCCTCCCCACGCGCTGGTCGTGGCTACGGCGTCCGGGTTTTCGGACCACTACCAGCTAATTATGGAGGCCGAGTCGGTCGGCGACTACTCGCGCGGCAAACGGCGCGGCGGAAGCCAGAACCCGCTGGTCAGGTCGGACCTGGTGTACTTCGAGGGACCGGCCGGAGGCGGGGTGTTCTCGGTGGGGTCCATAGCCTGGTGCGGGAGCCTTTCCCACAACGAATACGACAACAACGTGTCCCGCATAACGAAGAACGTCCTCGACAGTTTCGCGTCCGACGCTCGTTCCTGAGCCGGACTCCCACCGGCTCGGCTCCGGGCGCCGCAATTGCCATCAAAGTTGAGCGCGGAAGAGCGCTGCCGCAAGTAGTGGCGGCGCCCTGTACGGAACGCGCCAACTGATACTTTTGCCCAACTTTGGACAGCCTCAGCCCTTGCGTCTGACTTGACAGACGGCTCGGCCATGAAGTATAACTACGCTGAACTAAAGGGACGCCACGAGCGGCCCGCAGGTTCGTTTTGTGAGAACACTCAGAAGGAGGAGATCAGTGAAAGTCCTTAGACTGCTACCATTCCTGGCGGCGCTGGCGCTGCTTGGCGCTATGGCCTGTTCGGCCGCCGAGCCAGGGCAGCAGCAGCAGCCGGCAGCCCCTGCCGCGGCTGCGACTGCCGCGCCGGCCGCTGCCATGCAGGCCCAAGCCCCCCAGGCGCCCGCGATGGCGGCGCCCGCGGCCGCCGCTCAGACCGCTCCGGAGACGATGGCCCGGACTCAACCCACGGAACCCGAGGCCCCCGGCACCACCCAGCGCATGATCCCGCAGGACACGGATGTCAAGGAGGGCGGCACGCTCGTGTTCGCGCTCGCGGCCTCGGTCAAGGCGCTCGACCCTGTGTGGACCACGGCAGGCGTGACCTGGGAGATTTCCAGGCACCTCTACGATTTCCCGCTCAGGCTCGACACCGTAGGCGCCTTCCACAACAACATGTTCGATAACTGGGAGATCAGCGGCGACCAGCTTACCTGGACGTTTACCCTGCGTGACGACCTCACCTTTGAGGACGGCGACCAGCTAACCTCCGACGACTTCATCGCGTCGTCGTTCCGCTGGGCCGAGCGCATCACCAGGGGCATCGCCCTATTCCAGCGCTCGGTCGCCGGCAACAATTCTCCCGACAGCATGTCCAAGGTGGACGACCTCACCTTCAAGATTCACCTCAAGGAGCCTTTCGCGGTAACGTCGCTGGGCTTCGGCCAGCAGCCGCTCATGATGAAGGCGGAGATAGCAGGCAACGTCAGCCCGCACGACCGCGTCGACGAGTTTGTCGCTTCCGGCCCCTGGCGGCTGGCGAACTGGGCGCCCGGCCACCGCTTCGACCTGTCCCCCAGGGAGGGCTTCCCGGTCGGAGTGTTCCCCGAAGGCGAAAGGGTGTTGCTGGACGAGCTTCAGATAGTCGAGATTCCCGATAAGACCACGATCCTGGCCGGCCTGAAGACGGGCAAAATCCACTACGGCACCTTCATGCCCTTCCACTTCTGGCCCGAAGTGAAGGACGACCCCAAGCTCAGCACCTGGGTGGAGCCCGGCGGCTCCACGCCGGTGGTGCTGCTCAACCACACCAAGCTGCCGTTCAGCAACCTCAAGGCGCGCCAGGCGGTGCAGGCCGCGCTGGACGCCGACGACTGGATGCCGGCCTATGGCCCTTCGGACCTGTGGAGCACCTGTGGCGCCATCTTCATTTGCGGCACGCCCAACGAGAGCGAACAGTCGCTCGAGCTCTACGACCAGGACGACCTTGACAAGGCCCAGCGCCTGTTCAACGAGTTCGTGGCAGAGACCGGCTGGGACTCCTCCACGCCAATAATCATCCTGGGCAACACCAGCTACCAGGAGATGCGCGACATCAGCATCGTCAACAAGACGGTCACTGAGTCCATAGGGTTTAACGTTGACCTCCAGCAGCCCGACTGGGCCACGGCGGTAACCTTCCGCCAGGACCAGGAGTACTGGGACATGTTCCACACGAGCTGCTGCGGCGTGCCGACCAACAACCCGGTCACCAACTGGTACCTGAACCCCAAGACCTACGGCTGGCACGACAACCTGGAAATCGAGGAGCTCAAGTCGCAGTACTCGCGCACCTCGGATCCGGCAGAGCAAAGGAGAATCTCCGACGCCGTGCAGAAGTCGTACTACGAGAACGTAACGCACATGATCCCGGGCAACATCACCGGCTACAACATCATCAACATCAACGTCCGGGGCGTGCACGACCACCACTGGAACACCCGAATGACGGGTGTCTGGTTCGACAACTAAAGACTGACCCAGACGACGGGCCGGGGCCCCGGCTCCGGCCCGCCGGCGTGACTTGGTACGCGCGAAAGCGCGAACCGCAAAATAGGAAGGCGCCCCTTCTCAGGGGGCGTCTTCTAGGCTTTTCGGGATTTTGGGAGGTGCAAGCAAAGCAGGCCCATAGTCGCAGGTCAAGCGCCCGGTTGGCCCGCGAAGCTCCGAGCCGGGCAGTAGGGAAGGAAAACACCTGACAGGAGGTAGGCGTTTGAATATTACAAGATTGCTACCATTTTTCGCGGTGTTCGCGCTGTTCGCGGCTCTGGCCTGCTCGGCCGCCGAGCCGGAGGCGCGGCAGCAACCGCAAGCGCCGGCGCCGGCCGCTCCCGCGGCCGCACAGCAGCAGACAGCCCCACAGGCTCCCGCCGCGCCCGCGTTGCCTGCGCCCGCCGCCGTGGCCATAGCCGCTCCCGAGCAGATGGAGCAGACCCAGCCGGTGGCGCCCGTCGCGCCGTCTCAACGCTCGGCGCGCATAGTGCCGGACGAGACGGGCATCAACGAAGGCGGCAAGGCCGTGTTCGCCCTGGGCGCTTCGGTGAAGACCATCGACCCCGTGTGGACCACCGCCACCGTCACCTACGAGGTGTCCGTGCACCTCTATGAGTTCCCGTTCAGGCTCGACCCCAACGGTGCTCTGCACAACAACATGTTCGATAGCTGGGAAATCAGCGACGACCAGCTCACCTGGACTTTCACGCTGCGCGACGACATGAGCTTCGAGGACGGCGACCAGCTCACCTCCGACGACTTCATCGCCTCCACCTTCCGGTGGGCCGAGCGCATCACCGCCGGCATCGCGCTGATGCAGCGCAGCGTGGCCGGAAACAACTCCGCCGAGAGCATGGCGAAGATTGACGACCTCAACTTTGAGATTTACCTCAAGGAGCCCTTCGCCGTTACCTCTCTCGGACTGGGCCAGGCGCCCCTCATGATGAAGTCCGAGATAGCCGGCACCGTCAGCCCGCACGACCGCGTGGACGACTTCGTCGCCTCCGGCCCCTGGAAGCTGGCCAACTGGACCCCGGGCTTCCGCTTCGACATGGAACCGCGTGAAGGCTTCCCGCCGGGCATCTACCCAGAGGGTGAAAGGGTGCTGCTGGACGCGCTGGAAATCGTGGAGATTCCGGACAAGACGACGATTCTGGCCGGCCTCAAGACGGGCAAGATCCACTACACCACCGGCACTCCGCCGCACTTCTGGCCCGAGGTGAAGGACGATCCCAAGCTGTCGACCTTCTTATACCCGGCGGGCAACACCCCCGTGCTACTGATGAACCACACCAAGCTGCCGTTCAGCAACCTCAAGGCGCGCCAGGCCATGCAGGCCGCGATGGACGCCGAGTCCATCATGGCAGCCCATAACCCGAAGGAGCTCTGGAGCCTCTGCGGCGCCATCTTCATCTGCGGCACGCCCAACGAGAGCGACGAGCTGCTGGAGCTCTACAACCAGAACGACATGGAAAAGGCCCAACGCCTGTTCCAGGAGTTCGTGGAAGAGACCGGCTGGGACCCGAACACCGAGATAGTCATCCTGGGCGATACCAGCTACACGACGCACCGCGACCGTGGCATCGTGAACGCCGCAGCCGCCAAAGAGGTTGGCTTCAGTGTCGACCTCCAGCAGCCCGACTGGGCGACCGCGGTCACCTTCCGCCAGGACCAGGAGTACTGGGACCTGTTCCACACCGGCTGCTGCGGCGTGCCGACGAACAACCCCGTTCTGAACTGGTACCTCAACCCCAAGACCTACGGCTGGCACGACAACCTGGAGATCGAGGAACTCAAGTTGCAGTACTCGCGCACCAGCGACCCCGCCGAGCAGAAGCGCCTGGTGGACCTGGTGCAGAAGTCGTACTACGAGAACGTGACTCACCGCATCCCGGGCAACGTGGTCGCCTACACTGTCATCAACGGCAAAATGAACGGCGTACATGACTACTACCACCGGACCCGCATGACCGGAGTGTGGTTCGACCAGTAATACCGCGCCGCTTAAGGCCGTGAGGCCATAAGCAATCAGTCCCGCCTGTCCCGGGCGCATAGCCTCCGGGGCAGGCGGTTTCTCTTGCGCCCGGGTATACCGCGGCGGGTTTGCGGCACCGTCGCGTAGTGTGGTAGCCTTGACCACTATTGAGCCGTCGTGGATGACGCGGAGGACGGAATGCAAAGATACATCATAAAGCGGCTGCTGGCGGCCGTACCCACGATGATTATCGTCGGCGTCGTCGTGTTCAGCGCCATACACCTCGCGCCCGGCGACCCCGCTTCCGTGATCGTCGGCGACGAGGCCACCCCCGAAATGGTCGAGTTGATGCGCGAGGGCATGGGCCTCAACAGGCCCATAATCGTGCAGTTCGGCATCTACATCAAGCAAATAGCCACCTTCCAGCTCGGAGAGTCCGTATTCTCGGGCCACAAAGTTTCGTTCCTGCTCAAACAGCGGCTCCAGCCCACCCTGGCGCTCGCTACGATGGGGCTGTCCATGGCCATCATCATAGCCGTGCCGCTCGGCGTGCTCGCCGCCTGGAAGTTCAACACCTGGATAGACCGGGTCATCATGATCTTCGCCCTCGTCGGCTACGCCGTGCCCTACTTCTTCCTGGGCTACATGCTGATGTGGGGGTTCGCGGTGAAGATCCACATCTTCCCCGCGGGCGGTTACATATACTTCGGCGAAGACATCGGCCAGTGGATCCACCACCTGTTGTTGCCCGCCATGCTGCTAGGCATAACCGGCGCCGCGCTCATAACCAGGATGACCCGCGCCACCATGCTCGAGGTGCTGAAGGAAGACTACGTTAGAACGGCGCGCGCCAAGGGCGTGGCTGAGAAGGTCGTGCTGCTCAGGCACGCCCTTCGGAACGCCGCCAACCCCATCCTCACCATCATTGGCTTCAGCATCGCCGGACTCATAACAGGCGTCGTCATAACCGAGACCGTCTTCGCCATACCCGGCATCGGGCGCCTCATCGTCGACGCCATCGCCCAGCGCGATTACCCCATCATCCAGAGCCTGGCGCTGGTGGTCGCCGCCGTCTACGTGATGATCAACCTCATCATCGACATCATGTACGTCTATGTAGACCCTAGGATTCGATACTGATGGCTTTGCAAGGTAGCAGTTACGCAGCGACTCCCAACGCTCAGCTAACCGGGCTCAAGCCCAAGCAGCCCCGCGTCAAGCAGATATGGCGCACCCTGCTGAGCAACCCCAACATGCTGGTTGGGCTGATCATCGTGTTGTTCTTCGGACTCGTCGCCCTCGCCGCCCCGGTGATAACCATCATCAACCCATACGACCTCAACATGGCCGACCGGCTGGTAGGCCCCAGCGGCGAGCACTGGTTCGGCACCGACAGCCTGGGGCGCGACCTGTACGGCCTCGTCGCCTACGGCGCCAGGATCTCGCTGTTCGTCGGCGCCTCCGTCGCCACGTTCAGCGCCGTAATCGGCGTCTTCATCGGCGTTACCGCCGGCTACTTCCGCTGGCTCGACGACATCGCGATGCGCTTCATGGACGGCCTCATGGCCATACCGGGCATACTGTTCGCAATAGTGCTCATGGCGCTGTTGGGCGGCAGCCTCGTCAACGTCATCATCGCCATCACCGTGGTAGACACCCCCCGCACCGCCCGGCTCATCCGCTCCGCCGTGCTCAGCATACGCGAGCAGATGTACATCGAGGCCGCGCGGGCCTTCGGCGCGCCGGCGTGGCGCATCCTCTTCTACCACGTCATGCCCAACACCTTCGCGCCGCTCATCGTGCAGGCCACCTTCCTGTTCGCCACCGCCATTCTGGTAGAGGCCAGCCTCAGCTTCCTCGGCGCGGGCGTGCCGCCCACCACACCCACCTGGGGCAACACCATCGGCGAGGGCCGTACCCACGCCCTCAGCTCCCCGTGGGTCGTCTTCTTCCCCGGCGTCGCCCTCTTCCTGGTGAGCATGGCCGTCAACCTCTTCGGCGACGGCCTCCGCGACAAGCTGGACCCCAGGCTCCGCGGCACAGGCTAAAGCCCACCGCGGCAGCAGCCGCCAAACCACACGACGCAGCAGGGGCGGTCCGAGGACCGCCCCTCTTGCCGCAATCCCCTCTCCCTCAGGGTTAGGGTGAGGACCGAAACCCTCTTGCCGCAATCCCCACCCCCAGCGGTCGTTCCCCTGCCATTCCGAGCCCCCTTGTCATCTTGTCATTCCGACCTCCCCTGCCATCTTGTCATTCCGAGCTTGCCGAGGAATCTAAAGCCCTTGCCATGTGAGTCCACACAGCCGGTGCGACAGGCCACGACGTCGGGGCCTGTGGGGCAAGGCGAGGCGGGTTTTGTGGTCGTGGGTCTTAGATTCCTCGGCTCCGCTCGGAATGACGTGGCTCCGCTCGGAATGACATTGGCCACTCCCCGCCCACTCCCCCCGTGTGCTACAATATCCCCGATGTGGGGACGCGTGGGTTCGACAGGGGAAGTTCTTGCGGGATTGCAGGCCGAGACGCCATCTACCTCGTTAAACGGTGGCAAAAAGAAGTAACTGGCAACAGACAGCTTCAGCTAGCCGCTTAACCGCGGCTACGTCCACCCTCTCCTTACCCCGAGGGAGTGGACTGGGCGACGCAATTCGGGGCGCTGTCCGGTATACGCCGATAGCCCGGGCCTAAGACCATCGGCTGGCCTTTGCGGTTTACCCCCCCGCTGGCAGAGGGCCGCGAAGGCGAGAACAATCCGCCGGCTAAGCTTGTAGCATATCTCGGTCAAGGTTTCTTTTGGACGGGGAGTTCGACCCTCCCCCGTCTCCACCACTACCCCCAACTCCCAGGCGCCTGATTCGCGCTCACACACGTCCCCTGGATTCCGGCCCCAGAGATTCCGGCCCCAGAGCCGGAATGACGAGGGAGAGGGGGAAACCATATAGGACGGAGTGCGAGAGAATGGTATGCTAGACATGTTTCCCTATCCGTCATTCCCGCCCTCCTCTTCCGTCATTCCCGCGAAAGCGGGAACCCAGGGGTGGGGCAGCATCACCATTGGCAAAACCATCTGGAACCGGTACTAGGTGTCAATGAGACCAGGGTCGGACTGGGTCTGGCCCTGTTCGGCGTGACCTGGCTCGAAGTCAGGCACAACACGACCGACGGCGTTCTGGAAACCACAGTCGCCATAATCCACACAATGCAATCGGTTGTCGTGGTTGCGGCGGCCTGGGTTTACCTCACAGTGGAGGGATCAGCCATGATCGCGGAAAAGTACCTGAAGAAGCGATACCAGGACGGCCGGCGCGAGCGCGAGGCCAAGTGGCGCGAGTGGTACGAGGCCAACCGTGAGCAGTTGAACGGTGTGTCGCCCCCGCCCTTCATGCGAAACTCGGAAGAGGACAAGCCATGATCGCGGAGAAGTACCTGAAGAAGCGCTACCAGGACGGCATGCGCGAGAACGAGGCCAAGTGGCGCGCCTGGTACGAACGATGGCAGGAGGCCAAACGCCGCGGCGAGGACTTCGACGAGCCTCCCCCGGAGATGAAGGATTAGGGCGTTCGTCGCCTCACCCCCCGCCCCTGGGTTCCGGCTCGGGGGCCGGAATGACGGGGGAGAGACAAGGTCTATCCGAGGGATGAATGCGTAGGATCACGGAGGTTCGCGGGACAGGGGCGGCGGGCGGGTCTGTGACCCGCCCCTACCGATGGTCCGCCGCGCTGGCCCTCGCCGCCGCCGCCCTCGCCGCGCTGCTCGCCTGCGCCACGCCCCAGCCCGCCGCCACACCCGCGCCCGCCGCCACGCCCGCGCCCGCCGCCACACCCGCGCCCGCCGCCACACCCGCGCCCGCCGCCACGCCCGCGCCGACGCCCACCGCCGCGCCGACCGCCACGCCCACGCCTGTGCCGCCCGAGCTCCAGATGGGCGCGCCCGCGCCCGACTTCGACGTGACGCTCTTCGACGGCGAACGGCTGCGGCTCAGCGACCTCGCCGGCCAGGTCGTCGTCCTCAACTTCTGGGCCTCGTGGTGTCCCCCCTGCCGCGACGAGATGCCCTCCTTCGAGGAGGCCTGGCTCGCCGCCCGCGACGACGGCGTCGTCTTCGTCGGCCTCGCCTCCGGCGACCTCGAGGCCGACGCCCGCGCCTTCGCCGAACACGTCGGCGTCACCTACCCGCTCGGCCTCGACCTCGACGGCGCGGTCGCCGACCGCTACCTCATTCGCGTCATGCCCACCACCTACTTCATCGACCGCGAAGGCCTGCTCCAGCGCAAGCTCTCCGGCTACGTCAACCAGGGCGTGCTCAAAGTATTCCTCGCCGGCCAGACGGGACAGTAACCCCAACGGCGAGCCTGTTTCAGATTACCAGGTGCGCCCAAAACCGTCTCCCTCGCCAACAGCCTGCCCCCGCGCCCGACTCTGGACCTGCGGCCATCGCCTTGCGTTCGCCATATTGCTTACCCGATTTCCCCCGGACGCCCCAACGCACACCCCGGCCGCACACCCTCGCCCAAACCCGACCCACTCGCTCCCCCGTACCCGAAAAAAGCGTCACTTTCCCGCGCCACCCGTTCTCGGCCCTGCCACATCCAACCCCACACACGACCCACCTCGTCCCCACGTCTGCACCATTTCTCCCCACCAATCCGCCCCGATCCCGCAATTTCGCCGGCTCCCTCGACTATCCCGCCCTGTCACCCTTATCCCACCCTATCCCACCCTGTCACCCTCCCGCCCTGTCACCCTATCCCACCCTGTCACCCTGAGCGTAGTCGAAGGGTCTAAGATGCTTCGACAGGCTCAGCATGACATGGCGGGAAGACGCCTCGATTAGCAGTCAATTGAGAGACCCTGCGCAATTTCGCCACCGCTCTTGAAGCATACGCACAAGCGTGCTACCATCGCCCACGCGAGGAACCGGCCCCGCGGCCCGGAAACCCTACCCCCAAGCGGGTAAGCCCCAGGCATCCGTAGGGGCGTCCCTTGTGGGCGCCCTGTGGCAGTGAAGACACGGCTGAGTGACCCTGCTCCGTCCACCTGTCCTCCTCTGCCACGCGGCGCCACTTTTGTGTCCCGACAACCCGCGCCAGCATTACAGATTCGCGCGGGACCGGCGACACCCTCAGCTAGGAGGCGCACAGAATGTCGCAGAAACGAACAGATTTCGCCTTCCCGCGAACCCTGTCCCCGTGGAAGCATGCCCTGAGCTTGCCGAATGGGCGGGGAGCGGGAACAACGGTGTTGGGGGCGCCAGGCAATCTGAAACAGGCTCACCTTCGGCGTCCGTATTGACAAATCCCGTCCGGCGGGCGATATTGACATATATGCGACTGCCGTCGAAGGAAGCCGTCGGCCTTACCTTATTCTTCGTACTGCTGGCGGGTTCGCTGGCCGTAGTCCTATTGGCCGCAGACAAATTGCCGTCCGGCGCGTTCCGGCTCATCCGGCACATAGTGCCGAGATGGAGGCTTTCGTAGTGTTTGCAGGCGCCCTGGCCTACGGCACGACAGAAGGAGGAACCATGATTGCAGAGGCGTTCCTGAAGAAGCGCGAGAAGGCAGGCATCGAGAAAGGCGAGAAGATAGGCATCGAGAAAGGCAGGCGCGAGCGCGACGCCAAGTGGCGCGCCTGGTACGAGGCTAACCGCGAGCATCTGAACGGCGTCACGCCCCCGCCTTTCATGCGAGACTCCGAAGAGGACACACCATGATTGCAGAGGCGTACCTGAAGAAGCGCGAGAAGGCAGGCTTCGAGAAAGGTGCCACAGAACGCATCACGGAGAGCCTCGAGAAGCACCTCAAGCGCGAGCTCACCAAGGCCGAGTTGCGCCAGGTCAGGAAACAGGCGGAGCGCGAAGCCGAAGACTACATCGACCGCAAATGCGGAACAGGCCGGGACGCCGGCATATCAATCGGCCTGGAGCGCGGCATCGAAATAGGCAGGCGTGAGGCCAGGGCCGAACTGCGCGAGACCAAAGCCGAGTGGCGCGAGACCGAAGCCAAGTGGCGCGAGTGGTACGAGGCCAACCGCGAACACCTGAACGGCGTGACGCCCCCGCCCTTCATGCGAAACTCGGACGAAGAGCGGCCATGATCGCCGAAAAGTACCTACGAAAACGCTACCAGGAAGGCCGCCCAGCAGCGCCGCGAACCCTTCGACGAGCCCCGTCCCCATTCCGCCCCCCCATTCCGCCCCCGTCATTCCGCCCCCCCCGTCCCCCGTCATTCCGTCCCCAGCCCCCCGTCCCCCGTCAAGTACCCCCGTCCCCCGTCATTCCGCCCCCGTCCCTCGTCATCGTCATTCCGTCCCCCCGTCCCCCGTCATTCCGTCCCCCCGTCCCCCGTCATTCCGGCCCGCGAGCCGGAACCCACTGACCAACTGACTACTAACCCGTTAACCCATTGACACCTTACAACCCGTCCTATATAGTTTTCGCTGTCGTATAAAGAGTGTCCGCCCACGAATCGCAGTGCGTTCGCGCAAACGCACATCGGAGTGCACGCTTTGACATTATCCGTGCGCCAGGGATATCCGCCCGGCGACTCGCCGGAGCAACCCTCCCGGCCAGCAGGCGCTCTGCCCGCACTACGCGGCGCAGAGCCTTATTGCGTCTACTACCCACCCTCATTCCGCGACGAAAGCGAGGTTTTCGATGCTATCGCCTTCCGCAACTTCAGGAGCGGACCCTCCCCACCCTGAACCGGCTCCCACCTCGTCATTCCGGCCGCCGGATTCATCATTCCGGCCCCCGGGATCGCCATTCCGGCCCCCTCCGCCGTCATTCCCGCGAACGCGGGAACCCAGGCAGGCAACGCCGGAATCCAGAGGGGGGCAGGCAATAAGGAGAACGGACTCATCTTCATCATCTCAAATCAACCAACCAACAACCAAATCATCAACCGTCAAACCCAACTCACAGGGGGAAATTAAGTGAAAAGTTCAGTTAGGATACTAGCAATAGCCCTCGCGCTTGCGTTCCTGCTGTTGGCCCGCACGGCCTTCCAGGACGACACGACCGCCAGCGCGGCGGACGACATCGATCTCAAGGACGGGGAGGCCTCGTTCGCGGACCTCCTCGACGGCACGCAGGAATCCGAGTACCTCGGCTTCAACGAGGGCGACGGCAAGACCGCCGAGGTGTACTTCTACATCAAGAGCGACGACCTCGGCACGCAGGTCACCGCCAGCACGACAATAAACTTGGCGGACGACAACTTCAACACGGACGAGTACAGGGTCACCCTGCCAGTGGGCACTGGCAACGCAGTTGCTGGAACCATCGCGACCACCTCGATAGCGAGCACGAACTCGACTGCTCTGAGATCTGCCTACTGTAGCGCCGATGGTGCTGACGACCACAGTACGATGTCGACCGGACGCATCCGGTACCCCAGCGCCTGAGGATCCGCGTAATAGCGTTGCCTGACGACTGGGCTGGCTTCGGTCCAGATTCCAGCAGATAGACGACCTTACTGAGACTTGTAACCGTGGAACCGAACTCAACTGCTGCTAGCGACGCCGAGATTCGGAACGCGCTTGCTGACAGCGATACAGCTCGCCGCATACAAGACGACGAAGGCAAGCGCGCCCAAGACGAAAACCACGAGATCTACGAATACGACAACGATTCCTACACCAAGGTTAACGAGGACCTCCGCTACACGCACGGCGATGATGGGATCATGGCTGGCGGTCCCTGGGCGTCCGTTGGCCAGCGTGTCGACGCAACGTTGGTTGCCGACGACTCACAGGTGCTGACGTTCGTTACGAACAAGGCTGGCCGCCAGTTCCAGGACATTTCAAGGTCCTTGACTACTCCGATGTGCTTCAAGTGGATGCCACTTCGACATCGTGGACGTGTACCCGGCAGAGGACGATACTCTGGCTAACGCGGCCTACCAAGGCCTACGGGAGCGGCTTCGGCGCGCGTACGTGAGCAGCGGCTCCGACAGCGGCAGTGGGTGACCATCAGCGAGGTCGACGACTATACGAACAACGCGACGGGCACTCGCCATGGCTACGTCCAACCTGTTCCAGGGCGTGGTGACAATCACCAACGACACCAGCCTCGACGAGGACGACGACGTAATCTACGTGCAGGACGGCGACACGCTGACCCTGCAGGTGGTCTCGTCCGACGGCAAGCGCAGCAGCAACGTGATCGCCTCGGCGACCGCGCTTATCGACGACTCCCCGCCGACCATCAGCGACCTCAGCCCCGCTGACGACAGCGTCATCAACGACGACACGCTGCAGATCTCCTTCAACGTCAACGACGAGGGCTCGGGCCTTGACTTCAGGAGCCGTCGACGAGAAGCTGGTCGTGACCAAGGTCGAGGCCGAGGAGATAGGCTCCGACGGCAAGGGCACGGACAACCGGTGCGTGCTGACCGAAGAAGCTGACGACATCGACAACGCCGGCGGCAACGCCAGCCGCGTGGGCGTCCTGATTTCACCGGGTGGCAACAACGACTTCTCCAGCAGGTGCGGTGACTCTTCCATAATCGACACGACGAAGAACTCCGCCAACAGCGACGGAGTGAAGTTCAACCTGGTCATCACGGCCCAGGACCTCGCAGGCAACCTGGTGGAGCACACCACGCAGCTCACCATCGACACGGATGATCCGACAGTGGAAGGCAACCCCGGCGCTGGCCAAGGCTGGAACGAGGACGACAACGAGTCAAGCAGCAGCCAGAACTCGATACTGGTCAAGTTCAATGAGTCGCTGGACGTCGACACGGTGGCAGTGGCCGACTTCACGGTCGCCGGCTACACCATAGACACCGCCGAGGTTGTGGGCGAAAACGAAGAGGACAGCGACGACAACCAGCACCTCAACGAGTACGTGCTGCTCACGCTGACCGAGGACCTGGCCAAGAACGCGCGGCCAAGCGTGACGGTGACCGGCGTCTCTGACGTGGCCGGCAACGCCATAGAAACGACGACCCGCACTTCGGACAACAAGATAAAGGCGAGCATTAACGTGGTGTCGTTCTCGGCGCTGGTAGCCGAGAAGGGTGAGCAGGCCATCACCTTCAGCTCGGACGAGGCGCTGCGCTCCACGAGCGGCGACAACTCGACCGAGGCGTCGGTTAACGGCACGACCCTGTCCGTCAAGGTGGCCGACGACACTTTGGGCGGCTCTGCGACATTCAAGCAGAGCGCGAGCGCGTTCAAGAACAGCCGAGCCTACGGCGTGATGATCCAGGCCGTGGACGTTGATGGCAACACGACCCGCGTGGGTGGTGTGAAAGTGTCCGACGAGGACGTGAAGCTCGGCAACGACTTGGTGCCTGGTGTCAGCACCAGCACGGTGGACGTGAAGCTGGCCAACTGGCCGCCCGCGGACACCGACTTTGACGGCGAGTTCGCCGGCGAGGTCAAGGCCTACGTGGGTAAGAACGTGGTCGCCGAGTCGGTGGGCGATCCTGATTGGGACGCCGGCACGGTGACTCTAACGGCCGAGGCCGGTGTTTCCGCCGGTTTGGTCGAAGAGGGCGACACGGTCACCCTCAAGTACAGCTACGTCAACAGCAACCAGGTTATCCAGGTTGACGTCGACGAGCCCGAAATGACCTCGACCCCGGCGGACAACGCCGAGACCGACTACGCCGCTGGCGCAATCCAGTTCATCTGGAGCGAGGCCGGCGAGTACGCGGGCGACAGCTACAAGACGGTCACGCTGAACGAGGCCTCTCATGAGGGCCCGGACGGCGAGAGCATGGACATACTCGACCAGCTCACGACCAACGACGAGAAGAAGTGGGTGCTCCGCCCAGCGGAGGACCTCGCACTCGGAGCACACGAGTTCACGCTGAAGGCCACGGACGCGGCCGGTAACGACAACACGGTGTCGGTCACGATCACGGTCATAGAGCGCAAGCCCGTAGAGGTCGGCCTCAGCCCCGGCTGGAACCTGATCTCCTTCCGCGGAGAGCCCGCCAGCCTGGACGCGAACGACATATTCAGCAGCGACACGGTTAGCGTTGTGTCCCAGTACGACGGACGCAGGGTGTCCCCGTGGACGGTCTGGACGCGCGGCTCCGACGGCAGCCTGTCGTCGTCGCCCGCGGGCAGGACGACCATCGACCCCGGACTCGGCCTCTACGTGCTGAGCACGGACGGCTCGTCGCTGATGGTGGACATACCCGGAACGTCGAAGGACAACCCGGCCGAAGTGCCGCCGTCCATCGCGCTGATACCCGGCTGGAACCTCATAGCGGTCATCATCATCGACCGCGACGAGAAGAAGGTGGACGTTGACGACTACCTGCCCGCAGGAGTGTGGAGCAGGGCGTTCAAGCGGGACAACACCACGGGTGCGCTGGAGAGCATCTCGCCCCTACCCGAGGAAGAGACTGAAGGCGGCGGCTCCGTCGACGCCGGCCAGGCCCTCTGGGTCTACGCCGCCAAGGCGGGAGTCAGTCGTACCCAAGTAGCCCTCCGGGGTTACACAGGAAGGGTTAGCTAGGAAGCAATGAAAGGCGGCCCCCTCCCCCCCGCGGGGAGGGGGCCGCTGTGCGTTCGCGGCCACGCAGGCAATCCCCTCTCCCTTGAGCGAGAGGGCGGCCACGCAGGTAATCCCCTCTCCCTTGAGGGAGAGGGCTAGGGTGAGGGTGAACGCCCGCGGCGACCGCCCCAGGTGCTACAATGGCGGGCCGAAAGACACAAGGAGGCGCACGTTGGCGACCACAGAGTTTCACATAGCCACCAGCCGCTGCCTGCTGGAGCAGGCCGAGCGCGAGTATCGGGCGGGCGACGTGCTACAGGCGTCTGAGAAGGGATGGGGCGCGGCGGCGCACGCAGTCAAGGCCATAGCCGAGGGGCGCGGCTGGGAGCACGGCCGCCACGGACACCTGTTCAGGGCGGCGCGCAGAATCGCGAACGAATTGGGGCAGCCCAAGGTTTGGGACCTGTTTCACGTGGCGAGCGCCCAGCACCAGAATTTCTACGAGGGCTGGCTGGACGACGAGGATGTCGAAGAAGCCTTGGCAAGGGTGCGGGAATTGCTGGGCCTGCTGGAAGGCGTGGCGCCCGCGTCACCCCCATCCTGACCTTCCCCCGTCAAGGGGGAAGGAATTCCGTTCGCGGCGGCGCTAATCTACATCGGCGTGGAAGGAGGAGCGATGTTAGCTGAGAGATACTTGCGCAGGCGTTATCGGGAAGGCCGCCAAGAGCGGGAGGCGGCATGGTCGGCGTGGTACGAACGGATGGTGGACGCGCAGAGGCGCGGCGAGCCGTTCGACGAGCCGCCGCCCAGAATGGAAGAGTCGGAGGGCTGACAGGTCCAAGCCTGGCCGAGGGCGCCTTCCTCGCTCTCTAACGTGGAAAACGCGGGCACACCGGCTTGTCCCTTCCCCCTCGACGGGGGAAGGTTAGGATGGGGGTGAACGCCCGCGCACAACCGCGCGTAACCCAGCGGAGTCCCCCTCACCTCAATCCTCTCCCACCAGGGGGAGAGGAGGCAGCAGGTATCCCCTACCCCCCGGCCATCACCTGCACGGCGAGGCGCTCCTCGAGCTGCAGGGCGCGGCGCAGCGGGGCGTCCAGCCCGTGGCGGATGGCGCGCTTGGCGGCCGACACCGCCGCGGGCTCCAGCGCGGCCAGCGCCTGGGCGGCGGCGTCCGCCTCGCGGGCCAGGGAGTCGCGCGGCACGACGCGGTGCACCAGGCCGACGCGGCGCGCCTCGTCCGCCGTCAGCCGCCGGCCCGCGAGCAGCATCTCCAGCGCGGGGCCTCGTCCCACGACGCGGGGCAGCGTCTGGCTGCCGCCGGCGGCGGGCGCCATGCCCAGCGCCGCCTCCGGCATGGCGAAGCTGGCGTCGTCCGACGCGATGCGCAGGTCGCACAGGCAGGCCATCTCGACGCCGGAGCCGATGACGTAGCCGTGGAGCGCGGCGATGATGGGCTTGTCGATGGCGAGGAAGAGGCCCCAGACGTCGCGCTCCCACCGGACGGCGCGGGCGACGGCCTGGGATGGCGCGGTGCCGAACTCGGACAGGTCAGCGCCGGCGCAGAAGGCGCGCTCCCCTGCCCCGCTCAGCACCACGGCGCGGACGTCGGGGTCGTCGCGGACCGCCTCCAGCAGCACGTACAGGTCGTCGCGCATAGCGACGTTGTAGGCGTTGAGGCGGCGGGGCCGGTTCAGCGTCAGGTGCGCCACGGCGCCCATCTTGGAATAGAGGACGGTGTCCTGTTCGGTGGTCATGGGGCCTCCCTTTCCGTCACTCCCGCGACAACTATCGTCATTCCCGCGACAACTATCGTCATTCCCGCGAACGCGGGAACCCAGGGGCGGGGGCGCAGCGTGCGGCTGTTGCACCCCTCGCCCGTGGGTTCCGGCTCGGGGGCCGGAATGACGGAAGGTGGGGGCCTCCCTTTCCGTCACTGCCGCTCCTATTTCTCCCGTCATTCCCGCGACAACTATCGTCATTCCCGCGAACGCGGGAACCCAGGGGCGGGGGCGCACTGCACCGCGACGGTGGGAGTGGCACTGCGCCGCTCAAATGACGTATCATTTTGAACGTGTCGCAAAGCTTGGCGCGTCATAGGATTCTGAACTTGAAAGCGACACGGACGGTGCAAGCATGAAACAGCCCTGTGTGTATATGTTGGCTAGCCAACGAAACGGAACATTGTACATTGGAGTCACCTCCAACTTGGTGGGCAGGGTTTGGCAACACAAGCGAGACTTTGTGCGCGGGTTCACGCGCGATTATGGCGTACACAACCTCGTCTGGTACGAACCGCATGAAACCATGGAGAGCGCCTTGTCGAGGGAGAAGGCGATGAAGAAGTGGCGCAGACTTTGGAAGATCGAGCTGATCGAAGAGTCGAACCCCGACTGGCTCGACTTGTACGCGCGCCTTGGCTGAGCCGCCCCTGCCCCCGCCCCCCTGGGTTCCCGCGTTCGCGGGAATGACGATGCGAAAACGCCCATATCCTATTGGCGATGCCCCCCCTCACTCGCCGCGGTAGGTGGGGGCGCGGCGCTCGAGGAAGGAGGCGACGCCCTCGGCGCGGTCGGCGGTGCTCTGGAGGATGAAGTTGAGGTCGCCCTCCAGGCGCAGGCCCTGGTCGAGCGTCATGTCCAGCCCGTCAAGCACCAGCTCCTTGGTGTAGCGCGTGGCTATGGGGCCGTGGAAGGCCACGGCGGCGGCGATCTCGCCCGCGCGGGCCGCGACGCGCCCAGACTCGACGGCCTCGTTCACCAGGCCCATCTCTACCGCGCGGCGGGCGTCCAGCGTCGCGCCGGCAAGCAGCATCTCGGACGCCGGGCCGCGTCCCACCAGCCGCGGCAACCGCTGGGTACCGCCGTCCCACGGCAGCAGGCCGCGCGCGAGCTGCGTCATGCCGAAGCTGGTGTCGAGCGAGGCGACGCGCACGTCGCACGCCAGCGCAAGCTCCAGGCCCTGATCGAGCGTGTCGCCGGACAGCGCGGCGATGACGGGCTTCTCCACGGCGGCCACGGCGGCCGCGACGCGCAGCCCGGCCAGCGCGGACGGCAACGCGCGGGCGTCCAGCTCGGCCAGCTCCGCGAGCGCGGCGGGGTCGGTCCCCGCGCAGAAGACAGCACCCTCGGCCTCGAGCAGCACTACCCACACGTCGTCGTCCTGCCGGACACGCTCGCAGGCGTCGCGCAGCTCGGAGGCCGCGAGCCGGTCGATGGCGTTGGCCGCGCCGGGGCGGGCCAGGGTCAGCCGGGCTATGCGGTCGTCGACGTCGAGGCGTATGCGCTCGTAGGGCATGGCCAGTCTCCGATAGTCCCTTATCTCGACAACCGTAGGGGCGGGTTTCAAACCCGCCCGCTCGCGGCTACCGCGCGCGCACGACCACCTTGCGCGAGTCGCCCGCGCCGGTGCTCTGCGTGGTTACGTCCGCGTGGTCCGAGAGCGTGATGTGGATGATGCGGCGTTCGTTGGGGGGCATAGGCTCCAGGGTGATGGATTGGCCCGAGGTGGCGACGCGGCGGGCGACGGTCTGTGCGAGGTTGGCCAGGGAGTCGTTGCGCCGCTTCTGGTAGCCTTCCACGTCCAGCATGAGGTTGACGCGCTCGCCGACCCTGCGCCCCGCGATGAACTTGACCATGAACTGCAGCGCGCGCAGCGTCTCGCCCCTGCGTCCAATGAGCAGGCCGGAGTCGTCGCCCGCAATCTCGAAGATGGGGCCCTCGTCCTCGCTCTCGGCCTGGCTCAGGCTCACCACGGCGGACACGCCCAGGTTGGTGAGGATCTGCTCCAGAATCTCGGTGGTCACCGTCACCAGCTCGGAACGCTGCTCGAGCAGTGTGACCCTTACCCTGGCCGGCTCGCTTCCTATTCCCATGAAGCCGGCCTTGCCGCGGCTAACGACGTCTATTTCTACTTCCGCGCGCTCTGCGTCTAGCTCTCTTAGGGCGAGCTCGATTGCCTCTTCCGGTGTCTTCGCCGACGTTTCTATCTGTCGTCTCATCGCTTGCCGTCTCCTCCGCTGGCGCGGCCAACGCCGGGGCAGCCGCCTGCTGCGGCGGCGGGGGCTGCTGGGGCCGCCCCCGCCGCGCTATGAACGAGAATATCGACGTGACCGGCTCCCAGCCGGTTACGAATCCCTGGATTACCACCCCAACGGCGTTGGACACCACCCAGTAGATTGCCAGGCCGCTGGGGAACTGCATGGTGAAGAAGCCGAACATCAGCGGCATCATCCAGAGCATCATGCGGTTGGTGGACGCCTGCCGGGGGTCGGCCGAGGGCATGGAGGTCATCTTCTGCACCAGGTACATGGACGCGCCCACGAGTACGGGCAGCACCGGCGTGCGGTCGGGCAGCGCGAGGTCCCACCAGAGGAACGAGCTGTTCAATGGTATCACCTCGTGCACCTGGGGCAGCCAGGCGTAGAGGTGGCCGGACAGCCCTATCAGCCTGTCGGGCGCGGCGGGCAGCGTTTGTAGTATGGCCTGGTAAAGCCCTATCCAAATGGGGAACTGGATGACCAGCGGGCCGAGGCACCCTATCGGGTTTACCCCGTTCTCCTTGTATATCCGCATGGTCTCCTGGGTTATGCGCTGCCTGTCCTTGGCGAACTTCGCCTGTATCTCCTTCACCTTGGGCTGTATGGCGTTCATCGACTTGAGCTGGCGGCTCTGGCGCACGGTGAGCGGGAACATGACCACGCGCACCATGATGGTGAAGACGAGGATGCTCACCCCGAAGCTGTTGAAGAAGATGTAATAGAGCATCACCAGGCTGTTTATCATCGGCCTGATGATGACGGAGTTCCATATGTCGATTATTATTTCCAAATGACCAGTCCTGCCGCGCTAACAGGCGGCGGCGTGCCCCCGCTGCGTGGGGCTTTCCTCGTTGGTAAAATGTACCCACTCTTCGTCGGGATTGCCATTTGACTTCACTCTCAGCGCCCTTATGGAGTGGTCGCGCGCACCGAAGTAGACGAAGTCGCCCTCCGACACCAGCGGCGTTCGTATCTCCTCGTTGACGTTGCAGGAGTCGAGCACGGAGCCGCCCATGCCGATTAGACGCACCCTGCCGTCCGTGGAGGCGAGCGCGATCATCGAGTCTGCCACCACTGCCGGCGAGCCGACAATCGGTCCCTCCGTGTCCACTGTCCAGAGCAGGTTGCCGGTGTCAGCGTTCAGCGCGTACAGTGTGCCGTCCAGCGACGGGGCCAGAACCATGTCGCCGTGGACGAGCGGGCGCGCCCAGTACCAGTTGGAAGCGCCCTCGAAGCGCCACTCCTCCAGGCCCGTCCTGGCGTTGAGCGCGTAGAAGGTGCCGTCGAACGCGCCCACGTATACGCGCCCTCCGTGGACGACGGGCGATGCGGCGACAGCGCCGCCGGTGCCGAAGCGCCACTGCTGCGAGCCGTCGTGCAGCGCCACGGCGTACACGCTGTGGTCGAGCGAGCCGAAGTAGGCCACGCCCTCGCTGAGTGCGGGCGTGGACCACACCTTGTCGCCCGCAGTGAAGCGCCAGCGCTGGGAGCCGTCCTCGGCGTCGAGCGCGTACAGGCTGCCGTCCGACGTGCCGACCACCACCAGGCCGTCGGCCACCGCGGGGCCGCCCACTATGGCGTCGCTCAGCGGCTCCACCCACTTGTCGCGCCCGTCCAGCGCTATGGCGTACAGCACGCTGTCGTAGCCGCCCACGTACAGCGTGTCGCCGTCCAGCACGGGCGTGCCGTAGACGGCGCGGTCCCGCTCCTCGCCGTGGAGCGCGAAACGCCACATGGTCGAGCCGTCCGCGACGTCGATGGCCCTGACCTCCCCCTCGGACGTGCCCATGTAGAGCGTTCCGCCACCGACCGCGCCGCCGGACCAGCCCTCGGGCGTGGAGATCCTGTTGCAGCCGGCGAGCGCCAACAGCGCGAGCGCGGCGAGGGCGAGAATCGCCAGGCGCTTGCGGAGGCGCGTGGCGGCGGCAGCAGCCGGCACGGGACGCGCCTTTCGAGGGAACGGCGAAACGGGCGGCCGCGTCGTGGAGTTACCTGGCCTGGACGGTCGCGAGAGACTCACAGGAGGGGCACCGGGTCGTAGCCCCGCCCGCCGAATGGACGGCAGCGCGCCAGCCGCCTGGCCCCGAGCCACACGCCCCTGCCCACGCCGTGCGCGGAAATGGCTTGGTGGGTGTAGCTGGAGCAGGACGGCGAGAAACGGCAGCGCCCGCCCATGTATGGTGACAGGGCGGCCTGGTACATGCGAATTGCCCACAGCGCCAGTTTGCGCATCACTCACCCCGCACGACCGAGCGCTGCCCGTGAAGCGTCGGCTCCTCGGGGACGCGATCCGTGCCACCCGCACAGTCGGAACGGACGAGGGCGGGCGTTTCGCGATGGGGGCGCAATAGCTTGGCCCGCTTCAACAGATTGGTCATCGAGCCTTCGAGTTCGTGGTAGCCCGCGCCGGCGGCGTCGGCGCGGGCGATCAGCAAGATATCCCAGCCAGGACTCACGTCTCTCAGGCGAGCCGCCTCCCGCAGCCGGCGCTTGACCCTGTTGCGGGTTACGGCGTTGCCGACGCGCTTGCTTACGGAGAAGCCGAACCTGTTCAGGTTCAGGCCGTTGGGGCGCGCGGCGAGCACGAGCAGCCTCCCGGGCCAGCTGCGCCCCTCGCGGCGCACGAGCGCAAAGTCCCTGGGCCTTCTGAGGCGCTGCTCACGGCGCATGGTACCGCCTGGCGCCGGCCGAGCGCGACCACGGCCATGGCGGGGCTACACCGCCGGCGTCACACCGTGAGGCGATGTCTACCCTTGAACATGCGCCGCTTCAGAACGTTGCGCCCCCCTCGGGTGCTCATGCGCGACCTGAAGCCGTGAACGCGTGCGCGCCGTCGCTTTTTTGGCTGATAAGTTCGTTTTGGCATAGTTGAAGTGTCCAGTTTCGCGGGCCGCGAATCGGCCCAGCCTGTGCGGGAATTATATCTTTTGTACGCAACAAGGTCAATTCTGTTGGGCGTTGGCGAAAGAGCAACGCCAACAGGCCCCCGCGAAGGGATTGGCGATTGCGGCGGGGACCCACGTGTGGAATTGAACCGCTATTGGTGATATTCTTTAGCCTATTCTCGCTTCCCAGGGGGTTAGGGCGCTAGATGAATACAACCGAGTTTCTGAACATAGCATCGCTAATCGTACCAGATAGGCTTGCAATCGTCTTCGAAGACGCGCGCTACACCTACGCCGAGCTGAAGTCCCGCGTGAACCGGCTCGCCAATGCCCTGGCCGACTTGGGAGTCGGCGAGGGCGACCGCGTGGCAGTGTTGCAGGTGAACACCAACGAGCACGTGGAGATCTGCTTCGCCGCCGCCCAGTTGGACGCCGTCTACGCACCTCTCAACTTCCGGGCCCGGGCCGACGAGCTGACCTTCATGATCGGCGACGCACAGCCCAAAGTGCTGGTTGCCGGCAGCCGCTACGTGGACCTGGTGGACTCGTTCATGGGCAAGCTCGAAAGCGCGCCCCGGCTGGTGTCCCTCGAGGAACCTGCCGAGGGCTGGGAGTTCTACGAAGACCTGCTGGCGTCGGCGTCCGACGAGGAGCGTTTTCCGCAGGGCGACGGCTCCGACCTGACCGTGCTGCTGTTCACCTCCGGCACCACCAGCATGCCCAAGGGCGTGATGCTCACCCACGACAGCTTCTCGTCGTACATTCTCAGCAACGTGTCCCCCGTGGACCCGGACGACGACGAGCGCAACATCCTCACCGTTCCCCTCTACCACATAGCAGGTGTCCAGACGGTGATGTCGTCCATCTTCAGCGGGCGCACTCTGATAGTTCAGCGCCAGTTCGAGCCGAAGCAGTGGATGGAGCTGGTCGAGACCGAACACGTCAACCGCGCCGTTATGGTGCCGACCATGCTGAAGATGTTGATGGACCACGCCGAATTCCACGACCATGACCTCAGCAGCCTGAACATAATCACCTACGGCGCTGCTCCCATGCCTTTCGAGGTCATCAGGCGCGCCATCCAGGAGCTGCCGGGCGTCCGCTTCATCAACGCCTTCGGCCAGACCGAGACTGCCGCCACGATCACCATGCTTCCGCCGGATGACCATATACTGGAGGGCACCGAAGAGGAGATCGAGCTGAAGATGCGCCGGCTGACCAGTGTCGGCAAGCCCCTGGACGACGTGGAGGTTCGCATAGTGGACGAGGACGCGAACCCCGTGGCGGACGGCGAGGTCGGCGAGATAGTGGCCAGCGGCTCGAGGCTGATGAAGGGCTACTGGAACCAGGAGGAGGCCACCGCGGAGACCTTCCGCGGCGGCTGGCTGTACACCGGCGACCTCGGATATATGGACGAGGACGGATACATCTACCTGGCCGGCCGCTCCAAGGACTTCATAAAGCGGGGCGGCGAAATGATCTCTCCGGAAGAGGTGGAGCAAGTGCTTCACTCCCATCAGGCCATCGAGGAGGCGGCCATCATCGGCGTGCCCGACATCGACTGGGGCGAACGGGTGAGGGCCGTGATAGTGCTCAAGGAGGGGCAGACGGCGGAAGATGGCGAGATCATGGAATACTGCCGCCAGCGCCTCTCCAGCTTCAAAAAGCCCGAGTCCGTGGTGTTCGTATCCGAACTGCCACGCAATCCCATGGGCAAGGTGCTAAAGCGCTTACTCAGGGAGCAGTACGCCGAGCCGATGGAAGGATAGGGAACAGATGTTGACGCGAAGGAGACTCTCATGAACGGCGCACAGCTCAGGGAAAAGGTCGCTGACGGCGGCATCGTGTATGGCACCATGCTATCGCTCAGCCGCAACCCCCGCTGGTCCACGGCGATGGCGGACTTCGGCTTGGACTACGTGATCATCGACACCGAACACTCGCCGCGGGGCCGCGAAGACGTGGCCGACTTTCTGGCGGCGTTCAACTTCAGCGGCGTCGTTCCGATAGTCCGCATACCGGCGCCGGAGACGCACCTCGTCACCATGGCCATTGACGCCGGCTCCCACGGCGTGCTCGCCCCCTACTGCGAGACTGTGGAGGAGGCCAAGATCGTCGCTGAGGCGTGCAGGTGGCGCCCGCTCAAGGGCGAGTTCGCCCGGAGGGCTGTCGAATCCGGCGAGCTGCCAAGCGAGGCCACCCGCGAGTACCTCGAAAACCGCAACCGCAATAACGTGTGCATCATCGGAATCGAGAGCGTTCCCGCAATCGAAAACCTCGACAACATTCTTGGCGTGGACGGCATCGACGCCGTGTTCGTAGGCCCCAACGACCTCAGCATATCTCTGGGTGTGCCCGACCAGTACGACCATCCCGACTACGAGGGGGCGCTGCGGCAGATTCTCAAGGTGTGCTCCGCTCACGGCATCCCGACGCTGATTCACCACCAGACCGTCGCGCTCACCCAAAAGTGGCTGCGGGAGGGCGCGAGGTTCGTGCTGTACAGCAGCGACTCCCGCACCATGCACAACGGATTCCGCGAGGAGTTCGGGACCATACGGACCGTGGGTGTGGAGCTTGGCGGCGACGAAGCGGCCGGCGTCGGCGAGTCTGCAGAGGTCATCTAGCGGCGGCGTGCGCCGTCGCGGAAGACGCACAATGGCTACCACCGAAAGAGACAAGGAGATTTGTGATCTCTTTCTCGCGCTCGCAGAAGAAGAGCTCGCAAATCACGCGACGCTCCGGGCGTGCGACAAAGCGTGGGACGCGGTCGCCCACTGCGTGAAGTCAATCGCCAGGGAAAGGGGCTGGCCGAACGAGTGCGACGACGACTTGCGCTTCAACGTTCGGCGGCTGATAGACCACTCGAGCGACCCCGACGAGAACAGAACGAGATTTGGAACGGTAGAGTTCTACCACATCAATTTCTTTGACGATACGCCGGATAAACTGGACAGTCGGCTCGCCATAGCCGACGCGAAGGCGCTGACAAAGGTCTTGAACGACGTCGATTCGCACATGCCCCGCTAGCGACGGTCCCGAAATTGCGGCGACGCACCGTCCCTGGAGGATTATATGGCCACTGACGATTGACACCGGCAGATAAGTGAGATGTTTCTCGCCCACGCGCAGGAACAACTCGAAAGCGGCGATTTCCTCTAGGCGTCCGAAAAGGGTTGTGGCGCGGTCGCTCACTGCGTGAAGGCAATCGCCAGAGAAATGGACTGGCCGAACAGGTCCCATAACGACGTGCGATACAACGCGCTGCAATTGCTGGCTCGATCCAGTAGCCCTGGAGCGAATAGGCAGAGATTCCGTTCGGTAGAGCGCCTTCACACCAACTTCTACGAGGAAATGATGGGCGAAGGCGAAGTTCGCATGGGCGTGGCCCTCGCCAAGTATCTGGTTGAAGTCTTGAACGCTGTTGACTTGCGGATGCCCCGCTAAGGGCGGCCTTACCATCGCAGTTGACTCAATCCCCGGAGGCGCGCCGCTCTATGGAAGCCGACGTAATCGTAATCGGCGGCGGCATTGCCGGCGCCTCCACCGCCTACCACCTCGCGGCGCACGGCCGCTCCGTCGCGCTGCTGGAGGGCGGCGACATAGCCTCCGGGGCCTCCGGCGTCAATGGCGGTCTGCTGGGCGGCTCCGGCTGGGGACGCCTTCCCGGTCTCGATGAATACCTCAGCATGGGCAGCCTCGAGCTCTTCAAGACGCTCCAGGCCGATCTGGGCTACAGCGTGGAGTTCCGGCTGTCCGGCTCGCTTACCGCCATCCACACCGAGGAGCAGTACGGCTACGCGCTCGGGATGGTGCAGTCTGCGCGTGCCGACGGGCGCGACGTGGAACTGCTCACCGGCAGGGAAGCGCGGGCGATAGAGCCGCTTGCAAGCCCCGACTTGCCCGGCTACGTGTACAGCCGGCAACGTGGCAACGCCAACCCCGCCAGGGCCACCCGCGCCTTCGCGGAGGCCGCGCGGCAGGCCGGAGCCAGCGTGCTGACGGGCCACGAGGTAATGGCCATCGCCGCCCTTGCCGACGGCTCGTACCGCATTGCTACGTCGCGGGGCGAGTTCCGCGCGGGCGCGCTGGTGCTCGCAGCCGGGGCATGGTCGGCGCCCGTGGGCGAGTTGCTTGGCTTGAGCATACCCGTTGTACCCGTGCGCGGCCAGATGTGGGCCACCGAGCCTCTGCCGCCCCGCGTCTTCCAGGGCATATCCTCCATGGAGTCGCAGCACTTCTGGAGAGTGCACGGCGAGGACACCACTCCCCATGATTTGACCCACCGCGGCGGCGTGAGACAGACCAGGCACTTGTACGGGCGACAGACACAGTCGGGCGAGATAGCGTTCGGCGGCGACAGGCAGCTAGTAGGCTACGACGCCACGCCCGACGCGCAGGGCATAGAGGTGAACAAGACGCACGCAGGCGAGGTGCTGCCCCTGCTCACCGAATTGCCGATTGCACGCACCTGGGCCGGGCTGATGCCTTACACCCTGGACGGCGAGCCGCTGATAGGAAAGATCCATCTGCGCGAAAACCTGTACATAGTGGGGGGTCTCGCCTCCTCCGGCTTCGGGCGCGGTCCAATGGCCGGCAAGCTCATCGCCGACTACGTGCGCACGGGCCACATGCCGCACGTGCTCTCCGGGTCGGACCCAGCAGGGCGCGTCACCAACGCCTAGCGCGGGCCCCCAGTCCGTGCTAGGTCACTGGACGCGCTCCGGTGGGTTGCATATAATTTGACCGGCTACGCGCGCGTCGCGTGCCCACACTATCCGAAGAACTCAACGTCCGGGACGGGAAAGGCTTGTAACCATATGGCAGAAGATACGGTACGAATCGGATTCGTGGGCGCGGGGGCCAACACCACGCTGCGCCACATTCCCGGCTTCAAGGAGATAGAGGGCGTCGAGCTGGTGAGCGTCGCGAATCGCAGCAGAGCCTCGGGCCAGCGCATCGCCGACGAGTACGGCATCCACCAGGTCTTCGACAACTGGGTCGACCTCGTGGAAGACCCCGACACCAACGCCATCTGCATAGGCACCTGGCCCTACATGCACCACGCCCTGGTGCTGGCCGCGCTCGAATACGACAAGCACGTGATCACCGAGGCCCGCATGGCCATGGACGGGGCCCAGGCACGTGACATGCTGTACGCCGCGCGGCTCAAGCCCAACCTCGTCACCCAGATAGTACCCTCGCCCATGACACTGAAGGTGGACAAGACAATCCAGGAGTTGATAGCTGACGGCTACCTGGGAGACGTACTGTCGGTGGACGTCGCGGTGCGGCAGGGCGGCTTCATCGACCGTGACGCGCCCTTCCACTGGCGGCACAATCGCGACCTGAGCGGTTACAACATAATGAGCATGGGCATCTGGTACGAGGCGATGATGCGCTGGGTGGGACACGCCACGAGCGTCACCGCCCTCACCCGCGTTAACGTGAAGTCGCGCAGGGACGACGCCGGAGCGACGCGCCACATTTCCATACCCGACCAGATAGAGGTGCTGTGCGAGTTGGAGTCCGGCGCCGTCGCCCGGCTAGGCATGAGCACTGTGTTCGGCCTGGCGCCGGCCCCCGAGGCGTGGCTCTTCGGCACCGAGGGCACACTGAGGGTCGACGGCAGCTCGATGACCCTCTACGGCGGACGGCGCGGCGACGCCGAGCTGTCTGAAATTGCCATCCCGCCCGAAAAGCAGGGAAGCTGGCGCGTGGAGGAGGAGTTCATCAACGCCATAAGGGGCGAGGAGCAGGTTACGCATACCAGCTTCGAGGACGGCGTGAAGTACATGGAGTTCACCGAGGCCGTAACCCGCAGCGCGGAATCGGGCCAGAGTGTGAACCTGCCCCTGTAGCCTTGGTGAAACGGCGGCGCAAGCGTGGCGATACCAACACCCGCAATCCGTGTTGGGCGGAGGGGGCATCATGACCACAGATGTTGAACTACTGAATCGCATCACCACGCGCCCCGGTGTATTGGGCGGCAAGCCTATCATACGCGACTTGCGCATCGCCGTTGAGCACATATTCGCAATGCTCGCCGCCGGGGATACGGTGGAGACCATTCTGTACGAGTACCCGGCGCTGGAACCCGAAGACGTTCAGGCGTGCTTCGTGTTTGTCTATCGGTGTATGCTCGGGGAACAGGTTCATGAGCAGGTCTGAGTAGCGGATGCTCCGTGAGGTTTCTCCTCGACGCCTGCATCTCATCTCGCAGAATGCGGGCTGTACTGGCCAACTTGGGACACGACGTGACTTCCGCCCTGGACATGGCGCCTGGTACGCTGGATGAGGAAATACTGGCAATTGCGGTTGAGGAACGCCGCATATTGGTTACTGAGGACAAAGACTTTGGAGTGTTGGTGCACGTTCAAGGACTGCCGCACCCGTGCATCGTCAGATTCGTTGACATGCGGCTGACAGAAAAGACTAGGGCTATCGTGGAACTCATCGACCTTTATTCTGACGCATTGACAAGTGGTGCTTTTGTCGTGGTGACTCGCGACGGCGTCCGAATTCGCCCGGCAGGTGAAGTAGACCAAGGCCAGATTCAATTCTAATGTCTGAAAGTACACGCCGGAGCCCTAGGGAGGGGACGTAACAATGAATTACGACGAACTGTTTTCCAACAGGATGCCCGCGCCCGTGAAGACGCACCCGGGCCTGCAGGCCGACACCAAGTACGTATTCTCAGTAACCTACGCTAACCCGCAAACGCTTCCGGCGGACGGCTTCGTGGACGCCCTGCGCGTGGCCATGCGTACGCAGGCCGAGGACCTGGCCAAGTACCCGCCTTCGCAGGGCCACGTGGGAATGCGTGAGCTGATCGCCCAGAGGCTCGAGGAGAACCGTGGCCTGAAAACCGGCATTGATTCGATTTTCCTTAGCAGCGGCGCCGGCGGCGCGATCCAGGTGATACTCGACGCCTTCATCGACCCGGGCGACATCGTGCTCGTGGAGGAGTTCTGCTATCTGGGAACGCTCGCGATGCTGCTCTCCCGCAGGGCCAACGTCATCCACGTGCCCACCGACGAGCAGGGCATGGACACCGACGCCGTCCGGAGCATTCTGTCGGACCTGGCGTGGCAGGGCAAGCGGCCCAAGATGATATACACTATCTCCGTTTACCAGAACCCCATGGGCATGACCATGAGCCTGGAACGGCGCAAGGCGCTGCTGGAGCTGTCACACAGCTACGGCGTCCCCATCGTGGAGAACGAGTCCTACGCCGACTTCGCGATCGACGGGGAGCCGCTGCCGCAGGCCATCATGGGAATGGACGACGAGGACTCGGTGATGTACGTGTCGGCGTACACCAAGCTGCTGGGCTGCGGCCTGCGCCTGGGATACGCCGTGGTGCCCGACGCCGTGAAGGGGACGCTGGGCAAGCTGCGCTTCGGCGGGTCGCCAAGCCACCTTGCCTCCATGACCGTTCACCAGTACCTGCAGGAGCACAAGGACGAGTACATCGAGAGCGTGAGTTCGAGCCTCAAGGAGAAGCGCGATGCCATGCTCGCCGCGCTAGGCGAGAACTTCCCCCCCAACTGCTCCTGGTCGAAGCCCGACGGGGGCATGATGGTCTGGGTGCGGCTACCCGAGGGCGCCGACAGCTGGGCCGCGCTGTACAAGGCCGTTGAGGCGGACGTGAAATACAATCCAGGGCCGGTGTTCAGGGCGAACCGCGACCGCCCCAACTACCTGCGGCTGACGTACAGCCACAACTCGCCGGAAGAGATCAGGGAGGGCGTGGGAGTCCTGGCCTCGGTGTTCGAGCGCGAGGGGCTGTTCGGCTAAGAGGCAAAGGAGTCCCTTCCCCCTTGATACGCGTGATGCAGATTAGCGGCAGGACCAAAAAGTTTAGGAAGGCGTCAAGGAATGGTATAAGCTAGTCCTATCCCTACCAAAGGAGAACTAGCTCTGACCTTAGACCTCAACACCTTCCTCACGGCATTGTACACGATTGTCGATGACTTCTATAAGCGGTTTTTGGCCCAGAACAAGCCGAGCCGTCCGGGCAGACGGCCTGAGCTCTCCGACAGCGAGGTTCTGACCTTGATGCTGTGCGCTCAATGGTCTGGAAAATCGGAGCGGAGGTTCGTGGCATACGTCGCCGAGCATTGGGGAAGCTACTTTCCCAGGATGCTCACTCAGAGCGCTTTCAACCAGCGCAGCCGAGACCTTGCAGGGGTTGTGGTAGGTCTGTCGGCAGTGGCGGCGGAGCAGTTGGGAGCACATGCCGCGGCATATCAGAGCATAGACAGCGTTCCCGTACCTTTGATGCGGCGCTGTCGTGGCAAGCGCCATCGTCTGTTTGGCGATGACGCCGCCATTGGAAAGGGAGGGAGCGACAGGGATTTCTACTACGGCTGCAAACTTCTGCTTGGGGTATCGCCCGATGGGGTGATAACCGGCTTCACGCTGGCGCCTGCGAGTACCGAAGACCGTTGGGTTGCAGAGAGCTTTCTGTGCTGGCGAGCCAATCCGCGCGCGCAGCCGTACAAACCTTCCGACCTTCCCAGCCTCTACCGGCGAAATGGCAGGAAGTACGTGGGAGCCACAGGCCCTGTGTGGCCCAGGTCGGCAGCGGGCAGGGCCAGCGCCCAACCCTATCTTGGCGACAACGGCTTCTTCGGGTCATGGTGGCAGGACCATTGGCGTAAACGCTATGGGGCAACTGTGCTCACCCCCAAGAACTATAGTGGAGACGACGCCCAAGCGGCGAGACGACAACATTCGGGCTGGAAACAGGTGGTTGAGACCATAAACGGCCACCTGGAGAATGTATTCGGCCTTCACTTCCCCGGCGCTCGCAGCAAGTGGGGATTGCTGAGCCGTGTAGCCGCCAAGGTGGCCGCCATGAACTTGGGCATCTTGCTGAATCGACTCTTCGGACGTCCCGATTTGGCAGTCGCCACACTCTTCAATCGCTGAAGACCTAATTTGCATCACGCGTTCGATGGGGGAAGGGACTCATAGGGAATCGCCTTGCTGAGCCGATACGCCGCCGACCTCCACGTCCACTCGCCGCACTCGCGAGCCACCAGCCGCGAGCTTACCCTGCCAAACCTCGCCAGGTGGGCCAGGCTGAAGGGCATTGACCTGCTCGCGACCGGCGACTTCACGCATCCCACGTGGCTCGCCGAGCTGCGCGAAAACTTCACAGAGACGTCGGAGGGCCTTTACGCCTACGACGGCGTCAGCTTCGTAATCGGCGGCGAAGTGGCCTGCGTGGCCGAACAGGGAGGCCGCAAGCGCCGTGTGCACGTGCTCATCTTCGTGCCCGGCCTCGATGCCGCGGAGCGTGTCAACGCAGCCCTCGCCAAACTGAGCGACCTGGCATCCGACGGCCGCCCCGCCCTGCGCGCCTCGCCCCGGCAGTTGCTCAACTTACTGCTCGAAGTGGACGAACGCTGCATACTGATCCCCGCACACGTTTGGACGCCCTGGTTCGGGCTGTACGGCTCGAAGTCGGGCTTCGACTCGCTGGCCGAGTGCTTCGGCGACGACGCGTCGCGCATCCTGGCGGTGGAAACCGGCCTTTCAAGTGATCCGGCGATGAACTGGCGAATCGCGGAGTTGGACGACGTAGCGATAGTGTCGTTCTCCGACGCGCACTCGCTTCCCAAGTTGGGCCGGGAGCTTACGGTGTTCGACGGCGACCTGAGCTACGGCGGTCTGCTCGAATCGCTGCGAACGCAGAGCATTGCCTACACCGTCGAGTTCTTTCCCGAGGAGGGCAAGTACCACCACTCCGGGCATCGCAAGTGCGGCGTGAGGCTGACTCCGGGAGAGGCCGTGCTGCACGGCGGGCGCTGTCCGGAGTGTGGGCGCAAGCTGACGCTGGGCGTGGCGCAGCGTGTGGAGGAGCTGGCGTCGCGCCCAGCGCCGGCCCAGACGCGTGAGGCCGGTTTGGTGTGTGGGCAGACTGGACGCCCCCCATTCCGGCCGCTCATTGCGCTGCAGCAGCTTATCGCCGAAAATGTGGGCCGAGGCGTGAACACCAAGGGCGTGCGCGCCGAATACCTGCGATTGATGTGCGAATTCGGCAGCGAGCTGGCTCTGCTCGTCGACGCTCCCGTGGGCGACGTCGCTCTCGCGGCCGGCGAGCGCCTCGCCCAGGCCGTAGACAACGTACGTCGAGGCCGTGTGGGCCTAGAGCCCGGCTACGACGGCGTGTACGGGCGCGTAAGCGCGCTCTAGGCGGCCCACCCAGAGTACAGAGGGCCTTACGTGCTTGGGATATATGGGTGTTCGCGCGCCGGCTCGTCTTGCGTCGGCCCGGATTGTCGCTGTATTTCCAAAGCACTACGGAAAGGGACACACATGATTTCAATCGAAGGAGAGATGCGGGAGTTTCTCAACAACGCTCTCGACGACGGCTTCTACTGCTATGTCGGCACAGCATCGCGGGACGGGCGCCCGCAGATCAGCATGAGAGGCAGCCTGAGCGTCTACGACGGCGAAACGCTCGCCTTCTGGGAACGCTCCCGCCGCTCGTCGCTGGACAACGTCAACGAAAATCCGCACGTCGTCATCTTCTACCGCAACCCGGACAAGCGCATCAACTGGCGGTTCCACGGTACCGCCACGCTGCACGAATCGGGTGAAGTCCGCGACAGGGTAATGGCGCAGACACCGCAGCCGGAGCTGGACCGTGACCCCGAGCGCACTGGAATCGCGGTGCTCATCAGGATCGACACCATCACCAGCCTGTCGGGAGAGGTGCTCCAGCGGCGCGAGGGCTGAACGCATTGCGCCCCCTCCTGAGCTAGCGCTCGAGAGGGGGCGCGAAATCACCGTTGTCGTTCAAGTAGGCCGGGGGACCCGGGTATGAGTCCCCGTGCCCCCGGCGGTATCTCCTTCTAGTCGCCGTCGCCGCCTGCCGCGTCGCCAATCGGCGTCGGAGGTATTGGCAGCATCATGAAGCTGTACAACTTTCCTTCGGTGCCTATTACCGTCTCGTTCTTGACCGAGACTTCGCTTACCAGCGGGAGGTTGTTCACACGCACGTTGCGCGCCATCTCCCTGTTCTGCAGGCCCACTCCACGCTTGGTGAACGTGAAGGCTACGCCGTCGAGTCCAATGATTGGAATCTCACGGCCTCCTACCGCGTCCTTCGAGAACAACTTGTACCGTCCCTCGCGCTCGAGGTTGGCGAAGTCCACCACCAGGTTACCCTCGTCGTCGAATATGTACCCGTAGGGCGACCTGCGCGTGAGCCAGTATATTGTTGCCCCGATGAGGGCGACCAGCATCACGGCCGGAATGGTCAGCAGACCCCAGTAGTTGCCGGGCGCGGGCGGCGGCTGCTCAGGTGTCGGTGGGGTGGGGTCCGTCTCCGGCACCCTCGGGGACTCCGTCGTCGGCCCGGGTTGCACGGCTGGCAGCACTGACGACAGCGTCACGGAGTCCGCTATGTTCGTGTACGGGCGTCCGGCGTACACCAGGTGGAGCCGTATGTCCAGCGTGTGCAGCGTGTCGCTCTCCGGCGTGAAGTAGATGTCGTACTTCCAGGCGAGGTTCTCGGCCACCAGCTGCTGGGGCACAAGCTCCAGCGTGCCGGCCGGGCCATCCGACGCCACAGCCGAGATCAGCTCGGACGGCGCGACCGCGTAGGGCTGGCGAAGAATGGTCACGGCCACCTCGCCGACCTTTTCACGCTGTCCCGCCTTCAGCCCTTCCGTGCGCGTCGTCGTTACGTCTACCGACGGGAACGCCAGCGTCCTGAACTCAGACTGCGAAGCGATGCGCTGGTCCAGGCCGGGCCAGGTCATCTCCAGATGGACGGGGTAGCGGCCTTCCGTCACCAAGGGCGGGATCGTGGCCGAGAAGTAGCCGTCGCCTGCCACCTTGTCGCCGGTTTCGCCGTTATCCCACAGGTCGAAGTGGAGCGTATCGCCGCTGGGCGTTCTCACCTGGGCGGTAAGCAGCGCGCCCTCGGCCATGACCATTTCCCTCTCGTGCTCAACGTAGGCCGTGAGCACTGCAGCCTCGTTCAGCGGTGTGGTGCCAAGCGGCAACAGAACTGGCCTGTACACGTTCATGCTGTAGTGCCAGGCCATGGTGGAGCCGTCCACGCCTCTGATGTTGAGTTGCCAGTCGCCCGGCTCAGGTTCCACCAGCCGCCAGATGACGACGTTGGCGGTTTCCACCAGGAATGACGACTCGCCGTCACCCGTCGCGCGGGACGTCCCGGACGGGCTTGTGAGCGTGAGGCGGCCACCGCCGTTCTGCTTGAAGGCGATCAGGTACATTTCCTGCGTACCGGGCACCGCAGAGGTGGTGAGCGCCAGAGAGTCTGAGCTGGTCAGCTCGCCACCGCCCAAATTGGCGAGCACCGGCCTGCTGTCCATCCTCAGCACGCTGTTCGTCAAGTCCCTGTATCCTTCCAGGGCAGAGAGGTCGAAGTGCTCGCCGCCCAGCTTGTCGGCAAGTGCCGCAAGCTGACCGAGTTGCTCGCCGAGTCCTGCCGAGACGTACCGCCAGCCCTCGTTCTGGAAAGTCGTGGCCAGGCCCTCGGCGCTCGTCGAGGACTTCGAGAGATCGCTCTCTTCACTCTCGCCGCCGATCAGGTAGATCGTGCTGCCGGCCGGGGCAAGAGTTGCATCCATAAACGCGGCTATCTCGGCCACGGCGTCGAGGACGTCCACATCCTCAGCCGCGCCTGGCGCGAGCAGCCAACCGCTCAGGCCGCCATGGAACGCCGCGTAGGCGTCGTCCGTCGTCAGCATCGGCCCGACTCCTCCGGAAGGGTCGTCCGCCCCGACAAACGTGAACGCCGCGTCCGGTCTGAGCGTCGTGACGAGTCCGATGACGGACTTGGCAGAGTCGACGCCGTCCGTCGTCCCCGACAGCGCGTGCCTATCTACGATGAAGACAACGCTATCGTGGTCGGTGTTTGAATGGGCGGCTTGACTGGCGAAGCCGACCAAGGCGATTATGGCTGCTATTAATATGCTCGGAATGAGTCTGCGCATCTAGCACCTCCTCTTAGCGTAAAAATATCCGATACCTATTTTTTTAGTCAATGAAAATTTGGGCCAGTTTTGAGCCTTCACACGGACATAGCCCGCTCGCGCGCCTTCGGCCAAGCTGCGCCTGAACGCTCCAAAATAGGCCGATTTCGCCTCCGGGCCGCGGCGGAGATGCGCCTCGCGACGGCCGTTGCCGCGCTGCTGCTGGTCTGCGCCGGCGTGGTGGCGTGCGACAGCGGGTCGGACGTGCGGACGGCCCGCGGGTACGTGGTAGGCGTGGAATCGAAGTCGCTGCTAGAGCTGGACCTGGTGCGGGTGCGCACAGAGACGGGAGAGACAATCGAGCTCAGCGCGAAGGGCAAACTCTTCCCGGGCTTTTCGCCTTCTCACCTGAGAGAGCACATGGTGCAGGGGCTGCCGGTGATGGTGAGCTACCACCGGCAGGACGGCGAGCTGGTGCTCGACGAGGTGAGAGACTAGCGCTCCGCGGAGCGGCGGGCCCGGCGCGACCTGGTCCACAGGTAGATCACGCCGCCCACGATGGCGCCAATCGCCAACACGAACACTATCGTGCCCTCCACGCCGGGCAGCAGGGGCTGGCGGCCGATCCGCAGCGGAGCGTCCAGCGAAGCCGGGCCGATACTGTCGTGGTCCAACTGGACGCGCAGGACCCAGTCGCCCGGCCTTTTGAACGTAATGTTCGCGTCGTAGTAGGGCGGCGACGTCTCGTCCGAGCCGGGCGTGAGCAACGCCGGAGCCTTGTAGACAGGCTCGCCTTCCTCGTCGAGGGCGACTACGGTTATCACGGCGTCGAGCACGGGCCGGGAGGTCGCCGTCTCGTGGGGAATGACCGAGATGTGCACCGAGCCGACGATTGGCCGCACGGGTTGCACTTCCAATGCGACGTAGAAGCCGCCCGCGACACCACGAAAAACGAGCAGGGTGGACCCCTGCCCATGGGCGCTCGCGTGGTCGGCTGAGGTGAAAAGCGCGGCCACAAGGGCCACGGCAAGCAGCCCCGCCGCGCCGGCCGCACTTAGCGCGGGCGCGATGAGGCGCGCCAACGAACGCCTTCCGCGGCGACGCGTTTCGTCGAGCAATTCAGCCTCCTACTTTCAGTTCAGGTGTGCGCCCAAGCATGGTACGTGGCGGCGCGTCCGGAAGTCTAGAGTTCCAGGCGCGCCACTTGGGGGAGGTCAATGCGCCGTGGCTCACCCACGCCCTGGACGGGATTCTGGAGCGTGGGCCGGCGCAAAACCAAATTGACAGAGGCGGCAATCCGGTGGTAGGCTGAACACATTCTGGGCAAGTGTTTGCTTTTTCGTACAAGTGCTGGGAGGAATGCTATGGCAAAGTCGCAAGTCTACTATATGGACGCCCATTCGGAGTCGACGGAGACGAGCCTGGTCTCGAAGATGCTCACGGTCTTTGACGCCGCTGGCCTCGACGAGCTGGTCAAGCCGAACGACATCGTGGCCATCAAGATACACTGCGGTGAGTGGAACAACACTGCCTACCTTCGCCCCGTGTACGCGCGAGCGCTGGCGGACCGCATCAAGGAGTTGGGCGGGCGTCCGTTCGTATGCGACACCACGACGTCGACCTACTCGCCATGGGGTTCGCGTTCGTCCGAGCTCGACATCGTGCTGACGGCGGAGCGCAACGGATACAGCTCGGCCACGCTGGGCTGCCCGTTCATCTGCGCCGACGGCTTCATAGGCACCAGCGACTACCGCGTGGACCTGCCCGAAGGCTACCTGCTCAAGGAGGCCTACGTTGCTCAGGCCATAGCCGCGGCCGACGTTCTCATCGCCCTGACCCACTTCAAGGGCCACGGCATGGGAGTTATCGGCGGCGCGCTCAAGAACCTGGGGATCGGCGCTCAGTCCAAGCGCGGCAAGCTGAACGTTCACATGGGCGGCCATCCCAACTACGGCTACGGCGCCGCGGCTACGTTTCACCCGGAACGCTTCAAGGGTAAGGCCAACACGCCCGACTGGGAGATTCTCGAGGACTGCTGCCCGTTCAACCTGTACCACATCAACGAGAACGACGAGCTCGAGTGGGAGCGCGAGCGCTGCGCCACCTGTCTGGGCTGCTTCGGCGTGATGGGCCCGCGAGGTCTCGCCGAGGTGCCGCCGATCAACTTCGATGCCGTGGACGTCGCGATCGCCGATGCCTGCCTGGGCGTTGAGAAGGCCGTGGGCCGCGACAAGGTCGGCTACATCAACATGGCCATCGACGTGTCCCCGCGCTGCGACTGCGCCAACCACGCCGACATCCCCATAGTTCCGCACCTGGGCGTTTTTGCCAGCAAGGACGCCGTTGCCATCGACATGGCGTGCGTCGACGCCGCCCGGCAGTCGGTGGGCATACCCGGCTCCGCGGCGGAGCTCATGGAGGCGCACCACGCCGGCGACGCCAAGTTCGAGGCCGCCGCCGCCACGTTCCACGGCCAGAGCGAGGTCGCGAGCATCAACACCGGACACGAGATCGGACTCGGCAACCGCGACTACGACCTCGTGGACGTGCAGCCCGCCGACGGCGAGAAGTACAGGTTCCCCTACGACCGCAGGGCCAGCCGCCAGCGCTTCGGCGAGCGCTTCGAAAAGTTCCAGCCGTTCCCCTATGACAGGCACGACGGCAGGGGCTTCGACCGCAACAAGGAGGTGGACCTCGAAGCCATGAAGAAGCACTACCCGCACTACGTCAACGGCGAGTTGTCCAACGGCCACGTCGAGATCTCGGCCGAGGAGCTTGTGCCCGCCGACGACAACGACTAGCACAAACCCGGCGGCCGCCGGACGGCTTAGCCCGCTTCCGGCGCGCCGCCGCACCACGGAGAGGCGCAGATGCCACAGTCAGGACAGGACATGCTCGACGAGGCGATCGCCGCTTGCCGGCAGATCGCCGACGGTTTGGGCGCCCAGAACCAGGCGTGGGAAGACTCGATAACCGAGATAGTCGAGAAGTTCGACGAGGTCAGCGACACCTTCTTCTTCAAGACCATGCCGAGCATCCCCGTAACCAGGAGCTGCAACCGCGCGGCTTCTGCCGCGCTCGAGCTCAAGAGCGCCCAGGATTGGGACTCGTTCGGACCCGCGCTCGAAGAACTCATCGCAAACGCGCAGAACGTGATCGACAAGGCCGGCATGAGGGGAACAACCCTCACGTGACGCCTCCCGCCCAGGCAGGTGACAATGGATGACACCACCCAGCGAGAGAGCGGGCTCGTTCTTGTAACGGGCGGCGCGGGAAGCGTGGGCCGGCAGCTCATCGAACGCCTCAGAGGCGCCGGGCGAGCCGTTCGCGTGTTCGACCTTCCGATGATGGACTTTTCGGGTCTGGAGGACGATTCTGGCATCGACATCGTGAAGGGGGACATCACCCGGCCCGACGACGTCGCGAGAGCTGCCGTCGGGGTAGGCGCTGTAGCCCACCTGGCCGCGCTGTTGCCGCCAAACAGCGAGCGTGACCGCGGCGTGACCTTCGCCGTAAACGTCGACGGGACGCGCAACCTGCTCGACGCGCTGCAGGAACACAGCCCCGGCGCGGCGTTGGTGTTCACCTCGTCGATCAGCACCTACGGCGATACCTCCGCCGAGCAACCGACCGTTATGGTCGATCACCCCCAGCAGGCCATCGACCTCTATGCAGAGAGCAAGATCGCCGGGGAGAAGCTGGTCGCCGAGTCGGCGCTTCGGGCGGTGTCGCTGCGCATTGCGCCCATTGCCGTTCCCGCGTTCCTGGAGCCGCCGCAGGTGTGGCCCTTCACGCCGGACCAGCGCGTGGAGATGGTGCATCGCGACGACGTGGTCGACGCGCTGTTCGCGGCGGTCACCCTGCCGGAAGCCGCCCAGGGCGTGCTGAACATCGCGGGCGGCCCCTCGTGGCAGCTTGCCGGGCGGGACTACGTGAACGATTTCTACGACTTTGTCGGCGCCCCTTCCGATGATGCGGTCTACCGCGATTCGCCCGGGTGGGTGGACTGGTACGACTCCGAGGAATCGCAGAGAATCTTGGGCTACCAGAACCGGCCCTACGATCACTACGCCCAGCAGATGCGCGACATTGTGCAGGCGATGATGGAGGAGTACTAGCCTCGCCATGACGCTAGCGCAAGATAACATCGCGATTTGCCTTCGACTCATTCAACACGCGGAAGAGGAACTGGCCAACGGCGAACCGCTCCATGCGTCTGAAAAGGCGTGGGGAGCGGTAGCGCGTCGCCTCAAAGCTATCGCGCGCCAAAGAAAGTGGCGACACGGCGGGCACTACCACTTGTACCAGATAATTGATCGGCTGGTGGATGAGGCCGGCGATGCCGACATTGGTAGATTTTTCAAGATTGCTGAGAGCCTGCACGGCAACTTCTACAACAACTTTATGACCGACAGAGCGGTGCGCACCGGCATAGAGGATGTAAAACTGCTGCTGGGCAAGCTGAGCGACATCTACGAGAACGGAAACTGAGCGGCAGAAGGTTTGCCGCCCATGGAGACGAAAATATGACCTCCCCTATCCAGACCCAGCCCAGCGCCGGCTCCGAAGTGCGGCCCAAGATGGAGCGGTTGCGCTCGATTCTGCGAGATATGGGGACCGTGGTCGTCGCCTACTCCGGCGGGGTTGACAGCGCGTTCCTTGCCGCCGCCGCGAACGACATCCTCGGCGAACGGGCCCTTGCCGTCACCGCCAACTCCCCGAGCCTGGCGCCTTCGGAGCTGCGCGAAGCCGAGGAGCTGGCCCAGCGGCTGGGCCTGAACCACCGCGTGATTCACACCCGCGAGGTGGAGCGCGAGGACTACCAGGCCAACAACCCCAACCGCTGCTTCTTCTGCAAAGACGAGCTGTACACCCATCTCAGCCGCTTCGCGCCCGAGGAGGGCTACGACTGGATCGCGAACGGCACCAACGTCGACGACCTTGGCGACTTCAGGCCAGGGCTGAACGCCGCCAAGCAGTACGGCGTACGCAGTCCTCTGGTCGAGGCTGAGCTGACAAAGGCCGAGATCCGCGAGTTGTCCAGGGGCATGGGCCTGCCGACGTGGGACAAGCCTGCCCAGGCGTGCCTGTCGTCGCGCATACCCTACGGCACCGTGGTCACGGTGGAGGCGCTCACCCGCATAGCTCAGGCGGAGGAGTTCCTGCACGGTTTGGGCATTCGACAGTTGCGCGTTCGGCACCACGACAACGTTGCCCGCATCGAAGTGGAGGCGACCGACCTGGCTAAGCTGGTGGACGAGTCCGTGCGCCAGCGGGTGGTAGACAGATTCCGTGAGATAGGCTACTCCTACGTCACGCTCGACCTGCAAGGCTTCCGTTCGGGCAGCATGAACGAGGTGCTCGCCGGGCTCAAGCGGAAGGCATCGGAGGCGAAGTAGCGGGCCGTTCATCGTGCGCCCAATGCCGGGCGCGGCGTGGCCCATCACCGACCTTTTCTGGACGAGAGGCAGGAACAATGAGACTTGAAGGCAAAGTAGCCCTTATCAGCGGCGGGGCGCGCGGCATGGGGGCCGCCGAGGCGCGGAGGTTTGCCCTTGAGGGGGCGAAGGTGGGCATCGCGGACGTGCTCGAAGACGAGGGCCGCCGCCTGGAGGCCGAGATCGCCGAGGCGGGCGGCGACGCGGTGTTCATACGGCTCGACGCCACCAGCGAGGAAGACTGGACCGATGCCGTTGCCGAGGTGGAGCGCCGCTACGGCAAGCTCGACGTCCTTGTGAACAACGCGGGCATCTACCGGCGCGGCTATGTGCTGGAGACCGACTCCGAGACCTGGGACAAGGTGATGGACGTGAACGCCAAGGGCGTGTTCCTGGGCACCAAGGCGGCCATTCCCGCGATGCGCAGGGCCGGCGGCGGCTCGATCGTCAACATCTCCTCCACCGCCGGCCTGGTCGGTGGCGGCGCGGCGGCCTACAACGCCTCCAAGGGCGCGGTTCGGCTGCTCACAAAGGCGACCGCCATCCAGTACGCCGGGGAGGGCATCCGGGTGAACTCGGTGCACCCCGGCCCCATCGACACCGACATGCTCGCGATGGTATACACGAGCCCCGAGATGCGCCAGGAACGCCTCGCGAACATTCCACTGGGCCGCGCGGGCCGTCCTGAAGAGGTGGTCAACGGGGTGTTGTTCCTGGCGTCCGACGAGGCGTCGTTCATGACCGGCAGTGAACTGGTCATCGACGGGGGCGCGACCGCCCAGTAAGCGGACTTCTCTCCCATCGAGGGAGAGGGGATTTCGGCGCCCTACCCGGCGGCGCGCTCGGCCGAGTGCGCCACCAGCCTGTCGAACAGCCTGTCGAAGTGCGGCGGAATCTCCCCGCGCCGCTCCGGGTGGAACTGCACGGCCAATACCCAGCCGTGGTCTGGACTCTCCAACGCCTCGACGTAGCCGTCTTCGAGCGAGTAGGCCGACGCCATCAGACCGGGCGCTTTCTGCGCCTCGCCGACTGCCTGGTGGTGGATGCTGTTGACGCGCACGAAGCCGCCGGAGCCTACCACCGACGCGAGCCTGCTGCCGGGCGTGATGAAGATGCGATGGTAGTCGGACACGCGCTTGTCGCCGTCCACCGTGCCGCTGTGGTTGTCGACGTGCTGCACCAGCTTGCCTCCCATCACCACGTTGAGCGCCTGCATTCCCCGGCAGATGCCCAGCGTGGGCAGGTCGGCCTCGAGCGCGGCCTCCAGCACCGGCAGTTCTATGTCGTCGCGCGCCTCGTTCAGCGTCAACTCGACGCCGGCCTGCGGCTCTTGCCCGTACCGCCGCGGGTGAATGTCTTCGCCGCCGCACACCAGCAGCCCGTCCATGCGCGCCGCGGTGTCTCTGGGCGAGAGGTCGTGGCCGGGCAGAATGAGCCACGGCCTGCCGCCGCTCCGCTCGATGGCTGCCGCGTACTCCTTCGCGTAGTCGGCGGTGTTGATGGTCAGGCCTATGACGGGTCTCTTGTCGTCAATCATGGCGGACATCCGGCGCGCTCCGCTAGTGGTAGCGCGGCTCGCGGCGCTCGCGGAACGCGATCAGCGCCTCCTTGTGGGACGCGGTGAACTGCGACTCGCGAAATATCTCGGACTCTATGCGCCGCACCGCCTCGACGTCCCGCTCCATGTAGTGGTCGTGGATCAGCCGCTTGGTCTGCGAAAGCTGCCACTCGGGGTTGGACGCGATCTCCTGCGCCAGCGCCACGGCCTCGTCCAGCATCGTTTCCGCCGGGTACACGTGGTTCACCAGGCCTATGCTCTTGGCCTCTTGCGCGTCGATGAACTTGCCGGTGAGCATCAGCTCCATCGTCTGGCCCAGGCCAACCAGGTACACAAGGTAGTGTGTGCTCGCGTACTCGGGCGTCAGGCCGATTCGCACGAAGCGGAACGACATGCGCGCGCCCTCGCCGGCGACGCGAACGTCGCAGGGCAGCGTGGTGGTGATGCCCATGCCGACGGCGACGCCGTTGATGGCGCACACGATGGGCTTGGAGCGGCGCACCAGCGAGAGCCAGTCCTCGCCGATGGGCGGCGGCGCGCCGTTGCCGCTGCCCTCGCTCACCGTCTGCTCGAAGCTGCTGATGTCCGCCCCCGACGAGTAGCCTCGGCCGGCGCCCGTAATCACCATGGCGCCGACCTGCGGGTCCTCGTTCCAGGCTGACATCTGCTCGCCCATCTCGCGCGTCATCGTGGATGACATGGGGTTAAGCCTCTGGGGCTGGTTCATGGTGATGATTCCCACCCTGCCATTGATCTCGGTCAATATCTGCTCGTAGCTCATGAGTTTGTCACCCCCATCCCCGTATCGAGTACGGGGCTAGCTCTAACCTTCCCTCATCAAGGGGGAAGGGACTTTGGAGACGCACCCTATACTTTCCCCTGCCAAAGGGGAAGGGACTTTGGGACGCGCCCTACGGTATCTCCATTCTGCGTAGCCTGAGCGCGGTCAGCAAGAAGAAGGCGGCCGTAACCAGGGCGGCCCCGACAAGTGCCGCCTCGAACTCTATGGCCCGGTCGCCCAGCATCTCCAGCGCGTCCTTGTCCAGGGCGTAGGCGATGGCCCGCGTGTATGCGCCCACGCTCAGGTAGCGTATGCCCTCCAGGAAGCCCGCCAGCAGGCCCTCCCAGAGGAAGACGTAGACCAGTGCGAAGCCCAGCGCGCGACTTGTGATCGCGCCCGCCCAGGTGAAGATGGCGGAGTATGCAAATACGCCGCACAGGATGCCGGCGCACACCGACAGCGCGGGCCGGACGTCGCCCTCGAAGGCGATAAGCATCGCCACCAGCGCGCCCGCGATCAGCGGAGGCGCGGCGAGAGCGACCGACGCCAGCAGCTTCGGCAGCGCGATGCGCCAGTGCGCCAGGGGCTTTGTGGCCAGCAGGCCCAGCGTCCTGTCCTCTATCTCGTTGCCGAAGGCGGTCGTCGCCAACGCGAGTGTGACGATGGGCAGCACCACGCCGACAATGAGCTGCTCGATAAGGACCTCCACGAGGTCGGCGTCCACTCCGCCGTCGCCGTTCCAGGCCGCCCACGCCACGATCAGCGCGGGCAGCGTGGCCAGCAACATTATCAGCGTCAGCCGCCACCGGCTCGCCATCTGGCGCATGGACAGCCGAAACACCGCGCCCAAGTTACGCCTCCACCAGGTAGCCGAACACGCTCTCCAGCGAATCGTCCAGCGGCTCCAGGCGCGTAAGGCGCACATGCTCGCTCTGCGCCAACCGCGGCACCGTGCGCTGCAACTCCGCTACGCTCTTGCTCAGGGTCACCAGCGCGCCGCCAGGCTCGAAGGCGACGGACTCGACCACGTCGAGCGCAACCAGCGCGGCGGCCAGCACGCGCGGCCTGTCGCACTCGATCAGCACCTTGTACGGCCGCTCGTCCAGTTTTTCGCGAATCGCGTGAAAGTCACCCGCCGCCGCCAGCTTGCCGCTCACCATGAGCAGTATGCTGCCGGCCAGGGTCTCCACCTCTTCCAGGATGTGGGACGATATCAGGATGGTGCGGCCCTCGTCGGACAATCGCTGAAGCAGGCTGTGAAACTCTATTCGCTGGCGCGGATCGGTGCCGTTGAGCGGTTCGTCCAGCAGCAGCACCTCGGGGTTGTGCACTAGCGACGCGGCGAGGCGAATGCGCTGCCTCATGCCGCGCGAGTAGCCGCCCACCTTGCGCCCCTGCGCGTCGCCCAGGTTGGCCATGTCGATCGCCCTGCTCGCCGCATCGGCCACGTCCGGGAGCCCGTGCAATCGCGCGGAAAGCTCAACGAACTCGCGGCCGGTGTAGAACGGGTACAGGGCGTCGTGCTCCGGCATCACGCCTATCCTGCGGTAGATCTGCGGATTGGTGCGCACCGGCTCGTCCAGTACGCTTATCTCGCCCTCCGACACCCGCGACAGGCCGGCCATCATGCGCAGCAGCGTCGTCTTGCCGGCCCCGTTCGGCCCCAGCAGCCCCGTAATGCCCGGAAACACGCCAAAGGACACGTCGCTTATCGCGACGACGTTGCCATACCACTTCGAAACGTGGCTGACGGATATGGTGGGGCGGCCCCGGTCGGCGGTCACAGCGCGAACCTCCGGTAGCGCCCCCACAGCAGGGCTGCCGGCAGCGCCACGCTCAGCGAGAACGCCGCCCACACCACGTAGTCCGGCAGGTCCTTGACGGTAGCGGCGGCGCCGCTTACGGCTCCGGTGAACTCTCTGCCGAAGATGATGTCGTTGACGTACACGGGGTAGTCGCTGATCGATAGGAGCGCGAGCCACTTTTCGTTTTCGGAAGTCATCTCTTCCATGGCGATGCTCGATACGGCAGAGGTTATGAGCACCAGGCCGATAACGAACACGGAGGCGATGGCGCGCCTCCCCACGAACGCGGACACGCCAAGCGTGAGGGTTGCTGCGAACACCGCCAGCGCCGCGCCCGCCGCGGCCGAGCGCGGCAGGTTGGCCCAGTTCTCACGTATGTAGTCCACCTGGTTTTCGGCGCCCAGCACCAGTCCCACGAACAGCGTAAGCTGCGGGATGAGCAGCATCGCGAACGCGACGCTGAAGAACGCCAGCCACCTGCCAAGCACGTAGTCGGTGGTGGTGAGCGGGCGCACCAGGTACAGGTTGATTACACCGCTCCTCTTGTCGCCAATGAGCAGTTCGGGCCCGACGATGGCCGCGAAGAGTATGAACACGAACGCGAACCAGGTGTAGTACTCGTCCTGGCCCGGGATGAGGTCCACGAATTCGGCGGCTTCGCCGAGCATGGCGTTCAGCACCGGGAATCCCAGCGCGGGAATCATCAGCATCAGGAACACCATGCCGGGAATGATCTTGGCGAAGAGCCCCCGCCCGATACCGAGCGAGGTTCGTACGCCGTTGCTCCACAGCGTCTTCAGCGCGCGGACGCGGCCCTCGCGCACGCCGGCGTAGCGCTGGTAGCCAATGTCGAAGACTTCGCCCCGGGCCTGGGTCACGGCTGCTCGCCCCTGAAGATGTCCGCGAGCTGCCGGCGTCGCGGCGCCAGCCTGCGCAGCCGTGCGCCCGTTTCGACGATGGCGTCGCGCACGTCGTCGAACTGCTCGTCGGTGAGGTTTTCGGCAATGATGCCCGCCCCCATCGGCTGCACCGCCAAGCCCCGGTCGCCGAGCGCCGCCAGCACCTCGTCCCGCTTGTCGTCCACCTCGATGAACAGCATCTGCGTGTCCTGGGTGAAGCCCTTGACGTCGCCCTGCTCCATCAGGGATCCCGCGTCCAGCACCACAATACGGTCGCACGTGCGCTCCACGTCGCCCATCAGGTGGGTGGACAGCACGATGCTTATGCCGAACTGCGTGCCTATGCGCCGCACCAGGTCCAGCATCTCGTCGCGCCCGGCGGGGTCCAGTCCGGCGGTCGGCTCGTCCAGCAGCGCAAGAACCGGGTCGTGGACCAGGGCCTGGGCCAGCTTGACGCGCTGCTTCATGCCGGTGGAATACTCGCCGATAGGGCGGTAGCGCTCCTCGTCCAGGCCCACGTGTCGCAGGGTGTCCGCGGCGCGGGTGCGCGCCTCCGACGGTGGCAGTCCGCTGAGCTGGGCCATGTGCGAGAGGAACTCCGCGCCGGTCACGTTGTCGGGCAGGCAATCGTGCTCGGGCATGTAGCCCAGCCGCTCGCGAACGCTCACGTTGCGATAGGGCTCCTCGCCCAGCACCGTTGCCTCGCCCTGCGTGGGGCGCAGCAGGCCCAGGAACAGCTTGATGGCCGTGCTCTTGCCGGCGCCGTTCGCGCCGAGCAGGCCGGTGATGCCTTCCGAGACCTCGAAGCTAACGCCGTCGAGCGCGACCGTCGCGCCGTAGTGTTTGGTCAAGTTGTTGGCTTGCAGAAGCGCCGTCATGTTGTCGCAGCGTAGTGGTTCGGGGCGTGCGCGGCCACTGTCGTAATTTAGGACTTGTGCGCCGGAGTAGGGGCTTCGACCGCCAGCGCCGGCCATCTTCAATTGTAGCACAGGCCAACTGGCGGGACGCCTACACCAGGACTTCGCAACCGGAGCCTGTGTAAGGTTAGTTGGCGGCATAGAGGGCCGGCATGGGCAGGTGTGGGAGGGCCGCAGGCCGCCTGTGGGCGGGGAAAATCGCGATTTCTGTCTCATTTTGACTCATTCTGTAACATTTCCTAGCTGGGAGCGTTGTCGTTGCGCCGCGGCTTGAGGCGCTAGCGGGCATGTATCCAGGTATGAATGCAGCGAAATGTGGCGCAAATTAGACAGGTGGGCCGGGGGCGCCAAGGGCCCCGTCCGTGGGCCCCGTACGTGGGCGCCGGTTGGTGGGGTCAGTCCTTCGCCGCGAGCAGAATAGCACGGATGTGCGTAGCGTTCAAGAGGGGTAGCGGAATGGGAGTCTGTATCGTCCTACACAGCCTCTTCGCATTGCAGGGTCTTTCGATTATCATGCCACCTGCGGCATTTTCCCGCCATGTCATGCTGAGCCTGTCGAAGCATCTCAGACCCTTCGGCTACGCTCAGGGTGACAGGATGGGACAATCGAAAGACCCTGTTTCGCGTTGTGTGAAACTTGACACAAAGTAGCCGCAGCCCTAAAATGTCCTATTATATATATGCAGTTCATATATGTGCAGCGGGATAGCGCGGGCGGAGGCGGTTACGATGCTGTTCAACATTGCACAACTGATGAAAGAAGGCATCGGCTCCACCCGCCACTGTCAGGTGGATGAGCCGGCGCAACCGGAGACGGGCGGCGTGCCCGCAGGCCGCGTGTTCGGCCGTTTGAGGCTGATGCGCACCGACAGGGGTGTTTGGGTGAACGGCCGGCTCGATACGGCGGCGGTTTGCCAGTGCAGCAGATGCCTATGCGAGTACCACCAGCCGGTGTCCATTACGATAGACGACGAGTTTGCCGCACAGTCGGACGGCGCGGTGATCGGACCCTGGTTGGAGAGCGAGGAGGATGGATTCTTCATCGGCTCCGACCAAATCCTTGACATCACGGAGGCCGTGAGGCAGTATTCTTACCTTAGTATTCCCATGAAGCCGACGTGCGGCGACGATTGTGCGGGCTTGTGCACCCGTTGCGGCGCGAACCTGAACGAGGCCGCGTGCTCCTGTGGGCCGCCCCCGACCGACCCGCGGTGGGATGCGCTGCTGAAGATGGTTTCGACTGGAGGCGACGACTGATCCGGACCGTTCCGGCGACCGGCTTTACGCCCACCCGCCGTCGCCTCGACGCCAATTCAGACCTGGAGATCCCCTAATGCCACCACTGCCAAAGAAGAAGCACTCGAAGAAACGCAAAGGCGGCCGCACGGCCCACTTCGGCCTAAGTCCCGTCACACTTTCGGATTGCCCTCAATGCCGATTGCCCAAACTTCCCCACCGGGCCTGCCCAAACTGCAATTATTACAACGGCCGGCAGGTGGCCGTGGCCGGCTAGCCGGCCGGCCCTGGGGGGCCGCGACCGAGCTCAGTCCCATCTGAGTAACGCAGGAGGCACACATGACACTGAGACTCAAGACGGATGCCAACGCGCCCAAGATTGGGTTTCTGTTTCCGGGCCAGGGCGCGCAGGCAGTCGGCATGGGCCGCGAGCTGTTCGACCGCTCGCCCGCCGCGCGCGAGGTTTTCCGGCAGGTGGACGATGCGCTGGAGCGGCCGCTCGCGGAGCTTATGTTCAACGGCCCCGAGGACGAGCTTCGCCAGACGGTCAACGCCCAGCCGGCCATCATGGCCGTAAGCCTGGCCTGCATGAGGGCGATGGAAGAGAAGTTCGGCAAGGAGCTCATGCCCCAACCTCTGCTGATGGCGGGTCACAGCCTGGGCGAGTACACCGCCCTGGCCGTGGCAGGCGTGCTCGACGTGGCCGAAACCGCCCAGCTGGTGAGGACGCGGGGCCTGCTGATGCAGGAGGCCTGCGAGAGCAACCCGGGCACCATGGCAGCGGTGCTTGGCCTGGACGAGATGACTATCGAGGAGATAGCGAGGGAGACGGGCACATACGTCTCCAACATCAACACCGCCGAGCAGATCGTCATCAGCGGCGAGCGGATAGCGGTCGCCATGGCGCTCGATCTCGCGACCGCGCGCGGCGCAAGTAGGGTAGTGCCCCTCAGTGTAGGCGGCGCGTTCCACTCCGGCCTCATGAAACCGGCCCGCGCGGGGCTCATAGAGGCCATAGACAAGCTCAACTTCAAAGACCCGCAGGTGCCCATAGTGGCCAACTTCACGGGCAAGCCCCTCACCACGGCTGAGAGCGTGAAGCAGGAGCTCGCGGCGCAGATCTGCGGCTGTGTGCAGTGGAAGCGCACCGTCGACCACATGATAGGCTCGGGAATCGTGGACTTCCTCGAGATCGGCCCGGGCCGGGCGCTCGGCGGCATGATCAAGCGCATCAACAAGCGCGCCAACGTGTCGAGCGTGGGCGACATCGACTCCATACTGAAACTGCACGCCAACTAGCGGACCGCGGCCCGGGCGAGCCACACGGAGCGTATTGACAGAATCGTTGCCTGACCAATCAGTGTGCCATGTCCACTGACGCGCGCAGGGTACGCGACCGGCCCAGCGGCAGACGCATGGCGCGTGTGGCCGCGCTGCAGGCGCTGTACGAGGCGAGCGCCGTCGCACACGACCCCTACGAGGCCTTCGCGAACGTTACCGCCGAGCTCGGCCTGACCAAGCAGGCGGAGGAGTACGCGCGGGGCCTGGTACAGGGCGTACTCCTCCACAAAGAACAGATCGACGCGCCAATCGCCGAGCTGGCCCCGACGTGGCCCATTCACCAGATGGCGCTCGTGGACAGAAATATACTAAGCGTGGCGATTTATGAGATAATGTTTGGCGGTGAGACGCCCCCAAGAGTGGCCATAAACGAGGCGGTGGATCTGGCGAGGGCTTTCGGCTCCGACAACTCGCCCAAATTCGTGAATGGCGTGCTTGGCTCTCTGATGGAAAGGGTGGGGGCCTGACACGCGCGGATCGCCCAGGCGCCGCTGGCGCCCACAGGCGGCCCGGGCGCACATCTCAAACCAGACTTTAGCTGCTTTCCAGCCTTGGAGGTGCCAAAATGGCAACAGTTCTCGAGCGCGTTCGGACGTTGGTCGCTGACAAGCTCGCCGTGGAGCTTGAGGAAGTAGAACTCGGCTCTTCGTTCACAGAAGACCTCAACGCCGATTCCCTGGACCTGGTGGAGCTCATAATGGCGTTCGAGGAGGAGTTCAGCACCGACGGCAACCAGCTCGAGATTTCTGATGAGCAGGCCGAGCAGATAACCAACGTGCAGGAAGCGCTCGACTTTCTCAAAGAGCAGGGCGTGGAGGACGAATAGACCGGCCCCGCTTGCCCGGCGCGAGCCGCTTTTGTGTAGATTGAGGCCGTCGCGCCCCGGCCACGGGACGTATTCGCGGCCCCAGCGACAACTAACACGCGTGAGGTGCCGCGTTGGTTGACTCCGAGCAATTTCGACAGGCATGGGCCAGTTTCGCAACCGGCGTGTCGGTGGTGACGTCCATCGAACGCGATGGCGGCGTTCACGGCATGACAGCCCAGGGTATCTGCTCGGTTTCCATGGATCCCCTGCTCGCACTTGTATGCGTGGGCCACAACCGCCACAGCCACGAGCACATCTCCGAAAGCCGCCGCTTCTGCATCAACATCCTCAACGTCGATCAGCAGGGGATAGCCGAGTATTTCGCCCTTCCCCCTGAGCGGCGCGACGCATCCCTCGATATTCCGCTAAGCTTCACCGAACGGGGAGCCGCCGTCATCGAAGACAGCCTGGCGAGCCTGGATTGCCGCGTGGTGGCCGATCACGTGGCCGGAGACCATACCATATTCGTGGGCGAGGTCGACGAGGTCAGGCTGAACGACAGTGGCGGCCCGCTGGTGTACTACAGGAGCGAGTTCGGGCGCCTGGCGTAATACGGCGGCCAGCCCTGATAGAGCGTCATGAGGTTGAGGCGGCAGTCGCCGCCGCGTTTCCCGGACGGACGGTGCGAGACATTCAGCTCCTCAAGACCGGGTTCGTCTTCGACGTGCGTCGCATCGACTTCCACGACGCGGAGTCCGTTGTCTTCCGCGGCCAGAGAAACGAGGTTTCGGCCTATCTTGGCCGGATTGACTGGGGCAGAATACTCGCCGACGAGATAGAGTTCTACCGGCTACTCCCCAACCTTCCGGTTCCCAGGCCAATCCACTTCGAGCGGAGTGAGGCCGCGCTGGGATTCCCATTCGCCTTCTTCACGTATCTGTCCGGAAGCCCGCTGGACGAGCTGCTCCTCCTCGCGTCCGCAGTTCAACGCCGCGGTGCGGCGCGAGAGATGGGCGGGCTGCTGGGGACGCTGGGGGGCGGCTCGCTCAGCATAACCGGCATCGTCGATGCGGCCAACTCGCTGGCCGGAGATCCCGCGTTCGATCTCGCGAGGGTCGACGAGGGCGTTGGTCTGGACGCCGACTTCCGGGCCGGCTACGAGGCCGTATTCGGAAGGGTGGAGCGAAACACCGAAGCCTACGCGCTGTACCGGCTGGAGACGGCGGCACTATTAGCCCATGTCTACGAGGGGTCTCCGCAGGAGGCGTTTCGGCGCGAGCGGTTCGAGACGCTGAAGAGGCGGCTGGCGTGAGGGCCGATCCTACGCGCGCTGGTACACCTGGATGCGGAACCGGCAGCTTTCCACGACGAAGAGCCTGCCCTCGTCGTCCACCTTCACGGCGGTGGGACCCCAGAAGAGCTTCTCCACGTTGGCCGACTCCTCGCGCGAGCTGCCTTGCGCTATTGGGCCCAGCTCGGGATCCATGTTCGAATTCTGCCGCTCGCGCAGCTCCTCGGTGTTGGCCTCGAAGTACTCGTGGCCCCACTTGGATATGCCGGACTCGCCGCGCAGCTTGGCAAGAAAGCCTCCGTCGGGGTCCAGCAACTGCACGCGCTCGTTGCCCCAGTCGGCCACGTACACGTTGCCGTCCGCGTCGGTGGTGACGCCCGCGGGCCGGTTGAACTGGCCGTCGGCGTCTCCCGGCGCGCCGTAGGTGGCCGTGTGGCTTCCGCCGGCGTCGAACCGCTGCACGCGGTCGTTGCGCCAGTCGGCCACGAGAACACCGCCCTCGGCGTCCACGTGGATACCCCAGGGCAGGTTGAACTCGCCGTCCGCGCGCCCCGGGCGGCCCCAGGACTCCAGGAAACGCCCCTCGCGGGTGTAGCGTTGCACGCGGCAGTTGAGGCTGTCGGTGACGAGCAGGTTGTCTTCGGCGTCGAAGGCGATGCCCGACGGCCGATTGAACTCGCCGTCTGCCCTCCCCCTGGCGCCCCACTTGTCCAGGTAGCGCCCGCGGGAGTCGAAGATGGTGATACGCTGCAGCGCCTCGTCGGACACGTACACGTTCCCGTCGCGGTCTATGGCGATCGACGAGGGCCACATCATCTGGCCGTCCTCAACGCCGCCGCTGCTGAACTCGCCCAGGTACTGCTCGTCCACGGTGCAGATGGTGACGCGCTTGTAGGGCATCCTGGCCGAGACCTCCGGGCCGGCACGGTTGAGCACGTACAGCAGGCCCTCTTTGCCAAAGGCCATGTCTACGGGGTTGTTGAAGCCGCGCCCCAGCAGCGCGTACATGCCTATGGTGTGGCTGTAATTGTAAAGTTGGTCGGTGGTGAGCATGGCGCGCCTCCTGACCTCAGGGTGATTTCACATTGGCCTCCTCTCCCTCGATGGGAGAGGATTGAGGTGAGGGTGAGGGTGAAGGCGTTGGCGTGGAGCTGTCACCCCCATCCTCACCTTCCCCCATCAAGGGGGAAGGGATTTCGGAAGCACCCCTCTCAGGCCATCTGGTATTCGCGAGTGGCGACGATGAGCTGTAGCAACTCTTTCACGCGGTCTGCCGATTCGCCGCCGCCGTTGGTGTCCGAAGCGTGCGCCACAAGCTGCTCCCGGGTGCGAGGCGAGACGTCCATGGGCCCTATAATCTCCAGGCAGCTATCCACGAGCTGCTCGGGCGTGAGGCCCGCCCCGCGCGCCTGGACGCGCTCGATGATGGACCTTACGCCCGGCTTCGTCTCGTCGGCGAACTGCTTTACGGCGAAGTTGACGCGATTGACGAGGCTCGCGGTGGTGACCCACTCCGGGCCGGTGTGCCATCCCTCCACGCTGGGCGGGTCGACGAGCAGTTGGCCCATGTTGCCGGTCTCAAGCGCAAGCTGAATGTCCTCCACCTCTGGGAAGGCGAAGCCGCCGGACTGCCGCGCGGCGCCGACGACCATCTCCGCCGGGCTCTTCACTTTCGCGAACTGGGCGCTCTTGAAGAAGTCGGAGTTGAACAGGGTGCGGAGCATGGCGCGAATGTCGCCGCCGCTCTCGAAGTAGGCGTCAACCAGTGTGTCGATCGCGGCGGGGTCCCTCGGCGGCAAGGTGTCCCACGCGGGCACCTGGGGCTCGTCGGCGACGAAGAAGTTGTACAGGTGCCGCGAGATGAAGCGGGCGGTCGCCGGCTCCTCGCAGATGATGTCGATAACGTCCTCGCCGTCGAACGCGCCCTGCCGGCCCAGGAACGTCTTTTCGCCGTCGTCATGGTCGTCGCCGCGGTACTCGTACTGCCAGTCCAGGCGGCCGTAGGGCCAGACCGAGTCCTGCGCCGTGCGCACGGTGTGATGGGCGGCGTTGCGGATGGTCCAGCCGGTGAAGGCCCTGGAGCACTGCCGCACGTCGTCCTCGGTGTAATTGCCTACGCCCATAGAGAACAGCTCCAGGATCTCCCTGCCGTAGTTCTCGTTTACGGCGCCCTTGTGGTTGTCCTTGTTGTCGAGCCAGAAGATCATCGCTGGGTCTCTGGAAAGCTCGATTAGCAGGTCCCGGAACCGGGCCAGGCCGTGCCTGCGGAACATCTCGATCTGGTTGAGAATCGCCTTTGGCTGGTTGAGCTTGGTGTATCCGGTGGCGAATATGCCGTGCCAGAAGAGAGCGACCTTCTCCTCGAGCGGGCGGCGCGTGTTGACCATCCGGTACACGAGGTACGCCTGGCAGCTGTCCACGATGAGCAGGCCGTTCTGGTCGACGTGGTAGCGCCGGATGAGGTCCTCGTCCTCGAGGGCGGGCGGCATGTTCTCGGGATGCAGCAGCTCCTCGACGGTCGCTTCGTATCCCATGTTGGCGAAGCGTTCCAGCTCGTCAGGCGTCGCGCCAAAGCCGGCGCGGCGCAAAAGGTGTGGTAGCAACGCGATGTCTTGCTTTTGCATGGCGGGGACCCTCCTTGCTGTGGTTGCCGTGTGCGAAACGAGGGGACTGTGGGGACATTATATTGCGGGATGGGCATATGCTCAAGTCGAGTAGCGGGCATAACGCTGCGTGGACGGGCGTCGCACGGGCGACAGGTGGTATAATTGCCTCGATGAGACGATTCCACGCCTACTTCCTGGTGGTGTCGCTGTCGGCGCTGCTGGTGCTGTCATCGGTCGGGCCGCTGCTCGACCATCACTACGTGGAGCGCGACCCCACACACACTCACCTCGGGGCCGCGCGGCCTCACGTTCACGACTACACCGCCCCGGACACGCACGACCACGCGCGTCCGCTTACGCCGGACGCACCGCGCGGCGTGGTGGCGCTGCTGGACCGCGACGCGGGCTTTGCGGGCGTTACGAACGTGGTGATGGACCGTGACGGCGCGACGGCGTTCGTGTATTTCGAGCCATCCTCCCTTTTCAACCTGCCGATTCCCCCCACGGCGCGACTGCGCTCCGAAGCGACGCCACCGCCCGACAAGCCGCCGCGGATGCTTTCCTAGTCCCTGCATCCCGGCGATGCGCGCGCGGGCCCCGCAATGAGGGCTTTTTGGAGCCTTCCTCGCGGGTCTCAGCTTCGGAAAAGGAATCGAGACCGGCGTGCCCGCCCTCCGGTGGGCGCTCCGAATTGCGAAGAAAGGGTAGATTCCCCATCCCGCTTTTGCGAGGCCCGTAGACTTTGCGGCTGGCACGGCGGCATGGAGTGAGTCCGCCCAGTCCGGCGCAAGCGAGTGAGAAGCGAGTTTTCATGTGGTCTGAGCCAAATCGCAGGCTCCTGGCAGTGTGGTTTATCGCGGCCGCGGCGATGCTCGCCGTTCCGCTCGCGACGGCGCACGCCAACGGGCGCGTGATCCGGTTCGAGAGCCACACCGCCGGCCCGTACCGGCTGTCGGTCGGCACCATCCCGGACAACCCGGTCGTCGGAAACCTGCACGTCACGATGACGATTGCGGCCCCGCCTGACGACGAGCCTGTCCTGGACGCCGAGGTCAGCGTGACCGGAGCCGGCCCGGAGTCCGACGCGGTCGAGATAGGGCCGCTGCGGGCGGAGCACAACGCCGATGATCCCGCATTCTACGACATCAACACGTTCGTGGACAGGCAGGGCGATTGGCAGTTCACCGTGTCGGTGAGCGGACCGAATGGAGAGGGTACGGCGCGATTCCCCATCGAGGTGAGAACGCAGAGCCCGCTCATCGGAATCGTCACCATAATGGCGCTTGTGGCCTTTGTGGCCGCTCTGGGATTTTCGCTGCGCGCATTTCTCCGCGAGAGGAGCAGGGGCAGAAGACGATCGTAACCCGACAAGTCAACGGGAGCATGGCCCCCGTGCCCAATGCGGGCCGGCTCTCGCCGGCCGCCTCGACAAGGAGAACAATCTTGTTTAACAACAGTATCAGGTCGGCCCTGTGGCCGTTGCCGGCGCTCGCCGTCGCGCTGGCCCTGGCCGCGTGTGGCGGCGGAGACCCGGAATCGCTGCAGTTCGGACTTACCATAAACGAAAGACAGCTTGCCATCGACGAGGGCGAGCTCGTCGTCAAGCAAGATGACCGAGTCTCGTTTGTTGTGGAGACCGACGAGGACGGCAGCTTCCACCTGCACGGCTACGACGTGGAGGCCGGACTTACAGCCGGCGAGGCCGCTACGCTGAGCTTCGACGCCTACGCCACCGGTAGGTTCAGCATCACATTCCACCCCGGCACGGACGGCGGCCAGGGCTCCCACTCGCACGCCACCGAGCACGGCGTGATGTTCGAATCCGACACGCTGCAGCAGGGCGACAGCTTCAGCTACTATGTGATGGACGGCATTGACGGGCAGATGATTCCGTACCACAACCACATGAACCACGAGATGACCGCCTCGATAATGGTGAGCGCAGACGCCGAGACGTCGGAGCGGGCTGAGGTCGCCATCATGGAGGACGGCTCTTTCTCGCCCGCGATGCTGAGCGTGCAGCCGGGCACGATGATAATGTGGACGAACACCGCGGAGCAACGCCAGCGCGTCGCGAGCGGCGACCCGCCCGCCGTGACGGCCGAGGCGGACAGCGAGGGCGAGGAGGTGTCGCTCGGCGTGCTTGAGGTGCGCCCCCGGTAGGCGCACGCGGCGCGCCGCGGACCGCACACGCAGGGGCGGTCCGCAAACCGCCCGCAGGCTCCGGGAGGAGACAGGAAACCGCCAATGCAATTTCGCAACATCACCACGGCGGCGCTCGCCGCTGGGCTGGGGCTGGTCGGCTTTGCCGCCACGGCACGCGCGCACGCCTTCGGCGAGCGCTACGACCTTCCGATACCCCTCAGCTACTTCCTGGTCGGCGGCGCCGTCACCGTCGCCCTCTCCTTCGTCGTCATCGGGCTGTTCGTGCGGCGCGGCGAGGGTGAGCACGGCTATCCCCGCCTGAACCTGCTGGCGGTCCGCGGGCTTCCCGCGGCGCTCGCCGGCCCGGTTACGCTTTTCGGCCTGCGGCTGCTGTCCGTGGCCGTGTTCGGCCTGGTGCTGGCCACGTGCTTCTTCGGCAACGGGCGCCCGCTGGAGGTGCTCGCGCCGACCTTCGTCTGGATAGTGTGGTGGGTCGGCATGGGCTACGTGTCGGCGCTGTTCGGCAACCTGTGGGTGCTGGTGAACCCGTGGAAGACAACCTACGAGTGGGCCGAGCGCCTGCTTGGCTGGGACGGCCGCGGGCTGTTCGTGTATCCAGACCGGCTGGACGTGTGGCCCGCCGCGGCGCTGCTGCTCATGTTCGCGTGGCTGGAGAACGTGTACGCGAGCGCGACGCTGCCCGGGAGCCTGGGGCAGCTGATCATCGCCTACTCGCTGGTGACGTGGATGGGCATGGCCGCGTTCGGCAAGCACACCTGGCTAAGCCGCGGCGAGGTGTTCAGCGTGCTGTTCGGCATATTCGCCCGCTTCTCACCAACGGAGGTGAGGGCCGCCGACCGCAGCGCCTGCTCGCGGTGCAGGTGGGCGTGCGGGCCGGATTGTGTGGACTGCTACGAGTGCTTCGAGCGCGCGGACCGGTCGCGGCGCGAATTCAACCTGCGGCCATGGGCCGTGGGCCTGGCCAACCCGCACCGCGCCAGCATGGGCCTGACGGCCTTCGTGCTGCTGGCGCTGGCGATTGTGTCGTTCGACGGCTTGCAGGAGACGCCGGCCTGGGTCAGCGTCCAGACCGCGGTGTACGACGAGGTGTCGGTGCTCGGCCCCAACGTGGTCGGCACCATCGACACGCTGGGGCTGCTGGTCGTGCCGGCGCTGTTCGTGGTCGTCTACGCGGCGTTCTCGTGGGCGGTCGCCCGGCTGTCCGGCGATCCGGAGGGCGTCGCGGGCGTGGCGAAGGGGTACGTGCTGACGCTGGTGCCGATCGCGCTGGCCTACAACCTGGCGCACTACCTGTCGCTGCTGCTGATTTCCGGCCAGACAGTAATACCGTTGCTGTCGGACCCGTTCGGCCACGGCTGGGACCTGTTGGGCACCGCCGACTACAGGGTGAACATAGCCATAATCAACGCGCGGGTGGCGTGGTACGTGTCCGTGGCGGCGATAGTGGCGGGGCACGTGGTGTCAGTTTACCTGGCGCACCTGGTGTCGATGCGCAGGGTGGCGCACCGGGGACGCGCGCTGCGCGGGCAGCTTCCCATGCTGCTGCTGATGGTGCTATACACGGCCACCAGCCTGTGGATAATCGCGCAGCCCATCGTGGAGGAGTAGAGTTTCCTTAGAACAGGTTTCTCAGCCTTCGCTGCATGGCCATGTGCGAGACGGAGAGGATGATGGCTCCGAAGAGCACAAGCAGGACCGTCGACAGGGCCCATCCACCGACGACAAGTCCAAGGGCCATGCCTGCGGCGGGAGGGTGCTCGGTCTTGGTTGTGACCATGAGAAAGATGCTCAGGCCGACCGCTATCACAGCCATGAGGTCGCCGGCCAAGTGAGACCCGGAAGCCTGCTCTCCGAACACCGGAACGAGATGGAGCATGGAGAGCACGGTGCCTACAATCACCGCGACCACGTGGCCGCCCACAACTCTCCTGGGAGCCGATGCCTGGCTGTGGGGCATTACGAAGACAAATTAAGGCAGTGGACGCAATCGCGACGACGATGGCGGCTTGAAGGACCACGTTGACGACTAGCATAATGATCAGGAGTGACAATGCGCACAACCCGCATTGGACGAGATAGTTCCTCCAGCGGTGCCTGAGTCTTCTTCGGATCATGCGGCCCTCGAGTGCAAAACGACGCAGCAACCGCGATGTATTTGGTCTGTTCATCATCAGATGGTCTGCGCCCTCTCACTACATGCGGAAACGCCGCCGTGCAACCTACTATCCAACAGCCCACTGGCACGATTGCACCACCACTTCCGTAACGCCACGCTGCACGTCCTCGCCGCGCCTGACATCGCCGCGGGGCGTGTGCTATACTCCCTGTTACGAATTACAGGTCTCAAGGAGAGTGTTTTGACGCACGTAGTGATCCGCGATGGAGAAGATCCGGAGGCCCTGCTAAAGAGGTTCCAGACCGGGATGCAGCGCTCGGGCATACTGCGGGAACTCAGGAACCGGCGATTCTTCCGTTCGAAGGGCGAGCAGGGCCGCTTGGACCGCGCCCGCAGCCTGCGACGGCAACGCCGCCGCCGCAACCGCTAGCCGCGGTCGGATCCGCCCCCTACGTGGACGCCCGGCGGCGCTCGTCCGCCGTCAGCGCCTCTATCTGACGCACCGCGACGTCCAGCCGGTCGCGCCTGTTCACCACAACGTGGTCGAACAGCGGGGCGGCTTCCATCTCGGCCTCGGCCTCCTTCAGCCTCAGCCTCATCGCCTCATCCGCCTCGGTGCCCCTCGACGTGAGACGCCGGGCCAGCTCTTCCATGCTCGGCGGAGCGAGAAACACCAAGACCGCCTCCGGGTCAAGGCCGCGTATCGTCTTCGCGCCCTGCACGTCCACCTTCACCAAGACGTCCCGCCCTTCGGACAGAGCGCGGTCCACCTGTGCCCTGGGTACGCCGTACAGGTTGCCGTAGACCTCGGCCCACTCCAGCAGTTCGCCGTGGGCTATCATGCGCTCGAACTCGGCACGCGCGACGAAGTGGTAGTGCTCGCCCTCGCGTTCGCCCTCTCGCATGGGGCGCGTGGTGGCGGTGACGGCGAAGTGGTAGGGGCTTCCAAGCCGTTTCATGCGTTCCAGGACGGCGTCTTTGCCGACGCCCGACGGGCCGGACAGCACCACCAACAGAGGGCGGTCGCCGGAGGGCGGAGCGGCGCTCAAGACCGGTTAAGCTCGAGCAGCGTGTCCCAGAAGGCGGGGTAGGAGACGGAGGCCGCTTCGGCGCCGGTGACGACGGTCTCGCCACGCGCCAGCAGCCCGGCGACGGCCATGGTCATCGCGATGCGGTGGTCGCCGTAGCTGTCGCACTCGGCACCATTCAGGGCCGCGCCGCCAGTTATCGCCATGCCGTCCGGGCGCTCCTCCACCCGCGCGCCCAGCCGCGTCAGTCCGTCCACGGTGGCGCGAATGCGGTCTGACTCCTTCACGCGCAGCTCGGCGGCGTCCTCGATGATGGTCGTGCCCTCGGCGAAGCACGCCGCGAGCGCGAGGACCGGCAACTCGTCGATCACCCTGGGGATCACGTCGCCGGCAATCCTGACGCCCCGGAGGCTGCCGGACTCGACGACCAGGTCGGCCAGCGGTTCGCCCGCCTCCTCCCGCACGTTCTCCACGCGCACGCCCGCGCCCATTTCGTCGAGCACGTCCAACACGCCCGTCCGCGACGGATTGAAGCCCACGCCCTTCACGCGGACGCTGGCGTTGGGGTGGCAGACGCCGGCGACGAGCCAGAAGGCGGCGCCGCTGATGTCGGCGGGCACGCTAACGTCCATCGCCGTCAGCTCGGAGGCGCGCACTCCCACGCTCAGGCCGTCGGCCCAGGTTGTCGCGCCCATCGCCGCGATCATGCGCTCTGTGTGGTCGCGGGAGGCGGCCGGCTGCCGCAGCACAGTTTCGCCGTCGGCGTGAAGCCCCGCGATGAGCAGGCAGGACTTGAGCTGGGCGCTGGCGACGGGCATTTCGTAGTCGATGCCTCGCAGCTCGCCGCCCCTGATGGCGAGCGGCGCCAGCGAGTCGTCTTGGCGGCCCATCACCTGCGCGCCCATCTGCTTGAGCGGCGTCACGATGCGGCTCATGGGTCGGTTTCTCAGCGAACGGTCGCCCGAGACTATGCTCAGGAAGGGCTGTGCGGCGAGAAGTCCCGACACGAGCCGCATGGTGGTGCCGCTGTTGCCCGCGTTGAGCGGAGCGTCGGGCTCGCGCAGGCCGTGCTTGCCCCGTCCGAGCACCTCGAAGCACTCGGGCGCGCCGGACACCGAGCAGTTGGTGTGGCGTCGAATCCGGACGCCCAGGCCCCGCAGGCAGCGCAGCATCGAAACACGGTCGTCTCCGACGCAGAAGTTGGAGACGTGGGCGGTGCCGTCGGCGATGGAGTTGAGCAGCGCGGCGCGGTGCGAGATGGACTTGTCGCCCGGCGGGACGACGTCTCCCTCGATTCGCTGCGGCGGTTTGATGAGTTGGTTCATTGGTTGGCCTGTATGGCGACGCGGCCGCCGCTCTGCACGTCGATGTTGAGGTTGTGTCCTCGGAGCAGGGACATGCCCACGAGCGGCGTGGCATTTGACTCATGAACGGCTGTTTGCCTGGGCTGACTATCCCATAGCATCGTAGCTTCGTAGTCATCTAAGAAAACCCGAGTGGCGTCGGCCAAGAATGCCTGGACTCTGCCAGCAAAGGGTAGCCCTAACTCCCTCACAATCGTCGGCGGTAGGGTCAAGTTGCCGCTGTAGCCGGTGTCAATGATGGCTCCCAACTCCCTGGTGTGTCCTCTTGGGCCTTGCGCCTAAGGGTTATCACTGCGTTGTACGACTCGTTTACGGCTCCTTCAATCAATCTGTTCTGCGACGAAGGCCGCCCCCCATGCTGTGGGCCGCCCAATAGCCTACCCGTTCGAACAGGACGTCGACGGCCTGCGGGCGCTTGGTCCGAAGTAGCGTCCTTGCGGCGAGTTCGTCGTCGCCCATGGCCCAGCTTCCGCCGTCCACGTCTATCGCGACAATCTTGCCGACGTGGTCTGCCTCGACCTGGTGTCGAATGTCTCGTTCATAGATCGCTTTGCCGAGGCGGACCGTTTCGTCGCTGGAGAGGCGCTCCGACGGTTTGGGTTCACCGCCTGAGCTACGCTTTGTCGTACTCGAGCCCATCGTGTGTATCCCTTGATATGTTCTTCAGCCCTGGAGTATGGGGTCACAACTTTGCTTGAATGGCGACACGACCGCCGCGCTCCACGTCCATGTTCAGGTTGTGCCCGCGGAGCAGGGCCATACCGACGAGCGGGATTGAGTTCGACTCGTAGGCGTCGACCGGCATTGGCTGACTGTCCCACAGTACGGTGGCTTGGTAGAGATCGAAGAAAACTTCACTGCCGTCGGCCAAGTATGTCCGGCTTTTGCCGGAGAATGGAAGCGCCAACTGCCTTACAATCGTCGGCGGTAGCGTCAGGTATTCGCTGTAGCCGGTGTCAATCACGGCGTCCACTTCCCGCGTCCGCCCTGTCGGGCCGTGAATAGAAAGGGTTATCACTGCTTGCCGCCCGGAGTTCACAACGCCCTCTATCAATCTGTTCTCCGCCGGAGCCCGCCCCCCATGCTGGCGACCGCCAAATACCCGACGCGCTCGAACAGGACGTTGAGAGCCTCCGGGCGTTTCAAACGCAGGTTCTCTCTCGCGTCCATAGTTTCGTCTCCCATGGCCCAACTTCCGCTGTCCACGTCGATTGCGACGATCTTCCCGACATGGTCGGCTTCGACCCGGTGGCGAATGTCTCGTTCGTAGATCTCTCTGCCGAGGCGGACCGTTTCCTCGCTGGAGAGGCGCTCGGTCGCTTTGGGTTCACTACCGGAGCTACGCTTTGTCGAACTCGAGTCCATCGTGTGTACCCCTTGATATGTTCTTCAGCCCTGGTGCATTGGTTCACGAATTTGCTTGAATGGCGACGCGGCCGCCGCCCTCTACGTCGAGGTTCAGGTTGTGCCCGCCCTGGCTTTTGCAATCCCCTCTATCAATCTGTTCTCCGCCGGAGCCCGCCCCCCATACTGGAGACCGCCAGGTACCCGACGCGCTCGAACAGAACGTTGACAGCTTCCGGGCGCTTCGCCCGCAGGTTTTCCCTCGCGGGAACAAGGTCGTCGCCCATCGCCCAACTTCCGCTGTCCACGTCGATCGCGACTATCTCGCCGACGTGGTCGGCTTCCACCTGGTGGCGAATGTCTCGTTCGTAGATCTCTTTGCCGAGGCGGACCGTTTCCTCGCTGGAGAGGCGCTCGGTCGGTTTGGCTCCGCCGCCGGGGCTATTCGTCGCCGCTTTCGTATCCATAGTGGGTCCCCTTGCATAGAGCTTTCTGCTGATTGTGGCAGGACACCACATCCTGGAGAATCGGCCATCGATCACCGTGGTTATCACGATGGGGGGCCGAATACCAATACTGGACTGCCCCTCCTGACCCTAGGTGCGGCGGAAGTAGGTCCACGGACTGCGTTTTCTGTCCTCGCCGCGGGTAATCTGCTGGTAGCGCCGCAGCAGTGTCTCGCCCAGGAACACCGTAGCCATGGACTCGCTGGCGCTGGGTACCTTCGTTGAGTCGTCCTCCACCACCGCATCGGCCTCCCACTTGGCGCGCGCCTCCCACGCCTTGATGAAGGTGTCGAGCAGGTTGTCGCTGCGCTCAGTAATCTGGTTGCGGTACGCGTACAGTTCGGTGATCATCTGGTCGATCCAGTGCACCACGTCGTCGGGGTTGGCGAGGCAGGCGGACTCGATGTCCTGCGGGTCGGTGGCGGCGAGCTGAGACACGAGGTTGAACTCGCTGGCGGCCAGGCGGTGCATGTCGCGCCAGCCCTCGCTGCCGGAGGTGGCGGTGACGAAAGCTGACGACAGCAGCATGGGCAGATAGTTCATAGCGATGGCGTAGCTGTCGTGCTCCTGGGGGCCCATGAACAGCGGCTTTGCGCCCAGGGTCTCGGCCATGTTGACGACGGTCCTGATAGAGGTCTGGTTGGACGCGTCGGAGGCCACGATGCAATAGTCGGCGCCTTCGAACAGCGTCGCGCTGGCCTCCTCGAGGGCGACGGCGGAAGACTTGAGCAACGGATGGCCGCCTACGTAGCTCACGCCCTCGGGCAGGTACTCTCCGGCCCACTGGATGACCAGCGACTTCGAGGTGCCCAAGTCGGTGACGACGCAGCCCTCGCTGGCGCGCTGGCCTATGACCTCAAGAAGCTCCTTGGTCTCGGTGATCGAGGTGTCCAGGATGATGAGGCTGGCGCCCTCGACCGCCGAAGCGAGGCCGCCGACCACGCGATCGATCGCGCCCATCTTGTCGGCGGCGTTCAGCACGCGCCGCTCCCTGCCCGACCCTACTATCTCGGTATTCGACAGCCTGGCTTTCTTGAGGCCCAGGCCAATGGAGGCGCCGAAGGCCCCGAAGCCTATGATAGCTATGCGTTCCAAGTTGTTACCTCCGTCGTTCGAACCCGGCATTCCAAGCGCGGCACTCCAGTTTCATAACAGTTTACCACGCCGCTTGTCCACCCAATGCGACGAAGCCGAGCGCTTTCATCATCGGCTCAATGATTCTTTGCAACAGGTGAGGCCCTGGTAGCCAGCTGCCGATAAAGACCAGGCCGAGAAGCGCGAATATGCCGAATGGCTCTAGACGGGCCAACCGGTTGGCAGCGGCACTCGGCAGGACTCCCAGCGCGACCCGGAACCCGTCCAGTGGCGGAATGGGGATGAGGTTGAAGGCCGCGAGCAGCAGGTTCCAGTAGACTATCTCGAAGATGACGAATCCCACAATGGAATCATCGGCGAGCGGTGCGCCGAGCCCGCCCGGCAGGGCGAGCGCGGCCACCCTCGCCGCCTGGAACACCAGCGCGGCCACGATGACGTTGGCGAACGGGCCGGCGAGCGCCACGGCCGCCATGCCGGCGCGCCTGCCGACTCGCAGTTGGCTGGGGTCGACAGGCACGGGCTTGCTCCACCCGAAGCCGACCACGAGCAGCATTATTGCGCCCATCAGGTCGAAGTGCGCGGCGGGGTTGAGTGTGAGCCGTCTGTTCCGCCGTGGCGTGTCGTCGCCCAGCCTTGTCGCGACAAGCGAGTGGCTGAACTCGTGGAAGGTGATGGCGACGATCAGCGATGCGCATGTGGCGCTGATGGCGAGGACCGCGAGGGCTGGGTCGTCGAGGAATAGACTAAAGTAGCGGGCTAGCAAGTAGGTTCACAGAAATGGGCGAAGGCCGTGCGCACGGCGGCGCGGGCCGCTATGGAGGCGGACGCCGCGTAAGTCTGGAACGCGCATGGGCCAAACGCGACGGCGGGACGCCATGCGCCCCGCCTAATTGAATCCGAGTTGGGTGAGAGGGAGTCCGCCTAGTGGCCTCCGCAGGCGCCTCCGCAACCGCCGCCTCCGCAACCGCAGCCTCCTCCACCGCCGCCTCCTCCACCGCACCCACAACCGCCGCCTCCGCCTCCGCAACCGCAGCCGCCCATGGAGTTGGGGTTGCTGATGACGAAGCCGCTGCGCATCAGGCTGTCTACGTAGTCTATCTGGGCGCCGTCGATAAGGGGGGCGCTGTCGGAGTCGATCAGCACTTGCACGGTCTCGGTGTCGATCACGAAGTCGCCGTCTTTGACTTCCTTCTCCAGGCCGAGCATGTACTGCATTCCGCCTTGTTCGCCGGGCACCACCATCACGCGCAGCAGCGAGCCGACCTCGCCCTGTTCCTTGATGATGTCGTCGAGCTTCTGTGCCGCGGCCGTGGTAACTTCGATGAGCTGAGTGGTTGCCAAGTCGTCTACCTCCGTGCGCAGGTCGTGCGCGGTAAGTCCGATTCGTAGTCAGGTGGGGCCATGCTATCACGGGGTGCGAAACCAGTCAAGGAACGCGCGCGCCGCGGGCGGGGATGTGGTGGGTCGGATTCCGGTCGGCGTGAACGTCTTTCTTTCGCGGCTGGACTAGCGTCCAGACTGGACGTCTTCTGGCGACCAGGGGTTGATCACCTCTATCCCGCAACCTTGGAAGGCGTTGACGTCCCTCGTCGCCACCGAGACATTCAGAGAGCGGGCTATCGCCGCGATCTGGCAATCGGCGTGGCTGATGGGATTTCCCGCGGCGCGACGGGCGGCGGCTATCGCGGCGTAGGCACGGGCGGCGTCCCTGTCGAAAGGAAGGACGCGCCCGGCGAAATCTTCGTCCAACATTGCTTCCACTTCTGCTCGCAGCCTGTCGCGGCGCTATCCCGCCGGCAGTATCTCGATTCCGTAGCGCAGTTCGGCCTCACTGACGGTCGAGATGTAGAGATATGTAGCCGGCTGTTGGGCAAACCACTCTACCACGCTGTGGTCGGGACTGGGCCGCATCAGCTCGGAGACTACGTTGGTGTCTAGGACTATCACTACTTCAATCTCAGCGGAAATCGGGCGCTTCGCGAATCGGATCGCGAGGCGGCAGTTCCAATTCGACGCCGCCGTACGGTGCGAACCGAGCGCGAATCGCGATTGCCAAGTCCTTGTCTCTCCTGGCTTCCGGGAGTAGCGCCGCTCTCAAAATGACCCGTGCTTCCTGCTCCATAGATCTGCCGTTTTCGGCTGCCCGGATACGCAGGCGCCGTTTCAGCCCTTCATCCAGGTTTCGCACGGTGATACTAGCCATGAATCGACCTCCAAAGGCATTGATGAAATATCTTAACGTGATTGCGATGCAATCGCAAAGAGTCGCATTCCCGGTGGACGTTCACAGTACGTCGGCCACCCCGCTCTTGGGGCACGTCGAGCCTGTTTCAGATTACAAGGTGCACCCAAAACCGTCTCCCTCGCTCCCCGGTTCCCGAAAAAAGTGTCACCCTCCCGCGCCATCCGTTCCCCGGCTCTGACCCATCCAACCCCACACACGACCCACGTCGTCCCCACGTCTGCACCATTTCTACCCACCAATCCGCCCCGACCCCGCAATTTCGCCCAAATCCACCGCCTAGTTGCAAAAGAAGGCCTCGTTGGAGCCAGCTGTAAAGCTGGCTATGATGGTAGGTAACAACAACAACCCATCACCAACGAGGTGCGACTATTATGCAGCAGGGTACGCTTCTTTTCCACTACGCAGAGGAGAACGAGTCCACAGGGATGACAGCCTGGCCTGCCCTGAGCCTGCCGAAGGGTCGGGGTTGCCGGCATACCTGGACCTGGCCTCTGTTGCGCGACTGGGGGAGTCGGTGCGCAGTCACGTGGGAGTGAGAGAGGGCGCTCAGGGATGGACAGGCGCCCAGATGGTGACGGCGCTGATGATGCTCAACCTGGCCGGAGGGGAGTCGGTAGATGACCTGCGGCTGCTGGAGAAGGACGAGGGACTGGGCAGGGCGCTGCTCACCGCGGAGACTCACGGGATGCGGCGGGCGGAGCGCAGGGCACAGCGCAGAAGGTGGCGTAAGGAGCGTAGCCGTTTGGTGCCGTCGCCCACGGCGGTGTTCAGGTATCTGGACCGTTTCCACGACGAGGCTGAGGAGTCCAGGAGACGGTCTCGCGAGGCGTTCATACCGGCGTCCAACGACGCGCTGAGAGGGCTTGGGAAGGTCAACGCGGACCTGGTCAGGTTCGCAGGCGGCCATACTGGGCACACCGAGGCGACATTGGACCCCGTATCGAGTACGGGGCAGGCTATGGACGCCACGCTGATAGGTACGCACAAGCGGCAGGCGTGCTACTGCTACAAAAAGCACAAGGCATACCAGCCGCTGACCACCTACTGGCATGAGGCGGACCTTGTGGTGCACTCCGAGTTCAGAGACGGCAACGGCCTGCCCCGTACTGGATACGGGGTGCCTGCGGGCTACGAGCAGCTCAGGGTGTTGAAGGAGTCGCTGGAGTGTTTGCCCCCAGGCGTGAGCAAGAGCCTGCCCCGTACTCGATACGGGGTGATGATGAGGTCTGACTCGGCGGGCTACCAGAAGGAGCTGTTGAAGTACTGCGCAGAGGGAAGGGATGAGCGGTTCGGAGTGATCGAGTTCTGTGTGGGAGTGAACGTGATGTCCGAGTTCAGGGCGGCGGTGAGTGAGGTCGAGGAGGAAGGATGGCACGACCTGTACAGGACCGAGGGTGAGCATCGAGAGGCCACAAGACGGCAGTACGCCGAGGTGTGCTACGTGACCAGTTGGACGGGATACAGCAAGAACAGTCCCGACTACAGGTTCATCGCGATAAGGGAGCGTCTGATGAACCCGCCGCTGTTCGACGTGGATGGGGAGAAGTTGTCGGTTCCCATTATGGAGATGGGGAACGGCAAATGGTACAAGGTGACAGGGATGGTGACGAACCGAGAGTTGCCTGGGGATGAGCTGGTCCGGTGGTACAGGCAGAGGTGTGGCAAGGGTGAGGAGGTGCATTCGGTGCTGAAGGAGGACCTTGCGGGGGGCAGGCTGCCGTCGGGGAAGTTCGGGTCGAACGCGGCGTGGTGGGCGATAGTGGTGATGGCGTTCAATCTGAACTCGGCGATGAAGCAGTTGGTGCTGGGGGAAGAGTGGGTGAGCAAGCGTCTGAAGGCGGTGCGCTTCGGGATCATCTGCGTTGCCGGGCGAGTGGTCAGACACGCAAGGAGGCTCATCATCCGTCTCGCGAGAGGGCACCCAACCTATGACCTGCTCATCAATGCGCGTCGCAGGATACAGGCCCTGGCAAACACGCCGCTCAGAGCCTGACTCTCCCGAGGAGTTCGCCCACACTCGAGGCGACTGAACCGAAGTCGCCGGTCTCGCCACGTCCGAAAGTCCCCCGGTACGCCTCCCGAACCAGCTCGGGAACCCCTCGACCGTCCATGACATGGCATGGAGCCTGTCAGTGCCAACCTACGGCCCTAAACCACACATTCACCCTCGCCACCCCACCACAAACCTCCCCCGCTAAAGTCAGGCGGTGGATTTGGGTTTCGCCACCCCTCTTGAAACATACGCACATACGTGCTATCCTTGCCCACGCGAGGAACCGGCCCCGCGGCCCGGAAACCCTACCCTCAAACGGGGTAAGGCCCCAGGCATCCGTAGGGGCGTCCCTTGTGGGCGCCCTGTGGCAGTGAAGACACGGCTGAGTGACCCTGTCCTCCTCTGCCACGCGGCGCCACTTTTGTGTCCCAACAACCCGCGCCGGCATTACAGATTCGCGCGGGACCGGCGACACCCTCAGCTAGGAGGCGCACAGAATGTCGCAGAAACGAACAGACTTCGCCTTCCCGCTTTCGCGGGAACAACGGTGTCGGGGGCGCCAAGTAATCTGAAACAGGCTCGGGGCACCTGCGCGGCATTGACGGCGCGGCGGCGCATCGCTACCATTGTGGCGAGCGGCCGTGCGCTGGGTGCGCCGCACTCCAGCTACGGCTTCGCACCTGCGAACCGGAGGGCACCCCGTGAGCGACGACGTTGTCAGGTGGCCCCGCGTTAGAGAGATTCTCGAAGCGGTCATGGAACGCTGGGAACGCCGGGAAGGCCGCAAGGGGATGCTGGGCATACACGATTACCACTGGGACAGCCCCGAACATCTCGCCAACGACGAGTCCATGGGCAAGGTGTTCATCGAGCCCGGCGTGCCGGGCGAAGAGACCAACCTCGTGACTTCCCTCAGACGCGGCTTCGGCACCATACCCCGTATGCCCATGAGCGGGCCGTTCGTCAAGGAGGATGAGATCCAGGAGGTGGTGCGCTGGATCGACTCCGGGATGCCTGAATAGGAGACGCCCGCCATGACCGACAGGCCCTCCACGTCCGTTGAGCTGAGTTGGCAGGGCGGCTACAAGTTCTCCTCGTCGGACGCCCACGGGCACTCGGTGACGGTGGACGCGCCCATGAACGACGGCGACGAGTTCGAAGGCATGATGCCCGGGGGCCTGCTGCTCACGAGCCTCGCGGGCTGCAGCGCGATAGACGTGGTGAACATCCTGCGCCGCCAGCGCCAGAACGTGACCGCCCTGGAGATAAGCGTGCGCGGCTTCCAGCAGCCCGACCCGCCCTGGAGCTACGAGAACATCGAGCTGTGCTACGTGGTTAAGGGCACGGGCATCAAGAGGCCGCTGGTAGAACGGGCTATCAAGCTGTCGGAGGAGAAGTACTGCTCGGTAGGCGCGACGCTCTCGGGGCGCTGCGAGATAACGAGCACCTACGAGATTGTTGAGGATGGCGCCTGACACCCAGGCCCGGCTAAACCTCCCCTGCCGGTGGGCACGCGATTGATCACCATCTACTACCAGGGCCACGCGCAGACGTTGGACATAGTGCGCGGCGTGGCGTCGGGCCACCGCGACGCGGAGCTGTCCGACTATGGCCGGGAACAGGCCGCCACGGACTACCGCGCGGCCTACGAGGGCGTCGAGTTCGACGCGGCCTACACCTCCGACACCCGACGCGCCTACGACACCGCCAAGCTCATGCTGAACGGCCGGCCGGTCGGCATCACGCGGGACGCGCGGCTGAGGGAGTGCGACTACGGCGACATGACGGGCGGACCGCGCGCCGACGTGGAGTTGCTGCGATCCAGCCACCTGCGCGAGCCGTTCCCGAACGGCGAGAGCTACGACCAGGTGCTGCGCCGTATGAGGCTGTTCGTGGACCACGTAGCGCGCGCCGAACGGGGCAAGACGCTGCTGGTGGTGGGCCACTTCGCGACTTACCTGGGCCTGGAGCATATAGTGAACGGCGTGCCGGTTGAGGCCGCGTTGGAGTCGAGGTCCCACTCCAGCGGCGTGTACACGCTGAGGGATTAGCGTCAGATGGCGCGCGACCCGTGAGTATGGTGTCGTGGGCCGCAGCAAGGAAGAAATTGCGCTACAAGGAGGCCGAACGTGACCGACCTGACCAGGGAACAGCTCGAGGCGATAGGGCTCATACCGTCCTGCGCCATCGCCAACGCCATCGAGACCTTTGACATACAGGGCCGAGACGAAGGGTTCATGCTTCCCCACGTGAAGAGTATCTTCCCCGATATGGGCAACATGATCGGCTACGCAGTGACAGGTATCATCACAGCCAGCGCGCCGCCCAGTCCGCACATGCGCATCGCCCGCTCGGAGTGGGTGGACTACGTGCTCTCCATTCCCGAGCCGCGCGTGATAGTGCTGCACGACCTCGATTACCCCGACGTGCTCGGCTCGTACTGGGGCGAGGTGCAGAGCAACGTTCACAAGGCTCTGGGCTGCGTGGGCACCGTCACGGACGGCGGCGTGCGAGATCTGGACGAGATGAACGAGCTCGGCTTCTTCGCATTCGCGAGCGAGGTGCTCGTATCCCACGCCTACGTCCACATGGTCGAGTACGGCGTTCCCGTGCCGGTCGGCGGGCTTACGGTGGAACCCGGCGACATCGTGATGGGAGACCAGCACGGTGTGCTCACCATCCCCCTCGAAATCGCGGCGGACATCCCCCGCGCGGTCGGGGACGTCGAAAAGGACGAGCGCGTAATCATAGACTACTGCCAGTCGCCGGACTTCACCGCAGAGGGCCTGAAGGAACTGCTGGCGGGGCGCTACTAGCGCGGGGGCGCAGGCCCCCTCTCACTGAGGGAGAAGATTGAGGTAAAGAGCCATGTCCGACAACTATAAGGTGGTGTTCATTACAGGGTTTCCCCAGGAGGCGATCGACGCGGTGCTCACGTACCAGCCGGAGGGGTTCTCGACGACGGTGCTGAGGAGCCGCGAGACGTCCGAGGAGGAACAGGTGGAGGCGCTGCGCGACGCCGACTTCTTGATTCTGTACGGCGGCAGACCCAGCGAGAATGCATTCCGGGCCGCCACGCGACTGCGGTTGGTGCAGCTTCTGTCCGCGGGGTACGACGCCATGGACCTGGACCTGCTGAGCGAGCTGGAGATTCCGTGCGCCAACAACGGCGGCGCGAACTCCTGGTCGGTCGCGGACCACGCCGTGCTGCTGATGCTGTCGGTCTACAAGCTGCTGCCTCAGACCTACAACTCTGTGCGCGAGGCGCGCTGGCGGGGCCCCATAAACACGATTAACACGTTCGAGATGGCCAACAAGCTGGTGGGCATAATCGGGCTGGGCAACATCGGGCGGCGCGTGGCCCAGCGCGTCCAGGGGTTCGACGCGAAAGTGCAGTACTACGACAAGTACCCGCTTTCGCCGGAGCGCGAACGCGAGCTCAACGTCTCGCGGGTCTCTCTGGACGAGCTGTTCAGGACATCGGACATTCTCACCTGCCACACGAACTTGACGTCCGAGACGTACCACGTCGTCAACCGTGAGCGGCTGGCCACGATGAAGCCGACGGCGGTCGTCATCAACACCAGCCGTGGCCCGGTGGTCGACGAGCCGGCGCTGATCGAGGCGTTGCAGGAAGGCCGCATAGCTGGCGCCGGGCTGGACGTGTTCGAGAAGGAGCCGGTGGACCCGGGCAACCCGCTGCTTACCATGGACAACGTAGTGGTAAGCCCGCACAGCGCGGGCACCACCTGGGACGCGGTGTTCCGGCGGGCCGAGTTCGCCTACGGGAACATAGAGCGCGTGGCGAGCGGCGACGAGCCGCTGGCCGTTGTGAAGGACTACACGGGCTAGGCAGCCTGCAAAAGTCCCTTCCCCCTCGGCGGGGGAAGGCTAGAGCCTGCCCCGTGCCCGATACGGGGATGGGGGTGAACAGTCCACCACGCTTACGCCTGAAAGGAGAACGGAATTGGGCACCTACAGAATGTACACCGGAGACGACGGCGAGACGCACTGGGAGGCCGTGGAGCTTTCCGACGCGCCCGGCTGGACCGCCGGGCTGGACACCGTGGACATAACCTTTCGCGAGATCCCGGCGGGCAACTTCGTGGACTGGCATCCCGCGCCGCGCCGCCAGTTCGTCATCATCCTGTCGGGCCGGCTGGAGATAGGCTTCAGCGACGGAACCACCAAGGTGTTCGGTCCGGGCGACGCGCGACTGGTGGAGGACACCACCGGCAGGGGCCACACGACCGCGGCCCACGGCGACGAGCCCTGCGTGACCGCCACCGTCCCGCTGGCATAAGGCGAAGCGCCTGCCAGTGACGCCAGCGGGCGGGTTTCAAACCCGCCCCTACCAACCGAACGCCCCGCCGCTGTGCGGGTGGCGTTTGGCGAGTAGCCCGCGCACTCTAGACCCCAGCATAACGTTGAGGACCATCTCCCATGACCGAGTTTCTCTGCTACGACGACAGCTATCTGAGGGAGTTCGACGCCACCGTCACCGCCGTGACGGCGGGGGGAGTCGTGCTGGACCGCTCCGCCTTCTACCCCGGCGGCGGGGGCCAGCCCTCCGACACCGGGGTCCTGGGCGCGGGCGACGAGTTGTACGCCGTCAAGCGCGTCTCGCGCCAGGACGGCCAGCACGTGCACCAGATCGACGGCCCCGACAGGCCGGAGGTGGGCGCGCGACTCAAGGGCGTGCTCGACTGGGAGCGCCGCTACCAGCTCATGCGCACGCACACCGCCCTGCACGTGCTGTGCGGTGTGATTTGGCGCGACTACGGCGCGCAGGTGACCGGCGGCAACATGGAGCCGCTGACGGCCAGGATGGACTTCGAGTTCGAGCGCATGTCCGCCGGGTTCGCCGCGGAGGTCGAGGAGTTGATCAATAAGGAGGTCGAGGCGGCCCGTCCCGTCGAGACACTCTCTCTGTCGCGGGAAGAGGCCTTCAAGATTCCCGATCTCATCCGCACCAAGATAAACCTGCTTCCACCCGCGATAAAGCAGGTTCGAATCATCGACATCGTGGGGCTGGACCTGCAGGCCGACGGCGGCACCCACGTCGCCAACACCAGCGAGGTGGGCCGCATCCGCGTGGTCGGCCACGAGAGCAAGGGGCGCATCAACAAGCGGCTGCGAATCGCCGTGAGCTGAGGTTTGGCGCCACCGAAACCGCCCGTTGGGCAGGCATTGTCGGGTTGTCGAATGGGCGGTTTGCGAACCGCACTGGGGCGCGGCGCTGCCGGACTACGGCGCGCCCGACCGGTGCGCGTCTTCGTCGAACAGATCGATGTAGCTCTGGTAGGCGAACATCCGGTTTCGGACCCGCCCCGTTTTCTCGCCTAGGATACCGCCTTCTGCCAGCCGGGCGACCAGTTGGTTCGCCGCGGGGTAGGTGGCGCCAATCAGTTGACTCACCGCGTTGACCGTGATCATGGGACGCTCGTATATGTGGCCGTTTGCCGTGGCACGACCAAACGTTTCCGTGATGACGCGGCGATGGTTCTCGCGCAGCAGAAGGATGCGCCGCGCGGTCTCGGCGGCCTCCTCGCTCACTTCGGCTGCGCCGCGCAAGAAGAAGAGAATCCACCCCTCCCAGTCTCCTCGGTCCGTCACGGCCAGGAGGCGGTCGTAGTACTCTTGCCTGCGCCGCTCGAAGTAGCGCGACAAGTAGAGCACGGGCTGTCTGAGTATGTCGCTTTCGGTGAGCAAGAAGGTTATGAGCAGCCGTCCTGTTCGGCCATTGCCGTCCAGGAATGGGTGGATGGCCTCGAACTGGGCATGGGCAAGCCCGACTTTCAGTAACATGGGTAGATGGTCCGTCGAGTGTAAAAAGAGTTCGAGGTCCCCCAGGACTTCGGGGACCAGATGGGGTGGCGGCGGAACGAACGTCGCCTCGTTGAGCGTGCAACCGGCGGGGCCTATCCAGTTCTGGCTTGTGCGCAACTCCCCTGGCGTGAGGTGTGAGCCGCGGACGTTGTGGAGCAACCGCTGGTGAATCTCCCTTATCAGTCGGACGGAGACCGGCAGGTCTCGTAGCCGTTCCAAGCCGTAGTTCATGGCGTTCACGTAGTTGATCACCTCATCCACGTCGCCTGGATGTGTGGGAGAGAGAAATCGCACTTCGGCGGCCAGCACGTCTTGCAAGGTGCTCTGTGTGCCCTCTATCCGGCTGGATAGCACCGCCTCCTTGCGAACGTACATGAGCACGAACACGTCTGGATTTGGAAGCGTCTGCACGGAACCGTCCAGACGTCCCAACGCGATGTCCGCTCGCGAGAGGGCAGCCTGGACTTCGCCGGTGGTGTCCAGAGGCGGGTCTGGTGGAAGGGGACGGGGGATGAACGCGGAGTAGCCCGTTGGCTACCGCACGTATCTACCGGAGCGTCCAACGAAATCACCTGAGCTTGAAGCCATGTTAAAGTCACCTTTACGTGTACGCCGTTAAGCCATCCTATGTTAAAGGTAGCCTATCAATTAGAAGTCTAAGCTCAATCATATTATAGATTGCCGATAACATAGCGGCGCGCAAGAGCCATGCGCAAGGCAGCCTTCAACAAGTCCTATACCCACGGGCGGTTCGCGAACCGCTTGCGCGCTCCCTGCCCTTGCGCATTTGTCAAAAGACGGCCTTGCCACTACACTTAGCCGCAGCAAGCACACACGCCCGGCGCGCTCGCGCAGAGCGCCGAACCGCCCCGCGCCCCAGGAGGACTCTCCCATGGCAAACGCCCAACCGTTCAGCTTCGAGGACTCGTTCGCGTCGTCCCTGCCGCCGGCGCGGCCCCGAACGGCGATACGCCGCGGAAAGTACGACTTCGCCGTCGCCTACGCCGACCCCCCGTCGGTGCCCCTGGACGGCCTGCTAGACTCGCTGGCGTCCGCATTTCAGGACGAAGGCCAGGACATCGCCGTCTATCCGCATCCGCAGGGCTACCCGCCGCTGCGCGAGTACATTGCCGGCAAGCTCCAGCGCGACAGGGACATGCGCGTGGGCCCGGACGACATACTGGTGGGCGGCGGCTCGGGAGAGCCCATCGGCCTGCTCATCGAGACTCTCATCGATCCCGGCGACGTTGTGCTCACCGAGAACTGGGTGTACGGCGGCACGCTCAACACCCTGCGCCGGTTCCGCGCCGACGTGCGCGGTGTCGAGTGCGACGATGACGGCATCGTGCCTGACGCGCTGGAGAGCGCGCTGCAGAAGGCCATCGGCGAGGGCAAGCGGCCCAAGTTCATCTATGCCATCCCCACCTTCCAGAACCCGCAGGGCTGGACCATGACGCTCGAACGCCGCCAGGAGGTCGTCCGGCTCTCGCAGGAGTACGGCGTGCCCATCCTGGAGGACGACTGTTACGCCGACCTGCGCTTCGAGGGCGAGCCGGTGACCTCGCTCCACGCGCTCGACGACACCGGCCGCGTCATGTACGTCGCCTCGTTCTCCAAGATCATCGCCCCGGGCGTGCGCATGGGCTACATGGCCGCGCCGCCGGAGGTGCTGAGCAGGGCGCAGTCCGTGAAGCAGGGCGGCGGCGCGAACCAGCTTGCCGCTCTAACCGTGCATCGCTACGCCACCAGCGGGCTGGAGGACCACATAAGCGACCTCAAGAACATTCTGCGCACCAAGCGCGACGCCATGCTGGCCGCTTTGGGCGAGAACTTCGGCTCGGCGGCCTCCTGGAGCAGTCCCCAGGGCGGCATGTACATATGGGGGAGGCTGCCCGAGGGCGCCGACCTGGTGGGCGTGCAGCAGAAGGTGATGGACGATGCCGACGTGGGCTACCACACGGGCGTCCAGTACGCGCCCGACGGCGTGTCGGGGAAGAATTACTTCCGCCTGTGCTTCGGCTACAACACTCCCGAGGAGATCCACGAGGGCGTGGCGAAGTTCGCCGAGGTTCTGGACGGCGAGGGACTGCTTAGGAGCTAGCCGTGCGAATTTGCAGCTTTCTGCCCAGCGCGACCGAGATTGTGTACGCGCTCGGCCTGGGCGACAGCCTCCACGGAGTGAGCCACGAGTGCGACTACCCCGAAGAGGCCCGCGCCAAGCCGAGGGTGGTGACGAGCAGGATCGACTCCGACCGGCTGGGCAGCGCGGAGATCGACCGACTTGTCGCGGACCTGATGAGCAGGGGCGAGCCGCTGTACGAGGTGGACGCCCTCGCGCTGGAGCACGCCCGCCCCGACCTGGTTATTACCCAGCAGCTCTGTGAGGTGTGCGCTGTCTCGCTGGACGACGTGGAGGCTGCCGTAGCCCGGCTGCCTAACGCGCCGCGGGTCATCTCGCTGGACCCACATGGCGTCGACGACGTGCTCGCCGACGTGGTGCGCGTGGGGCGCGCCGCCGGCGCGGAGGAGAAGGCCGAGGAGGTGGCCGCCGCCGGTCGGGAGCGGCTTGAGCGCGTGCGCGCCGCCGTTGCCAAGTCCGGAACGCCGCCGAGGGTCGCCTGCGTCGAGTGGCTCGACCCGCTCATTGTCGCCGGCCACTGGGTGCCCGAGATGGTCGCGCTGGCCGGCGGCGTGGACGGCCTGGCGCTGCCGGGCGGACCGTCGCGCCGCGTCGAGTTCGACGAGCTGGCGGCCTACGATCCCGACGCGGTGGTGCTGATGCCGTGCGGCATGGACGCCGACCGGGCGGCGGAGGAGTTCGGCCGCCTGCCCGATCAAGAGTTGTGGCAGGGGCTGTCGGCGTGGCGGGACGGCGCGGTGTACGCCGTGGACTCCGGCAGCCTGTTCAGCCGGAGCGGACCGCGCATAGTCGACGGAGTGGAGCTGCTCGCCGCCATACTGCACCCGGAGGCGTTCGGCGGCTCTCTGCCGGAGGGCGCCGCCAGGCGGCTCGGAGCTAACGGGCGCGCGTGACGCACCGGCGCCTCCTCGCTTCGAGTTAGCCCGGCTCGAACTGGTCTTCCACTCCGTTAAAATCGGCATCCACGATAATGAACTGGTGCTGGTAGAAATCGTGGAGCGTGCCGGCCTCTATCAGGGTCCTGTAATAGCTGTGCGACACCGACTCGGGGTTGGTTACGGTGATAGGGAACTTGCCCTGCATGTCGAACGGCCACTCCCTCGACCTGAACACGGCGACGCCGTTGCTGATCGGTGCGGTGTACGCTTCGCCCCCAATGACGATCTGCGCCGTGCCCTCGGGCACTCCGTCAACGCCGACCATGATGACGTAGTCAAGCCTCCTGTCCTGATCGAGGTCTCTGAGGCCGAAGAAGTAGAAGGTCTCTCTGGCGCCCTCGTCGTGGTCGACGTAGTCCGTGAAGGTTACAGTTTCCTTGTACAGGCCGATGGGGAAGTTCTCCATCTTCAGGTCGTCGGCATAGAACCATCCGAATCCGAATAGAGAGCCGTCGGGCCGCCTGTCCCACTCAGTCTCGAAATTGTAGGTGGCGTACTCCTGCCCGTAGGCGTCGGCCACTTCCACGACGAAGCTCAAACGTTGGGTATCGATGTAGTAATGCCGGTCGTCGCCGGGACTTGTCGTTATCCATTCGGGAACGTCCACGAGCTCGTCCTCGGTTGCTCCCCACCACAATCTGCCGTCCGGGATGGCGTAGGACACGGCGAACTGCTGATCACCAACTTCTCCGTAGGGCCGGATGGCTTCGAGCACGTAGACGCCCTCATCCAGCTCCTTCCCATTGAACACGGGCAGCGTGTCCAGGTAGTCCGCAAGCGGGTAGCCGTTCAGCTCCGGGACCAAGGTCTCCCACATGGCTACGACGTCACTGCGGTTGGGGCGCCAGTCCGGGTCTTCCCGAATCGTTTCGTAGTAAAGGGACAGAAGCTCCCTCATGAAGTCCGGGTTCTCCCTGATCAACATCTGGACGGTCGTTGCGGCTATGGAGTACCTGTTGGCAGCGCCGCTGGGTGGGTTCCAGAAGTCTCCGGCGCCCGTCCACCTGAGGTTCTTTATGGCGTCGTAGTTGACGGTCTTCGAGCTCCAGTACTGGAAGGGCTTCTCTTCCAGAAGCTGGATGCTCGCCGGGTCGTTGGGGTAGCTGCGCACGTACTCGTGGACAATCTCGAACGCAACGCCCTCGGCCGTTCCTTCTTCGAAGCCGCTCAGGGCGGTGTCGTACTCCCAGTTCTCGTCGCTGGTCATTCCGTATCGGCCTGTCCACACGTGCACGAACTCGTGGATTATCAGCCTCGGTATGAAGCTCGTGTCGGTCAGGAACGTCCTCCCGCTGTCGACCACTACAAAACTGTCGCTGGACTCGCCCAAATTCTCGATGTAGACATTGAAAGTCTCCGCCGCGTCGGTCATCCTGTCGCCGTCGGCACTGGGGTAGGTGTGGCCGTGGGCTGCGGCGTGGCTGTCGCCGTTGGTTCGGGAACAGGCGCGGGAGTGGAGGAGGCGGTAGTTGCTGGCGTTGCGGGGAGTGCGGGCGGCGTGACGCCTTCCTGCGGGTCGCCGGTGCAGGCGGCTATGGCCAGGGCGAGCAGGCACAACAGTGAGGAAAAGCCGGCAAGGCGGGAGCTGTTCAAGTTGGGTTTCCTGGCGTATTCTCTATACGCTTCCTCTCCGTCGACGCGAGAGGATTGAGAGCCTGCCCTGAGCCTGCCGAATGGGTGAGGGTGAAGATTCTGGCGCGACTCCGGATCACCCTCACCCTAACCCTCTCCCTCGAGGGAGAGAGGACATTGGAAGCGTCCTCTTACTGCTTGCTGAAGCGCGACCTGAGCTGCTGGGTGACCTGCTGGCGCAGTTCGTCGCCTTCTCGCCGCAGCAGGTCCAGCTCCGCCTCGAGCCGCCTGGAGGTCGAGTGCTCTTCCAGCAGCGCCTGCTTCTCCTGCAGGCTCGCCTGGAGCATACCGCCAATGAAGTAGGACAGGTCGAGCGGGTCGGCGGGCAGCCGGGATTCTCGCACCCAGCCGCCGTTGAGCCCGTAGCGCAGCCGCACGTGCTCGGTGGCCGCCTTGCGAATCTGCGCCATCTCCGTGGGAGGCACGTCCACTTCGACTTCGTCCGCAAGCAGCCTCACGTCGGCGGCCAGGTAGGGAAGTTGCTGCGAAATCTCCACTATCTCGAATCTCTCGCTCCCGAAGATGGATATGAAGAAGCGGTCTCCCGACACGCGGTTTACGTGCACGATGTCCGCCACGGTGCCCACCGAGTGCGGCGTCGCCGGGTCGCCAACCTCCGCGCCCTCCTGGATGAGCGTCACACCGAACCTGGAATCCCCGTCCAGGCAGTCCTTCAGCATCTGCTTGTAGCGCTCCTCGAATATCTGAAGGGGTATCGACGTGTTGGGAAACATCACGACGTTCAGAGGGAAGAGAGGAAGGCGGATAAGGTCATCGGGCATCTAATTGGCGGCTCCTGTCCAGTTTGTGCGAGTATATAGCGCGCGCGGGCGCGTTGCCAGCGGCGGGCGGGACGTGTGGAGTGTTGGGGAGAGGGCGCGGAGTACGCGAGGGTGAGATTACTTGACGCCACTGATGAGGCTGCGGGTGAAGAAGCGGTTCGCCGGGTTCGCCCTTGATTGCGAGGCGGAGTTTTCTCACGGCGTAACGGCGATATTCGGGCCGTCGGGCAGCGGCAAGACCACCCTGCTCAACTGCATCGCCGGTCTTGTGACGCCGGACGAGGGCGAGATCGAGGCGATGGGCCGCGTCGTCTTCTCCAGCTCGAGCCGCCGGAACGAGCCGCCGGAGCGCAGGCGCTTCGGTTACGTCTTCCAGGACTCGGCGCTGTTTCCGCATATGAGCGTGCGCGAAAACATCACGTACGGCTACAGGCTCACGCCGAAGCGCCTGCGCAGGACTGATCCGTCGAGGCTCGTGGAGTTGCTCGGGCTTGGCGCGCTGGTGGACCGGCGAGTCGGGGGCCTGTCGGGCGGGGAGCGCCAGCGGGTGGCGCTGGCCCGGGCACTGGCCGTATCGCCGGAACTGCTGCTGCTGGACGAGCCGCTCGCCTCGCTGGACGCCGGCTTCCGCGGCGTGATAATCGAGCACCTCAAGAGCGTCAGGCGTGAGCTGGGTACGTCCATGGCCTACGTGTCCCACTCGATTTCAGAGGTGTCGGCGCTGGCCGACACGACCCTGGTGCTGGTCGACGGGCGCAAGGCCATACACGACAGGACGCCGCGCGTAGTGGTGCATCCGGCGATAGCGGACTTCGCGGACTACCACGGGCTTGAGAACCTGCTCCAGGCCAGGGTCGAGTCGACCGGGGCGGGCGACGGCCTGGCCGAGCTGCGGGTCGGCAAGGCGCGGCTGCTAGCCCGCGCCGCCGGCCGGAGTACGGGCGAGGTGGTGACGGCGTCCATTCGCGCGGGCGACGTGATTCTGACGACGGACCCTCCTTCCAGAATGAGCGCCCGCAACGTGATACCGGCCGCTATCGAGGAGATTCACACGCTGTCGCGCGGCGGCAGGGTGCTGGTGTACTGCGACGTGGGCGAGCGGCTGATGGTAGAAATCACGCGGGGCGCCCTCGAGGAGCTCACCCTGCGCCCGGGCATGGCCGTACACCTTATCATCAAGGCCAACAGCATTTGGGTGCACGCGCCTTGACGCGGGCGCAGGCGCCGCCGGTGGATTCCGGCTCGGGGGCCGGAATGACGGAGGATGGGGCCGGCCAAAAGTGAGAGGAGCCGCGTTGAGCGGCTCCCCTGTTGTTTGCCGTTGGTTGTAAACGTTCTAGCCGGTGGGCCCCTGCTCCTGTTCACTCTCGCCGAGGTTTTCCAGGTTCACTTTCTCGCCGAGGTCCAGGTTGAGCGTGTTCAGGAACGGCTCGAAGGCCGACATGCGCGACAATTCGTCGGCGGTCACCGGGGTGGCCGGCTTCTGCTCACGGCCCGTTACTACTGCCTTCCCCGTCTCGGCGTCCATCTGGACGCCGCCCTTCTTAAGAACCGACTCCTCGGCGAAGATGGGCGAATCTGAGCGCACGGCCAGCGCTATGGCGTCGCTGGGCCGCGAGTCCACCTCCAGCTTGTTGCCGTTGTGGCTCAGCACTATCTTGGCGTAGAAGGTGTCGTCGGTCAGGTCGGACACGACGATGTGTTCGACCGAGGCGCCCAGGTTGTCGATGACGGACCCCAGCAGGTCGTGGGTGAGCGGCCGGGGCACGGATACTTCTTGCAGCTTCAGCGCGATGGAGTCGGCTTCATTTGGCCCAATCCAGATTGGGAGGTAGCTGTCCGACCCCTTCGCTCGCAAGATTACGACGCGCTGGTAGTTCTGCATGCTCACGCGGATGCTGTCAATGACCATTTCGTGCATTTCCAGTTCCTCCCGATTTTTCCAATTGGCCCTGTTATCAGGTTAGGCGCCATTTTATTGGTACTAATTTGCCAATGTCAACGCGCTAAACACCAATTCAGGTCAACTTTCGAGCAGTTTCGACGACTGCCCTCACGCGCCTTTCCAGCGCCGACCTGGCGATCAGTGTTCGCCGGTCGCATCGCAGGCAGCGCAAACCGATGTCGGCTCCCAGCCGCACGACCTCCCATTCGAAGCTGCCGCACGGGTGCGCCTTCTTCAGCCGCACTACGTTCCCCATGCGAAGTTCTAGCACCAGTCCGCGTCCTCCCGCGCCAGCACGGCGTTGATTTCGTCGCGCAGCCGCGTGGCGGCCGTTCGGGCTGCGTCCGCGAAGTCGCCGGCGCCACGGGAGGCGTACGTTACGCCCCGCGACGAGGCTATCATCAGGTTGCGGGGGCCGCCGTCCAGTCCCAGCCGCACCGACTCCTCCAGGTCTCCGCCCTGCGCGCCGACGCCCGGCACCAGCAGCGGCATTCCCGGGCAGTGCGCCCGCACCGCGGCTATCTCACGCGGATAGGTGGCTCCGACCACCAGGCCCACGTTGCCGCGCGTGTTCCAGTCCGCCGCCCGCTTCGCCAGCAGCTCGTAGAGCGGCGTGCCGCCGTCGGCGTTCGAGCGCAGGTCCTGGAACTCGTCCGCTCCCGGGTTCGACGAGCGGCACCAGACGATTACTCCTTTGTCGGCGTAGTCCAGAAAGGGCTCGAGGGCGTCGCCGCCGGCGTAGGCGTTTACCGTTGCGGCGTCGAAGCCCCACACGTCGAAGAGCGCCCTGGCGTAGTGCGTGTTCGTCGAAGCGATGTCGCCGCGCTTGGCGTCCCCTACTATGACGATGCCGGGCGCGGCATCGCGAATATGGTCGAGAGTCCGCTCAAGCGCGTCGAAACCCTCGCGGCCCAGCGCCTCGTAGAACGGCAGATTTGGCTTGTAGGCGCAGACGAGATCCCGCGTGGCGTCGACGATCGCGCGGTTGAACTCGGCAACGTCGGGCACCGCCATCAGCTCCGGGTCGGGATCGAGGCCCACGCACAGCAGGCTTCGGTTGGCGGCGGACGCCGCTGCCAGTCTTTCTACAAACCCTTTCAATTCGTCCCTCTCACATCGTTCCTCAAGCTCACACTACCCTTATGGCGAGGGCGTAGTCAACCCCGGCGATTCCGCATCCGCCGCGTGGGGTGTGCGGAAGTGAGTTGAGCTGGAGCCAGCCTGCCGCTGCAAGTGGTGCGACAGGCTGCCTGTGACAGGGGTTTTCGGCGAAAAGTGTGTCATTTTGGGACATTCTGTGCCATTTCGTAGCTGGGAGCACGGCGGATGGTGACGTTCGGGGGACGTTGTGAGGGCTGGTTTGGGAGGGAAAGTTCCGAAATGTCACGGAAATGACACAGTGTAAGGGAGGTATTCACCCCAGCCCTCTCCCGTACAGGGAGAGGGGGATGGCCGGTCGTTGTCGGCGATGGGTGGTGTCGGTGGGTCATGGGTGGGAGGCTAGCACGGATGTGCGGGGGAATCAAGAGGGGTTGGGGCTATCGCGTACTACTCCAGAGTCGTTGGCGCTGATACGAAATGGGTACGTTTTGGCGCGTCTATGAGCCAATTCAGGGGACTTACAGGTCCCAAGTGGCACTCGATTGCGCGGTTTCGGGGCAGGTTTTTGAGCCTTCAGGTGTGAGGGCGGGCCTGATTTGGGGCCGAGAAGTTGGTGTGCGATTGCCCTAGGTGGGTGGGGGGTGCTTGCGTTCGCGCTTGAAGAAGCGCTCGGTGCTGCATACAGAGGTTTTCAGGGGGCTGAATCTGGCACTACACCGGGATCTCCGCAGTGCAGGCGCTTTAGATTCCTCGGCTACGCTCGGAATGGTAGTTGAAAGGGGTTCCGTTTCTTTCATGGGGGTATAGGCTCGAACAGTCGGTGACTCTACACCCTGATCAGCATCCAGGTGAAGTCATCTAGCTCGAAAGTATGAGCTGTTGCCGCATCTTTCAAAGCGCATGTCGCCAGCTTGAACCGGCTTTATCAATGTTCCATATAGAGAGTTGTGTTTTTTCGCTGCTTGAGATCGAAAGAGGCCAGCCCTCTCCACAGCTTCTATAATGTCCCTTATGTGCATGTAGCCGCCATCCTGCTGAAGAACTACTCTTGCTCCATCTAAGAATGTCACAATTCTGCTCCCGGTTCCATTTCCATTTTTGGGGGCGTATGACCCTATCGTTGATTCTTCACCTTGAGGCATCTCTCATTAGTCGCTCAAATTCTTGGTCGACTTCCTGTTGCGTGATGCCGGCCTCTTCTAACCACGCAACCGTGCTCTTAGTGAAGAGTTCGTCTAGAGCCTCAAAGAAGTTTGCGGCCTCCTCGAGTTCCTCGATCATTAAGGTCCGTCCAGATTCGGACAAGATTTCTTTGGCACGGTCCCAGAAGTAGTCGTGTGCCAGCCAGTTCCTCTTATCACCCGCTTTGCTCAACTGCTCTTTGTCGTCTTCGCTCAACTGTGGGGCCATTCCGACCTTGTTTACCAATGTGCCTAGGGTCTTCGAAAAAAGGCCGTCAAGGATTTTGTCGCGTTCAGTCCCACTGATGTTGTTTGGACCGGGCCCGTACTTCGTCACCAATATAAGAGCGAGCTGCCGCTCCAAGCATTGCGACCAGTACATCGCCAGCCCGAATCGGGCGAACACCTCTCTTTTCTGCTCCGATTCAGAGTCGCGATACTCTCTAGCAGTTATCACAGTTGCGTTTCCCTTTTGGGTCTAATTGTTTAGTTTAGATATGGAGCTTGCCATCTTGTCAACAGAGCCTAACTTGTCGGGCGCATAGGAATGCACCTCTCGTTCACTTCAATTGCCCTTGTAGAACCGCATTCACCATACTGGCAAACCCATAGATATTTGCCATTACTGGTCGAAAGGTATTCCAGACCCTCGCCACAATTGTTGCAGCACGACTTGCTTCGTTCCTTTGAATCCATTGTGAGGAAACACTGGATGTAGTCAGGCGAATTCTTGATGGCAGTGCCTTTGGGGTCTAAGCGCACCACCAACCGCCGGAATATTTCGAGTTTGCTCAGACCCACACCATAACCACTAACCAGCGACTCCAGTTCGCATCTGACAACACACACCAGCGCCAGAAGGTGTCCACCTTCCCAGGTTCGGTCTGATTCCTGGCTGGTGAATATGCAGATTCGGCAGTCATATGTGTCACCTCCATCTGCAACCGGCTCACTCCCCAGGCGCCCAGGGCACTCGCTGAATAAATGAACAGTCATGTCAATCGTACGTCCCAATCAATTGCCCGCTTCTCAACGTCATCGCCGCCCTTTTTGATCTTAACGGTGATCTTCAACCTCTTCCCTCCGGATTCTGTTTGGCCGCATTCACCAACTTAGGGGCATCCGCATCGGTCCGGTGCGCTCCAAAACTTCGACCTACGAATCGAACGTTGCGCCCACCCTCGCCTCCTCGACTGGCGGTCTGACGCCCACGTTGAATCAGGCTACCTCAAAGTGCGCCGCTATGTAGACGGAACCGCGAAGGTAGCTATTCAGAGTTGAGGTTACGTGTGTTCTCAACCCTCACTCCCGTGTCGAGCACGGGGCAGGCTCTAGCCCTCTCCCAGTCTTGGGAGAGGGGACTGACGCCTCGAGCGGATTGCTCTTTCACCTCGGCTCTGAACAGTTACAACGTTCGGTGTGGTGTATGGCCAGTTTCGGGGGCTGAATCTGGTACTGCACTGAGGTCCGCAATTCAGGCGCTTTAGATTCCTCGGCCACGCTCGGAATGACAGTGGAGGGGCGCTCGGAGGGGCATGTGCGGTTCAAGCGAGAGCGCCGCCAAATGCTTACCCCGGTCAGCCCATCGAGCGGAAGGGAACGGGCGGAGACGGGCGAGTCAGAAACCGGCCTCTACAGCGGCCTATAGACTGGAGGAATAGGTAACAGTTGTTCGGAGACATAGGTGACACATTCTGTGGGTTGAGGTCCACGGCAGCGCATTTGGGGTAACTGTTCAGGCTTGATGAGACGTGCGCTCTCAGCCCTCACCCTAACCCTCTCCCAGTCTTGGGAGAGGGGACGGCGTGGGCGGATCTGAGCGGTTTTGCTACCGCGAACGCCGAGGGTTGGCCCGCGGTTTTCGATTGTGATACACTACACAAGCGTTTTTAGGAGGGCCTACTTGAAGGCCGGTTTCATGGCTACGGCGCTCCGGCTTATCGGCATTGGATGGTACGTCGCCATCTGCATAGGCGGGGGCGCGTTCGTGGGGGTCTGGCTCGACGGCAGGTTGGGCAGCGGCCCCATCCTCACCATGGCCGGGATTGGAGTAGGCATCGTTGCCGCGGTGGTGGGCATGTACCGCATGCTGATGGCGGTGCTTTCGACCAGACCTGACAGCGAGGAGAACTAACGAGGTGTCGAGGATACTCAGGAATCCCAAGGCGCTGACTATTCTGCTCGTTGCCGTTGCCGTGCTCGTAGTCAGTCTCGCTGGCGGTGCGCTCGGCAACGAATTCGGCGGCGGCTTCCTCGGGTCCCCCATAGCCCACATCCAGCTACCGGCGGAGCCTGTGCTCGCCGACGAGCTCTTCCCCGGCTTCCATCTCACCAACACCATGGTCACAACGTGGCTCACGATTGTCGTGCTCGTGGTCATCGCCTTTTTCGCTACCCGCAAGATGCGCGAGGTGCCCTCCGGACTCCAGAACCTGGTCGAGGTCCTCGTGGAGTTCTTCATAACCCTGAGCGAGTCGATCGCGGGACCGGAGAGGGCGCGGCGCTTCCTGCCGCTCGTGCTGGCCATCTTCCTGTTCATAATGACCGCCAACTGGATGGGCATACTGCCCGGCTACGGCACCATCGGCCGTATCGAGTCCGCCGAGGAGGTCATTCACCACGCCGAGGACAAGGCCAAGAAGGCGGGTGAGCACGTCAATCTCAAGGAGATAAAGCTGCAGGTGTTCGATGGAGACGGCGGGTTCGGCGTGCTGCCGCTCGGTTCCTACGACGCCGTCATCAGCGCCGAGCAGTACGAAGAGGACCACGGCGCGGGCGAGGGCAAGCAGGCGGGCCTGCTGGTGCCGTTCCTGCGCAGCGCCAACACCGAGGTAAACACCACACTCGCAATCGCGATAGTGGCGATGGTTATGGTGCACTTCTGGGGGTTCAGCACCCTGGGCGTGTTCGGCCACTTGGGCAAGTACCTGGACTTCACCAAGGGGCCGATAGGCTTCTTCGTGGGCATACTGGAGGGCATCGGCGAGATAGCCCGTTTGATCAGCTTCACCTTCCGTCTGTTCGGCAACATCTTCGCCGGCGAGGTGCTGCTCATCGCAATGGCATTCCTCATGCCCATCATCGGCATTATCCCATTCCTGGGGCTGGAGCTTTTCGTCGGCGTCATCCAGGCGTTCATATTCGCCATGCTGACGCTGGTGTTCGCTTCGCTGGCCACCATCAGCCACGGAGGCGAGGCGCACTAGCGGTTTCTTTTGCGACGCGCAAACCATGCCGCGCTGGCCGCGGCAGCCAGGCTAGGACCGGGCCTCGCCCATTTGGGCGGGCAGTTCGATTCTTTGGCAAGCTCGGAGTGAAGTCAACTCCGAACGGCTACGCAAAATCCCCTTGAGAGGAGCGGAAATGATAGAAGGTGACATTCAGAACATCGGAGCCGGATTGGCCATCGGACTCGGAGCGCTGGGCCCCGGTATCGGCATCGGGATGCTGGCGGCCAAGGCGATGGAGTCGCTGGGGCGCAATCCCGAGGCGGCGGGGCCCATCCAGCAGAACATGATCCTTGCGATCGCGTTCGCAGAGGCGATAGCGATCTATGCCCTCGTCGTCGCCATCATCATCAAGTTCGTGTAGCTGGCCCGCCCTCTCACAGGGCATGTTCCGCGCGGGCCAGGGCCACACCCCCGGGCCGCACCGCAACGGCGCGCCCCTCGGGGTGGAAGTCTGCCCCGCGCACGCAGGACGCTAAGGAGTAGCCATGGAGGCCTTGGGCATAAACGTAGCCGGTCTGCTGACACAGCTGGTCAGCTTTTCCTTGCTGGTGGCGCTGCTTTGGGTGCTGCTGTACAAGCCGGTCACGCGCGCGCTGGACGAGCGTTCGCGCCGCATAAGGGAAAGCCTGGAGACGGCGGACCGCGTGCGCCAGGAGGCCGCGGAATCCCAGGCGGCGATGGAGCAGCAGAACGCCGAGGCCCGCGAAGAGGGCCAGCGGCTCATCGCGCAGGCGCGCGAGGTGGCCGACCGGTTCCGGGAAGAGGAGATCGGGAAGGCCAGGCAGGATATCGAGGCAGAGCGGGCGAGGGCCGAGGCCAACATCCAGCGCGAGCGCGACGCCGCCATAGAGGACCTGCGCCGCGAGTTCGCCGGACTCGCCATTGCCGCCGCCGAGCGGGTTATCGAACGCTCGATGAACGAAGACGACCACAAAGCGCTCATAGAGAGCGTGCTGGAGCAGGGCGCGCAGGCCAACCGGAATTAGTGGGCACCTGAGCCTTTGTAAGCTAGCTCCCCCTCACCCTAACCCTCTCCCGCGAAGGGGAGAGGGGACTATGGAGAGTCAACCGTATGCCAAAAGCCGCATCCGCCAGACGCTACGCCCAGGCCGTGTTCCAGATCGGCTCGGAGCGCGGCGGCCTCGAGAAGTGGTACGACGACCTCGCGACAATGGCCGCTGCGCTCGGTGACGGCGAGCTTGCCGAGTTTCTCGATGCGCCGCAGGTAAGCGTGGAGCGCAAGGTGGAGGTCATCAGCGAGGCCCTGGGCGACACCGTAAGCCCTCTCGCCGTGAACCTGCTGTCGCTGCTCGCGTCCCGCGGCATCGCGTCGATATTGCCCGACTTGGTGGAGAGCTACCAGTCTCTGCTGGACGACCACCGGGGCATCGAGCGCGCCGAGGTAGTCTCGTCCGTGCCGCTCGACGACGAGCAGCGGCGTCGCGTGTCCGACCTGCTGGAGGGCATGGTGGGCAAGCAGGTACGCCTCAACTCGCGCGTTGAGCCTTCGATACTCGGCGGATTCGTCGCCCGGGTGGGCGACCGCGTGATAGACGGCAGCGCCCGGACGCGCCTGGACCAGATGCGGCGCAGGCTAGTTGGTCAGTAGTCAGTTGGTCAGTTATCAGTCCCCTGATGGGTACTAGCGACGATACTTTCCAACTACTGAAAACTGATAGCTGACCAACTGATTTGGGAATGATGGCGGCGCGGAAACGCCCAAAATAGCCACTCACTCAGGGAGGCCCGAATGACGACCAGGGGACAGGACATAGCATCCGTTATCAAGCGCCAGATCGAGGAGTTCGGCGCCCAGCTGACCATGGTGGACGTGGGCACCGTCGTCGAGGTCGGCGACGGTATCGCGCGCGTGCACGGCCTGTCTGGCGTCGCCTACAACGAGCTCGTCGAGTTCGAGGGCGGCGTCATCGGCCTCGCGCTCAACCTCGAGGAGGACAGCGTCGGCGTCGTCATCATGGGCAACCCCTTGTCTGTCAAGGAGGGCACCGAGGTGCGCAGTACCGGTCGCATCGTCGAGGTGCCGGTTGGCGACGCACTGATAGGCCGCGTTGTCGACGCGCTCGGCCGGCCCCTCGACGGCAAGGGTCCGGTGGAGACAACCGAGACGCGGCCCGTCGAAATCGTCGCGCCGGACGTCGCCTCCCGCAAGTCCGTCGACACCCCCGTGCAGACCGGCATCAAGGCCATAGACGCCATGATCCCCATCGGGCGCGGCCAGCGCGAGCTGATCATTGGCGACCGGTCCATCGGCAAGACGGCCATAGCCGTAGACGCCATCATCAACCAGAAGGGCGGCGACCTGCTCTGCATCTACGTCGGCATCGGCCAGAGGGTGGGCAAGATCGCCCAGCTCTTGGGCACGCTCGAAGAGCACGGCGCGATGGAGCACACCATCATCGTGGCCGCCAATGCCTCGGATCCCGCGCCCATGCAGTACCTGGCGCCCTATGCCGGCTGCGCGATGGGCGAGCAGTTCATGCTCCAGGGCAGAGACGCGCTCATCGTCTACGACGACCTTTCCAAGCACGCCTGGGCCTACCGGCAGATGTCGCTGCTGCTGCGCCGCCCTCCGGGGCGCGAAGCCTACCCTGGCGACGTGTTCTACCTGCACAGCCGGCTGCTCGAGCGCGCCGCCAAGATGGACGACGAGCACGGCGGTGGCTCGCTCACCGCGCTGCCCGTAATCGAGACGCAGGCCGGCGACGTGTCCGCCTACGTTCCGACCAACGTCATCTCGATTACCGACGGCCAGATTTACCTGGAGCCTGAGCTTTTCAACTCCGGCATACGGCCCGCCGTGAACGCGGGCCTGTCGGTCTCGCGTGTGGGCGGCGCGGCGCAAACGCGGGCCATGCGGGGCGTGGCCGGCAGGTTGCGGCTCGACCTGGCACAGTACCGCGAGCTGGTGACTTTCGCGCAGTTCGGCACCGCCGACCTCGACAGGGCCACCCGGGCGCAGCTCGAACGCGGCCAGCGCGCCACGGAGGTGTTGAAGCAGGGCCAGAACGTGCCTCTGGCGATGGAGCAGCAGGTGGCGATACTGTTCGCGCTCGTGAACGGCCACCTCGACGACGTGGAGCTGCCCCGGATCGGCGCCTTCGGCGACGGGTTCCGCGCCTACATGGACTCGAACCACCCCGAGGTGCTGAAGAGCATCGCGGACTCCGGCGACATTTCCGATGAGACGCGCGAGCAACTGACCGCCGCGCTCGAGGACTTCAAGGCGAACGTGCCGTATTAGGGTAAGCACGGCTATTGTGAAAGGACCAATGCTCGGTGCGCAAAGTAAGTTCGCCAGCATCCTTGACGATGCGCAGCGAATGCAGTTGGCTGCCCAGGACCGCTTGTCGGCAGGGGACGTTCGCAACGCCGCGGAGAATGCGTGGTGGGCTGCCAACTTCGCAGCAAAGGCGCTCATCGTCGCGCGCACCGGCGTCATGCCGCTCAACTTTCGCGATACCGGCAGAGGGGCTGGGGGCATTGGCGTCTTGAGAGTCGGGCGTGAGAGACTTGTCGAGCCGTTACTACTCGCTGAGGGTCGTCTTGCACGAGGAGTGCTACGATTCGGGCATGTGCGAACCCATCGAGGGCACTGTGCGCCTCATCCGCGAGACGGCCGACCTCATCCAGGACGCCGAGAGGCTGGCGGAGAATGCGTTTTCTAGGCAAGAGGGAAACGATTCCTCCGCATCCCGTAAGGTATAATCTGAATGATCCTGGATGTTTCGGTTACTGAGTACCGTCAAACGATAACTGCCCATGAAATTGGCCTAGTCCGAGACCGACAAACGATTTCCAGACTGCGGAAACAATATGCCCCGTCTTGGTTTGCTAGTCCGAATGATTGGCAAAGGCAAGTTGACTTGGATGTTGGGCGAGGCTTTCAGTGGTACGTGGACAAGTACTCGGAGGTTACTACTCGGGAACCTTGGAACGACGTAACATTGTACTTTCGAAGAACAGCAGGCATTCGAAGAGCACAGCCTACACAAGGCGGCCTGTTCTACACTCTGAGAAATCAGCCTGTGCTTAACATCGCCGCAATGGCAAGTGCGGCGGAAGCTATAGCTGGATGGTTTTGCGAGACGCACTACACCTGGGATTTGGTTATACGGCCGTTAAGGGTTACGCCGGACATGGTGTTTTTCGACAGCTCTAGTAGGCGATTGGCTCTGGTCGAGGTCAAATCAACGAGCAAGCCAAGTACGGTGGGACACATAAGAACCAAGTTAACCACTGAAATGATAAAACTGCTCACGGTCTTGGCTCCTACCAAGCTGCTTCAACCGGGCCAATTCATCGCTGCGCTGATAATGGTCCAAGTGGAAGATTCTTCCAAAGTCCACCTCACAAGTCTCGTGTTGGAGGAGTCGTGATATGAATCGAGAGAGATTGGACCCTGTCGACCTCATGATGCTTGGAAAAATGGACGAAGCCGCCAAGAAGTACCTTGATCTCTACGCTGTAATGGTTGAGCAGGGGGACCGCTTCGTGACCCCTCTCATACTCTCTCAACTGCATTTCTGCATGGCAGGCGCGGACAAAAAAACCTGGCGCACCCCCGAAAGTGTGAGTGATGAGGTGGAGCGGATGGTGCTAAGCGAGCTACGCAAACGGGGTGTCAAAGTGGATGAGCGCGTAGTAAAGGACGACATCGAAGACGCGAGAAACAACTTAGTGGCCGATAGAGAATACGCCGAACGGCTATCCCAGAGATGGGTTTAGGGAAGAACTATGCCAAGCGTAAGGCAGATACGGCGGCGCATTCGGAGCGTGGAGAACACGGCCAAGATTACCAAGGCCATGTCGATGATAGCCGCGTCGAAGATGCGCCGCGCGCAGGAGTCCGCGCTGAGCGGACGCCCGTACTCCGAGCGGATACAGAGCCTGCTGTCGCACCTGGCGGCGCAGCCCCAGGACGAGGAGCGGCTGCCGCCCCTGCTGAGGCGTCGCGACGTCAACAGCGTGCAGGTCGTGGTGATAACCCCGGACCGAGGGCTTACCGGCGGCCTCAACTCCAACATCAACAGGGCCGCCGCCCAGTTCATCGTGGGCCAGCCGGCGAAGGTCAGCGTGATATGCGTGGGGCGCAAGGGCCGGGACTTCATGGTGCGCTCCGGCCAGGACGTTCGCGCCGTGTTCACCGATATGCCCGACAGGCCCCAGTTGACAGACGTCACGCCCATAACGCGCCTCGTCATCGATGCCTACACCAGGGAAGAGGCGGACGCGGTGTACCTGGTCTACGCGGGCTTCGTGAACACCACCACGCAGCGCCCGGTGGTGCAGTCGCTGCTGCCCGTGGAGCCAGCCGACCTGCGTACACAGGAGGCCGTGGGCTACATATACGAGCCATTTGACCTGACGGTCCTGTCGGCGCTGCTGCCCCGTTTCGTAGAAATGCAGACCTACCACGCCGTGCTCGAGGGCATAGCCAGCGAGCAGTCGGCGCGAATGGTGGCGATGAGAAGCGCCACCGACAACGCCCTGAGCATGGCCGAGGACCTGACCCTGGTCATGAACAAGGTGCGGCAGGAGACCATAACACGCGAACTGCTGGACATAATCGGAGGCGCGGCCGCGGTGGAGTAGCAGCGGACACCAGCAGGCCTTTCCCCCATCAAGGGGGAAGGGAAGGATATGGAGTGAAGGAGTTGAACCCCGCTGTTCCCCCTCACCCCAGCCCTCTCCCCCTGTGGAGAGGGAGCAAGGCGAACTCCGCCGCTGAACTTGGATTAGAAAACCCCCGGAGGAGCCATGGCTACAGGAAAGGTTACGCAGGTTATCGGCACCGTCGTGGACGTGGAGTTCCCGTCGGAGGGCATGCCCGCGATCTACAACGCCCTCGAGACCAGCATCGGCGAAAGCCGCCTGGTGTTGGAAGTCGAGCAGCACATTGGCAACAACTGGGTGCGCTGCCTCGCGCTCGGCCCTACCGAGGGGCTGACACGCGGCGTCGACGCCGTTGACACGGGCGGCCCCATCTCGGTGCCCGTGGGCGACCCCACCCTGGGCCGGCTGTTCAACGCGCTGGGCGAGACGCTCGACAAGCTGGAAGAGGTTGAGTCCGAGGAGTACTGGCCCATCCACCGCCCGCCGCCCACCTTCGAGGACCAGTCCACCACCATAGATGTGCTCGAGACCGGCATCAAGGTTATGGACCTGATCACGCCGTTCACGCGCGGCGGCAAGGTCGGCGCCTACGGCGGCGCGGGCGTGGGCAAGACGGTGATCATCCAGGAGCTGATACGCAACATCGGCACCGAGCACCAGGGCGTATCGGTGTTCGCCGGCGTCGGCGAGCGCTCCCGCGAGGGCAACGACCTCTGGCACGAAATGCGGGAATCGGGCGTGCTGAAGAGCACCGTGCTCGTGTTCGGACAGATGAACGAGCCGCCCGGCATTCGCGCGCGGGTGGGCCTGACCGGTCTGACGATGGCGGAGTACTTCAAGGAGACGCGCGGCCAGGACGTGCTGCTGTTCGTCGACAACATTTACCGCTACATCCTGGCGGGTATGGAGGTGTCGGCGCTGCTGGGCAGAATGCCTTCCGCGGTTGGCTACCAGCCCACGCTGGGAACCGAGATGGGCGACCTGGAAGAGCGCATTACCTCCAGCAAGAACGGTTCGATCACGTCGTTCCAGGCCATCTACGTGCCCGCGGACGACTACACCGACCCCGGCATCGTGACCACGTTCGGCCACCTCGACGCGGTGGTAGCGCTGGAGCGCTCGCTCGCCTCACAGGGCCTGTACCCCGCGGTGGACCCGCTCACCTCGTTCTCCAATATTCTGCAGCCTGCGGTCGTCGGACAGGAGCACTACGACGTCGCGCGCGGCGTCCAGCAGGTGTTGCAGCGCTTCCAGGAGCTGCAGGACGTGATTGCCATTTTGGGCATCGAGGAGCTATCGGAGGAAGACCGGCAGACGGTGGCCCGCGCCAGAAAGATACAGCGCTTTTTGACGCAGCCCATGTTCGTAGCCGAGGCCTTCACCGGCCAGGAGGGCCGCTACGTGCCCATTCGCGAGACGGTGCGCGGCTTCAAGGAGATCCTGGACGGCCAGCACGACGAGCTGCCGGAGCAGGCCTTCTACATGGTGGGCACCATCGAGGAGGCGGTCGAGCAGGCCCAGCGCATGGAGGCGGCGTAGGCTGAAGTCAGTCAGTCAGTTTGTCAGTCGGTCAGTTATCAGTCGCTTGATGGGGACTAGCGGCGTTACTCTCCAGCCACTGACCACTGACCACTGACCACTGAAAACTGACAACCGACAAACTAACCCCCACACGCGAGGCCGGGCTTATGTCAATTCGACTTGAGATAGTTACCGTGGAGCGTCAGGTTTACGCCGAAGACGTGGACATTGTGGTCGCGCCCGGCATCGACGGCGAGCTGGGGATACTTCCGCGTCACGCGCCCCTGCTCACGGTGCTCAGGCCCGGGGAGATCATGGTACGGCAGGACGGCGAGGAGAGCATAATCGCCGTCAGCAGCGGCTTTCTCGAGGTGCTGGGCGACCGGGTGATCGTGCTTGCCGACACCGCCGAGCGCGCCGATGAGATCGACATCAAACGCGCCGAGGAGGCCCTGAAGCGCGCCGAAGAGCGGGTCACCGCCGCAGTGTCGGATGTAGACCTCGAGCGCGCCCTGGCGTCCATACGCCGCTCGCAGGCGCGCATCAGGGTGGCGAGAAGAAGGCGGCCTCGCCGCGGTGCGCCGCCGGGGTAGGCACGCTCCTTGCGGGGGAGATTGTCGAAATCGGGAGATTATCCTCGAAGGACACGAATGAAACTGACTACGGTAGTCATCTCCCTCCTCGTCGCGATTGCCGTGCTGGGCTGCGGCAACCCGTCGGCGGAAGCACCCACCGCGACGCCCATTCCGCCGGCGCCTACGGTGCGGGCGATTCTCGAATCGCCCCTACGCTCGCACACACCACCCCCTGATCCATCGACGCTCACTTCCACGCCTTCGCCCGCTACACCGACAATCACGGCAACCCCTTCACGCACTCCCACGCCGACGCCCGTCGCTACCACCGTCGGTCCATCGGCCACTCCGACAGCGTGGACGCCGCCGCCCACGCCTGTGCCGCCGAGGCCAGTCCTGTTCAGGGGCAGGGTGTGGCAGCGCGCGGTTATGCTCGCCGAGGAGCTGAGTCCCAGGGAGAGCGCGACAGACGAGGAACGCGAGGCTGCGCTCTTTTTCGCCGACGAGTTCTCGAACTGGGGCTACGACGTCGAAATCCAGGAGTTCGACGCCGTTCAGTTCAGTGTGCTGACGTCTAATGTGATAGGCCCCGAGGTCAGATATGTTCGCTGGCTGGACGGCGGCTCCTTAGTGTTCAGTTTGCCTCTGGACGCAGCGTCGCTCGGTGGGCAAGGGGCCGTGGCGCGTGGCTCGTTGACGTTCGCCGGCTCGGTCTCCCACGGCGACTTGGCGGCCGCAGATCTCGCTGGCAAGTTCGCGCTCGTCGAGCGGGGCGAACTGCCTCTCGCCGAGCAGGTGGATGCCGTCGCGCGGGTGGGAGCCGAAGCCGCCATCGTCTTCAACGACATCCCGGGCGACGAGTACTTCTGGGAGAGGCTGTTCCGAAGTGTGTCAATCCCAGTCATCGGCATAACGCGCAACCAGGGTCTTCGTCTGTTCCAGGTGGTGGAGTCGGGGGTGGACGTCGAGGTGGAAGTGGTCACGCTGGCCCAGGACGCGCAACCGTCCAGGAATGTCATCGCCGAACTGAACAACGACCTGGATGGCGACCGCGTCGTGGTCATAGGCGCTCACCTGGACACGACGCCGTTAACCCAAGGCGCGAACGACAACGGCAGCGGCCTTGCGGCGGTCTTCATAGTGGCGCAGGAGCTGGCCGACGACGCGCTGCCGTTCGACCTGCGCTTCGTGCTCTTCGGGGCAGAAGAGACGGGGCTGAACGGCAGCTATCACTACGTCCGGGAGCTGACGCTGGCGGACAGGTCGCGCATCGCCGCCATGATAAACCTGGACTCGATAGGGACGGGCAACCTGTCGGCGACTGGCTCAGAGAGCCTGTTGAGCATGGCGAACGAGGCCGCCCGCGCGATAGGAATAGGCGTCGCGTCTTCGGTCGCCGGAGCGTCGTTGGGGTCCGACCACGTGGCTTTCCTGGCCGCTGGCGTGCCGGCGCTCTTCATCTACGCCGATAACCTCCCCTTCATCAACTCGCCGGAAGACACCCTCGATCACGTGCATGCCCCGCCGATGGCAGGGGCGGTTTCCGTCGCGCTGGGGATAATCCAGCACCTTGCCTACGATGCTCAGTCCAGCTCGCGCAGGTAGAAGGTCATCGACTGCAGCGCGAGCACGGGGTCTATGTTGCGAATCACCACGTGCATCGACACCTGCGGGGCTATGGGCGCGTAGTTGAGAATGCCCTGGACGCCGCTGTCGATGAGCTGATCGATCACCGACTGCGCCTCCGCAGCGGGCACCGCCACAATGCCGATGGCTATGTTGTCGCGCTCGACTACCTCGCTGAGCGCCGACATGGGCTGAACGCGCAGGCCGCCCACCACTCCGCCCACCTGGCGCGAGTCGCTGTCGAACACCGCGCGCATTCTGAACCCTTCCGGCGCGAATCCCGGGTAGTTTATGATGGCCCGTCCCAGCCTGCCTACGCCAACGAGGCAGGCGTCCCACTCCTGGTTCAGGCCGAGAATCTGCCGCAGTTCCTCTAGCAGAAAGTGCACGTCGTAGCCCCTGCCCTGCTTGCCGAACCTGCCGAAATAGCTGAGGTCCTTCCTGATCTGGGCGGGAGTCATCTGCAATCTGTGGCCGAGCTGTTGCGAACTTACGACGGAAATGCCCTCGTTGAGAAGCTGCGTCAAGGCTCGCACGTACATGGGCAGCCTGATAACGACTACTTCGGGGGCTTCGGCTGAATTCATGAGAACAGTCTACGGGAGGCCAACGCCGTCCTCCACCCCTCCGCCAATTCCGCGCCGGCGCGGCAGCGAGAGTGATTCGGCGCAATTGTACTTGCTTGGTGGGATGTAGGCAACCGCGCCGGGTTGGGCGGGAGGTGCAAGGCCGACGGGTGAGATTCGGCCGGACTGTGGTATGATTTGTGCTCAAGCCAAGCCGTTTAGCTCCCGAACGGAGGCGCACATGACCACTGAGGAACGACTGCAGTCCCTGTACGCCAAGATGGAAAACCTGTCGACCCGCAGCGTGGGTTACCCTGTCAACCAGGACTTCGACTATTCTGAGCTACTGCCCTTCATGGAGTTCAGCATCAACAACGTGGGCGACCCCTTCCACGAGAGCAACTTCACCATGAACACCCACGAGTTCGAGCGCGAAGTCATCGGTATCTTCTCCGACCTCATGCACATTCCGCGCGAGAACTCCTGGGGCTACGTCACCTCCGGCGGCACCGAGGGCAACATGTACGGCCTGTACCTGGCGCGCGCCCTGTTCCCCGACGGCATCGTCTACTATTCCGAGGATACTCACTACAGCGTCGTGAAGATAATGAGTCTGCTCAACGCGCGCAACATCATGGTCAAGAGCCAGGACAGCGGCGAGGTGGACTACGATGACCTGTACGAGGCAGTGCGGGTCAATCGCGACGTGCCCGCCATAATCGTCGTCAACGTCGGCACCACCATGAAGGGCGCCGTAGACGACGTGAGCAGGGTGCGGGACATGCTGGACGACCTCGCGGTCAACCGGCGCTACATCCATGCCGATGCGGCGCTGAGCGGTATGATCCTGCCCTTCGTGGACGACCCGCAGGCCTATGGATTCGACGCCGGCATCGACAGCCTGGCCATCAGCGGCCACAAGATGATCGGCTCGCCCGTGCCGTGCGGCGTCGCGCTCACGAAGCGCGAGTACGTGGCGCGTGTCGCCCGTTCGGTCGAATACGTCGGCGTGCTCGACACCACCCTCACCGGCTCGCGCAGCGCCCTGGCCCCGCTCATCATGTGGTATGCCTTCCAGAAGCACGGGCTGGAAGGCTACAGGCGCATAGTCGGCAGATGCCTCGAGACCGCCGAGTACGGGGTAACCCGCTTCAACGACAGCGGCATGCCGGCCTGGCGCAACAGGAACTCGGTGACCGTGGTGTTCCCCCGCCCCTCTGCGGAAACCGTCAGCAAGTGGGCTCTGGCTCCCTACGAAAACATTGCCCATCTCATCGCGATGCCAAACGTGACCCGCGAGAAGATAGACGCGGTCGTGGACGACTGCCTCAGCTAGCGGGCGCGGCCCGCGCACGGGAGGAGACCCGAATGACCAGGATTGTGATAATGGCAAGAAACGAAGTCGGCGTCATCGCGGACATTAGCCGGGCGCTGGCCGACGCCGATATCAACATCGAGACCATAAGCGCGAAGGCCCTGGGCGACAAGGGCGTCATCACACTCTCGACGGACGACGACGACGGCGCGCTCCGAGTGCTGACAGATGCCGACTTCAAGGCTGCCGCGGACGACTCGCTGATGCTGAGCCTGCGTGACGAGCCAGGCGCCCTCGCCAGGGTCACGGAGCGGTTCAAGGAGGGCGGCGTCAACATTCAGAGCCTGCACATTCTCGACCGCCGCGATGGACATAGCACCATTGTCGTTTCCACCGACGACCGCGCAAAGGCCGAGTCGCTTGTCGACCCCGACAGCATCATCTAGCCGGGGCTTGCGCGCGTAAGGGTCGGGCCGGGGGCAACCCCGCGTTTGACTTCTCAGGGCATTCCTATTAAGCTTTAGCCATCAACCCTCAATAACTAACTTTGGTATTGAGGGTTGATGAATTAGCTCGACAATCGATCTTCCTAATAAAGCTTTAGCTGCTAACTCTCAATGACTAACTGCGGTATTGAGGGTTGATGAATTAGCTCGACAATCGATCTTCCCAATTAAGCTTTAGCTGCTAACCCTCAATGACTAACTATGGTATTGAGGGTTGATGAATTAGCTCGACAATCGATCTTCCAGGTGTAATCTGTCGTGAAGCGTGGAGAGGCTGGCCGCTACCAGGTTGCCGACTTCGGCGGCGAAGAAGTGCGTGCTTTCATACCGGCGTCGCTGCCGCCGGACCCGCCCATAGCGCTGGAAGGCGGGTTGCAGCAGCTATTGGAAGAGGCGTTGCTCGCGCTGGGTCGGCTCGACAGCGTTACGCAGTTGTTGCCGAACCCCCTCCTGTTCATCTACAACTACGTTCGCAAGGAGGCGGTCCTCTCGTCGCAGATAGAGGGGGCGCAGTCGTCGCTCTCTGACCTGTTGTTGTTTGAACACGGCCAGGCTCCTGGCGCTCCTGTCGCCGACGTTGTGGAAGTGTCGAACTACGTATCTGCCCTCAACCATGGGATTGAGCGGCTGCGCGGCGGCTTCCCGCTTTCGAACCGGCTGATCCGGGAGATTCACTCAGTGCTGTTATCGCGCGGACGAGGCAGCAACAAGTCTCCGGGCGAGTTCCGCACCTCTCAGAACTGGATTGGCGGCACACGCCCCGGCAATGCCACCTACGTACCGCCGCCGCATACGGAGGTGATGAACTGCATGGGAGCATTGGAGAGCTTCCTGCACGCCAGGGAGGACGGCCTTCCCATACTGACTCGCGCGGGGATGGCCCACGTGCAGTTTGAGGGCATTCACCCGTTTCTGGATGGCAACGGTCGCGTGGGACGGCTTCTCATCACCCTTCTGCTCTGCGACGCGGGAGTTTTGGGCCAGCCGCTTCTGTATCTAAGCTTGTATCTCAAGCGGCATCGCCTGGCCTATTACGATCTGCTCGACGAAGTGCGTCACACTGGTGACTGGGAAAGGTGGCTTGCCTTCTTCTTCGAGGGCGTGCGGGAGACGGCCCAGGGCGCTGTGGCGACGACTCGGCAGCTGCTGGACGTGTTCGAAGAGGACCGAGCGAGCATCACACTGCACGGAGCGCGCCGAGTCGGTTCCGCCCTGCAGATACACCAAGCATTGACATCGCACCCGCTGCTATCGCTATCGGACGCGCAGAAGGAGACAGGGCTGACGTTTCCCGGCGCTACTTCGGGAATGAATCTGCTGGTCGAGCTGGGAATAGCGCGCGAGATTACGGGCCGTCGTCGAAACCGATTGTTTGCCTACGACCGCTACCTCAACGTTCTGAGCGAGGGAACCGAGCCCCTGTAGCCGGGCGGTCGCGTTGAAAGCCGCACACTGGACTGATACGTTAGAGTTGTAACCCAGACTGATCTTGATGGAGACTGGACGGCAAATGGACGACATAACCGACGTGCCCGGCATTCGGGTCGGGCACTATACCAACGCGGAGGCCGCCACCGGCTGCACGGTGGTGTTGTGCGAGGGGGGCGCCGTAGGCGGCGTGGACGTTCGCGGCTCGTCCCCCGGCACCCGCGAGACGGATCTGCTGCGCCCAATGAACAACGTAAGCGAGGCGCAGGCCGTGCTGCTGAGCGGAGGCAGCGCGTTCGGGCTGAACGCGGCCGCGGGCGTGGTGCGCTACCTGGAGGAGCGCGGCGTGGGTTATCCCGTGGGCGAGGGCATCGTGGTGCCCATAGTGCCGGCGGCTATCCTCTTCGACCTGCGGCTAATTACGCATCGCACGCGGCCCGGCCCGGATGACGGCTACGCGGCCTGCCTGCGCGCGACGTCCGGGCGCGTGGCGGAAGGCAGCGTCGGCGCGGGTACCGGCGCGACAGTGGCGAAGGCGCTGGGGCAGCCGCGTTCCATCAAGGGCGGCATCGGCACCTCGAGCCTGGACCTGGGCGGCGGCGTGATTGCCGGCGCTATCGTCGCGGTGAACTCCGTCGGCGGAGTCTACGACGTCGACACCGGCGGCCTCGTGGCGGGCCCGCGGGCTGAAGACGGCGTCACCATGCTCGAGTCGCTATCGCTGATAACCACGCCCGGCTACAGCCGCGCGCCGCCGCCCGCCGCCACCAACACCACCATAGGCGTGGTGGCTACCAACGCGCGGCTCACCAAGGAGCAGGCCAACAAGCTCGCGTCGGTCGCGCACGACGGCTTGGCACTGGCGGTGAGGCCGGCTCACACGATGAGCGACGGCGACACCCTGTTCGCGTTGGCTACCGGTACCGCGGAGGGCGCGCCGGACATGTACCGGCTCTGCGCGGCGGTCGCGCTGTGTACCGCAAGGGCCATCGCCAACGGCGTGCGCGCCGCGAGCGGACTGGGCGGCGTGCCGAGCGTCGGGGAGTTGGGCGTCAGTGGCGTGGTCTAAGCGGGACACGCGGCTGGCGTTCGTCGGGTCCGGCGTGGTCGGCGGCTCGCTGGCGGCGGCGCTCAGCCGGGCCGGCTACAGCGTGGCGGCGTGCGCCAGCCGGACGTTCGCGTCGGCCCGGGAGCTGGCGCGCTGGGCCGAAGGATGCGTGGCCTATGAATCGCCCCAGCAGGCGGCGGACGCCGCTGACTTCGTGTTCCTGACCACTCCGGACGACGCGATACCGGCGGTGGCAGGGTCCATGACCTGGCGCGCCGGGCAGGGCGTGGCCCACTGCTCGGGCGCGGCATCGCTCGACGCCCTCGACGCGGCCGCCGCGCAGGGGGCCGTCCCGGGCGCCTTTCATCCGCTCCAGGCGGTGTCGTCGATCGAGAACGGGTCCAAGAGCATTCGGGGCATTACGTTTGGCATCGAGGGCGGCGCCGACATGCGCGACTTTCTGAGCGGCATGGCGAGCGACCTGGGCGCGAACCCTATATTCGTGAGGGCTGAGGACAAGCCGCTGTACCACCTCACGGGCGTGATGATGGGCGGCTTGCTCACCACGCTGGGCGCGGCAACGGCGACGCTGTGGGAGGAGCTGGGCTACACGCGCGCCGACGGCATTCGGGCGCTCATGCCGATGATGCGGCAGGTGTCCGTCAACCTGGCGTCGTTGGGTCTGCCCGGCGCGGTAGCCGGACCCTACGCGCGCGGCGACGTTGGCACCGTGAGAAAACACCTGGAGGCGCTCAGCGAACGCGCGCCGGACGTGCTGCCGCTGTACTGCGAGCTCGCGCTGGCCGGGCTGCCATTCTCGGTGGAGAAGGGCACGCTCAGCGCGGACAGGGCCGAGGAGATTCGCGTGCTGGTGGAACGATACAAGAGAGGACCGCAGATTGAGAATACTGCTGACGAACGATGACGGCATAAATGCGCCGGGCCTGTGGAGCGCCGCCGAGGCGCTGAGCGACTTGGGCGAGCTGACGGTTGTCGCGCCCGACCGCGACCTGAGCGGTATAGGCGCGGCAATGACGCTTACTACGATACTGCGGGCCGCCGAAGTCGCCTCGCCTATCGAGGGCGTCAAGGCGTACTCGGTTCAGGGCACACCGGGCGACTGCGTGATACTTGCGACGGAGGCGCTCGTGAAGGAGCCATTCGACCTGGTGGTGTCGGGCATCAACCAGGGGGCGAACTTCGGATTGGACGTCATAAACTCCGGTACTGTCGGCGGCGCGTTCCACGGCTACTTCCGCAACATACCCTCCATCGCCGTCTCGGTCGCGTCGCTCACAAGCCCGCGTTACGACGCCGCCGCCTGGATCACCCACGCGCTGGGACAGGCGGTGCTTGCCAGCCCCATGCCCGCGCCGCTGCTGCTGAACGTGAATCTACCGGCCGTCGGCCTCGATGAAATTGAAATGGTGCAGCTTACGCGGCTGGGGCCCAAGGCCTTCCTTGAAAACGTGGAACGCGGCGGCGACGGGCGGCGCGAGTTCTTTTGGATTCGCCACAACCGATCGATCAACAATCAGCCTGCCGAAGGCACGGACCGGTGGGCTGTGCGCAACAAGCGCATCTCGATTACGCCGGTGGACCTGGTGTTCTCCAACGGAGCGCCGGACACCGTGTTCGAATCGATCGCGCAGGGACTTACCGAGCAGCTCAAGTCGAGAGAATAGTGTGACCACCGTCAGGAGGGCATGATGATATACGAGCTCAGGGTTTACGAAGCGGCCCCGGGAAAGATGGCGGCGCTGCAGGCGCGGTTCCGAGACCACACGCTGGAGATTTTCGAGCGCCACGGCATCAAGAACGTGGGCTACTGGACGGCCAGCGTCGGAGACTGGAACGACAAGCTGATCTACATCGTGGCGTTCGAGGACGAGGGTCAGCGAGAGCGGGCGTGGGCGGCGTTCCGCGACGATCCGGAGTGGCAGCGGGTGCGGGCCGAGTCCGAGGTGGACGGCGCGCTGACCACGCGCATCACCAACGCCCTGTGGGCGCCCACGGACTTCTCGCCGCTGCGGTAGAGGGCTGGCCAAGCGGGCTGACCCCCTTCCCCCACATGGGGTCGGCGTTGCGCCGGTAGGGGCGGGTTTCAAACCTGCCCCTACGGTATGCAGGCAGGCGCGCCCGGCCGTGCGGCCGGGCGCGCTTCGTCTTCTACTTCAGGGCGTTCGCTATGGCCTCGATGTTCTGGCGGAACATTCCTAGGTAGGTTTCGGCTCCGCTTCCCTCCGCTCCCAGCGAGCCGGAATGCAGCGCGACGAACTCGACGCCCGTCTCCTGGGATATGGACTTCGCCACGCGGTCGCTGACGGTGGTCTCACCGAACACCGCTCTCACGCCGTGCTCCTCGATGATACCTATCAACTCGGCAACGTCGCGAGCCGACGGATTGACCTCGGTCGTGCCGCCCGGAAGCACCGTGCCGACGACCTCGAAGCCGTAGACAACGGCGAAGTAGGTGAAGCTGTCGTGCGAGGTCACTAGCACCCTGCGCTCTTCCGGTATGGCGCTGAGCTGTTGCTCGGCCCAGGCGTGGACGTCGTCAAGCTCGGCCCCATAGGCCCGCGCGTTGGCGCGGAATGTGTCTGCCGACCCCGGGTCGAGCAAGGCGAGCTGCTCGGCTATGTCGTTCACCGCGAGCTTGACGCGCATCGGGTCGAACCAGAAGTGCGGGTCCAGAGGCCCGTGGTCGTCCTCCTCTTCCTCGTCGCCGTGGCCTGTAACCGCGAATTCTATGGGATCAATCGCGTCGCCCAGCGTGGCCATGGCCGTCTCCTCGGCGCTGGCGTTGTCTATAAGCTCGTCCAGCCAGCCGCCTTCGAGGCGCAGTCCGATGGAAAGCACCAGGTCGGCCTTTGCGAGCCTGGCGACGTCCGCGGCGCCCGGCTGCCAGGAGTGGGGGTCGCCGCCGGTGGGCAGCAGGCTGAAGACGTCCACGCGGTCGCCGCCAACGATTCGCGTCCAGTCCGCCGCGAAGTTCGTAGTTGTTATGACGCTGAGCTTCTGGACGTCGCTGGGAGCGGGCTGGGCCGTCGTGCCGGCGGGCTGCGCTGTGGGCTCAGGGTCGTCGCCGCCGCACGCGGCCGCGAGCAGTGCCGACAGGGCGAGCACTGCCAGCAGCGACCGCCAGAGCATTCTCTTGCTAGGAGTATTCAATTCAGTAATTCCAGGGCTTTCCTCCCGCTTCGAGCTTACAGCCATATCAGCACGAGGGTGGTGGCTCCTCCCAGGAGCAAGGCTACCGCCCAGAACAGGTCGACGTTGATCCAGCCTCGCCTCAAGAATGCCAGCCCTACCTTCTTGTACACCACCATGGCGATGACGAACATGACGAGCAGCATGGCCAGGGTGTGTATGCCGAGGCCGATGCCCCACGCCACCGAGGTGTCGGCCAGGTCCAGGAAGTCGGCGTGGTGTTCCAGGTCTCCCAGGCCGTGCTCGCTCTCTTCGAGGTTCAGGATGATCGGCGCCAGCATCAAGCCCGCGCCGTGGGAAGTGGCCATGAGAAACGACCAGACGATGAGGTCGAGGGACGTAACCTGCATTCCCACCCACCTGGGATGGCGGTAGTAGCGGAACACTTTGTACACACCGAAGAGCAACAGCGTGACGCCGGAGAGAACCCTGATCCAGTCGAGGGGAACGAACGCCCCGATGATCAACAAAGAGGCGGCCACAACCACCAGGGAGGCGGCGTGGCCGATGGTGACAAAGACGAGCGCCTGGGTTATGGCCCAAGCGCTCTGTCGTTGCAGCCCCAACGCCACCGCGAAGAGCCAGCCCATGGCCGGATTCAGGCCATGAAATGCTCCCAGCGCAGCCAAGCCGACCAAGGCTCCCAGAGATGCCAGCGCGGCAGGCTCAACGTGGGCGAAGGGCGAAAACAGCATCCAGGGGAAGCTTTACGGGTAGCAGAAGGTGTCGGACGACGCGTCCCCTCCCTCGAGGCGTACCTGGTGGGCCCTGGTGCTCCCGAAATCAATGAAGAAGTCCGGGTCCAGCTCCAAGCCTCCCTCGGGGTTGGCGTTCATCTTGATCATCCATCCGTCCATGCCTTTGTAGAAAACGTCATCCCATGAACTGTACAAGGAGTTGGTGGCGTACACGCGGCGTCCGTCCCTGCTTATCTCCACCATCTGAGGCGCCCCTAGCAGTGGCCCAGCGGATGGATGCTCGGCTTTCCTGACGATTCCACCTGCCTGCACTGTGCCCGTGAGCTCGGGGTTGAACGGGTCGGATACGTCGTACTGGCGCAGTTCGCCGGTCCCCCAGCAGGAGACATAGAGGAACTTGTCGTCCACTGAGAGGTCTATGTCGGTGACCAACGGCGGCACCACTCCCAGCGGTTTCAGGGCTTCAGGCAGCAGGTCGGCGTCGGCCGGTTCGGCCGGGATTTCGATGACCTTCTTCGCGGCCCACTTGCCGTTTTCCCGGTACCAGGTGAACACAGCGGACGACAGGTTGTTGGCGTTTACCACCACTCCAACGAACCCGTAGGCCTTGGTCGGGTTGTGGGCGGGCCGCAGCTCCAGCGCCATCTGGTGCTCGGAACCCAGGTCCACCTCTTGAATGTGCTTGCGTCGGCGCATGTCCCAGAAGTGTATTTTGTGGCCGTACTTGTGATTGACGATGTGTTCCAGCACCGGGCCGTACTCGAACATGTCCGGCGTGCCCCACTCGCTGGTCATGGCGACGTCCAACCCGATGTGCCACCAGAAGTCGTAGGACATCTGCTGCGTGCCCCGGTCCAGCTCCCAGCGGCCCAACGGTTCGAAGGTGTTGTGGTCGATGCGCATGATTCCGCCGGGCGCTCCGCCTTCCGCGGAGCCTATCCCGTTCAGGTATATGGCGTCGGGGCCGCAATGGACCGTATGAAGACGGCTGTACCCGGTGCGCTCGAATATGACGTCGGACTCTATCGTCTTGACCAGCTTGGGATTGTAGGGGTCCGGCTTGGTGTCCAGGATGTAGATGCGGGACGTTCGGAGGGTTGGGACGACGAGGTACCGCCGCTCCAGGTGAGGATGAGGAGCGTAGGGGCAAAGGGACGCGCTACAGGCGTTCCAGCCGAAGTGGTGGAGCTCGTCGCCGACGTTGGGCATTTCGACGGTGCTTACAATCGTGCCGTAGTTGGAGGACTTCGGGTCGAGGTCTACGACCGACATGCTGTCGGGGCGTCCATCCACGTTAAGGCCGGCCACGTACCCCAGCCGCTCAGGCGGGGCTTTGGTGGCCATGGTAGGCGACGGATAAAAAGTTGGGTCCGGCTGGAGTAGGGCCAAAGGTGCACCTCTCAGGGTTTAGGGTTGATGGCATTCTAATGAATGTGGCGAAGTCTAGCAAGTTGAATGCTGTGAGCAGCAGCGTGATGCTGAGAATCCTCCCGCTTACGCTATCGGAGGGGGATTATAACTAGGGATTGACGGCCGCCATGCCCGTCGCTGCTGTGCTCGATGACTCGCCGCCACTCGCACCCGTAGCCATCGCTGTTCTGGACGACAGCACCGACTGCTCTTCGATACGACTCACCGCCCACCGCCGTTGAGCGCCAGCAACTCGCGGAGAACGTCGTCGTCCGAAATGTCCGCCGACCAACCGTATGCGGCAGCCACAGCGGCGTCAAGGGCTTCGTGTGCGTCGGCGAGCCATTGCGGGCGGGCGTTGTAGAGGTTCGTCAGCGTGCGTTTCTTGAGCGCATTCGCCGCCGCCTCGTCGCGAGGAACGGGCCGCTTCGGATAACCGGAAACCGGCTCGTCGACCCACTCGACCCACTCGGGCGGGTTGAGCCAGCGGTCGCGCAGATTCACGAGTCGCCGGGCGGCGTCCGCAATGGCGATCGCACGCGGGTCGGAGGCGTACTCGGTCGCGGGCACGTCCGGCGTCAGGCCGGGCGGGAACGGGAACGTCGCGAAGGTGGTTGTCGGCGTGTAGCGGGGGTCGTTGCCCTTGCCGAGCCACGTGCAGAGCCGGAGCGACCAGAGCTCGTGGAACCGGCTGTGCAGAATGCCGAACGTCGTGTCGTCGTCGCGGGCCATGACGATCAGCGCATGATCGGGACAGATGCGCGAGTCACACCAGACGAACAGCCGGTGCTTGGCGACGGCTGGCGTCGCGATGTATCGCGACAGGCCGTCGAGCGCTGCCCACATGTTCGGCCGCGGCTCGACGTGCCTCCACCAGTACTTCCGATAGGCTTCGCGGCGGTTCTCTTGGCGCATCGGGTAGACGTGCTCCCTCGTCCAACGGAACGGCTCTTCGTACAGCGCCGCCTCACTGACTGTCATCGTCCACCCGAAGTCTACGATCCACTTGCCTGCTGGCCGCCGGGTCAGGTCCATCCCGTTCACCCACGGCTTCAGAACGTCAGCGTTCGTCCGTCCGTTCGGGTTCGCTGGCAGACGGAGCCACTCACGCGCCAGATCACCCGCGATGTCGAAGGGACCACCCTTCGTGTCAGCCATGAACGCCACGCCAGCGTTCTCAGCAAGACGACGGACGTTTGTCAGGTCGGCGCCGACACCGTCGTGCCGCGCCGTCAGGTCTGCGTAGATCTCGTCGACCGCCGCGCCGTCGAGCCGCGTGCCGGCCACGGACTCGTCGCTGGCACGCGAGAAGCAGGCCAGCGACACCCGCACTGCCGCCCCGTCGATCACCCACGGCTCGTCGCTCCACGCCTCGAATATCCGCCGATTGTCCGTCGCGGCCTGCAGCGCACGGCGGTTCGCGCCGCCTCGGATAGAGTTGGTCGCGACAAGCCCGGCCCGGTTCGCCTTGCCGGATGCGATCTGCTGGCCCGCTTTCTGGAACCAGTAGCAGACGAGGTCCGCTTCCGCCGGCACGCGGCCGGCGTAGATCGCAAACATCCGCGACACGTAGTCCTCGCCCAAGTTGGCGATCAAGAGCTTGCCACCCAGGAACGGCGGATTACCGATCACGACATCCGCCTCCGGCCAGTCCGGTTCGGTACCATCTGGCGTCACGATCGCGTCGCGGCACTCGATGGTGTCGAGCGGCTTGAGGATCGGATCGCGCGCCTCCGAGAAGCCGTTACGACGCATCCACTGGATCTCGCCGATCCAAACCGATACACGCGCCAACTCCGCCGCGTACGGGTTGATCTCGATGCCCTTGACGTTGGCCGGGCCGATCTCCGGGAACGCGCGCTGGAAGCCGAACGTCTCCGCCTCAAGCTGAACTTGGTGCTCCAGGTCCTTGAGCGCCTGCAAGGCCAGATATAGGAAGTTGCCGGAGCCGCATGCCGGGTCGAGCACCGTGAACCCCCGCAGCCGGCTGAGAAACGACCGGTACCGGCGCTCGGCTTCATTCCGCCGGTTTCTGCGAGTGGAGGGTGACTTGGCGGCATCCGCACTTTCCAGTTCAGCGGCGATCTTGGCTTTCTCCGCAGCCCATTCGGCAAGCCATGGGCGGATCACGACCGGCTCGACGAGCAGCATGATCTTGTCCCGGTCAGTGTAGTGCGCCCCTAGCTGGGCGCGCTTGCCGGGGTCCAGACCGCGCTCGAAGAGCGTGCCGAGAATTGATGGGTCGATCTCCGACCAATCAAGGCGCGACGCCGCCAGCACGGTATTGATGTCGGACTTCTCCAGTGGCAAGGCTGTGTCATCGTCGAACAGCCCACCATTGAACCAATCGACCGTTTCAAACCCGACGCGGCCTCCGAAAGCCATAACTCTGAAGAGTTCGCCGGCAAATTCGGCGAAGCGCTCCGGGGTATCCCGTGCCTGCTCAAGCATCCGCGTAAACATGTGGCTAGGTAGCAGGCCCACATCGTCGGCGAACATACAGAAGACCAGCCGATTGACGAAATGCGCAACTACTTGCGGGTCGTGCCCGCGTTCCCGTAGCGTCTGCGCCAGCGTCGCGAAAGACTCCGCCGCCTGCTCAGTGAGCGATTGTCGCGTCTCGCCCGGCCGTAGACGCTCAGGGTCTGAGAACGCCCACTTGAGCCTGTCGCGTGTCGCGGCGTCGGCTAGGTCGTCAAGGCCGAACTCGTAGGTCTTGCTGACGCTGTTCGTCCAGTTGGTGCGGATGCGGAACCGCACCATGTCGGAGACGATCAGGAGCGGCGGGTTTTCCAGCGCCAGCGCGTACTGCCGGAGCTGACCGAATGCAGCGTTGAGGTCCTTCCGCTTCCCCTTGTACTCCCAGGCAAAGTGATGGCGCTTCCAGACATCGGCCCATCCGTCGCCGCCAGTGTCCTTGCGAGCCCCTCGCTCAAAGCAGTATGACTCGCCGAACGGGTCTACGTCCGCGGGTTTGGGTTCGTCCAACAACTCGCAGAGGTCGAGGAAATGTTGCTGAGATGCTGAGCGCTCCGTCAGCGTAGAGGCTCGCCATTTACTGATGAACTCGTTCGGTGTCATGGGCGCGTTTGGAGGCCATCTGTACGGCGATTCTGATCGTGCTGCAACGTGGTGACTCCGGTGCGAGAAAAATCGTCTCCGACGCGCTGCTGGCAGCCATTCCCGAGAGCCTGGAAGACAAGGTCGCTATCGAGAGCTTTTCGGACACAGTTTTGAAATTCGCGAATAAACTCGTGCGCCCAGGGCATCCGCCTGTAGGCCGCCGCCTCATCAGTGTACACCTGCACATCCAGAGAGGTGTTAGCGACCACGAAGCCCTGTAGCGCCGGCTTGTCGATGTTCTCCACCACCTTGGCCTGCACCTGCTTGGTGGAGCGGTCCTTCGCGCCGCCGCCGGCCACCTTTTGCCCACGGCCCCGCGACCCGCACCGGCATCGGTCAGCGCTCGACGCTCTACATTGCTCATTCTGGCCCGCTTCCCGCCCATGTAGGTCTTGTCGATTTCGAACGGCCCGCCGAACGGCCCGTTGTCGTCGCCGTCATTGAACGCCTTGCGGATGCGCTGGAGCATGTTCCATGCGGTCTTCTGCGAGACGCCGATGTCCCGATGGAGCTTCATGCTGGAAACACCAATCATCCCCAAGTTGTAAGCCCCCAAAAGAAACAGCCTTGCCGCGTTGGATGTCCCAACTTGAGCTGGTCGTCGCCACACATTGGTAACATACAGTTCCATCCTTTGCCAAGTATCTGGGCATTCATCGTCAACGCCGACTTACAATTGACCCACTATGTGTCGTGGGAGTGTTGAGCGAGCCACCTCTGCCAAGCCCTCTTGAACCGTGCGCACATCCGTGCTATTGTCCCTGCGGCTAGGGACTGACCCCGCGACCAAAAAGTCCCTTCCCCCTTGTATGGGGGAAGGTTAGAGCCTGCCTTGAGCTTGCCGAAGGGATGGGGTGAAGATGCCAGGCTGGTACATCCCGCCGACCTGTCTCATTTCTGTTACATTCTGTGGCTTCCGTTCCCAGATCCTTCCTCGCCAGGTCTTCCAAACGGCGCAGACAGACAAGTTTCCCAGCTAGGAAATGTTACAAAATGAGACAGAATTCGGCATAAGCCTCGCCCTCAGGTCTCAGGGCGGCTCCGATGCTGGGTAATTTGGCCGGGAAATGGCGTATGGAGCGCCGCTTGGAACGGACGTGGGGGCGACAAAGCGAAAGGCATGGGCGTGGTGTGCGGGTCGTGGGGCCAGGCCCCACGACCCGCCGGGTGCTCGGTGGATGGCGCGCTACGCGGGGGCGAACTTGGGCAGCGTGATGGTGTCGGTGATGTCCTCGAAGACGACCTTGAGCGCCATGCCGATCTGCAGGTTCTCCTGCGTCGGCTCGTCGATCACGATGTTGGTCGGCATTCGCGGGCCTTCCTCCAGCTCCACGATGGCCGGCACGAAGGGCACGTCCTGGACGAAGCCGGGATGCGGTGCCCTGTGTACTATGGCGTAGGTGTACAGGGTGGCGTTGCCGCTGGCCTGGACCCACGTGGTGTTCCTGGAGAAGCAGCACGGGGAGATGTCGCGCGGGTAGAAGTAGGCGTTGCCGCAGTCGTTGCAACTCCTGAGCCAGAGCTCGCCCTCTTTGGCCTTGTTCCAGTACTCGTCGGACTCGCCCTGTGGCACGGGGATGGGCTTGTTGTACTGCTGGGTCATCGGATTCTCCTGAAGTTGTCGTTCGGGTGCGCTCGGACGTTTCGGCGCGGGCTAGTCGACGGCGAGCACCACGGTGCCGGTGGACGAAAGCGAGCCGCCGGTGCCGTGCATGAGCGAGATCTTGGGGTTGTCAATCTGCCGCTCGCCGGCCTCGCCGCGAAGCTGCCTCACGGCCTCCAGTATCAGGAACATGCCGTACATGCCCGAGTGGGTGTAGGACAGGCCGCCGCCGGAGGTGTTCATCGCGAAGTCGCCGCCCGGGGCGGTGCGCTGGTTGGCCACGAAGTCGGCGCCCTCGCCCGGCTTGCAGAAGCCGAGGCTCTCCAGCGTGATGAGCACGGTGTACGTGAACGAGTCGTATATCATCGCCAGGTCGATGTCGTCGTGGGTCACGCCCGCCCTGCCCAGGGCAGCGGGGCCGGAGTTCACGCCCCACGTCTGCGTGAGGTCGGGCATCTGGCTGATGATGTTGTGCGAATGGCCTTCGGCGGCGCCAAGGATCCAGACGGGGTCCTTGGCCAGGTCGCGGGCCCGCTCCGCCGTGGTGACAACGGCCGCGCCGCCAGCGTCGGTGACCAGGCAGCAGTCGAACAGGTGGAACGGCCAGGCGATCCAGCGCGAGTCGTGGTAGTCGTCGAACGACATGGGCACGTCTTTCATGTAGGCCTTGGGGTTCTTCTGCGCCCACTTGCGGGTGGCGACGGCGATCTCTGCCAACGCCTGGCGGGTCCGGTCCTCGCCGTACTGGTGCATGTACCTGCGGGCGGCCAGGGCGTAGTTGATCGGCGCGCCGAGGAAGCCGTAGGGCGACTCGAACTGCGAGCCGGGCTCGGCTGCGTTTCCGCCGGAGCGGCTGCGGGCGCTGCGCCCCGCCTCGCCGTGGGTTATCAGCGCCACTTCACAGTAGCCGGCGTTGATCGCCGCCACGGCGTGGCCGACGTGTATGACGAACGAGGAGCCGCCCACCGACGTGCTGTCAGTGTAGAGGGGGCGTATTCCCATGTACTCGGCGGTGCTGAGCGTGGACGAGCCGGCGCAGAAAACACCGTCTACGTCCTTCACCGACAACCCGGCGTCGGCGAGCGCGTTGTAGCCCGCCTCCGCATGGTGCTGAAGGTTGGACTTGCCCTCGACCCTGCCGATGACGTCGGACTCGTCGACGCCGACGATGGCGCACGTTCTGGACAGATCAGCCATGTTGGACTGGACCTCCTTGTTAAGTCTGTCTGGTCTACTGGTGTGGGCGTGCAAATGCCGCGCCTAGCATATACGCAAGGCGGGCGGCAAGGCAAGTTTGGGAGGCTGGGGGGGCGGGGGGCAGGGGCTCTTGGAAGACCTGTACTTCCCCTCACCCTAACCCTCTCCCCGCGGGGGAGAGGGGACCATTATGAGGTCCAGATTCCTGCTAGCTCAGGCCCAGCAGATTCTCCAGGCCCACGGTCAGTCCGGCCATCTCGGTGGAGCGGCGGATGGCTAGCAGGACCCCCGGCATGAAGCTTTCTCGGTTGATGGAATCGTGCCGCAGCGTCAGAGTCTGGCCGAGCGCGCCGAACACCAATTCGTGGTGCGCCACGCGCCCGGTCATGCGCCCGCTGTGGATGACCACCCCGTCGAGCGAGCCGCCGCGCGTTCCGGCCAGCGTTTCGGTTTCGGCGGCCGGGGCGACGAACGCCCGGCCCCTGGCGGCGGCCGCCGATCTGGCAATGGCGAGCGCCGTGCCCGAGGGCGCGTCCAGCTTGGCCTCGTGGTGTACCTCGGTCAGGTCGGCGTAGTCGAAGAAAGGCGCGGCGACGCCGGCGAGGTGTATCAGGAGCACCGCGCCGAGCGCGAAGTTGGGCGCGACAATCACGCTGCGCCCGCTGGCTTCGGCCAGCCGGCCGGCCTCCTCGAGCTGCGCCTCGCTCAGCCCGGTCGAGCCGGTGACAACGTTCGCTCCGCCCGCGGTCGCGGCGCGTATCGCCGACATCGCGCCCTCCGCGTTCGTAAAATCCACCACCACGTCCGCGCCCGCGACCACGTCGGCGAGCGAGTTCGACAAGGGCACCTCGCCGGAGCCGTCCGGCAGCGCGTACACGCCGCCCGGACTGCCGCGCCTGGACACGGCGCCCACGAGTTCCATGCCGTCGTCCCTGCACACGGCGCCAACTGTCTCCAGTCCCATCTTGCCGTAAGCGCCCTGTACTGTAACCCTCGTAGCGTTCATCGCCGCGCCTCCTGATACCGGTGTCCCACGGGCACAAAGGATGACCTTCCCCTGATGCTGGGAAGGTTAATCCAGCGCGGGTTGCCGATGCAAGCCTGATGCCGACTGGCGGCGCGGAGCTCATGGCACTCGCCAAAGCGCGGCTTTCGCTTACTCTGACTTTTTGCAATAATGCTGCCGTCACCCCACACTCGCGGCGCGGGCGCGAGACTTGCGTTCGCGGCGACAACCCTGGGGGGACGGGAATACCAAAGGGAGTTTGACTTATGGGCGCCAACCACGACGACACACCCCACGGAGACCACCCCGGCATGTTGGGGGACTCGGCCCTGAGCGATCGGGCCAAGCGTGCCCTCGCGATTAGGGAACTTCTCCTGGAGAAGGGGATCATAGACGCCGACGACGTCCGCAGGCGGGCCGATGAGCTGCACCGCCGCTCGCCCGCCGACGGCGCGAGGGTAGTCGCCCGAGCGTGGGTGGACGCCGATTTCAAGGCCCGGCTGCTCGACGACGCCAAGGCCGCGGTGGCCGAGCTCGGCTACGAGCTGCCCCACGAAGCTGAGCTTGCGGCGGTTGAGAACACCGATGACCTGCACAACATCGTCGTGTGCACGCTGTGCTCGTGCTATCCCACCACGCTGCTGGGGCCTCCGCCGGACTGGTACAAGAGCCTGGCGTACCGATCCAGGGCCGCCAGGGAGCCGCGCGCCGTGATGGCGGAGTTCGGCTTTACGCCCGCCGACGGCGTGGAGGTCCGGGTGTTGGACAGCACCGCCGACCTGCGCTACCTCGTGCTGCCTGCGCGTCCCGCGGGCAGCGATGGCATGAGCGAGGAGGAGTTGGCGCGGCTGGTGACTCGCGACAGCATGGTCGGCGTGACGGCCGCCGAATCCCCGCAGGCGGCGACGGTATAGGCGGTGGCGGGATCGCTGGCGTCCCACCCTCACCCTCTCCCTCAAGGGAGAGGGGACTGGCCCGCTAAGTCGTCGCCATTGGGCGCGTGACCCCGGACGCGAAACGGGGGCAGGCCCGAGTGGGCCCGCCCCCGCTGGGCCGCCGCTGGTGGGCCTAGCCCACCTTGAGAGACAGCCTCTTCGCCTTCTTGGACTCCAGCTTGGGGAAGCTGATGGTCACGACGCCGTTGTCGTAGCCGGTCTCCGCCCTGTCCACGTCAACTGTGTCGGGCAGCCTTAGCGCGCGGTGGAAGCTGCCGCTCCTGCGCTCTCGCATCAGGAAGTCGCCCTCCGCCGTCTCCTTCTCCGACGCCGTCTGGCCGCGGATGGTCAGCACGTCGTTCTCCACGGTTATCTGGATGTCGCCGGGGTCGACGCCCGGCACGGACGCCCGCACCTCGATGTCGTCGCCCTTCCTCACCACGTCCAGGGGCACAGCCCACTCCTCGAATCCGCCGCTCTCGGCGGGGCCCTGGTAGCCCTTCCATATCCGGTTCATCGTGTCCTGCATCTGCCTCAGCTCGTTGAACGGGTCCCAACGCTGTATTGCCATAGCTGTAACCTCCTTCTTATGATGGTCGGTAGACTTGATTCCATTCGAAGCACATATGCTTCTCACATACACAATTATAGAGATGCATTCTTATTGTGTCAATAGAGCTACTACGAATACTGTAAGATTCATTGTGCCTGCATTTGACCTATGCTATACTGGCGGCGGAACCACTCAACTGAGTCGAGGCGAGTGATGGCAACCTATTACGAAACGCTGGGCGTCTCCAAGGACGCGAGCGAAAAGGATATTCGGCAGGCGTATCGCCGTCTCGCGCGCAAGCATCACCCCGACTTGAATCCGAACGACCAGGAGTCCGAGCGCCAGTTCAAGAAGATCAACGAGGCCTACGAAGTGCTGTCCAACGAGGACAACCGCAATAAGTACGACCGTTACGGCGACTTGTGGCGCCAGGCCGACAACATCGAGGCGCAGCGGTCCCAGGGCGGCCCCCGCACCCACACCTGGACGACTGGCGCCAATTCGCCCGGCGGCGCGGGCGCGAATTTCGACTTCGGCGACATCCTTGGAGGTGTCGGCGACGTGTTCGGTGGCGGGCGTGCGAGGCCGCGGGGCAGGCAGCGCGCCAATGCCGCCGTCACCGTGTCCCTGGAGGAGGCGTTTTCGGGCACCAAGCGCCGCGTCTTCGCCCCGGACGGCGGTGGGACCAGGCGGATCGAGGCAACAATTCCGCCGGGCGTGGACAATGGCTCCGTGGTGCGCATCTCGCTCGACTCCGGCGCGGAGATCTACCTCAACGTCACCGTTTCGCCGCATGCGCGCCTCAGGCGAAAGGGCAGCGACCTCGAGGTGGACGCCCCCGTGCCGCTGGCGGACTGCGCCCTGGGCGGCGAAATCGAGGTGCGCACGCTGGGCGGCAGGCTGCGGCTGAAGATTCCGCCGGAGTCGCAGAACGGACAGCGCATACGGCTCGCCGGCCAGGGCATGCCCTGGCTCGGCGACCCGACGAAGCGCGGCGACCTGTACGCCATAGTCCGCCCGCAGATGCCCTCGAACGTAACCGCCGAGGAACGGGAGCTGTTCGAGCGGCTGCGCCAGCTTCAGGCGAGCAAGGAATAGTGCGATGGCAGAGATGTTTGGCCGCGACGAGCCGGTCTTCATAATCAGTGTGGCGGCTCAGATGCTCGAAGTGCGCGCCCAGACTCTGCGCTACTACGAGCGCCTGGGGCTGGTGAAGCCGAAGCGCACCGGCGGCAACCAGCGGGTCTACTCCCGCAACGACCTGGAGAAGGTGCGGCGCATACGGCGGCTAATGGACGACCTGGGGATCAACCTGGCGGGCGTCGAGGTGTTGCTCAATCTGCTTGACCGGCTGCAGGAGGCGGAGTCGACCATCGCCCGGCTGGAGGCGGAGAACGAGGGGCTGCGCAAGCTGCTGAACGCGATGAGTTGAGAGGAGTGAGGATGGGGGTCTGGTGTTTCACCCCCATCCCCGTATCGAGTACGGGGCGGGCTCTAAACCTTCCCCCATCGAGGGGAAGGGATTTTCGCAAAAGCCCCCTGGCCTCCTCCCATCGAGGAGGAAGGGACTGGCTGTCGCCGTCACCCCCACCCTAACCTCCCCCATCGAGGGGAGAGGGGGCTGGTTGTTAGCCTCTTCGCGGGCCGCCGCCGCGCGGTCCGCCCTGGCCACCGCCGCCCTGGCGGAATCCGCCGCGTCCGCCGCCGTCCGGCCTTCGACCCTGCGGCCGGGGTCCGCCGCGTGGGGCGCTGCGGCTGCGCGCCAGAGCCGGCTCGCTTCCGCCTTCCACGTCGTCGCCCAGCAGCAGTGCCCGGCGGGACAGGTTGATGCGGCCCATGGAGTCGATCTCGCTCACCACGACGGTCATCTCGTCGCCAATGGAGACCTCGTCCTCGACCTGGGCCACGTGATGCTCGGACAGCTCGCTAATGTGTACGAGGCCGTCTTTGCCAGGCAGAATCTCGACGAACGCGCCGAAGTTCATTAGCCTCACGACCTTGCCGGTGTAGATGTCGCCCACCTTCACCTCGCGGGTGAGGTCTTGGACCATCTGCACCGCCTTCGCCGCGGAGGCCTCGTCGATCGAGCCGATCACCACCGTGCCGTCGTCGGACACGTCTACGGTCGCGCCGGTGGCCTCGATTATGCCGCGAATGGTCTTGCCGCTGGGGCCGATGACGACTCCGATCTTGTCCACGGGTATGCGGACCTGGAGCACGCGCGGCGCGTGGGGGCTAAGCTCGGGGCGGCTTTCGGACAGCGTCTCGGCGATGCGCTCCAGGATGTGGAGCCGCGCCTCTCGCGCCTGCTCCAGCGCGTCGCGGCAGACGTCCAGGCTGATGCTCTTCAGCTTGATGTCCAGTTGTATGGCGGTAATGCCCTCGGACGTGCCCGCCACCTTGAAGTCCATGTCGCCTATGTGGTCTTCCTTGCCCTGGATGTCGGTGAGGGTGACGTAGCGTCCGTCGTTGCCGGTGACGAGGCCCACGGAAATGCCGGCGACCGGGGCCTTGATGGGTATGCCGGCGTCCATGAGCGCGAGCGTGGCGGCGCAGACGCTGCCCATGGAGGTGCTGCCGTTGGAGCTGAGCACCTCGGTCACGATCCTTATCGTGTAGGGGAAGTCGTCGTGGGAGGGAAGGACGGACGAGAGCGCGCGTTCGGCCAGCGCGCCGTGGCCTATCTCGCGCCGGCCCGGAGAGCCGATGCGCTTCGCCTCGCCCGTGGAGTAGGGCGGGAAGTTGTAGTGCAGCATGAAGCGCTTGGTGACTTCGGGGCTGAGCGTGTCGAGCCTCTGGGCGTCGCCGACGGAGCCGAGCGTTACCACGCCCAGCACCTGGGTCTCGCCGCGGGTGAACAGCCCGGTGCCGTGGGTGCGCGGCAGGAGCCCCACCTCGGACGAGATGGGCCGGATCTCCCTCAGGCCGCGTCCGTCGGACCGCTTGCCGTCCTCGAGGATGACTCGCCGGAAAGCCTCTTCCTCGGCGACATCAAACGCGCCCAGGACGTCGCCGCGATCGTGCTCGTCCCGCAGCTGGTCGACCAGCTCGTCGCGGAGAGCGACCAGTTGCTCCGACTGCTCGTCGCCATCGGTGGAGCGAACAAGCGAGAATAGCCGCTCGTGGGCGTTCTCGGCCATCCAGTCGTCAAGGCTTTCGGGGTGGAGCTTGGAGTCGTAGTCCACCTTGGGCTTGCCAAACGCGCAGGCGGCCTCCTCCTGGAGGTCGATCACCTGCTGGTTGGTCTGCTGCGCCCGGTCGATGGCCTCATACACCAGGTCTTCGGGCATCTCGGTCACACCGGCCTCGATCATGACGACGCCGTCCCGGGTGCCCGCGACGATTATGTCCAGGGTGCTGACTTCGAGCTGGCTGTGGGTGGGATTGACCACGAAGCGGCCGTTCACGTAGCCCATGCGGGTCACGCCTACGGGTCCTTCGAACGGGATGTCGGACACCGACAGCGCGGCAGAGGCGCCCATCAGGCACAGGACGTCTATGGGCGTTTCCTGGTCGATGGAGAGGGGCGTGAGGATGACCTGCACTTCGTTGCGGAATCCCTTGGGGAAGAGCGGTCGAAGGGGCCGGTCGGTCAGGCGAGCGATGAGTACGCCGTGGGTGCTGGGCCGGCCTTCGCGGCGGAAGAAGCTGCCGGGGATCTTGCCTCTGGCGTAGAGGCGCTCTTCGAACTCGATGGTGAGGGGGAAGAAGTCGATTCCTTCCCTGGGTCTGCTCATGGTAGCGGTGGCGAGAATCACGCAGTCGCCGGAGCGCACGAGCACGGAGCCGCCGGCCTGTTGAGCGAGTTTGCCACCCTCGAGTGTGATGGTTTCAGTGCCGACTTCCCGGCTAAAGCTGAACGACATTAGATACGGTACCTCCTAAGGCGGTGGGGAACCCGGCAGATATAAAGAAAGCTCCGAGTCAATCGGAGCTATCTTCTCAGCCCAAGCCTGGCAATGAGAGCCCGGTAACGGCCTACGTCTTGATTGTTTAGATAGCGGAGTAACCTGCGTCGACGCCCCACCATCTTTAGAAGTCCGCGGCGCGTGGACTCGTCGTGGTTGTGAATCCTGAGGTGCTGAGTCAAATGGGTAATGCGTTTTGTCAGCAGCGCTACCTGAAGGTCAGCGGAACCGGTGTCGGTCTCGTGAGTTCGGTACTCTTCGATTGCGGCCTTTTTCTCAGCCTTGTCCAAACCCTTCTCCTGGGCCCCTCGAATAAAGATGTTTCGGTTGCTGTTTGTGTCCCGCCCGAGCGCTGGTTCGTGCTCCGAGCGGTTTTTTCATTGTTTGCGAAGTTTGCGAAAAGGTGTTCAATTTGCCCGGACGGATTGTATCACCTGAGCGCTGATAAGGCAATTGCCGAACGCGGCCGGCGGCTGTCCCGGTTCACCAGGCGTTCGGGTGGGTAGGCCTGAGCGGTTGCGCAAGAGCCATAGGCTGCTTTCGGGCGAGAAATGTACCGAAATGTGTCTCATTTTGACTCATTCCGCCTCATTTCCTAGCTGGGAGGCCTATCGGTCTGTGCCGCCTGGGAGGCCTAGCGAGCACGGATCTGGCAATGGGAACGACAGAATGTGGCAGAAATGAGACAGGTCGGCGGGAGGTCCCAACTGCCTTGCGCTCACCCCCATCCCAACCTTCCCCCATCAAGGGGGAAGGGGCTTTCGGGGCAGGGGTCGGTCCCTCGAGGAGGGGAGAGTAGCACGGATGTACGAGGGATGCAATAGGGCGCATGACCTCGAAATTGTGGTGGCCGAAATGGGCTAAATCCACCCCGCGCGGGTCAGCACCTCAAGCGCTACCTCGCCTACCTGGCGTCCGGGGCCGTTGTCGACGGTGAAATCCTCAATGGCCGCCCGCTCAAGGACGTCGGCGAGCTCGGTTGAACGCGCAAGCGCCTGGTCTTGAAACATGCCGGGTTCTCGCACGCGCAGGCGCTCGTGCATGAGCGTGAGGGGAGCGGTCAGTCGGCACACGATAGGTCTGGCGCCAGGCACGGCAATCCGGTAGAGGTCGAGTTCGTGCTCGTTCTCAATCACCTTGGCGACGATGAGGCGTTCGGCCCCGGCAGCGACGTAATTTGGCCAGACGGCAGCGAGGTTTGCGAATGCCAAGCGTTGACCGTAGGCGTCCTGCTGCGGGTGCATGACAGCCAGCCAATCGGGGTCGATTGCCGCGTGGGGGATGTCGGCCTGCGCCAACAGGTCGGAGGCCTCGGAAAGGACTGTCGTCTTTCCGGCTCCCATGGACCCGGAGATGATCAGGAGCGGGACGGTGGTAGGCACGGTTGCGCGTCCGGGGATATGGTTTGGAGGAGGTTCGGATAGTCAAAGGAGTATGGACGGCAAGCCAATCGACACCAGCATGCCGGCATGTTGCCAATGGTATCACCGGGTTTTGGTAGGAACAACCGGAAGGGCATCTCTGGCGCTTGCAGCGGCCATGAAAATTGGCCTGTGGTACAACTGCGCCGTTTTCTCTGCATCGCGCACGGTGGCCGTCGGTGCGTCGCATCTGCCGCAGTCAGCCGGTGAGTACGGTAGGCGATTCCATGGCCTATGTCATAGACGCTTGCTACAAGTACAACATCCGTGGGCGAGAGTGGGCATTCGAGGAGTTTCCGCAATGGACGGTGACAGCATGAACCGCCTTTACTATGGAGATTGCCTGACCATCATGCAGGACTTCCCGCTTGCCAGCGTGGACCTCATTTATCTCGACCCGCCGTTCAACTCGAACCGTGCCTACAACGCCATTTACAAGGACGAAACAGGACGTCCACTCCCCGACCAGATAGAGGCGTTCTGCGACATGTGGGAGCTGGACGCTGAAAGCGAACGGGCTATCCGTAACATGCCTGTTCTGATGCGCAAGAACGGCATTGACGATGCGGTTGCTGAGTTTTGGAGGCTATGGATGCGGGCGTTGCGTGACACCCAACCCCGGCTCTTGGCCTACCTGTCCTACATGGCGCAACGCTTGTTGGTCATGCATCGTATCTTGAAACCTACAGGCAGTCTCTATCTGCATTGTGACCCTACAGCCTCACACTATATAAAGGCACTGCTTGACGCTATTTTCGGCCACAACAACTTTCGTAATGAGATCGTATGGCGGCGCAATGAGTCTGGCGCGAAGGGCAGTCAACACGCCGCCAAGAGTTGGGGCAGCAATGTTGACTATTTGCTATTCTACACAAAGGGGAACCGTCCAACGTTTAACCCTAGAATCATCAAGGCCTTGGACGAAGAAGAAGAACGCCGCAAGTTCCCCAAGATAGACGAGAACGGGGACCGGTACAACACTAAACTGACTGCTTGGTGTCAGCCTTCAATGGGAGAACGACCCAATCTATGTTATGACTTTCATGGCGTTTATCCCCCATATCCCTCCGGGTGGCGGCTCAGCAAGGAACGAATGGAAGAAGAGTACGCAAAGGGCAACATTGTTGTTAAAGACGGGAAACTGGAGCGCCGCTCCTATGCAAGGGATTATCAAGGCGTAACACCTGGAAATTTATGGGCAGATAAGGAGTTGCTGCTAGGAGCGCAATCTAGCGAGCGATTGGGCTATGCTACCCAGAAACCCCTAGCCCTACTAGGGCCTGTTCACACTACGTAGAGCGTCGAAGATGATTGCGAACAAGACAAAGCCGGCATAGAGCGCATCGAGCTTGTCATAGCGCGTGAATACTCTTCGATACCCCTTCAATCGACGGAACAGGCGCTCCACTTCATTCCGCCTCTTGTGCAGCTCCTTGTCATACTCCCAAGGGTCCACGCGACTTTTCAGGGGTGGAACAACAGGCGTGAACCCCATATCGAACGCCAATCGGCGTGTTTGGTCGCCCGAATATGCGCGATCCATCACCAGAGGCGGATTCCCCCGTTGTGGCCCCAGCCGGTTGAGCAGTTTGCGCCCCTCCGGTCCATCGTGGGCCTGGCCCGGAGAGAGCGAGAACGCTAAGGGTGTCCGATCATCCGCGGCAACCATATGAAGCTTGGTCGTCCATCCGCCTCGGGACTTGCCGATGGACTGTGGTCCGTTTTTTTGGCCGCACCCGTGCCGTCGGGATGCACCTTGACGGAGGTGCTGTCCAGTGAAGCTACCTCGATGGTGACCTTCACAATCCCCTTTCGCTGAAGCTGTTCGAACACTCGGTCGAGCACTCCGCTCTTGGCCCAACGGTTCATGCGCATGTAGATGGTGTGCCAGTTGCCAAAACGACTCGGCAACCCTCGCCACTTGCAACCGTGTTCTGCGACGTACAGAATAGCGTTGAGCACCCGTATGTTTGGAATGGTCACATTGCCACGCTGCACGGGTAGGTACGGTTTGATGAGTTGATAATGAGCTTGTGTAAGTTCCATACATGTATGATAACATGTCCAGACCCCTTAGTGTGAACAGGCCCTAGAACGAATCATCTCGGCATCCTCGAATCATGGGGACGTGGTCCTTGACCCGTTTTGTGGTTGTGCCACGACGATGGAGGCAGCCCACAAGCTAGGCCGCCAGTGGATTGGCATAGACATAGCCATTCACGCGATAAAGCGCGTGGCGCGTATTCGACTTGCAGAACGCTTGGGGTTGGTTGAGGGCCAAGACTTTGTCGTTGAGGGTGTTCCTCGAACTGTAGAGGGGGCACGTGACCTTTGGGAACGTGACAAGTACCACTTCCAGAAGTGGGCCGTTGAACAGGTTGAAGGCTTTGTCACTACTAAGCGTTCAGCCGATGGCGGCATTGATGGGCGTGTGTATTTCGCGGTTCCCGATGCGCAGGAACTCCAGAGCATGGTCGTAGAGGTCAAGGGCGGCAAGAACGTTGGGATAGGTGTGATACGCGAGTTGAAGGGCGTGCTGGACTACGACACGGCGCTTGTGGCGGGGCTGATTGTCCTGGAACCTCTGGGGAATGTGAAAGCGCGCAACTTCGCAAAATTCATGGGGGAAGCCGGGACATTTACGATTCTTGGCATCGAGTACCCAAGACTACAGATTCTCACGGTCGAAGAGATACTGGAAGGCAAGCGGTTTCAAACGCCGACAGTGCAAGGCCGACACGAACTGGAACCTAGGTTGCCCGGCATTCCCGCCGTTGGTGTTTGAGCCTCTAACTACTTATTTTGAATATGAAAAGACCACAGTCTCTGCATTCTATCATCTTGACGCCTCTCTCTGACAAAACGTCTGTTCGGTGACGATAGCACGGTACGAGCATGAGGTAGCGGCCTTATGGACGACGGAGGGCTAAAATGACAATGAACCTAGGTGGAGAGCTCGAGGGAGCAGCGAATGAATAGCGTCGGAAACAGGGATTACTGGCCTGAGGAATGGCCGGATTGGCCAGAAGACTCCAGGGCACGGAAAGCGGTACAGAGCTCATATGATCTTGGTCTGTTGATCCTGAACGCCCCAGCTCCTCTTCGAAAATCTCGCTTGGAACAGGCAGAAGAAAGAGCCCAGGACTTCCTGGCTCAGTTGGGAGACAGAGAACAGGAACGGGCCAAGAGCTTGGTCGCTCTTTGGGAACGAAACGCATTGATACGGCAGGACATACGTTACGAGGAAAAGAAGAAGGGCATAGATGCGGTTGATCACTTGTTGACCTTATGGGACTCTGCAGAAGGTCAGATGCGCGGGGCGAAAGAAGAGGCGTCGCAGCTTGGGCTTGCTGGCTACGAGCACTTCAGAAGTTGTGAGGACCGTTTCTACATTCTGCAGGAAGAGAAGGACGAGTTCGGGCGATTTCACAACTATCCTGACTATAGCAAGTTGCGAGAACAATGGTACGCCCGCGAGCCGATTACGGAACCGCTGCCCTGGCCTTGGGGAAACATGCTGTCTCTTTGCAAGCGATTCGAAGCTCGGGGAAACAAGACCACGGAGTGGTCGACAGGACTGAAGCTCACGATCGCTGCCATCGTCCTCACCACCGTGTTCGGGGTAGCTGGAATCGTGACAACTGCAATTATGGACAGATTCTAGCTACCAGAACGAAAGAGGGGCTTCGCTCGCCACACGAATGACTACGCTGGATTCTGAGTATGGAAAATGAATCTCCAACGTGATCTCGTTGTCATCAATCTCTCGTCCGCCCTAGGTTTGTCGAAGGGCCGTCCATGGTTTGACAAGCTTACCCCGAACGGACTACCCCAATGAGACTCAAAATGAAAAGACCCTGCCTTATGAAGCAGGGCAATCGCATACTACTCCACAGTCGTTAGCACTGACACGAATCAGGTATGTTTTTTCGCGTCTATGAGCCAATTTAGGGGACTTACATGGCCCAAGCGGTACTCGATTGCGCTGTTTCGGGGCAGATTTTGAGCCTTCAGATGTGAGGGCACGCCTGATTTGGGGCCGAGAAATTAGTATGCGATAGCCGTGCCTTATGAAGTCTCGCGGCGGCTAGGCAAAATGGCCTGTGGTACAATGGCGCCGGCTTTCTTCACGGCGCGCGCGGTAGCCGCCGGCGTGGCGCATGTGCCGCAGTCAGCCGACGAGTACGGAAGGTGTTTTCATGGCCTACGACTTCATCGAGTACGAACCCTCCGACGGCATCGGCCGCATAACGCTCGACCGGCCCGAAAAGCTGAACGCCCTCAGCCAGCAGCTTCAGGACGAGCTGATCGAGTGCGCCCTGCGGGCCGACGACGATCCTGATATCCGCGTGCTGACGCTTCGGGCGAACGGCAGGGCGTTCAGCGCCGGCTACGACATCACGCCGGGGGCGCCCAGCACGCCCGAAGAGGCCGAGAGGGCGCGCGAGCGGCGTGAGAATATCCGCTGGGACATGCACAGGATGAAGCAGACGCCGGCCCGCTGGTCCACGCTGCTGAACCTGAGCAAGCCCATCATCGCCGGGGTGCACGGCTACTGCCTCGCGGGCGGCACGGACCTGGCGATGCACTGCGACATCGTGATCGCGGCCGACGACGCGCAGATAGGCTTTCCTCCCGTTCGCTCCATGGGCGGCCCGCCGACGCACATGTGGACGTATATGGTGGGTCCGCAGTGGGCCAAGTGGTTCCTGCTCACCGGCGAGTCGGTGTCCGGGGCCAAGGCCGCCGAGCTCGGCTTCGCCCTCAAGTCGGTGCCGCGTGACGAGCTGGACGCCGAGGTGGACGCGCTGGCGGGGACGATGGCCAAGATCCCGTGGGAGCTGCTCGCCGCGAACAAGAGCATCGTCAACAGGGCTATGGAGTTGATGGGGCGCAACACCTTGCAGTTCCTCGCGGCGGAGACCGACGCCGTGGCCCACCAGGCGCCCATAGTGAAGGAGTTCACGCGCCGCTCGCACACGGAGGGCCTGAAGTCCGCGCTCGACTGGCGCGATCGCCCCTTCCGCGACTACCGGGGCCGGGAAGGGTAGCCCCCGAAAACGCAGGAGCAGCAGTTGGCAACCCTACGGCAAGCTCAGGGCAAGCTCCTAACGCTGCAAGTCAGCCGAACGCCACCCACGGCAGCCGGCGACCGCTGGCAGACCTTTGACGTCCCGTTCGCGGGCCAGAGCATGAGCCTGCTCGACGGCCTCATCTGGATACAGCGCAACTCCGACCCCACGCTGGCGTTTCGCTGCGCCTGCCGTGTGGGCATGTGCGGCACCTGCGGCGTGGTGGTGAACGGCAGGGAGGGCCTGGCGTGCCGGACGATGGCGCGGGACCTGCTGGACGGCAGGGCGCGCGTGGAGCCGATGCGGCACATGCCCGTGGTGCGGGACCTGGTGACCGACGGGTCCGCCTTCTATGCCAAGCTGCGCCAGGTCACGCCCAGAGCGCCCGACCAGTCTGACGGCGCCCGGCTGGCCATCGTCGATCCGGACACGCCCGAGCATAAGGCGGTCGACCTGCAGCGCGAGTGCATCTACTGCGGGCTGTGCTACTCGGCCTGCACGGTGGCGGGCCTCGACGAGGACTTTCTCGGCCCGGCGGCGCTCAACCGCGCCTTTCTCGCCATCCTCGACGAACGGAGCGTGTCCGCCGACGAGACGCTCGACGCGGTGGCCAACGAAAGCGGCCTGTGGCGCTGCCACACTATGTTCGAGTGCGCGGCTGTGTGTCCCAAGGGCATTTCGCCTACGCTTGCCATCCAGCAGCTCAAGCGGCGCGCGATCGGGCGGAAGTTCAAGCGGCTGTTTGGGAAGTGAAGCATGGCTGAAGCATATACCCGGTGGGACGTTACGGAGTATCTTCAGTCCGTAAAGGACATTCGGCTTTACCTGGAAGGATGTGCGGAAGAGGATCCCGGTGATGGCAGCTTGATTCGTGCCGCACTTGAAAACCTCGCCGAGGGTCGAAACCTACACCGCATAACACGCCAGATTGTCAAGTGCGGAAAAGGACTGTAACTGAGGGCGATGTACGACGAGTTGGACCTGGACGTGCTGATAATCGGCGGCGGCGGCGCCGGCCTGATGGCCGCGTTGCACGTGCTGGCGCGCGACCCGCGGCTCAGGGTGGGTGTGGCGGCCAAGGGGCTGCTTGGGCAGAGCGGCTGCACCCGCATGGTGCAGGGCGGCTACAACGCCGTGCTCAGTGAGGGTGACTCCATTGAGATGCACTTCGCCGATACTATACGCGGCGGTGGGTTTCTCAACGATCAGGAACTTGCGTGGACGCTGGTCAACCGCGCGCCCCAAACCATTGCCGAGCTCGAAAGCTACGGCTGCCTGTTCGACCGGGGCCCGGACGGCCGCATCTACCAGAAGGCGTTCGCCGGGCAGTCGTTCGACCGCACCGTTCACAAGGGCGACCTGACGGGCATAGAGATCATGTCGCGGCTCAAGGATGCCGTGCTGTCGACGTCCGCGCTCCTGCTGGACGAGCACCGCGCCGTCGCGCTGCTGGGCGACCATGGCTCCGACGTGTCGGGCGTGCTGCTGCTGGACGTGCGCTCGGGCCGGTTCGCGGCGGTGTCTGCAAAAGCCACGCTGATGGCGGCCGGCGGCGGCGCGCGCATGTACCGCATCGCTGCGCCTTCGCTGGAGAAGGCGGGCGACGGCATGGCGCTGAGCTACGGCGCGGGCTGCGTGATGCAGGACATGGAGATGTACCAGTTCCATCCCACGGGCCTGGTGGCGGGCAGCTCGGTGCTCACCGGCGCGGTGCTGGAGGAGGGCCTGCGCGGCGCGGGAGGCCACATGCGCAACGCTCAGGGCGAGCGGTTCATGGAGCGCTACGATCCCGAGCGCATGGAGCGGTCCACGCGCGACCTGGTGTCCAGGGCCGCCTACATGGAGATCCAGGCCGGACGCGGCACCGCCGACGGCGCGGTGCTGCTGGACGTGTCGCATCTTGGCGCGGAGTTCGTTGAGGCGACCTTCCCGGGCATGGCCGACCGCTGCCGTGAGGTGGGCTACGATCTGGCGAGGGAGCCGGTTCGGGTGTCGCCGACGGCGCACTTCCACATGGGCGGCGCGCGCATCGACTCCGATTGCCGGACCAACCTGGAGGGGCTGTTCGTGAGCGGCGAGGACGCGGGCGGCGTTCACGGCGCTAACAGGCTGGGTGGTAACGGCGTCGCGGAGTCCACAGTGTTCGGCGCTATCGCGGGCGACGCGATGGCAGGCTACGTTGCCGAACGCGCCCAGCCTTCGATCTCGCGGAGCCAGGTCGACGAGGCCATCGCCGAGCTGCTCGCACCGATGCGCACGGAGGGCGGCGAGAATGTGTTCGCGATACGCTCGGAGATCGAGGACCTGATGTGGGAGAAGGCGGGGCTGGTGCGCGACGAGCGGGGGCTGTCCGAGGCGATGGCGGGTCTGGACGCGCTGGCGGAGCGCCACGCCCGCGCGCCGGTGCCGCCGCTGCGGGAGTTCAACCCGGCCTGGCAGGAGTGGATGAACGTGCGCAGCATCCTGACCGTGGCGCGGCTCACGTGCCTGAGCGCGCTGGCCCGCACCGAGTCTCGCGGCTCACACTACCGCAGCGACCACCCGCGCCCCAACGACGAGGAGTGGGTGCGCAATCTGCTGATGCGCGCCGAGCCGGACGGCAGCGCTCGCATGTGGGACCAGGAGGTGCGCTTCACGCGCATGAGGCCGGGGGAGTAGGTGGACCGACGATCGGCGGAAGCCTGGTAGCCGCCATGCGGCGGCTACCGTCTGCGACGACGCCTGGTGATGGCACCTACAGGGCGGTTCGCGAACCGCCCTTACGACAGACCTCCAACAGCTCGTATTTGCTCTCGTGGTTGCACTCGCTCTTCAATGTGCTTCCACGATTCTAACTCGGCCACGCGCAGTTCGAAAGCCTGCTGAAGGTTCAGCCACAGTTGGGGTGTGGTTCCGAAGTAGCGGGAAAGGCGCAGAGCCGTATCGGCCGTGATCCCGCGCTGCCCATTCAGGATTGCGGTGACTCGATTAGTGGGCACGTCCAGGGCCTTGGCCAGCGCGTTCGCCGATAGTCCAAGCTCCTGGAGCTCGTCGCCGAGTATCTCTCCGGGGTGCACCGGCCTCATTCCGTTGCCTGCGCTCATGCTCAAACTCCCCGCTAATGGTAATCAACGACTTCCACGTCGTACGGCCCGTCATCTTCCCATCGGAAGCATATCCGCCACTGGCGATTGACTCGGATGCTGAACTGGCCCGCCCGGCCACCGGACAGGGCCTCAAGCCTGTTGCTGGGCAAAGCAGCCAGATCTTGTAAGGACGCCGCGCTGTCCAATACCATGAGCCGGCGCGTAACTTGATCTGCAAATTCCTGGAAAGCCCGCACCAACTGGCCCTCAAAGAACCGCTCGGTCCTCCTATCCCTGAAGCTTCGTATCAATGTTACGCCTTACGTAATACATACACAAGATGCTAACATACTGTAGTAGGCCAACCCAAACCAGCCGCTCTCCCGGTTGACGCCCCTAAGCATCTGCCTTTACAATCGGCCATACTTGGCAAATTTTACACTGGGTTTAACTGTATTCCGCAGGATGGAGAGCGCGGCGTGCCTCTTCCCAAAAGTAAGGAGGTTTTCCATGACACTTACGAAGTACCGGCTCGAAGATTTCATCCACGACATGACGGAGCTCGTGGAGAGCCAGCCCGAGCAGGATAAGCTGTTCGACAAGGGCTCGGCCTACCTGGAGCGCCTGATCAACAACGCCGATGGCATTCCCGAACACTACCGGACGCCGACTGGAATCGGCCTCAGGCCGAACCACGGCTCCTATCTGCTGCACCACAACCCCGAGAACGGCCTGCTCATCACCACCGTCGTCTGGGGTCCCGGCGACCACACCGGCCCGCACGACCACAAGACCTGGGGCATGATCGGCGTCATGGGCAACACGCTCACCGAGACCCGATTCCAGCGCAAGGACGACCGCTCCCGCTCCGACTTCGCCGTACTCGAGAGGGACAGGGTCACCAACGTCCGGCCGGGCGAGGTGTCGCTGCTCATTCCGGACGTGGACGAGATTCACCAGATGGACAACCTGACCGACCGCTCGACGCCCGAGATACACGTCTACGGCGACGACCTGCGGGGGCTGGAGCGCTGCCGTTTCAACCTGGAGACGGGCGAGATCAAGTCGTTCATGACCACGCGCTACGACAACTGCTAGGGAGTTTGTCAGCGTACAGGATCTCGGACGTGGGAGGCTCTCAGTGAGAGCGGATAGTACCCTATGACGCCGGAACTCATCGCTCGTATGGATCGTCTCGAACAAAGGCTGGACGAACGTCTTGGCCGGGTTGAGGCGCGCCTGTCGTCCATAGAGCAGCGGGTATCGCGGCTCGAGGGCCTTCTCGACGGTCTGCGGGAAGCGCTGTTCGCGAACGCCTCGGGCTGATCTTCTAGGAGCGTTTGCGCCTGTAGCTGGAATGGCCGGAGGTGATTGGAAAATGGCTAGTGAAGTGTCCCCAGGCACCCTCAACGATCTGCTGTCCGGCAGTTCCCAGTTCGCGCTGATCGACGTTCGGGAGCCCGGAGAGTACAACAGCTCGCACATACCGGGCGCAAGCCTGATACCGCGCCGCCAGCTGGAATCGCAGATAGGCGACGCAGTGCCCCACGCGGCCACGCCGATTGTCGTCTGCGACGACGACGGCCGCCGCGCGAAGCTCGCAGCGGGCACGCTGGAGCGGCTGGGCTACGGTAGCGTCTCCCACCTGGCCGGGGGCATCAACCGCTGGGTGACCGAGCGGCTGCCCACCGAGTGGGGCGTCAACGTGCCGAGCAAGGACTTCGGCGAGCGCGTGGAGGTGGAGAACGGCGTGCCCGAGATTTCCGCCGTGGACCTGCGCGCCCGCATGGAGCGCGGCGAAAAGCTGGTGGTGCTGGACACGCGCACACCCGAGGAGTACAACCGCTTCTGCATTCCCGGAGGACGCAGCGTGCCGGGCGCGGAGCTGCCGCTCAGAATCTCCGACATCGTGAGGGAGAGCGGCAAAGACGCCACCGTCATCGTTAACTGCGCCGGACGCACCCGCAGCATCATCGGCGCCCGCACCCTGCAACGCATGGGATTGGCCAACGTGTTCGGCCTGGAGAACGGCACGTCGGGCTGGGTGCTCGCCGGCTACGAACTGGAGACCGGCGCGGACCGCCTGGAGCTGCCGGCCCCCTCTTCGGAGGGGCGGGCCGAGGCCGAACGCTACGCCCGCCGCGTGGCGCGGGAGGATGGCGTGGACTTCGTCGACGTCGACGGACTGAGGGCGCTGATGGACAGGCGGAGCGGTGAGACGGTCTACCTCATAGACGTTCGCACGCAGGAGGAGCACGAGTCGGCCCACGTTCCGGGCTTTCGCTGGCTCCCAGGAGGCCAGGCGGTGCAGCGATCCGACGAGGCCGCGACCGTTCACAACGCTCCGGTCGTTTTCGCCTGCGACGGCATAGCCCGCGCTGCCGTAACGGCGTCGTGGTTCCGGCAGATGGGCTACGGCGAAGTGTACGCCGTGGAAGGCGGCACGTCCGCCTGGACGCAGGCGGGTCTCTCGCTGGAAACGGGCCTTGCGCCGCCGCGAACGCTGGGACTGGACGAGGCCCGCGCCCGTGTGCGCCTGGTCTCCGCGGCCGAGCTGCACGCCGCCGAGCCGGGCGCCGTGCTGTTCGTGGACACCAGCCAGGACTTCGCGCAGGGTCACGTGGCGGGATCGCGCTGGGCGCCTCGCGGGTGGCTGGAGTTGTGGGTCGGCGACCTCGCCCCCTCTCTCTCCGAGCGGGTGACAGTGACCTGCCTGGATGGCGCGAACTCCGCGCTCGCGGCGGCCACGCTGCTGGAGATGGGCTACGCCGACGTAGCCGCGCTCGACGGAGGACTGCGCGCCTGGCGTCAGGCGGGGCTGCCTGTGGAGCTGGGGCTGTCGGGCGTCATGTCCTCGCCCAACGACGTGGTGCTGTCCGGCCCCGACCGAAACTACGCAGACATGATGAACTACCTTCGCTGGGAGGAGGCGCTCGGCGAGAAGTACGAGCGCCGGTAGCCCGCCGGGAAAGACGTCGACATGCCAATCATAAGCCATAGGGAAACGCCCATGCCTCCGCCGACCGACCGCGTGAGCGAACGCGCGATAGCGTCGAGCAGGCACGGACTAACGGACCTGCGAGTGCGCCAGGTCATAATCCATCCGGGCCACCCCGGAAGGCTGCACACTCACCCGACGGACCAGGTGATCATGGTGACGGCAGGCGCGGTGCAGGTGATAGTCGGCGACGAAGTCCAGACCGTGCGCTCCGGCAACACACTGGCGGCGCCCGCGGGCGAGCCGCACAAGATCATCAACAATCTGTGGGTGGCCGCCACACTGCTGGTGGTAGACTCCACGAACGATCTACGCACGCAACATCTCGAGGACTAGGAGGCGCAGCGAAAATGGCAACCGCACAGACCATAGTGACCGCGAAGCCCCAGCTTATCCCGACTAACGCGGGAGAGCGCACCTTCGCCACGCCGCCGCAGGCGATGCAAGAGAACATCGTTCCCAACGACCTGTTCTACATTCGCAACCACTGGAAGGGCGCGCCCGACATCGATGTGGACGCCTACCGGCTGTCGGTCGACGGCGAGGTCGAGCGTCCGCTCAGCCTGTCGCTCGGCGAGTTGCGCAAGCTGCCGCTGAAGCGCTTCCAGGTGACGTTCGAGTGCTGTGGCAACAGCATGGTGCCGGAGTACTGGGTCAAGAAGACGCGCGCGGCGATGGAGCAGCTGAAGGGCCACGGCATAATGGGGAACGCCGAATGGGCCGGCGTGTCGCTGCGCGACGTGCTCGAGATGGCCGGGGTGAAGGATTCGGCGGTGGAGGTGCTGTTCGAGGGGGCCGACCACGGCCCGGACGAGGTGAACGGCGACCCGCCGGAGGTGACCTACGAGCGCAGCGTGCCGGTCGCCAAGTCCATGCACCCGGATACGCTGCTCGCGTTCGAGATGAACGGCGAGCCGCTGCCCCCCATGCACGGCTACCCGCTGCGGCTGCTCGTTCCCGGCTGGTACGGCATGACCTCGGTGAAGTGGCTGGTGGGCATACACGTGATCGATCACGAGTTCCAGGGGCTGTACCAGAAGGAGCGCTACATGGTGCTCGCCGGCCCCGAGGCGGACTCGTTCTACAAGTACCACACCGAAATGATGGTCAAGTCCATCATCACCGGGCCCGCGCCCGGGGAGACGGTGAGGGCCGGCGAGGAGTATGCCGTGAGCGGCGCGGCCTGGTCCGGGGAGATCGAGATAGCGCGGGTGGAAGTGAGCGCCGACGGCGGTCGGACGTGGGAGGATGCCGACGTGACGCCGCGCAGCGGCTACTCGTGGCACCGCTGGTCCTACAACTGGCAAGCGCCCGCGCCGGGCGGCTACACCCTCATGTCCAGGGCGACCAACGCCAAGGGCGAGGTTCAGCCGATGGAGTTTCCCAACCAGTGGGACGGCCACAACTACGGAAACAACATGGTGTTCCCGCTTGAGGTGCAGGTAACCTAGAGCCAGTGCGCGAGCGGCGCGCTCGAAGCCGGTCGCAAACAAGGGGCGGGCGCCATGCGTCCGCCCCTTCTGTCGTTCCGGCCCGTCACCCGATGTCGGGCAGGCGGGGCCGCAACCGGGCGGTTTGCGAACCGCCCCTACTCTCTCACCTCTCGCCGCCCCGCGTTGGCCATCGGACGCAAGAGGGAACCTTTCTGGCCGTCCCGTCGTATAATCTAATAGAGGGAGCGAGCCGGGGGTTTCATATTCCCGGTCCCGCCGGCGTCATCGAGAACAACTGAAAGAGGAGATAAGAAAGGTGAATAAGATGAAGTGGTTTGTCGTCATCGGAGGGCTGGCCGCCGCGCTTGCGCTGGCCGTGGCTTGTGGCGACACCCAGGAGGATCCCACCGCCACGCCGCCGCCCGTGACGGCTCAGCAGACCGAGACCGCAGCCGCGGACCGGACGACTCAGGTCACGCAGCAGGTATCCAGCCAGCAGAGCGGCATCTGGGTATCGGGGATCGGCAAGCTGTCGGTGGAGCCCGACCTGGTGGACTTCAGAGTCGGCGTAGACACCCTTGGCGAAACGGTGGCCGAGGCTAACTCCGCCGCGTCCGAGGCGATGGCCGCCATCGTCACCGTGCTCAAAGCGAGCGGCATAGAGGACAAGGACATCCAGACGAGCCGCTTCAACATCCGTCCGGAGTATGACTACAGAGAAACGACCGTGGACGGAGTCCGCAGCAGCTCGCAGGTGCTGGTCGGCTACAACGTCAGGAATACCGTAACGGTGAAGGTGAGAGACCTGGAGGGCCTGCCCGAGCTGGTGGACGACGTGGTCACGGCGGGCGGGGACAACATCAGAATCGACTCGGTGAGCTTCACGGTCGAAGACCCCGACGCGCGCCTGGACGAGCTGCGCGAGCTGGCGGTTGCCGACGCCGCCGCCAAGGCCGCGCACATGGCCGAGCTGGCGGGCGTAACGCTGGGCGACCTGACCTTTCTGAGCGAGGGCGGCTCGCCCTCCTATCCGTCGCCTTACCCGGCACAACCCACCGCCTTCGCGTTGGAGTCCAGGGCCGCCCCAAGCTTCAGCGCGGGCGAGCTCGAGCTGTCGCTCGCCGTGCAGGCCGCGTTCGCTATCGAGTAGGGCGGCTCGCGGCGACTTGGGGTTGGCTTGCGCACGGAGGTTTTAGATTCCTCGGCTACGCTCGGAATGACACATGAGTGCGAGCGTGGAACGGCACAAGCGTGCGGGCTCGGAATGACACATGAGTTTGGGCGCGGAACAGCACAAGCGCGCGCGCTCGGAAGAATGGCGTGAAAGAGCGTGGGGCTACTGTGCCGTTACGCCGCCGTCGATGACGAGCTCTGAGCCGGTGACGAACGCCGACTCGTCCGATGCCAGGTAGAGCATACCGTAGGCTATCTCGTCCGCGGTGCCCATTCTGCCCATGGGAATGCGCTCGAGCAGCTCGGTGTGCCGGACCGGGTCCTCGTACCTCGGCCTCGTCATCGGCGTGCGCATGAAGCCCGGGTGAATCGAGTTCACCCGTATCCCGTCGGGGGCGTACTGAACTGCCGCGGCCTTCGAGAAAAGGCGTATCGCGCCCTTGGCCGCGTGGTAAGCCGTGGAACCCGGGCTTCCCACGAGTCCGTAAATGGACGAGGTGTTGATGATGGAGCCACCACCTACCTTGCGCATTTCGGGAATGGCGTACTTGGTGCCCAGGAACACGCCCTTTGCGTGGACGTCCATCTGGCCGTCCCACATGTCCACGGTCGTATCCTCGACATTCGCGGGCGCGGAGGTGCCGGCGTTGTTGATCACTACGTCCAGCCGGCCGTAGGCGTCCAGCGTCGCCTTAATGGCGTTCTGCCAGTCCTCGTCGCTGGTGACGTCCAGCTTGACGAAGATTGCGTCGCCGCCCAATTCGCGTATCTCGGCGGCCGACGCCTCGCCCTGCTCGACCTTGACGTCGGCAAGCACCACCTTTGCGCCCTCTCGCGCGAACAGCCGGGCCGCCGCGCCGCCGAAGCCCATCAACTCGCTTTCGACTCCCGCGGCCGCGCCGGTAATCAGAGCGACCTTGCCTTCCAAGCGCATCGTTCACCCTCCTTGCGCAGGCGTTCGCCACGCCCAATTCTTCACCCTCACCTCAATCCTCTCCCGTTGAGGGAGAGGAGGTTAAGGTGTGGGGGCGAGTCTGCTTTGGGTTGGATGATAGCCGATACCCCCCAGCGCGGCAAGCTCTGATAAAATATGGACCATGCCGCTAAGATTGGCAGCCCGGCGTCGCGCCTTCCCGGCCCGGCGCGCGCGACGGATTGCGCTGTGGACGGCCCTGGTGTTGGGCTGCGTGGCGGTCGCCGCGTTTGCGGCGCGTGAGGCGAACTTGCTCGACAGACTGCTTGTATACTTCCCCGATCGGGAGATTCAGGCCACGCCCTCGGACGTGGGCCTCGATTACGAGGACGTGTATTTCGAGACGGCCGACGGCGTGACCCTGCACGGCTGGTACGTCCCCGGACGGGGCGGCCCGTGCATAGTGTGGTTCCACGGCAACGCCGGAAACATAGGCCACCGCGTGCACAACCTCGCGCTGATGCACTCCCGCGTCGGCGCGAGCGTGCTGCTGTTCGACTACCGCGGATACGGGCGCAGCGAGGGCAGCCCGTCGGAGCCGGGACTGTATCTGGACGCCGAGGCCGCGGTAGAGCAGGCCAAGCTTCGCTCCGGCGTGGCCGACGACGACATAGTGCTGTTCGGGCGCTCGCTGGGCGGCGCGATTGCGGTGGAGATGGCGACGCGGCGACCGTTCCGGGCGGTGGTCGTGGAGTCGGCGTTCACCTCGGTAAAGAAGATGGCTCGCGTCTCCAACCGGGTCATCTCCCGTTTTCTGCCTCCGTTCGTGGTGGTGAAGGCCAGGTACGACAACCTGCCCAAGATGCCGAGCGTCCTGTCGCCGGTGCTTGTCGTGCACGGCGACGCTGACAGGACCGTGCCTCACCGGATGGGGTTGGAGTTGTACGAGGCCGCGCCCGAACCCAAGGCTGTCCACGTCGTGGAGGGAGCGGGCCACGACGACGTGCACGTGGTAGGCGGGGAGGCGTACTTCGACACGCTTCGGAGTTTCATCCACGAGCCGCCGCGGTGAGCGGGGCGCCTCAACTTTTCTTGAGCTGGACACGAAAGGAGTCCAGGTGACTGCGAGACTACTATCTCTGGCTCTGCTGGCTCTCATGGTAGCGGCCTTGGCGGCATGTGGGTCGAACGGCGGTGGCGGGGAAGAGGCGAATACCCCAGCATCCAGTTCGGATAGCTCGGCGACCCAGGCATCCGCACCTTCTGCACCCACCGGTGTGGTGAGAGTCACCAACAGAGACGTTGGAGGGAGCGGCGAGTACAGGTTCGATCCGGCGGAGCTACGATTCAAGACTGGTCAAGAGGTGACTTTCTTCCTTACCGGGGAGACCGAGTTTCACACATTCACGGTCGAGGAGCTGGGTATCGACGTATCTCTGGAGGCTGGGGAGATAGTCGAGTACACCTACACGTTCGACGAGCCGGGCACCTTTGAGCTGACGTGCATTCCGCACGAACTTCTCGGCATGACCGGCGAGATTGTCGTTGAATGAAGACCCTCAGGTTGCGTAGGTATATCCTGATACTCAAGGCGCGGGATCGCTCCCGTTGACGCGCCTGCGCCCTACCAAATACAATCGAATTTGAATACCCCTACGAATCCCGAAAGACCGTTCACACACATGATCAACTCTCTCTTACTCAGGCTCACGGCCCCGCTCGACCGCATACGCCGCGCCCTCTCGTCATCGCGATCGCGTGCGCCCGTGCTCGCGCAGTCGGACTACGACCAGATGCGGCGCGTGATGTTGAAATGAGACGACGAATATATGGCCGTGAGCGCCATATACGAGATGGCGGGCGTGAACAGAATCCCGCGGAACCTGTAAGCCTCGATCGCGTTTCCGCGGTGGCTCAGGGGTCGGTTCGGGAACCGACCGCGTAGTTGTCGAAAGAGGACTCACCCCCATCCTAACCTTCCCCCATCAAGGGGGAAGGGATTTTTGGAAGGCGGCTGGTCAGCCCGAAAGAGGTGAAACTTGGAATTTGGATTTGGAGTGCCCACGCGCGGCCCGCTGGCCACATCTGACAATCTTGCGGCGCTCGCCCGCGGCGGCGAGGAGATGGGCTTCGAGATCGTGAGCGTGAGCGACCACATAGTCATACCGCGCAGCATAGAGTCGCGCTACCCGTACAACGAGACGGGCGAATTCGCCGGCGGCCCGACGGGCGAGTGCCTGGAGCAGCTGACCATGCTCAGCTTCCTGGCCGGCGTGACGTCCAAGGCGCGGCTGCTCACTTCGGTGATGGTGCTGCCCCATCGGAGCCCGGTGCTCGCGGCCAAGATGATAGCCACCGTGGACGTACTGTCGGGCGGTCGGGTCATCCTGGGTTGCGGCGTGGGCTGGATGCGCGAGGAGTTCGAGGCCATCGGCGCGCCTCCCTACGACGAGCGGGGCGCCGTGGGTGACGAGTACATCCGCGTGTTCAAGGAGCTGTGGACGAGCGAAGAGCCGTCCTACGACGGCGACTACGCCGCGTTCGCCGACGTCTCGTTTCAGCCCAAGCCCGTGCAGAAGCCGCACCCGCCAATCTGGATCGGCGGGGAAAGTCCGCCGGCCCTGCGCAGGGCCGCGCGGCTGGGTGACGCCTGGTACCCCATCGGCAGCAACCCGCGCTTCCGAGTGGGCACGATCGAGCAGCTCACCGGCTACATGTCGCGCGTGCGCAACTACGCGCGCGACGCGGGTCGGGACCCCGCCGAGATCGACTTCGCCTACAGCGCGAGCTGGTACGACGACCGGGATGCACAGACCGGGCCGGACGGCTCGCGCCGCGTCTTCACCGGCACGCCTGAGCAGATCGCGGGTGACGTGCGGGCCTTCGAGGAGCTGGGAGTGCGCCACTTGATGGTCGGCCTGCAGGCCGATAGCGTGGACGAGTCGCTCGGGCGCATGGACCGATTCGCCGACAGCGTGCGGCCACTCGTCTAGCGGCCCAAGTCCAATAAACGGGAGCAACGATGAAAGCAGTATATCTGACCGAACACGGCGGGCCGGAGGTGCTGACCTACGGCGACCTGCCGGAGCCGACCCCAGGCCCCAACGAAGTGAAGGTGCGCGTAAGGGCTTGCGCCCTCAACCGGCTGGACGTTTTCACCCGCGCGGGCGTTCGCGGCACGCGCATTCGCTTTCGTGGGCCGCACGTGCTCGGCGGCGACATAGCCGGCGACGTGGCGGAGGTGGGCAGCGAGGTCACGAACGTGAGCGTGGGAGACCGCGTTCTGCTCAATCCCCGTGTAACCTGCGGACAGTGCCGGTACTGCCTTTCGGGCGAGGACGAGTTCTGTCCGCGGTCGTCGATGCTCGGCGCGCGGTCCAACGGCGGATACGCCGAGTACGTGTGCGCGCCGGCGGCCAACGCGCTGCCGCTGCCCGAGTCGGTGGACTACGCGCAAGCGGCGGCGCTGCCCACGGTGTACTTGCCGTGCTGGACCATACTCATGCGCCGAGCGGCGCTCAAGCCGTGGGAGACGGCGCTCATCCTGTCGGCTTCCAGCGGCGTGGGCACCGCGGGCATACAGCTCGCCAAGAACGTCATCGGCGCAACCGTCATCACCACCACCAGCACCGACGAGAAGGCGCGCATGGCGAAGGAGCTTGGCGCCGACGAGGTAATCAACTACAACACCGAGGACATAGCCGAGCGGGTGAAGGAGATTACCGGCGGTCGCGGCGTGGACGTGGTGCTCGACCACGTGGGGGCCGACTTCTGGCCGGCCGCGACGGCGTCGCTCGCCAGGGGCGGCCGCTACGGCATCTGCGGCGTGACCACCGGATACCGCGCCGAGCTGCAGATGGGCGCGATGTTCCTGAACTACCACACCGTCTTCGGCGTCTTCATGGGACGCAAGGAAGACCTGCGCCTGATCCTCGACAGGGCCGCGCGCGGCGTCATCCGCAGCGTCATCCACCAGGAGTACCCGCTGGAGGAGGCGGCTCGCGCCCACGAGGACATGGAGGGCCTGAACTTCTTCGGCAAGCTGGTGCTGACGGTGGCGTAGGTGTGGCCTGCCGGACATGTCATTCCGAGCGTAGTCGAGGAATCTAGAGCGCCAGCGGGCGGGTTTCAAACCCGCCCCTACCCGTTGCTTCCCGACGTTTGCCTTAGTATTCACCTTCCGATATAGTCGCCGCAACAGCGATGGGAAGGTGACGCCATGATTCTCGAGACCCTCTATAACCTAGTAGAAGACTTGAAGTCTCGTATTGAAGTGCACGGCGCGCAACTCCGCTCAAACGAGATGCAGACTCGGTACGCCCTCATCGACCCGCTGTTGCGGGAACTGGGTTGGGATACGTCTGACCCGTCGCGAGTGACGCCGGAGTACGTGGTAGGGAGTGGACGAGTTGACTACGCCCTTTTGCGAAATGGCAAACCCGTTCTCATGGTAGAGGCCAAAAGGCTGGGTGAGGACTTAAAGGCTGCGGTACTCCAAGGCGTGAGTTACGCTTGGCAGCAAGGGGCAAGTCACTTTGCCGTTACTGACGGGCAACGATGGCAGATCTACGATATTCGTAGCGGCGGTGGAGGTCAGGAGCCGAGGCCGCAAGTCTCGTTCGACGTAGTGCAAAGCTCAGCTGGTGCGGCGTGCCTAGAGGCGCTGGCACTGTGGCGACCTAGCGTGCTGGATGGCAGTGTGCGCCGTGGCCGCGAACCGGTTGGACGTACGCCAGAAGCACCAGCGCAGAGTTCTGGGTCAGTGTCCGTTGTAGCTCCGGTGTCAACCATTACGACGCCGAATACCACTAGTCCATCCGCATCTCAGGGGCAGCCCTTGGACAGATCCAGTTTGAAGCTTGATGGTAGTGGTCACAACGTCCAGCCCGTCGAAGTTTTGCTTCCCGATGGCTCCACACGCTCAGTTAAGTATTGGTGGGAGATTACAGCTTCAGTTGCGGGTTGGCTTATCGACAAGGGTAGCCTTACCGCGGCGAAATGTCCCGTCAGAGTGGGGCGGGCGCGTAGGTACATAATCTCAGCTACGCCCTTCCATTCCAATGGCTCTGCAATGAAACAGCCCAAGCAAGTAGGGATGCTCTTCATGGAAGCCAATTGCAGCGCAGCCAATCATGTGGATAACGCCAAGGCCGTTATTGCACATGTGGGCCATGATCCGAGGCAGTTCAAGCTGCGCTTTCCGTAATGCATGTCGCTGGAGACTTATTACTTTGGCCATACAAAGAGATACAACCGTCGAAGAGTACGCCGCACAGTCGCTGAAGTACCTCGACCAGTCCGACTCGGAGTTCGCTGCCGGCGACACGCGCCAGGGCGCGGAGAAGCTGTATGGGGCGGCGTGCCAGATAATCTTCGCCGCCGCCAAGCAGCGCGGTTGGGGATTCCGCTCGCACCGCGAGACCAAGAACGCCACGGCGCGACTGGCGACCGAGTACGACGACCCGTTCCTGCTCGCAGGTTTCGCTGCCGCCGAAAAGCTGCACATCCACTTTCATCACGGGAACCTGGAAGACTACGAGATTGCGGTCGACCGGCCCGCGGTGCATAGCTACGTGCGGCGGATGGCGGACCTAGTCGAGGCGTACGCAACAGACGAAGGCTCGTAAGGTCCCCGCGGTTCTGGGAAGCCCCTTCGTTTGACGGGCTGTTGGGCGCGGAGTATCATAACCGAAAACAGGATGCGGGCCGTTTTCGGCGGTCTTCTCGCGTCCCATATCTTGTAGAGGCACCGTCCAGAAGGGGGAACATTTTGGCAAATACCGTACTGTTCGAAGTGCGCGATAGGGTGGCGTACCTGACGCTCAATCGCCCGGAGAAGCTGAACGCAATCAACAACGATATGATCGGCGACCTGTTCGACACCTTCAACGAGGTGAAGACAAACCCCGACATATGGGCCGCCGTGGTCACCGGCTCGGGCAGGGCATTCTCGACGGGCCACGACCTGGTAATGGGCCGAGCCGAGCGCGAAGAGTCGACGCCCAGGAAGCCGCGCGGCAACACCGACAACCTGTACCTGTTCATCAGCCAGGTGTACAAGCCCATCATCGCCGCCATCAACGGCTACGCGCTCGCGCAGGGCGGCGGCATCGCTCTGCTGAGCGACATCCGCATCGCGTCCGAGAGGGCGCAGTTCGGGTGGCCGCAGGTAAAGCGCGGCATCGCCTCCATGAGCGGCCCGACCATCCTGGCGCACTACGTGCCGCTGGGGTCTGCGTTCAAGTTCCTGTTCACCGGCGAGTTTTGCGACGCCCAGGAGGCGCACCGCATCGGCCTCGTGCAGGAAGTCGTCCCCCATGAGCAGGTGTTGGACCGCGCCGAGGAGATGGTGCGAGGCATCGTCGAGAACTGCGCGCCGCTGGCCGTCCGCGCCATCAAGGAGGCCGCAATCACCGGCCGATCCTTCCCGAACTTCGAGGAGCGCATGAAGAACGCCTCCAGCGTCAACTCGGGCATGTCGGGCAGCGAGGACACGCGCGAGGGCCTGGCCGCCTTCGCCGAGAAGCGCAGGCCCAACTTCAAGGGCCGCTAGCCGGCGAGCGCGTCTTGGCGACAACCGACCAGCATACCGAAACGAGCGAGCGGTTCCTGGCGCAGGCCGAGGCTGAGTTTGAGGCCGGCGACCTGCGCCAGGCGTCTGAAAAGGCGTGGTGGGCGGTCGCGGGGTACGTCGGAGCCGTGGCGGAGGAGAACGGCTGGGAACACAATGCCCTGTCGTTCGGATACATTCGTCAGAACGCTAAGAGGCTGTTTAGCCTTACAGACGAAAGAGTCGCCCACCTGGACAAGTTCACCTGCGTCGAGCGGCTGTACGTGAACTACTTTGAGAACGATCTGGAAAGTCAGACCGTTCGCCGATACATCGGTTGCCCGCGAGACGTGTTGGAAACTTTGAAGCGCGTCGCGCCCTTGAGCGTGGGTGACTAGGGCCCGGCCCCATCCGGCGGGATAGGGGCGCGATGGCTACCGCTGCACAGCACGTGGAAGTGAGCGTCCTGTTCCTGCAACAGGCCGAGGCCGAGTTTGCGGCCGGAGACCTGCTCCAGGCGTCTGAGAAGGCGTGGGGTGCAATAGCGCGATACGTCAAGGCCGTGGCGGAGCACAACGGATGGTACCACTACTCCCACTCGCACATTCGTCGCAACGCTAACAGGTTGTTCCGCCTAGCCGATGATCAGGCCGCGCTCGAGGACAAGTTCAACCACGCCGAGAGGCTGCACATAAACTTCTACGAGAGCGATCTCGACCACGCAGACGTGCGTCAATACATGAACGACGCGCGCGACCTCATCGAGACACTTAAGCGCGTAGCGCCCGTGTCGTCCGAGGAGTAGGCGGCGGCACGCGGCGAGGCGGCCTACTTCCTACAAGGGATGGGGATTGCCCGAAATGAGGTGAGCCATGACCCACGCCCTGGAAGGGTACCTGGTTGTAGATCTCACGGAGCGCGTCGCCGGGCCGTACTGCACCAAGCTCATGGCCCTGCAGGGCGCCGAGGTCGTCAAGGTCGAGCCGCCGGGCGCGGGCGATGCCATGCGCGCCATGGGGCCGTTCGTCGGAGGCGACCCCCACCCCGAAAAGAGCGTCCCGTTCCTGTACCTGAACACGGGCAAGATGAGCGCGACTCTGGACGTGGAGCAGCATAGCGCCCGCAACCTTCTGCTGGAGCTCGCCAAGCGCGCCGACGTGTTCGTCGAGAGCTACGCGCCCGGCTACCTGGCCTCGCTCGGACTAGGCCCCGACGCGCTCCTGGACGTCAACCCCCGGCTGGTGGTCAGCTCGATAAGCCACTTCGGGCAGACCGGCCCGTACAGCGGCTACAAGGGTGAGGAGATCGTGGACCAGGCCATCAGCGGTCACGTGGACATCACCGGCGAGCCGGACCGCGAACCGATCAAGATGGGGGGCAACCTGGCGCAGTACGCCGGCGGCCAGGCCGCGTTCGCGTCAACGCTCATCGCGGTGTACCATGCCGCGCTTACCGGCGAGGGCCAGCACGTGGACAACTCCATCACCGAGGCCAACGTGGACCTGCTGGATAGCTGGGGCATCAACAGCCTGTTCGGCGATGTGCCCAAGCGGTTGGGCAACGCCGCACCGGAGGCGGTGCTTCGCGGGCGCGGCGGTCTGTACGAGACGGCGGACGGATACATCGCGCTGGGGCAGATGCCCGGCGGCTGGGACGCCTTCGCGGACATGGTAGGCTCGGAGGAGCTCCGGGACCCTAAATACGCCGACGCACTCGGGCGCGCCGAGAATCGTGACGAGCTGGATGCCATCGTCGCCCCGTGGGCGCGCCAGCACGGCAAGCTGGACATTTACAACGCCTCTCAGCGGCGGCGCAACGCCATCGGCTACGTGGCCACGCCCGACGACATGTTGAGCTCGCCACAACTGGAGCATCGCCGCTTCTTCCAGCAGATCGACCACCCCGAGGCGGGCAGCGCCAGGTATCCGGGACCTCCCTACCGACTCACGGCGAGCGGGCAAACGCTCTCACGCGCGCCCCTGCTCGGCGAGCACAACGCGCAAGTCTACTGCGACCTGCTTGGCCTGGAGCGCGCGGAGTTGGTGCGTCTGCGCCAGGTGGGGGTGGTGTAGGCATGGCGCGCGAACTACCGGCGCTCTGAACGAGTTGGCATGGCATCTGCCGCAGTCCATTTGGGCATCAGCCGAAGGTTCATCCAACAAGCCGGTGAGGAGCTCGATAGCGGTGACTTGCTCCAAGCGTCGGAAAAAGCGTGGGGAGCGGTTGCGCACCGGCTTAAGGCCATAGCGCGGCAAAGGGGATGGCGGCACGGCTCCCATCGGCACTTTGGCAGGATAGTGGACCTTCTGGAATCGGAGGCCAGAAATCCTGACGAACTGAGGCAGTTGCTGGCAACTGCGGAAAGCCTTCACGCAAACTTCTACAATGCATTCATGTCCGAGATCGAGGTTCGAGAGGGCATCGAGGATGTGGAGGTGTTTCTGGGCAAGCTCGAAGAATTCGAGTGACGCTGGGTACAGCATCGGGAGGGCTATCATGGCTCTGGCAGACAACAACGTTGCGGTTAGCAAGCAGTTAGTTCGTCAAGCCGAGATAGAGTTGGACAGAGGAAACAAAGAACTGGCGGCGGAAAAGGCCGCCGAAGCGGTGCATTGCCAGCTCAAGTCGATTGCCGAACGGCGAGGCTGGAAGCATGGGTGGCATATTCACAACTTCAAGATAGTCGATAAGCTATCAAAGGAGATTGCCCGGCCAGAGGAATTCCGTAAGTTGTACACTCCCGCCACTAGTCTGCGCTTTAGCCTCTACAATGAATTGAAAACCACGCACCAAATGCGGTGGGAGATAGACCGCGTTAAGGAATTTCTGGCGATGTTGGAAGAGGTCGAATGAGTCGACGGTCAGATTGCGAGGCGCGGCGGCGGTGGGATCAAGCGTCCGCTGACAGCCTGGCGAACACTAAGCCATAGGGGGCCGAAGATATGCCGCGAATGTCGCTTGAAGGATTGCGAGTGCTGGACGTTACGCAGATTCGCGCCGGGCCGAAGGCCGCGCGGTGGCTCGCTGACGCCGGCGCGGAGGTGATCAAGGTCGAGTCGGTGACTCGGCCCGACGGCCGCTTCCGGGTGGGCTCCGCGCTCGCCCTGGCAGGCCAGGCGGCCGCCGGGGCGCGCGCCCGCTACACGCGCCCCATTCCGGAGTCCGCCCAGCGCGAGACCAACCGCGCCGGGTTCGACGTGCTGCACCGCAACAAGATGGGGCTGTCGGTCAACCTGCGCAGCGATGAGGGTGTCGCCATCTTCCGGGCGCTCGCCGCCATAAGCGACGTGGTGATGGACAACTTCAGCCAGGGCGTGATGGACCGCCTGGGCCTGGGCTACGACGACCTGCGCAAGGTTAACCCCGCCATCATCGTGTTGTCCATGCCGGCGTTCGGCTCCGACGGGCCTGACCGGAGCTACATCGGCTTCGGCTGGGCGCAGGAGCACCTGAGCGGCGTGACGTCGATGACAGGATACGAGGACGGTCCGCCACTGCGCACCGGCACCGTCACGCCTGACCCGCTCAACGGCGTTCACGCGGCGGGGGCCGTGATGTCCGCGCTGCTGCACCGTGCCCGTACCGGCGAGGGCCAGTACGTGGAACTGTCGCACTGGGAGTCCATGATTTCGCTAGTGGGCGACTGGCTCATGGAGTACTCATACAACGGCACGGTGGCGAAGCGCATCGGCAACCGCCACACGGCGTGGGCGCCGCAGGGTTGCTACCCGTGCGAAGGCGAGGACCGCTGGGTCGCGCTGACGGTCACGTGCGATGAGGAGTGGACGGCGCTGTGCGACGCCATCGGCAGGCCGGAGTTGGCGGACGATCCGCGGTTCGCGGGAGTGTTGGAGCGGCGGACGAACCACGACGCGCTGGACGAGATAATCGGCGAGTGGTCGCGGGGACGCTCGAACTACGAGGCAATGGAGGCGCTTCAAAGCGCCGGCGTGCGGAGTGGCGCGGTGCTGGACAACAGGGAGGCGATTACCAATGCTCACGCGGAGGTCCGCGGTACGCTACCCCGTATCACCCACCCGGACGGCGTGAGCCATCCGTACATCAACTCGCCATGGCAATTCTCGCGCACTTCCCAGGGTGTGCGAACCGCCGCGCCGATTCTCGGCGAGCACAACGAGTACCTGCTCGGCGAGGTGCTCGGCATTCCCGATGACGAGCGCCGTCGCCTGGAATCGAGCCAGGTGACTGCGACGTTCCTCACGCCGCCGGCGGAGAGCACGTAGGGACGGGACCGCTGTGGGGGCAAGGTGTGAAACCTGGCCGGATAGGTGGCGGACGGTGGCCGCGGGACGCCAACCGGTGACGCTCAATTCGCCACTCCCAAGAGGGCGTGAAACTGCGGGGGACCCTATTCGATTTCCAAACCACTAGACAGGGTAGAAATAATGAGTGCACAAGAGGACGTCCTGCAGACTGTTTTGAGAGGCAGCAGGCACAGCCTTTCACTGTTCGATGAACGTGAAATCGAGAGCCTGCGGGCCAGGTTGTTTACAAAGGTTATCAAGAGCAAGACCACCCCTTACGTGACGTGCATTGTGCGGGAGAAGGACGTTCGGCTGAAGCCCGAGGAGGTCGTGCGCCAACTCTATGCGGAAAGACTTATCGAGCGTTACAACTACCCGAAGAGCCGGCTGTCTTGTGAGCATCCAGTCAACTTTGGTCGGGAAGTCAAACGGGCCGACATCGTCATCTCCGACAAAGACCGGCCAGATTCAGCTTACATCGTAGTCGAGGTGAAAAAGCCCCGACTTCAGGACGGGAAGAGCCAACTCCGGTCATACTGCAACGCTACGGGGTCGCCTATAGGAGTGTGGACCAACGGCGAGCAGATTTCACACTACAATCGCAAGGACCCCAACTACTTCGAAGACATCAGTGATATTCCCAAGGCGAGCCAGAGCCTCGCGGACATACTCAACGAACGCTTTACCCTTAAAGGCCTGATTCTTAAGGACAAGCTGGCTAATGAGCGCAAATCCCTGAAGGACGTCATCCTGGAACTGGAGGACGAGGTTCTCGCCAACGCGGGCGTTGATGTGTTCGAGGAAGTCTTCAAGTTAATCTTTACCAAGCTCTACGATGAGTCTCTCAGCCAGCAAGATAAGGTCATCATCAACCATTTTGTGCGTGGCGTGACTGATACCGCAGTCGCTGAGGACAGCGCACTGTATCTCGGCGGGCAAAGCTACGAAGCGGTTAAGGCGGCGGTCAGCAGAGTTTCTGATGACCACTTCAGGGTGATGGAGTTCAGGAACACCGGCCAGACCGATACCGAACTGAAGGGTAAGATTCAGTCGTTGTTCCAACGGGCCATAGAGAAGTGGCCGGGCGTGTTCCCCACGGGTTCGACGTTTGAGCTTGTCGATAGTCACCTTGCTATCTGCGTGTCCGGATTGCAGGACGTGAAGCTGTTCAATTCCAACCTGCTGGTTGTCGACGAGGCCTTCGAGTACCTCGTAAACAAGTCAGCCAAGGGCGAAAAGGGTCAATACTTCACGCCGCGCCACGTAATCGACATGTGCGTCCAGATGCTGAACCCTAAGCCCGGCGAGTACATGATTGATACGGCATCGGGGAGTTGCGGTTTCCCAGTGCACACAATGTTCAAGCTCACCGGGCATCTGTTCACAAACGCGGAATTCAGTGAAGCCGACAAAGAGCACGTGCGTAGGATCTTCGGAATAGATTTCGACGAAAAGACGGTGCGCGTTGCCAGAACATTAAATCTGATTGCAGGGGACGGTGAGTCCAACGTGCTGCACCTGAACACTCTTGATTACAAACGCTGGCCTGAGCAAACCGAGGATGTGAGTTGGACGCTGCACTACGGTGAAGGCTTCCTTAGACTGGAGGGATTGAGGAAACGGACCGGCGACAACCGCCAGTTCAATTTTGACATTCTGATGGCGAATCCTCCCTTCGCTGGCGATATCAAGGAGAGTCGCATCCTGCACCAGTACGATCTTGCTCTCAATAAGAAAGGTGGGGCCAAGAGCAACGTTGGTCGGGACATCCTGTTCATCGAGCGCAACCTGGACTTTCTGAAGCCGGGTGGTCGAATGGCGATCGTCCTCCCGCAGGGCCGCTTCAACAATACCACCGATAAGTACATCCGCGACTTCATAGCGGAGCGTGCACGAATTCTGGCAGTAGTCGGGTTGCACCGTAACACCTTCAAGCCACACACGGGCACCAAGACAAGCGTGCTGTTCCTGCAAAAGTGGAACGACGACCCGGTCCAAGGGCCGCTCTGTCCTCGGCAAGACGACTACCCGATATTCTTCGCGGTTTCCGAAAAGGGCGGCAAGAACAACTCGGGTGAGTACGTCTATGTGACGGACGGGGCGGGCGACACTCAACTGGACGGCGACGGTCACCTAATAGTCGACCATGACCTACACAACCATAACGGCAGACTGCCTGACGGCATCGCGGAGGCGTTCGTAGCGTGGGCCAAGTGCCAAGGGCTGTCGTTCTGGGAGAGAGAAGAGTGAGAAGACCTAGATTCGGCAGTTGGGCCGAATGTGAATTACACCACCGTTCGTTTGCAAGAAATACAGCAGTCGTTGTCTGGTGACCGCATTGATGCGGAGTTCTACGGCCAAAGCTACCTAGATACCGATAGGGTCATCAATGGAGTGGGTTTTAAGACGCTAGGTAGCATCACGGATTGACGTGGGATATGTCGGCCCAATGGTGAGCGAATACTCAGAAAGCGGCATTTGGCTTGTGCAGACACAAAATGTAAGAGGTTTCTTCTTGGATGGGTCAAACAGGACCCTAATCAATCCCTCGTTCCACAGCCAGTTGAACAAATCAAAGGTGCGAACAGGAAATATTCTGATTGCCAGGAGCGGCTCATTCGGCACCGCAAGCATCTATTTGGAACAGGCCGAGATCAATTCCTCGGACATAATAATCGTCGACACGGTGCCGCAGGAGGTTAATCGGTACTATCTACTTACGTTCTTGAATTGCGCCTATGGCACTAATCAGATTTTGAGATATGCAAGTGGAGGATTGCAAGGACATGTGAATCTGACCATCTTGGCGAATCTGAAGGTACCGATTCTGAGTGACACCATTCAGAAGAGCATTGAATCTACTATCCTGAGAAGTCATTTGTGGCTGAAAGAGGCAGATCGAATGACTCAACAAGCGCAATTGATACTGCTGTCCGAGATTGGGCTTGCCGACCGGCATCCCAAACGTCAGCCTGAATCTGTCCGTAGATTCTCGGACGTCTTAAGCGCGGGGCGCATCGACGCTGAGTATTATCAGCCCATATACGATGAAATTGTGGATGCTATCAGAGGCTACGCGGGCGGGTGGGACACGCTGGGCAATCTGGTTCGCCCGAAAGATTGGAACTTCGAGCCAGACGACACTGCAGTCTACAAATACATTGAACTTGCTAACATCGGCGACAAAGGTGAAGTATTCGATTGTACGACAGCGTTCGGCGTAGACTTGCCAAGCCGTGCGAGGCGCAGGGTGACGACGGGTGATGTAATCGTTTCATCCGTCGAAGGTTCACTCGGCAGCATTGCGTTGATAGATGGCGAATATGACGGCGCGCTTTGTTCAACCGGCTTTCACGTTGTAGATTCACAGACGTTCAACTCAGAGACCCTAATGGTTCTGCTGAAAAGCACTGCTGGCCAGTTGCAGCTCAAACGGGGATGCAATGGCACAATCCTCACAGCCATTAGCCGAGGCGAGCTCCTGAAGGTCGTGCTTCCGAAGGTGTCAAATGAAGCGCAAGACGAAGTCCAGCGCATGGTCAAGGAATCGGCGGCGTTACGGCGACAATCGCGCGAACTGCTGGATCAAGCCAAGCGAGCAGTCGAAATCGCGATAGAGCAGGACGAACGGACCGCCATTGAATGGTTGGACCGCGCGCTCGCCCAAGATGAAGCCAACGGTCCTGCCAAGCGGGGGTTCAACAACGAAGCCATCGATAGATTGGTGGCGTTGCGGCAAGAGATATTCGGTGGCAAGCCGCTGCCCGGCAACTCGGCAGACTTTATCCGCGAGGCCCGAGAGGAGCGGAGCAAGCAAATGGACAATTGGCGGTGAATGGGCTCGTCGTGGTCGATGCGAGCGTGGCCGTCAAGTGGCTGATCGAAGAAGAGGACTCCGACAGGGCCATCTCGCTCGCGCGGGTTTGGGCCAATGACGGTGTTCAGCCAGTTGCGCCTTACTTGATGCCTTATGAGGTATCAAATGCTCTTCACCGTCGGGTGACTCTGCAGGGGAAATGGCGGTAGATGAAGCGGCAAGCCTCATGGACCAGTTGAGTTCCATGGACGTTGAGTTGCATCATCCGCGCAATCTGCAAGGCAGGGCCTTGCGTCTGGCTAGCCAGCTGGGGCAGCGTATGGCCTACGACGCCCACTACCTCGCGCTGGCCGATGCGGTCGGCTGCGAGTTGTGGACCGCCGACCGCCAATTCTACCGGGCGGCCCGCCCGACTGCCCGCAACATCCGCTGGATACGGGAGTACGCCGCAACCGGATAGTGGTACGGCTCGCTCGCGCAACTACTCTTGCGCCTGTCCGTGATTGGCGGACTGGCGATTGCGAAAGGACAAAAGGTGACACTCCCCATGAAACTGCAAGGCAAGACCGCGCTGGTGACCGGCTCCGGCCGCAACATCGGGCGCGCCACCGTGCTCGCTATGGCGGCGGAGGGCGCGAACGTGGTGGTGAACGCGCGAACGAATCAGGCGGAGGCGGACTCCGTGGCCGAGGAGGCGCGTGCGCTCGGCGTGGGCGCCATCAGCGTGCTGGCGGACGTGGCGGACAGGGCGCAGGTCGAGGCGATGGCGGCGCGGGCGCTCGACGAGTTCGGCCGCATCGACGTGCTGGTGAGCAACGCGGCAATACGCCCGCACAAGCCGTTCCTCGAGGTCACATACGAGGACTGGCGGCGCGTGGTGGGCGTGGTGCTGGAGGGCGCGTTCTTCTGCGCCCAGGCCGTTCTGCCGTCCATGCTGGAGAACGGCGGCGGACGCATCGTCTTCATAAGCGGCGACGGCGCGTTCGCGGGGTCCGCAACGCGCGCCCACGTGTCCGCGCCCAAGATGGGGCTTTCGGGGCTGGCGCGCGGTCTGGCGTCCGAGTTCGCCGGCCAGGGTATCACGGTCAACGTCGTATCCCCGGGCGCGATCGACACGACGCGCGACCTGTCGTGGTACCCTGGCGGCGCGAACCCAAGCGCCGGCGCGAGCCGTATCCCCGTACAGCGACTCGGCAAACCCGAGGAGATCGCCGCGACCTGCCTGTTCCTCGCGTCCGAGGAGGGCGGCTTCATCACCGGCCAGACGATCCACGTAAACGGCGGCGCGGGGTATTTTTAGCATTCAGTTGTCAGTAGTCAGTTATCAGTCATTAGTTGTCGGTCGTCGGATTCGCTGTTGGAAAGGGCGTTGAGGCATACACACTATGTCTGCCAAGTTTTTCGATAAGCCTATTCTCAATTCTCCTTATGATCCTCCAACCCGGCACTGGGAGTTGGTCGATGGCGTTCCAACGGACAACAGACTCGATGGGCGACGGCCATCTAAGTATGTCACTCCCGTGCCGCCAGCCCGCCGACAGGATGCGGCGCAGAGAGCAATGGCGCTGGGAGTTCCCGAACTCTCTGACGAGGAGCAAGAGTACGATCCTACCCCAATCATCAACGAGATTCGCCGCCGGGTAGATGCCTGGAGGAGTCTTCCAAACCCGAACCAGTGGGGAGTGACGCCAGAAACTGCCCAACTGCTTCAGCACTGGCGAAACTACGATTTTCCGGGAGTCCGGCCATTGTTCTGCCAGATAGAGGCGGCCGAAACGGTAATCTGGCTGTCTGAAGTGGCAGGCTTGCTTCAAGAGGGCGCTCCACGGGCGGAGTATCGGGGCACATACCAGCACATCAGGGCATCCAATGCGCACTCAAACCCCGAACTGCTACGGATCGCCTTGAAGATGGCGACCGGCGCGGGCAAGACCACCGTGATGGCTATGCTCATCGCGTGGCAGACCATAAACGCCGTTCGCTATCCGAGTCGACAGAACTTCACCAAGGGCTTTCTGATAGTGACTCCGGGCATCACCATTCGCGACAGGCTGCGCTCTCTGAATCCCCACGACGCGGATAACTACTACAAGCATCGCAACCTTGTACCCCAAGACATGCTGGGCGCCGTGAGACAGGCGCGAATCGTAATCACAAACTACCACGCGTTTCGATTGCGCGAGAGGGAAAGGATTGCATCGAACACCCGGCGTTTGCTGCAAGGGAAGGGCAATGAGCCGCTGAACACTCTTGAGAGCGAAGGCCAGATGATTCGCCGAGTCATGCCCGAGCTGATGGGATTGAGGAACATTCTGGTGTTGAACGACGAGGCCCATCACTGCTATCGGGAGCGACCCGCCAAGGCCTCCGAAGAGAGCAAGATCGAAGTGGAAGAAAAGGCGGAAGCTGAGAAGAACAGCGAGGCTGCGCGCGTTTGGATATCCGGCTTGGAGGCGGTCAAGCGTGAGATTGGCGTGCGCTGTGTTCTGGATCTGTCGGCGACTCCGTTCTTCCTGCGCGGCTCCGGCTACCCGGAGGGAACGCTGTTTGGGTGGACGGTCAGCGACTTTTCGCTGATGGACGCCATCGAGTCGGGGATTGTGAAGGTGCCGCGCGTGCCTGTGGCGGACAACCTCGTCAGCGCGGGCGGACCGGTGTACCGCAACCTGTGGGAGCACGTCGGCAAGAAGCTGCCACGTGCAGGGCGCAAGTCCGCAGGCGCCCTTGATCCTCGAAGCCTGCCTACGGAACTCGTTTCGGCGCTGGAGTCGCTCTACGGACACTACGAAAAGACGTACAAGCTTTGGAACGAAAGAGACATCGGCCTGCCGCCTGTGTTCATCGTAGTGTGCAACAACACCGCCACATCGAAGTTAGTCTATGATTTCGTGTCTGGATTTGAGAGCAAAGACGATAACGACAGCCATCGGGCGGAGTATCTTGGGAAATTCGAACTGTTCTCGAACTACAGCAGCGACGGCAGTCGAAGGGCGCTGCCGAGAACGCTCCTCATCGACAGCGAGCAACTCGAGTCGGGTGACGCCTTGTCGAAGGACTTCCGGACGATGGCCGCGGACGCGATCAATCGATTCCGCCGCGAGCGTTTCCAGCGCGAAGGCTTTGGCTCCGGGGACACTGTCTCCGACCAGGAACTGTTGCGCGAGGTGATGAACAGCGTCGGCAAGCTCGGCCAACTCGGTGAGGGAATCCGTTGCGTCGTGTCAGTCTCGATGCTCACGGAAGGCTGGGACGCCAACACCGTGACGCACATATTGGGCGTGCGCGCTTTTGGAACGCAGCTCCTGTGTGAACAGGTGGTAGGGCGGGCGCTGCGCCGCCAGTCGTACGACCTGAACGAGAAGGGCCGATTCGACGTCGAGTACGCCGACGTCCTGGGCATCCCGTTCGACTTTACTGCCGCGCCCGCGGTCGCGCCGCCCAAGTCACCCAAGCGTACCGTGCGCGTCCACGCCGTCGGCCCCGAGCGTGACGGCCTGGAAATCGTCACCCCCAGGGTGGTCGGCTATCGCGTGGAGCTTCCCGGCGAGCGTGTGTTCGCGGACTTCGACGAGGATTCGACACTCGTACTCACTCCTGAGCTGGTCGGGCCCACTCGGACCACCAACCAGGGCATCATCGGCCAGGCGGTGGAACTCAGACCGGAACACCTGAAGGACACAAGGCGGCAGCGGATTGTCTTCGAGCTCGCCAAGCACGTGCTTGAGACACGTCTTCGCGAACCCGGAGAGTCGCCAAGGATGCACCTGTTCCAGCAGGTGCGAAACATCGCCGGCGAGTGGTTCGACGACTACCTCAAGTGCATTGGCGACACCTATCCCGCCCAGTTGTTGTACCGAGAGATGGCGGACATGGCAGCAGAGCGCATCAAGCGCGCCATCGACACCGCATCGCAACGGCTGAATCCGGACAGCGCAAGCGTCATAAAGGCGGTAATCGATTCTTACACACCTACAGCCTCAACCCGTTTCGTCAACTTCACCACGTCCAGAGAGCCGCGCTGGCAGACGCGCCCGGACAGGTGTCACGTCAACTGGGCCATATGCGACGGGGAGTGGGAGGTAGATCTCTGCCGCATCCTTGAGACGCATCCCCGCGTCATCTCCTACGTGAGGAACGTGGGGATGGGGTTCGAGATCCCCTACAACTCCGGTTCCCAACACAGGCGGTATCTGCCCGATTTCATAGTGCGTATCGACGATGGGAAGGGCCCTGATGATCCCCTGAACCTGATACTGGAAGTCAAGGGCTATCGGCATGAGGACGTGAAGGACAAGTCGGGCACTATGCGTACCCACTGGATTCCGGGCGTCAACAACCTGGCAGTTTACGGCCGCTGGGCGTTCCACGAGTTCGCCCCATCGGTGTACGAGATGCAGGAGGAGTTCAATTCGCTTGTCATGCAGGCGATGAGCCGGTATTACAGTACGCTTGACTTCAAGGAGCTTCTGGCGGCAGCGCCGTTGGAGGGCATCGACCTGACCCGGCCAAGGGCATTCCGCGAGACATCGATGAACAACGCTCCTGACCGGTCTTGACGCCGAAAACTGGTAAACTATACTGATAACCCAGTAGTGCGCCTTGCGCGCCAGCCCGTTGTTGACGTGAGCATGGGAAAGGAGGACACCATGACTACACTCGACAGCCAGATTGCAGCTTACGAAACGATGCGCGATGTCCTGGAGACCGACCACTTCGGTCAGTGGGTCATCTTTAACGGCGGGCAGCTTATAGGCACCGATGAGTCGTTCCAAGACGCCGCCGAGGATGTGGTGCGGCGCTTCGGACGTGGTCCGTATCTTATCAGGCAGATGGGAGGCTCGCCCATGAGGTTGACGCCTACCATTCGGCGTTTGCCGGTCGCTGCCAGATACGGTGAAGTTGTTCAGATCACACAGGAGCTTCGCCAGACCTACAGTTAGCGAATTGACGAATTGCGCGAATATGGCATGGAAGACGGCATCTCGCTTGACGCGGCTTCCGAGATGGGTCTCTGGACGTTTATTGAGTACTCGAGCTTTACCCGCCGGGCTGGGTTGGCGATGATGGACAACGGGAATCTACGCGCCGTGTGGACGGGCGAAGACTCCAGCCATCTGGCTCTCCACTTTCTAGGCGGCCAACTGGTACGCTATGTCATCTTCAAGCGCCGTGCGGGAAGCAAGCACACGTCCCGCGTCGCAGGCACAGACACCATTGAGGGGATCCAGAAGCAGGTTCAAGCGTTCCAACTGGAAGAACTGGTGAGAGGCTAACGGATACGAAAAAGAGCAAGCGAAAATGAGGGTGATAGCGGGCGCAACCCCCATCATCTGGGCGATATTGGCCGCGGCTTGCTATGGATTGCTAAGGCAGGCTTTCGGTTCATCCGAACTGGACTCAGCAGTTGCATGGATGAGCTTCATTGTGGCAGCTGTGCCAGTAGCCGGACTGTGGGTTTGGTTGGTAAAGGAATCGCTGTTCAAGTAGATTAGCATCGTAATTAGAAGGTCGGCAGGGAAGCTTGCGCGGTCTTCGCGCATCAGACGGCCGGATATGTCCCAGGGTACGCATGACCACCAGACTCTACACGGATGACCAGATTGCTGAGTTGCAGTCTATGCCCAAGCGTGTGACTAATCCCCGCGCCCGCTGGAGCGACAAACCGGGACACCGCCAGCGCAACTTTCAGCTGACGGGGCTCGAGGATGAGTCTCGCCGGTTCCAGATCTACCTGCGCCAGAACGAGGCAGACGTGAATGACTTCTCCTGCGGAATTGCGTACCTCCCGATAGGCGGTAATCGATTGACCCTCGCCCGCTACAACGGACCGAGTCACATCCACCGCGACATCCGATACCGCGCGCACATTCATCGCGCCACGGCGAAGGCCATCGCAGAAGGGCGGAAGCCGGAATCCGAGGCCGACGAAACCGACCGATACACAACTCTCAACGGCGCCTTCAGATGTCTGGTCGACGACTTCCAGGTCCAAGGCATAACCCCTCCAGAACACGACCGGCCAAGGCTGTTCCATGACTCTTGACGCGGATGCTCTGAGAACCCTGCTCTGCGAGCGGCTCTGCCAAGACATCGGGGTCGACACACGCCCCGACGGTAAGGTCGTGTTGCGAACGCACTTCACGTTCCCGGACGGAGACGGCTACCCCTTCCACCTCTCGGAAGCGCCAACCGGCGGCCTTCGGCTGTCGGACGGCGGCCACACCCTTATGCACATCAGCTACGAGCACGACGTCGACTCGTTCCTTTTAGGGACGCGGGGGATGCTTCTCGAGCGCATCGTCGGCGAGAGCGGCATCAGCCAGGCTGACGGCGTCTTTTCGTTCGGCACGTCGGCTGAGCAGTTGCCCGAAGCGATCTTCTCATTTGGTCAGGCTCTGACCCGGATATACGATCTCACGCTGCTCTCTCGTTCCAACGTCGGGTCTACTTTTTATGATGATCTGGCGGATTGCCTCACAGGCTTCGTCGATGAAGCCAAGATAGACCGCGACTATCAACCCGACGTGCCGAATGCCAATGCGTACTCGGTCGACTATCGAATCGAAGGTAAGAGCGGCGTACCCCTCTTCGTATACGGCGTCCCCAACCGCGATAAGGCCCGGCTGACGACCATCATGCTGGGCCACTTCCACCGCCACCGTCTCGAATTCGAGTCGGTAATCATCTTCCAGGACCAGACCGACATCCCAAGAGTCGACCTCGCAAGGCTCTCCGATGTTGGTGGGGACATGGTCTCGTCGCTCGAATCGACCGAGGACCTTAACCGAAAGATACTTCGACGCGTAGCCTAAAGACGCGAATAGGAGGCTTCTAACCATGCCCCGCCGCGCGCGAACCCGCCGCCAGCCCATACAGGTTGAGTCGCTCTCGCATCCTGACGACTCACGTACGAACATCCCCTCGGCGGAGATGGAGCAGGTCATAGATGACGCCGACTGGCTGCCCAAACACGTTGCCTATGAGCGGCGCAATCGCGACCTCGACCCAAAGCTTGTGTGGAGCGGCAAGGACGAACAGGACGCCAGGGACCTGATAGCGCCCGTGCCACCGCTGTTCATACAGGAAAAGGTGCATCCCAAGGTGCTTGTCGACGACCTGATGCGCTTCTCCAGTGAGAGCGAGCGGCGCGACGAGTACCAGGTCGACCTGTTCGCCGACTTCAACGAAAAACCCTCTATGGCGACACGTCGCGACCCTTTCCTCGCCCGGCGTCGGGCCGCGTCGCCGTAAAGGTAATCAACCACCTGGGAGACGAGGCGATGAAGGTGATAGCCGTCTGAATCGCCGGTCGGTAGTGGTTGGAAGAATAAGAGGAACTCACCATGCCCTACGCTGAAGTCAACGGCGTAAACCTGTACTACGAATCGAACGGCGACGGCTTCCCGCTGGTGTGGAGCCACGAATTCGCGGGCGACTTCCGCTCGTGGGAGCCGCAGGTGCGCTTTTTCTCGCGGCGCTACCGCGTGATCACCTATTGCGCCCGCGGCTATCCGCCGTCGGACGTGCCCGGCGACCTCGACGCCTACAGCCAGGAGCAGGCGGTGGATGACCTGCGGGGCCTGCTCGCGCACCTCGGCATCGAGCGCGCCCACGTCGGCGGGCTGTCGATGGGCGGCAACGTCGCCCTCAACTTCGGCTTGGCCCACTCGGCGATGGCGCGGTCGCTCGTCGTCGCGGGCACCGGCACAGGCTCGGACAGCCCCGAGTCGTTCGCCGGGAACGTGGCCGAGTTCGCCGGGCGCTTGGAGTCCGGCGGCATGGCGGCGATGGAGGACTACACGCGGGGGCCGGCGCGCGTGCAGTTGTTGCGCAAGGACCCCAAGGGCTGGCGTGAGTTCGCCGACCAGTTCGCCGAGCACTCGGCCACCGGCTCCGCTCTCACGTTCCGCGGAGTGCAGGGCAGGCGGCCGCCCATCTACGCGCTGGAAGACCGCCTGCGCGCCCTGGACGTGCCCACGCTGATAATGGTTGGCGACGAGGACGACCCCTGCATCGAGCCGGCCATCTTCATGAAGCGGTCCATTCCCGGGTCCGGGCTGGCGATGATCCCGCAGTCCGGCCACGCCATCAACCTGGAGGAGCCGGACCTGTTCAACCGGCTCGTGCTCGACTTCCTGACGGCCGTCGAGTCGGAAAGCTGGGCGCGCCGTGACGCGGGCCTGGCGTCCGGCTCGCTGACGTAGAGGAGTTTTCAGTTGCTAGTGGCCAGTAGTCAGTGGTTGGCGTGGCTCGGGACCGCCCCTTAGCGCTCTTCGTGCCCTTCGTGGATAATCGATGACCTATCAGTATGACTTTGCTGCGCACCTGACGCGATTCTGCCGGGCGCTGCGCGGGCACGGGCTGCTGGTGGGCCCGAGCGAGGCGGCGGACGCGGTGCGCGCGCTGGGCGCGGTGGACGTGATGGACCCCTCGCGAGTGTACTGGACGCTGCGGGCCGCTCTGCTCTCGCGCCGCGACGACGGGCCGGTCTTCGACGCGCTGTTCGAGCGTTTCTGGAATTTCGAGCCGTTGCCGGAGCGGCCTGTGCCCCGTGGCGGGTCATCGCCCGCCGGTGGAGCGCGCCGGCTGAGGCCGCGGCCCCGCTCGCTCGCGATCATGGAGAACGACCTCCGTTCCAAGGACACCCTGATTCAGGTGCTGCGCACCGGGGCCAGCGCCCGCGAGTGGGCGTCCGGCCAGGAACTGGCCGCCCTGGGCGAGGGAGAGTCGGCTGAGCTTGCGGCGATCGCCGCGCGCATGGTGCGCGCCCTGGCGTCGAGGCCGGGGCGCAGGCGCAAACGGCACAGGCGCAAGGGCACGCCCGACCTGCGGGGGGCGTTCAGGGTTAGCCTCGCGACGGGGGGCGACCTCATCCGGCTGCCGCGTATGCGCCGCGTGCCGCGCGTCCCCAGGCTGCTCGCGCTGCTGGACGTGAGCGGCTCGATGCAGCGCCACACGTGGCTGCTGCTCCAGTTGCTGTTCGCCGTGTACCAGCAGACCAGGCGCGTAGAGACGATCGTTTTCAGCACGAGGCCGACGCGCGTGACCCGGCAGATGCGCGCGCCGTCGCTGCGTGAGGCGCTGCGCCGCATGGGCGAGGCGGTGCCGCACTGGTCGGGCGGCACGCGAATCGGGGAGAGCCTGGCGCGGGTAAACTCCGACTACGAGTGGCTTCTGGACCGCTTCACGACGGTGATGCTGCTGAGCGACGGCTGGGAGACGGGCGACCCGGAGGGGCTGGCGCGCGAGCTGCGCCGCATGCGACGGCGAGTGCGGCGATTGGTTTGGCTGAATCCGCTGTTGGGCACACGCGACTACGAGCCGCTGGCCCGCGGGCTGCGCGCCGCGGCGCCGCACGTGGACGACTTCGCGCCGGCCGGGGACATGGCGAGCCTGAAGCGCCTGCCGGCGCTGCTGCGGGGGCGGCGCGTTAGCGAACGACTGTGCTATAATGGCGTACCATGACCAGTCTAAACAAGAGGGAACAAGTGAAGCCTACGGTTTCGCCCAACGGAGGAGTGTCCGCGAGCGTCAACTCCTGGAAGAGCGGTTCATGGACCTTCGCGGTCAACCACGACCTGACTCGAAAGGTGGTTTCGGGCAAGGTAACGGCGGGTCCCCGGCCCTGGATGAAGTACCGAAGGATTCTCCAGAAGCCTGGTTGCGAGCCTGCTTGATGGTTGCGCAGTCCTCGATCCTTCGCCGGCCTAGGAACGACTCACTGATTGCCGCAGGTAGAGTCTGCGGAATTGGCATCGTCATGCCTGTTGGATTCTGGTGGGCAGAGCTATTGCGCAGATTTCCAACGGTCTTTCCACTGCCTCGAGGAATCCGGGAATGTTCTGATGGATGCACCGGTGGCGTTGACTTCCAACCAAGCCATTCATTTCCCCAGTGAGAAGTCACAGAGGCGGCCTTCCAGATGAGACTGAGGTGGCCATACGCGTGCGCGTGCGTGCATTGAATAGACGGTCCAATCAAGAACTGCTGAACGTTGCCTGTATGACGGTTTGGAGGACTCGCGCTCACCCGCAAGGACGGACAGTACCTGCGTTGGGACTTTCGGGCCGAGCGTCTCTTAAGTCCAAGGTCGACAAGGGCAGGATACAGTCGTCGAGCATGCTCTAGGAACGCGTCTGCTCGAGATCGTTCAGGGCTGACATGTTGGCAGGAGTACGGCCGCTTCGCCCGAGCTTCTCGTACCGGTTCGAGCTGGAGATGCTGCAACATCTCCAGACCCTCGGACATGGTGATAACTTCCGCCATCGCGACAGGTACGACTACACGCGGACATATGCCCTAGAGTTGGCGTGGCTAGGGTACGATCAGGAGAGCTTTCGACGCCAGCTTGTTGTCGGCGACCGTGGAGAACAACTCGGTTGAGCTGGTCTTGACTCGTACCACGCCAATCCTGACCTGCCGAAAGACGCCCCGAATGTACGAGAGCCAAGGCGCAGTTCATGAGGCGTTGAACATTCTGCACGAGCACACGTCCGAACTGGGCAATCGACACGTGATCCGATTGATAGCAGGGCTACTTTCTCGAGATGGCGGTAATCGTTGCGGAATGGGACGCATAGTCCGCCCTGGTGGTGCAGTCGTCATGGTGAATGACAACGCAGTTTCACGGAGAGGAACTGCCCGTCGACTTATACTCTCGGATTTCGCCGAGCAGTCGGCTTCGCCTGTGAGAGCATCTGGAATTGCCCCGGGGCAAGGGAAATTCGAGCCAGCAAATGCGCCGATTCGGAAGGCGCGATGCGGAAGGCGTCTACCGTGGGTGCGCGCATGACTAGTCTCGAGGACGCACGGTGGTCTACGCTGATATCAGAAGGATAAGCCAGCGGACTGATCGGCATTGCCGACTTGGTGGGCGGCTACGATTAAGCCTCGTCTATCAGCCCGTCGAGGACCATGATCAGCGAGGCGTGGCGCTATATTCAAGATTCTGCAGTCGACCCCAAACTGGTGTTCGCCCACCCCGTTCTGTTGCGAGAACACCCAAGCGCCTCGCTGTACTACAGGGGCATCGCGCTTCTACCTCTCAAGCGTGTCTGACATCGCCGTCCTGTGGCCACATGGGAGGACGGTACACGCAAGAGGCCTGCAGGGCCGCCAAGGCAAGGTGGTAGCACTTGTACAACGCGGTATCGTCAATAATCGGCACAACCAACTGGACGCTTGACAACGGGTCAGAAACATCGCGGCAACATGTGCTCGGATTGGCCGAACGTTTTGAACATAATCGGCAGGGACCCGAGGTGCTGGTCAAGAACCGGATTGCCAACTGGTTGGAGAGTCGACACCTGATCGTTCAGGCCATGCAGAACTGAGTAAACTGCCAGGAGCCAACTTGATGGCTACGGCTCGAGCCTGACACCTTCCGCCAGGCGTGGCGTCGCTTCCAAGTCGTGGCGACTGAAATCAAGGGTGGAAAGGACCCTACGGCACTTGAACGGCTCGGCGCGATGCAAAAGAGTTTCGAGGCGACGCCGCCTGGTTGCGTGAATATGCTCGTCGCAGGCGTTGTCACGCGGGAAATGCGCACTCGTCTGGAGCAAATGGGCGTCGTGAAAGTGTTTCTGCTAGACGACCTTTCGCACGATGGTCAGCAGTGGCTTGACTTCGTAAACGAAGTCTTCCACTACACCGTTCGGATAACGGATACCAAGTTCACTTAGCGACCAGCTCAAAGTGAGATGTTCTTATCCCCTCACCTATTGAGGCCGTATGGCTGACCGCCGCTAGGAGGTCGTTGCTGAGGGTGATGCCGTTGGCGAGGGCCTGGGCCGCGGCCGTGTATGGGTCGACTTCGCCGCTCTCGACGCGCGCCGCGAGGCCGCTGAGCGTGCCGCCAGGGGACACGGCATCGGCCAGCCGCGCCTGGATGCGCTCTGCGAGCGTGCGGGTGAACTCCTCGCGCAGCCGTTCGCCTCGGCGCCTGCGCAGCCCGCAGCCCGTTCGAAGGCTCTCGCGGTGGCGAGCGATGGCGTCGTTCAACTCCTCGATGCCCAGCCGCCTGTGGGCCTGGGACGCTATCACCGGGGGCGTCCAGTCCGGGCGGCGCTCGCCGATTTCCAGCATCGATCTGAGCGTGGATACCATCCGGTCCGCGCCGGAGCGGTCGGCCTTGTTTACGACGAACACGTCGGCTATCTCCATGAGGCCGGCCTTCATCGCCTGCACCGCGTCGCCGGCCTCCGGCACCAGCGTCACGACCACCGTGTCCGCGACCCGCATCACCTCCAGCTCGGTCTGGCCCACGCCGACCGTTTCCACGTACACTACGTCCCGGCCGCAGGCGTCCAGCAGTCTCTGGGCGGCCCAGGCCACTCGCGACAGGCCGCCGTGCGCGCCCTTGGTGGCAAGGCTGCGGATGAACACGCCGCGGTCGAGGAAGTGTTGCTGCATCCGGATGCGGTCGCCGAGCACCGCGCCGCCGCTGAACGGGCTCGTGGGATCGACCGCCAGCACGCCCACGCTCAGCCCCTCGTCGCGGGAGGCGCGCACCAAGCCGTCGACGAGGGTGCTCTTGCCCGCTCCGGGAGGACCGGTGATGCCGACGGTGTACGCCCGCCCGGCGTGGGCGTGGGTCGCCCGCACTATGGCGGCAAGGGTGTCGTTGTCCCGCTCCAGCAGGGTGAACAGCCGCGCGAGCGCTCGCCGGTTGCCGCCGGTGGCCTCTTCTACGAGCTGCGAAACCACGTTGGGCAGGTCTCCTCGGAAGTCGGATGGGTTACGACAGGGGAGGGTTTCTGCCCTGCCCCTGCAAAGGCGACGTTAACCGCCCTCGCAGTGCCCGGCGTCCATGGCGGCCATCAGGTTCGCCATTTCGATGGCGGCCAGGCCGGCGGCGTAGCCGTTGTTGCCCTGTTTGCCGCCCGCGCGGTTGATGGCCTGCTCCAGCGTGTCGGTGGTGAGCACGCCGAATATGACGGGTATGCCGGAGGCCAGCGACGCGGCGGCTATGCCCTTTGCCGCTTCGCCCGCGACGTGCTCGTAGTGGTCTGTCTCGCCGCGTATGACCGCGCCGAGACAGATGACGGCGTGGTTGTCGCCGGACTCCGCCATCTTCTTAGCCGCGAGCGATATCTCGAACGACCCCGGTACGCTCACCACGGTGACGTCTTCGTCCGCCACGCCGTGGCGCTCCAGGGCCGCGCGAGCGCCGTCCAGCAGCTTGGAGGTTATGAAGTCGTTGAAGCGAGCGACCACGATGGCGATGCGCAGTCCCTCGCCGCGCAGGCCGCCCTGCAGCTCGCGGCTCACTCCTGGTCACCCGCGACGGCGCCGGCCCCGTCGATGTCGAGCATGTGGCCCAGCCTGGCCTGCTTCGTCGCGAGGTAGCGGCGGTTGTGTTCGGTCGAGCGGGTGATGATGGGAACGCGCTCGACAAGGTCCAGGCCGAAGCTGTCCAGGCCCACCACCTTCTTGGGGTTGTTGGTGAGAAGCCGCATCTTTCTGACGCCGAGGTCGACCAGGATCTGCGCGCCGACGCCGTAGTGGCGCAGGTCCGGCGCGAATCCAAGCTGAAGGTTGGCCTCCACGGTGTCCAGGCCGGTGTCCTGTAGCGCGTAGGCCTTGAGCTTGTTGTGGATGCCGATGCCTCGTCCCTCCTGGCGCATGTACAGGAAGACGCCCCTGCCCTCGGCCTCGATGTCTTGGAGGGCCTGCGCCATCTGGTCGCCGCAGTCGCAGCGCACGCTGTCGAACACGTCGCCGGTCAGGCACTCGCTGTGGACGCGCACCAGCGTTGGCTCGTTCGGGTTGAGGTCCCCCTTCACCAGCGCCACGTGCTCGTCCTTGTCCACTATGCTGCGGTAGGATATGGCGGTGAACTCGCCATACATGGTGGGCAGCCGCGCTTCGGCCACGCGCTCTATGAGCTTCTCGTGCTCGCGCCGGTAGGCGATAATGTCGGCCACCGACACTATCTTTACGCCGTAAGTATCGGCCACACGCTCCAGTTGCGGCATACGCGCCATTTCGCCGTCGTCGGCCATCACCTCGCAGATCACGGCGGCGGGGTGCATGCCGGCCAGCCGTGCGAGATCCACGGACGCCTCCGTCTGGCCCGCGCGCACGAGCACGCCGCCTTCCATGTAGCGCAGCGGGAATATGTGCCCGGGGCGGCCCAGGTCTTCGGGCTGCGTGTCTTGGGAGATGAGCGCCTTGATGGTGGCCGAGCGGTCGTACGCCGATATGCCGGTGGTGGCGCCCTTCAGCACGTCCACCGACACCGTGAACGCGGTGCCAAGCCGGGCGGTGTTTTCCTGCACCATCATGGGCAGCCTCAGGTCTTCGAGGCGCCGGCCCATCATCGGCACGCAGATGAGTCCCTTGCCGTGCGTCGCCATGAAGTTGACGGCTTCCGGAGACACCATCTCCGCCGCCATGGCGAAGTCGCCCTCGTTCTCCCGGTCCTCGTCGTCCACGATTATGACGATGCGGCCCGCCTTGAAATCTTGGATCGCTTCCAGCACGGACGAAAGAGTCATCGTTGCTGTTTCCCCCTATAGCTCGTCCAGAATATCCGCCGGCGCTCGCGGCCCTGAGGCGAGGCGTTCGACGTATTTTGCCAGGACGTCAGTCTCGACGTTGACGGTATCCCCCACCCTGCGGCTGTGGAAAACCGTGTTGTCTCGCGTGTAGGGGATGATTGTTACCGAGAACCTATCGAGAGCACAGTTTACAACTGTGAGGCTTGTTCCGTCCACTGTAACGAAGCCTTTTTCCACTATGTAGCGCATGATGGAGGCCGGAGCACGGAAGCTGATGAGGAGTGCTTCGCGGTCGTCGGCGATCGTGTCGATGGCGGCTAAGCCGTCGACGTGGCCCTGCACGACGTGGCCGCCGAGCCGGTCGCCAAGGGCGAGGGGCCGCTCCAGGTTCACCGCATCGCCTTCCTTCAGCTCGCCGAGGTTGGTGCGCCGCAGGGTCTCCGGCACCACGTCCACCCGAAAGCTGTCGCCGTCGAGGGCGGTGACCGTGAGGCACGCTCCGTTGACGCAGATGCTGTCGCTCACCTTGAGGTCGGAGGTAACCTTCGGCCCGGCGACGGTGAGGCCCGTCGGTTCGACGCGGGCCACACTGCCGACCTCTTCCACGATACCGGTGAACATATGCACGCTCCCTGGTTGCCGGTGTGCGGCCTATTCTACCAGAGTGGCGAACGCGGACGCAGGCGCGGGGTGGGAGCTCGAGTCTATGAGTTACAGCGTTACCGCCACGCTTGGCTCTCGGGTTGTCGTCGACACGGCGAACCTGCCTGCGGTACTGCCGCCTCCGATCGCGTGCGACACTGTGTCGTCCTGGTCGGGGTCGTTCGCCGTAGCGGTGCCCACCAAGATGCCCGTCGCGGCGTTCTCCGCCATTGTTAACGAGTAGGTGGATGTGGCGAACTAGTGGGTGGGGTTGCACGCCTCGGTGGTGTGAGACGCGGGCTCGGAGGGCTCGCTCCACCCGGGGGCGTAGACAGTACCAATGCCGAAAGCGCTAACCCGGAAACGGAAGTGCGTGCCGCAGGTAAGGCTGTCAACGACGTGACTCGTACCGTTGGCATTTTTTGTGTCAACTGTCCAGTAAGAGAATGTGGCGGGCCTGTACTCCACCCGGTAAGTGCCGGCGTTCGGCACCGGGTCCCAACTCAGAGGGACGCTCGTCTCCGCAGGCGTGCCCGCAGTGAGGTTCTCGGGCGCAGGCGGACGACAGTAGAGCAGGTCGAGGGAGCTCAGATCGTTCGTCGCCACGCTCATCAACGCCACGGGGATGCAGCCGGTGAGGCTGTTTCCCGACAGCCTGAGCGCCTCAAGGTTGGAGAGGCCGCCCAGGTCGGCCGGTATGGTGCCCGTCAGCGAGTTCCGGCTCAGGTCCAAATGGGTCAGCCCCAATAGCCGCCCAAGATACTCCGGAATGTTCCCATCCAGTCCCTCATTAGCAAGCTCCAGCCGAGTGACCCGGCTGGGCGTGCCGCTGACCGTGACGCCGTCCCATGCGGTGATGGTGGTGGTCGTGTTCCAGTTGAGAGTGGCGGTGCCTCGGAGCGAATCCATGACAACGAGCAGGATTTCGCAGTCCCTCGCGAGGCCCGGATTGGCGCTGGTGTCTGGCACCGCGCCCGTCGAACAGTCCGGCGCCTCCCGAATGCGCACCATCAGCTCGTTGCCGCTTCGCCACGGCCGCGACGGCACAGGCCAGCTCAGCGTGTTGTTGGCCGCATCCACAGTGGCGTCCGCCACGTCCAGGGACAGAGACACAGAGCCGTCCAGGGCGATGAAGTCCACGGCATGGCTCGCGATTCCGGTGTGGGGTGAAAGGGCCACCTTCACCGTGCCGGTCGACCCTGAACCAGGCTCCCAGGCGATGCGCTGGATGGTCGAGGTCGCGCCGTTTGTGTCGGTGAACGACGCGGGCTTGAGCACGCCGTTGGCGCTGTCTGCGGCGACGGTGTTGCCGTCCGTGACGGGGTCGAAGAACGCCTCGTGGAGCACGCCGTCGGGGGGAATAGCGGTCACCGTCCACTCGGTAACAAGAAAGGCGCTACAAGGTATAAGATTAGGTGCCAGGTCCTTGACTGTGAACCTGTACTGTCCCGCCGGAAGCGGTCGCACCGGCCTTAGTGATTGGGTGTACCGAATGTGGTCAATCCCATCGGTGAGAACGCCATCGCGGTTCGAATCCCAAGGAGTCGTAGGACCGTCGAGAGTCTCGAAAAGGGCGGCGTCTCCGCTTTCGAACGAGGTCCGCATTTTGGTATCCTGGTAGATGCCAAGCACATCGCTCTCGAATATCACAGTGCCCGCGGACGAGCCGGAGACCAGCCTGTGGGTGAGCGCTGCCCTGGCTCTCAACTTCCTGCCCTCACCTTGCACATGCTGTTCCGAGCGCTCGTTTCGGTACTTATAGCTGACGCAATTCCTGTAAGCTTCAGAGCCGTCCCCTGCGTTCACCTCGGCGTTGATCGCAGAGATGCGGCTCTTCAACTCCCGAATGGCTATCGTAGGGGTGTCCTTGCCCGGCTCGGGCGCGGCGAGCAGAAATTCCTGGTCGTCTCCAGTCCCACTCGTCCCCGTGGAAGGAAGCCACAGCTTTCTGTACCGGTTGTGCAGGCTGTACATATCCTGAAGCGGGCCGCCGATGGTCAGGAAGTAGTCGCTGGCCCTTTGAACCTCCGGACTGAATGCACTACTGGGGTCGTCATACGTTAGGAAGATGATCGCTTCGCGGTCGTCCCAGGTGCTAACCCTGTTGGAGATGATGTCCGGTCTAGCGTCCTCGGCCTCCTTCTGCGTATCGTGGTTTCCGCCCAAGATAGCGAGTGCAGTAATGCCATTCACGCCGCTTCCCTTCAGATACTCGCTCACCGTGAGATGAAGCTTCACCGCGACATAGTAATAGTCGCTCCACCTATCGCCAATTCCCCTTACCACTTTGCTCGTCGTGGTGCTGAGTCTCGCCCTGACGATGATATCGGCATTTGCTATACGCTCTTCAATTGACTGTTCTCCGAAGTAGGGTTGCGACGCACTCGCGGCGGTCGAAGGACTGCCTGTGGACGGGGGCGGCGCAGAGGGTGCGGTGGCTGGAGGACTACCTGTGGACGGGGGCGGCGTAGGGGGCGCTACGGTCGGAGGACTGCTCGTCGACGGGAGTGGCGCAGGGGGCGTTACGGTCGGCCCGACCGGCTCGTCTGGTCGCGTGACTAGGGAACAGGCCAGCAGTGCGCTGGCCAGCGCCATCGTTATGATCAGTCGCGTCCTCATGGCTGCTCTCTCAACTTCGGGCGTCTCTCGGAACGCTACTTCGCAGAGTAACTGGAATGGAGTCTGTCTCAAGTTGTTGAGCTTGCCTGCAATCGTCACTTCTGCGCCCGCGGAAGTCAAGCAGGTGGCGGTATGCGTCGCAAGGTCCTATCGTAACCGGTAGAGGGCTCGGCCTCCGTGCTAACATGGCGTCAGGAGGGGCCGTGCCGTGTTCGAAGCGGACGAGACGTTGCAACTGGCGGACGAGGGACTAAAGCAGGCCGTGCGCGTAGGAGACCCCAGGGTCGAGAACCCGGAATATCTCACGCGCCAGCTCATCACGTACATCGGCAACAAGCGCGCGCTGCTGGGGCACATAGCCGGCGCAGTCGCGAGGGTGAAGGAGCGGCTCGGCAAGAGAAAGCTTCGGATGTTCGACGCATTCAGCGGGTCGGGAATCGTGTCCCGGCTCTTCAAGGCGCACGCCGAACTGGTTATCAGCAACGACCTGGAGCCATACGCGGCGGCAATCTCGCGCTGCTTTCTCAGCAACAGGAGCGAGGTAGATCTGGGTGCTCTGTCGGGAATCGCCGCGGAGCTGAACGATTGGGTGGAGGACGTTCCCAATCCCCGGGGCTTCATCGAGGAGCTGTACTCGCCGGATGACGAATCGCGTATCACGCCGGCGGACCGTGTCTTCTACACGAAGAGCAACGCCAGGCGGCTCGACAACTACCGGCGTATGTTGGACGAGCTTCCTCCCCGAACCAGGGGGTTGCTGCTGGGGCCTCTGCTGAGCGAGGCGTCCATTCACGCCAACACGGCGGGGGTGTTCAAGGGATTCTACAAGGACCGCGACACCAAGTTAGGCCGATTCGGAGGCAGCGGCTCGGACGCGTTGAGCCGCATCAGGGGGCGGATCGTTATGAGCGCGCCTGTGCTCAGCAACTTCGAGTGTGATTACCGGGTTACACAGGAGGACGCGAATTCCGTTGCGCTGCGTCTACGGGACTTGGACCTGGCCTACCTGGACCCGCCGTACAACCAGCACCCGTATGGCTCGAACTACTTCATGCTCAACCTGCTGCTCGACTACGAGAGGCCCGGGGAGATCAGCCGGGTGTCGGGCATACCCCGGAACTGGCAGCGTTCGGGCTACAACGTGCGCGCGAAGGCCCTGCCGCTGTTCGAGCGGCTCGTGGAGTCGCTGGACGCGTCGTACATTCTCGTATCCTTCAACGATGAGGGTTTCATTCCGGCGGAGACGATGCTTACCACGCTGAGCCGGTTCGGCACAGTCGAGACCTTCACGACGCGATACAACGCATTCCGCGGCAGCCGAAGCTTTCGCAATCGCTCGGTCCACGTGAATGAGTATCTGTTCCTGGTAGAGAAGCGGAGTTAGCGAGAAGGCGTAGCAGAGCGTTCTGCGGGGCGCTCCCCTACCCTTCGCAATACCCCACAATTGCCACGTCCCGGCCCAGATGCAGCGTTCGCACCCGCGAGAGCCGGACGGCGTCGGCGATGCGCCGGGCGCCGGCACCCGCCACCGGCGAGGGAGCTTCGGCCCCGCCGATGATCGTTGGCGCGACGAAGCCCACCACCTTGTCCACCAGCCCGGCGTCGAAGAGCGATCCCAGCAGCGCGCCGCCGCCCTCGACGAGCACACTCGTCGTGTCGCCGCGGCCCAGCTCCGCGAGCAGTGCGGACAGGTCCACGGCGCCGTCGTCCGACGATGCGCGCACCACGCGGGCGCCCGCCAGCTCGAGGGCGCGGCAGCGTGCATCGGGGAGGCGGGTCACGGCGACAACGGTCTCGCCCGGCTCGGCCAACATGCGCGCGGTGGGCGGCAGCCTGCCCCCGCTGTCGACCACGACGCGCGTGGGCTGCCGTGCGAGAGGCTTGCCGTGCGCGTCCCGCGCCGTGAGCTGAGGGTTGTCCGCCAACGCCGTGCCGATGCCGACCATTACCGCGTCGCTGGCCGCCCTCAGCTCGTGCGCGTATGCCCTGGCCTCGACGCTTGTGATCCATCTCGAATCGCCGGTGGCGGTGGCGATCTTGCCATCCAGGCTGGAGGCGAACTTCGCGGTCACGAAGGGCATACCGGTCACGACGTGCTTCGCGTAGGCTTCGATAAGCTCCTGGGCGTGCTCCGCGCACTCGCCCACGCGCACGGCGATGCCGGCCTCGCGAAGCCGGGCGAACCCGGCGCCGTTCACGCGCGGGTTGGGGTCGGTGACGGCCGAGCGGACCTCGGAGATTCCGGCGTCGATGATGGCCTGCGTGCAGGGCGGTGTCCTGCCGTAGTGGGCGTGCGGCTCGAGCGTGGTGTACAGCACCGCGCCCGCTGCCCGGCTTCCCGCGCGGCGCAGCGCCTCGACCTCCGCGTGCGCCCCTCCGGGCGGTTGCGTGTGACCCTCGCCGACGACCATGCCCTCGCTCACGACGACCGCGCCGACGGCAGGGTTGGGGCTAACCGTGCCTGCCGCGCTGCGCGCCAACTTTATGGCCCGCTGCATGTGGGACATGGGTTAGAGCCTCGCCGGGTGAAGCGCAGCGAAGCACTCTGCAATCAAGTCGCCAATCAGCTCCGATTCAGGGGTCCAATTCGCAGGCAGCCCCACAATATCGCTGTGCGACGGATCGGACGGGTACTGACCCTTCGGTGGCGCTGGACTGTGGACGAATCGAATGCCGGGGAGTCTGTCGCTTACGTATTGTACAGTGGCCCCAACATTAAGCTCGGCAAGGCGTCCATTTCGACTCAAATCTAGCTGGATGAGCTGTCTAACCTTGTCCAGTTGTCTTGATTTGTCCAAATCTCGGAAGTACTCGAGCCAGTTCACGGATAGTCCCGTCTCATTGGGTCTCAACTGGAATGCCGAGCAATTCAGTGTCCCCGCCTCTAGGTCAGTAAAGTCAGTGAATCGAGCGTATCGAACCACGTTATCTTCATCAGGCAGTTCGTTACCGTTCATCTGTTCACAAGGGAAGCTAAGTCAAAGGCGCGAATCTGCTTCTTTACGCCGTCCAGGGTGTCGTTTCCGGCGACTCGCGAAATCTGCTCCGCGCCAAGGCGTTGCTTGAAAATAACGTAGTTCACCGTTCGATCTCCGATGAAGTGAAGGCCAATATGATCCCCGTTGTTGCCCTTCCAAACAGCGCGCAGATTCCCGTTCTCCATGAGAGCAAGGCCCGCTGGTCGAGTAAACTCTGGTGATCTCTCGAATGTCCAGAAGTCGTTCTCTGAAGCTTCGTTGAGCAAGATGTCTTCAAAGGCGCCAAATCTGGCCAGTTCCCCGATCCGCTTCTGGTAGTCCCTGCGGCGTTCCCAAGTGTCGGCAATCGTCTGCAGATGGCCTGCGTGGTACCCTTCGAAGGTGTTGGCCGGTTGCCACTCCGCGTCTACCGTGCACGAGCTGAGAGGTCGAGTTAGACGTCTTAGGTATTGCACAGCGCGATACAGGCGCGCCAGCCTATCCGACGGCCATAGCGCGTCTACGTCCGTTCTCGCTGTGTGCATCCTTAGACTCACAGGAACGGCTACAACAGAACTACCTGTCGGCTCACGGTACAAGTCGATGTAGTCCCGCAACTCATATGGCAACTGGTAGAACAACTGATAACCTGCATAATGTCGATCTAAGTCGCGGGGCTCAGGAATCTCATTGCCCAAGGTCGTCGCTGGTGTGGTCATTCTGCGCGCTCCGCTCGCAATCTCCAGTGATCGCGCTGAATGTCTTCACTAGTCAGGTTCATGAAGTGTTTGAGTGTCTCGTCATGGGCGCGCCAAAACCAATCATCCGTTCCAGTCTTGCGTACGGACGCGAATCGGTTAGTTGCCTTCATTTCTATCCCCAGAGCGGGGAGTCCGGACTGTCCCGCTTTGTTGATTGTCCAAATCCTCTTTGAAAGTGTAACGTCATGGCCCGAGTGGACAACGTATCGACAATCGAAGTCGCCAAAGGTAACGTCGAAGTCGGCGTAAAGATTTGAAAAGGACGGAATCAACGCGGATGTGTCCCCAGGTTTTCTCCAATATTCGCACTGTGGTATTACATCGATGTAGGTTAGTTCACACAGCTCTACCATGACTTCGGATGTATCGACGTCAAACTTCAGAAAATCTTCGAATTCCCCGTAGAGTCTATCGAAATTCGATTTGACTCCCGATCCAGGATACACGTTATTGCCCCGACGACGCCAATTGAGCATAAAGGCGTTCTTTTCGACCTGAACTAAATTCACCTCATCGTGGGCGACAAACCAGTATCTGGGCATCGGAAATGTTTCTTCGGGCCCGACGCCAGTTCCGATGCCGACGGGGAACTGTTGACGGACCACCGGGAATTCGTCACGTATCCGCTTCCAAAATAGTCCAACGTGTTGACTGCGGAAGTCAACTAGCTGCGAGCCGAAATAGACTGCTATCACCACCTCGTTAATCGGTGGGTTTTCGAGAGTTACCCTAGTGTCAGGCATTTGCCGACCCCCGTACGTCAAGGGTTGAATGCTCAGCGTGGTCACAGCGTCCACATTTGCCACTCTTAACCCGACCAATTTTGAGCACTAACTTGGAATAGCCAGTATAGTCGTCGCAACTTGAGCGACAAGTTGTGGGCTTATTGCTCGCTCGATTCTTCGAGCGTCTCCTGCCGGCTGGCGTCTTCGCGCGGCGCGTACTGCGGCAGGCGTGTCAGTGTGAACAGCTTGCGGCGGTTTTCGGCGTTGGGCACGCGGCGGCCGTACACCCAGTCCTCCACCGTCTTCAGCGGCAGGTCCAGCACGACGGCCAGATCCTTTACGTTCCCGCCGAAACGGCTGTCTGTCAGCCATTGCCTCAGCGAAACAGGCTCCCAGCGCCTGCGTCCGCCCGATCCGAAGTTGAGGTAATACCGGCTGGGTGTGGGCGCGTCCTGGCGCTGGTACTTGCTTCCGAGCGACCCGTGGCCGTATGGACGCTCGGCGGGGCTGGAGGTCTGGTAGAAGGAAATCTGCGCGATGGGCATGCCAGCGTAGAGGGTGATCGGCAGCGGCGATATGTTGCTGAACTCCAGCACTATGCCACCCTGGAAGCCCGGGTCTATGAACCCGGCGGTGGAGTGCACCAGCAGTCCCAGCCGGCCCAGGGAGCTCTTGCCGTCCAGCCGGCCCATCAGGTCGGCTGGAAGCCTTATCCACTCGCCGGTTATGCCAAGCACGAACGCGCCCGGGTGCAGGATGAAGGGGTTTAGCTCGTCGATCTCGACTACCTCGGTCAGGTTGGGCATCTCCTGCTTGACGTCGATGAGGTAGTAGCGCTCGCTGCGGAACACCCGCAGCTTGTTGCCGAGGGTGAGGTCGACGCTCACCGGCTGGACGGCCTCTTCGCGGTAGGGTTCCACGCCCAGGCGGCCGGCGCGTATGGCGCGTTTGATGTCCCTGTCGCTAAGTGCCACGCTGTCAACCTCCCTGCGCCCAAGAGACGCGGCATTTCTAAGTTCCGCTTACCCCATCATGGGAGAGGGCAAGGGTGAATGTCATTGACCCTAACGTCCCTTTTGTCCGCCTATCACGTTGTATGAGTGGCGGCAGTTGTATTGCGATGATGTGGAGCGTCTGGCTCCGAATTCGTCCGTCTCTATGTGGAAAAACAGGCCGCAGCCCGCGCAGCGTCGTATTATTAGCCTGCTTGTGTCCTCGGCGTCTCGGCACCAAGTTGGCCCTGGCGGGAAGTGGTCGAATTCGCAGCAGCAACGTTCCGGGTCTATATCTTCGTATTCCCAACCACATATGCCACAATTGCCATCTGTGAACTCAAGGTCTCTTTGCGCCTCTGCTCGCTGGTCTTCCGTCGTCATCTCATCTTCCTTGTTTCACTGGAGTTGTCACTGTTGCCTGTATGATGCGTAGCTCGTGGGTTTCGCCCACTCCTGAACCCATGAGGTTCGCCCGAGCGTACTCAGTTTAGTTCACGTCCACTGAACCGACCCTGAACGCCCCTCCGTAAAGTGGAGAAGCGACATTTGATACCCTCTTGAGGGCGTATGAAACGACATTAGAAATGGCCAGCGCCTACAGCTCGCGTCCCGCCACTATGCCGGCGAAGGCAGCGGCTAGGCCCACCGCGATGCTGCCGAGCAGGTTCACCGACGCGCGGGCGACGTGCCCATCGCCGATGAGCTGGATGCTGGCGACCGTGAGCGTCGAAAAGGTGGTGAACGAAGCCAGGAACCCTGCCGCTACGAATGGACGCGCCGCTTGCGGCAGGCTCGCCCTGTCCATCTCGACGGCCACGAACACCCCCAGCGCGAACGACCCGGCGACGTTGACCAGGAACGTGGGTAGCACGCCGGGGCCCAGCGCGGCCGTGACCGCGCGGTCTACCGCGAACCTCGACAGCGCCCCCAGAGACCCACCCAGGGCAACGAACAGCCACTCCATCGGTTAAGGTCTACACCCCTGTCTTACGGGCCGGTGCGAAATCGGCAATCCGGCGCGGCCTGGCGCGCCAGGTCGCGGCGCGTTAGCCGCGGGGCAGGCCCAGGCCCCTGCCCGCGATGATGTTGCGCTGTATCTCGGAAGTGCCGCCGCGGATGGTCAGCGAGATGGAGTCCATCCACAGCCAGGCGAGCCTTCCGTCCAGGTAGGCCCACTTCGATCCTTTGTCCAGTATGCCGTACATGCCGAGTATTCGGACGCCCAGCTCGTGAATCTGCTGGGCAATCTCGCTGCCCATCATCTTGGAAATCGACGCCTCGCGGTTGGGCACGAGCCCCTGGCTCTGCATCCAGGCCACGTTGTAGGCGATGGTCTTGCCTGCCTCGTTGTGCGTCCACAACTCGGCGAGACGCTGCCTCACCATGGGGTCGTCACTCAGCGGCTTGCCGTTCGTGCCCGTTTCGCGGGCAAGCTCTACCAGCTCCTCGATGCTGCGGCGATTGGACGCGAAGCTGGCCACGCCCGAGCGCTCGAAGTCCAGCGTTGTCGCGGCGATGTACCAGCCGCGGTTCTTTTCGCCAATCATCGCGCGCTTGGGCACGCGCACGTTGTCGAAGAACACCTGGTTGAAGTAGTGGATGCCGAACATGTTGATGATGGGCCGCACCTCTATGCCCGGCGTGTTCATGTCGACTATGAACACGCTGATGCCCCTGTGCTTGGGAGCGTCGGGGTCGGTGCGGGTGAGCAGGTAGCAGTGCGTCGAACGGTGGGCGCCGCTGGTCCAGATCTTGGAGCCGCTCAGCACGTAGTCGTCGCCGTCCTCGATCGCTCTGAGCTGCAGGGAGGCCAGGTCCGAGCCGGACTCCGGTTCGCTGAAGCCCTGGCAGTAGACCGCCTCGCCGCTTGCGATTTCGGGCAGGTAGTGGCTCTTCTGCTCCTCGGTGCCGTACAGCATCAGCGTGGGGCCGACCATGTGGGTGCCGATGCTCACGTCGCGGGTGGGCGCGCGGAAGTAGGCCGTCTCCTCGTTGTAGATCATCTGCTCGATGTGGGGCCGGCCCTGGCCGCCGTACTCCTTGGGCCAGGCGAGCGTGAGCCATCCCCGCTCGGCCATCTTGGCCGTCAGCTCGCGGATGGGGAACCAGTTCTCGTCGTGGAAGTAAGCGTCCGGGTCTATGCCGCGCCAGTCCTCGCCCAGGTTGTCCGATAGGAAGTCGCGCAACTCCTGGCGAAAGGCTTCCTGTTCTTCTGTGAACCTGTAGTCCATGGTGGGTGCTCCTGCGGTGGGGGAGTCTAATCTGATTGTCGCTAGCTATACGCCGCTATTGTACAGAAAGCCAGCGGCGGTTGGGCGTCCACTGCGGTTCCCCAAACAGCTCTATTGCTTGAGGGTCGTATATCAGCACCAAGTCCGTCTCGCCTTTCGAGATTTCAAAACAAATGTTGCCTTCCCCGGTGCCACCGTTGAAAAGTGTCAGAGAGAGTATGTCAGGATACGGCACATGGGAACCACAAGAATCGAAGAAAATGTCTCCTGGCGTTCCTGCATAGTACACAGCACCCGACGATCCTGTGAGCCTGAAAGCAGATTCACTGATGCTCTTTTCGTCGACGTCTGAACCCTCGGCATTGTGGATATGCACCCGCACAATTGTGTACTTGCTTGCCCTCGAATGGAGGATCTGCGTAAGTATCTGCCCCTTGGAGCATTGCAGTGACATCTGCGTCATAGCCGACTACGGTGACGTCCAAGCCGTCATGGGTCCTTACCACTTTGCCAAGGGGAGCCGGGTTGATTGGGCTCAGTCCTTCAACTGCGGGTTCATAAGTTGCCGCTACATCTCTGAGAGGCTCGACTTTGTCTGGTTGCGAGACTTGCATCCAGCGGCGGTTGGCCACCGCAGGTACCGCAAAAAGCCCAACCGGTCTTGGCTCGTAGAATAAGATGAGGCCAGACTCTGTCTCTGGTACATCAAAACACACTACACCCTCTGTTGCTCCTCCCTTGAGTAAAGCTACGAATCTGTTGTTAGGAAACCGTCCATAGCAATCTGTGAACAATTCTATGTATGGCTGAATTAGTCTCCCGGATGGAGTTACAAGCTTGAAATCAACCTGACTCAGACTAAGTTCTTTATCATCAGATCCGCCGAGGTTTTGAGCACGGACGCGTATGTACAGTAACTCGTCCTGTTCTACTCCGACAATGGTTAGGCCAAGCCCGTCGTGGGTGGCAACTGTAGTCCCAGCCGGTACCGGATTCGCCCTACTGTATCCAATCAAAGGTACAGGTGTAGGAATTGGCGTAGGCGTGTTGGTGGAAACAAAGGTAGCAATGGTGATGGTCTTTATGGCGTTGCCGGGGGTGGTGGCGATGTTCGGATCGCGCTCAGAGATGCCTAGCAGCGCGTCCATGCCCTCGATTACCTTGCCGAACACCGCGTGGCAGGGCTCGGCCGCGCAGTTCTTCTCGGAGCCGTCGGGGTTCAGGCCGTCGAGGAACGGAACCGGCACAAAGGTTATGAAAATCTGGCTGCCGTTGGTGCCGCGACCGTTACGTACTCCGGCGTTGGCCATTGACACGATACCGGGCGAGTCGTGGCGCAGGTCGGGGTGAAACTCGTTGTCGAAGTAGTAGCCCGGGCCGCCCGTGCCAGTACCGGTAGGGTCGCCGGTTTGAGCCATAAAGGTAGGTATCACGCGGTGAAAGGTCACCCCGTCGTAGAAGCCCTCGCGAGCCAGAAAGACGAAGTTGTTCACCGTAATGGGTGCTTTGTCGGCATAAAGCTCGATTACGATTTCACCGCCATTGGCAAGCTTTATGGTGGCGGTGTAGCTCTTGGCGGTGTCTATCGCCATGGCGGGCGGGGAGTCGTATTGTTTGGGCCTCAAGGGGACCACCATGGGCGGTGGTTGGGTGGGCTGCGCCGTGGCTGTGGGCAGTTGGTTGGGCCGCTGCGTCGCTACCACGTGTGGAGTGGGCGTTGACGTTACGATAGACTCCAGAATCTCATATCCGACGAATTCGTCGCTGGCGCGGTCAATTCTCAAGTAGTATTCAATGAGGTGTTCCTCACCGCTGCTCAGAAGCGCCTCTCCCTCGCAACGAAGTATTGAGGTAGTTCTTTCGAGTTCCCCCGCGCCAGTGTATGTCTTTAGTATCCGGGGAGCGAAAGGGTTCCTGCTGTTCTGCGACAGGTCGACTATTGTCCCGATTAGCAGCGAGTCGTCGCAACTAATGCTTATGGGCGCAGGGGTTGACGTAGGATATGGAGTCCGCGTTGGCGTCGGAGCAGCAGGTTCCAAAGTTGGCGTGGGGGCAGGTGTTGCGGTAGCAATTGGTGCTACGGCAGGGGGTAATTCTGTAGCAGTGGCCATCTGCTGCGATCGCGATGCTTGAGGCGTCGTTGTTGGAGCGGGAGAGCTTCCCCCGCAAGCAACCAGGAACGTTACACAAGCCAACAAGCTAAGCATCAGGGCTTGATTTAGGCAGTGTTGCCTTCTAGGTCGCTTCATCGGGATTTCTCCGACGCCGATGCTCCTAGTGAGCCTTCCGACGGACGGATTTCAAATCCACCCCTACAGTTGACTTGGTCCGGCGTCTCTGTAGGGGCAGGGTTCAAAGCAGCCTCTCAATCTCCTCTTCCATTTCCGCCTCGAGCTGTTCCCACGGGATGGTGGCTTGGCCCTTGGCGGCTTGGATCATCAATTCGTCGTAGAAGTCCTCCCAGAGTTCGCCGTGCTCCTCCAAGTTTATCAAGACGGACTTCGCCTTGCCGTGTTCGTCGAATAGAAATTGTATCCCTTTGAGCATGTGCTTTTCCTGGAAGGGCTATCTCTGCCGCTCGTTTTCGATGATATGTTCCAAGTTTCGCCCAACCTCGGGCGCGTAGTTGACTATAGCGTCCCAGACGATGCGGTAGTCAATTCTCCAGTATTGATGGACAATGATGTTTCGAGTTGCCCTCAAGCCTGACCAATCGATGTAGTTGTGCCGGTTTCTGAACTCGGCGGGCATCAGATTCAATGCATCTCCGATGATCACCAAGCTTCGACAGAACGCCCTTCGCGCGTACCCATCTTGAATGAAGTCGGCCTCAGTCATTCCGCCTACGTGGTCGGCCAGAAACCGAACCTCTTCAAGAATGTGGTACACCTGAGGGGGCGTCGAGCTCGACATATTCGACCTCAATCAGGACATTTTGCGCGATGTGAGGGTCAAGAGAGTCCGTTGTCGTAGGGACGGCCATTCTGCCAAATTCATCCTCGAAGAAGCACGCCAGACCTGTGAAGTTCTTGAAGGTCGATTGACCAGATCCGTACTCTACCAGCAGGTCAATGGTACTATCCTTGCGCTGTTGTCCTCGGACGTATGAGCCGAACAGCCCGATTTTCGTGACTCCGAAGCCCTTGATGGTCTCACTTTCATTTTGAATGAAAGTTATGACTTCCGCCTTGGTGGGTGCGGGAGTGTAGTCTTTGATGTTGAAGTCCGGCCAGGCCGCGCCCTTGACGTAGCGTTGTGCGGCTATGGCCGCGGTAGCGCCGTCGCCGGCGGAGGTTACGAGCTGCGCCGCCGAGCCCTGCCGCACGTCTCCGGCGGCCAGCAGGCCGGGCAGCGGCGTTCGCATCCAGACGTCGGTGGGCACGTGGCCCCCGCCGTCCGAGCTCCAGCAGGCCGTCGAGGCAGCTCGAATTGGGGTCGAGGCCCACGTAGATGAACAGGCCGGACAGGTCGACGCGCGAGGTCTCCCCGATTCGACGTCGGTTATGCTTATGCCCTCAACCGCCCCGCCGCCCAGGACCTCGTCGACAGTGGTGTTGTAACGGACCTCTATCTTGGGGTTGGCGGCTACCCTGTCCCGCAGCACCTGCTGGGCGCCCAGCTCGTCCCCGCGGTGGAACACGACCACCTTGGACGCGAACTCAGTCAGCACGAGCGCCTCGTCGAGAGCGGAGTCGCCGCCGCCGACCACGCCCACGGTCTCGCCCTGGAAGAACGGCCCGTCGCAGGTGGCGCAGTAGGAAACGCCCGCGCCCTCCAGGTCCTGCTCGCCCGGCACGCCGAGCTTTCGCAGCGTGGAGCCCGCGGCGTAGATGACGGCGCGCGCCCGCTCCAGCCCGCCGTAGAGCTCGATGGCCCAGAACGGGGACTCGGGGCGCAGCGCGGTCACCTCGCCCAGCCGGATTTCCAGGCCGTAGCGGGTGGCCTGCTCCTGTAGGAGCGGGCCGAACTCCGCGCCGAAGATGCCGTCGGGAAAGCCCGGGAAGTTCTCGATGTTCTCAGCGTTGATGACCTGGCCGCCCGTCATCAGGCTCTCGAAGAGCACCGTCTTCAGTCCCGCGCGGCAGGCGTACAAGCCCGCGGTCAGGCCGGCCGCTCCGCCGCCGACAATTGCCAGGTCGTAGGTCTGCTCGGGCATAGCTTCTCCCCGTGTCGTGGTTCGCGACGACGGGCGGGTTTCAAACCCGCCCTACAATTGGCGCGCCCTGGCTAGATGAGGCCGGACTGCCTCAGCTCTGTGAGCGCCCGCTCGGTGGCGTCGACGGTTTCATCGACGTCCTGCTCGCGGTGCGCCGCGCTCATAATGAAGCGGGTGGTGGCGTGTACGCCGTTGTTGAGCATCGACAGCACGAACTGCCCGTCACGGTGGGCGTTGTGCGCCTGAGCTGTCTGCTCCGGCGTCATTATGCACACGCCCTTGTCGCACTCGTGGTCCGCGCCCAGGCGCAGGAAGATGAGCGACGCGATTCCGCTGGCGCAGCCGGGCACCTCCATGCGGGTGAGCAGGTCGTTCAGGCCGTCCTTCAGGCGCTGGCCCATGGCGTTGGCCGTCTCGGTGACGTTGGTGTTCATTATCAGGTCGAGCGCCACGGTGCCCGCCGCAGCCGAAAGTGGGTTGGCGTTGAAGGTGCCGTTGTGGGCGATGCGGCGGTTGAGGTTGAAGTCCGCGTCGTCCCTGGCCTGGATCATGTTGATGATGTCGGCCTTGCCGGCCACCGCGCCCCCGGGCAGGCCGCCGCCCAGGATCTTCGCCATGGTCGTCACGTCGGGCGTAACGCCGTAGTGGGCCTGCGCGCCTCCCTTGGAGATGCGGAAGCCCGTTACCACCTCGTCGAATATGAGCACGACGCCGGTGCGCTCGGTCAGGTCTCTCAACTCGCCCAGGAAGCTGGGCAGCACGGGGATCTGACCCATGTGCGCGCCGGTAGGCTCCAGGATTATGGCACCCACGTCGGGGTTGTCCTGTATGGTCTTTTCCACGATGCCGATGTCGTTGGGGGGCAGTACGATCATCGTGTTCTTGGTCTCTTCGGGTATGCCGCCCATGCCTGCGCTGCCTACCGTCAGGTAGTCGCTCCAGCCGTGGAAGTGCTCGTCGAACTTGATCACCTTGCTCTTGCCGGTGTAGGCGCGGGCCATGCGAACGGCCATCATGGTGGCCTCGGTGCCGGAGCTGTGGAAGCGCACCTTCTCGGCGCTGGGGATGAGCTGCTGCACCTGCTGTCCCCACTTGATTTCGAGGTCGGAGGAGGCGCTGAGGTGCGTGCCGCGTGCCATCTGGCTCGCGACAGCGGCGACGATTTCGGGGTGCGAGTGGCCCAGGATCATCGAACCGTGGCCCGTCCAGTAGTCGATGATGCGGTTGCCGTCCACGTCCCACTTGTGCGGGCCGATGCCGTGGGTGGCGTAGATGGGGAACGGGCTCATGCGGCGTCCGTCGTGTGTCACGCCGTCGGGGAAGATGTCCCGTGCCTGCGCGTGGCGTTCGAGCGAGCCGGGGTGAAGGTCGATGTAGCGCTGTTCGATTGGGCTGACCATGAGCAATGAGCCTCCGTTCGGTAATTGCGGGTAGGGTGTGTTGCGTATTATAGCCGCCGTATGGATGACGCGCCACCGATGGAGGCGGCCCCTGCGCGGGGAAGCGGCTGGCGGGCCTTACTACCGCCCACCCGCCCTTTTGCTCTATCATAAGACGCGCCCAAACGCGCCCCCAACCACGGAGGAGACATGAAGAGCTACCTTACCGAACTTGAGTGTACTTACTGCCACGAGACCTACTCGGCCGACGAGCCGCACCGCACGTGCGACGAGTGCGGCAAGGTGCTGTATCCGCGCTACGACCTGGACGCCGCGGCGCGGGCGCTGGACCCCGGCGCGCTGCGCGACAGGCCCGCGAACATGTGGCGTTACTTCGAGGTGATGCCGGTTCGCGACGAGGCGAACGTCATCACGCTGGGCGAGGGCTACACGCCCATATTCCGCGCCAAGCGGCTGGGTTCGGAGTTCGGCTGCAAGGACCTGCTAATCAAGGACGAAGGTCTGAACCCTACGGGGTCGTTCAAGGCGCGAGGGCTGTCCGCCGCCGTGTCGAAGGCAAAGGAGCTCGGCCTCACCCGGCTCACCATGCCCTCTGCCGGCAACGCCGCCGGGGCCATGGCCGCCTACGCCGCGAAGGGAGGCCTGGAGGCGTACCTGTTCATGCCGCAGGACGTCCCCGATTCCAACCGCAAGGAGGTCGCCATAACGGGAGGCAAGCTCACGCTCGTGGACGGCCTCATTAGCGACGCGGGCCGCGTTTCGCGCGAGAAGGCCGCCGAAGAGGGGCTGTTCGATATTTCCACGCTGCAGGAGCCTTACCGCGTGGAGGGCAAGAAGACGATGGGCTACGAGATTGCGGAGCAGCTGGACTGGACGTTGCCGGACGTGATCCTGTATCCCACGGGCGGCGGCACGGGAATCGTGGGCATGTGGAAGGCGTTCGAGGAGATGGAGCGGATGGGCTGGATCGGCAGCGACAGGCCGCGGATGTACTGCGTCCAGGCGGAGGGCTGCGCGCCGCTGGTGCGGGCGTTCCGCGAGGGCCAGGAGTTCGCCGAGCCGTGGCAGAACGCGCACACGCTCGCGCCGGGCATCCGCGTGCCCGCAGCAATCGGCGACTACATGATTCTGCGCTCGCTGCGCGAAAGCGGCGGCGGGGCGCTCACCGTGTCGGACGACGAAATCCTGCACTACATGGGCCTGGTGGCGTCGCTGGAAGGAATGTTCGTCTGCCCGGAGGGCGCCGCCACCGCGGCCGCGCTCAACAAGCTGCTCGCCGACGGTTCAGTGCTGCCCGACGAGCGCATACTGCTGATGAACACCGGGTCGGGCCTGAAGAACCTGGAGCTGGTGGAAGGCTAGGGTGAGGCGAAAGGCCCTTCCCCCCCGAGAGGGGAAGGGCGAGATGGGCTGAGCCGTCGGCTTCGGCGGCAGCTGACCCCTGAGGTGGACATGTGGGGAGCAATAAACGACTAGGACTCATTCTCGCAGAATGGCATGCCAAGCTCCTCAAAGTCGTTTCTCGGTACACTTCGCAATTCCTGGGGTATGCATCCGGTCAACTGGTTACCACTCAGGAACAATCTACGCAGATTGGGCAGCCTGCCCAACTCTGCCGGGATCTCTCCGGTTAGCTGATTGACGCTAAGGTCGAGTATCCTTAACTCGGTGAGATCACCCAACTCTGGGGGTATCCTTCCACTTAGCTGGTTTTCATGAAGTTCGAGTTGCTGCAACTGTGTGAGACGGCCGAGGTCCGACGGTATCTCCCCTGTCAGTTGATTGGCTTCCAGGCGCAGCTCCCTGAGTCTTGTGAGTCTCCCAAGCTCCGGGGGTATCTCTCCGCTCAGATGCGCTGCGACGAAGTACAGCTTCTCAAGTCTGTCGAGGCCGCCGAGCTCAGGTGGAATACCCCCGGTGAACCGGCTGTCGCCGATCACCAATTCTTCCAGGCTGGCGAGGTCTCCCAGCTCAGCGGGAATGTCTCCGGTCAAACGATTTCCGCCGAGGAACAGCTCCTTCAGGTTAGTCAGGCTGCCGAGTACAGGCGGAATCGACCCGGTCAGTTCGTTCGATGACAAGTCCAGCTTTATCAGATTGGTGAGGCTGCCCAACTCGGCCGGTAACTCGCCGGCAAGCTCGTTGTATCCGAGCGCAAGTGCGGTGATCTGACCACCTGCGGCGGTTATCACGCCGTACCACTCACCGAGGGGCGTGTCGCTCAGCCAGTTGTCACTTTTCATCCAACCTGAACCACGTGTGGCCTCGTAGAGAGCGGCCAGCGCGGACACACGCTCCGGCGATATGTCCGATCGAAGCGTGGAGGCAGGCTCTCCGTAGTACCGTTGGTAGGCGGCTTTGAAGTCGTCCACTCTGCCTGGTGGGGTGTGTTTCTCGAACGTCTGGTAGACGAAGTTATGCGGACTTGAGCGGTATTCGAAAACCAGCGTGTGGAGGTCGTTAAGGGCTGAACCTACTCCCTCCTTCCCCAGCACCGTGTTCATCGCATGCAAGAATATTTCGCCCAACAGATAGTCGCAGTTACCAAATGTGTAGTCGTCCAAGTGACGCTCGATGTTGTCTTTACAGGAAGAAGAGTCTGCGGCCGAATGTAGGTGCACCAACCGCTGTTCGATTCTCTCCCCGCCCGCTCTGTCCATTGTGTATGCACTCAGGAATTCGGCCGCCCCTTCCTTAAGCCATCTGGGCCCACCCATGTACAAGTGAATGCGGGCCAGTTGACGATAGATAGCCTGCGGGTAACGATGTTCTCCTCCAGAGAAGACTCTCCCGTCCTTCAACAAAATGTGCACGGCGTAGAATCCGGGCTCATGACCACCGACGAGACTTCCATCTGGCCTTCCGCCCCATATGTCAGGATCGACTACCAGCACGATGAAGTCGTTTATGGGGAAGGGTGTGCCCATAAAGTCTTCGATGATCCTGACACCCTCCTCCATCGCGGCAAATGTGGAGTCGTCGGCCGGGAATGGAGTGTGCCGTATTGCGACGAAATCGACACTACCGGTCAACGGCAGGTCGACGGTTACGGTCGAGATAAAGTGGGTTTCGATCAAGGCCCTTCGGAACCCGCCATCGATTCGGAACCCGAAGACGCTCAGGAGAGCTGCTTCCAGGTCGTCCACGCCGTCCTCGAACCACGGTTGGGCGGCAAGGGTTGCTGCGACATCCGGACTGTCTATAGTCATTTCGGCCAGGCCCATCAGGCCAAGCGCGTCCCGATGCCGAAACGGAGGCTCCACAAATGGTTGGCGCAGAACCAGCCTTGCCAAGTGCGGATCAAATTCGGCAATTTGAATGAGGTATGAGATGCCATTCCGTTCGGACTTCGTGACGCTGTCGGCCATCCACTGATGGTCTGTTAGCAACCTGGCCGCCTCAACATCTACCTTGGCAAGACTGCGGATCTGGGCCAAGGGAATCCACTCTCCTGCGGCTTCTCCGTCTACAATCCAGCTGTATTCGGCGACCTTATTCGCCAGTTCGCGGTCGAGTGCCGCTATCTGGGCCAGAATACCATCGAACAATGAGGAAGCCTCGACTGCCGGAATGGGGGATGCTGTGCTGGTGGGTGTTGCGGATGGAGTGGGGGTTGGGATAGGAACTTGCGTCGCTGCGGGCGGGACCGTCGGCTCGGGCGCGAAAGTTGCAGTTGCGGCGGCTGGAGCCGGTATGGGAGTGGGTAAAGCCGCAGCTGTGACAAGGGTGGCAGCCATTCGAGAGGTGGTGGCCGAAGAGACACCGGGCGGAGTCGGATCCTCAGCAGGTAACGCTGGCAGTGGGACATCACATGCCACGAGCAGTGTGACACCCACGAAGGGTACGAGCCCGACCATCACGATCCGCTGAACGCTCCTTCCAAACCAGGCGTAGTTCAGGAAGTCAGGGGTCATGATGGTCGGGCTCGTACCCTTCGTGGGTCTCGGGCTCCCCGTCCCGGCTACGCCTAGTTCAGGCGCTCGAAGATGGTGGCCACGCCCTGGCCGCCGCCCACGCACATTGTCACCAGTCCCATGTGCTGGTCGCGCAGGGCTATCTCCTCCATCAGCTTGACCGTCATTATCGCGCCGGTCGCGCCTACGGGATGGCCCAGGCTGATGCCGCTGCCGTTGACGTTGGTCTTGTCGATATCCAACCCCAGCTCGCGGACGCAGTACAGCGCCTGGGCGGCGAACGCTTCGTTGAGCTCTACCAAGTCGATGTCGTCGACCGTCATGCCGGTCTTGTCGAGCGCCTTGCGCACCGCCGGTACGGGGCCGATGCCCATGATGGCCGGGTCTACGCCGGCGACTCCGCGGGTGTACCAGCGCAGCCGGGGCGTGATGCCGAGCTCGGCGGCCTTCTCGGCGGACATGATGACCACGGCCGCCGCGCCGTCATTGATGCTGGAGGCGTTGCCCGCGGTGACGGTGCCGTCGCGCTTGAAGACCGGACGCAGCTGCCCCAGACGTTCGAGCGTCGTGTCCTCGCGGGGGCCTTCGTCCACGCTCACCGCTACCGGGTCTCCCCTGCGCTGAGGCACACTGACGGTCGTTATCTGGTCGTCGAAGCGTCCGCCCTTGATGGCCGCTACGGCGCGCATGTGGCTGTTGAGGGCCATCTCGTCCTGGTCTTCCCGGCTGACGCCGAAGCGCTCTGCCACGTTCTCCGCCGTAACGCCCATGTGGTAGCGGTTCACGGGGCATCCGAGGCCCTCTATCAGCCCGTCCACCATTTCGGCGTTGCCCATGCGCAGCCCGTCGAAGCGCGCCTTGTAGTCCAGCAGGAAGGGCGACTGGCTCATGTTCTCGATGCCACCGGCGACGGCTATGTCCACCTCGCCGGTGCGTACGAGCTGCGCCGCCATGTTGATGGCCTCCAGGCCGGAGGAGCACTGGCGGTTTACCGCGATGGTGGGCACCTCTTCGGGGATGCCCGCCCTGATCGACGCCAGCCGCGCCGCATAGCCGGCCTCCGTCGCCTGGAGGGCGTTGCCCAAGACCACCTCGTCCACCTGGTCGGGCGAAATGTTTGCCCGCTCCAGCGCGGCCCGTATTGCCGCCGCGCCCAGGTCCGGCGCCGACACATCCTTGAACGCCCCGCCGAATCGGCCGACCGCCGTGCGCGCCCCGCTGACAATTACCGCATTCTGCATTTGAAACCCCCTGCCAAAGTGCACGATTCCGCTTTGATGGCTACTGCCAAGCATAGCATCTTGGCCAGGGTTCAGGAAGTGCGGTTATCGCCGCGTTGAGGAAGTTTGCTATCATTGACCCATACGACTTCACGTGAGGATACGCTGTGGCTGCTCTGGCTATGGAAAACTATGCGGGTTCCCTGGATGAACTGTTGGAACAGGCGCGACAGGTCGCCAAGACGCCGGAGTCCGCTGCGCTTCTGCTGGCCGCGGTTAACAAGCGACTGGCGGAAATTGTGCCCGGCGCGGAACCTGTCCCCGCCGCGAAACGGCTGACGGCAGAGTGGGACGACTGGGCCATTGAGGCGGGCCACCGGTACCTGAACGAGCACTATGAGGAGAGCCTTGATCCTGGACACTTCTCCGTCTCCTACGAAGACATAGACCACGAGGAGCTCATGGGTCTCGCCGAGGAAATGCTCCGGGTATTGAGAGGCGGGATTGCCTGTCCGTTCTCCGGAAGGGTTTGTTCGCGCCGCCGAAATCCGCCCACCTGCGTGCGCTTAGGTCGCTATCGCCACGCCTATGTGGGTGACCACGTTCCGCACCTGATCCCGTGTTGTCTCGCTGATTCCTCACATTTCCGTCAACGGCGCCTGCCCATTTGGAGGGCTTACACATTGCGAACTTACTCTGTGGGAGTCACGTAGCACGCCGGTGGCGTATCACCCATGCGACGGCTATAATCACGTCATGCGAGGGCTGACAGCGTTCGACGATGAAGCGGTAGGATCTGTCCGGCCTCCGGGCGGGATATTCTATCACTACACGTCACGGCAGGCGGCGCAGGAAATTTCCATTACCGGTGTGATCCTTCCGTCAAAGGACGGCCTCGTTTATTTGACAGATGTAGTCTACCGCTTCGGATGGCAGGCTACAGATAGGGTGGCCTTGCTCAACAAATATGCCGAAGTAGTGATTCCTGTAAGGGATGAAGAGACTGCGGTCTGGGTCGGTGTCGTACCGTCCTGGAGTCTTCCCCAAGTCCCACTCTACCGAAGGGGAGGGGCACAGCAGTGGGTTGTCACTGGCCCGGTTCCGGTTGACCCATGTCCCTGGACGTGGATCGAGTTGGAAGTGCCCTAGATGCAACACCATCACACCCCAATCGAATACGGTGACAGCCTCAAATTGCAGCTCCAACTGTCCAAAGTCGTAGACAGGGCGGTTGTCAAGTTCGTCAATCGATCGAACGACAATCCTGACGAACTGGGGTTCGGCGATCCTTTGTTCCATCTTCCCGACCCAGCGGCTTCGGTGGCCAGAATGTGCGCTTTCCGGAGGTGGCACGGCGCCGACTGGTGGATGGTGCTTGGCGAGGATGCCGGAGAAGCTCCTATTGGACGCACGATAACTAGGCGAGTAACTATTCTCCCGGACTCCATAGAACCCGACACTCTAGATTTCTTGCCTGATTTGATTGTAACCAGGGGAGGGGCGCGATTCGCCCTGCCCGAGGACGCGTGGCGTTACCGAGAACATCGGCAACAACTCCCGTCCGCCTTCGTCTATCGCCTTTTGCTGCTCGAGACTTCCAAGAGTCAACGCTTGGAATTGGAAGAGCTCATAATAGGACTTTTGTCGAAGGCATGGCAGTACGCTTGTGAATTCGACCCTAGTCAGGCGACGGTGTTCGTTTCCTCATAGGTTGTTATCTTGCACGGAGCGGCACGTTGTACGTTATAGGCACCGCCGGGCACGTGGACCACGGTAAGTCCACGCTGGTCAGAGCGCTCACCGGCATCGACCCCGACAGGCTCAGGGAAGAGAAGGAGCGCGGCATGACCATTGACCTGGGCTTCGCGTGGCTGCAGCTGCCCAGCGGCAACGAGGTCAGTATCGTGGACGTGCCGGGCCACGAGCGCTTTGTGAACAACATGCTGGCGGGCGTGGGCGGAATAGACCTGGCCCTGCTGGTGGTGGCCGCGGACGAGTCGGTCATGCCGCAGACGCGCGAGCATCTCGCCATTCTGGACCTGCTGAAGGTCGGACGGGGCCTGGTGGCCGTGACCAAGGCCGACCTTGTGGACGACGACTGGTACGAGCTGGTGGAGGCCGACGTCGAGGACGTGCTCGAGGGCACGGCGCTGGAAGGCTCGGCCATTCTGCCAGTCTCTGCCGTGACCGGCGAGGGCCTGCCCGAACTGCTCGCCGCGGTGGATGACATGCTGCGCGATTCGCCGCCCAAGCGCGACCTCGAACGTCCCCGGCTGCCCATAGACCGGTCGTTCACAATCGCGGGGTTCGGCACCGTGGTGACGGGCACTCTGATCGATGGCGCGCTCGACGCGGGCGAGAGCGTGGAGCTTGTGCTTTCGCGCAGGGGGACGCGCATTCGCGGCCTGCAGACGCACCGCTCGAAGGTGGACCGGGCGCTGCCGGGCACCCGCGTCGCGGCCAACCTGAGCGGCGTTCCGCACGAGGATATCAGCCGCGGCGAGGTTCTCACCCGCCCTGGCTGGCTCCGGCCGACGGGCGCAATGGACGTGCTCCTGAAGATCATCCCCGACGCTCCCCATCCCGTGCGCCACAACATGTTCGTTACGGTGCACACGGGCAGCAGCGAGGCCATAGCCCGGGTCCGCCTGCTCGAGACGCACTCGGCGACACCGGGTGAGACCACCTGGGCGCAGCTCAAGTTGAGCACCCCGCTCGCGGTTATCAAGGGCGACTCGTTCGTCATACGCACCAATCGCACGACTCTGGGCGGCGGCGACGTGGTGGACCCGCACGCGCGCAGGCACAGGCGCATGTTCGCACCGCTGCTGGACCGGCTGACTGTGATGGAGGGCGGCTCGGACAGGGACGTTATACTGAAGACCATCGAGCTGTCGGAGCCGAGCGAGTTCAGCGCGCTGGTTACGCGCGCCAACCTGGCCCCCGAGGAGGCGCGCCGCGAGCTTTCCGCGATGGCCGACGAGGACATGGTGGTGCCGCTTGGCGGCCAGGCCATCGGGCCGGGCGTGTTCATGTACAGCGCCGGTGGCTGGGACGCCGTGGCGCGCAGCGCCGAGGCGGCGCTGGAGGCTTACCACAGGCAGTACCCGCTGCGAAGGGGCGCGCCCAAAGAGGAGCTGCGCAGCCGCATGAGGATGACGCAGCAGATCTTCAACGGCGCCCTGCCTCCTCTTAGAGACGAAAACGTGCTGGTGGAGGAGGGCGCCCAGGTGCGGCTGCCCGATCACCTGCCGCACCTGAACGACGCCCAGCACAGAGCCGCCGACGACTACGTGCGGCTGCTGGAGGCGGCGCCGTACTCGCCGCCCACTGACGCGCCCATCGACCCGGAGGTGCTGAACCTGCTCGTGGACGAGGGCAGGGTCGCCCGCGTCAGCGAGACCGTCGTGTTTTCGGCGTCGGCCTACGAGGACCTATTGGAACGGGTTACGGCGCACCTTAGAGAGCACGGGGAGATCACCGTTGCGGACGTGCGCGACTTGTTCGGCACCAGCCGCAAGTACGCCCTCGCGCTGATGGACCACCTCGACAAGCGGCGAGTCACGCGGCGGGTGGGCGACGCCCGCGTGCTGCGGTAAAGAACGAGCCAATAACGGAGGCGGCGTTTAGAAGTGGCGTCGCGGGTTGGCGGAAAGTGGCTGACGCTCGCCACCCCACGCGGGCGGGTTTCAAACCCGCCCCTACCGGTGTCATCACCGGGTGCCGCCATACGCTGCCAAGGCAAATGGGAGAAGCCGCGTTGGGCCTGGACCTCGGACACACGGCCTTGCAGATAGACCGCATGGCGGACGAGGTGAGCGCGCGCCAGTCGGACTACGGTGAGCGCCTCGGTCGCGCCATCGACTCGCTGCGAAACTTCGACACGCACAGCTACATGGACAAGCTGAGCCGCAGCAGGTCGACCCTTGCGTGGAACCTTCCCGAACCTATGGACGATCCCGGCGCGCGCTATTCCCCGCCCGCGCTGCACACCGACTTTCGCGTCGTGGCCGCGGACGGCTCGCACATCGACGTGGACAGGCACCTCGCGGCCCGCTGCTTTCTGATCAACATAGGCGTGGCCGCGCTCACCTACGGCTCGGCCCCGGACGCCAGGCTGTACAGCCGTCCGAGGCTCTACGCCGGCGACGACGAACTGGCCATACGCGACCTGGCCTCCGGGCGGGAGGAGCAGATCCAGGGCGCGGTGTTGGGCACCAAGCGCGCTGTCGAGGAGCTCCGCGCCCTGGCCGACGCCGTGCGGGAGCTGCCGCCCGAGACGCCGACGCTGGCGCTCGTGGACGGCACGCTCGTGATGATGGGCATCGGCCTGCTGCGCTACGGCAACCGCCAGTTCGTGCTGAAGCACCTGGTGGAAGACGGCTTTGTCCGGGCGCTGGCCGAGTTGGAGGAGATGTCGCGAGATCGCCCCCTGGCGGTCGCCAGCTACGTCAGCCTGCCGAACAGCGCCGAGGTTGCCAACTCGACCAGGCTGCCGGCCTGCCCGTACGAGGTCGCCGCGTGCGAAGCGAGGTGCGGCGGGCTGCCCTCGCGGGCGAGGCCGTGTGACGTCGCGGTCGGCGGCATCCGGGACCGCCACATATTCGCCGAAATGCTGGGCAAGGGCGAGCGATCCGCGGTGTTCAGGGGCAGATACCGGCTGGTCGAGGACTACTACGGTGGGCAGGAGGTCTGCTTCTTCTACGTCAACACAGGCGAGGAGATTGGCCGGGTGGAGGTGCCCGCCTGGGTCGCGGAGGACGAGGCGGCGCTGGGGATGGCGCACGGTATGATAGTGGACCAGTGCGCCAAGGGGCCCGGCTACCCCACGGCGCTGATGGAGGCTCACGAGCAGGCGGTGGTGACCGGCGCCGACAGGCGAACCTTCTCGGAGCTGGTGGGAAACGCTCTCCAAGACCGGGGCATGCCGGCGTACACTTCGGAGAAGAACCGCAGCAAGCGGCTCAGGTGGGTGTAGCATTATGAGAGACGAGGCAACGATTCGCGCTGTGAGAGTCGACGACTGCCTGGACCTGTACGAGATGCTGTCATGCCCCGGCGTGGTCAGAAACACCTTGCAGCTTCCATACGTTTCTTTGGATAAGCGCGAGGAGTGGCTGAGCAATCTGACGCAGGACGACTACATGCTGGTGGTGGAGGTGGACGGAAGGGTGGTCGGCAACATAGACATCACTCGTAGGAAGAACCGCCTTGCTCACATTGCTAATCTAGGCATGGCGGTTCACGACGACTACCAGGACAGGGGAATAGGCACGGCCTTGATGGAGGCTGTGTTGGATATGGCGGACAACTGGCTGAACCTCAAGCGAGTGGAGTTGGACGTCTACACTGATAACCTCCGGGCTGTTCACCTGTACAAGAAGTTTGGATTTGAGATCGAGGGCGTGCGAAAAGCGCTCGCATTTCGCGAGGGTGAATACGTGGACGCCTACCACATGGCGCGTGTGAGGGAGTGAAAGCAGCTTTCGTGGACCACTGCCGACGAAGGGGATTACGCCTGTTTTCTGAACTTAGACGACTGTCTAGCTGGCTTTGCACTCTCCCGTCTGCGGGTGTATCTTGGATGTATGTTGCAGGCCAACACAGATATCGACGATGAAGGTTGCGCATGTGTCACGTGGCACTTTCGGCGCGCGACTAACGTCGAGACTGAAAGCTCCGCCCTGCGATGTCCGACGAACGAGCCGGCCTCAGTAGATGAAGCCCGCTCATTTCGCGGCATCGGATGGGACGGGGAACTCGACGCAATGCGTTCGAATCGTTTCCAGTGATTTCGAATGGACCTCGACCTGGACAGAGTTTCTGACACGCCATGGCAGACAACGCATTCCCGATTCCCGCCTTAGAGGAACACATCGCTGAGCTGGAAAGTCTCTGCATGCGCTATCGCGTCCGCACGCTCGACCTGTTCGGCTCAGCCGCGACCGGCGCGTTCGATGCCGAAGCGAGCGACCTGGACTTTCTGGTCGAGTTCGAGCCGGCGGCCCGTAGCACCTACTTCGACCTGCTCGCGGAACTCGAAAGCCTATTCGGCCGGCGCGTGGACCTCGTGAAGGTGTCTGCCATCCGCAATCCGTACTTTCGCCAGTCGGTGGAGCAAACGCGAATTCCGATCTATGGCACGCCCGAACGTGTTCGGCAGTCCTCCGACTTCAGCCACGCCGGTAAACTTACCGGCCAACTTTCCAACGGGTCCCATATGAACCTCTATACCCTCAAGTACCTTTACGACATACAACGTGCTGCCCACTCGATAGAAGATTTCACTGCGGGCAAGACGCTCAACGATTACCAGGACGACTACATGATGCGTTTGGCCGTGGAGCGTCTCTTCGGGATAATCGGGGAAGCGATGGCTAGGATTGCGAGGGTGGATAGGCCAACTGCCGAACGAATCACGGACTACCAAGACATAATCGCCTTTCGCAATGTGATAATTCACGAATACCCAGATCTCAACGATGACGAAGTGTGGGAGAAAATCGCCGTCAATCTTCCGACGCTCGCTTCCGAAGTGGACGCCCTGCTTAGCGAGGGCGGCGACTGCTGATCGCCCGCCCCTGTCCCACCACGCCGCGTTCGCTGTAGAATACGGCCCATGCAGCACACCCAGCCCTACCCCGACCGCGCCCGCCTCGGCGAGGTGGTCGAGTCCACCTCCACCGGCTTCACCACGCACTGCTACCGGCTTGACGAGCTGCCCCCGCTGGGGGGGCTGGTTCGCGGCGGCGAGACCGCCCAAGTGTACGGCATAGTTTACGCCGCCTCCACGCGCAGCATAGACCCGGCCCGCCATCCCATTCCGCGGGGTGCCGGCGTGGACACCGAGGAGGCCGTGTACCGCGAAAACCCCCAGCTCGAGCGGCTGCTCGTATCCGAGTTTCACTCCGTGATAGTGGGATACCGGCGCGGCGGCGACGTTGTGCGCCACCTGACGCAACGGCCTCCGCGCATCCATTCGTTCGTGCGGGAGTGCGCCGGCGAGGAGCTGCGCGAGTTCAGCCGATCGATGGACTTCGCGCCGCTGCTGCTGGCGGCCCCCACCACCGCTCAGGACGAGGTGCTGGCGGCGTTCCTCCGGCTCGCGCGCGATTCGCACCCGGACCCGGACGGCTTCCTTGTCCGGGCGGGCCGCGAGCTCGTGGCGTACTTTCCGGGCCAGACTCAGCGTCTCAGCGGCGTGCTAAGGAGGCTGGCATGGTGAACGGCGGCGGCGCGTTCGACTCCCTGGGCAGGGTGCGTGTCGGCGCCGTAGTCAGCGGCTCGCTCACGAACGGGCTCGAGATCAGGCTCGACCCCGCGACGTCCATCGAGGACATCAAGGTTGGCTCGTTCGTGACCATGCAGGGCGAGAGGCAGCGCTACTTCGGCGTGGTGACGGACCTCGAGCTGGGCTCCACCGACGACAGCCTCCGGCTCAATCCGCCCGGCCTGTCCGACCCGCTGGCCGTGCGGGTATTCGCGGGCACCGCCGCCTACGGCTCGATCAGGGTCGAGCCGATGCTTACTGTGGGCGCCGACACGGACGACGGCCCTCAGCCGGCGAAGACCATACCGCCGCACTTCTCGGAAGTCTCCCTGGCGACCGAGGAGGATATCCAGGACGTGTTCGGCGAGGAAGGCCCCGGCCACTTCTGGATCGGCAACCCACTGGACATGGAGACCAAGCTTTGCCTGAACATCGCGGAGCTAGTCAAGCGCAGCAACGGCGTGTTCGGCAAGAGCGGCACGGGCAAGACCTTCCTGACGCGCCTGCTGCTGATGGGCATTTTGCAGAGCGGGCAGGCCACCAATCTCGTCTTCGACATGCAGAGCGAGTATGGCTGGATGGGCTACAGCGAGGCGAACCGGCAGGTGAAGGGACTGAAGCAGATATTCGAGTCCAGGGTGGCGGTGTTCTCGCTGGACGAGGAGAGCTCGAGGCGGCGTGGGCTGAGTCCGGACTACGTGGTGCGCATCGGCTTCGACGAGGTGGAGGCCGACGACGTGAGGATGCTGCGCGAGTCGCTCAACCTGTCCGAGGTGGCCGCGGACGCCTCTTTCGAGCTGGAGCGCCACCTTGGCAGGAACTGGCTCAAGAAATTCCTGGATCACGAGGGCGGAGAGGCGTTCCAGGAGCTGGCGTCCATGCTGAACGTGAACCAGGCGGCGCTCAGCTCGCTGAAGAGAAGGCTTGCGCGTCTTGAGCGCTTCGGCTTCATGGACGACAGGTCAGGCCACAACTCCGTCAATCGCATTCTCGACTACCTGGGCAGGGGCATGCACGTAGTGTTGGAGTTCGGCCGATACGGCAATGACATCTCGGCCTACATCCTGGTCGCCAACCTGATAACGCGGCGGATTTACGATCGCTACCAGGAGCTCACGGAAAGGGCGAGCGGCGACGATACGCAGAAGCCCACTCCGCTGGTGGTCACCATCGAGGAGGCGCACAAGTTCCTGACCCGGGAGCTCGCCGGCCAGACCATATTCGGCAACATCGCCCGCGAGATGCGTAAGTACAACGTGACGCTGCTGGTGGTGGACCAGCGGCCCAGCGGCATAGACGACGAGGTGATGAGCCAGCTTGGCACCAAGATAACGTGCCTGCTGGACAACGAGCGAGACGTGGACGCGGTGCTCACGGGAGTGTCGGGCAGCCGCAAGCTGCGGTCGGTGCTATCCAAGCTCGATTCGAGGCAGCAGGCACTGGCGTTCGGCCACGCGCTGCCGATGCCGGTGGTGTTTCGCACGCGCGAATACGGCACGGAGGAGTCGTACAGGGAGTTCGGGTTCAGGGACGAGGACGAGTTGCAGGCACAGACGGAACGCGACATCGAGGAGCTGTTCGGGCCGTCTCGGGGGTGAGGGCGCGACCTATGGTCTCATCCTCACCGATGGCGCTGGCGCGCAGCGCTGTGATTCGCTTTGTCCGAGAGGAGATACATGAGCGTCACATTCGATGGCCATGCCCATTGCTTCCCGTCCTTGGCCGAGGACCGGGGCATCAAGAAGAGGCGGCTAGCCGAGCATCAGCACCACGTGCGCTTTCACGGCCAAGGCATACGGAGGCTTAGTGACGGGGTCAGGATTCCGGAGCCGCTGCTGGTGGGCGAGGGCGCCGGCATCTCATACCTGCCCGACGTCGACTTTCGAATCGGCCCCTTTGGCAGGCTGGAGTTCACCCACGGCGGCGAGGACTACTTCCTCCAGTGGATGCCTCCGGTACTCCAGGATATGTCGTGCTCTCCGGAGCTGATGATCGCGCAGATGGACTACGTGGGCGTCGACCGAGCGGTGCTGCAGCACGACAGGATCTACGGAAAACTGGATGACTTTCTCGGAGACTGTGTGCGGCGCTACCCCGATCGGTTTGTCGCTTTGGCACAGGTCGACGAGTGGGTGGGAGGCCGAGATGACCAGCTCGAAAGGCTCCGTCGGCAGGTCGAGGACCTGGGACACTCGGGGCTGTTCTTCTCCACTGGCGGGTTCTTCCAGGACGATTTCAGGATCGGCGTCAACGACCCCAGCCTCGATCCTCTCTGGGGCATGGTGAGAGAGCTAGGAATCACAATTCACTGGTACGCAGCCAAGTTAAGGCAGCCCCTGGCCGAAGATTACCTTCAGGAGCTGCGCGAGTTCATCACCTGGGCAGAGGCTCACCCCCAGATACCCTCGGTACTGACCCACGGGCTCAACAACGTTCACTACGACGTCGGCAAGCCAGGCCGGTTCAGCGTTCCGGAGGAGATTTCGACGCTTCTGAAGTTCCCTGGCTGGCACATGGAGCTGATGCTGCATCTCATGGCCGGGGATCTGGAGTTCCCTCCCTACGAGGACGGCCTGTCAGAGCTAGTGCAGTCTCTGGTCGAGGACGTGGGCGCCGACAGGCTAGTGTGGGGATCCGACATGCCTGCGTGCGAGCGAACCGTGACATTCAAGCAGTCGATGGTGCTCTTCCGGTCACGATGCGGCTTTCTGTCCAAGGAGCAGCTCGACGCGATCATGGGGGAGAACCTGGCACGCCTCTACCCGCTGCGGGCGTAGCGACGAGGAGCTGTTTGGGCCGGCGCTAGATGCCCATCCCCTCCAGGGACGGGTCGTCGTAGCCGAAGTGGTGCGCAACCTCGTGCGTTATGGTGTCCCGAATCTCGCGCATGACCTCTTCGTTGGTCGAGCAGATGGACTCGATCGACTTTTGGAAGAGGGTTATCTTGTCCGGCAACACCATGTCGTAGCCGTAGCGTTCCGTGAGCGGGATGCCCTCGTACAGCCCGAGCAGCAGCTCGTCCTCGTCCAGGCCGGAGCCGATGAGCTGGTCTTTCGTGGGCCAGTCTTCCACGACCAGGTCAACGTTCTCGAGGTTGTCGAGGATGTCCTGCGGGAGCTGGTTGAAGGCCTCTCGGACGAGGCGTTCGAACTTGGATCGCGTTAGGGAGGCCAGTTTGCTACCTGTTCGCTTCGAGGAACTTTCTTGAACCGTCTAGTATAAGCGAGTTGAGCGCTACGGTCTCGGTTATGTCGCTGGAGAGCTTGCGGCCCGCGGCGTGGATGCGGTCGCCGATGGCGTTCTGCGCCTCCTGAACCGCCGGGTGTTCGGGCTGGCCGGGGTATCCCATGGACTGGGCGAGGTCGTTGGTGCCCCAGGCGAATGCGTCGATGCCTTCCACCTCGAGAATGGCGTCGAGATTCGAAAATGCGGTGACCGTCTCGAGTTGGCACATGACCAGCATCTCGGCGTTGGCGTGGGCCATGAACTCCGTGCGCTGAAGGCCGGGCTGGTCTATCAGGCCGCTCTCGTTGTAGAAGGTGCCTCTGCCGCCGCCCCAACTGCGCTGGCCATCGGGGGTGAAGCGGCAGGCGTCCACCAGTGCCCTGGCCTGCTCGGCCGTGTCCACATGCGGCCCCAGCACGCCGATAACGCCGCGGTCGAGGAACGAGTTGATGGTGGAGGGCATGATGTTGGGCACCCTGGCGGTGACAGTCAGGCCGTAGCCGTCGGCGACGCGGCACATGTGGTCGATCGACTCGGGCGAAAACAGGCCGTGCTCGCCGTCGAGGTTCACGAAGTCGAAGCCACCAAGCATACCGGCGAGCTCGATGGCCTCGGCGCAGGGGAATACCAAGCCGAGTCCCAGGCCCTTTTCGTCCTGGCGGTTCTTCTCGAGAATGTTGTTCGCGCGGAACCTTACCATGGCGCCCTCCTCAGGCGGTTGGGCCTATCAGGTTGTCTGCCCGACGCGGGGGCTGGTGTTGATGGAGCGGGAGAAGGGATTTGAACCCTCGGCCCTCTGCTTGGGAAGCAGATGCTCTACCCCTGAGCTACTCCCGCTTGCCGCGTGGGGTAGATTTTAGCAATTCGGTTGGGTTTGAACAAGGCGCGCGGCGGGAGTTGGAGGCCGGCTTCTGAACGGTGAGAATGGGCCAAAAGCTGCCTGTGGATTGGGTTTTTACCGAATTCTGTCTCATTCTGGTTCATTCTGTCTTGCCTCCTAGCTGGGAGTGCTGGCTGTGTGCAACATCTTGAAACGCCGGCGAGACGGAAACGAGCAGGAAAGTTACAAAGTGTGACAGAAATGAGACAAGTCGGCCGGGGTCCCAACCGCGTCGTCCGCGGGCGCCAGGTGGCGGGGTCGATCCTCAGGTGAGGGGAGAGTAGCACGAATGTGCGCAGGGGTCAAGAGGGGGTTGGGAGAAACGGGGCCGGACCAGTTCAGGGGGCGGGACAGAGAGGGCCGGTCTTCATCCGAGAATCTGGGCCGACGGCGTTATTGCGCTGGAGGCGGCAACTTGGCCGGAGCGGGCCACGAGCGAGACGCATCGCCTGCCTATCCCTGCTCGCAGCATAGCTCTGCAACAGGTGACTGCTAGATTGATGCTGCTTCCGATTGGCAGCATGAGTTGACAAAGGACCAAAGCAAGTGGAATTATACACCCAAGTGCGCAGGGGCTATCAGGCTATTTGAGAGTTGCCGCAAAAAGACAGGGAGAACAGTTGCAACGCAGGCGATAACGACGAGGATTCCTCAAATTGCTAGTCTTGCCAGACATGCACCTATCACTTGACCAAAAGTGTCCGACATTCGTTCAACTTCCTTGCACAGTTAAGCTGGCGTAAGGGGTCGACGGCTCGAACAATGAGCGATCACCCGTTGTTTCCGTCTGCCACTTTGTTCTACTCGTCGACAAGTGTACGCAGATCATCAAACATCTGTCAGTCACTCCTCTAGTACTATTGCCAGGTGTATTTGACAGATATAAGAAATAGGTTAGTCTTTATGTATGATCCTAAAGGGAGGACATACGAAGACATGCCTGCTCTCAAGTACAAGGTGGAGTTGAACGAGTCTGAGCGGACGCATCTCAAGCAGATAGTGAGTCGTGGCGAGACCTCGGCTCGTAAGGTCAAGCGAGCGCTGGTGTTGCTGAAGGCAGACGAAGGTTTGCCCGACCTTGACATTGCCAATGGCCTATTGATAAGCGTATCCACGGTGGGACGTGTGCGCACCCGGTTTGTGAAGGAGGGGCTCGACAGCGCGCTCAATGAGCGTGCGCGACCGGGACAGAAGCGCAAGTTGGACGGCAGGCAGGAAGCACATATGATAGCCATCGCGTGCAGCGACGCGCCCGAAGGCCACGCGGATTGGACGCTGCAACTGCTTGCCAACAAGGTGGTGGCGATGGGGTTTGCCGAGAGCATCTCGCTCGAGACGGTGCGCCAGATACTCAAAACAACGAACTCAAGCCGTGGAAGAAGAAGGAGTGGTGCATCCCCCGGGTGAGCGGGGAGTTCGTGGCTCGAATGGAGGACGTGCTGGACCTGTACGATGAAGACTACGACCCGGACCGTCCCGTGGTCTGCTTCGACGAGACGTCCAAGCAACTGGTGGCCGATAAGAGACCATCCATCAGGGCCAAGCCGGGGCGGGTGGAACGATACGACTACGAGTACAAGCGAAACGGGACACGCAACCTGTTCATGTTCTGTGAGCCGAAAGCCGGCTGGAGACATGTCGAGGTGACCGAGCGACGTACTGCCGTGGACTTCGCACATCAGATGAGATGGCTGGTTGATGAGGCATACCCTCACACCGAGACGATACGGCTGGTGCTGGACAATCTCAACACACACAAGCTGGGTTCGTTGTACGACGCCTTCGAGCCGGCCCAAGCGCGCCGTATCGCCAAGGGACTGGAGTTCCACTACACCCCAGTACACGGCAGTTGGCTGAACATGGCCGAGATAGAGTTGAGTGTCTTGAGCAATCAGTGTATCAACCGCCGAATCAGCGACGAGGCAGTACTGAAACGAGAGGTCTTGGCGCTGGAACGTGAACGCAATGAGGCTGTCGCCGTCATTGACTGGCGCTTCTCCACTCAGCACGCTCGCACTAAACTTCAACACATCTATCCACCATATTCAGATTGAAACGGTACTAGTCCTACCCCATACCTCTACATCTTCTGCAAGGCGTTCTTGATTCCTTGGTTCCGTCTACTTTCGGGTCTGCTGGTGGTGGTATGCCGGCATGAGTTTAGGTGCTGCTGCCACAATAGGTGGGACGCCATGTTGAACCCGTTCAGCAAGAAGGGGCGGAACCCCAAAATGGGAACCGTTAAGTTATAAGTTGTGGCCGAGATGGATTCTACGCGCATCCCCGAACGACACCCTTCGTGCAGCTTGGGAGGGCAAGTACAGGTTAATCTTCCATGGCAAGACCTTTGAGTACCGGGTAACGCCAGCCTTGGTCGACCAGGGCCATTGGGAAGTGGGCCAAATCGAGCGCCGTCCACGTTGGCGTAGAAAGTAGGCAACTTGCGCCAGTGGCGCCACTCCGGGATGCCCGCCCAGGCTATCCTTCCTCTATCGTTGTTTCAAAGACCTGTCTGATGTGTGAACCTTTCTTGCAGCTCGCCTTATCACTTTCGTCTCCGTTTGCGCCGCCCCAAATTCCCAAAGTAGGTGCTATATTCGGCATTCGTACCATTTGACGGTATTTCACTTCGGGCTTGGGTGTCTTCGGCTTGGGCGCACGAATCCGAGTTTTGCCCTGGGTTACCGGTGACGGACTGAGGTCGCCGGCAATCTCCTTGGCCTTGACGACGACTTTCGGCCCTTTCCGCCGGTTTCTCCACCACTTCCTCCACCAAGAACGTGTGGCAAATCCTAACAACGAAAGAGAGACGGCAAGTATCAGAAATCTAATGTTAGAGTCTCCTGTAAATCAGGACGCCCTAAGGCCTTAACCAGCCACCATGTGGCGGTTTCAGCATGGTCTGGCAACTGGTGGAGTTGACAGACCACCGTACCGTAAGTATCGTTGTAATCAATTAAAACCCATCGGGCAGCCGCCCGCCATTCTGGGAGCACACGGCGGCCCGATCTTCAAGACTCAGGGGCGCTTTCGGCGCCCTTTTTTTGTGACTGGATGGGTAATGAATGGTGTACACGGACTACAGGATTCGTGTAAGGGTATTCGTAGACTTCTGGAACTTTCAGTTGACGGTTAACGGGCTAGCGAGAGAGGCCAGTCTCTCCGAAACTGGGCGATGAACACTTTGAACAGGTTCCCGGGCGTGCATGTAAAGATGGTTGAGAGGCAGCGCAAGAGGAGGGGCCAATCTGCCCAGCCTGCCATCATGAGGTCGCGGTTTGTCTGGAGTGTCAGTTCGACATGAGAGGCACTGAAGAAAAGGATGTTGACACTCGCATCGCGACAGACATGATAAAGTTGGCATGGGTTGATAACTACGACGTCGGGGTTCTGCTATCCTCAGATCGCGACTTTGTGCCGGTGGTGGACTTCCTAAGCGCCAGGGGAATCAAGATTGTACACGGGGCATTTCCGAGTCAAGGCGCCGTCTTGACTCAGGCGTGCTGGGGTAACATAACATAAGGATACAGCGGATTATGGAGAGGTTCAGGCGCGCCTGATGGGCAGCGGCGTGGCTAAGCCGTGTTGTGAACACTTGCCACCGAGGGTGCCCGCGAACGCGGCGGCCTTACCTTTGTGGGCCCTCGTTCGCTTGCGGTTGTTGGCGCTGTCTTGTATATTTTCACAATAGGCAGCCGAGCAAGCGGTAGCCCTGCGCACAGTGTCTACACGACGCGCGGATCGCCTGCCCCCTACCCACCAGCAAGCCGCCGCACAACCCGCTAGGAGGCCGCATTATGACGACCGACAACGAGTCGCTGAAGGCTGTCAAGAGCTACGCCGATGACAACGACCTGGACCTCGGCTGGATGGACACGCGCGGCGAGTGGGGCATTCGCGTGGAACCCGGCCGGCGCGGCCTCACGCTCGGCGACATCCAGGCCGGCTCCTATGGCGACGCGCCCGACCGCAGCGATAACCAGACCGGCAAGCCGAGGGGCGCGGCCTCGCGGCCCGGCTCGTTCCGTATCGGCGGCTACTCCGTGACCACCAAGTCCGACGTCTGGCTGACCAACGCCGCCATGCTCTACGAGGAGGCGCTGCAACGCCAGTGGAGCTCGGCGACCGACATTCCCTGGGACAGCGTGAAGCCGCTGCCCGACGACATTGAGCGCGCCCAGTGCCAGCTCGCAACCTTTCTCACCGAGGTCGAGTTCGTCGCTGCCGACGTCCCGGGCAGGTGGGTCGCCAACACCACCCCCGACTACTTCGAGCCGCGCATGTTCCTGATCACGCAGATCATGGACGAGTCGCGTCACCTGGACGTGTTCCGTAAGCGCGCATTCGCCAACGGCGGCGGCCTGATGCAGCGGCCTACTATCACCACGAGCGGAGTGGTGGGCAATATCGACCTGTCCCGCGATTTCACCGAGATGTCCTCCCGGCTCCACATATCCGGAGAGGGCGGCGTGCTGACCATCTTCCGCATGGGCGAGCTGATGGCCTACAACGAGGCCGAGAAGCGCATGTACCGGCTCGCCGCACAGGACGAGTCCCGCCACGTGGCATTTGGCGTGATGCACATGCGCTACCTCTCGGAGACCGAGCCGGACCGCCGCGAGGAGGTTCACACGTACCTCGACGAGGGAGAGCGCGCCATGATGGCGGGCAACCAGAATCCCGCAGGTGGAGACTCGGTTACGACCGAGGCGATGGCTATACTGCTCGGTGGCGGCAAGAACAACTATGACGAGGGCATCAAGAAGCTGATGGCAATACGCCGCCGGCAGGTGAAGGAGTACGTGCAGCGCATACGCTCCGCCGGCTTCGGCGAGCGCTTCGTCAACGGGCGGGCTAACGCCGAGATGATGGCGTACCTGTAGTGGCCTGCCCCCTCACCCCCGTGTCGAGCACGGGGCAGGCTCTAACCCTCTCCCACGTGGGGGAGAGGGGACTCTTGGGACTTGTTCTATGAGCGACCAGACCGCACAAGACACTACGCCCGAACAGGCCGAACCCGAGATACCCGCGCCCTCGTTCGAGTGGATGGGGCGCACGCTGGAGTGGGGCGTTCGGGTGCGGCCGGGCAAGTCCGGGCTTACCCTCGGCTCGCTGAACGTCGGCGTTTACGGCGACATCCCCGACCACTGGGACGATCAGACGCGAATGCCACGTGGCGCGTACCCCATGCCGGGGGTGCCGCCCATCGGCTTCGGCATCCGCGACAAGCACGAGCTCTGGGCAGACAACGCCGCCGAGCTGTACGAAGAGGCTATCCAGCGGCGCTGGGCGCCCGCGACCGATGTCCCGTGGCACACCATCGAGCCGCTGCCCGACGACGTGGAAGCCGCCATGTGCCAGCTTTCGACCGAGCTGAGCCAGCAGGCCAACGTCGAGTTCGAGACCATCGGCGGCTGGCTTCACCAGATGTCATACGGCTACCACGAGGTCAAGAACTTTCTCGCGACCCAGATGTTCGACGCGGCGCGCCACTGCGAAGTCTTCCGCAAGCGGGCGCTCGCCAACGGCGGCGGCATGGGCCTGGAGAGCAAGGGCGACGTCAACCGCATGATACTGGAGAGCAAGGGTGGCTGGACCGAGACGGTCCTCTTCCTGCACCTGTTGCGCGGCGACCTCACGATGACCGTGTACCGGTATGGGGAGCATTTCGCCCACAACGAGGCCGAGCGCGTGCTGTTCGCCCGCTGCGTGCAGGACAAGGCCCGCCACGTCGCCTACGGCCTCATGCACCTGCGTTACGCGCTGTCGCACCAGCCGGACAAGGGGCTCGTCTTCCAGCGGCTGCTCAACATCGGCGAGCGCGTGCTCGAACGCGAGCTGCAGGACCCGGCGTTCAGGGAGTCGCTGGCCATCATCCTGGGCGGGGGCATCGAGGGCGCCCGCGTGGGCATGGAGCGCTACGCCCGGCTCATGGGCGACTACGTGCGGCAGTACCTGGCGCACCTCGAATGGCTCGGCGTACACCGGGGCGAGGCGTTCCCCGCCGGGCTGGCGCGGTACCTGGAGGCGTAGCCGTGCCCGTGTTTCCATCCGTGGAGTGGTTCGACGCGGTGCGTGACGTCTACAACTCGGACGACGCCTATCGGGGCGCGGGCGGAGGGATCTGCGACGCGCTGGTGGGGGTCAAGGTTGGGGAGAAGCTGTTTCTGCTCGTGTTCGACGGCTTCGAGTGCTCCGGCGCGAGCGAAATTGACGAGGCACAGCTTGAGGAGACGGACTTCTACCTCGACCTGAGCCCCGAGGGCTGGCGGGAGATGATCGCCAACATCGGCGATAACGGTGCCGCCGGCTTCGGCCACACTCTGAACACGCTCGACCTGACGCTCGATGACGGACTTGCCCACTCCGCGACCGGCGACCAGTACAGGCAGGACCTGTTCTTCAGATACAACCAGACCTTCCAGTTCTTCTTCGACGCCAGCGCCAGGATTGAAACCCAACTGGCGTGAGGCGGCAGAAGTCCCTACCCCTCGACAGGGGAAGGTTAGAGCCTGCCCCGTACTCGACACGGGGATGGGGGTGAAACCAGTGCCGGCATTTCCTTCGCTGGAGTGGTTCCAGGACGTTCGCCACGCCGTCAACGGCGGCGGAGCGCTGCGCCGGCTCGGCTCCTGCAACGCCAGCGTGGGCGCGAAGGTTGGGAAATGCGCCTATTTGCTCAGCTTCGAGGGATTCGAATGCGCCGCGGTAGAGCGCATCGATCCTGAGGAGCTGCTGCACGCGGACTTCTATCTCGACATGCCGCTCGACGAGTGGAACGGGCTCGTTCGCTGCATCCGCGACAAGGGCCGCGCCGACGCCGAGCACAGCCTCAACCGGCTCGACCTCGCCCTGCCCGGCGGCATCGCCAGGTCGGCGGACGAGTACAGGCGCAACGGCTTTCTGCGCTACCATCTCACGCTTCAGGCCTTCTTCGACGCCGCCGCGGAGGTCGAGACGACCTTCGGGACGAGGGAAGTCCAGACGTAGAGTCGTTCCGCGACCCGCCTCTCTACGGGGCGCGGGCGGAGCATTTCTTACGAGGAAGACGACATGCCCATATACGAGTATCGATGCCAGAGCTGCCGCGGCAAGTCCAGCAAGCTCTGGCGCAACTTCTCGCCGCCCGAGTCGATCGATTGCGAGCACTGCGGCGATGGCGACACCACGCGCGTCATATCGTCGGTGGCCTTCCACAAGTCGCTGTCCACGCGGCTCTCCGAGCTCGACCCCCGCTACGACAAGATGGTCGACGCCGCGGCTGCAAGCACCGCGGAGGCCGACCCTAACCGCTACCTGGGCCGCGACATCCAGCGTATGAGCGAGGCCCCGGAGCCGCCCTCCGGGTAGGCCGCGCGTCCACTGGCACGGCCGCGCCCCGATGTGGCATACTCTTTGCGGCGGAGCGGCCGCGCCGCGAATCCGCAGGACTCAAATCTGAACCCACACGCGAGGTGCTACGACATGCCACTTAAGCCCGCAATTCTTGAGATGGGGATGGGGATCGATCTGCACGGCGGGGATTACACCAAGGCCGCGCAGCGCGCCGTCTGGAACGCCGTTCACCAGAGCAGCCTGATGTTCCTGGGAATGCTAGGCCCCGACACGAGCCGGGAGATGATCGTAGAGGTGACCCTCGGAATCCCGAAGCCGGAGGAAGTCGACGAGGAGGCGGTGCTCAGCATGCTTCCCCACGGCAAGGGAGTGCTCAAGGCCGTGGTCGGCGGTCTCGAGATCGAGCCGCGGGAAGGCTCCGGCGACCGCACCATCATGGCGAACGCGGCGATAGTGGTGAAGGTGGACGTGCCGTAGCGCGTCAGCTAATGGCCCACATCGCGATTAAGGTGAACGCAGTACCCCGGTGGCGCCGGTGGCCGCCGCAGGGCCCGTCCGCTGAACTGACACGTGGCCACTGACTTCGCATGGGACCCTGAGAAGGACAGGATACTCAGGGAGAAGCGGAGAATATCATTTCCCCGCGTTGCCAGGGCCATACGTCAGGGCAGCGTGGTGGACGTGGTTCCCCACCATAACCAGGACCGCTACCCAGGACAAGAGATTTACTATGTGGAAATCGATAAGTACGTGTACGCCGTGCCTTTCGTTACGGAGCCAGACGGCACGGAGTTCCTAAAGACGGTCATTCCCAGCCGTAAGGCCACGAGGGACTACTTGGGGAGGCGGGCATGATGGATTACGAACTGGACGAGGAAGAGCGCGAAATCCTCAAGCTGCTTGAGCAGGGTGATGCCAACTCTGTTCAGAACGTAGAGCGCAGAATTGAAGAAGCTCGCCAGAAGGCGCGCTTTACACTCAATGACCACGCCGAAGTTAGAGTATTGCTAAGCCCTGGTGAGTTTGAGACCGCCCGCTTGTTGGCGGAAGAACGTGGGTTGTCGTACCAATTCTTGGTGTCCAACATTGTTCGCAAGGGCCTGAGGGGTATGCTGGTAAAGTGTGAGCAGCATGGCGCGATCGAGGCAACGCGCACGGGTTCCCTCCTTCACGGGAATGACGCCGAGGAAGCATGGCCGGGCAAGAAGTTGGACTACGAACTGGACGAGGAAGAGCGCGAAATCCTGGAGCAGCTTGAACGGGACGACGCCCGCTCGGTTCCAGACCTTGACGGTAGGATTGAGGAAGCGCGCAGGGCGGCTTACAACACGCTCAAGGACTACACCGAAGTGAGCGTGTCACTAAGCCCGCGCGAACTCCAGATTGCCCTTGAGTTCGCAGAGGCACTGGAGAGGCCCTACGAAATATTGGTGGAAAACGCGGTAAGCATGTACCTGGATGGTATGCTGGTCGATAGGAATACGGCGAAGGCGGCCACGGCGGGCGGTCGCGAGTTCCCGCGTTTGCGGGAATGACAGCGCTGCTTCCCCACAACTACAGGAGGCCCAACCCATGCAGACAATCGCCAACGGCCCGGGCAACTGGGCCTACGTCATAGGGCCGTACCGGGAGCCGGTGGCCACGGTGCAGCCGGGCGAGACGTTCGCCGTCGAGACGGCGGACGCCTTCGAGAACAGGATAGATTCGCCCGACGCCGACATCACAAAGCTGATCGTGATGCCCTTCGTCAACCCGCTCGCGGGGCCGATCTACGTGGACGGCGCCGAAAAGGGCGACACGCTCGCCGTGACGATCCACTCTATCGACGTGACGCGCGACTACGGCGTGAGCGCGCTCATCCCCGAATTCGGCGGCCTGTGCGGCACCGTCTTCACGCGCACGCTGAACCCGCCGCTGCCCCCGAGGGTGATGCTGCACCCCATCAGCGACGGCGAAGTGACCTTCTCCGAGCAGCTCGACATACCGACGATACCCTACGAGCCCTTCTACGGCACGATAGGCACCGCCCCGGAGGTGGAGGCGGTGTCGTCGCTTTCGCCCGGCTTTCACGGCGGCAACATGGACGCCGCGGACGTCGCGCCGGGCAACACGGTGTACCTGCCGGTGAACGTACCGGGCGCTCTGCTGCACGTGGGCGACGGGCACGCGGCGCAGGGCGACGCCGAGGTGTGCGGCGTGGCAACCGAGATACCCACGCGCGGAGTCTTCACCACCAACCTCATCAAGGCGCGGCCCATAGCGACCCCCCGCGTCGAGTCCGATGACTTCATCATGACCATAGGCAGCGCCCGTCCCATGGAGGATGCCGCGCGAATTGCTTTCTACGAGCTGGTGATGTGGCTCGAGGCGGATTACGGTATCGAGCGGCTCATGGCATATCAGCTCTGCTCCCAGGTAGCGCGCGTGCGGCTGGCAAACATGGTGGACATCCTGTACTCGGTGGTCGCAAAGTTCCCCAAGCGCTACCTGCCCGCGGTAGCGGCGTGAGCGGCGGCCCAACACCCACCAGCGCGCACGTAGACGCGGGTGGCGTGCGCCTGCATTACCTGGACTGGGGCAACCACGGCGCGCCCGCCATGGTGCTGCTGCACGGCCTCCAGGACTGCGCGAGAAGCTGGGACTTTTTCGCGGCGTCCATGCGAGACGATTATCACGTCATAGCGCTGGACCATCGCGGTCACGGCGACAGTGGCAGGGCTTCGCCGGAGCGCTACCGCCTGCGTGACTACGTGTCGGACGTTCACGCCCTCGTCGACCACCTGGGCCTGCGGTCGATAACGCTGGTCGGCCACTCGGCGGGCGGGCGCAACGCTTTCATGTACGCGCTGGACCGCCCGGAGCTTGTGCGCGCGCTGGTGATAGTCGACATTGACCCGGACGCCGTGAACCCGGATTCGCGGAGTATGTTCGGACGCTACAACACCGAGTCCGACGAGTGGGAGTCGCTGGACGCGGTTGTGGAGCGGTTGAGGAGCCGCCAGCCGAACTCCAGCGACGAGATGCTGGCCCACCAGGCGCTGCACATGACGTCGGAGCTATCGGACGGTCGCAGGGCGTGGAAGCGCGACCGCGCGCTGCTGGCGGCCTACGAGCGCCCCGACCTGTGGGCGGAGTGGTCGCGCCTGCAGAGCCCGACGCTGGTGCTGCGCGGGCGACAGAGCGAGCTGCTGACGCACGAGGTGGCGGTGCGGATGCGCGAGGCGGTGGAGGGCGCGCGGCTGGCCGAGCTGGAGGGTGGCGGTCACTGGTTCTACCAGGAGCAGCCCAACGACTTCGAGGGCGCCGTGAGGTGGTTCCTGGAGGGGCTGGATTCACCCTCATCCTGACCCTTCCCCCATCAAGGGGGAAGAGACCGAAGGAAGGGCACGCTAAGCGGACGACTCAAACTTCTCGCCCATGCAGGCGAAGAACTGCGACATGAGCGTCTTGGAGACTGTGCCGAGCAGGCGCTGGCCCACCCTGGCGACTACGCCGGTCACGCGGGCGTCACCTTCCACGGATACGCGCGTGCCGTCGCCATCCGGTGCGAAGGTCAGCACACCCTCTCCCCTGATTCCCCCGCCCGCGCCGCGTCCCTGCACGATCATCCTGTACGACTCGGCATGGCGTTTGTCGGCAATCGTGACCTTGCCTGTGTAGCGTCCTGAAATGCCGGCGACACCAACTCGCATTACCACGTCGTAGGAGTCGTCGCTGGTCGGCTCGAAGCGCTCGCACCCTGGCAGGCACGCCGAGAGCGCGCCGGGATCGAGCATGTGGTCCCAGACAGTCTCTACGCCGCCCGCGAACGTGAAGTTGCCCTCTATCTTCAAGTGGTGATTCTCCTTGCGCCGGGGCGAGCTAGGACGATTCGGCTCGTAACAGAAGGGCAGGTGTCGCCGGGACTCCTACGGGGGAGGGCGGGCGGGTTTGAAACCCGCCCCTACGGTGCGCTCTCCGCGCCGGTTCCCGCCTGCGCGGGAACGTCGGCAGCGGCGGCCTCCTGTTGTTCGGCGGCGCGGCGCTGGATTTCGGAGAGAACGCGGAGGTGCCTGCCCAGGTAGCAGCCTCCGAAGTACATGACGTACCACTCGCGCCCGTCCCACGTGGTGGTGGTGTCGCGCTTTGGCTCCAGCCCGTGGGCGGCCAGGTAGTCGCGCACCTCCTGGTCTTCGGGGTCCGGCGTCTGCTCGTCGAAGAAGAGGTAGACGGCGTGCATCAGCCAGTCTTTGGGTTCGAGTCGGACAAGCATGTTGTCGTTCCGGCCCTTTCACCCCCATCCTAACCTTCCCCCGTCAAGGGGGAAGGGACCATCTGAGTGCGCGACCCTGGAGGCCTAGCTTCCCTGGTTGATGAGCCGCCACACCTTTTCGGACTTCGCGGGCATGTCCAGGTGGCGCACACCGAACGGCGACAGCGCGTCTACCACGGCGTTGATCACCGCGGGGGACGCGGCGATGGTGCCGGTCTCGCCCGCGCCCTTGACGCCGAGCGGGTTGGCCGGCGACGGCGTGACGGTGCGCGCCGTCTCGAACGAGGGCACGTTCTCGGCCTTGGGGATGGCGTAGTCCAGCATGCTGCCGGTGATGAGCTGGGCGTCGGCGTCGTAGATGCCTTCCTCCAGCAGCGCCTGGCCGATGCCCTGGGCGACGCCGCCGTGCACCATGCCCTCCACTATCATCGGGTTGATCACGTTGCCCACGTCGTCAACCGCTACGTAGCGCAGCACCTTGGTGTCGCCCGTGTCGGGGTCCACCTCCACCATGCAGATGTGGGTGCCGAAAGGCCACGTGAAGTTCTTTGGGTCGAATATGCTGGTTGCCTCGAGGCCGGGCTCCAATCCCTCGGGGAGGCCGTCGTACCAGTACGACGCCAGGGCGATCTCCTGGAACGTCTTCGCCTCGGCGGGCGCACCCTGCACGAAGAGCTTGCCGTCCTCGTACACCACGTCCTCGGGGGCTGCTTCCAGCATGTGGGCCGCAATCCGCCTCGCCTTGTCCTTTATCTTGGTCGCGCTCATGTGTATGGCCGTGCCGCCGACGACCGCGCTGCGGCTGCCGAACGTGCCCGTGCCCTGCTGCACCTGCGCGGTGTCGCTCTCGACGACCTCGACGTCTTCGACCGGTATGCCGAATTCGGCCGCGGCGACCTGGGCGAAGGTGGTCTCGTGGCCCTGGCCGTGCCCCGACGCTCCGCTGTAGACCGTCACCTTGCCGGTGGGGTGCACACGCACGAGCGCGCTCTCCCACACGCCGGCTCTCGCGCCCAGCGCATATGCCACCGCGGATGGCGCCATACCGCAGATCTCCACGTAAGTGGACAGGCCGACGCCCAGGTAGCGGCCCTGCTTGCGGGCCTCCGCCTGCTCCTTGCGGAAGTCGTCGTAGCCTATCATGCCCAGCGCCATATCGAGCGCGGCCTCGTAGTTGCCGCTGTCGTAGCTTACGCCGGTCGCAACCTCGTAGCCGTCGCTGAATGCGGGGATCAGGTTCTTCCTGCGCACCTCCACGGGGTCCATGCCAATTTCGGCGGCGAACAGGTCCAGCATCCGCTCGACGACGTAGGTCGCCTCGGGCCGGCCCGCGCCGCGGTAGGCGTCCACCGGCGTCGTGTGCGTGAACACGCCGATTACCTTGCAGCGTATGTTGGGGATTGTGTAGGGGCCTACGAGCATAAGCCCGAACAAGTATGTGGGGATTGCGGGCGCGAACGTGGAGAGGTACGCGCCCATGTTGGCGTACACCGTTCCCTGCAGCCCGGTTATCGTGCCGTCCCGGTTGCCCGTAATCTCCCAGTCGCCGATGTGGTCGCGTCCGTGGGTGGTGGCGAGGTAGTTCTCCTGGCGGCCCTCGATCCACTTGATGGGCTTGGCGAGGTCCTTGGCAATGACGAAGGCGATGACCTCTTCGGCGTACAGGTAGAGCTTGCTGCCGAAGCCGCCGCCCACGTCGGGCGAGATTACGCGAATCTGGTGCTCGGGGTGGCCGGTGACCAGCGCAAGCAGCAGCCGCACCAGGTGGGGAATCTGCGACGACGTCCAGAGCGTGACATGGTTGGTGCCCGGGTTGTAGTCGGTGATAACCGCCCTACCCTCCATGGAGTTGGGGATGAGTCGCTGGTTGACGATACGCTGCGAGACGCGCACCTCGGACTCGCTCGCGGCCTGGTCGACGTCGCCGCCGCCGACCTCCCACTCGAAGCCTTTATTGTTGGTCACCTCGTCGTGCACCAGCGGCGCGCCATCCTTCGTGGCCTCCTCGGCATTCGCCACGGCGTCCAGCGGCTCGTAGTCCACGTCCACGAGCGTGGCGGCGTCGGCGGCGATCGACGGGTCTGTGGCGACCACGGCGGCCACCGCGTCGCCCACGCAGCGGACCTTGCCGATGGCGAGCGGCGGATGCGGCACCTCCTTGGTGTCGGGCACCACCCAGCCGCAGATGAGAGAGCCGAGCTGGTCGGCCAACTCCTCGCCGGTGTAGATGGCTACCACGCCTTCGACGGCCTTGGCCGCGGACGTATCTACGGAAGTTATGTTGGCGTGCGCGTAGGGGCTTCGCACGAGCGCGAGGTGCAGCATGCCCACCATCTTGATGTCATCGACGTAGGTGCCCAGGCCCGAAATGAACCTGGGGTCTTCGCGCCGCTTGATGCTGGCGCCGAAAGGGGAAGTAGTCGAAGTAGTCATGGCGTACTCCTTGCTGAGCCTATGCATACAGTCGTAATGCCGACACAAGGGCCGCTCGAGGATGGCGGCGGACCGCCACCGAGAAGGAAGAAAAAGACCCCCGTCGTGTAATTTGACACTGTATCGCACCACGCCAATCAAGGCAAGTTGGAGATGCGGCGGAGCCTGTTTCAGATTACTTGGCGCCCCCCAACACCGTTATTCCCGCGAATGCGGGAAGTCTGTTCGTTTCTGCGACATTCTGTGCGCCTCCTAGCTGAGGGTGTCGCCGGTCCCGCGCGAATCTGTAATGCTGGCGCGGGTCGTTGGGACACAAAAGTGGCGCCGCGTGGCAGAGGAGGACAGGTGGACGGAGCAGGGTCACTCAGCCGTGTCTTCACTGCGACAGGGCGCCCACAAGACTGCCCTAGGGCGCCCACAAGGGACGCCCCTACGGATGCCTGGGGCCCTCGGTCGCTCCCGCGCGTGCGCCGCGAAAGAAAAAGACGCCCCTACGGATGCCCCGGGGCCTTACCCGTTTGGAGGTAGGGTTTCCGGGCCGCGGAGTCGGTTCCTCGCGTGGGCGAGGATAGCACGTATGTGCGTATGTTTCAAGAGGGGTGGCGAAATTGCGGGATCGGGGCGGATTGGTGGGGAGAAATGGTGCAGACGTGGGGACGACGTGGGTCGTGTGTGGGGTTGGATGGGTCAGGGCCGGGGAATGGGTGGCACGGGAGAGTGACGTTATTTCGGGTACGGGGGAGCGAGTGGGTCGGGTTTGGGCGAGGGTGTGCGGCCGGGGTGTGCGTCGGGGCGTCCCGGGGGAAATTGGGTAAGCAATATGGCGAACGTAAGGCGATGGCCGCAGGTTCAGAGTCGGGCGCGGGGGCAGGCTGTTGGCGAGGGAGACGGTTTTGGGCTCACCTAGTAATCTGAAACAGGCTCATGCGGCGGCGGGCTTGTCTGGTTGTGTATACGGGAAAGATATGGCTGCAATGATTGAATTGCAACCTGCGAGTTCGGGACTGACCGGGCAGGAGGGTTATGAGGAGCATCGTAACGAGGGCGTTGGGCGCGCTCGGGACACTCCGCCGCCGGCGTATCGCCCTGCTGGCTATCTTGGTGTTGGTTGTCGCCGCAGTGGGATATGGGGCGTGCACGCTGCTGGGCACCTCTTCACAGACCGCGCTGGAAGAAAACCAGCGCGTGCTCCCGGTGCGGATGGGAGTGCTGACCAAAGAGGTCTCAATCGATGGCGGCATCGTGTTTCCCAACAAGGAGACTCTCGCGTTTGCGTCCCGCGGATCCGTCGACGAAATTTTCGTGAATGAAGGGGAAGAGGTGAAGGAGGGGCAACCGCTCGCCAGGCTGGACGCCGAGAGCATAGCCGCACTGCACCAGGCCGCTGCCCAGGCAGAGCTGGACCTGCTGAAGGCGCAGGACGATCTCGCCGTTGCCGAGAGTCCAACGCTACTGCTCGCCGAACCCAGGCAGGCGGTGACGAACGCCGCCGCCGCTCTTCAGGACGCGCGGCGCGAACTGAACACTCTGCTCGACCCTCCGACTCACACGCTCGTACAGGCAAAGAGCGCGGTGTCGGACGCCAGTGACGCGCTTCGGGCCGCCCAGCGCGAACTCGAGGTCCTGCTTGCCCCGTCCGCTTACGCGCTCGCCCAGGCGAGTAGCGCCGTCGTAGACGCCGAGGCGGTGCTCGAGGATGCCCGGGACAGGCTGACCAGCGAACGAGAGGGCGCTCACGCCCAGGTCGCCGCCGCGCGGAAGGACCTGGACGCCGCCCGCCGCCGCCTTCAGGACGCCGGCGACACCAGCGGTCACCTGGAACACCGGAAGGCGGTCGCCGCGGCGGAGCGGGCCTATGCGGAGGCCGTCCGCAAGTGGACGGGCGCGGACGTTACAGCGGACGAGCTGGCGCTCTCCCCTAACGCCCTCTTCGAAGCCTGGCAGTTCGATCCCGCGGTGGTCTACGGCCAGGGCTACGACCCGTTCCCGGGAGGAACGGTACTAGACAATCCCGCCACCAGGTGGAACGAGCTTACGGTGTACGCGTGGACGTCCCTGTACCCTGCCCCCGACGACATACGCGCTACGTGCGACGATTCGGAGCCGGCGCCGGTGGGCGTCCGCGGTGGTGAGCTGCTTTGCCTCCAACGAGACGTCGACGAGGCATGGGAGCGCCTGGACAAGGCGAGAGGTCTCCTCGACGGGCTGCTGGTCCAGTACGAGACGGGCATCGCGGAGGCGGAGGCCGGCGTCATCCGCTCCGAAAGGTCGCTAGCAGAGGCCGAGAAGACCCTGGTCAGCCTCGACGGCGGTCCCAAGGCCGAGCTGCTGCGTGGGCAGTTCGCCCTCGCAGAGGCGAACTTGGCGCAGGCGGAGGCGGACCTGGCGAGGCTGACCACGCCCGACCCCGTCGAAATGGAGAGCAAGCGCGGCCGGGTGGCTCTCGCCGAGGCGAACCTGGGGCAGGCGGAGTCGGACCTGGCTATGCTGACGACGCCGGACCCCGTCGAAATGGAGAGCAGGCGCGGCCAGGTGACCGTCGCCGAGGCGAGCCTGGCGCAGGCGGAGGCGGCGCTGGCAAGACTGTCCGCCCGCCGAGAGTTGGAGGTTACCCTGCGGGAGACCGCGGTGATCGCGGCGCAGGCGAACCTGGACGGGGCCGTGTCCAGGCTCGACAACTCGACGCTGAAGGCTCCCTGGGACGGCTATGTCTCAGAGGTTCTGGTGGAGGAGAACAAGGAGATCAATGCCGTAGATCCTATACTCGAGGTGATAGACTACGGCGTGGTAGAGGTATATGGGCGCGTGGACGAGATCGAGGTGCTCTCGCTGGAGCGCGGCGCGGTCGCGGCGGTGAGGCTGGACTCGCTCCCCGACCAGACGTTGGAAGGCGTGGTTTCCAGCGTAAGCTCCGACACCACTCGTGAGCAGGGCGCGGCGACCTTCAGCGCCGCCGTGAAGGTAGTGCTGCCCGAAGGGCTGCGCCTGCAGGAAGGTCTGCGCGCGACGGCCAAGGTGTCGCTGGGTGAGGAGCACGGCCTGCTGGTCCCCAACCCGGCCATACGCGGCGATTACGACAACCCCTTGGTGTTGGTGGTCAACGGCGATGAAGTCGAGGAGCGAGCCGTGGTGTTGGGAAGCAGCGATGGCTTCTGGACGGTGGTGCAGGAGGGGCTGGCAGAGAACGAGCGGATCGCCATCGAGGTCGGCCCTCAGGGCGGCGGGAACTTCCGGACGGAGGTGACCGTCGGCGGCCCTCCGGAGGCGGAAGAGGAAGCTGAGGCAATAGTAGTCGAGGAGCCGTAAAGCGCTCACAGAAGCGAGCCAGCCTTGAGTCCTATAGACGTCTTGAGAACAGCCCTGGGGTCCCTGAGAAGCAACAAGCTCAGGTCCGTGCTGACGCTGCTGGGCATAATCATCGGCATAACCGCCGTGACTGTTCTGATGACCATCGGCAGGGGCGTCCAGCGCGGCATTACGGCGCAAATCGAGTCGCAGGGAACCAACCTGCTCTTCGTTTCCGCCACTTTTGGAGGAGGGTTAGACGGACCACCCCCGCCGGAAGGCGTCCCGGCCTCCTTCTCCTACTCCCGCATGGTGTCCTCGCGTCCACTCACGCTGGAAGACGCCTACGCGCTGGTGGACCCCGTGCTCGCGCCGTCGGTGCAGGCCAGCGTGCCGTACAAGTCCTTTGGCGGCCGGATAGTGCCGGCCGGCGGCGGGCACCCGTCCGGTTGGGCTGAGGTCCAGGCGGCGGGCGTAACGCCGGAGTACGCGAAGATGCGAAACGTACAGATGGAGCAGGGGGAGTTCATCAACAACGTCCACCTGAGAAATAGCGCGCTCGTGGCGGTTATCGACAAGTCCATGGCCGAGCGGATGTTCACCACACGAAACCCTATAGGCCAGCCCGTAAGGGTCAATGGACGCCTGTTCACCATAATTGGAGTAACTGACGACCCCGGGTTGAGCTTCTTCGGGGGAGGAGGGGAAACTGTTCTGATACCCATTACGACCGCTCTGAACCGGCTGGCCGAGCCGTCGCCGTTTCGGGACCAGGCGGCCATCGACACGATCTAAGCGGAGGCAGTGAGCCCGGACGCGGTGGACGACGCCAAGGAGGAGATTCGCGTCATCCTGCGACTGCGCCATCGCCTTATCGGGAGAGACGACTTCGACATAGAAACTCTTCAGGAGCTTATCGAATCTCTCAACCAGATTATCGCGGTGTTCGTGCTGTTCCTGGGCACCGTGGCCGGAATCTCCCTGTTGGTAGGCGGCATCGGGGTTATGAACATCATGCTGGTTTCGGTGACGGAGAGGACGCGGGAGATAGGCATACGCAAGGCGATGGGAGCGAAGAGGCGAGACGTGCTGTTGCAGTTCGTAACGGAGGCGATACTGCTCACGATAGGCGGCGGAGCCATCGGGCTGCTGATGAGCCTGGCTCTCACGCCGCCCATCAACCTGCTGGTCGGGTTTATCGTGACGGAAGGGGACCCGAGTTCCGCGGCAGCAACACCAGGCGTTGGGTTCGACCTCGGCATCGCAACGGTGGCGCTGCTGGTGTCGGCTACCATCGGCCTGTGCGCCGGCATCTACCCGGCGCTGCGAGCCTCCAGGATGCACCCGATCGAAGCGCTGCGCTACGAGTGAGCGGCCATCGCCCGTACATGACGGGCGCTAGACGCCCAGCAAAGCGCGAATGTGGTTTCGCAGTGGCATGAAGTAGTTGTCGCGAATGTCGAGAACATCCGCCTCGGTGAACGTGGAGACATCGTATCTTGTCTCAAGGCTGATCAGGTATAGGGTAGTGTAATGCCTTTCAAGAGGGCGCAGCTGGTGAACCTTCACAACCAATCCTCTGCGTTGAAAATGTGATTCGGGGTGAACTCCAAGACCGACATCCAGGTAAGCATCTACGTAGTGTAGGACCGAGTAAAACAGCCCAGTCACCACCCAGTCGTGGTAAGGCTCCTGAGATGACACCAGGTTCCGGGTTACGCTGTCACAGAATCGCTCATTTCTTTCAGCCTTGGCGACGTGCGCCGCTTCACTTGGCATCCGGTTTCTTCCAAAGTAGCGAACTGTCGTTAAGCGCGTTCTCGTAGTCTACGCTTTCGATGTTGACTATCCTGAAACCCAGTGTGAATTGTTCCATTCTCCGCAATACATCGCCCTCAATCTTGATTATCGGGGACATAAGCTCATACTTGCCGCGCGGCATGGTGATTATCGTCCACACCTCGTGGTTCGCGCCTTGTCGAACACACCTGATTTCGTCGACGTACTCGATCTTCTGGACACGTTCGACGAACACCTCTATCGCCTCATCGACTCCGATCGGATTCTCCGGCCTCGGAATCAGACGGTAGATGGCACGCTCCGTTCCGTCGTGCTTGTGCAGTTTCTTTCGGTTGGTCGTCATTGGCGTCCAGCCTCTGCCCTACTCATCCCCAGTTGCCGTTTCGAGGCCTCTCACGCCAGCGTCAGCCCCGGCACGGCCAGCTCGTTGGTGATGTCCTCGAACCACTCGACGACTTCATTGTGCAGGGGGATGCCGTTGGCGCGGCGGTCCTGCTCTTCCTCGTATTCCGAGAGACCCGGGTAGAGCACGCGCTCATGGCCTGGCGCGGGCGGCGTCTCGCGGAGCGTCTTGAGCATCCGGTCCATGTCTCGCTTGAACTGGTCGACGTCGGTGAAGGCGGCAATGTTGTAGGCCGCGAAGTAGTGCTTGGAGCCGGTGGTCGTCGGGTCCACCATGGTGGGCGCGACGCCGGACAGCATGGTGGCGAGCACTTCGGGCATGAGGCCGAATCCGTAGCCCTTGTGCGAGCCTTGCTCCCGCGTGCCGCCCAGCGGCAGGTGATAGTATTCCCCGCGCGGACGCACAGGCGTCTCCTCCATGATTGGCACGCCGTCGGCGTCGGATATCCAGCCGGGCAGCAGGTCGGCGCCAACGCGCATGGCGAGGCCCTGCTTGTTGCCCGCGATTGCGGACGTCGCCGCGTCGAATAGCAGCGGCGGCTCGGTGGCGGCGGGCGCGGCGATGGCGATGGGGTTGGTGCCTAGCCGGGGCTCGGCGGCGAAGGTGGGCAACACCATCACGCCGCCGGCGGTCATGCACATGCCGACCATGTCCTGCTCGGCCGCGAGCATGGCGTGATGGCCGATGCCCCCGGAATGACCGGCGTTGTGCATGGACACGACTCCCATGCCCACCACGCGCGCCTTGTCGATGGCCATGCGCATGGCCTTGGGGCCCAGGATGACGGCCAGTCCCTTATCGGCGTCGATGGTGGCCGTCGCGGGCGACTCGCGCAGAATGCGCCAGTTGGGGCGCGGGTTGAGGCTACCGTTGTTGTACTGCTGCACGTAGGCGCGCAGCATGTTGGAGACGCCGTGCGTCTCAACGCCGCGGAGGTCGGCCATCACCAGCGTGTTCGCGCCCTCGGCGGCGTCCTCAGGCGAAACGCCCATCTTCTCGAATATGGCCGCTACGGACTGTCGCAGCGACGGTTCGGTTATGCGTACCTGGTCTTCTTCACGCGGTTTGAAACGTTCGAGCATGGCGTTCTCCTGTGGGCTTTGCAGAGTCAAAAGGGCACCTTAATCACAGGCGGATTGTAGCAGCTTTCACCCGCGCGGGGGATGGGGACACAAGCTCTGATAAGCAGCGACCTTTCGGCTGTATATCGCTGTTATGGTATATTGCGTAGGAGCGCATTACGATGAGGCTGGCTCATTTGGACTCGACGTTTGGCTGCGATTCTCGCCCAGAAAAGAGAATCCATGCTCGCAGAAAACAGACTATGGGATTCATAGGAGCGGCAAAAGATGCCATCGAGAGATTGGGAGGACCTTAAACAGGAGCTATTGAAAGACCCTGAATTCGCGGAGGAGTACGAGGCGCTACGGCCTGAGTACGAGCTGGCCAGGAGCCTCATTGCCCTGCGCATAGAGAGAGGACTGACTCAACGGGAAGTGGCTCAGAAGATGAACACCACGCAGTCGGTCATCTCGCGGCTGGAGAGCGGTTCGGCGAACCCGTCGCTGGCTACGCTCAAGCGCCTGGCGGACGCCCTCGGTGCGCGAGTGGTGTTCAGGCTGGAGTGACCGCGCCCCGGTTGCGCTACCGGCCCGTGTACAGCTCCGTGTCGGGGTGGAAGGCGTACCAGCCGAACCAGTAGGCCTCGTGCGTGGGGATGCGAGACAACACTTGCGATGGCTCACCCGCGCTCGCCAGGCCGTGCTCGCGGACACGCCAAACGCCGCCGGCGGAGTCGCGCAGCTCATGTGGCGGCGGACCGTTCGGGTCGCTCGCCAGGTAGCCAGGCGGCGCGGCGAACACCTCGTCGCCGCGCTCGTATGTCGCCGCGCCCAGCGTGGTGGCCGAACCCGACACAAGGACGACGTTGACGCCGCCGACCTGGTCGTTGACCACGCGCTCGCTCTGCAACGCCGCCAGGGAAAAGGCCTTGCTGACGTCGCCCGCGCGCACGATGATGACCTGGTCCTTGGTGTCCAGGCTGTCGTCGCGCTGCCATACGGGGAACATCGTGCGAGGACTATTGCGGTAGTCGAAATAGAACGACTGCGGGTTGTTCTCCGACTGGTACACCTCGGGCGGGTAGATGCCTGTATTGCGAGAAATCACCGTGGTATCGGGGTGCTCCTCGCGCCACTCCTGCCAGGTGGTGAGGTTGACGGGGAAGTAGTCGAGCTTCAGCCCGCTGTCGGCCAGTGTGCCTATCACCGGCTCGCCCAGGAGTTGGCTCCATATGCTGCGGGTGGTCCTGTCGTACATCAGCTTGTTGCTGCGGTAGAGCAGGCCGGACGTGCCGAAGGTTGTCGGCTCCCCATCTATCTTCGCGGAATACACGATTCCGGCGCCGCAGAGCGTTCACCACGCGAGCGCGATCGGCTCACCTCCGAGCACGTCGTTCACCATCTCGTGCGGGTTGGTGATTCTCAGCGGGTAGGCGCGATGCTCGCCGTTGATGGATACGCCGAACACCCTGTCGCGCGGCTGGAGAAAGGCGGCGCCGTCCGCGGGCAATACGTCAGGATCGCGCAGGTCGGGTATGCCGTCTATGACGACGCCGCCCCAGGTGACCTCGGTAAGGTCTATCCGGGCAGTCTCCCCGGCGTCGGCGAGCAGGTCGATGTAGCCGTCGTCGATACCGGACAGCAGGTTGGCCTTCCAGGCGGCGTAGCCGTCGGGGGGACGGAAGAGCTCGCGGTTCGCGCCGTACCACTCCATCCACTTGTCCCACTCGAGCCGGTCGAAGTCCTGTCCGGTAAGCGAACGCAGCGTCGACGCGGCCAGCTCCTGCCTCTCGACGTCGAAGAAGAAGCGGAGCGCCTCGACGAGGACGGGGACCTGGGAGGTGTCTCGCTCGCGCAGGATGTCGGCCAGGGCCTGTTCAGCGTCCGGTTTGTTGTAGCCAAGCTCCGGGAACAACCTGTACATGGTGGCGGTCGGATCGTAGGACGGGTCGGGCGATGCCGGCGGCGCGGGGGCAGTCGGCGCGACAGGCGCGGGCGGCGCCACGGGCGCCGGCGATGCGGCTGGCCCAATGGCGGCAGTCGGTGCGGGCGGGACTGTGGGCGCGGCTGGCGCGGGCGATCCACCGAGCGCGGGCGGGGTTGTGGGCGCGGGTGACGCCACGGCGGCAGTCGGCGCGGGTGGGACTGTGGGCGCGGGTGGCGCGGTGGTCTCGCCGCCACAGCCATAGGCCGCCACCGCGAATGCGGTGACGGCCAAGACGAGGGCCAGACGGATCGGGCGAGGCGTCAATCGCTACTGCTTGAGCAGCTCTTCGTGGAGCCTCTGGATTACGATTCCGAGCTCTTCGTCGTTAAGGTTGAACGGATCGAGCACAAGCGCGTCGGGGTCGCCGATGTTGTGCATGTAGATCGCCGGGTCGCCCTCGGTAAGCGAGTTCCAGATCTCGTCGCGGCTGCGGCCGTTCCACTCGTCGGTCAGGCGCACCACCGTGTGGGGGATGAGGAAGTTGTACGGGTCGTGTTCCAGCGAAACTTCGAGACCGGGCATCTCGATGAATGCGTCAACCGTCTGCTGGCACATCTGACGGTAGCGCTCGTTCTCGGCGTCTTCGTCCTCTTCGACGAATATCTGCAGGGCGCTGACCAGCCCGATTATCTCTTCTTTGGCGACCTTCATGCCGCGTCCGAAGAACTGGTGCGGGCTGCCGTTCGCGAAGGCCGCCTCGATAAGGTCGGCGCGTCCGGCCAGAATGCCGGTGCCCTGCGGCCCGCGCACGGCCTTGCCGCCGCTGTAGACCACCATGTCGGCGCCCTCGGCCGTGAATCGGCGAAGGTTGCTGCGTGGCGGGATGAACGACGCGGCGTCGACGATGACGGGCACGCCGCGCGCGTGGGCCATCTCGCAGACCTGGGGGAACGGTATGGCGCGGCGAGAGACGAACGGCGAGAAAAGGTATGCGACCGCGGCGGTGTTCTCCGTGAACGCGGCCTCGAGCTGCCAAGGCTGGCAGCGCCGGCCGTCGCCAATCTCCACGAACTTCGCGCCAACGGAGAGGTAGCACTGGTCGTAGGGAAAGCGGTGGCTCCTGTGAATGATGATCTCGTTCTTCATGCCCTCGGTGTTGGGCAGCCGGGCCATCTTCGCAGGGTCGGACCCCGCGACCACCGCGGCCGCCTGCAGCACCAGGCCGCCGGCGGCTCCGCTGCAGACGAAGCCCGCCTCAGCGCCGGTGAGGTCGGCGAGCATACGGCCCGCGGCCCTGTTGAGCTCGTCCATGTTCACCATGGAGTTGGACGCGCGGTTCATCGCGTCCATCACCTCGGGCCGCAGCTTGCTGCCGCCGTAGGCGGTTGTCGAGCCCGATGCCGAGATTACCGAGTTCACCCCGATGCTGCGATAAAAGTCCGGCGACTCGCCGCTCCAAGTCATACGAAGACCCCCTTAGTCGATTTGCTATTCTTCTTTGGTGCGTCACCGGCCGTGGCGGGCGGGTACAAGACCCGCCCCTACCGACGGTGGTAGCCTGTTAGCCGCTGAGGTGGCGGCCCAAAAAGTCCCAGATCTTGTTCCAGCCGTCCATGGCCTGTTCCTGCCTGTAGGCGCCCCGGTCGTGGTAGAAGAAGCCGTGGCCCGCGCCCTCGTACATGTGGAACTCGTAGTCCTTGCCGTGGTCCTTGAGGGCCTGCTCGTGCTGGTCGACCTGCGCCGGCGTCGGGCTCATGTCGTCGGCGCCGAACAACCCCAGCAGCGGGCTGGAGAGGTCCGCGGTGTAGTCGATGGGAGCGACGGGCTGCGCGGCTGAAAGTTGCTCCTTCGACATCACCACGTTGCCGCCCCAGCACTCGATTGCGGCGTCGAAGGCCGTGGTGCGGCAGGCGGCCAGGAAGACCTGGCGTCCGCCGGAGCAGGTGCCGAACACGCCGACCTTGCCGTTGCTGTAGGGCAGCGAGCGGATGTAGTCGGCGGCGGCGGCCACGTCGCCTACGACCTGATCGTCGGGCGCGCCGCCCTCGCCGCGCACCTTAGCCGCCACGTCGTCGGGCGTGCCGTGCCCCGAGCGGTGATAGAGGTCGGGGGAGATAGCGAGGTAGCCGTGGTGGGCGTATCGCCTGGCGAACTCGCGGTACAGCTCGTCCCAGCCGGGCAGGTGGTGGATGAGCACCACTGCCGGGTAGGGGCCGGGCCCGAGTGGCCTGGCGAAGTAGGTGTTGATGGCGTCGCCGCCGTGGCCGTTTATGGAAATGGTCTCGGCCAGCATACCCTCGTACATATCGGTCGTGTAAGTCACAGTCGCCTCCTGGTTGCGGTGTGAATCCGGCGCGCATGGACGCCGAACGAATCGTGCGTCGTGAGCTTGCGGCGAGTGTAGCAATTTTCGCTTGTGAGCGTCAAATTGAACTGCAGTCGGTACAACCGTCTAGAGAAACGAACCTTGACGAGGTTTAGGCTGAACCCCGGCCGGGCAGGCATACTCTTCTATGACGAGCCGCGACCACGGATCAAACTGGTTACGCCGCTCTCCAAGCTGAGACGCAGGTACGAACCTTCCGGTGTACTTCGACTGCTTGCTACTGAACTCCTCCAGAGCTTGTGCCGACACACTCTCCGCGATCATCTCGTGTAGAAAGGCGACGTGCCGAGAGGCGACTATGGATGAGCCGTCTATGATCACCCCGACCGGCCGGGGGGGCTCCTCCAGGCGAACTCCAATTTCCTCGTCGATTTCCCGTATCAAATTGCGCGACATAATGGTCAGAAAGCAGTCTTGGTCAGCCGCCACGTCGATATGTCCGCCTATAATCAAGCTCAACTTCTTGCTCAGGTCTCTGCGGCCCTCTTTGACACGTCGAAACAGGCAATATCTGTCTTCGCTGTCTCTGACAATTGTGCACGGAATGGCTTGTACCATTTTCTCAGACTGCTCGGCCTCGGGTCTGTGCAGCCACGTAAAGGTTCGCTCGATCTCGTCTAGATTGGGCTGGACAGACTCCCAGGGCAGCAGCGAATAGGCCGATCCGAACACCGCTCTGGGAAACACCAGGACTTTGGTTGCTTGCATTGTGGTCACCTGTCAGCCGGGGGCTGCGACAATTGATCTACTATAGCCTCCGCTACTGCAAAGGCCGTCGACAGTTCGGTTGACTCCCCCTTGTGGGTATTGATGGTGAAGAAGCGTTTGAACTTGTCCGCGTACTGCCCTCTGGTGGCATCGTAAGCAGAGTTCAAGTTGCTGAGAAAGTCCGGATTCATCGCTCGACCAGGCTCCTCTATCAGTTTATTCTGATTTTCGCGTTCGAGCGATGTGGCTGGATCAGTCTGAAACAGGAAAACGACATCGACAAGCTCACGCCAATGGCCTACGAGCAGAAACTGTTGTATGGCGGAGCAATCCTCTGAGGTGATGTCGTCGTTTTCCTTCAGCAGTTCAAACCAAGCCAGGGCATCGAACAGGCCGCGATCCAAGATAACTATATGGTATTCATCCGTTCCATATCGGCCTTCCAGGATGTGGGTGAGAGCATACGTCGCAGACCATGCGTTGAATGCCACGTAATCATCTTTGAGATAGTAGGGAGTTCTTTTGGAAGCTCCTTCTGTTGGCGCGAGAATCTTGTACCCTAGCCTTCTGAAGAAGTGGTTGACTGTATCGATGCAGGTGCTCTTGCCAGCCTTTGGAGTGCCCGCGAACTCAACGAACAGGGGACGGCTCATGGGAGACTCAGCGAGAAGAAAAAGCGTTTCAGCCGCTCTGGATTGAAGGGCTATCTGTTGGTCTTCAGTGGGATCCATACCCGCCTCGCACCATGCAAGTGGCTAGAAGGCCATGCGCTATCGCTATCTCCCTTGGCCTTTCGTTCCTGACTATTATGCAATTCAGGCTAGCCCAAGAACGTCACAGAGCGCAAGAGGCGCGCCGGTGGGGCCGGCGCTGCCGTTTGACACCTCCGGCGCCCCCGCCTTACACTCGCCACCATCTCGCGGCGCTCGCAGCTGCCGCTCAGGAGGCTCCCGCAATGGCCAACGAAATGACCGGGATGGCGCAGACGGTTACCGGACCCATCGACCCCGGCGAACTTGGAGTTACGCTCACGCACGAGCACCTGCTGGTGGACGGCACCCACATGTCGCAGCCACCGGTGGAGGCGAGCGCGAGGGAGTTCTACAACAGGCCTCTGTCCATGGAGATCATGGGCTACATCCGGCACCACGCGGCGCCCAACATCAACAACTTTCGCGTGAACAGCGTGGAGACCGCCATAGCCGAGACGATGCTTTACAAGCAGTTCGGTGGCGACACGATCGTCGACGCCACCAGTCTGGGAATAGGCCGCGATCCCGTCGGCCTGGCGCGTATCTCGCGGGCCACGGGCGTAAACGTCATCATGGGCGGATCGCACTACGTGGACCAGGCCCACCCCGAGGACATGGGCGAGCGCGCGGAGGAGGAGATTTTCGAGAAGATCGTCGAGGACGTGACCGTGGGCGTCGACGGTACCGGCATAAAGTGCGGCATCATCGGCGAGGTGGGCTGCACCTGGCCGCTCACGGACAACGAGCGCAAGGTGCTGCGGGCGTCGGCTCGCGCCCAACAGGTCACCGGCGCGCCCATCCTAATCCACCCCGGCCGCGACGAGGTCGCCCCGCTGGAGATAGTCGAGGTGCTCAGCGAGGCGGGCGCCGACCTGGGCAACACCATCGTCGGCCACCTGGACCGCACCATCTTCGAGCGCCGCACCCTGAAGATGCTCGCCGAGAGCGGCTGCTTCCTCGAATGGGACCTTTTCGGACAGGAGCAGTCGTACTACACGGCCAACACGAGCATAGACATGCCGAGCGACGCCAAGCGGATGGACGACATCGCCTGGATTAGCTCGCAGGGCTACGGCGACAAGGTGGTGGTGGCGCACGACATCTGCCAGAACCACCGGCTGGTCAAGTACGGCGGCCACGGATACTTCTACATCCTGAATCACATTGTGCCCAGGATGAGGGACCGCGGCTTTTCCGACGAGGCTATCGACAAGATACTCGTCGACAATCCCAAGGAGGCGCTCACCTTCCGGTAGCGACGTGGTGCGACGCGATGGCAAGGGTGGGTCTCAATCCTGGCCTTGCCGGTGGCCGATCCGCGCCAGGACGGCTAGCGCCGCCCCAGAATCATGCGCAGCAGCGGGTTGACCACCATCGTGAACGCGATGAACGCCGACATGACCGCGCCGCCCGCCGATAGCGCCTTCGCCCAGACCTGGCCGTCCGGGAGCGCCGCGTTGGCCGACAGCAGGCTCAGCACGAACGAGACCCAGACGAAGAAGCCCAGCGCCGGCACGAACGGCACCGCTTTGCGCACCGCCCAGTTTCGGATCGGGGAAAGCACCGAGGCCGCCGCCAGCGCCAGGGACGTCGCCAGCAGGAAGCTCACGATCGCGACGTAGACAACGTCGAGCACGTCTGGGATGGTGCGACCGAACGGCAGCTCCACGACGCCCCCGGACAGCCTCCACGACTGGGCCAGCAGACAGCGCACCGCCGAGGGCGACTACGCTGTTGCCGGCGAGCCAATCTTTCTTCAAATCGGCCTGGTTCATGGCACTCCTCGACAGGCGTTCGCCCGTGGTGAGGGGCAGGCTAGCATGCGCCCCGGGCAGGGGCGAAGGCGGACCGGGGCGTCGTTTGGCAGAACCGGAGGATGGCCCGGACGGGTCGCTCACACTTCCGAGGCTGTCCCAGATTACTAGGCGGACAACACACGGAGGGCCCCTGCCCCCTGGGTTCCCGCGTTCGCGGGAATGACGATAGAGGCAGCGGGAATGACGATTTCTGTCGCACCTAGTAATCTGCACAGGCTCCACGCTTTCGCCTCATTTCCCATACAGGGTGCGCTGGTGTACACTACGCCGCAGCCGCTCCGTCGCCCCCTTCCTGGGCAGCCATCGGAGCACCGGCGAGGCGCAGCCATGGACTTTAACGCTTACGACCTCGACCCCGCCATATACGACGAGATGTTTCTGCCCGGCGGCGAGCCGCGCGAGCACCTCCGCCTTCTGCACGACGAGCTGCTGGGCCTGTCGGTCGAGGACCTCGAGAGCATCCAGGACAGGGTTACCCGCTCGTTCTCCACCGAGGGGATAACCTTCACGGTGTACGGCGACGACGAGGCGGACGAGCGCATCATCCCCATCGATTGCGTTCCGCGAGTGCTGTCGGGCGAGGAGTGGAGCGGGCTGGAGGCCGGCCTCACCCAGAGGCTCAAGGTGCTGAACATGTTCCTGGAGGACGTGTACGGCCCGGCGCGCATAATCGAGGATGGCGTCATCCCCTTGGACGTCGTGCGGGGCTGTCCCCAGTACCGCGTCGAGATGCGCGGCTTCTCCGCGCTCCACGGCACCTGGGTGGCCATTTGCGGTACCGACATCGTGCGTACCAACGACGGTTTCATGGTGCTGGAGGACAACCTGCGGGTGCCCTCCGGCGTGTCCTACATGCTGGCTAACCGCAAGGCCGCCAAGTCGAGCCTGCGCCGCCTTTATCGCAGCTCCCGCGTGCGAGACGTGGAACACTACGGCCGGATGCTCGTGAATACGCTGCGGGAGCTTGCACCGCGCGGACTCGCGGACCCTTCCATCGCACTGCTGACGCCCGGCGTGTACAACTCCGCCTTCTACGAGCACATGTTTCTGGCGCACGAGCTGGGGGCGGAGCTGGTGGAGGGCCGCGACCTGCTGGTGAACGACGGGTTCGTGTACATGCGCACCACTTCCGGGCTGAGGCGCGTGGACGTGATCTACCGCCGCGTCGACGACGACTTCATCGACCCGCTGGTGTTCCGTCCGGACTCGCTGCTGGGAGTCCCCGGCCTGATGCACGCCTACAAGCAGGGCAACGTGACCCTGGTCAACGCGCCTGGCACGGGCGTGGCGGACGACAAGAGCGTCTACGCATACGTGCCCGACATGATCCGCTACTACCTATCGGAGGAGCCGCTGCTGGCCAGCGTCGAGACCTATCTGTGCCGGAGGCCTGAAGATCTCGAGTACACCCTCGACAACCTGGCGAACCTGGTCGTCAAGCGCGTTGGCGAGTCGGGCGGATACGGAATGCTGATTGGCCCCCACTCCACGCCGGAGGAGCGCGAAGAGTACGCGAAGGGGATCCTGGCGGACCCGGCGGACTTCATCTCGCAGCCGGTGCTGTCGCTGTCGCGTTCGCCTTGCCTCATCGACGGCCAGTTCGAGCCGCGCCACGTGGACCTGCGCCCGTTCGTGCTGCACGGTCGCCAGACGCGCATAGTGCCGGGCGCGTTCTGCCGCGTCGCGCTGCGCAGGGGCAGCCTGGTGGTGAACTCCAGCCAGGGCGGCGGCGGCAAGGACCTGTGGGTGCTGGAGTAGCGGGTCGACTCACCCCCATCCCCGTATCCAGTACGGGGCAGGCTCCAGCCTTCCCTCATCGAGGAGGAAGGGACTGTCGGAAGGGGCGCACATACGTTGCCGTTGACGCGGTTGGTGCGCTAAAATGCCAACGTGCGGCGTTCGCCGCAAGATCAGGTTTCCGGCCCGTGACGGAGGTGCCACAATGCCGCAAGACAACATCGGACTCATCGCTCATCTCATGCGCCGCGCGGGGTTCGGCGCGACGCGCGGAGAGCTCGAACAGCTGGACACGATGGGCTATGAGGCCGTCGTCGAGCAGCTGCTTCACCCCGAAGACGTTCCCGGCGTTGACGAGGACGTGCTGAAGCGCTACTACCCCGAGCTCACCTATCCCGACTCACTCCCCATCTGGGTGGGCCGCTGGATGTACCGCATGATCAACAGCCAGCGCCCCCTGGAGGAGAAGATCGCCCTGTTCTGGCATCACGTCTTCGCCACCGCCTGGTACAAGGGCGAGCACACGCCCAGCAACATCAGGCAGATCGACATGTTCCGAGAGTTGGGCCTCTCCAACGTGCGCACCATCCTGCAGGAGCTGGCCAAGGATCCGTCGATGAACTACTGGCTGGACAACTGCGAGAATCACAGCTCGCAGCCCAACGAGAACTGGGGCCGCGAGCTGCTGGAGCTGTTTTCGATGGGCGTGGGCAACTATACCGAGGACGACATCAAGAATGTCGCCCGCGCCTTCACCGGCTGGACGTTCACCCAGCCCATACCGCTGTATCCCTACGGTCACCACCAGACGGAGTTCGTGTACCTCGAGGAGGACCACGACCACAGCGAGAAGACGTTCCTGGGCGAAGTGGGCAACCTCAACGGCGAGGACATAATCGACATCATCGTGAAGCAGACCGCCGCGGCACGCTTTATATCGCGCCATCTGTACAACTTCTTCGTCGCCGACGAGCCGCAGGTGCCGTCCTGGGAGCTCGAGCCTCCGCAGGACCCGGCGGCGATCGACACGCTGGTGGACGCATACTTCGAGTCCGACGGCGACATGCGCGTGATTCTGCGCACGCTGTTCAACTCCGACTTCTTCAAGCAGGCGCGCTCCGCAAAGGTGAAGAGCCCCGCCGAGCTGGTCGCCGGCACAATCAAGCTGGTCGGCACCCACCAGTTCCCAGAGTTGGGCCTTACCCAGGTGGGAGCCGCGCCCGGGCTGATGGGCCAGGATCTGATGAATCCGCCGACGGTGGAGGGATGGCACACCGGCAAGGAGTGGATAGACGGCGGCACACTCAACCAGCGCGTGAACTTCGCGGTCAACCAGCTCGGCGACCTGTCCAAGCCCGGCGTGCGTGACATCATCGACAGGCTGGCTGCGGAAGGGGCGCCTGTATCCCCCGAGCGGTTCGTCGAGCGCTGCCTCGACCTCGCCGGCCCGGTCGACGCGGGCGAAGAGACCCGCGCCGGGCTGCTCAACTTCGCCGGCAATGGCGGCCACCTGCGTTTCGACACCGAAGAGGAGCGCGAACACAGCGCCGCCCGCATCGTGCGAATGCTCCAGCTCATCGCCGCAACCCGCGAGTTCCAGTTCGCGTAGGCGGGATGAAACGTGAACTAATGGCCTCCTCTCCCCTGGTGGGAGAGGGGACTGAACGGCGGCCCGCTAACGATAAGGGCGTGTAAGGAGGTCCACCCGACATGGTAGCCATCAAGAAACCCCCGGTGCTGGTGATTTTGCAGCTCACGGGCGGCAACGACTTCATGAACACCGTCATCCCCTACACCAACCCGGTGTACCACGACAACCGGCCGCTGGTGGGCATTCCGCAGGAGCAGGTCATCCCTATCGACGACACGCTCGGCTTCCACCCCAACTTCGGCCCGGTGAAAGAGCTGTACGACCAGGGCAGGGTTGCCATAGTGCAGGGCATCGGCTACCCCAACTCCAGCCGCTCGCACTTCCGCGGCATGGACATCATGCACACCTGCGAGCCGGAGCGCGTGGCCACCGAGGGCTGGCTGGGCAAGACGATTCGCGAGCTTGATCCCGCCGGTGACAACGTGCTGACCGGCGTCAACTTCGGCGTGGGGCTTCCGCGCGCCATGGCCGTGCCCGGAGTGCCCGTAACGTCGGTGAGCGACCTGGACAACTACGGTCTGATGACGGGCATATCAGAGACTGACCAGCGCGAGCAGGCGCTTCAGATCTTCAAGGACATGTACGGTCCCGCCATAGGCACGGGGCCGGTGATGGAGTACCTGGCGCAGACAGGCATAGACGTGCTGAAGGGCGCGGACCGGCTGAAGGAGGCCCCCGCGAGCTACTCGTCTAACGTGGAGTACGCCGCCACGCCGATCGCGCGGGCGCTGCGCGACGTCGCGCGGGTGCACCTGGCCGGCTTGGGAACGCGCATCTTCAACACCAGCCAGGGCGGCTTCGACACCCATGCCAACGAGGTGCCCACGCATCCCAAGCTGGTGGACGACCTGTCCCGCGCGATTATGGACTTCTTCCAGGACCTGCGTGAGCACGACGCCTCGGAAGAGGTGGTGATGTACGTGTTCACCGAGTTCGGACGGCGCATCTACGACAACGGAAGCGGCACGGACCACGGCTCTGGCGGCGGCGCCTTCATCATCGGAGAACGGGTGGAAGGCGGCCTCTACGCCGAGTATCCCTCGCTGGAGCCGGACAAGTGGCTGAACGGCGAGGACCTCGCGCATACCATCGACTTCCGCGGCATCTACGGCACGCTGCTGGAGCAGTGGCTTGGCGTGGAAGCGGCGCCCATTGTCGGCGGCCAGTTTGAGCAGGTCAACCCGTTCAATTAGTTGTCAGTAGGCAGTTTTCAGTAGTCAGCCGTCAGTGGGGTGACCACTCCGGGTACTGAAAACTGACAACTAACCGACTACCGGAGGTAACCACATGGCCAGACCATACGCTCTGCTGCGATCGGGATTTCCGTACCACATGACGCTGGGCATGCGCCGCGTCACTTCCAACGCCGTGGACGTCGCGCTGGGCGCCGGCGGCGTGGTGTACGTGCTTTGCCGCGGCGGACTGGGCACCGAGATACGGGTCGTCAACTTCGACGACGAGAACCTGGGCACCATCGGCGGTGCGGGAGCGGGTGAGGGTCAGTTCACCTGGCCGACGTGCCTGATACGAGACGCCGAGGAGAACCTGTACGTGTCCGACGAGGCGCTGCACCGCATTTCCGTGTTCAGCAAGGAGAGCGAGTTCCTGGGAAGCTGGGGCGAGCACGGCAGCGCCGAGGGCCAGCTCAACAGGCCCTCCGGCATCGGATTCGACGCCGATGAGAACATGTACGTCTCGGATACCCTGAACCACCGGGTGCAGAAGTTCACGAAGGACGGTGAGTACCTGGGCGGCTGGGGTAGCCACGGCAATTCCGAGGGCGAGTTCGACTTGCCGTGGGGCATAGCCGTCGACGAGCTGGGCGACGTCTACATCGCCGACTGGCGCAACGACCGCGTGCAGAAGTTCACCACCGATGGCGAGTTCCTGTCCGCCATCGGCGAGTCCGGCAGCGGGGACGGCCAGTTCAGCCGGCCTTCCGGCGTGTGTGTGGACGCCGATGGGGACGTTTACGTCGCCGACTGGGGCAACGACCGCGTGCAGCTCTTCAACCAGCACGGCCAGTACGTGGAGAAGTTCATCGGTGACGCCAATCTGTCCAAGTCCGGCCTCCAGTACGTGCTGTCCAACCAGATAACGCTACGGCTGCGGGACATGAGCCGCCTGGAGGCGGGCCGCCGGCTGCGGGGCCCCATCAGCGTGCGCGTGGACGAGGAGGGCCGGCTGTACATCCCCGACTACGGCTCCCACCGGGTCCAGATCTACAAGAAAGAGGCCTACCCGCTCACCGAGAGCCAGATTGCGCCTCTGCCGCGCAACCCCATGCTGCTGACTACGTAGAACTTATCTCAATAAAACCAGGTTTGCAAAGCGACGTGTTGAGATAGCGTCGTGCCTTATGTACCTTTCAGTGTGCCACAAAATCGGCGATTTCTGCCCGAATACGGACACAGGCCGCGCTTGATTCCGTCTAGCCCAATGTGCAGGTTGGAGACTAGTGGTTCAACATGTTTGTATTGAAGGATATAGCGACCTCAGCCTGATGCGGGCATCCTCGGTGGTGAAGCGCCAGTTCACGCGCACCGCATCACGATTGCGGCTCTTCTGCCACGTTTCCACCTCGCCACGCAGGGTCTCCCTGTCTGGAATGCGACGCTCCAGGCACTGTCGAGCCAGCACTCCGATCTCTATCTCCGCCATATTCAGCCAACTGCCGTGTTTGGGTGTGTAGTGTATCTCCAGACGCTCAGCTATACGCCTCGCCTCAGAAGGCTCGAACGCCTCGTAGAGCGATGACAGTTTGTGCGTGTTGAGATTGTCCATAACCAGCACAATCCGATCTCTGTCAGGGTAGTCCTCGTCGACCAGTCTCTGTATCACATGTGCCCAGTCCACCTTCGTGCGACGCTCCTTGACCTCGACTCGACGCCCCCCTTCCAGGGGCGCGAACAGCATGAACAGACTGCTCACTCCATTGCGCTCGTATTCGTAGTCGTAGACCGACACCGTGCCGGGCGCTGCGGGACGCGGCACTCGCGTCTCCTTGACCAACTGTTTGCTCGTCTCATCCATGCACACCAGAACCTCATTCCCATCATACGGCCGTTGGTAGACCTCCAGCACGTCTTCCATCGCGCACACAAAGTCCGCGCTCTGACCGGGCGGGATGCACCAACTCTGCTTCAGCCACGGTTTGAGTTCGTTTTTTTCAACACCCTCCGAACCGTCTCGGTGCTGATGGTCTCAACTATCTCGCACTCGACTAACTGGTCAGCCAACAGCTTCAGGGTCCAGACGGCACGCCCCTCTGGCGGTTCCCCACAGGCCATCGCTATCAACCTGGCTTCGCCCTCGCCGTCCAGTCTCTTCTGACGGCGCCGCAGCTGCTTTCTGCGGTTCAACGCCGACTCGATGCATTCCTCTACACAGCGTCGGCGCACTCGCTCGACCATTGACAGCCCCACACCGAGCGCGCCGGATATGTCTGCGTCCTTCATTCCTCCGTCTTCCCTCGCCTCGTCGCTCATCATCAGGATGCGCGCATGCGTTTGCCTGTACGCGGCGGTCCGACCGCGGGAGACGAGCGCCTTGAGTTCCTGTTGTTCGTCCGTTGTCAGTCTGATACGGTACTTCTTGGCAGGCATGGTGATTCCTCCTCAATTCAATCGTATGATTGAATCTCTCGGAGGAATATGCCCTTTCAGACCTTCATTTCAACAATGTTCGACCACTAGGCCGCGAGTTGTACGAAAGAAAAACTCGATGGGAATCAGAAAGAGAACGGAGCAAACATGCCTGGAGTGAAGTGTCCTCACTGTGGTGTTCACACTGTCAATGAGCCGGCTGTAAAGCAACTCGTGGTAACCACTGCTGACGAACCCATTCCTCGGCCGATTGATGCTAATGTTTGGTTTATGGTCAATGAAATTTCCGTAGTGACATGCAGGGCTTGCAATGAGGACTTTTTGACAAAGGGGGAACAGGCGATTTGGCCGCTTTCGATAACACGTGCCCCTGAAGGTGTCCCGGAGAAAGTCGGAGAAGCATATGAAGATGCTCGGCTGTGCTATGCCTCCGGTGGCAACATAGGGGCGCTTCTGGCTGCAAGGACGGCGTTAGAGCGGCTGGAGCACGATAAGGGAGTATCCAGCTACAAGGAGCTTTCGGAAAAGCAAATCATCACTCCAGCACTCTACGGAGCCGCTGACCAGTTACGCCTTTGGGCAAACGTAGCGGCACATGATGATATTGACACTGGAACCTTTGACGCTCAGGAAGTGGGAGACATTCTTGACTATCTCCGCCTCGTGCTTGAATCGGTGTACACGCATCAAGCACAAGTTGATAAGTTCGTCAGTCGAACGAAGGAGCTTGAAGCGCAAGGGTTATGCTCGTGCATAAGTCCCTCGACGCGGCAAATGGAGTTGGCGAACAATCCGAGCGCAGTTAGGCGTGGAGTTACCGAAATTGGGGAGTGGCGAAGAGTCCGACCTTACACGCACAACGTCTAACTATCGCAAAATGCTTCAACTTGGGCAGTGATCTGTTCCATCTTCCCCGTAGCTTCATTGAACTTCAGTGGCGCTGCTTCCAGAGCCTCAAGGTCGATATTGGCTATGCCCGTTCTGTAAAGGGCGATACCGTCCTTTGTATTCTCGGCCATATCTTCAACCAGGTTACTCACAGATTGCGCCGAACGCGGGGCGTCCAACTCCAGAATGCGGTCAATCATTATCTCCATCCGGTCCAGTTGCAGGTAGACTTCTGCCTGCCAATCTTGAGACGCAATTAGCAGCGGGTTCTCCACCAACTCAGAAAACAGTTCTGCCATTATGGTAGCGGGGTCAGCGATGGCAAAGGACTCCACACTAACGCTCTGGAAGTACGCTTGATCGGCCGGGGATGGACATGACGGCGCAGGTGGCGCAGTGGCAACAGCCGCTGTTGGTTGCGTCCTTGCCGTTTCATTATCGTCGGTTTCGGAATCCCCAGCTAAGGCTATCATCATCAACAGAGATAGGACGGCAAGGGCAACGGTTGCCCAAAACCACCCGTTCTTTGTCAAGGCCCTCTTTGGCAGGTCAATGTCAAAGTCTTGAAGTGGCCCTCCGCAGTCTGTGCAAAAGCCGGCTTCGGTCTCCAATGCCTTTTGGCACGTCAGGCACGCTTTCATCGCACGCTCCCTTCCATGTAGTGGGCAGAATGGTGTCAAAGCGGGCGCATCAAGTCAACGCAACAAAATGAAGAATTCTGTTGCAGGGGCGCGTGTCTTAAAGTGCCAGAGAACTTGTGGGCCTAGAAGGTGAGCACTTCGGCGCTAGGCAAGGGCAGAGGAACTGTCGCGCTAGCTTAATCGCGTTGCCCATCTGACAGGGAAGCCTGTTGGCGGGACTTCACGCGGCATGAAGTCGGTCCAACAGGTTGAATGGGTCCCGGGCACGTAAACTTTAGGCCATCCTGGAGAGGATGCAGCGATCAACAATTGTTCTAGCTTCCCTTCCCATCTTCACCAGTGTCAACTCTTTCGTTTTCCATGGACCTGTTTCTGGCGGCCTCAAGATTGCCGTGAAATGCAAGGCTCTGCATACCAGCGAAGTAGGAGGCTTCCGCCGAAGTAGGAAATCAAGAATCTCACATGACTTCGGTCATTTACGTTCTTGAACTCTGGCTCCCATATGCCAAGCTTGCGGACCTCTGCAAGTAGCTGGCGCACCTCTACGTTTGCAAGAGAAGAGTTAGCTATTTGATCACCCTCTGACATCGAGTTTACGTCACTAGCCCAAGGCAACAACTGTCTCATACAATGCTCTGCCCTGGGCGCCAACTTCTGGAACTTCCGAACACTAGGTCCGTCATTCAGTCGGTCAATGCCCCATTGTGCAATCCTATACGCAACACTCAGTACGAAGTAAGCGGTGAATCCAAGTATCACCCAAGGGAGAAGGGCAGCAGCAAGCGGGGCAAGCCCGTTCAATGCCTCCACCAACGGCTCCTTGGAAACGGGCAAGTCGGCCCAGAATCCAAGGCAAATGGACAGTGCGACAAATGCGGTCCAAATGGAACTGAGCACCTTCGATACGAGCCGCATGGGGCCATGCTATACCGTTGGCGCGACAGCTTCAAGTTTGGAATCGTCATTCCATCGGTGCTCCACAGGAGTATTGCATGTTGCAGTTGAGCGTGTCCGATAATGGGCAATAATCGGACACCCGCCAGCCCGTGAATCTCCCCCGCCGTTCGCCAGAACGCGCCCAAGCGAGGGCGCAACGCGCCCAAGGGTATGCCGGATGGGGAAGCCCGCCTAACGCCTCGACCCGCCCGCCCTGCGCGCTATACTGGACGCATGGCAACGCTGACCACTTCCGCCCAACGCGCCCGCGCCTGTTGTGGCGGCACCTACGCTATTGACGACATAGCGCGGACGGGATTCCACCAAACGAGCCTGTCAGCCTGGATGTTGGGGCGGTCTTTGGACCGCCCCTGTCATCTCTCGTCGGCCTCTTGCGCCGGACCTGTTAAGCCGGGCGTTGCCTTAGTTTTTGCTATGCCTTATACTTGGCTCGGATTCGCGGAGGAGTCCGCATGGCATGGTCTGCGGTGTTTGGGCGGGGCGCGAGGGGGACCGCCACCCTGGGTGCATTGCGACGTGAATCCCAGTTCAGATTCGAGGTAAGTCCTTGACCGTCCACGGCATCTCACGGCACTTCCAGTCGACTCTGCTCGCGGATCTTGTGCGACCCGGCCGCCGCCGCGGCCGCACGCTTGCCATCGCCGCCGTCGCACTGGGCGCGGTGGGTCTGTTCGCCGCGAGACCGGCCATCGCCAACGCCGCCGTGGACGGCGAGACTGCGTTCGTCCTCAACACCTTCGCCTTCCTGGTGTGGGGCGCGCTGGTCATGTGGATGTGCGCCGGCTTCACCATGCTCGAAGCCGGCTCGGTGCGCACCAAGAACGCCGCCATGATCTGCCTGAAGAACATTGGTCTGTACTCCATCGCGGGTTTGGCTTACTTCATCATCGGCTACAACCTCATGTACGGCGACCTGCTGGGCGGGTTTATTGGCGAGTTCAAGCTGCTGTACGGCGCGTCGGCGGACGAGATCGCGCTGGTCGGCGCGGCGGCCTCCGAGGCCACCGCGGCCACGGAGGCCGCCAAAGCGGAGGCCGCCAAAGCGACGGCGGCCGCGGCTTCGGTGGTGGTCGCCGAGCAAGAGCACGCTACCATGTCGGACTGGTTCTTCCAGATGGTGTTCGTGGCGACTACGGCGTCCATCATCTCGGGCGCGATCGCAGAGCGCGTCAAACTGCTCAGCTTCTTCATCTTCACGCTCGTTCTCACGGCGGTGCTGTACCCCGTGGTCGGCGCCTGGACCTGGGGCGGCGGCTGGCTGGCCGAGATGGGGTTCAAGGACTTTGCCGGCTCGACGATAGTGCACAGCACCGGCGGCTGGGCGGCGCTCGCGGGCATCATCGTCGCGGGGCCGCGGCTCGGCAGGTTCCGCCGCGACGGCACCGTTCGCGCCAGGCCGCCCTCCAACGTGCTGGTGGTTACGCTCGGCGTGTTCATACTGTGGTTCGGGTGGTTCGGCTTCAACGGCGGCTCGGTGCTCAAGCTGGGAGACGCCGCGAGCGCAGTGACCATGAGCCACGTTCTGGTGAACACCAACCTGGCCGCCGCCGCGGGCGTGATAACGGCAATTGCGGTCTCGAGGCCCATATTCGGGCGCATCGACCTGTTTGCCGGGCTCAACGGCGCGCTTGCCGGACTGGTGGCGGTAACGGCCGGCCCCGACTTCACCGACCACTACTGGGCCATAATCATTGGCGCGATCGGCGCTCTCATCTGCACCCTCGGGATCAAGCTTCTGGAGATTGTGAAGCTCGACGACGTGGTGGGCGCGATCCCGGCGCACCTTTTCGCGGGCATCTGGGGCACGCTTGCCGTCAGCATCGCGGGCGGCGGCGACCTGGGCGTGCAGTTCGTGGGCGTGATCGCCATCGGCGCCTTCGTGTTCGTGACCTCGTTCATCGTTTGGCAGGTGCTGGAGTGGACGCTGAAGGTGCGGGTGCCGGCGGACGTGGAGCGGTTGGGCCAGGACAGCGCCGAGCTTGGCATGGAGAGCTACCCCGAGTTCATATTGATGCCTGAAGAGGACGACGAGGAGTAGCGGTCCATGTTGTCTCGCAGCGCTCAGGGCCTCTACTGGCTGGGCCGCTACCTGGAGCGGGCCGAGCACCTGTGCCGCCTGCTCCAGATGCAGACCGAAGCGCTCGTGGACAGGCCCGTTCAGGAGATTTATTACGGCTGGAGCCGCATCTACCGCTGCTTAGGTGTGCAGCCGACCGGCGGTCTGTTCGACCCTGAGGGCGACGACGACTACACCCTGGCCGACTCGTACACGCTGGCCGACGAGCTCACGTTCGAGCGCTCCAACGCCGCGTCTGTGTGGAGCTGCTTTGCCCTGGGCAGGGAGAATGCCCGCCAGGTGCGCAACTGCATCAGCGCCGAGATGTGGACCTCGCTGAACGTGCCCTATCTCCGGCTTCGAGGGATGTCGATCCAGAACATCTGGGTCACCTCTCCGGAGAGTTTCTACGCGCAGACGGCCGCGGACGTGAACACCTTCAATGGCGTAGCCGGCGCCACGATGTATCGGGACGAGGGCTGGCGCTTCCTGCAGCTTGGGCAGTTCGTCGAGCGCTCCCAGATAACGTCGTCGCTGCTGCTGGCACAGATGGGCATAGACGCCGCGGAGGTGGAGAACACCTACGCCGGCTGGAACGGCCTGCTGCGGATTTACCACGCTTCCGAGATATACGTCAGCAACTACGGGGTGGACGTGCAGCCCGGACGTGTGCTGGACCTGCTCGCCACCGATCCGCTGCTGCCAAACTCGCTTGGTCGTTCCATCGACAAGGTATCGGAGGAGATAGGCCACCTGGCGGCCGGCCCGGACCGCGTGTCCAACGGCGCCTCACGGCGCCTCACGGGCCGAATGCGCGCGATGGTCCACTACGATTGGCCCGACGTAGATGACCATCGAGGTCTGCTCGAGCGGGTGCGGGTATACTGCCGCGACCTGCACAACCTGTTGGTCACCGCCTACTTCGACTATCCCATTCGAGACTGGCCCGCGCGCTGACCGCAAGCCAGGGGCCCGGCCCCGGCCGGAGGCGACGCGCTCCGGGCACAACACTTCCCCGCACGGGAGACTGGTCGGCGCGCGCCCGCCGTGGGCGCGCGCACCAGGGTGGTGGGCGCAAATGAAGACCACGTCGCAAATAGTTCTGGCGCTGGCCGCCGTCCTGGCCCTGTCCGGGGGCGTGTTTCTGGCTGTCAGGAGCTTGCCACAGGACAACCCGCCGGTGAGGATAGTGCTGTCCGAGGAGGAGGCCGCTCCGGCGGCCGAGGTCAAGGTGTACGTGACCGGCGCGGTGATCGCTCCCGGCGTGTACACGCTGCACGAGGGCGCGCGGCTGGCCGACGCCATCGAAGCGTCCGGCGGCGGCACGGACCGAGCCGACCTGCAAGCCGTCAATCTCGCCCTCCGGGTGAGGGACGAGGACTACTGGCACATCCCGGAGCTGAGCGACGCCAGCGAAACGTCGGAAGCCGCGCCGCGGGCTACCGCAACCGGCGGCCTGCACCCCGCCGCCCTGACCGCGCGGGACTCGCACACGCAGCCGGCGCCCATGCTGGACATCAACTCCGCTCAGGTCGACGCGCTGAAGTCCCTGCCTGGAATCGGCGAGGTGAAGGCCCACGCTATTGTGAGCTACAGGGAGCAGAACGGCGACTTCGAGAGCGTCGACGACCTGTCGGGCGTGCCGGGTATCGGCCCCGCGACTCTGGACGCCGTGCGGCACCTGGTGGAAGTGCGATGAAGTTCGCGGATACGCCCACCTCAGCGCCCGGTCGATTGTCGCCCGGCCCTGGATTCCGGCTCGGGGGCCGGAATGACGATTATGCAAGGGTCTGCCTTCGCGGAATGACGACGAATGTACGGGGCGGCGTGGCACAAGGAGCGAGCCTTGCTTCCTGACGACATAACGGACTCCCACCTGTACAGCGCACTGGCCGCGGTTGCCGTGTTCGTGGCGCTGCAGCTTGGCGCCGTGGTCGCCAACTTCGTGCTGAAGGCGCTCATCCGGCGCGCGGAGCGCAGGGCGCCGGGCGGCTACGCCTCGCAGGTGCTCTCTTCGGTGCGCGGGCCGGCTGTGCTGGCGCTCGTGACGCTGGGTTTCTTCGCGGCGACGTTCGTGGTGGACCAGCTCGATCTGCCCCCGTTCGCCACGCTTACCGGTCTGACGTCGTGGGTCGGCAACTTCTGGCTGGTGGTCACCATACTCATGGTGACCTACGCGGTGGCAAAGGTCGTCGAGGTGGCAATAGCGTGGTACGGCCACAACGTGATGAGCCGAACGGAGACCAGCCTCGACGATAAGCTGTTGGGCCCGCTGAGGCGCGTAATCCCGTGGGTCATCTACGTGGTTGGCCTGCTGGTCGCGCTCGACAGCGTGGGCGTGTCCATAAGCCCCCTGCTCGCCGGACTTGGCATAGCCGGCCTGGCCGTCGCGTTGGCCGTTCAGCCCACGCTGAACAACTTCCTCTCCGGCACCTACATAGTCGCGGAGGGCATTTTCGAGGAGGGCGACTTCATCGAGCTGGAGAGCGGCTTTTCGGGCTTTGTCATCGACGTCGGTTGGCGCAGCACCAAGCTGCGCAGCTTCATGAACAACTTTATCGTCATACCCAACGCCAAGCTTGTGGACAGCATCATCACCAACCTCAACAGGCCGCAGCCGCCGGTGAACGTCATCGTGTACTGCGGCGTCAGCTACGACACCGACCTGGACATGGTGGAGCGCATAGCCACAGAGGCGTCGGCGCAGGTGATCCAAGAGTCCGAGCACTCCGTCAAGAGCGTCGAACCATTTTTCGGGTTCGACTCGTTCGGCGACTCCAACGTCGTCTTCTGGGTCTTCGTGCAGGCGACCGACCGCGTTGGCAGCTTTGTGCTGCAGGGTGAGATAGTGAAAGGCCTGCACGCCCGCTTCAGGCGAGAGGACATCGTTATCAACTACCCGGTGCGCAAGCTGGTATACTCGCCCGACAGCGCGGGGTTCCCGCAGGGCGCGGCGTGGGCGGCCCAACAGTCGGCGCGCGCCGGCGAGGAAGCGGCGCAGGCCCGGTCCGAAAGCGAGGCGTAGCGAAGTTGGCACAGGTGCTGTTCGACAACTGCACGCTGCTCGACACCCCGACGGGTGAGATGCTGGAGGGGCGCAGCGTTCTCGTGGTGGACGACCGCGTGGAGGAGGTGTCGGAATCGCCGATAACGGCGCCCAACGCCAGGCGCATCGACGTTGGCGGCAAAACGCTTATGCCCGGCATGATAGACGCGCACGTGCACTGCACCGCGGCGACCATGAACCTGGCGAACATGGCCTACATGCCCGCGACGCTGATGGCGCACGAGGCGGCCGCGATACTGCGCGGGATGCTGGCCAGGGGCTTCACCACGATACGCGATGCGGCGGGAGCGGACCGGGGCCTGGCGGCGGCCGTCGAGAGGGGGCTGGTACTTGGCCCGCGGATTTACTACGCGGGGCGGGCGCTGAGCCAGACCGGCGGCCACGGCGACCTGGCGCCATTCACGGACGACCCCGAGCTGTGCGCCTGCTCCATCAAGTCCACCTGGATGGCGCACGTGGCGGACGGTGTGGATGCCGTTCGCAAGGCCGCGCGCGAGGAACTGCGCCGGGGCGCGCACGCCATAAAGATAATGGCGTCGGGCGGCGTCGCCTCGCCCACCGACCCCGTCATGAATACGCAGTATTCGACCGACGAGCTGCGGGCCATCGTCGAGGAGGCGGCCGCGTTCCATACATATGCCTTCGCGCACGCCTACAGCCCCGACGCCGTCACGAGGGCCATCGAGGCGGGCGTACGCACGATCGAGCACGGCAACCTCATCGACGACGACACCGCGCGGCTCATGGCGCAACGCGGCGCATTCATCGTGCCCACGCTCGTCACCTTCCACACCATCAGAGAGTTCGGCCCTTCGATGGGCTTCCCCGAGGTCAGCCTGAGCAAGGCCGACGAGGTGTTGGACAGCGGGCTGGCTTCGCTTGAGACCTGCAAGCGGGCGGGCGTGAGCATGGGGTTCGGCACCGACCTTCTGGGCGAGATGCACCCGCACCAGTCGCGGGAGTTCCTGATCCGCTCAGAGGTCTTCAGTCCCTGGGAGATAATTCACAGCGCTACCGTGACCAACGCCAGGATACTGCGCATGGAAGGGCAGTTGGGCGTTGTCGCCCCCGGCGCGCTCGCGGACATACTCGTCGTCGAGGGCGATCCCACGCGCGACCTGGGCGTGTTGCAGGGCCAGGGCGAGCACATACCCTTGGTGATGAAGGCGGGCGAGATTCTCATCGACAGGCTGTAGAAGGGCCGGTAGGGGCGAGATTCTCATCGACACGCAAATGAAGGGTCGGTAGGGGCGGGTTTCAAACCCGCCTGTCTGGGCTGGCAAAAGAGTAACCAGGCCCCCGATGGGGCTGAACGACAAGGAGGACCCATGGTCCAAGTCAAAGGCATGCAGGCCGCCGTCAGCCTTATGCACGGCGGTTTCAACGGCCCCAATCGCGCGGCGGAGGAGGCGCTGGACCTGGCGCCGGACTTCCTGGCCGCGGACGCCGGCAGCACGGACGCGGGGCCCGCCTTCCTGGGCGGCGAACGCGGCATGACCCACCGCGGCGGCATCAAGGCGTCGCTGGAGTACATACTGCCGCAGACCGTGGGAAGAGGCATACCCTTCATCATCGGTTCGGCGGGACTGGGAGGCAACCGGACGACGGTGGGCCACTTCCGCGAGATCATCGAAGAGGTCGCGCGCGAGAAGGGTCTGAGCTTTCGGCTGGCGGTCATCAACTCCGAGCAGGACAAGGACTACCTCCGAAGCAGGCTTCGCGCCGGCAAGATCAAGCCGCTGGCGCCGTCGGAACCGCTGACCGAGGATGTGATCGACCGGGCCACCCACGTGGTGGGCATGATGGGCACGGAGCCTGTCGAGGAAGCGATCAACCGCGGAGCCGACGTGGTGCTTTGCGGGCGCATCAGCGACTCGGCTATGTTCGCGGCGGTGCCCATCATGCGGGGCGTGCCTCCGGCGCAGGCGTGGCACATGGCCAAGGTCATCGACCACTCCGGCACCAACATCGAGCCCACCAGAGGCGTAAGCACCCACGTCATCGGCATCGCGTCCGAAGATCACTTCCTCATTAAGGCCACCGACCCCCATGGCAGGGTCAGCGCCCACAGGGCCGCGCACGCGACCACCTACGAGAACAACAGCCCCAACTATCTGCTGGAGCCGCCGGGTATGCTCGACATCTCCGACTCGCAGTACGAGCAGCTCGACGACCGCACGATCAAGGTCACCGGCAGCCGCTTCGTGGAGCGGCCCTACACCATCAAGCTGGAGGGCGCCGAGCGAATCGGATACCGCAGCATCACCCTGGGCGGCACGAGGGATCCTGTGCTCATAAGTGTGCTGGACGAGTTCCTGGACATCTGCAAGCGCCGCACCATCGACCACGCCGCCGCGCAGGGCATAGGCGAGGACGACTTCAAGCTGTTGTTCCGCGTCTATGGCCGCAACGAGGTGATGCGCGGCTGGGATCCCGACCAGGACTTCGTGCCCAAGGAGGTGGGCATAGTGGCCGACTGCGTGGCGGAAACGCAGGAGACGGCGAACGCCATAATGAACATGTGCCACGCCCAACTGCTGCACTACAACTACCCGGGACGTATCCACACCACGGGCAACTTCGCGTTTCCCTACTCGCCCTCCGACATCGAGTACGGCCCCGTGTACAGGTTCAGCGTGTGGCACCTGCTGGAGCCGGACGACCCGATGGAGTGCTGTGACATCGAGATTGTGGACCTTTAGGAGGGTGCGCGCATGGCAAAGCTCAAAAACCTCGCATACGTTATCAGGAGCAAGAACGCCGGGCCGTTCGAGGTCACGCTCGACATCCTGTTCGAGAACGAGACCATCTACCGCCGCGTCAGGGACACGGGCGCGATAGACGCCAAGCTGTTCGCCCGGCTGTACGACGTTCCGGAGTCGCAGTGCAACTTCATTGCGTTCGACAGGGGGTGGTCCTTCAAGTGCACGCTGGTGCGGCCGATAGCGGCGGGCGAATTCGAGGACATGGACGTCTACGGCTGCCAGCAGTACGCCGGCCTGCTGGAAGTTGACGTGCCGCTGGAGGAATAGGCGTCTCCGTGCAAGGCTCAGCTCAGCCATCCCGAGGCCGCGGCTTGCCCTCGACAATCGTCAACGACATCCACTCGAAACTGAACGAGACGACAGTCTCCGAGGTTGTGGGTCCCCGGTCGGCGGCCGAGGTGCAGGCCGCGGTTCGCCGGACCCGGGAGACCGGCGGGCGGATGGCGATAGCCGGAGGCTACCACTCCATGGGCGGGCAGCAGTTCCTCACCGGCGGGACGCTGCTCGACATGCGCTCGATGAGCCGAGTGCTGGGAGTGGATCGCGACCGGGGCATGGTCGACGTGGAGGCAGGCATCCTGTGGTCCGACCTTGTGCCGGAGCTGCGGGCGATGCAGAACGGCGACGGCCCGAAGTGGAGCATCGTGCAAAAGCAGACGGGCGCGGACCGGCTCAGTCTGGGAGGAGCGGTCGCCGCTAACGGCCACGGGCGCGGCCTGCGGTTTCAGCCCATTGTGCAGGACGTCGAGTCCTTCACGCTCGTCGATTCCGATGGAGAGCTCCGCGAGTGCAGCCGCTCCGCGAACGGCGAGCTGTTCCGGGCGGCTATCGGTGGATACGGGCTGTTCGGTGTCATCACGTCGATACGCCTGCGGCTGCAACCGCGGCATCGACTGGAGCGCGTGGTCGAAGTCTTCGACGTCGAGGGGCTGCCCGACGCCTTTCGCTCGCGCATCGACGACGGTTTCACTTACGGGGACTTTCAGTACATGACGGACGACTCGTCCGGGGGCTTCCTGCGCCAGGGGGTCTTCTCATGCTACCGCCCTACCGATGCAGCGCCGTCGAACGGGGGCGGAACGAACGTGACCCTCTCCAGTGAGGACTGGACGAAACTCATTCACCTGGCGCACGTCGACAAGGCGAGGGCCTTCGAGGAGTACGTCCGTTTCTACACGAGCACGAGCGGCCAGACCTACGACTCCGACGACTTCCAGATGAGCACGTACATCGATGGCTACCACGTCGCGCTGGATGCCGCTGCCGGCGCCACGAGTCCAGGCTCGGAGACTATCACGGAGCTGTACGTGCCACTGGAGGCGCTCGCCGGATTCATGGATGCCTCGCGCGAAGTGCTGACCGCCCACGGCTCGAACGTGATATACGGCACGATCCGGCTCATCGAACCCGAGCACGAGACGCTGCTCGGCTGGGCTGCGCGCCGGTACGCCTGCATCGTCTTCAACCTGCACGTCGAACATACGCCGCCTGGTGTGCAGGGCGTGGCGGACGCCCTGAGAGGCCTGATCGAGGCCGCGCTCTCGTTTGGCGGGAGCTACTTCCTGACCTACAACCGCTTCGCTACCAGCGATCAGTTGGTGCGCGCATATCCGCGTTTCACTCAGTTCCTGGGCTTGAAGCGCCGAATGGATCCGGACAACGTCTTCTCCAGCGATTGGTACGAACATTACCGCGCCGGGATCTCCCCGACACCGTGACAGGAGATTTCGGGTAAGGGTCTCCGAGAGCGGGAGTGACACGGTGCTGCGATGAAGCTGGCCCTACTTTCCGCCGCCTTCGCGGCGGGCGTGCTTCTGGGCGCGCGATGGGAGGCCGCGCTCGCGGCGCTGGCCCTGTTCGCGCTCGCCGGCGTGTTGGGGACCGCGCTGCTCGCTTCCGCTCGCCGCTCCCTGCTGCCCGGGCTGCTGGCGCTCGCGCTGTTGCTCGGCGCACTCCGCGCTGAGGCGGCCGAGCCGGGCGGCGCCGACCCCCTTACCCCGTACCACGACACCGGCGCGGTGCTGGTGCGTGGCACGGTGGAGGGCGCGCCGGAGCCGTCGGGAGCGCACACCCGCCTCAGGCTCCGCGTCGACGGTGTGGACGACGGCCGTGGCTGGGCGGCCGCCGAAGCGACCGCGCTGGTCACGCTGCGCGAGTCGCCGCGCATGGTGGAGTTGCGAGACAGGCCCTACTTCCGGTACGGGGACAGGCTGCTGCTCAAGGGCGACCTGGAAGCGCCTGAGCCGTTCGACGACTTTGATTACCCTGCCTACCTCGCGAGACAGGGAATTCACACCGTCATGCGATTCCCGAGCGTGGAGCTGCTCGGAGAGGGAGAGGGATCGCCGTTCTACCGGGCGCTCCACGCCGTCCGCTGGCGACTGGCTCGCTCCCTGGCCGCATCCGTGGCCGAGCCGCAAGCCTCCATGGGACAGGCGCTGTTGCTGGGTATGCGCGACGGCCTGCCGGACGACCTGGTGGAAGACTTCCGTGTTACGGAACGGCCCACGTGCTTGCCATATCGGGGCTGCACGTGGGCGTTCTGCTCGGTATCAGCATGTCCGCCTCCGCGTGGCTCTTCGGGCGTCGCCACCGGCTCTACCTGCTCGCGCCGTTCCTCCTGGTATGGATGTATGCGCTGCTGGCCGGAGCGTCGCCTTCCGTGGTAAGGGCGGCGGCCATGGGCAGCGTGTTCCTCGCCGCGCGGCTGCTGGGCCGGCCCGGCACGGTGATGCCGGCGCTGGGCCTGGCTGCCGCGGTGATGGTCGCGCTCAGCCCCGGTGTGTTGTGGAGCGTCTCGTTCCAGCTCAGCTTCGCCGCCGTCGCCGGCATAGCGCTGCTCTGGCCGCGTTTTGGCGCGTCGCCGTTCGGTGCGCGGGACGAGGACGAACGGGGCGAGTCCGCCGGCCCCATGGCGTGGCTCGCGGACGCTGTGGGCGTTTCGATCGCGGCCACCATCGCCACGCTGCCGCTGCTCGCGTTCCACTTCGAGCGCGTTTCCCTGGTGGGCATACTGGCCACGCCGCTCATCCTGCCGGCGCTGCCCCTGGCGCTGGCGCTGTACGCCGCGACAGCAGTGGCCGGTCTCGCGGCGCCGCTGCCCGGGCAGATCGTCGGGCTGCTGTCCTGGGCGGTCGGCGGCTACGTCGCCCTCGTCGTCGGTCTGTTCGCCCGGCTGCCAGCGGCGTCAATCGAGGTGGGCCGCGTCGCACCCTTCCTGGTGTGGGGCTACTACGGTGCGCTCGTGCTGTTCGCCTCTCGCGGGGCGGTGCGCCGAGCGCTCGCGCGGCTGGCGGAGGCGATGCGTGCCGGCGTTGCGCACGCCCTCGGCGGCGTGCGGGTGCCCTGGTGGGCCAACGCCCTGGCCCTGTCGATAGCCGCTCTTCTGTGGGCCGCGGCGTTGCTGCGCCCCGGCGACGTGCTCGAGGTGGTGTTCGTGGACGTAGGGCAGGGCGACGCGGCCTACATCTCCACGCCTCTGAATCGCCAGATAGTGGTGGACGGCGGCCCCGGCCGGCTGGACATGGTGCGGTTTCTCGGCGAGCATATGCCCCCGGGCGACCGGACGCTGGACCTGGTGGTGCTGACGCATCCGAACGCCGACCACCTGACCGGCCTGCTGGAGACGATGGAGCGCTACGAAGTTGGCGCGGTGCTGGAGCGTCCGGTCGAGTACGACGGCCCCGTCTACGCCGCTTGGCGCGAACTGGCGGCGGAGGAGGGTGCGCTGGTGCTGGAGGCTGTACCCGGCCAGCGAATCGAGACGGGCGACGGCGTGGTCGTGCAGGTGCTGGGGCCGCCCTCACGTCTTCTCAGCGGCACCGAGTCCGACGTGGACAACGCCTCAGTCGTTGTGAGGGTGAGCTACGGCGAGGTGAGCTTTCTGCTCACGGGCGACATGTTCAGCGAGGCCGAGGCGGCGCTCGCCGCCGCCGGCCGGGACCTGGAGAGCGACGTCTTGAAGGTGGGCCACCACGGGAGCCGCACGTCGTCTTCGAGGGATTTTCTGGACGCCGTGCGCCCCTCCGTGGCCGTGGTATCGGCCGGCGCCGGCAACCATTTCGGACATCCCCACGCCGAGACGCTGGAGGAGCTGGGCCGTTACGTCAGCCCGGAGATGGTGCTGAAGACGTTCGAGCGCGGCGACGTGCGCTTCGTCACCGACGGCGAGACGCTGCACGTGTCGACCGAGCGGTGAGGGGGCGTGGGGGGCCGATGGTGTAGCCTGCTTTGCGCAACACCCTCAGGAATGTCGGGGAGCAACGCTTAACTGGCGCCAACCCTGCCAAGCGATTTGCGAATGAAGCTGTCGGGCAGCGAATCGGCGGTGGAGTACGCTTTGCGGCAATTCCCATCGGGCAAGTTGGCCATGCACAGGACGCCGCCGCTGGAGTCGCACAGCAGCACAACTGAGCATCCATCGCCGGGAGCGTCAATAGCGACTTCGGCATCCGGTGTGGGGTAGACTTCGTATCGCCTTTGCGCGAGCTGATACAGCCGCTCCAGCAAGAGCTTTGCGTTGGAGATAGCGAGGTTAGAAGGGAGAGTATACTCCTCGTCCCTTGCCTCTTCGGTTACGCCGTCGAGGTCGGTCATCATATCGACGAAATCCGCTGTTGTGAGTATCTGGCTCGTGCGCTCGACCATGCTGGCAGTGTAGGTATGCGTCCGGTCTGGGTCAACCAGGCGCATTGATGTATTTCTGCATTTACGCTATTCTCGCTCCAGGCAATTCACCTCAAAGGGGATCAGCTATGACAGTAGAGAAGAAGCGGCTCACCCTGGACCTCGACGCACCCATACAACGGCGGCTGAAGGCGGTGGCCGCGCTCAAGGGCGTGAGTATGCGGCTTTATTGCCAGACTGCCATCGAACGGGAGTTGGCGAAGGACGAGGCCGATGGCCTGCTATCCGGCAGGTTCTCGTTCGCGAAGCTGGAGGCGAGTCGCGACGAGATTCTTGGGGATAGAGTGTTCCAGGGGGACTCGGTCGAGTTCATTCGACAGTCCCGTGAGTCCAGGAACATATAGTGAACGGCCGTGTCGTCGTGGATGCGAACTTTGGACCGCCGATGAGAGGTTCTACCGCGCGGCAACCGCGGCCGCCCGCAACGTGCATTGGATCGGAGAACCCGCCGTCGCCGGTTAGCGTGGCGCCTTGACGCCGTGAGCAAGCGCCCTATATTCTTCTGGTATTCACACGTTCCGACATTCCGGCCCGAGGAGGGTTCCCGCGATGCCGCGCCTTGCCGCAAACCTGAGTATGCTGTTCAACGAAGTCGACTTTTTGGACCGGTTCGAGGCGGCCGCGAGCGCGGGCTTTCAGGGCGTCGAGTTCCAGTCCCCCTACGAGTATGACAAGCGCGATATTGCCGACAGGCTCCGAGAGCACGGGCTGACGCTCGCTCTCCACAATATGCCAGCGGGCGACGGGAATGCCGGCGACAGGGGCATTGCGTGCCTGCCCGACCGTGTGGACGAGTTCCGAGAAAGCGTGGCCCTTGCCGTAGAGTATGCTTCCACCCTGGGCTGCGAGCGTGTGAACTGCCTGGCCGGCATAGCTCCGCCGGACGTGCCGGCTGGAACGCTCCGGGAGACGTTCGCGGCCAACCTGCGCTTCGCCGCCGACAGCCTGGCCGAGGTGGGGGTCCTGGTGGTGACCGAGCCGATCAACAACACCGTCGACATACCCGGCTTTTTCCTGCACTCGTCGGCGCAGGCGCGTTCTATAATCGAGGAGGTCGGCTCCGACAACCTCGCTCTCCAGCACGACATCTACCACATGCAGATTATGGAGGGTGATCTCGCGCGGACGATTCGGGCCAACCTGGACATAATCCGGCACGTGCAGATAGCTGACAATCCCGGGCGAAACGAGCCGGGCACCGGCGAGATAAACTACCCGTACCTGCTTGGCCTGCTGGATGAGGTGGGCTACCAGGGCTGGATTGGCTGCGAGTACCGGCCCGCGACCTCCACGAACGAGGGGCTGGGCTGGGCCGCGCCGTATCTCGGCCGGGCGTAACCGGTCCGGCTGGGGCGTCAGAAACGCCCCGCCCGCGCGGACGGAGCGGCAGCGCTACAAGGAGGGTCGCATGGCAACACAGGTGACTCAAGAGGCTCCAGCCGACATCGAAGAGCGCGACCGCGCGCTCACCGAGATACAGGACAAGGTGTTGTGGCTGTCGATGCAGATGGTCTACCACGCCAACGAGGTGCGCCTAAACCCCGACGGGGGCAAGGTGGGCGGTCACCAGGCGTCCAGTTCCTCCATCGTGACGCTGATGACCTCGCTGTTTTTCGACTTCATGAACGCCGGCGACAGGATATCGGTAAAGCCCCACGCCTCGCCCGTTTTTCACGCCATCCAGTACCTGCTGGGCAACCTGGACCGCGAGTACCTGACGCAGCTGCGGGCCTTCCACGGGCTGCAGGCGTACCCCAGCCGCACCAAGGACCCCGACCCTGTCGACTTCTCCACCGGCTCGGTGGGGCTTGGGGCTGTAGCCCCCAACTTTGCCGCGCTCACCCACGAGTACGCCCAGACGCGGATGCACGGCGTGGACCTCCATAAGGTGCGCTACATCAGTGTGGTGGGCGACGCGGAGCTTGACGAGGGTTCCGTTTGGGAGGCCATCGCCGAGCCGGCAATGAGCGACTTGTCGCAAGTGCTGTGGGTCGTTGACCTGAACCGCCAGAGCCTGGACAGGGTTATCCCGGGCATACGTGTGCGGGCCTGGCGGGAAATGTTCGCCGCCAACGGCTGGAACGTGGTGGACGCCAAGTACGGCAGCCGTCTACAGGCGGCGTTCGAGGAACCCAACGGCGAGCTGCTGCGCGTGTGCATAGACGAGATGCCCAACGAGCTCTACCAGCGGCTGTTGCGTCTCTCGCCACGGGCGCTGCGGGAGTGGCTGCCGCAGTCGAGCCGCTACCCGAAGGACATGAGCCGATTTCTGGGGCGCTGGAGCGACCGCGAGCTGCGCGAGCTGTTCCACAACCTGGGCGGCCACGACTTCGCCACGCTGCGCGAGGCCTTCTCCAAGGCCGACGTGGAAAGCGGCCCCAACGTTGTGTTCGCCTACACCCTGAAGGGCTGGAGGCTGCCCTCGGTGGGCGACCCCCAGAATCACACCGTCACGCTTTCGCGCCTGCAGATGGAGCAATTGCGCCAGGAGCTGGGCGTCGGCGAGAAGGAGACCTGGGACGAGCTGGAGCCGAACAGCCCCGGAGGCAGGCTGTGCGCCGATACGAGGCGGCGCCTGGAGGCCCCGAAGCGGCGGCGCGCGACCCCGGCTCTGGCGCCTGTTCCGCCCGACTTCGAGCGGCCCCACCGCGGCAACATCTCCACACAGCAGATTTTCGGGCTGATTCTTACGGACATAGCGAGAAACCTGCCGGAGGTATCCGAGCGCATCGTCACCGTAAGCCCCGACGTCGCGAGCTCGACAAACCTCGGCGGTTGGATCAACAAGGCGGGAGTGTGGGCTCGCGGCGAATCCGGACCGCTGCCGGAGGAGGGCATACTCCGGGCGCTCAAGTGGGAAGAGCTGCCCCACGGCCAGCACATAGAGCTTGGCATTTCCGAGAACAACCTGTTCATGATGCTGGGCCAGCTTGGTCTCGCCCACGAGATGGACGGCGAGCTGCTGTACCCGATAGGCACGCTTTACGATCCGTTCGTGAGGCGGGGCCTCGATGCGTTCGTTTACAGCATCTACTCCGGCTCCAAGTTCATCGCCGTCGGCACCCCTTCCGGCATTACGCTCGCGCCTGAGGGCGGCGCGCACCAGTCCCTTATGACGCCGTCCATCGGCGTGGAGATGCCAGAGGTCGCCTTTTACGAGCCGTGCTTCGGCCAGGAGTTGGAGTGGATAATGCTCGACGCCCTGGAGAACGTGCGCACGCGCCGCAACTCCACCTACCTCAGGCTCACGAGCAAGCGCGTGGACCAGAGCCTGTTCGCCGTGCCCGCCGAACACACCCCGGAGCGCGAGCGTATGCGCAAGCAGGTTCTCGGCGGCGCGTACCGGCTGCTGGACAGGAGCGGCGAGAACGATTACCACCCTGGCGAGAACGCGGTACACCTCGTCGCCAGCGGCGCGATGGTGCCGGAGGCGGTCAGGGCGAGCGAGCTGCTGCTGGGGGAGGGCGTGTACGCCAACGTCGTTAGCGTCACCGGACCCGGCCCGCTCTACCGGCGCTACCAGGAGGCCGCGCGCGCGGAGATGAAATCCGGCCCCGACCGGTCCACGTTCATGGCCGACGTGGTGCCGCTGGCCGAGCGCGCCGCGCCGCTGGTGACGATAGTCGACGCGCACCCCCACTCGCTGGCGTGGCTCGGCGGCGCTATCAACACCAGGTCGCTCCCGCTGGGTGTCAGCGGCTTCGGACAGTCGGGCAACCGCTCCGAGCTGTATAATGAGTACGAGATCGACGTAGACAGCATTATGTCGGCCGCCTACACTTGCCTGGGCGAATAGTGGCGTGCCGCGAATGCCGGCCGCCGCTTTCGAAGCATTGCACGGAGGAACGCAAACGCCGATGCTAGACCATAGGATCGCGCCCACCGAGCGCAAGCAAACCGCCGCAGCCGCCAGCCGCCTGGCGCGTCCGGTAGCCTGGGCCGCGGGACTGCTGCTCGCGCTGGCGCTAGTCGCCGCCGCGGCGTGCGGAGCGGAAGCCGAACCCACGGCTACGCCGCAGCCGCCGCAACAACCACCGGCGGTTGCCACCGCGCAGCCGCCGCAACAACCGGCAGCCGCGACCGCGCAGCCGCCGCAACCACAGCCAACGGAGGCCTCGATGACCCCAAAGCAGTACGACTCCCCGCCCGCGATGGCGATAGATACCGCCAAGAGCTACACGGCCACCATAGAACTGGCCAAGGGCGGCGAAATCGTTATCGAGCTCTACGCCGACAAGGCGCCCGTCACGGTCAACAGCTTCGTGTTCCTGGCTCGCGAGGGCTACTACGACGGCGTGACCTTCCACCGGGTGATCCCCAACTTCATGGCCCAGACCGGCGACCCCACGGGGACCGGCATGGGCGGACCGGGCTACCGCTTCGACAACGAGCTCCACCCCGACCTGCGCCACGACTCGCCGGGCATCGTGTCCATGGCGAACTCCGGTGTGCGCAACGGAAGCGGCACCAATGGCAGCCAGATATTCCTGACCTTCGTGCCTACGCCGTTCCTCGACGGCTTCAACCCCGACGGCTCCGAGAAGGACTGCTCGGTCGAGTCCTGCCACGCGGTGTTCGGCAAGGTGGTGGAGGGCCTGGACGTGCTGTTGGCAGTCTCGGAGCGGGACCCGCAGAGGGCAAGGACGCCCGGCGACGCCATAACGACCATCACCATCAACGAGCAGTAGGGGGAGCCGAGGCGCAGTGAGGTTGAAGGTTAGAGCCTAGACTCTTTCGAAGGGATTGACTACCTCAACCTCTAACAGAGCAAAGTCGCGCACGTTACGAGTAACAACTGTGAGGCGGTTGGTAGTTGCTGTCGCCGCTATCATGGCGTTCTCACTCAAAGTGCGAGTCCGCCTGTGCATGAGACGTGCCCACTCCCGGAAAGACAGCGCATCCATCGGCAGTACGTTGTAGGACACCGGGACCTCATCCAACCAGGCCTCCAGTTCGTCCGCTTTGGTCTCGTCCTGCTCTCGTGTCAATTCGATCCCAGCCTGTATTTCCGCAATGGTGACTGCCGACACGAAGAGTTGCTCCGCGGCTACGTTGGCAAGCCAGTCAAGTACGGCGCCGTGCGGACGAGACAGTCGCAGTTCCGAGACTACGTTAGTATCCGGTAGGTACAAGAGGCGCTAGTCCAAGATCACGGGCGGCCTGCGGCGATGCCGACGACGGGGCGGTGTCAACTGGTCGGTGCGCGCCTCCGGAGCGAGAAGAAGTTCCTTCAGGTTGCGCGTGGCATTATTCTCTAGCCTGCGCCACTGGCCGATAGGAACCAGTACGGCCGTCTCCACTCCGTGCTTGGTCACGATTTGCGGCCCTTCTGCGAGCGCCGCGTCGAGAAGCTCGCCGAACCTGGATTTGGCGTCTTGAACCGGCCAACTCTTGCCCATGGTTCACCTCCGATGGCGACACTTCGACGTCTTCACCCTCACCTAGCCCCGGGGGCGTGTGCCTGTTGGTCGGCATTGACGACCAAACGCAGGTTTCCAAACCGGCCCCCCTGCGCTACGCTCCCCCGCCGCGCTGCCGCGCGCGGGTGGCCCAGTACGCGATCGCTATGCCGAGGGGAATGGCCAGGATCAGCAAGCCCAGCATCACGGCTATTGCCGCGGGGCCGAGGCCAACCATTGCGTCTATCTGATGGCGCATCCATTCGAGCAGAGCGGGGTCGGCAGGCTCCGAATGGTGAAAGGGAATCGCCAGAGGCGGCATGGGCCTGTCCTCAGCCGCCGGCTACGGTCGGCAAAGGCTGTTGAGAGGGCGCCTGCTGGAACTTGGCCGAGTACTTCTTTTCGCTGATGCTGAACGCCGCTACCGTCGCGCCGATGAGCAGCGAGCCCGCTATGGTGAAAGGCACCGTGTACGACCCGAACAAGTCGAACAGCGCTCCGCCCATGTATATGCTGACCGCTCCGCCAATCTGGTGTGCGAACGTCGAGGTGCCGCCAAGCGTGCCCATGGTCCGCAGGCCGTAGATGTCGGCGGTGAGCGACGAGGTGAGCGCAGCCGACGCGATCCACGAGAAGCCGGCAATCACCGCGAAGATCCATATTCCCCACGCGCCGGGCAGCGTAAGCAGCGCCACGTAGGCCAGGCCGCGGCCCGCGTATATGAAGGCCAAAACGTTCTTGCGGCCTACTTTGTCCGAAATCCAGCCGGCCGCCAGCACGCCCGCGATGTTGAGCGCGCTCATCATGCCGAACGCCAGCGCCGCGACGCGAGGGTCGATGCCCCTCTCCACCGCGAAGGGGATGTAGTGCGCGGATATGATGGCCGTCGTCATGCCGCAAACGAAGTAGGCGCCGGTGAGCTGCCAGATGGGAGCCGACTTCAGCGCGTCGCGCCAATAGTCGACTTCCAGCGGGCCGCGCCGCGCCGCATTCGCCCTGCCCGCGCCGCCCTCGCCGGGCGCAGCGTCGCCGTCCTGCTGCTCGCCCATCTCGCTGGGGTCGTTCCTGACCAGCATCCAGGCCAGGGGCAGCGCGAAGAATACCACGAACGCGCCCAGTATGATCCAAGTATTGCGCCAGCCCGCCAGCTCGATCATGTACGCGGCGAACGGCACCAGCACCAGCGAGCCGGCAGACGCCCCCGCCGTGCTGATGCTGATGGCGAGGCCGCGCTTGCGGGAGAACCACCTCGCGAGAACGGCGTGGATGGTTACGAGGGACGCGCCGCCGGACGCTACTGAAATGACGAATCCGTAGATTCCAACCAGGAACCAGAACCTGTCCAGCACGAAGAGGCCGAACACGGACATGTCGTTGACCTGGCTCAGCAGCATGGTGCATGTGCCGACCACCAGCAGGCTGACGGATATCACCGTGCGGCCACCGTAGCGGTCGTACAGCCGCCCGAGGAATGGCTGGCTGACGCCGTTGCACAGCCAGCCGATGGCGATGGCGAGGGAGATGGTCCCCCTATCCCATTGCAATTCGTCGCCCATGGGGATGATGAACGTGCCGAAGCCGTTGCGAGCGCCCGTAACCATGAACATCGCGAAGAAGGTCGCGGCCAGCACGAACCAGCCGTAGAAGATGCCATTCTTGCGCATGGATTTCGCCAAAACGCCCTCCGATACGGGACCGAAACTCCGCCGAAGGGCGAAGTCAACCGAGTCTAACACCGCTTGCCGCCAATGGCAACGCGAACGAGGCGCGCCAACCGCTCAGAGATCGCGTCTCGGGCGTGGCCGGTTCACACCGGTGCTTCGTTGGTACAGGTCACAATCCTGCCCTGTGGGGTGCGATCGCTGCTCGGACGGCTTGCGCCTCGGTGTTCAGGCCCCCTGGTCGGTCAGCAGCCTGAAGATCACTATCCGCAGCACGAACTGGCCGACAAGCCAGCCCACGGCGGTCGGGATGATGGCCTTCACCCAGCCCTCGCCCTGGATCTCCCTGACGGCGACCACGGCGGCCAGCAGCATCCAGGTCATCGTGACGAACAGGTAGATGAACGACACGCCTTCGGGAAGGCCCAGGGTGATGGGAAGCCCGGTGAAGACCAGCATCACCCCGGGCGCGTGCGCAAGGCCGATGCCCCGCTGTAGCAGCCGGCTGCTGGTCGCCTGCGCGCCCAGCATCAGCGCGTTCACGCCGAAGGCGGTGTAGGACCAGACAATCCAGCCGATGACGGTGGTGCTGGCGGGAATGAGCACGGCCAGCCACCGCGGGCCTTCGTCCGACACCGGTAGCGTGTTCTGCACCCCGACTCCGAATGCCAGCGCCACGAGGAGAACGACGCCCAACGCCCGAAGCATGTGCTCGGGAGCCTCGTTCAAGCCCCTGTAGATGCTTCCGTCCAGCACCGCCGCCCTGATGGCGGCCACGGCAAAGCCGGGTCGGTCTTCCATCAGCGGTTAGTCCGGGCCTGCTGTTAGCAAGGATCGCATACAGTGCGATTTCAGAACGTTGTTCACGGAAACTTGTCCAGGTCTCTTCCGGCCCGATACATGACGTAAGAGCCCAGCAGGAGGAGTGTGCCTGCCACGGCAACGAACCAGGTTGTGCCGGTCAATATCGATCCAAGCCACCCCTCGAAGCTCCAGAACTGCAGGCGAAACGCCATGTACCAGCAGCCCGCTCCAACGACGAGTCGCCGTATTCGCATTCCGGTGAACGCCGGGTTACTCCATATCACCGCCATGAGGGCCAGGTGCCCGAGGCCGGACAATATCAGCCATACAGTCAGTACTGTATTGGCGTCCAAGAGGTTCTCATTGTTTCAGGAGCGACAGCACCCGTGTGACAAAGCGTTCGACGAGCGGCCTGTCGGCGTCACGCTCCCAGTCCTCCATGTCATCGTGGTAGAAATTCCTGTGGAACTTTTCCGCAACGGCGAAGTAGGCCTCTATCGTCGGATCGTTCTGCTCGCGTGAGAGTTGAATGGCGGCGTTCTTCAGGGAGCGGTGGGAGCGGGAGCTCCACCCTCGCTGTTGGGCAACCGCCATCACCGCGTGGGAGGCGGCCCCCCACAGCTTCTCCGACCCCTGTACGAGATCGCCTGACGCAAACTCTCGGTTGGCGTCAACGATGAAGTCCTGCGCCGTTTGGGAGTGTTCTTGAACTCGCATCGCCGTTTCACCCCGACCTCTCACATTTTGCTCTGATACGCCGACCTGACGACTCTCGCGGCGTAGCTCATCGCCTCTTCGTCGTGCGGACGGAACCTGTAGAGGGCATCCCTGGGGTTCTTTGGTTGGGAGGTGAATCTGTTCTCTGGGTCGCTGAAGTCTCCATTCGCGTACACCACCAGCATTCCGGCGTATTCTCTTGACTTGTTGAGCCTCACATACCCAAACCGCCGTGGCCGGCTGGAAGCATTGACATAGAGGCGAAATCCGTTCGAGTGCGCCTTCTTCGTGTATTGATTTGTGGAAAGACTCAGCTTTGCGAGAAATTCTTCCACGGGTTGCCGTCGGACGCCGTTCGCCTTATGTGGAGTTCGGGCAGGCGTGTACTTTCGCACCATGAACTCTACGCCTGCAATCCTGGCTTCCTTGACGATTTCCTGCAGTCGCACCGACACTTCCGGCTCCAGGTGGCCCTCGCCACAGGCGTCGCACACGCCGGCCGGCACATTTTTCACTACGAGCGTCATGGAGTCGTGGTTCAGGTTGTATGTGGTAACTCCGGGCTCAATCTCGCCAAACTTGCACACGAAGCACTTCATCGCAACCTCCTCTTGAAGTCAGGCTGCCATCTGTTTGGATCCGGTGGATAGGCGGTCAAAACCGCGGCCCTTTTGCCGTCCTCGCTATACGACAGAACGACGTGGAGCGGCCCGGAATCAACCCATCCCAGGACTAGTTCGTTGGGAATAGACCTACCGCTTGGGTATCTCTCGATAACTTCCCCTGTATCGGCGGCGTCGAGCGCATCCTGAGTGGCGATGTGCCGTTCGTCCATCTGTACCTGGGCATGAATTGTGACAGTTACCGGCTTGCCGAGAAGCCTGCCTTGCCCTGGCTCCTCTACCACTCCCGGACGTCGACGAAGTGGCCGGCGATTGCCGCCGCTGCCGCCATCGCCGGGCTGACCAGGTGGGTGCGTCCGCCCTTGCCCTGCCGTCCCTCGAAGTTGCGGTTGGACGTCGAGGCGCAGCGCTCGCCGGGCTGGAGGATGTCGGGGTTCATGCCGAGGCACATGGAGCAGCCCGCAACGCGCCAATCGAACCCGGCGTCCGTGAAGATGGCGTCCAGGCCCTCTTCCTCGGCCTGCTGCTTTATGGCTGCCGAACCGGGGACGACCATCGCGTATACGCTGTCGCTCACCTTGCGGCCCTTGGCCACCTCGGCCGCGACGCGCAGGTCCTCGATGCGGGAGTTGGTGCACGAGCCTATGAACACGCGGTCCAGCGGGATGCTTTGGATGGGGGTGTCCGGTTCGAGGCCCATGTACTCCAGCGCGCGCACCGCCGACCGCTGGTCGCCCTCGTCGTCGAACGAGTTGGGGTCCGGCACGCGGCCGGAAACGGGCGCGACCATGCCGGGGTTGGTGCCCCAGCTTACGTGCGGCTCCAGCGCCGCACCGTCGATCTCGACTAACTTGTCGTAAACGGCGCCCTCGTCGGTCGACAGCTTGCGCCACTGCTCGACGGCTGCCTCGAAGTCCTCGCCCTGGGGGGCCTGCGGCCTGCCGCGCACGTACTCGAAGGTCGTGTCGTCGGGCGCGACCATACCGGCGCGTCCGCCGCCCTCGATGGACATGTTGCAGACCGTCATCCTGCCCTCCATCGAGAGCGAGCGTATCGCCTCGCCGGTGTACTCGATGACGTGGCCCGACGCGCCCGCGACGCCGATTTTGCCGATGATGCTCAGGATTACGTCCTTGGCCGTAACGCCGCTGTGGAGGGCGCCGTCCACGCGCACCTCCATGGTCTTGGGCTTGAACTGCCGCAGCGTCTGGGTGGCAAGCACGTGCTCGACCTCGCTGGTGCCGATGCCAATGGCGAACGCGCCGAATGCGCCGTGCGTGGAGGTGTGGCTGTCGCCGCACACGATGACCTTGCCCGGCTGGGTGTAGCCCTGCTCCGGCCCGATCACGTGGACGATGCCCTGCAGCGGGCTGTACCTGTCGTACAGCGTAACGCCGAACTCCTCGCAGTTCTTAGAGAGCGCGTCGAGCTGCTGCTTGGCGATGGGATCGGTGATGGGCAGCGCCAAGTCCCAGGTGGGCGTGTTGTGGTCGGCGGTGGCGACGGTAAGGTCGGTGCGGCGCACGGGGCGGCCCGCCATACGGAGGCCGTCGAACGCCTGTGGCGAGGTGACCTCGTGCACCAGGTGCAGGTCCACGTATAGAATAGCCGGCTGTCCGGGCTCGTCGTGAACGACGTGGCTGTCCCAGATCTTCTCGAACATCGTTTTGGGGGCCATATCTACTCCTTTTTTGTTAGTAGTTTGGGAGGTCAGCGTATATCGACGCTGGACGCGCCCGCGTCGATTTCCAGGTAGATCCTGTTGGCGGAGGTGTCGAAGTTTCTGGACACGTACACGCCCCCCGCCTTGGGGAAGCGCGTTTCGTCGATGGACAGGCCACTGAGTCCCAGGTCGGCGTCTATTCTCGCGCCAACAAGCTCCGGGATTACGACGTCGACGTTTGCGGCGCCCACGTCTATGTCGATGTTGACATGTCCCGCGTCCTGCGGCGCCAGGATTTCGAGGTCCACCGCTCCGCCGCTGATCGAGAGTTTGCTTACGTTCAATTTGGTCAGGTCCAGTGTCAGGGCCGACGCGCCTGTGTCCAGGTCAATGGAGATACTGGGGGCCGGCGACAGCCGGACGTCCCAGCGGCGGTCGCCATTGCCGAAGAAGTCGAAGCTGAAGCCACCCGTCGAGAGCTCGATCTCCGCGTGGTCTCCGGAGCGCGTCACGGAAGTTCGCGCCTCCGAAGTGCCAAAGCTCCTCAGTTCGCCCTCTACCAAGTTGGCCGAGTTCGCGGGCAGGGAGCCGACAGAGAGTGTGCCCGCCCCGAGGTCGATGATTAAGTCAACTGTCTCCACCCCGTCCAGAGGTTCTTCCAGCGTGGCAACCGATTCCGCGCCGCTGAGAACCTCATTTGATATGGCGATTCCTATGCCCACCGCCGCTATCAATACGAGCGCTATGAGTGTTACTGCCAGCCAGGGCATGCGACTGCCGAAGGCGATGTTAATGCCGACCACTATGATGAGCACGGGCCACAGTCGCCATATGGTCGACCAGGCCTCCCACTGAACGACCCCGGTCGTCTGGAGCAGCAGCAGCACTCCCAGCGCGATGAGAAGCGTGGGGAAAAGCGGGAAGCCACGACGCCGGCTATCGTCAGCCATTCTCTCTTCTGGTCAGGCGTCCGGCCAAGAGTGCCACGCCCGCGGCGATGAGGAGCAAGGGCCAGAAGACGTCCCACCTCCACCAGTACAGGACGCCAAGGCTGTTCAACAGTAATAGAGTGCCAATGGCAATCAGGACAAGGCCGAGCAGGCTGAGCCGTCCCGTCCTCCGTCTTGTGTCTGTATACGAGGGTTCGCTGCCCTCAGACTCATTCACTTGAGAGTTTTCCTCCGCCGTGGAATCGAATGTCTGCCTGGGCATGACTATCGCAAGGATAACATATGCGAGCAGGCCCAGACCTGCCGAGGCCAGGGTCAGCAAAACCCAGGCCACCCGAACGAGTGTGGGGTCGGCGCCGAAGTACTCGGCCATGCCGCCGGCGACGCCGAACAGCATGGAATCGGTCGTGCTCTTGTAGAGCCTGTTAGGTTGGACGTTCATGGGGGCACTCTCAGCGATTAGTCGTCTGTATTCAGGCTGCCCATCAACACCAGACCGCCGCCGGCTGGCTTGGGCGCGCCGACGCGGTTCTCGCGGGGACGGTGGTGAGGATCGTGGCCCGGAGGATGGTGACGTTCATCCAAAAGGGCGATGACAAGTGGGGACTGGCGCATTGGGCAATTGCCGCAGTCACTGCGATGGGGGCGCCCCCAGCTTGCCGTAAACGTGTGGGCACCCCGCTTGGCCTATCCCGCTCTACGAGGTGGGCACGTCGAAGGTCGGGCGCGTGTCCTGCGTGGCCAGCAGCCGGTTGAGGGCGTTCATGTACGCCTTGGCGCTCGCCACGATGATGTCGGTGTCCGAGCCGCGCCCCACGTAGGTCCTGTCGTCCTTCTCGATGCGTATGGTCACGTCGCCGAGCGCGTCGATCCCCTCCGTCACGGAGTCCACCCTGTACTCGATCAGCTTGTTGGGCACGTGCACCAGGCGATTGATCGCCTTGTACACGGCGTCCACGGGGCCGGTGCCGGTCGCGGCGTCCGTCACCGCACGGTCGTCCGGGTCTCTCAGCGTAACCGTGGCGGTGGGCACCTCGTGGTTGCCGCACGACACCTGGATGTGTTCCAGCGTGAACACGGAGGGAATGTCGGTGATGCGGCGCTGGCTCGACATGAGCGCGATCAGGTCGGCGTCGGTGACCTCCGGCTTGCGGTCGGCCAGGTTCTTGAACGCCTCGAATGCCTCGTTCAGCTCGTCCTGCTCCAGGTTGTAGCCCAGCTCGCCCAGTCGCGACCTCAGTCCGGCCCTTCCGCTGAGCTTGCCGAGCACCAGCTCGTTGCTGGGCCAGCCGATGGACTGGGGGTCCATGATCTCGAACGTGGTGCGCTCTTTCAGCACGCCGTCCTGGTGGATGCCCGAGGCGTGGCGGAAGGCGTTGGCGCCGACAACGGCCTTGTTGGGCTGCACCATGAAGCCGGTTATGTCGCTTACCAGCTTGCTGGTGCGGTATATCTGGCGTGTGTCAATTCCGGTCTCGACGCCATAGTGGTCTTTGCGGGTCTCAAGGGCCATGATGACCTCTTCGAGCGCCGCGTTGCCCGCCCGTTCGCCGAGTCCGTTGATGCAGCCCTCCACCTGGCGCGCGCCCTCGGCCACGGCGGCCAGGCTGTTGCCCGACGCCTGTCCGAGGTCGTTGTGGCAATGCACGCTCAGCACCGCCTTGTCGATGTTGGGCACGTTCTCCTTGATCATCCGTATGCGCTCGCGGAACTCCCAGGGCATCACGTATCCCACCGTGTCGGGTATATTGATGGTCGTCGCGCCCGCGTCTATGGCCGCTTCCAGCATCCTGTACAGGTAGTCGATGTCCGTGCGGGTGGCGTCCATCGGGGAGAACTCCACGTCGTCGCAGTATGTCTTGGCGTGTTCCACCGAGGCAATGGCCATCTCCATGACCTCTTCGGGATTGCGGCGCAGCTGGTGCATTATCTGCACGTCGGAGCTTGAGATGAAGACGTGAATGCGCGGGCGCTCGGCGTCCTTGATGGCGTTCCAGGCGGCGTCGACGTCCGACAGCACGCAGCGGGCGAGCGAGGCGATGACGGGCCTGCGCACCTCGCGCGCGATGGTCTGCACCGCCTCGAAGTCGCCGGGGGAGCTCGCGGCGAATCCGGCCTCGATCACGTCCACGCCCAGCCTGTCGAGCTGCTTAGCGATCTCCAGCTTCTCCTGCGTGGTCAGCCCGATTCCGGCGGACTGCTCGCCGTCCCTCAGCGTGGTATCGAAGATAATTACTCGGTTATCCGACATTAGTGTCTCCTGTGCGTGTCTGATTTGCGAAGGTTGGCTTCGGGTGTGCGAGGGATGCCTATCGAAGGGCAACGCAGTTCGCCGAGCCGAGCCTCGCCAGGACCCGGCCAATGCGGCGAACTACGTGTGGTGTCTCCTTGCGGTTCATGTTGGTCTTCCTTTTGCTGCTATGCCTTTACTATGTACTACGAGATCAGAACAAGGACAATTGCCATTTCGGCGTCAGAAGACCCCTCGGCCTTCGAGTAACATCGCGCCAACTACAGAAACTCGTGCGTAGTGAGCTCCAGCATGCGCCTCCAAATTGGTTCATCAGATCGACTTAAGAGCCTGCTTCAGGTCCAGAAGCCTGCGCAACTCCGATTCCGTGTGTGTTGTACTTCGGCCGGTCGGTGAAGGTCTACCGTATGCTTACCTATGGACCAAGTCGTCGCCCGGGAGCGTTACGAATTAGCTAGAAACGCGACTATGACGCCGACCACTATCGTGACCCACATGCCGATCATGATGGCCACCAGCCATTGATATTGGCGGTCGCTCTTATCTTGAAGGCCGCTAATCTTCTGGTCGACCGTGGATTGCAGGGCCTTCACATCTGAACGCAGTTCTCGAATGTCGGTCCTGGTTTCCGACATGTCGCGAATCAGTGTCTCGACGTTTGTTTCGAGCTTGACCATCCGCTCGCCGTCGGGAATGTCTGCTTGCGTTGTCACCGTGGTGTTTTCCCCTGCGTCGCCCCCGCCCTAATCCGCGTCTTTGAGGAAGCTCATCATTCCGCGCAGGTCCTCGCCTACCCGTTCGATCTCGTGCTCGGCGTTTTCGCGGCGCAGCCGATCGAAGCGTGGGCGGCCCTCGTCGTTTTCGGCGATCCACTCGCGGGCGAAGCTGCCGTCCTGGATGCGGGCCAGCACCTCGCGCATGTTGTCCTTCACGCGCTCGTCAACCACCACCGGGCCGCGGGTGTAGTCGCCGTACTCGGCGGTGTCGCTCACCGAGTAGCGCATGTAGCCCATGCCGCCCTGGTACAGCAGGTCGACTATAAGCTTGAGCTCGTGCATGCACTCGAAGTACGCGGACTCCGGCTGGTAGCCCGCCTCGACCAGCGTCTCGTACGCCGCCTTGACGAGCGCCGTGACTCCGCCGCACAGCACGGCCTGTTCGCCGAACAGGTCGGTCTCGGTCTCCTCCTTGAACGTCGTGTCGAGCACGCCGGCGCGCGTGCAGCCTACTCCGCGGGCGTAGGCCAGGCTAACACCGTGGGCATTGCCGGTGGCGTCCTGGTGCACGGCGAGAAGGCCTGGCACGCCGGAGCCCCTGGTGAACACCTCTCTCATGCGGTGGCCCGGCGCCTTGGGCGCGACCATGGAAACGTCCACGTTGTCGGCGGGATTGATGGTGTCGTAATGAATGTTGAAGCCGTGGGCGAACATCAGCGTCTGCCCCGGCAGCAGGTGCGGCGCGACGGACTCTCGGTACACCTCCGCTTGCAGGTGGTCGGGAATCAGCATCATCACGATGTCGGAATCGCGGGCCACGTCGGCGACCAGCCCCACCTCCAGGCCGGCCTCCTCCGCCTTGGCCTTGCTGCGGCTGCCCTCGTACAGGCCCACCTTCACGGTCAGCCCGCTGTCATGCAGGTTCAGGGCGTGGGCGTGTCCCTGGCTGCCGTATCCGATTATGCCGATCGTCTTGTCATCGAGCAGAGACATGTCGGCGTCGTTCTCGTAGTACATCTTTACCATAGTGCGGTCTCCAGTGGTTAGTGGTCAGACGTTAGTTTTCAGTGGTCGGTTGTAAGTGCGGTGTGCGTTGGAATTAGAGGTCCGCAGCCCTCGGCTATGTTGGCAGGGATTTATGCGGCAGCACGCCGGAATTGGCTGGTCAATCCATATGTTTCGCTACGAGGAAAATGCCCACTGATTCTGTAGGCCTCTAGGGTCAGCTTATGGCTCTTCTCCCATACCTTGAGGTTCCTGAAGTCCTGCAAGACCGCTCCCAACACCCGAGAACTGAAAACTGACTAACTGACTAACTCGGTTCAGACGCTGCCTGTTTCCAGCGGCGCGCGCACCCTGGCCTGGCCTGCGGCCCGCGACGAGGCTGCGTTCATGCCGCGGCTCAGCGCAATTTTGCCGGTGCGCATCACCTCCAGGACGCCGAAGGCGCCCAGCAGGTGTTGCAGGGAGTTTATCTTGTCCTCGTCGCCGGTGACCTCGATTATGAGCGAGTCGGGCGCCAGGTCCACTATATTCGCGCGGAAGATGTCCGCTATCTGCATAATCTCCCCGCGCGTCTGGAAGTTCGAGCGCACTCTTATCAGGCCGAGTTCCCTGGTCACCGTATTCTCGTTGGACATGTCGGTGACCTTCACGACGTCTATGAGCTTGTGAAGGTGCTTGGTGACCTGCTCGACCACGGCCTGGTCGCCCTCGACGACAAAGGTCATGCGGGAGAGGTCGGGCAGCTCGCTCTGCCCCACCGCCAGGCTGGAGATGTTGAAGCCGCGCCGCCGGAACATGCTCGACACGCGGTTGAGCACGCCAGGCCTGTCGTTGACCAGCGCGGTGATGGTGTGTCTGCTCAGGGAATCGGTCATCGTCATCTGTTCACCCTCTGGAGCGTGGGCTCTTCCATCAGCTGTTCGATGGTGGTGCCCGCTGGAATCATGGGGTACACGTTGTCCTCTTGCTCGACGACGAAGTCGACCACGGCGGGGCCGTCGTAGCTCATAGCCTCCTCGATTGCCGGTCTCACCTGGAGCTTGTCGGTCACCCTCAAGCCCAGCATTCCGAAGGCTTCGGCCAGTTTCACGAAGTCCGGATTGTGGGTGTACTTGGTTGCGACGTAGCTCTTGTCGTAGAAGAGCTGCTGCCACTGCCGGACCATGCCCAGGCAGTTGTTGTTCATGATGGCGAACTTCACGGGTATGCGGTTTTCGACCAGGGTGGCGAGCTCGGCCATGGTCATCTGGAAGCCGCCGTCGCCCGCGATGGACCACACCACCTTGTCGGGGCGGCCCACCTGGGCGCCCATCGCGCCGGGCACCTCGTAGCCCATCGCGCCCGATCCGCAGGACGAGATGAGCGAGCTGCGCTGCTTGAACGGGTAGTGCTGCGCGGCCCACATCTGGTGTTGGCCCACGCCGGTCACGATCAGCGCGTCGCCGTCCGTCGCCTCCGCGATCTGCTGGATGATGTACCGGATCTGCAGCGCCTGGGCGTCGTTCGGGTCGACGAGCGGATGCTCGCGCTTCAACTGGTCGATTCGGCCCAGCCAGTCGAGGTGCGAGCCCTGCTCCACTTGCCGGCTCAGGGCCGCGAGAGTGAGCTTGAGGTCGCCCACTATCGGCAGGTCGGCGGGCACGTTCTTGCCTATCTCGGATGGGTCTATGTCGACGTGTATCTTTTTGGAATTGAGGGCGAACAGCGCGGGATTGCCCGTGATGCGGTCGTCGAAGCGCATTCCCAGCGCGATCAGCAGGTCGGCCTCTTCTATGGCGAGGCTCGCATAGGCCATGCCGTGCATTCCGGGCCAGCCGGCGTAGAGCACGTGGCTGGTGGGAAAGCAGCTTACGCCCATGAGCGTGGTGATCACGGGGGTCTGCGTCTTTTCGGCGAACTCGCGCAGCTCGTCGTAGGCGTGCGCCAGGATCACGCCGTGTCCGGCGATGATGACGGGCCGCTTGGCTTCCTTGATGAGCTTGGCGGCCCGTCTGACCTGCCCCGCGTGGGGCGCGAGGTTGGGCTTGTAGCTGGTCATTTCGGGCGTGTCGGGGTAGACGAACTCGGCCTCTTCGGTGAAGACATCCTTGGGGATGTCGACGAGCACCGGTCCGGGCCGGCCGGTGGAGGCAATGTAGAAGGCCTCGCGGATGACCGAGGGGATCTCTTCGGCGGTCATCACAAGGTAATTGTGCTTGGTTATGGGCAGGGTAATGCCGGTGATGTCGGTTTCCTGAAAGGCATCGCTACCGATGGCGGCGCGGCCCACCTGCCCGGTGATGGCGACCATCGGGATGGAGTCCATCTGCGCGGTGGCAATGCCGGTTACGAGATTGGTGGCGCCGGGGCCGGAAGTGGCCCAACACACGCCGGGGCGTCCGGTGGCGCGGGCGTATCCGTCGGCGGCGTGCGCGGCGCCCTGCTCGTGGCGCACCAGTATGTGGCGCAGGCCAGGGAACTCGGGTAGTGTTTGGTAAAGGGGAAGAATGGCTCCGCCGGGGAGGCCGAAGATCACGTCCACGCCCTCTCGCAGCAGGCTTTCGCAAACCATCTGTCCGCCGTTCATCTTCATAGGAAAGCAAACCTCCGTGGGCTCTTTTGGTAGTACCGTTTCGCCAAAAAAAAACCGCCCCTACGCAAAGGGACGGGACGTGAGTCTCGTGGTACCACCCAATTTACCCCTGCGGGCGCAATCTGACGGACACGCTGCGCGGGGCCACTTGTGGGCTGTATAACGGCGGCCAACCGCCCGACCCTGAACGGAGAGGAGGGAGCTAAATTACCAAGCGCGCAGAGGGCGTGATGAAAACGCCAAAACTCTGCAACGTCAAATCTCCTCTGCGCTTCAGGCCGGGTGCTCCGGGGCGAGTTCTCGGAGGTCCTGGCGCCGGCTTCCACCGCCGCCGACTCTCTGGGGCCGGTATCTCCGGTACTGCTCCCCTTCTCAGCATCTGGCTATATTCCAGCTAGGACGCGAATGGTATCAAACGGTGTTGTTTTTGTCAAATTGCGCCGCAGGTAAGAGGCTGTCCCAGATTACTAGGTGGGCCCACAATCGTCATTCCCACGAAAGCGGGAGTCCAGGGGTGGACGGGCGCCTGGACATAGTGTCACCTAGTAAACTCAAACAGGCTCGCCGGTCAGTCAGGTGTAAGTTCAAGTATAGCGATCCCTCTCACCCGAACTCCTAGCGGTCTGAGCGTCGCTCCGTTCGCTCGCCTCCTGGACCGGAGAAAACCACCCGCGACTGCTTCCCTCCATGAATCTGAGGCTCTCGTGCCAGCTTGCGCCTCAGAAGGTCGATCGGTCCCCCTAACTCAACGAACGACTGCGGCAGACCAAGCACGTCAACCAGCAGTCGGCGGTCGAGCTCCACGCGGGCCGGATCCTCGTCGATCTGGTCGAAGGGAAGGAACCGCATTTGACGTAGTTCATCGAACGCAACCTTTGCGGCAGCTACCTGCTCGTCCGTTAGAGTCTGCACATCAAATGCCGGGATGTTGGGGATGCTAGTGACCGTGGTCCTCCCCCGGCCGGACTGGGTCTTGTTCGCAACCCACCAGTGCATAAGTAGTCCAAGCGTCGAGTTGCACCACAGCGCGAACGCGTATTCCCGTTCGGGTCTCTCGAATATCACCGATGGCCATGCTTCCCACCAATGCATGGACGCTCCGTCATCGCCACGATCAGCGACTGCGAGTTGAACCTTAGATCACGGTTGTAGTGGGCGCGGGTTGCGGTTCCCCAGACGCGAGCCGCCTTTTCTCTGAGGTCATCTTGGGAGAGTTGTCCCGACGCTGGTTTGACTCTACCCTCGGAGTCAGTCTCGACTACAAGTTTCCGCTCACGCTTGGCATTGTGAGCCCAGATCATTGGATAAGTGGGCGCGGGGCTTACCGCAGGCCTGATCAACTCGAACGGCCCTCGAGGAGTCCCGTCGGCATAGTCCCAGTAGATATCCGCATGGTAGGGACCTCGACCCGCAATATTAGCTACGGGCCCTATCGGCATCTCGATGTGGCAAAGGCTTGGACTCCCCAAGGGAATCAGCTCCCCCCGTTCAAGGTTCCAAGCCACTTGGGCGAGTTCCCCATCCAGGATTCCTGCTAGTGGCCAAGGACCTGACTCGGGAAGTGGTGCGTCAAGCATGACGCCGTAGTGGTCATCTCCAATGGTGATTGTGCTCTGACCATCCATGTGCTCAACGGCGCGCAGTTGGCCTGATCCGCCAATGCGCGAAATCTCGGTAGCCAGCAGTTCAGCTTCCACAGCAGACTTGGGCCTTTGCCTCAGCATGACGAATGTCGCCCGACCGGCCTCCTGCTCATCGCCTTTCCTCGCGATCAATAGACACTCCGCCATGCCCGTGTCGGCAGAGAACGAAGAATCGTATGAACCGGCACCAGCAACAGTAACCACGGTGATTTCCTGGCAGTGTCTGCCTATGGCCCTCCGCGCCTCCTCCCACCCCTTTCCGCTAACCGCACTGAGCGGCAGAACCAGGGCAATCACACCATCGTTTCTGACCTTTCGCAGCGAAAGGTCAAGGAAGTCTGCGGCAAGTCCAGTATTGCCGGTGCCGATCGGGGACCCTTCCCTGAGTTTTGAGAGAGAGTCCTGCATGCGCCTCTGGATTGCCTTATCGGTGTCGAATGCTGCGAACGCCGGATTTCCCGTTCCACGTGTTTCCGCCTCCATTCCAGTCGAACGCACAAAGGGAGGATTCATCATCACGAGGTCGAATTGGGCGTGACCGACCCTCGACACCAGATCGCGCACTTCCTCAGGAGCTCGGCCACCTGCTGAGATTGCGGCGGCGGTATCGATCAGTGACCGCTGAACGGTCTTGGCCAGCAGGTCCAAAGAGCCTATCGCGACGTTTCCGTCGTCTTGTTCTCCGTAGGGCATCGTCAGCAGGCATTCGCCATCGAACGGCGTGTCTGGGTGGCTTCCGGCAAGCATTGCGGCCGTCAGGTGGACCGCAATGTTGAGCACGTCCAACCCGACCAGTCCATGGCGCATCATCGGACTGTGCAGTTTGCGTGGGTCTCCTCCGTGTAGTTCGTGCAGCAACGACATTCGCTGGTAGGCCATCGAAAGCAGGGTTCCCGTCCCGCAGGCGAAATCCCCTATCTGAGCTCCAGCAAGTGTCTCGCCATCGCTCCAGTCCGCACCACCGGGAGGACGACTGATCGGCAATGCGAGGGCGGCGAGCAACGCCGCAGCCTCAGGTCGCGTATAGTAGGTTGCGAGAAATTTGCGGTCGGCGATTAGCCTTTGGAAGACGATACCGGTGAGATCGTGTGAACGGGTCACACCGCCAGCGACTAACTTCTGGCCAGTCCGCCAGAGCCAACCAAGCAACGCGTTTCCCGTTGCCGTAGGCATTAGGCGCAGCATTTCCTTTGCGGACCAGAAGATCGGCCAGTAGTTAACGGCCAAAATCCGCTCCCATTCAAGGCGGAGTTTCCCGAGTTCGAACAGTCCTTTGGGACGGAAGAACTCGATTGGTCGAACACTGCGCATAGAGCCAGTTACGGCATCCGTGACCTGAAACTCGACCTCGGCAAGCGATTCATGAAAGACAAGGGCATTGGCTATTACCGTCATCGCCATACGCCGGGTCTGGCCATCCATATCATCTGACTGGCCTAGGATGGAGGCGACGTTAGCGCCAAGCTCGCTTCCGTAGATGTGCCTGCGTGTAAACTCTTCTGCCGCGAGCCTCACGCCGTTCTCGAGTTCGGTGGCAAGAGCCTCGATCCTGGGCGGCGGGACAGCAGCCCGATGCACTAGTATGGCAAGGTCCCGCACGCTACCGTCTATCCAACCGTTTGTTGGCAGACGATCGGGAGAGCTGCCGACACGGCGAGTATAGAGCGCATATTCCAGGCATGTGGTGCGGTCTAGAGCATCCCGCAATTCTGGGCCATCGAGCGAATGTACAGATTGAGGGTATACCAGCGCGATAGCGGTCTCGATCCGCCGGCCTGTATTCGCAACTGTGCGGCCCAGTCGGGCTACGGCGTCGTCCTCCGCGTGCGTATGACTGCTACGTTCGGCCTCGATGACTACAGGCCAACCACTCGCTTCCTCGATGAGAATGTCAGGGCGTCCGCCCCCTACGAGCACATTCCCCGTCTGTTCTGTTCGTACCCTCCAGCTTCGGCGCTTTTGGCCCAGCACCTCACCCAACGCGACGTTGAGAGTGTGTTCGTGTGTCGAGCTTGTCATAGCTGCTGCCGAAGTTTCTCCTGCGAGTTGTTCCCAATGGCGCCGTCACGTGTGTGTTGCATCTTGTACCTTAACAGGTGGCGACGGCCCTCGTCTGATGAACTGTTCACCTGCCTCCGGTAGGGTTCCTTTTGGTTGAGGGGTCTCCAATTTGCACTCTGCCTGTTCGGAAACCTAGGCTACCACCTCTACTGTGAGATGAGTCCATCTTTGATCCCTAGCAAACGAATGAACGGTATTAGTTGAGGGTTGGCGAAGTGCCACCTATAGTTCTTGCGCCTTCCCGTTTTAACTAGAACGGCTCCGTGTTCTGACTCACAGAATAGAGACAAGTGCCTTTGATAAGACGACCGCGCAATTGCACGTGGATGCAAGATGTTTTGAAGCGGTTCATGGATGTCTGCCAACGCAAACCTGCCACGGACGTCTTTGTCAGCGAGTGCACAAGCCAACAGGACTTCCTTGAACAGATTGTTCGGCTGGGTCGAATCTGTGGCCTTGTTGTACTCAACTCGGATTCCACCTGAAGTGTTCTCGATTGAAGCCGGTATAGCTGCACTGAGGTCTTCGAATGCCACCTCTTCGCTCCCCCTTTCAACGGCTTGGAGTGCAGCTGATTGTCCAAGGAGGTGAGTGTAGTGGGGATATCCCTGCGAAAGCTGAGCTATCCTGAAGTCAATTCCAGGCTCAAAGGACAAGCCTGCACTTCCCATTCCCGTTCGAATTATCTCAGCTAACTCCTTAGGCTCCAGGGGGGGTACCGGCACGTAGTCGACATTTCGGGAGATAGATTCGTGTGCCGCTATCAATTGTTCGATTGACTGGCCAACTCCCACCAAGACTAACGTACACGGAACATTGTAATCAGAGAATAGTTTGATGGTATCGGTCATGAGTCGACATGCTTCACCGTCAGACTGAATTCGGTCGAATTCGTCGACTACTATTGTTGACGGGTTTGACAATCTTCTCAAAAGGAGCCTAACATCATTTGGCACTGATATTGGATCGTCCGGATCCCAGTGTCCAACTATCGTCTGCTCTCGGTATCGTTCAAATCCTAACTGTCGCTCTGCTAAGAGAACTTCTTGAAATACCTTTCTCCAGATGGAGCCGTAGGTGTCGTTCGAGTCGCAGGAAATGACAATGGACCGTCTACCATTCGGAGCGTCGTCGTCCTGTGCGACTATTGCCAAGACTCTCGCGATAGATGTCTTGCCTACTCCCCTATCGCCATACAGGAGGACGTGCTGCGACGGAGTGACAACGTCCTGGATTAGACGTTTCAGAAGTAGGCGTCTGCCAGACAATAGATTAGGCAGGTCGATTGGCCGAGTCGGCGTAAATGACTCATAGACGCGGACCGCAGACAGGATTTCATCGCGTGTTGTCAACTTGGGTACTCCTTGAGCATAAGCTGCATTTATAATGCTATAATCTGTACAAATAAGTCAAGATGGTGGAGTTAACAAGCGAGCGGCTGCATATTACATCAGGACAGGGTATGACGATGCTATGGCAATTGCATTTGCGCATCCACTTCTAGACGGTGGAGCTATTGGGCAGAATACAACGCTCATCCTAGCCCGAACGACAGCCTTGGTAAGTGCGCCACTCATTCTTCCGGAAATCTAGAAAGCAAGAACCTCACGTTATTCTAGGTGGAGCCGGACGGGCATCTGTGTTCGACTCTCCAGTTGCAGAGTGAGGGACTACAGCTGAATATACCATCTATGTATGGGCATTGCCGGTCAGTCAACAGTTTTGCACTTCTCTCGCAGGTAACAGTTCGGATCGCCGCGATGACGAGGCCGGCTCCGCCCGCATCGCCGGCAAACTGGCTCTCCGAAGTATCGCATTTGGACAAGATTCGGTCTAAAATAGTGACCCATCAGTTTCGACTCGCTTTCGGAGTCCCGGTTCCCGGTTCAAAGCAAGGAGTTGCCCTCAAAGCGTCCCGGTTTGGGACGGCCGTACTCGAATCGTCGCGCGCCGCGCCGCGCTCTAACAGTTTCGGTTTCTGCCTGAGCCGCCCCCGGCGGCCCCGACAGCCTGGTTGCAGGTAGAAGTGACAGGCCCAACTCAAGAACTCCAGGACTCCGGCGCTCCCACCCGCCTGGCCGCGTCCCATGTCGAGCCATCCCCGCCGCCGGGAGACACCCCGGCCGTGGTGGTGCCGGCGCACGCCGAGGCGGTGCCCGCCCAACCGCCGAACGGTGCTCCTGCGCTGCGCCCAACTCGCGGCGTCGGCTCCACGCTGCGCTCCATCCGCGCCTCCGGCTCTCGCATTCGGCGCCCGCACGTTCCGCGGATACGACCGTCCAGCATCCGCGCGCGAGTACACACCTTCGACTCGTTCAGGTACCGTAACTACCGGCTCATGTGGGGGGCGACGGCATTCTCCAGCGGCGCTTTCTGGTTGCAGCAGGTGATCATCGGGTGGCTGGCATACGAGCTCACCGAGTCGGCGTTTCTCACCACCTTGGCCATGGGTCTGGACGCGCTGCCCATACTGATAGTCGGCCCGGTGGGCGGACTGCTGGCCGACTCGTGGGACAGGCGCAAGCTACTGGCGGGGATGCTGGCCTACCAGTGCTTAGCCACGGCGGTGTTCGGCGCGGCGGTGATGCTCGGGCACCTGGAAACGTGGCACATATTCGCCTACATCCTCGCGATGGGGTTCGCGTTCGTCATCCTGGACCCGACGCGCATGACCATCATCGCGAGCTCGGTGCCGAGCGCCAGCATCGTGAATGCCTTCGCGCTGAACTCGCTCGGCTTCAGCGTCATGCGGCTGGCCGCGCCGGCGGTGGGCGGCGGCGTGCTGGCGCTGTGGGGCGCCTGGCCGGCGCTGATGCTGGAGGCGGCCCTGCACATGGTGGCGGTCGGGTTCGCGCTTGGGTTGAGGCTCCCCCGCATGGAGCAGGCGCCGCTGCGGTTCAAGTCCGGGTTTTCGCGCATAGCCGAGGGCGCGCGATACGTGAAGGGCCAGCCGGTGATCCTGGGCATAGCCCTGATGGGCGTGTTCATGCCGCTGCTGGGGTTCACGTTCGTCAACGGGCTGATGCCCGTCTACGCGGCCGAGGTGTTCTTCGTGGACTCCGTGGGCTTGGGCCTGCTGATGGCGTCGATCGGGGCCGGCTCGACGCTGGGAACGCTGGTGCTGGCGTCTTTCAGCACTATAAGCAGCCGAGGGCGGCTGATGGTGCTGTCGGTGTTCCTGACCGGGATCATGATGATGCTGTTTTCTCGCATGCCGACCATGCACACGGCCTTTCCGCTGCTGATGCTCGTCAGCGCGTCGACGATGCTGTTCTTATCCATGGCGAGCGCGACGATCCAGAGCATCGCGCCGGAGGCGTTCAGGGGCAGGGTGGCGTCGCTATACGCGCTAACGTTCGGGTCGCTGCCGGTGGGCAGCCTGATGGCGGGTCTGCTGGCGCAGGAGCTGGGCGCGCCCATGGCGACGCTGCTGGCGGGGGCGTTCATGCTGGTGGCGCTGCTGGTGCTGTCGCTGATGTTCCGGTCGCTGTGGCGGCTGCGGTAGGGTACCCCCGGCCCGGTTCAGTCTGGCAGCTTCGACCGGATGCCCTCTAACTCCTCCGAAAACGGCGTCCGGCAGGGGACATATGATTGGTGCCGCGCTTCAAGGAACTCTCGCCCTCTGAGCGTAAGCATGGATGCACTCAGAAGCAGATGCGAGCATGTCATATGCTTCCACAGCGACGCCTCGGGCTACGAGGGCTGTTGCTTCTTGGACTCTAGTCGGAACGCGAAGTCGATGCAGGACATTGCCCAGCACTAGTGCGTCATCCCGGAACTCTTCATCTGGTCGTGCAAATGGGATCACATGGTAAGGCACCATTGTGGTAGCAGGTGTGGGGTTGAACCAGCGATTAGGGAAGGCATTTGCGACGTGACCCCTGATGGACTTTGCCTTCCAATCGCGACCGGTAGCGACTTGGGCGGCGATGAGGAGGAATCCTGGTAGGCCATCACGTTGTTCTCGCCAAGCGAGGATGTCTATCTGGTCGTCTTTGGGACTCGATGGCGCAGAGGAGGCAGCATTAACTTTCCCGTCTTTAAGTGACCTCCAGATTTCAGAGAGTTTTGTTAAGAAACCACTTCCGTCAGGTCGCGGAAAGCCAAAGGACCATGCAGGGCCGCCGACTTCGCCAGCGATCGCTGCTGTCGCCAAGTATTGAAAGTATCTGCGTAGGGCGTCTGTTTCCTCTGATGTAGGATGCAAATCGCGATCCGTCAACAAGGGAGACACTGATCTCAGATTGGATAGGACTAGCGACACTAGGTACGCGGTGTGCCCAAGGTGGCGCTCTTCGCCAGTGAAGCTAATGACGCTTCCGTCGTCGTCAATGTCAAATGGATAAGAGCCAGCAAGAACTCGTTCCCGAGACGACATACGGGCAACTGCTCCTGATGCGATTTCCTCGCGGTTTCTAATCTCAGTATCAACATCAGGGTATTCTTCCTCAGCCGTGAGCTCCAGCGCACCGACAATGTCTTCGCTGAGACACTGACCGCTCTCAGATAAGAGCGCCTTCAGTTCCAAGAAGTCGGCCGCCAGGTCCATATCGGCCGACGAGGCGTCGTGAAACTGATCGGCCGGCAGGTATAGGGCAGGGCTCATGCTTCGGCTATCCGTGCTCCCTTCACTTTCTCGTTCATCCGGGTATGCATAGCTTGGGATGTCTCGAGAATGTCCTCTGCAACTCCTACCAGAGCGCCCTCTCGGCCGTCGAAGCCGCGTAAGTTGTTCGAAGCCTCGCGTACTTCTCTTCTTGCTTTGTATAACGATTCGGAGAACCGCTGATTGGCTGGCTGCGTGCTCAAGTGTGCATCCGAAAGGGAACCGGAGGCCCTAAGTTCCGCAAGTGCCTCTGAACTTTCGAGGACCTCTCCCAGTCGCCTTATGTCCGGGTTCTGAGACCGAATAACAGGTTCAATGCCCCTGTCTCGGGAGCCGTACAGCCATGTCAAGACTTCGCGAAGGCTGTCCAACTTCTCCTGAGCGACGGGACTCGGTGTAGGGTCAAACCTGGACCATGCCTGGTCCAGACCAAGGAAGCGCATGTATTGCGCGCGGGATAGAGCTGTGTACAGATGTGAGAAATTGAACCGCGGGGTCGCCCGATCCGAGAGCTGGAATACTCCCGTCTCATCCGCCTGATCGAGCACATAGATTGCATTTACCATCCGTTTGATCGTGTCGTGCTTGTCCCCAATCTGTGCCGCAATGTCCTCTAGCGTGACTCCTTGCTTTCGGCTTTCTTCGTACCACTTGGCAGCAAACCTCGCTTTTGCATAAGATTGCCACTTGGCAGCGCCATTGATGTGTTTGAATCCAATAAAGGATCGAGCGTCCGCACGACTTTCTACACGATAAACCGAAATCTTGTGGATGGTGCTTCTGAACTCTTCGTCGAAGTCAGGAACGTTAACTCTGACTTTCGCCCGTTGAGAAACCAAGTCCGCAAGCTTGGGCTTCTCAAACAGGCGGATTGCTGCCAACCGACGATTGCCTTCGAGGACGATTAGGCTTCCGTCTCCATTGAGGACGACGAGAGGTTCAATGTCCAAGTAACCATTCGCTGCTATCGATTGGAGCAACTCGCTCAAGTCTTCGGAACGATAGAGTTGAGCGATAATGTCGGCGTCGGAAAGTTCACCGATGGAATAGACGAGGCGAGGGTTCTCACGGTCCAACGCCAACCACTCCACTGGAACTTTGACAATTTCTCTCAAAGGCAGATCGGCGTATGGATGTTTAGCATTGGCCATGGCTTAGACACCTCGTGCGGAAACCTGTGGGCCGGCGGACATTGCCAACAAATTCGACGGTATCGCGGAATTCCCTTACGGTCGCTGTTGCCTCGGAATCCCCGGCCAAGCTACTGACAGAGAAACAGGCAGCCCGAAGCTCAATAGTGCACTAACTCGGCGATAGGGTAGCAGCTTTGAGACCGTTCAGGACAGAGGGAAGGAAGATACTGACTTACGCATTCAGTTGGTGCGACGTTATGAGCAACTCGTATATCACCGCGTGGTGCGTGTTCTTCATCGGGACCTTGGCCAGATGGAATCCCCGACGGCGCGCCATCTCGATTACCTGAGGACTTTCGTCGTAGGTCATCATAAATGAGCCGCGGACCCGAGACATTCGCTCGAACAGGTCCTCGTGGTCTATCTCATTGTACGTGTATAGGCGCCTTCCCGCCCGCTTGCCGGCAGCGGTATAGGGGGGATCGACGAAGAACGCGGACGCCTTGTTGTCTTTGCAGAGCTCGACGAGGCTCGAACCATCGCCTTGGAAAAACTCGATCCGGCTCGAATGGCTCCCTATGGCACGGATGCGAGTTGCGAGTGTAGCAGCGTACCAGCGGGACGCAATCCCCTGGCCATTCTCTCCCCGCTTAATCACCGAAGCGTCCTTGGCCATTATTCCGCCCCGGCTGACCCTGTTCCGCAACAGCGTGCGGAATGCAGCGTCCATGCCGGACACCGCAGTGTCTCCGAAAACCGCGCTCACGTTCTCCGGGGTGACGACGAACTCTTCGACCCGTATGGCCAGATCTTCCGGGTCATCGAGCATGCACTGCCACAGATTGGCCACGTCCGGGTCCTTCTCGCAGAGCACCGCGCGGTCCACGTAGCCTTCCATGACTGCCGTTAGGGACGCGATTCCGCCGCCAGCGAACGGTTCGACGAACACCTCTGGACGAAAAGCGAGCCCTTCGAGGAACTTTCGTATCTCTGGAACGAGCCACGTTTTGCCTCCAGGGTAGCGTAAGGGGCTCCGCTGCGGGACCGACGCGACGTTGACAACCCTGTCGGACAGCAGCGGAATGTCCTGCACGAGGCCCGCAGGGGCGGTTGGTCCGCTTGCCGACGTATTCCCGTCGAATTGGCCGGCTGTGAACAAGTCCGTTCGCGTAGCCGTCATTGGCGGTACAAGCCCTCTCTGGAATCGTCGGGGTCGCTTCGATCTGTCTCCTCAAGCTCTATTGGAGTGCAACCGTTGGGACCCCGCCTCGTCGCCTTACAGCTTGCGCAGGATCTCGTCGGCCACGTGCTCGCGGCCCAGGGGCACCAGCACGCGGAAGGGCACGCGCTCGCCCCAGGTGGTGATGTCGCCCTCGGGCAGAATCTTGGTGGGGAGCCCGTCGCCCTCGAGAGCGTCTTTCCACATCTCGGCCATCATCAGGTTCGGCACCCGCTTGTACTCGACCCACACGTACCCGCTCCTACTTGCTCATCTGGTTGGCGTCGGTCACGAATATGCTCTGCCTGCTGCGGTAGATGGCGATGACTATCGCCAGGCCGAGCGCGACTTCGGCGGCGGCCACGGTGATGATGAAGATAGCGAACACCTGCCCGGTCAGCAGGAACTGCACCACCTGGTCGGCGGCCTGCGAGGGGTCGTCCGAAAGGCCCGCGGGCGTCACGTAGCGAGACAGCGCAACGGCGGTTATGTTGACCGCGTTGAACATCAGCTCCAGGCACATCAGCACAGTTATGGCGCTGCGCTTGGTTAGCGTCCCGTACAGGCCGATGGCGAAGATGATGGCCGCGACCGCGAGAATGGATTCCAGGCTCAAGCTCTATCTCTTTCTACGTATGAAAATGAACAGCGCCGCGCCGATGACGAATCCCAGCAGCAGGTATGCCAGCACTTCCAAAAGATAGTCCTCAGTCGTCAGTCGTCAGTGTACAGTTGTCGTAGAAACCACTTCTGGCTCCTGATACTGAAAACTGATTGCTGACCACTGAACACTGACCACTCACCGCTCCCGCACCAGGGCCAGCGCGCCGATGATGGCGGCCAGCAACAGCACGCCCGCTATCTCGAACGCCAGCACGAAGTCGCGTATCAGCAGGCGGGCTATCCACGGCACGGTGTTCGAGAACACCTCCGCCGTCTTCGCCGACGCCTCCGCGCCCAGCTCGGCAGCCTCCAGCAGCCTCCAGTCCGTCGACACGGCGACGAATATTGCGGCCGCGGCGAACAGCACCGACACGACGGCCGCCGGGATGCGCAGGGTGTTCGACGGGCTGCCCTCCTCGACGTCGCGCGTCATGAGAATCGCGAAGATTATCAGCACCGATATGGCGCCCACGTAGATGAGCACCTGAATCACCGCCAGGAACTCGGCCCGCATGAGCACAAACATGCCCGCCACGCCCATGAAGGTGACTATCAGGAACAGCGCGGCCCTGAACACGTCGCGCAGGTGCACCACGGCGAGCGCCGCCACTATGGTCGAGACGGCTATCGTCCAGAACACGATGTCGACGATGAGCGTGGATTCCACGCCGCCGGGCGTCATCGCTTGGCCCACCTCTCTTTCAGGTCCCGCTCGGTGGGCTGCTCGTGCCGGCCCACCTCGCGCCAGGGGGCGTCCTCCCCCTCCATCGGTTGGTACTGCTTGCCCTCCAGCTGGGGACGGTACCAGGTGCTGGGGCGCTTGGGAGCCTGCTTCAGCTGGTCGACGTCTATCACCAGGTCGCTGCGGCGGTACTGGCTCTCCTCGAAGCCGCTGCCCATGTGCAGCGCGTCGTAGGGGCAGGCCTCGACGCACAGGCCGCAGAACATGCAGCGGCCTATGTCGATGTCGAACACGTCGATGGCGTATTTCTCGCCCTCCTGCATCGCGTCGCCGCTGGGACTGGTGACTATGCGGATGATTCCGAGCGGGCAGTACTTGGCGCAGCTCGCGCAGCCGGTACACCGCTGCTCGTACCAGCTGAACTCCTCGCCCCTGAAGCGCGGGTGCTGGGGCAGCCTGTCGGCCACGGACTCCAGCCCCACAAGCGCCTTCAGCGCCCGCCCGGGCCGCGTGAACGCGAAGGCGACAACGTTGGTGCCCTCGCGCTTGGCGAGCCCGAGCAGCCCAATGCGCCTGTCGGGGTACTGGTGCAGCGTGAACCTGCGGCTCGGGAGCACCAGGTTCTTCAACGTTACTGTGAGGCCCTTGACCATGCCTATTCCGTACATATTTGCGGGCACCCCCATCCTAACCTTCCCCCTCGAGGGGGAAGGGATTCTTAGTCAGCCTCCACGGCGTTCATGTTGGCGAGCGGTGAGGGGACGGGCTCGGGCCGTCTGAGCCGCCGCTGGCCGAGGACATTCGCGATGACCACTATCGAGACGAGCGTGGCCACCCAGTTAATGGCCGCCATCAGCCACATGGCGTCGGTGGAGAGACGGCCCGTCTCCGGGTCGCGCAGAAGCTGCACCTCCACCGCGATGATGACGATGTTGATCAGGGCCAGCGCGAAGAGCCCCTTCCACGCGAACTCCATAATCTGGTCCACGCGCAGGCGCGGCCAGGTGGCCCTGATCCACAGTAGGCAGAAGACCACGAGGAACACCTTCAGCACGAACCACGCCTGGCCTGGCACCGGGTCGAAGCCGCGCCAGCCTCCCAGGAAGACGGCGGTTATGACGACGGCGGTCACGATGGGGGCCATGAACTCGGCGAGCTGGAGCACGGCGAACTTCATGCCGCTGTACTCGGTGTGGTAGCCGGAGCCGAGCTCGGACTCCGCCTCGATCTGGTCGAAGGGCGTGCGGCTCATCTCCGCGCTGGCGGCGGCCACGAAGACCAGGAAGCCCAGCGGCTGCACCAGCAGGAAGGGCACGCTCTGCTCTTTCACGATGTCGTACAGCGACAGCGAGCCGGCGATGAGCGGGATGCCCACCAGCGCGAGCGCCATGGGTATCTCGTAGCTTATCAGCATGGCTACGCCGCGCATGGAGCCGAGCATGGCGTACTTGTTGCGCGACGCCCAGCCCGCCATGAATATGGCGATGGCGTTGATGGACGATATGCCGAGTATGAAGAGCAGCCCGACGTTGAGCTTGCCCAGGAAGGAGTTCTCGCCGAACGGTATGACCGCCACGACGGTGACGGTGCCGACCAGCAGCACGATGGGCGCGACGTTGAATACGGCGCGATCCGCGCCCTCCGGCACGGTATCCTCTTTGAGCGCCAGCTTCAGCACGTCGGCTATCGGTTGGAGCAGCCCGAACGGCCCCCAGCGATTGGGCCCGAGTCGCGACTGGAAGCGGGCGAGGGCACGGCGCTCGAACCAGGTGTTCAGCGCGGTCGCCATCACCATGGCGTTTATGACGATGAACGCCATGGCGACGCCAGCGAGCGCGTAGGCCAGCCACGCCAGCCCATCGCCCGGCAGCAGCGCGCCAAAGAAGCGGTACAGGCTACAGAAGTCGAGTATGCCGCCCGTGGGCAAAGCGCACATCAGCGGTCCACCTCGCCCAGCACGATGTCGATGGAGCCGAAGATCACTATCAGGTCTCCCAACTTCCAGCCGATGGTCATGTCCCTGAGCGCCGACAGGTTGATGAACGACGGGGAGCGCACCTTGCACCTGTAGGGCGAGATGCCCCTGTCGCTCACCAGGTAGAAGCCTAGCTCGCCCTTGGGGCCTTCCACGTTGGCGTAGGCGTCGCCCTCCGGCGGACGGATGAAGAAGGGCACCGCGGCCTTGACCGGCCCGCCGGGTATGCCGGCGACGCACTGCTCGATTATCTTCACGCTCTCGCGCATCTCCTGAATGCGAACGAGGTAGCGGTCGAAGGTGTCGCCCACCGCGCCGATGGGCACGTTGAAGTCGAGGCGGTCGTAGATCTCGTATGGGTCGGCCTTGCGCAGGTCCCACTGGACGCCGCTCGCCCTCAGCATGGGGCCGGAGATCGAGCAGTTGATGGCCTTTTCGGCGCTCAGCACACCCACGTTGCGGGTGCGCGCCAGCACTATCTCGTTGCCCGTTATCAGGCCCTCAAGATCGTCGACGTACTGGGGCATGTCCCGCAGGAAGATGGCCAGCGCGTCCCAGAAGTCGGCGGGGGCGTCCTGGAGCACTCCTCCCGGCCGCATGTAGCTCAGGGTTATCCTCGCGCCGCACAGCATCTCGAACATGTCCAGTATGCGCTCGCGCTCGCGGAAGCAGTACATGAGCGGTGTGGCGAAGGCGCCCAAGTCGTTGACCAGGAAGCCGGTAGCCATGAGGTGGCTTGCGATTCGCTGAAGCTCGGCGCTGATGACGCGCAGGTACATGCCGCGCTCCGGCACCTCGATGCCGGCAAGCTTTTCGACGGCGCGCACGTAGGCCAGGTTGTTGGACATGCTTGCCAGCCAGTCCATTCGATCGGTAAGTGTGACGATCTGGACGTAGGTGCGCGACTCGGCCAGCTTCTCGCTGCCGCGGTGCATGTAGCCGATGACCGGCTCCACGTCCAGCACCACCTCGCCGTCGAAGGTCACGCGCAGCCGGAACACGCCGTGCGTGCTCGGATGCTGAGGCCCCAGGTTGATCGTTACCGGCTCAGTGTGTATCGCCAATTGCGCCTTTCCAAAGTCTCCCCTCCCTTGATGGGAGAGGGTTCAGGGTGAGGGGGCCTTCGTATAGTGCAAGGCCCGTGTCACCCCCATCCTAACCTTCCCCCGTCAAGGGGGAAGGGACCTGCTAGCCGCTCTTACACACCTTCCTCCGTCAAGGGGGAAGGGACTTGCGAGCCGCTCCTACACAAAATCCCGGCGCAGCGGGTGACCGGGAAAGCCCTCCCACAGCAGGATACGCTTCATGTTGGGGTGTCCCTCGAACCGCACGCCCAGCAGGTCCCAGATCTCGCGCTCCTGCAGGTCCGCGCCCTGCCACAGCGACACCAGCGACGGCGCCGTGGGCTCGTCCCTGCCGTAGCAGCGCGTCTTAAGCGCCACGCTGTGGTTGTGGCGCAGCGAGAGCAGATGGTATATCAGCTCGAAGTGCTCCACGTAGTCGACGCCGGTGACCGCCGTGAGAAAGGCGAAGTCCAGGTCGGGCGTTTCCTTCAGGAAGCGCGCGGCGTCGACCAGCGAGTCCAGGTTGAGGTACACGTAACCGTCGTCGAAGCCGGTGGTCGCGCCCGGGTGCTCCTCGTTGATGCGGGCGGCGACGGACTGTGGCGAGAGCGCTGTCGTCATGAGTTGTACGCCCTCCTAGCGTCCGCGCCTGATCGACTCGCGCTTGATCTTCTCGTGCAGCCGCATTACGCCGTACAGCAGCGCGTCGGGGCGCGGCGGACAGCCCGGGACGTATACGTCCACCGGCACTATGTGATTCACGCCGGGCACCACGCTGTAGGAGCCGTAGTAGGGGCCGCCGCTGGTGGCGCAGACGCCCATGGATATGACCCACTTGGGGTCGGCCATCTGCTCGTAGACGCGCTGGATAGCGGGGGCCATCTTCCAGGTGACTGTGCCGGCGACTATCATCAGGTCGGCCTGGCGCGGCGTGGGCCGGAAGGCCTCCATCCCGAAGCGCGAAATGTCGAAGCGCGACATGGCGCTGGCTATCATCTCGAACGCGCAGCAGGCCAGGCCGAAGGTCAGCGGCCACACGGCGGACTTTCTGCCCCAGTTGATCAGGGCGTCTATCGAGGTTACCGTCAGGTTGCGCTTGAGGTCGTCCGGGACCTCCAGCACGTTGTCGGCTATCGCCTGGGTGTGGGTGGCCATCAGGTTGTTGACGGCCTCGCCCTCCGCCCGGTCCACCTCCCAGGTGGTCGCGTGTAGCGGAATTCGCAGGTCGGGCGCGTATGCCTGTTGATCGTCCATATCTAGCTCCACTGTAGTGAACCCTTGCGCCAGGCGTAAATCCAGCCCAGCGCGAGCACGCCGAGGAAGATGAGCATGGCCCAGAGGACGGAAAGGCCGTACTGAATTGACAGAAGGCCGAAAGCGGCAGCCCACGGGAAGAGGAACACGACCTCGACGTCGAAGATCACGAAGTCGAGGGCGATGGCGTAGTAGCGGAAGTTGAACTGGCTCCACCTGCCGGAGAGCGTCTCGAAGCCGCACTCGTAGATGCTCTTCTTGACGGGGCTGGGGTTGTGGGGACGGATCTTAATGAGCGAGAGAGCCCAGGACATGAGCAACATCCCCGCGGGAACCGCAACGGCCACCGCAAGGAAGAGGGATATAACCCCATATTGTCTCAAGTAGTCGTCGAGCATCGCCTGGGCAGCAGCTTTCTCACAGAGCTCCGGACGCGCCGACGAGTGGCGGCGGTGCCCATGAATATAGCATAGGGCAAGGCGGCTTTTCAACCGGCGCACGCCCCCTCGACCCCGCCGGGCCGCGCCCACGCCGACCTCGGCGCAAGACGAGGGGCCGGTCAGACGACCGGCCCCTCTGATAACGAGCGGGATTCAATCCCGCCACTGCCAGCGGCGCGCCGCTACTGCCGGGACTGAATGCCGTCGGCTCGTGAGGCTAGCGAGGCGAACTCCGTCACGTCCTCATCGGACGGAATGAGCCGTTGCAACCTGCTCGCCTCGGCTGCGACCCGTTCCAGGCTGCCGTCCTGCGCCCAGTAGCTCTCGCGGAGTATCTCGGCGTACTCGGCGACCACAGCGGACATCTGGAACCTGGGCGACGCCTCGTCGAACTCGAACGCCAGCTCGTTCCGCAGGAACTCGCGGTCGATCTCGCTCACCACTCCGCTGTCCGGGTCCTCGTAGCGCAGGTACACCGTGCCGAGCACGCCGTCCGCGTCGTCGTGCAGCTTCATTTCGTACAGGGCGGTCACGCTGTGGCCCGCGCCTACTTCGCCGGCGTCCACCGTGTCGTCGCGGAAATCCTCGTCGTCCACGCGGCGGTTCTCGTAGCCAAGCAGCCTGTAGCTTCTGACCACGTCCGGGTTGAAGTCCACTTGGACCTTGGTGTCCTTGGCGATGTTCTGCAGCGTGCCCACCAGGTTCTCGACGAACACTCGCCGCGCCTCGTTGATGGTGTCGACGTAGTAGTAGGAACCGTCGCCGTCGTTGGCGAGCTGTTCCATGAGCACGTCGTTGAAGTTGCCCATCCCGAAGCCGACGGTCGTCAGCATAACACCCTCGTCTACGTGCTTCCTGATCCGCTTGAGAATGGAGTCGGGGCCGGTGTTGCCGACGTTGGCCACGCCGTCTGAGAGCAGGATGACGCGCGTGATGCGCCCGGGCCGCACGCGCTCGGCGGCCAGCTCGTAGGCGATTCGCAGGCCGTCCTCGGCGAATGTGGAGCCGCCGGGCGCGAGACTGTCGATGGCGTTGATGATGGAGCGCTTCTCACCGCCGTCGGTGGGTTCGAGCAGCACCGAGCCGACCGAGCCGTAGATGACGATTCCGACCTCGTCGGTGGGCCGCAACTCGTCCACGAGCAGCCTCAGCGACCTCTTAACCAGGCCCAGCCTGTCCTCACGGCCCATGGAGCCTGAGACGTCTATGGCGAACACCAGCGTGGCGTCCTTGCGCGCGTCACTGGCGATCTCCTTGCCCTGGAGGCCGACGCGGACGAGCCAGTGCTTGTCGCCGCCGAACGGCGATGGCGAACCATCTATGTGTATGGCGAACGCGCCCTCCTCGGGAGGCGTGTAGCCGTGGTCGAAGAAGTTGACAAACTCCTCGACGCGCACCGAGTCTGGGTGGGGCATGTTGCCGTCCTGGACGAAGCGGCGCGCGACTGTGTACGACGCCGTGTCCACGTCGATTGCGAATGTAGACAGGTGGTCGTCCTCGGTGTCGATGAACGGGTTGACGCCGTAATGCTTGAAGAACGTGAGGTCATAGGCGGCGTCGTTCACGGTGGCCGACCCGCCGATGGTGTTGAAGCCCTCTGGCTGCGCCATCGCCGCTGCCGGCGCCACGGGTTGAGCGGCAGCCATGGCCGTGGGCATAGCCTGCGCCTGGGCTACCGGTGCCGCTGTGGGCGCCGGCGCGGGCGCCATCGGCTGCTGTTGCGTCTGCGGCTCTCCTGCGCTACAGGCCACAAGTGCAACGGCCAGCGCGGCAATCGCAATCAATCCAACAATCTTGCCAAACATATCTCACGCCTCCTGATGATGCGGTTGTGTCCGCGGTCCCGGCTGTGGGGCGAGTCCCGCGCCGTCCGCTGACACGTCCAGCGTCGCATCGAATGGTGTACACTCCGAACGTCGATTGTGTGTCATTCAGTGAGTTTAGCGTACCTGAGATGTAACAGTTGCGGACCTTCGCCGAACTGCTGACGCTTTACATGGAGCGCACCGGAATCGGCGACGCCGAGCTGGCCCGCCGCATCCCGGTCAGCCGCCCTACCCTCATCCGCTGGAGGGAGGGGGTGACCGCACGCCCCCGCCACCGCGAGGACGTGTTGCGCTGCGCCGACCTGCTGCGCCTGACCCTGCCGGAGACGGACGAGTTTCTGCAGGCCGCGGGGTTCTCGCCAGAGACGGCCCCAGCGCCGGTAGACGCAAGTCCGCCGGACGGCCTCGTAGAGGCGCCGCAACCGGTGTGGGTGGAGGTGCCGACGATGCCGCCGCGCAGGAGGCGGGGCGTCATCGTGGTGGGCGCGGTCGTGGCGCTGGTTGTTGGAGCGGTCGCCGCAATCGCCCTGGCGATGAGCCTGCGCGGCGGCACGGACTACCCGGAGGCCGTGGACGGGGAGTCGCTGATTGTCATAGCTCCTTTCGTCAACTACACGGGGGGCCAGCAGGGATACAACGTGCTGGGCCGCCTGCAGCACGAGATCGACAGCGAGGTGAACGCCGCCAGGCTGTCCGGAGTGCGCACCGTCGAGTGGCCCGAGGAGATAGCCTCGGAGTCCAAGGCGGAGGCGGCGGGCAGGCGGTCCGACGCCGTCATCGTCATCTGGGGCGAGTACGACAGCGGACGGGTGATGGCGAGGTTCACGATGCCGCGAGTGCGATCCACTCAGCTCGACCGGCAGGTGGTGGACATCGCGTCGTCGCCCTCGGAGCTGCCCGCGACGATCAACGCGGACCTGACCGAGCAGGTGCGGTACGTGGCGCTGCTGACGCTGGGGCAGTTGTACCTGGAACAGGGCGAGTTCGACCTCGCCAAGACGGTGCTGATACACGCCTCGGACCAGAACCCGACGGACCCGGCGGCGCTCGCGAACCTCCGGTACCTGCTCGGCCGCTCCTACCTGGGCGGCAATCTGGCGGACTTCGACGAGGCCGTCTGGCTGTTTACCCAAGTGCTCGCCGTCCGGCCGAGATCGGTGGACGCCCTGAACAGCCGCGCGCTGGCCTACCTGGAGCGCGCCCGCGTCGGGGTCGCCGACCGCGCGATCGACGATCTCGCGCAGGCGGCGACCGTCAATCCCGGGCACGCCGCGACCCTCGTCAACCTCGCGGCGGCGCACGTAGAGCGCGGGTCGGAGGCCGACCTGGACCGCGCCATCGCCGAGCTGACGGAGGCGCTCGAGATTCGGCCGGGATACGCCAGCGCGTACGTCAACCGCGCGGGGGCCTACGTCGCGAGGGGCGCCCCCGGAGATCTGGAGCGCGCCTTCGAGGACCTGGAGGAGGCGCAGGACGGCGACCAGGACCTGGCCCCCGCGCACGTCGCCCGCGGCAACGCCCACGTGGCGCGAGGCGCGGAGGGCGACCTGGAAAGGGCGGTGGCAGACTACAGCCGGGCGATCGACCTGGCCCCGGATTCCCCGACGGCTTACTTCAACCGGGGGCTTGTGTACTCGGACCTGGAGGAATTAGCGGCGTCGCGATCCGACCTGCGCCGGGCGCAGGCGCTGAGCCCGATCAACGTCATTTTCAACCGGATTCTATGCTGGCAGACGTCCTTGTCGGGAAGTCCTCAGGACGCGCTGCCCCACTGCGAAAGGGCGATTGCGCACGACCCGTCGGACCAGTCGAGGGAAGCAAGGGGTCTGGCCTACGCACGGACGGGCCGCACCGAGAGGGCGATAGCGGACTTGGAGGCGTTCCTGGCGTGGGTCGACGCGTCGCCGAAGGATAGCTGCCGGGACACATATCGCGCGAGCCGTGCGGACTGGGTGGCCAAGCTCCGCTCCGGAAATGACCCGTTCGATCCGGAAACTCTACGAGAGCTTCGCGTGCGTCCGGTGTCGCCCGCGGCAGCGCCGTGCTAGACCGATAGGCCTCTACTCCCCAGGTGGGAGAGGATTGAGAGCCTGCCCTGAGCTTGCCGAATGGGTGAATGGGAGGACGAGCCTTTCGTGTCCGTAGTGGGTGATCTACGCGAACCGCGCCAGCACCTCGCGGGCGGCGCCGTAGTCGCGGCGTCCCGCTCTCAGGATGGGCGGCACGAGATAGAACGTCGTTAGGCCGGTGTCCTTGAGATCTTCCACAAGCTGCGCCGCGACGTCGGCGCCGGGGCGGCCCGCCGCCAGGTCGTCCGTAACCTGCTGCGGCACTTCGCCCAGCGCCAGGCTGTTGGGCGCCATCACCGGCACGCCGTGGAACACCGGCGCTGTGAGGTCGCCGTACAGCGAGGCGTAGCGTTCCAGGAAGCGAAGCGGCAGCTCGGCGCTGAAAGTCGGCTGCGACACGAAGAACTGCGCGCCGGCCTCCGCCTTGGCGTGCGTGAGGCGCACCTCGCCGTCGATGCCGCGTCCCAGGTCGATTGTCGCTCCGACGCACAGGTCCGTCGGCCCGCGAAGCCGCAGCCCGCGGTGGTCTACGCCCTCGTTCATCGCGCCTATCGCCCGAATGAGCCCGGTCGGCGTGAAGTCGTGCACGTCGCGCACCGTCGAAAGCTCGCGGGGTGTGAAGTCGTCGCCGCGCACCACGATCACGTTCTCCAGCCCGAGCAGCTCCGCGCCGAGCAGCAGGCTCTGAATAGCCACGCGGTTCATGTCGCGAGTCGCGATGGTGAAGGCCGTGTCCGCGCCTGTCTCGCGCCGAAGCCAGTATGCGGCCGGGACGGAGTTGACGCGCACCGATCTGCCCGGGTTGTACGCCATCGAGAGGAAATCGGCGTCGAGGCCGCGCAGCGGCTCGAGCAGGCCGGGGTCGGCGCCTCTCGGAGGCGACACGTCGCAAATGAAAACCGGCTCGCCGGCGTTTCGGTGGACCTTTTCTACGATCTTCACGATGCGGTCAATTGTACCTCTGAAGGAACGGACAATGCGACAAAAGTAAAGGGGAGCGTGCTGAACACGCTCCCCCTGGGTAAGCTGCGGATTCGATGGTACTCACCTCTTTGGCATTGGTGACTGCGGGTTTACTTCCAGCCCAGGTCTCCGTTTCTGCCGGGCGTAAGCGATACCCGGTGGCCCAGTTCGCAACTGAATCGCTCTTCACGCACCTCTCTGCGCTTGCCGGATAGCGATGACTGCTCCATGTCGCCGCCGCAAAACGGGCAGGTTACCCCGTATACGACTCTGTTTCGCAGCCGGCGCAGCTGAACATATGTGAGTGTTTCCACCAGCGAAGGAAACTCGCCGACATAGCGCAGGATGAAACGGGTGCCAGCGCCGATTATGCTCTTGTGCCCGTTCGTCGTCACCGTCGCCGGCGGTGTGTAGTAATAGTCCACGTACCCGCACTGCAGGCACTCAGGCTCGTCGTAGGTGATCCTGAGTTGCGCCTCGCACCTCGGGCAGATCATCATGTTTCGTCGCGATGTGACCGGCGCTATGCGTAGTATCGGTTCTGCTTCCGCGCCTACCAGGGTCTCGGCTGTGGATGTCGTCAATTGGTTCCGTCCTTTCTTTAGATTTCGGTAAGCCCGCTCCAGAGGCGCCGGGCTTACCCGATTCAGGGTGGGGCGGCCCTCCCGCTTCGCGGCTGTCGCCGTCGGCGCGCTTTTCGGGGCGCCGCGCGCGTTGTAGGGTTGCCTCCATCAGACAATTCCCGTTCTAGGCTTATATTGTCTATAGATATATTTTCGGAAAAGTAAAAGGCAGTCAAGGCAGAATCCATGCAAAGTTGGGACAATTTTATAGGTTATTTGGGTCAATTCTTAGCGGATCCTAGCTAGCGCGCTATGCGCCGCCCGAAATCGTCGGATACTTGCCAGAGACGACAACCTTGTGTGGACATCGTGCGGAGTCCTGAGGCGGGGCGGTCCTGGTGCGCTCGCAAAGGCATCGAAACCGCGCCCCCAAGCCCGGGCGGCATGGTGGACCGTGCTCGCCTTGAAAGCGACCCCTGCCGAATCTATCATGGATCTGGCCGGCGAGTGCGCCGGCATGGAGTCGAGAATGGCAATCTATCCAGTAGTCCTGGCGGGCGGTTCGGGCACGCGGTTGTGGCCGCTGTCGAGGTCGCTCCACCCCAAGCAGTTTCTGGCTATCGGGGGTGAACGTTCGCTGCTGCAACAGGCGCTGCTGCGGCTGCGGGGCATCCCACAGGCCGCCGCGCCCGTTATCGTGTGCAACGAGGAGCATCGCTACCTCGTCGCCGAGCACTGCCGCCAGATCGGCGTCACGCCATCTGCCATCGTGCTGGAGCCTGCTGGACGCAGCACGGCTCCGGCTCTCACCCTCGGCGCGCTGTGCGCCGCCGAGTTGGCTCGGTGCGACGTGTCCACCGGCGCCGGCGACCCCGTCCTGCTCGTCGCTCCTGCCGATCACGTGTTGCGCAGCGCCCGGGCGTTCGAGGACGCAGTGAGCGCAGGCGTAGCTCACGCGAATGCGGGCGGAATCGCCGCGGTCGGCGTCGTTCCAACCGCGCCCAACACAGGCTACGGCTACGTGGAGATGGGCGACGCCGTGAGCCGGACCGCGTACCGTGTGGCGTCTTTCGTCGAAAAGCCCGAAGAGAACGTAGCGCGCGGGCTGGTCGACAGCGGGCGCTTCCTGTGGAACAGCGGCATCTTTCTGTCCCGCGCCTCGGTGTGGCTGGAGCAGATCGGGCGCCACCGCCCTGACATCGCCGAAGCGTGCGCACGCGCATTCGAGCTTGGACGGCAGGACGGTGAGTTCTTCCGGCCGGACGCCGAGGCTTTCGCCGGCTGCCCGGGCGACTTCATCGCCTACGCCATCCTGGAGAAGATAGCGGGACGCACGGGCGACAGGTCCGCGGCGTCCGATCCGCGCCCCTCGCCCGAAGGCCCCGAGTGCGTGGTGATCCCAATGCAGGCCGGCTGGTCCGACGTGGGAAGCTGGTCGTCGATGTGGGAGGAGGAGGAGCGGGACGCGGCGGGCAACGCCATCAGGGGCAACGTGGTCGCCGAGTCGGTGCGCGACTCGCTGCTCATAGGCCGCCAGAGGCTGGTGGCCGCGATAGGGCTGGACAACGTGGTGGTGGTGGACACGGAGGACTGCGTGCTGGTGGCGGACATGGGGCGCTCGGAGGAGGTGCGGGCGGTGGTGGAGCGGCTGAAGTCGGAGGGCCGCTCGGAGGTGTAGGGCCTGGGCGCTACTGTGGATGTTCCTCGCTTGCCGTGCGGTCGCATACGACGAGCCATGAAGTGGTATCATGCCGGGATTACCAGCGAGGGTGAACTTCTATGGAAGACGAACTAACTTTCGTCATACACCCGGAAGCCGAGTTTGCGTCGGTTGACTTGCTGTGGAAATCTCTGGAGGATATCGCCCGGCTGCTTGTTGACGTCGATCGCGCCATGTATGGGCCCAAGTCCAAGCACCTGTGGTATGTCGGCAACATCCAGTCGAGCGCCCCAACTATTACTGTGCGCCCGGACCCGCAAGGTACAGACGCAGCCGAGGCGGTTGGCGCGGGCCTCCGCACGGTTACGGCGGGCACGGATCGCCCGCCTCCTCACTTCTCGGAGCAGGCGCTTACGGGACTCCGCAAGATGACACGGCTTTTTCGCGGCGGCGGCAAGGCAAGATCTATCGCCGTTTCCGTCGACGGATGGCAGACAGCCACCATACGAAGCAACATCGGCCAACAGGTGGACCGAATTCTCACAGCCGGCTATCACAACCTAGGCTCGTTGGAAGGTACGCTAGAAGTCATAAACGTCCACGGCGCGCCTACCATAACAATTTGGGAAAGGGTCAGTGGATCGCCCGTCCGATGCCATATTCCCCGCGAACGGGCATGGATAGAACTCGTGAAGAGCCTGCTTGAGAAAAGAGTAAGGGTCGCGGGCCACATCCGCTACTTCGCCAACGGAGCGCCCCGCTCGGTCTCAGACGTTTCAGATATCGAGGACGCGACTCAGAATCCTGGCTTGCCGAAAGCCGCGTTCGGCTCCATCCCCGACGCGCAGGTGCGTGAGATGGGCGCGGCAAAATGGCTTAATGCCATAAGAGGGGAAGCGTAGTTCAGCCGTGCCGACTCCTCGACGACTGTGGGACTCTTCAGTGATAATCGATTACCTCGCCGGCAACGAAAACGTGGCCGAGCATTGCCACCTGATCGTCGAGCAGGCCGAGCGCGGCGAATTAGAGATTGTGGTGTCTACACTTGCTGCCGCCGAGGTCGCCTACCTCGAAGGATACTCAAACGAGAATTCCGAGGACCTAATTCGCGAGTTCTTTGGGCGAGACTACATAATTCCGGTGGCGGTTGATATCAGGTTGGCCGCCATCGCCAGAAGCCTCGTGCGCAGATACAAGGACGTGCGGAGAATCAAGCCCGCGGACGCCATTCACTTGGCGACGGCCATTCAATTGAATCTCTCTGTGGTCGAAACGACTGACGGCGACTTGCTGCGCTTTAGCGGCCTTGAGGGCAGTCCCGCCGTTGTAGTCCGCAAGCCAATGTACGATGGGCCGATACGAATTCCCGGGCTTGGTTGAGTAAGGCGGCTATCCAGCGCCCATAAGAGCAGTTCTCTGCCGAGGGGCGCGGCCAAGCGGCCCTAGTTTCCTCGACAATCTCGGAATTGATCGGCCTCGGCGCTACGGCGAGAGCCGGGCGCGCACCCTGTCCACCACGGACCAGTACCAGTCCATGCCGGACAATGCCCTGTCGATAAAGCGCAGGTTGGCGACGTGGTCGGTGAATAGCGGCTCGAACCCGGCTCCGACCAGCCTGCCGGGGTCGCCCCAGGTGTGAACGACGTAGTTCTTGACGTGCGCCGGCACCTGAGCGTGCACTATCCCCGGCCCCTCGCCCACGAGCGCGCCCACCTGGTCCACCATCTCGTTGACCGAAACGGGCCTGCCCTGCCCCACGTTGTAGGTGAGCGTGGATACGTCGGCCAAGCGCGGCTCGGGCGCCGGCAACGACAGCAGAAACAGCACTGCCCGCGCCACCTCCGCCGCGAATATCGTGTCCCGCGTCTGCTCTCCCGGGCTGAACACGCCGTCCTGGCCCCACACCTCGAATGGCACGCCCTCCCTGGCGTGCCAAAGGATCTGCGTGTACAGGTTGCCAAAGTTTCCCTTGTGCTGCTCGGTTACGCCGTACACCGAGAAGAAGCGGCAGACCTGCACCTTCAGGCCGTCGCACAGCGCCTGCTGAATGGCCATCTCCTCCATTATCAGCTTCGTCAGCTCGTACAGCGAGCCCGGCCAGGCCCTCTGCGACTCCACCGAGGGCCGCACCTTGGCGAGGCTGCTGGTGGACGCGAAGATGAGCCGCACGCCTTCGTTCACGCACCACTCCAGCAACGCTTTCCAGCACTCGATCTCCTCCAGAACGTCGTTCAGACCGCTGAAGTGGGGCGCGCTGGAGCGGCCGCCCACGAATATGAGAACGTCCGGCGCCGGTGGAGGCGCAGCCACGAATTCGCGGTGGGTCCGGGTGTCGACAAGGTGACGAAGTGGCACGGGCAGATTGGCCGGCTTGCCCAGTGAGAGGTTGTCGTTCACGCACAGGCTCTCAGGCGCCTGTCCCAGCTCGTACAGCTTGGTCAGCACGTGCGAGCCCACCTGGCCGCAGCCGCCCATCACGCAGATCGTCTTGTCGCGCAGGGGCCGCGCGGTCCGCACGAGCGGGTCGGCCGCGCTCTTTTCGACATACCAGGACTCGAGATCGGCGAGGCCGCCGCTCGAACGCTTCGAATTCGCCATCTAGCAATCACCTGAACCGGCCACGTACCGCCCGAAATCTACCCAAAGTCTAGGCGACACCCCCTACCCCCGCAAGGGCTGAACCTGCCAGCGAATATCAGATTGTGGCGGTGCCTACCCGCTGGAACGAACAGAGGAGCGTTAGCGCCAGCGCTCGCATCAGAGGGGGTGCCCCAGGCACGCGTTGGTAGTACAATGCAGGCCCGCCGAAAGAGAGAGTGTCCCAGGCACGCGTTAGTAGTACAATGCAGGCCCGCCGCCAAGGGCGCGGTGCGGCCCATCAAGCCTCAAGGAGTTTCTTCATGGCACGAGACGCGCTTCCCGAATCCCAGATGCCGACGGTGCCTCCCCGAATTCTGCTCGGCCCCGGCCCGAGCAACGCCAACCCAAGGGTGTTGCAGGCTATGTCGTCCAGTATGATTGGCTACCTGGACCCCGACTTCATGCTGATAATGAACGAGGTGTCGGAGCTGCTGCGGAGGGTGTACCAGACGGACGAGAGCCTGACGTTCGCCCTTTCGGGCACCGGGTCGTCGGGAATGGAAGCGGGACTGTCGAGCCTTCTCGAGCCTGGCGACACGGTGGTGATGTGCATCTACGGCTTCTTCTGCGAGCGAATGGTGGAGATGGCGACACGCATAGGGGCCAACGTGGTGCCGCTCCGCGCCGAATGGGGCAAGCCTTTCCCGGAGGAGTTGCTGGAGGAGGAGCTGGGCAAGCACGCCAACGTGAAGCTGGTAACCGCGATACACGCCGAGACGTCCACCGGCGTCCGGCAGCCGCTGGAGGGCATATCCGCGCTGGCCAAGGCGCACGACGCTCTGTTCATGGTCGACGCGGTGACGTCACTGGGCGGTAACGAGGTCGCCGTCGACGACTGGGATATCGACTACTGCTACTCGGCAACTCAGAAGTGCCTGGGCTGTCCGCCGGGTCTGTCTCCGGTGGCGGTCAGCCCGAGGGCGCACGACACGGTGAAGAGCAGGGACACCAAGCCTGTGTCCTGGTACTTGGACCTGGCGCTCAATGCCAACTACTGGGGATTCGACCGGGTGTACCACCACACCGCGCCGGTGAGCATGATACTTGCCCTGCGCGAGGGCCTGCGCATCGTGCTGGAAGAGGGGCTGGAGGCGCGTTTCAAGCGCCACCGGCGGAACGCGGACGCCCTGCGCGCCGGTCTGGACGCGCTGGGTCTGGAGGCGGTCGTGCCGCGCGAGCACGCGCTGGACCAGATTACGCCGCTGTGGATTCCGGAGGGCGTGGACGATGACACGGTGCGCGGGATGCTGCTGCGAGAGCACAACATTGAGATGGGCAAAGGCCTGGGCGAGCTCGCGGGCAGGGTATGGCGCGTGGGGCTGATGGGCGAGTCGAGCAAGGCGGAGTACGTGCTGGCGTTGCTATCCGCGCTGGAGGGCATACTACCGCGCGTCGGCTACGAGGTGCCGCAGGGCGCGGGCGTGGGCGCGGCGAGCAAGTCGCTGTCCACGGCGTAGCAGCCAACCTCCCGATGCACCGTTCCCGCGCGAATTGAAGCCGGCGCGGCGGGCGTGAAAGTCCGGAGCCGCGCCAGCCGCCGCGACACGCGGCCACCGGCGGTTACGTGCTTGCGGTGGCTCCCGTCAGCACGCGGACGCCGTCGCCGACCTTGATCTCGCCGCCCTGTACGACGTACGCCAACATGCCGCGCTGCCGCTCGAGCTCCACACGCAGCCCGGGCCGTATCTCGTCCATGCGTGAGCAGGGCGCGCAGTGGCCGGTGATGCGCACCACCACGTCGTCGCCAAGCGCGACCTTGGTCCCCGCCTCGACGGATGCGAGTTCAACGCCCGAAGTCGTTATGTTCTCCCGCACCTCGCCGTGCGACAACCCAAAGCGCTCCAGCGTCTCCTCGTCCATCAGCAGCACTTGCCGTGCCGCCCGGACTCCCTCGGAAATGGCGTGGCGATCGCCCTCGATGCCGTGGTTGGCGACGGCGTTTGCGCTGTCTACCGTCTGCATAGGCTCTCGGTGCCCCACGCAAAGCTGTAGCGAAACGATGGCGCCCTGTTGACTGGAAGTCATGCGAATGCCCTCCCCTGATGTGTGTTGGCCTAACGTTACACCCAGACAAAGCGCGGGGCAAGGGTTGGGATGCCGCCCGCCGGAGTTTTCCTTGCCCGCCGGTAACGGGTCAGTTACCATCGGGGCGTGGCAATAGATGTCAGGGAATACTTAGATGGGCGTGGCCGTAGCCCTTTTGGCCGATGGTACGGTCGTCTTGATCATAGGGCTGCGGACAGGGTGCAGGTAGCCCTTGCACGTATGAGTGACGGCAACCTGTCCAACGTCAGGGGCGTAGGCGGCGGCGTGCTGGAATACCGCATACACTTCGGACCGGGATACAGGGTCTATTTCGGCAGGGACGGAGACACTCTGATAATCTTGCTCGGCGGTGGGACCAAGGCACGCCAGCACGTTGACATTGAAAGGGCGCGAGAGTTTTGGCGACAGTATAGACGCCGCAGACAGCAGGGGGAGTAAGTGATGCCGCTTACCCGCGACTTTAGAGAGACTGTGCAAGAGCGCGCTCGGCGGGAACCTGAGTTCCGCGAGATGTTGCTCACAAGTGGCGTGCAGTGCCTCCTAAATGGGGAGGTCAACGTGGCCAAAGTAGTGCTTCGCGACTACATTGAGGCCACAATCGGCTACGAGAAGCTGGGCAAGTTGACCGGCACGACGCCCGAGAGCCTTTCCTGTATGTTCAGTGATAGGGGCAACCCCAGTGCGGGGGAATTGCTCGAGGTCGTCAGCCACATTCAGCAGCACGAGGGAATCCAACTCGAAGTGAAGGTCGTGTCGGCGGAGGTAGAGGCTGCGACAGTGCCCTGAGCGCGGCGCGCCCCAATCCCAACCTAACGTGCTATACTCTGTCCAAATCCGGCGGCGCGGAGCCTCTGCCGCCATCCTCGCACACGACCATCAAGGAGGTGTACAGCATGGCTACCGCATCGAACGAGCTGACCACCGTGAGGAATATGAACGAGGCGGGCTCGAAGTTCGTGGAGAGCCTCGACGCCCAGCAGCGGGCCAAGGCCACCTACCCCTATCTGGACGGCGAGCGCGTGTTCTGGTATTATCCGCCGCTCAACCGGCACGGCCTTCCCCTTCGCGACATGGATGAGAACCAGCGCGGGCTGGCCTATGCGCTGATGGCCACAGGTTTGACGGACAGGTCTTACGAGCAGGCCAAGCAGATCATCGAGCACGAGTCGGTGCTGGGTCCGCTGGAGAAGGAGGAGGGGCGGATCTCATTCCTTCGAGATCCCGAACTGTACTACTTCACCATCTTCGGCGAGCCGAGCGGCAGCGAGCCGTGGGGCTGGCGCGCCGAGGGACACCACGTCTCGCTGCACTTCAGCATCTGGGGCGACGACATCATCTCGATGACGCCGTTTTTCTTCGGCGCCAATCCGGCCGAGGTGCCCAAAGGTCCCAAGGCCGGGCTGCGCATACTGGGCGCGCGCGAGGACATGGCCTTCGAGTTGATAAACAGCCTGGACGCGGGGCAGAAGTCGAAGACGATCATCTACGATGCGGCCCCCTACGACATTCTCACCTACAACAGCTCCAAGGTGTCGCTGCCCAAGGAGGAGGGGCTGTCGGTCGCGGCGATGTCGGGCACGCAGCGCGAAATGCTGATGGGCTTGGTGACGGAGTACGTCAGCCAGGTGAACGAGGAGCTAGCCGGCCGGAGGCTCACGGCGCTGAAGGAGGGCGGTTTCGACCAGCTCCACTTTGCCTGGGCGGGTCCGCTGGATAAGAGCGAAGCGCACTACTACCGGATACACGGCGGCGAGTTTGTCGTCGAGTTCGACAACAGGCAGAACGGTGCGAACCACATCCACTCAGTCTGGCGAGAGGTCGAGAACGACTTCGCCGGCGATGTGCTGCGCGACCACCTGTTGATGTATCACGTTCTGTAGGGGATGCTCTCGCGCCAGCGGGCGGGTTTGAAACCCGCCCCTACAGGGGCCTTCATTTCGAGAACCTATCCACCCCCGGTTGTGCCATCGCTGACGGCGGGCCACTGGACGTCGAGTATGCCGGGGGTGGCGCGAACGGCCTGGGTCAGGGTGTGGCGCTCGCTCTCGTCGTGGATCGCGCCTTCCAGGTGGAGCACCCCGAACTGTGCGTTGACCACGACGCGGTCCAGCAGCGACGGTGCGTACCGCGTTATGCGGGAGGCCGCGGCGAGGTTGATCTCCCAGTCGTTGAACAGCCTGTTCTCCACCGCGACGCAGCCGCGCATCGCGCGCGCGGTGCGCTCTATGTCGCAGTTCACCCGGGTCGACCGAGTGTTGCCCTCCAGTCGTATGACGCCCTCCGTTACGTGGACGCGCACCTCGTTGAGGTCCACCTCGGGCACGTCCGGCGAGCCTCGCAGCGCCTCTAGCAGGTCGCCCTCTATCTCTCTGTCCCTGCGGTAGGCGACCGGGTGGCGCGGCTCTGAGTTCGCCTGGGCCATGCGAAGGCCGTCCGCGTCGAGCACGTCGGACGCGGTCACTGGCAGCAGCACCGGGCGTGTGCCCCGCTTCCGCGCGATAACGTGCGTCAGCCTGCGTATCTCGCCAACCACGCGGACTCCGTGCAGCCGCAGGCGCTCCCCGCTGGGCGTGTGCACCCAGGTGCGCGGGGACAGCGCGACGCTGTCCGGCGGTTCGGAGTCCGCGTTCGGCAGGGCCAGCAGCTCGACAAGTCCCACGCCCAGGCGCAGGCTTTCGGTGTCGCCGCCGACAAGCAGCCCGGACGGCGCGTTGCGTTGCGAGGCCAGCACCAGGCCGCGCTGCACCGTGAAATGGGTTACACGCATTGGCGAGGCCGACACGACCGCACCCCGCAGCCGGCCGGCCCAGCCATCGGTAGCCGACACTTTCTGGCCCCATGTAAAGTCCATTTTCCTGCTCCCGCGGGTTCACCCTCCAACCTTGCCTTCCCCCGTCAAGTGGAAAGGGACGCCTTATGCCTCCTCTCCTCTGGTGGGAGAGGATTGAGGTGAGGGGGACCAGACGTCTTCACCCCCATCCCTTCGACAGGCTCAGGGCAGGCACTAACCTTCCCCCATCGAGGGGGAAGGGACTACTGGACTCCACTAGCTTCGGTCGTCCACCTCGCGGTACTCGCCCTCCACCGTGCCGCCGGGCGGCTCGTCGGACGGCCCAGCCTGCGCGCCGCCCGGCGGCTGCTGGCTGTAAGCGGCCTGTCCCGCGCGCTGAACGGCCTCGTTCAGATCGTTGAGGGCCGACTTCATCGCGTCGGCGTCCTGCGTCTCGAGCGTGGAGCGCACCGCGGCGATCTTGCCCTCCAGGTCCGACTTCACGTCGTCGGGTATGTTGTCGCCGCTTTCCTTGAGCAGCCGCTCGGCGGCGTAGGCGGTGTTGTCGGCCTGGTTGCGCGTCTCGGCAAGCTCCCGCCTTTGCTGGTCCTCGTCCGCGTGGGTCTCGGCGTCCCTCACCATCTGGTCGATCTCATTCTCGGTGAGGCCGGAGCTCGCGGTAATGGTGATGTGCTGCTCCTTGCCGGTGCCCTGGTCCTTCGCGGACACCTTGAGGATGCCGTTGGCGTCGATGTCGAACGTGACCTCGATCTGGGGCGCTCCCCTGGGAGCGGGCAGGATGCCGTCCAGCATGAAGCGGCCGATGCTCTTGTTCTCGGACGCCATCGGGCGCTCGCCCTGCGACACGTGCACCTCGACGCTGGTCTGGCCGTCGGCCGCGGTGGTGTAGGTCTCGCTCCTCGCCGTGGGTATGGCGGTGTTGCGCGATATGAGCTGGGACACCACGCCGCCGAGCGTCTCGATGCCCAGCGTCAGCGGCGTAACGTCGACGAGCACAATGTCCTTGACGTCGCCCTGCAGCACGCCGGCCTGAATCGCGGCGCCGATGGCCACCACTTCGTCGGGGTTAACGCCCCTGTGCGGCTCCCTGCCGAACAGCTTCTGGGCCGCGTCCTGAACGGTGGGCATACGGGTCATCCCGCCCACGAGAATGACCTCGTCCAGGTCGGACGGCGAGACGCCCGAGTCTGCCATGGCGACCCTGCAAGGCGCGACGGTGCGCTGCACCAGGTCATCGACCATCTGCTCGAGCCTCGAGCGGGTGAGCGTCATCACCAGGTGCTTGGGGCCGGAGGCGTCGGCGGAGATGAATGGCAGGTTTATCTCGGTCTCTACGAGCGTCGACAGCTCGATCTTGGCGCGTTCTGCGGCCTCTCTCAGGCGCTGCAGGGCGGTGCGGTCCTGTTGCAGGTCCACGCCCTCCTCGCGGCGAAACTCCTCGCAGGCCCAGTCGATGATGCGCTGGTCGAAGTCGTCGCCGCCAAGGTGGGTGTCGCCGTTGGTGGCGACCACCTCGAACACGCCGCCGCCGATGCGGAGTATGGTAATGTCGAACGTGCCGCCGCCCAGGTCGTAGAGGGCGATGGTCTCGTCGCCCTTCTTGTCCAGTCCGTAGGCCAGCGCCGCGGCGGTGGGCTCGTTGATGATTCGCAGCACCTCCAGGCCGGCGATGCGGCCGGCGTCCTTGGTGGCGTTGCGCTGGCTATCGTTGAAGTAGGCGGGGACGGTAATGACCGCCTGGTTGATGGGCTCGCCCAGCTTGTCCTCGGCGTCGCGCTTGAGCTTCTGCAGCACCATTGCCGAGATTTCCGGCGGGGCGTACTTCTTGCCGCCCATCGTGACGTAGACGTCGCCGTTGGTGTGCTCGCTAACCTCGAAGGGCACGAGCGTCACGTCGCGATTCACGCTGTCGTCGACGAAGCGGCGGCCCATGAACCGCTTTACGGAGAAGACGGTGTTGCGGGGGTTGGTGACGGCCTGGCGTTTGGCCGTCTGGCCCTCGTAACGCTCGCCGTTTCGGGTGTTGAGGCCGACTACGGACGGCGTGGTTCTGGCGCCCTCGGAGTTTTCGATGACGCGCGGCTCACCCCCTTCGATCACGGCCATGCACGAGTTGGTCGTGCCCAGGTCTATACCCAGTATCTTTGCCATCGAACGTCTCCTATGTGGTAGTTTCGGTTTCGTCTTCGAGTGCCGCTGAAACGGCGACGACCACCTGGGCCGGCCTCAGCAGCCTGTCGTTCAGCATGTAGCCATCGCGCACGACGGCAGTTATGGTGCCCTCGGGGTGGTCATCCGTCGGCATGCTCTGAATGGCTTCGTGGACATTCGGGTCGAACTGTTGACCGGCGGACTCGACCTTGCTGACTCCCTGCATCAGCAGCTTGCGGTCGAAGCCCCGGCGCGCATTTCGCAGGCCCTCGAGCCACTGCGGGGCCACCGCGTCGTCGGGCACGTAGCCCAGCGCCCGGTCGAAGTTGTCCACGAGCTCCAGAATGTCGATGAGCAGGCTGGAGGTCAAGTTGCGCTTCAGGGTCTCCCGCTCGTCCTCGGCCCGGCGCCTGTAGTTCACGAGGTCCGCCTGCGTCCTGAGCGCCATCGCCCTGAACTGGTCCCGTTCCCGCTCCGTCTCCTCGAGCGTCTCCCGCAGGGTGTCGGCGCAGTCGACGGCCGGAGCGGACTCCGCGTCGTCGCGGTGTTCGTCCGGCGTCTGGGGTGGGTTGGTCTCGCTCATTTGCTGGGTCCTCCGCTTAGATTGTGTTCTCGGGATCAGACGGGATGCCTGCCGCCTCCGCGGCCCGTTCGCCCGCTACCTTCGCTTGCCCTGGAGCAGGCCGAGCATCTGGTCTACGCTGCTGTCGAGAAAGCTCTTGAGCTCGTCTCCCTCCAGGTTGTGGGCCTGCGCCCGCATGTTGACCAGGCGGTTGAACAGCCTTAGGGCCAGTTCCACGCCGGCCAGGTTCAGGCCCAGCTCGTCGACGAGGTGCTTTATCAGGCGCAGGCGCGCGATGTCTTCCTCCGAGTAGAGGCGCAGCATTCCCACGGTGCGCGACGGGGACACCAGGCCGATACGCTCGTACTTGCGCAGCGTCTGGGGGTGCATGTTCAGGACGCGGGCCGCGACGCTGATTATGTACACGCCCTGCACCTGGTCGTATTGCTGTCTCCTGTCGTACACCGTTTCCTGCACCTCCGACGATTTTGGCGGCCGGGCTAACCGATTTGCCAGCCGCTCGTTATATATGGCACAACCGCAAATGGTGCGCAAGCCCCGCGGGCTTCGCGAGTCTCTCGGCTGGATGTATTATAAACCTTGACACAGAACGTGTCAATAATATATAATTCAGCCGTATCAGACAGGCTAACGGGCATCGATTGTCACTCAGTGGCCGCTCCCGCCCGGGCCGTCTCGCAAGCAACGGACGCGGGCCAATCGAAGAGAGCGGAATCACGGGTAGGAGGGAGCGAGATGTTGTACTTCAAGGCGTGCCCGAGGTGTAAGGGCGACGTGCACCGCGACAAGGACATCTTTGGCGAGTACCTGAAGTGCCTGCAGTGCGGCCACATGGTCGACCTGGTCAAGGTACACGGGCAGATGTCTATGGGCGTCTCGACCGAGCACGACGCGGGCGACAGGGTGAAGGTGGCGTGATGCGGAAAGGGGAACCCCCTTATCCGAACGACGGGGCGTCTCGCGAGAGGTGCCCCGTTTCTTTGCACGGGTCATGGGCAGGCCGCGCCGGACTCAGTAGAGGCTTCTCCAGAACCGCTCTTCCTTCCAGGGATCGCCCTCCATGTGGTAGCCGCGCATCTCCCAGAAGCCGGGTTCGTTCTGGGCCATGAACTCCACGCCGTTCACCCACTTGGCGCTCTTCCAGCCGTAGCGCTTTGGCACCACCAGGCGCAGCGGAGCGCCGTGCTGCGGCGTCAGCGGTTCGCCGTCGTGCTTGTAGGCGAACAGCACGTCATCGTCTGCCGCCACCTCGAGGGGCAGGTTGCTGGAGTAGCCGCCGTAGCAGTGTGTCATCACGAACTTGGCCTCGGGGCTAACCCCCGCAAGCTTCATCACCTCGGCAAAGGCAACGCCCTCCCAGGTGTTCTGCAGGCGGCTCCACTGGGTAACGCAGTGAAACTCGGCGTCCAGCACTATCTTGGGCAAGTCGTTGAACTGTTGCCAGTCGAGGGTGATCTCCCGCTCGACCAGTCCGAACACTTTGAACTGCCAGGTATCGACGTCGATGTGCGGCGTGGAGCCGAAGGTGAGCACCGGGAACTTGTCGGTCACGAACTGTCCCGGCGGGACGTCAACGTCCTCCAATCTCTGGCGAATGGCCGTCATCCGCCCCAGTTTTCTCAGCATATGAACATCCTCCGCCCGCGTGGCCGTAAGTGCGATTCGGGTACTCACATTGTACAGCACGCGGGGCGGGTTTTGCATTGGGGTGAGGTGGGGCTGGGCCCGCGCTTACGTCGTTGTTCATTGACCACCCCAACTCGCCTTGCCGTATGGTTGGGACGCATAACAATGGCGTGAAAGCTGCAAATGTGCTACTAATGTGCCACCGGACGGCCAAATCTGGAGTGAGTCGTCAAAACCTGCCACATTGGAAGCCAGTGTTTCGGCAACACCGTCAAGGCATTTACGATTGCTTGATCTGAACGAATTAAGCAACGGCCTTCCCGCCATTACGCCGGCCTTGGGCGGCGCGATGGCTCAGGCCGCGGGTGTGTGCTTGGAATCGCAAGACCACCGCCATGGCGTACATCTACGCGTTGTTGGACACTTGAGCGCCACACACTTCTTGGACTGGCCGCCCATCGGCGACCAGGAACGCAGAACCTGGGCAGACCTTCAGGAAGCTACAGAGTATGGCGCTACGGCAATCGCCGCGCTGCTCGCCAAGCAAGAACTAGGCTACGCGGTTGTCGAGAGGTCCGCCAAGGGCACTGGGATCGACTACTGGCTGGGATATGATGCGGAAGGGCCGCCCTTTCAGAACAAGGCGAGATTAGAAGTGTCGGGCATTCTTCGGGTTGAAGGTAGTGCCAGAAACGTTGAGACGGCAGTCGCCAGACGGGTAAGGGCCAAACAGAATCAAACGCGGCCCTCAAGCGGGGCGCTTCCGGCTTTCGTAGTCGTGGTAGAATTCGGAAGTCCCGTCGCCGAGGTGCAGATGACATGAGCGACGTCAATGAGTTGCACAACAGGGCCATGGACTTGGCGGAGTTCGCCCAGGTCGCCCGTGTACGGGGCAACGTGCACAGGGAGGCTGACCTGCTTAAGCAGGCGTTGGAACTGGAACGCGACGCCATCCGAGCACTAAAGGACCCAGTCGAGCCGACCTTTTCTGTTCTTCACCGCAGCGCCGGGACGCTGGCGTTGCGATGCGGTGAGTATCGCCTGGCCGAGCAGCTCGCCGCTAATGCCCTTGCCCAGGAGCCTCCTCATGAAATCGCCGAGGAGCTTCGTGATCTCGTCGAGCAAGTGCACTTTCAGAGGCACCTGGAGTTGCGAGGAGTCGAGCTAGGTGACGGCGAGTTCCAGATGAGCTTGTCGGGGCAGGGCGTAGGCTACGGCTTGGTTCCCTCTCAGGAACTGGTAGGCAGAATCGAGGATGCAACGAAGCTGTTGGGCAGGATCGTCGAGCGGCAGAAAGAATACCCTTTCAGTGAGCGAGGCGTGCGAGAAAGCACACGAGAAGCCTTCCCGGTGCTCGTATCCGTGCCCAGAGCCGCGAGCTTCGCGGTCACCCTGAAAGTCGGACGCCCAACTGGACAGCTACATTTTCCAACGGAGCTGCAGGTGATCGTCGACGAGTTCATGGACTTGATGGAGCTTGTCGACAAGGCCGACGTTCGAGCGTTGGAAGAGCGCATTCCGGAACCGCCCTACTTGAGGAACTTTTTGGGGCTCGCAAAGAAGATAGCGCCGGACGGCGACCGTGTGCGGCAGGTGGGCTTCACCACTGAGCGAGATGATGAGCCTCGCCGCGTGTCGGTGACCAAGCCGGCCGCGGAGATTCCCGCGCCGCACATTGTCGAGCCGGAAGACGTAGCAGTTGACGAAGTGCCGGGAAAGCCCGTTGAGTTTCGGGGAACGCTCCGTTTCGCCGACGCGACAGCCGACGATGCCAACGTGATAAAGCTGGTCAACGTCGAAGGGAGAAGCCAAGCAGTGTCGGTTAGGGTTCCCGACGGCATGATGAACGACGTCGTTCGGCCAATGTGGGATTCGAGGGTCTTGGTCAAGGCATTGCGCAAGCGTAGAATCAACGTCTTGACAAGTATAGAGCGTAGCGAGTAGCCTGCCGCAGCACGCTTTGGCCCACCAGGCCTTCCCGTGGCCGCCGAGGAATCTAGCCCGCCTGACCACAGGTACGGGTAGCGACGTCGTCGAACCCCCAACGGGCAGGCTTCTAACCCTCCCTTGCCGTTGCCCTCCCACGCTCCCGGCGATCGGCGGCCGCCCCTACCGCCCTACCGTCCCCCCAACTTGACAGGCCGCGGCGCTCGCATTGAGAATGCATTCACCCCACAGCCCGCACCAGGAGCACCCGCCCAATGCCTACCATGCCCGCCGCTCTGGCTACCGACCTTCAGCGCATCCGCTGCGACCTCGTGCCCGTACCCGACCCGGAGCCGGGCAAGGTGCTGGTCCGAACGCGCCTCGCCTCCATCTGCGGCAGCGACCTCCACATCGTCTACATGGGTTGGAACGCCCACGAGTTCCCGCTGCCGCACGGCTACCCCGGCCACGAGGGCCTGGGCGAGGTCGTGGACGGCGGCGACACGGGCTTCGCTCCCGGCGACCTCGTGCTCACCGCGCCCAACATCTGGAGCTCCCGCACGTTCGCCGGTTACCAGCTCATCGAGCCGCACTTCCTGCTCAAGCTGCCGCGCGACGTGCCCGAAAAGCACCTGCTCATGGCCCAGCAGCTCGGCACCGTGGTCTTCGGCTGCCGCCGGCTGCCGTCGCTGATAGGCCAGACGGTGGTCGTGGTGGGCCAGGGCTCCGTCGGTCTGTTCCACGACTTCATGCTGCGCAGGCTGGGGGCGCACCGTATCATCGGCATCGAGCCGGTGCCCGAGCGGCTGGCCGCCGGCAGGGCAATGGGCCTCGACGAGGCGGTCGACGTTTCGGGCCGGCGCGCGACGGAAGCGGTGATGGACCTGACAGGAGGTGAGGGCGCCGACCTGGTGATCGAGGCGGTAGGCAGCGTCGAGACGCTGAACCAGACGCTTCAGCTCGCCAAGCCGCTGGGCCGCATCGCCGTGTTCGGGCTGCCGCCCACTATGGAGCGCGTCCCATTCGACTGGGACACCTTCTTCCGCAAGCGGCTGGACATGCACACCGTCTTCGGCGCGCAGGACGAGCCGGGGCTGCCCGCGTTCCAGATAGCGGTGGACTATATCGCCAGGGGCGACATCGACATGGCCCCGTTCGTCACGCACACGTTCCCCATAGACCGCGTGCAGGAGGCGTTCGACCTCGCCCACTCCAAGGAAGACGGCGCGCTGAAGGTGTCGCTGACGTTCTAGGGGTTCGATACGCTATACGTGGCAAGGCTGGAAATGTGATATTGTTATTGCATTCCATAAATGCGAGGCGAGGGTGAGTGGCATCATGGAACTGGCCCCCGGACTTTCCCGATGATTGTCCGCCCGAGGACGCTGTTCCCGCCAACGGAACATTCTACCGAATAACCAAAGACGACCCGCCGAATTCGCGCGACTTTCTCTCTCAGTACCACAAGAACAGAAGACTGGCTGAGAGAACTATCTCTAGGGGAAGAGGAACGCAGTGTGACACGATGGGCATCTCGGTTTTCGCAAACAAGGACGATGCCATCAAGCGAGCTAAAGAGGTGCCCAGGTTCGTGTTAGGCAACAAGATAGCAAGCATCACGCTCTCTCCACAGTCGGGGAAGATGCGTCCTAAACCATGGGATGGCGACTCCCACTACACCTGGTGGCCAGTGAGAAACTTCAGCCCCGCAGCTATCGCAAGCGTTGAGACAGTGCTTTAGAGCCAGTGGCAAGTGTCATGTTACCTCCAATTGAGGGGACAATGGTCCCAAGTCGTCTATTGAGTGCATTCTCGTTTGAGAGAGTGCTCAGCTACTACGACGGCCCGCGACTGATACTTCTGAGAAGTATGGCCGGGCAGTTGTATCTCGCTTGGTGGAACAATACCGACGACAACACTGACAGGTGGATTTACCTGCCTCTAAGCGAGCGGCGCCTCCACGAACTTCTGACCGGCGACATAACGTGCTTGGAAGGACTCAAGAGTCCCGAAGACGGCTATCTTTTCGTCGTTGATGAAGATTTGAGGGAAGATTCGAACGACCTAACATTGCTGGTCAGTCCGGACGCCTTACCAGAAGAGTCGCTGCCTTATCCAGAAGCGCGCTTTGACTACGCACCGCCTTTTGAGGTCACCGAGACGACCACTAGAGACCGGGCGCACCTGCTGGACATCAGATTTCACAGCAGAGTAACAACAGATCGAGGCAGCGTCAGTGCAAGGACGGTTGGGAAGACAATCAGTGAACTGCAAGGCCTGATCGATGCTATCGGACAGGAGCTCGGGCAACGCGTTCCAAATATGATGGGAAGAATACCGGACCGGATTCTCGAACAAACTCGATTGAATCCGGTAAGTGCATACTCAGGCTCTTTTGGCATACGACTCGAATCCCACGAACAGGACGGAATGTCCGGCGTGTCGCTGATCAGAAGCAGCCTGGACAGATTCTATGACCTTCTCGAAGCCGTGGCCGACCCTGAAGAACGTTTCGCCACGTCTGAGTTGGTGATACGCGAGTTCAGACCATCTGAGCCGTACAACTCCCGCGACATTGGAGTGAGTTATGTGCCGCCGAGGCCGAGGCCAGGCGTGGAGGAATGCTATGCCCACACTGACACGGAAGTCGACTCAGTGGGGGGTGACGCGGCTCAGTGGCCAGGGCCGCGTGTGCGCAGGCATCTTGAGTCTCTTCTCTATTCGATGGCCACTTTCCCAGGCGAAGTAACGCTTAGTTGGGTCAAGCCTCCACCTGACCAGGTCCGCAAAGTCACGCTTAAACCGTATGGTTTACCCGTACAGATGGTACTTCGGCGGGCAGCGCTCAGCCGCTGAGCAGCTCCTGAGGCTCTCAAACTTCCCGCGTGCTCCGTAGACGCAGACGGACGTAAGCACCACCATGCCAACCTACCCGCACATACAGCGCTACCGCGAGGAGCTGGCCCGGCTGATCGAGGCCGGCGGCTCCGACAGCGAGCTGAACATCAGGCCCGCGTTCCAGAACTGCCTGGCCGCGTACTGCGCCGCGCACAAGGAAAAGCTCACGCTCGTGCCCGAGCTGAGCGTGGGCAGCGTCCGGCCCGACGGCACGGTGAAGGACACCCTGCGCATGGCCCGCGGCTACTGGGAGGCCAAGGACACGCGCGACAACCTCGACCAGGAGATCCAGCGCAAGTTCGACTCCGGCTACCCCCACGACAACATCATCTTCGAGGACTCCCGCACGGCGGTGCTGGTCCAGAACCGCGAAGAGGCCATGCGGGTGGATATGAACCAGCCCGACGCGCTTCACCGGCTCATCCGGCGCTTCCTCGACTATGAGCTGCCGCAGATAGAGGAGTTCCGCGGCGCCCAGGCGCAGTTTAAGGCCGACCTTCCCACAGTCATCGGCAATCTGCGCGAGGCGGTGGAGGCGGCCGAGACGGACAACGCCGAGTACCAGGCCGCCGCCGTCGGCTTCCTCGAGCTGTGTCGCCACTCCATCGGCCCGGACGTGTCCGCCGACGACGTGCGGGAGATGCTGCTACAGCACGTCCTCACCAAGGACATCTTCCTGCGCGTGTTCGCCGAGGACCAGTTCCACCGCGAGAACAACGTCGCCCGGCAGCTCGACGAGCTGGAGCGCAGCTTCTTCACCGGCGACGTGCGCCGCCAGGCCATAGACCGCCTGCGCGCCTACTACGGCGCTATCGGGCGGGCGGCGGACGAGATAGCCGACTACGCCGAAAAGCAGGGCTTTCTCAAGGCAGTCTACGAGGACTTCTACAAGGCCTACAACCCCGCCGCCGCCGACAGGCTTGGCGTCGTCTACACCCCCAACGAGGTGGTGGACTTCATCATCCGCGGCGCCGACCACCTGTTACAGAAGCACTTCGGGCGCACGCTCGCCGACGACAACGTGCAGATTCTTGACCCCGCCACCGGCACGGGCACCTTCATCACGAGCCTCATCGACTACCTGCCCGCCGACCGGCTGGAGTACAAGTACCTCAACGAGATTCACGCCAACGAAGTGGCGATTCTGCCCTACTACATCGCCAACCTCAATATCGAGTACGCCTATAAGGAGAAGACGGGCCGCTACCTGGAGTTTCCGAACCTGGTGTTCGTAGACACACTGGACAACACCGACTGGCAGAACACGGGCGCGGCGAGCGGCTCAGTCACGCGCCAGGGCGCGTTCAACCTGGGCGGGCTGTCGACCGAGAACTGGATGCGCGTGCAGCTCCAGAACGAGAAGCCGATAAGTGTGATAATCGGCAATCCGCCGTATAACGACCGTGCAGTTCTCTGGGGCGATGGGGGCGCAAACCGCAAGTATCCGGTTATCGATCGCCGCATCCGCGAGACCTACATCAAAGAAAGCGCGGCCCAAAAGACGCACCAGTACGATATGTACAAGCGGTTCATACGCTGGGCGTCGGACCGCTTGGACGACGACGGGATAATCGGCTTCGTCAGCAACAACGCTTTCCTGGATTCCCAACAGGACGACGGATTCCGCAAGGTCGTCGCGTCTGAGTTTAGTGAGTTGTGGGCAATCGACCTCAAAGGCAACGCCCGCACCAGCGGCGAGCGGCGCCGTCAGGAGGGCGGCAACATCTTTGAGAACAAGATCCGAGTCGGCGTCGCCATCTACTTCCTTGTGCGGCACGAGGACAGAAGTGACTTCAAGATATTCTACACAGCCGTCGAGGATTACGCCAAGGTGCCTAGGAAAGCCGAATATATTCGCAACAAGATGCTCAGCGACTTTCAGTTTGAGCAGATCATACCGGATACCAAGCACAACTGGCTCACCCAGTCAAACACAGATTGTGGACGTCTGATGCCCCTCAACAATAGACAAACGAAATTCGCCAAGTCAGTAGGCGATGAGCAAGCAATATTCAGGCTGTTCTCAAATGGCGTCAAAACTAACCGCGATGGATGGACGTTTGACTTTGATCTTCATAATCTCAGAAACAAAGCGCTGTTCTTCGCGGACACTTACAACGAACTCTTGGACAGGAACGACGAGTCTTATCCGCCCGTCATCAAGTGGAGCAGTACGCTGCGCGACAGATTCAAGCGCGGCGAGCACCTGGTTTACAACGATGGCAAGCGCCTTCAAGCGCTGTATCGGCCCTTCGTCTCAATGGATTACTTCGCTGAAACAGCGATGAACGACAGGCTCACCAGAAATCACTATGAAATGTTTGGCAAGGACTTGAGGCAGCCGAATAAGGTCATCTGCTTTAGAGGGCTTGGCAACAACAAACCCTTTGCGACATTAGCAACTGGCAGGTTGGTTGAGCATCAACTACTCACAAACATGCAATGCCTCCCCCTCTACCGCTACACCCCCGACGGCGAGCGCGTCTCCAACATCACCGACTGGGGCATCAGCCGCATCAACGATCACTTCCGCAAGGAGTGGCGCCGAAGATTTGACAAGATCTACCCCAATGGCATAGATGCCGAGGAGATATTCGCATACACCTACGCCGTGCTACACGACCCGGTGTACCGCCACGACTACGCCAACGATCTACTGCGTGAGTTCCCCCGCCTGCCGCTGTATCACGATTTCGACCTCTGGGCGAAGATGGGCCGCGAGTTGCTTCGCCTGCATATAGGCTTCGAGTCCACTGAGCCGTTCGATCTCGAGCGACGTGACAGCCGGTTGTCTGGCGACAATACGCCCCGCCCCATCCTGAAGGCCGACAAGGAGAAGGGCCTCATCTTCCTGGACGAGAACACCACGCTCGCAGGTGTCCCCCCTGAAGCCTGGCGCTACGAACTCGGCAGCCGATCCGCGCTTGAGTGGGTGCTGGACCAGTACAAGGAGAAGAAGCCCCGCGACCCGACCATACGCGAGAAGTTCAACACCTACCGCTTTGCCGACCACAAGGAGCGCGTGATAGACCTGCTCAAGCGAGTGTGCACGGTCAGCGTCAAGACGATGGACGTCGTGGATGACATGGCTTATTGGGATGAAGGTGAACTCATCGTCTTCGGGGACCGCGACAAACACGAGTGGACGATGATGGCCCTGCAATCGATGTTCAGCAGGCCAGAAGACGAGGAGTGGCTTGCCGAATGGGCCTCGATGCCAGACATCTATGAGCAGGAGCAGCAAGCCAATTGATAGGCGACGTAGTAATGGCTAGATATCCATATACGGATCTGAGGGCAGCCAAGCCCCGACCAGCCGTGGTTCTGGCCGACGTGGGAATGTCTGATTGGATTGTCTGCGAAGTGACCAGTAGTGGCCAGCTACGGGGGCGAGAAGTGCGTATCTCGAATAATGATCTTGCAAGAGGCCGCCTGAGGCGACGAAGTTACGCGCGAACGGATAGGTTGTTCACCCTGAACGAGGGCGTGTTCCAGCGCACCGTCGGCCGCCTCTCCGACGCCAAGCTCACCGAAGTCCTCACCGCCACACGCGCGCTGTTCCAATCACCTAGCCGGACATAGACGGAGCATTCCCCATGACCGACCTTCACCAACTCACTATAACCCAGGCCTCGGCCCTCATCGCCGAACGCTCGCTTTCCCCCGTTGCGCTGATGGAGGCGCTGCTGGCGCGCGCCGACGCGCTGGAGCCCGCACTGCGCGTGTGGGTCACGCTCGACCCGGACGCCGCGCTGGAGGACGCGCGCCGCAGCGAGCGGGAGCTCGAGTCGGGCCAGGCCCGTGGTCCCCTCCATGGCATACCCATCGCCCTGAAGGACATCTACAACACCAAGGGCGTGCTCACCACCGCCTGCTCGCCCATCTACGCCGACCACGTGCCCGACCACGACGCCCACTCCGTGGCGCTGCTGCGCCAGGCCGGCGCGGTCGTCATGGGCAAGGCGGTGACGACGCAGTTCGCCAGCGGCGACCCCTCGCCCACGCGCAACCCCTGGAACACGGCGCACACCCCCGGCGGCTCCAGCAGCGGCTCGGCGGCAGGCGTGGCCGCGCGCATCTTCCCCGCCGCGATGGGGTCGCAGACCGGCGGCTCGATCCTGCGCCCGGCATCCTACAACGGCACGGTCGGCCTCAAGCCAACCTACGGCCGCGTCAGCAAACACGGCGTGTTCCCGCTCGCCTGGTCCCTGGACACGGTCGGTCCCATCACTCGCAGCGTCGAGGACGCCGCCATCGTGCTGGACGCCCTCGCCGGGCATGACCCCAAGGACCCGTCGTCGTCCACGCGGCCCGCCGGCAGCTACCGCCGCGCCACTGTCGAGAACGCTCGACCGCCGCGCGTCGGCTACGTGTCCCAGTTCTTCGAGGCCAACAGCGACGACGAGACGCGGGCGCACACCCGCGCCGCGCTGGAGCGGCTGGCCGAGTCCGGCGCCGACGTCGCGGAGTTCTCCACCGGCGTGGACTTCGACGAGCTCGCGGCGGCGCACTCCGTCATCATGGCCGTGGAGGCGGCGGGCATACACGAGGCCGACTTTTCGGTGCGGCCCGACGACTTCGCCCCGCGCATTCGCGCGTCCATCGAGCGGGGTCATCTCACGCCCGCCGTCGCCTACGTCCGCGCGCAGCGCACGCGGCAGCGGTTCCGCCTCCGCATTCTGCGCGACATGGCGGGCTTCGACGTGCTGCTGACGGCGTCTACACCGGCGGCGGCGCCACGGGACCTGACCACCACCGGCGACATGATCTTCCAGAGTCCGTGGACCACCTGCGGCTTCCCCGCCGTGACACTGCCGTCCGGCCTGGCCGCGAACGGCCTGCCGCTGGGCGTGCAGCTCGTCGCCGCGCCGTTCGCCGAAGAGCGGCTGCTGGCCGCCGCGGCCTGGTGCGAGCGCGTCCTCGCCTTCGACGCCGCCCCGCCGGTGTAGAGGCGCGGCGTCCTAACCCTCTCCCTCAGGGAGAGGGTTAGGGTGAGGGGAAACGGGATGCGCCAGTCCCCTCTCCCAACAAAAAGGGGTAGCCATGAAAACCACCGAACGGATACACCCCGGCGAACATCTGGCTGAGTTCTTGGAGGAATTGGGTATAACCCAATATCGCCTGGCCAAAACGATAGGGGTGCCACAGGTGCGCATTCATGACATCGTACACCGCCGCAGGTCGATCACCGCGGACACCGCGCTGAGACTCGGCCAGGCCCTGGGGATGACCGCCGAGTTCTGGCTCAACCTTCAGCGGAAGTACGACCTCGACGTTGCCCGCGCCAAGACCGATCTGAGCGCCATAAAGCCCCTGGTGAAGGCCCCTGGCCAACGACCGTCAGCCGTTGACTGGCCGCCTTGCACGGCTGTCCGCGATGGGATAAGTTAGCCTTTGACGATAGTCTGAAATGGTGGACGGTGGGTAGATCCGGGCACGCCCCCGTGAAGAATGTCGACGAGGAGGGGAGACCATGACCTGGCAGGACTTCATAAGCGTCGACCCGAACGTCTGCCACGGCAAGGCGTGCATTAAAGGTACGCGGGTAATGGTAACCGTCATCCTCGATAATCTGGCGGCGGGGCTGGACGCCGAGGATATCGTCAAAAGCTACCCTACCGTGTCCCGCGAGGCGGTTCAGGCGACGCTACGCTACGCCGCCGAGTTGGCGAAGGAGCGGGTCGTGCCATTAGGGCGGTAGCGCACCTTGCGGTTTAAGCTTGACGAGAACCTGCCTGGCGCGTTGGCGGAGATTTTCGTCGAAGCTGGGCACGATGCCTCAACCGTCGTCGACCAGGGAATCGGCGGCGCTGCAGACCCCGACATCGCGTCAGTCTGTCAGAGCGAGGGACGCGCCATAGTGACTATGGACATGGACTTTGCCGACATCAGGGTCTACCCGCCCCAACTCTACGCGGGCATAGTGGTGTTTCGGCTTGAAAGACAGGACCGGGAACACTTGCTGGCGGTCGGGGCCGGGCTTCTTCAGACTTTGTCCGAGCACACGCTTTCGGGCAAGCTATGGATAGTTGAAGATTCCAGGGTTCGCATCAGGGGTTGACAGCGCGCCACAACGCCGGCGCGCCCAACCCCTCAGCCCCACCTTCTTCTCCTTAGCCTAGATCCTCTCCCACCAGGGTAGAGAAGGCCGGAGTTCGCCAGGGTCGAGTTATGAAAATCGCCATTTGCATAAAACAGGTGCCCGTCGTGTCGATGCTGCGGTTCGACAACGAGAGCCGCCGCGTCGTGCGCGAGGGTGTGCCCAACGAGGTCAACCCGTTCGACGTGCTCGCTGTGTCGGCGGTGGCCGAGCTAAAGCGGCACGCCGAGATCGAGGCGGTGGTCTACACGATGGGCCCGCCGCAGGCCGCCGACGCGCTGGTGCAGTGCCTCGCCATGGGCATGGACCGCGCCGTGCACCTCGTCGACAGGGCGTTCGCCGGGTCCGACACACTGGCCACGGCGCGGGCGCTCTCGCTGGCGCTGCGCCGCGAATCGTTCGATCTCATCCTGTGCGGGCGCAACAGTGTGGACGCCGAGACGGGTCAGGTCGGCCCCGAGGTCGCCGAGATGCTGGGGCTGCCACAGGTTACCGGCGTGAGGCGGTTGGAGCTGGACGAGCAGTCGGGCGAGGTCGTGGTCGAGCGGGAGACGGACGAGGGACACGAGCGGCTGCGCTGCCCGCTCCCCGCCTTACTCACCGTGACCGAGGGTGTCGCGCCGGAGACGTTCCCACGCCCTGACGCGGTGGAGGCCGCGCGCGCCGTGCCAATCGAGCAGCTTGCCGCCGCGGACCTCTCGGACGACGCCTCGCTGTTCGGCGCGGAAGGCTCGCCGACCTGGGTCGGCGACGTTTACTCCGAGGAGTCGGACAGGGAGGCCATCGTAGCGCGTAACGAACCGGTCGAAACCTCGGTGGGCCGGCTGATGGAGTACCTGGAAGAGCGCGGCGTGTTCGAGGATGCGGACGGTGCGGGGGGCAGTGGCACGCCCCGGGGTCCGGTGCGCGAGCGCGGCGAGATGGGATCGATCTGGGTCGTCGCCGAGGTCTTGGGCGGCGGGCCGCGCCCGGTCACGCTTGAGCTGCTGGGCAGGGCGTCGGAGCTCGCGACGCGGCTGGGCACGAACGTCGAGGCCGTGCTCATCGGCGACGGCGTGGAACGCCACGCCGCGCTGCTGGCCGCGCACGGCGCGGACGCGGTGTGGCTGGCGGACGACGCCCGGCTCGGGCACTACGACACCGAGAGCTACACCGCGATGTTGGCCCGGGCCGTGGCCGAGCAAGCGCCATACGCGGTGCTGCTGGGCGCGACCGCGAACGGGCTGGACCTGGCGGCGCGGCTGGCGGCGCGGCTGGAGCTGGGGCTTACCGGCGACTGCATCGGCCTGGAAGTGGACGACGACGGCCTGCTGGTGCAGCTCAAGCCCGCGTTCGGCGGCAGCGTGGTCGCGCCCATTCTGTCACGCACACGGCCGCAGATGGCGACGGTGCGGCCGGGCATACTCACGCCCGCGACGCCGGACTTCGGTGTGCCGCTCGACGTGCGGCGGCTCGGCGTCGGCGACCTGGCGGCTCCGCGCGTGCGGCTGCTGGACAGCGTGTCCGCCGCCACGGCGGAGGGGGCGGAGCTGGAGCACGCCCGCGTGGTGGTTAGCGTGGGCATGGGCATAGGCGGCCCCGAAAACATCGGCGTGGCACGGGAGCTGGCCGACGCGCTCGGCGGCTCGCTGGGAGCCACGCGCGACCTGGTGGACGCGGGCTGGATGCCCCGGCAGCACCAGGTGGGACTGTCTGGCAAGGCGGTGTCGCCGCGGCTGTACGTGGCAATTGCGCTCCGCGGCCCGCTCAATCATACTGTAGGCATACGCAAGGCGGGCACCGTGGTGGCTGTGAACAGCAGCCCACGGGCGCCCATATTCAGGGCCGCCGATTTCGGCATAGTGGGAGACTACGCCGAGGTCGTGCCCGCGCTGACCGCGGCCGTCAGGGCGCGGCGCACGATCTAGCGGCGAATGGTAGGGGCGGGTTTGAAACCCGCCCGTGTGGGGCACGCGTCGAGATTACGAATATCATCCATAGGAGGACAAGGCATGGCAGACGTTACCATAACACCCAGGAAGAACGGCCCGTACATGGTGCAGGGTCCGCTGAAGCTGGTCGACCCCGCCGGCAACGAGTTCACGGTCGAAGAGGACATCATCTTCCTGTGTCGCTGCGGGGAGTCCGAGAAGAAGCCCTTCTGCGACGGTACCCACCGCAGCTGCGGTTTCGAGGCGGACACGACGGTCGGCTAACCTAGCCGCGTCGGGCGGGCCTCACCCTCAACCATTTGAGGGTGAGGAGACCTGTCCGGGTCAGCGGGGCTGACGGTGGCGGTACTCGTCGATGCCGTCGTCGAGGGCCGACCACGGCAGCAGCGCACACTTGATGCGCACGGGGAACTGCGTGACGCTGGAGAGCGCATCAAGCTCGCCCAGTTGCGCGCGCTCGTCGTGCGCCGGTTCGCGCCCGCGCATCATCCCCCGGAACAGGCCCGACAGCGCCTCGATCTCGTCGAGGCTCTTGCCGTCTATCGCCTCGCTCATGATCGACCCCGCGGCGCGGTTGATAGAGCAGCCCCTGCCCTGAAGACCGACGCGAGCCACGCGGCCGGCGTCGTTCAGCCGAAGCTGTAGGCTGGTCTCGTCGCCGCAGAAGGGGTTTACGCTCTCACCGGTCACGTCGGCGTCCGGCACGACGGCGTGGTTGCGCGGGTTGCGAACGTGGGAGAGTATGGAGTCGCGGTAGAGCTTGTCCAGCTCATCCAGGGCCATGCGTGAAGTACCTCAGCGCCTCCCTTACGCCGTCCACCAGCAGGTCTATCTCTTCCTCGGAGTTGTACACGTAGAAGCTCGCGCGGCTTGTGGCCGTGACGCCGAGCTCGCCCATCAGCGGCATGGTGCAGTGGTGGCCCGTGCGTATGGCGATGCCCTGCCGGTCGAGGGCGGTGCCCAGGTCGTGGGGGTGCACCTCCGGGTGGTGGAACGGGATTATGCCGCCGCGGCGGTCGGCGTCGTCCGGGCCGAACACGTCCACCTCTTCCAGCTCCTTGAAGGCGTCGAGGGCGTACCGTGTCATCTGCCGCTCGTGCTCGCGCACGTTTTCCATGCCCAAGCCCTCCAGGTAGTCCACCGCGGCGCCAAGGGCGATACTGTCGGCGATGTTGGGCGTGCCCGCCTCGAACCGCATCGGCAGGTCGTTCCACGACGCGCTCTCGTAGGTGACCTCGAGCACCATCTCGCCGCCGCGCAGGAAAGGCTCCATGCGCTCCAGCACGTCGCGCTTGACGTACAGGGCGCCGATGCCCGTGGGACCCAGCATCTTGTGCCCTGAGAACGCCAGGAAGTCGCAGTCCAGGTCTGTGACGTCCACGGGCATGTGGGGCACGCTCTGCGCGGCGTCCACCGCCACGGCGGCACCCACAGCCCGCGCCTTAGCCGCGAGCTCCTTGACCGGGACTATGGTGCCCAGGGAGTTGGACATGTGCACCACGGAAAGCAGCTTGGTGCGGGGATTGATGATGGTATCGACGTCCTCGAGGTCCAGGCCGCCGTCCTCGGCGAGCGGCAGAAAGCGCAGCACCGCGCCGCGCTCCTGCACCAGCTTCTGCCAGGGCACCAGGTTGCTGTGGTGCTCCATGCGGGTCACGACTATCTCGTCGCCCGGACCGATGTTGTCGGTCGCCCAGGTGTTGGCGATGAGGTTCAGGCCCTCGGTCGTGTTGCGCGTCCAGATGATGGTCTCCGGCTCGGGCGCGCCGATGAAGCGGGCGACCTTGGCGCGCGCCTCCTCGTAGCGGTCGGTGGCTTCCATGCTGAGCGCGTGCACGCCCCTGTGGACGTTGGAGTTGTAGCCCTCGTAGTAGTCCACCAGGGCCTGAATCACTGAGCTGGGCTTTTGGGACGTGGCGGCGTTGTCCAGGTAGACCAACGGCTTGCCGTAGACGTGCCTCTGGAGCACCGGGAAGTCCTGGCGCACCCTCTTTACGTCGAACATCAATTCTCCCTTCGCGCGGGGGTGTTTCCGATGGCCCTCCTCTCCCTCGACGGGAGAGCACTGAGAGCCTGCACTGAGCTTTTCGAATAGGTGAGGGGGAAGGCGTTGGCGCGGTCTCCCCTCTTTCTCACGCCCATCCTAACCTTCCCCCGTCAAGGGGGAAGGGACTTTCTGACGACCCCTACACCTCGATTTCGATGTCGTCGCCCTCCACGCGAACGCCGAACGTGTCGATGGGAACGACGGCGGGGAGCGCCGTAATCGCGCCGGTGCGAACGTCGAACCGGGCGCCGTGGCGAGGGCACTCTATCTCGAAGCCGTCCAGGTCTCCCTGCTCTAGCGAACCTTCGTCGTGCGTGCAGACGTCGTCCACCGCGAACAGGCTGCCGTCCACGTTGCACACCGCGACGTAGCGGTCGCCTACGTTGAACACCTTGGCGCTCCCGGGCGGCACGTCGCTCGCCTTGCCAACCTTAACGAATGCCATGTTGTAGACTCCTTTTCCCTGGGTTTGAGGTGTCCTGCCGGACAGTTGTGAGTTTCGTTTCTCTGGTTCAGCGCGCGCCGGCGAACTGGCGGTCGCGAGCGGCGTCTATCTCGCGCGTGCGCGCCACGAGGTCTGCGATGCTGGTGGAGCCCAGTATGTCGTACACGGCCTTGGCGACGTCCCGCCATATTTCGCGCTGCGCGCACGCGGGGGCGTGTACGCAGATATCGGCGTCGTCGAGGCAGGCGACCAGCGTCTCGGCGCCAGCCAGGCACGCCATGACGTCGCTGAGGCGTATGTCGGACGGCTCCATGGCAAGCGAGTGGCCGCCCTGCGGCCCGCGCTGGCTGTGCAGCATGTTCTGCTTTCGCAGCGCGCGGAGCACTTGGGCGAGGTATGGCTCCGGTATCGCCATGCGCCTGGATATCTGCGCGGCCTGTACGGGGCCGCCGTGTGAGTGCAACGCGATGTCAACCAGCGCGCGCACGCCGTAATCAACCTTTATCGGAATGTGCATATGCGTCTGCCTTCTGCGCCTTGCGGGACTGTGCGCGCCCCGCCTACTCCGTCGTAACTCGCTTGTCTTGGTCGTTTAATGCCGAGCGCAGCGTGTGCCAGGAGAGGGTGGCGCACTTGATGCGGGCCGGGTACTCTGATACGCCGGATAGGATTTCGAGGTCGCCCAGTAGCTCGGCGTCGTAGTCCTCCTCGGGCCGGCGGGTGACCATGTGGCGAAAGGCGGTGAACACGCGTTCGGCCTCTTCCACGGGAGCGCCCTTGATGCGCTCGGTCATCATAGACGACGTGGCCTTGGATATGGCGCAGCCCTCGGCGATGAAGCCGACGTCGCTGATCGTCTCGCCATCGACGTTCAAATACAGCGCAATGCGGTCGCCGCACAGCGGGTTGAAGCCCTCGGCGCTACGGTTGGCGTCGTCGAGCTTGCGGAAGTTGCGCGGCCGCCGGTTGTGGTCCATCACAACCTCTTGGTACAGTTCGCGAAGGTCGTACATGTGGGCCTTTCTTTAGCGCTAACGCTCCAACTTACGGATCATCCGTGGTCTTTCTCCAGACAGGCTAAAACTCGAACCTGTAGCTCGGCAGCGACTCCAGGAAAACGCCCTCCAGGAAGTCCCTCAGCTCGTCCAGCTTCACCGTGTCGATTATCTCGCTCGCGAAGCCGTAGATGAGCAGGCGGCTCGCCGTCTCCAGGTCCACGCCGCGGCTGCGCATGTAGAATACGGTGTCCTCGCTGATGTTGCCCGCGGTGGCGCCGTGGCCGCACTTCACGTCGTCCGCGTAGATGTACAGCGCCGGCTTGCTGTCTACCTCTGCCTGCGGCGAGAGCACGAGGTTCTTGTCCGACTGCAGGGAGTCTGTCTTTACGGCCCCCTCCCGCACCCATACGGTCCCGCCGAACACGGCCCTGGACCTGCCGCTGAGGATGCCCTTGTAGTACAGGCGGCTGGTGCCGTAGGGCTTGGCGTGGTCGATGTTGATGAAGTTGTCCATATGCTGGCGACCGGACGTTATGTACAGCCCGCCCAGGTCGCAGTAGCTGCCCGGGCCGTCGAGGGTTATGGCGAGGTCGTAACGGCCTATCGCGGGGCCCTTCTCGAACGACTTGGACGAGTACACGCTGTCCTCGGCCTGGCGCACGCGGGCAACGCCCACGTGGTAGGCCTGCTCGCTCTCCAGCAGCAGGCGGTGGTGGTCGATGCGCGCGCCGCGTTCCAGCGCGATCTCGGTCACCGAGTTGGTGAAGTAGCGTTGGTCTCGCGCGCCCACGTAGCTCTCCACGATGGTCGCGGCGCTGCCAGCCTCGCCCACCACCAGCGCCCGCGGGTGAGTGGCGGTGGGCTCGCCGGACGCCGTCGAGCAGAAGACGAGATTGAGCGGCGTATCGATTTTGGCTCCCTCGCCGATTCGCACGTAGGCGCCGTCGCTCAGGAAAGCGGTGTTGAGCGCCACGAACCCGTCGTCCTCGGGGTTGGCGTACTCCGCCAGCCGACGCTCGACGTCCGGCTCGTTCCCGGCGATGGCATCGCCCAGGCTCATGGCGCGGACTCCGTTAGCGGGCGGGAGCGGCGAGGAGAGCGTCTCGGAAAAGCGGCCGTCCACGAACACCAGGTTGGTCCAGCCTTCCGTTAGAAGCGCGGTGCCTTGTAGCTGGTCGCGCGCCCGCTCAGTGGCGGCCGCGGCGTCCAACGCGCCGCCGCCGTGGCGGAAGCTCGCCGACGCGATGGGGCCAACGTTCGTGTACTTCCACTTCTCGTTGCCCCTGCGCGCCGTGGGCAAACCCGCGTCGAGGAAGCGACGCCAGGCGGCGGCGCGCAGGTCGCGCACGTGCTGGGGCTGGCCCTCGCCGCTCAGGGCGGCGTAGTCGGCGGCATACTGGTCGAACTGTGTCAGTGTTGTTGTCATCTCGATTATCGGCTGCTCCAGGGTCAGGAATTGACGATTTGGTTGGAGTATAAGTCTTGTGCGCTCCTTAGAGCATGGTGAGCAGGCTCCGCAACTGGTCGAACGCACCGTGGTCGAGTGGCCAGACATCGCTGTCGGCCGCCTCGCCGAGGCGCAGGCCGGGCCGGTTGCGGGAGGCCAGGAAGGCGTGGGCGCGCGCCTTGGAAGTCCAGTGTGCTCTGGGTCCTGTGACGCCCGCTTGGCTGAGGCACTCGATGTAGCCCTCAACGCACTCCATTGCCGGGTCCGTTCTCACCGACTCCAGCCATACGTCCTCGATCATGGTTCCCGGATTGTCGTGGGGCACTATCAGATACGCCACGCTCAGCGGCCCGTCCGACGCCAGTTGCAACGGCTGGGACGGCACGGGAAGGCCCGCATCCAGCAGGGCTCCGCGAACCAGATCGCTCCGCGCGTCTCGATTCGTGTCGGCGTCCACCACCACCGCAAGGGAGCGGACGGCATCGAACCCAGGGCGGTTCTTGAAGATCCGGAGGGATGTTCTCAAACTGTCGATACCGCCTAAGTTCTGCATTTGTATATTCGACAAGTCCAAGTGTCTCAACAGCGCCCTGAAAATCCGAAGCTCATCGTTACCTTCGACAAACACCTGTTTGGGTTGTTCGATCTCGATACTTGAAGGCATCTATCTGATTTCCCAATTGAGCTCGATTGCCGTCTCAATCATTTCGCTGTCGAACTGGAAGGCTTTAGCCATTCCGTCAATGCGGTCGAGACGATAGTAAGCGAAGTCATCCAGAGTTTCCTGCTTTCCGTGTGCCCAGTACGCGGCCCTGAGACACTCGCTGCTGTGCGTGGTCGCGAACACCTGCATGTTGTATGCCCTGGCTAGATTAAGCAGGTCAGAGAACACCTGCTCCTGAACCTTGTGGTGCAGGCCGTTCTCGATTTCGTCGATGAGAAGCAGACCGCCTCGCGCGTCGCTCATCGCCAGGACGAGGCTGAACATTCGGTTCAAACCCTCGCCGATGAGCTGCATGGGAATCAGTCTGCTTACGCCCTTTAGCCTGGCATGGATGACCGGCACGTCGTTCAGCGGTATGAGGGTAAGGCTCTGCAATCTGGGTTCCAGCGGTCGTATGAAATCCAGGGCCGTGTCCTCTTCTCCTTCCAATTGGAGGTTGCCAAACAGGGAGGCAATCGACTGTGGGTCAACCCTCTGAATGGGAGGCATAAAGACCGATTTCGCTTTGTTAGGCACCCTTTGGCTTTCTTGCAGGATGTTCTGTGTCACAACAGACGGCGCGGGGCCGGCGAATGAGATTTCTTCAGCGCCCCACCATGCCCGAGAGGTGAATTCGGCGCCATCTCCGTGCAAGTATTTGAACACTATCTCGTGGTCGCCCTCCATCTGAGAGCGTGTAAATCCCATGAGACCGCGGCTTTCTCCAGCATCAGGATGAATGGCCACGATGCCGCGGCGTTCTTGAACGCTGATGTCCAGCGTGCGGGGTTTGTCGCCCCAGTCGCCGCAGGCGCTTATTCTGATTGGCCTGTCCGTGTCGTATCCGTAGAAGATGCCGCGGAAGACGTGCTCGCGGCCCGGCGGAGGCAACCCACGGAAGGTGTTTACCCTTTCGCTCAGTTCGGGAAGATCCGGGCCGCTGAACAGAAATAGCGCCTCCAGCAGCGCAGTCTTGCCGCTGCCGTTCTGGCCGCCGATGAGCGTGACTCGGCCCAGCCGCTCCAGCGTCAGGCAGTCCAGGTTGCGAAAGTTCTCTATGGTTACGCTCGTCAGCATGTCGTCTGGATCGCTAGCCCATCAAGCCCGGCACGGGCATCAGACCCTTGGCAACAGGATCAACGCCCATGTAGGCGCCTTCGAGGGCCATCGCACCCAGCAGCGGCAGGGTCCCTTCGTCGTTGAACAGCACCTGGGTGAGGACCTCTCGTGATTCGAACCGCACCCAGGCGTAGCCAACTTCCATCGTTCGAGTCTCGCCCTGGGCAAACCGAAAAAGCTGTCTCAACTCGGGCTCCACTCCCAACTCCCTGAGAGTCGATGCGGGCGCGGCGGTTATCGACGCCCCCGTATCCACGAGCGCAGCCATTTTCCGCCACGACAGTCTGTCCTGGCCCCCGATCTCCACCTCGATACTGAAGGTCCCCATCGAAAGCGCCCTCTCACACTGCCGCTTCGCGCACCCATTCGTAGCCCTTCTCTTCGAGCTCGAGCGCGAGCTCCCGCCCGCCGGACATTGCCAGCCGGCCCGCGACGAGCACGTGCACGTAGTCGGGGGTGATGTAGTTGAGTATGCGCTGGTAGTGAGTCACCAGCACGATGGCCTTGTCCGGCCCTCGCAGGTGGTTCACGCCGTTGGCGACGATGCGCAACGCGTCGATGTCGAGGCCCGAGTCGGTCTCGTCGAGCAGCGCCAGCTTGGGGTCGAGCAGGGCCATCTGCAGTATCTCGTTGCGCTTCTTCTCCCCGCCCGAAAAGCCCTCGTTGACGGAGCGCCTTACCAGGTCCGCCGACATCTCCATAAGCTCCATCTGCGCCTCGAGGTGGCGGTCGAACTCCCGGATGCTCAACTCCTTCTGCCCCTTGTGCTGGCGCAGGGCGTCCAGCGACGCCTTGAGGAACTGCCAGGAGCGCACGCCGGCCAGCTCCACAGGGTACTGGAAGGCGAGGAATATGCCCTCGCGGGCGCGCGTCTCGGGGTTCATCCGCAGCAGGTCCTGTCCCTTGTAGAGCACCTCGCCCTGGGTGACTATATACTCGGGTCGGCCCGCCAGCACGTTGGCCAGTGTGCTCTTTCCCGAGCCGTTCGGCCCCATTATGGCATGCGCCTCGCCCACGTTCACGGTCAGGTTGACGCCGTTCAGTATCTCGGTGTCGCCCACCGAAGCGTGCAGGTCCCGGATTTGCAGAAGCGGTTCGGTGTTGTCCGTGTCCTGAGTCATCGCTATCAAAAATTCCCCTTAGGTTGATGTTTGTTTCTGTCTAGGGATTGCCGTCCCGCGTTCTGACGAATGGCCTCGCCCGCGCGCGATTCCGGCGGGGCGGCTGCGCAGGTGGCGGAATGGCCGCGAGAATGACCACGAACCTTCTCACGTCATCCATGCCGTCGCGAACGGCCGCCTCGCTCCTGTGGGCTTGGTAGAAATTCGCGTGCAGACCCTCAGCGGCCGTAAACAGCCTGCTGATCTCACGATTTCCTGTTTCCTCAGCCAGCCAGTCCGCTACGACTCCGAGATGGCCGTGCGTGTCGTGTCCCCAGTCGCGTTCCGTCGCCAGCGCCTTCAGGTGCTGGGCCGCGGCGCCCCACGACTTCTCCGAGGCCTGTACGAAGTCACCCTTCTCGAATTCCGCCTCGGCCTCTTCCAGCAGCCAGTCCCCGGTGACTCTGAACTCCTTGGCGAACTCGTTGACGTTTACGTAGGTCATCCCCTAGCCCACTGTCCCTTCGAGGTTGACTCTCAGGAGCTGGGAAGCCTCCGCTGCGAACTCGAACGGGAGCTCCTTGAAGATGCCGCGGCAGAAGCCGTTGATGATCATGTAGTTCGCGTCGTCGAGCGAGATTCCGCGCTGCTGGAGGTAGAAGAGTTGGTCGTCGTTCACCTTGGACGTGGTCGCCTCGTGGCCCATGCGCGCGGTGGGGTTGCGGACCTCGATGTAGGGCACGGTGTGGGCGCCGCACTGGTCGCCGATGAGCAGCGAGTCGCACTGCGTGAAGTTGCGGGCGTTCTTGGCAGTGGGCATTATCTTCACCATGCCGCGGTAGGTGGACTGGCCGTGGCCGGCCGATATGCCCTTGGCGACGATGGTGCTGCGCGTGTTCTTGCCCAGGTGGATCATCTTGGTGCCGGTGTCGGCCTGCTGGTAGTTGTTGGTCAGCGCGACTGAGTAGAACTCGCCCACGGAGTTGTCGCCCTGGAGTATCACGCTGGGGTACTTCCAAGTGATGGCCGAGCCGGTCTCCACCTGCGTCCACGAAATCTTGGAGTTCACCCCGGCGGCGTGGCCCCGCTTGGTGACGAAGTTGTAGACTCCGCCGTTGCCGTACTTGTCGCCCGGGTACCAGTTCTGGAGCGTGGAGTACTTTATCTCGGCGTCATCGAGGGCCACCAGTTCGACCACCGCGGCGTGAAGCTGGTGCGTCTTGCGGATGGGCGCGGTACAGCCCTCGAGGTAGCTCACGTAGCTGCCCTTGTCGGCGATTATGAGGGTGCGCTCGAACTGGCCGGTGTCGATTTCGTTGATGCGGAAGTACGTCATCAGCTCTACGGGACAGCGGACGCCGGGGGGCACGTAGCAGAACGAGCCGTCGCTGAAGACGGCGGAGTTCAGGGCGGCGTAGAAGTTGTCGCTGTAGGGCACCACCGAGCCGATGTACTTCTGCACCAGGTCCGGGTGGTTCTGCACAGCTTCGCTCATCGAGCAGAATATGACACCGGCCTTTTCGAGCATATCCTTGTAGGTGGTGGCAACGGACACGCTGTCGAGCACCGCGTCTACGGCCACGCCGGTGAGCCGCTTCTGCTCCTCGAGCGGAATGCCGAGTTTGCTGAAAGCCTCCAGCACCTCTGGGTCAACGTCCTCCAGGTTCTTGGGGCCGTCGCCCTGGGACTTGGGCGCGGCGTAATAGATGATGTCCTGGAAATCGATGGGCGCGTGCTCTATGTTGGCCCAGGTCGGCTCCTCGTTGCCGAGCGTGAGCCAGTGGCGGTACGCCTTGAGCCGCCACTCGAGCATCCAATCGGGATCCTGCTTCTTGGCCGAAATCAGCCGTACTATATCCTCGTTAAGTCCCCTGGGGGCAACGTCCGACTCGATTCCGAGGTCGAAGCCCCATCTGTATGCGGACTCTTCTATGCCCGTTTTGCGGGATATGACCTTTTGCGTGGTCATGCGTATTGCGTCTCCTGTCTCGTTGTTATTGCCGGCAGGGGACCGCCCTGACGGGCCGGGTGATGTGTGTACTGCCTCGTGTACCGTGGGTTCTTGATGAAATTGGTCAAGAATAGATTATGCCATTTTCGGGGCCGAATCGCAAGGTCGAGATCGAGAAAGTACGGAGGCACGCGGCGCTCGGCGCGACACCGGGCGGGTTGATGGGCGAACGCTGTATACTGTCCACAAATCCAACTGGAGAACCAGACATGCTTGTACTCAAAGCCAGCCCCTCTTTTATGCAGAGGATCGCCGTCGTCGAGGTGTTCGGCACCATCGGCGGCAGCGTCAGCTCGTCCGCTCACGAGCGCATCTTCACCGCCATCGAAAAGGACGACAAGATTCGCGCGCTGGTGCTGGACGTCGACTCGCCCGGTGGCGGCGTCTCGGCCTCGGATTACCTGTACCGCAGCGTGGCCAGGATAGCCGAAAAGAAGCCCGTCGTGGCGAGCATACGAGGCCTGGGCGCGTCCGGGGCCTACTACATAAGCTGCGCCGCGCAGATAATCGTCGCCTCCCCCGCGGCCCTGGTCGGCTCCATCGGCGTCCTGTCCGTTCGGCCCGCGCTGCGCGAGCTGCTCCACAAGGCGGGCGTGCGAGTTAGCGTCACCAAGAGCGGACGCCTGAAGGACATGGGCGCCGTGTGGCGCGACGCCACCCCCGAGGAGACCGATAAGATGCAGGCGATGGTGGACGAGTCCTACGACATGTTCGTTTCGGTGGTCGCCAACGCGCGCAGCCTGGACGAGGATGCCGTTCGCGGCCTGGCGACCGGCGAGGTGTACTGGGCGCCCAAGGCTCGGGAGCTGGGCCTGGTGGACGAGTTGGGAGACCTGCAAAGGGCGATTGACATCGCGGCGCAGCTCTCCGGCGCGCCGCGCAAGCCCGTGTTCATGCGCCCGAGCCGCTCGCTGCGGGCGATGCTGTTCGGCTCGATGGCCGACTCGCTGGTGGAGGCGGTTGCAAACGGTATCGAGCGCCGCATGTGGAACGACGCGATGCGGTTCTAGGGAAAACCAATCCCCTCTCCCTCAAGGGAGAGGGCTAGGGTGAGGGTGAAGGCCCGATACGCCTCAGCCGGCGTAAATGGAAGTCGGCGGATGGTGGCACTCCCCGTACTCGACGCGTCATCGGGTACTGCTAGTCCCCGAACCCCCGCACCACCCGGCCCGGCGTTGCGCCGGTGAACTCGCCGTTCTCTATCACCAGAGTGCCGTTCACGGCCACGTGAGGGACGCCCACCGGGTAGCTGTGCGGCGCCTCGAACGTCGCGGTGTCGGCGACCGTGTCCGGGTCCAGCGCCACCAGGTCCGCGACGAATCCTGGCGCGATGCGTCCCCTGCGGCTGAGCCCCATGCGCTGCGCCGGAAGCATCGTCATCTTGCGTATCGCCTCTTCCAGCGAGACAAGCCCGCGCTCCCTCACGAACTGCGCCAGGAAGCGGGGATTCGTGCCGTAGCTGCGCGGGTGCGGCTGGCCCACTGACAGCACGCCCTCGGTGGACAGAGAGGTGCCGTCGGAGCCGACCGAAATCAGCGGGTGTTGCGCAATGGTCTCCATGTCAGGGTCGCGCATCGCGTGGATAATCACTTGGCCGTCGCCCTGCTCGTACATCTTCAGCGCGGCCTCCGTGGGCGAAAGGCCAAGGTCCGTGGCTATGTCGGCCATGCTCATGCCCTCGAACCGCGGCTCAGGCGTGAACCTGGCGATAACCACGCCCTCGGGATTCCCGGTCTTGGAGTAAATGACGTCCATGTCCGCCATCAGCCGCGCTCTGGACGCTGGGTCCGCCATGTGTTGCAGCGTAGCCTCGCGTCCGCCGTCCAGCGACCAGCGCGGGAACAGCGCGCCCGTCAGCCCGGTGCTGCCGGCGGTGTAGGGGTACTGGTCTCCCGCGATGTCCAGTCCCTCGTCGTTTGCGCGCTCGAACAGCGCCAGCGCGTCGGCGGCTCGACCCCAGACGGACGGACCCATGCACTTGACGTGGGAGATCTCTACGCGCACGCCCGTCCTGCGCCCAACCTCGATGGCCTCGTTGATGGCGACGAACAGGCCGACGCTGTGGTTGCCCTCGTCGCGCATGTGGGTGGAGTACAGCTTGCCCCGGTTCGCGGCTTCGGCGGCGACCTCGATAACCTCGTCGAGCCTGGCGTAGTTGCCCGGGGCGTAGAACAGGCCGGTCGAGAAGCCCATCGCGCCCGCGTCGAGGCACTCGCCGGCGAGCGCCTTCATGCGGTCGAGCTCGTCGCCTGTGGGCGCCCTGGAGTCCAGGCCCAGCACGCACGAGCGCAGCGTGGCGTGTCCAACCTGCACGGCAATGTTCAGCGCCGGGCGCGCCCTCTGCAGGGCGTCCAGGTAGCCGCCGAAGTCGTCCCAGTCCGGATCGAGGTGGTCTTCGTACTGCGACGCGCGGGACTCGAACAGCTCCTTCGCCGCACCCAATAGCGGCGCGCAAAAGCTGGAGCCGCAGTTGCCGGCCAGCTCGAGGGTCACGCCCTGGCGCACCTTGCTCTGGGCGGTGTTGTCGAGCAGGAACGACATGTCGCTGTGGGTGTGCAGGTCGATGAAGCCAGGTGTGACCACCAGGCCGGATGCGTTGACGCGCCTGGCAGCGTCGCCCTCCAGCCGGCCTATGGCGGCTATCTCGTCGCCAACCACGCCGACGTCCGCCTGGTATGCGGCGCTGCCGGTGCCGTCGATTATCCGGCCGTTCTGGATAAGCAGATCGTACATGGGGGGCCTCCTGGGTTGTGGCGCCAGTGCTGGCTTAGATTCGGCCTGGTATTCCGCGGCTAGCCTGGACCGCCTGTTACTTCTCTATCAGATGCCGCCAGCCTATCATGGGACACTGCTGTAGTCACTTGCAACCTCCGACCTATGGCGCCCAGCGCGGCGTCCATCATGTCCAGCCGCGACCGGTGCTGGACGTCCAGCACGCGGTCCACCTGCGGCATGTGCCACCCCAGGCGGCGTGCCAACTCGGCCTTGCCGACCCCCTGTTCTCTCATTCCCTGGTAGAGCATCACCTTCACAGAAGTCAGAGTCGGCAATATGGCGTATGTATCGCCCGGTGAGGGCGTGGGAATGTCCTTCCGGTCGTGGATGCGGGCCGCTATCGCCTCTTCGAGCGCGTGGGCGGCGCGGGCGATTGCCTCATCGTGGTCGTCTCCGAAGGTCGTCAGCTCCGGGAAGTCTGGCGAGGTCGCCAGCACGGTGCCGTCATCATCTTCCAGCGTTATCGGATAGGCAATCATCAGTCCAGCCCCAGGTCTTTCTTGATCTTCGCAACGAGACCCCGTCCAAGCTCCTTCCTGCCGCCGTGCATCGGCAGTTGGCTGGTGCGGTCGCCACGACGCACTGTGAGATGCCCGCTGCCGCCCTTGTGCGTGTGCAAGGTGCAGCCCTGCCTTCTCAGCCAGCGTCGGAGTTCCTGTGCATGCATCCAGTGTCTATCATGCGCAACATTACTGTTGTTGTCAACGGTTGTGTTGCGTTGCTTGTGGTGCCGACAGGAAGGGCGTGTCTCAACCGGTGGCAGGTCCCTGAACCTGACCACCAGGCCGGATGCGTCGACGCGCCTGGCAGCGTCGCCCTCCAGCCTGCTAGTCGGCTATCTCGCGCCCCACGCCGACGTCCGCCTGGTATGCGGCATGCCGGTGCCCGATTATTCGGTCGTTCTGGATGAGCAAGTCGTACATGGTATGGGGCCTCCGGGTTGTGGCGCGATGGGCAGGTTCGACGCTATGTGCAGTCTCGCGACGTACTATTATTCCGTGTGGCGTCCTCGGCGTTGCGACCCTGCCGTTGCGCCGTATCGCGTAGGCTATAGGCCCAAGCCGCGATGGGCCTGAGGAATGGCGCTTGGTCGCCTGATGGCTGAATATCGGCCGCTCCAACGTGGCTATCCGGAAGACCCTGGGTATTCTTATACGAGTCCGAATGCGGGTGTGTCGACTCCATAGATGTCGCAGAAGCCGGATGTCTCCAAACGCTGGCAAGAACGACTTGGAGTCGAAACGTTTGGCGAGTTCAGCTATCGCTTGCTCCGCCGAAGTTTCAGATTCGTCACATTCGCGTTGCCGTGAGCTTTGGCCGTCGCTTGCGCGGAAGATCATGCGGTGGGAATTCCACGATTGCTTCGTCGCGGGACTGTTCTAAAGTTCTGAGTTCATCCAGTTGCCGTTGGACCTGCTCAAGGCCGTGTTCCTTCACCATGAGAAGCAACGCCTCTGTCAGGTTGCGATTGGTCATAAGTCACCCCCTCACGGGCTTCTGCCAAGACCAAGCTGCACCAACTCAGGCCTGTTGAAAAGCTCATCCGCGAATCTGCCCATCACACTTAGAATCGCCCATGGTTGGTATCGCCTCGCATCAGTTTGGGAAATCCACGGAATAAGTGATTTCGGTATTGAAGATTGGCCAGCCGCTCGTTCCTCGCACCACCCTTATCGTCCAACGCTCTACGTCTCTCGGGGCTCCTTCGTTGCTGCCTCGGTAAGTGGCATCATTGATGCGATACCCCACATCAATCTGTGCCCCTGTTCTTTCCTCTGAAATCTTCCGGTCATTCAGCAGAGGGAAACCAATGGTTGCGAAGCTCAGGCCTGACAGGAACTAACGCGAAGCGTGATAAGCGGCCTGGGTTATAGACTCAGTAGGAGCACAATCTATGATTATCAGGCCTTCGTCCTGGAAGCTGTCAGCAATTGTCCGCGCCAAGCATCGGCCTAACTGCCGAAATGAGCTGGTCAAACTAACCGCGATCGAACACTCAAATTTGAACTTGTCGGCCGCACCACGGCGAGTCATGTCCAGCGGACTCGCGGTTGGAGGGTCGGAGGCGATATCCGTGGAAGATCTCTGAGATTGAAGGCGATCCGTTTTCAAGAATCGTCTATAACTGGACTCACCCATAAGGGTTTGCGAAAAATTGGCTTAAGGATCCAAGTCGACGCCAGAACTCGCACTCCTTCGCCCTTTCGTTGAGTCACGAAGCGCTGTGCGGCGGCGCGGGCGAAGCGAATGCTATGGTCGTCTTGCCGACGCCGCCCATGTTGATTACGGATATACAGATCGGCCCGCTCTTCTCTGCCAAGATATCTCCAAACTGACCAGGTGTTCAATGCGGTGGCGACAAGGGCTAGCTTCATGCCCTTTTGGCATGATACCGCCATTATGCATTGCGGCCGCCACGTGGACAAGCACGCGGCGGCCGTTCCATTCTGTAATCACCGGGCAACTCTGGCGCTACCCCACCCCCCGCGCCGATACGTCAACCACGACCCCGAAGTGGTCCGACAGTCGCCTGCCGTCGTGGTCGTTGCTGATGGTGTCCACGGACTCGGCCGCCAGGTCGTCGCTCAGCACGACGTGGTCGATGCTCTTCCGTCCCTCGAAGGCGAGCTCGGACGTGACGATAGTCATGCCCGGACGGAAAGGCCGCCCGCAGCGCCGCCTGGAGTCTGACCGGCGCGCGGATGCCTTGCCCGATGATCTGGTTGAAGTCGCCCATCACAACCAGCCGCTCAGCCGACGTACCGCGGCAACACCTCGGCAAGGCCGGCTAGATACGACTCGTGGTCTTCCCACCGGGCCTTGCGTTCCGGACCGCGCCTCGCCTCGGTGCGACAGCCGAACCAGGGGATGCAGATGCCGATGACAGCGACCGCGCCCAGAGACGTCTGCGTGACGCCGGACACGAACCGACCGGGCGGCATCGATTCGATTCCCAGGTCGTCGACTTCCTCCCACGGCTCCCTGGACCACAATACGATCTTCCGTCGGCCCTTCTTCAACGGATACCCGTAGTCGGGCCGGGAACAGATGTACGTGCCCATCGCGAGACAGCAGCCGGTCGTTAGTCTCAGTGAGACACACGACCTCGGGCGAGCGCAGGTCGATGCGGCGCAGGATTTCGCCGGTGCGCCGCGACCGGGGCGTAGCCCACTGTACGTTCCAGTTCACCACTCTCAAGGCATGGCCCTTTCCCCCATTCGCGCGATCTGTCAGTGCCAGCAAACAGCCCCGACGAGGGCGCGGCCCGTCGCTACCTCACGCGCGACGGCAGAGTCAGTGTATCCAGTCGAGCGATAACTTCAAACTGCCGTACACGCAAGGAGCGCGCTGGTAACGTTGGCGCCGAACTGTTGCATACCTGACAAGGATTGTGTTATTTGTATTGTACTTCCATTACTTACAACACATTCTGCCTTCACAGACAGCTTTGACCCAGTAAGTTAGAGAACGACCATCCTCGCCGATGTAGATTGGGATAGGAAAGGTGCTGGCTACAAATGAAAGACAGACTTCGCACACTTATGGAATGGATCGTAGTGGCCGCACGGTGGCTAGCAGATGTGTCGATCCGAGTGATGCTGATGACTCGATCCAACGAGCGCCGGATCCGACCTACTGAGCGCGTGAATTGGCCGAAGGGCTTAAAGCGGCAATTGATGAAGCGGCAGAACAATACCTGCGTATATTGTGCGTATCGCCGAATCGCCTCAAGCATGGACATCGATCACATGAATCCCGTCGTTCGTGGAGGGTCCAATGATACTAGCAACCTCCAAGTGATCTGTCGCCCATGCAATCTGCGCAAGGGTATTCAGACTGATGAAGAATTCAGAGCACGATACGCCCGCCTCGTACCACGACGGCGATTGACGCCTCCAGGTCGACGGATATCACAGAATGAGTTTAGGGCGGAGACTCGCGCCACAAGCCAGACTGACAGTGTTCGCGAATTCAGACGGACCAGATTCATTTCCAAGCGAGAGAAGGTCAACGGGGGCTGTCTAATCCTCGGCATGGGAATCGCTGCCATCACGTTGTTCGCATTTGCGTCATGGGGGGCCGAAGGACTTCTGCTGTTGCTGCCGGCCCTGGCATTGGGCGGCGCAATTGGTGGTGGGGTCCGATGTAGAGCGTATGTGACAGGCGCCACGCTAGAAGACGACTAGCAGCGAACGCCTTGCCGCGACGACAAGGATGTGGTCGCACGCCGTGCGGCCCCATGGCTACAACAGGCATCCCACCGCTGAGCCCAGCCTGAACGCGAGTGCCCCCAGCCAAGACAAGCTCGTGCGCGAACCGCAGCTCGAAGACGGACTCATCGAGATCGCGGGCGGGGACTGGTATGTCTGGACCGCCGAAATGTCACGTCGAGGGCGCGTTCGAGGTTGCCGAGGTACTCGGTGAAAGCTGCGCGGCCCTCGGGAGTCGCCTCCACCCACGTGCGGGGCTTTGATTCGAGGAACTCCTTGGTGGTGTTGACGAACCCTGCGTCCGCCAGCTTGCGCAGGTGGATGGTGAGGTTTCCGCCCGTCAGGTCCAACGTCCTCTGGATGAAGCCGTATGCTACGCGGTCCGAGTCGGACTGCGACACCAGCAGCGTCATTATGCGCAGCCGTGTGGACTGATGAATCGTCTCGTCGAGGACGATCGGTCCCTCACTCATGCCATACGGCTCTTGCGAAACCATACCCATGCGCCGGCCACGACGGCAATCATGAGCGCTGCCGACACCACGGGCGCGGCGTCGCCGGCAAAGTGCGCGGGCAGGTAGTAGGAAGCGGCGATGCCAACACCTATCAGGGCGATGGCCGAGTGGTGCAGTATGCCGAACAGAATGTAGCCCAGCGCGATTATGCCGACGGCGACGCTGCTGATGGCTATTGGGTCGAGCTCGGCGGTCCACAAGCCGGACGCCGCCGGAATGACGAATGCGGCCGCCACCACTGACATCCAGAAGCCGAAGACGCGGAGACCTGCCGCCGTAGCTGAAGGGCCGCTTGCGTTCTGCTTACTGGCGCGGTAGCCGATGATCGAGCTACCTATCATGCCCGGGATTCCCAGGCCGAACCACAAGGGGCCGGGATACCAGGGGTAGTCGGTGGCAAACACAGGCGCCAACGTCTCGATGGCGTACATGGAAAGGTACCCCACGGCTACGATGGCGCCCCACAACAGCATTATGTTGGTCCAGCCCGCCAAGTACATGGATCTGCGGGATATATCCAAGGTCGCGTGTATTGAAGTCCACCCCTGCTCCGCGGTTATCTGTCGCCCTTCGCTGTCACGATCCCACATGTCGCCCCTCCTTCTACTGATGCAAACTAGTTTACAATGTAAACTAAGATCATGGGGATATCAAGGATGTAACCCGGCTTCTCAGGGTCTTTTCATTATCGGGAAATGTCATTCTGAGCCGAAGGCGAAGAATCTAAAATCACTCGACACGGACTCGGCTCTAGTATGAAGAAGGGGATGCAGGCAAGGACTTTAGACCCTTCGGCTACGCTCAGGGTGAAAATGAAAAGACCCTGCCCGACTTCCACCCGCTGCTGCCGGCGCCAGCGCTTTCGTATATTATGGATACGATACGGTAACGCAGTTACAGCATTTGAAGGGTTGCCTGTGATGGACGCGGCGCGGCCCTGGCAATCTAAGGTTGGGTCTACAGCAATGTCACCGGTGTTCGAAGCGGATGAAGTCGAGTTCAGTTACGGGGCGGTCAAGGTCCTGAACAAACTCACCCTTGCCGTGAATGAGTCGGAGATCTTCGGCATACTGGGCGCAAACGGCGCCGGCAAGACGACCCTGATGCGGCTGCTCGTCGGCCTCCAGAAGCCGTCCTCCGGCTCGGTCCGCGTGTTCGGCGAATCGCCATCCCCTCGCGTCACCGGTCGCATCGGCTACATGCCCCAATTGAGCGCACTGTACCAAGAGCTGTCCGCACGCCAAAACGTAGACTTCTTTGCCCGGATGTACGGTCTGTCCCGGTCTGCCGAAAGGCGGGAAGCCGTCGACCGCGCCATCGAATGGGTCGACCTGACCGAGCGCCAGAGGGACCCGCTCACACGCCTGAGCGGCGGCATGCGCCAGCGGGTGAGTCTCGCCATCGCGCTCGTACACAAGCCCCAGCTCCTGGTGCTGGACGAGCCCACCGTCGGCCTCGACCCTGAGCTCCGTGCCACATTCTGGGAACACTTCCGCAGCATGGCATCCTCCGGCACGACGCTGATCATCTCCAGTCATACCATGGACGACGCCGCGCACTGCCACCGGCTCGCCTTCATCCAGGAAGGGCGCGTCGTGGCTCTGGGGAATCCCGACGAGCTGAGGAAGGCCACGGGGAGGGATGACGCCACCCTGGAGGACGCGTTCCTTCACTTTGTCAGGCAGGGCGGGCCATCGTGACGATAGACCGCACACTCGCCATAGCGTCGAGGATCATCAGCCAGATCGCGCGTGACCACCGCTCCGTGGCGCTGATCATAGTCGCACCCATCATCGTGATGTCGCTGGTCGGGTTCTCCTTCGCCGACCAGCGGGACATCCTGAACCGCATCGCCCCGGGCCTCATCGGCGCATTCGCACTCTTCTTCGTCTTCCTCCTCACCGGCGTGAGCTTCCTGCGCGAGAGATCTCAGGGCACCCTCGAGAGGCTGTTCACCACCCCCGTTGGCCGGGCGGACATCCTGGCGGGTTACCTGCTCGGATTCCTGCTGTTCGCGGGCATACAGTCCCTGGTCATCCTCCTCTACACGATCTTCGCCCTCCGGATCGACTACGAAGGCGCTCTCTGGCAGATCTTCGTGCTGTTGGTGGTCGTCACCATCGTCGCGGTGAACCTGGGCATATTCATCTCCACCTTCGCACGGAACGAGTTCCAGGTTGTCCAGTTCATCCCGATCATACTGCTGCCCCAGATATTCCTGTCGGGCGCCGTGCTGCCATTTGAGCAGCTGCCCGGCTACTTCCAGGCAATTGGCAAGTTCCTGCCGCTGACCTATGCCGTGGACGGCCTGAAGGCCCTGATGCTCCAGGGGGAGACCCTGGGAGGTATCGGCCGAGAGCTGGCCATCCTGGGCGGCTTTGCGGTGGGGATTCTGGCTCTGGCCGCCATCACCGTGCGCCGCACCTGAACCGATTCGTATCGACTACGCCGCGAATTACCCACGTCGCAGCCCGACGAGCCGTTGGACACCTCACCGGAGGCCAACGCCGGCGTCGTCGTGCTCGTGGCGTCAGTGGCAGCACTGATCGGGGCAGAGCTTGTGGCTCGTTAAATGCCCGCTCATCACCTGCCTGACGGAACAGCGAATCGCCCGTAGAGGAGACGGCGAATGATGGAGGCCATTAAGATGTTAGGACAGAGGAATTCGGCGCGCGGCCGCCCGCGCGACCCGGAGACCGATAGGGCCATACTCCGCAGCACTCTCGCCGTGTTGAAGGACAGAGGCTATGCCGGAATGTCGATTGAGCGGGTTGCCTCCGGCGCAGGCGTCAGCAAGGCTTCCATCTACCGTCGTTATGCCTCAAAAGAGGAGGCGGTCGCGGCCGCTCTTCACAGCCTGCGGGACGAACTGGGCCCGCCTCCGGACACGGGCAGCGCCCGCGCCAGTATCATCGAGATGTTGCTGCGTTCGAGCAAGGCCCTGGCTTCGCGATGCTCGGCACTCTGCTGGTTGGAGAGCGTAGGAACACAGACCTGTTCGAACGGTTCCGCGAGCGCCTGATCCGTCCTCGGGCAGCCGAGGCGCTTAAGGTGCTTCAACGTGGAGTGGACTGCGGCGAGATACGGCCGGATTCCGATCTGGATGCTGCGGTGCACGGGATGGTAGGAGCGATCTTCGTACACCACTTCCTGGGCATCCGCGAATCGAAGGAGAGAATCGAGCGGGCGGTCGGCATCGCTTGGAAAGGCATTGCCGCAAACGAGTGAATCCCTGCTGACCAGGCGGCCGCTCCGCCTGGGCGGCGGCAAGCGTGCCTCTGTACGGGCGCACGCCGTGACGGCTTTCAGCCTATTGCCGGAATGGTCAGCTAGGCGTCTTGCGCGGATTCTTGAGGCCGGTCCTCAGCTTGTTGCGGACTTCCCGCTTCACCCTCGCGGCCAGGCGGTCTTCATTGCTCGACAGGAAGCGTTCTACGGCATTCGGCTCCCAGGGGACGAGCTCTCTAAGCGCCCAGGACATTGCCTTCACGACCATATCGTCGTGGTCGTCGGTCAGCATCTCGCAGACGGCGAACGTACGGCGCGCGTCGCCATGGTCGCCACGGGTCTTCACGTTCAGTCCGGTGGTTGCGACGAGCGCGGTGCGCCTCCACCAGCGCGCCGACGCGGGAACGGAACTCCCGGGCGGGCGACTCGGCGTCGAAAGTCTCCATCTTAGTTGCTCACGCCCACCATTTTGGCGCATCGCACGTCTTCTTCTATGCGAGCCCTGGCGGTCTCCCCAGATTGCATACTGTCGACACCGGACCAGCCGTCTGCCTACTGTCCGGGACTGGCGGCCGACTCGCCGAACGATGCCAGTGCATGTGCCGACGCCTTCTGCATCGCCCGCAACTCGTCGCCGGTCATGCAGTGGTATAGTCGCAGACCATCTTCGACGATCTCGACAAACTCGTCCTCGCTCGTCGCCGATGCGTCGAATGTGCCGACCCTGGTCAGCTCAAAGAAGTGCGGATGCTCGACAGCGAAGTTCTTGCTGCAGTCGCCAGACTCCTCGCTGAGTCCCCCCTTAGCTGAATTGAAAGCATGGTGATGAGAATGCGGACGCTTCTTCCTAGCATTCGCCTCGGACGACAGTGGTCGGGAGGCTGCGGGGCGGTTTGGGGCCTTGCTTGGGCGCAGGGCCGCCGTCATCACATTCCCCCGTGGCGCCGGCGACGTGGCCGAGCTTGCCGCTCTTCCCGACGGGCGCCCGCCTTCCGCCGGCTGCTCTTTATGGCGACGATTTCCGCCCGTTAGTGGCTAACTACTCGCCGAGGGGCGCGTCGATCAGCCAGTTATCGTTGTATGTCCAATTCGGGCCGTCCGTTGCGTTGTAGAGGGCAACCAGGGCTTCCCGGTCCGTCTCCGCGGAGCCGGATGCCGCGGGCGGCACTGTCGCAGCCGCAGGTCCCGGCGCATCAGTGGCGGTGGGCGCGTCCCCTGACCCTGTCACGCGCCGGACGGCTCGTCAGAGCCGCAGGCCGCGAGCGCCGCCGTAAGGGCCAGCGCAAGGACAACGCTCAACAGGGTTATGTATCTTGTCGTGTGTGTACTGGTCATTTGCTCCCCCTCCCGGTTTTGATCGGCGCCATGCAACAGTTCCATACGGGTATCACGGCGGAGCTTCTGAGGGTGTCAAGGCTGAGACACCCTAGGCGTTCCCAAATATGTTTTGGCTATTGCGCATGGCGCCGCCCATCCCGAGCCTGTCTGTTTCAAACCAGCAGAGGGTCGGGCCTGCGGCCTCTACCGGTTTTGAGATAGTGGGCACAAGGTGTTGCTCCAGTCTCCCCCAGGGCACCGGAGCCTCGAGCTGTTCTAGAAACCTCTCCCTGCGCGTCTTGTGTCGCTAGTCGAGGTCGGCGAAGCTGGGCTGGTCGGTCACGGGGTCCTCCCCCGCAGTCGGCTTGATCAACCCCATTGTGCCACTACAAACAAGGACCCGCCCGACCCAGACTCGTTCAGAGCTTCCTTGGGAATCGGCGGCAAAGTTAACGGCGGCCCTGGGAGGAACGCCGTCAGGCGGTGACCTGGTAGGCCCAGATTCGGTGTATTACGTCTGGCTCCCCCTTGGGCAGGGGGTAGTAGGGTTCGGAAAGCTCGGCTAGCTTCCACTTGCCGGCTTCTTCCAAGCCCGCCTGATATTCTTTGAACCCACCTTCTTCATACAGGTCCACCCGCAGGCTGAACACTATGAACCCACCAGGCTTGGTGATGCGAGCCAGCTCGTCGAAGGCGTGGGCCGGGGCATGGCCGGTGGTGAACACTCCCACGCTGATTACAGCGTCGAAGGAGTCGGTGTAGTAGTCCAACTCCTCCCCAAGGGTCATCTGGCGGAACTCTTTGTAGAGGTCCTTTCGACGGGCTTCCTCCAGCATGCCTAGAGAGAGGTCGATGGCGTAGAGATCCTGGTACCCCAACTGCGCCAGACATTCGCCAACCAGTCCGGTCCCTGCTCCCGCGTCGAGTATCTTCCCGCCGGCGGGGACATGTTTGGCGAACAGGTCGGTCGCTGTTTGCGGAGCGTTCCAGGCAAACTCCTCAGCCAGGTCTTTGTCGTATTCCGCAGCCCACTGGTCGTAACGCTCCTCCAACTCCTGGTTGGTGGAGGCGGAGTACACCCATTGGACCCTGTTGTGACTGTCTGGCATGTTACTTCCTGCAGATGAAGAGACCCCAGCCCACTTCGTCTTTGTCGACGGCGGCGGCAGTCTCGATGTAGGCGTTGGTCAGCCACTTGTAGTGTTCGGCGTCATCCAAAGTTTCATCCTTCGGCGTACGCTCAGACAAGCACAGATAGCTCTGCTTCAGGTGTTGGGACAGGTTCAAGGCCTCCAACACGTCGAAGCCCTGGTCCTTCAGGGCCTGCTTATACGACTCGAAGGTGAACTCGGTGTCGAACAGCAGCCTGTCGTAGACGTAGGTCTGGGCTTCGGGTGTGATGTCCCGCTTAGGCCTGAGGAGGTCGTCGAACACGAAAATCCCGCCGTCCGCCAGAACCCGGTGGACCTCGCTCAGGATCTTGCGTTTATCCGGCACGTGGTATATTACGGCTTGGCTCCACACGTGAGTGAAAGAGCCGTCCGGGAAGGGAAGTTCAGTGGCCGAGGCCTTCTCGAAGGCCAGCCTGTACCTGAGTTCGGGGCCTAGCACAGCCCGTTTCTCCAATGCGTTGGCCACGCGGACCCCGCTAAGATCAATGCCCGTCACCCTTCCGCCGCTTTCGCCAGCCAGCCAGATGGCGGTGGTTCCGTTGCCGCAGCCCAAGTCCAAGACCGATGAGTCCTGGCCGATGCAGCCCTTTTCGGCCATCGTCCGGTTCAGCCTGTCGCACGCCTCGAGGAAGTCCTTGTCGCCGCTTTCGTCGAAAAGGCCCCAGTGGACGCTTCCATCCTCGTCCCAGACCATCTGGTATATGACGTCTTCCGAGTCGTAGTAGGACTCGGTCTGCTGTTCAGAAAATCTGCTGACCATGTTTCGCTCCCTCGAGGTATTCAACAAACCGGTTGTCCTGGTCCACCAGAATCATCTGCGGGTCCGGCCGTTCGTCGGTGACTTCAAAGGACATGATGATTACGCAGTTGCCTGTGGCGCTAAGACGGGCGGCCGCTCCCTGCACGGCGATAACGCCTGAGCCGCGCTCGCCCGCAATGGCATAGGTCTCGAACCGGTTGCCGTTGGTGATGTCGCTGACCAGGACCTTCTCGAAGTCCCACAGGTTCACCCGGTCCATCAGGTCCTTGTCAATGAGGATGCTTCCAACGTAGTCAGGATTGGCATCGGTAACCCATGCTCTGTGAATCTTGGATCTCAGCACTTCTCGCATTGTAAACCTCCTGGTTTTCTTGAATTTTGCAAAGCGTTGCCCGCAGTGGCGGGACTTAATTTTGGCAGAGTGTTTCGGGGTCTCCCCACGGGATAGTTGCACAATGCTCTTGGCAACACGGCTCCCCTGGGCGTATGGGACAATTCTGATCTGACTTTACGTCGCGGGGCTGCCGGGCCGCCCACAAGCCAAAGCATCAAGCAGCTATTGGCGCTAAGTGAAGGCGCAGGTTAACCCGGCGGTGAGGCTCAGGCCAGAGGACCTAGGGGAGAGGGTGGAACACCCCAGTAGTTTGGACGGGGAAGCTAAGGCGCGCAGGGAAGGCTGTATCGCTCGCGACCGCGATAGTGCACCGAATTTCGGTGCACTATGCCCCGGTCGGGCGCTGCTAGAGCTTATATGCATGGCACACGTTCAAGTCCTTAGTCGCGGAGGCCTCGCAAGACCCCCACGTCAACCATTTCCCACTCGACTCTGCCGGAGTCTAGCAGCACTCATGCGAAGCGGTCAAGGCCTCGTAGCCAGTACACGGTCGGGAGAACCTAGAATGTCAAGCTGAATCTGGGCGTGAGATTTCTCGATTTTGTCCAATTTGGTGGGCCGTGTGAGACTGAATTGCGAACTTTTCGGTGGGCCGTCTCAATATGAAGGCCGGATCGTAGAACGCTACCTAGTTTCGAGGCGGGTTGCTACTACTCATACCAGCCCGACCCAAATAGCAGTCCGTCATGCCGCACAATCCAAGTGTGCTTCTGACGGTTCTCGCCCGATTCCGGGTTGAGCAACACATAGTCCACCCAATGACCCGCCTCAGTGGCGCTCTGTAAGTCGCCGCCATAGAAATACCCCGTGGCGTCCACACGGAGGCTGGGATCACGCCCTCGAAACTGCGGGTTATGGTGGGCTATCGTGTAGCCGTCTGGGTCGATGATGAAGACGTACCACTGGCCGTCAACACTCTCCTTGGTGTTGTAGTAGGCGACGGTCTCCTCCAGGCCGAGGGCGACGTAGAGGTTCGTGGCCTGCTGCACGAAGGCCTTGGTGTAGGCGGGGGCGTCGGACTTGCCGGGGCCGCGTTCGTACCAGCCGGAGCCGAAGGTAATGCCGTCGTGGGTCACCACCCAGGAGTGCTTGGTCTCCACAACGCCAGAGGCGGGATTGGCATAGGTGTAGTCGAACCAGGCGCCGTCCTGGTCGGCGGAGGCGGCGACGGCGGACCCGGTGGGGTAGGAGTTGGGTCCCAGAGCCTGGGAGCTGTGCTTGCCTGGTCGGCGGAGGCGGCGACGGCGGACCCGGTGGGGTAGGAGTTGGGTCCCAGAGCCTGGGAGCTGTGCACCAGGTCGGGGTTGGGGGCATGAGCGACGATGGTCTGGTTCTCATCGATGATGAAGACGTACCACTGGCCGTCAACACTCTCCTTGGTGTTGTAGTAGGTGACGGTCTCCTCCAGGCCGAGGGCGACGTAGAGGTTCGTGGCCTGCTGCACGAAGGCCTTGGTGTAGGCGGGGGCGTCGGACTTGCCGGGGCCGCGTTCGTACCAGCCGGAGCCGAAGGTAATGCCGTCGTGGGTCACCACCCAGGAGTGCTTGGTCTCCACAACGCCAGAGGCGGGATTGGCATAGGTGTAGTCGAACCAGGCGCCGTCCTGGTCGGCGGAGGCGGCGACGGCGGACCCGGTGGGGTAGGAGTTGGGTCCCAGAGCCTGGGAGCTGTGCTTGCCCACCAGGTCGGGGTTGGGGGCATGAGCGACGATGGTCTGGTTCTCATCGATGATGAAGACGTACCACTGGCCGTCAACACTCTCCTTGGTGTTGTAGTAGGCGACGGTCTCCTCCAGGCCGAGGGCGACGTAGAGGTTCGTGGCCTGCTGCACGAAGGCCTTGGTGTAGGCGGGGGCGTCGGACTTGCCGGGGCCGCGTTCGTACCAGCCGGAGCCGAAGGTAATGCCGTCGTGGGTCACCACCCAGGAGTGCTTGGTCTCCACAACGCCAGAGGCGGGATTGGCATAGGTGTAGTCGAACCAGGCGCCGTCCTGGTCGGCGGAGGCGGCGACGGCGGACCCGGTGGGGTAGGAGTTGGGTCCCAGAGCCTGGGAGCTGTGCTTGCCCACCAGGTCGGGGTTGGGGGCATGAGCGACGATGGTCTGGTTCTCATCGATGATGAAGACGTACCACTGGCCGTCGACACTCTCCTTGGTGTTGTAGTAGGCGACGGTCTCCTCCAGGCCGAGGGCGACGTAGAGGTTCGTGGCCTGCTGCACGAAGGCCTTGGTGTAGGCGGGGGCGTCGGACTTGCCGGGGCCGCGTTCGTACCAGCCGGAGCCGAAGGTAATGCCGTCGTGGGTCACCACCCAGGAGTGCTTGGTCTCCACAACGCCAGAGGCGGGATTGGCATAGGTGTACGAACCAGGCGCCGTCCTGGTCGGCGGAGGCGGCGACGGCGGACCCGGTGGGGTAGGAGTTGGGTCCCAGAGCCTGGGAGCTGTGCTTGCCCACCAGGTCGGGGTTGGGGGTGAGCGACGATGGTCTGGTTCTCATCGATGATGAAGACGTACCACTGGCCGTCAACACTCTCCTTGGTGTTGTAGTAGGTGACGGTCGGCGTAGAGGTTCGTGGCCTGCTGCACGAAGGCCTTGGTGTAGGCGGGGGCGTCGGACTTGCCGGGGCCGCGTTCGTACCAGCCGGAGCCGAAGGTAATGCCGTCGTGGGTCACCACCCAGGAGTGCTTGGTCTCCACAACGCCAGAGGCGGGATTGGCATAGGTGTAGTCGAACCAGGCGCCGTCCTGGTCGGCGGAGGCGGCGACGGCGGACCCGGTGGGGTAGGAGTTGGGTCCCCCACCAGGTCGGGGTTGGGGGCATGAGCGACGATGGTCTGGTTCTCATCGATGATGAAGACGTACCACTGGCCGTCGATGCTCTCCTTGGTGTTGTAGTAGGCGACGGTGGCATCTAGTCCTTCCGATTCGTATCTGCTGATAGCGTCTCTTACTAGGAACTTGGTGTAGTCGGCGGGCGTCGACTTGGGAGGTACGGTCGCCGTGGCATAACCCGTGTCCAACTGCTCCTGTAGCTGCTCAATGAGAGACGCGACGGTGGCCTCATCCACGAGGGCGGGTGCGCCCGCGGGCCCTGGAGGTCCGGCTGGTCCGGGTGCGCCTGAGGAGCCCTGCGGCCCGTGAGGCCCCTGCCCCCCAGCGGACCAGCCGGCTCCCTGGCAGGCAGCAATTGACAGGATAAGAGCTATGATCGGGATTACTGTGATTAGTGCGCGCATTGTCAGATCTCCTGGTTGCGACGGGCGGCGCCGGACCTCACGGTGGCGAATACTGCCGCTGCACCGGAAGTGTCCGAGTTAAACTTCAGCCCGCGGAAGCCCATACGCCGCTGCCAAGTCGTTGTTGCTCTGTGTGGTCCAATCGACGTACTCAAAATCGGAATGGGCGGTGGCCGTGCCCTCATCGGTTTTCCACGCGATAATGAAGTCATAAGCCGGTTGCCCGATCATATTGAGCGTGCTGAGCGTAGCATTCAACCGCCTCGCTATCACCCTGACGGAGTCGCCCGGCGTGATGGTAGTAGTGGGGCCGGCCCATTCCGGTAGGAAACGGACTTGGCGGGGATGCAAGGTGATGAAAATCGTGGAGGAGAGGTAGAATGTTTGTGCTAGGCACCTCGGCTATGGCGGCCTCAAACGCGGGCGCTGCTGCAGTCGGGGCCGGGTCGCCTGCTGTCTCTAGTTCAGGCAGTCGCTTATCGAACGCCAAACGAACATCTCCAAAATTCATTGGTTGAAGACCGACTTCTATTATAGACGGTTAATATATCATAAGTGTGTTATTCAAGCCTTTTTGTGCACCAGTATTGTGTCAATTTTTCCCCAGGCGTTACAATTACGACTGACCGGGCCGGTGCGTAGAGGCACGGAAGACCGGGGCTTGCGCAGTTAACAGGGACTGCGGCGGCTGCCGTACCTGCTGGCAGAAGGGGCAGCCGCCGCCAGGAAGCAGCGGGGCCGGATACCGAAGGAGGCGGGAGGGTGCCGCAGACTGGCTTGTGAAGCGCCACTCACGGTCAGCGGAGGCCGGATAGCGGCCATGTCAGCCTGGCAAGAGGGTGAATAATCAGCGCGGGCGGGCTGATGGGGGCGGGGGAAAGATGCTTGGCGGGGGCCGGACCGAGCAGGGCGCGGCTCCCGCCGGAGTACCAATTGCAGCGCCAAGGTGAACCTCAACACGAAGGTTCTTGATTTCGTCAAGTCTGGTGGGCCGTATAAGACTGAATTGCGAACTTTTCGCTGGGAGCTTCTATTCTAGCCAAATGCACGGCTGTCCGGTCATCCAACCCCTCGAGCTTTCATGGCGGTCGATGTAGCCCGGGTTCCATTGTGCGAAAACGGCCCTCTTGGCCACCATCAGCCCTTCTGAACCGATCGTTCACTGATGAAGGGAGAGGACTACTTCAGGCTTGCCATCTCCCTCTCCCTCGATTCTCGGTTCACTCATCCATTCTGGTGAATTCTCGGTTCGCATTCATCCTTGCCGATTACATACCGCCACACTTCGTTCAAAGGCATTATCTCCTTGTTGTCACCCGCAATCCAAGAAGACAGAGCGTACCTCTTCCGTTTTCCGCCTTGTGCGAGAGTATGGAAGAACTCCGATCCGGCATTGGGAGGCGGCAGTGCTATGGCCGAGACATGATTTTGGCGTTTGTCTAGCGTGAGAAATACCATGAATGAACGAAACTCTCTTGGGTACGTGACTATCGAAACACCGATCTCCGATGGTGGACTACAGTCTACTCGCCACGATATGCCTTTGAGTCCATCTGTTTCCATTGTTGGTCGAGATATCGACTCTCGGATCACTACCGCACTCCTGTCGCAAATGTAGCGGTACCCAAAGAGGCGAAACATTAGGAGGTATGCAGATCGTAGCAATGCTACTGCACTAGGCACTAGCGCATATCCCGCTTCTAGATGGAGTTGCAATTCCTGACCGTCCCATATCCCCTCGTCAAGCAAACTAAAGAATCTATTGATCTCACGAGGGTCCGATTGTTTTGGGAGCCATAGATCCTAAGGGAATCACTGGCTGACTCTGGCAAATGAACTTTCCCTCTGAATTTCGTGCCACAAAATTGGACATCTGCCAAGATCGGGTTACTTCTTCCTTCGACACGTACTCGTTTTACAAGATGGCTGTCGAGTTGGGCACCGGCCGTGTTGTTGCATCGTCGGCATGTGAGAGTCGTTACCCTCCCGCCTAGAGCATCGGGCACAATGTGTTCAATCGAAACGCTTTTGGTGAGATTCTCAGTGCGTGCAAAGAACGTCAGACAGATGGGGCACAGGAACCCCTTCTTGGCGTTCGGCCATATCTTTAGAAGGTCAGCCTCGCACCTCGAAAGCAAAGTTTCTAGATTGGGAGCCAACTAGAGAATGACCTCTGGTGCTATCTCCATGGGCCTTATTACCCTGGTTAATGTGTGAGTGGTGAAGGGCGCTAAAAGTGGGCTCGGCAGGGATCGAACCTACGACCAATCGGTTATGAGCCGACCGCTCTACCGCTGAGCTACGAGCCCACGAAGGCAACGCACTTCAAGCGTACTCAAGGCCCAATGGAGTGTCAAGGCATCTGGCCGTGGAGCGCCGTCCCCTAGCCGGCGGGCCGGGCCGCGGGCAAGTACTTCGTCACCGTCTGCCAGCCGTCGCCCAGCAGGGCACGGATGTTGGCGCTGGTCGCCTCCTCGACCTCTTCGGGCGCGCGGCCCTGGAGCGCGGCGAGCTTGTCGGCGATAACCCGCAGGTGGCGCGGCTCGGTCCAGTTCTCGCGCTTGGGCTTGAACGGCTGGGGCGCCGCGTCGGTCTCGAGCACGATGTCGTTCAGCGACAGATTGGCCACCGCCCGCTGCAGGTGGGGCAACCGAAGCAGCGGCCTGGCGAGCGACACGTAGAAGCCCAGCTCGATCGCCTTGCGGGCGGTGGTCTCGTCATCCTGGAAGTAGTGCATCACTCCGCCCACCTCGTAGGCGCGCTCCTCCCTGAGCACCCGGAAAACCTCGTCGTGAGCCTCACGGCTGTGGAACACCACCGGCAGGCGCAGCTCGCGCGCCAGCCTTATCTGCTCGCGGAACGCCTGGTACTGGATGGCCCTGTCCGGGGCGCCCTCCACGAAATCGAGACCGATTTCGCTTATCACCACCACCTTTTCGGTCGAAAGGGCCATTGCGCGCAGCCGCTCGTAGGTGGTGTCGTCCACCGGGCCCGTCACGTTCATGGGATGGATGCCCACGCCCGAGAAGAAATCGTCGAAAGCGCCCGAAAGCTCGATGGAGCGCTGGGAGGTCTCCAGCGTGGTGCCGGCGGACACGACGAACCCGACGCCGACCAGCCGCCCGCGCTCCAGGATGTCGCCGACCTCGGCGTCGGAGTAGGAGTCCAGGTGTGCGTGGCAGTCTATCAACATGGCCAATTCCCTTCCCCTCCCCACCCCCGCATTCCCGGCTGCGCGAGAAACTCGGCACGGTTCTGATACTAGGATGCGGTCTCCGCCGCTGGCGGTGGCGGGTCAAACTGAATTATACTACACAGCCGTGTGCTGCCCCCTTAACCGGCTGACTGCGTGTGTAGATTCTATGGTTCACTTTGTATGAAGAGAGCGCTGAAAAGCTTCGGCGCCTCGGCGCTTGGCATCGCTGCCAGTATCGTTCTGGGCTGGCTGGTTATTCGCGGCTTGGACTGGGGGGACGTCCTCGACTCGTTTCAGGGCGTTTCCATGCCACTGGTCGCGCTCGCGGTCATCGTCTTTCTCGCGGCGAGCGTGCTGAGGGCGGTCCGTTGGCAGTTGCTTTTCACGGAAAAGAGCGTCTCGACGATGCGGCTGTTCATCGTCCAGAACGAGGGCATTGGGTTGAACAACCTGGTGCCGGTACGCATCGCCAGCGAGTTGGCGCAACTGACGGTGCTGTCTTTGCGGGACGGCGTGCGTGTCTCCACATCTGTGGCCACTCTGGGCATGGAGCGCGTACTAGACCTGGTGGCCAGCGCCAGCATCCTGGCCATAGCCTTCTTTTTCGTGCCGAAGATGAAGCTGTTCGCGCCGGTCATCTTTGGCCTGCTGATACTCTCGGTGGTGGCCGTCGCGGTGATACCGGTGGTGGCCTGGGGCGGCAGTGGCGCGGCAGTCGTCCTGAAGCGGCTGCCGTTCCTGGCGGACATGCTCTCAAGCCTGTCGCAGGCCCTCAGGGACCTGGGCAAGAGTCCCAGGCGGTTGGTGTCGGCGTCGGCGCTGAGCTTCTTGTATTGGATCCTGGTAGGGCTCACGGCCTGGCTGGTGGCCCTGGCGGTGGAGGTGCAGATTTCGCCCATCGTCGCCACGCTCGTGATCCTCGGCTCCATATTCTTCGCCACCAGCGTACCGGGCGCCCCCAGCGCAATCGGCACCTTTGAGTTCGCCGTCGTTACCGTGCTGGGCCTGCTCGGCGAAGACAACAAGGGTGCCGCGTTCGGCTTCGCGGTCATCACGCACGCCGTGTTCTTCTTGCCGTCCACCATCATCGCCGCCGTGTTCCTGCCGCGAGAGGGCCTTGGTTCCATCCGGACCGTGCGCCAAACGCTCTTCAAGAGCGTGAAGGCCGGGAATGAGACACGCGTCTAGCTGTGCCCAGCGGCTGCGTCGCGCCTGGCCGTTTGCCCTGGCGCTGCTTTTGGTGATTGCCGCCGCGTGCTCGGACGACCCTGGGAGTCCGCCGACCGCCGTTGCCCCCACGCCCGCCCCGGCCACGGCTGCCCCGCTTCCCACGGCCACCGTCGCTCCCACGCCCTCGATTTCGCCGACCGCACGCCCGGACGCGGACGCGACACCCACCGCGGCCGCCGCCACGCCGTCCCCCGCGCCTGCCGCGACCCCCACTGCGCCTCAACCGACGGTCGCTCCTTCGCCTTCACCGAGGCCGATACCGGAGCCGAGCGGAGGCATGCTGAACCTAGCCGCGCGGCACGCCGCGCCCCACCTGGACGTGCACCAGGAAGTCTCGCCCGCGCTCTCCACCTGGGGGCCGGGAATCGTCTACAGCCGGCTGTTGCGGCTGCAGGCGGGGCCGGACGTCGAACTGCCCACACTCGCCGTCGAGTGCGAGCTTTGCGAGTCGTGGCGCTTGGAAGACCCCACGACGCTGGTGTTCACCATGCGGAGAGACGTGCGCTGGCAGGACGCCGCGCCGGTGAATGGGAGGCCGCTCACGGCCGACGACGTCGCGTTCAGCTTCGACCGCCAGCGCAAGCCTGGCTGGCCCAACGCCGGTCTGCTGGCAATGGTCGACAGCGTCCAGGCGACCGGCGAGGACACGCTCAGGGTCTCGCTCGTCGCTCCCGACGCCGACATCCTGGTCGCGCTTGCGGACGGGCACACCAAGATCGTGTCGCGGGAGGCCGTCGAGCTCGGCGGGGACCTCAAGGCCGGGCCTGCCATAGGCTCCGGGCCGTGGTCGCTCGCCAAGAGCGGACTGGCAGAGGGCTACGTCTTCGAACGCAACCAGATGTACTTCGAGGAGGGCCTGCCGCTGCTGGACGCCATCAGGATTCACGTGCTGGAGGATGGGGCCACTCGAAGCGCCGCGTTCGGCGTGGGGCGTATCGACCTGCACCAGGTGGACCCGGCCGAGTGGCCGGCGCTGCGGGAACGGCGTCCGGACGCGCCGCTGCTGCGCAGCATGGACGCCGGCGCTGGCCTGGAGGTCGCGCTGAACACGAGGGCGGCGCCCTTCGACGACCCCCGCGCGCGGGCCGCCGCCTTCCTGGCCATGGACCCATGGCGCGCCGTCGAGGACGTGTGGCTCGGCGCGGCCTTCGTCGGGCTCGGAGTGCCCCCGGCGCGCGCCGACTGGCTGCTTGAAGACGCGATGCTGCGCCCGTTCTTCGCGGACCTGGACGCGGCTCGCACCAGGTTCGCGCCGCTGCCGGAGGGCCCGCCGAGGACGGCGCGGATAACTGTGGGCGACTTCGGCGAGCGCTACGATAGCCACGCCCGGCTGATAGCCGGTGAGTTGGAGGCCGTGGGGTTCGACGTATCCGTCGTCAAGGTGAACCGCCGCGTGTTCGCCGAGCGGGTGTGGCTCGGGGGCGAGTACCAGATGTTCGTGGGCCCGATAGCCCCAATGGTAACGCCCAACGCATACCTGCTGACGCTGCTGCACAGCCAGGGGCGCTGGAACACGACGGGGCACCGCGACGAGACTCTGGACGCGCTCATCGAGGCCCAGGCGCAGACGTTCGACGAGGCGGAGCGCGGGGAACTGGTGCGGGAGATACAGGCCAGGGCGCTTCAGGGGGCGTATCGATACATGCCGGCGGGCAGCGTCTCGCTGTGGACCTGGTGGCCCAGGGTGCGCGGCTTCCACCCGAACTTCGCCGCGTCGGAGTACGCCCACTGGCGCATGGTGTGGTTGCAGGGCTAGCGCCCGGACTGGGCCGGAGCGCTAGCCGGCTTCCTCTTCCATGGCCGCGTACTTGGATGGGCACTTGACGATGACCCGCTCGCTCACGAAAGGCTCTCCGGGCGCGTGGGCGCCCTCCAGTATGATCTCGGAGTGTTCGTTGAAGAACAGGTCGGGCAGAATGCCGTCGTGGATTGCGGCCAGCGTCTCCGTGCCGTCGGTGAGGGCGAAGTTGGCGACGGTGGAGCCGTCCGCGCGGTGAAACGACTCCGGGACGAGCTTGCCTCCGACCCGGACTGTCCTGCCATCTGGAGTAGCCTCTTGCCCACTGATCTCGCCCACGGTGTAGAAATACACGGTAGCGCTCTGGAAGGCCAGGAAGGCGAAATAGCCCAGCGCCCCCGCCAGCACGGCCAACCCGACCAGCAGCCTCCACCGGCCGGCAAAGCCCTCGGCGGGCGCGCCTACGTTCTGCGGATTCATGGCCGGGCTAAGTTCCTGGGACATTTCGACTCCTCGATTCCGCCGCGACCGCCCTACTCCGGTTGAGTGGCGGACGCCACGGGGTCATCCCCACGTGTTGCCTGGGGACTCTCTTTCCGAAATCGCGCGTTTCAGGTCGTCGATCTCCCGCTGCATCTCCCGCTGACGCCTCGACATGAAGAACACGTACCCGAAGAAGGCCAGCCACGTGATGATGTACACGGCGAACAAGTAGGGCAGGTTCGCCTCCGGCTCCACGTTCTGGCCCGATTCCTGGGCCGTCGGCGTGGCCGGAGCCTGGAGAGCCTCCGTCTCGCTCGCGAGTGCGGGCGCGCCGGACGCCAGCAGCGCGACCAGCAAGGCCGCCGCGACAAGGGCAAGTCCTAGGAGACGCCTACGCGGTCTGTCTGTGTAGCTCGTCCAGATCATTTGCCGTCTGCTTCAGCGAGTATCTCTCGAACAGCAGGTACACGTACAGCGCCGTGAACGCGATCATGGACACCAGGAACGTCAACGCCATCCTGTAGTCGAGGCCGCCGGACTCGGCGAGCGGGCCGATGTTCAGCTCGGGGTGAGCCGTTCGCCACCAGAGCGTGGCGAAGTAGATGATAGGGGCGTCGATAGCGCCTATGAGCGCCACCACGGACGCGAACCGCTGGCCCTGCGATCCCACGGGCGCGTAGGACTTGACCATGAGATAGCCCACGTAGATGAACCACAGTATCAGAGTGGTGGTGAGCTTGGCGTCCCACGTCCACCACACGCCCCAGACGGGCTTTGCCCAGATGCTGCCTGTAACGATGATGAGCGTGGCGGCGATCAGCCCCAGCTCGGCAGTGGAGTGCGCCAGGCTGTCCCAGCGCTCGCGCCCGGTGACCAGGTGCATGACGCTGGCGAAGGCCACTATCACAATGGAGACCATGCCGAGCCATCCCAACGGCACGTGGAAGTAGAAGATGCGCTGGGACACGCCCAGGTTCTGCTCAGTCGGCACCCACATAAAGACCATGTACAGCGTGAGCGCCATGAGCAGCGCGCTCAACACCATCAGACCGTCGCGTGCGGGAGACCACCTGCGGACAGCACTCGTTGGGGCGGCTGATGTAAGTCCGACCATGTGTGCAATGTATCACAAAGTCTGTATCCTCGCCAGTCGAGACCGGTGCAGGCAGCGCCTTCGGCGCGTGGTTCGGCTCGTTTCGCTTTGGCGAATGTTGCGGCTACAATGTCAGCGTGTGGTCTGAATTGCGAACGGGGACAGCGAGAACATCGGCGAGGGTAATGGCGCGCGAAACGCGGACGATTACCCGCCTCCGAGCGCTGCTCGCCGTTCCCGCGGTCGCAGCGGTGCTGTGGCTGGCCGGTTGCGGCGGATCGACTGACTCGCAGCCGACGCCCGACATCGAGGCGACGGTGCAGGCGGTCGTCGCCATGGCGCTGCCTACAGCGACACCTACGCCACAGCCCGACATCGAAGCGACGGTCGCGGCCGGCGTGCAGGCCACCGTCGTAGCCATGCGGCCCACCCCAACTCCAACCCACGCGCCTACCTGGACGCCCACCGCAACTCCCTCACCTACCCGCACACGCACACGCACCAACACGCCGGTGCCGACCCTTACACCAACGCCTACGCCCACCGATACTCCCACGCCGACCCTCACACCAACGCCCATGCCCACACCAACACCGGAGCCTACGCTCACGCCCAGTCCCACCAACACGCCCGCTCCAACACCCACGACGTCGGCGAGCGTCTCTGTGGCCGACGTGGTGGACAAGGCGCGGCCCAGCGTGGTGCGTGTCGTTACTGGCAACGGTTCCGGCACGGGATTCGTCGTCGATTCGGCCGGGCACGTACTCACCAACCAGCACGTCGTGGAGGGGCTAACCCGCGTTATGATCGTGTTCCACGACGGCACAACGCTGGAGGCGCGCGTTTTCTCGGCGGACGCTGCAAGAGACATCGCGCTGCTCAAGGTGGAGCCCAGCCGCGACCTCGCGCCACTTGCCTTCGCCTCGGCTGTGCGTGAGGGGGAAGACGTTATCGCGCTGGGCTTCCCTCTCGGACTACACGAGAGCATGACTGTCACGAGGGGAATTGTGTCGGCCATAAGGACCTTTTCGGGTGTAAAGCACTTGCAGACCGACGCCGCAATCAACCCGGGCAACAGTGGAGGCCCTCTCCTGAATGACAAGGGAGACGTGGTGGGCATGAACACGTTCATCCGCCGCGAGATAGAGGGCCGAGAATACGACGCGCAAGGGATAGGGTTCGCCGTCTCTTTCGACGTGCTGGAGTCGCGGTACGCGGCCATGAAGGCCAGCCCATCCCTGCCACCCACGCCGGTCGCGAAAGCAACCGCCACGGCCGCCCCGCGCGTCACCCCCAAGCCGGCCCCAGGCCGCGGGTTCGGACCGGTGAGCGGTGAACTGGAACACGACGAGGACAGTTTCGTCCCCTTCCGATATGCTCCGGTCAGCCTCACCAATGCACTTATCGAGGCGACCTTCGCCGATACGCACACGCAGCACGGCAGGGATTGGAGCCACGGTTTCTTCATTCGGAAGGTCGATCAGCGATACTACATCCTAACGATTGCCAGCAGTGGTGCATGGTATCTTGACCTGCGGGACGGTGAGCCGCCCCACGACGCCATAGACGTTCAGTCTGGCTACTCCCACAACATCAAGGTCGGGGCCGGTTCGGAGAACCACGTGCGCCTGATAACTCTGGATGACAGGGGTTGGCTGTTCATCAACGACACCTTCGAGGCGCAGCTAGACCTGGGCGAGATAAGCGATGCCGGCGGAGTAAGCCTGATAGGCGTATGGTTCAACGATCACGAGTATCCAGGGGCAACCACCGTCTACAAGAACTTCAGCGTGCGCCCTATCGAGTTGGAGCACGGCCCCGAAGCCGGTGTTATCGCACATTCGGGTGACGAGAGAGGAGTGGACCTTCATCTAACCCGGGCATGGTTGGCGAACGGCATAATCGAGGCGCGCTTCTTCAACCCTTTCTTCGTGCCCGAAGGCGAGTGGAGCAGCGGCTTCTTCTTCAGGGGCCTCGGCAGGCCACACGGGGTCATAATAGATGGCTCGGCTGGTTGGTATCACGGACTGTGGAACGGTGACGACTGGAATACGCTGGCGGAAGAACCAGAGGACACAATCGCTACGGCGCGCGGCAATGCCAACCTGCTACTCGTAATCGCGGGTGGCGAACGCGGCCACCTGTTCATAAACAACGCGTATGTGGCCGACCTCGACCTGAGCGCCTGGACCGGCGGCGGTTTAGTCAGTGCGGTCGCCTCGTTCTACCGGGGCCACGGCGTCGCCGGTGCGTCAACGGAGTTCGAGCGCTTCGCGGTGTGGTCCATCGCAGACCTGCCGTGATGGAAGAGACATCGTCACTCCCATCCCAATCTTCCCCCGTCAAGGGGTAAGGGACCAGGTGGCGCGGCCGCCTACCCCGTTACCGCCCCCAGCGATGCGGAAGACACCAGCTTGGCGTACTTGGCCATTACGCCCGTCGTGTAGTTCGGTGCCGGCGGCGTCCAGCGGTCCCGCCGACGCGCCAGCTCTTCCTCCGGCACGCGCACACTCAGCTCGCGTGTCTCCACGTCCATCACGATGCGGTCGCCGTCCTCGACCAGCGCTATCACGCCTCCGACAGCGGCCTCCGGCGCGACGTGGCCTATCATCGGCCCGCGTGTCGCGCCGGAAAAGCGTCCGTCCGTTATCAGCAGCGTGTCCTCGCCAAGTCCCGCGCCCATGATGGCTCCGGTAACGGCCAGCATTTCCTGCATCCCAGGGCCGCCCTTGGGCCCCTCGTAGCGGATGATAACCACGTCGCCGCCCTTGATCTCGCCGGAGGTTACGGCATTGAACGCGGCCCTCTCGCCGTCGAACACGCGCGCTGGGCCGTCGTGGCTCAGGTGCTTGGTGCCGGCCACCTTCATCACCGCGCCCTCGGGGGCGAGGTTGCCCTTTAGTATCACCAAGCCTCCGGTGGGGCTGCGTGCCTCGGACACGGGGTAGATCACGCGGCTGTCGGGCAGCGTGTCGAACTCGGCCAGGTTCTCGGCAAGCGTCTTGCCCGTTACGGTCAGCACGTCCGGATGGAGCAGGCCGGCCCTGAGCAGTTCGTTCATCAGCACCGGCAGGCCGCCGGACTTGTCCACGTCGGACATGACGAAACGCCCGCCCGGACGCAGGTCGGTTATGTAGGGCGTGCTGCGGCTGAGCCGGTCGAATTCGTCGATGTGGAGGTCTACCCCGGCCTCGTGGGCGATGGCGAGCAGGTGGAGCACGGCGTTGGTCGAGCCACCCATTGCGAGCACCACGGTTATGGCGTTCTCGAACGCCTCGCGCGTCATGATGTCGCGGGGCTTGATGTCGTTCTCCAGCATCTTGTAGAGCACCGCGCCCGCCCTGTGGGCTATTTCCTCGTTGCGCGGGTCCACCGCCGGAATCGAGGCCGCGCCGGGCACCGACATGCCCATCGCCTCGATGGCCGACGACATGGTGTTGGCGGTGAACATTCCCGAGCAAGCGCCCTCGCCCGGACAGGCCACGCGCTCCATGCCGTAAAGCTCGTCCAGCGTGAGCTTGCCCTGGGAGTAGGCGCCCACGGCCTCGAACATGTCCTGTATGTTAATGTCGCGGCCCAGGTAGTTGCCCGGCAGTATCGCGCCGCCGTACACGAACAGCGAGGGGACGTTCAGCCGCGCCATGGCCATCATCGCGCCCGGCATGTTCTTGTCGCACGCCGCCACCACGATGAGGCCGTCCATGCTCTCGCCGAAGGTGACAGTCTCTATCGAGTCGGCTATCACCTCGCGGCTCACCAGCGACGCCTTCATGCCCTCTGTGCCCATCGAGATGCCGTCGCTGATGGTGATGGTGCCGAACAAGAAGGGCACGGAGTTGGCGTCCCACACGCCCTGCTTCGCCTTCTGCGCCAGCCTGTCGAGGTGCACGTTGCAGGGCGTCACGTCGCTCGCGAGGTTGGCGACGGCAACGAATGGCTTGTCCATGTCGTCGTCGCTCAGCCCCACGGCACGGAGCATGGCGCGGGCCGCGGCGCGGTCCGGCCCAATGCTGACCACGTGGCTGTTGCGTTTGAGCGAGGCCCTGGTATCGGTAGTCATGTGAGTCGTCTCCCAAACGATTGGCGGCGTGGAAGAAGCGCGGCGCAGCGCGCGATCAGGAGCGGCTGCGCTCGAACAGGGCTTCCCGCAGGCCATCCAGGACGCCCCGGAGATGGGCCAGCCCCTTCTCTACTTCTGACATGCGCGACTCCATACGGTCGAATCGCTCATCCACACGGTCGAACCGCGCATCCACACGGTTGAACCGCGCATCCATGCGTGCCTCAACCTCGCCTATGCGCTTAAACGTCAACTGCAAGGAGGTCAATCCGAATGCAGCCAACGTGATTCCGACAGCCAGAATAGCGATCAGCTCTGGTGTCATTCCATTCACCTCACGCGGTTGCTTACTCCGGCTTGTGCTTTTCTATAAGCGCGGTAACCCTTGGGTCGAACTCCTCGCCCAGGGGGCGTTTGGCGTCGGAGTAGGCGACGCCGAGGTGGATCTGGCGGGACAGCTGCTCGAACTCGGGGGTCTCACCCCATTCGCTCTTGAGTTCGTCAAACAGCGCGTCGATGTCGTCTTTTGTGAACATGTGGGCTGCCTCACGTAGAAGGGCCAGCGCACGGCTGGCCCCTGGTTGATTCGCAACGAACCGGCGGCGCGGGCAGGCGTCTCATCGCTCGCCCGCGCCTCGCTCCGGCTATTCGTCTCCGCGGGTGTTGTCGCCTTCGTCGAGGATGTCCTTGAGGTCGGTGGCGAAGCCAACGAGATCCTCGTAGGCCGGGACGCCCTCTTCCGAGAGCTTCTCCTTGAACTGCTCGAACAGCCACTCTTCGCGCCTGCCGTGCGGAATCTCGAAGAACTGGCGATTGAACCTGGGCAGTTCGCCAGGGCCGAAGTAGCCCTTGTCCCTGATGGAGTAGCCCTCGAGGTTGTGGGTGCCCTTGCCCAGCACCTCACCCGTCTCGACGTAGTGCTCCATCACGGGCTTCATGCCGTAGCGCTGTACGGGGCAAACCTTGATGCATACGGCGCAGCCCTCGTAGCGAGCCATCACCGGGCGGCAGCGCTCGTAGATGACCTTGAACTTCTCGGCGCCCCTCCACCAGACCCTGTCCTTCAGCAGCGCCCTGCCCGGGCAGCGGTTCACGCACACCTGGCAGATCTTGCAGAACTGGTTGATTCCGTAGTCGATAGGCTGGTCGTAGCTCACGGGCGCGTCGGTGGTGATGATGGCCAGCCTGGCCCTAGAGCCGAAGTGCGGCGAGAGCAGTTGCCCGTTTGCACCGAGCTGGCCGAGGCCGGCGTTGATGAACATGGGAATGTAGGCGCCGCTGTTGTCGTTGGGGCTGTGCACCTGCGCGCGGTAACCCAGCGTGCGGATGTGGTCGGCGAGGTCGAGCGCCAGCGCGCCCTCGATCTCATAGGTGCCGAAGTGGGCGAACTCGGCCTCCAGGCTGGGCAGCGTCTGCGTCTGCAGGTAGTCCTGCTCGAGCGCGACGCAGATGGCGTGCTCGTACTTGACCCACGTCTTCTTGCTGCTGTAGGCGTAGTGGTGGTCGAATCGGGTGAAGCCCACCTCGTTGAAGCCCAGCTCTCGGGCCTTCAGCCGGATGGCGTCGGTCATGTCACTGCCCGGCTCCGCGTCGCCTGTCGGTTCGATGTCGCCGCTGACCAGCGCCGCGTCGACCAGTGGCTGGTTCAGTTCGTCGTGGCGCTCGCGGTACTCCAGCACGTCGGGAGTGTAGACAGTCCAGACCCAATCGCGGTCGGCGGCCTTCTCGATGTTCTGGGTCTCCAGGGGGTACACCCTGGTGTAGAAGGACACGTCCTCCTGCCGCACCGGCGCGCCCGGTACGGTAGCGAGGTCTTCCGCAACGGGAATGTCAACCTCCGGGTCGCCGTGCCTCCGACCTGGGCGCGTTACTACGTGGTGAACTTCTTTAAGCATAGGTGTACCTCCCGCAGGTTCCGCAGATAATCCTCGCTCCGCGCCGAGTTTACTCCCTTGCCAATTGCAAGTCAAGCAAAATCGGGGCGCGCCTCAAGACCCCGCGCGGCGTGCACGCGCTCGGCTCAGGGCCTCGGTGGAAGGTTCGCGAGCCGCCCGCCCGCGGTCCTGCTAGTCCTGGTTACGCAGCGCCGGAAGAGCTTGGCGCGGGTTCCCTTCTCGTGCGGGCGAAGTGCCTGATCGCCAGCACTAGCCCGCCCACGATAATCACGCTGAGGTAGGTGATCGAGCGGTCCAGGAGCGCGATGGACACGGCGTCGTGGCGGGCCAGGCTCAGCGCGAGCAGCCCGGTCACGCCGGGCTCGACCGCCCCCACGCCTCCCGGCGTCGGCACCGTGCTCAGCAGCGCGTGGGCCAGCGCCACGATCGCCAGCATCGGCAGGCTGATCTCCGCGCCCAGCGCCTGCACGACGAAGCCGAGCCGTGCGATTTCCATGAGCCAGCCCAGCAGTCCGAGCGCGAACAGCGTCGGCAACTGCTTGAAGCTGCCGAAGGCGCCGCTACGGAAGCTCAGAAAGGCCGCCTCGAGCCGCTGGGGCAGCAGCCTCGCCAGCCGTACGCCGAACGCCTTCATTGCGATGCTCAGCGCGGCAAGCGCGGCCGTCATCACGGCAGCGACCGCGGCGGCCCTGAAGACCAGGCTCCCAGCGTCTGGCGCGTCGGCAGTCAGCGCGAGCGCAAGCACACTCACCGCGAGCACCGCGGCCACGGTCGCCATGTCCATCATGCGTTCGGCCAGCACCGTGCCCAGGCTCCACGAGAAGCCCGCCCGCGACTCCTCAGAGAACAGGTAGGCGCGGTACGCGTCGCCAAGCCTGAGCCACGCGATGGAGTTCACGAACCACCCAGCCACGATGAGCGAAGCGCACCGGAGCGCCGATGGAAGCCGCGTTCCGGGCCTGTCTTCCAATCCGGCGTTCTTCGCCAGCAGCCGCCAGCGCAGCCCCCGGAAAGAAAAGCTGACGTAGTACAGCGCCAGCGCCAAGGCGTAGAACCTAAGGTCCATGGAGCGCAGGTTCTGCCAGGTCTCTCCCCAGTTCAGCTCGAAACGGGTGGCCAGGAAAAAGACGAAGGCGGCCGCTACCACGAACGACAGCAGCGTTGGTAGCGAGAGGACGCGCCGCCGCAGCGAGATGGCGGGCGCGAGGTCCGGGCGAGGACCGGTCTCCCCGCCGCCGGACTCCTGTTCGTTCACAGCGGGCGCTTGCCCGGAATGCCGGGCCTGCGAGGGTAGCGAGGCGGCGTGGGGGCCACTTTGTCGAGCACGACCAGCGTGTGGCGGCGGTCAAGCCCGGGCACGTCGACCCATCTGATCTCGCGGAGGGCGCCGCCGAGGGTGCGGATGGCCGTTTCGGCCTCGACCGCCTCAGCCTCGACCCCGGCTCCCTTGTGCGCGACAACCATCCCCCCAATGCGGCACAAGGGCAGGGTGAGCTCGGCGAGAGTGTTCAGCTTGGCGACGCCACGCGCCGTTACGACGTCGAACGACTCCCGCGCCGCCGGTTCCCGGCCCAGCGTCTCGGCGCGGCAGTACCTCACCTCAACGCCGCGCAGCCCCAGCGCCTCTGGAAGCCCGCGCAGAAAGTCCGCCTTCTTGCCGGTGGCCTCCACGAGGGTCACTCGGAGGGAGGGGACGGCAATGCGCAACGCAAGGCCCGGCATGCCCGCGCCGCTGCCCACGTCGGCCAGGCGGCCCAACCGCAGCAGCGCGGGAGGAATGGCCGGCAGCACGCTGAGCGAGTCGAGATAGTGAACGGCCTGCGCCCGTTCCCAGTCGGCTATGGACGTGAGATTGACGCGGCGGTTACCTTGCTCCAGTTCCAGGTGGTAGCGCCGGAAGGTGTCGGCCTGCGCCGGCGTGAGGAGAACGCCCAGCCGTTCCGCGCCCTCGCGCAGCGCCGTCGTGTCCATCGCTTCACTTGGCAAAGGCGTGTCAGTTCGGTTCGGGTGTTCGATCATTCGGTGCGGTCGGTCGGCAACGCTCAGCTCTGGCGCGCGTACTCCGCCGCCAGCATGCCCATCACCACCGAGTCGAACCGCGAACCCTCGTGCGGACGGCTCTTTCTCAGAGTCCCCTCGTGTACGAACCCGATGTGTCGGAACAGCGTAAGGGCCGCGACGTTGTACTCCGGTATGTCCGCCCAGACCCGGTAAAGTCCATATTCATCGAACGCCTTCTCCAGCGAGGCACGCATGGCATTTGTGCCGTAGCCGTGATGCCACAGGTCCTTGCGTCCGATCAAGATCGATATCTGCCCGTCGCCCAGCGACTCTTCTATTGCCAGGTGAACCTCGCCTATGTGCTCGTCGTTCTCGCTGTAGATGGACAGGATGCGGTGCTCCGGGTTGTCGAAGACTCGCCGCCATTCCTCGTCCGAAACGTCCAGCACCTCGTTGGGATGGTATCCGAGGTGCGCGGGGTCACCGTAGGAGTAGCGCCCGAACCAGCTCTCCGCCACCTCGTCGTCGTTCAGCCACAGCCGTATGCGGGATACGTCGTCCTTAGTCACGTCTTTCAACGCAACTTGGTGTTGTTCCATTGGTAACCTCCTGGGCAGATGGCAGCAATCTCCGTGCGTCCGCTAACCGGTGGCCACAGCGGCGCGCGTTCTACTGGGCAGCCTGAGCATAACGACCAGCACGAGCGTGCCGAGCAGCACCAGGGCGCCGCCGTACACGAACGTCGCCTCGACGCCGTAGTTGTCCCAAATGAGGCCGGCTATCACGGGCGACAGCGTGCCAATGAAGCTTGCGCCATAGACGAGCGATACTACTGTCGATTGTACCGCTCCCTCGGCGGCCTCTATCGCCGCCGCGATGAATATGGCGTGCAGCGCGTACAGAACCGTTCCCATGGCCATGATAGTCAGCGTAAGCCAGCTTATCTGCCAGAAGAACGGCTCGTGGTCGGCGAACCCCAGCACCATGGCCAGCAGGCTCATTACGAGCATCGATGGCACCAGCACCGGCTTGTAGCCGAACTTGTCGGCCAGAAAACCCATCGCCGGCTGGGCCACGATACCCACGACCTGCGCGAGAGACAGGTAGATCGCCACCTTGCTGGGCGAAAATTCCAGATCTTCTCGCAGGTACACGGGCAGGAAGATCATCACCGAGCTTTGGCCCACGCTGCGAAGCGCCGTTGCGATGACCAACACGTAAAGCGCCCGCCGCTTGAGCAGCAATAGCAGCGAAGCGAAGTACTCCCGTACTGAGGACACAGCCTGCATTTCGCCGCCGGGCACGTTTCGCATGAACAGCCAAATCGCCACGGCGCACACCACCGCGGGGAAGAAGCTGTACACGAGAACGCTGTCCCAGGTCAACGCCAGCCATCCGAGCAGTACGACGCCCGCCAGCAGCGGCCCGGCTACTTCGCCCACGCTGCCGCCGGTGCCGTGTAACGATATGGCGAAACCGCGCCGGTCCGGGAACCGCCGCGATAGCGCGCCAATGGCGGGCGGGTGGTACAGCGACGGCCCCACGCCGACCAGCAGCATGATAACAAGCACCGCCACGAATATCACGTTGTCGGCGAACACGCTGTCCGCCAGGCCCAGCAGGAAGTAGGACACTCCCGTCATCAGCAGCGAAATGCCCAGCATGAGCGCCGCGCGATCGGCGAAACGGTCGCCCAGGAAGCCTGCGATAACCGTGGTGACCCAGCTCGTCGCCTGCCGCGAAAACGCCAGCGTGCCAAGCTGCGTCCCGCTCAGGCCCAGCCCAATTTTGATTTCGGGGAAGAGTATGGATTGCAGTGCGGAATTGTAAACGTGCTTGACGGCGTGGCCCGCGACGACCGTTGCCGCCAACTGGTTTCGCCCGCGCCTCAGCTCGGGCGTTACCTCGATGGTTTCTGTCGACAAGGCGGCTCCCTCGATTCCGGTTCGGTCAGGTGCACGCGCAATTATAGCACGTAGGGCCGCGCGGCTTATCGATGGGACGCAGGGGCATCTAACGGGTGAACGACCGGTCTGGCGCGCGGTCTGCTAGGCGAAGGGGAGCCGTCTGCCGACGCCCTGCAGCTCGGCGAGGCGATAAGCGCGCAGCCCCAGGGCTATGTCCTCCAGCGCGACGCCCTGGGACTCGAAGAGCGTCACGTCCTCCGGGCGCCCGCGGCCCGGCGAACGGCCCGCCAGCGCGTCGGACAGAGGACTCACCCGTTCCCAGCGCGTGGCCCCCGTTTCGACGGCGTGCATCAGGTCGCCGCACTCGGCGCGCGCCTGCGCGAGGTCGTCCACCACGATGACGTCGGCCCGGCGCACCGCCTCGTCGTCCAGCTCCCGGCGCGTCCAGCTGTTCGCGCCCGCGGCGTTAACGTGCACGCCCGGGCGCAGCCACTCGCCGCGCACCACCGGCTCGGCAGAGTTGGTGATCACGGCCAGCACGTCGGCCTCGGCAACGCACTCCTCGGCGCTGCCGGCAGCCTCGACTTCCACGCCGAGCGCGCCCGCAGCCTGTGATGCGAAGGCTCGCCGCCTCTCCGGGTCGCGGCTGAACACCACCACGCGGCCTATGGGGCGCACGCGCAGCACAGCCTCGGCCTGCGCCAACGCCTGGCGTCCGGAGCCTATCAGCCCCAGCGTGGCCGAGTCCTCGCGGGAGAGCAGCCTCGCCGCGACGCCGCTCGCCGCGCCGGTGCGCAGCCGGCCGAGGGCGGATGCCTCGATGATGGCGAGCAACTCGCCCGTCTCGCTGCTGGTCAGGTGGACGTGAAAGCCGCCGCCCGCGTAGGCCTTCAGCCCCATGACGCCCAGCCCGGGCGCGGCGGCGGTCATCAGGTTGAAGTGGCCGTTAGACAGCCGCAGCCGTTCTCGGGGGCTGTTGGTTGCGAGGCCGTTCGACTGGTGGCGGAACGCCTCCTCCACGGCCTCGATGGCCGTGTCCACGTCGAGCAGGCGGGAGACGTCCTCTTCAGTTAGATACAGGGCCAAGTCGGCACTCCGGCACCCGCGGGGCGGCTAGGCGGGCGGGTCTTTGAGCATGTAGAAGTGGTTGAGAGGTCCGTGGCCGCGGCCTATCGGCTGAGCCATGCGAATGGCCGAGGTAACGTAGGACTTGGCGAGTGAGACGGCCTGCCTGAGCGGTAGCCCCTTCGCCAGGTTCGCGGCGATGGCGGACGCAAAGGTGCAGCCGGTGCCGTGAGTGCTGGTCGTCTCGATGCGCCGAGACGTATAGGCGCGAAACTCCTCGCCGTCGTACAGGATGTCGGTCGGCGGTCCTTTCAGGTGGCCGCCCTTTACGACGACCGCCCGGGCGCCCATGCCGACCAGCGCCTGCGCCGCCTCTTTGGCGTCTTCCAGCGTCTCGATCTTCACGCCAAGCAGAGCCTCCGCCTCCGGGATGTTGGGAGTCATCACCATCGCAATGGGGATGAGCAGCGAGCGCAGCGCGTCCACCGCGTCGTCGCGCAGCAGCCTGTCGCCGCCCTTGGCCACCATCACGGGGTCGACCACGAGGGCGTCCAGGCTGTGTTGCCTGGCCTTCGCCGCGACAACCTCAATCACGGTGGAGCTGGAAAGCATCCCGGTCTTCACCACGTCGGCGCCTATGTCGGTGATTACGGCGTCGATCTGCGACTCGATGAGCGACGCCGGAAGCTCCCACACGTCGGTGACTCCCTTGGTGTTCTGGGAGGTTATGGCGGTGAGCGCGGAGGTGCCGTAGACGCCGTGGGCGGCGAACGTCTTCAGGTCCGCCTGTATGCCCGCACCGCCGCCCGAGTCCGAGCCGGCTATGGTCAAGGCGCGGTAAACGCGGTTCATGGCGTGTTCACCTCCGGTTGCCGGGCCAGTTCTCTCCGTGGTAGGCGGCTTCCCAAAAGAGGTACTCGTACCGCAGCGCAGTGAGGAAGACGCGCTCGGTCCTGGCCCTGCGCCGTTCGGCCCCCTCGCGGTCTATGTGCCGGCCGAGCCATTCGACGAGTCCTCCGAGCACCTCGGGGCCGTGAAGCTCGATCCACTCCCGGTAAATGGGGTTGGCGGGCCGCGCGCCCCGCTCAAGCAGCCGTGTGCCCCAGTCCAGGTAGGTGCCCTCGGTCACGTACAGGATGGTCGCTATGTCGTCGAAGCCGCCCTCGTAGCCGGTCCTGACCAGGAAGTCGCCGAACGCCTGGGTGGTTGGCGACGCCGCGGCCGAGGAGTACTCGGCTTCCGTCGCGCCCAGCTCGCGGAACGCCCGCACGAAGAGGTCGTTTTCCTGCGCGCCCTCCGGTGCGACGAGCCCCGAGAGAAAGCCGTGAAGCACGCCGGCCGCCTCGATGGTGGGTGCTTTGGCGATGCCCAGCGAGATGAGAGTCGCCAGGTCGTTCACGAAAACGTAGTCCTGCAGGAAGTATGCCCGGAACTTCGACGCTGGCAGTGTGCCGTCACCCATCTCTTCCACGAAGGGGTGAAAGACCATCTTTTGCCAGAGGCCATCATACTTCAGCCGTAGCTGGCGCGTCAACGACATTATGCTTCGCCTCATCTATCCGTATACGTCATTCCGATATTCGGACGTGTCATTCTTAGCTTGCCGAAGAATCCAGGGCGACTGATTAGAGTGTCCGCTTGATTTTGGAGGCGGGGTAGGCCAGACGGCAGGCCTTCAAGATTACTTAGGTGACGGACGGGCGTATTTGATGGCCTCTTGTAGTGCCGCTCTAATTCGCTTGCCGTCACGACTGAAGCCCAGCTCTTGCCGCATTTCGCGCATAAGCTCTTCGTCGGTTCGTAGCAGGGTGTCGGACAGTATCCACTTGGCCAGACTGACCAGTACATAACGCTCGTATTTGGTGATGGATTCGCCAGGTCTTATTGTAAGCTTGCTGCCACGGCGAATAGGCACCTTCGGCTGAGATGCTGGTGGCGCGGGAGGGGGCGGCTCCGGCTTGGCTGCGGCGTCTCGGTCGGCGCTAGCCATGGTGTCCTTCCACGCGGCAAAGGCCCGGTCCGTTTCCGCGGAGGCATTTCGGAACCAGTCGGTGGACCAGATGCGATGAAAGCGCCAGCCCAGGTTTTCCAGCACTTCCTGGCGCAGATAGTCGCGTTCCTTTGCTATGGGTGTGGAATGGTAGCTCGCGCCATCGGCCTCAATTGCCATGACCATGCGTCCGACTTGCTCAGGATGCGCGCAGGCGAAGTCCAAGCGGTAGCCCCCGACGCCGTATTGGGGAGTGACTGGAATGCCCTTGTCCTGTAAGCGGTGGAGTATGTCCAACTCAAACGGGTTCAGCGGCACATCGGAAACGTCGCCGCCTAGCGCGACGCCACCCGAGTCGGCGAATTCCAGGTACTGGCGCAGCAATTCCACGCCTCTTGCGGTCGAGCGGCCCGGGTCCATGTCGTGGTGTGTGAATGCGCACACGAGATGCATACGCGAGCGGGCGCGCGTGATGGCGACGTTCAGCCGCCGCTCGCCGCCGTCTTGGTTCAGCGGCCCGAAGCGGTACGGCAACGAACCGTTGGCCGCCTTATGGTAGCCCACGCTCAAAATAATGACATCCCGCTCGTCGCCCTGCACACGTTCGATGTTCTTGATGAAGAACGGCTCGTCAGCCGTTTCCGAGAAGAAGCGGGCCAACTGGGAGTCGTTCATGTCTCGCAGGCGCGTGCGAAGGGCGTTTTCCAGGTTGTCGGCGTGCTTTGTGCCGAAAGCGATGACGCCAAGGGACTGCGCGGGGTAGTCTCTGGCGTGTTCCAGGACAAGGTTGATCACCTTTTCGACCTCGCCGGGATGTGAGACTGTGGAACTGCTAATTTGCGGCGGTAGGTCTAGGGGATGAAAGACTATGGGGCTTTCCTGTGCGGTCCCGGGGAAGGCCGTTAGGCTGCTCTGGTAGATGTGGACGTTGGAAAAGCCGATAAGCCGGCTGTCGCGGCTGCGGTAGTGCCATTGCAGCATTTCTTGATTTATGGATAGTGCCTTGGCGACGTCCAAGATTGACTCAAGGTCCTCTATCAAAGCCATGTGGATGTCGTCGTCATCGTCCAAGTCGTCGTCCAAATCTCTATCCTGTCTCATGAAAAAGGAGGTGGCGGCAGTTGGCGGTCGTCACCCGCGATGATGGCCTGCGGAGCGCGTGCCAGGCTGCCAATAGCTTCCGCAGGGGGTATCTGCGACGCCTCGTCGAAGATTACGACGTCGAACAACTTGGCGTCGGGCGGCACCAGTTCGGCCACTTGTAAGGGCGACATGGTCCAGCATGGCTTAAGAGCAGTGAGCACGTTTGGGGCGCGGCCCAGAAGCCGACGGACGGAGAGGTGTCGGCGCTTCTTCGCGGCTTCCCGGTTGATCAACGCCGTCTCAACCTGGTGCTCGTTCATTGCGGCGATGGCCTCTTCCGCGACGATTCTGCTAATCCGGTCAGGAGTGACTTGGAGGTGTTGCCGATAGTGGCTCGCGAACTCGGCCACCACGCGGTTCTGCACATCGCCCGTGAATCCGGCCAGCCGTCTATCTTCAACTTGCATGTCGTCCCACACCGATTGCAGCCAAGCGTACTCGACGGCGTCGGGGGCGTGCTTGGTTGAAATCTGGCGCCCAATCTGGCCTATCACACGCTCGACACCGGCGTCTTTGAATTCGCCTTCAAGTTCCCGTAGCCGTGGCAGACGTGCGGCTAGACTTCTCTGCGAATCGAGCCGTTCCAGCATCTCCGTGAGAGCTCCGGCCGATCGCTGGGTGGGGCGCAGCCTGGGAAAGACCTTCTCCAGGTAGCTCAGGCCTTCCCAGAGACTGCCCACCTCACTTCGCAGCTGGTCCAAGCCCTCGGGGCATCGAGGATTGTCAGCAGCTCGCAGCTGTCGCCACCGCGACTTATGGCTGGCCGCCGCGTTCAGGGCCCCTACGATTTCGGCGTCGCTCAGGACGACGAGTGGCGAACGCAACGCCTCTCGCGCCGCGTGCCTGCTGCGTCGTCTGTTCCGCGAAAAGGTGGAGGCTATCCCAGCGAAGATGCTTTTCGGCGGGGCCAGCGCCTGGGTCAACGCCTCATGGTCAAGGTCATACACGCGTGGATGGAAGCGGGCGAGGGTGCCTCTTACTTCGGACAGCAGATCCATTATGGCGGGCCATTGCGCGAGGTTGTCGGGCAGGCTAAGGCCCACGGCTTGCAGCGACTTGGAGAGCAGGCGCGAGGTCGAGCGGAGCCGGTCGTTGAAGAGAAGGTCGTCGATTACGTCAAGCGCTCTGTGCAGATCCTCGCCGGTGGATACGGCGGAAGCGGCCCATTCAGGGACGCGGTTGGCATAATTGTGGCCGTCCAGGTCTGTCCACTCGTTCACCGCGAATTGAAGCTCTTCAATGGCTCGGCGGTTGAGCCGCCTGGCCGTTGCGCGTGGCAGCCTTTGAGCGACCCGCGCCGTTTCAGGCGCCGCAAGCAGACGCGCTTGCACGTCGTAGGTGGAAATTCCCCACGGCTGACGCAGTTCGTGCATCGTCGCGTCGTGTCCCACCAGCGTGTCGCGTGAGTCCGCGAGGCCCTGATGCAACGCAGAGTAGTCCTGTTCTGGAATGCTCCTGATGCGTTGAATGGACGATGCCAGGTCTTGGGCGAATTCCCGCATGGTCTGTATACCGCCGTGGGTGTCCATCACCCAGTTGTCCAGTCCCACGCGTTGGAGGCGGCTGACCACCACGTCGATTGCGGCCCTCTTTTGCGCCACGAAGAGGATCTTCTTGGATTGGGCCATGAACGCTGCGATGAGGTTGGCGATGGTTTGGGACTTGCCAGTGCCGGGCGGCCCCCAGATGACGAGATTCTGCCCCTCCAGACAACGGTTGATGGCGTGGTGCTGGCTGGAATCGGAATCCAGAGTAAGAAATTCCGTTTCGGGCAGGTCGAAGTCCGGACGATTGATAGGCACGTCGGGGATACCTTCCGTCAGATTGGCGCGGGCCTTGGAGTCGCCGGCGATGGCGGCGATAAGGTCGCTTGCGGCGAATGCTTCCAGATTGGTTTCCAGATCGCGCACCATGGGCATGTTGGCGTAACTGAAGTTTCGGACCACGAGGCGCTGATTCATTTCCAGTCCAGGGGCTCTTTCCCAATGGCGAGCGAGTTTGGCTAGCAGTTCGCGGAGTTCGGAGAATGAGAAGGGCGAGTTTTCTAGATCGACACAATCTTCGGGCGTTTGGACGCCGAAATCGGTTTCCAGCGCTTGAACAAGCACGGGGTTGAGTTTTGGGTCTCCGGAGAGCGTCAGCTTGAAATCACGGTGGGACATCCCCACCGGCTCGGCAGTCATGGGAAGAATTAACGCAGGGGCGTTGGGACGCGCGCCTGACTGTACTTTCCAGGTCGTCAGGCCAGCCGCCAGGAACAGAGTATCAATGCCCTTTTCCTCCAGTCGGACCCGGGCGTCGCGGCTGATAACCTTCATGCGCCGCCGGGCGTCTCCCAAGCCCTCTTCAAAAGAAAACAGATGGGACAGACTAACGGTGCGCCCCTTGAGCAGAGCGTCGACAGCCTTGCGGTTGGCTTTGGGCGTGGGGTCGTCATCCCCGACTCCGGTAGCGCCGACGGCGGGCTCGTTGGTAGCGCCGACAGTGGGCTCGTTAGGATATTCAAATCCGGGGAGTTGGTGCCTTACCCCTGCGGGCGTGAGGTCGAGAGTTCCTGTCTTCAGGTCGCGGTATCTCATCAGTGGACCGCTCGTCGTGTCCACCAACTGCCGCTTCCACTGCGAAGCCGCACGTTCCAGGCGCGCCACACGCTCGTCGTCAAGCGGTCGGTCCTCTGACTTGGTAGACGGTCCACGCATCTCGGCAACTGCTCCCGCAACGAAATTGGAGTGGTTTTGCAATAGCCCCTAGTATACCGAGGGAGTAGGTACGACGTCACCGTGGCCGAATCAAGCCGAAAGTACGTCTCAGGATTGAGGTCGGGCGTAGCGCCCATACCCTCCAACATCGCGCCACCCCCCAACGGGCGGGTGTCGCAAATGGTCCCACCCCCATCCTAACCTTCCCCCGTCAAGAGGGAAGGTACTTTCGGAAACGACCCCTACCCGCCCCCAAACTCGTCCGTGAAGGCATCGCCCGCCTGCACGTCCTCGGACAGCAGGCCGCTTGCCTGCATCCACTCGGTGAAGCTCTCCCACTTGCTCGCCTGCTGGCTGCCGAAGTCCGGCCATCGTCGGTCCGCCACAGCGGGGCGAGGAGGTCGGCACCGGGGCGTTCGATCGCCTCGTCCACCTCTTCGCCGGCCAGCTCCAACAACACGTCCACGCCCTCCTGGGGGTTGGCTGCGGCATCTTCGTAGCCGCGGCGCACGGCCCTGACGAACCGCTCCACCACGTCGGCGCGGTTCGCGATGGTGTCCTCGCTCGCCACTATCACCAGCTCGTAGTAGTCCGGCACGCCCCACTCTTCCATGCGCATGATGTTCACGGGGTAGCCTTCGTTCTCGATGAGAATGCTCTCGTGCGTCCAATACGCGCCAACCACCGCGTCGACCCTTTCGCCGATGAGCGCGGGCGCGAGGTCGAACCCCACGTTGACCAGCTCGACGTCCTCCAGGCCGCGCGCTCCGTCAGCCTTCAGCATGGTGTCCAGCAGCGGCTCGTTGGTGGGAATGCCCGGGTAGCCCACCTTCTTGCCAACGAGGTCGCGCGGCCGCTCGATGCCCGAAGACGCGAGCGCCATAACGGAGTTCAGCGGGTGCTGCACCATCGCGGTCACCGACACCACGGGCACTCCCTGGCCCCTGGCGAGCAGCACGTCGGGCTGGTAGCTTATGCCGAAGTCGTCCTCGCCGGCCCCCACCGTCTGCAGCACCGCGGAAGGGTCCACCGGCGTGTACATGTTGACGTCCAGGCCCTCCTCTTCGAAGTAACCCCGCTGCTTGGCGATGAAGAGCCCGGTGTGGTTGGAGTTCGGGTACCAGTCCATCGCCAGCTTTACGGAAACTCGTTCCGAGGAGTCATCGCCGCCGCACGATACGGCCAGCACGCAAAGCGCCGCGAGCGCGAACAGCGCGGACGCCAGCTTCCGGTATGGGTAATCCATGTTCGTCACCTCACGTGGTATCTACGCCGCCGGCCTGGTCGTGGCCGGATTGAAAGTCGCCGCCGCGCCGGGCGTGCGACCATGGTATTGTCAGCCGCTCGACCACCCCAACCAGCAGGAACAGCCCCACGCCCATGGCGGACAGCAGCGTTATCGCCGCGAAGACCCGCTCTGTCAGAAACTGGGGCTTCGAGCGGATCATCAGGTAGCCAAGGCCCTCGCTGGATCCCACCCATTCGCCGATTACCGCGCCGATGACGCTCACCGCGACGGCCACCCTCGCGCCGGAGAACAGGTACGGCAGCGCCGAGGGTAGCTGCGCCTTCACCAGTATCTGAAGGCGGTTCGCGCCCAGCGTGCGCATCAGGTTCACCGTGTCCTGGTCCACGGACTTCAGCCCGTCCACGGTGTTCACCGCCAGCGGGAAGAACGCTATCAGCGCGACGACGATTATCTTGGGTGTGAGGCCGTAGCCGAACCAGATTAGCAGCAGCGGGGCGATGACGATGATGGGGATGGTCTGGGAGGCGATTACGAATGGATACAGCGAGCGCTCGACGGTCCGCGACAGGGCGATGCCCACTCCGAGCGAGACGCCGCACAAGAGCGCCGCGCCGAAGCCCACGATCACCTCTTCCAGCGTGACCCAGCTATGCCGCGCGAGCAGCCCCGCGTCCTGGAAGAGCGCGACCGCTATGGCGGAGGGCGCCGGCAGCAGCCATGCGCGGATCTCGAACAGCAGCACGCACAGCTCCCACGCCCCCAGTGCGAGCAGCACTATCAGCATCGGCGCGGCCCACCGGCCCGCCGCCGCGTGCAGCCGCGCCAAGACCTGGCGGCGTGGCGCGTACTCGATGGCCGCGTGCGGCACGGTGCGTTCCGCGCTCATCGCGCCGTCCCCACGCTCTCGCCGCGTATCGCGCTCAATAGCCGCGCCTTCAAAGCGACGAACTCGGGGTCGGTGAGCAAGTCCAGCGAGCGCGGCCGAGGCAAATCTACGTCAACGACGAGCTTCATTCGCCCTGGGCGAGCCGTCATCACGTAGACGCGGTCGGACAGGAAGACCGCCTCGTCGACGTCGTGCGTCACGAGCACGACCGTCTTGCGCAGCGAGAGCCAGGTGTGCTGCATCCACTCCTGCATCTGGGCGCGGTTGAGGGCGTCGAGCGCGCTGAGAGGCTCGTCCAGCAGGAATATCTGCTGGTCGGCGAGCACGGTGCGCAGGAAGGAGACGCGCTGCCTCATGCCGCCCGAGAGCGCGTGGGGATAGGCCGACTCGAACCCCGCGAGGCCGAACGACTCCATCAGGTCCAGCGCCCTCTCGCGCGAGCTGCGCCTGGGGACGCCCCTTAGCTCGAGGCCCATGACGGCGTTGTCGACGACGTTGCGCCAGGGAAAGAGCAGGTCCTTCTGCTGCATGTAGCCGACCTGGCCCAGCCGATTGCCGGGCCGTATCCCCTCCAGGTGGATTTCGCCGCTGTCCGGCTCGTCAAGTCCGGCGATGATGTTCAACAGCGTGCTCTTGCCGCAGCCGCTGGGACCGACGATGCTGACGAACTCGCCGTCGCGCGCGAAGAATCTCACTCTGTCGAGCACCGGCAGCGGCGCACCGTCGCGCACGCGAGTCTTGCTCACGCGATCAAGGCGAATCTTCGCGTCGACGTAGGCAGTCGACTCGGCGTCGGTGGCAGTTTCGGCCCTCACAAGTCTCCCTTGTCAGCGTGAACTCGGCGGCGCGGCGCGCGCCTTCGGATAGATTCTCTGACAAAAGAAAACAGCCGCCCGGTAATCTGGGCGGCTGCGGTTTCTGAAGGGTCTCGGTGCAAACCCTTTCCCTACGCTGGCATTACCCAGATCAGGTCATTCGGGGTCGGTAGCGTCCCGGCTACCCTCTCAGCCTGGCCATTCCAAGCTCCCCCCGGGGGCATGATCAGTTGTCTAGGCGCAAGTCTAGCGCGTGGTCGAGCGCCTGTCAACCGCGCACTTTTGCATCGGCGCGGCCCCTACTCCAACTCACTGAGCCGCCCTTCCAGGATCCGCCGGCGCCGGCGGTAGTCGCCCTCGCCGAGCGCCCCGCTCGCAGCGGCCTCCTCCAGGTCGGCCAGCATCTGGCGCAGTGTGACGATTTCGGCGAACGCGTCCATCCCGCCGACGGAGGGGGCGTCCGCGTCCGGCCCGGGCCCCGCGGCCCTGCGGCGGCGCCACACCACTACGCCGAACGCGCACGCGATCACCACGCCGAGCACGCCCAGGGCGCCGGCCTCCGGCGGCACCGACCCGATCCACCGCCTTGCCGACTCCGGTCCGCTCAGCTCCGGCAGGTCCTCCAACCGCACCGACACGCGGTCTCCACGCGGCAGATCGGACGCCTCGATGAGGTGGTAGGGTCGCCCGCCCACCACGACGGAGCCGGGCTCGCCCAACTCGCCGGCGGACAGCGTCAGCTCGCCCACCGGCGCCAGCACTCGCAGGTTCTCGGCGCCGTACAGCAGCGACTTCGTGAACTCGGCGCTGTCTCCGGTGTAGGGGAAGCTGTAGGAGTACAGCACCTCGTGCTCGCCGGGCGGCACGCTCGCCAGCAGCGCGAAGCCGCGGTCCACCTGCGCGAAGTCCGCGTCCGGCAGCGTCGTGTCCACTTCCAGGTTGCGGGCGTCTGGAGGAAGGCCGAACCGCAGCAGGTTCATCGGCTCCGGCCCGGGCACGTAGGTCTGATTGGACTCGTTGATTATCCTCACGATTTCCAGCGCCGCGACCGTTTGCTCCTCCCGGTCGGCGGAGGCGAACAGCACGGACGCGAGGATGGTCCTCACCGCGCCGTCGTCGTGTGTGGACTCGTACACGGTCAGTGTGACCGGCAAAGGGGGGCCGCTCGAGGTGTCCAGGTCCATCCCGTAGAGAGCGCCCTGGTACACCACGGACACGCCGTAGGCGGCCTGCGGGTCCGTCGGAACGTCGTCGAAGCGGAACGCGCCCCGCTCGTCGGTGAGCGTCGCCGTGTCGGTGCGGACCGTGCCTTGCACGGTGTGGAGCACGACCTCGATCTGTGCCTCGCCGGCGCCGCTCGTGCCGTTCTCCACGCGGCCCTCCACCGCGAAGGTCGAGTCCTGCGCGCGGGCGTTGGCCTCGGCCTGCACCCAAACCGCCAGCAACAGCAGTGCGATCGCTGCGACCCTAGCCACCGGAGGCCTCCGACGGCCCGGCGCTCCGGCCGAGCGCCCGCTCGCGCGCTCGCCGCACCTCACTCTCCACCTGCTCCATAAACTCCCGCTCCTGTGCGCTCTCAAGCTCCATGCCCTTCAGCACGAGGGCGGCCTCCACCATGTATTGCCGCCTCAGCCAGCGGTAGTCTTCCTCGTCCAGGTTGCCCAGGGCCGACTCCAGCTCGGCGTTGCGCAGCCCATCGAGGGCCGCCTCCCAGCGCCGGGCGAATTCGGCCGTCTGCGAGCTCTCGTCCTCTGCGAACTCGTCCGTGCCAAGGCCGCGCAGCAGCGGGTAGAGGATGGCGGCGGCAGGGATGAGCGCCAGTAACAGGGCTAGGATGATCTCCATATGCTGTGCTCGCGCTGCGCGTCACGCCCCGGCGGCGCGGACGTTCGCCGGGAGCCGCAGCGTGGAGGGCGACGGCTGGCGGCGCGGCGACACCGCGAGGAGCACCCCCAGGGCCAGCAACGGCCCCGAAGCCCACATCCACCACACCATCGGGTTCACCAACACGCGGAATATGGCCGAGCCGTCGTCGTTGAACTCGGACGGTACGAGGTAGAAGTCCTCCACCGGCGTGCTGCGAATCGCCCCCCGCGTCGAGGCGATGCGAAACTCCGGATAAACGGCGCGGAACGGGTACATCCTGCCCAGGTACTTGTCGCCCACGTACACGTCGAACTCGGCCGTCTCCTCCGTCCTGTCGGGAAAGTCCTGGCTCGTCACGCCCAGGTAACTGAACGTGTACCTGCCCAGCGTAGAGGTCTCGCCCGGTGACATGGCGACGTCGCGCTGAACGCTGTAGAACGACGAGGCGGTCGCGCCCACCGCCAGCATGATGATGGCCAGGTGCACGACGTAGCCGCCATACCGCGGCCTGTTGCCCGAAAGCAGCCTGGCGAACGCCAGCGCGTAGTTCTCGCCCCTGCCGTGCCGCGCCCTCACGCCGCGCATCCACTCGTGCGCGATCCCGGTGATCACCATGGCGTAGGTCGACAACGCCACCAGCGCGGCCAGTTGCCGCACGCCAACCGTGAATAGCACGACGCCCGTAACCGCTGCCGCGATTAGCGGATAGCGCAGCGTTCGGGCCAGGTTGCGCAGCGTCGCCCTGCGCCACGGCAGCAGCGGTCCGACGCCCATCAGGAACACTATCGCCAGCAGCAGAGGTCCGTTGATGCGGTTGAAGAACGGCGCGCCCACCGTCAGCGTCACGTCCTGCGCGGCCTCGGAGAACACCGGAAAGATGGTGCCCCACAGCGTCACGAACGCCACCACCAGGAAGAGCACGTTCTGCGCGAGGAACGCGCTCTCGCGAGAGAGCAGCGAGTCCAGACCCTCGCGGCTCCGCAACGAGTCCATGCGCCACACGAACGCCGCAAGCGACAGGAGCAGCGTGCCGGCCATGAAAGCCAGGAACAGCCATCCCATGGTCGACTGGGCGAACGAGTGCACCGAGGGCACCGGCCCGCCGCGGTTGATGAACATGCCCATCTGCGCCAGAGTGAACGCCACGATGATTATCACCATGTTCCAGGTGCGGAACATGCCGCGCCGCTTCTGCACCATTATCGAGTGGACGAAAGCGGTCAGCGCGAGCCACGGGAGCAACGCCGAGTTCTCCACGGGGTCCCAGGCCCAGTAGCCGCCCCAACCCAGTATGGTGTATGCCCACCAGCTCCCCAGCAGCAGGCCGCAGGTGAGGATGAGCCAGGAGATCATGGCCCAGGTTCTGCCCAGGTCCACCCACTCGTCGCGCCCGCCGCGCCGCGCGAGCAGCGCGGCCATCGCGATGCTGAACGGGATCGCGACGACGACCAGCCCGGTCATCTGCATGGGCGGATGGATGAACATGCCGAAGTGGACCAGCAGCGGGTTGATGCCCTGGCCGTCGGGAGGCACCAGTGGAAGCCGCTCCAGCGGGTTGGCGAAGAACACGATGATGGCCAGGAAGAAGGCCAGCACGAGCGCCATTATCGCCGTGGCGTAGGGCGCGGTGTAGGGCAGACGCCTGCGTATGCTCAGCACCGCGACGGTGGCAATCGCCGAAAACACCCCGGCAAGGAACAGCAGCGAGCCGGCGTTGCCCGCGTATAAGGCCACCCACGTGTAGGCCCTGGGCATGGCGAGGTTGCTGTTCTCGGCGACGTAGCGCACGCTGAAGTCGCTGGTCACGAAGGCGTACACGAGCGCCGCCACGGCCACCGCGAGCAACGGGGGCACGGCGTAGAAAGCGTAACGCCCGCTGACCGAAAGCTCGGGTATGCGCCTCCACGCGGCGGCGAACGACGCCAGCACCGCGTATACGGCAGTCAGCAGCGCTATGGGCAGCGCGATCTGGCCCGCTTCAACCATAAGTCAGTCCTACCAGTAGTCCCTTCCCCGTTGTAGGGAGAAGGTCGGAGATTCCAATAGTCCCTTCCCCCTTGATGGGGGAAGGTTAGAGCCTGCCCCGTACTCGATACGGGGATGGGGGTGAAGAACGAGACCCCTACCTGCGCAGCGCGTCCTCGATGCGGGCGAAATACTCCTCGCTCTCCTCTTCCGTAAGCCCCGGCTCCGGTTCGGGCGCATTGCGGCGCATGAACCGGAGCGCCACTACGAGCGCCGCGATCGCCGCCGCAAGCGCGACGGGCGGCACGACCCACGCCAGCAGGCTGAACCCGGACGTGGGAGGCTCCATCAACACGCTCGGCCCGTAGCTGTCGACGAAGTATTCCGTTATCTGTTCCTCGCTCCAGCCCCGCTCGAGCCTGTCCCTGACGACTCCGCGCATCTGCGCCGAAAGCGGGTTGCGCGACTGGTCGATGGACTCGCCCGGGCACACCGGACACATGATGGTGCGGTTCAGCCTCTGCTCCCTCTGCTCGAGATTGGGCACGTCGGGCGCCGACTCGCACGCCAAGCCGAGCAGCACGAGCCACAGCGCCGCAAGCACCGCCGCAGCACTGGCGGTCCGGCGCCAGGCCCCGCCGGAAGACGGGCGCGCGACGATGCCGGCGCCCCCGCTGCATTGCACAGGTCGACTCCGCGTCATAGTCGGATAATGTTAACACACAACCGCCGGGCCAAGCGTGTGGCCGGGCCGCGCCCCCGCCGTCCCACGCTCTGCTATAATTGCCCGCGATAGCCGAAGTGGGGCTACCGCGGGCGCCGCGTCCGCGCAGGAATCGCCCGGGTCAAAACTCTACGCAAGGAGACGACATGGCCGTTCTCATCGTCGCGTCGGACGCGGAGGGAGCGGGCAAGACCGCCCTCTGCGCCGCGCTGGCGCATCTGCTGGGCCGCAAGGGCGTCCGCGCCGCCGTGTGCAAGCCGATCGCCGCGCGGGGCGTCGCCGCGAACGATGACGCGGACTCCCGCGTGTACGCCGACCTGCTCGGCCAACAGGCCGCTTCCACGCCGCTCGAAGCGCCCTCCGGCGGGCTGACTCCGGAGACGATTGCCGACGTCCAGGCCGCGGTCGAAAGCGCGGGCCGCGACGCCGACGTGACGATCGTGGAGGGAAGCTGCGCGCTCTCGCCCCGCGACACGCGGAGCCTCGCCAACGCCATCGACGCCCGTGTCCTGGTTGTCGGGCGGCACTCTCCGCAGCTTGCTGAGACCTTCAGTGTCTGGCGCGACGCTCTGGACGAGCGCGCCGCCGGCGGCATCGCCAACTGCGTAACACGCTACGCCGGCGCCCAGGCCGAGGCCGAACTCCATGCCCGCGCGGAGCTTCCCTTGCTGGGCGTCATTCCCGAAGTACGCAGCCTGCTCTCTCCGAGCGTCCGCGTCGTGACGCGACACCTGGGCGGACGGATGCTTAGCGATTACGATGACGACGCCCTGGTGGAACACTTCATGACGCTGGGGCTGTCTATGGACCCGGGTGAGCTGTTCTTCGGCCTGCACGGCGACAAGGCCGTGATAGTGAGGGGAGACCGCCCCGACATACAGATGGCGGCTCTGGCGACGCCCACGGCGTGCCTGATATGCACCGAGGGCAAGGAGCCGATCGAGTACGTACTGAACGAGGCGGAACTGGACGAGGTGCCGATCATGATAGTGGAGCCGGGCACCCTGGACACTATGGACGCCCTCGCCGCGCTGATGGACGCCCCCCGCTTCGACCATCCGCGAAAGCTGACCGCGTTCGCGGAGCTGCTGGAAGAGCGCGCCGATCTGCCGGCGCTGTGGTCCCGGCTGGGCCTTTCGCTCTAACCGACATCGCCGGTAGGGGCGGGTTTCAAACCCGCCCTGTTGGAGTTGGCGGGCCGCCCTGCCAGCCCGCCGGCGTAGAGTAGAGGGGTATGGGCGGCGTTCTGGAGCTATCCCGCCCTTGCCGCGGCCTGCCGTATCGCCCTCGCTGCGAAGACGGACGTCAGGTGCGCCCTGTACTCCGCCGAGGCGTGGAGGTCCTCCAGGAAGTCGATGCCCGCCCCCGCCACTGCCGCCGCCGCGCTCACCGCCGCGTCGTCGAGCCGTGAGCCGCGCAACGCCGCCTCCGCCTCCGAAGCCCTGGACGCGACCGGGCCCGCGCCCGTGACGCCTATGCTCGCATGTTCGCAGACGCCGTTGGCGTCCAGACCGACTACCGCCGCGACGCCCACGATGGCGTAGTGCGAGGCCTTGTTGGCGAACTTGGCGTAACCGGAGCCCGACCGGGCCGGCAGCGCGGGTATGGCAATCTCGTTGAGAATCTCATTGGGCGCGAGGGCCGTGGTGAGCAGGTCGACGAAGAAGTCGTCGACACTCAGCGTGCGGTGCTCGCCGGTGCTGCTGGTGATGAGACGCGCGTTGAGGGCTATCGCCACCGCGGGCAGGTCGCCCGCCGGGTCGGCGTGGGAAAGGCTGCCGCCGATGGTGCCCATGTTGCGCACCTGCGGATCGGCCACCGTGGACGCCGCCTCGGCCAGCACGGCCGCCCTCGCCGCCACCAGGTCAGAAGACTCAAGCTGGGCGTAGGTGGTCATCGCGCCTATGGCAAGGCCGCCGTCCTCTTCGCGAATGTAGGCCATGTCGCCTATCTTGCCCAGGTCGATGACAACCTGCGGCTCGGCCAGGCGCAGCTTCATCAGCGGAATGAGGCTGTGGCCGCCGGCCAACAGCTTGGCGTCCTCACCGTGCTGTTCCAGCAGTTCGACCGCCTCGGCGACCGACGTGGGGGCGAAGTATTGGAAGGAGCTGGAAACCATCTTCATCTCCTGTCCGGCGTTCAAGCCGTGATCCTCGACCTTTGTGTCGCGCTCCCCTGGGTTGCCGCGAAAGCTGGCACGACGAAGAGGAGCCGGGATTGGCGTTGGAGGTGGCGCGCCGCTCTGGGCGAACGTACCGGTGCCGGCGGTGGCGCGTCGGGTCCCTTGGGTTACCCCATGTTTGCTGCGGCGTGCTGCACGGCCTTGACGATGTTGTGGTAACCGGTGCAGCGGCACAGGTTGCCCGACAGCCCCTCACGTATCTCCTGCTCGGATGGGTTGGGCGTTTTGGACAGCAGGCCGTGGGCGGACATTATCATGCCCGGAGTGCAGAAGCCGCACTGAAGGCCGTGCTCCTCCCAGAAGGCCACCTGTATCGGGTGGAACTCGCCGCGCGCCGGCGCCAGCCCCTCGATGGTGGTCACCTCGCGTCCGTCAGCCTGCACTGCGAACAGCGTGCACGCCTTCACCGCCGCGCCGTCGAGCAGCACGGTGCACGCGCCGCAACTGGACGTGTCGCAGCCGACGTGGGTGCCGGTGAGGTTCAGGTTCGCCCGAAGGTAGTCCACCAGAAGCAGCCGTGGTTCGACCTCGCTGGTGTGCTGGGCGCCATTGACGGTAACGGTGATGCTGCTTGCCATGAGATACCCTCCAGTGGGGAAGATTGGCGTGACCTCCGGCTGGGCGCCGGCCGCCTTTGGCTGTGGCAGCATTCTATAGGAAATCGGCGTTGCGGGGCAACTCACATGCCAAGTCCCCACTCCCTCGAAAAGGAGCGGGGACTTGGTAAAGGCGAATCTCTATGCGCCGCGCCCGATCCCTGGGCGGGTAGCGAACCCGCCTAGACTTCTGCCGCCAGGGCGAGTCTCTATTCCGGCGGTGGGCAGGTTTCGAGACCTGCCCTTACCACACTACCGCCTGCGGTTGGTGTACATGAACAGACCTACGCCGCCTAGCACCGCTAGCCCCACGACCACCACCAGGCCAACCAGCACTATTGGGAAGCCGCCGCCCCCTTCGGTCGGCTCTTCGGGCGTCGGAGCGGCCGTCGGCTCCGGTGCCGGAGTAGCAGGCGCCGCTATTGGCTCCGAGGTCGCCGTGGGTTCCGGCGTGGCGGTAGGTTCCGGCGTGGCGGTAGGTTCCGGCGTGGCAGTAGGTCGCGGCGTGGCGGTAGGTCGCGGCGTCGCCGTGGGCGGTGGTGGCGTGGCGGTAGGCTCCGGCGTGGCGGTAGGTTGCGGCGTAGCGGTGGGTTGTGGCGTGGCGGTAGGCTCCGGCGTGGGCGTCGGCAGCCCGGTGAATATCAGGTTTACCGTCTCGAACATGCCTCCCTGGAACACTGTGTCCGTCGGCGAGGACGCGGCTACGTCGTTCAGCTCGAAAGTTATGTTCATGCCGACGTAGGACTCGCCCTTGGGGTCTACGATGAGGTTGCTGTATTCGTCGCCATCGATGCGCGCGGGCTCGGACGTGTAGTCCCCTATCCGGGCGACCAGCACGGCGCCAGCGGGCACTCCCGAGCCGGCCGCGGCCAGGATGCCGGAGAAGACCGTGGGCGAAACCGTTACCGGGGTTGGTGACGGCGTCGGCTCGGGGAGCTCCGCGAAGGTCAGCGAGAAGCCGCTCTTGATTACGGGAACCGCTCCAGCGGTCAACTGTTCTGTCTCGTCCGCCTGGACTACGCCGTTGAGGAAGAAGTTGATCGTCCTGTCCTTGAACGACGCGTCCGGCGCGGCCACGCTCAGGCCGGAGTACATTCCACCGGACACGATTACCGGATCCGACTCGTAGTCTTCGCCGATGCGCGCCACGATGGTCGTGCCATCGGGCGCGGGGTCGCCCGCCACGGTCACGGCGCCCGAGTAGATTTCGGGAGCTGGCGGCGGGGACTGCGCCAGCGCCGGCGCGGGCCCCCACACGGCGGCCAGCAGCGCCAGCGCCGCGACTCCAAGCAACGCCATCGCGAGCCTGTTCGTCCTGAGGTCGTCCGAGTTCATTGGGTTCCTCCAGAGTTTCGGAAAGTTTTCTGAGTGTGTACTAAACATTATATAGCCTAAAGACTACATTTCGTCAACGCTAAAGTTGGCGATGCTGGCGAACTTTGTGCAACAATCGGCCCTTTCCCTCCCTCCGTCATTCCGGCCCCCCTCCGTCATTCCGGCCCCCGAGCCGGAATCCAAGCGTCCGAGTCCCCACGACGAAACCTGCCCGGTCGCGGACGCAAATCGGGGGCCTTCGGGATGCGAACCCCCGAAGACCCCCATGCCGAAGGTCTTTCCCATTCCGCCCGCCGCTCGAGGCGGCCCGCGGCCCGCTCCCGGCCTCGCCGGAGTTACGGCTTCTGGAATGAGTACATGTGATAGATACGTTCTGATGGATGTCATAGACGTTATGGCCACCTCACCACAATAGCCATCTTCGTAGACGGCAAAATGTTTGCCGATAGTGAGAGACATGCGATGAAGGCTTCGCCATAAATGCCAATGCGGTCAAGAGCTGTGCGACATTCCCACGCCTTTCTACATCGACTGGAAAGTCTTGCGCGAGCATAAACGCACCAAATGGCACAGGATCCTCTGGGACGTGCCGGACAATGACAGCATGTCCGACGGCTCGGTTAGGCCAAAGGCTTACCTTCCGATAGGACCGCTAACGCCACTTCCAGTCGTCTCATTACCATCGGTGATGTTGAGACGAATTTCGTGCTTACGAATGTCTCCATGCTCAGGGGAGTAGTATGCCTGGTAGAATTTGAAGCCATTGCGACCGTGTTCTAGGCACTTGTTTTGGATGATCTCTAAGAGGGTGTGTGAGAAGTTCAGATTAGGTTGGTGCTAAGCGTCGGAGCATGAGATGAATCATAGCTATGTGGGTCCACACCTCGGTTGTATCGGACAGAGCTTCGTAGTCCCCGTATCGAGTACGGGGCAGGCTCTTGCTCATCCGACGGCACCTGCTGAGCCACGCGAATGTTCGTTCGACCACCCATCTTCGCGGCAGCACTTGAAAACGGTGGCTGTCCCTGGGGCGCTTGACAATCTCGAGCGCCCAGCCTGTCAGGGCCCAGACCCACTCGACCAGCTTTCCAGCAAAGCCAGCATCGGCCCAGACCAACCTCATGCGGGGAAACCTCCCTATCAATTTATCGATGACCAGCTTCGCCCCATCCCTATCCTGGATATTGGCAGGATGCACCACCACCGCCAGCAGCAACCCCATGGTATCTACAATGATATGTCGCTTTCGACCGTTGACCTTCTTGCCAGCGTCATAGCCACGAGGCCCCCTTTTTCCGTCGTCTTGACCGACTGGCTGTCTATAATAGCAGCGCTAGGTGTCGGGTTCCTCCCCTCAGCCTGCCGGACCTTGACTCGGAGAGCGTCATTGGCTCGTTCCCATGTACCATCCTCTCTCCACTCCCGAAAATACCACCATACAGTACCCCAAGGCGGGAGGTCATGCGGCATGGCTCGCCACGTGCAACCGTTGCGCAGAACGTATAGGATGCCGTTGACGACCTCCCGCAGGTCTACAGTACGTGGCCTTCCCCCGGTTTTGGCTGCCGGGAGTAGCGGAGCGAGCATCTTCCACTGTTCATCAGTCAGGTCGCTAGGGTATGCTTTGCGTTTCATGCCTCCATTCTAATATATGTACAAGACTTCTCACACACCCTCTAAGACCTTTATCTTGTCACTGTCAGTTGTCCTGATCCCGAAAATGATGCCCTTCAAGGACTCAAAGTCGTAGGTCAAGGTCCGCCGACCGTCATCTAGTGTGTCTTCCATCAATCCGTGCAGAATCAGCCGGCACTCCTGCTCATGCTCCCAGTCTCTGCTCTTGACACCGATATCGCGTTCATAGTGGTCCCAATGCTCCTTCCGCCACGACTCTAGGTCCATCTCTGGGTCAACATGAGACGCGCAGCGCGAAGTGTTACCCAGACCGTCGGTATACCATAAATCCATAATCGACTTCTTTCGCAACATCAGCATGTTGCCAATGAAGGCGATCTCGCCACGTCTATCTGCGTATTTTACGTCGCGAAAGGTCATCGGCACAAAATGCCAATTGTCCTTGATTCCTTCTTGGTGACTGGACGACCAACCTGTGACCTGCTTTAACGACAGGCTTCTCCCACCGTCCGTTTTTGCTGTCTCGAAGATCAAGCACACGCCTCTGTGATCATCTCCATACCTTGCCCACAATGATGAATTGTGATAGCTCCTGGCAAAGCAGGCCGCGTACCATTGGGGCCAAAGAAGCTTTTCCAGGTGCTCTATGTAGAGAGTTGGGAAATCAAACAGCAGCAGTTGCCTGTTACTTTCTAATGTTCCAGTATGGGCGTTACGGAGGCTATATTTGAACCCAAGTCGGCGCGCCACGCTCATTTGGTAGACGATTGAGAACATAACTTCAGAGAAGTTTTCGACCTCTGTATCCGCTTGCGGAATTAGCTCAAAGAAATCGCTGTCGGCCAGAATTGACTTACTGGTTTCACTCCTGCGATTTTGCCGTTCCGTCTCCGGCGCGAGGCCAAGGTCTACATGAACTTCACTGATGATATCCAGCGCAGCTATGTGTGCATGATCGAGATAGAAGAGCAGTTTGTTGTACCTAACGCTGTCCCTTGTATTCGCGATCTTGTCGATGAGGACCGAGAGTCCATATGCCTCACAGAATCGCTTCCATATCTCGTTGAACAATTCACCCATCTGAAGAGTCGGTGGGTCATCCCAACGACCCCATATGGGGATAAGATCTGGCTCGAATGTGGACTCTTCGCCGAGAATCTTGACACTCAAGTAAGCCGAATGGAGGCAGTAGAGATAATGCTTGAAAAGATTGTTCCAAACAACTTTGTCCCCACGCCAAACTATATCTCGAAAGCCTTCCATTGGATCATTTAACTGCTCGGGACTAGCAAAGTAGATAGTCTGCTGTTCGAGCTCCCCACACTCACCATCCAACAGTCGACACGTCCCTCTGAATCTGTATACTTCTGACACTCTATTGTCTCGACTAGGAGAGCCCTGTCTTAATGGTTACACTCAACTCAGCATCCAGCCAGTAGGTCCGGTCGTAGACATCCCGAGAAGGGGATACCTTCTCCACTCCATGTACGCCGCCCACGTCGCCCTGAGGGTGGAAAGGCGCGTGAATGCGATAGTGCCATGTGGGCATTGGTGCGTCGCTCTTGAGCGCTCCGGCCTTGCTCGTGCCGGCCGTGCCCTTCTCTGTGACAGCCCGACGCTCGGCCTGCTCGTCATCCCATGAGCACAAGTGCGGCGACCGGGCTGCCTAAGGCCTCGCCGGAGTTACGGCTTCTGGATGGTGTTTATGTTCACCGGCCTCGCCGGATAGACCTTGTAGGTTACGGCCGTAACGCCCCCGCCGTCGTTGGCGTTGGCGAACTCCACCTCCGACGGGCCGTGCAGGTAACCGATGTCGTCGCCGTCCAGCCGGAAGGGGCGGTCGTGGCCCGGGTAGAACACCGACGAGGCGTCGAGCATCTTCTCCACGCTCTCGGTCGCCTCCTTCACGTCCCAGAAAACGTTGTACGGCATCCCCCGGCGCACCGTTCCGCTGTCGGGCAGCGCGTCTCCGGCGACCAGCACCGTGTCGCTGCCAACCTCGACGACCACGCCTATGTGGCCCTTGGTGTGTCCCGGCGTATCCAAGATGGAGACCCCCTCCGCCACGCTGTCGCCGTCAGACACCAGCTCCACCTTGAGCTTTCCCATCATGTCGGCCAGATACGACGCCGCCATGACGTCGCGCTTGCTCGGATTGCGGTTGTAGTCAAGCTCCTTCGGGTGTACCAGGATCCTGGCGTTGGGGAACAGGTCCGTGTTCTGGCAGTGGTCCCAATGCATGTGGGTGAGAATCACGGTATCGACGTCTTCGAAGTCGAGATTGCGGCTGCGCAGTGCGTCGGCCAGCAGCGCGCGGCGCGACGCCGGGCCGGTGTCGATGAGAATGCGACGGTTGCCGGTGGTGAGCAGCGTGATGGTGGACCATCCCAGCCCGCCCTGGTCCGAGGTGAATGCGAATCCGTAGGTCAGAACGTCGAGGTTGGACATTGCGCGGCCTCCTGCCAGCTTCATTGGTCATCCGGTGCGCGAGCACCTAAAGTCCCCTCTCCTTCAGGGAGAAGGTTAGAGCCCGCCCCATACTCGATACGGGGATGGGAGTGACGGCGACTCCCTCCCCCCTAAGCTGAAAGCGCGTCGCGCTGTGCGGCCAGCAGCCGGGCGATGCCTCTCCACCCCAGGGCGAGCATGGCGTCGAGCGTCGCGCGGGAGAATGGCGCGCCCTCGGCCGTTCCCTGCACCTCCACGAAGTCGCCGGCGTCCGTCATCACGATGTTGACGTCCACCTCGGCGCGGGAGTCCTCCTCGTAGCACAGGTCCAGCAACAACTCGCCGTCCACCACGCCAACGCTCGTCGCCGCGATGGCGGACCGCAGCGGCTGGCCGGAAAGCTGGCCGCGCGCGCTCATGCCATCCAGCGCCTGGCGCAGCGCGACGTAGGCGCCGGTAATCGCGGCGGTGCGCGTGCCCCCGTCCGCCTGCAGCACGTCGCAGTCCACGGTGAGCGTGCGCTCGCCCAGCGCCCGTAGGTCCACCACGGCCCGCAGCGACCGGCCGATCAGCCGCTGGATCTCGCGCGCCCTGCCGCCCGACGACGCGGACCTGGGCGACCGCGTCAGCGTGGAGCGCGGCAGCATGGCATATTCGGCCGTAAGCCATCCCTGGCCGGCGCCGCGCAGGAAGCGAGGGACGCCGTCCTCGACGCTCACCGCGCAGAGAACGCGTGTGTCGCCCGTCTCGATCAGTGCCGATCCCTCCGCGTATGCCAGGGCGCCCGGCTCGATTCGCACGGGCCGCAGGTCGGCCGGCGTGCGTCCGTCGATGCGTGTCATCGCGGTCTCCGTCCTTCCACTCACCCTAGTTGGCCGGAATCACGGGCAGCAGGATGTGAGACGGGTGGGCGTGTGAGTGCTCCACCTGCTGACTCGCCCTTCGCATCTCGGCGTCCGTCGCCAGGTTCTTTCCGGTGTTGAGATTGCGGTCGAAGCGCGGGAAGTTGGACGACGACACTTCGACGCGGACGCGGTGTCCCGCGCGGAAGACGTTGCCGGTCACGGCCAGGTCTATCTCGTACTCGTACACGCGCCCCGGTTCGAGCAGCGACGGTTCGGTGAAGCTCTCGCGGAAGCGCGCCCGTATGATGCCGTCGCACAGGTTCTTGGCGTACCCGGTGGGCGACACGTCCACAAGCTTGGCGGTCCAGTCGGTGTCCGGCCCGTCGGTGGCGGCGTGCAACACGACCTTGATAGGCCCGGTCACCTCCAGGTCCTCCTCCAGCGGCTGGCTGGTGTAGCAAAGCACGTCGGCACGCATCTCGACGGGTCGCTGGTCGTACGGCCCCCAGGGCACGATGTGGGGCGAGCAGCAGTTGTTGCCGCCCATGGTCTGCACGGGAAAATCCGGGTCGTAGGTGAATTGGTCCGCCTGCTCGTCCCCCGGCTCTTCACGCGACAGCACGCCGTCGCCGAGCAGTGTGTTCGCCTCGCCGGACGAGTGCAGGTGCCACTTCTGCCAGTCCGTCCTCGCGAGCGGCCACTCGTGTTCGTCGCGCCACTCGTTTACGCCCATGATGAACAGGCGCAGCGGCGCCTCGCGGGAGATCCCGTCGTCGATGCCGCGCATCCAGTAGTCGAACCAGCGAAGCTCCAACGCATCCAGGTCGTACAGCGAGTTCGCGCCGAAGTCCACGTCGCCCGTCTTGGTCGACGTGCTGAGCGCGTGAGGCCACGGGCCCACGATGAGCCGCGACTGCCGGGCTTGGGGCGTGAGGCCGTGGAGCCTCAGTCCGTTGAAGTTGATGAACGTGTTGTGGGCGTAGAGGTCGTACCATCCGCCCATGATGAGCGCCGGGGCCGCCATCTGGTCGAACTTGTTCTCGACGTTGACCGTTTCCCAGTAGGGGCCGTACTCCGTGTGGGTCGCCCAGTCCTTCCAGAACTGCAGCGACCTGCCCGCGAGCTGGTCCATGTCTACTAGCGGCAGCGAGCGGAAGGCCTCGGTCCAGTTGTGGTACTCGATGCTCTGGGCCGTGCGTCCGTTGGTGCGCATGCCCCAGGTGAGGGCTACGTTGAGCTGGAAGGCGCCGCCCGGGCGGATGAGTCCCGAGTACAGGTCGGCGCACATGACGCGCGGCGCGAGGCATTTCAGGAACTCGCTGCGGTGGGGCGCGCTCTGCCACTGCACCCAGCCGAGATACGAGCCGCCGGCCATGCCGATCTTGCCGTCGCTCCAGGGCTGGCGGCCTATCCACTCCTGCGTGTCGAAGCCGTCCTCGCCGTGATTGAACAGCGCGTAGTGGACCCCGTCCGAGTCCCACCGCCCCCGCACGTCCTGGATCACGCAGGCGTAGCCGTGGTTGGCGAGCCGTATGCCCTTCTCTATCATCGGCGCCGTGTTGTTGTCGTACGGCGTCCGCATGAGCACCGTCGGGAAAGGTCCGGCAGCTTTGGGCAGGTAGATGTCCGACGACAGCTCTACGCCGTCGCGCATAGGCGTCCTTACGTTGAGGCGCATCTCGACTTCGTAGTTGGGCTGCATGGGGTTGCCTCCTCTGACAGGGTTAGGTGATTGGCTCAGCACCCTCACCCTAACCATCTCACTCAAGGGAGAGGGGACTATCGGGCCGCATTCGCAGGCCGTTTCGCGGTCCGGCGCTACGGCCGGGTTTCCCCGTTCGCCCAGGACTTGATGAGATGGTGGGCGATTGCGATCGGCCCGGGCACGGCCAGCACGTCGCTCTTACCCTCCAGGGCGAGCAGCACTTCCGCGCGGTCGAACCACTGCACGTCGGTCATCTCCTCGGGGTCCATGGCTATATCGGTGGTTGCGGCCTCGGCGTGGCAGCCGATCATCAGCGAGGACGGGAAAGGCCAGGGCTGCGAGGAGTGGTAGCGCACGTTCTTGACCGCGATGCCGGCCTCCTCCATTATCTCGCGGGCCACGGCTTCCTCGATGTTCTCGCCCTGGTCCATGAACCCTGCCAGCGCCGAGTACATCTTCATCTGCTGGAGCCGGCCGCGCGACTGGCCGAGCAGGCACCTGTCGCCGTCGGTCACCACGGTTATCACGACCGGGTCGGTGCGGGGAAAGTGCTCAGCGCGGCAGGATGGACACCGCCGCACCTGCCCGCCGCGCCCGATGTTTGTGCGCTCGCCGCACACCGAGCAGTGGCCGTGGCGGTTGTGCCAGTCGAGCTGGGCCCTGGCTTGGGCGATCATGCCGGTCTGCGGGCCGACCATGCGCTCGGCCGCCGAGCGGCAGTCCTCGAACCGGCGTCCGCCGCTCGCGAGGACGCGCCGCGCGTCGGCGACGTCGGACACGTTCGCCACGAAGTGGGCCTTTCCGTCCAGCAGGCCCAGGAACACCGGCTCGGCGTCCGTGTTCAGCGCGTCGAACTCGTCGTAGTCGAGCCACGCGAGCGCTGCGGGCGGCCCCGCGTTCACGAGCACGTTCAGGTTGTGCATGGGCAGAAAGCGGCTATCGACCTGGCGGGCGCGGTCGGCGAGCCATTTCTCGTCGCGGCGTTCGGCCTCGCCGCGGTCCAGCGGATTGCCTGCGAAAATGTGTGGAGTCATATGCACCTTTCCCAGCGATCCGTAGGGGCAGGTTTCAAACCTGCCCGCTTCCACTGACTGCTGAAAACTGACCACTGAATACTGGCCACTATCCCGCCTCTATCTTGTCGAAACCGGTGTACGGGCGGAGCACCTCCGGAATAGTTACCGAACCGTCTCGCTGCTGGTAGTTTTCGAGTATGGCTATCAGAACGCGCGGGATTGCGAGGCCGGAGCCGTTCAAGGTGTGCACGAAGCGCGGCGCGGCGCCCGGCTGGGGCCGGTAGCGTATCGACGCGCGGCGCGCCTGGAAGTCGGTGCAGTTGGAGCACGAGCTGACCTCCAGCCACTCCTGACAGCCGGCTGCCCACATCTCCAGGTCGTAGGTCTTCACGGCGGCGAATCCCAGGTCGCCCGTGCACAGCTCGATAACCCTGTAGGGCATCTCCAGCCGCGCGCAGACGGTCTCGGCGTTGGCAACCATCCTCTCCAGCGCGGCGTCGGAGTGCTCCGGCTCGACGAACCGGAACATCTCCACCTTCTCGAACTGGTGAACGCGCTTGATGCCGCGCGTGTCCTTGCCCGCGGCGGCGCGTTCGCGCCTGAACGACGGCGAATGCGCCACGTAGTCCAGGGGCAGCGCGTCGTGCGCAAGTATCTCGTCGCGGTGCAGGTTCGTTATGGGCACCTCTGCGGTTGGCACCAGCCACAGGTCGTCCTCGGCGTCGTGGTACATCGTGTCGGCGAACTTGGGCAGGTGGCCGCTCCCCACCACCGACTCGGTGTTGACCAGGTAGGGCAGATAGACCTCGCTGTATCCGTGCTCGGCGGTGTGCAGGTCGAGCATCCAGCTTATGAGAGAGCGCTGGAGCCGCGCGCCCTTGCCCCGCAGCACGAAGAAGCGCGAGCGAGCCAGCTTCACGCCGCGCTGCAAGTCGATTATGCCCAGCCGCTCGCCAAGCTCCCAGTGCGGCGCCGGCTCGAAGTCGAACTCCCGCGGCTCGCCCACCGTGCGCACCACGGGGTTATCGCCCTCGCCCTCGCCCACGGGCACGTCGTCGCGGGGGATGTTGGGCACCTGCGCCAGCAGCGCATCGACCTCGCCGTCAGCCGCGCGGACCGCCTCCTCCAGCTCGCGAATCTTCACGCCCGTCTCGCGCATCTGCTGAATAAGCTCCGGCGGGCGCTCCCTGGCCTGGCCCAGCTCGCGGCTCACGCGGTTCCGGTGTGCGCGCAGGTTGTCGCGCTCGGCGATTGCCGAGCGGCGTTGCCTGTCCAGTTCCAGGATGCGCTCGACGGGAATGGACTCGCCGCGCTTGCGTCCGGCTTCCAGCACAATCTCCGGATGCCGGCGTATAAGGTCAAGGCTAATCACTGGCGCCTCATATCGTAACCCCAAGCTCCGTCGCCACGGTGTCCATGTCCTTGTCGCCCCGCCCGCTCAGCCCCATCAGGATGATCTGGTCGCGGGCAAGCGTAGGGGCAAGCTGGGAGACGTAGTGAACGGCGTGGGCCGGCTCCAGCGCGGGAATAATGCCCTCGGTGTGGCAGAGAAGCTGAAAACCTTCCAGGGCCTGGGAGTCGGTGGCGTTCACGTACTGGGCGCGGCCCGTCTCCTTCAGGTAGCTGTGCTCGGGACCGACGCCCGGGTAGTCCAGGCCCGCGGAAACGCTGTGCGCCTCGATCACCTGGCCGTCGTCGTCCTGCAGCAGGTACGACATGCTGCCGTGGAGCACGCCGACCCGGCCCGCTACCAGCGTGGAGGCGTGCTTGCCGGTCTCGACGCCCAGCCCGGCCGCCTCGACGCCAACCAGCCTGACGGAAGCGTCGCCTATGAAGTCGTAGAACAGCCCTATGGCGTTGCTGCCGCCGCCGACGCACGCCACCACGTAATCGGGCAGCCTGCCTGCGGCGGCGACGATCTGCTCCCGCGCCTCCGCGCCCAGCACCGCCTGGAAGTCGCGCACCATGCGCGGGTAGGGGTGTGGGCCGACGACGCTGCCTATCAGGTAATGAGTGGTCTCGACGTTGGTGACCCAGTCCCGTATGCACTCGTTGATGGCGTCTTTCAGGGTTCGACTGCCGGACGACACGGGGCGCACCTCGGCGCCGAGAAGCCGCATCTTGAACACGTTCAGCGCCTGCCTGCGTATGTCCTCCTCGCCCATGTACACCACGCACTCCTGTTGCAGCATGGCGCACACAGTGGCCGTGGCCACACCATGCTGGCCGGCGCCGGTCTCGGCGATGACCCGGCTCTTGCCCATGCGCTTGGCCAGCAGCGCCTGACCCAGGGCGTTGTTGATCTTGTGTGCGCCGGTGTGTGCCAGGTCTTCGCGCTTCAGGTACACCTGGGCGCCGCCAAGCTCCTCCGACAGCCGCTCGGCGTGGTACAGCGGCGTGGGCCGGCCCACGTAACTGCGCCCCAGCTCCGCGAGCCGTGCCTGGAACGGCTCGTCCGAACGGGCCTCGTGGTAGGCGCTCTCCAGCTCGGCGAGGGCGGGCATGAGCGTCTCAGGTACGAACCGCCCGCCGAACTGTCCGAACCGCCCCATCTCGTCTGGTCTGTTAGCAGTCTGCATACTCTCCGCTCAGATAACCGCTATTCGCTTCACGTAAATGCCCGGCGTGTGGATCGAGTTCGCGTCGAGCGCGCCCGGCTCCACGATCTCATCCACTTCTATGATGGTGACGCGCGCGGCCGTGGCCATCACCGCGTTGAAGTTGCGCGAGGTGCCGCGGTACGTCACGTTGCCCAGGGTATCGGCGACGTGCGCCCTCAGCAGGGCGAAGTCGGCTGTCAAGCCCATCTCCATCACGTACTCGCGCCCGTCGAACTCGCGCGTCTCCTTGCCCTCGGCCAGCAGCGTGCCGACGCTGGTTGGCGTATAGAACGCCGGAATGCCCGCGCCGCCGGCCCGGATGCGCTCTGCGAGCGTGCCCTGCGGCACCACCTCGAGGTCGACTTTGCCCTCGCGGTAGGCGCGCTCGAACGACGTCGGCCTGGACGGCGAGGGCGAGACGGGGTAAGAAGCGATGACCTTCTTCACCTGCTCGTTGTCGATGAGTATACCGATGTCTATCGGGCGCGTCCCCGGTATCGTGCCGAAGCCGATCACGCTTGCGAGCCCCGCTGTGTTGCTGATTATCGTCAGGTCTCGCGCGCCGTGGTCTCGCAGGGCGCGTATCAGATTCTGAGGCGTGCCGCCCGGCCCGGCGAATCCGTCAATCATCAGCATCGCGCCGTCGGGTATGTCCGAAACGGCCTCGTCGAAGCTCTTGGCTACCTTGTCTATCGCCATGTCGTCATCCGTCTGCTGTCCGGCCCTGGATGCGTGCCGTGCCTACGCGCGCGAGCGGCGCGGCGGCGCGAACACCACCAGCATCTCCAGGTCTTCCTCAATGGAGTGGAAGCGGTGCTCGACGGCCGTTCCCACGAACACCACGCTGCCAGGACCCACGGCGCGGTCTTCTCCAGACACGCTTATCTGCCCGCGCCCACGAACAATATAGTAGATTTCGTCCTCCGTGTGTGGCTGCTGCGGGTCGATTTCTCCCGCAGCGAGCCGGTATATGCCAAGGCTCAGGTCGGCGCTCTCGAAGAAGTCCAGATAGCGCTCGCCCGACTCGGCGCGCTGCGCGAGAAGGTCGGCAATCTCCCAGGCGTCCAAGGTGCGGTGCTCCTCTCGTTCGATTGTCAGCGGAAGCGGAAGGTGCGCATGGAGACTACGGTGCTCAGCACTATCCACCCTACCACTATGGCGAGCTGCGTGGGAAAGTCCCAGAACATGCCGGAATCCAGCGCGACGCTCCTGAACATCTCCAGCAGCGGAGCCAGCGGCAGGTACTCTATTACGAACAACAGCACCGTCGGCAGGCTGTCGGTTGGGAAGAAGACGCCGGACAGGAACATCAGCGGCAGCGAGACGGCATTGCCCAGTCCGCTGGCGGCGGCGACGGTCTTGGAGAACGCCCCGACGATGAAGCCGAGGTTCAGGAACACCAGGTTGCCCATCAGAATCAGGACGCAGAGCTGCGGCGCCTGGCTCAACGGAATCTGCACACCGAATATGGCCATGCCCACCGCCAGTATGATGGCGGCCTGCACGATGGATAGCAGCAGCGAGGCGAGTATCTGCGCCGCCACGAAAACCCTCACCTTCAGCGGCGTGGACTGTATGCGTATGAGTATGCGCTTTTCGCGGTACACGGCGATGGTCGTGGCCAGCCCGATGATGGAGAAACTCATCACGCCCCACACGGCGAGGCCGGGCAGCAGGAAGTCGATGTAGCTGGTGTCCCCGGACGACCCCGACTCGCCGGCGCCCCGCGCGTCGAGGACCAGGCGAACGGGCGCCCGCGCCAGCTCCAGGTTCGCGCTGTCGATGAAGCTGGCAACCGCGCCGACGACTACCCCGCCGAATGCGTTGCTCTCGTCATACAGAAGCTCCAGCCGCGCCGGGGGATTGCTGGCCACGGTCCCGGCCAGGCCCTCCGGGATGATCAGCAGATGCCCTAGGTCGCCGTCCTCCACCTGCCGCCGCGCTTCCTCCTCGTCGTCCCGCGCCTCGACCTCGAGCCCGCCCATCTCGGACAGGTTCCGCACCAGGCCGCGCGACATGTCGTCCCCGGCATTGTCGATTACGCCGACCACCTGTGGCGAATCGACGTCCCTGAAGAAGAGGCCGAACACGACCACGAACAGCAGCGGGAACGCGAGCGCCCAGAACAGCGCCTGCTTGTCGCGCAGGATCATCTTCATGTTCGCCAAGGCGAGGTGGTAAACGATCACGGCAATGGCTGGTCCCTTCTCCCTCTGGGGGAAGGTTAGAGCTTGCCCCGTACTCGATACGGGGAAGGGGGCGGGTTAGTCCCTAAGGCTGCGCCCCGTCAGCGCCAGGAACACGTCCTCAAGGTTGGAGGGGATTACTTCCAGGTGGGTCAGCGTGGCTCCCGATGCGGCCGCCCAGGCTATAGTCGCGGGCACCGTGGCCGATGCGTCCGACGAGCTGAGCCTGTATGCGCCGTCGTCGTCCACGCGCGCGTCCGTGACGCCGGCCAGGCCGCGCAGCTCGTCGAGGCCGTGTGCCTCCCCGGTGGCCAGCTTCACCTCGTACGGCACGTCCAGCGACGCCACGAGGTTCGCCGGTGTGTCAAGCGCCACTATCTTGCCGTCGTCCATGATCGCGACCCTGTCGCAAAGCTGCTCGGCCTCTTCCATGTAGTGCGTTGTGAGCACGATGGTGCGCCCGTCGCGGTTCATGGCCCGCACGAAGTCCCACAGGCTGCGGCGTGCCTGGGGGTCCAGGCCGGTGGTCGGCTCGTCCAGGAACACCACCTCGGGGTCGTTCACGAGCGTGGCGGCGATGGCGAAGCGTTGCTGCTGGCCGCCGGAGAGCTTTGCGACGGTCGCGCCGGCCCTCTCACCCAGGCCCACCGTGTCGAGCAATTCCTCGTAGGGTGCGCTTCGTTCGTAGAATCTCCCGAAGAGTTCGAGTATCTCCCTGAGCGTGAGGTGGTCGAAGTAGGCGGAGGCCTGGAGCTGAACGCCGATGCGCTCGCGGATGCGCGCCGAGTCCCGGCGTGTCTCCATGCCCAGCACCATCGTGCGGCCGGACGTCGGCTCGGTCAGTCCCTCGATGCACTCCAGCGTGGTGGTCTTGCCCGCGCCGTTGGGGCCGAGTATGCCGAACACCTCGCCCTCGGCAACGCCAAAGGATATGCCGTCGACGGCTGTGAGGCTGCCGTACCGCTTGGTCAGGTTCTCCACTTCGATAACGGTGGCCTGTTCGCCGCCGTGCGCGGGTGCGGGCCGGGCTGTATTGGGGCTGTCGTGTGGGGTCATCGTCATCCGGGAGTGGAGTTGTGGTCGTTTCGGCCTCGGAGCCGTGAGCCGCACGCGAGAGGACGCGCCCACACATGGTAGCAGAAAACCGCAGCGCTCTGCCCCGCCCACTCCACGGTGATTCCCCCGGCCCCTGTCGGTAGGGGCGGGTTTCAAACCCGCCCGCGCCAAGTATGTGGCCCAGCCACCAACCCACCCAAGAAGCGCTCCCGTCTTCCCCTCCCGTCATTCCGGCCCCCGAGCCGGAATCCAGAGGAACGGGAACCTCGCGCCGAACTTCCCCCGCCTACCTTCTGACCCGGTTGACACCGCGGGCGGAGAATGACGCCAGAATGGGCGACTGCTGCCCGTACCAGTGGATGGCGAGGTAGTGCTTGGCTCGCGTGGTAGCCATGTAAAGCAGCTTCTTGTTGAACAAGGTGTCGCTGAAGGCGTCGTTTACACCCATCACGATCACCGCGTCGTACTCCAGCCCCTTGACGTCGGGGATGCGCGCGAGCAGTGTTCGAGAATCCGTGTGTTGTTCCTGCCCAACGAGCACGATCTCGCCGACTCCCCGCTCCTTGCAGTAATCGCTGAACCGCTTCAGGTTGCCCTGGTCGCGGACCAGTATCGCGACCACCGCGTCGCCCATCTCGTCCAGCGAGCGGATTCGGTCTATGTCGTCGATAATCCCCTGGTACATCGCGGCACTGTTCCTGTACCGGCTGTACTCTACACGGTGGCCCTCGCGTTCAAACGGAATGGGCGCGGGGATGTTCCTGTCGAACGTCCTGAGAATCCTGTTGTTGAACAGGGTAATCTGTCGGCTGGACCTGTAGGACCTGCGGGCGCGCTGCACCTCGATCTCCGACCGCCCGAATACGCGCTCAACCTCCCTCCAACCTCTGATTCCCCGGTAAGGCGTAAGCCTCTGCGCGGTGTCGCCAAGCACCGTGAACCAGTTGTTCAGCGAGCTCGCCGCCAGCAATTTGAACTCGATAGGCGAGATGTCCTGGGCCTCGTCGACCACTACGTGTCGATAGCTGGGACTTATAGTGTCGTTCAACAGATGGTCCAGGTAGGCCAGCGCGCCCACGTCGGCGTCGTCGAACTCTTGGCCCCGGAGCCTGGCCGCCGACTTCGCGAGCTCGTCGGCTACGTCTTCCGACATACCCGCTCCGGCCAGATGCGCCATCCTTTCCGGGTCGGACAGGAGAGAGCGGTACTCATCTCTGAAGTCGCAATGGCTCCACGCCGTGTCGCACCATTGCCCCACGGCGGCGCGGACTTCGGCCCGCCGCCTATCCCGCTCCCTGCGTTGCTCTTCAAGCGTACTTCCTGGCGGTAGGATACGAGGCCGGCCTGGGTCCGGAGCCTGGACTAAGCTGGCGATCCGGTCGATGAACTGCTCTCTGCGGCGATTCAGCCGTCGCCCCCGCTCCGACGGCTGGAGCGCGGCGTTCAGCGCCGACCTGATTTGAGGCCCGGACACCCCGGGCGTCGAGTCCAGCCCGGGTATCTCAGTTGGAATTCGCAGGCATCTCCGCCTGATCTCCCTTGCCTTCTCCGCCACGTATCCCTCGATGGCGTCAGCCATGGCGAGAGACCCCTTGAAAGTCTCGGCGGCCTCGTCGAAGCGAGTCATCTCGCCGCGGGCCAGCAGATCGCTCCAGGCCCTCGCGCGGACGGGCGTGCTCACGGACAGTTGCCTGCCCAGCCACTCGCTGAACCTCACCCGGTCCACGCCCTCATGCACGCCCAGGGATGGCAGTATGTCGGCTGCGTACTCGAGGAACGCCTGCGACGGCCCTACGAACAGTGTGGTGCTAGGCGTCGGGCGCTCCGATTCCGCTATGTCGCTGAACGGGGACAGCAGGAACGCGATGCGGTGCAACCCTATCTCGCTCTTGCCGCTTCCCGCCGCGCCTTGCACGATCAGGACCCTGTCGCTGACGTTCGCGATGTTTTCGTACTGGTCGGGCTCGATGGTCTCCACGATCACCTGGAGGTGTCCATCGCCGCTTCCGACGCCGCTCACCGCCTCCGAGAGTATCTCCCGCCTCGCCGTGGAGGGTGCCGGGAGCTGCCGCCGGAATATGTCGGTCACGCCCTCGAGCTCCCGGCTGCGAATCCTGATGTATCTCTTGAGGTCTACCCTCGTCGCGATGTATCCCCTGGGGGCCGTGTACCCATCCTCGTAGCTCTGCGTATACCACAGCTTTCCCACCGGGCTGGTCCAGCTATAGACGTCCTTGCCCCGGATGAAGACGATCCCCAGGTATATCGTCCGTGGTGGCGATGGCGGTGGCGGTGGCAGGGGCGTGCCGTCTTCCAGCGGTTCGTCGGTCGCGTTGGCCTGTTCATCGTCCTTGTGGAAATAATCGAGACGCCCGAAGTAGGGCTGGTCGATGGCCGAGTAGAACGAATCGGCGTTCGCTTGCAGAATCTGCTGAATCGCGTCCGCCGCCTCCTGGAGCGCGGCAGTCGCCGGCATCTGCCCTTCCAACCGGAGGCGCTCCGCCTCGATATGCTGGACTACGTCAGCCAACTTCGCGGCTTCCTCCGCGAATGCCGCGTCCCGGGAATCTCTTTCATTTAGCTCAACCATTGGAAACTTCCTCGGACTTTCGGCACTTTGAGAATGGGGTGCGCTCTGGTTGGCGTGATATTTGGAGCGGTCTTCGGACTTCGCGCCTGACTGCGGCGCACTTGGCCTCTAAGTCGTCGAACCACAAGACGAGGCTCCGCATCTTCTCTCGGCCAGCCCTACGCTTGTTCCTATGGCCGATGTGCCAGCCTTGATGTCGGCGACACTGATATGCGTTCATGTCTGAAAAGATTATTTGTTGCTTGTACTTATGCACTGCATTCTCCGCTTCCTCTTGGTGCTTAAAGAGTCTCTTGTTTGAGCAAGAGATCCTTCCACTCATCCGCGTAGTCCTCATGCTGCCTCCTTCTGTCACTCGTCCCTTTTCGTCCAGCCGCCTGTATCTTCTTACCATGGCACGTCTTCCTCCTCTTCGTCCGAGTCGTTCTGGTCGGCATCCGCGTCGATAGCCGCTTCTTCACGCGGCTCCGATAGCCGCCATTTCCCGTTGCCGACACTCTCAAAACGCGCATCGAGGCTGAGATGCGCACTGACGTTGTTGATGGGGCGCTGACCCCCGATCTGTACACCCATCCTTACGAGCCTGTCGTAAATCTCCCTTCTGTGAAGCGGGCCTTCCGCAGTCAGAATCTCAGCTATCACATTTCGAGGGCTTTTGTCTGCGCCCTGGTATTGTGACCGGCCCGAACGCTCAGAGCGTGAATGCGTTGGAACTGGAGATGTCGGCGAGGGTGGTCCGCCACCTTGCTTTACACGTTCGAAATAGAGCAAAGTCGTTGTGAGCGCTTGAAGCTGTTCGTCGATACTGCGCTTTTCCGCCTCCAGTCGGCTGATAGCCGCCCTCAGATCGCTGATGGTAGATTTGTTGTCCATACCTCTCCTCCTTTACTACTGGTTTGTTTAACAAATGTTAGATGTGAATTAGAGTAACTCTGGTTCACCTGACGGTCTAATCAACCTTTTAAGGAACAGTAAACGATACTAAGAGTCCTGAGAGTCCAAAACACCTAAGCGGCAACATGCAACTTATAGTCTCTTGTCCCACCCAATATTGCCTAATTGCGCCTACTGAAAAGGCAATTAGGCAATATTGGATAGCTAGACTAACGCGCTAAGGAAGCTAACCATAATCGCCCTACTTTCGCTGGGTGTACTGCCTCGGGGAATATCTACGCCTAGTTCGTATTTAATTTTCCGTATAGTCTTTTCGATTGCTCGGCTAGCGCCCCTCGTTTCCGCTTCATTAATCAGTTTGTCCAATGGTCTGTTATAGTATTGTGGCTTGCGGTTCATTTTGTCCTCCTTTGTCTCAAGTGCAAATCACCAAATGCGCCGATTGCCCGTAGGATACACGCCCTCTGACTCAAAGTCAAGGGTGTTCTGGTTCAACTTTCGGCGAATACCAGTTGGGATGGTGATAGGCTGGATATTCGCAAACGTAGCCTGCATATCTGGAGAGAGTGGAACTCGCGTGGGGCGCACATACATCAGTTCCACTCCAGCGCCCCCACCCTCGCGCCCCCACCCTCGCCCCCCCCTTCAAACTTCCTTAACATGTGCCCCCTATAGTGTGTAGCAGACGGGCAGAGTCCCGATTCTGGTTCACCACGGAGGTGCCGATACATGAAGTGGAGATGGCTGATTGGCGGAGTGGCGGCGGCGGTCGTGATGCTGAGCGTGGCCGGGGGCGCTATCATGGCGCAGCAGGCCGAAGGCGAAGAGTCGCGGATGTCCGCGTTCGCCGCGAAGGTTGCGAGCATACTGGGGCTGGAGGCGGACGACGTGGAGGACGCGATGGAACAGGCCAGAGAGGAACTGGCCGACGAGGCGCTGGCCGACAAGCTCGACGAGTTGGTCGAAAAGGGCACTATAACCCAGGCGCAGGCCGACGAGTACGAGTCGTGGATCGAGTCCAGGCCCGATGGCTTCATGTTCCGCCGATGGCGAGGCGGCGATACCCTGGATGACAAGCTCGACGCCATGGTAGAAAGCGGCGATATCACCCAGGCACAGGCCGACGAGTACAAGACGTGGATCGAGTCTAAGCCCGATTTCCTCGAGTCCCTCGAGAAGCCCGGCCATCACAAGTTCCGTGACGGCCACTGGAAGAAGGGCCACGGAAGGGACTGGCACGGCTCCGAGTCCGACTCGGACGACGACGCCTAGCCGCCGGACCCGATAGGGTGAGGGGAGCCAATCTCCCCTCACCCTTTCTGAATCCTGTCAATCCCAGGCCGGGCAGGCCAAACAAATGCCTAACAAGATACTCATAATCGAGGACGACCCCGACACCGCGAGACTGGTGGGGCTTTACCTTTCGCGCGACGGCCACCGGGTGCTCACCGCCTCCGACGGCGTCGACGGAATGCGGCTCGCGCGCGACGCAAGGCCCGACCTCGTCGTGCTGGACCTCATGCTGCCCGGCAAGAGCGGGATGGACATCTGCCGCGAGCTGCGGGGCGAATCGACCATCCCCATCGTCATGCTTACCGCGCGCGTCGACGAGGCCGACCTGCTCGAAGGGCTCGAGTCCGGCGCGGACGACTACGTTACCAAGCCGTTCAGCCCCCGCGTGCTCGCCGCGAGAGTGAACGCGGTGCTGCGCCGCACCGCCGGCGAGGCGCTGGAGCGTGGGCCGGACCGCATAACGCACGGCGACGTCGTGCTGGACCTCCAAGGCCGCACGGCGAGCGTGGCGGGCAAGCCGGTGCGGCTCACCCCCACCGAGTTCCGGTTGCTGTCGCTGTTCATCCGCGAGCCGGGGCGCACCTTCACGCGCGACCAGATCATCGACAGGGTGTTCGGCTACGACTTCGACGGCTACGACAGGACCGTAGACGCACACGTAGCCAATCTGCGTAAGAGCCTAGGCGCGGGCGGCAAGGGCGCCAAGCACGTGCAGACCGTGTACGGTGTTGGCTACAGGTTCGGCAATGCCTAGCTGGCTGTTCAGCCTCCAGTTCCGGCTCGTGGCTGGCTTCGCGCTTGTGCTCGCGCTCGTCCTGGGCGGCGTCAGCCTGTACATCGGCCAGGCCGCAGGTAGGGAGGCCGAGCGTCTGGAGGGCCTCAGCGAAAACGCTCGCGCCCTGCGAATAAAGCAGGCGCTGGCGGACTACTACGAACGGAACGACGGCTGGGGCGGCGTTCAGCCCGTTCTGGACAGGGCCAGCTTCGTGGCGGGGCGCGAGATAGTCGTCGTGGACAAAGACGGCGCGCTCATCGGAGATTCGAGGCTCGACAAGGCTGCCTACTTCGAGCTGGGCAAACACTTCAAGCCCTACGCGGTGGGCCAGGGCGGCGAGGCGTCTGTGTACGTCGGGCCGCGCAAGAGGGTTCTCAAGGCCCCGCAGCCGGCCAACCCGCCCGCCGGCCAGCCCGAACACCTGGACCCCGGCGGACTCGAGGAGCCGTCGTGGGCCAGGTTCGCGGAGACCACCAACCGCTCCCTGCTGTGGGCGGGAGTCGTCGCCGGCTCCGGCGGCCTGCTGCTCGTGTCGCTCATGTCAGGCCGCACCCTGCGGCCGGTGCGCGCGCTCACGTCCGCGGCGCGGCGCATGGGCGCCGGCGACCTGTCGCAGCGGGTCAGGGCGAGCGGAAGGGACGAGATCGGCGAGCTCGCCCATACCTTCAACAGCATGGCCGACGACCTGGAGCGCGCCGAACGCCAGCGCCGCAACCTCGTCGCGGACGTCGCCCACGAGCTGCGAACGCCCCTATCGAACGTGCAGGGCTACGTCGAGGCGCTTCGCGACGGCGTGCTCGAACCGGACGCGCAGACTCTCGCCACCATCCACCAGCAGGTGCTGTACCTGTCGGAGCTGGTGGAGGACCTGCGCCTTCTCGCCGACACCGAGGCGGGTGACTTCTCGTTGCACCGCGAGCCTGGCTCGCTCGCGGAAGCGCTGAGGGCTAGCGTCGAGGGAGTCCGCGCGCGGGCCGACGCCAAGGGCGTAGCCATCGCGTCGCGCCTGCCTGCCAGCGCGCCCGACGTGACGTTCGACCGCACCCGCATCGAGCAGGTCGTCGGCAACCTGCTCGACAACGCGATTCGCCACACACCCGATGGAGGCAGCGTAACGGTGGAGATGTACGTGAGCGCGGCGTCCGCGACGGTCTTGATACGGGACAACGGCGAGGGCATCCCCGCTGAGACGCTGCCGTTCGTATTCGACCGGTTCTACCGCGTCGACCCCTCCCGCAGCCGCGCCACAGGCGGCGCGGGGCTGGGGTTGACCATCGCCAGGAAGCTGGTGGAGGCGCACGGCGGCTCGATTCGCGCCGAGAGTGCCGCCGGCGAGGGCGCGACGTTCGTGCTCGAACTGCCGCTCAGCGACTAGCCGTCCGCCGCGCGCGCCAGCGCCGCCTTCGCCTCGCGGCGGGCAAGCCCTCTGCGACCGCGCCGCAGGTATGCCAGCCGTCCGCGCGCCAGCCTGGTCAGCCGCTCGGAATCAGGATGCGGAATGCCCAGGTAGGCCGTCGCCGCGAGACCGGCGAGTCGCCCGCTCTCCAGCGAGACCGCGCCGCTTTCGACCCCTGCCGCGTCGCCGCACACGTACACACCCGCAATCGCCGCGGCGAGGCGGGCGTCGTGCGCCGGAGTGTCTCCGCCCATCACCGGCAATTGCAGCATGGGCAGGCCCAGGCCGGCCGCGAGCCGCGTGTCGGGCCGGCGTGCTCCGGCCATACACAGGCAGTCTGCCCGCAACGTGCGCCTCTCGCCGGCTGCGTCCACCGTCACCGCCTCCACGCGCTCCGTGCCGTGTACCTCCACAAGCCGCGTCGATGTCAGCAGTTCCACGCCGGCGTCCCGCAGCGGCGCGGCGTTGAACTCGCGGCCCACCACTGAGGGCGACTCGTCCACCACCGCCACCACCTTGACGCCCGCGTCCAGCAGGTTCGCGGCGATGAGCAGCCCGGCGTTGTCGGAGCCGGCCATCACCACGCGCCGGCCCGGCCGCACGCCTGCGCGGTTGAGGCCGGCCTGCACGTCCCCGGAAAGCGCCGCGCCCCGCAGCGGCAGGCCGGGCACGTCGAGCCACGACTCCAGCGAGCCTGTGGCAAGCACAACTGCCCTGGCGCGCAATCGGGCGTCCGCGCCGGGTCCGGAAAGCGCAAGCTCGAAGCCGGACGTTGGCGGGTCGAGCGCGCGCACGTCCTTCACCTCCACGCCGAGTCGCAGCACGGCGCCCGCGGACTCGGCATCGTCCGCGAGACGCTCGCAGAACTCTACACCGCTCAGTCCGCCGTAGATGGTAGCCGGGCCCTGCAAGGGCTGCGTCTGCAGCGCGAGCCTGCCGCCCGCCCACTCCGCTGCGTCCAGCAGTTCGACGGCGGCGCCGGCCTCAGCCGCTGTCGCGGCCGCCAGCAGGCCGCCCGATCCGGCGCCCGCTATCGCGATGTCCACTTCTCGGATGCTGGTTGCCATGCCCACATGTTCACGCCTGCGCGGGGGCCGGTCAAGCGCTGTGCTATACTGGTGCCCACCGCTCAGGCAGGGAGTCTACGTGAACGAAACCGCGATACGGGTGAGGGACGCAGCGCGAGCCGACATCCCTCGGCTGTGTGAATTTCAGCAGAACATGGCCCGCGAGACCGAGGGTAAGAGCCTCGATGCGGACGTGCTCGCGGCTGGCATAGGCGCGGTGTTCGACTCGCCCCCTAAAGGGTTCTACATAGCCGCCGAGGCCGCGGGCGAGGTGGTTGGCAGTCTGCTCGTCACCTACGAGTGGAGCGACTGGCGGGCGGCCACCTTCCTGTGGATTCAGAGCGTGTACGTCGATGCCGCGTGGCGCCGCCGGGGCGTGTACCGCGCCCTGCACAACCGCGTGCTCGAGATGGCCGAGGCAAGCGAGGGCCTGTGCGGCGTTCGCCTTTACGTTGAGCGCACCAACACCGTCGCGCAGGCGACCTACGACAGCCTGGGCATGTCTCGCTCGCACTACGACATGTTCGAGATAGACTTCGCGTTTCCCGACGCCCCAGGCTCGTGACGGTATGGGCGTCCCCCCAGAACGCCATCTTCCGGCACTGAGATGGCCGAACGACACTCGAGGAGCGCAGCGCTATGGATGACAACGTAAAAGACTTCTTGGCCGGCAACCACAACGCGGTCGTTACCACCTTCCGGCGCCGCGGCGCCGCGCAACTCAGCATCGTGACAGTCGGCGCTTACGGCGGAGGGGCCGCCTTCACGACCACGGAGGGCAGGGCCAAGCTGGCCAACCTCCGGCGCGACCCGCGTTGCTCGATTCTGGTGTCCGCGGCAAACTGGTCGAGCTACATTGTGCTGGAGGGCCGCGCCGAGGTGCGGGCCGCCGACAACACCGACGCCGCCGAGTTGCGTGACGCCCTGCGGGCGGTCTACGTCGCCGCCAGCGGCTCGGAGCATCCCGACTGGGAGGAGTACGACCGCGCCATGCGCGACGACCGCAGGGCGGCCGTCATCGTCGTGCCCGAGCGCGTCTACGGTGCCGCGCTGTAGATACCGAAATCCCCTCTCCCTCGAAGGGAGAGGGTTAGGGTGAGGGTGAAACCGCTGTCCGCCTCTCCCATTAAGACACCGACCCTCCCCAACCATCGGCTCGGTTAAATTCTCTACTCTTCTAAGGAGCACATCCTATGGCTGGAGCTTTCGAAAAGAGGGACCCTGCGTTCGACCGTATCATCGGCGACAACCCGCGCCTCGACCACCTCGCCACGGGGTTCGGCTTCACCGAGGGCCCCCTCTGGCGCGGCGACCACCTGCTGTTTTCCGATATTCCCAACAGCCGTATCGTGCGCTACGAACTGGCCGAAGAGGGGCCGCGGGTCGCAACCTTCCGCTACCCCAGCGGCAACTCCAACGGGATGACTCTCGACCGAGAGCGGCGGCTGGTGACCTGCGAGCACACCCACCGCCGCGTCACCCGGACGGGCAGCGACGGACGCCTCACCGTGGTGGCCAACAGGTACGACGGACGGCGTTTCAACAGCCCGAACGACGTCGTGGTCAAGTCCGACGGCAGCGTCTACTTCACCGACCCGCCGTTCGGCTTGGCCGGCCAGGCGCAGGGCAAGGAGCAAGAGGTCAACGGCGTCTATCGCGTATCGCCGGACGGCTCAGAGGTCGAGCTGGTCGTCTCGGACATGGAGCGCCCGAACGGGTTGGCGTTCTCCCCCGACGAGCGGCTGCTCTACGTCGATGACTCGGCGCGCCGCCACATCCTGGCGTTCGACGTGGAGAGCGACGGATCGCTGAGCGGAAGCCGCGTGTTCGCCGTGCTCGAATCCGATGAGGCCGGCGTACCGGACGGCATGAAGCTCGACGTGGAGGGCAACGTCTACTGCACCGGCCCGGGCGGCGTGTGGGTGCTGGACCCGTCGGCGCGGGTGCTGGGCCGCATCATGCCGCCGGAGATTCCGGCCAACTGCGCCTGGGGCGACTCCGACCTGCGCGGGCTATACCTCACGGCGCGCACGGGGCTGTACCGTGTGCGCCTCGCCATCGCCGGCATCAGGGCCGGCGGCTAAGGCAGGGGTGACCTTGCGCAAGGGCTGTCCGCGAACCGCCCGAGTTCGCAGCAATCGCGGTCGTATGACGCCAGACCGGCCCCTACCTACCCAGTCGGCTGAAGCAGGCGATGCAGGGACAGAGCGAGTCTGTCGTCAGATGGGCCAACCCATGTACGACGTACTCTTCTCGATCGAACTTCACGGCTATGCGGTCAAAGTCGCCAGTGTGTTTGCCGTGATATCTTCCGTAAATGGCATTCGCGCAGAAATCGGCGTATTGGAGTAGGCGGGTATCGCGAGCCGGCGCGAACAGAGGCACGTCCGCAATGTTGCGCAATGACCGCCAACGTGTGCCGCTTATCCGAAGCCGCTGGGCCAAGGTGCCAATGGCCTTCTGATAATTGGATTCGGCTAGCACTATCAGCCCTCGCTGTTGCTCTCCACCACGTTGCGACGCACTGCGGTTGGTACGATCTAGGAACAGATCGAATCGGCTTACCAAATCCTCGAAGGCCATTTCGTAGGGGTCTTCACTGCGGATATCCGCGTACTTCTTTTCAATGGCACACCCAAACAGTATTCCGTGCCGGTTGCGAATAATGTCAAAGACCTTGTTCTTGAGATCAATTCGTTGCTGGTTGGACAACCGATCCCAGGGCTGTTCGACAGTCTGGCCTTCCCGAACCCTAAGCCGTGCGGCGTGGAAGAATACGCTGCCTGTTTCTTCTGGAAAGTACTCTGCCTGAAGCGGGTCCAGGTCCTGGCTGAACCAGTGGATTTCTCGCTCGAACACAGCAAGGCCACCTAACACAAAGTAGGTGGCCTCTCGCTGGGTACCTGATTCGTCCAGATAGAGAATGTACATTACCGGCGCAGTCAGCGGGGGGTTGCCCCCCACACGGGCTTAGCTCGCAGCCCTGCCGACTGAGTAAACCTTATGTCGCCGTGAAGGACTTGTCAATACCTGCATAGCTGGCAACAGCCTAGAATTGGTGCAACCGGCTGAACCAACCCTTCGTTGCGCCACTCCCTTCAACGCCGGCGCCTGCTACGGCGAAGCCCTGAATACGTGAGACACCCTGCTCGACGACAGGTCCGTTTCCGAGAGCTTGCGACCGGCTTCCGTTATGCTCTGGACTTCCGGCAGAATGATGTCCAACTCCTCGTCCGAAAGAGGAATCAGACCCATCTCGTCTATCATTCTCTTCAGCGTTTCCTTGGTTACAGCCATCATCTTCCTCCGTGGCCCCTCGGTGGCTTCGACGGCTTAAGCAAGGGCGGCCTCGACCGCCGGCGGCACCGACCGCCCTTGGCCCGCGCTGCGCTCGTAGCGGTGGGCCACCCTGTAAAGAAGGCTCTCCTCCCACGGCCTGCCGAACAGTTGCAGCCCGATGGGCATTCCCGCGCTCGAGAAGCCGCAGGGTACGGACAGCCCGGGCACGCCAACGAGATTGCCGGGGCTGGTGTTGCGCCCCATCACCGCGGACGAGCCTTCCAGCGAGTCCACCCTGACCTGCGAGTCGCCCAGCGCGATGGACGTGTCATCGAAGCGCCACGCCGGTGCCGGCGTGGTAGGCGTCGCGAGGAAGTCCACCTCGCTCATCACTTCCAGCCACCCCTTCTGGATGAGCCGCCGGGCTTGCTGCGCTCTCACGTGGTCCCGGGCGAGCACGAACTGGCCGCTGAGCATCCTGTGGCGTTCCTCCGAGCTGAAGTTCTCGCGCGCCTCCCGCAGCTGGTCCTCGTATGCGACGAACGAGTTTGCCCTCGACGCCGCCTGGACCAGCGGCAGCAGTTCCATGTGTTTCATCTCGACCGGCCTTGTCTCGACACCGAACTCCTCCAGCACGGCGATTGCTCGGGAGACGGCCTCGGCCACGTCGGCGTCCAACGGTTCATAGAAGTAGTTCTGCGGTATGCCCATCACAAGGCCGCTGATGTCCCTGCCAAGCGCCCCCTCGTAGTCGTCCACGGGCACCGGGACGGTGGAGGGGTCCAGCGGCTCGTCACCCGCTATGGCGCGCAGCACGATGGCATTGTCCCGCACGCAGCGCGTGTGTGGGCCAACGTGGAAGTTCGCGGGATCAACTCCCTCCAGGCAGCCCAGGTTGCTGACCCGCCCGTAGGTGGCCTTCATGCCGACGACGCCGCACACCGCCGAGGGCTGGCGCACCGAGCCGCCGCCGTCCGTTCCGAGCGACGCGAACGTAACGTGAGCCGCGACGTTGGCGGCCGAGCCGCCGCTGGAACCTCCCGCGTACCGCTCTGTGTCCCAGGGATTGCGCACTCTGCCGAACCACGGGTTGTCGCTCAGAAAGCCGGCGCCTATCTCGTGCATGTTCTCCTTGCCGAGAATCACCGCGCCCGCCGCCCTGATTCGGCTGACCACCGGTGCGTCTTCGTCTGGCACGTAGTCCTCTAGAGCCTTGCTGCCGTCGGTCGTGAGCACGCCCTTTGTCAGCAGCATGTCCTTCAGTCCGACGGGGATGCCGTGCAATGGCCCAAGCCATTCTCCTCGCATGAGCATGCTCTCCAGCTTCTGCGCCTGGCGCAGGGCGAGCTCAGGCGTGAGCGTGATGAACGACTTCAGGGTGGGCTGCATTCGCTCGGCGTGGTCAATGGCGGCCCGCGTCAGTTCCACGGGCGACAACTTTCGGGACTTGACCAGGGGGGCTACCTCGTGGATGTGGTAGGACAGAGGGCCTAGTTCTTTCATGGAGCCATCCTTTCGTCGGCATCTGCGACAGTGGCTGGAAGTTAGCACTCGCCAGATAGCGTGTCAAACGCCGCCAGCGTCAATAGGCCAAGGCGCCGAGCCTGGAACCGTGTGGCCGAGGTCCACCAGGCCGGTCCCGGCTGGGCGATTCGGTGGTAGAATGTTCTGGCGGGCCGTGGGAGGCGCGGTCCCGTGTAGACCGGGCCGACGGAGGACCATCCACGATGCCGCTTGAGAACATAGTCGTTCGCGGCGCTCGCGAACATAACCTCAAGAACGTAAGCGTCACCATTCCGCGCAACAAGCTGGTCGTCATGACCGGCGTGTCCGGCTCGGGCAAGAGCTCACTCGCGTTCGACACCATCTACGCCGAGGGCCAGCGCCGCTACGTCGAGTCGCTCTCGTCCTACGCGCGTCAGTTCCTGGGCCGCATGGACAAGCCGGACGTCGACTACATCGAGGGCCTGTCCCCCGCCATCTCCATCGACCAGAAGGGCGTGTCCCACAATCCGCGCTCCACGGTGGGCACGGTGACCGAGGTCTACGACTACCTGCGGCTGCTGTTCGCCAGGGTGGGCCGCCCCCACTGTTACAAGTGCGGCCGTCCCATCGAAAGCCAGACCGTCCAGCAGATAGCCGACGCCGTGCTGTCTCTGCCGGAGGACAGCCGAATACAGATCATGTCCCCGGTGGTCCGTAGGCGCAAGGGCGAGCACAAAGAGGTGTTCGAGGACGCGCGCCGGTCCGGCTTCGTGCGGGTGCGCGTAAACGGCGAGGTGCGTGAGCTGTCCGAGTCGTTCGACCTGGACAAGCAGAAGTGGCACACGATAGAGGTCGTCGTCGACCGGCTGGTTATCGGCCAGAGCGCCGAGACCGGGCGCGTGGCCGACTCGCTGGAGGCGGCGCTCCGAATGGCCGACGGCGTTGTGCTCGTATCGGTCGTTGGCGGCGACGAGCTGCTCTTTTCCGAGAACTTCGCCTGCGTCCACTGCAACATCGGGCTGGGCGAGCTCGAGCCCAGAACGTTCAGCTTCAACAATCCGCACGGCGCCTGCGCGAGATGCACCGGACTGGGGTACAAGCTGGAGATAGACCCCGACCTGGTCCTGCCCGACAAAGGCCTCGCCATTCGCGAGGGCGCAATCGAGCCGTGGGCGCGCACGGGCTCGATGAGCCCCTGGTACAGGAGCCAGCTCGAGTCGGTCGCGAAGGCTTACAAGTTCGACACGACCACGCCCGTGGACGACATGGCCGAGCAGGACCTGGACGTGGTGCTCTACGGCACCAAGGGCAAGTCGATCAGCGTCAGCCACGAGACCCAGAGGGGCAAGACCTACCGCTGGCGCACTTCGTTCGAGGGTGTGGTGAACAACCTGGAACGGCGCTACAAGGAGACCGAGTCGGACTACGTGCGCACCGAGATCGAGCGCTACATGGCGGCCCGGCCCTGCCAGGACTGCGGTGGACGCCGCCTCAAGCGCGAGGCGCTTGCGGTGACCGTGTGCGGCGTGAACATCATGGACGTCACCGACAAGTCCATAGGTCACGCGCTGGAGTGGATGCGCGGCATATCGGGCGTGGCGCCGTCGTCCAACGGCGCGTCCGGGGGAGAGACTCTCACGGACCGGGATAAGACCATCGCCTCGCAGATTCTGAAGGAGATCGAGGGGAGGCTGGGGTTCCTGCTCAACATCGGGCTGGACTACCTCACCCTGTCCCGCACGGCGTCCACGCTGAGCGGCGGCGAGGCGCAGCGCATACGGCTTGCGACCCAGATAGGCTCCGGCCTGCTGGGCGTGCTCTACGTGTGTGACGAGCCGTCCATCGGGCTGCATCCGGCGGACGACTACAGGCTGATCGAGACGCTGAAGCGCCTGCGAAACATAGGCAACACCGTGCTGATTGTGGAGCACGACGAGGCGATCATGCGCGCCGCCGACCACATCGTAGACCTGGGGCCGGGCGCGGGCGAGCACGGCGGCCACGTTGTCGCGTCCGGCACGCTGGAAGACATCATCAACACCCCGGACTCGCTCACCGGCCAGTACCTGGGAGGCCGCAAGAAAATCCCGCTGCCCGCCGAGCGTCGGGCGGGCAACGGCAAGGCTATCACCATTCGCGGCGCCAGTCAGAATAACCTCAAGGGCGTCGACGTCCGCATACCCCTGGGGTCGCTGGTGTGCGTGACCGGCGTATCCGGCTCGGGCAAGAGCACATTGATAAACGAGGTGCTGTACAAGCGGCTCGCGCAGCTCTTCTACAGGGCGAAAGACCGGCCGGGCAAGTTCGACGCCATCGAGGATGTCTATAACGTGGACAAGGTGGTCAATATCGACCAGTCCCCCATCGGGCGCACCCCCAGGAGCAACCCCGCCACCTACACCGGCACCTTCACGCCGATACGCGAGCTGTTCGCCACGATGCCGGAGTCCAGGGTGCGCGGTTACAAGCCGGGCAGGTTCTCGTTCAACGTCAAGGGCGGGCGCTGTGAAGCGTGCAAGGGCGACGGCTACATCAACATCGAGATGCAGTTCCTGCCCGACGTGACAGTGCCTTGCGAGATATGTGAGGGCCGCAGGTACAACCGCGAGGCCCTCGAGATAGCCTACCGTGGCAGGAACATCGCCGAGGTGCTGAGCATGACCGTCACCGAGGCGCTGGACCACTTCGAGTACATCCCCCGCGTCCGCAACAAGCTGCAGACGATGAGCGACGTCGGGCTGGGCTACATCCGGCTCGGGCAGCCCGCGACACAGCTTAGCGGGGGTGAGGCGCAGCGGGTCAAGCTGTCCACCGAGCTGTCCAAGCGCGCGACAGGCAGCACGCTGTACATCCTCGACGAGCCCACCACCGGGCTATCGTTCGAGGACTGCTCCCACCTGCTGCGAGTGCTGCACAGGCTCGTAGACGCCGGCAACAGCGTCGTGCTCATCGAGCACCACCTGGACCTGATAAAGAGCGCCGACTGGATAATCGACCTTGGCCCCGGCGCGGGCGACGAGGGCGGATACCTGGTCGCTGAGGGTACGCCGGAGGACGTGGCCGCGATGGAGCACTCCCATACTGGGCGGTATCTCGCGCCGGTCCTCGCCCAACGCCAGCCGGTGGCGGCAGCCCGCTAGCCTGTCGGTGCGTCACCGCCGCCGCGCGCCAGGCGGCGCTTGGCCTCCTGCCACAGCCGCTCCTTGTCGTCGAGCGGCAGCGCCTCGAACGCCAGCCCCCGGTCGCGGCACATCCGCTCCATCAGCTCGAACCGCCGGTAGAATCGCGCGTTCGCCTGCCGCAGCGCGCCCTCCGCGTCGAGATCCAGCCAGCGCCCCGCGTTGACCGCCGCGAACAGCAGGTCGCCGAACTCGGCCTCGCGCTCGGCGGCGCTTTCGCTCTCCGCGAGCTCCCCCACCTCCTCCGCCACCTTGTCCAGCACGCCGGACAGTTCGTCCCAGTCGAAGCCCGCGTGGCCGGCGCGCTGCTGCAAAGCCTGGGCGTGGGATAGCGCCGGCATCCCCCTGGGCACGCCGTCCAGTATCGACTCGCCTGCCTGCCGCCGTTCGCTGCGCTTGATCGCCTGCCAGTTGGCCATCACCTCGTCGGCGTCGCCCGCGTCCGCGTCACCGAACACGTGCGGATGGCGGCGGCGCAGCTTGTCGATAAGCCCTCCGAACACGTCCTCCGCCGTGAACTCGCCGCGTTCGTGGCCGATCTCCAGTTGGAACAGCACGTGAAGCACGACGTCGCCCAGCTCCTCCACCATCTTGGAAGCATCGCCCTCTTCTATGGCCTCCACCAGCTCGTAGCACTCCTCCAGGAACTGCGCCTTCAGGTCGTCGCGCGTCTGCTGCCTGTCCCACGGGCAGCCGTCGGGGCCGCGCAGATGGCGCATAATCGCCGACGCGCCGGCAAAGTCGTGCGTGTAATCGCGGGAGACGCTCATGTGGACCTCCGAACCGCTGTTAGCCTGGGGGGAACTTGCCGCAACTCGATCTGCCGCCCCCGCGAAGATGCTACCACAACCGCAACATGCCAAGCGGCGGAACACGCCGCGTCCATGGGGAGCGCCGCCCGCAAAGCTGCTATCATTGCCGCACACCGCCAGACTGGAGTAGACGATATCGAATCATCCGGCCGAAAGCTCGCCGCGGCATGGCTGCGCACGCTGGCGACGGTGCTGTTCGTGGCAGCCGTGCCAGTGTTCCTGATAGCGGGCAGCGTGCGCGTGGTCATCAACGCCCCAGCGCTCTACAGCTACGGCTTCGACCGCTACGACATTCCCGCCTACACGGGCATCGAGCGCGAAGACCTGCTCGAAGTCGCCGCGGGCATCAGGGCCTACTTCAACGACGACTCCGAGTACCTGATAGTGCCCACGACCGTGCGCGGCGTGGACGTGCCAAGCCTGTACAACGACCGCGAGATACTGCACATGAGGGACGTGAAGGGACTGGTGCGAGGCGTCTACGCGGTGCACGAGGCTACGGGGCTGTACATGCTGGCGTTCGGCGCGTTCGGCCTCGCCCTCTACCGGCGGCCGTTCCTGGCGCGTCTGGCGCGGTACGCCGGCTACGGCGGCGGCCTGACGCTCGGCATCGTATTTCTGGCCGGGGTCGGGTCGCTGGCGGGCTTCGACAGGCTGTTCCTGGCCTTTCACCTCGTCAGCTTCGCCAACGATCTCTGGCAACTCGACCCGCGCCGCGACTACCTGATAGCGATGTTCCCGCAGGCGTTCTTCTTCGACGCCACCATGCTCATCGCCATAGCGACGTCAGTGCAGGCGCTCGTGCTGGTGGTCATCGCTGCGGCTCTGCCGAGGTGGTGGCGGCCCCGCGCATCCGGAGCGAAGCAAGCCTCGGGCCACGAGCGAAGCGCGGGGGCCTAAACCCGCGCCGTAGGACAATCGCAGCCCTCGGGCGCCTCGCCCGGCGAAAAGGACTCCAATTCAGCCAGGAGATCTGCCGAAATCACAAGTGCTACATCCAACAGTTCACGAGCACTGTATTCGCGATCCTCGTATCTGATGGCTTCAGACAGTTCATAGTCAGCTAAGTTCCGAATTGTTGAGGCCTGTGTTAGCAAACGGGCGATTCGCTGTTCCGATTCGTTCCTTTGTCCGCCGTATCGCTCAGCGAGAACTCGATGTCGGCTGCCGCGCCCCAACGGTGATGAGTCTGGATTCTCTCTGAAGAATCGGCAGCAAGCTTCGTGGTGTAGCCCGTAGTAGAGCCGGCCAATTGCAGTTCGGTACTCGGCTTCTGTAATCGCGGACTCGGCCAGCCGCCGCCCAAGATAGTAGAAGTCAAGCGACCTCATAGCCTCAAGGGAACCAATTGGAAATACACCATCTTCGCCGAGTCCGCTCTTTCGGCATCTGTCCAGGAGGCCGCCTGTTTCACCTCGGCGTGTGTAATCGCTTTATGTGACCGTGACCACTCGTGCCGGTCCACGTCGGCGGTTAAGGTAAGCATCAGTATCGGCGGCACCGGCTCGGAGTAATCGTAGTGCGCGGCCACAGCGGCCGACTCGAGAGCTAGCCCGAGTTCCTTGCATCCAATTTCATACAGCATTTCAAGTGCGCGCTTCCTGAACGGCGTGAGCAGTTCCTTCGCCTCGGGAGTGAATTGAAGCTGAACAGTCTTGTCTTTGGCTGTCATCGTTAGTTGCCTTTGAGCACTTGGAGGTGTTTAGGCCGTTAGTTTCTTGCATCCGGCTTCCAAGTGTCAAGCCGGCACCCGTACATGTAGCCTGCCGCTATACGACAGGCATAGTTCAAAATGGCCGTGCCTTGAAATACGAAGAGCGGGCCAAAACCCGCCAAGCTCTATTGATTCCAACGCACATCCGTGCTACTTTCGCCCTCGACAAAGGACTGACCCGGCCGGCTCGCGTCGCCGAAGGAGCGGCTTGGACCCCTGGCAGGCTGTCCCGCTTCCGTATGATCCCGGCAAATCCAGGTTCCTATCAGTCACACCAGCGTCCCAGTCCGCCACCGCCAACCGTCCATCCCAGCTAGGAACCCGGAGCGGAACGGGACAGATGAAACAAAATGGGACAGACTTTTCGAGGCCACCCCCGCTCAATGCCGTTTGATTGAGTGATGGGGCCCGTCTATAATCGCCTTGGCGGTTGCCGGCGCCCCCATGCGCCGGTGAACACCGTAATCGGTCAAGAGGCGATCTCGCATGGAAATCAGGATGGGCAGCCTTCTCAGGGACGCACGGGAGGCCCAGGGAACCGTCATCATCATCGACGTGTTCAGGGCCTTCACCACCGCGGCGGTCGCGTTCTCCCGCGGCGCCTTGAAGATCGTGCTCGTCGCCGAAGTGGAAGAGGCTCTCGCACTGCGCGTCCGGGGCGTCGGCGAGCTGTGCATGGGCGAAGTGGACGGCAAGAGGCCGCCCGGATTCGACTTCGGCAACTCGCCCCACGAACTTTCCAAGGCCGATGTGCGCGGCAAAACGCTCATCCAGTCCACCCGCGCGGGCACCGTGGGCGTTAGCGCCGCGGCCAACGCCGATAGCATATTCGCCGGATCGCTGGTGCTCGCCCAGGCTACGATCGACGCCGTGCGCCGTGACGCCCCCGAACTGGTGACCATCGTCGCCATGGGTGCGGAGGGACGCGAGCGCACCGACGAGGACGAGCAGTGCGCGCTCTACATGCGCAACCTGTTCCTGGGGCGCACGCCCGACCACTCCGCGGTGCGCAGCCTGGTCATGGCAGGTGAGGAGGCGCAGAAGTACGGCGACCCCGAGCGGCCCCACTTCGACCCCCAAGACCGCGAAATGGCGTTGCGCATCGACTCGGCGCCATTCGCCATCAGGGTGTCGCGGGAGCACGGCCTGCTCGTCGCGCGGAAGCACCCGGCCGGCTAGGCCCACGCCGAAACGCAGGCGCGATCCGCGGACCGCCCGAGCTGGCCCGCCCACACAAGTGGGCATCCCCCAAACTCCAATGGACCCCCTGGTGGGGTGTTCCCCAGAATACAACCAGAAAGAGGACAGATCGCTTGAAATACAGAAGACTTGGAAACTCCGGGCTGAAGGTATCTGAGATAGGGCTTGGCGCCAACAACTTCGGGCGGCGCGTGGACCCGGACGGCACGGCGGCGGTAATCGACCGCGCGCTGGAGGTGGGCATCAACCTCATCGACACCGCCAACACCTACGGCGGCGACAGGCGCTCCGAGGAGTATATAGGGCTCGCGCTGAAGGGACGGCGCGAGGACGCCCTTATCGCCACCAAGGCCGCCATGAGCATGGGAGACGGCCCCAACGACAAGGGAGCGTCCCGCCTCCACCTCATGTCCGAGCTCGAAAAGAGCCTCCGCTGCCTGCGGACCGACTACGTGGACCTGTACCAGGTCCACTTCCCCGACGAGGACACGCCCATCGAGGAGACGATGCAGGCGCTGGACGACATGGTGCGGCAGGGCAAGGTCCGCTACGTCGGATGCTCGAACTTCATGGCCTGGCAGGTCTGCGAGGCCATTTGGACGTCCAGGACCTACGGCCTCGCGCCGTTCGTCAGCGTGCAGCCCCACTACAGCATAATGGAGCGCACCATCGAGGCCGAGCTGGTGCCCTTCTGCAGGGAGTACGACGTCGGCATACTGCCCTACTTCCCACTCGCCAGCGGCTTCCTCACCGGCAAGTACAGGCGCGGGCAAGGTGCCCCGGAGGGCACCCGACTGGCCGAGGGCGACAGGGGCATGTTCAGCGACAAGAACTTCGACCTGCTCGAGAGCCTGGAGGCGTTCGCGTCCGACAGGGGCCACGGGGTGTTGGAGATCGCCTTCGCATGGCTGCTCGCCAACCCCAACGTCAGCTCGGTCATAGCGGGCGCGACTCGAACGGACCAGGTGGAAAGCAACGCGAACGCCTCGGACTGGGCGATGACTCCGGAGGAGAAGGCGGAGGTGGACGCGCTGTTGGACGCCTAGCTCAGGCCGCGCAGCACGCGGCCCGGCACTGGCGCAGACCGAACAGGCACGCGCGGCACCAGCACAGCGAGCCGGCTTCTTCGTGCTCCTCGCCGCGCACGCCCTCCAGTCCCTCGCGCAACAGCCACGGCACCAGCAGCAGCGCCGTAACCGCGTCGAGCCACCACCAGCCCAGCAGGGCGTTGGCGACCAGCCCGGCGAGCAGCGTCAGCGACAGGTAGGAGCACGCGATGGTCTCCTTGGCCTCGATGGCGATGGAGTGGAGGCCGCCCGACGCGGCGACGCGCAACTTCCAAAGAGCGATGACGGGCATGACCAAGACGGACGCCGCGGCGACCGCGATTCCAAGCATCGACTCGTCGGCGCCGGTCCGCTGCGACAGCGTGTAGACGGACTGCGCGACTATTCCGATCGACAGCACGATGAACGTCCAGCCTATCAGCCGCACCACCCGGCCCTCGATGCGCTCGCCGCGCTCCTCGTCGTTCACGCTGAGCCGCCAAAGCACCAAGGCGGCAGCGCCGACCTCGAGGTAGCTGTCCAGCCCGAACCCGGCCAGCGCCACGCTGCGCGCCATCGCCGCCGACCAGAGCGCAAGGACGCCCTCAAAGACGTTGTACACCAGCGTAAACCACAGCAGGGCCTTTGCGGTTCGCATCATGCGGGCATCTCCGGCGCTTACAGAATCAGGCGCAAGTTCACCACAGGGGCCGCGCCCCCAATTGGCTTTCCCGCGAAAACGGGAACCCGCTCCATTGCTCGCCGCGAGGCAATGGCAATTCAGCGGCGCGCAGTTGTGCGGCCATGTTCGCTATACGTCGCGCGATTGGCTAACGGCACCTACCGTTCGCGGGCCCCTCTCTTCTTGAATGCGGCAATCGCCGGCGCCAAGTGCCTCGTCGCATTTCGGAGGTCGACCGCCACCGCCGTATAGTCGTCCGAGTCAGGGCCGTCGAATCGCCAGTAGGCTACCAGGTCGTCGTTTTCGACGACCAGATCGGCCTTTTCGGGCATCGTCCCGAAAGTGAGAGTATCGGTCTCAACGCAGTAAGCCTCGTTCTGCTCCAAGGGGAAATCGCCACTAATGCCGATAACCTCCAGGGCAATAGGTTCATACTTGCCTTCCGCTATGTCTATGATGACGAACGGCTCATCTTCCAGATCCGTCGCTTCGTCACGCTTCTTGCCCGAACTCAGGCCAACCGCGTCAATTTCCGCGTCATAATCCTGTCGCAAAAAACAAATCGCGAACCTCAATATCTCGAAAACGTGCCCTCTCAAAGTACGTTGTTTCACCCAATTGCCATGATTGAGTTGCCTTATCGTCCAAATGTGCAGTTGCTATCTTTTCACCGTCTATAGATAGAGCAACTCGCATAAGCTTGTGTGCTTGATTGTACATGACTCGACCCCAATACATCCTGCTATCTCTATTTCTTCTATCCCGTGATATGACGCTCACTAACGGATTTTCTAGCACATATTTGATACGAGATGGAGTTAGCTCTGGCCTCTCTCTTGCTCTACTCTTTAAGTGCGTTGTGGCCTGCTTCATTTCACCACCTACCTCTATTTCATCCGGAAAGCCCTGTTCATAGTTCACTCCACTATTCATTCCTCTACCTCCAAAGTCTTAATTCTGGTGACAGCCCTTTCAAAACAATTATTGGCGCTCACTAGCAACCCCCAACCTGCGAAAACACGCGCCATACCCTGATAATTTCTCCTTTCTCATCGATCACAGTCCTCCTTTCCAAATTAGAAAACTCGCTCGTTCCACCCGCCGGAACTCAGTCGGTCAGACCTCCATCTCGCATGCACTTGCCTCACACATAAAATATACACCGCTTGCCCGAGTCCAAAGCCGCCAATTTCCGGACCGGATTCAAAGGCCACAGACAGTGTGCCGGGTCCGCCTCAGACACACACGCATTCGCTCTGTAGGGCCCCACCCTCACTCATGCTATAATTGCCCCCGGCGCGAGCGGGCGCCCGGCTCCCGCTCGCCGTAAGACCCACGCCGAACCAGGCAATCCGTGCTGCTGGAGGTGCGCCCTTGAAGCTGCTCTTGAAGGCGGACAGGCTGATTGACGGGACGGGCGCGCCACCCATCGAAAACGGCGCCGTGCTCGTCGATGGCGGCCGCATCGCCCAGGTCGGCGCGCTCGACGAGTTGCGCCTGAACCCGGATGAGCCGATCAACGAGATCGAGGTACGGGGAGGCTCCATCCTGCCCGGTTTCGTCGAGGCGCACACCCACATACACTGCAGCGCCGAGGCCGACGCCTACCGCCACGTCACCACCGAAAGCGACGCCACGCTCATCATGCGCGGGGTGCAGGCGGTGCGCGCCGCGCTCAGCTCTGGCGTGACCACCATGCGAGACCTGGGCAGCAAGAACCAGGTCATCTTTCCCATTCGAGAGGCAATCGAGAGCGGCGTCATTCCCGGCCCCCGCCTGCTCGCTGCAGGAACGCCCATCACCACCACCGCGGGACACTGCAACATGTTCGGCACCGAGGCCGATACCGCCGAAGAGGTAGTGAAGGCGGTCAGGCAGCAGTTCAAGCTGGGCGCCGACTGCATCAAGATAATGTCCACCGGCGGCGGCTTCACCCCAGGAACCAACACGCGGGCGCCCCAGTATCCGGCGGAGACGCTGCGCGCCGCGGTCGAGGACGCGGAGCGTCTCGGACTCCGGGTCGCGGCCCACTGCCACGCCGCGGCGGGAGTGCGCTACTGCGTCGAAGCCGGCATCCACAACCTCATCCACTGCACCTGGCTCGCCGAGGACCCCGACGACGTCTATGACTACGACCCGGACGTCGCGGACGTGATGGCCGAGAAGGGCATCTACGTCGATCCGACGCTCGCCCTCAGCCGGCTCAACCAGATGCGCGGGCGCGAGCGGCCCGCGGGCCGCGCTTTCGGCGACCCGAGGCGGCGGTTCGAGATCCTGCGGGACATGTGGGATCGCGGAGTGAAGTTCGTAACCGGGATGGACGCGGGCATGACAAACGCCCGATTCGACGACTTCGCCTACATTCCCGAGGTGATGGTGGACAACATGGGAATTTCGCCGATGGAGGCGATCGTGTGCGCCACCCAGACCTCCGCTGACTGCCTGGGCATACTGGACGAGACGGGAACCCTCGAGCCTGGCAAGGCGGCGGACGTGGTGGCGGTGGTCGGGGACCCGCTGGCCGACGTGCGCGCGCTCCACGACGTGAACACAATCGTCAGCCGCGGGCGTGTCGTAAAGCGCGCCGGCGAACTGCTCATCTAACCGCCAATTGTCATTCTAGCCGCCAACTGTCATTCCGAGCTTGTCGAGGAATCTAAGTGGCACGGAGAAAGCCCATGGACTACCAATTCATCCTGCTGGAAAAGAGCGACCGCGTCGCCACCATTACGCTGAACAGGCCTGAGAAGCGCAACGCGCTCAGCGCGGACCTGCTGCGTGAGTTCAATCACGCCCTGGACGACGTCCAGGAAGACCATGACGTGAACGCGGTTATCATCACCGGCGCGGGGCGCTCGTTCTCCGCCGGTTTCGACATCTCGCCCGGGCAGACATACGAGGAGAAGCCCAGTACCGCCAACTGGGACGCGACGCATCTGCCGCCGCGCGCCATCATGAAACTGTGGAATCTAAGGCAGCCCACCATCAGCGCGGTGCACGGCCACGCGGTGGCCGCCGGGAACGTGCTGGCAATGACCGCCGACATCGTGATCGCCTCCGAGGAGGCGGTTTTCGGCGAGCCGGAAATCCGCCACGTGGCGCACTCCCCGGCCATCATGCTGCCCTACATGGTGCCGTTCCGCCACCTGCACTGGCTCTACTATACGGGCGACATGATCGACGCCCGCACCGCCGAAAAATGGAACATGGTCAACAAGGTCGTGCCGGCGGACAAGCTGATGGAAGAGGCCCGCAGCGTCGCCGAGCGCATCGCCCGCGTGCCCCCGTTCGGCACGCAGATGATGAAGCGCAGCATCAAGGCCGCGTACGAGAAGATGGGCTTCACCGAGGCGTTCGAGCACCACCTGATGCTGCGGATGATCGAGAGCATGACGCCAGACGCCGACAAGCAGGCGCTGGACGACATCCGACAGCAACAGGGGCTGCAATCGTTCCTACAGGCCCGCGACGGCCCGTTCAGGTAGCTCGCTGGGGTAGGGTGCGCCGCCGAGAACGAGGGTAACCCCCAAGCGAAGGGGCGGTTCGCGACCCGCCTGCTCTACTCTGCAAGGCGTGAAGGCGGATACAGGCGCCGCCCTCACACCACCGGCGGCAGTTCCCGCCCGGCTGTGAATTCGAGGATTGCGCTCGACACGGCGTCGGGGCGTTCCATGTACATGTTGTGGCCCGTGTCGTTCACCGCGAGAACGTGGAAGTCTGGAATCTCGGCCTTCAGTTCGTCGAGTATCGGGTAGTCCTTCTTGCGCTCGACGCTGACTATGTACAGCATCGGCATGCCCATTTCACGGAACGCCGGGCGCAGATCGACGTAGTCGCCGTCACGCTCTTCCCAGGCCATCGAGACTTGCGCCCACTTCATGTCTATCGAGCCGTCGGGTAGCTCCATCGTCTCGAACTCCACCACGTCGCGAATGACGTCGGCGCGCCAACGGCCGGCGGCGCGATGCCGCGTCAGGAAGTCGAGCATCTGGGGGCGGCTGGGCCACGTGCGGCGCGGCCGGGGCGGCGAGTCGACACGGGAGACGCGGCGCTGGAATGCCTCGTCGACGACTATCATCGGCTCCAGCAGCACCAGCCGGCTGAACAGGCCCGGGGACCGGTGGGCAACCAGCGTCGTCACCACGCCCCCGGTGGAGTGCGCCACCACAACGGCGTCGCGCAGCCCAATGGCGTCGCAGAAGCCGCTCAGGTCCGAAATTCTGTCGCTGAAGCGGTAGCCCGAATCAGTCCAGGTGCTGTCGCCGCTGCCGCGGCAGTCCACGGCCAGCACGCGAAAGCGGTGTCGCAGGTCGCGCGCCACGGCGTCCCAGCTACGGCTGGTGCGCATGTCGCCGTGCACGAATAGCAGCGGTGGGCCGTCGCCTCCCCAGTCCGCGTAGTGCAGCCTTATGCCGTCAATGTCGACGTAGTGACTTGCCGGCCCGCGCATCGTGTCCGGCTAGTCCAGCAGGTTGAGCCGCCGGAGGATGGCGGGAAGCTCGGCCTTCTCGTCGTCGGTCAGCGGCCTGAGCGGCCGCGACACGGTGTCGTTGTCGAGCACGCCCATCAGCTTGAGAGACGACTTCATGGCCGAGAAGCTGGCCGCGTTCGCGCCGCCGCCCTTCGCCACACGCGCGACACCGTTGGCGATTAGCAGCTTGGCGTCGCACTCGCGCACCGTCTCGGAGTCGCCGCGTTCGCCCGCCTCCCAGCCGCGGGAAGCGATGGCGGGCACGAGGTTCGCGACGCCGGGTATCACGCCGTGTACACCTACCGCGCCGGACGTCGTGATTCTGAAGACCGTGCCCAGGAATCGCAGCAGATCTATGTCGCCCTGGTCGCACAGTATGTTGAGCTCTGCCAGCAGCTCGCCGGCGCCGGAGCTGTCCTTCACGCCTACGACCGCGCCCTCGCCCGCCAACGCCGCGACGGTGCCCGGCGCGACGGCCGTCTTGACGGTCACGGGGATGTTGTACACCCAAACCGGGCCGCCCACGCGGTCCGCTATGTAGCGGTAGTGGTCGCCGATCTCGTCCTGAGCGTTGGGGTAGTAGTAGGGCGGCGTGAAGGCTATTCCGTCCAGCCCACACTCCCGCACCGCCATCGCCAGCTCGATGGACAACTTGGTGCTGGGCTGAGACACGTTGCCAATGATGGGCACGCGGCCGTCGACCTCGTCGACGACGGCCTCGATGCTCGCCACGCGCTCCCTGTCCGACAGCGCCGCGAACTCGCCGGTGGTGCCCGACACCCATATGCCGTGCGCCCCGTTGTCGATTAGATAGTTCACCAGCCGCCTCAGCGAGGCCGTGTCCACGCTCTCGTCGTCGTTGAGCGGCGTGAGTATTGGTACGATGACGCCTCTGATCTGCTTGTCGGTTGTGTCGACCATTTGGCCGTTCTCCTTTGTCAGGGTGTGTGTGCGGGTTAGATCGCCAGTAGCTGGAAGCTCACGGCGTAGTCACAGCCGAAGCGCTCGCCCACGGAGTTGGCGTTCATGCGCAGGAAGAAGTCGGGGTCGAAGTCTTGGCCCAACCCCGCGATGTAGGCGCGGTGCTCCTCGAGCGAGGCCACGCCCAGATCGATGTAGTCCGTGACGTCCACGGCGTGGGTGGGCGCATTCGCGCCGGCTATGAGCACTCGCTTTACTCCGCTCCAGGGCTCATGGCCGTCGTCCAGCAGCTCGGGGAAGATCCAGCGGTTGCCGGCGTCTCGCGCGGCGTCCAGGGCCGCCAGGCCAACAGCGCGGTGGTCCGCCATATTGAAGGCCCTGCCGCCCCAGGTCGTCTCGAAGTTGCCGGTTATCAAAGTGTCGGGCTTGTGCCGGCGAATCGCTCTGGAGATGTCTCTGCGCATGGGCAACCCGTACTCGACTACGCCGTCGGTGTGGTCGAGGAACTCGACGGCCTGGACGCCCACCAGGGCTGCGCCGCTGCGCTCCTCGGCCTCGCGAAGCGGGCCGGCCTCCCGCGGGTGCATGGCGTCTATGCCTGCCTCGCCGCGCGTCGCCAGCACGTAAGCCACGCGCTTACCCTGCGACGTCCACCGCGCGACCGCGCTGGCCGCGCCGTACTCAATGTCGTCCGGATGCGCCATTACCACAAGGGCGCTGTCCCAGTCCTCCGGCAGAGGCAAAAGCTGTGTAGTCATATGCTCTGTCCTGCGGGGCGCTAGCGTCCGCCGGAGATGGCGGGCAGGAAGTGGACCTCGCTGTTCTCGCCCACCTTCTCCAGCATGCCCATCGGCGTAATCTCGCCATCGATGGCGACCGAGATGTTGGGCTTGATGCGATTGCCATCGACCAGCCGATCCTTCATGCCGGGAAAGACGCTGTCCAGATTGTTGACGATCTGGCGCACCGTGGCGCCTTCCACCTTGACCTGGTTCTCGCCGGCGGTGAGCGATTGCATCAGTGATGGGATGAACACAGTTGCCATGTCGATGTCCTTTTCGTTACACCTTGCCGTTGTCGTCGGACGAGGCATCCGGTGGCGGTTCGATGAACGGCTCGCCGCGCGCCTCGGCGTCCAGCCTTCTCTGGTTCCACTCGGCCCATTTGCGCTGGACCTCCGCGTGTCCCTCTGCGAGCGCCTCTGACCTCGCTGCCGCGACGGCCCTGTCAAGGCGTTCCTGTTCCCGCTTCTTGAGCCACCGCTCCAGATTTCCTCCGATAACCATGAGACTATGCGTGCGACCTCCATGAGCGCTATGGTGATAGCGGCTGCCCCGTCGATGTCCTTTTCGTTACACCTCGCGGTCGGCGTCGGACAAGACATCCGGCGGCGGTTCGGTGAACGACTCGCCGCGCGCCTCGGCGTCCAGCCTTCTCTGGTTCCACTCAGCCCATTTGCGTTGGACCTCGGCGAGCGCCTGTGACCGCGCCTCGGCATGCGCCTCTGACCTCGCTGCCGCGACGGCCCTGTCAAGCCGTTCCTGTTCTCGCTTCTTGAGCCATCGCTCCAGATTTCCTCCGATAACCATAACTGTACGTGCGACCTCCATGAGCGCTATGGTGATAGCGGCTGCCCCAACTCCAACCGAGGGGAGTCTGTCGATTATGTTCAGGACGGTCAAGACGGAGTCGTCTTCGTTCAGGACCGCTATCTCATACCAGCATACCAAAGATGTGCCCGCAATGTTCTGTATGGCGAACAGCACGAAGTAAGCTGTTTGCCATCTCCCTGGAATGCTCCAGACCGATTCCCTGTCCGGCGGCGATGAGCTATCTATGGACGTCTCCTTGTGTTCCGCAACCCAAAAGCAGGGCGGGCCTCTCAGAAACCCGCCCCGCTATGTTGCGCCCTTACCTTCCCGCCGGCGTAGAGCCGGCCAGGAATGGAGTTTACCCTAGCTCTTCTCGGCCTTTGCCGCCTCCAGGATGGCCACCGGGTTCATCGGAGTCTCGAACAGCCTCGTCCCGGTCGCCCGCTGCAACGCGTTGGCGACGGCAGGCGTCGGCGGGATGATGTTCGCCTCGCCCACGCCTCTAACACCGTATGGGTGGCCGGGATTGGCGACCTCCACTATCACGGTGTCGATCATCGGTAGGTCCAGGCTCGTCGGCATGCGGTAGTCGAGCAGCGTCGAGTTGGCCATGCCGCCGCCGTCGTTCATGTAGTACTCCTCGTTGAGCGCCCAGCCGATGCCCTGCACAGAACCGCCCTGCATCTGGCCCTCCACGTAGGAAGGATGGATGGCCTTGCCAACGTCCTGCACCGCGGTGAACCGCAGGACGTCGGTCTTCCCGGTGTCGGGGTCAACCTCCAAGTCCACGATGTTGCCCGAGAATGAGCCGCCCACGCCTGTGGGGCTTACGGACGCCGAGGCTGAGATGCCGCCGCCGGTGCGCCCGAGCTGGCCTGCCAGCTCCTTGAAGGTCATGTTGAGCTCAGGGTCCGCCGTGGACCTGATGACTCCGTCTTCCATGCTCACCGAGTCCGCCTCCACGTCCCAGATGGACGCGGCGCGCTCTATCATCTGCTGCTTCACGGACTGGGCGGCCTCGTAGGCGGCCCATCCGGTGGCGAAGGTGGTGCGGCTGCCGCCGGTTACGGCGGTGAACCCGATGGAGTCGGTGTCGACCACAGACGGGCGTATGTCCTCGGCCGGTATCCCCAGCACTTCGGCGGCCTGCATCGAAATGGACGCGCGCGTTCCGCCGATGTCTGTGGAGCCTTCCGTGAGAATCACGGCTCCGTCCGCGTTCACCGCCAGGTTGACGGAAGAGTCGAAGCCGATGTTGAACCAGAACCCCACGGCCACGCCGCGTCCCTGGTTCTCGCCCAGCGGCGCGCTGTAGTGCGGATGGTCGCGCATCGCCTCGAGCGTTTCCACCAGGCCCACGCGGTTGAACGTCGGGCCGTCCACGCGGCGGGTGCCCTCCTTGGCGGCGTTCTTGAGCCTCAGCTCGATGGGGTCCATGTTCAGCTTCAGCGCCAGCTCGTCCACCGCCTGCTCCACGGCAAAGGCGGCGTTGGGCGCTCCGGGCGCGCGGTAGGCGGCGGTCTTCGGCTTGTTCACGACCACGTCGTAGCCGTCCACCACGCCGTTCTCGATGTCGTACGGTGCGAGCGCGCACATTGCGCCGGCGCCCACGGGCGAGCCGGGGTAGGCGCCCGCCTCGTATGCCAGCTCCACCTCGGCGGCGGTGATCGTGCCGTCGCGCTTACCGCCTATCTTGACCCGGCTCCATGACCCACAGGTCGGGCCGGTCGCCTCGAACACGTCCGCGCGGCTCATCAGCATCTTCACCGCCTGGCCTGTCTTCTTCGACAGCAGCGCGGCCACCGGCTCGAGGTACACCGGGATCTTGCCGCCGAAGCCGCCGCCTATCTCCATGGGTATAACCCGAATCTGCGAAACCGGCATGTCCAGCAGCGACGCGAGCGAGTCGCGCACCGTGAACGAGCCCTGCGTGCTGCACCACACGTGCAGTCGTCCGTCGCTGTTCCAGAGCGCCGTGGCGTTGTGCGGCTCGATGTAGCCCTGGTGTACGGTCTTCGCGCGGTACTCGCGCTCGACGATGACGTCGGCCTCGGCGAAGCCCTTGGCGAGGTCGCCCTTACGATGCTGGAAGTGCTCGGCAACGTTGCTGGGCGTGTCGGTCTGCTCGCCGAGCTCGGAGGTGAACAGGTCGTCGTGGAGCAGAGTAGCGCCCTCGGCCATCGCCTGCTCCACGGTGATCACAGGCGGAAGCACCTCGTACTCCACCTCGATCTTTGCTGCCGCCTCCTCGGCCTCGTGGGCGCTCAGGGCGGCTACGCCGGCCACGGCGTGGCCCTTGTACAGAACCTTGTCGCTGGCGAAAATGTTGTCGCGGTCCCGCTTCGCGCCGACGTTGTCGCCGCTGGGCGGCAGGTCCGACGCCGTCACCACTGCGCGCACGCCCGGCTGGGCGAGGGCCTTGCTGGGGTCGATCGACACGATCCTGGCGTGGGCGTGCGGGCTGCGCAGCACCTTGGCGTGCAACAGGCCCCCGGTTGTGAAGTCCGCGCCATAGAGCGCGCGCCCCGTGACCTTGTCGTGGCCGTCGTGGCGTATCGGCCGCGTCCCCACGACCTTGTACTCCACGCTCGACAGCACCATGTTGGGCTCATAGTCCGCGGTGGTCATTCTAGGCCTCCTGCATCTTGACCGCCGCGTCCTGCACGGCGCGGACGATCTTGTCGTAACCCGTGCAGCGGCACAGGTTGTTGGCCAGCCAGAAGCGTATCTCGTGCTCCGAAGGGTTGGGATTCTGTTCGAGCAGGGCCTTCGATGCGACGATGAAACCGGGCGTGCAGATGCCGCACTGCAGCGCCGCGTTCTCGAGGAACGCCGTCTGCACCGGGTGAAGCCCCTGCGGCGTGGCGACGCCCTCGATGGTCGTGATCTCTTTGCCCTCGACCTCCACGCCGAGCACCAGGCAGGAAGTCACGATGCGGCCGTCGAGTACCACCGTGCAAGCGCCGCAATTGCCGTCGTTGCACCCTTCTTTGCTGCCTGTCAGGCCAATCACGTCGCGCAGGCACTCGAGCAGGCTCTGCCGGGGCTCGCACAAAAAGTCCACGTGCTCCCCGTTGATTATGGTCTGAACATAGGTCTTCGCGGGCATCTATGCCTCCTTAACTAGCTCTCTCGATAGCGGTGTTCAATGCGCGTCGCGTCAGCACGTTGCAAAGGTGCTTGCGGTACTCGATGGTGCCGCGCATATCGGTGATGGGCCGCGCCGCCTCCTCGGCGATGCTGGCGGCCTCCTGGACGCTCTCGTCGTTGACAGGCTTGCCGACAAGCGCCTCGCCCGCCTCTCTCACGAACAGCGGCGTTGGCGCGACCGACGCCAGGCACACGCGGGCGGACTTGAAGACGCCGTCCTCGATCTCCACCGAGGCCCCGACGCCGGCAACGGCAATGTCCATCTCGTTGCGCGGGATGAAACGCAGGTAGCGCGCGCCGGAGTTGGGCGCCGGCGCGGGGAAATGAATGGAGACGAGCAGCTCGCTTTCCTCGAGCGCGTTGCGGCCCGGAGCGGTGCAGAAGTCCTCCACGGCCAGCTGCCGGCTGCCGTTCGGCCCGGCAATGTTGCAGGTCGCCCCGAGCGCGACCATCACGGGAATCGAGTCGCCGCTCGGCGCGGCGTTGCACAGGTTGCCGCCGAGCGAGGCCCGGCCCTGGATCTGCGTGCCTCCGATCAGCGTCGCGGCGTCGATCAGGCCGGCGTAGGCGTTGCTCACCGCCGTGTTGCCGTAGATGCGGTAGCAGGGGACGGCGGCGCCCAGCGTGAGCCCCGAATCGGGGTCGTATGTGATCTCGTTGAGCTCCGAAATGTTCTTTCCGTCGACCACCAGGTCGGCGTCCGAGCGCCCGACCCTGAGCGCCACCAACAGGTCGGTGCCGCCGGCCAACATGCGGGCGCGGCCTCCGGCTCCGGCGAGCAGGTCGACCGCCTCTCTGACCGAGTGGGGACTTTCGTAGTCAATCCACTTCAAAGGTCTACCTCCTTAAGTCCTCATGTCTCAATATGTGCGAATCGCGCAGCATTGCCGTTCGCCGCCGCGCGCGGGCGCGCAGAGATACGGACGGCAGGCGGCAAAAGTATAGCAAAGCGCGCCATACAGAACAACAACAACGCGCCCCGCGCGGCGGCGTATCCCCTCTCCCGGTGGGAGAGGGCTAGAGTTTGCCCCGTACTCGATGCGGGGATGGGGGTGAAGTCCCCGCGGCACTCCGACGCTCCCTCACCCGGACCCTCCCACCGGTAGGGGCGGGTTTCAAACCCGCCCGCGGGGTTGGGCTCACCGTTCGGCATTTCGGCGGTACGGAGGCCTTCGTGTCTTGTCCGCCGCAGCGGCCCGTCACGGCGCGCACAACGGCTCGATGAGCGTGCGCTTCCTTACCATGGCCGCGCGGCCATAAACGTCACGCTCGGCCTCCGTCCACTCCGCCGCCGGCCTGTCGATGCCCTCGGCAACCGACGACACCCACTCCCTCGGCATAGCGATGTTCTCGGCCACCGCGCTCACCTCCGTCACCACCTCCGCGACGCGCCGCGGCCCGACGCTCCTCGCCGCGTTCCGGGCCTCGGCGTACGCCCAGCCGTTGTCGGCATAATACCCGCAGGCCTCGGCCAGCTCCGCCAATGTGACGCCCCTCGCGGTCAGTCGCGAACGTGCCTCGGCCACGTCCGCGCCCGTCACCGGCTGAAACTCGATTGGCGTCACGCCCCTCTTGGCCGGCCCGGTACCGGTCGCGGCCAGCTCGTCGCCCGTCAGCGTCTGGACGGGTGCAGGGGCAGAGGCGGGCCCCGATGCAGACGGGGCGTAACCGCACCCGTATCCCCACATCAGCCCCGCGACGGCGATCACCACCAGGACGCCGGTAAGCCTCAGCGCCCCCCGCGTCCGTGTTGCCCTGCTCATGCTCGGATTCATTGCGCCGGCTCCTCGCGCCGAGGCTAGGTAGCTCATAGCCTAGCACCGCAAGCCGCCCCTTGGCGCGCACGCCAGCCACGCCTATAGTCCATTCCCCCTCGACGGGGGCAGGTCAGAGCCTGCCCCGTACTCGATACGGGGATGGGGGTGACAGATGGTGGTGACACCCCCGCGCACACCTGTTCCACGTGTTAAACTGTGCTTCAACCCGCCCGCGCGCACCAGGTCGCGCGCCGTATGCCGCCAGGGAGCCAAGACGTGCCGCACCAGACCGAGCCCAACGCCAACAACGCCATGGGCGGCCTGCTACAGGCCATGCTGCCGCGCAGCCACGTGATCTCCGAAAACACGCAAGCCATCGCCGGAAGGCCGGGGTTGCGTCCCGACATCCTCATCACTGCGCCCGGGCGCGCGCCCGTCGTCGTGGAGGCGGAATACCTGCCCGCCGCCACCGTCGAGCCGGAGGCCAAAGATCGGCTCGGCCTCGAGGTGGCCGTCACACGCCGCCCCATCGAGGCCGCCATCGCGCTCCGCTACCCCGAAGACGTCGCCGAGGCCCACGACCTCCACGCCGCGCTGCAGTCCGCCCGCCTGTCGTACTGCGTCTTCACCGAGGGCGACGATGAGCCGGTCCGCTTCCCCGAATCGGGCTGGCTGGAAGGCTGGGTGGATGACGTCGCCGACATGGTGCGGCTCGTGTCGGTGCCGCAACGCGCCGTGGACAGGGCGACAGACACGCTGGAAGCGGGCATTGAGAAGGCGGCCAACGTCCTGGACGAACTCGACGCCGAACGCTCCGGCATCAACGTTGCCATCGCCCGCCTGCTCGGCATGGCCAATGTGCCCCAGACCCGCCGCATGGCGAGCGCCATCGTCGCCAACGCCCTCGTGTTCCACGAGCGCATCGCCGGAATGCACGACGGCATAGAGTCGCTGGCCCAGGTATGCGGCCTCAGCGTGCCCAACCCCCAGGAGCGCGTGCTTGCGGCCTGGAGCCGGATTCTGGTCATCAACTACTGGCCCATCTTCGCCATCGCCAGGGACATCCTCGGCAGACTGGACGCCAACAGCGCGGCCCGGACGCTCACGGAGCTGCGTGAGACGGCCCAATCGGTGAACGCCACCGGCGTGGACAACGCCCACGACCTTACGGGCCGCGTCTTTCAGCGGCTGATAGCCGACCGCAAGTACCTCGCCACCTTCTACACCCTGCCCGCCTCCGCCGCGCTGCTGGCTCGCCTCGCCGTCGCCAAGCTGCGCGACATGGACTGGTCCAGCGCGGAAGCCATCGGCAGCCTGCGCGTGGCCGACTTCGCCTGCGGCACCGGCGCGCTGCTGTCCGCGGTGTACGAGCAGTTGGCCGCGCGCCACGAGCGGGCCGGAGGCGACGGGGCCGCGCTGCACAAGCCGATGTTGGAAGAGGTCCTGTACGGCTGCGACGTCATGCCGTCCGCCGTCCACATCACCGGCTCCACCCTGTCGGGCGTCGAGCCGTCCGCCGTCTTCGAGAATTCCCGCCTATACACCATGCCCTACGGACGCATGACCGACGGGAGCGTGGCCATAGGCTCGCTGGAGCTGCTCCAGTCGTCCAGCGTGCTGACGCTGTTCAACACCAGCGACCCCGCCAGCCGCACCGGCAGCACCGGCGAGGAGACCGCCGCCCAGGTGTCCGCCGACATGCCGGACGAGGGATTCGACCTCGTGATAATGAACCCGCCGTTTACTCGTAACGTCACTCGCGAGGGTGCTTATGCCGACACGATAGCCGCTGCCTTTGCGGCTTTCGGCGCCAGCGACGCAACCCAGCGGCAGATGACGAAGCGTATGCAGACCCTGAAGAAGGGAACTTGTTACCACGGCAACGCCGGCATAGCTTCCGCGTTTGCGGCTTTGGCCGACAAGAAGCTCAAGCCCGGTGGAGTCCTGGCGCTTGTGCTGCCGCTTTCGGTCGCAAGCGGACTGGCTTGGAGTGGCTTCCGTGAGATGCTTCAAGAAGGGTACACCGACCTTGACGTTCTGAGCATTGCCGCAAACGGGCAGGACATGTCCTTCTCATCAGATACGGGAATGGCTGAATGTCTGGTGATTGCCGGCAAAATTATGGACAAGGAAGCCGCAGGGAGGCAATCCCAATTCACATCACTAGGGCGCAGGCCGCAGGGGTTCGTCCAAGCAAGCTCGTTGGCGAACGGGCTGAACCACGGCACAATTGCGAGGCAGCTTGATAGTGGGCCATATGGCGGCACTCCGTTGATGGTGGGTGAAGAGAAGGCCGGTGAGAGAATCATCGCGCCCTTCGGCAGTGGCGGCGAAAGCTGGGGTGTGGTGCGACTTGAGGATGGTGCTCTGGGCCAAGTTGCTTACGCTCTGTCCCAATCGAAACTATGGCTTCCAGGCAGAGCCGCGCCGGAAAAACTTAACGTGAGTCTTCTTGGCGAAATGGGCAAGCTGGGAGCGTACCACCTTGACATCACAGGCCCTGCCCCGCGAGGGCCATTCGACAAGGCCGCCCCAAGTGATACGGCCACCTATCCGTCACTCTGGAACCACAGCGCCAAGAACGAGACCCGGCTGGTCTGTGCGCCGGATTCGCAATTGCAAGTCAGGCAGGGAATGGAGGACAAGGCCGCGACCATCTGGGCAACAGCCAGCCGTTGCCACCTGAACCTCGATTACACTTTTGGGTCCCAACCCTTAGCAGTTGCCTTTACAGACGCAGCGTCCATAGGTGGTCGTGTCTGGCCGAATGTTAAGTTCATCGACAAGCGACACGATTACGCCTTCTCAGTTTGGAGCAACTCCACCCTGGGCCTGCTCGCCTACTGGTGGCACTCCAGCCGACAGCAGTCTAGCAAGGCGGGGGTCACCATCCGCTCGGCAGAATCCCTCCCCGTGCTGGACCTCCGCGCCCTCACGGACGACCAGCTTGCCAGAGCCGAGGCGATCTTCGACGACTTCCGCGACAGGCAGCTCAAGCCGGCCTACCTCGCCGACGCCGACCCCAACCGCGCCCTCCTCGACGAGCGCGTGGTTTGCGACCTCCTCGGCTTCGACCGCGGCGTATACGAGGCGGTGCGTTGGCTGGCGGCCAAGTGGTGCGCCGAGCCGTCCGTCCACGGCGGCAAGGCCCGCCCCCGCAGCGCCCGCCTGGTGATGTGAGGACAAGGTATTCTGACCGCAGCCTGCCCTGAGTTTGCCGAGTCCGTTTCTGCTAGAACTATAGTAGTGATTGCCAGTGCCTGGGCGGCCGCGACATCAAATCCCCAAGAGGGTTTTAATCAGCGGCACATCGGGGTCGGTCCACTCAGCGAATAGTAGCAACGCTGTAACTAACCCCAACAAAGCCAGTATCTCTCCTGGGCCTAGACGCACATCTCTCTCGGCGATGCCCTTACTCGCTCAATTCGCCATTTATCATACTCTCCGGCGCTGGTTCCGTTTGATTTGGGGGTATGCCGCATGGTAGCGTGGCAGAGGACTCCATTTGATTTCGGGGGTTAGGCCGTTGCACGATAGATGTTGCAAAGCCCTTCATATATTGACGGTCGCAGATAGTTACTCCTGGAGTCGAACCCCGGCGGGCGCGTCGGTATCGGTCAACTTGGAGACTCTGCAGAGAGTGTAGAGGATAGACTGTAGCAACAAAAATAGAGGCCCGTCGGTTCAACGGCCGCCGGGCCTTCTTCTGGGTTTCAGGTGACTTGCTGGAAAGCCTATGTCATCCCGTCAGTATCCTGACTGCTATCAGAATGGCGCCTACTAGGAGCGAAACACCAACGCCCACCCATGCCATGATCAAAGTCAACTTGGCATTTGCCACATCGTCTTTGCTCGCCATATGGGGCATTTGGCCTTCGATTCGCGCCAACCTTGTGTCTACACTGTCCAGCCCTTCAGAATGATAGCCCCCACAACTTGGGGTTTCTCGCGCTTCGGGTTGGCCGTTCACGCCACGCTGCTTTCCGACCGCTTTGCGGCAAGCCACTCCCACACATGAGGGTAGAAGTAGCCTGAATAGGACCCGCTCAGTCTGAAAACCAACCCCACTTGTGGCGAATCTGCCTTCTCGGAAATGCGGAGCATGTCACCGACCAACTGAGGGTTGCTCAGGTGGCTCTGAATCAGCAACGACCGGTCGGTAAGTAGAATCGAGTCCTGTATGAGGGGAAGTCCGTTAGCCTCCTGTACGACAGCGTTAGCCGTCGCGCTTTCAAGAATGACTAAGAACAGCTGCTGCATCAGCCACTCCCCACTATTGTCTCCATCTTGGCTTCTGTCGAAATTGTGCCGTGCCTTGTCGTCATGATGCACCTCCTTACCTATGTGGTAAGCGAAACTGTGCAACAAAATCTTATCTTGTGTCAAGCGCGAGCTAGGCCCGAAGTTCCGCACCGAGGTCTTCCTACACAGATAGGCACCCTTTGAAGAGTGGGGCGACGGTTATGCACCGCAACCGAACACTCCGAATAGTGTGGAATTCCCGCTGGGCGGGCATGCGTTGACGGATGTTCAGGGGTTTTGCACCTTTCTCTTACATGGCGCACCTAAGTAGAATACCCCCTAAGCAAACGGAACCAGTCGCAAGCCTGCGTTGCATCAGCATCCTCTTCGTTAAGCCTCCAGCTACCCCGAACGCCCGGTCTGGGAGAGTTTACGCAAGTTTACGGCCATCTTGTAAACTAGGGTAAACTTGGTATAACTCCGATGGGAATGCGAGGTTCGCCAAATCGAGTGGATAGGCGAGGATGGCAATGCCCGAAAATGCGGTGCCTGAGGCAGCGAACAGGTCCTTGAAAAGGGGCCTCCTCGTGGGCCTGGCTTCGGGTCTGGTCGCCATCACCTGCTGCGTATCGCCCGTGGTGCTGGCATTGCTGGGTGTGGCGACCGCTGCCGAAGCGGTGACGCTTGGAGACACTCTCTACTACACTTACGGTTGGTACTTCCGGTCAGCAGGTCTCGCCGTAGCGGCGTTGGCTGTCATCCTGTTCCTGCGCGGTCGCGGTGTCTGCAACGTGCGTGGCGCATATCAGTACCGCCGCATGCTGATCGTCCTGGTTGCGTCGGGCGCAGTCACATACGCCGCCCTATTCTGGTTCACCAAGTACCTCGGCATCTGGTTCGCCTGAACGGCGCATCGATCGAAGCGGGCGCCCCCGCCCCTACCCCGTCGGTATCACCGCCCGCTTGTGCGTCGCCACGCCGATCTTCTTGTCCCCCTCAAACGCCTCTATCGCGAACGTCAGCCGGTTGCGGTCCACCTCCGTCAGCTCCGACCGCACACTCACGCGGCCTCCGAGCGTCGTGGGCGCCATGTGGCGCATCCCGTCCACCGCGTAGCCGACGGTGGTGTGCCCCGCGGGCAGGTTGGGCTCCGTCACCCGGATGCTGGCCTGCTCCATCAGGCCCAGCAGCGACGGCGTCGACAGCACGTCGGCCCCCTCTCTGCCCATGCGGTTGGTCGTCATCTCCCTGGTCACCTCGGTCTCCAGCAAAAAGCTCTGGCCGGGGCTGAACTTGTCCATCGTCATCTGCGGTAGCCTCCGCGTAGTCTGCAATCGCGATCCAAGCGCGTCATGGCCGCCCTGGCGGGCACGGCGCGGGCCAACTATAGCACAGTCGTCAAATGCCCCCAATCTCCCGACCGCCATCCCCTCTACCCCTACATGTACATGTCATTCCGAGCGCAGCCTCCCCTGTCGTTCCGAGTGTAGCCTCCCCTGTCATTCCGAGCGCAGCCGAGGAATCTAAAGCCGCTGCCGGCAAGGCCCCCTTGAAACCTACGCATATCCGTGCTACTCTCCCCCTGACGAGAGACCGGCCCCGCGACCCAAAGGCCCTTCCCCTCTTGATGTGGGAAGGCTAGAGCCTGCCCCGCACTCGATACGGGGATGAGGGTGGCAGCGCCGCACCACCCCACCGCCAACCCCGAACTCTTACGAGCGCCGTGGGCTTATTTGCTTTGGGGCGGGTTTGATGTAGAATTAGCTTAGCACCATTGACTTGCCGCGGCCGCGGTTCGATCCTGACGGAGGCCGAATGAACTCGCGCTGGATGCGTAACAGCTTCATCTACCTGCTGGTGATAGTGGCGATTATCGCTATCTTCTTCACGCTGTTCTCCGAACCCCTCGGAGGCACCAAGGAGATCCCCATAAACCAGGTTATCGCCCTGGCTGCGCACAACGACATCCAGACTATCGAGGTGCGGGGCGAAAAGCTGACCATCGCCACCACCAATGGCGAGACCTATACGTCCCGCAAAGAGGACGGCTCCAGCATCGTCGAGATCCTCGAGAAGGCGGGCGTCGACCTGCTCTCCACGAACATCCAGATAGTGGTCAAGGGCACCAGCGGGCTGGGCAACTTCATCGGCCTGTTCATCAACTTCCTGCCGCTCATCTTCTTCGGCGCGGTCCTGTTCTTCATGATGCGACAGGCCCAGGGCAACACCAACCAGACCTTCAGCTTCGGGCGCAGCCGGGCGCGTATGCTCGTGGGCAACGGCCCGCCGGTCAGCTTCGCCGACGTCGCCGGCGTCGAGGAGGCCAAGGAGGAGCTGCAGGAGGTCGTCGAGTTCCTGAAGTTCCCCGAGAAGTTCATGACCCTCGGCGCGAAGATTCCCAAGGGCGTGCTCCTCGTGGGCCCGCCCGGCACTGGCAAGACGCTCATGGCGCGCGCCGTCGCGGGTGAAGCGGGCGTGCCCTTCTTCTCCATCAGCGGCAGCGAGTTCGTCGAGATGTTCGTCGGCGTGGGCGCGTCGCGCGTCCGCGACCTGTTCGACCAGGCCAAGCGCAACGCCCCGTGCATCGTGTTCGTGGACGAGATAGACGCCGTGGGCCGCCACAGGGGCGCCGGCCTCGGCGGCGGCCACGACGAGCGCGAGCAGACGCTCAACCAGATCCTGGTCGAGATGGACGGCTTCGACACCACCGTCAACGTCATCGTGATTGCCGCGACGAACCGCCCCGACATCCTGGACCCCGCACTGCTGCGGCCCGGCCGCTTCGACCGCAGGGTCACCCTCGACAACCCCGACATCAAGGGCCGCGCCGCCATACTGGAAGTTCACTCCAAGGGCAAGCCCCTCGCCGAAGACGTGGACTTGGGCCGCGTGGCCCGCCAGACCGTAGGCTTCAGCGGCGCCGACCTCGCCAACCTGGTCAACGAGTCCGCCATCCTCGCCGCGCGGCGCAACAAGACCATCATCGGGCCCGACGAGTTCGCCGAGTCGATCGACCGCGTTATCGCCGGGCCGGAACGCAAGAGCCGCGTGATCAACCCGAAGGAGAAGGAGATGACCGCCTACCACGAGGCGGGCCACGCCCTGGTGGGCCATCTGCTGCCTCACGCCGACCCCGTGTCCAAGATCTCCATCGTGGCCCGCGGGCAGATGGGCGGCTACACCCGGTTCGTCCCCAAAGAGGACCGCTCCCTGATAACCAAGCGCCAGCTTGAAGCGCGCCTTGCGTACGCGCTGGGCGGCAGGGCCGCCGAAGAGATCATATTCGACGAGACGACCACCGGCGCCAGCGACGACCTCGAGCAGGCCACCAACATCGCCCGCACCATGGTCACGCGGTTCGGCATGAGCGAAAAGCTCGGCCCGCGCACCTTCGGCAAGCGCGAGGAGCTGGTGTTCCTGGGGCGCGAGATTTCGGAGCAACGCAACTACAGCGACCAGGTTGCCGAGACGATCGACAGCGAGGTGTTCGACCTCATCGACGCGGCCAACCACAACGCGCGGGAAATCATCGTCAAGCACCGGGCCAAGCTGACGAAGCTTGCCAAGTACCTCATAGCCCACGAAACCGTGGAAGAGGACACCCTCATCGAGCTCCTGGACGTCAAGCCCCCCCTGCCCGACGCCGCCCTGGCCTAGCCGCCCCCAATCTCAGGATTCAGGATTCAGAAACATGACGGTCTGGGTAGTCAAGGGCGGCAGGGTCGGCGAAATGGAAGATTTCGCCCTTCAGCAGGGAGTCGCGGTTATAGACTTCGGGCTGGAGCGGAGTGTCACTGACTTCGCCGACAGGACCGCGCTGCACGACCAAGTCCCCGCTTCAGCCGCGAACCAACTTTGGCGTTTCGCCCATGAAATGCGTGAAGGCGACATTCCTCGCTCGAACTTCGACCAAGACTTGCTCTTCTCAATGGGCGCCGCACAGACTGTCTCCCAACCCAGGGCTGGTGACGCCGAAGACCGCGCATTCGACAGCAACTTGGATGAGCAAATCCAAGACCGGATTGTCAGGCAAATTCAACGGAAGTTCACAGGGAACTAGCTGGAACATCTTGTGGCGAGCATTCTGAAAGCGTCCGGTTACAGCACGCTGGAAACGCGGCCCGGCCCTGATTCTGGAATCGACATAGTGGTCGGCAAAGGTAAAATGGGATTCGGTGAACCTAGACTGTGCGTGCAGGTGAAGTCTGGCCGCGCCCCTCGAGGCGCCGCCCCCGCCGTCAGTCCGGCCCCGCGTTCCCCTGCCCCTCGTCCTTCGGCATCCGGTACCCGACACGGGCCTCGGTGAAGATGTACGTGGGGTTTTCGGCGTCGTCCCGCAGCTGCCGGCGAAGCGTGCTTATCACGGTGCGTATCGGCCGCACGTCGCCGTCCGGCTCTGCGCCCCATACCCGCTGCAGCAGGTGTTCGTAGGTCACCACGCGCCCGGCGTTCGCCGACAGCTCCACCAGCGTCCTGAATCCGATGGCCGTCATCCGCAGGGGCCTGCCGGCAATGGTCACGCGGCGTTCGGCGTAGTCGATGGTCAGGTCGCCCACGGCGTACACCCCCAACGGTTCCGGCATCTCCCGTCTGCGCAGGGCCGCCTCGATCCGGGCCACCAGCTCCGTAGGAGAAAACGGTTTGACCACGTAGTCGGCGGCCCCGGCCTCGAACGCCCTCGCGATGATCTGGTCCTGGCCGTAGGCGGACACAAAGACGATCGGCGTGTTGCTCGTCTCCCGGATCTCCTTCATCAGCTCGATCCCGTCGATCCCCGGCAGCATCAGGTCCAGCAGCGCCAGGTGGGGTTTCTCTTCCTCTATCAGGCGGCGCACGTCGCCGGGGTCCACGCTGGCGATCACCGCGTAGCCCTCCTTGACGAGGGCGTTGCTTATGAACCTGAGCGCCTGCGGGTCGTCGTCCACCGAAAGAATCCGCACCTGTTGTCCGGCCTCCTGCTGCCGCACGAAACGGCTGGAGATCCGGGTGGGCGGCGTCGGTGACACGCACCTCCCAACGTCGACCGTCGGCAACGTGAACTTGAACTTCGCGCCCAGGCCCGGCCCGTCACTCTCGGCCCAGATGCGGCCCCCGTGCGCCTCCACTATCCCCTTGCTGATGGCAAGGCCCAGCCCCGTGTCTCCTCCCTTGTCCTCCCCCTCGATCCGCGAGAACTTCCGGAACAGGTACGGCAGGCTCTCGGCGGAGATGCCCCTGCCCTCGTCGGAGACCGACATCGTGACCTGGAAAGCCTCCACGACGGCGGTCAAGTGAATGGGCGAAGACTCCGGCGAGTGCCGCGCCGCGTTGGACAGCAGGTTGCCGAGCACCTGCGCCACGCGCGACCTGTCCGCCAACACCCAGGGCAGCTCGGTCGGGAGGTCGACTTGAAGGGCGTGCTTGTGTCCCCCGATCCGGAAGGCGCTGCCGGCCTCGTTCGCCAGGACAGCCAGCTCGGTAGGCTCCGGGGAAACCGAAAGCGATCCCGTCTCGATGCGAGCGACGTCCAGCAGGTCGCTTATCAGCGAGCGCATCCGGTCGGTCTGGGAGTCGATTATGCGAAAGAACTGAACTGCCTCCGCGGGGTTCAGCGCGGCGGTGGGATCCAGCAATGTGGTGACCGAGCCCTTGACCGTGGCAAGGGGAGTGCGCAGCTCGTGGCTCACCATCGCCAGGAACTCGGCCCGCAGCCTTTCGAGCTCCTTCAGCGCCGTCATTTCCTGTAGGGTGACAACGCAGGTCTCGACCTCGCCGTCCTTCCCCAGTATCGAGGTGGCGTTCATCAGCGCGGACACGCTGCGCCCGTCGGGCACCCGCACGACTATCTCCTCGGCCCGCACCGTCTCGCCCGAGCTCAGCGCCTGGGGCATCGACAGCTCTTCCAGGGAGATTTCGCGCCCGTCGGCCCGCTGTATGGTAATGACTTCTAGAAGGTCCTCCGGCGAAGTGTCGGGATCTTTCAGGTTTTCGAAGATTCTCGCCGCCTCCCCGTTGAACGACAGCGGCGCCCCCGTTTTCCCGTCGAAGACGGCAACGCCCACCGGCGACGTGTTTACCAGCGTCTCCAGGTAGCTCCTGGCCCGCTGCTCGTCCAGGTGGCGCCGGGCGTTGGTGATTACCAGCGCCGCCTGGGAGGCGAACATCACCAGGGTCTCCTCGTCCTCCCTGCTGAACTCACCTCCAACCTCCTTCTCGCCAAGGAAGATGTTGCCCACGCTCTCGCCCCGGTGGCGAATCGGGGCGGCCAGGAAGGAGGGCGAGGGGCTCATGGGCATGGGTGAATGAAAGTCGGGCAGGCCCAGAGACCTCGTGTGGGCGTGGAAGTCCGCCAGCCGAACCGGTTCCTGGAGACTGCTGAAAAAGCTGAACAGGCCATCCCCCTCCGGCAACTCCCAGAGCAGCTCGGCCTGGTCGGGGCTGATGCCCGAAGAGAGGAAGTCCTCTATCCCACCGGCATAGTCTAGCAGGGTGAGCACCCCGTAGCGTGCTCTCGTAAGCGCCCGCGCGGAGTCCAGGACACCCTGCAGGACCGTGTCGAATTCCAGGCTCTCGTTGATGCGGAGGCTGGCCTCGCTAAGCCTCGACAGCCGGTCCCTGAGCGCATCCGTCTCGTCCCTTAGGGCCTGTATCTCCCGGTCGCGGTCGGCTTCCCGTGCCATGGCACCTCCTCGAATCGAATGCGGGCCGCCGCGCCTCACGGCGGCCTAACAGGGGACAAATCCGGGGCAATCGGGGGCATTGTCTCACATATCACGGAACATCACAAGAACTAATGCGAAAATGCCGTTGATCCTTACGGCCATCTAACAGCGCTAGTGTGTAATGTCGCCCGTAACTCTCTGGGGCTGAGGGCTTGAGCTTGAGTTGGGGGCTTGAATTGGCAGCGCTGAATCGAGAGAACGAAGAGTACGGCCGAAAAGTGGCGCGCGGCTACCCGCGCCCCGCGGCGTCCATCCCGCTTGCGCTGATCGCGACGTTCGCGCTGCTGCTGTTCGGCGATGGCGGCGTGGGCCGGGCATAGACTGCTATAGCCCTGATCGAGGTGCAGGGCGGCGGGGCACAAATCGTCTTCGAGGGCGAGAGGGCGCTGGGTTTCGCCACCGCCGCATCGGTTGGGACCGGCTATGACGGCAGGGTGGTGACCAAGGTCGAGCTGCGTATCAAGCCCGATGATGCCATGGACGCGAGTCGGACCGCGACACCGCCCGGGCTTGCGATATGTGAGGCGGATAGTGACGGCGACCCCACCGGGACGTGTTTTCCGTTGAGAGCGCCCGGCAGAGTGCAAATCCCGACTGCGATGACGAATGGGCAGGAGGTGACGTATAGAGCTCCCGGTCCCGGGCACTTCCTGGCAACTGACGCTGAGTACACGCTGCATTTCACAGAGAACGGCAGCACCCATGCCATGGGTATTCATCACCTGGATGCGTCGGGTAACGACGGTGAGGCTGTGTCCGTAGCCGGGGCGTTCGCCAACGTGATGCGGGAACTGGGGCCCGGCGATGCGTGGCGCGGCAGTTCCTCGAACGTCGCCTGGGCGCGCATCACCGGCTTTGTCGGCGACGTGGGCGACAGCCCTTTCCTGGTGAGCAACGTCGGACAGGCCCTCGACGGCGAATCGATGCTGGCGACTACCCTTGACTTGGTGCAGTCCTTTACCACCGGGACTTTCAGAGCGGGCTATCTGCTTACCGGCGTCGAGCTCAACCTTTCAACGGGTCACTCTAGTGGTTCGTCCAACCCCCCACGGTGACGCTCCACAGCGGGTCCGCAACGGGAGCGGTTTTGGCCGCGCTCAACGGTGCCCGGGCGATTACAGGTCCCGGCAACTATGCGTTCACAGCGGCCTCGCCCGTCCCGCTCCCCCGGTCGACCGCCTACTGGGTGGTGGCCGAGGGCGGCGGGGCCGGTTTGAGTTGGAGAAGTGTAAATTCAACCAGCTCGGACATAGGTAGTGCCGCAGGATGGACGATCGCCGACAACGGCGAGTTTCGGACTGCAACTTCGACCGGCCCCTTCACTGAATTCTCATTCGGCCCTATGTATCTTCGCGTCAACGGCGTGGTCGTCAACTCCCTGGCCAGGGGCGCGCCCACGATCACCGCGCCGAACGTGTTCCGCGTGCCGGCGACGCTGGGCGTTACTTTTCTCGGTATCACCGATGCCAGCGGCACCACGAGGATCGCCGAGACCGCTAGATACAATTGGCGGCGATTCCCCGGCTGTGGCGGGTTGACTCCGGAGGTGGCCAGCGTCGGGACGGGCCCCACCTACACCCTGACCGACGCCGACGCTGGCAAAAGAGTGTCTGTCCAGGTCTGGTTCATCGACGACGTCGGCTACAGCGAGGGCCCACAGAATAAAACCACCGGCGCGCCGGTCACCGCGGCGGCACACTGCGCGGCGCCCACGTTGACCGGCGGGGCGTCGTTCATCGAGGAGGATCCGTTCGCGGTGGCGGTTGGGTAATGACGGCAGCGTCTCGCCGTTCGCGTACGGGTACAAGTCCGTCTCCGGCGTGGGGTGTACAAGCGTAACCCCGTTCACCACGCTTACAGGCGGAGACCACTCGATCTCGTCCATAGTCACCGCCGGGAACAGCTTGATCATTGGACTGGAAAGCGCCCTGAGCGCCATCGACAAGAGGACGGTGGCCCTGCACGTCTGCGATCAGGCCTACGCCTTCAAGTCCGGGTCCGACTCAGGCTCCACTTACACATTCACAAGCCCTTCCCAGAACTGGTTCGGCCACGCCGAGCGGATGGTCTACCTGAGCCAGGACACTGTCGTGCCGACGTTCGTCGAAGCCAGGATAAACGGCACGTCGCTGGTGATGACGTTCAGCGAGGACCTGGGCGCAGCCGCCTCTCTCGCAAACGGCGCCTTCACGGTGAAGAACGGTATGGGTACGACGCAGACGCTGGGCGGCACGACCTCAATCTCGGACAGCACGGTGACACTGACGCTGGCCACGGCGGTGGCGAACACGGATACGGGCGTGAAGGTCTCCTACACCAAGCCGATGACGGGCACGGCCAACAAGGTGGTCGACAAGTTCGGCAACGAGGTGGCGACCTTCGGCGACCAGGACGTGAACAACGCGCTCGCGGACAGCACCCCGCCGGAGTTTGCCGCCACGGACGCGGCGGTGCTGGCCGCCGATGGGCTGACGCTGACGCTGACCTTCAACGAGGCGCTGAAGGCGTCGTCCGTGCCGGCGACTTCGACGTTCACGGTGGAGGCGACGCCCGCGGGAGGCAGCGAGGCGGAGTCGGCGCTGGCGTCCAGCGGCGGCGTGACGGTGAGCGGCAGCACGGTGGCGCTGAAGCTGGCGATCCCGATAGCGCACAACGACGGCTCGGTGAAGGTGAGCTACGCGAAGCCGGGAACCGGCTCGGTGATCGAGGACGCGAACGGCAACGACGCGGCGGCGTTCGCGGACCAGAACGTGACCAACAGCAGCACCATCCCGCGCGTGAGCATCACGGCGGTGTACCCCGACGCGACGCCGGGTATAGCGATTCCAAGGTTCACGCTGACGTGCTCGCTCATCAAGAGCAGTTTGACGGTGTGGGTCGACTTCGCCGGGGAAGGCAACTACACCAACGCCGGGGCATTCGGTAACCCCAACTTCGAAACGCATACCTTTCGCTTAGAACTCCTTGAACTCACCACCGAAATGGGCGGTCCCCTGACAACCAGGGTGCGCGAGAGCGACAGGTATCTACCGGCTCTTCCGCCCAACAACGTGGCCACCGTGCAGGTGAAGGTGCCGAGCTCCGGCCTCGCCGTGGCGGTCACGCACCAGCAGGACGCCTACTCCGTCACCGAGGGCGACTCGGTGACTGTCGGCACGGTGTTCACCACCGCCCCCATCGACTCTGTCGCGCAGCCCAGAAGCTCACTGGTGTTCGGTCTCGACACCGAGGACGGGACAGCTTCATCATCAACCGACTACGACGGCTTGTCGGAAACCCTGGAGGTCCGGGATAACGAGTGGACTGCCGCAGGCACGGTGTTGACGGCAACCAAGACTTTTACACTTCAAACCAGAGAGGACGATGAGTACGAAGGCGATGAGACTATCACTCTGAGGAACATGAGATTCCATAATGTGTTTGTGACTCCTGCTCTGGTCGACCATCCTCCGGGCGCCGAGACAGCCACAGTCACCATCGTGGACGACGACCCCCTGGGCGTGTCGAACATCGAAGTGACGTCTACGACGACGGGGGGCTACTACGACATATCGGACACCATCCAATTCAATGTCGAGTTCAACGGCGCGGTGACGGTGACGGGCACGCCGCAGTTCGCTTTCGAGCTGGGCGGGCAGACGCGCCAGGCCTGGTACCTGTCCAAGACGCCGTCCGGGGAGCTGGTGTTCACGTCCACGATCTATAGTGGCGACGACCACGACGGCATCTCCTGGGTGGCCAACTCGCTGGGCCTGAACGGCGGGACGATCAAGTTCATGCACACGGACCCGGCGAAGCAGGTGAATGCCGACCTCTCGCACCCCCCGCAGGGGGCGCTGCCGAGCCAGAAAGTGGACACCACCAAGCCGAGCCTGGCGTTGGCGTTGGGGGTGGGCGCCACGCTCACGATGACGTTCACCGAGGCTCTGAACACCGCGGCCCCGGCGACCTCGGCCTTTACGGTGAGGGTGGGCGGCGGCACGGGGACCAACCCGACCGCAGTGACGGTGAGCGGCCGCGTGGTGACGCTGACGATGGTCGCGGAGTTCCCGGTCGGGCAGACGGTAACGGTGAGCTACGCCAAGCCGTCGACGAACCCGATCAAGGACCTGACGGGAAGGAGGCCGACGCCTTCAGCAACCGGAACGTCCTCACCGCGCCCCCCGTCGAGGTGGGGTTGGCATTCGGGTCGCACCTGTACACGGTGGATGAGGGCTCGACGGTAGAGGTGGAGTTCTATCTGAACAGAGACCCGGAGCGCACGTTCACCATTCCTATCTGGAAGACGTATGACGGCGGGGTGGGCCTTGGCGACTTCAATTTCCCGGACGAGGTGACGTTCACCAGCGGTGAGATATTCAAGAGGCTCATGTTTACCGCGACGCAGGACCAGCAAGACGAAAACGGGGAGCGTGTGGGGTTGAGGTTCGGGACGCTGCCTCCCGGGGTTACTCGGGGCAATCCCTCCGAGAGCACGGTGTACATCATCGACGACGACGGAGCGGGAGTCAGCGTCTCCTCCAGCACCATCAGCGTGGCGCGAGACGAGAGCGAGACGTACACGCTGGTGCTGGCGACGCAGCCCACCGGCGACGTCACGGTCACCCCGTTGTCCAGGGAGGGACGCGTGACGTTCTCTCCGCCCGCAATCACCTTTACGACCAACGACTGGGACATGCCGAAGACGGTCACGGTGCGAGCGTCCGCCGGTGCCGGGGGCATTGACACGATAGCCCACACCGTGAGCGGCTATGGGCATATCGCCGTGGCTTCTCCGGTGCATGTGACGATCACGGGGGCGTCGGGGCGGACCACGCAGCCCGGCGCTGCGACGTCCGGCAGAGGCGGCGGCGGTGGCGGAGGATTCGGCGCGGCTCTCGCCACGCCTACCCCCACGCCAACGCCTACGCCCACCGCGACGCCTACGCCCACCGTGTCTCCGACGCCGACGCCCATGGCGACGGCAACGCCCGCCGCGACTCCGCAGCCCACGGCCACTCCGCGGCCGAGCGCCACGCCCACGCCACAGCCCACCGCTGCCGCGACGCCCACGCCTGCCCCGGAGACCACGCCTGAGCAGGCGGCGGCCCGCCGTGGTGGCTGTGGCTGTTGCTGGTGCTGCTGGCCGTAGCCGCCCGCGGCAACACCCTCCCCGCGACGAAAGACTTTAGATGACGTTTAGGAATCGAAGTAACGAAGACTATCACCGGAAGGCGGCCCACGCTTACGCCGCGGGGTCGTGCGGCTATCCGCGTCGTCTGCCGTCCGTGCTGCTGGCGCTCGCCGCCGCGCTCGCGCTGCTCGTCTTCGGGGACGGGGGCGTGGGGCAGGCCCAGGCGAGCGTGGCACTGGTGGGCAATTTCGGGCAGCCCGGCTCTAACCCCGCGCCCGTCTCTCAATACGACTTTGCCCAGGCGTTCACCACGGGCAGCAATAACTACGGATACACACTGCGATAGATCGACTTTCGGATGGTGGTAAAACCGGTAGCCACCAGTGCTCCCAGGATCACGCTGCACAGCGGGAGCACGACCGGAACCATGGTTGCAGCCTTCGGGCCGCCATTGGTCTCTGTGTGGGGCTTGGTCAGCTACTCGCCAATCGGGACCGTCAGGTTGGCGTCGTCAACCGAATACTGGGTGGTGCTCGACGGAGACTCGCCCAACGTCTGGGTGGATCGAACCAGGTCGAACCGCGAGGACGGCGCGCCGGTAGGCGGTGCGTCTATCGCGGACGTGGGCCAGATCCGGCCCGCGAACAGCACCGGCCCTTTCGCCGACATGGACGGCGGTTTATCCCTCAAGATAAGGGTCATGGGCGTTAGCGCAAACTCGCCCGCCAGGGACGTGACGGACTCCCGGAAGTCAACTACAAGCCCGACATCCACATCTACGCCGATTGCAACAGCGACTGCAAAGCCACCGCCACCGGCGCCAGCTACGCCGACCGCGACGCCCACCGCCACGCCGCGAGTCCTACCGCTACGCCGACCGCGAGTCCTACCGCTACGCCGACCGCGAGTCCTACCGCTACGCCGACCGCGACGCCCACCGCTACGCCGACCGCGGCGCCCACCGCCATGCCGACCGCGACGCCCACCGCCCTGCCGACCGCGACGCCCACCGCCACGCCGACCGCGGTGCCCACCGCCACGCCGACCGCGAGTCCTACCGCCACGCCGACCGCGGTGCCCACCGCCACGCCAACCGCGACGCCCGCGCCGGCCCGGACGCCGTCGCCCGCGCCCGCCGCCGCCGCGACGCCCACGGCGACGTTCACACCGTAGCCCGCGCTGGCGGCCCTCTCGACGGCAGCGCCCACCACGTCGCCGCGTCCTGCCGCTGCCACGACGCTCACGCCTGCTCCAGAGGCCACGCCTGAGCAGGCGGTGCCGGAGCAGGCGGCGGGCCCGCCGTGGTGGCTGTGGCTGCTGCTGGTGCTGCTGGCCTCGGCGGTTGCTGCGGGCGGATACATCTACTGGCACACACGCCGCGGCCCTTAGCCGCGGCAACTCCCTCCAGGCGGGGGGCGCCCTCTACCATATCTCCCTCCCCGCGAAAGCGGAAATCCAGAGGGCGCCCCCCGCCGCATCCCAGTACCCGCCCCCGCCGCCTGCACCCCACCAACTGAAACACCCTGACGCAGATTCACACTTCCTTGACAATAGTGTGATAGTGTGGAAGCAGGGGTCCGTAGATTCCCTGTATGGCGTCCAATCGAAGCGCGCTCACCGGGCGCTTGGTTGGGCAACAGCTAGGAGGCAGGTTTCGCGCACCCGCACGATTCGACCGCACAGTTCCGACGCGGCGCCTCGACCCACACCGACGGCAACAGTCCCTCCGGAATCCGGGCCGCCACCGTGGAGAGAGCGCTGGGGGGCTCTGCGCCGTCGGCCCGCCATGCTGGCTCTCGCCGCATTCGGTGTGGCGGCGCTGGTGCTGGCCCTCGTCTTCTGGACGACTGCCCGCACGGACCGCCGGGAGCTCTCGTCCGTGGACGTGGAGGCTGCCGTCGCGGAGGCGCTGAACGCCGGAACGCCCGCCCCGGCAGTCGCCGTGCGGGTTTACCAGGCCATACTGCCGTCGTTGGTCGTCGTGCAGACCGACAACCCGGACCGGGAGAAAGCCTTCGGTATAGGAAGCGGAGTGGTGATCAACAGCGATGCCGAGGTGCTCACTGCGTTGCACGTCGTCGAGGACTCGACCGAGATTCAGTTGATCTTCGCGGACGGCACCAGGTCAGCCGCCACCGTCGCGAACGTGGACCCGGAGAGGGACATCGCCGTTCTTACTCCCAACGCGCTGCCCGGCTTTGTCTTGCCCGCCACGATAGGCAATTCCTCTGCGATGCGTGTGGGCGACGAGGTGTTCGCGGTGGGCAACCCCATGGGCCTGGCGGGCTCGCTGAGCGCGGGCGTCGTGTCGGGCCTCGGCCGCGAGTCCACGCCGCCCGGCAGGGAGCAATCTCTACAGGGGCTGATCCAGTTCGACGCGGCGGTGAATCCGGGCAGCTCGGGCGGTCCGCTGCTGGACCGGCGCGGCCAGGTCGTCGGTATCGTCACCGGGCTGATCAACCCGACCGATCAGGACGTCTTCATCGGCATAGGATTCGCGGTCCCAATCGACGTGGCCGTAACGGCCGCCGGAGGCCCGGCGCGGTAGTCGATCGAAAGGTGTGCATCAGGCATGACAGGTAACGGAAACAGCCAACCCATGGAACGGGTGCTGTACGAGGTGAAGAAGGTCATAGTAGGCCAGGACCACCTGCTGGAGCGCATGGTAGTGGCGCTGTTGGCGAGGGGCCACATCCTCGTCGAGGGCGTCCCCGGACTCGCGAAGACGATGGCGGTGAAGACGCTGTCGCAGGCCATAAACGGGGAGTTTCAGCGCATACAGTTCACGCCCGACCTGATGCCCGCGGACCTCGTAGGCACCCGCATCTACAACCAGAGGACGGGCAGCTTCAACACGGCGCTGGGCCCGGTCTTCACCAACCTGCTGCTGGCCGACGAGATCAATCGCGCGCCCGCCAAGGTGCAGAGCGCCCTGCTCGAGGTGATGCAGGAACGGCAGGTCACCATAGGCCGGGAGACCCACCCGGTGCCGGGGCCATTCCTCGTAATGGCCACCCAGAACCCCATCGAGGCGGAGGGCACCTACCCGCTGCCCGAGGCGCAGGTGGACCGTTTCATGCTGAAGGTGCTCGTCGGTTATCCCAGCACTACCGAGGAATTCGTAATCGTAGAGCGCATGACCGGCCCGCTTCAGGACGTGCAGGCCGTCATCGACACCGAAGAGTTGTCTGCCCTGCAGCGCCGCGCGGACGGCGTATACGTGGACCCGGCCCTCATCGAGTACTCGGTGAAACTGGTCACGGCCACGCGCAGGCCGGAGGAGTGCGGCCTCGGCGACCTCAAGCGCTACATACTCTACGGGGCCAGTCCCCGCGCGTCCATCAACTTGATAGTCGCCGGACGGGCGCTGGCCTTCGTGCGGGGACGAGACTACGCGCTGCCGCAGGACGTCCGCGACGTGGCGCTCGACGTGATGCGGCATCGGCTCGTTCTCTCCTACGAAGCGCTCTCCGATGACGTCAGCAGCGACGACATTCTCAACAGGCTGATGGAAGCGGTCCCATTGCCGGAGGTACCACTGCGTGAGTACGCGGGCACCCGTCCAACCCGGTGACCGGGAGGCGCCGGAGCGGGTGCTGAATCGGCTCGACTGGCAAGTTCTGCGCCGGCTCGACGGAATCCTCCAGGGAGACTATCGCAGCCTCTTCATGGGCGGCGGCCTCGACTTCGCCGAGCTGCGCGAGTACCAGCCTCCGGACGACGTCCGGCACATCGACTGGAACGTCACCGCGCGGATGGACGCGCCGTACGTGCGACGTTACATGGAGGACCGGGAGGTCTCGGCGTGGTTCCTCGTCGACCTGAGCCCTTCGATGGCTTTTGGGGCGCAGGAAAGGCGCAAAGAGTCCGTCCTGGTCGACCTCGTGGGGGTGCTGGCGCGCCTGCTCACGCGAAACGGGAACCGCGTGGGCGCAATACTGTACGACAACGAGATCGAGCTTGCGATTCCTCCCCGCGGCGGCCGCACCCAGGTGCTGCGGCTGATAAACGACATCCAGAGACAGCAGTCGTCTCCCGGCGGCGCCATGACGGACCTGGCGAGGCTGCTGGAGTCCGCCCACAACGCCATCAAGCGGCGCTCCCTCGTATTCGTGGTTTCCGACTTCATATGCGTGCCCGGCTGGGACAGGGCCATGGACGGCCTAAACAGGAAGCACGAGGTGCTGGCCGTGCGGCTCTGGGACCCGCGCGAGATGGACCTGCCCGACGTCGGTGTGGTGCTCGTCGAAGACTCGGAGACGGGCGACCAACTGACAGTGGACACGAGCGACAGGCGATTCCGGCGGCGATTTCATCAGGCCGCTCGACTGCGCGAAGCAGAGCTGGCGCAAGCCTTCAGGCGCGCGGGCGTGGACGAGCTGAAGCTCTCTACGCAGGAGGACCTGGTGCTGGCCATCCTGCGGTTCGCCTCGCTGCGGAGCCGCGCGCGGCTCCGCGACCGGTAGGAATCGGCGGTGGTATCGTTTATCTGGCCGTGGGTCCTGGTCTCTCTGCTCGCGCTGCCCGCGTGCGTCTACGTGTACGTGCTTATGCAGCGGAGGCGGAGCCTGAACGCGGCCAGGCTGGGCGCAATAGGGGCAGCGCAGGAAGGGACCGCCGCGTCGGCGGGGAGGCTGCGATACGTCCCGCCCCTAATCGTCCTGATTGGCGTTGCACTCCTCGCGGTGGCTTCGGCGCGCCCACAGCTGACGCTGCCGCTGCCCCGCATGGAAGGCACCGTCATGCTGGCTCTCGACGTGTCGTCAAGCATGGCCGCCGAGGACGTCGAGCCTACCAGGATGGACGCCGCCAGGCTCGTCGCGAAGACCCTGGTCGAGCGGCGTCCCGGCCACTCCAGGATAGGCGTGGTGGCCTTCGGCGAGGGCGGGCTGGTCGTGCAGCCTCCGACCGACGATGACGAGGCGCTGCTCGCCACCATCGACCGCCTGGCGCCGTACAGCGGGACGTCGCTGGGCAGAGGAATACTGACCGCGCTGAACATTGTCGCGCCGGAGCCTGAGTCCACCCCTGGTGGGGCGGCCCCGCTGGACGAAACGGAGCCTCGGGGGGCATTCGCGCCCGCGATTATCGTGCTGCTGACCGACGGTGAGAACACCGATCCTCCCGACCCGCTGGAGGTCGCGCAGACGGCCATCGAGCGGGGTGTGCGAGTCTACACAGTGGGAATCGGGACGGAGGAAGGGGCGGCCATAGACGTCGACGGCTTCAGCCTGTTTACGCAGCTCAACGAGCCGGTCCTGCAGGAGATTGCCCTGCTGACCGAAGGCGTATACTTCAGGCTGGATGACATCGACGACACGCCGTCCGTGTACAACGAGCTGGAGACCGAGTTCGTAGTCGAGCCGCGGGAAGTGGAGGTCACGTCCTTGCTTGGGGGCATCAGCGCGTTGCTGCTGCTCGCGGGCGGCCTGCTGTCCCTGTTCTGGTTTGGGCGAATGCCGTAGGTGGAGGTCATGCCATGGGTGTGCTCTGGCCTGCTTATCTGCTGCTGCTGACTGTCATACCACTGGTAGTCGGCGTGTATCTGCTGGTACTGAGGCGGAGGAGGCGGTTTGCCGTCGGCTACTCCAGCCTGTCCCTGATACGGCAGGCCATGCCAAGCGGGTTTCGGTGGAGGCGTCACCTGCCGTTCGCCCTGCTGGCGCTCGCCCTCGCGCTTCTCATCTTGGCCCTCTCTCGCCCATTCGCGGACGTGACCGTGGCCGCCAACAGGTCCACCGTCATGCTGGCGCTGGACGTGTCGCTCAGCATGTGCGCCGACGATGTATATCCCAACAGGCTCACGATCGCCCAGGAAGCCTCCAAGAGGTTCATAGACGGCCAGGAGCCGGGTACACGGGTGGGACTGGTCGCATTCGCGGGCTTCGCCCAGCTTGTCGTTCCTCCCACAACCGAGCGGGAGACGCTGCTCGAGGCTCTGGACAACCTGACCACGGCGCGCGCGACGGCCGTCGGCAGCGCTATCGCCCGCGCGCTGGATGCGCTGTCCGAGGTGAATCCGAACATCCCGCCCTTGAGCGTATTCGTCACGCCTCGCAACCAGGTGACCGGCGCCGATGAGGAGTTCAGCTATCAGCCCGACGTAATCGTGCTGCTGACCGACGGCGCGAGCAACCGGGGGGTGCTGCCGCTTATCGCCGCCCGCGCCGCCCGCGACCGGGGAGTCCGGGTGTACACCATCGGTTTCGGCACGACCAATCCGGCAGTGATGAGGTGCTCGCCCGACCAGCTCGGCGGCGACGAGTTCGCCAACCGGATCGCGAGAGGCGGCTTCGGGAGCTTCAGCCGGGGGTTTGGAGGAGGCAACTTCCTGATGCTGGACGAGCGGACCCTGGGGCTAGTCGCCCAGATCTCCGATGCTGAGTACTACACGGCCGAGAGCGCGGACGAACTGCTCGAAGTCTTCTCCACGATCCCGCTGGAGACCGAAAAGAAGAAGGTCCGCATGGAGCTTTCGGCGCTGCTCACCGCCGCGGGCGCCCTCCTCGCGCTAGCCGCCGTGGGACTCGGCCTGCGCTGGAGCCCGCTGCCGTGAGGGGACTTTGGGGTGGCGGAGAGTTGCGGGAGGAGTCTTACTGAACCTCCGCGATTCATGGAGACCCTGCAATCTCTTTCTTTGAACGAGCACGCGTAGCACTTCAGATGGTCGGCTCAGTAGTGTGTTGGTTGCTACCCATGTATGTTCTCAAACTGCCTATAGTGTGACTTCCGTCATCACACCAACTGAGTGAGTCAGCTTAGACTTTCAAGTCGTTCAATGTTCTTCCGCCATACCTCGTTGTCTCTCAAGAAGATGAACCCACATGAATTGCAGAGAACTGAAACAACGCCAACGGAAATAGGATTTCCAAACATCCTATAGCCGTCTCTGTATTGGCTAACCCCCTTCATACCGCAAGAAGGACAGCGTGACGGTATTTCGTGAAGGGGTGGTAACCCTCTGTCTATCAAGTACCGTACTTCGTGAATCAGGGCGAGAGTCTCTCCGACTCCCGAAACTCGATCTGATAGATTCTGTCGTATGGTACGTTCGAAAATGTGCGATAAATGCCATGTGACGGACTTTGTGGGGAACATCTTCTCCATGGACAAATCCCGGAACACGGCCTGTTCACGCGCGAAGGCCCGTTTAGACGTCATGGCAGACCACAGTACTTTGGAAGCAGAGTATATGTCCGAGTGGGCTCCAATGTGTGCAAGGTTTCCTGACTCGCATTCCGGGGACGAGTAATTGCGAGTGCCAACGTTCTCGTCACTCAAAGTTATGACTGTTCCATCTTGGAATTGACAGATCCCAAAATCGATTATACGTATGGTCTTGTCTTTCAGTACCAAGATGTTCTTGGGATTGATGTCTCGGTGTACGATTGGAGGACTAGAGACTTGGCAATCTTCAATCGCTGAGATTACTTGCTTGAACAGGTCAAGACTCATAGAGGCGTCGCCATGATATGGGTTGGAATCCGATAAAATCACACTGTCAAGCGTCTTCGCATCCTCGTGATGTTCCATCACATAGAACTGAAATGGCTCGTCCACATCAGAGTGGTCAATCACTCTTGCGATCCAGTCGGACGTTAAGTTCTTGATGGCTTCGATCTCTCGACGAAAACGCTGTCGTGCTTGCGATGACTTAGCGTTTTTGAGGATCTTCAGGGCATAGTTCGGGCCTTGTAGCTGACACTTGTGTGTGACGAGGTGGACTTCTCCTTGTCCTCCACTTCCCAGAGTCGTGCCTGTTGAACGCCAAGGTACATGTTGCGGGATTTTCATGTTCGGGACTCCTTACATCGCTGGAGGCATCTTGGTCTTGACTGGGTCTGAGCTGCATTGGGTGGTCGAGTCGGCATCTGCACATCCTCAACCATCTTGGCCGGTGCGTAGATTGTCCTGGACTGAGCGGCCTCACTCCGAAATTGTGGGCGCATTAGACACTGTGTTTCGAGCTAGCAGTTTTCGAAGACAATAGTAATTCACAAATCAACGTTCAGGGCGATGAACCTCATCCGATGGAGCCTACTTATTGCAGAACATCCTCGGACAGCGGGTCAAAGTTGTTCCTAGCCGACAGGATAAATCTGTCCACCACGGCCCAGGTCCGTAGTAGAACGTCAACCCGCTCATCTCCGGACATTGGTTCAATTCTCCCATGTCGTTCACCCAGAGCGAATCTCTCTATAGTGCTAAACCAAGACCTGCTGATACATAGGTCACTACGCATTCTCTCCCATGAATCTCTTCGCGCTGCATTCTCATCTTCATTGGAAAAGTCAATATAGCATTGCCGAATGCACTCAATTGCACGGAAGCAAAAGAAGGCCGAGAGATTTGGCGAACGAATAGCTTCTCGCAGATCCCCCAGAGCGATACGTAGCTGCATCAGCCTAAAGGAGGCATTCTCATCCTCAATCTGCTTTTGGTCGGTCATGAGCGCGTACAAGCTGGCCATACGTCACAGGGCGATCGGGCTTTGATGCCTGTAACACTCCAACCTCCACTCCGAACACCGTCCACTGTTCTCCAGTCGAGTCAATCACAGAAGTGATTTCTACGTCGTATCCTCGGCCTTCAACAAATGAGAATGCATCGACAGCGCCTCGCACTGCGGACTCGACGCTATTTCTAGCTGTCTCGAGACTTTCGACCCTTTCCTCAGAAGTCGCAACGACCAAGACTTGCGCGTTATCGATTTTGACGTGCGCGTTCAAGAGTAGCACGCTGTCCGCCATTCTTGTTTCGATCGTACAGCGAATCGGACTGAGCGTGACATATGCTCTTTCGGGATGAACCCTTCCGGAGAACATATAGGTGTACGTCATCCATATGACTCCAAGCTCGCTAGTATCGGGTCAATCTGAATATGCTAGACATGTTTCCCTATCCGTCATTCCCGCGAAAGCGGGAACCCAGGGGTGGAGCAGCATCACCATTGGTAAAACCATCTGGAACCGGTACTAGAATCTGAATTGCCGCTGACCGTCTAGAAACCCGTTCCGGCAAGCCGACTAGCTCGATAAACCTGCATACAAGTTGCCCTGGCTGATGCGTCTTCACCTCTCAGTGGTGCTTGCCCTTACACCAACCGATCGGAGCAGACTATGCGGACTACCTGCGGCTCGTGCAACTTTTTGTGTTGGGCCAGAATTCACAGCCTCTTGTACCGATGGAAGAACGGCACGGAATGGTGCTTGGTAGCGCATAGGGGATTCGAACCCCTGATCTCCGCCTTGAGAGGGCGGTGTCCTTGGCCACTAGACGAATGCGCCACGCAAAGGCCCTGCTGAAATGACGTCCTGGCTGGGGATCGAGGATTCGAACCTCGGCTTACAGATCCAGAGTCTGTCATTCTACCACTAGACTAATCCCCAGCACGCCTGTTCCCCAGCACGCCTGTATTTTATCAAGGGATTTTCGCCAATTCAAGCCCAACCTCGCCCCCACTGCCGCCGTCATTCCGGCCCCCGAGCCGGAATCCAGGGGAGCGGGCTCCGCAACAGGGAGACCGCTCTTGAAGATAGGACTGTTCCTGAACACCCAAACGCCCGATAGCGACGCGCTGCCGACCGTCATCGCCGACAGCGCCGAGCAGGTGCGGACCGCCCGCGACGCCGGATTCGACATCATCTGCGCCGGCCAGCACTACCTCTCCGCGCCCTACTCTCAACCCGCAACGCTGCCCTTCCTCGCTCGCATGGCTGCCGAGTCGGGCAACACGTCCACACTAAGCAGTAAATTGAATCTAGTGACCACCAACGGAACACCGAACACTGACAGAGCAACTTGCGGATGTAGCCATTTCAAGTTGAACCGAACGTCGTCAAGGCCGACTGCACAACCAGGCTCGAATCTCAAAGTCGCCCTGTACGAACTACCGGCCTGCCTCAGGTCGAAGTCGCTGACGCGCGGTACTGGATTGTCGCATATCACGTATCGAGGCCACTGCCTGGCATGGACAACGTCCTGATACGCTATCGGCCAGTCAAGGTCGTTCTTTTCGACGACCACTTTGGCTCGATGTCGAGCCAAAGTGGTTCCGAGTTTGCCTACGACCTCCCAAAAGTCTGGATTCTCGCTAAAGCATTGAATCCTCTCCAATCCCTGATAGCCTGCACACGTCAACTTTATCAGGAAGATTGCGTCTGCCAGGAACTTGTTCCTAGGGTTCCACGCCGAATCGATTCGACGTTCAATGTTTGAGTTCGGCGGGTCGCCATCGAATTCTTGAAGGCTGTTCCACGCCACGTCGTGCCTTATGCAGACCGCCTCCTCCCTTACGTTGGATAAAGCGCCGATATATCTCCCAAACAACTGTCCATCGTCTGAGCATCGATAGTCGCCCTCATCGAGGCCATACCGGTGCAGCAGAGCTTCGAATTCGCTGCCATCGTCATCTCTCAGCTTCAAAGCGACCCACTGCTCAAAGTCCGTGTTGAGCATAATGCAGTTTAGCATGTCCATCTTGCGACGGGGCACGGTCACCTGGACCAGGCAGTCAGATATCGATGGGCGGCTATGAGGAATTTCAGGCTGCGTCGGGCTCCTGGCACCTGACCCTGCCGTTGTGGTCGCCACCGGTGCGGCAACAATCGAGGTAACAATCGTCGAAGCGAACTTTATGGAACGAGGACTAGCGATGTCTTCCGAAAATGCGCGCCCTTGTGGGGTGTCCAGATAGCCAGCGTAGACCGAGTTGCCGTTCTTTAGGCTGGTAAGCCTAGCCTTGAAGAGCTCATGAAGACTCTGAAACGTTCGAGTGGGACTGAGAGGAAGCTCCCCGTAGAGGACGCAACTGCCCCGAGTTCATCGCATTCATCCGCCGCTATCTTCTGCTCGCCTCTGTATTGCGACATGACAGCAGTAATCGAAGACGGCCTTGTTCCGATGCGGCGCTCGACGCAGGTGAGAAGCGCCTCCTGCGCCGCCCCGTACGCCGTCGACGACGCCACCGCCGCCGACAACTCCCCGATCATCTCCGCCACGATGGCCCACTCGTCCCACGTCACGTACACCGCAGCAGACTCCGCCGACGCTACCACCGCGTGGCTCACCACCACCCTGGACTTGCGCGTCCCCCGCGTCTCGGACCACACCTCCTTCGTGGCCGAGGTGCTGGAAGCGCCCAGGTCCGTCCACGCGCCGCTCGACCACTCCTGCCACTGGTAAACGGCGCCCGACGGCACATCCCCGCCCGCGGTGAGCGTGACCGTGCTCGTTGCCGCCAGCCCGGACTGGGGAAACTCAGGCGAAGCCGACACGCTGACGCTGACGGCCTTCCACTCGACAGCCACCGGCGCCGACTCCACAGTCGTTCCGAAGTCGTACACCACCACCACCCTGTAGAAATTCACAGACGCAACGTCGGACGTAACGTCCATAGTGGCCGACGTGGTCGTCGTCCCCAGGTCGCTCCAACTGCCAGTCTTCCACTCCTGCCACCGGTAGTGTGCAACAGAGCCCTGGGATTGCGCCGCCGCCGTCAGCGTCACCGCCTGCCGAACGAATGCCGGCTGCGACCCGGCCGCCAGCGTCGGCGCGCCCGGCGCAGCCGACGCCACCGTCACCTCGTGGCTGTGCACCGTCGTCTGCGTGCCATTTCGCGGATCGTGGATGAGGGTCGCGACCACCGTCGAGGTCGATACCGAGCAGGCGCGTATGCGGGCCTGGCGCCGCAACGTGGTCCCGAACCCGGGGTTCAGGTTGCCCATCTGGTCGGCCTTGTCCGAACAGCCGGCGTTGAACCCGAATTCGCCACTGCTCACCGTCAACTCCACCCTGTATCTCGCCGCCGCCGCGCGCGTCACCGCGCCGATAGCTCCTCAACCTTGTCCGAAACTATGGCCCACTCCTTCTTCTGGCGTCTTACCCTCATGTCCAGGTATGCCTAGGGGCCTCCGTGCAATCGACCGTAGAGATCGCGAAACGCGGCTCTGAGGTGAACAGGAGTATGGCGCAGAAAAGCATCATAGACCGTTTCCTCAGAATGTCTTCGGTGTCTGATTGTCGACAGATGCAACTCTCTAATCGCTGCTGACACCGCCTCTTCACCCAAAGCAAAAAGAGCCTGCAGAAAGAAGTTCTCACCCATGTAGTTGTGGCAGATACTGTACAGATGGCTCGGCACGAGGTCATTCAGGTGGTGTATGTTCTCTACGTTACGTTCTCACCGCCAACCGTACAAGGGAGGGCCTCATTCATTAGCCAATCAGAGCGATCAGCAAGCCTCTCTAGGCCCTTATGATCATTGAAGTAGGACTCGAGGAAGCCAGCCCCGCCTGCCGACAACCAATGGGGTCCAATGCCAGAAGTGAAGTAGTAGTACGCTATCCCACGCGGAATACCCCACACCTTGCCATTCCAACCACGCAGAAGAGTCATGGAGTTCCACCGATAGCTACCGGTAGTTGTATAGGTCCCGTTGCCGTCCCCGACAACTAACAACACAATGATGAACGTCTTGGGGAAAGGTGCCCCCACGAACTGTTCGCCTACCCTCGCACTATCTTTGATGATGTCGACTACATCGTCGTCCGGCGGGAAGGGTTCGTTCTGAACGACCCATATGTCTACATCGCCTGCTAGAGGGAGCGAAACGGTTCTCTTCTGCACAAAGGGGGTTTGAGCCAAGTCTTCGATCAGAGACTTGTCATCAGCAAAAAATAGGCTTTTGAAGGCAATTACCAAGGCAGCCTCATCATCGTCAAAGGTGTAGGTAAACCAGGGCTGGGTACTGACGACGTCTGCAATGTAGTTGAGCTCGACTAGTGCGTCGGCATACAAATCCCTCGTTCGGTCCCCCTCAAACCAGTCCGAACCTTCAACTCCCCTTGCCAGTTCTAAGTCCTTGGCCGTGATATCGGCCAGACGGGCGATCGCCGTCCACTCGTTTTCGGATACGCCGTCGGTGAACCACGATGAGCTTACAACCGATCGCGCAAGTTCAGGATCCTTCTCTACAATGTCTTGAAGAGTGACAGGTATTCTCCACTCGAAGTCTCCTAGCTCGTCTGCGAACCATGGTAATTTCGCAATCGTTTCCGCCAGCGACGAGTCCTTGGACGCAATGCGCTTCAACGCTTTGAGAGCACTCCACTCGTCATGGCTGATGTTATAGATGACCCAGTCTTGTTTTGCTAGGGTCTCAACTAATTCTATGTCTACGATGGCGATATCCAACAGTACGTCGAAGACGATGTCGTCCCACCTATCTATTCCGTCCGATACCCAGCGATTTCTGGCAATTTCGGTCGCCGCTCCCGGGTCACGCAGCCATAGATCGACGAGAAAGGCATGGATATCCTCAACATCGGTACGGGGCCGATACCGGGTCCACGAGGCGACTTTAGCCAGTTCCACGACAGCAGTCTCTCGTGCGGTGGGAGTGGGCGACGGTGTTGGGGTGGGAGTCGGTATGGGAGTGGCGGTGGCGGTCGGACTGGGCGACGGTGTCGCGGTGGGAGTCGGTATGGGAGTGGTGGTGGCGGTCGGACTGGGCGATGGAGTCGCAGTAGGAGTCGGTGTGGGCGTCGGCGTGGCAGGGATTGGCGTGGGCGGGCTGGCTACCTCCGGCGTTGGTGTAACTGCCAAGGTCAAGTCGCCGCCGCACGCCGCTACGACACAGGCTGCCAGCAGGCAGGACAGCCCGACACAAAGTATCCTCGCAGGGTGAACGCATTTCATATCGAGTAGACACACATTATGGGAGTGCTGTCGGCCGGTTGCTCCGCCAAACCAAGTGCAACTGCTGTCTTGAGGGTGACAGCCACCTGTACAACCGCAACACCGGTCTCTCCGCACGGGGCGGGATTACCGGCGCTATCCTAGCACAGAGTATGTGACAATAGTGTCAGGTATGATCATATAGTGTGTGAGGTTACATAATATCGTGTGAAATACCGCTCCTCGCTCGCCAAACGGCGCAAAACCGGCGTTTGGCGACAGCGCGGGATGACACGGCTCCTGGCCGAGCCGGTGGAGGCGCGTGGTGCGGAGTGGCGCGGTGATGTTCGCGGCCCAGGCGCCGCAGATTATCTTGAACGCACGCAGGTAGGGGCGCTAAGACCGAGCCGCGGTGAGCCAGTAGACTCCGATTCTACACTGTAGCGGGAACTTATCCATTCGAAGAATACGCTATGATAGTAGCCGAGGTAATGAATTTGAACGACAATCAGAACAGCGATATACGTAACCTGGCCATCATAGCCCACGTCGACCACGGCAAGACTACCCTGGTCGACGCGCTGCTGAAACAAGGCCAGGTGTTCCGGGCCCACCAACAGGTGGGGGCCTTGATTATGGACACCAACCCGCTGGAGCGAGAGCGCGGCATCACGATTCTGGCCAAGAACGCCTCGGTCTCCTACGGGGGCATCAGGATCAACATCATCGACACGCCTGGCCACGCGGACTTCGGCGGCGAGGTGGAGCGTGTCATGAACATGGCCGACGGCTGTCTATTGCTGGTAGACGCCGTGGACGGACCCATGCCCCAGACCGCTTACGTGCTGCGCCAAGCCCTACAGCAAAACGTCACCCCCATGGTGGTCATCAACAAGATAGACCGACCCGAGGCCCGGGTGGCTGAGGTGGTAGAGATGGTCCAGGACCTTTTCCTGGAGGTGGCTACCAGTGCAGAGCAGCTGGATTTCCCCGTGCTCTATGCATCTGCCCAGAGAGGTTACGCCACAACGAACCTGGACGAGCCTGGGTCGGACATGCAACCCCTCTTCGAAGCTATCCTCAATTCCGTGCCACCGCCGACCGGGGACCCCGGCTCCCCACTGCAAATGCTTGTTGCGGCGCTCGACCACGACAGCTACCTCGGACAAGTCGCCGTCGGACGGATCACCAACGGCACACTCAGGTTGCGCGACGAAGTAGCCCTGTTGGGCCGCGACGCCGAGCTCACCTCCCACGTCGTGGAGCGCATATTCGTGTTTCGTGGGGTGGAGCGGGTTGAAGTCTCCGAAGCCCATACCGGGGACATTGTGGCCGTCACCGGCCCTGAGGGCGTGTCCATAGGCGACACCATCGCCTCTCTCGAAAGCCCAAAGGCCTTACCGTCTATCGACATCAACGAACCGACAGTGCGCATGACCTTTGGCGTCAACACCTCCCCATTTATGGGCAGAGAAGGAGACAACTGCACCTCCCGCGATCTCTACGGACGGCTGATGAAAGAGCTGCGGACCAACGTCAGCCTCCGGGTGGAGACCACCCCCAGCCCCGACGTGTTCGTGGTCTCCGGACGGGGAGAACTGCACCTGTCCATCTTGGTCGAGACTATGCGCCGTGAACAGTTCGAATTCCAGGTGTCCCGTCCCGCGCCCGTCACCAAGGTCATCGCAGGCAAGGTACACGAGCCCTGGGAGACCCTGAATATCACCACCCACGAAGAGCACGTGGGAGTGCTGACCAAACACCTATCCGCCAACTTGGGCCAACTCCGGGACATACGGTACGGCGAGGACAGTTACGTCTACCTGGAGTACAAGATTCCCACCCGAGGGCTTATCGGATTCAACGCTTTCTTTCTCCGCGCAACACGCGGCGACGGGGTGAAGAGCAGTATCTTCACCTCGTACGAACCGATGGAAGGAGAAATTCAGACCCAGCGCAGTGGCGCGCTTGTGGCATCGGAGGTCGGCGTCGCCGTCACCTATGGTCTGCTCAACGCCCAGGGCAGGGGCGACACGTTCATCGACCCCGGCACAAAGATCTACCCCGGCATGATCGTAGGCTCCCATTCCCGCGGGGGCGACATCGAGATCAATGTCTGCAAGGAGAAGAAGCTGACCAACGTTCGTTCGTCAACGGCCGACGTGGCGAAACGCCTGAAGGCGACTATGAGGATGAGCCTCGAGGAAGTGCTGGCGTTCGTTTCTGATGACGAGCTCGTGGAAGTCACTCCCCAAAACTTGCGACTACGCAAGAAGGAACTCTCCGCTGTGGACCGCAAGCGCAAGCGCCGCGGCGGAGCCCGGGCCCGAGGCTAGGCGCCTCCCGGACCGCCGGTGATGTGCGGCGGCGCAAGCGGGCTAGGATACGTTCACAGAGTTTCTGTTAGAATAGACCAACGTCCGTGAGCGGCGCACCCCGGCTCAGTACAGAAGTCGACTATCGTCCCTCCCACTGTCCTGTCTTCTCCGACCCGCGCTGGCTCATTGTTTCGATCCACTAGAAAGAGGTACTTTATTCCCGTATGCCATCAATACCAATGACAACCCGCACCCTTCGGCCCGACCGTAAGAACCGCCACCCCGCGATATGTACCGCCTGCAATGCATCCACGTCCGTACCCTTCCTGCCAAGCCCGGACAGGCCGGTGTACTGCAGCCCGTGCCTTCAAGCCCGTCGTCACTCCCCCGCAGCCGCGGTCATATCACCCGTGAACCAGCCGGTGATGGGCGATGAGTCCCGCGATGATACCGACAACGCCGTGGACCCCGTTTTTCCCGGAATGGCCCTGAAGGCCACTACCAGGCAGGCGATTGCACGAATGGACATATCCGGCCCCACACCCATTCAAGAGAAGACCATCCCGCACCTGCTGCAGGGCCGCGACCTGATAGGTCAGGCACGCACTGGGTCCGGCAAGACGCTCGCGTTCGCCGTTCCCATGGTGGAGCAGTGCGACCCGTCGGTCAGGCGGGTTCAGGCGCTCGTGCTTGTGCCCACGCGGGAGTTGGCCATTCAGGTGGCCGAAGTCACAGAGGTCCTGGCATCATCGCAGCGCCTGCGCGTGATGCTACTGTACGGTGGTCGGTCGTTGAAACCAGAGTATGCAGCGTTGAGGAGTGGCGCCCAGATCGTCATTGGCACGCCGGGCCGGACGCTCGACCACGTGCGCCAAGGCACTCTCGACCTGCGATCAGTGCGATTCATGGTGCTGGATGAAGCAGACGAGATGCTGGACAGGGGCTTCGCCCACGATGTCGAGGCGATCCTTGGCGAGACCCCCTCGGAACGCCAGACGGCGCTCATGTCCGCCACCATGCCTCAGTGGGTTGCCAAGACTGCGGCGAAGCACCTGAAAGAGCCCGTAACGGTCGAAGTGGACGCAGAGCTGCAATCCCTGCCCACGGTGGACCACCTCGTGTACACCATCCAAAAGAGCGACAAGATCGAGGTCCTCCAGGACCTGCTGAACGAGCGGTACGGCGCCCGGGTTATTGTCTTCGCCAAGACCAAACACGGCGTCAAGAAGCTGGCGAAACAACTCGACAGCATGGGCTATCCAGTTGGAGCGCTTCAAGGCAACCTCAGTCAGAACGCCCGCGAGCGTGTGATGAAGGACTTCCGTTCCGGCGCCGCCCCAATCCTGGTTGCAACGAATGTCGCTGCGAGAGGCCTGGACGTCGAGGGCATTGGGCAGGTCATCAACTATGACTTGCCGGACACAGAGTTGCTCTTCACACACCGGGTCGGAAGAACTGGCCGAATGGGCCGCTCCGGTGAGGCGGTGACGCTTGTCACTTCAGATGAAGAGCGGAAGTGGCGGGACATTGAGCGGGGCCTCGGCCTCCGGTTCAAACGCATGCCCTGGAGAGTCACCCGTCAGGGAGCGCAGTCTCGAGCGAGCTACGCGTAGGGTCCAGTTCCAAATCCTGGTTGCCGGGGCGGGTACAGCCTTCTGTCGTGGGCTGGCAAAAGGCGACACGCAGCAAGTGTGCCGGCTCGTTCGGCACCAGTTTGACCCAAACTACCAGGGTCGGGATCTCTACCCAGGTCCGCCAGCCCGAGCCGGCGTCACAGCCCCCGACCACGTCGGTCGGGGGCTGTACCAGCACCAGGAGCACATCCACCTCTGGTTCGAGCCTCCGTGAGCACACCTACACGTACCGAATTGAGCATGTTTGCCAAAGCTGGTTTGGCAGAGGTCAAGTCGTTAAGTGTATCTTTGAAGCGACTTCAGATGAGGAGATGCTGATTTGCCGCAGAGTTGGCGGTTCAGGCAGTGGATGGTACGAAGGTGGTCGTCAACGCCTCAGTGAACAAGAGCTACGATGCGGATGGACTGAGAGGGCAGAATGATGGGTGGTAGCGCATAGGGGATTCGAACCCCTGATCTCCGCCTTGAGAGGGCGGTGTCCTTGGCCACTAGACGAATGCGCCACGCAAAGGCCCTGCTGAAATGCCGTCCTGGCTGGGGATCGAGGATTCGAACCTCGGCTTACAGATCCAGAGTCTGTCGTTCTACCACTAGACTAATCCCCAGCGCGCCTGTATTTTATCAAGGGATTTTCGCCAATTCAAGCCCAACGTCGACCGCGAAACCTGTCCCACTCTAAAAGGTGCCACACATATGAGGGCCCGGCGCCGCACCACCGCCGTCATTCACCCGGCCCCATCGACATTCACGCGGCCCCACCGTCATTCCCGCAAACGGAGACCGTCAATCCCTCAAACGGAGTCCATTGCATAGCCGTCATTCCGGCCGCATGACCGTCACTCCCGTCGCATGACCGCCATTCCGGCCGCACAACCGTCATTCCGGCCCCCGAGCCGGAATCCAGCGGTGGCGGATGCCAGAAGGAGACGACAATTGAAAATAGGACTGTTTCTCAATACCCAGACTCCAGACAGCGACGCGCTGCCGACGGTCATCGCCGACTGCGCCGAGCAGGTGCGGACCGCCCGCGACGCCGGATTCGACATCATCTGCGCCGGTCAGCACTATCTCTCCGCGCCCTACTCTCAACCCGCAACGCTGCCTTTCCTCGCTCGCATGGCTGCCGAGTCGGGCGACATGGCGGTTTGCGCCGGCGTCATCCTGCTCCCGCTCCACAACCCCGTCGACGTCGCTGAGACCGTGGCCACCATGGACGCCATCTGCGGCGGCCGGTTCGTCTTTGGCATCGGCCTGGGTTACCGCGACGATGAGTACGCCGCCTTCGGCGTCCGGCGCTCGGAGCGCGTTCCCCGCATGACAGAGGCGCTGGAGGTGATCAAGGCTCTGTGGACCGAGGACGAGGTGGAATTCCAGGGCCGCTTCTACACGGTTCCCAGATCCAGCCCCACCACGCGGCCCGTGCAGAAGCCGCACCCGCCCATCTGGGTCGCCGCCAACCATGACAACGCCATCCGGCGCGCCGGCCGCTGGGGTTACCCCTGGATGATCAATCCTCACGCCACCATGACCATGATCGCCGACCAGATCCCGCTGTACCGCGATGCGCTCGCCGAGGGCGGCCAGCCGGATCCCGGCGAGCTTCCGCTGGTCCGCGAAATGTACGTGGCCACCGACAGGGAGACGGCGTTCGTGGACAGCCAGCCCTATCTGGAGGGCAAGTACGCCGCCTATGCCGCCTGGGGCCAGGACAAGGCGCTGCCCGGCGAGGAGGACTTTACCATCCCCTATGCCGACCTCGCCCGCGACAGGTTCGTGCTCGGCGCGCCGGACGACATTGTGCGCGAAATCGAACGCTACGAGCGCGAGCTGGGCGTAACGCACATCCTCTTCCGCATGCAGTGGCCCGGAATGCCCCAGGAGCAGGTGCTGCGCGAGTTGGACATCCTCGGCCGCGATGTCGTGCCGCGCATCTAGCGGCAAGCGAACGAACCCGAGTACAACAGAGGAGACACAACAATGAAGCTAGGCGTAGTTTTCCCCCAGACTGAGATCACGTCGGACCCTTCGGCGGTGAAGGAGTATGCCCAGGCGGCCGAGTCGCTCGGCTACAACCACCTGCTCGCGTTCGACCACGTGCTGGGCGCGAACGCGGAGAGCCGCCCGGGCTGGAGCGGCGCCTACCGCCACACCAACCAGTTCCACGAGCCGTTCGTGCTGTTCGGCTATCTCGCCGGGGTGACCGAACGGATCGAGCTGGTGACGGGCGTCATCATCCTGCCGCAGCGCCAGACGGCGCTGGTCGCGAAGCAGACCGCGGCGGTAGACGTGCTCAGCGGCGGACGCCTGCGCCTGGGTATCGGCGTGGGTTGGAACGCGGTTGAGTACGAGGCGCTGGGCGAGAACTTCCACGACCGTGGCCGGCGCTCCGAGGAGCAGATCGAGCTGATGCGACGGCTGTGGACGGAGGACCTGGTCACGTTCGAGGGCCGCTGGCACAAGGTCACGGACGCCGGCATCAACCCGCTGCCCGTGCAGCGTCCCATCCCGGTGTGGTTCGGGGGCCGCGCGCCGCAGACAATCAGCCGCATCGCGCGCATGGGCGACGGCTGGTTCCCGCTGTTCCCGCCGAACGACGAGGGCCGCGCGCTCATTGAGGACATGCGCGAGCAGACGAGCGCGGCGGGGCGTGACCCCGACGCCATCGGCATCGAGAGCTGGGTGTCGATACGCCGCGGCTCGCCCGACGAGTGGGCCGCGGCGGTTGACAGTTGGCGCGAGCTAGGCGCGACGCACATATCGGTCAACACGATGAACGCCGGCCTGTCCTCCCCCGCCGAGCACATCGACGCCATACGCCGTTTCAAGGAGGTGGTGGGCAGCTAGGTGGGAACCGCGCTGAGGGCGTTCCCAATGCCGCTCTCTGAGGAAGGTCAATCGTAGGGTCGGCTCGCGAACCGCCCTTGCGGCTGGGCGCGCGGCGCTTTGGCCATTCCATGCGGCGAGGTCCGGGCGTCTACGGCTCCCAAACCTCCGTGCCGGGGTAGTAGTCGTTCCAGCCGAACCAGAAGGCGTTGAACGACGGGAGCGGATCGAGCCGCTCCCCTTCCAGTTCACCCGCGACGGCCATGCCGGTCAGCTTGCTCCACGTCGACCCGGTCTCGGCATCGACCAATTCGCTCGCGCCATCGCCCTGCTCGAACGTGAGCACGCGATCGCCCACCCGCCGGCCGAACGCGCCAACCGATCGGCTGGCGTCGTCCAGCACGACTACTATCTCCACGCCCTCGAACACGTCGTTGACTACCAGCGCTCTCTCCAGGTCGGCGTGGGCATAGGCCTTCTGCGAACTCTCGCCTACCAATCCCAGCACCAGTTCCTTGGGCGACAGCCGCTCGTCGCTGTTCGACTCGGGCATTATCCCCGTTCTGGAGGTTAGGTAGTAGTCCACGTACTGGTCGTAGGGGCGGCGTCCCGTGTCCAGCGCGAGCGTGTCCGGGTGCTCCGCCTTCCACTCGCCCCAGGTGGTCAGCCGAGACGGCGCCAGCGTTAGGCGTTCGCCGCGCAGAGGCCCTTGGACCGCCTCGCCGAGAAACTGGCTCCACAGAGTCTCAGTCTCCCGATCGTACATCACCAGCGCGTTCATGATGAGCTTGCCCGACACTCCGAACGTCAGCGTCTCGGCCTTCACCGTGCGGGCATACACTATGCCCGTGAAGCAGAGTGGTCACCACGTCACAGCCACGGGCTCACCGCCGACGGTGTCATTGACGATTTCGTGGCTGCTCAGGAACGCGGTTGAGTAGGCCCTGTGCTCGCCTCCGACCGACAGTCCTATGACGAGGTGGCCGTTGCCCATCAACTCGGACGCCTGCTCGGCGTCGAGGAACTCGGGGTTGTCGATGGAGGGTATGGCGTCGCGCGGCAGCACGGTACGAATGTCGAATCCCGAGGCGTCCGGCTCGGCCGTGGGCGTCGACGGCGCGCGCGTGGCGGTCGGCTCAGCGCGCGCCGTCGACGACTCGCCCTGGACCGCGGCCGTGGGAGATGGTTCGACGCGCGTGGTCGCTGCAGTCGTCGAGGTAGGCACTGTCGTCGGTGCCCCGCCGTCAGTCGAACACGCCGCCAGCAGCGCCAGCACGCAGGCCAGCGCCGCCAGGCGAGCCAGCCGGGCGCTCACCGCCACTGCACCTTGAGAAACTCGCCGATGGATTCGATCGCCTGCTGGCCTTCGGGAAGCAGCGGCGCGAACAGGTGCCACACGTGCACCATCTCCTCCCAGGTCTGAAGCGTCACGTCGACCCCGGCTGCGCGGGCGCGCTCTTCCAGCCGTGTGGAGTCGTCGTACAGCGTCTCGGACGTGCCCACCTGTATCAGCAGCGGCGGCAGACCCTGGAGGTCGGCGTAAAGCGGAGCTGCCAGGGGTGTCCGGGGATCCGCGCCTGCCAGGTACATGGCCGCCGATTCGAGCAGGCCCTCGCGTCCCACCATCGGGTCGAGCTTGGCGCGCGCCGTCATCGAGTCTCCCAGCCCTTCCAGGTCGACCCACGGCGACAGGCACACGCCCGCGGCAGGCATCGGGTCGCCCGCGTCGCGTAGCGCCACCAGCGCCGCCACCGCCAGACCGCCGCCAGCGGAGTCGCCACAGACTGCCGTGCGCGAAGGATCGACGCCTTGGCGCAGCAGCCATCGGTAGGCGGCAGTGCCGTCGTCCACCGCGGCCGGAAATGGATGCTCGGGGGCGAGCCGGTAATCGATAACGAGCACACGCGCGCCGGCGGCCGCCGAGAGACGCCCGGCCAACTCGCGGTGGCTGGCCGGCGACCCCACGACGTAACCGCCCCCGTGAAGGTAAAGCACTGCGCGGTCGGCTTCGGCGCCGGGAGCGGACACCCACTCGGCTGGCACTCCACCGGCGTCCACCGGGTCAGTGGAAGCGCCCGAGGCCGCACCCAGAGAGCCAAAAAACGCATCCATGCCCGTGCGCCTTTCGGCGACACCAGGCCGGACCCCGCCGCCGGCCTGCCGGCGCATCTCCAGGTGGTGCAGCACCTCGTCCAGTTGAGGGGATGGCATGATTTCACCTCGTCGTTGCTTTTGCGTGGGGCTCGGTTACACCCCGCTCGGCGATCCTTGCCCGTGTAGATTGCCAGTCCACACCGAGCCACTTGGAGCGTCCGCATTTCAGGGGACACCGGGTTCCAATTCTACACCAACTGGTAACTGAACAATCGTCACTTCCGCCGCGAGAGCGTGAGACCCCACACTGGTACGCTGGCGTTGCCCAAGCTCAACTACAACGACGACTGGATAGGTACGGTATTGCCGTCCATCCAAGTCTTGACATCGTCACAAATCGTTGTTAACGTTCCCCCAATCGTCTTCTGGTCGACGGGGAAGGGCCGCTATGCTGCGTCCCAACGGCGCCCGTAGAGAGGTGGGCGCAGGAGGATTCCCCGTCCTAAAACCGTAACTGGGCAGGAGGACAAATTGAAGAGAGCACGATCGAAACTGGTATTCCTCGCGATATTCGCGTCCGTAGCCGCCCTTGCGCTGGCTGCGGTCGCTTGTAGCTCGGCGGAAGAGGTGGCGCCTCCCGCGCCGACGGCGGTCAACATTTCGGCACTGATAGACCAGGTAATGGAGGCCCAGCAGCCGGGCGTTACGACCGATGACGTGGCAATGGCGATTCAGTCCGCCCTTGCCGCGCAGCCCGGCATCACCTCCTCCGACGTGGCCGACGAGATAACCAAGGCGCTCAGCGCCCGGCCCGGCGTGACTTCGGGCGAAGTGGCCTCGGCTATCGCCAGCGCGCTGGACGAGCGCCCCGGCGTTACGACCCAGGACGTGGCAAATGAGATAGCAAGAGCGCTCAGCGCGCAGCCCGGCGTTACTGAAGATCAGGTGGCGGCGGCAATTGCGGGCGAGCTGGCCGAGCGCCCCGGTATTACCGAAGACCAGGTTGCCTCAATAGTCCAAGAGGCGATGGAGGCGCAGCAGAGCGAAATCGTCGCCGCGGTGGCCTCGACCCTTAACGTCAGCCTGGACGCGCCCGTTGCGATGGACGCTGGCGAGGCCCAGCGCGGTGGCACGCTGGTCACCATCGAGGCCGGCAATCTGCAGGCCATCGACTTCCACCGCGTGCGCAGCATCGGCACCATGCAGTGGTTCGTGAACACCCACCTCAACCTGCTTGAGGTCGACTCGCAGTCCCGTGACAAGGTCGTCGGCGATGCCGCCGAGTCCTGGGATGTCAGCGAGGACGGTACCCAGTGGACGTTCAAGATCCGCGAGGGACTGACCACGCACAAGGGCAATACTTTCGACGCCGAGGACGTACGCTACAACGTCTGGCGCTGGCTCAACCAGCCCAATGCTGAAATGTTGCGTTCCGGCTGCGTCCGCAACACCACCATCGACGTGGAGTCCCCTGACGCGCAGACCGTGGTCATGACCACCGGCTCCGAAGCCGGCCCCGCGCCCGCGGCGTCCTTCCTCAACTGCATCAGCCAGGCATACCTGCTGCTCCAGCCCAAGGGCATCATGACGCCCGTGGACGCGGAGGGCGCAGGGAGGGATCTGGAGGTCTCCGAGGTTGATGGCATTGGACCGTTCATCTTCGACGAGTACGTGCCCGACAACATCATCAAGTCGACCAGGTTCGAGGACTACTACGAGAAGGACCCCGACCTGCCGTACTTGGACGGCTACAACTTCCTGATAATCCCCGACGCGGCGACCCGCATAGCGACGTTCCGCACCAAACAGGCCGACTTCTTCCCCACGTTCACCACGCCGCGCAAGCCCGAAGCCGACCAGCTTAAGGAACAGTACGGCGACGAAATCACCTACGTCCGCGTTCTTGCTCCCGGCAAGCGCGGCCTGCAGATAAACCAGAACCGGCCGCCGTTCGACGACCCGGAGATCCGCTGGGCGATGCACCTCGCCATTGACCGCTTTGCGGTCAATGCCCTTCACCACGATGGCGTGGGATTCCTGGCCGCGCCATACTTGGGCCTGTGGGACTGGATATACTCCTTCGACGACTACTACACTTGGGAAGGCTTCCGCTCCTTCCCTGAAGGCCGCTGGGACGAGGACTTGGCCGAGTCCAAGCGCATACTGGAGTCCAAGGGCTTCACCGAGGACAACAAGCTCAAGGTAACGATACTCGCGGGCACCATCGAGAGCGACGAGATTACCATTGGTGACAACCTTGACGACTCCTGGATAGAGATATCGTTCGACAGGGTGGCTGGCCCCGTGCGGCTGGAGCGCACTCGCCGCGGTGACTACGACACCCACATGGAGAGCAAGGGGACCGAGTTCAACGACCCGGACGCCTATAACGGCCTCCTGTACATCCCTACCGCGGGCATTAACTTCACAAAGTGGGAGGACGAGCGCTGGCTGAAGTTGAACGAGGTGCAGAAGGTGGAACTCGACCAGGCGCAACGTGGCGTCTACCTTAAGGAGATGGCGGACATCATCTTCGATGCGCAAATCTTCGTCGGCGCCGTCAGGCCGCGGCTCAATCAGATCAACTGGAGCCACATGGTGGGCTACGTGCATCCCAAGTTCAGCCACCAGTCTACCTACAGGTGGGACCACATCTGGCTGAACACCGAAGCCGGCGCCCCCGACCGATAGGCTGATCCGCCTCTAAATCGCAACCCTCAAAGTCCAGCCGCCCGCCGCCGCAAGGTGGCGGGCGGCTGGCTAGCTTAGTACAGGCGCCTCGCCGGACGGCGCCAACAGGCAGGGAACAGCGCCATGCAACAGTACCTCATCCGACGTCTGCTTCTGTTCATACCTACGCTGATTCTTGTGAGCGTCACCATTTTCGTGATGCTCCGAATAGTGCCGGGCGACCCGGTGCTGCTTATCCTCGCGGGGCCGGACGGCGAGGGATCCTTCACCGACGAAGAATACGAGAGGATGAAGGAGCGACTCGGCTTCAACGACCCCATCTATATCCAGTACTTCAGTTGGGTCGCCGGCCTTGCCACATTCGACTGGGGCCGCTCCATCCAGACGAATGAGCGTGTGGTAGACATCTTCAAACGCGCCTACCCCGTAACCCTCCAGCTTTCACTGCTGTCCTTCCTCGTCATTGCCACCATCGGCGTACCAATAGGCGTGTTAGCGGCCGTGAGACAAGACACCTGGATGGACTATCTGTTCCGAGGACTCGCTATTCTAGGGCTCGCGATGCCCACCTTCTGGCTCGCGCTGCTCATATTGCTTGCGCTGTCGTTGTGGTTCAACTGGATTCCGCCCGTGGAGTTCGTACACCTGTGGGAGGATCCGGCCACGTCGATTACTCAGCTCATATTCCCCGCGCTGGCTTTGGGCGTGAGCGCGCAGGGCACGACGATGCGCATGACGCGCTCGCAGCTACTGGAAGTAATGCGCGAAGACTACGTGCGCACCGCCCGCGCGAAGGGCCTGGCCGAGCGCCTGGTGATTCTGCGCCACGCGCTGCGGAACGCACTGCTGCCCGTGCTGACGATTCTGGGCATACTGCTGGGCGTTCTGCTGGGCGGCACCATCGTAATCGAAATTGTGTTCAACATACCGGGGCTGGGCCGGCCTGTCATCAACGCCGTGGGATCGCTCGACCAGCCCGTCCTGCAGGTTGTGGTTCTCGCCTTCACGCTCATATTCCTGGTGCTCAACCTGCTCGTGGACATGGCCTATGCCCTGCTGGACCCCCGCATAAGGTACTCGTAGAGGACGTCGCCGAAGTGTCCCTTCTCCTGCCATGGGAGAAGTTCAGAGCCTGTCCTGAGCTTGCCGAAGGGATGAGGGGGAGTGGCTCCGACGCCTTCACCCTCGCCTCAATCCTCTCCCGCCGGGGGAGAGGAGGCCCGTAAGGAGAGTAGAAAATGACCAGCCTCGCGAGAGAGTCCGCGCCGCTGGAGGCGCTGAAGCCCAAGCGCACCACTCTGCAATCGTTCGTGCGCTTCCTTCAATCCAAGCCGCTCGGAGGGGTGGGGCTGGGCATCATGGCGATCTTCGGCATCATGGCGATCTTTGCCCCCTACGTGGTGCCGAAGGACATTCTCGCGACCAACGCGAAGGCGATACTCCAGGCGCCAGGCTCCGAGTTCTGGTTCGGCACCGACCAGTTCGGACGCGATCTCTTCAGCCGCACTCTCTTCGGCTCCAGGATCTCGATGATGGTCGGCTTCGCCGTGCTGGTCTTGGGCACCACGGTGGGATCCATTCTCGCGGTCATAACCGCCTACATCGGCGGCAAGGTCGACCTGGTAACCCAGCGTATCGTGGACGCGCTGATGGCGTTTCCGCGGCTCATCCTGGCGCTGGTGATTATGAGCGTTCTGGGCGCGTCGATGTTCAACCTCATTATCGCCATATCCATAGGTACCCTCCCCAACGCGCTTCGCACCGTGCGCTCGGTGGTACTTTCCATCAAGGCCGCACAGTACGTGGACAGCGCCCGCGCCACGGGCTGCACCAACCTGCGCATAATGGTCTTCCATGTCGCGCCCAACTGCATGGCCCCCTACCTGGTTATCGCCTCCGTAGGATTGGGTGCCGCCATCCTGGGCGAGGCCAGCCTCAGCTTCCTGGGGGTGGGCGCGCCGGAACAGACGGTCACTTGGGGCTCGCTGCTGAGCCGCGACAAGCTGCAATACTTCGCTCTCGCGCCCTGGATGGCCATCTTCCCCGGGTTGTTCCTCACCGCCCTGGTGTTCGGGATCAACGTCTTCGGCGACGCCCTCAGGGACGTTCTCGACCCCAGGCTGCGTGGTTCGCGCTAGGGACCTGCCGGAATCGTTATTGTCGAAGAGCGCAAAGAGACCGCCCGCAAGTTCCTAGCAGACGCCGCACGCGAGTTCGCCGCTGGCGATACCCTGCAGGCATCCGAGAAGATGTGGGGCGCGGCGGCCCACGCCATCATGGCCGTGGCACAGCAACGCGGATGGCCGTTTGGCAATCACCGCGTGATGTTAAACGCCGCCCACCGCGTCGCAGCCGAGCTGGACGACGGCGAGTTGCTCTTGGGATTGGCGGCGGCGCAGTTATTCCACTCCAACTTCTACCACGGGCACATGGAAGAGGAGGACCTAGGACCTTACACAGAGAACGTCCGTCGCTTTGTCGACAAGATGCTGGCGCTGGTAGAATAAGCTGCTTGGAAGTTGGCCAAGCTTTGGGACAGAGAATTGATCTAGAATGATCGTCGTAGAGCGCAAAGAGACGGCCCTAAAGTTTCTCGCGGACGCAGAGCGCGAGTTCGCCGCCGGCGACACCCTGCAGGCATCAGAGAAGATGTGGGGCGCGGCGGCCCACGCCATCATGGCCGTTGCGCAGCAGCGCGGCTGGCCGTACGGAAGCCACAGAGTGATGATAAACGCCGCCCTGCGAATCGCGTCCGAACTGGACGACGGCGACCTGCGCGCCGGAGTGGGAATAGCCCAGTTGTTCCATATCAACTTCTACCAAGATAACATAGATCCAGAGCACTTGGAGCCGTACACTGAGATTGTACGGCGCTTTGTCGACAAGATGCTGGTACAGGTAGAATAGGGCGCTTGGAGGGTTAACCGATTTGAGCGAAACCGAAGGTCTGCTTTCCGGCTACAAGGTTCTGGACCTCAGCTCCGGCGTCGCGGGGCCCTACGCCACCCGGCTGATGGCGTCGATGGGCGCCGACGTGGTGAAGGTCGAACCGCCCGGGGGCGAAGAGTCGCGGCGCGATGGACCGTTCCCCAACGACGAGCCGCACCCCGAGCGCAGCGCGCTGTTCCTGTACCTGAACACTGCCAAGAAGGGCGTTACGCTCAACCTCGACACGCCTACGGGCAGGACGATGCTGCTGCGTCTCGCGGCTTGGGCCGACGTGCTGATAGAGAGCTACACGCCCTCGCGGGCCGCCGACCTCGGAATCAGTTTCGATGCGGTCCACGCGGTCAACCCAGGCCTGGTGATGACGTCGGTGACCGACTTCGGCCAGACAGGTCCGTACAAGGACCACGCCGCAAAGCCGCTGAACCACTACGCCTACGGCGGCCTGATGTACATAACCGGCCGGCCTGAGAAGGAGCCTCTGCAGATGGGGCCTCGCGTGCCGGAGTACGGCGCGGGCCAGAACGCCTTCGTCGCAACGCTGTCGGCGCTGTGGCACCGCGAGGCCACCGGCGACGGCCAGCACGTCGATATCTCCGTGGCCGAGTACAGCGCCTCCATCCTGGAAAACGCCCTCACCATGTATAGCTACACCCGGCACAAGGTAACTCGCATGGGACACCGAGGATACGGGCGCGCCGCCTGGGGCATGTACCCGTGCAAGGACGGGTACGTGGGCGTGATAGCCGGGCCCGCCCACCGCTGGCCCGCCATGGCGGAGCTGATGGAGGAGCCGCGGCTCAACGACGAACGCTTCTCCACGCCGCGCGGACGCCAGGTGTACGCCGACGAGTTGGAGGCGCTCATGGAGCCCTGGCTCATGCGCAACAACAAGCGGGAGATATTCGAGAAGGCGCAGAACATGGGGATAGCCTTCGCCTACGTGGCCAGCCCCGGCGAGATATACTCATGGGAGCACCTGCGGGACCGCGAATACTTCATCGAGATCGACCACCCCGAGGCGGGGCCTCTGGATTATCCCGGCCCGCCGTTCCAGCCGGACGGAGTGCCGTTCGACTGGACGCGCGCCCCGCTGCTGGGCGAGCACAACGTCGAGGTTTACGGCGAAATGCTGGGCCTCGCGCCCGCAGACCTGGTAACCCTGCGCGGCTCGAACGTCATCTAGTCCATTCCCCCTTGATGGAGGAAGGCTAGTGCCTGCCCCGTACTCGATACGGGGATGGGGGTGAGCGTGGGGAGGCCGCCGGTGGTTGACGCACACCAATCTTAAGGGGATACACGAAAATGGCTCAGGCCCTTGAAGGCATAAGAATACTCGACCTGTCCCGAATCTGGGCGGGCCCCTACGCGACCAAGCTGATGGCCGACATGGGCGCCGACATCATAAAGATCGAGTCCGTAGACAGGATGGACACGACCAGGGGAGGCATCAGGCCTCCGGCCGGCTCCGGCAACTACCCCGAGGGAGAGCCGGGCGAAGACCCGTGGAACCGCAACGGCTGGTTCAACTCGCTCCACCTCAGCAAGTACGGCGTCACCATCAACCTGGCCAAGCCCAGCGGCAAGGACCTGTTCGCCCACCTGGTCACCATCAGCGACGCGGTGATCGAGAACTACCGGATGGGCGTGCTGGCGAGGTTGGGGTTCGATTACGAAAAGCTGCGATCGCTGCGTCCGGACATCGTGTTCATTTCCATGCCCGCGTTCGGCAACAAGGGCCGCTGGAAAGGCTTCGTGCAGTACGGCATAGGCCAGGAGCAGCTTTCCGGCATGGCCGACATGACCGGCTACCTGGACGAGGACAGCCCGATGAAGTCGGGCATCAACCACGGCGACCCCATCACCGGCTCGCACGCCACCGGCGCCCTGCTGGCGTCGCTGCTGTACCGCCGGCGCACTGGCCGCGGCGTGTACGTGGACCTGTCGCAGCTGGACTCGTCGGTTTCGCTCATAGGCGACGCCATCCTGGGCTATCAGATGAACAAGCGCAACCCGGAGCGCCGGGGCAACCGCCATCCCCACATGGCGCCGCACGGCATATACAGGTGCCGCGGCGAAGAAGAGCAGTGGGTAGCCATCGCCGTCGCGTCCGACGCCGAGTGGCAACGGCTGTGCGCCGCCATCGGCAGGCCCGGCCTCGCGGACGACGAGCGCTACGCGGACGTGCTGTCCCGTTGGCGCCTGCAGGACGAACTCGACGCCGTGCTGTCGGAGTGGACGCGGGATAAGGACAGCAACGACGTCATGCAGACGCTGCAGGCCGTGGGCATCGCCGCGACCCCCGTCGAATCGGCGGAGATGATCTTCGATGACCCTCACTACCAGGAGCGCGGCTTGATGGAGCTGGTCGACCACCCCTCGACCGGCCCGCAGTTCATGCCCGGCATTAGCTGGAAGATGTCGAAGACGCCCGGCGGCGTGCGCTGGCCGTCCCCCAGGCTCGGCGAGCACAACGAGACCATCTTCGGCGAACTGCTGGGTCTCGACGGCGCCGAACTGTCCGAGCTGGAAGCCGAGGGCGTCATCGGCAAGGTGCCCACCCGCGACAACTAGCTCTCAATGTCACTGTGAGCTAGCTGAACAATCCTGAACCATCGAATTGATAGGACTGTACTGCCTTGACGTCACGAAGTGAAACAACAGTTGAAGAATGTGTCGCGCAGGCACTGGAGTTTCTTGCGCATTCAGAAGCCGAGTTTGAGACGGGAGACACACGTCAGGGTGCTGAGAAGCTGTACGGCGCGGCGTGTCAGGTCGTTATGGCAGCCGCCAAGCAGCGCGGCTGGGCCTTTCGCTCCCACCGGGACAACAAGAACACCGCGACGAGACTGGCGCATGAGTTCGGCGACCGATTCTTGTCGACTGGGTTCACCGCTGCCGAGAGGTTTCACATCCACTTTTACCATGGCGACATGGAGGAATACGAGATCGACGCCATCCGGCCTGACGTGAGCGCGTACGTGCGGCACATGGCTGCCCTTATCGAGGAATACGACGCGAACGGAAGAGGGTGAAGCCGCCGCCTCGACGACCGACCAGCCTGCTGACTAGCTGGGCAATTTTACACCACTTAACCCCCGTGACACGGACCCCAACAAGGATCTCCCAGCATGGTTGACAATTCCCTATCACCCCACGGCGGCAAGCTCGTCGACAGGGTAGCGCCACAGCCCGTCTCCGAGGCTTCGCTGCACGGGCTGAAGTCCATGGCCATACGAGACCAGATCGCCCGGGAGTGCGTCAGCATCGCCTACGGCTTCTTCTCGCCGATCGAGGGCTTCATGCTGCGCGAGGACGTGGAAGCCGTGTGCGAACGCATGACGCTCGCGAGCGGCTACGTCTGGAGTGTGCCGGTGGTGTTTGACGTGTCTCAGGCCGACGTCGACCGCCTTTCTCTGCGAGAGGGCGACACGCTGCTGCTGACCCACGAGGGGCAGCCGGTGGCCACTCTCAACGTCGAGCAGTTGTATGGGTTCGACAAGCAACGAATGGCCGCGGCCGTCTACGGTACCACGGACGCCAACCATCCTGGCGTGCAGCGCACCTACGCCTACGAGGACGTGTTCGTCGGCGGCAATATAACGCTGGTGAACCCGCCTACGATCAACCCGCCGTTCGACCGCTTCTGGTACCCGCCCAGTGTCATGCGACAGCGCTTCGCCGGCAACGACTGGCAGCGCGTGGCCGCCCACCAGACCCGCAACGTCCCGCACGCTGGCCACGAGTGGCTGATGAAGGGCGCCTGGTTCGCCGCCAACGCCAACGCGGTGCTGGTGAACGCAGTCATCGGTGAGAAGAAAATCGGCGACTTCATCGACGAGGCGATCATACTTGCCCACGACGTGTTGCGCGAGGCGGGGTACTTCCGCCAGGACGTGCACATGGCGTCGATGCTGCTGTGGGACATGCGCTACGCCGGGCCGCGCGAGGCGGTGTTTCACGCGATAGTGCGCAAGAACCTGGGCTGCTCGCACCACATGTTCGGTCGCGACCACGCCGGCGTAGGCTCGTATTACGACCCCTACGCCTCGCACCGGATATTCGACGAGATACCGCCCATCGGCATCGAGCCGGTGGTGACGCTCGAATGGTGGAACTGCCCCGTGTGCGCGGGCATTGCCTACGAGGGCCTGTGCGGACACCAGGACAGCAAGCAGGACCTCAGTGGCACTCTAATGCGCCAAACTTTGGAGGGCGGCGTAACGCCGTCGCCGCTCATCTTCCGCGCCGAGGTGTTCGATCTTGTCATGGAGTGCGCCCAAAAGTACGGATTTGGGTCGCCTTTCGTCACCGAGAACTACCTGCGCAATCGACAGCCCGTGATGACCTTCGGCCCCCTGGCGTAGAGGACTGGTGGGATGGGGCGGTTCGCTTCCCCTGTCATTCCGAGCGCCTCAGCTTCCCGTGTCATTCTGAGCGCCTCAGCTTCCTGTGTCATTCCGAGCGCAGTCGAGGAATCTGAAGCGTTTGCCGTGAAGGCCATGTCTGAACGGTTTACGAATCACTGTGCTGCTTGCCGAGTCGGGCGCTTGCCTATAAGATAGAACGTGCGCTTTTGCGCGTCGGGGTGTGGCCCAGTCGGTAGGGCGCTACGTTCGGGACGTAGAGGTCGCGAGTTCAAGTCTCGCCACCCCGACCATTCATCTTGCAACCGGCGCGGCGACGCGCACCGCTGGCCACCACGCGTGGATCCGCCCGCGAGGGGCCGGCGCACACCGGAGGCGCGGCCTCCGAAAAATCGGCCGTCGAGGAGGTCAGCCCATGAGGGTGGGCGTGATAGGCGCAGGCATCTTCGGCATGGGCTCCGCCATCGAGCTGCGGAGCCGGGGCCACGACGTCACCCTGTTCGAGCAGGGCGCGATTCCCTACGAGAACGCAAGCTCCACCGATGTCGCCAAGGCCATACGCCGCGTCAACTACGCCCCGAATCACCCCTACGCCGAGCTCGTCGAGCGCTCAGGCCGTAAGTGGTCAGAGTGGCAGCGGCGGCTCGGCGGCTCCTTCTACTTCCAGTGCGGCCAGCTCTCCATCTACTCCGAGTCTGAGCTGGCGGACGGCGGCGACGCGCTCTCCAGCATCAAGCACCTGGAGTCCACACGCGAGGAGTTCCGCACCCTTACCCGAGAGCAGGCCGCCGAGCGCTTTCCCCAGCTCGCGTTCGACGACTCCGACGAGCGGCTCATTTTCGACTCCTGGGCAGGCTACCTGGCCAGCGGACAGGCTGTCAACGACCTCGCTCGCCTCGCCAATGGCGAGGGCGTCGTGCTGAAGGAGCACTCGCGGGTTCTCGGAGTCAACGAGACCGCCTCCGGCGTTGAAGTTACGACGGAGCGGGGCAGCACCGCGTTCGACAGGGTAGTCGTCGCCGCGGGACCGTGGGTCGGCGGGCTGCTGCCCTCTGTCGGTGAGTCCGTGCTCATCAGCCGCCAGCAAATGGCCTTCTTTCGGCCCGTGGATCCCGCGCCGTTCCGAGCGGGCGTGTTCCCCGGCTGGTCCTGGCACCCCAAGACCGACGGCTGGTACGGCTTCCCGCTGCTCGCCGATGGCAACGTGAAGATTGCCAACGACATGGTGGGCGAGGAGGTGGACAGCGACGTCGAGCGCACCAATACCGACGCCTTCCTGGAAGAGGTGCGCGAGTTCGCCGCCAGGCGCCTGCCCGAGCTGGCGAAGGGAGAGTTCCTGGGCGGACGTTCGTGCCTGTACACCAACACGCCCGACGGCCACTTCGTGGTGGACTGGGCCCCCGGCATGGAGAGGATACTCGTGGCGGGCGGTGGCAGCGGACACGGCTTCAAGTTCGGTGGCTCGATAGGCGAGGTCGTCGCCGACGCGCTTGAGGATAAGGCAAACCCTCTGGGCGACCTGTTCCGCATCGGCGATCGTCTGAACAGCGAAGGCCTCAGCCGCAGGGGTAGGATGTAATGGCGACCCAGACCGACGCTACAGCGCAGGACCTCTACGCGAACTCCGTTGTCATCGACGGGCTGAACGTCAGCAACTGGGACAGCCCAGCCGTTTACGAGAGCCTGAGTTCCGGCGGCGTGACCGCCATCAACGCCACCATCGCCACCTGGGACAACTTCCTCGAAACCCTGAATAACATAACCGGGTGGATGACCCGGTTCAGGGAGATGTCAGGTGTCGTAACGCAGGTCACGACCTCCGAGGACATCCGCCAGGCCAAGCGGGACGGCAAGGTGGGCGTCATCCTGGGCTTTCAGAACGCCTCGCCAATAGAGAACAACCTCGAGAGGCTGGCTCTCTTTCACGTGCTCGGCGTGCGAATCATCCAGGTCACATACCACGAGGCCAATCTCCTGGGCAGCGGCTGCTATGAGCGCTACGACTACGGGCTGACCCACTTCGGCGTGGACGCCGTACGGGAAATGAACAGGCTGGGCATACTCATGGACCTGTCCCACGTGGGCGTGCGCACCACGATGGATACTATCGAGCTTTCCGAGCAGCCCGTGGCGATCACGCACGCGAACGCTCGCTCCTACCACGACATGGCGCGCAACAAGGAGCTCGACGCGATTAAGCTGCTTGCGGAGAAGGGCGGAGTAATAGGCGCGACCTGTATCACCAGCATGCTGCGCACGGGTTTCGACTCCACCATCGAGGACTACGTGGACGCCATCGACTACCTCGTGGAGCAGGTCGGCATAGACCACGTGGGCATCGGCACCGACTACACTCAGGACCAGCCGGTGTCGTTCTGGAAGTACATCAGCGCACAGCAGGGCACCAGCTTCCCGCTGAAGGCCATCGCCGACGCTCCCCCCATAGACTACGCCACCGTGAACTACTACCCCACCGACCTCGGTACCCCGGACAAGCTGCCCAACCTCACCCGGCCGCTGCTGGATCGCGGCTACAAGCCCGACGATGTCGCCAAGCTGCTGGGCGGCAACTGGCTGCGCCTGTTCGAGCAAGTCTGGCGGGGCTAGGCCTTGGGTCATTCCCGAAGTATCGTCAAGTCCTCACTCTGTCCCTAGCCTCTTTTCGCCTTTCCCTGGAACGCCGAATTCAGGCGACCGGCCGGCTTTGACGCGGCCCGCCGCCCGTTTGTATAATCGGTGTTACGATTTCTATGATGAGGAGCGCGCTGGTCAACCATGGTCGACACTCACTCCCCGCAGGCCGGATCGCACGCCGCGAGCCCTGACGCCGAGATGCTGGGCACCGAGGCGCTTGTCGAGATCTACCGCGACATGACGCTGGGCCGGGTGCTCGACGAGCGCATCTGGATGCTGAACCGCCAGGGCAAGGCGGCCATAGTGGCGTCCATGCAGGGCCACGAGGCGGCGCAGATCGCCAGCGTCAGGGCGCTACGTAAGGACTCCGACCTGTTCTACGTCTACTACCGCGACCTGGGCGTGATGCTCAGCCTGGGACTCTCGCCGGCAGAGGTCATGCTCGGCTTCCTTGCGAAGGCGGGCGAGCCGCTCAGCGGCGCGCGCCAGTTCCCGGGGCACGGGGCCGATCCCGCGCGCCGGGTGTACAACCTCTCCAACGTCGTGGGCACCAGCATCCCGCAGGCGGTCGGCGCTGCGCTCGCGTGCAAGATGCGGGGAGAGGACACCGTCGTCATTTCCTACTTTGGCGATGGCGCGTCCAGCCAGGGCGATTGCCACGAGGCGATGAACTTCGCCGCCGTGCACAAGCTGCCCGTCATCTTCTTCTGCGAGAACAACAAGTACGCCATTTCGGTGCCGCTCGACAAGCAGATGGCCGTCGACAGCGTCGCGAGCCGCGCTTCCGGCTACGGCATGCCCGGAGTCGAGGTGGACGGCTGCGACACGAACGCCGTGTTCGAGGCGACCGCACAGGCGGCTACAAGGGCCCGCGCCGGCATGGGGCCGACGCTCATCGAGGCGCACGTCGAGCGCTACCTGCCGCACACCAGCGACGACGACGACACGCGCTACAGAGAACCCGCCGAGATTGAGGAGGCGCGCAAGCGCGATCCGCTGAAGATTCTGCGCGATGAGTTGTACGAGCTGGGCGCGCTCACCGAGGAGCTCGACGCCCGGTTCGCTGCGGAGGCCCGGCGCGTTGTGAACGAGGCCACGGAGTTCGTCGAGGCAGCCCCCTACCCCGCCATCGTCGACTTTTACGACCACGTATACGCCGAGTCTGCCCGCGCTGGGGGCATGCCATGACGCAGATGACTGTCATTGAGGCCGTTCGCGACGCGATGCGGGAGGAGATGCGGCGCGACGAGCGCGTGTTCATCCTGGGCGAGGACATCGGACAGCGCGGCGGGGTCTTCCTCGCCACCGACGGCTTCCTGGACGAGTTCGGTGAGCAGCGCGTCATCGACACGCCGCTGGCCGAGTCCTCCATAGCCGGCATCGCGCTGGGCGCCGCCCTGCACGGCATGAGGCCGATAGCCGAGATTGAGTTCGCGGACTTCATCTGGCCCGCGATCAATCAGTTGGTGGGCGAGGCCGCGCGTGTGCGATACGGCACCTACGGCAAGCTCGGCGCCCCCATGGTAGTGCGCGCCCCCTACGGCGGAGGCGTCCGAGGCGCTTTGTACCACTCCCAGAGCGTCGAGGTCGTGTTCGCGCACACCCCCGGCCTGAAGGTGGTCACTCCCGCGACGCCCTACGACGCCAAGGGCCTGCTCAAGAGCGCGATACGCGACGACGACCCAGTAATCTTCCTGGAGCACAAGCGCACCTACCGGCTGGTGCGTGGCGAGGTACCCGACGAAGAGTACACGCTCCCCATCGGCCGCGCGGACATCAAGCGCGTTGGCGAAGACATCAGCGTGATCACCTACGGCCTGATGCTTCACCACTGCCTGGAGGCGGCCGAAGCGCTTGCTCGAGAGGACGTTAGCGTGGAAGTGGTGGACTTGCGGTCTCTGCGCCCGCTGGACTCAGAAACGGTGCTTGAGTCCGTCAGGAAGACGGGCAGGGCGCTGATAGTGCACGAAGACACCAAGATGCTTGGCATTGGCGGCGAGGTCGCGGCAATCGTGTCCGAAGAGGCGTTCGAGCATCTCGACGCGCCGGTCAGGCGACTGGCAGGGCCCGAAGTGCCCGCCATGCCGTTCAGCCCGCCGCTCGAGTCCGAGTTCATGATCGATACGGACAAGATCGCCGCCGCGATTCGCGCCCTTGCGGCCTACTAGACCATCCGCTTTAATCCCTTCCCCCTCGATGGAGGAAAGCCAGGCTTCGGCAAGTCCCTTCCCCCTTGATGGGGGAAGGTTAGGATGGGGGTGAGAGTGAGAATCGAACTACCCCAGGTTGGAGAGTCCGTCACCGAGGGCGTTATCGGCAAGTGGCTGAGGCGCGTGGGCGACTCCGTAGAGAAGTACGACCCCCTGGTGGAGGTCGTGACCGACAAGGTGAACATGGAGATGCCCTCGCCCGTGTCCGGTGTGCTAACGCACATCCTGGCGCAGGAGGGCGAGACGGTGCCCATGGGCGCGCCCATCGCCGAAATCGAGGTTGAGGGCGAAGTCCCGGTACAGCCCGAACCCTCCGCTCCGGCCGCTCCGGAACCGAGAGCCGCGCCTACGCCTCCCGCGGGCACGACCGGCGTGCTGCTCAAGGACGTCGCCCCGGTCGGCCCCACCGGCTCAGGCGGCGTGCCGACCGCCCCGGAATCTCAGGCCGCGCCGGTCGCCCCACAGACGGTATTGGAGACAGCCGTCCCCGCACCACCCGCAAGACAACGGCAGCGCAATCGATACTCGCCGGTGGTGATGCGGCTGGCCGAGGAGCACGACCTGGACCTCTCGATCCTGCAAGGCACCGGCATTGGGGGTCGTGTAACCAAGAAGGACGTGCTGCGCCATCTCGAGGCCGCACCGCCCGCCGTTGTGGAGCCGGTAGCGCCCGCGCTTGCAACGCCGCAGTCCGACGAGTCGCGCCTGCCCCTCACGCCCACCCGCCGCCTGATAGCCGCTAACATGACCAGAAGCGCGACGGAGATTCCCCAGGCCTGGAGCATCACCGAGGTGGACGTGTCGGGTCTCGTGGCGCGCCGCGAGGCGCTGAAAGAGGGTTTCCGCGAGCGCGAGGGCGTCAACCTCACCTACCTTCCCTTCGTGCTGAAGGCGGTGGCCGAGGCGCTGAAGGAAAATCCGCTCGTGAACTCCTCGTGGGCCGAGGACGCCATCATCCTGAAGCGGCGCATCAACATCGGCGTCGCGGTGGCCGCGCCGGCGGGACTGATAGTGCCGGTGCTGCGCGACGCCGACGCTCTGAGCGTTTCCGGCCTGGCACGCCGACTCGACGACCTCACGCGCCGCGCCCGCGCGGGTGAACTGACCCTCGACGACGTGCAGGGCGGTACCTTCACACTCAACAACACCGGCACCCTTGGGTCGGTCGCGTCTCAGCCCATCATCAACCACCCCCAGGCCGCCATCCTCACCACCGAGGCCATAGTCAGGCGGCCCGTAGTAGTGGGAGACGGCATAGCCATCCGCTCGATGATGAACATCTGCTTCACGTTCGACCACCGCATAATGGACGGCGCGGAGGCGTCGGCCTTCACCAACGCCGTCAAGCATCGCCTCGAATCCATCGGCCCAGACACGGGCGTGTAGGCAACATATTCTCTGGGACGACGTTCGATACGGCCAAAGAGCGGCTCCAAACGGCGCGGCCCCGACCGCAAGCTAGCCTTAGCGAGGCAAATCATGAAAGAAAGGGCAGAGTACGACGAGCTGGTTTGGTTGCTGACGTTGAAATACGTCGAAGACACTGACACGTTCCGCGAATTTCTTCCTGGCGTAGCAGATGCGCTCGATTGTGTTCTGTCACAGCCTTACCCGACTAGGCCCGCCAAGACTCTTTCGGATCTTGATAGGGACTTTCATCAAAGAGCACTCAACGAAGTCATGAAGGACAGGACCGATGGCGTCATGCCGTCTGAGCAGGCCGTCAAGGCGCTGGAGCATTTCGCGCCCCTGGCGCAAGATGTCAGATGGGCGGCCCTGCCATATTACGACGACCGTATCATGCTCTTGAAGTCAGCTGTCGGGAGGCTTCCCTGCTCGTTCTGGAGTAGAGAGACCGTGGTCATCGATGGCAGAGGGGCGCCCGGCAAAGTCGCCTACAGCGTTCCCCTTCTGAGAGGGGTTAACCTGGAACTCGACCGGCATTGGAAGTTGTTGTCCATCAGCGTGTCACCTCACGTCTTCAGAGAGCGAAGTAAAATCATGGATCTGTTCGGGATGTCGCATGAACTCAAGATCGACACAGCATTGAGACACGACGATTATCTGGCGGACATCGACCCGCATGGTCGCTGCTGATAAAGTCGTAATAGATTCGTCGGCCTTTTTCGCGTTGCTTGTCGATGACGACGCCTTTCACCAGCAGGCATTGGGATACTATCATCTCTTGCTGGAGAGGGAACAAGAACTGTGGACAACCTCATATGTTCTTTCTGAAACTATCGCGTTGCTTCAACGCCGTCGTGGCTTCGAAAGTGCCAGAAGCTTCGTCGAGAAATTCGAGCCGAGCATACGTGTCCACTGGGTCGATGCCGCCGTCCACCAAGCCGCCTGGCGCCGCTATGCCGACAGCCGCGGCGCCGGCATGAACCTGGTGGACTGGACGGTCGCCACAGTTGCGGAAAGCATGAACGCCCAGATTTTCACATTCGACAGCGACTTCTCGAACCAGGGCTATGCGGTCGTTCCACGCTAGCCCTGCCGCCGTTGCACACGTGAGCGCCCCTTGCAAGAGCAAATGAATCCCTGCCTCGCCATACCCCTCGGCCGCATCGCGTACACACCCGCGCTGGAGATGCAGCGTCGCCTGCACGCGCGCGTGTCGTCGGGCGAGCTGCCGGACCTGCTGCTGCTGCTCGAGCACGACCACGTGATAACCCTGGGCAAGCGGGGCAGCGGCGCGGACGTCCTCGCAGACGCGGAGACCCTGGCCGGCCTCGGCGTCGAAGTGATCGCCACCGACCGCGGCGGCGAGGCGACGTATCACGGCCCCGGCCAGCTGGTGGGATACCCTGTAGTCAACCTACGCGGGGGCATAGGCGGCGCTCTGCGCTACGTAACCGCGCTCGAGTCGGCTCTGGAGTCCACGCTAGCCGAGTACGGCATTCGCGGCGAGAGCGAAAACAGACCCACCGGCGTCTGGGTAGGCGACGCCAAGATCGCGGCGATTGGCGTCAAGATCAGCCGGGGAGTGTCGATGCACGGGTTCGCGCTGAACGTGTCAACCGACACGAGCTACTTCGAACACGTGGTGCCCTGCGGCATTCCCGGCGGGCGGGTGACGTCGATGGCGCTCGAGCTCGGCCGGCCCGTAAGCGTGCAGCGGGTGGCTGCCGCAGTGGCGTTGAACTTCGGACGGGCCGTGCGTCGCGACGTCGAATGGGCCGCGCCGGAGCGCGTGGGAGAGCGAGCGTCGGCAGCGTGGGACGTCCCAGCCGTCATCCCGCGGGCGTAGCCTCGCTCGAGCTAACGTTCGGATCTACTCCCAGCTCTTCCAGCAGCGCGAGGAACTCGCCGTACCGAGAGACGCCGGACACGGCGTTTATGAACGACACGGCGTCGGCGTACTTCGCCCGCGCTTGCCTCACCTGCTCGCCGATGGGACTGATCGACGCGGGTCCCTCGGCGTACCTGCCCCGGAAGGCGAAGAATGCCTGGTTCAGCTTGCGTATGCCGAATCCGTGCAGCCGCAGTTTCCACCATTGCTGCTTCATGTACTCCTCCGCCTCCTCCACCTTGCCCTCGTCGAGCAGCTCGCCGGCCCGCGCCCGCGTCTCCCGCAGCGTCTGCGTGAAGAAAGGGTACGCCTCCTCGACCGACATGTACCGGAGGGCCGACTCCTCGAGGTCTCCGCCCATCCGCTCGAAGGCCAGGTCGCCCAGCTCGCGCCCGGCGATGTCCGCGACCGTCTCGTTCAGCGTGAACATCTCCTCCGACACCCGGAAGTTCTGGCCCAGCGGCCGGATGAACAGGTAGGCGTGTAGCCATTCGTGGGCGGCGGTGCGGCAAACGGAGCGAAGCTGTCCAAAGTCCGACACCAGCGTTGGATAGGTGGACAGGCCGGCCAGGTTGTCGACTAAGGAGGAGAGATTGTGCTTATCGAGCAACTCCCGCTCGATGACGCCGCGCTCGAATCCCGGGATATCCGGGTGCAGCAATACGGCGTCGACAAGTTGGAAGCGGTCGCGGCGCGACACCACCAACAGCGTGGGCGGCCGCTGGAACGCGATGTCCACGGGCGGGAAGATCCAGCCGAAACGCGAGCCGAAACCCTCGTCCAGCAGCACGGCGCTCAGCTCCGCCTCCATCGTCTCTTCGGCCACCGGTCTGAGCCGCCGCTTTTCGGCCAACAGCTCGTCGAGGTAGTCGCGCGAGAGCGCCTGTCGCCGCTCGGCGCCGCCCGCCGCGGTGCTCACACCGAGGTAGGGCCGCTCAATCCTGGTCTCTTCCTTGCTGGCGCGCCGCGTCACCTGTAGGTAGTCGTCGAGGATGGCGAGGCGCTCCTCACGAGTCGGGTCGCCACCCGGCAGCGCGGCAAGGAGCAGGTGGGACCACTTGTCGAAGAAGTTAGCGGCCTCCCAGCCGACCAGGGAGAACAGATAGGACGCCGCCACGCGCTGCGCGGGCGTGATGGGGTAATTGTCGAGGCGAATGAGGAGAAGCAGCAAGCAGAAGACAGCAAGCGCTATTTTGCTCTTCAGGCCAAAGCGGGATTTGCCGCCCTCTGGGGCGCGATGTGGCGTGCGTCTGAACACGAAAGCCCCTTGCCGGGAATGGCTGCCTGTGCGCCCGCGGGGATAGTCCGGGCCGCCGCATGAGTCTATCGAAACAACGCCGCGCGAACAAGCGGCCCGAGTGGGGCCACTGGGTGTGCTTGCTGTCCTGTCGCTGGTTCCATGACAGTCAGTAAGTCTAAATGTGGTAAGTTTGGGCGGATGAAGGGCTAGTATGAACTTCCGGACACGACGGCGTCGGCGGCTACAGATGCGATCGCATCCAGCTTTTCGCTGACTTCCTCGTCAATCTCGTCTTCAGGAACGAGTGTGGCTAACTCGTAAAAGTCCTTCTTGTTCATCAGGTTTGGCAGATCGAGCTTTTGGAAGTAAGCTCTGAACAGAGGCGTAAGGAAATCATCGCTTACCTTCGTGTCCGGACTCCATGGCGAACCCCTGCCCAACGTATTCATCGCGGCTTGTACTTCACTGATGGCACTCCCCATTGCCTTCAAACGCCGTTCAACCTCTTGGATGGCGAACAGAGGCTCCGGCGTATCGGCTTCCGCAGCCTGGCTGGCGTACTCCTCCAGGGTCGCCCGCGAGCAGAGGTAGTTGTCGATCTCACGGCGTTTCCAGGTGAGGCGAGTTAGTACGCCTGGATCCGGCATTCCACCCTCGGGACGGTCGAAGATCGCAACCCCCTTCAGGTTCGGCAGGGCTTCACGTAGCCCATAGTAGTGATTGAGTGCGCCTTGGTAGTGGCTGCCAACGTAAAACACGTAGGGCTGTTCAAGCGCGCGGACGGCGTCAGTGTGGCCGAGTCTGTGAGCCAAAGCTTGCAGAATGGCAAGGTCGGTAGGGCCTTCCAGGTACAGTACCCATCCAGTCTGCTCGGCCTGATAGTAGTGCTCGAATCCGATTTCACGAAGAGATTTCAGCACTTGGCTCCCGGCTCGGTCATCCATGCGATGCGGAGAGCCAACAAAGGCGATGACCATGTCCTTGCCTGCGGCTTCATTCAGTAAAACTTCTGAATGGCTCGCGGCAATAATCTGGCTGCTGCTTTCCAGCGCCACGTCGGTAATGAGCCGATAAATCTGGCGCTGGCGGAGAATTTCCAAGTGGGCATCTGGTTCATCCAGTAGAAGAACTGCGCCGGGGTTGGCATACATGTACGCTAAAATCAACATCGTCTGTTGAAGTCCGCGACCGCTAGAGGCAAGATCGAGTGTGACCTCATTCTCCATGTAGCTCATGGCGACCTCGCCACGCTCTGCTATGTAGCGAGGCGCGTTTAGCTTGGCGCCGAACAAGCCTTGGATGTGACTCACCAGCTTGAGCCAATCGCTGGGTCTTTCTTCGTTGATGCGATAGCACAGATTGCGAAGCACTTCCGCCGTGCGGCCCTCTCCAACGCGAACGTTGATGGCGCCTTGATCGAGACGAGTCTCGGTCGCCGCCATGCCCGACATAGGGGGAAGAAACGCGATCTGAACGTCGTCGGCCTCTTCCGGGATCGGCATCCGCTTCTGAGTGATTTCGCCGCTCATTCTCAGTGGCCGGCAGTAGAACGACTCCTCATTGGCGTAATCAAACTCGAGACCACATACCCACCGGCGCCCCTTCAATACACCCTCGACGATTACGTCAATTCGCACGTTCTGGGTCGTCTGACGTCCCTCGGACCTCAGCATGTCCCTGACGTGCAGATCGCGCCACAGCAGCCTTGCGTTGGGTACGGGGATAGCCACCAGGTCTCTTCGATTCACGGTAACCCCCGGCCGCTTCTCCGGAGCGGTTCGCCCAGACCTCTTTTCGTTCCAACGCTTAAGCCCGATGTCCCAAAGCGCCAGCGCCTGCATTGCCGACGTCTTGCCCGAGTTGTTGGGGCCGATGAACGCGACGGGATTGCCGAGCTCGATCTCGACTTCGCCAAATTTCTTGAAGTTTCGGACAGTGAGTTTGGTGAGCATTGTCAAAGACTTGACGCCTCGCCGACAATCGCCAGTACACGGTTCTGAGCAAAGAGTACCACAGCACCGCGCGGTGGGTCTGCCGCGTGTTCGAGATCCAAGAGTCCGAGCGTTTTCAATTGCAACCTGGCAGTCCGCCCATCCCTGTCGTTCCCGTGAGTACGGCTGGCGGTGCCACTGTGCAGTCATCCCCGAGATCCCCCTCGTCAGCCCCCTTCACCACCGTTGGTCTTGGACAACGCCTTGCTGAGGTTGCTTGCCTCCTCTGGGTCGCGGCGTTCCAGCAGCCGGATGACGGCCCGTGCCATTAGCTGCACGCTCTTCTCGAATCGGACGAGAATCCGCTCCAACCGGAACATGAACCAGAGCAGCATTGCACCGGAGATTCCCGCGTTGATGAAGGGTGTGAGGTCAAGTTCCATGTTGTCTCCTCCGGGTAGTTGTCAGCAGTGCGTTTTGGCTGGTGGACGCGGGCGGTTCGCGAGCCGCCCCTGCGCCCGTGGTGAGGTGTGGCTAGTCAGTCGACGCTCTGCAGCAGCATTTCGCATTCCACGCTGGTCCAGCCCTCGGCTACGCTCAGCTTGCGGCCCTCGATGGAAAAGTCCCTGTCTATGCCCATGGACGGATAGCGCAGCCGGGCCCTGTCCGAAAATCCGCGCTGGAGCATGGCCGCCAGGTTCGCTCCGGAGCCGTTGTTGAGCACCAGCGTCGCCACGCTGTGCGGGCGTTTCCTGCGCCGCAGGCGGCTGTCGGTCGCGGCCTGGGCCGTAGCCGTCTCACGGGTCCAGATCGCGTCGATGCGCTTGGCACGCCGCCCGTATTCCGCCACGCTCGCCGCGTCCTCCGAACGCACGATGACCGGGTCGTCGAACGTGTAGGCGTTGAGGGTGCGTATCTGCAGCTTCGTCAGGTATCCGGCCGTCGAGCCGAACGTAACACTGACCAGGGTGCCCTTGCCCCTGTACTCTCGCTGTGCGGGATACCTCACCCTCAACTGATTGGTGAGGTTTGTGCCTGTGCCGTCCTCCCTCGTGTGCGCGGCGTAGTCGGAATTCCTGCTGGGCCTGAGCTGGCCGATCACCATGTCGTACTCAGAGCTTTCGGCCAGGAACAGCTTGGTCTCGCCCGCGGCGAAGTACGGCTTCTCCGAGAGCGTCCATGCCACGTTGGCGCCGTGAAAGGTCGCGCCCCGCACCTGCATGAACACAGAGTTCTCGACGTTGTCGACGCCGTCGTCCCAGACCAACTCGGAGAAATAGGCGTGGACGCCGCGTTCGACGTCCTCGATGACCTCGGTGTGCGCCGTGTGGGGCGCCGACTCCCTGTGCGTCCGCGACTCCAGCCGCCAGAGGCCGTGACCGTCGACGTAGATCAGGCCGTCCTCCTCGTCCTGCAGCCGGTATATGGTGTCCAGCGCCCGCACACCCCATAGCGGTGGACTCCACAGCCGCGGCACCAGCTCGGCGCCGGTGTCCATGCGCCGTCCCGCCTCCGCTCCGGAACGGTCCAGCACGTCGCCCAGGATTTCGTCCGAGGTCTGGGGATATGCGGACGTGGCCTGCGTGTGCAGCGTGACGCTGGTCAGGCGCTCCATGTCGTCCAGCGCGCGCACGTAACAGTACTGCGCGCCGAGGCGCGGGCGGGGATGAATGGCGTCGACCACGCCGCGAAAGAGCGACACCCAGCCTCCGAAGGCACGCCAGGCGTGGTCGGAGTCGCCTGAGCAGAACAGCCCGTGCCTCGTGCGGCCGGAGTTGAAGGACGTGGAGGCGTCGATGACCTGCCGACCGTCCACGAACACGCGAACACTTTCGCCGTGCGTGACGACCTGCAGAAAGCGCCGCTCGGACACGCGCCAGGCGTAGGACGCAGCCGCAACAGTGGCGTGCCGGCCCGTCTCGACTTTGCGCAGCTCAATGGCTTGACCAGTTACGCGCACGTAAAGGTAGTTCGAAGCGTCCGCGTACCGCAGGCACAGGCCGCCGTGGGAAGTCGCGTTCTGGCCCCGCGTGAACTCGCACCCGAACGAAACGTCGGTGCTGCCCAGGTCGAGCGTGGCAAGGTGGGCGCCGGCGCCGGCGGAGCCGTCGGTCTGCGTCGCTCCGCCGCCGGAGGCGATGCGGAAGCCTCGTCCTCCTTCCGCCCAGCGGATATTCCGGTCCCAGCTCCGGCGTGTGGCCGGACAGCCGCGTGCCCGCCGGGCTGGACGTGAAGCTGTCGTGTGGGTAGGCGGCCCTGATGAGCAGCGCTCGGCCGGGCTTGAGGTGGGGATGATGTGGGGACCCGGCGTTAGGCGGGCTATAGCGGTGGTCTTCGTTGCGCAGTTTCAGCTCGGCGCGCGCTGCTTCGACGTAGCCCGTGCGAAGGTCGCGGAAGTGCTCCAGAGTGAGGTCTATGACGTCCTCGCTAACGTCAACAGCCGCGACGGGGAAACCGCCGTTGCCGTTCCAGTCGACGAGGACGAGCCATTTCGCCTGTGCCACGGGCCTTAGCCTCCCGCGCCCAGGCCGCGCCGCCTGTCCTCGCCAATCAGTCGCCTGATCTCCTTGGCGAGAGCCCGTATCCGGCGCTCGTCGTCCAGGAAGATCGGCCCGCCGGACAGGCTGACGTTGACGGTGACCGGGCCGTGATTGTCGCCCACGGACCGTCGCTGCCCGGCGGACGCCGGCCCGTCGGCGCGCGGCACGGGCAGCGAGCCGCCGCGCGCGTAGTCGCCCAGAATGCGGTCGGCTCGCTCCCTCAGCCGGTCCAGCCGGTCCGGCCCTTGTCGTCGGTTCTGTTGCATCGATTGTGCCTCCTTTAGTTATCGGCAACAATGCCTGATCCCTTCCCCCTTGACGGGGGAAGGCTAGGATGGGGGTGAAGCAAACTCCAGAGCGCCGCCGGACTGCCTGGTCTGGCGCACGGCGAGGTAGGTCCACGTGCGGTCCACGACGTCGGCAGGGGTCTCCTGTAGGTCGCGCCAACTCCAGCCCGTGGCCAGCATCAGGTGGGCCTCCGCGAACTCGGGAGGCACGCTGCCCGCGGCGAGCGTGGCGAACAGCCGCTCGGCGGACGCCGCAGAGCCGTGGGCAGCGGCGAAGGACTCGGCCTGCCGGCAGAAGATCTCCAGCACCGCGGCCAGGTCGCCGGCTTCGCGACCGGCGAGTGTCTCCGGTAGGACCTCTTCTGCAAAACTCCAGCCTGTCGTCAGCGAGACCAGCGCCCGCTCCAGCAACCCTGTGCGTTTTGCACCGGCCCGGACGGCGCGGCGCCAGTCGCTGACGTGCTTCCATAGGGGGCGCGTGCGGATGTCCCACCAGCCGCCGGAGGGGAGCTTCACGCGCGCCACGCCGTCGCCCGCCGCCATGCTAGAACATCCCCCGGCTGACGATGCCGTCGACCTGTAGAGAAGCGCTCCACTCGACCAGGCGTCCGACGCGGCTGTGCAGCTCGTAGGACACGACCCAGCAGTTACCGTGGTACTTCACTGCCCCGGTCGCCGTGCCTTCGGGGCCGTACTCGAATCCGGCGGCGGCGTTGTGGGAGCGCAGCGCCCCCAGAACCGCGTCGGGGCCGGTGGTGGCCGTGCTGTCGAAGAGGCCGCCCAGCGAGAAGACGGCGTCCTGCAGGCCGGGGATGAACCGCGCGCCGGTGTCGCCAAGCGCGGTAACCTCGTTCAGCGCGCGGGCGCCGGGCAGTCCCCGCACGTCGACCACGAAGGACGATAGGTCGCGTTTCGTGCCGCCCGTGTCGTGCAGCAGAAACCTGGACACCCTGGAATCGAAGAAAGCCATGAAGAGTCCTCTCTACTGGGGTTGTTCCGGCGGCTTGGCCATCCGCCGGGCAAAGAAAAAGGACAGGCCCGGCCGGGTCTGTCCCCTGGAACGCGATAATAGAACGCATGTACGGCGCTTGTCAAGAGGGGTATGGCAAAAAAAGTCCCTTCCCCCTTGATGTGGGAAGGGCAGAGCCTGCCCCGTACTCGATACGGGGATGGGGGTGAAGTGGCCAATGTCGCTACCGGACGGACGGGGGCTCCTCGACCACCAGCACCTGGTTGGCGGCCACGCCGGTCAGGAACTGGACCCGGCCGCTGGGCCAGCGTATCTCGATGCGGTCCGCAGCCGATGACTCGCCGAGGCCGAACTCCAGGTCCACGCTGTCCATCGACAGGTAGCTCGAACCGGCCCGCACCTCCTGCACCTGCACCAGAGGCCACCGCTGCCGTGGCGGGCTGGTCGTGACGTACACGCGCGCGCCCACGCCGTCGGCATTGCTGCCCGTGCCGTCCACCGCCATGCGACCGCGCAGCCGCAGAGTGAGCCAGTGGTTTGGGCCACCGCCGTTGAGCCACACGAACACCGGTCCGGGTATGTCCATCGTCTCATCGCCGAACAGCTTTGGGCCGCTGCTGTTCGCGCCAACGAGGTCCACGTAGCCGTCTCCGTTCAGGTCTCCGTGTGCCAGGCCCTTGCCGTTCTCGTGGAACCTGCGGCTGATGCGGCGCGCCTCCAGGGATCGCTCACTGGTAAACAGGTCGTCGTACTTGACGCGGTCGATGTCCAGCAGGTGCGCTCGCACCGTGATGTCTTCGAAGCTCCCGCGGCCGTCGCCTTCCAACATGCGTCCCGCGCCTGGGAAGGCATCTCCTCCCAGCGCCTCTCCGCGGGCGACTGTGGAGCCTAACCAGTACAGGTCCTGGTCGCCGTCGTTGTCGTAGTCGAAAAACGTCGCGCCGAAGCCGAAGTCGTAAGCCTGCAGCCCGGTGGGCACCTCGAACAGAGCGTGAATCGCGTTCGGGTCCAGGGCCTCGGGAGGCATCAGCGGGCTGGGAGACACCCTCGTCGAGGGCGCCACGTCGACGAAGTAGCCCAACTCCCCGGCGCCGGAGGACTCGCGCGGGCCGTCGTTGCGCAGCAGTGCGTGGCTGCAGGTCCCCCAGGCAAACCTGTGGTGATAGGAGCAGACCCCGACAGGGTCGAGAGGCGGAGGTCTGAGCAGCGGATGATAGCCGATGTTGGCCGCGAACACGTCCAGGTCGGCGTCGCCGTCAACGTCGCCCACCGCGAACCCCATCCACGACCCGACTTGGTCGATTCCCATCGGCTTGGCGACGGGCGTGAACCGCACGCTCCCACCGGCGGTGTCGTTGCGGTACAAGTGCAGGCGGTCGCCGTCGTTGGCGAGCCACAGGTCGGGGCCGCCGTCGTCGTCGTAATCGAGGAAGAGCGCCGCGTGCGTCTGGCCGGTCGGCTCGCCGACGCGGTTGCCCAGCCGGTCAGTCCTGGTGGGGTCGTAGCCCTCGAAACGCTCGCCGGTTTCGGGATCCTCGAACGTGATGGGCCTGCCCGCGTGGTCCCGCATCGAGATCTGCTCGCCCCGCACGCCCGCGGACTCGCCTATCTCCGCGAAGGTCATGTCCCCCAGGTTGCGGTAGAGCATGTTGTAGTGGCCAGGGTGGCCCGCGGAGTCGAACGTTCGGAAGTCATCGGCCCCCACGTTTGCGACGTAAATGTCCAACCAGCCGTCGCCGTCCACGTCGGCGCACACCGCGCTGGAGGCGGAGCGCACGTTGACCGCACGGCCGAACGCGGACTCCGTGACGTCGGTGAATGTCCCGTCGCCGTCGTTGCGAAACAGGCTGTCTCGGTTGCCCTGTCCCTCGCTTGGCGATCGGAAGTCCAGCCCGTCGGTGCGGCTTCCCCACGCGCCCACGTAAAGGTCCTGGTAGCCGTCGTTGTCCAGGTCGCAGGCGACCGCGCCGGTGCTGTGGCTGTCCACCGCCATGACGCCCGCGCTCCGCGCTACATTGGAAAACGTCCCATCGCCCTCGTTGCGGTACAGCCAGTTGGCGTGCCCCGCCTCCGCCGTGACGTACAGGTCCAGGTCGCCATCACGATCGTAGTCGAAGACCGCCACTCCCGGGCGGTCGTTCCACACCTCGTGACCGTCCGTTAGCGCGGTCGGCGCCACGTTCACGAACGGCGTTACGTGGGACGGCGGCTCCGCGGTCGCGCTGGGAGATGGCTCTCCCCCGCACGCGCCGGCGAAAGCCAGGGCGAGCGCCAACCAAAGCGCTGTGCCCGGCATCTTCACGGCGATAACACCCTGTACTCGGATTCCCCCTCAACGATTTCCAACTGAACGTCTAGTGGCACCGATTCAAAAAACTGCTCCAGGCCGCTGGGCCAGCGCACGCTAAGCGAGGTTACTCGGGTTGCCCGGCCCAGGCCTATCTCCTGTTCCAGGCTCGACCCGCCGAAGCTGCCCCCGCTGTTGACGTGCGCGTACACCGTCCGGGAGCCGTCCGCCGTTTCGACCGCCACGCGGATGGCCGCCCCGATGGCGGAGCGGTTGGAGTCGGTGCCGCTCAGCCGCACCGAAAGCCATCTGTTGGCGTTGCCCGGGTTCTGGTACAGTGCGTTGGCGAAGGCGTCGCCCGGGTAGAAGCCGCCCATCTGCGCGAACAAGTCCTGATCGCCGTCGCGGTCGTAGTCGCCGAACGCTACGGCGTGGCCCTTCTGCACGTGGCCGAAGCCGCCGGAGAAGGTCACGTCCTCGAAGCGCAGCCCCTCGACGTTGCGGTACATGACGTTAGGGCCAATTGCGTCGAATGACGGCCAGCCGGTGCCCAGGTAGAAGTCGGGGAAGCCGTCGTTGTCCAGGTCCCCGAAGTTTGCCCCCATGGTCAGGTGGACGCGGTGCAGTCCGGCGTCGCGGGTCGCGTCGGTGAAGCCGCGCGGTCCGTCGTTGCGGTACAGCCTGGGACGCGCCCCATCGTTCGGCAGACCCAGGTAGTCGGCCGCGACGTCGGCGATGTTCGGGCCGTAGCCCGCGACGAACAGGTCGAGCCGCCCGTCATTGTTGTAGTCCCAGAACCAAGTTGCAAAACTCCTGACCGGCTCCGCGACGCCGAGCTCCGGGGCCACGTCCACGAAACGCCCTCCGCCTTCGTTGCGGTACAGGCGGTTGAGATGGCCGAAGTTGGACACGTACAGGTCGGGCGCGCCGTCGCCGTTGTAATCGCCCCACACGCTGCCTTTGCAGTAGCGCAGGTTGGTCACGCCCGCGGACTCCGCCACGTCGGTGAAGTGTCCGCCGTCATTGCGGTATAGCTGGCTTGGGTACTTCATCCCGCCCCCTACGTCCGGCATGGACTCGTTGCAGGAAAACAGGTCCAGGTCGCCGTCGCCGTCGTAGTCGGCCCAGGCTGCGCTCTGGCTGGGATAATCGGGCGGCCCGAGCCCAGCCTCGCGGGTCACGTCGTCGAAGCCTCCGCCCGTGTTGCGCAGCAGCGACATTCGCATCTGCCCGTCCTCGAGCAGCCAGCCGCCGCGCATGATGAGAACGTCCGTCAGGCCGTCGTTGTCGTAGTCCGCCTGCACCATGTTCAGTCCGCCCGTCTGCCCGGCCAGCCCGGCGCGCTCCGTGTGGTCGGCGAACGTGCCGTCGCCCAGGTTCCGGTGGTAGCTCACCGGCTCGCAGGGGTGCCAGGACGACGACATCACGTCAAGCAGCCCGTCGTTGTCGAAGTCATCCATGATCGCGCCGCCCGCCAGGTCGATCCTGTACAGACCCGCCGCGGGCGCTACGTCCGAGAAGCGCTGGAACGGTATGTCCGGGTCCAGCAGCTCCCGCGGCACCAGGTAGACAGGGTCCACGCGGTCGGGGTAGCTGCCCAGCGTCATGTGCGCGACGTTCAGCAGCCAGCGCGCCTTGAGATTGTCTGGCTCGATCGCCAGCAACTCACGCAGCCGCGCGATGGCCCTCGTCGAGCCATGTCGGTCCCCGTGGACATAGGACGGATCGAGCGGCAGTGCGCACACGAGGCCGCCCGAGGGAGTAAGGCAGTTGGCGAGCTCGCCCTGCTTCAGGTGGGCCACCGCCAGCGCCTCGAGCAGCTTTGCTCTGCGATTCCGCTCTGCCCCGCCGGCGCCGGTCTGCTCCAGCGCCCGCTCCAGCGTAGCCACGGCCTGATCCGTCTCGCCGAAGCGCAGGTAGTCGTTGGCGAGGGCAATCTGGTGCGTGACGGTCCAGAAGCGCGACTGCACCAGCGGAGAGGCAAGCTCGCGCAGCAGGTACTCTCGCTGGCGCGTGCCAACGTAGGCATTGTCGCCCGCGGTGAGCAGATCGCAGTAACGTCGGAGGTCCGCGTGGACGGCGCTCTGCCGTGCGGCACTCCGTTCATCGTCGCGCGCGACAAGCAACACCGCCGGAAACGTGACGGCGACCGCGAGCCACAGGCCGCAAGCGTAGGCCAGGGCCCATGCGCTGGGCGGCGTGCGGCTCATGCCATTTCGAAATCGCCGGACATGATGACCATGAGCCTAACCCGCTGGCTACGGCAGGTCAACCGCCCCCGCCTAGAACCTCACCGCCGCCGAGCCATCGGCGGCAAATCGACTCCACTCGCCGCCACGATACAGCGTGATGCTGCCGTCGCCCACCACACGCCATGCGCCCGGCAATCCCAGGCAGCCGGTCTTGGCGTCGACGCCCAGCACCGATACGCCGGGCGGCACGGTGTCCGCAAGCTCGGCCGCAACGGCTTCCGGATCGGCCCGCTCGTGGTGAGGCAGCACGGCCAGCCCCGGCACGACGTTGAGCGCGCGCCGCCAGCCCCGGAACCGCATCCACTCGCCCAGCACCATGGCGCCCGCGCTCGACCCGGCCAGCACCGCGCCGCGGCGGTATGCGTCGAGCAGCTTTTGGAGCAGCAGCGAGCCGCTCAGCACGTCCAGCAGGTGCGCCGGGTTGCCACCCGTAAGGTAGACCACGTCGGCGGACTCCAGCGGCGCGAGCAGTCCCGCATCGTTCGCGTGCGCCGAGTCCAGCACCATCAGCGCTTCGGCGTTCGCGCCCAGGGCGGCGAAGTGGCGCACGCCGTTCGCCGCCGCGAGCGCCGCGTTCTCCCGCGCCGCCGCCGTCGGCAGCACGAGCAGCGACGGCGTAGACGCGCCCGACGCCTCCACGATGGCGCGGTCCATATCCTCGCAGCCCTGCCTGAACTCGTCCCCGCCCACAAGCGCTATTGCCCCTGACATTGAGATGCTCACCTCCCTGAGCGGGATTGTTCCACCACCCGCCGCTCTGAGGATTCGCGGGCAAATCGCAGCGCCGCGACAGCCCCTCGCTCGGCGTTCGGCCCGCCTACTCCTCTATTGTGTCGTCGGTCGCGAACACGACCCGGCTCTGCCAGACCTCCCGCGCTATGCGGGACACCGCAACGTGGTTGGGCGAATGGACGCTGAGCACTCGGGACAGCGTCTTGCTCCGGTTGCGGCGCAGGTATTCGCAGCGTTCGGCGAACGCGCGCAGCGTGTGGCGCTCGCCGCCCAACAGAATGTAGTCCATCGCCACTTCATAGGGCGAGAAGATCTGCCGCGTAATCTCGCACGCCTTGTCGAAGAGCTCGCGCACCAGCCGCTCGCGGCTGCGCTCGAAGCGGCGCTGCGACGAGCCTCCCTTGCGGTGGCGGTTCTTCACGTACCGCGTGTCCGTCTTGGACGCCGCCAAGGTCTCGCCGCGTAACACCCCCACGGCGTAGCGCCCCAGCCTCAGCAGCACCACGCCCACAACCAGGTCGCGCGCCATCAACTCGCGTAGAGGGTGGGAATCGAAGCCCTCCCGCGCGCCGGATGTGCCCAGCGGAAACGGCGGGGCGACGGCAACCGCGCGTCCCGCCCCCGCGAACACCGCCGCGCCCGTCTCGTCCGCCGCGAGCGCGGACAACGCCTCACTCGCTGCGCGGCACAGCCCCGTCTTGCCGGTCTCGCCTGGGCCTACGTACAGCGTGCGGTCGTACAGCCCGGAGCACTCTAACTCCGCCATCAGCCGCGGCAATCGCCGCCTGCTCGCTACCTGCCGTTCGATTCGCAACGTCACTCCACCTGTAGGGGCTGGTTTCAAACCTGCCCGGTGACTCCCTACCCCGATGTCGCCCAGTCCCACTTCTCCTCCGCCCGCTCCACGATGCCCTCGACGTCCTCCCGCAGCACGTAGCCGTCCTCGACCAGCGACTCCGCCGCCTCTCGCACGCGGCCCAGGTAGTCGTCCTTCGAGTCGTAGCTCTCCTCTATCGATGGGCGCGGGTCTCCCGCCGCCTCCCTGTCGTCGCGCGTATTGGGCAACGGCAGGGTCCAGCCCGCCAGGCCGCCTGTGATGCCGATCATGAGGCCGGGATTGCCGATGTCGGGGTGGCGCGGGTTCCATCCCGTGTAGGTCGCCACCGGTACGGTCAGGTCCGGCAGCCGGATGCCGGCCACCTCGTTGAAGGACTCGTCGATTTCCGACACCAACGCGGGGTACTCCTCGCCCTGGATCGCCGGCAGAGTGGTAGTGCGTCCCAGGTGTTGCTCAGGGCCGTAGTCCAGGCGCATCGCGCGAGTCGGCTCGTCGGGCACGGGCACGCCAGGTACCTGCTTGAAGCGGGGCAGCAGTTCCCGCGTTTCGACCGCCGTGCCCTCCGCGAGGCTTGGGTGCCTGCTCGCGGGAGCGGGCGTGCCGTCGGTCGCCCACCGGTCCAGGTTCACCAGCGCGGCTCGGAGCAGCGGGGAGTAATCGACGCTGTTGAACGGGAGCTGTCCCCGCACGCCGTCCGCCGGCCGCACCTCCTGGGGCGGGAACACGCCGGAGCCGTGCTGCGTGCCCGCGAAGTGGTAGCGGCGCACCGTGTCCGACGCCTCATCCGCGTCGGTCATCTCCTCGATGTTAGTGTGGATGAGCGCGGCGTCGCCCCGCCAGTACTCGGCCGAAGTGTTGCAGAACATAATCTTGGGCGCGTTACCCCGTTCGTTCATCCGGCCTAGCAGGGAACCGCTTTCGCCCGTGACAGGATCTGTCTGCTCCGTGTCGGTGAACGGGAACAGCTCCGGGATCACGAAGCAGATGTCCTTGGACGGCTGACCGAAACGCATGTTGAACTCGCCCCGCATTCCCCCCGCCACGTGCGGGATTATGCCGTCCAGGGCGGTGCGCTCCTCTTCGTCCTCGTTCAGGCCCAGGTGGATCATCTGCCGCAGAAAGCGCCCGCTCTGCGAGATACCCAGGGCGTAGGCTCGGTCGATTCCTGCGGCGCTCGGGTTGCCGGCCTCTGCCGTAGCGTACTTCAGGAAGGACACAGAGTCCCGCACGGCGGCGAAGCCCAGGCCGACTATTGCGCTTCCCCTGGTGCGATAGACGAGCTCGTAGATCTTGCCCGGCTCGAAACCCGACTGCATGTACACGTGGGACGGCTCTGGCTCCACCTGCGCGTCCTCCACCCGGACGAACGACCACTTGTCGCGGCTGATGGGCGTTGCCGGTCCGTTGGGGTGCTCGCGCACCGCGAGCGTGGCGTCCGGGTCGTTCACGTCCACCGGCGGATGGGGCAGGTGCGTCCGGTCGGCGAGCAGAAACACCTGGGTTGGCTGGTTGGCCTGCAGCCAGCACATGATTCGGCCCGTTATGGGATCACTTCCGGGGCCGAGCGCGCCCGGCGCCTGCAGGCCCATCAGCCCGGGTGTGGGCGGGACATCGGCCTGCCAGCCGCACCAGACCACCGTGTAGCCGTGGCGCATGAGGAAGCCGTTGCCAGGCTCGACGGGCGCGTTGGGATCAATGCCCCGGTCGCTGCTGTTGAGCCCTGAGAGCACCGTTTTGCGCCCCCGGTTCAGCACGTCGAACAGGATACGACGATTGCCGCGCTCCGGGTCCGTCGGCTGTAGCATGGCGAAGTGCGCCGAAAACCGGACATTGCCATCGTCGTCTCTGGGCGCAAGCTCCAGGTCGGTTATGGCCTCGTTGCGCGGATGCAGCGGGGCGACCGCGAAGTGGGCGTCACCCTCCAGCAGCCGGTAGGGGCCGGCGTCGCCGAACGACTGGCCGTCGGCGAACAGCTCGCGGTTGGTGATGTCGAGTCTTACAAGCGCCACTTTCATCCCTCCAAGTTGCGTCTCCAGGCTGGCATGATTCTACCACCAAAGCTCGGAAGGCGTGGCCCCGGGTTCCCGGGCGTCCGGACTGCCTTCACAGGTACGTCCCAAAAGCCGGACGCAGAAAGAGGCCCTCGGCACCCTGTTTGCGCGAGGGCCTCCTGTCTGGGCATTCCCAGCCTCTCGCAGCGGGCTAATCCGACTCGTCGTCGTCGAACAACCCCAGCCTTTCGCACGCGCGAATGAACATGTTCCGCGTCTGCACCGCCTCTCGGTTGAGTTCCTCCATGCGCGCATCGTGTTGTGCTGCCCGCTCTTCAACAAATGCAAGGCGTCTTTCAGACAGCGCGATCTGCTCTTTGATCAGGGTGATCTGGTCTCTAACCATCAGGATGTGCTCTTCAGACCTCGCAATGCTCAGCTTCATGTCGACGGCCATCTCTGCCAGTTGAAGGCTTACGTGTTCTAGCCGGGCTATCCGTTCCTCATTCATCGTCATGTTCCAAGTCTCCTTTGAGAAAACCGCCTATTGAAGTTACTCGCAGTCCTGCGCGCCGTCAAGCGCCGGCGTGCGTCCCAAGCTAACCAACCCCGAGTACCTTAAGACGTCGAACCCGTCCCAAATCGGTAGCCCTCCAGTTGCAGACGTCAGTCTGCACGGAGCGATAGCCGGTTAAAGCGTCTCGTTCATGCTTCTTTCCGGCTACACTCATGTCCCCACCGTCGTACCACCGTCGACCGCGACTCGCGGGAGAATGCCAGCCCTACCTGGCCCGCCGGCTGACCTGGTAACTATCCGGTGTTGTGGGGAGATGAGCCTTTGCCAGACAGAACAGCTCCCTTCTCTGTCATTCCGAGCGCAGTCGAGGAATCTAAAACTGTCGCCGGTAAGACCCTCTTGAACTCTGCGTACAGCCGTGCTATTCTCTCCGTGATTAGGGACTGACCCCTCAACCCGGACGCCCACGGATGCGGCGATTGCGACCTCCCGCCGACCTGTCTCATTTCTGTCACATGTTGGCGCTTTCAGTGCCAAATCCGTCTCGCCAGCGTTTCAAGATGTTGCACACAACCAATACTCTCAGCTACGAGACGAGACAGTATGAAACAGAATGAGACAGGTTTTCGCGAAAACCTCGCCCACAGGCAGCTTTTGGCCCTTCCGCACCTGCTCGGCCCGGCCCACCCGCACACCTGCTGAACAGGGATAGGCTCCACCCATTTCTGCCGCTTGACCACCTGAGTTCCCCGGAAGTAAAATGAGGGAGATTCAAAACCGCAAGTGGTAACAAGAACGAGGATTCACTCGCTTGGGAACCCCATAGCCTTCCCCTCACCAAGTCTCATGTTGACTACGTAGCCTCCCGTGTCTTCGACCGGCACGCGGGAGGCTTTACGTTTGCCCGAAGTTCCCGTTCCTACGAACGCTTCGCCTGCCGCACGTGGGCAAGCTATACCCACGGAGGATGCCAATCATGGCGCTAATGCAAGACTCTGAGCTGGCTAATCTGCGGGAGCGCATCCGCCACTCCACCGCTCACGTGATGGCGGACGTGGTTACGACCATGTACCCGGACGCCAAGCTGGCCATCGGGCCGCCCACCCAGGACGGCTTCTACTACGACTTTCTCGCCTCGCAGCCATTCACGGACGACGACCTGGCGGAGATCGAGGGCCGCATGAAGGAGGTCATCGGGCGTGACCTGCCGTTCGGGTACAGCGAGTACTCGCGCGAGGACAGCCTGGCGATGAACGCCGAAGAGCCCCTGAAGCTCGAAATCATCAACGAGATACCAGAGGACGAGGCGATATCCACCTACAGCCACGGCGACTTCGAGGACCTGTGCGTCGGCCCGCACGTCGAGTCCACCGGGGCCATCCCCGCCTTCAAGCTGCTGAGCGTCGCCGGCGCCTACTGGCGTGGCGACGAGAACCGGCCCATGCTGCAACGCATCTACGGCACCGCGTGGGAGACCCAGGACGCGCTGGACGACTACCTGCACCGCCTGGAGGAGGCTCGCCGCCGTGACCACCGCATTCTCGGCCGCGAACTGGACCTGTTCTCCATTCACGACCAGATCGGCCCCGGCCTCATCGTCTGGCACCCAAAGGGCGCCCGCGTCCGGGGCGTGCTCGAGGACTACTGGAAGCGCGAGCACTACAAGGCGGGCTACGACCTTGTCTACACGCCCCACATCGGGCGCTCCACGCTGTGGGAGACGAGCGGGCACCTCGACTTCTACCGCGAAAACATGTACGCGGCGATGGACGTGGATGGCCAGGAGTATTACCTGAAGCCGATGAACTGCCCCTTCCACATTATGTATTACCGCAACGCGCTGCGAAGCTATCGCGACCTGCCCATGCGCATCGGCGAGCTTGGCTCGGTGTACCGCTACGAGCGCGGAGGAACGCTGCACGGCCTGTTGCGCGTGCGCGGCCTGACGCAGGACGACGCCCACATCTTCTGCCGTCCAGACCAGGTAGAGCAGGAAGTGGGTGGCGTCCTCAATCTCACCTTCCGACTGCTCAAGAGCCTGGGGTTCGAGCATTTCGAGGTGATGCTGTCCACGCGGCCCGACAAGTCCGTAGGCTCGGACGAGCGCTGGGAGCTGGCCGAGCAGTCCTTGGGCGCCACGATGCGCGCGCTGGGTCTGCCCTACCAGATAGACGAGGGAGCCGGCACTTTCTACGGCCCCAAGATCGACGTCCACATCCGCGACGCAATCGGGCGGCTGTGGCAGTGCGCCACCATCCAGTTCGACTTCAACCTGTCGGAACGCTTCGGCCTCACCTATATCGGCGAAGACGGGCGCGAGCACCAGCCCTACATGGTGCACCGCACGCTGCTCGGGTCGATGGAACGCTTCATGGGCGTGCTCATCGAGCACTACGGCGGCGCGTTCCCCACCTGGCTCGCTCCCGTGCAGGCGCGGGTGATCCCCATCGCGGACCGCCACCAGGAGTACGCCGAACTGGTGCGCGACAGGCTGGCCGCGGCGGACGTGCGCGCGGAGGTGGACGGACGCAACGAGCGCGTGAACGCGAAGATACGCGACGCGCAGCTGCACAAGACGCCGTACATGCTGGTAGTGGGCGACCGCGAGGCGAGCGCAGAGTCCGCCGCTATGCGCCTGCGCTCGGGCGAAAACCTCGGCGCGCTGCCCCTCGACGAGGTGGTGGCCCGCATCGCCGCCGACGCCCAACCGCCGGCATAGGAGGGCGGTGGAGATGTCCAATGTCCCTTCCCCCTTGATGGGGGAAGGCTGGGATGGGGGTGACCGATCGCGCCGCCCCTACGTGCAGCACCCTCAACACTTCCACGAAGGTGTGAGGAGATTCAAAAAAGGCCTTGCACGCCCAACTTACCTTGTTGCCTACCCCTCTACGTTGTGCTATATTCGCTATAATTAGGCCGCTGGCATACCCATCACTAATCGCAGAGGTGACGACATACCTAGAGAGTACCGCGTCAACGAACGAATTCGCATACCGGAAGTCCGCTTGGTCGACGAAGAGGGCGGACAGCTCGGGGTGATGCCCACCAGGGAGGCCCTGAGAATCTCCGAGCAGCGGGGGCTGGACCTGGTGGAGGTCGCTCCCGCCGCGTCGCCGCCGGTGTGTCGCCTGATGGACTACGGACGCTTCATGTACGAGGCGAACCGCAGGGAACGCGAGGCTCGCAAGTTGCGCAAGTCCAAGGCCACGAACGAGCTCCGCGAAGTGAGGTTCAAGACGCGCATCGGAGAACACGACCGAAACGCGAAGACGCGCCGCGTGAAGCGGCTGCTCGATGAGGGGTCCAAGGTTAAGGTGTCGGTGATGTTCCGGGGCCGAGAAATGGACCACCCGGAGATCGGCATGAACCTGCTGCGTACGGTGGCGTCAGACCTTGTGGATGACGCGCTACTTGAACGACGGCCAGGATTCGAGGGCCGCTTCCTTACGATGGTGCTAGCGCCTAACTTGAAGGACAAGTCCACCCAATCCGACAAGGAGTTGAAGGGTGCCGAAGCTTAAGACACACAAGGGCGCCGCAGCGCGCTTCAGAATTACCGGTTCCGGCAAGATGGTCAGGATGAAAGGACACCGCAGCCACCTTCGCCGCAAAAAGCCCGCGAGCGTTCGCAGACTCTACTCGAAAAAGCTCCCGGTCAGCCCGGCGGACGTTCCGCGCCTCAAGCGGATGCTGCCCAACGGTCTGCCCTAGCCTAAACCCCGCGCCGCGCGGCGATTCGAGCCGCCGGCCAGGAGCACCCGATGACCAGGATCAAGCGAGGCGTCACCAAGAGGCGCCGCCACAAGAAGATGCTTAAATTGGCGAAGGGCCACCAGGGCGTTCGCCATTCGCTGTACAGGCGCGCCCACGAGTCGGTAATCCACGCGCTCCAGTACGCCTACGCCCACCGCAAGGAGCGCAAGGGCGACATGCGGCGGCTGTGGAACATCCGCATCAACGCTGGCGCGCGCGCCAACGGATTCTCCTACAGCAAGCTGATTCACGGCCTCAAGCTTGCGGGCGTGGACATCAACCGCAAGATGCTGTCGGAGCTCGCCATCAACGACCCGGACGGCTTCGCCCAGGTCGTAGAGCTCGCCAAGGCCCAACTGGAGCCCGCAGCCTAACGGCCCTTTCTGTGGAAGCCTCCGCCCAGCCTCCTCTCCCTCGACGGGTGAGGATAAGGGAGTCTAAGGAGTCCCTCCCCCCCTTGACGGGTGAAGGTGATGACGGAGTCTGGGCAGTCCCTTCCCCCTTGACGGGGGAAGGTTAGAGCTTGCCCCGTACTCGATACGGGGATGGGGGTGAAAGGGTTAGACGAACGCCCCCATCCCTACCGAAGCAGCAGCCTCACGTCGTGCACCATCGCGTCGACGTCCAGCGGCGGCGTGAACACCACCCGCATCACCCCCTCGCGGTCGATCAGGTAGACCGGCGCCGAGTGAGTGACGAGATAGCGTTCTCGCAGATCCTGGCGCAGCGCGTCCACACTCCCGGCAGGGGGATCCCCGCCAGTCTGGGCCTCGCCACTCTCACCCTTTAGGTCGATTTCCACGGGGTCGACGTAGAAGGCGGCCCAGACCTCCCTCAGCTCATTCCGGCTTCCCACCAGGTATTCCCACCGGTCCGACATCCGCCACTTGTCCGAGTAGTCGAGCGCGGCCTCCACCGTGTCCCTCTCCGGGTCCACGCTGACGGCCACAATCGCAATCTCCGACGCCTCGTCCTCCAGCGCCTCGCTTGCCTTGCGAAGCTGGCCGGTGACAATCGGGCACACGTCGGGGCAATGGGTGTAGAGGAAGGTCAGCAGCACGACGCGACCGCGATAGTCGCCCGATTCGGCGGCGCGCCCGAACTGGTCGGCAAGCTCGAAACTAGGGGCCGATTCGCCAGCGGTCAGCCGTGTGCCCCGGAACTCGACCGGGTCGGGCGCGCAGGCGGACGACAGGGCGATGAGGGTTAGCAGCAGCGCGGCGGCCCACCGGCGGGGCGCGCCCGCTCGAGGCGTCACGTGGCGGGTGGTCTTGCGGACGGGCGTGGGCTTTGCGCTAACGCTCGGTCTGGCGTTGGATCAGCGCCGCCGCGGCAGGCACGCCCACCACGATCGCGACGCCCAATACGATCACGCCGACGAGGCCCATGGCGGAGTGTTCGATGACAATGAATAGGACGCCCAGCCCGCCGGCGAACGCCGCGATGATGAGCATCGACAGCAGGGGAAAGAGAATCGCGTCTATAACTAGCTGGCTCATATCTATCCTATCGCTCCGGACTGGTGGGGTCTTGGTGGCGGCCGCGCTAGCAACTATGGTATTGTGGGGGGCCTTCGGCGTCAAGGTCTCTGCGGCCGGCCCCGGCTCGTGCTAGATCTCTTTGAGCGGGCGCTGGGCGGCGCTGAGCGCGTTCATCTCCTCCTCGTGCTTGAACCACCGGAAGAACACTATTATCAGCAGCGTCATGAACAGCATGCCGCCGCCCACCTTCATGATCAGCGCGCCTATCTGCTGGTCCAGCAGCGGCGATATGTTCAGCACGCGCGGCGCGTTGACGTACACCTCGTAGATGGGCCTTTCCGAAAAGGTGATGATGGCGAACACGATTATCTGCGCAATAGAGAGGGCGAACAGATACATCATCTGCAGCGGATAGGCGAGACGGGGAAGCTCTGGCATCATGCTGCCGATGGGCCACCACATCAGCACCGCCGCGGCGATGAACAGCAGGTGCTCGCCCACGTGAACCCAGTGGTACGTCACGGAGGTGTTGTAGAGGGCGGGCACGTGCCACAGCGAGAATGCCAGGTTGAACAGCGCGAATGCGATGATGGGATGCGTGGCGAGCCGCGCGGCTCGAAACACCAGGTCCGGGCGCAGCAGCGGGCGCAGCAGCCAGTCGGGCGTGCCCAGCAGCAGCAGCGGCGGCGCGACCAGCGTCAACAGCACGTGCTGCGTCATGTGCACGCTGAACAGGAAGTTGTCGCTGAGCACGTGTATGGGCGAGAGCAGCGCCAGGAAGATGACCAGCACGCCCGCCGTGAAGGTGGCTATCTTACGAGGTTCGACGCCGTCGGACAGGTTGTACCGCTCTCGCAGCGGCCCAACGCCCAGCATGTACCCGCCCTGGAGCAGAGCGAGCCCGATCAGCGCCTCCGGGTGGGCGTGCCAGTGCGTCCATACGGATTGCAGAACAGGGTCCACGTCTAACACCCCGTGCTGGCGGGCGCAGTCATCGCGTATCTACGGTAGGGGCGGGTTTGAAACCCGCCCGTGAGGGATGACGCGCCTCACCGATAGCCCAGCTGCCTATACGAAAAACCGGAACAGCGCCATCAGCGCGAAAACTACGCCCACGGCCGTCGTCAGCCCCGCGATGAACATGCCGCTGAATAGCTGCGCGTCGTACTTCAGGTGCATGTAGAACATTCCCACCATCGCGAACTTGGCTATGGACAGTACCGCCAGTATGGGGATGATGCCGTGCCCAAGCCACGTCAGGTAGAAGATGCCGACTTCGATGGCGGTTATCGCCGACAGCGCCATGGCCACCTTGAAGTAGGTCATGGCCGTCGGGTGACCGGTATGCACCTCGGACGGAGCGCCCTCCGGCGCCGCGTGCTCTGCTGTGTCCTGGCTCATTCCTCACTCCGTTGCGTTGGTCTCTCAGCCTGCCGGAAGGACGGCCCTAAAAGCCTTCGAATACGCCGAATAGGTATACCACTGTGAAGATGACGATCCACACGATGTCGACGAAGTGCCAGTACAGTGCTGCCAGGTCGACGTCCAGGTTGCGTTCCGCCGTCACGCCGCCTCTTCGGAACGAGTACCAGAAGAGCGACATCAGCCACACAATGCCCAGCGTCACGTGGGCGCCGTGGAAGCCGGTCAGCACGAAGAAGGTGGTGCCGAACAGGTTGGTGCGCGGCGTCAGGCCTATGGTCTCCTCCACCTCTTCTACGCCATCGACGCATTTGTCCTGGGCCACCTGTTCCTCGAACTCGGTTAGGTGGCCGGTGCCCATCTCGGAGCACTCGAAGTGCACTTCGTGGTTGACGAAGGTGCGGAACTCGAACACCTGAAAGGCGATGAAGGTCATCCCCATTATGGCTGTCGACAGCAGCCACACCCGGAAAGTCTTGAGATTGCCCCGGGTGAGCGCGGCGTATGCCAGCACCATGCTCATGCTGCTCATCAGCAGGACGAACGTGCTGACCGACGTCACCGGAATGTCGAACACGTCGATGGGGAGCGGTCCCGAGAGGCTCTCCCCCTTGTAGACGAGATATGTGGCGATGAGCGAGCCGAAGAACATGCAGTCCGAGCCCAGGAAGGCCCACATGAGCAACTTCCGGTGGTTCAGGCCGGTCGTGGTCGGCTCGTGCTCTCCGTGTGGTGCTGCTGGTGCGTGCGCCAAAGGTGTCAGCCTCCCCTTAGTGCCCCGAGCCTTCGTCCGGCTCGTTGACAGGCTCGAACGACCAGGCATATACGGCGAACATGGCGATCAGGCCGCCCACAGCGGCCACGGCGAAGTGGAAGACCAGCCCGTAGCCTCCAATCAGCAGGCCGATGGAGGCGATCAGCGGCCAGTAAGAGGGCTGGGGCAAGTGTATATCGTGCCCTTCGTCGTCGCCGGAGCCGCCGCCTACCGGAACCCCTCGCCTTACGGGGGCCCGCTTCTGCGCCCACCATTCGTCCCTGCTGTACACGGTGGGGATCGTCTTGAAGTTGTACTCCGGCGGTGGTGACGATATGGACCACTCCAGCGTGCGCGCGTCCCAGGGATCGTCCCCGGCCGGCTCGCCGCTCCTCCAGCCCTTCACGATGTTGTACACGAACAGCAGCATGGACAGGGCGAGGACCGCCGCGCCGACGGACGATACCCCGTTCCAGAACGACCATCCCATCTCATCGCCGTAGGTGTAGATGCGGCGGGGCATTCCGTCCATGCCCACGAAGTGCATGGGGAAGAAGGTTATGTTCGCCGCGATGAACATCAGCCAGAAGGTGACCTTGCCCATCGCCTCGTTGTACATGCGCCCGGTGAACTTGGGGAACCAGTAGTAGATGCCGCCCACCAGCGCGAAGATGGCGCCCGTGAACAGCACGTAGTGGATGTGGGCCACGATGAAGTAGGTGTCCTGCTGCTGCGCGTCAGACGACGACATGGAGTGCATTATGCCGCTGATGCCGCCGATGGTGAACAGCACGATGAACCCGATGGCGAAAAGCATGGGCGTGCGGAAGTCAATCGAGCCCTTCCACATGGTGCCGATCCAGTTGAATATCTTGATGCCGGTGGGCACCGCGATCGCCATCGTCGTTATGGTGAACACCGAAGTGGCGACCGGGCCAAGCCCCACGGTGAACATGTGGTGGCTCCAAACCATCCAGCCCATGAACGCGATGATCACGCCCGCAAGCACCACTGTCGAGTAGCCGAACAGCGGCTTCTTGGAGAAGGTGGGGACGATCTCCGACACTATGCCCATCGCGGGCAGTATCAGTATGTAAACCTCGGGGTGACCGAACACCCAGAACAGGTGCTGCCACAGCACGGGGTTCGCGCCGTTCGCCACCACGAAGAAGTTGGTGCCGAATGCGCGGTCGAACATCAGCTCGATAAGCGCGACGGTAATCACCGGGAAGGCCAGCACCAGCAGTATGGCCGTCACCAGCGTCATCCAAGTGAAGAGCGGCATGCGCATCAGCGACATGCCTGGGGCGCGCATGTTGATTATGGTCACGATGAAGTTGAAGGCCGCAGCCAGCGACGCGATTCCCAGCACCTGCAGGCTGATTATCCAGAGGTCGATGCCGTTGCCCGGGTTGGCCTCAAGTCCGGTGAGCGGCGCGTAGCCGAACCAGCCGGCGTTGGTCGCGCCGCCCAGGAACCAGCTGAACTTGAGGATGATTGCGCCGGACAGGAACGTCCAGTAGCTGAAGGCATTCAGTCGCGGGAATGCTACGTCCCGCGCGCCTATCTGAAGCGGTATGACGAAGTTGAAGAAGGCGGCGCCCATCGGCATGATCGCCAGAAAGATCATCGTGGTGCCGTGCATGGTGAAAAGCTGGTTGAACACCTCGGCGCTCACGATGTCCTGGTCGGCGGCCGAAAGCTGGAGCCGCATGATCATCGCCTCTATGCCGCCGGTGAGGAACAGCACGACTGCGGTGACACCGTACAGTATGCCAATTCTCTTGTGGTCGACGGTCGTGAGCCACGACCACACGCCCGTAGGGTAGGTGGGCCTCGGTATGCTAAGCGGTATCGTTGTCATTTAGAGCCTCCGATTGGCCTTGCGGCCGACCCTTCGGCTTACCTACTTGAGCGTCAGCAGGTAAGCGACCAGCGCGTCGATCTGGTTGTCGGTAAGCGGTGGAATAGTGCCGTTGTAGACCTCGGCATCGCGGTACATGATGTTGCCGGGCTTCACGTCGTCGGGATTCGAGAGCCATTCGCGCAGGTTCTGTTGGAGCAGCGCGCCGCTCACGGCGTCCGAGTCGTCCTCGGTGTTGTCGAGCAGCCCGGCCGCGAGGTGCCTGCGGCCCGCCACGTGCGTGAGGTCCGGGCCGATGATGCCCCTGGCCAGGCGCGTGCCCCGCACGGCGTGGCACCGGAAGCAGAAGGAGTCCTGGCTCATGAACAGCTCTTCGCCCTCCTTGGCGAGCGGGTCCACAGGACTCGACGCCTCCGCGAGCTGCTCCTTCACCCAGGCGTTGAAGTCCTCCCACGACTCCGCCACCACCTTGAAGCGCATGTTGGCGTGCGAGACGCCGCAGAACTCGGCGCACTGCGCGTAGTACTCGCCCTCGCGCTCCGCCTTTAGCCACAGGGTGTTGTCGTTGTTCGGAATCATGTCAACCTTGCCCGCCAGCTTGGGAACCCAGAAGCTGTGGATCACGTCCTTCGAGCGCAGGTCGACGTTGATCACCTCGTCGACGGGTATGTGCATCTCGTTCGCAGTCACCACGCCGTAGTCGGGGTAGTTGAACTCGAACCACCATTGGTGGCCGGTGGCCTCTACCACGAATCCGCCCTTCTCCGGAGGCTCGGGCGATATGGTGGTGCTGTATAGCACCATGAGCGTGGGGATGGCCGCGACGACCAGGATGACAGCCGGAATCACCGTCCAGGTAATCTCCAGCGCGTCGTTGCCGTGTATCTGCTCGGGGTCGCCGTCGTTCGGGCGGCGGCGGTAGCGGAACACCGTGTACAGGATGATGCCCTCTACGATTACGAAGACCAGCGCGCCCAGGCCGAAGATTATCCAGAACACCACCGCCTGGCCGCGGGCCACAGGGCCAAGCGTATCGAAAGTCGATTGCGGATGCGATGGGGTGCAGGCCGCCGCCAGGGCCAATAGTATGCCCAGCAAGAGGATACCGAGAAGGCCGCCTGCGCGGTGGCGCGTCTTCTGCATTTTCACCAATCAACCTCGCACTGTACGGTTGCGCGACGCTTCCGGAGTCGTCGTCGCACCGGCCCCAAAAATCTATCAAAGCCGCTATGAGTCGTCAAGGTTTGAGCCACTGCCTAGACCGTCGCCAAAACAGTCGCGTCCACCATCATCGCCGCGAACAGCAGCGCCAGGTACGCTAGCGAGTACAGGTAAAGCGGCTTGGCGCCTTCGATGTCCGGCCTCTTCCACAGCCGGTAGGCGTAGAAAATGAATCCGAACCCCAGCGCCGCGCTCGACATCAAGTAAAACCATCCGAGCTCGCCCGTCACGAAGAACATGGACGTGAGCGCGGCGACCAGCAGAGTGTACAGGAGTATCGACCGCTTCGTCTGGTCGACCCCCGCCACCACCGGCAGCATGGGCACCCCGGCGTCGGCGTAGTCGTCCTTGAGCAGCAGCGCCAGTGCCCAGAAGTGGGGAGGCGTCCAGAAGAAGACGATGGCGAACAGGTACAAGGCGGGCAGGCCCAGGTAGCCGGTGACCGCGGCCCATCCCACCATGGGCGGAATCGCCCCCGCCGCGCCGCCAATGACGATGTTCTGCGGCGTCGAGCGCTTGAGCGCCTTGGTGTAGATGAGCACGTAGAACAGCGTGGCGCTCAGTGTGAGCAGCGCGCAGAGCAGGTTGGCGCCGCCCCACATGAGAGCGAACGCCACCACGTTCAGCACCACTCCGAACGCCAGTGCGCTCCCGGGCCGCACGGCCCCCCGCGCGACCGGCCGCGCCCTGGTGCGCCGCATTAGCGAGTCAATGTCCCTGTCCGCGTAGTGGTTCAGGGCGTTCGCGCCTCCGGCTGCCAGCGCGCCGCCGACCAGCACCACCAGCACCAGCTGCCAGTCCGGCAGTCCGCGAGCGCCCAGGAACATGCCTCCCAGGGCTGTCAGCAGCAGCAGGGAGATGATGCGCGGCTTGGTGAGGGCCACGTAGTCCCTGATTACGCTCCTCGAGGCGGTCATCTGCGCCATCATTGCGCCCACCGCCTTGCCGGGGCCGCCTCGGCTGGGCCTGCGCCGCTCGGCGTATCCAGAAGCCAGCCGCCCCGGCGCGTGTACGCCAGCACGCACAGGAACGTCAGCGCCACCCAGGTGAGCGTGGCCAGGCTGAGGTGCACAGCCTTCATCTCGGCGGCGAAGCGCGCCCAGATGATCCAGGCCCCGGCGACGATCTGAACGGCGAACAGCGCCGCCGTGAACAGCGCGGCCCATCGCAGGCCGGGAAGCTCACGGCCCCGCGCGTAAGCAGCCGCCGCCAGCGCAAGCACCATCACGCCCACCATCGCGCTCAACATCCTATGGCCCATGTGTATCGCGTATGGCGTACCCTGGGGCATAAGCTCGCCGCGGCACAGCGGCCAGGTAGCGCAGGCGGAGCCCGCGCCGTACCCGACCATGTAGGACCCGGACAGAATGAGCAGGAACACGCCGGCGAACGTGGCTACTACGAGCACGTTGAGACGACGGCTGTCGCCGGACCGCGCCGCGGCGGATGAGCCGCTAGTCTCGCGCCAGCCCGCGACGAGAAGCACCACGAGCGCCGTGACCAAGGCTTCCGCCAGCGCGAGGTGAATCAGACGCAGCCACCATTCGAGCTCGGTCAGCACCGTCGCACCGCCGAGCACGGCTGCGGCCACGACGAGAGCCAGCCCCGCGGCGGCGCTGCCTAGCATCCAGGTGTTGCGCCGGTAGTACAGCCACACCATCCCCGCGGCGACCAGCATGACCGCGCCGAGCGACGACGCGGTGAGCCGGTGGCTGTACTCGATGAGGGTGTCGGTCTGGAAAGGCGGAATGATTTGCCCGTGGCACAGCGGCCAGTCCGGGCAGCCCAGACCCGACCCGGTCGTCCTGACCACGCCGCCAAGGGTGACCTGGGCGAAGGCGAGCGCCAGCGTGACGATCGCCGCCCAGCGAAAGATCAGGTCTGTCCTTCTGGAGGGAGTCCGCAGCTTGCCAATCAAGGCTGCCTTTCAGTGCTCGCGCTCAGGCTGGAGCGGCGTCCGGCGCCTCGGGATTGCGTTCACCCTGGGCGACCGCGGACGCCGCGACGAAGTATGTGCAACTTTTCACGAAGTGACAATAGCACAGCAAGGGAAGTCCAGTCAATGCGAACCGTAAGTCCTTCGTATCAGCTCCTACGGAGCCAGCCCGTCAAGCTTCAATAGCTGTGGGCCTCGCGCCACAGGCTGAAGCCCGTAGCGGCGAGCAACAGCGGCAACGCCGTGTCCACGAACGCCCAGATGACCCAGGCCTGATGGTTGCCGTCGAGGCTGTCCGGGCCGTTGGCGAGCAGGGAAAACCAGTTGTGCAAGAACAGTATCGAAACGGCCGCGGTAACGTAGAAGGTGACGTTGACCTCCAGGTACCGCACCGTAACCCCCGCCTCCGGGTCGGGCTTACCGGCCTCCATCTTCCGTGAGAAGTTGAAAATGATGGCCGCCGCCAGCCCAATGACCATCAGCACGTCCAGAACAGACCAGACTTGCACCACGTCGACCGAATCGTCGAGAAGCTGGTTGATTATGAAGAACACCGCCACAGCCAGGGCGACTGCAATCAGGTAGACCGCCCCTACTCTCCTCAGAATTGCCATAGCGATTGCTCCTCTCGCTGGTCACGCCGTCCGCCGGTTGGCCCTAGCATATCACAGGAGTGGCGCAGGTCTAGGGTTCAGGGCGCATCCCATTCCTACGGCATGCTCAGGGGGGCTCAACCCTTCCCCCATCGAGGCGGATGGGATCTTTGGAAGGGCCGTATGGCGGCCAAGGGCGGCGAATTCACCGAATTCTGTGTCATTCTGGGACATTCTGTGCCATTTCCTAGCTGAGGGTGCTGGCTGATTGCGACGGCTTGAGACGTTAGCGAGACGGAATTAGGCAGGAAAGCTACAAAATGTGGCAGCAATGAGACAGGTAGTCGGGAGGTCCCAATCGCCGCATCTTCACCCCCATCCAAACCTTCCCCCATCGAGGGGGAAGGGACTTTGTGTCACCCCCATCCCCGTATCGAGTACGGGGCAGGCTCTAACCTTCGCCTATCAAGGGGGAAGGGACTCTTGGGTCGAGGGGTCAGTCCGACGTGGAAGAGAGAATAGCACGGATGTGCGTGGCATTCAAGAGGGTAGGCAGGAACGAGATGGCGTCATTTCGGCAGGCGATATGGGATGGGCCGGGATAAATCTGTGAAATTGCGGTCCATGGTGGTACGCCGGTGGGGCGGAAGTGTGGACGAATTGAACACGAACGAGACGCTTTGCCCGGCTGTCGCTCCGCTTGATCCCACCTCCGCAACCGCTGTTTGCTGAATTGGGACAGGTTCGAGACGCCAGGTTTTCTTGACGCGCTGGCTCTCGTACCACTAAAATTGCTTGGTGCCTTTTGCCGCGCGGCGCCGGCGCTCGACCGGCCGCACCACACCAGAACGGCCCGCTAGCTCAATTTGGCAGAGCAACTGACTCTTAATCAGTAGGTTCTCGGTTCGAGTCCGAGGCGGGTCACCACTTTCCCCTGTCGACAGAACTGGACGGGGTAGCCGCACCTCTTCGGCCTTCGATTACGGCAAGTGACTGTTCTTTACCAGGGGAGTGTTTTCGTGCAATGTCCCTTCTGCGACCCTTGGGTAGAATGCCAACCGGTTGTTGGACGGAACAAACACTGCATCGCGATAGACATGCGGCACGAGATACTCGTCGGCTCCCGCATAATCGTGCCCCGTGAACACCGCGTCTCTCCGTTTGATCTGACTGAAGAGGAAGTCACGGCAACCTTTGAACTGCTCCGAACGGCCAAGGCCGAAATCGATTCCTCACTATCCCCAGAAGGTTACAATCTAGGTTGGAACTGCGGGCCGGTTGCGGGACAGGAAGTGGAGCACGTTCACCTTCATGTAATTCCCCGATTTCGGGACGAGCCACTAGCTGGCAAGGGAATCCGATACTGGCTTAAACAGGAGAGCAATCGCAGGTTTGGATGGCATGTTTGACAACGCTCCGCCGAAATAACGTATCTGTTCTAGCCGCGGGGCAGTATCCCTGTCCTTTGCTATCTGCTTGGCATAGCATGATAGCCGTGCTACCATGTTATCGTGATCGTCTCATTCAAGTACGGCGGTACTGAGGATGTCTTTAACGGGCGAGCCACTCAAATGGCGCTGCGGACATGCCCCATGCCGATTTGGAGAGTGGCTCAGCGCAAGCTGGACCAACTCGATTCCGCCTCCGCACTGGGCGATCTTCGAGTACCCCCTGGCAACCGTCTCGAACGGCTGACCGGAGATCGAAGGAGGCAACACAGTATTCGCGTCAACGAAAGATATCGCATCTGCTTCATGTGGACCGATGCAGGCCCCGCCGAAGTCGAGATAGTTGACTACCATTGAAGAGGAAACCGAGTATGGTACGCATCCCTACCGACCGAGAGCCGACGCATCCAGGCGAGATGCTGCTGCAAGAGTTTCTCCAGCCCCTTGGGATGACCCAGCGCGATCTGTCAAACGCGATTCAGGTGCCCTACCAGCGGGTCAACGGAGTCGTCCGAGGGAAACGCGGTGTCACACCCAGCACCGCCTTGCGACTGTCCAGGTTTTTCGGCAATTCTCCGGATTTCTGGCTGAGTCTGCAACTCCGTTGGGACCTCTACCACGCCGAGCGTATCGAGGCGGAACAGATTGAGAGCATCCAGCCTCATGACCCGGTCAACACGCTTCGAGGACATGCCGACCCGGTAATGACGATGCCGGCCGATACAGGCTAAGGGCAACTGGAAGTGTCCTGATAAGGCTCACAGAACCATCCACAATTCAAAGGATGTGGCTGGGCAGTCTGTAGGCACTAATAGTGTAAGTCATAGCTGGTGGGACCTTCCGCCCCTGTGTGTTGCCCTTCTTCTCTATATCACGCTCCCGCAGAATGGTAGAATGGTGGAAGTAGAAGTACACTTGCAAAGGGGGATCTATGAGAGACGCAGAGACCCCGGCGTCCGCACAGCGAGTCAGGCCCACGATGCCGCCGAGCCGCCCGAAAGAAGAGACGGCCCGTCTGGGCGACGAGATATACGAGCGGGACATCCGTCCGCAGGTCGAAGCGAACCACATTGGAGAGGTCGTCGCCATCGATGTGGAGAGCGGAAGCTGGGCTATCGGCGAGGACGAGATTGCCGCCACGGACCGCCTGCAGACCCAGCGCCCCGACGCTTATGACGTTTGGTGCCTGCGAGTTGGTTATCGGGCACTATACAGCTTTGGGGGCGGGTCCCTACGGAGGGCCGAGTGATCAAGGGGGTGGTAAACGACGCCTATGAAGCCGTCGTTCGCCTTACGGTGCGAGGCCCTTCGGGCCAGTCGCAGGAAATCGAAGCGGTGATCGACACTGGCTACAACGGCTTCCTCACCTTGCCCCCGGCCTTGGTGACGGAGTTAGGCTTGGTCTATCGTGACCGAAGCCGCGCTACTCTGGCCGACGGTAGCGAAGCTTTTTTCGATATGTATGATGTTGCTGTTCTCTGGGACAGCCGTCTGCGAAGTACCAGGGCCAGCTCCGCCGACGCAACCCCTCTCATAGGTATGCGTCTGCTGGATAGGTATGACCTGAGCATCCAGGTTCGGATCGGCGGGCGTGTCGTCATCCAGTCCTTCACCTCCGTGTGAACCGTTTCGCGGACACTACTCAAAGGCTCAACGGGGTCTTCCGCAAGATGAAGAACGCCAGCGGTCCTTAGAAGTCCGGCACACAAATCCTGCAACAGGACCTGCGGAGCGACAAACTCATAACCGCCAGGCCGGTGACGGCCATTGAAGATAAAGCAGACCGCCTCGTCCTGTACACGCACCCGTGGCACTCCTCTTTGATAGGCGTAACCGATTTCCAGATCAGGCCAGCCTTCCTCGGGAAAGTCGTCGGTCGCGAAGTCGGCAAGAATGTCTATTGTGGGCAATGCGTTGAATATCGCATTCTGCAAAATAGTGGTAAGAGCTACGTCTTCCTGCGCTAGGAATCAGCGTAGCCCTTGATCCTCCGGCTGTCCCATTACGACAGGGACTTTGCGTTTGTAAGCAGAACGGTGGCTCAAGAACTCTAGCTCGTTTAGCCCGTAGCCTACCCGGAGTGACGTTTGATAGTGGAGGTATGAAATCCAATTGCAATTGCCCTGACCGAACAAGCAAGTGGATCCCTGAAGGGAAAGAAGTTTGTTGGCCTCGGTATACAATCAGATGGAAGAGTGGAGCCCGCGCATCTTCGAATAGGTGCAGACACCGTTAGCAATCCAGGCCCACAACAGTTTCAGAACATTCACGGGAGGTTGTGAAAATGCCGGCCCTCAAGACTTACGATCTGTTCATAAGCCACGCTTGGACCTACGATGATGACTACTATGGGCTGGTCCAATTCTTGGATAACGCGAATTTGTTCAAGTACAGGAATTATAGTGTCCCTCAGCACGACCCACTAGATGCAAACAATGCCTCTCGACTCATGGCGGCACTAGACCGACAGGTCAGGCCCGTCAATGTAGTGCTTATCATTTCGGGAATGTATGTGAACTACAGGGATTGGATTCAATACGAGATCGAATTGGCCCAGGGGTACGGCAAGCCGATAGTCGGGATTAGACCATGGGGCTCGCAGCGTGTTCCAGTCGCAGTTCAGTCGGCCGCCACGGAAATGGTTGGCTGGAACATAAACTCAATAGTCGGCGCGATTAGTAGGAACGCCATTTGAAGCCCAATGACTATGGAGGGAACTACGCGGACCATCTGTTAGAGTAATACAAGCTGTACGTCGAGATGGCTGATCGCATAAGTCAGCGCAGAGACCAATCGAACCGGTTCTATGCGAGTTTGCTGGCGGGCATGATTGCCATTATGGTTGTGCTAACCAGGCTTGATGTTGCTGATGACGTTTGGGCTGTCGTGTTCTTGGTGGGTGGATTGTTCGGCGCATTCCTTTCTGTTGTTTGGATTGTGAATATTCGCTCGTATCATACACTGAACACGGCGAAGTACAGAATAATCAACGAGTTGGAAGAAAGCCTGCCAGTTCAGGGATTTGCCAAGGAATGGGACCTGCTCACCTCCCCGGCCGACTCACCCAAGTACTTTCAACTCACCAGGGTTGAGCAGTTCGTGCCGGTGATAATGTGCCTACTCTTCCTGGGACTTGTGGCTTATTCGATCCTGCGGTTGTTACATGATGGCTGACCCTTGCATGATTACATAGGAGGCGTTGTTGAATACCAAGAGCGTGTTCATTAGCTTCGACTACGATAACGATCAAGATCTTCGAGGGAATCTGGTTGGCCAAGCGAAGAATCCCGAGTCACCATTCAGCATTACCGACTGGTCGGTTAGGGAGCCGATAACCGAGAACTGGAGGACGAGGGTTCGAGATCTCATTCGCAGGACTGACCTCACGATTGTAATTTGCGGTGAGCATACGCATGAGGCGGCGGGTGTCGCGGCCGAAGTCACCATCGCGCGAGAAGAAGGCAAGCCGTATTTCCTGTTGAAGGGACGCAGATAAAAAATCTGCAAAAGACCTAGGGAACCTCTGAACAATTGAGGGCATATCGTATGTGATGGACAGTAAGTGGACTGTCCGAGGTGTTTCTTCCTCCTACGGTGTGTCGATAGAGGTCTTGTGGTCCTGAAACGGCTCTGCTAAGGCGTATCGACGTTCGTTTGTCCAGCTTGGGCGCACTTCGCCCTCGTCAGGCTGCCAGGTACCCTCCGCCCTTATCAAGTTCGTCATCCCCAGTAGCAACGTCAGTCGTTGCGTGTTCTTTGCCAACCCTCGGTAACGCACCTTGGCGTATCCGAAGTGCCGCTTCACGTACAGGAACGGATGCTCCACCTTCGCCCTGGTCGACGCCTTGCGCTTCTCCATAAGCGCCTCATAGCTTCCCGGCTCCAGTTGCCGACGTCTCCCGGGCCTCATCGCTACCTGCCAGTCCACATCCAACTCGCGATTCTCCAATCGCTTGTCGACTCCCTGATACCCCGCGTCGCCCCACGCTCGATTCTCTCCACCGTGCAGCAGTCGGTGAGCCTCCGTCACGTCATGAACGTTCGCGGGCGTCGTCGTCACGCTATGTACTACTCCCGTCTCAGCGTCCGCACCGACGTGTACCTTCATCCCGAAGTGCCACTCATTCCCCTTCTTCGTCTGACGCATCTCAGGGTCTCGCTTACCTGCACGATTCTTCGTTGACGATGGCGCCTCGATGATGCTCGCGTCCACGATCGTTCCCTCCCGAAGCCGCAGCCCCTGGGACTCCAGATGACGGCTGATCTCCTCGAACAGACCCTGTCCCAACTCGTGCTCTTCCAGCAGATGGCGGAAGTTCAGGATCGTCGTCTCGTCCGGGAGCGGGCCCGACAGCCTCAACCCTACGAACCGTCTCACCGACTCGACCTCGTAGAGCATGTCCTCCATACCAGGATCACTAAGGTTGTAGAACATCTGCACGCAGTGAATCCGCAGCATCACAGACAACTCATAGGGTCGCCGGCCCCGGCCTGCCTTGGGATAGAACGGGCGGATGCGTTCTACGAGCTGTTCCCACGGAATCAGACCGTCCATGCGCTCAAGGAACATCTCCCGCCGGGTCTTGCGCTTCTTGCTCTCGTATTCCAAGTCGGCAAATGTTGGCTGGTCCATCGTGCCTTCACCCCAAACATCTCTGCTCTGTGTATGGCATATTACTATGCCACAATACACCAGACTTGTTCAGAGTATCCCTAGAACGGCGCGCCGCAGCGACAGACTTCATACATGGACCTGGGGGAATCTGAAGAAGCTTATTGGCGGAATGCAGTCGCCATGAGCAGAGTATGAGCGTGAATTGTCGCGCCTGCTGCTCCCTAGCCCTCTCCATTGAGAGAGAGGGCCAGAGTCCTCCCCCCTACTCCCCCCGCAACCCCGCCGTTCCATCCCCATCCACCTCCCCCGTCCGCTCGTCCACCACCACCGCGTACACCTCCCGCGCCCTCTTCGCAGTGATGTACCCCTCCCGCACGTCGCGCGCCACCTTGTGAGGGTCCCGTGTTCTGGGGTCGCCCCAGCCGCCGCCTCCCGGCGTTCGCGTGACGATGGTGCGGCCCTTGGGCACCGACGTGGTTATCTTGCACGGCAGCCGCGTGGCCTCCGTGCTCTCGCTCGGCTGTGGCCCGTCCTGGGGCGGGCGTACGGAGCATGCCGAGGGCGAGGCGTCCTGCCCCCCGAACAGCCCCCACGGGCCAATCCGCTCACGGTCCGAGCTGAGCGTGAGCGTCGCGCTCTCACCCAGCACGCGCAGGCTGCGCTGTATACCGAGGCCGCCGCGATATAGGCCCGCGCCCTCGCTGTCCGGCACCAGGCCGTAGGACTCGATGAGAAGCGGGTAGGCGAGCTCTATCGCCTCGACAGGCGCGTTGCGGGTGTTCGTCATGTGGTTCTGCACGGCGTCCATGCCGTCGGAGTCAAACATCGCGCCCTGCCCGCCGGCGTAGGTCTCCACGAAGTTGTAGTAGATACCGTTTCGCGGGTCGATTCCGCCGATGTTGAGCAGGTTCATAGTCCCGGAGCACGCCGCGATCACCCGCTCCGGAATCACGGGCGCGAGCGCGCCGAGCAGCACGTCGGTTATGCGCTGCGTGGTTATGATGTTGGCGTTGCACACCGCCATCGGGTACCTCGCCGACAGCAGGCTGCCGTCGCGCACCCTCACGTCGATGGGGCGGTATGCGCCCGCGTTGGGCGGCAACTCCGGGTCCAGACAGGCCTTCAGCACGTAGTAGACGCAAGCGGCCACGGACGGCCAGCGGCAGTTGAGCGGCCCCTGGCAGGCGTCGTCGGTTGCGGTGAAGTCGGCCACCAGGGAGTCCCCGTTGGCGCGGAGCTCCACCCTGATGGTGATGGGGGCCTCGGTGATGCCGTCGCCCTCCACCACGTCCTCGAAGGTGTACACGCCCGGCGGTATCTGCGTCAAGGCGGCCCTCATCCGCCGCTCGGAGTAGTCCAGCATCTCGCCGAGATAGCGCCGGACGACGTCGACGCCGTAGCGGGATGCCAGGCCGTTCAGGCGGCGCTCGGCCACGTTGTTGGCAGCGTATTGAGCCAGCAGGTCGCCCCGCACCTCCTTTTGCGGTCTCACGTTCTGGGAGATGATTGCCCACAGGTCGCGTACTAGCTCGCCCTTCCGGAACAGCCGCACGGTTGGAATCTGCAAACCTTCCTGGAAGATCTCCGTCACGCCGAAGGGCATGGAGCCGGGAGCGAACCCGCCCATGTCCACATGGTGGGCCTGGTTGGCGGCTATGGCGATAAGCTCGCCCTCGTGGAAGACCGGAGAGATGAGCGCGAGGTCGTTGAGGTGCCCCGGCCCGGCGGGATAGGGCGTGTTGAGCGCCAGCGCGTCGCCCGGCTCGAGCTGCTCGAACGGGTACTGCTCCATCGCCGTGAGCACCGCCGAGTGCATGGTGCCCAGGTGTACGGGCGTGCCTATCTCGCTCTGCGCCACCACGACGATCTCGCCCGCGCCGGTGTAGATGGCCCCCGAGGTGTCGCGCCGGTCCTTGATGTTGGTCGAGTAGCTCGCTCGGATGAGCGCGGCCACCATCTCGTCGGCTATCGAGTAGAAGCCGTTGCGCATCACTTCGAGGGTTATTGGGTCGAAGGTTGGTTGTGGCATGGTGATTGGGCTAGCCTCGTGTGAGTAGCATGTTGAGGGCGTTATCGATAGTGACGGACTGGTTGGGCCAGACGACTGTGGTAGAGTCGAGCTGCTCGACTATGGCTGGGCCGGCCAGCGAGTCGCCGGGGCTGAGACGTGTGCGGTCGTAAATCGGCGTCTCGGCAGGCTCCTTGTGGAAGTAGACGCGGCGGGTGCCCGTCTGCGCGCGTGAGGCGTCGCCATCCGCCTTGGGCGCGCGGCGCACCAGGTCGGGCCGCGGCATCGCCGCGATTGCGGTGACTCGCACGTTGACAATCTCGACGGCGTTGTCGCGGATGGCGTAGCCGTAGCTGCGTTCGTGCGCTTCGTGGAGTCGCTCCGTAATCTCGTCCACGTCTCGCTGCGCGAACTCTCCGGCGGCGGCCGGCACCTGCAGCTCGTAGCCCTGGCCCACGTAGCGTGCGTCGACCGTGCGGGCGAGCGTCACGCGGTCGGGGGGCACGCCCTCGCGGGCCATCTGCTCCAGCGCCTGCCGCTCCATCAGCTCGAACCAGTACGTCAGCTCCCGCGGCGAAATGTCGGTGCCCGGGCGAAGCACGGTGCGGGCGAAGTCGTGGCGCAGGTCGGCGACCAGCAGGCCCAGCGCGGAGGTCACGCCGGGCGCGACGGGCACGAGCACGCGGGGGATGTCCATCTCCTCGGCGAGCTCGGAGGCGTGCAGCGGGCCGGCGCCCCCGAACGCGACAAGGCAGAACTCGCGCGGGTCGTAACCCTTGGAGACGGAGACCACGCGGATGCCCTTCACCATGCTGGCGTTGACGACCTGCACTATTCCCTCTGCGGCCTCTTCCACGCCGATGCCGAGGGGGTCCGCGATGCGCTCGCGCACGGCCATTCGCGCGAGCGCGGCGTCCAGCGGCATCGCGCCGCCCAGCAGCCCCGACTCGCCGAGCCTGCCCAGCACCACGTTGGCGTCGGTGACCGTCGCCTGCGTGCCGCCGCTGCCGTAGCACGCCGGACCGGGCACGGCTCCGGCGCTGCTGGGCCCCACGCGCAGCGCGCCGCCCGCGTCTATCCACGCTATGCTGCCGCCGCCCGCGCCCAGCGTGTGGACGTCCACCATCGGCACCCTGATTGGCAGCCGCTCGATCTCGCTCTCCTGAGTCTGGCGCACCTCGCCCTGGTAGCACAGCGAGACGTCGAAGCTGGTGCCTCCCATGTCGATGGAGATGGCGTTGGCGTGCCCCGCCTGCCGGGCTATGGCCGCCGCGCCGATGACGCCCGCGGCCGGCCCCGACATTATGGTGTGCACGGGCCGTTCGATGGCGGTCTCCACACCCATCGTGCCGCCGTTGGACTGCATGATGTACAACTCGGACTTCAACCCGGCGTCGGAAATCGTGTGCTCCAGGCGACGTAGGTAACGCTCCATGACGGGCGAGACGTAGGCGTTGATGGCCGTGGTGCTCATGCGCTCGTACTCTTTGAACTCGGGCAGCACCTCGTGGGACAGCGCCACCGTGACGCCGGGCAGCGACCGTCTCAGCGCTTCGCCCAGCGCCCGCTCGTGCGCCGGATTGGCGTATGAGTGCAGCAGGCAGACGGCTATGGCGTCCACGTCCGCCGCCGCCAGCCGCGCGACGACGCGGTCGATCTCGGCGGCGGTCAGCGGGGTCAGCACCTCGCCCGTGTGGACGACGCGCTCGGCGACCTCGAAGCGCAGGCGCCGGGGTGCGAGCGGCTCGGGGCGGCGTATGCGCCAGTCGTACAGGCTGGGCCGTTCCTGCCGGCCTATCTGCAGGACGTCGCGAAAGCCGGCCGTGACCACGAGCGCCGTCACGGCGCCCTTGCGCTCGAGCAGCGTGTTGGTGGCCACGGTGGTGCCGTGGATGAAGAAGTCGACCTGTTCCGGCATAACGCCGTAGCGGCGGGCCAGTTCGGCTATGCCCGCCGCTACGCCCACCGCCTGGTTGTCGGGCGTGGACGGCGTTTTCGCGAACTCCAGCCGGTTGGTATCGGCGTCGTAGAGCGCGAGGTCGGTGAACGTCCCGCCGACGTCAACGCCCAGTCTGTAAGCCATAGCTCACATGCCTACGAGTTCGGGCCCCTGCCCATCGCGTACGGCTGCCAGCGCTTGAGGTCGGTCTTCTCCAGCACTGAGGGGTTGACGCAGGTCCTGGGCCACCGCCCGGTGAGCGCGAGCATGATCTCCTGGCCGACGCGCCGTCTGGTCTCCGGCCCCATGCGGGCGGAGGCCGACGCGACGTGCGGCGTGAGGGTCACGTTGTCCATGTGCAGCAGCGGGTTTTCGGGATCGGGCGGCTCGTCCTCGAGCACGTCCAGGCCGGCTCCGGCGATCCAACCTTCCTGCAGAGCCTTGATAAGCGCCTGCTCGTCCACCGTGGGGCCGCGCCCGTTGTTGATGAACAGGGCCGTGGGCTTCATCTGGCGGAAGTGCTCTTCGGTGAGCATGTGGTGCACTTCGGGCGTGGCCGGCGCGTGCATCGACACGATGTCGGAGCGCTGGAGAAGCTCGCTGAGGCCGACCGGCTCCACGCCCTGGTCGGTGATGATGATCTCGCCGATGTACGGGTCGTAGGCCAGCATTCGCACGCCGAACGCTCGGGCGCGCACCGCCGTCGCCCGCGCCACGTGGCCGAACGACACGAACCCCAGCGTCTGGCCCATCAGGCGCGGGAACTGCGAGAGTAGCGGCCTGCCCTCGTTCCAACGGCTCTCCCTCACCATCCGGTCCATCGTGGTAAGCCGGCGGAAGGTGGCGAGCAGAAGCATCATCGTGTGGTCCGCAACCTCTTCTATGAAGACGTCCGGCACGTGCGTCACCGGGATGTTCCGCTCGGTCGCGGTCACCACGTCCACGCTGTCCGCACCCACGCTGCCCAGGGCGATTATCTTGCAGTTCTCCAGGCCGTTGATGATGTTGGACGTTATGCGCCGTCCCCTGGCAATGATGGCGTCCGCGTTCCTGGCCGCCGCTATGAACTCTTCCTCGGTCTCGGCGTCGGACTCGACGATCTCCGCGTCGATCGCCGACAGGGCCTCCATCTCGAGCTCGTAGGAGCTGCCCGCCATGTCGAACGTGACTCCCGGCGGTTTCTGGGTGACTACTTTGAACTTTGCCAACTGCCTGCCCTCCTCTCGAGTCGTGGGGTCTCGTCGCGCCCGTGGGACGGCTCGCCGCCCCCTTGGGGTCGGGCATAGGATACGCCGGGCCTGTTGCAGTGTCCAGACTGGGGGAGTGCCCGGCGCCCACGCGCGGAATGGCGATGGACGTTGCAGACTGGGGGCGAGGCGGCCTTGCTGTGGTAAAATGCCAGTCGCCGAAAGGCGTCCGGGCGTCCGGCGGCGAGTGGCGGCGCGGCACCCGAGACGGACACTTTCCGGGGGGGCACGCAGATGACCATTGGGAACCGTTACGAAATCGAGCACGTCTCCCGCTACGTTTACACGCAGCCGGTGCGGCAGTGCTCCATGTCGCTTTGCCTCAAGCCCAGCGAGCGTATGGGCCAGCGCCTGCTGAGCTTTTCGGTTCGCACGGACCCCGTCGCCGCTCTCAGCGAGGAGACCGACGCTTTCGGCAACACCAAGCACCTCATGCACGTCCACAGCGAGCACCACTCCCTGGTCATCACCGCGCACTCCGTGGTGGAGACCGCCGCCCCCTCGCCGCTGCCCGAGGCGTTGGGGGCCGACGCCTGGGAGGCGATAGCCAGGTGGAAGGACTCGCTGGAACACTGGGACCTGACCCGCCCCAGCGAGTACGTCCGGCCATCGCCGAGCCTCGACGAGTACGTTCGAGGGCGCGGCATCGCGCCTGGGGCGGACCCGCTGTCGTCGTTTCTGCAACTGAACGAGACGATCTACGACAGCTTCGAGTACGTGCCGGGCAGCACCTCGGCGATCTCGCCCATCGAGCACATCCTGGAGACAGGCCGCGGGGTGTGCCAGGACTACGCCCACGTGATGATCGCCATCGCCCGCTCGTGGGGTGTGCCGACGCGGTACGTGTCCGGTTTCATGGCGGCTTCCGACGATTGCGGCGGAATCGTGAAGCACGGCGCCACGCACGCCTGGGTCGAGTGCCTGCTGCCTGGAATCGGCTGGACCGGATTCGACCCCACGAACCGTGAGCTCGCAGGCGCGTACCACGTGCGCGTGGCCGTGGGCCGGGACTATCGTGACGTTTCGCCTACGCGCGGCGTGTTCGTGGGCGGCGGGCGGAGCCTGCTACAGGTGGACGTGTCGATGCGCGAGGCCGGGGCGCAGTCCCCCCAATGTTGATGGGAGAGGGGACTTCGGCCCGCGCGGCTAGATGAACGGCGACGGCGCGCGCGCCACGACCTCGGGGCCGTCGTTGGCGTAGGAGTTGACCAGCGTGGAGACCTCGTAGGCCTCCAGGTCGCCGTCCTCGTAGGGGGCCAGCAGGCCGTGGAGGGCGTCCGGGTCGGCGCCTTCGTCCAGCCATGCCGCCTGCGCGTTCCCGGGAAGAATCACGGGCATGCGGTGATGAATGGGCCGGACGTGCTCGTTGGCCTCGGTCGTGATGACCGTGAACGACCGCAGCAGGGTATCGTCGGGGCCGTGCCACGCCTCCCACAGGCCGGCGAACGCGAACGGCTCGCCTGAGCGCATGAGGATTCTCATGGGACGCTTGGCTCGGCCGGAGCGCGTCCACTCGTAGTAGCCGTCGGCGAGTACGAGGCATCGCCTCCGCCGGAACGCCGAGCGAAAGCTGGGCTTTTCCGCCACCGTCTCGGCGCGGGCGTTGATCATGCGGCTGCCGATCGAGATGTCCTTCGCCCAGGACGGCACCAGCCCCCAGCGCATATGCGCCGCCCGACGCGCGTCGCCCTCGGCGACCAGCGTGAGCGCCGGCTGCGTGGGGGCGATGTTGTAGCGGGGCGGGACGTCAAGCTCGTCGGCGACGAAGCCGAAATAGGCTTGTAGCTCCCGAATGTCGGCTATCAGGCTGTATCTGCCGCACATGGGTCGTCCCCTCGGAGGGTCAGGGTGAGAGGGTGAGACTGTCCCGGCTAGGCGCCGACGCGCTTGCGTCGGTTGCGGAGGTAGTCGACCATGACGAACTTACCCAGGTTGCGGGAGTCGGTGTAGAACGCGCGCCCCTTGTTGATGCGGGTCAGCTGGTCGATGAACGCCAGCAGGTCGGGTTGCCGCTCCAGCATGAAGGTGTTTATGGTTATGCCTTCCTGCGTACAGCGCTTGACCTCTTTCAGCGTCTCGTCGATCGTCGTCCAGGAGGGTGGGTAGCTGAAGTAGGCCCTGCTTCCCTCCATGTGCACCGTCGGCTCGCCGTCCGTGATCATCAGCACCTGCTTGGTGGCGACCTTTTTGCGAGACAGTAGCTGCCGCGCCAGCATTAGGCCGTGCTGCATGTTGGTGCCGGACACCCAGGTGTTCCAGCTAACCTCGGGAAGGTCTTCGCCCTTCAATTCCATGCCGTAGTCGGAGAAGCCGACGACGTAGAACTGGTCCCTGGGGAACTGGCTATGGATAAGCCAGTAGAGGGCGAGGGCGACCTTCTTGGCGGCGGTGAAGCTGCCGAACATGCCCATCGAGCGGCTCTGGTCGAGCATGAGCACGGTGGCGACCTGGCTGAGGTGCTCGGTGCGGTGGATCTCCAGGTCTTCGGGGCGGAGCCGGATCGGGACGCTGGGCCCCTCACGCAGCACCGAGTTGAAGAGCGTGCGGTGCAGGTCCACGTCGAACGGGTCACCGAACTCGTACTGCTTCGTCTCGCCGGTGTGCTCGCCGCCCTCTCCACGGAAGTACACCTCGTGGCGGCCGGCGCGGTCCTTCTTCAGCTCGGAAAAGACCTCCTTCAGCGCCTGCTGGGCGAGTTTGCGAACGGCCTTCGGCGTCAGTTCCAGCCGGTTGCCCTCCTGTTTCAGGTAGCCGGCCTCCTGCAGGCGTCTCAACACGTCCTGCATCTGCTCAAGCTGGCGCCGCGCCTCCTCGTCTATAAGCTCCTCAACCCTGCCGGGGTCAAGGTCCTCCAGGTTGCCGCTGCGCATCACTTGGTCAAGCTGGCGCTCCAGGTCGTCCATGTCGTGCAGGTTCTTCATCAGCTCCATGGCCTGGTCGAGCGTCAGCGACTCTTCCCCCATGAACGGGTATTCGCGGGCCATGTCGTCGAACGGGAACAGGTCGTACATCTCGCCCGCGAGCTCGGCCAGCTCTTCCATCAGCTCGGGGTCCATCGCCGACGCCAGCAGAGCTTCGAGCTCGTCGCGCATGTCGGCGCTCATGCTGTCCATCATCGACTGCATGGCCGCCATCTGCCGCTGAAGCTGCTCGATAAGCTCGTCCAGGCTTTCAGGCCGGTCGGGGTCGAAGTGGTGGCCGTACTGTTCCATGAAGCCTTCGAAGTCCGGGTCTTCGCCCATCGCGCGGTCTCGCAGCATCTGGTTGAGCGCCGAGACCATGTTCCTGAGCTCGTCCATCTGCTCGGGCGTCATGTTCTGAATCTGCTGGCGCATACTCTGGAAGAAGTTGCGCATCATCTGCTGCTTGAGGATGTCCAGCAGCTCGTTGAACTTCTCGCGGGCCTCCGGATCCATGAAGTCGTACTGTTGCAGCTCCCGGATGGCGCCGCTGGAGCTTTCGGGCAGGGAGTCGAGCTTTTCGCGACTGCGCTCGGCGCGCTCTTCGAGCAGCTTCATGGGCGCCCGCAGGTGCTCTGCGTCGTCGCCCACTGCCTCCAACCGCTCCCGGGCCTCGGACAGGCGCTTGTCGATGCCGGAGCGTTCGGTCTCTAGTACGTCCTGCAGGCGCTTCTTGAGGTCATCCATCAGAGAGTCCACGTTATAGCGCTCGAGCTGCGTCTGGCGCTGCTTGCGCAGCCTCTCCATCATTTCACGCAGCCCCTCGACGCGCTCGCCCTGCTCGTCGCTCATGCCGCGCTGGAACAGGTTGCGCAGCGCGCGGTTGACGTCGCCGTGCGTAAGGATGTCGTCCGACAGGGCCTGCAGGAAGTCGTCCTCGTCCATGTCGGACCAGTCCTGGGAGCCGTCCCAGCGTGAGTAGGTGTAGGTTGTCATTGCGACCTCGGCAGGCGGGCGGCTTGGGCGGGCGAACGGCTCAGTATGTGAGCGCTCCGCCGTTTACGTGAATGGTCTGGCCGGTTATGAAATTGGCGTCGTCGGACGCCAGGAACGCGCAGGTCTTGGCTATCTCCTCGGACAGCCCGAGCCTGCCCAGCGGTATGCCCGAGGTGCGGTGCGTGGGCGGCTGGGCGTTGGCGGGGTAGGTATCGATTGCGCCGGGCACGACGTGGTTCACCAGGATGTTGTGCGGCGCCAGCTCCATCGCGAGGGCGCGGGTGAGGCCGAGCGCGCCCATCTTGGAAGCGGACACGTGCGCCCAACCGGCGTGGCCCCTGAATGCGTTGAGGCCGGACACGTTGATGATGCGTCCGCCGCCGGCATCGATCATGCCGGGTATCAGCGCCTTGCTCAGGTAGAAGGGGCCGTCGAGGTTTACGGCCATCACCTCGCGCCAATCCTCCACGCTCATCTCGGTTATTGGGGCGGGACGGCGCAGACCGGCGTTGTTGACCAGCACGTCGACGCGCCCGAACTCGGCCAGCGCGGCTTCGGCCAGGCTGTCCAGGTCTTCGAGGTTGCCCACGTCGGCAACGACGGCGATGGCGCGGACGCCGAGCTCCCTGGCCTCTTCCGCGACGGCCTCGGCCTCGTGGCGATTGGAGCGGGCGTTGACCACCACGTTCGCGCCGCGCGCGGCGAACTCCAGCGCGGTGGCGCGGCCGATGTTCCTGCCGGAGCCTGTGATGAGTGCGGTCTTGCCGTTCATGTGTCTTCCCTCTTCAAACGGACCGTGCGACCTGAGTAGGGGCGTTCAGGTCGATGATTCGTCATGCAACCAACAGGGCGTCGCTCGTGGGCCCCTCTACTGGCCGGAATCAGAGACAGATTGGGCGACTATCAAATCAATGATGTTGAGCCACTAGATGTCTGGCTGCGGCTGACCGAGGTTCTCCCCCTTCGCTCTCTTACGACAGGGGGAAGGGGATTAGCCGTCGAGAAAGGTCACGGCCCTAGTCCGACTTCAGGCGGCGCACGAGTTCCCGCAGCCGCTCCGCTTCACGCAATGCCTCGTCGCGTTGCGCCTCCGCCTGGTCGATCCGGTCAATCAGTTCAAGTCTGTTGGGAAGGAACACCCCGTTCTCGGGGTCGAACAACAGCAACTGACCCTTCACCCAGCACAGATACAGCCCGAGCGTCGGGCTGTAGCCCCTCATTTCGCCGTCTGGAGATTCCTCGAGCGCGAACGGAGTATAGACGCCCTCCGCGAGTCTATCCCCGGCGAGGGGAGCGTCGTGGAACTTGCCGCCCGTGTGGTCGAAACGCCAGTACTCCAGCACGCCCATTTCCGCGTAGCGCCGCCGCTTGAGTGTGTAGTCGCGCCGACCTGTGCTCTTGGACGCCACTTCCAACACGAACTCGGGCGGTTTGCCCACCTCGCTTATCACGTATCCGTTCGTGGCCAATATGCGCTCAGCGTCCACGCCTAACGCGACGACACAGTCGGGCACCAGGTTCGAGAAGATGTGCTCCCTGTCCGTACACAGGTAGCCCTGCCCACTGACGAGAACGCCGTCACGGCCGTGAAACCACCCTTCCAGAATCTGCTCGACGTTGGCCAGAATTGGGAACTGCTGTATCCTGTCAATCTTGCGTGGCGGGTCATTCAGAGGTTCAGGGTCCTCGCGCCACTTCGCTCGGGCGGCTTCCAGTCTTTGGTTGGTAGTCATGTCCACTCTCACCGCTGTCACGGGGTCAGGCTTGCGGCTGGAATCATTCGGACGGCCGTAGTCGCCCTGCTAGTCGGAGGCGAGCGCCGGCTCCTGGCTGCGAATCACCTCGGCGTCCTGCAGCTCGCGCACCTGGTCGTCGGAGTAGCCGAGGACGTCCTTGAGGATCTCCTCGTTGTGTTGGCCCGGGGTCGGGGCGGAGCCGACGACCATGGGCGTGCGGCTGAACTTGATCATCTTGCCGGTGACCCACATGGTGCCCGCGACTGGGTCGGGAACCTCCATCATTATCTCGCGCTCGCGCAGGTGCGGCTCGTTGGCCGCCTGCTCCACGCTGTTGACCGGCGCGCAGGGTATGGAGAAGCCGGACAGGTAGTCGACGGCCTCTTTGGTGGTGCGTGTGGAGAACCACTCGGTCAGCTCGCTCTCGAGGTCGGCGGTGTTCTTGCCGCGGTCGGCGCGCGTGGTAAACCGGGGGTCTTCGAGCCAGTCGGGCTTGTCCAGCGCCTCGCACATGCGGCCCCACATGTGGTCGTTGTTGGCGGCTATTATCAGCCAGCCGTCGGTGGTCTGGTACATTCCGCCGAGTCCCTCGCCGTTGCCCCTGCGCTCGGACACGATGCCGTCGCCGAGGTAGGCGGAGATGGGTATTTCGTTGGTGGTGAAGCCGGTGTCGGCGAGGCAGACGTCTATCGCCTGGCCCTCGCCCGAAATCTCGCGTTCCCTCAGCGCGGCGAGAGCCCCTATGGTGGCGTGCAGCGCCGTTATCCTGTCGATGAGCGGGAAGGCGGTGAGAATCGGCGGGTCGTCGGGGAAGCCGGTCAGCGACGCCATGCCGCCCATCGCCTGCCCGATCGGGTCGAAGCCCACCCTGTCCCGCAGCGACCCGTACTGGCCATAAGCCGAGACGTTGATCATGATGATCCTGGGGTTCAGCTCCTTGAGCACGTCGTAGCCCAGCCCCATGATGTCGATGGTGCCCGGCCGGAAGTTCTGGAGAAGCACGTCTGAGACCTTTACCAGGTCGCGTATGACTTCCTTGCCCTCTTCGGTGCGCAGGTTGATGGAGAGGCTCTTCTTGCCGCTGTTGTACTGGACCCAGTAGGCGCTCTGGCCTCTGACGGTTGGGCCGTTGGCCCGGCTCTCGTCGCCCCTGATCGTCTCGACCTTGATGACCTCGGCGCCCATGCGAGCGAACATGAGCGCACACCTGGGGCCGGCCTGGTAGCGTCCCAGGTCGAGCACGCGAATGCCTTCCAGCGGGGACTTCAGCGAATCTTTCATGGCTGCTACTTCCTTCCCTTCCTGTCCAGAAACTCCTTGAAACCTTCCTCCACCGAGGACGCGACCAGCTTCGTGTCCCGTGCGTCGACCTCGTTGTCGTGCATCCGGCGCCAGCCGGCGCCCACGTTGTCGACCATAATTTCCTTGATGCCCTGCACCATGCGTTCGTCGTTCGCCGCGATAAGCTGGGCGATTTCGACGGCCTTCGGCATCAACTCGTCGGACGACACCAGGTGGTTGAGCAGGCCGATCTGAAGAGCCTCCTCGGCCTCCACCACGCGGCCGGTGAACAGCAGTTCCTTGGCCTTGGGCCAGCCGACCTGCATGGGCAGGGTCCAGGTGGAGTTGACGCGCCCGTAGGAGGCGGCGAGAAAGCGGAAGCGCGTGCGCTCGCATCCGACGCGGATGTCGAAGCTGGACGACATGAGCGCGCCGCCGCCGTAGCACAGGCCGTTGAGCGCGCCGATGGTTGGCTTGGTGCAGGCGGCGATGTTCCACGAGAACAGGTCGCTGCCAGGATAGGGTTCGGGCTGCGTCTCCAGTTCCGAGTTGCGCGCCATCTCGTGAATGTCGGCGCCGGCGGAGAAGGCGCGCTCCCCCGTGCCGGTGAAGATCACCGCTTTCACGCCTGAGTCCGCTTCCATGTCCAGGACGGCCTCGTTCACCTCGCGGTAAAGGTCCCGGCTGAGGGCGTTGAGCACGTGAGGACGGTTGAGCCTGATTGTGCCCACTCCGTCTTGCTTGTCGACGACGATGTTTTCGTATGCCACCGCGATTCTCCTGTTGGTTAGGTGGCGCCATTATATGGGCGCGCGGGGGCGGGGGCAAGTACAGGCCGCCCCGCGCCGGGGGTGTATCCCCTCTCCCTGGGGGAGGGGGAGAGGGTTAGGGTGAGGGCGAAACCCCGTCCTCCACCAACTCCCACCACTCGCTGGCGAGTTACTCCTCCTCTTCCAGCGTGCTGGTGTCGCCCTCGGGCAGGCCCAGCTCGCGGGCCTTGAGGAGTCGTCGCATTATCTTGCCGCTGCGCGTCTTGGGCAGCGACGGCACGAACTCTATCTCGCGCGGCGCGACCCCGGCGCTGAGCTTCTGGCGGGTGAAGCGCGTGATCTCGTTGCGTAGCTGGGTCGTTGGCTCGAACCCGTCCTTTAGAGCGACGAACGCCTTCACGATCTCCATCGCGATGGGGTCGGGCTTGCCAATGACGCCCGCCTCTGCAACCGCCGGATGCTCGATGAGCGCGCTTTCGACCTCGAACGGGCCCACAAGGTGGCCCGCGGTGTTGATCACGTCGTCGGTGCGGCCCACGAACCAGAAGTAGCCGTCCTCGTCCACGCGCGCGCTGTCGCCGGTGACGTACCAGCCCTTGCGGAAGCGTGAGTTGTACATCTCGGTGTTGTTCCAGTACGAGTGGAACATCGAGGGCCAGCCGGGGCGCACCACGAGGTTGCCGTCCACGCCGGGCGGCACGGGGTCGAAGTTCTCGTCCACGACGCCCACCTCCACGCCGGGTATGGGCCGGCCCATCGATCCGGGGCGAATTTCCATCTCAGGGTAGTTGGCGACCAGAATCGCGCCGGTCTCCGTCTGCCACCAGTTGTCGTGGAACGGCATGCCGATGGCCTTCTCGCCCCAGACAACGGCCTCGGGGTTGAGCGGCTCGCCGACGCTACAGGAATATCTGAGTCTGGACAGGTCGTAGCGGCGCGGCAACTCCTCCCCCGCCCTCATCAGCATCCTTATGGCCGTCGGGGCGGTGTACCACACCGTCACCTTGTGCTTCTGGATCATCTCGTACCAGGCGCTGGCTCGGAAGCCGCCCTCGTAGATGAGCTGGGTGAGTCCGTTGGTCCAGGGCGCGAGCATCCCGTAGGACGTGCCGGTCACCCATCCGGGGTCGGCGGTGCACCAGTACACGTCGTCCTCGTGCAGGTCGAGCGCCCACTTCCCGGTGGCGTACTGTTGCACCACGGCCTGGTGCCGGTGTACGGCGCCCTTGGGCTTGCCGGTGGTGCCCGAGGTGTAGTGCATCACGGAGTAGTCGTACTGGCTCGTCTGAACGGTATCAAAGTCGGGAGAGGCCTTGCCCATCTCCTCGTGCCAGTCCAGGTCGGCCATGTCCCGGCCTTCGGAGTCGCGGTTGTTCTTGTTGACCACGATGATGTGCTGGAGCTCGAACAGCTCGGGGATGATGCCGGTGATGCGTCGGCGCAGCTCCGGCTGGGTGACGAGCACCTTGGCCCCGCTGTCCTGCAGCCGGTCCCTGACGGGGTCGGGGCCGAAGGCGGAGAATAGCGGCCCCACCACGGCGCCGGCCTTGAGTATGCCGAAGAAGGCTATGTAGGTCTCGGGAAGCCTGTCCATGAACAGAAAGACGCGGTCGCCCGTTTCGATGCCGAGGCTCTTGATGACGTTGGCGAACTTGTTGGTGAGAGTCTTGAGCTGGCCGAAGGTGTAGTCCTCACGTTCGCCGTTCTTGCCCTCCCAGATCATGGCGATCTTGTCGCGGCGCGGGCCGTTGGCGTGGCGGTCGATAGCCTCGTGGGCCTTGTTCAGATAGCCGCCGGGCAGCCAGTCGAGCTCGGAATACATCTGCTGCCAGTCGAAGTCGGCGCGCGTCTTGGCGTACTCGAGGTTGGGCGCGACACTCATCTCGTCGCGGCTCGGCTTGTGAATGGGGGGAAAGGACGAGGTGGTCATAGTGTGTCCTCCATTATGTTGGATTGTTTGGCGCTTACTCGTGCTCTGACAAATCAAACTTTCGACTATTGTGTTCTGCTCTTGAATTCCAGATATTCATCGAAAGTGGACTCGAGTGAATCCACGAAGAAGCTTGCGCTTCGAAACAACTCGAAAATTTCGCCGCTGGTCTTTTCTAGTGGAAAGTTGCCAAAGTCTTCGTGGACTAACCGATTTCTCTCGTTGCCAATCTCAATGAATGCCCTTATCGCCAATTCGAGATTCGGGTCGGAGCGCACACGACTCACCATATGAGACTTAAATCCTTCGCCGAACAGCCCGAAGAACTTGTTTGCGTTACGGGCACGCCAGTCAAAATACGTGTGGAACTGCCTCTCGATCGCTTTGTTGCGGATGAACTCCCTAATGACTTCCGCGCCCCCCGCATGCTTAAGGACAATTCGCATAATGTGGTTCTTCACTTCGTTTTCGAAGTGGCTGGCGGCTGCAAGCAGAAGCGTTTTGCGAAACATTTCCTCCGCGGCGTTGCGCAAAGAAAAGTTCGCTTGGTCGATGCACCCTATGATTTCTTGAAACTCAGAGTGTAGCCTTTCGACCGCGGTAGCTTCTGTCGTCATAGCGAAGTGATGTATTTCTTGCCAAGTTCAAGTCTTGTCCGGACGTTCGATGTCTGGGTCGTAGCGCGAGACGAGGCCTCGACGAACTGCTGGTCCCCCTTTAGCATGTTCAACTCTTTACAGTCCAACTGCCCCACGAGACACCTCATATCAGCGAAGGCATCCGAGCACGCCGCCGCGAAAACGGCTTCGATCAATGCGATATTAAACCTGTTGTTGCCTTCGTTAAGGAATGTTCGTTTAGGAAGTGCCTTTGTCGCCTTGAGGAAGGACCGGAAGAGATCCTTAAGGTATCGATTCTTTTCGTGAGCTTGGCTTTGGCACTTGCTTGAGAAGCGATTCAGGAACCTAACCATTGAAGGTGAGTAGTTTCTGGAGTCAATCAACATCGCGAAGATGCGTAGTAATACCTCTATATCTTTCTGGTGGAGGTCCGGTTCGGGGCTGTTCAGCACCCTTCGCCATCTCTTGTCGAGATTGACTTCCATTAGCATGTCATAGAAGTCGGAGTGGTACAGGCTAAGCCTTATCTCCTGCGGCCTCAAATTAACACCACCAGAATTGAGCCTGTTGAAAATCTCGTAGATGGCGGAATCGTCGCCGGCCGAAGAGTTTTGCCTCACTACGACATTGCGAATCGGCCGTAGATCCAACTGGAGTCGATATTCACCGAGTGAATCGTAACTCAGTCCATTGAGTGGGTTGGGGGAATCTGGTAACTGCTCGGGGAGGCGTAGCCGGAAGTTTGTGAAGTACTTGTCATCGTTCAATACGTCGTCGGGCATCTTGTTTTGCTCCGCGAAAATGCGGCGCAACTCCGGCCGCGCTTCCATGCGAGGGAACCGCTGCTTGATGAAGTAGTAGATGGACTTCAGCCGCTGTTGTCCGTCGATCACAATGAACCTGTTCCTGCTCTGCTCATACAGGAACATTTGTGGAACGGGCAAGCCTCGAATGAGTGACTCAATCAGCCTAGATGCCCTCTTGAGGTCCCATACGTAGTGGCGCTGAAATCCTGGAATAACGATGGTTCCTGACTCGATGAAGCTGAAAAGCGTAGAGACATTGAAGTCGTTTGGCGTGACGCTCAGATCGTAGTTGACTACGTCAGTATCTTCGTCCGCTTCCTGAGCCTCTTCCGCATAGTCTTGAAACCATTCGCTACCGTTCACCGATTCAGCCATGGCTGATCCTCACTGCAAGTCGGCTTGAGGGACACTGAACGCCCTTCACCTTGCACCACCTTCTCACAACTGTGACCAAGACGGCTTTGCGGCGCGCGCCAAGCGTCTCTGTGCCGAGTGCGGTTGTGCGCGGAACGCTCCACGCCACCCATCGCTCCGGCTTCCTAGCCGCGCGGCACTATCGGCAGCGTGACGTGCGACGGGTATTCCGCGGTGTGGTACACCGTTTGCAGCGCCGAAACGAAGTCGCCGTCCGTCCCGATGGGCGCGCCCGTGTTTGTGTTGCGGTCGAAGCGCGGGAAGTTGCTGCTGGATATCTCTACACGGATCTGGTGGCCCTTCCTGAATAGGTTGCTGGTCGCCCACAGGTCGATGTTGAACTCGTAAACCTGGCCCGACTGTAGCAGGCTCGCGGACGACCTGGGGCTCCGGTAGCGCGCGCGGATGATGCCGTCGGTCAGGTTGCGGGCGTAGCCGTCGGGCGATACGTCCACCAACTTTCCGGTAAAGTCGGTGTCCCTGGCCGAGCTCGAGGCGTACAGCGTTACAGTCACAGGCCCCGTAACCTCCGTGTCGCGCTCCAGCGCCGGCGTGGAGTACACAAGCACGTCGGGGCGCGCCTCCACCGGGCGCTGGTCGTACGCCCCGGCCGCCATGAACGCGGGGTCGCAGCACAGCTGGCCGCCTCGCGTGGGCGCGGGGTCGAGCGGGTTGTACGCGAACACGTCGGGAGGCTCGGAGTTGGGGGAGTCGAGGCTGAGCGCGCCGTCGCCGTTGAGGGTGTTTGCCCTGCCGCCGCTGCGCAGGTAGTACCTGGTGTTCGCGGCGCGGTCCAACGGCCAGCTATCCTCGTAGCGCCACACGTTCTCGCCCATAACGAAGATTCGCACCGGCGGTTGGTCGACGAAGCCGTTGTCCTCGCCCTTCAGCCAGTAGTCGTAGTGGGCCAGTATCTGCCCCTGCAGGTCCAGCGCGAGCGCCGACGCCCGCGTGCCGAAGTTGTACTCGCCGGACACGCTCATCGGTGAGCCGCCGTGGACCCATGGGCCGATAACCAGCTTCTGGCCGCGCCGGGCGTCCTCGGTCGCACCGAGGCTGCTCATACGCGCGTAGTTGCGAATGGTGCCGCCCAGGAAGACGTCGTACCAGCCGCCGAAATTGAACGCGGGCACCTCGATGTCGGAGTGCGCCTCCTCGATCGACACCGCCTTCCAGTAGTCGTCGTACTCCGGATGGGCCATCCAGTCGTAGTAGTAGGGCGCAAGTCCGCCCTGCAGATCCGGCACTTCCCGCATTGGCAGGTGAGCGAAGCCTGTGTTGAGGTCGTCCTTGGCCTGGATGATGCTCTCCAGCCGATCATCGGTCAGGGGGAGGCGGCGCGCCAGGTTTCCCCAGTTGGCCGCCGTAAGCGCGCCAACGGTCCAGGAGAGGTTGAAGCCAAGCTCGAAGGCGCCGCCCTGCCAGGCCCAGCCCTCCTGGTAGTTGGAGGCTGTCACGCCCGGCGCGATGCCCTTGAGCGAGGGCGGCTTGGATTTTGCCGCCAGCCACTGCGTGGCCCCGACGTAGGAGACGCCGTACATGCCCACCTTGCCTGTGCACCAGGGCTGGGAAGCGAGCCACTCCACGGAGTCGTAGCCGTCATTGCTCTCGTTGACGAAGGTGTAGAACTCGCCCCCGGAACTGTAGCGCCCTCGCACGTCCTGGATGGCGACGGCGTAGCCGCGCGACGCGGCCATGACGGCGTCCAGCGTTCCGCTGCGGCTGCCGGACGAGCTCTTGTCGTAGGGCGTGCGCTGGAGAAGGGCTGGAAACGCGCCGGCTGCGTCGGGCCGGAAGACGTCCACGTAGGTTTTCGTGCCGTCCCTGAGCGGCAGCTCCTGGTTGGATTCGAACTTTACGGAATACGCCTCGGCCATCGTCGTGTCCTCCGTGCGAATGTTGTGGGCTGCAATTGGTCGGAATGTAGCACACGCATGTTGGCGTAGCAACCTTGAGGAGCGGCATCGCGCATAGTACAATACGCCTGTTGCCAGGACGCCAACGTAGCTCAGCCGGTAGAGCAGCGGTTTCGTAAACCGCAGGTCGGTGGTTCGAGTCCACTCGTTGGCTCCATCAACTCCCATCTCCTTGCCGGGCCGCCTCCCCCTCGCCGCTTCCGCTCCGCGCGCCTGCGTCCCTCCTGCGCGGCGGAGCGGTGAAGAGCAGCATCAGTGCGGTGATTGCGCCAAGCACGGCGAACGTCAGGAATGCCGCCTGGTAGCTATGGGTGCTGTCGAAGATGATGCCTGAGAACAGTACCGCTATGGCCTGACCGCCCGAGGCGAACGGCTCAGTCACTCCGCGAATGACGCCTATCGAGGAGCGGCCGAAGTAGTTTGCGAACGCCACGGGCGGCACTACCAGGATTCCGCCTATCGAAGACCCGAGCACGCAAGAGTACGCGATCGCTTCGACCGGGGTGTCGGCATTGACTATCAGCGCCACGCCCACCGTCATCATCAGTGCGACCGCGGCGAAGACGTACCGTACCGGCGCGCGGTCTACCAGCCACCCCCAGAAGAGGCTGGCCGCGCCGGTGGACATGGCGTTGACGCTGACCGCGAGGGTGGCGACGCCGGCGTCCAGGCCCTGGTCCCTGAAGAATGCGCCGATGTGGACATTGGTGCCCGCCTGTATCATGAACGCGAAACCGCCCGCCAGCGCGAGCAGCCACAGCGCCGGCGTTCGCACCGCTTCGGCGAGCGTCCAGACCGGGTCGAGGTCCGGGTTGGTGGGCGCGCCCGCGGCAGGGCCGGTGGACTTGCCATCCGGGCGCAGTCCGGCGTCCTCGGGGTTCTGCACTATCAGCATGGCGGGCACCAGCGCGACGGCGAGCACGATCGCGCCCAGTACGAGCCAGGCGTCCTGCCAGCCGCTCCGCGCAATGATGAGACCGGCGACGAGGGGGAAGGCGGTCATGCCGGCGGCGTGCGACAGGAAGAGGACGCCGGTCGCGCGCCCGCGCCGCTCGATGAACCAGCGCGATACGGCTACGGAAGACCCTATCTTGATGGGACTGGAGAACATGGAGCGGGCTATGCCGTAGGCGATGTAAAATGCCAGGGGCGCGGTGGCCCAGGACAGGTACATGACGGACAGCCCGAGGGCGAGCACGCTGCTGACCAGTACGACGCGGATGCCGTAGCGGTCCATCAGCCAGCCTATCAGCGGCGACTGCACCGTGGCCACCAGCCCGCCGAGGCTGGCAGCGCCCGCGATGAGCGTTCGACTCCAACCCAGGTCCTGCGAGATGGGGTAGATGAATACGGACATGGTGAGGCTTGCGGCGGCGTTGGACGCGAATTGCGCCGCGCTTGCGCCGTACAGCACCACCCAGCCGTAGAAGAACGGGGTACGTCTCGCGAGGTGGGTTGCTAAGTGCAATGAAAGTGTCTTAGGGCCGCTCGGGTGCTAAGGCTGCTCCGCACCGGCTCGGTGAGCGGTGTGCGGGACGCCGGGCACGCCGCGGATGTAGAGTCGCGGCGATGCTATCACCAGCCGTCGTGGCCCGTCAACGCGGCGGCGTATTGCCCCCGCACACGCCGATTGGTATGGTAGTGGTAACTTGGCCAACACCGTCGCTCTCATGCCCGCTTTCATCGACGACGCAATCGCCCAAAAGCGCCCGTGCTTAGGTTACACTCTGGCGGTAGGGCCCCACTCCGCATCACACGCAGGCAGGACCATGGACAGTTTGATTGTAAAGCGACTTCTCGAAGAGCTGCTCACGCTGAAGGGAATGCTCGTCGTCGTGGACTCGGGCGGCGCGGTGGCGGAGCTGTACCCGCCGCCCGGGATGAAGCCCGATTTCGAGGACGGTTGGGCGATGCTGGAGGCCGGGTCGTGGCACGTTCACCTGAACCTGCCGAAGGTCGACGGGGTGCAGTTCGTGGAGGCCGAGGACAATTTCCACAGCTTCCCCAAGCTCTACTACGTGCGCATGTCGGACGAGGAGGGCGGCACCACGATACGCTTCTACTTCCCGAACCCGTGGCTCAACGACGAGGAGCGGCCTACGGACTTCCAGCCGGAGAAGCTGAGGCTGTTCGAGGAGGCCAGGGACCGCTACGTCGGCAGCGGCGGCGTGGTGTTCGTGCGGCGCTAGGGGCGGAGGCTACAGGCGGCTAAGGGCCACCGATTAGCCTCATCAGCTCCGAGAGGTCGTCCAGTTCCTCGAGGCGCTCCAGCAGCGTGATGAGGCGGTCGCCGTCCGCGGCGCCGTGCACCATCCCCACGCAGGCCGCCGCCTTCGCCAGCCGCTCTTCGGCGTTCATCGGGTTGGCGATGGATCCCCGGAAGTGTTCGCACGTCTCGCTCACCTGCGAGCCGTCGCGCAGCAGCGCCGTGGCGGTCGCGCTCATTGGCTCGGACGACGGCACGACCCGCACCTTGCCGAGCGCGGCGTCCACGTCGGGGCGGAACCGCCGCTCGTCGGTGAAGGTGTCAATCCCCACCTCGCCGTCCACAAGCGCCACTGCCGCGCAGTACTCGACGCTGAACTTGCCGTCCAGGCCGCTCCTGGGCACGGAGGCGGAGTGGCCTCTGTCCCGCACGGCCAGCGTTAGCGTCCGGACCATGCCCGCGTCCAGGTCGTGGCGCTTTCGCAACTCGAGCACGGCCTCGATGGGGCGCTGCATGTGGACCTGCGCCGGGAAGCGCTTGACGTCGTAGCCCGGGTCGGTCAGCCGGAAGGTCTCGCCCATTCCCGACGTGAGCTCGCTCCAATCGACGCTGCCGCCGAACAGGGCGTCCGCGTACCCATTGGGCGCCTCCAGTATGTGCTCGGTGCTCTCGAAACCGGCCTGGGCGAGAAGCGCGGACTCTACGCCCATCCGGGCGGCGTTGCCCGGGTGGGTGGACTTGACCATGGTGCCGGTGTTGGCGGTGAGGCCGCCGGTCCGCGACGCGGCGATACCGAGGGCCATGTGGGTGCGCTGGGCGTCGAGGCCCAGCGTCTTCGCCGCGGAGGCCGCGCCGCCGAGAGGCCCGACGAGGCCGGGCGGGTGGTAGGCGGGATTGGACGCGGCGGCGGTGGCGGCCCTTATGTGGCCCTGCACCTCCCAGCCCAGCACGTAGCTCGCGATGATGGTCTTGCCATCGGCGCCCGTTTGCTCGCACAGCGCCAGCGCGGCGGGCAGGCACGACGACGTGCCATGCGTTGGAGGGACCCCCTGGATCTCGAAGTCTAGGCAGTGGCCAAAAATGCCGTTCGCGAACGCGGCGGAGGGCGCGTTGGTCTTGAAGCCGCATCCCGCAACGGTGCAATGCGGCGCGCCGCCGAGCTCGCGGACGTAGACGCTCACTATGCCGGCGAGCGGCTGGCGGGATCCGGCCAACATCACGGCGACACCGTCGGTGATGGCAGCCTTGGCGGCGCCTACGACCGCGGCGGGGATGTCCTCGTATCGCAGGCCCGCTACGAATTGGGCGAGCTGTTCGGTCGCGCCCATCTGTCTACGCCTCTACGTCTTTTGGCCGGCCGTACCGGCCGCACCGCAGGCCGGTGTGGGGCCGGAGCATGGGGCCTAGCTGCCGGGCTGGTTGACGTAGGTGCTGGGGTTGAGAATGAACTTGCTGCTGCAATTGAGGGAGCAGAGGTAGTACCAGACTCCGTCGTAGAAGCGGCGCGTGCCCTTGTCGGGATCGACCTCGGACGCGCCGTAGGCGGTGAGTCCGGTCTGGGCGCGCGCGGCCTCTTCGTCTACGTCTGTTCGGCACACTGGGCATGTTGCCATTGGGCAAATCTCCTTGATTGAGTTCTGCGGGAGCGAGAGGGCCACTTTCGCGGCAACCCTCGGCCCCCGCCGGCGGGAACACTCCCTCTGAGGAGCTAAACGGCGACGACGGGCCGGCCGAGCTCTACCTTGCCCTCGTGGGCCAGCAGGGCCGAGGCCACTCGCGCGCGGTGCTCGTAGGTGGTGCCCAGGCGCATCGTCCACGAGCAGACGCGGCGGTACCACAGGTGCAGATCGAATTCCATCATGAACCCGATGCCGCCGTGTATCATCTGGCCGTAGCGAACAATGTTCTCGCACTTCTCGTTGCAGAAGGCCTTGGCTTGCGAGATCTCGACGCTGGCGGGCAGCCCCTGGTCGAGCTTCCACAGCGCCTCGTAGGTGAGAAGCTGGCCGCCGTCCACCCACATGACCATGTCGGCGCACATGTGCGACAGCGACTGGAAAGCGGCGAGGGGCCGGCCGAACGCTGTCCTGTTCTTGGCGTACTCAATGGCCATGTCGGCGTCCATGCGGGCCGCGCCCACCATCTGGGCGCAGAGCAGCACCGTCGCCAGGTCGATCATGTCCTGCACGATGGGCCAGCCCCGGTCCGCTTCGCCTAAGACGTTGGCCTTGGGCACGCGAACGTTGTTGAAGGTGACCTCGCTCTGCTTGTCCTTGGCCATCGTCAGCAGCGGTATGTGGGAAATGCCCGCGCTGTTGGTGTCGATAATCAGAAGCGAAACGCCTTCGTTGTCCTCGGACTTCGCGGCGGTGCGGACTACGACGAGGCACTTGTCGGCCACGACGAAATTGTCCACGAACATCTTGACGCCGTTCAGCACGTAGTTATCGCCGTCGAGTGTCGCTTCCAGGTTGATCGCCTCGGGCGTGTACCGGGGCGTCTGCTCGGTGAAAGCCCAGGTGAGTATGGAGTCGCCGTTCGCCACGGCGGGCAGCGAGTCCTGCTTCTGCTGTTCGCTACCCGCGTTGGCGATCGTGAGCGCCGCGACGGACGTCGAGTGGATCGGCAGCGGCGCGAGTGCGCGGCCCATCTCCTCGAGCACTATACCCAGGTAGGAGAGCGGCAGCCCCGAGCCGCCGTACGCCTCGGGCAGCGCGAGACCCGGCCAACCCAGGTCCACGACCTTGCTCCACAGCTCGGCGGGATAGCCTCGCTCGTCTCTCTCCATGTCGCGAACCAGCGTGGGCGGGCATTCCGATTCCAGGAACTGCCGCGCGCTGTTCTTGACCATCTGCTCTTCTTCGTTGAGAAGTGTGTCCATTCTCGAGTACCTCTTGCTTGGAGTGGTTGTCGTCGGTTAACCGCGCGGGAAGCTGAACCCCCGGCGGGTCACCTGGTCTCGCATTACCTGAACGCTGCCGTGGTTGATACCGGACTGGAACGCGCCCATCAACTGGTGGGCGTACAGCCCATCGTCTATGGCGCCGTGCGAGCCTCTGAGCAGCGTGGCGTAAGGACCCAGCATCTGCGAAATGGCCTCGGCGGTCCTCACGCCGTGCTCGGGCGCCCACACCTTTTCGGCCGAGCCTTCGTAGGTGAAGGTCTCGTCGTGCTCGACTATGGACATGCTCCGCATGGTCATCAGCCGGCACACCTGGGCCTCTATCCACAGCTCGGCGAGCTTGTCGCGCACCGCGGGGTCCTCGGCCAGGGACAGGTCGCCGAGCTGGTTCTCCTTGACCCAGTTCACGATGTCCTCGTCCCTTCGCACCGAAATGAGGTACCTGCTGGCCCCCACGCGGTCGAGGTTAAGGCCCATTGCGCCCACATACCAGCCCATGTTCTCCTCGCCCAGCAGGGCCGATTGCGGCACGCGCACGTTCTCGAGGAAGGTCTCGTTGGTGCGCGCCGTGCCGTAAGTGGTGGCCGGCGGCGCTACGGGATCGCTCTGGATGGTCCACAGCGGGCGTACCGTGATGCCCGGCGTGTCCATCGGGAACAGGAATATGGAGATTCCCCTGTGCTTGGGCGCGTCCGTGTCGGTGCGCGCCATCAGGTAGAAGTGCGTGGCGGAGTGCGCGCCGGAGGTGTACATCTTCTGGCCGTTGATCACCCACTCGTCGCCGTCTTTCACCGCGCGGCATTGCAGCGACGCAAGGTCCGCGCCGGCCTGGGGCTCGGTAAAGCCGAACGCGAGGGAGATCTCGCCGCTGATGAGCCTGGGGATGTAGTAGTCTTTCTGCTCATCGGAGCCGGCCGCCATAATGGTCGGAGCGCCGCTGCCTCCGCCGCCGACGCTGATGCCGACGCGGGCGAACTCCTCCTCCACGATGTACTGGCTCAGCCGGTCGCCGCCTTGTCCGCCGTACTCTTTGGGCCAGCTTATGCCCAGCCAGCCCTTGTTTCCTATCTTGACGAACAACTCCGTCACTAGCGGGCCGCGCCCGCGACGGCCGGTCTCCTTGCCGTCCTCTATGCCGTGCATTTCGTCCAGCACGTCTTGTGTGACGTACTCGGCGATGAAGTCCTTGACTTCCAGGCGCAGGGTTTCCTGTTCAGAATTGTAACCAAAATCCATCGTTCGCCTCTCCTAACGTCTCTAGGCGCGGGTCGGGTGAGCTTAGCCTCGCGGAAAGCCCAGGCCCCTGCGGGACACCTGGTCGCGCATAACCTGCACGCTGCCGTGGTTGATACCGGACTGGAACGCGCCCATCAGCTGGTGGGCGTACAGCCCGTCTTCGAGCGCATTGTGAGAGCCGCTGAGCAGCGTGGCGTACGGGCCCAGCATTTGCGAAATCGCCTCTGCCGTGCGCACGCCGTGCTCGGGAGCCCAGACCTTTTCAGCGGAGCCTTCGTAGGTGAAGTTGCCGCCGGTCTCCACGATGGACATGCTGCGCATCGTCATCAGCCGGCACACCTGCGCCTCGATCCATAGCTCGGCGAGCTTGTCGCGCACCGCCGGCTCCTCGGCCAGGGACAGGTCGCCGAGCTTGTTCTCCTTCACCCAGTTTATGATGTCCTCGTCCCTGCGCACGGACATGAGATAGCGGCCCGCGCCCACGCGGTCGAGGTTAAGGCCCATCGCGCCCACGTACCAGCCCATGTTCTCGTCGCCCAGCAGCGCCGACTGCGGCACGCGCACGTTCTCAAGGAAAGTCTCGTTGGTGCGCGCGGTGCCGTAGGTGGTGCCCGGCGGCGCCAGCGGGTCGCTCTGGATGGTCCACAGCGGGCGCACGGTGATGCCCGGCGTGTCCATCGGGAAGAGGAATATGGAGATACCCCTGTGCCTGGGCGCTTCTGGGTCTGTGCGGGCCATGAGGTAGAAGTGGGTTGCGGTGTGTGCGCCGGACGTGTAGATCTTCTGGCCGTTGATCACCCACTCGTCGCCGTCTTTCACCGCGCGGCACTGCAGCGAGGCAAGGTCCGCGCCGCCGCTCGGCTCGGTGAAGCCGAGGGCAAGCGAGAACTCGCCGCTGATGAGCTTGGGGATGTAGTGGTCTTTCTGTTCGTCGGTGCCGGCCGCCAGAATCGCCGGTGCGCCGCTGCCTCCGCCGCCAACGCCGACGCCGACGCGGGAGAACTCCTCCTCCACGATGTACTGGCTCATGCGGTCGCCGTCCTGGCCGCCGTACTGCTTCGGCCAGCTTATGCCGAGCCAGCCCCTCTCGCCGATCTTGCTGAACAGGTCGGCCAACAGCGGGCCGCGCCCGCGCCGTCCGCTCGTGTCACGTCCGCTCTCCCCGCCGTGCATCTCGTCGACCACCTCGGACGTAACGTGCTCGGCGATGAACTGCCTGACCTCCGAGCGCAGTGCTTCCTGCTCGGGAGTGTAACCAAAGTCCATCTCTGTCCTCCACAGTTCTAGTCGCGCAGGGCGCAAACCGCCTCACAGCCGCGTCCGCGTCCGCACCGCCTACATTTTGCTAGCGCTGGTGGGCCGTGTCAAGGTTGGGGCCATAAGGTGGGCCGGGCATCCAGCCATCGCTTGAAGGATGTCCGGTTTTCGCGCGAAGGCCAGCCAGCCAGAAGACCCTCTACGCTGAGATCCTCGTCCAGGTCGGGCCAGTGGATGCCTTGGCCAGTGCCGATAATCCGCCAGTTGTCGCGCTACTCCGGCGTGGCGTAGGCTAGCCTGGGGTACCAGAGCAACGGCACGGATATGGTCCGCCCGTCGGATAGTTCGGCGGTCAAGGTGTCGTCAGTCACGGTGAATTCCAACGCCTCCGGAACGCGAACCTCAAGAGTTGAAATGATCAATCCACGCCTCCAGGAACAACACTTGATTCTGCCTGACTATCCGTTCGACGTGTCTTAACTCGTGCCCTCTCAATCCACCCGGGACCATGAGAATGACCGGGTCCGGCCAGAACTTGGCGACCTGGTCGTCACGCTCGACGTGTACGTTGGGCGGTTCGCCCCAACCCCCCGAATAGAAGAAGAAACGGTATGGCCCCTCTCTCAGGATTTATGGCATCGTATGCCCATCATACCATCTAATACAGTCAATATGCGTCATCCGCGGCGGCTCGTACCAGCGGCTTGTCTGCCAACACTCCGCTTGTCACGCCCAGCCCGGTTCGGCTATCATGCTCTGGCGTTCGGCCACGGGCCGCCGCACGTCCACATCCTACACAGGAGCCGCCTTTGCCATGCTGCCCACCGCCCTCGACGACATCCGCGTACTGGACATCAGCCAGGGCATAGCCGGCCCGCTGTGCGCGAGGATTCTGGGGGACTTCGGGGCCGACGTGATTAAGGTCGAGCCCTCGTCTGGGGAGCGCGGGCGTTCGCTGCCCCCGTTCCACGACAACGACCCCCACCCCGAAAAGAGCCTCTTCTTTCTGCTGCTCAACCTGAACAAGCGTGGCGTGACCCTGAACCTTGAAACGAAGAAGGGTCAGAGCATGTTCAAGGAGCTTGTGCGCGAGGCTGACGTGGTGATCGAGAGCTACGAGCCCGGCTACCTGGCGTCGCTGGGATTAGACCACGCCGCGCTGGAGCGCGAGAACCCCAAGATAGTGATGACCTCAATTACGCCCTTCGGCCAGACCGGTCCCTACAGCGGCTACAAGGGCGAGGAGATAGTCACCTACGCCATGTCGGGGATTATGGCTATCAGCGGCACTACCGACCGCGAGCCTCTGCGCCACGGCGGGGTGCAGTCGCAATACGAGTCCGGCCTCAACGGCGCGCTCGCCACGGCGTTCGCGCTGCTGCTGCGGGACTTCACGGACGAGGGCCAGCACGTGGACGTCTCGATGCAGGAAGTGGTCGCCTCGACCATGGTTATCGAGCAGCCCTTCTACACGTGGAACGGCGGCGTGCGGGGGCGGCGCAACCCGGAGGGCGCGCAGTTCAGCAACATCATGCCGTGCAAAGACGGCTACTTCATCAGCCAGCCCGGAGGCGGCGCGACCTGGGATCAGATAGCGGACTTCTACGGGCGCGAGGAGCTGAAGGAGCCGCGATTCGCCGAGGCCGACCAGCGTTCGCTGCACGGCCCGGAGATGGACGACATCATCCTGGAGGCCACCAGCGACCGGACGATGGCTGAGATGTTCAAGATCGCCAGCGAAGACTACAGGATGCTGTTCGGCATCGCCCAGACGCCGGAGGACCTGGCCAACTGCCCTCAGCTCGAGGCGCGCGACTTCTTCTGGGACGTCGACCATCCTGTAATCGGCAAGACGAAGGTTCCCTCGCGGCTGTTCAACATGACCGAGATTCCTTCGAGGTACCGTATCCCCGCGCCGCTGCTGGGCCAGCACAACCTGGAGATCTACGAGCAGGGCCTGGGCTATGCCAGGGACGACGTGGTGCGCCTGCGCGAGCTGGCCATAATCTGAGCCGCTGGGGGACGCAACCCGTCGCGGGCGACGCGGGGGCGGGTGTGAGGCCCGCCAGAGGCCGCCGCGAAAGTGGATTCATAGGAGAAGCACAAATGGCCAGATTGCCGCTAGAAGGGATACGGGTGATCGAGTCCACCTACGTGTTCGCGCTGCCCTACGCCGCCGGGCTGCTTTCGGACCTGGGCGCCGAGGTCATCAAGATCGAGGGCCCGGGCCGCATCGACACCACGCGGGGAGGCGCGTTCGGGGGCGCCTACGCCGATAACGAGATCGGTGAGGACCCGTGGAATCGCTCGGCGTCTTACAACATCCTGAACCGGGGCAAAAAGTCGCTGGTGCTCGACCTGAGCAAGCCGGACGGCCTGGCCGTGCTGAAGGACCTCATCAAGGAAAGCGACGTGGTCATGGAGAACTTCACTCCGCGTGTGATGCGTCGCTGGGGTCTCGACTACCCCAACATGAAGAAGCTGAAGCCCGACGTCATCATGGTGTCGAACACCGGCTACGGCCACGGCGACGGGCCCTATTCCGAGTACCCGGCGCAGGCGACGACGCAGGAGTCCACGCACGGCCTGACCCACGTCACGGGCTATCGCGGCGACATTCCGTCCAAGGCCGGGCAGTCCTACGTCGACTTCCTGGCGTGCTGGTCCGCCCTGCTGGGCATCGCGCTCGCGCTGCGCCACCGCAAGAAGACGGGCAAGGGCCTGTGGATCGACATAGGCATGTACCAGCTTGGCTGCTTCAACACGAGCGAGTTCATCATGGACTGGATGCACAACGGCAACCTGGGCCGGCGTATGGGCAACCGCCACCCGTGGCGCGCGCCGCAGGGCTGCTACCCGTGCGCCGGCGGCGACGACTGGTGCGTGCTGTCAGTGGGCGACGACGAGGAATGGGCGGCGCTGTGCCGCGCAATGGGCCGCCCGGAGCTTACGGCGGACGAGCGATTCGCCACCACTCTCTCCCGTGTGAAGAACCACGACGAATTGGACGACATAATCTCGGATTGGACCAAAACGCTGGGCAAGTTCGAGGCTATGGAGAGGCTACAGGGCGAGGGCGTTCCCGCCGGACCCGTGTTCGACTCGCGCGACACGAACCTGAACGAGCACTACTGGCAGCGCGGTTTCCTGGAGCGCGTCAAGTACCCCGAAAACCGCAATCTGGGCGAGCGGGCGCTGATAGCCCGCCCGTGGAGTTTCAGCAAGACGCCCGTGACCATGAAGGGTCCCGCGCCGTCGCTGGGCCAGCACAACCGCGAGCTTCTGAAGGGAGTGCTGGGTTACGACGACGCGCGCTGCGACGAACTGGAAGAGGCGGGCATCATCGCAACGACGCCCACCAACCACGTGCGCCCGCCCGACCTGAGCATGGACGAACTGGTGCGCCGGGGCCGGCTGGCCTACCACGACCCCGAGTACAAGGGGAAGCTGGGCCCCCCCTAGCGGTTCGCCGGCCGCAGCGCCGGTGGAGCGGCTATGCGCGTCCAGAGGCGGTCGGCAACGCGCGGACGGCCTCGCCCGAGCGGCGATCGGCCTCAGCAAGCTCAAACTGCGTTTGCAGGTTGAGCCAGAACTGGGGGTCGACTCCGAACCAGTGGCCCAGCCGCAGGGCGGTGTCGCCGGTCATCGCTCGTTTGCCGGCAATGATCTGGCTGATGCGATTCGGCGGCACGGCTATCTGCCGCGCGAGCGCCGTAGGCGATACGCCGTACTCGGCCAGCTCGTCCCTGAGCACCTCTCCGGGGTGAACGACGCGCTTCAACATGGCTGCACACCTCCCTCGCATCAGTGATACCGGACCATCAGAGAACATCGTGTCTGTTGTGACGCCGGGCGTCAAGCGTCACCGCTGGCGTCCGCTCCCTGGCGCCCTCCTCCTCGGAGCTTCCTATTGACATGAGTGCTGCAACAAAATAATATCGGCGCCAAGCGCTAGACTACGTTTCGGCGGCGTGCGCCAGGCGAACGGGGCCGGGCCGCGGCAGCCTCCGGGCGCGTGACATCAGAAGAGAAACAGCGACAAGAGGAGGGCATATGGGCACTACCGAAACGTTGGCCAAATGGATAGTGGAAACCTCTTACGAAGACATCCCGCCCGCGGCCTACGACCAGGCCAAGAAGTCCATTCTGGACTACCTCGGCACCACGATACTCGGTTCCACAACCAAGCTAGGCGGGATGATTGTCGACTACACGCAGGAACAGGGCGGCACGCCCCAGGCTCGCGTGATAGCGACCGACATCCGCACGACCAGCCCCAGCGCGGCCTTCGCCAACGGCACGATGGGCCACGCGGACGACTACGACGACCTCGGCGGCGTCGGGGGGCATCCGGCGGTGACGCTCACGCCCACCGCGCTCGCGCTCGGCGAAGAGTACGGACTCACCGGCCGCGACATTCTCGCGGCGTGGGCCATTGGCTTCGAGGTGGGCACCCGCCTGAGCGACAACCTGCATCCCGACCGCGATTGGCACCCAACGGCCATATTCGGCACCATGGCCGCCTCCGTCACCGCCAGCAAGCTGATGGGGTTGGACGTCCAGCAGACGCGCATGGCGCTCGGCATCGCAGGCTCCGAAGCTGCCGGGCTTCGCCGGAACTTTGGCACCATGACCAAGCCCTTCCACCCGGGCAACGCAGCGCGCAGCGGCATCGTCGCGGCCAAGCTCGCCTCGCGCGGCTATACCGCGGACCCCGACATCATCGAGGGCCGCCAGGGCTACGCCGACAACTTCGGCGGCGTCAAGTGCAATCTGCCCGCCGTGACGAAGTACCTCGGCCACCTCTATCTTCTCGAAGCGCAGGGCACGCGCATAAAGCCCTGGCCCTGCTGCGGCGGCAATCACCAGACCCTCACCGGCCTGATGGAGTTGATCCACGACGAGGAGATAAACCCCGACGACGTGGACCGCATCGAGTTCACCGGGCCCAGCGTCCCCTGCACGGGCGCGCTGCTCCGCGCGGAAGTCAACGAAGGCCTCGAGGGCAAGTTCTGCCTCGCCTACAACATCTCCGCCGCGATAGTGGACCGCAAGGTGGATCTCAGCACCTTCACTGACGAGCGGTCCGACCGGGGCGACCTGCAGGAGTTCATGCAGAGGGTCAGCGTGGGACGCAGCGCCGACGTGGAGCTGCGCAACGAGCACATCGCCGACGGCAACCCCGAATCGCGCATAAAGATTCACATGCGCGACGGCGGACTGCACGACGTCGAGCTCGGTCCGGCGCTGCACCTCACCGGCGACGCGGTGATCGACAAGTTCCGCGTCAACGCCGGCTTCGTCTTCGACCAGGAGAAGGTCAGCGAGCCTATCCGCCTGGTGCAGAACCTGGACGAGCTGGGCGAAGTATCCGCGCTCATGGATACCGTGACCACCGCCGGCTAGACGATTTGGGACCTGCCTTCGTCCTGCCGCGCGAGCGTCAGGGGCGGGGGCGGGGCGACAATAGAAAGCAAAGACAGTCCAATCAAGGAGGAGGAATGGCAAGGGAATATCCCAAGATCACTTACACGGAAGAGGGGATGCGAGAGGGGATGCAGATCGAGGACGCCAACATCTCTGTCGAAGACAAGGTGCGGCTGCTCGACGCGCTCGGAGACACCGGCCTCAAGCGCATAGTGGTGGGCTCGTTCGTTAGCCCACGCTACACGCCGCAGATGGCGCGGATCGACGAGATTATGGAAAAGTTCGTGCCCAAGCCGGGCGTGACCTACACCGCGCTCGCGCTCAACCAGCGCGGCGTAGAACGCGCGAAGGAGTACTCGCCCCCGCTGACCATCGACCGAGGCGAGAGCCGCCCGTCGCTCGGCTGCCACATGTGCGACGTGTTCGTGCGGCGCAACGCCAACCGCTCCCAGATGCAGGAGATGGAGGCTTGGCCGCGCATCATCGCCATGGCGCAGGAGCAGGGCGCGACTGAGGCGGGAATCGGCACCAACGCCACCTTCGGCTCCAACTTCCTGGGCGACTTCAACGTCGACCTGATTATGAAGTTCATGGAAAAGCAGCACGACCTGTGGGACGAGGTCGGCATCAAGGTGACGCAGGTAAGCGTCGGCGACCCCATGGGCTGGTGCCACCCGGCCAAGGTCGAGGACATCTTCTCGCGCGTCAAGGATCAGTGGCCGGACGTGACCAATTTCCGCGCCCACCTGCACAACAGCCGCGGCATGGCGCTGCCCTCGATGTTCGCCGCCATCAGCTCGCTGGGCCCCGAAGACAGCCTCAGCCTCGACGGCACCATCGGCGGATTCGGCGGCTGCCCCTACTGCGGCAACGGCCGCGCCACCGGTATGGCGGCAACCGAAGACGCCATTCACATGATGGAGGGCATGGGCATCGACACCGGCGTGGACCTGGACAAGCTCGTCGAGGCCGTGTGGATGGCCGAGGAGATCCTGGGCCGCCAGCTCTGGGGGCACGTCTCCCGCGCGGGGGGCCGGCCATACGACAAGGATAGCCTGTTCGACCCCAACGCCCCGTTCGTGGAGACGTTGGACCAGGCAACGCACTTCAAGCTGGGGCCTTCCGCCTACGAGGGGCCGGACGCCATCTACCCGTGGCGCGAACCCATCTCCAGCCCGTACCGCGACCGCGTGGACCAGGGTCTGCCCGCATACGACGTCAATGGCGACTGGCCCTGGACGGAGGACTTCTTCCCCAAGCCCTCCTCCTAGCGCAGGCACGTTAAGCGCCCGACCGCGGCAGGCGAACGGGCGCGGGCGCCCTCCGCAGCGGCCGCGCCGGCGGCGCCTCTGCGGGCGCGCTACTGAAGACGCATAGCCACGGATTCAGCTATCGAAAGGAATTGAAACAAAGCCATGTCTTGCGGAAAGAGCTTTCTGACAGACGAAATCAAAACCCTTATCGGCGCCCAGGGCGAAAGGCGGCAGGTGAGCCTCTGGGAGATCGAGAAGGAGGGGCTGCGCCGCTTCACGCAGGCGATCATGGACCCCGACCCCCGCTACTGGGACGAGGAGTTCGCCAAGACTACCAAGTTCGGTGAGATAGTCACCCCGCCCATCTACTGCACGTACCTCAGCAGGACCGCGCCGGGCACGACCGACCCCATCAGCCTCGCATTCGAGGCGGACCCCGAGTCGGACGGCATCCGGGGCGTTCGCGACGCGGTGAGTGACGATGACGGCGGCCTGCCGCGCATACCGTACCCGCCGGAACTGCCCGCCACGCTGAACGGCGGCAACGAGATAGAGGTGTTCAAATACCCCGCCCTCGGCGACGTCATCTACTCGCAGTCCGAGATCGCCAACGTGCACGAGCGCGTAGGGCGCGCGGGGCGGCACATGCTCATCACGACAACCAAGACCACCTACACCAACCAGAACGGCGACCTGCTGTGCATCACCCGCGCGACGGGGTTGCGGCGGGAAGCCTAGCCTGGAAGGGGAGATACGCCAATGCCTGTTACTACGGCAGACGAGCTGAGGACTAAAGAGCAGCTCTACTACGACGACGTGGAGGTGGGCCAGGACCTGCCCTCGCTCGACATCGGCCCCATGACCTCGGTTCACGCCTTCCGTTGGAGCGCGGCCATCGAGAACTGGCACAAGATTCACTACGACCAGGACTTCTCTGTGTACCACGACGGCCTGCCCAACATCCTTATCCAGGGTTCCTGGAAGCAGAGCATCATGCCTCGATACCTCAAGGACCTGTGCCTGCCCAACGGGTGGATGTGGAAGGTGTCGTTCCAGCACCGGGCCATGATCGTGCCCGGCGACACCATCACCTGCTGGGCCAAGGTCGCTGACAAGTACGAGAAGGACGGGCTGGGCTACCTGGAGCTCGACACGGGCATGAGACTGGACAGCGGCGTAGAGTCGTGCCCGGGGAGGGCCATCATCGTGCTGCCCATCCGCGGCGGCCGCGAGGTGCCGTACCCGTTCGTGCCGCCCGCCGAGGACTAGGCCGCACACGTGCAGGGTTACCGCCTGCCCGCCAGTCATGCGACGGGCGGACAGGCGGGGACACGAGCCGCAGTGCCATCTTCATCACACGTAAGGAGAATACATAGACTATGCGCTGGTTAGCGATTGGGACCGCGCCCGGCTGGGAAAAACTGGACAAGTTCGGCGACGAGTTGAAGGCCACCAGCCAGTGGCGTCCCGACCCCCGAACGACGATATCAACGGTTACCGCGCTCGAAGACGGTCGCCTGCTCGCCGAGTGCCAAGGCGTGAGCAAGGAGGCGTTCGAGAAGTGGTTGGAGGTCAAGGGCTGGCAAGTCGAGTCCATAACGCCGGTCTCGCACCTGGCCCGCTTCGGCAGCATCTGGAAGGCGCGCTAGGCTCCTACGCCTTCTAGCCGCCCCTAGGGCGGTTGCCCAACCAAGCGGGTGGTGTGCAGACCACTGCCCTGTAAGTGAAACACCCCCGCGCGTTTCGGCGCCGGGGGTGCCTTTTGTGTCTGCGTGAGAGAGGCCACGGTCTTCAAGCGTAAAGTAGGAAGACCATTGGGCCCACGACTCCCGCTCTTGTCTCCAATCTAGTCGTCACGGCACCGTTCATCGATGTTCGCACTGGAGTCTTAACGAATACACTTCAAACCGTCTCGAACTGCAATGCCGACAGGTCTAACTTGGACTAGCGCTTGGATAGGTGCAGCATCTCCAAGCCCACCACTTCGTTTGATGCGTTATAGTCGAGCACTATGCCTGGCGCGACCTCTTCGGAATCCACGATAGGGGAGTCGTCAAGTCGCAGGTAGAGCGCATCGGCGTTCTTGTCAACGTGCAGCTTCATAGCGTACCTCTCTTGCCTCTATCGAAGAATACACTCACTACCCGCCAGGGAGCAACGTGGGTGTTTACGGCAACTCGCAACACGCGGTCACCGCAATTGCCTCGGGCGCGTGCCAAGTGTATTCCAGCTGCGATAGCCCCACGAGACCCTCTCTTCGAACAAGTAGGCCCTCCTAACCAATTCACGAGCGATGACCGGACTGGCCAGTAGTGGCCCCAAAACCGAACACCCCGGGCAATTCGCCTGGGGTGTTGCTTTCTGACCGTTGCGGGCAGCGGGCGGGTTTCAGACCCGCCCCTACCGGCGCGAGGCCGGACCGCGCGGGGGCCCCGCGCGGTCGGACCGTGTGGAGGCCCGGCTACGCCGTGTTGTGTCTAGGCCCTGCTTACCGCCGCTCCGCTCCGCGCAGCCTGGGGTCGAGCACGTCGCGCAGCGCGTCGCCGAACAAGTTGACGCCGAACACGGCGGCGCTGATGGCTATGCCAGGGAAGACCGCCAGGTACGGGTGAGCCTCGAAGTAGCGCATTCCCTCGACGGAGAGCATGCGGCCCCAGGAGGCGATTTCGGGGGCGACGCCGATGCCCAGAAAGGTCAGCGATGATTCCGTAAGGATGGCTCCGCCGATCTGGGCGGTCGAGTAGACGATGAAGGGCGCCATGCAGTTGGGCATCAGGTGGCGGAATATGCGGCGCATGGGCCGGGCGCCCACCGCCTCGGAGGCGTCCATGTACTGCGTCGACATCACGGCCAGAGCCACCGACCGGATCACCCGCGCTGTGCCTGGCACGCGCGGAATGGCGATGGCTATCACTATCACGTTCAGATTGCCCCAATACAGCGAGCCGAACCCGAGCGTCTTCAGCAGGTCGCTGCCCTGGAACACAGTCACAATCGCCAGTGCGAGAATTAGCCCCGGGAAGATGAACATCACGTCCAGCCAGCGCTGGAGCAACAGGTCTACCCAGCCCCTGAAATACGCGCTTGCCAGCCCCAGCACCGAGCCTACCATCGCTCCGACCGCGGTGGAGATTACGCCGACGTACATGGACAGTATCGCGCCGTTGATGATGCGGGAGTACATGTCGCGGCCGAAGTTGTCGGTGCCGAACCAGTGGTCCCAAGTCGGCGATTGCAGTGAGTTGAACGGGGCCGTCTCCAGCGGATCGTAGCGGTCTATGACCGGGGCGAACACCGCCATGAGCACAAAAAGTATCAGTATCAGCCCACCCGCCGCTCCAAGCGGCTTGCGGCGCGAGAAGTCGGATACGTGGTTCCACATGGTGCGCTGTTTGCGCACGGCCAAGCCGCTCGCTACCAGCTCCTGGTCGGCTATGTTCTCGGTTGCCATAGGTTCACCTCAGCAACGGGGACTATCTGAGTCTGATTCGGGGGTCGAAGAACGCGTAGGACAAGTCGACCGCCAGGTTGACGAACAGCACGAATATCGCGAAGACGAAGATGAGACCCTGCACGATGATGTAGTCGCGCCTGAACAGGGAGTCGACCAGCAGCTTGCCTACGCCGGGGATGATGAACAGCGTCTCGACGATGACCACGCCGGAGAAAAGCACCAGCAACTCGATGCCGATGAGTGTCAACACCGGCAGTATGGCGTTCTTCAGCGCGTGCCGCCAGATGACCATCTGCTCGCGCAGTCCCTTGGCCCGCGCGGTGCGCACGTAGTCCTCGCGCATCACTTCCAACATGCTTGAGCGAGTCATCCTCGCGCCGATGGCGGACAGCCGGTACCCGATGGCGAGCGATGGGAATATCAGTCGCTGGAAGTTCTGCCACGGGTCCTTCCAGATCGGCTCGTACTCGAGCGGCGTGGTCCAACCGTAGTAGCGTAACAAGTACAAGATGACCAGGATCGCCACGAAGAAGCTGGGTACGGACAACCCCGCGAGCGTGAAGATGCGCAGGCCGTAGTCTATCCAGGTGTCCTGCTTGACCGCCGAAATGATACCCGCCGGTATCGCGATTGACAGAGCAGTAATCATCGCCAGGATCAGGATGCTGAGGCTGAGCGGATACCGTAACTTGAACTCGTCCCACACGGGGCGATTGGTCCAGAGAGCGTCGCCGAAGTCGAAACGTATGGCGTCCCAGAGCCAGGTCAGATACTGTGCGTACAGGGGTTTGTTGATGCCCAGCTGTTCGCGCAACTCCTGTAGTTGCTCTTCGTCCGCCTGAACGCCGATCTCGCCGCTGCCTTGCAGCATGAGCGCGGCGATGTCGCCAGGCAGGATGCGCATGACCAGGAACACCAGGGTCACCGCCCCGATCAGCGTCGGAATGGCCAGCAGCACTCGCCTTATGATGTACTCTTGCATTTGGCTTCACTCCACTGTCCATTCTCCCCCGAGAGGGAGAAGGTTAGAATGAGGGGGGGAGTCGCGCCGACGTTTCGCCCTCGGCTCAAACCTCTACCAAAATGGGAGAGGAGGCCCGCTCAGAAGGGCGACTCCTCCCTCGTCAGCATCCCGATAATCCCACCTAAGATCGCTCCGGAGATAGGCATGAGCCAATTAGAAGTCCTCATCAGGCTCACGATCGATTCGTTGTAGTCCGCGAGCAGCAGCAGCACCAGCCCAATGAAGAGGGAGACGAAAAGGCCCGCTCCAGCACCGCCGAAAGCGAACACTATGGTGTTGCCCCAGTTTACGGAGTTCACGGTTGCCCTCCCCAATGAGAGTCGCTCGAGTGCCGGCGTAATTCCGACAACCTGGCGCGACAGTGTGGCGAAAACCTGGCGAACGTCGGAGGTGTGGCGCGCTGCGTCCACTTGAGGTGCTCCGTCCCTCCGTCCCTCGCCGGGATGCCGCCACGCGCGGTTGGTGGCTATTCGGTTGCTGAACCGAGCCTCACCGCTGCCTACGAGGCAACAGTGAGGCTCGGTTCTCAGGTGGCTGCTAGTAGCTTAGCCGCCGCTTCCGTCGTTGCAGTTGCCGGTCCTGCACCACACTTCTTCCCAGCGACCGAAGTTGTAAACGTTGTCGCCGAAGTTCATGTACCAGCCCTGCAGGTTGTTCCAATGGGACATCGACTGGAACCAGTAGTAGCTGCGCTGTTCGACGGCGTCCTCGAGGAGGAGACGGTCGATCTCGCGGGCTATCTCGATGCGCTTGGCGATGTCGATTTCCCTGGACTGCTTAGCGAAAAGCTCGTCGAACTTCGCGCTCTTGTAGCGGGAGTAGTTGACCACATCCGACTGGGTGGAGAGCCAGCGGTCCCAGTAGCCGTCCGGGTCGTCCAGCAGCGTTGAGCCGGGCGACGTGTAGATGTTGAACTCGCCGGAACTGGCCACGTCGCCGATGGTGGCGGTGTCTACCAACCGGATGGAGATGTCGATGCCGGCCTTCTTAAGGTCGGCCTGGTTGGCGATGGCGCCGCGGTTGTAGAGCGGGCCGCGCCGCTGGATGAGCTCCATTTGCAGGCCGTCGGCAAAGCCGGCCTCGGTGAGTAGCTCCTTAGCCTTCGCGCGGCGGGCTTCCATGTCCTCGCTAAAGCGCGGGTCGGCCAGAAGCTCGGCCTCTGGAATTGCGAAGGGCAGGTGCGGGCCGATGTGCGAACCCAGGCTGCCCCAGCCCTCTACCGCCGCCTGGCGGGTCGCGCGCTGGTCGATGGCGTAGAAGAACGCCTGCCTCACGCGAAGGTCGTCCGTGGGCGCGTTGGCCAGGTTGAACACGATGTTGTGCCAGGCGTTGCGCGGCCCGACGAGAATCGTAATCCTGCTCTTGAGGTCTGGGCGGCTCTCGATGATGTCCGCCTCGCTCTTCTCCAGGTGGCGGGCGATTCCGCCCATCGTCAGGCGCTGGCCCCGGAAGGCCGCGAACATGGCCGAAAGGTCTGTAATCACCACGGACTGGTAGCCGTCGAGGTAGGGCAGCGTGCCCCCGTCCTCGCCTTGCTTCCAGTAGTCCATCCGGCGCTTGCTTACGAAGTCCACGCCCGGCGTCCAGCTATCTACCTCGTAGGGGCCGGTGCCAACCAGGAAGCCGGGCTCCTTGGCCAGGCCGGTGCGGAACTTTTCTACCTTGGCGATGGTCTCCTTCTGCATCATCTCGAAGCGCGTGCTGCCAAGGGCGGTTAGGAACGCGCCCTGCGCCACGTCGAAGTTCACCACGAAGGTGTCTTCGTCGGTGCAATCCCAGTCTTCGCGCATCGTGGGGAAGGTTGCGCTGCGATTCGAGACGTTGGAGTCGTACCACCTGGTGAATGTGGCGTCGACATCCTCGCAGGAGAACTCGGTGCCGTCGTTCCAGGTCGCGTCTTGACGTAGGTTGAAAACGTACGTGCGGCCGCCGTCCGTCGCCTCCCACGACTCAGCGAGGTCGGGGGCAAGCTGGCCGACGGGGTCGTCGCCGGCGGCCCTGATGTCGCGGGTCAGCAGGCCGTTGTAGATGGGCGCCAGCGGCTGCACGGCGATGTAGCTGCCCTCCCAGTGGAGGTCGAAGCTGGCGAACGTCTCGTGCACCGCATGGCTGAGAATGCCGCCGCGGTCTATCTTGGCCATCATGGCGGATGGCGGTGTAGCGGTGGGTTGGCGATACGCGGGGGCCGCGGTCGGCGCGGCAACCGGCGCGCCCGGCATCGCGGTCGCTCGCGGCGCGGCCTGGGCCGCGGGAACCTGGGTCGCCTGTGGCGCTGTCTGGGCCGGCTGCTGCGGAACCCGGGTCGGCTCGTCTTCCGCCGACGAGCAGGCGATGACGACCAACGAAAGGGCCGCCAACGCCAGCACCGCAAACAGGACTAAGGGAAACTTCCTTCTCATAGGTGTTGTCCTCCTCCATATGTTGAGATTGGAGATGCCTCTTGTCCAATTGGCCGATTACCAGCGGCCTGACAAAGTTCAAGCAATTTTAAAAGCAGGGCTTTCAAAATGCAATAGTGAAGTCCTGCATTTCGTCCGGCCTCCGCTGTTCGAATTGGACCGGATTTACGCGCCGGCTACTGAGCGGGAGTTCGCCATGCGCTCCGCGGCGACCACTGATAGGTGGCATGAATCGGGGCCCGCGAAGGGTTCGGGGCCGCCGCAGGCGGGCATATTCTGATTGACAATTGGCTAGTCGAGCTGGATGCGGCCCACCACCCGATCGCCTTCGGACTCTATGCGCAGCCTGGTGCCGAATGGCTCGGAAAGCTGCTGCACGTTCTCGAGGATTATCGCGCCCTCTTCGTGGTTGGAGAGCGTGGGTATGCCGCGTTGAGTGGGCGGCAGGTCGTAGCCCAGGTCGACGGGGTGCAGGTCCACGCTGAGCAGCTCCCTCCCCTCGAACCTGCACACCGGCACCACGGTCCGCCAGAATTGAGGGTCGCCCTCCATGCCCTTGTAGTTGCCGTCCTTGTCGTAGGCGAGCGACTCGTACACGTCCGCCGGTGTGGCCGTGGGCGGCAGCTTGTGCTGCTCGTACACCTCGCTGCCGTAGCGGTGCAGCGTCGCGATGGTGAAGAAGAAGTTGCCCAGGGAATAGAAGATGGGCTTGCCCTTGTAAATCTCCACTCCGCGCAGCGTGTGCGGGCCGTGGCCCACGAACACGTCGGCTCCGGCGTCTATCCAGCGGTGCGCCATGGGCACGATGAAATCGGCGATGTCCTGGGTGTTCAGGTCGCCGTTCTGCCCCTCGTGCGCGTGGATCGTGGCCACCACCAGGTCGGACCTGCGCTTGGCCTCCCCGATCCAGTGGGCGATGTCCTCGAGGTCGTCTTCCCTGGGCTGGGTGCGGACGCCGGCGTTGTCCCCTTCCTTGAAGTTCAGATTGACGAACTTGTAGGCGTCTGGGGCGTCGTCTCTAAGCCAGTCGCGCATCTTGCGGGTTGCGACGTCAGTGCCGAGCGTCTCGTCGATGTCCTTGACGGCCGCCAGGCGCTGGGCGTCGAGCTCGTAGTGGGTGACGTAACGCATGGGGCTTATGCCCGGTCGGCCGCCCATGTCGGGCCGGCTGGCGGAGGCCTGTGCGCTGGTCGAGAACGTGGAGGCGCAGGCAAGCAGGCCCACCCTGCCCACCGGGGTGTCGAGGTAGGCGGGACTGCGCGCCTCGCCCAGCGTCATGCCTGCGCCGGCGAAGGCGAGGCCGCGTTCATTGAGCTCGGCCATGGTGTCGACCAGGCCCTGGTAGGTGAAGTCCACCGAGTGGTTGTTGGCGGCGCAGTAGAGGTTGAAGCCCATCCAGTCGAGTTCGTCCAGAATGAACGCGGGCGAACCGAGATGCAGACCGCCGTACTCCGAGAAGGGCACCCAGGGTTCGCGCGGCGTCACTATCTCGAGGTTGGTGAAGGCGCTGTCGGCGCCGCGAATCAACTCCAGCAGATCGAGAAACGGCTTGTCGGTGCGGTTGGACACCCGCCGGCTGATTATGGAGTCTCCGGTCGCGACGAATGTGTGCACGCTCATGTTCTCGTCTCCTGCGGCCAGTTTGTTGGCATGACGTTGCAGCCAGATTAGACACTATCATCGAGCCGCCGACCTTGTCAATTCATGAAAGGCGGCGGCGTAGCTGCGAGGCCGGCCCAAAGGACCAGCCCTGGCGCCGGCACGGTCGCCGCCGTCAGCGGCCCGAAGCGAGAAAGTCCGACACGCGCTCGCCTATCATCATGGTGGGCACGTTGGTGTTGGCCCGCACGCAGTCCGGCATGATGGAGGCGTCGGCCACGCGCAGTCCGCGCAGGCCGTGGACTCGCCCGAACTGGTCCACCACGGCCATGGGATCGTCCGCGGGCCCCATCTTGCAGGTGCAGGATATGTGGTGTCCCGTGGAGACGGTGCGCAGCATCCAGTCCTCCAACGCCTCTTCAGTGGCAAGCTCCTCGTTCGTTGGCTGCAGCCTGCGGTCGAGGAGCTCGGCGAAGTCGGAGTGCTCGGCCAGCTTAAGGCAGAGCCGCACCTCCTCCTTCATACGCTCGACGTCGAAGGGGTGGCTGAGCATTCTGTAGTCGAGGAAAGGCTGCACCCTGGGGTCGGCGGACTGGAGCCTCAGCTCGCCGGACGACAACGCCAGGTACAGGTGGGCTATCATGCCGATGCCCAGCGACCTTCTGCCCATGACGCCGCGGCTCTCCCAGTCGGTGGCGTGCGAGAGCATGATTATCATCATGTCGTTTCGCAGGTGCGATCCGGTAGCCGTATAGCGCAACGACAGGCCTAACGAACTGACTCGGCACAGGTCGTACCCGGGCTTGGTGCTCCAGGCGAGAGCCAACTGCGGATGGTCGCGCAGGTTCTGCCCGACGCCGGGCACGTCGCGCAGTACGGGTATGCCGTGCCGCTCGAGCTGCTCCCGGGGACCTACGCCGGACAGCATGAGCAGGTGCGGAGAGCCGATGGCGCCGGCGCTGAGAATGATCTCGCGCCCCTCGACGGTGAACGTCTCGCCGCCGCTCTCGACTTCCACGCCGACCGCACGGTCGCCGTCGAAGATGACGCGCCGCACCCGGCATTCGCCCCTGATGGTGAGATTGAGCCGGTGGCGGGACATGCCGAGGTAGCCAATCGCGGTGCTCACGCGCGTGCCGTCGAGGTCGTTGCGTGGCATCGGACCGATGCCGGTGGAGTCGGGGTTGTTGTGGTCGGGGGCATCGGCGAAGCCGGCGAACCGGCAGGCGTTGTAGAAGGCCGTCTGCGGGGGCGCCCAGCTCTCGCGCGGCTCCCGCCGGGCGTAGATTGGGCCGTCGGAGCCGTGGTAGTCGTCGCGGTAGTCCTGGTCGTTCTCCAGCTTTCGGAAGAAGGGCAGCACCTGCTGGTAGCTCCACTCGGAGTTTCCCCACGAGGCCCAGGTGTCGTAGTCGTCGGACTCGCCCCGGAGGAATATCTGCGCGTTGATGGCGCTGGAGCCGCCTGTCACCTTGCCGCGCGGGACGTACATCGGCTCCCCGCGGGAGCTTGCCTTGCCCGCGAAGTTCCAGTTGTGTTCGCTGTCGCTTACGAGCTTGTCGGCAACGGAAGAGTTGTACCTGACCTCTTCGGGAAGGTCGTCGAAGTTGGGGAAGTCGCGGCCCGCCTCGAGGAGGAGTACGGAGGTGGCCGGGTCCTCGGTCAGCCGCGTCGCCAGGATCGCGCCAGCCGAACCGGCGCCGACGATAACGTAGTCGTAAAGCATGGCCAGTCCCTTTCCGATGGCCGCGCCCTTGCCGCCGGGGGCGGCTCCACAAACGAAAAACGGGAGCGCCACGGCCGCACCGGCTTGGGCACGGGTGACGCCCCCAGTTTTTGGAAGCTCATACCAGGTGGAGCACCCGCGAACGAACCGCGGGCGCTCCGGGACGCTCTACAGCGTGCCCTGGACCTCGGTCAGGGCGTCGTCCACGCTCTTGACCAGCCAGTCCACCTCGTCCTTGGTGATGCACAGCGGCGGGGCGAACGACATCACGTCGCCGAAACGGCCCAGCAGCCCGTGCTTGTCTATGATGGCGGAGAGCTTCTTGCCGAGCTCTGCCTCCTTGGGGAACTTCTCTTTGGTATCGCGGTCCTTGACTATCTCGACGGCCGCCAGCAGGCCCATGCCGCCGCGCACGTCGCCGACTATGGGGTGCTCGTACAGGGTTTGCAGCTGCTCGAAGAGGTACTCGCCCATCTCGGCCGAGTTCTGCACCATGCCCTCGCCCTCCATGATGTCGAGGTTGGCGAGGCCGGCGGCACAGGAGGCCGGGTTGCCGCCGAAGGTGAGCAGGTGGCGGAAGGCGGACTCCTCGTCTCCCATGAAGGCATCGGACACCTTCTTGCTCGCGACCGCCGCGCCGATAGGCAGGTAGCCGCTGGTGAGCGCCTTGGCGACCGTGAAGATGTCGGGCTGGACGCCCCAATGCTCGGTGGCGAACATCTTGCCGGTGCGCCCGAAGCCGGTGATGACCTCGTCGCAGATCATGATGACGCCGTACTTGTCGCAGATCTCGCGGACGGTTGGCCAGTACTCGGGATGCGGTATGTGAATGCCCGCCGCCGCGGAGATCGGCTCGCCGATGAACGCGGCCACCGTCGAGGGGCCCTCATGCTCTATCGCAAGCTCAAGGTCCCTGGCGCACTGAAGAGTGCAGCGGCCATCCGAGTCGAGGCAGAGGCCGCGGTAGTTGTCAACCTGCGTGATGTGGATGTTGCCCGGCACCAGGGGGCCGAAGTTGGCGCCGGCGCTGAATCCGCCGCCGCCTAGCGAGGTGCAGGCCAGCGTCGCGCCGTGGTAGGAGCCGCGGCGGCTGAGCACCTTCCACCTGGTCGGCTCACCGTTGTTCTTGTGGTAGTTCTTCGCCATCTTCAGCGCGGTCTCGACGGCCTCCGAGCCACCGCTGACAAAGTAGACGCGCGAGTCCTTGTCCGGCGCCAGCGACGCCACCTTGGCGGATAGCTTGATCGTCGCGGGGCTTACCGTGCCGCCAGGCGAATAGCTGATGTCCTTCATCTGCTCGAAGACGGCCTGGGCCACCTCTTCGCGGCCGTGGCCGATGTTGACCAGCCACATGCTCGAAAGGGTGTCGAACCAGCGCCTGCCCTCGGCGTCGTCCACCCACACGCCATTCGCGGTGTTCGCAAGCTTTACACCGGTATCCTCCGACATGTCGCCGGCCAGCCGGGCGTGCGGCCAAAAATGTGCGGACGCCATCTGCTTGAGGTCTTCTATAACCTCGCCGCTCAACCTGTTCGTGGTCACTTTCAACACCTCCTCTTTGGCGCGCATGTTAACATTATCTAAGCATTTCGCCAATAGGGGAAATCGGAATCTCGCGGGCAATTTCAATGGTAGGCCCGCGGTGAGTATGCGGCGAGGACACGAGAGCGTATGAACGAACTCGAAACGCTGGCGTACCGGTTCAGGCGCTTCGCCGAACTGGAGTGCCGGGGCTCCTCCCCGCTATACGAGCGGCTGTCTACCTGTGTGGCCGGTGACGCCGAGCTATTGAGGCTGGCGGCCCACTGCTCCGAGGGCCAGCCAGCGCCGAACCTGTTCTTCGGGGCGGCGCATCTGGTGCTGCTCGAGAATCCCGGCCATCCGTTGTCGGCGTACTACGCGAGCGTGGTGGAGTCGCCGAAAGGGCGGGAGGGCGCCTACCCCCACTTCAGGGCATTGTGCCTCGAGTACCGCGAGCGGATAGTCGAGACGGTTTCGACCCGGCGGGTGCAGACCAACGAGGTCGGCCGCTGCGCGGTGCTGCTGCCGGCGTTCGCCATCGTGGCGGAGCGGTCGGCGAGTCGCGAGGCGGCGTTCGTCGAGGTGGGCGCCAGCGCGGGGCTGAACCTGCTGTGGGACCGCTTTCGCTACGAGTACGGCGGGGGCGCTTGTTGGGGCGACCCGTCCTCGCCGGTGCGGCTCGCCTGCGAACCGAGGGGCGCGACGCTGCCGCCCATCCCGGACGCGCTGCCGAGCGTCGTCCTCCGTGTGGGCATTGACCTGGACCCTATGGACCTGGGAGATGCCGAGTCGGTGAGGTGGCTGCGGGCGCTGATATGGCCGGAGCACCGGCGGCGCGTGGCAGCGCTCGCGGGCGCGCTGCAGCTGGCGGCGAGCGATCCGCCCGCGCTGTTGCCAGCGGACGCGCTGGACGCCCTGCCCGGCGTGCTTGCGAGGGTGCCGCCAGACACGGTGACTTGCGTTTTCCACACCCACACGCTCAACCAGTTCCCGCCGGACGCCCGCCGCCGTTTCGGCGAGATTCTGGACGAGTTCGGCGCGCGCCGGTACCTGTACGTGGTGTCCATCGAGCGGCAGGGCGCGCAGCAGGAGCGCGTAGGGGCCCTGCTCGAGCTGACGACCTACGAGGACGGACGCAAGACCTCCCGCGCGCTGGGCCGGTGCGACAACCACGGGATGTGGCTGGAATGGTTCGGCGGCGCGGCCTGACCTGCCGCGCCGCGCGAAACGTCGCCCCTACTGCATCGGCGAGCAGTCGGCGGGGAGCAGTAGCTTGTTTTCCTGCTTCAGCGGGGTCACGCCGGAGGGAGGCGGCCAGACGCCTTTCTCGCGGGTCTCGGCGCGCACCCTCAGCCTCTCCTCGAAGCTGGAGTAGGCCCACAGGTGGATGAACTTGTTCAGCCCGCCTATCTCGGTGGTCCAGCAGCCGGCCAGGGGCGAGAACTTCTCGCGCTCGGCGATTGCGCCTTCCCACGCCTCGAAGACCTTATTCACGCCGCCGACGTCGTAGGTGTATATGCGCATCTCGTAGAGCGGGCCGATCTTCCTGTCGCCCAGCGGGGTCATGAAGGGCGCGGGGATGAGTATCTCGGTGTACATGTTCTCGACGTACTGGCTGGTGTTGGGCGGCCACGCGCCGTCGGCGACCGCTCTGCCGCGCACGTCGGCTCGGTGGCCGAGGTCGTCGTACGGCCACACGTGCACCACCTGGTTCAGGGGGCCGGCCTCCGTGTGCCACAGCCCGCCGAGCGGCGAATAGGTCAGCCGTCCGGGCAGCTTCTCGGCGAAGCCTGCCTCGAAATCGGGGACGCTTCGGGGCTTCAGGTCGTAGGTTCGCATCTCGTAGATCATGGTCTTCTCCCTTCGTACTTAGGTCTCTTCCGGTTGGTCTGGCCTGCTTCGTCGGCAGTCGGGCCGGCGCTTGCTGCCACGCGCCTAGCGGCCGTGGAAGACGGGGCTGCGCTTCTCGAGGAAAGCGCGTCGCGCCTCCTGGGCGTCATCCGAGCCTCCCAGTATGCCTCCCGCGTTCGAGGTCAGCACCATGGTGTTCTCGATGGTGGTGTCCATCGCGGTGCGCATGATGCGCTTGCTGATCCACTGTACCAGGGGCGGCACGCGCATGATGCGGTCGCAAAGCTCGCGGGTGGTCTTCTCCAGCTCCTCGGACGGCACCAGGTAGTTCAGCAGGCCCCACTCGTAGGCGCGCTTGGCGTCCACTTGGCCCGTGTAGGCGAACTCGAGCGCGCGGCCCAGCCCGGCCAACTTGGGTAGGTAGTAGGAGCCGCCGTTCTCGATTATCTGGCCGAGCTGGTGGTAGCCGATGAATCGGGTGCTTTCGCAGCCGAGCCGGATGTCGCAGTGGAGCGCCATGTCCATGCCAGAGCCGACGGCGGGGCCGTTGATCATGGCCAAGGTGGGCTTTCGGATAAGCGATATGTCGCGGTGCAGCTTCGTGAATCCGTGGTAGAAATGCTCCCGGGTGGCGTCAGGCCCATCCGGCCCGTAGTCGCCGGAGAACTTCGGCCCCTTCATCTCGTCCGGGGTGTCACCCCGCATGTCCGCCCCGGAGCAGAAGCCGCGTCCAACGCCCGTCAGCACGATAACCTTGACGTCGGGGTCGTCGTCTCCCGCGCGCATGTACTCGCCCACCTTTGCTACGGTGCCGTTAACCTCGGCCGAGCCTATCAGCGCGTTCAACCGCTCCGGACGGTTGAACTTGATCCACAGAATTCCGGTGTCCTCCGGCTCGTACAACAGGTAATCAACCAGTTTGGGGCCCATCGTAAACCTCCCTGGGTGTATTGGATGCTTTGTGTGCACGGCAGCCGCGTGGGTCAGTCGGCGCCCACCGGACGCGTGCCTATGATGCCCTGGCGCTCCAGCGTGTCTAGCTCGGACGCGGGCAGCCCCAGCAGATCGCCCAGCACGAACGCGTTGTGCTCGCCGAGTCCGGGCGCGGGCGCCGCGTGGATTCGCTGGCTCTTCGACATCCGCCAGGGCGTGGTCACCTGCCTGTACTCGCCGGCCTCGGGGTGAACCACGGTATCCCAGAAGCCCCTCGCCTCCAGGTGCGGATCGACAATCGTCTCGCCGCCCTTGAGCACCGCGCCCGCGGGCACGTCGCGAGCCTGAAGCAGGTGCATGGCCTGGTAATGGCCGCGTTCGCGAGTCCACGCGGCAATAGCCTCGTCGATCTCGGTGTGGTGTTCGCGCCGGCCCGCGGCTGTCTCCAGCCGCGCGTCCTTGGCCAGGTCGGGCCGGCGCATGGCGTCGCACAGCCCCCGCCACTCGGCGTCGGACCGGACGCTAACTGCGACCCACGAGTCGTCGCCAACGCAGGGGTATACGCCTTGGGGCGCGTGAACGGGATGGCGGTTGCCGGTAAGTCCGGCCACCCTGCCGTTCATGGCGTAGTCCAGGAACGCCTCGCCCATCATGCCCACGGTGACCTCCCGCTGCGACAGGTCGATGAACGCGCCCTTGCCAGTTCTCAGGCGCGCCCTCAGCGCGGCCATGAGCGCGCCCACGGTCAGGATGCCTACGACCGGATCGGGGAACGTCTCGTTGGACATCAGCGGCTGGCCGCCCTCGTAGCCGGTGATGGAGGCGAGACCGGCGGTCTGCTCCAGGGTGGAGCCGAGCGAGCCGTAGTCCATCTCCGGACCGCTCGCGCCCTGGCTGCTGATCTTGGCGTAGATTATCTGCGGGTTGGCCTGGGAGATGGCGTCGTAGCCCAGGCCCAGCCGGTCCATGACGGACGCGCGGTAGTTCTCGACGAGTACGTCGCAAACGGCGGCGAGCTTCAGCAGAAGCTCCTTGCCCGCGGGAGTCGCGAGGTCCAGCGTCACGCCCAGCTTGTTGGTGTTGCGGTGAACGTGGTGGGCCGAGCGGTTCCACGGGCGCTCGCCGGGGTCGCCGCCGGGATACAGATTGTAGGCGCCGGACGCCGAGGGCCGGGCGAAGCCACGGCTGGTGTCCATGCGCGTGCAGGACTCCACCTTGATGACCTGCGCGCCCATGAAGCCCAGCAGCAGGGTCGCGTAGGGACCCACGGCGATCTGGGTCAGGTCGAGTATGCGTAGCCCCTGAAGGGGCGGGTTAGTCATGATGTATCTCGTGGTCTCTTGCTGTGTTCACCCTCACCCTGGCCCTCTCCCTCAGGGAGAGGGGATATCCTCTTCAACCACTCCCCAGATCCGCAATCTCAGATTCGTTGAGGCCGAGGCGGATGCCCAGAATCTCGGCGTTGTGCTCGCCCAGCAGCGGGGCGCGCTCGTGGCGCCAGCCGTGGCCCCGCACGCGGATCGGCTCGCCCGGGTAGGCCGCCGCGCCCGCGTGGGGGTGCTCGATGTCCTGGAAGAACTCGCGCGCCCGTAGCTGGCCGGATTCCAGCAGGTCTTCCACGTCCGCGACGTAGCCCGCGATGGTGCGCATGCCCTGAAGCGTGTGGTAGATCTCCTCCTTGGTCCTGGTGGCGGCCCACTCGCCGACGATGGCCAGCACGTCCTGCTGGTGCTCGCGGCGAGCCTCCCGCGTGCTGAACGCGGGGTCGTCGGCCAGCTCAGGCACGCCCATCAGATCGCACACCCTGGCCCAGATGTCCTCCCTCACGCCGATGTCCAGGCCGGGGCTCACCCAGCCGTCGGTGGTGCGCACCAGGGCGCTCTCCCTTCTCGCGGGGACGCGCCCGAACTGGTGGTGGATGGAGGCATGGATCTGGGCGACGGTGATTGCCTCCATGGCCGACACGTCGACGTGCTGGCCCTCGCCCGTGAAGTCGCGCGCGTACAGGGCCAGCATCGCGCCTGAGAACGCCGCGACGCCAACGGCGTAGAGCACGACGCTGCCGCCAATCTTGAGCGGCTCGCGGTCGGGCAGCCCCACGGTGTGCATGAGCGCGCCGATCGCCTGCGTCACGATGTCCGTGCTCTGGTAGTCGCGGTAGGGGCCGGACTGCCCGAACGAGGTGATGGACACGTACACCAGGCCGGGGTTACTCGCGGCCAGCGCGTCGTAGCCCAGACCCAGGCCCGCCATGCGGCCGGGCGCGGTGCTCTCAATCAGCACGTCGGTGGACTCGGCAAGGCGGCGCAGCGCGTCGGCGCCCCGCTCGGAGTCCAGGTCCAGCGTCACGCTCTTCTTGCCGGTGTTGAGGTAGAGGTGGAGCGCGCTGCCCTCCGGGTGCGGCACGTCGTCGAGGAAGGGGCCTTCCCGGCGGGACGCCTCGCCGATGCCCGGCGCCTCGACCTTTATGACCTCCGCGCCCATGCCGGCCAGCAGCTTGGCGCAGTACGGCCCGGACACCCCTTCGCTGAGGTCCAGGGCCGTGATGCCGCCGAGGAGGTGCTCGCCCATCTCCATGCGATTCGTCGTCTTCCGTTCGCCGCGCCTATCGTCCGGTGAAGGCAGGTCGGCGCTTCTCGACGAACGCGCGCACGCCCTCCTTGTGGTCCTCGGTGCGGCGGCTGATCTCCTGCGCCGGGCCGGCCAGCCGCAGGCTCTGCTCCAGGTCGATGTAGAGCGATTTCTGCACCAGCTTCTTGATGAGCGCCATGGAGTAGGTCGGGCCGTCGGCTATGCGCTGGGCCATCTCCATGGTCGTCTCCATCAGCTCGTCGTGGGACACCACCTTGCTCGCCAGGCCGAGCCGCAGCGCCTCCGCAGAGTCGAGCACGTCGCCGGTGTACTGCATCAGGAAGGTGTTGCCCAGGCCGACCATGCGGGGAAGCTGCCAGCAGGAGCCGTCGGCGGGAATCAGCCCGCGCCGGATGAACGTCTCCGAGAGCCGGGCGTTCTCCGACAGCAGCCGGATGTCGCAGGAAAGCGCGATGCCGAGGCCCAGCCCCATGGCGTAGCCGTTCACGGCGGCGATGGACGGCTTCTGCAGGTCGTGCAGCCTGAGAGGCAGGAAGCGGACGTTCTCCGCGCCCTCCTCCTCGGACGGCTCGTCCTGGCTCGCCCACTGGTGCTCGAGGTACTCCCAGGCGGTCTTGTCCGCCGGAATGGGCTCTTCGGCTACCTTGCTGCGCTCCTGCACGGACTGGTCCATGCGCTTGACGTTTGCGCCGGAGCAGAAGGACGGGTCGCGGCCCGTGAGTACGACGGCCCGAAGGTTGGGGTCGGCCTCCAGGCGGTCGAGCTCGGCGTTGATTTCGGTGGACATTTCCGAGCCGATGGCGTTCCTGGTAGTCGGGTCGTCCATGGTGATGACCATCACGTTGCCAACGTCGGCAACCTCGATGTAGTCGTGCGGCATAGTTTCCCCCTGAAGTGTCGTTATGGGCAGTGTCGGACGGGTGACGATAACGTGAATGTGAGAATAGCGTTGAGGCTATGGGCTGTCAACTTAGGGGGAGTCCGGTCACTCCTCCATCGAGGGAGAGGGCCAGGGTGAATGCGCGAGGCCCCCGACCCTACCGGTTGGCGCGTATGGCTACGCGGCCCCCGCGTTCGACGTCGATGGTGAGGTTGTGGCTGTCCAGCAAGGCCATACCGATGAGGGGCGTAACGCCGGTGATGTCGGCGTCGATGTTTCTCGGCCGTCCATCCCAGAGCGCTGTGACGTTATGGACGTCAAAGTTCGCCTGCTGGCCGTTGGCCAGGAATGCGTAGCCTACGGTGGCAAAGGGAAGCTCCAACTCGGCTACCAGAGTCTGAGGCAAGGTCAAGAAGCCGTTGTAGCCGGTGTCCACTACGGCTTGGATTTCTCGGGTCTGCCCGGCCGGGCCATGTATGGGGAGGGTCACTATTGCTTCATACCTGGCATTGACCCGTCCCTCGATCAATCGGTCCTCCGCAGGGAGCCGGCCCCAAAGCTGCGCAGTGCGCGGTATCCGACCTTCTCGGCCAGTACGTTGGCAGCTTCCGGGCGCTTCGCGCGCAGGCGCTCTGCTGCGGCTGCGGCGTTTTCGCCCAAGGCCCAGAGGCCGGTGTCCACGTCTATGGCAACGATTTCGCCGAAATGGTCGGATTCAACGAGGTGGCGTATGTCGCGGTCGTACATCTCCTTGCCCAAGCGCACCGTTTCGTCGCGCGGCCGTCGCTCAGGCATGGGGACGTCGCTTCCGTACATGGGCGTAGTGGCTTTCGCGTTTCTCATGATGCGTCCTCCCTGTCCGGCGCACGCCCGCGCTGGTGTCAGCCTACCATTTGTCGGAGGGACGGGGCAACGGCAGAGGCCCTGCCCTAACACCCTCGCCCTCACCCTGAGGGAGAGGGGATTTACGCCTACCCGCCCGCCAGCAGCCGGCTTACCGCGTCCTCGACGGCGCGGCCCTCGTCGGACTCGCGCAGCCACTTGCGCAGCTCGCGGCGCACGATAGTGACGCCCACGCCGTCGCCTCGCTCCTCGCGCAGCGCCGCCAGCCGCGCACTCGCGCCTACCGCGGCCGCGGCCCCCGCCGCCGCGATGTCCGCGTGTAGCTCCCGCGACGCGTCGAACTCCGGTATCGGCAGCTTCCACAGGTGCTTCTGGAGGTGGCGGGCCCCGTACTGTCCCTTGGGCATTAGCGGTTCTACGGCAACTGCTAGAGCGTCGCTGTTGATGATCGCCAGAAGGTAGTTGGCTTCGTCAAGGTCTTCGCAAGTAACCCAGTACAAGGTGTAATCCACCAAGCTGGCATCATCGAGCAGCAAGGTCGCGGTTGGATTGCCCGATTGGTTGTACACAATCCTCACTGGTCGTTGGCCCCCGTCGTGCTGCCAGTCTAATTGGGAAGATAGCTTGCCCATGTAGTCGAGTTGCCCCACCAAGTCCAGCTTGTTGGTGCGGCCCTTCTCCTCCTCCCAGAGGCTGTTGACGGTCTGCCAGCGGCGGCGCATCCGGCGCTCAAGGCCGCGCAGCGATACGCCGCCCGGCCCCTCTTCGTCGGCGGGTATTGCCGTTTCGCCCCGCTTGATAGGCAGCAGCGCCCTGAGCGGCTCCAGCGTCACGTAGGGCGCTATTGTCTCGCCGAGGTGGACGTCGAACAGGTGGCTCTCCTCCACGGTCTGGCCGGCGATTGCTGTAAGGTCCAGGTTCTTCCAGGGAGCCTTGTCGAAAGTCCCACGCCGCGGGTTGACGGTGACGGTCCGCGCTGCACGGAAGATGGCGGGATTGTCGGTCTCGTTGACGAAGAACAGCACCCGCGGAACGATGGTCGCGCCCTGCCGTGAGAGAGCGGCATAAGGCGAATCGCCCGTCACGCCGGTGTCGGTGATGGCCGCCGCGTCGCGCCGCACGTCCGCGTCGCCGGCGTCGCCGCGCCAGCGCTCCACCGAGCCGGCAAGCGGCCTGGGGGCGGCCTCCGGCGGCATCCGCCGGGCGAACACGACCGAGGCCGGCACGGGGAAGAATGTGTTGGGTACCAGGCGTTCGAGGTCCCACGCCGCCTTTATGGTGAAGTCCGCCATTATGCCGGTGCCACTTCTGCCCGCTCGCCAGCGTCCGGAGCGCCACTTGGAGTACTGGCCGGCCTGGAGCGCGCTGTGGGGCATAACGAAGCCGATTTTGCCGCCCTCCCCGAGGTAGAGGTCCACGCTGCGGGCGAAGAACAGGCCGGCCACGTCCTGGTGGGTGGCGTAGCGGCCGCCGGCCCAGATGCCGTAGCGGTCGCGGCTCAGCCGCTGCAGCTCGGTGCGCAGCACGTCCGCCGTCTGGTTGTAGTTGATCCAGGGCGGGTTGCCTATCACCACGTCCACCTTTTCGCGGGACAGCGCCACCGGGCGCACCATGTTGCGAGCGTAGTAGGCCCACACGTGGTCGCGGCCGCGGTCGTGGAGTTGCTTCAGGACGCCGATCGTTCTGCCCAGTGTCTCGCGCTCGGCGGGGTCGGTCACGTGGTTGTCGTCCAGGGCGAGTTGGGGGTCGTCCCCCTCCACGACGTAGGAGGAGACGTCCGCCATGAGCGCGTCGAAGCTTTCGGCGCGCTCGACCAGGCTGACCGGAAACACCAACTCGGCGGCGTCCTCCTCCCTCGTCTGGATGGTTATCTCGTTCTCGTCCAGCAGGTCGCCGCTGCGGATGCGAAGCTGAAGGGCGTCGCCGAGGTAGACGGGGATGGACAGCGAGGCCTCGACCTGCGCGCTGGAGGCGGCGTCGATGGCGGGCCGGGCGGCCAGGGTCCAGGCGGTGCGGGCGAGCTGCACCGCCGCGGGGTGAACGTCGATGCCGGTCACGGCGTCGCGCAGCCGGTCCAGTATGCGCCAGGGGTCCCAGTTCGCCTGGCGCGCGGCGTCCACGAAGTGGGACACCGCCTCGGCCAGGAACGTGCCTGAGCCGCATGCGGGGTCGAGTACGCGCTGCTCGAGCGGCCTGTCCACCAGCTCGCGCACCATCGTCCGGGCCAGCCAGGCAGGGGTGTAGTACTCGCCGAGCTGCCGGCGTTCCTCCGGAGGGATCACCGTGACGTAGAGGGTGGAGGCCGTGTCCGGGGGCGCGCCGGTCCAGTTGAAGCGCGCCACGCGGCGGGCCAGCGTGCGCAGCATCGGATTGGCGCCGACCTCGTTGGGCCAGCTGAAGAAGTCCGATTCCAGCACGCCGCGCAGTCCGGTCGAGTTGTAGAACTCCCTGCCGTCGAGCAGGTCGGCGGGGTCGGTCTCGGCGAGCCGCCGGATGTCGATGCCGAACGAGGCTTGCACCACCATGCTCAGGATGGCGCACAGGTAGGTGTGGCGAACGAACAGGTCGTCGATCGTCTCGTCGCGCCCCGCGCCGGCGACCTCGCCGAGGGCCGTGCGCAGAAGCTGGCGCCACAGGTCCCGCTTGACCCGGATGGTGTCGAGCGAGGCGTGCCGCTTGTACAGCGTGGAGAGGGCGGCCAGATCGCGTTGGTGGGGCGGGCTGTCCGGCCCGAAGTAGCGGGCCAGCCCCTCGGCGTCGGGCGCGACGTTCTCCAGCGAGAAGAGGGCGTAGTCGCGCAGCCACTCGTAGAGAGGCAGCCACCCGGCCGGGTCGTCGAGCGTGAAGTAGTAGGGCGGCGCGAGCTGCGGGTCGGGGGCGCCGGGCCAGCGCAGCAGCCAGTGCCTGCCGTCGGTGAGCACGCCCATGCGCACCTTGCGCTGCCTGGCCGACTCCTCCAGGTAGCCGTCGAGCTGGCGGACGTACTCCGGGTCCGGCGCGGCCCTGCCGGGCGCGATTCGGCGCTTGACCTCGATGAAGGTGTCCAGGGCGGTGAGGTCGACGGCCCGGCTGGAGCCGTGAGCCGGCGGGTTCTCCTCGACTATCTGGTCGCTCGCGGCCAGCCCGGTGGTGGTGAGGAAGGCGCGCACCGCGGTGGTGATGTTAGCCTCGGGTTCGCCGTTGTCATGGCGCCGCAGCACCTCTCGCGCCGCCTCTTGGTGCCTGGGGTCGTCGATGTCGATGTGGGTAGTCACGTTCGCGCCCGGCTTTCCGCATGAGTGAGCTAGGCGGGCATTGTAACGCAATGCCGGCCCGCGCGGGGGGAGTCCCCTCGCCTGCAGGGTGAGGGTTGGGGTGAGGGCGAAACTACATCCCGCCTGGCCGCAACGGATGCTGCCACCGGAGTGCCGGGAAACGACATCTCGGGTCAGGGATGCCCAGGCCTGTAATGGACTTCGTCGTCCTGCGCGTCAATCGCCCTGGGCTGTTCGAGATCAACTTCGGGGAGGGGATGGACTCCCACGCACGGTTATCAACCGGAAGGGAGGCTGCTCCGACGACTCAGGACGCTTGAGAGCATCGGCCAACGCTTTGGAGATGTAGGCGCTCACACTGATGCCTTGGGCTGCCGCCGCGCGGAGCACCTGTTTCGCAAGCCGATCATGGAGAGATATCGTCGTTCGCATGATGCACATTATAACAACCGTCGTTTGGTGCATCAATGCCGTCGAAGTCGGTGGATAGTCCCCTCTCCCTGTGGGAGAGGGTTAGGGTGAGGGTGAATCCCCCGCCTCCAAAGCCATCCGGATAGATTCCAACACCGAGTCCAAGTCCCCGAGAACCTCGTTGTTCCAGTACCGGACCACTCTGAATCCACGTGAGTTCAGCCATTCTGTTCTGCTCTGGTCGGACGCTCTTCGCTGTTGGTGATGTCCTCCGTCGAGCTCGATGATGAGATTTTGCTCTCGACAGACGAAGTCTACGATGTATCTTCCGATTGGAGCCTGGCGCCTGAACTTCAGGCCCAGCAGCCGACGATTGCGAAGTCTCGACCACAGGAGGTGTTCAGCGTCCGTGGATTGTTTTCTCAGCTCTCTTGCCCTGGAAGTCTGAGATAACGCCCTCACCCTAACCCTCTCCCTCGAGGGAGAGGGGATATGTGGAGTTCATCCTGCCACGCCGCGCCTACGCCGCCTGCTCGGCGGGGCGGTACTGGAGCGCCTCGGCGAGGTGCGGTGACTCGACGTTCTCGGCGCCGCCGAGGTCGGCGATGGTCCTGCCCAGCTTGAGCACGCGGTGGAACGCCCTTGCAGACAGGTGCAGCCTGCTGGTCGCCATGCGCAACAGGCCGGCGGCCGTGTCGTCCACCTTGCAGTATTCCCACACCTCGACAGGCCCCATCTCGGCGTTGGTGATCAGCCCCGTGCCCTCGAAACGCCTGGCCTGCACCAAGCGCGCGGCCTCGATCCGCTCGCGCGTCCGGGCCGAGGTGTCCGTGCCGGACGGCATGGTGAGCTTCTCGTACTCCACCCTGGGCACCTCGACGAAAAGGTCGATCCTGTCCATCAGAGGCCCGCTGATCCGCTTGGCGTGGCGGGTGACCTGGCTGGGGGAGCAGACGCACTGCTTGCCCGGGTCTCCGGCGAACCCGCAGGGACAGGGGTTCATGGCCGCCACGAGCATGAAGTTGGCGGGGAAGGTCACGGTGCCTTGCGCGCGGCTGATGGTCACCACCTTGTCTTCGATGGGCTGGCGCAGCACCTCCAGCACCGCGTGGCCGAACTCCGGCAGCTCGTCGAGGAATAGCACGCCCCGGTGGCTCAGCGTGATCTCGCCCGGCCTGGGCATGCGGCCGCCGCCCACGAGTCCCGCGTTCGAGATGGTGTAGTGGGGCGATCGGAACGGCCGCCGGTCGACGAGCGGCGACGACGAGGGCAGAAGCCCGCTTATGCTGAATATCTTGGTGACCTCCAGCGCCTCGTCCCGGGTCAGCCTGGGGAGGATGGAGGGCAGGCTGCGTGCGAGCAGCGTCTTGCCGCTTCCGGGCGGGCCGCTCATGAGCAGGTTGTGCCCGCCCGCCGCGGCGACCTCGATTGCGCGCTTGGCGTGCTCCTGGCCGCGAATGTCGGCGATGTCGACGCCTCCACGGCAACCGTTCGCGGACACGAAGCCGTTGCTGTCGGCGGCGATGTCGCTCGCCGCGGGTGAGATCCTGGGGCCGCCGTTCAGGTGGTGAAGCAGTTGTCCCAGTGAGGAGACCGGGATAGTCTCCACGCCGTCTACCAGGGCGGCCTCGTTGGCGTCGGGGGCCGGCACGAACACGCGCCGGATGCCCTCCTCGCGCGCGACTGCCACCATCGGCAGTATGCCGTTGGTGTGGCGGAGCGTGCCGTCGAGGGATAGCTCGCCCAGGAAGATGGACGAATTCGGGACGTCCTCGATCTGGCCGGAGCTGATCAGCACCGCAACGGCGATGGGCAGGTCGTATGCGGGGCCGGCCTTGCGGTGGTCGGCGGGCGCGAGGTTGACGGTCACGCGGCGCATGGGGAACTCGCAGCCGGCGTTGCGAATGGCCGATCGCACCCGCTCGCTCGCCTCCTTCACGGCCGCGTCCGGCAGGCCGACGATGTTGAACGCCGGCAAGCCGGGCAGGATGTCGACCTCGACTTCCACTATCAGGCCGTTAAGGCCGACCACGGCGCAGGTCTTGCACTTGGCGAGCATAAGCTGGACTCCGGCAAACAGGATTAGCACGCACATTCTAGGCTGTTCGGAACACAAAGTCAAGTTTCAGAAAGCGCCTCGTTCAACCGTATGTCAGCGCCGCTACTATGGCTGGGTCGTATGGCAGATCGATGTCGTGGCGTGGGGACGGCTCGAGCCGGGGGAGCCGCGGCCAGAGCTTTTCGGCCAACTCGTTGTACACCAGGTCGGCCAGCGCGGGCAGCGACGCGACGTCCTCGGCGTTGTAGCGTACCAGCGTTTCGAGTGCGGCGGGGCTGCCCATCGTCCACATGCGCCACAGCCTCACCGCGTCGTAGCCGCTGAGCCCGGTCAGCTCCGACGGCCGGCCCACGCCCAGCACCGCCTCGATTCGCTTCAGTCCGCCGTTATAGCCAAGCCGGCGCAGCGGGTACATCAGGTCCAGGTGCGCGACGTGCGCGAACACGCTGCCGAACGAGTGCTCGACGAAGGGAAGGTCGAAGCTCGCGCCGTTGAAGGTGACCACCAGGTCGTAGCGCTCCAGCGCCTCTCGCAGGTCGAGCAGGTTGTCGTCGCGCACGAAGCCGTGGTAGCCGTCCCGGTCGAGCACGCCCACGAGCGTCAGATAGCTGGAATAGGGCGAGAGTCCGGTCGTCTCGATGTCCAGGAACGCCGCGCTGTGCCGGTAGTCGGCGTACAGCCGCCACACCTCGCGCGGCGGCAGCGCCCTCGCGAAGAAGACTGCGTCGCCACTGTCGTGGCGCTTGACCGACTCCTCGACCAGCGGGCGCAGGCGGTCTCTGCGCCCGTCCAGCGCGGACGGCAGCGACGGCGCGCTCAGAAAGTCATCCCAGGTCAGCACGCCCGACTCCCAAAGCAGCCGCTCGTATGTGTAGCCGATTCCGGGCAGGTGTAGGAACGTGTTTCGCAGCATGGAGAGTGCCTTTCGTATCTGAGTCGGTCGGACTGGCGGCACTTGATTCTTTCGCCAATCGTGAAGAATGTCAACGGCGCGGGTCGGCACGTCCGGTGGTTACTCTCACGTTGGCACTCCATCCAAGGGTGAGCCGACTGGGAACACGTTCGTGGACTGACCCGTCCGTACCAATACCGCCAACAGGCGGTGCGCTATAATTGGCAGTGTGCGACGTCTACGCACGGGGGCATCGATGGCTTCGCAATTCAGGGCGCTGCCGAGCGTCGACCGGGTGATGAGCGACCACCGCATGGAAGCGCTGGCGCGCACCTACTCGCGGCGCGCGGTGCTGGAGCTTGTGCGCGCTCGGCTCGCGCTTGCCAGGCGACGCATCGCGGAGAACGGCAGCGGCGCGCCCGGCCTGGACGACGTGGCCGGCGACGTCGAGGTGCAGGCGCGCTCGCGCTTCGCTCCGTCGCCCCGCCGCGTGATCAACGCCACCGGAGTGGTGCTGCACACCAACCTGGGACGCGCGCCGCTCAGCGCCGCCGCGGCGGACGCGGTGCGGGAGGCCGCCGCGGGCTATGGCGACCTGGAGCTGGACCTCGACTCCGGACGGCGAGGCTCCCGCCAGGAGGCCGTGGCCCGGCACGTGAGCGAGCTGACCGGCGCCGAGACAGCCCTTGTCGTAAACAACAACGCCTCCGCCGTGCTGCTGGGCCTCGCAGCCATCGCCGCCGGAAAGCAGGTCATCGTTTCGCGCGGCGAGGCGGTGGAGATCGGCGGCGGGTTCCGCATTCCTGACGTCCTGAAGCAGAGCGGCGCTCAACTGGTGGAGGTGGGCACCACCAACCGCACCTACGCGCGCGATTTCGAGGACGCCATTTGCGACGACACCGGTGCGCTGCTGCTCGTCCACGCCAGCAACTTCCGCGTGATGGGCTTCACCCACTCGCCCGCCATAGCCGAGCTGGTCGAGATCGGCCGCAGGCGCGGCGTCCCCGTGCTGCACGACCTGGGCAGCGGCTGCCTGCTGGACACGGAGCCGTTCGGCCTGGCGCACGAGCCGATGCCCCAGGAAAGCGCCGCTGCGGGCGTGGACGTGATGTTCTTCTCCGGCGACAAGCTGCTCGGCGGCCCGCAGGCGGGCATCATCGCCGGCAGCCGCGAGCTCGTGGAAGCGGTGTCGCGCCACCCGCTCGCAAGGGCGATGCGCATTGACAAGCTCAGCCTGGCGGCGCTCAATGCGACGCTGCTCCACTACGTGAAGGGCGAGGCCGAGCACGAGGTGCCGGTGTGGCGCATGATCGGCGCGCGGCCCGACGACGTCCGCGGGAGGGCGGAGCGCTGGCGGCGCGCGCTGGCCGGCCGGGAATGCGATGCCAGCGTAGTCGAGGCGACCTCCGCCATCGGCGGCGGCAGCCTGCCCGGCGAGATGCTGCCCACGTGGGCGCTGTCCGTCTCCCGCGCTGGCGCCGGCGCGTCGCGGCTTGCCGAGCGTCTGCGGGCGGCCGATCCGCCCGTGGTCGGGCGCGTGGAGCGCGACGCGCTGTTGCTGGACCCGCGCACCGTGCTGCCGGACGAGGACGACGCCCTGCTGGCCGGCCTGGTGGGGGCGCTGGAGGACTAGCCAGATGGCGTGACAGGCGCCGCCCGCTTGGCGACCGCGCCGAGCACGCTCGAAACGGATTGCAAACGCCTAAGACGGAATTGGAGGGTTTACCGTGAGACCTACCATAGAATTCGATCCCAGTTACAGCCTGCTGACGCTGGAGCTTGACCCGGGCGAGGTCGTCAAGGCGGAGCCGGGCGCGATGGTGGCCCAGGAGGGCGTCGACATGACCACGGGCATGGGCTCCGGCAGCATCTTCGGCGGCCTCAAGCGAATGCTCGGTGGAGAGTCGTTCTTCCTCAACACCTTCACCGCACAGCGGGGCGGCGGCTGGGTAAGCCTCGCGCCGTCCGCGCCGGGCGACATCGCGTCGTTCCACCTCGACCCGGGCAAGAACCTGTTCATCCAGGGTTCGTCCTACATGGCGTCCACCGAGAACGTGGAGACGGACACCAAGTTCCAGGGGTTGAGGGGCCTGTTCGGCGGCGAGAGCATATTCTTCCTCAGGGCGTTCTCCAGGGGCGGCTCCGGCACGGTGTACATCACCTCCTATGGCGCGATCAAGCAGGTGCGGGTGGAGCCGGGCAAAGAGCTCGTCGTGGACACGGGCCACCTGGTGGCGTTCTCGGACGACGTGGAGTACTCCGTGGGCAAGGTGGGCGGGATTCGCTCGCTGATAGCCGGCGGCGAGGGCCTGGTGATGAAGTTCCGCGGCAACGGCAACGTGTGGATTCAGACACGAAACGTCCAGTCGTTTGCGAGCATCCTACTCCCGTTCCTGCCGACGCAGCGCAGCAACTAGGGGGCGATTCCCGTTGGGCCACCTCTCTCTCGATTGGCTGAAAGGGGTAGGCATCGGGAATGAGCCTTCCAAAGAGTCCCTTCCCCCTCGCAGGGGGAAGGTTAGGATGGGGGTGACGAACGGGACCCAACCGCCTTGACTTCTCAATACCTACCCCTGTCAGCCCTTGATGGGAGAGGATTGAGGTGAGGGTGAAGATGATTGAGCGTTGCCGTCAACCGCATCCCTTCGGCAGGCTCAGGGCAGGCTCTAACCTTCGCCCATCGAGGGGGAAGGGACTAAGCGGCACGCGGGCGGGTTTGAAACCCGCCCCTACAGGCTGGAGGGGGAAGGGACTTGTGAGGCATTTGCCGTGACGCTGTTCGAGGACAGGGCGAGGCGGGAGCTGGCGAGCGGCGCACCGCTCGCCGCGAGGATGCGTCCCCGCACGTTCGACGAGTTCGTGGGGCAGAGTCACGTGGTCGGCCCCGATTCGGTGCTGCGGCGCAGTATCGAGGCCGACCGGCTGCCGTCCATCATCCTGTGGGGGCCGCCCGGCACCGGGAAGACCACGCTGGCCACGCTGATAGCCGGCCTGACAAGGAGCCACTTCGAGCGCATAAGCGGCGTGGCGTCGGGCGTGGCGGACCTGCGTCGAATCGCCGCGGGAGCCAGGGAGCGGCTGGGCGCGCACGGCGAGCGCACGCTGTTGTTCGTGGACGAGATTCACCGCTTCAACAAGGCTCAGCAGGACGTCATCCTGCCATACGTCGAGGATGGCACCTTTGCGCTGATAGGCGCAACCACCGAGAACCCCTCGTTCGAGGTGGTGTCGCCGCTGCTGTCGCGGGCGCGGGTGTTCGCGCTGGAGTCACTGACCGACGACGAGGTGGCGGGCATCGTCGGTGTGGCACTGGCGGACCGCGAGCGGGGCCTCGGCGGGCTGAACGCCTACCTCGACGACGACGCCCTGGCCGCGCTGGTGAACCTGGCCAACGGCGACGCGCGCTCGGCGCTCAACGCGCTGGAGTTGGCGGTGTCTGCTACACCGCCCGGCGCGGACGGCGCGCGGCGCGTGACGCAGCCGGTCGTCGAGGAGGCCATGCAGCGCCGGTCGTTGAGGCACGACAAGGCGGGCGATCTTCATTACGACACGATTTCCGCGTTCATCAAGTCGGTGCGGGCGTCCGACCCGGACGCGGCGGTTTACTGGCTGGCGCGGATGCTGGAGGCGGGGGAGGACCCGCTGTTCGTGGCGCGGCGGCTGGTGGTGCTCGCGGCGGAGGACATCGGCATGGCGGCGCCCATGGCGCTGGGCGTGGCCGTCGCGGCGCAGCAGGCGGTGCACTTCATCGGCATGCCGGAAGGGCGCATCCCGCTTGCCGAGGCGACGATCTATCTCGCGACGGCGCCCAAGAGCAACGCGGCCTACTCCGCCATAGAGCGGGCAATGGAGGACGTGCGGCGGACGCGCAACGAGCCGGTGCCGCTGCACCTGCGCAACGCGGTGACGGGCCTGATGAAGGACATGGACTACGGCAAGGGCTACCGCTACGCCCACGAGTACGAGGGACACTTCACCCCGACGCAGAACCTGCCGGACAGCCTGGCGGGCCGGCGCTACTACGACGCGAGCGACCAGGGCTACGAGCGCGAGGTGGCGGAGCGCATGCGGCGGTGGTGGGGCGAGGGCGGGCGGACTCCAGCGTAGGCGCTTGCACTAGTTTACGCCCTGAACCCGGCGGCTGACTCACCTAGCAGCCCGTCTGAGGATTGACTGACGGGCCTTTGGTACAGGCGAGGTCAGACGGCGACAACTATTGTTGCCGGGTGCAGCCACTGACGGCCCAATAGTTTCGTACGCCTCACTGTGTTGACCACCCTGACGATGTTCGGGACACTTCCGGCAAACCTGTTGGTCGGTGTTTCACGAGGCTGAGCCGCCCCAAACCTGAACAGTTTGAGCAGGTTGTGACCGGTGCAGATCAGCGACCACTCGCCGCTGACCTTCTCCAGGCCCCGTAGCAGGAACTGGCGGAAGCCTCGGCCCTGCTTGATCTGGCCGAACACCGGCTCCACCGTTTGCATCCGCAGAGCGTAGCGCTGCCGACCCCGTTTGGTCTGCAGCTTCCGGCGCATCCGGTCCCTGGGAGACAGATGACTGGGTATGCGACCCCGGGGCGCGGGCGGCACAACCCGACCGTGGCGGGTCCGCTCCGGCGCGACGAACGGGTCCACGCCCAGCCCGTACAGACCTTCAACCGCCTGTGCAGAGTAGTAGCCTGCGTCGGCGGACACCTCTTTGGGCACTGCGCCGACGTTGTCGATGGTCTCCTCCACCATCGCCACCGCCTGCTGCTTGTCCGAAGTCTGGTTGGTGGCCTGAGCCGCCACGATCACCTGGTGGGCGCTGTCCACCACCGCCTGACAGTTGTAAGCCTGCAGGAAGTCCCGTCCGCCCGGCGCCGGCATGATGTGCGATTCAGGATCGGTGAAGTTGCGCTGGGCCTTGTCGTCGGGCACCCCCGAATGGCCCTTGCCCGCGGCCTCAGCCTGTTCCGCAGCCGCCTGAGCTTCGGCCTCTAACGCCGCCATCGCCTCCCGTATCTTCTGCAATCGCCCCTCCCGAAAAGCCAACTCCTGCGGCAGTTCATCTCCGCGCTTGCTCTGTCCGTACCGCCGGTCCTCCTCCTCATCAACCTCCTGGGCCTGTCGCAGCAACTCCTCAACCTCCCCCGCCAACTGCGCTTCCTTCTCTTTCATCCGACCGTAACTCATCGCCTTGTGCCTGGATGCGTTGGCCCTCACCTTGGTCCCGTCCAACGCCACGTGACCCAGCTTCACCAGACCCGCCTGCCGGCACAACGCCAATACCTGCAAGAACAGGCCCGACAGCGCTTCCAGATTGTCCTTGCGGAAGTCCGATATAGTGCGGAAATCCGGCGTGTTGTTCGCCGCCAGTACCCGGAAGGCTATGTCCTCGTGGAGCCGCTGGGCGATTCGTCGGGAGGACGCCACTCCCACGCAGTAGCCGTACAACAGCACCTTGACCATCATCCGTGGATGATACGGTGGACCGCCTCTGCTCTCCCGCTCGTAGCGGGCGGTGATCTCAGACAGCTCCAACTGGTCGACGACGTCGGAGATGAAGTAAGCCAGATGGTCGTCCGGCAACCACTCCCGCAATGCCGCTGGCAACAGCAACTGCTGGTCTGGATCATAGGGACGGTAGGTCTTGCTCATCGCCGACTCCACGCTACTGAACTGCGCCTATTATACCCCCGACCACTCGCCTACCGTGTTTCTCGGACGGGCTGCTAGCTCTCCCGGAGGAGAGTGTCGCAATTAATGCACCTCCTGAGCTGGGTAAGCGTTAGTTTTCCACATTCTGGACATTGGATGCTCTCTGCTGCTGCCCTTGCACCTACGTGTCGGGCAAGAGCTATGGCTGCTATGCCGCACAGAACGATCGCCGAGAACTTGGTCAAGCCTTCATTGGCACCCTGGTGCAGCCACAGCATGAACACAAGCACTACTACGGCGATCATTCCTACCAATGATGCGACGACTATACGCCAGAACTTCAATAGCCGCTGATAGGAGACCACAAAGCACGACGTTGCGAATACAGTGGCCGCAGCCGCAATCAAGAGGAATCGGAATCCGTCGTCGCTGTAGTGATTGTCGTCCGAATATCCGAATAACGAGATCAGAATAGCCGAGGCCAACACCGAGAGCGCGCCTATTCCAATTGACGAGAGTCTTCTAAACGCGCTGTAGTGCGGCATTGAAGCAATTACAAATGACGCTGCAATTGGTATGGTAAGCAATGCCAGAATGAACACTCTCGCAGGCAACGGCAAGTTAAAGGGTGAGATATGGGACCAAGACTGTGCCGACCGCGACTACAGCTAACGCGATGGGAATACCCCAAAACAGCTCTCCAACCCTGTGTTGGGAAGCTGTCAGTGCTGCACCCGTCATTGAGAGTGAGATGACCAGCGCCGGTGTCCAGAAACTAAGGTCTAGCAGCAGCAGACGCGTCTTGCCTACGAAGGAAAAATCGGCCGGCTCGAACTGCCCCACGGCGGCGTTGATCCATCTGCCGTCGGGCGTCCCCACTACAACACCCTGTAATCCAAGTGCTAGAACGACGTTGCCAGTACGGTTGTCGTAGACGATTTCCAACGGCTGAGTGGAAAACTCCCGCGGATCCCCCAGATCTTCAATTGAGACTCTCTGCACCCAGACGTTGCTGTCCTGTTCCAGGTGTTCGGTAGAGTAGACAGTTTCCTCCCGCGATCCGTCGGCACTGACCCGTAGCACATGCGGCCCATCGAGCGTGTAACGACCACTAGGTGTGTCTACACTCTGGTATCCCCAATCAATACCACCGAGTTGGTGTTCGATAGGGCTCCAGGTCACGCCGCCATTCAAGCTCCAGTAGAAGCCGTAATCAGTGTCAGCGACAATTATCCGTCATCAGAAACGCCGATTCGCTGCACTCCATATAGTGGCTCCGGGTAGCTAGTCGCTACGCTTGCCAGCGCGGCGACGCCCGCCACCAGCACGGCCCAGCGCAGGCGCATGGCGCCCGGGGCGGTGGGCCGGCGGCGCCAGACCCAGAGGGCGGCGGCCCACGCGAGCGGGATGACCAGGGAGTCGGTGGCGTCGCGGGGAGAGCCGGCGGCCCCTCCCGCGAGGGAGATGCCGCGCATGATCAGGTCGTGCACCGGGTCGAATGTGTTGAACGCCGCGTAAAGGAGGGGCAGCCCGGCGTAGGCAACGAGGAACGCCAGCCGTTTTGCGCGGAGGTTTCGGCGCGCGCCGAACGAGAGCAGGAAGGCCAACAGGGGCAGCGCGAACACGAGCCACGTCAGGTCGCTGAGCTTGCCGGTGAGCCACGAGTGGGGCCAGAGCGCCTTGAAAAGCAGGTCGTTCAGCAGCAGCACGCCCAGGGCCGCAACGGTGGCGGGGTGGGTGAGGGCGGACTCGGCGGGGCGTCGGAAGTCGCCGCCGCCGGCCCAGGGCGGGTAGCCGGGACGGTGCGATATGGAGAGAGGCCTCATTGGCGGATTCTAGTCAAGGTTGCGGTGTAAGGCAAGTGTGGGGCCGAGGAGGCCGTTGACTCGACCCATTGGCTTCCCCAGTACCTGAAAAAAGTGTCACCCTGCCTCGCCATCCATTCCCAGCCCTGCCTCATCCAACCCCACACACGTCCCACCTCTTCACCCCGCCTGCGCCAAATTTTCCCACCAATCCGCCCCGACCCCGCAATTTCGCCACCCCTCTTGAAATATACGCACATACGTGCTATCCTCGCTCACGCGAGGAACCGACCCCGCGGCCCGGAATCCCTACCCCCAAACGGGGTTAAGGCCCCAGGCATCCGTAGGGGCGTCCCTTGTGGGCGCCCCCTGTGGCAGTGAAGACACGGCTGAGTGACCCTGCTCCGTCCACCTGTCCTCCTCTGCCACGCGGCGCCACTTTTGTGTCCCAACAACCCGCGCCGGCATTACAGATTCGCGCGGGACCGGCGACACCCTCAGCTAGGAGGCGCACAGAATGTCGCAGAAACGAACAGACTTCGCCTTCCCGCTTTCGCGGGAATAACGGTGTTGGGGGGCGCCAAGTAATCTGAAACAGGCTCCTTCGCTGGCCCCCGGTTGGAATCGCGCGCGCTTTGTACTATCATCTGTCCCAACCACAATGGAGGTCGGACCGACATGGTGAAACAAGGCATAATACCCGACGAACTGACCAAGCCTTTCTGGGACGCGGCAAACGAGCGTCGCCTGGTCATCCAGAACTGCAGCACGTGCGACCGCCTGCAGAATCCGCCGCTGCCGTCGTGCTCCCAGTGCGGCTCGGCTGACGGCCTGGAGTGGAAGCAGATGAGCGGCCGCGCCACAATCTACAACTATTGCGTGGTGTACGACTGCCCGATAGCGTCGCTGCGGGAGGACCAGCCGTTCAACCTGGCTGTGGTCATGCTGGACGAGGACCAAGGCATCCAGATGTACTCACACCTGCCGGGCGTGCCGGTCGACGATGTGCCCGTCGGCGCTGCCGTGGAGGTGTTCTTCGAGACCACGGCCAACGGCCAGCTGGTGCCGGAGTGGAAGGTGGCCGGCTAGGCGGGACTTTTCGGAAGTCCCTTCCCCCTCGATGGGGGAAGGTCAGGATGGGGGTGACGGCCACGCGCCGACAATAACCCTTCACCCTCACCTCAATCCTCTCCCGTCAAGGGATAGGAGGCCCAAGGGGAATCGCACGACAAGAGACAACCAGGGGGCAACAGACATGACAACTCAATACGCGCCGGAATCCATGTACAGGTCCGTCGAAGGACTGGGCGTCTGGGAGCACAGAGGCAAAGTCGCCGCCGCGGGCGTGGGCCACTCGCCCACCTCCCGCCGCTGGGACGGCAGTCCGGATACAACTGTGGGCGCAGGCGCCATTCTGTCGATGCGCCGGGCGATGGCGGACGCGGGCGTCGACCCCAGCCAGGTGGACGGCCTGGTGATAGTGCCGGTCACCACCACCGGCGCCCACTGGCCCGCGGACACGCCGGTTCCGCAGGACGTGATCGGCGCCTACAACCAGACCGACGACCCGCTGGACGGCCTCGGCCAGCTCAGCGCCGACTGGCTCGAGCTGAACATGCCGGAGCTTACCAACATCAAGTACAAGGTGCACGCGCCCGGCTGCATGTCCGCGGCCCTGACCGTCGCGGCGCAGGTCATCGGCGACGGCCTCGCCGAGACGTGCCTGGTGGTCAAGGGCTGGCACAACCTGGAGGGCAGGTACAACCACGGCGGGACGAGCGCGGCTCACGAAGTGTCCGGCTCAGTCGCCATCGGTCCGGGCCGCACGTTATGGGGCCCGCCCGGCTGCTACGGCACGGCGCTCCAGTTCGCCGAGTACTGTCGGAAGTACGGCAAGCACCACGACATGCTCGCGCCATTCATGGAGAACTCCCGCCGCAACGGGCTGATGTTCCCCGAGGGTTACTGGGCGCAGCACCGGCCCGAGCCGCTGCCGCCCGAGGACTACCTGAGCGCCCGCTGGATCGCCAAGCCCGCCAACCTGTTCGACAACGACATACCCATAATGTGCACCGCGTCCTACCTGTTCACCACCGCGGAGCGCGCCCAGGACATGAAGCAGAAGCCGGTGTACATACTCGGCCACGCCTCCAGCCGCGGCGCCACCCGGAGCCTCACCCCCACGCTGGCCGAGGTGGAGGCGGAGTGCGCCAGCACCGGAAGGAAGATCCTGGAGGGCGCCGGCATCACCGCCGACGACCTGTCGTTCGAGAACATGTACGACGGCTTCGTTCAGTTCCACCAGTTCCACATAGAGGGAATCGGCTACCGCGGAATGAAGCAGGGCGACGCGCTGGACTTCTACCAGGGCGACATCAGCATAGAGGGGCCGGACCCCATCATGCCTAGCGGCGGCAACATCGGCGGCGGCCGCAGCCGGTTCTGGATGCACACTGACAGCATTCAGCAGATACAGGGGCGCGCCGGCGCGCGGCAGGTGACCGGAGTCAAGGCCGAGGTCGCCGTGTCCGGGGGGCCCATGCCCTTCGGCGGCAACTTTACGGTTTGGAGCGCGACGCCGGACTAAAGCCGGAATCGAAGGGGAAAGACCAGGTTTGATACTCATCAGCTACGACATCGACGGCACGCTGGAGGTGGGCGACCCGCCCGGGCCGCTGACCATGGAGATGGTGCGCGTCTCCAAGCAGAAGGGCTTTCTGATAGGGAGCTGCTCGGACCGCCCGCCCAGCAGGCAGCGCGCCATGTGGCAAGAGCACGAGATCGAGGTCGACTTCGTGTCGCCCAAGCACATGCTGGCCGACGTGAAGACCAAGTTCCAGGCCGACGCCTACGTCCACATCGGCGACCGCGAAGACCTGGACAGGCAGATGGCGCTCAAGGCGGGGTTCGACTTCCTCTGGCCGGACGAGGCCGCGGAAAAGGACTGGTTCGCGGCGTAGGGGGCGACGAACCGTCGGGGTGTTGGTTCCAGGACAGCGGGCAGGTTTGAAATCCGCCCCTACGGTCGCCCTTCACCCCCATCCTGGCCTTCCCCCATCAAGGGGGAAAGGATCATATGGCACCAACGGGCGGGTTGAAACCCGCCCTTACGATTGCACCTCTCGCGCCGCCGTGTCCGCGGTGTCCGGCTCGGGCTGGGAGGTCGCCCGCGAGTACACCCGCATAACGCGCCGCGATACCCGCAAACCGTTGAGCGCCAGCACGGTGCCGCCTACGGCTATCGCGACGGGCGCGCTCAGCAATGCGGCTATGCTGCCGGTGTAGAATCCTGAAAATCCCGTCATACCCCAGGTGAACGACTGGATGCTCAGCACGCGCCCACGCATGTCATGGGGCACCGCTCTTTGCAGCACCGTTATCAGCGTCGCCTCGTACAGCACGCCCGAGCCGTAGGCCGCCAGCAGCAGCACGAGCGAGAGCGGCAGCCAGCGCGACGCCGCGAACAGCACCAGGCACGCGCCGAAGCCTATGTACCCGAACACCAGCAGCCGCCCCGCGCTGCGGCCCTCGCCCAACGCCGACAGCGCCAGCGACGATATGAACGCGCCCGCGCTGCCCGCCGAGAACATGTAGCCCAGCCCAGTCGGGCCCACGTCCAGCACCTTGCCCGCCATCACCGGCAGCATCGTCTCGTGCGACCAGCCGAACACCTCCGACGACAGCATCATCAGGATGAGCAGCCGCAAATGGGGCGTGCCGAGCGTAAAGCGTATGCCCTCCTTCAGGTCGGCGAGCGGAGTGGTGTCGCGTTTTACGCCCGATGTTCCAAAGCCGCGCAGAAACACCATGTGCGCGCTGGACGCCATGAACGCGCAAACCATACCGGCGTATATCCAGCCGATGCCGAAAGTGGCCGTGACGGGACCTGCAACCAACGGCATGGTGATGCCGGCGCAGGTCATGGCGACGAAGTTGGCCGCGTTCGCCTTCAGCAGGTTCTGGCGGCCGGCCACGTCCAGCACCAGTGTCATGCGCGCCGGCAGCTTGACGGCCATCAACATGCCGTCCGCGAGCGCCGTCGCCAGGATGTGCCAGAGCTCGATGCGGTCGGTGAACACCAGAACAGCGACGGCGGCGAACATGGCCGCCTGGACCGTCTGCGCCCCGACGAACAACGCGCGGCGGTCCAACCTGTCAGCCATCACGCCCGCGAATCCGCTGCACAGCATCATCCCCAGCCCCGCCATGCCGGCCGTCGCGCCGACCCAGAACGCCGAGTCGGTGACCTGCAACGCGAGCCATCCGTGCGCCAGGATGTACATGGTTATGGCCATGTCGCTGAACAGGCCCGCAATCCAGAGCAAGCGGAACTTGGCGTTGCGTACGAGAAGAATCATAGCAGGCGGCGCAAAGCGGGAGGTGCAATGGCGGCAAGGGCGGGTCTGGAACCCACCCCTGTAGACGCCCATTGGGCAACGCCGAAGACGGCGGCGCGGGGCACGCAGCCCCGCCCTGCACCTATCCCCTGGCGTACTCTCTGAAGGTCGAGTCCACCACGTCCAGCGCGTAATCCACGTCCTCGGCCGTGATGCCGTAGTGGGTGACGAACCTCCACCTGCGCGCCGGCGAGCCGCCCTTGACGCCTCGTTCGTTGATTCTGCGGGCCAGGTCGGCGGGGTCACCGCGCTCGATCTCGAAGAAGACGAGGTTTGTGGGCAGGGTGTCGGGGTCGATGGAGATGCCCGGCACCTGCGCGAGGCCCTGCGCCAGCCTGCGCGCGTTGGCGTGGTCTTCCGCCATGCGCTCGACCATGCTGTCGAGGGCCACTATGCCCGCCGCGGCGATGACGCCGACCTGCCTCATGCTGCCGCCCACCATCTTGCGCCACCTGCGCGCCCTATCTATGAACTCGTTGCTGCCGCACAGCACCGAGCCGATGGGAACGCTCAGCCCCTTCGACAGGCAGAACGTAACGCTGTCGGCGTCCTTGACCAGCTCGGACACCGGCGTCTCCAGGCTGACGGCGGCGTTGAATATGCGGGCGCCGTCGATGTGCAGCGGGACCTCGTTGCGATGGGCGACCTCGGCGATGGTGCGCGTGTCCTCCGGCGTGAGAGTCGCGCCGCCGCAGGCGTTATGGGTGTTCTCCAGCGCGATCATGGCGGTCCGCGGGAAGTGGACGTCGTTGGGCTTTATCGCGTTCTCCACCTGGACGGGGTCCAGCATTCCCCTGCTGTCGTTGGGGATGGTGTGGTAGGACACGCCGCCAAGGGCCGACGCGCCGCCCGCCTCGCTGCGGAAGATGTGGGACTTGTCGCCAACGATGATGTCGTCGCCGCGCTGCGCATGGGTGAGAATCGACACCAGGTTGCCCATGGTGCCGCTCGCCACGAACACGGCGGCCTCTTTGCCCAGCCGCTCCGCGGCCATCGCCTCCAGGCGGTTCAGCGTGGGGTCTTCGCCGTAAACGTCGTCGCCGACCTCCGCCTCGGCCATGGCCCGGCGCATCTCCGGCGTGGGGTGGGTTACGGTGTCGCTGCGCAAGTCTACGATTCGCAAGCTTCCTCCTTCGTGGGGGGCGGGGCCGTTGCCGGCTGGCGCCGTGGGCTTCGAGGGTGGATAGATTCTAGCACACAGCTTGCCAAACGCCATAGCCTCTCATAATATGGGAAGGCCTTTCCAACCCAGACGTGAAGCGTCGGCTCGGCATTGGGGAAAGGGCGGGTCTCACACCTGCCCCAGAGCGCCCTGTCGGCTGCGGCCTAACGCGAGCCAAACTCCAAATATGCCAATTTCACCTACAGGGCCAGACTCTCAGCCGGTGATGATCGGCGGCTCCGGCGTGACGCTCGAAGGAGTGCTGCACCTGCCAGCCGAAGAGCGGGAAAAGTTCGCCGGCGTGGTGCTGTGCCATCCCCACCCGCGCTACGGCGGCAACATGCACAACGCCGTCGTCACCGCGATGGCCGAGAGCCTCCGCGCAGCCGGCATCGCGGTGCTGCGCTTCAACTTCCGCGGCGTAGGCGCGAGTGAAGGGACGTTCTCACAGGGCGCGGCCGAAGTGGACGACACCTTGGCCGCGGTGGACTTCATGGCGCTGCACGACCGCATCGAGGCTACCCGTGTTGGCGTCGCGGGCTATTCGTTCGGCGCCTGGATCGCGCTGGAGGCAAGCGCAGGGAGCGGCGCGGTACAGGCGGTGGCGTCCATCGCCTGTCCCATGGGCGCCTACACCTCGCTGGGCGTCAACGAGTTGCTTCAGCCCAAGCTGCTCGTGTGCGGCGAGTTCGACCACGATTTCCCGGTCGAACACTTCCGTTTTCTATCGAGAAGGTTTATGGAGCCGAAGCAGGTGCACGTGCAATACGGCGCGGACCACTTCTTCGGGGGCCACGAGCCGCAGATAGGCGAGATCACGGCGGCGTTCATGGCGCGGTGGCTCGGCGACCGGGCCCCCGGCGACGTGGGCGGATTCTAGCCAAGGGGCAGCCGGCAAATGCGTCAGACTGCTATTGAGTTCCGCAGCCAGGGCCTCAGCCTGGAGGGCGTGCTCACGTCGCCGCAGGGTATAGCGGGGGAACTGCCCACGCTGGTGGTCTGCCACCCTCACCCTGTGCTCGGTGGCGACATGGAGAACGCCGTAGTGACGGCGATATGCCGCGCCGCGGACAGCCGGGGGCTCGCGACGCTGCGTTTCAACTTTCGCGGAGTGGGGGACAGCGAGGGCGAGTTCAGCAACGGCAAGGGCGAGCAGCGCGACCTGGAGGCGGCGCTGAGGGTCGCCCGGCGGTGGCCGGGCCTGGATGGCAAGCGGGTGGCCGTCGCCGGCTACTCATTCGGCGCGTCCGTCGTGCTCGGCGGGCTGCGGCGGTGCCGCGCGGCGAGCTGCCTGGCGTTCGTCGCGCCCCCCATCGCCGCCGTAAAGGACTCGCGGATAGCCTCCGACAAGCGGCCCAAGCTGTTCGCCACCGGCCAGAACGACCGCATTTCGCCCCCGGTGGGCCTGCAGAGTGCACTGGACGACGTGCGGCAGCCAGTGCGGTACGCCGAGATCGCGGGCGCAGCCCACAACATGCTGGGCAGCGAGGCCGAGGTGGGCGAACTGGTGGCGGCGTTCGTCGCCGAGGCGCTGGCGATGGGGGTTTAGCGACGGCGCTCTGCTGGCGTAGGTTCGTCGAAGGGTACGCCAGCTGATTTCGCTTTCAGTAGGCGTGCGTACCAGGCGTCCCATTCGGCATGGGCCTCAGCACGGCCTATTTCGAAGTTTCGCTTGCGGCGCTCTTCGCGCTGCTTTTCTATGAGCGGTTCCAGGTACATTCGCCTGAAGTAGTCTGCGGCAATCATGGTGAGCGACAAGACCTCAAATTGGCATCGTATCGCCGTCTGCCGACCAGAAAGGGTCTTTAGGCAGGCGTCGTGCCGTTCAACGGCGGCGGTTCGCTGAAGGGGACGCCATCTGCCGCTGCCTTCAAGCGACGTTCATTCCATTTGGCCCACTCGGCATGGGCTTGGGCAAGGCCCTGTTCGAGGCCTTCTTCGCGGCCCTCTTGGCGGCCCTGCTCGCGGCCTTCTTCACGCTGCTTCTCTTTGAGCGGCTCTAGGTACTTTCTTCTGAAGTAGTCTGCGGCAATCATGGTGAACGACAAGACCTCCAATACTGAAAAGATCGTTATGGCTAGGGCGACGCCCGAGACTGCGACTCGCTCGGCGATTGCCGAGAACACCGCAACAGGGTCGGCACCTCCCCTGCCGACGATCTCATCAGTGACTATAACGCAGGTCGCGGTTAAATTCGAGACACTGAACGTGAGAAAATAGGTGGTCCTCCACCCGTGCGGTACGCTCCAAATGGATTCCCTGTTGCTTCGAGACGACTTCATCTTTGAAACGTCATGCGATACTCCGGTTCGCTCATATTGGCATCAAGCCTAGTCACGCGCCAGCATTTCCATGCGCGGCGTGTGGTATATTCTAACCACGACATGCCACGATTTGCAACAATGTTTCAACAGGAGCGACAATTGGTGGAACAGACAGACTCTCGAAAAGAGCGGGACTCCATGGGCGAGTTCGACGTGCCCTCGGACGCCTACTACGGCGCGAATACGATGCGCGCGGTGCTCAACTTCCCTATCAGCGACCTGCGGTTTCCGAGGTCCTTCATCCGGGCGCTGGGCCAAATCAAGCTCGCCGCGGCGCAGGTCAACCACGAGCTGGAGCTGCTGGACGGCGGCCTTGCCGACGCCATCGCGCGTGCGGCGGACGAGGTAGCCGACGGCGGCCTCGATGACCAGTTCGTCGTCGACATCTTCCAGACCGGCTCCGGCACCTCGACAAACATGAACGCCAACGAGGTCATATCCAACCGCGCGATCGAGCTGCTGGGCGGCGAGATCGGCTCCCGCAGTCCCGTCCACCCCAACGACCACGTGAACATAGGCCAGTCGTCCAACGACGTCATCCCGACGGCCATACACATATCCGCACTCAAGGCGATCGAGGACGACCTCGCGCCGGCGATAGCGAAGCTCCAGCGGGAGTTCGAGCGCAAGGCAGAGGAGTTCATGCCCATCATCAAGACCGGCAGGACTCACCTCCAGGACGCCACGCCGGTGCGGCTGGGCCAGGAGTTCCAGGGATACGCGGCGCAGATGGAGCGCTCCCTCCGCAGGCTCGACCACGCGAAGGCGGAGCTATCCGAAGTCGCGCTGGGCGGCACCGCCGTGGGCACCGGCATCAACACCCATCCCGAGTTCGCCGCGCGGGTGTGCGAGAAGCTGTCCGAGATGCTCGGCGTCACGGTGTCGGAGACGGACGGGAATGGACACTTCCAGGCACAGAGCACGCTGGATGGCGTGGTGGCGGCGAGCGGCGCGCTGAAGACCATCGCCGTCAGCCTGATGAAGATCTGCAACGACATACGCTGGCTTGGGTCGGGGCCGCGCGCCGGCATCGGTGAAATCGATCTGCCGGAAGTGCAGCCCGGTAGCTCCATCATGCCGGGTAAGGTCAACCCCGTGATTCCCGAGTCGGTGTGCCAGGTCGCGGCGCAGGTGATAGGCAACGACGCCGCCATTGCGGTGGCCGGCCAGTCGGGCAACTTCGAGATAAACGTGATGATGCCAGTCGCCGCGTACAACCTGCTGCAGTCGATAGACCTGCTCGCGGCGGCGGCCGACAACCTCGCCGAGCAGTGTGTGAGTGGGCTGCAGGCGACCCAGCGCGGCCCCGAGATGGTCGAGCGCGGTCTCGCCATCGTCACCTCGCTTGTGCCGCACGTCGGATACGACGCCTCCGCCGCGATAGCCAAGGAGGCGCAGGCCACCGGCAGGACGGTGAAGGAGGTCGCCATCGAAGCTACGAGCCTGAGCGGCGAGGAGCTGGACGAGATTCTCGACCCAAGCTCGATGACCGAGCCGGGCCTGGGCGCTGGTGTGGCGGTGGGCTAGGGGCGGTGGCGTGAGGGGGCCAACGGGCGGGTTAGCGATCCCCCCTCACCTCAATCCTCTCCCACCGAGGGAGAGGAGGCCCATGAGTCGGGGCCCTAGCCGCTAGTCCATCTCCGCAGGTACGCCACCTCGTCCTCGCGAGTGCGGACCTCGCCGTCCAGCCGGGCGCGCCTGAGCGCTCGCAGCAGCGCGCCCACCTCCGGCCCTCTCTCCACCCCCAGCGCCAGCAAGTCGTTGCCGCCCAGCAGCGGGCGGACGTGGCGCAGCTCGTCCAGGTATCGGCGCACCCTTGCCGCCGCCGAGTCGTCGCTCGCCAGAGCGGCGCCGGCTCGCAGGGCGTGCTCATCGTAGGCGCTTAGCAGGTCGTCCACCTCGCTGGGACGCAGGCCGGAGCGTTTCAGCCGGCCCAGTACGTCCCGCAGTGCTATGGTGTCGCGCACGACTCCCGCCCAGCCCGCGCCCATGTTCAGCCTTCGCGCCAACGCCGGCGCCGCCTCCGCGGGCAAGGAGGACACCAACAGCGACAACATCACCGGCGTTGGGCCGCGTTCGGGCCCGATCGCAACCTCGTCGATTTGGGCGAGCGCCGCCTCGTCCGCGCCAAGCGACGGGTTGATGGCGCGCAGCACGCCCGCGTCGCGGAGGATCCGCAGGATCGGGGCGGCCCGCGGTTCGTCGAACACGCGCTCCAGCTCGTGGCGCAGCCTGTCGCCCTTGATGGCGTCCAGGTAGGCCAGGTCGCGGTCCAGCGCCCGCTGGGTCGCCTCTTCGATGCGGTAGCCGTAGCGGCCGGCGTACCGGGCGGCCCGCAGGATGCGAGTCGCGTCGTCGCGGAAGCTGCCGTCGTGCAGCGTGCGCACCAGGCCGCGCCGCAGGTCTGCCAGGCCGCCGAACTCGTCCTGCAGGTCGCCCCACGACTCGCCGCGCACCTCCACGGCCATGGCGTTGATGGTGAAATCGCGCCTGGCCAGGTCATCGAGAATGCCAGCCGGCCTGACGCTGGGCAGCGCGCCCGGATGGGCGTAGCTCTCAGTGCGGGCCATCGCCAGGTCAAACGTGATGCCGCCCTCCCTGATCTTGTGGGTGCCGAACTGGGACGACGCGACGACCTCGCCGCCGAGCGCTCCGGCCAGCTCGCGTCCGAAGTCCGCGCCGCCGGGGGCGCTCACCAGGTCGACGTCGGCCACGGGCAGGCCCAGCAACGCGTCGCGCACCGCGCCGCCCACCAGGTACAGGCGCACGCGGCGCCGTGCCGACTCCTCTGTGGCTCTTCTCAACAGCTGCCTCTGCTCGGAGACAAGCGCCGAGCGCAGCAGTGCGGCAACGTCTGGCAAGGCTAAGAGTCCCCCTGGCGTGATGGAGTGAAGTGGGAACCGCGTTAGCGTTAGATGTCGAGGGCTTTAGATTCCTCGACTTCGCTGCGCTACGCTCGGAATGACAAGTGAGAGAGTTGTGCTCCTATCACCTGCCGCGAACCGTTGCGCAACCGCCACGTCGGTGGTTGCGCTGTGCGCGATAGTGTACCATGAGGCCGGCGGCCGGCTATGCCGCCGCGCCCATGCCAAGTGGAGGCCTCAGACGATGTCCGACGCCGGACACCCCATCACAGCAACCGACCCCGCCGCCGCGGCGCGTGCCTGGTTCGCAGAGCTGGGACGATGCTGCGCCGCCGTGGATTACGACTCCGCGGAGGCCATCTTTGCGCCGGACGTCGTGTCCTTCGGCACCAAGGCTGAAGTGGTATCCGGGCTCGGCCCGCTGCGCCGTAACCAGTGGGAGGGCATCTGGCCAAACATAGCGGACTTCCGGGTCGAGCTCGACAGCTTGCGGTCCGGCGGGGACGCGGGGCACGCCTGGGGCGTCGCCACGTGGACGTCCACCGGCTTCCACGTGGGCGGCGAGTCGTTCTTCAGGCCGGGCAGAGCGACCATTACGCTGGAGCGTCGTGGCGGTGTGTGGCTGGCGACCCACACCCACTTCTCGCTCAATCCCGGCACGCCGGCCAGGACGTACGGCCGGCGGGAGTGATCCGGCCTTCTCTGTCCTGGGGGAGAGCATCGAGGTGAGGGAAAGGCGACGGCCTGCCCATATGAGGGTTGGTGGAGTTCCGGGGTTTCACCCTCACCCTAACCCTCACCCATCAAGGGAGAGGGGACTGGCCGCCCCCGTTTTCCATCAGTAGCTACGAAAGGTACCCCTATGACAACCCCCTACGATGGCTCGATACAGCAGTACGACTCGATTGCCGAGCGCAACGTGACGATGCGGACTCGCGACGGCGTGGCTCTGGCCGCCGACGTGTACTATCCGGCTCAGGGTGGACGCATGGCGGAAGGCGCCTTCCCAGTGGTGCTGGAGCGCACGCCCTACGGCAAGACCGCGCCGCGCCAGGCCAACAAGGGCCACTACTTCGCGCGCCGCGGCTACGTGTGCGTAATCCAGGACGTGCGCGGCCGCTTCGACTCGGAGGGGGAGTTCTACGCCTTCGCCAAGGAGGCCCCGGACGGCTTCGACGCGGTGGAGTGGATAGCCTCCCAACCCTGGTGCGACGGTAAGGTGGGCACCATGGGCGACTCGTACGCCGGCAGCGACCAGGCCGCGCTCGCGACGCTCGACCCGCCGCATCTCTCGGCAATGGTCGTCGCGGTGGGGGCGTCCAACTACTACCACAGTTCCATGCGTCAGAACGGCGCCCTCGAGCAGCGTTTCCTCATCTACGCCTTCCGCATGGCGGTCACGAGCCGGGAGGCGGACGCCGACCCATCGCTCAAGGCCGCGCTCATCCGCGAGTACACGCAGCGGCTTCCCGACCACGTCAGGAGCTTTCCTCTGAAAGAGGGCACCACCATCCTGCGGCGGTTGCCGTCCTACGAGCGCTGGGCCATCGACCTGCTGACGCACGGCGAGTATTCCGACTACTGGAGGCAGCGCGGCTACGCGCCGGATGAGTACTACGAAGAGCACGCCGACGTGCCCACGCTCTACCTCGGTGGCTGGTACGACTCCTACGCCCGCAACACCTGCGCCAGCTACGCCGCGCTGAGCAAGATGAAGAAGTCGTCCCATCATCTTCTGATGGGGCCGTGGACGCACGGTCAGTACGAGGTCACCCACTCGGGGGACCTGGATTTCGGGCCGGACGCGCAGATCCACTACAACGACCTGCGGCTTGCGTTCTACGACCACCACCTCAAGGGGCTTCGGTCGTCCGCGGCGGACTGGGCCCCCGTGCGCATCTTCACGATGGGCACAGGCGACGGCGCACGAGACATCCTGGGCTCGCCGGGCGCGAACGAGGAGTACGCGGGGCTGATAAGCCACGGCGGGCACTGGCGCGACGAGGCCGACTGGCCGGTGCCCGGCACGAGCTTCACGCCGTACTACCTCAAGGCCGGCGGCTTGCTCTCCGCCGACAGGCCCGGAGAGGCGGACGGCTCGGCGAGCCGCTACACGTTCGACCCGGCAAACCCCGTGCCCACGATCGGCGGCGGCATCTCGGCTGCCGAGACGATCATGAAGGCGGGGGCTTTCGACCAGCGGGGCCGCGCGGACTTCTTCGGTTGCGATGACACGCTGCCGCTCAACGCCCGCCAGGACGTGCTGACGTTCCAGACGCAGCCTCTCGACCGGCCGGTGGAGGTCACCGGGCCCATCGAGGTGGGGCTATGGGTGTCTTCGTCCGCGCCGGACACCGACTTCACGGCCAAGCTGCTGGACGTCTATCCGCCCAGCACCGAGCACCCCGACGGGCTGGCAATCAACCTTACGGACTCCATCATACGCGCGCGCTACCGCAACGGCTGGGAAACGCCGGAACTGATGGAGCCGGGAGAGGCCTACGAGCTGGTCTTCCAGCTTTACCCCACTTCCAACGTGTTCAAGACAGGCCACCGCATTCGCCTGGACGTGAGCAGCAGCAACTGGCCCCGCTTCGACGCGAACCCCAACACGGGAGGCCCGCTCGGCGTGGAGCAACGCAGCGTTGTGGCGCACCAGGCCGTGTACCACGACGCGGAGCGCGCGTCGTGCGTGGTGCTGCCCATCGGCAGGGAGGGCTAGGACAAGCCCAGGAGGGCCGTCGGGCCGGCCGACTTGTTGACTGTTCGGCGGTGCAAACCTATACTGATTCGCACCCAAACGGAGGTTTCGAGGAATGAGGCTTACGTGCCTTCAGGAAAATCTCAGCCGGGGGCTTGGCGTCGTAGGAAGAGCCGTTGCCACCCGCACCACATTGCCGATCACCCAGCACGTGCTCCTGTCTACCGACAGGTCGAGGCTGAAGCTTTCTGCCACGAACCTGCAGATCGCTATCAGCACGTGGGTCGGCGCCCAGGTTGAGGAAGAGGGGGCCATAACCATTCCCGCCCGTCTCCTGACCGACTTCGTGAACTCGCTTCCCAACGAACGCGTGGACGTGGACGCGATGGAGCAGCCGAAAGGGCTGAGCTTCCGGTGCGCGAGATTCGAGGCCAACATCAATGGCACGGACGCCGAGGACTTTCCGCCCATTCCATCTGTAGAGGACGGCGTGGTCTGCAGAATCGACGCGGACGTGCTGAGAAAGGCCATCAGCCACGTGGAATTCGCCGCGGCTACGGAAGACTCCCGCCCCGTGCTCACTGGCATCAAGGTGGAGGCCTCCGGGGACGGTTTCACTTTCGCCGCGGCGGATGGCTTCCGGCTCGCCGTGTACAAGGGCAAGCTCGCGGAGCCGCTGGATGGCGAGCTCGACTTCATCATACCGAGCAGGGCGATGCAAGAGGTCAACCGGCTCATCGGCAGCCAGCAGGAACAGGTCGAGTTCACCGTCACCACGGCGAGGAGCCAGGCGCTGTTCAAGCTTGAGAACGTGGAGCTGACCTCACAGCTCATCCAGGGCACCTTCCCCAACTACGGGCAGCTCATCCCCGAGACGTGGGGCACCCGCGTGGTCGTGGACCTGAACCAGTTCTCGCAGGCGACCAAGTCTACGTCCATATTCGCCCGGGACGGAAGCGGCATCGTGAGGCTGCAGATCTCCGAGCCGTCCGAAGACTCGGACATGGGACGCGTGTCCATCTCATCCAGGGCAGAGGAGCTCGGTGAGAACCAGGGCGAGATCGACGGCCAGGTCGAGGGCGACGAGGCCAAGATCGCCTTCAACAGCAAGTACCTGGTCGACGTTCTGGAAGTTTTGGAGGAGGGCAAGGTAGCCCTGGAGACTACAACCCCCTCCAGCCCCGGAGTGATACGACCCGTCGTCGTGGAGGACGGGGCCGAGTCCACGGACGACTACGTGCACGTGGTCATGCCCATGTTCGTCCAGTGGTAGCCTGCTAACTTTCCCAGCCTACACAACTTCCTCACGCGGTACGGCAAGCGGCCCGTCCAGGCGCAGCCGTCGCAATGCCCGCCGTCAGCGTGGTCTTGCCACTGCCCCTTGCGACGCTGAGCGCCGCGTCAGTGACGCCGGGCCGGAACGCCCCGGGGACAAATCGGCGTTGCAATGGCAGCAAGGGGAAGGGTTGACCGGCGCGCCGCCCCTGGGTGACTGCCGGCCCGCCGAGATAACGGGTTATGTCAGCCGGTAAGGTCATGGGTGATCATACACTGTGGCACACGGGCACAGCTTTGGCTTTTCCATCCCGGCCGTCCATACTTCGGACGACACATCACGCAGGATGCCCTACACGTAGAGTTCGGCTTCCCGTGACTCAGTCTCCGTGCTACACAAGGTCAGCCGCGGCAAGCCTGCGTCCTGAAGACACTTATCGCTGTCCTTCTCACTCATTCCGTCTGGCCGCACAAAGAAGACGATCCAGTTGTTCACGTTCAGCCCCCCCTTCTGTCAAAGTCGATACTGCCCTCTGCGCACGGCACCCCGGCCCGCGATTCGGCAGTGCCGTACGCGCCTAGTCAGTGGTGTCGTCACCAGGGAGCAACACGTCTAAGGCGTCGTGCGCAGCCTTTCCTGTTTTTCCGATAGCATGCCAACTTACGGAGAAAGTGACATGCACTCCAGTGCCGCCAGGTTGCTGGGGAAAGTCCCGCTTTGTTACCTCAAACACTTGAACGTCGTCAAAATCACTCTGTATCAGGTTGGAACTGAACAGGTCCCTACACAAAGCCATCATAGCCAATCTCTTGTCCATACGTCCTCCATGGTTCCCTGTTGCCTAATCTTGCCCAATCCTATCACGTTAAAACGTCCAGCACTTTCGTGCCAACTTCGTGCAACTTGCTGGACATCTGCCCCCTACGGGGGGTGGTAAATGGTCAAGCATATTGCAGGCGTGCTTAAGCACATTCCAGCACATTCTTTATCAAGCATGGTGGCAGCAATTTCGGACGCCACATACTATCATGCTCGCCCGTCCTTGATCTTGTTCAGCATGCCCGTTTTGAGAAAGTCACCGAGGGCGCTATCAACGTTCTTGGCGTTGGCTTTCACTAAGGCCCGGACGCCCCTTTTGTGTGCGGACGCCCGCCGTGCCCTGGGCCGCTATCGCCTCTGGCAGTTCCTCGGTTACGTCCGGGGAATGCTCCACAGCAAGTACCTGATTGACGTTCTGGAAGTTTTGGAGGAGGGCAAGGTAGCCCTGGAGACTACAACCCCCTCCAGCCCCGGCGTGATACGCCCCGTCGTCGTGGAGGACGGGGCCGAGTCCATGGACGACTACGTGCACGTGGTCATGCCCATGTTCGTCCAGTGGTAGCCGGCTAACTTTCCCAGCCTACACAATACGAAACGCCCCGCGCCGTATGGCCGGGGCGTTTGTCTTTTCGAATTGGTGCCCAGGAAGGGATTCGAACCCCCACTCCTGTTAGGGAAGCGGATTTTAAGTCCGCCGCGTCTTCCATTCCGCCACCTGGGCCTGACGGCGCCTTCGCCTGGCCGCCAGCGTACGACGCCGGCGAGCCGCTAGAGGAAAAGCGGTGCGAACACCAGCGCGACTATGGACATGAGCTTGATGAGAATGTTCAGGGCCGGGCCGGAGGTGTCCTTGAACGGATCGCCCACCGTGTCGCCGACCACCGCGGCCGCGTGGGCGTCGGAGCCTTTGCCGCCCAGGTTGCCCGCCTCGATGTACTTCTTGGCGTTGTCCCACGCGCCGCCCGCGTTGGCCATCATGATTGCGAGCAGGAAGCCTGTGGCGATCGCGCCTATGAGCATTCCGCCCAACGCCGCCGCGCCCAGGATCACGCCCACCACGATGGGCGCGACTATCGCCAGAAGCCCCGGCAGTATCATCTCCCTCATCGCGCCCTTGGTGCTTATGTCCACCGCGCGCGCATAGTCCGCGGGCGCGGTGCCCTCCATGAGCCCGGATATCTCGCGGAACTGGCGACGCACCTCCTGCACCATCGCGTTCGCGGCGCGTCCCACCGCCTGCATGGTTAGCGCGGCGAACAGGAACGGCAGCATCGCCCCGACGAGAAGTCCCATCAACACGCTGATATCCAAGAGGTCGAACGAGTCTATGCCGGTGACCTGCGAGTAGGCCGCCATCAGCGCGAGGGCGGTGAGCACCGCCGAGCCGATGGCGAACCCCTTGCCAGTGGCCGCCGTCGTGTTGCCGAGCGAGTCCAGGGCGTCCGTGCGCTCGCGCACCTCGGGGCCCAGCCCCGCCTGCACCGCGATGCCGCCCGCGTTGTCGGCGACCGGACCGTAGGCGTCGGTCGCCAGGGTGATGCCGAGCGTGGACAGCATACCCACGGCGGCGAGCGCGACACCGTAGGTGTCGGCCAACTCGTAGGAGAGCCACATCGCCACGACCACGACCAAGCCGGGTACCACTGTGCTCAGCATACCCAAACCGAGGCCGGCGATGATAACTGTGGCTGGGCCGGTTTCGGCCTGCTTGGCAATACCGCGGGTGAAACCGAACTCGTAAGAGGTGAAGGTCTCGGAGGCTGTACCGATAATCTGCCCGGCGACCAGGCCCACCAGGACGACCCAGAACAGGTCGAAGCTCATGTCCATAACCGACAGCGCTATCGCCGTGCCCACCAGCACGAGCGCGCCGGACGTGAATATGCCGGTGCGCAACGCCCACAACAGCCGGCCCATACTCGCGCCCTCGCCGGTGCGCACCAGGAAGGTGCCGATGATGGAGGCGAATATGCCGATGGCGGCTATGAGCAGCGGCAGCAGGAACAGGTCCGAGTCGAAGCTCGACGGCTCGGCCATGCCGAGCGCGGCCGCCCCCACGGCGGCAAGGGTGATGGTCGCGATGATGGAGCCGACGTAGGACTCGAACAGGTCGGCGCCCATGCCGGCCACGTCCCCCACGTTGTCGCCCACGTTATCGGCGATGGTCGCGGGGTTGCGCGGATCGTCTTCTGGAATGCCCTGCTCGATCTTGCCCACCAGGTCGGCGCCCACGTCCGCGGCCTTTGTGTAGATTCCACCGCCCACCCTGGCGAACAGCGCGATGGACGACGCGCCGAAGCCGAAGCCGGCGATTATGTTGGCGTCTTGGAATATCCAGTACGCGGCGGCGATGCCTATAAGCCCGATGCCCACGACCGATATCCCCATCACCGAGCCGCTGTTGAAGGCGACCCTCAGCGCGGGATTGAGACCGATCATTGCCTTTACGGTGGTGCGCGTGTTGGCCCGCACCGCGATGCTCATGCCGATGTAGCCGGCCAGCGCAGACCCGATCGCGCCGGCAAGGTAGGCGATTGCGGTGGAAGGCAGGCCCGAAGCGCCTCCGCCATCCTCCCGGCCGAGCACGTCGTAGTCGATGAATATGGCCAGTACGACGAACACGATGACCACGAACACGGCCAGCACGGTGTACTCGCGCACCAGGAAGGCCCTCGCGCCATCCTGGATGGCCCTACCTATGAATCGCACCGTCTCGTTGCCCTGGTCTTGGCGCAGGACGTTGAGGGTCAGAAGCAGCGCGAAAACTAGCGCGACAACTCCCGCGGCGATCGCGAGATAGAGAATTATCAAGTCCGGCCTCCACAAAAAATGTCCCCTGTGTTTGGGAAGACAGGGGGTCAGGCGTGTTCAGGCGTCGCTCCGCGAAAAAGCTAACATAGCGGCGAACGCGAGGTCAAGCGAGGCGGCCATTCGGAGCCTGCCCTGGACGGGCTCGCGGCCATTGCGTTTGGCTGCGGAAACCGGCCCGTTTCTCTCCTGCCCTTTCTACGCCCAGGCAAATCGGCGTAACATAGCGGGCATAACGGCTGGCGGGGGCAGGCAAGGGGATATCCGCGAAACGCTCGTCCAACGAACGCAGTCTGGAGCTTGGCAAATGGCAGAGCGAGAGACCTCTGATTCGACGCAACTGAGCATAGGCCAACAGGCATGGAACAGATGGCGGCGAGTGGGGCTCGTGGCGGTCGCGATGCTCGTGGTCGCGGGCATACTGTACGTCGCGCGTGGGGCGCTGTTCCCGTTCATAATCAGCACTGTGCTGGCCCAACTGCTGTATCCGGCGGTCGCTTTTGTAGAAAAGCGGCTGCCGGGCCACCACCGTGCTCCCGACGCGGCCCGAATCGTCGCGATTCTCCTGATCTACGTCACGTTCGCGGGGATTGTCGCGGGCATCATGTACCTGACGATCCCGCCGCTGTTCGCGGAAGCGCAGGAGCTGGCCAGGAGCTTTCCGGAACTGTACGAGCGTTCCAGGTCCACCGTGGAGAGCTGGTCCCACGACATAACCGAGCGGATACCAGTCGAGGTGCGGACTCAGCTTGAAGAGGCCGTCGCCGGGGGCGGGAACGTGCTGGCGGACGCCGCGCAAGGCATCATCGAACGAACGGTAAGCGGCGTATCCAACGCGGTGACGGTTGTAATCGGACTCGCCGTGGTGCCGTTCTTCCTATTCTACGTACTCAAAGACCGCGAAAAGGTGGTTGGGGGCCTCTACCCGATGCTGCCCCCATCCGGACGCAAGCACACCAGAAACGTCATATTCATGGTCAATCAGGTCGTAGGCTCGTACGTGCGGGCGCAGCTACTAAGCGCCACCATCGTCGGCCTGCTCGTATTCGTGGGGTTGTCCATTCTCGGCATCGAATTCGCCGCTACCCTGGGGCTGGTCGCCGGGCTGTTCGGCCTGATTCCGATAATCGGCCCCCTGCTGGGAGCAGTGCCCGGTCTGCTCGTCACGCTCGCGAGCTCACCCCAGCAGATTATCTGGGTCGCGCTCGTGTACGTGGCCGTTCAGCTGATCGAAAACAACTTGATCGCGCCGCGCATACAGGGTAGCGCCGTCCGCCTCAACCCCGCGATCATAATGGCCACACTCGTTCTCGCCAGCGAGATCGCCGGGCTGTGGGGTGTGATAGTCGCCGTGCCGCTGGTCGCGGCCGCGCGTGACGTATTCCTCTACTTCTACAATGAGTGGGGCGCCGACGCCGATGGCGAGCCGCCGGCTCCAGAAACCGGTCCTGAACCCGCGGAGCCCGAATCGGCGCCACAAATGGGGGCGTAGCCCCGGCTGGCCGCCCGGGGTTGGGGCGCTGCCTATAGGTTTCGCCCCGCGAATGGGTGCCCTCGGCAAAGCCATGAACGACCAGTGGCCGGTCCAGCGGCCGGCGCATCCAGGCGCGGAAAGTTTGGAACGCGTGGACAGCCTACAGCGTGCGGAACACACCGATGACGCGACCACGGACGGCCACCTGGTCCGCCGGCAGGTCGATGGGCGCCATGGTCTCGTTCTCGGGCTGTAGCCTGACCGTGTCGCCATACAGGTAGAAACGCTTCAGCGTGACCTCTTCGTCGTTCAGGAGCCACGCCGCCACCATGTCGCCGTTTTCCGGCTGTACAACCGGCTCGAGCAGCACGAGGTCGCCGTCCGCGACGAGGGCGTCGATCATCGAGGTTCCCTTTACCCTGAGGGCATAGACGTCCGACCTGCCGTTTGTGAGCGACTGGGGTATCTCGACGTTCTCGTAGTCATCGTCGGTGCGAATGTCCGAGGCGAAGGTAGGGAGCGGGTCGCCGGCGGCTATGCTGCCGAGGACCGGCACGCGAAGGATTTCGGGGCCGGGAGCGCCGCTCCAGCCGTCCGTCAGTTCGATTCCACGGGACACTCCGGCGTAACGTTTCAGGTAACCCTCGCGATGCAGAATCTTGAGGTTGTAGTCGACCACCGACGTGGAACTGACCTCGCAGCCCGTCTGGATGTCCCGGACGGTTGGCGGGTAGTGGTGGTCCACCAGGAAGTCGCGGATGAATTCCAGAATCCGCTGCTGCCGTGCGGAAATCCTGCCCTTTGCCATGTGTCACCCCCAGCGCGCACGTTCAATATGCTACCTGACCAAATGTTCGGCAAAGTGTAACAAGGCAGAACAGCCGTGTCAAGCGCGGCTGAATTGACTTGGTAGGTGCGAGGTGCTAATCTGTGTGAAATATGTAACGAATGCCTGTGCCAGGCTTGGCCCACCTGCACTCGAGGCCGGTTTTCGCTACTACAGGAGGCGATGTGCTCAAGAGATTGGTCCTCTCAGCGCCGATTCTTGGTCTGCTGGTGCTCGCAATTGCGGCGTGCGGGAGCGAGCCGGAGCCAATGGCCGCTTTCATGCGTGCCTCACCCCCTCTGCCACCTCCCGCGCCCGCGGTTCCGGCGACTCCAACCCCCACAGGGCCTGAGAATGGAGGAGGCGGTGGAGGCACTCCTGTCACCGTGGACCTGCTGGACAACGACGGCAGAGGCCCCTACTCATACGAGCCCGCGGACTTCAGCTTTTCGGTCGGAGAGAAGGTGACCTTCACTCTCTCTGCTGAGGCGGTGTACCACACGTTCACCATCGATGGCACGAGCTTCGACATCGACGTCGACGTGGGCGAGGTCAAGGAAGTCACCTTCACCTTCGACGAGCCGGGCACGTACAACCTCATCTGCATCCCGCACGAGCTGAACGGGATGGTGGGTGTCATCACCGTCCAGTAGGCTACGCGTGAGGGCCACACGGGCCGCATGGTGGCCGCCGTCCGCCAGCGGCGCCGTACTCGGTGTTTCCCCTTTGACGACCGCTTGGACGGGAGAACCCGTATGAGACTATTCGCGCATCGTTTGCCCCTGCTACCCGTAGCATTGCTTATAGGTGCCGCGGCGTTGTTCGCATTAGCCGCCTGCGGTTCTTCCACGGACTCTGACGGCGCGCCACCTCGGCCGCCAACGGCAACCGGGGCGGCACCCGCCCAACAGCCGCCGACGCCACCCCCAGCGACGCTGCCGACCTCGACGGTTGTTCGGCCCAGCGTGCCACCGGACACGCCCAGCGCGAGCGAGTTGGCTCCCGCCCAGGACCCGACGGCGGAGGCGGTCCAGCCTGGTGCGTCAGGCGGCGAGGGCAGGGTGACCGTCACCATCGGTGATGAGTCGTTGGCCCGCTACGTGATCGGTGAGCAGCTTGCCAATCGGGATCTGCCCAACGACGCCATTGGCGAGACGCCGAACGTCTCCGGCAGCATTGTCTTCGACGCCGACGGCAGGGTTATGCCGGAGCTGTCGGCCCTGGTAGTGGACGTGTCAACGTTGAGGAGCGACTCGGACCGCCGCGACAACTACCTGCGTGGCAACACGCTGCAGACAGGGACCTACCCTGAGGCTCGGCTGGCGGTGAGTGAGGCTATAGACCTGCCCTGGCCGCTGCCGGACAACGGGCAGGCGACATTCATGCTGATCGGTGACTTCACCGTGAGGGACGTGACCAAGGTGGTTAAGTGGGAGGTCACGGCGGAGTTCGGGCCGCAGATCACCGGCCAGGCGGTGGCGGTGTTCACGTTCGACTACTTCGAAATGAGCAAACCGAGACTGGCGTTCATCCTGAGCCTGGACGACGAGATACGGCTGGAGCTTGATTTCGTGGCTTCCGTCGAGGGCGCCCAGTAGGAGCGGCCCGGGGACTGCGTGTGACATCACCTCACCCTAACCCTCTCCCATCAAGGGAGAGGGGATAGAGCGTGGCTTCACCCCCATCCCTTCGACAGGCTCAGGGCAGGCACTAACCTTCCCCTCTCAAGGGGGAAAGGGCTGGCGGTGCTGGCAGTCGTTGACCGGCGGATTGGCCCGCGCGTATCATGTGCCAAAGGTCCGCTCGCCATTGTAGGCGGGTGCGGCGCTTCGGAATTCCCAGGGGCAACCACGTGGCTACCGGCGAGAGAGTCTCCATTCCAGTTACGGGCATGACATGTGCGGCGTGCGTGTCGCACGTGGAGCACGCGCTCGTGGGCGTGCCGAGCGTTAGCGGCGCCGTGGTCAACCTCGCGACCGAGCGCGCGACGGTGACGTGGGGCTCGGAAGCGGCGCTCGATGAGGCTATCGACGCCATCGAGGACGCCGGCTACGGCGTGGGGAAGGCCAAGACTACTCTCGCCGTAATCGGAATGACCTGCGCGTCCTGCGTGTCGCACGTCGAGGGTGCGCTCGGCGGGGTCGAGGGCGTGCTGAGCGCCCACGTGAACCTCGCCACGGAACGCGCCACGGTCGAGTACGTGCCGGGTGTCGCCGGCCCCGCCGGCCTGCGACACGCGATCGAGGACGCGGGGTATGGGGCCGCGCTGCTGACCGGCGAGCCGGACGAGGCGGTTACAGCCAAGGACACCTCCAAGCTCAGGGCCAAGTTCGTCGTCAGCCTTGCCGCCGCCGCGGTCGTGATGGCGCTCATGGCAATACCCGCCGCCGGTGACGTGCTCCCCTTCTCTATGGACTACCTGCTTCTCGCCATCGCGGCGCCGGTGCAGTTCTGGGCCGGCAGCCAGTTCTACGCCGGCGCCTGGGGCGCGCTCAAACACCGGACCAGCAACATGAACACGCTCATAGCGCTGGGAACGTCCGTCGCCTTCTTCTACAGCGCGGCGGCGACGTTTTTCGGAAGCGCGAGCATCTTCGCGCTCGGCGACGCCGGGACCTTCTTCGACACCTCCACCGCTATCATCGGACTGGTACTTGTCGGGCGCTATCTCGAGGCTAAGGCGCGGGGCCGCGCGTCCGAGGCGATACGATCTCTGATGGGCCTGCGGCCCGCAACGGCAAGGGTATACCGCGGCGGCGAGCAGATCGATTTGCCGGTGGACGACATCGTGGTCGGAGACCTTGTCGTCGTTCGCCCCGGCGAGAAGATTGCCGTGGACGGTGAGGTAGTCGAGGGCCGTTCGTCGGTCGACGAGGCGATGCTGACCGGCGAGAGTGCGTGGGTCGAGAAGGGCCCGGGCAGCGCGGTGTTTGGTGCAACGCTCAACAACACCGGCGTACTCACCTTCCGGGCCACGGGCGTGGGAGCCGACACGATGCTGTCCCGCATCGTTGCGCTCGTTGAGGAGGCGCAGGCCTCCCGCGCGCCGATCCAGCGGCTGGCCGACGTGGTGTCGGCGTACTTCGTCCCGGCGGTGGTGCTCACAGCCGCGACCGTTTTCGCGGTGTGGCTCGTGTTCGGCCCGGAACCCGCCCACCTGTACGCGATGCTCACTTCGGTCGCCGTGCTCATCATCGCCTGCCCCTGCGCGATGGGCCTGGCGACGCCGACGGCGGTGATGGTCGGAACCGGCAAGGGCGCGGAATACGGAATCCTGTTCAGGAGCGCGGAGGCGCTGGAGCGCGCTCACAAGGTCGATGTGGTGGTGCTGGACAAGACCGGCACGCTGACGGCGGGCAAGCCCTCCGTTACCGACGTCGTGGCTCACAACGTGGACCAAGACGCGCTGCTGAGCCTGGCCGCGTCGGTGGAGGGCGGCTCCGAGCACCCGCTGGGTGCGGCGATAGTCGCGGCCGCGGCCGAGCGCGGGCTGGGTCTGCTGCCATCGAGCGACTTTGAGGCGAAACCCGGGCTGGGTATCACGGCTGTTGTGGACGGCAGACGCGTGGCGTTGGGCAACGAGGCGTTGATGCGCGCCGAGGGCCTGGACGTCGCATCGCTCGCGGACGAGGCGCGCCGCCTGGCCGGGCAGGGCAAGACTCCCATCTACGTGGCCGCAGGCGGGCGCATCGAGGGGCTCGTCGCGGTGGCCGACACGCTCAAGCCGGACTCCCCGGCCGCCGTAGCTACGCTGCGCGACCGGGGTATCGAGGTGGTGATGCTCACGGGCGACGGACGGCTGACGGCTGAGGCCGTGGCCGCGCAGGCAGGCATCGACCGCGTAGTTGCGGAGGTCCTGCCGGCGGGCAAGGCCGCGTTCGTCAAGCGGCTGCAGGTGGAGGGCCGCGTGGTGGCCATGGTGGGCGACGGCATCAACGACGCCCCCGCGCTGGCCCAGGCCGACGTGGGAATCGCCATCGGCACCGGCACCGACGTCGCGATGGAGTCGGCCCAGATAACGCTGGTGCGCGGCGAGCTCGGCGGAGTCGGCGTCGCGATACAGCTCAGCCGAGCCTCCATGCGCACCATCAGGCAGAACCTCTTCTGGGCGTTCGCATACAACGTCGCGCTGATACCGGTCGCGGCGGGTGTGCTCTATCCGCTGTTCGCCGGAGGAGTGCCGGAGGCTCTGCGTCCGGTGTTCGGCGAGTTGGGATTCCTGAATCCCACGCTCGCGGCGGCCGCGATGGCGATAAGTTCCGTTTCGGTCGTGGCGAACTCGCTGCGGCTGAGGCGGTTCAGGCCCCACATTCCGAAGACGTAACAGGGGAGGCGGCGACTTTGCGAATTCCATTTTTCAGCAGGCGCGGCGAAGAGTTGATGGCGACTGACCCGGTCTGCCACATGGAGGTGGACACCAAGCGCCCCAACGGCGGCACCTGGGAGCACGAGGGCGTCACGTACTACTTCTGCGGCCCGGGCTGCAACCGGGCGTTCCAGAAGGAGCCGGAAGCCTACCTATCCGGCGAAAAGAAGATCGACATGTGAGGTCTCTCCAGTTCCCTCTCCCTCGATGGGAGAAGGTTAGAGACTGCCCCGTGCTAGATACGGGGTGAGTGTGAAAGGGCTGCGCGTATGACAAGATCGGTACACCCTCTTGACTCCCCCGTTCTGCGCGCCAGCCTGATTGACCGGCTGCCGTCCCTGGCGGATAATGTACGGGCACGGCTCGACCGGGCCGCGCCCCAAGTGCGCCGAAGTGGCGGAATGGTAGACGCGGCGGTCTCAAAAACCGTTGGGAGTTAAATCCCGTGTCGGTTCGACTCCGACCTTCGGCACTCGGCGCCATAGCGGCGCCATGGTGAACATTTCAATCGAGCCGGTCCGGCGACGCTGGACCGGCCAATTCGCGCGTTCCCGATTACGCGCGCCGGAGCACTCGCAAGGAGGCCGCAATGACGGTGTCAGATGAGGCTTAGCTCGCTTGGGCGTCTGCTGAGCGGCACGCCGCAGTTCGCAAAGCTGCGGAAGTCGCTGATGCGGAAGCGCTCGCACGAAAAGCTGATCGTCCCCGAACAGTCCGTCCCGTTCGCGCTCGTACAGCTTTGGCGCGAGCTGGACGTGCCCATGGTCGTCGTCGCGCCGCTGCCTGAGCACGCGCGACGACTCTACGAACAGATGCAGCTCTGGGGCGGCGAGTCGTGCGCGCTCCACTTCCCCGAGACCGAGACGCTGCCATTCGAGCGCCTGGCCTCGGACGACGGCACCATCCAGCAGCGGCTCTCCACGCTCGCGGCGCTCCACGTCGCCGGAGAGACGCGACCGCCCGCCGTCGTGGCGTCGGCGTCCGCGGCGACGCAGAAGACGCTTGACAGGCGCAGTTTCGGGGAGAGCAGCCACGACATCGGTCTGCGGGACAGCCTGGACCTCGACGAGACGCTGGACCTCTGGCGGCGAATAGGCTACCGGTTCGAAAGCTCGGTTTCGGCCCCTGGCCAGTTCGGCCGGCGCGGCGGCATTATCGACGTCTTCCCAGTGGGCGCGCAAGCGCCCGTCCGCGTCGAGCTGTGGGGCAACGAGATTGACACCATCCGCGAGTTCGACCCGTTCACGCAACGCTCCACGCACGCCGTTGAGAGCGTAACGATCATCCCGGCGCGTGAGACCCTGCCGTCGCTCACGCCTCGCGAGCGGCTCGACGCTCGGCTCAGCCGCGTCGACGTCTCCAACTGCGTTCCGGCGTCGGCGGAGAGGCTTCAGGACGAGTTCAACGCGCTCCTGGACGGCTACGACGTGGAGGAGCTGGAGTTCTACGCGGGTTTCTTCAATCACGGCTCCCTGTTCGACTATCTGCCCGATGGCGGGATGCTGGTGGTGGTACGCCCGGGCCGCGTCGCCGGCGCGGCGTGGGACGTCGAGGAGCGCACGGAACACCTGCGCGAGGCAAAGGAACGGCGGGGCGAGCTCCCGCAGCTGTTCCCCTCTTCCCACTTCGCGTGGCACGAGGTCGAGGAGCGGATGGGCCGATTCGCCAGGCGTCTGGACGTTGAGCCTTCGGCAGCGGGCGAGCGCGACGAGGCGGCCTCGCACGTTCTGCCTTTCGGCGCCGCGCCTGCGTACTTCGGCAAGCTCGAAGACTTCGTCGAGGACGTGGACGGCTTTGCCGGTCAAGAGCGGCGCGTGGTCGCGGTCACGTCCCACTCGAGGCGGCTGGGCGAGATACTGGACAGCTACGGAGTCGACGCCAACGTCGGTCCGGACCTCGACGACGACAGGCCGCCCGGCTCGGTCAGTGTGCTCCAGGCGGAGGGCGCGGGCCTGCAGGAGGGATTCACGCTGTCCACGCCTTCGGGCGAACTGGTCGTATTCAGCGACGCCGAGGTCTTCGGCGTTGCCAAGCGGCGCAGCTCCGCCAGGCGCAATACCATGAGGCGGGCGGCCTTCCTATCCGAGCTCAACCCCGGGGACTACGTGGTGCACGTGGAGCACGGCATTGGCAGGTTCGTGGGTACGGGCAAGGGCCCGCGTGGCCAGGATGGCGAATTCCTCACACTCCAGTACGCCCAGGGCGACAAGCTGTACGTGCCGATGGAGCACCTCGATCGGGTCGGGCCATACGTCGCGCCGCTGGACCGCCCGCCATCGCTAACGCGCCTCGGCACGCAGGAGTGGCGTCGCGCCAAGGCGCGGGCGGAGCGGTCCACGCGGGAGATGGCCTCCGAGCTGCTCGCGCTGTACGCCTCGCGAGAGCTTTCGGAGGGCTACGCCTTCGCCCCCGACACGCACTGGCAGTCAGAGCTGGAGGAGTCGTTTCCGTACGAGGAGACGCCTGACCAGCTTTCCACAATCTCCGAGGTGAAGTCCGACATGGAGTCGATCCGGCCCATGGACAGGCTCATTTGCGGCGACGTGGGCTACGGCAAGACCGAGATAGCCCTGCGCGCCGCCTTCAAGGTTGTCATGGAGGGTCTGCAGGTCGCCATCCTCGTGCCGACAACCGTGCTGGCCCAGCAGCACTACATGACGTTCACACAGCGCCTGGGCGCCTATCCCGTGAGGATCGAGGCGCTGAGCAGGTTCCGTACCGACCGGGAGCAGCGCGACATCGTGCGGCGGCTGGCCGAGGGCGAGGTGGATATATGCGTGGGAACGCATCGCCTGCTGCAAAAGGACGTGCGCTTCAAGAATCTGGGACTCGTGGTCGTGGACGAGGAGCAACGCTTCGGCGTGGCCCACAAGGAGCGGCTCAAACAGATGCGCGAGCAGGTCGACGTGCTCACCATGACGGCGACGCCCATTCCTCGAACGCTCCACATGTCCCTGGCCGGCGTGCGCGACATGAGCACCATCGAGACGCCGCCCGAAGAGCGTCTGCCCATCAAGACCTACGTGTCGGAGTTCAGCGAGGACCTGGTACGGGAGGCGATTCTCCGGGAGCTCGACAGGCAGGGGCAGGTCTACTTCCTGCACAACCGCGTGTACAACATCGACTACATGGCCGGTTACGTGAGGCGGATCGTACCCGAGGCCGAGGTGGGAGTCGCGCACGGCCAGATGCCCGAGGGCCAGCTAGAGAACACGATGCTGGATTTCGCCGAGGGCAAGATGGACGTGCTCGTGTGCACGACGATAATCGAGTCGGGCCTCGACATCCAGAACGTCAACACGCTGATAGTCAATCGCGCCGACGCTTTCGGCCTGGCCCAACTCTACCAGCTACGCGGCCGGGTGGGCCGCGGCTCCCGCCGTGCGTACTCTTACCTGCTCGTGCCCAAGGCGCGCAGCCTTACGGAGGCGGCGGACAAGCGGCTGCGGGCGATGCTGGCGGCGTCCGAGCTGAGCGCGGGCTTTCGCATCGCCATGAAGGACCTCGAAATCAGGGGCGCCGGCAACATCCTTGGGGCCGAGCAGAGCGGACACATCCACGCCGTCGGGTTCAATCTCTACACGCAGCTACTTTCCAACGCCGTCGAGGAACTCCGGGCCACAGGCGGCGTCGGGCGGAACGGCGCGGGCGGAGCGGAACAGGCTGAGAGTGAGCGAGAACCGGGCGCGTTCGCGACGGCAGAGCTGCCGGCGGAGGGGCCGAAGCTCGACCTGGGCATACCGGCGAGCCTGCCCGAAGACTACGTGGAGCACCTGCCCGCGCGCATCGACCTTTACAACAGGCTTGCCAGGCTGTCCAAGACTGAGGCGGTGAACGACGTGGAGGACGAGCTGAGAGACCGGTTCGGCCCGCTGCCCTGGCAGGCGCAGAACCTGCTCTACATGACGCGGCTCAGGATAAGCGCCCGAGAGGCCGGCATCGTCGCCGTCACGCGCCAGTCCGAGCGAATCGTCATCCAGTTGCGCGATAGCGTCGGCGGCGCGAGGCCGGCGCTGCAGCGGGCCGTCGGTCGCGCGGTCGAGGTCGGCAACACGCAGCTGCGCATGAGGGTGGACGGCGCCGCCTCCGGCTGGGAGGCCGCGCTCGCCGACGCCGTCCGGCGGCTCGCCGACTTCCGCGCGCGCGTGCTGTCAGCCGGCGCGGCGTAGCACGATCTCTACAGGAACGTGCTAGAATAGCCAATCAATGTGAGCTTTAGCGATAGTGGGGACCAATAGTGGTATTCGACGCCATCCGCAATGCAATGACTGAACCCGGCCGCAGTCTTGCAGAAACTTCGACGGTCGAATTGGTGACAAATCAGGACATTCTGCCTGCGATCATAAAGCTCATTGAGGACGCAAGTGAAAGAGTGATTCTGGTTTCCCCGTACAACAAGTACACGAACCATCTACGAAATGAGGTGAAGCGGGCAGCCCAAAAGCTTGACGTGACTGCGGTTTGCCGAAAGGAACAGGAGAAAGATGAGAAGGAGCACATCGAGCAACTGATTGAATGGGGAGCCGATGTCTACCTAGTGGAGCGACTTCACGCCAAGATCTTTGCCAACGAAGAGCAAGTAATTGTCACGTCAATGAATCTCCACAGTTCTTCTGACCGAGACTCAACTGAGATAGCAGTCCGGATTTCCGACCGCGTTTTACATAAGGAGATTATTGATTTCATCGAGGACAAAGTGACAGTAGGAATCAAGCCTCTGGAGGCTCCCAATAGAGCCTCACAGGCTAGAGCGGCGAAGGCAACTACGAAGACAAGAAAAGCGGCCCGCCCGCCGAGGTCTACTGCCCAGGGCCACTGCATAAGGTGCGGGCAGGGAGTTGCGCTAAATCTCGATCGACCGCTGTGCGACGACTGCTACCCGAAGTGGGCGGAATACAAAAAGTTGGACTATGCGGAGAATTTCTGCATATCCTGCGGCCAGCAACGTAAGAACATAAGCTACGCCAAACCGCGATGCCTCAGGTGTTGGCGTGAGCAGGAAAAGTCCTGACGGGGGGCGACGAGGCAGGGAGAGCCCGGAGCCGACGCTGCGTCGGGGGTGGGGACTGAGCAGTCCTCCAGGGCGGTTCGCGAACCGCCCCTACGTTGGGCGACAGCGTCAGTGCGAGGCGCCGCCCTCGCGGGCCAGGGACTCCAGCAGCGCCAGCAGCTCGGGCAGCGCCTCGATGCGGTGGCAGTGGGTAACGCCGGAGTGGTTGCCGTCCCGGTCCAGCAGCACCGGCGTGATGCCGACGCGGCGCGCGCCTTCCACGTCCGACTCGAGCTGGTCGCCAACGTGTACGACCTCGCGCGGCTCCGCGTTCGCCCTGCGCAGCGCCTCCCGGAAGATGGGCGCGTGCGGCTTTTCCGACCGGGCCTCTATCGACGTCACCGCGAAATCGACCCGACCTTCCAGTCCGAAGTCCGCCAGAATCTCGCCGCTACCACGGTTCATGTTGGTCACCACACCCAGCGTCAGGCCCCGCGACCTGAGCGTCTCCAGCGTGGGAGCCACGTCATCGAACAGGGCCATGGCGTAGGGCACCTGCCGGACCCGCCGCCAGATCTGCGCCGCCCGCTCCACTGTCACCTCGACGTCCGAGCCCTTCAGCACGCGCTGCTCGTACCCCGCGAAGAAGTCCTCGCGCTCGGCGTCGCTGAGCGAGCGTAGCGGCCTGACCCGGTTCTGCTCCGCCATGAATGTGTCGGCCAGCCTGTAGCCCCGCAGGATTCCGTCCGGCGTCACGCTGATGCCGAAGTCCGCGCAGGCGGTGGACTGGATCTCATATCTTGAGGGTTTGAAACCCGCGAGGGTACCGTACAGATCGAAGAAAACCGCGCCAATCATCACCGCGCTATGATAGCATCGGCGGCGTTCCCAGAACAGACGTGAGGTGCGCGCTATGCTCGCTGGAAAGCTACCCCTTGACATGCTGACAGAGTTGCTCGGCAAGATCGAGCGCGTCGACTCTCGCGTCGTGCTGGGCGCGAGCCCGGGCGAGGACGCCGCGCTCATCGACATGGGCGACCGCTACCTGGTGGCCAAGTCCGACCCGATTACATTCGCGACCGATCTCATCGGCTGGTACCTGGTACAGGTCAACGCGAACGACCTGGCCGTCATGGGGGCCACGCCACGCTGGCTCATGGCGACCCTGCTGCTGCCGGAGGGCGTGTCCGAGGCCGAAGTGCGCGCCATATTCGACCAGCTGCTCGACGCCTGCCGCTCCCACGGTATTGCGCTCATCGGCGGGCACACCGAGGTCACCCACGGCCTGCCGCGCCCCATCGCGGTCGGCGCGCTGCTGGGCGAGGCGGCCAAGTACGAGGTGGTGCTCACGTCGGGCGCGCGGCCGGGCGACAGCGTGGTGCTGACAAAGGGCATCGCTATCGAAGGCACAGCGATTCTGGCGCGCGAGGCCGGGGCCGAGCTCGCCGCGGCGGGCGTCCCGCCTCGTCTGGTCGAAGAGGCCAGGGAGATGCTCTTCTCCCCGGGCATCAGCGTCAGGAAAGACGCGGAAGTCGCGCGCATGGCGGTACCTGTGCACGCGATGCACGACCCGACAGAGGGCGGGTTGGCCACGGCGCTGCGAGAGCTTGCCGTGGCCGCTGGCGTGGGGCTGGAGTTGGAGCTGGCAGCGATTCCAGTTCTGCCGGCTTGCCGCGCCTTCTGCGACGCCCTGGGCCTGGACCCACTGGGGCTGATAGCCTCGGGCGCGCTGCTGGCAACCGTCGCGTCCGAAGACGCCGCGCCGCTCATCGAGGCGCTGGACGTCGAAGGCATCCCCGCGTGGGAGATTGGCCGGGTTACGCCGGCGGACGAGGGGCTTACGTTGCGGACGCCGTCAGGGACAGCGCTGCTACCGGAGTTCGAGAGGGACGAACTGGCTCGTTACTTCGGCGGAACTGAGGCGTAGCCGGGCTAACCGGGTCAGCCGGCGGCGTCCGGCTCCAGCAGGCCCTCGGCGCGAGCCAGTCGCTTCTCGGTGAGCAGGCTCCACGGCGGATGCGCCTCGTCGCACTCGGTGGTGGAGTACTCCATCTGCAGGGTTACGTGGGTAATGCCGTATCTACCCTTGACCACCTCCCGCAGCCTGTTCAGCAGGGCGTCGAAGCCGCCGTGGTAATTCCGGTCCACAAGCACGTGCGCGCTCAACGCGTCGTAGCCCGACGAGATAGTCCATACGTGAAGGTCGTGGACAATCGTAACGCCCTCCACGCCCTCGATGTGCGGCACGTCCACGAATCGGTTGTAAGCCTCGATGAGGATGTACCCGGCGGCGACCCACAGGCTGACCGCGTTGAATAGCGCCGCCAGAATCTCGGTGCGGTAGAAGCCGAACGTGCGCTCCGCCGTAGGGCCCTTGTCTGCCAGCCACGTGACCAGCAGTGCCAGCGCGATAGCCGCGGCGTTCGTCGCCATGTGACCGGCGTCCGCTACCAGCGCCAGGCTGCCCGACAATATGCCGCCCACAATCTCGGCGAACATGTAGGTGGTGATGAGCACCAGGCCTATGAACAGGCTGCGCCGGCTGGCGAATCACAGCTCGTCGTGGTGATCGTGCCCAGCGTGGCCGTGGTCGTCATGTCCGCCGTGGTCATCGTGGTCGCCGTGGTCGTGGTCGCCGTGGCTGGCGTGGCTGGCGTGGCCGTAGATTAGAGTAAAGCAGCACGAATAAAGTGTGAAGATAAAATTTTGGATAACAGGCCGTATGGTACAATCGCTCCCGCCCCACTCCACATTCGAGGTGTCGACGTGAACAACGGCTGGCGCGAGCACGCAGGCAGTCCCTTTGTCCCATTCAAGAAGTCCGCCGCTGGCTCGCGCGGCATGGTGGCTTCCAACCACCCCATGGCGTCGGCGGCGGGCGCGGAGATGCTGGCGATGGGCGGCAACGCCGTGGATGCGGCCGTCGCGACCGCGTTCGCGCTCACAGTGGTCGAGCCGATGATGGTCGGCATCTTCGGCGCCGGCATGGTGAACTATTACGACGCATCCTCCGGTGAGTCCATTACCATCGACAACTACGCCGTAGCGCCCGCGGCGGCATCCGAGCGCATGTACGAGCCGGTCTCGGACACCTGGCCCGACTACCTGGAGGCCGCCGGACGCAAGAACCGGCTCGGATACCTGGCGGTCGGCGTGCCGGGCAATCTCAAGTGCTGGTGCCACCTGATCGAGAGCTACGGCAGGCTCGACCTGGACACCGTGATGCAGCCCGCCATACGTTACGCCGAGAGGGGCTTTCCGGCGAGCGCCTACCTGGTCAAGATAATCGCCGACAACCGGGAAGACCTGGCGCGCTTTCCCGCCACGAAAGAGGTGTTTCTGCCGGGCGGCGAACCGCCCTCCGTGGGACAGGCCGTCGTTCGCAAGGACTACGCGCGCACGCTCCGGCGGATCGCCGAAAACGGCTCGGATGAACTGTACGGCGGCGAGTTGGGCCGCACGGTAGCCGAGGACATGCGGGCCAACGGCGGGATCATCACACAGGACGACCTGCGCTCCTACGAGATCAAGTACCGTCAGCCGGTGCGGGGCAGCTACCGCGGGCGGGACATCGTGGCTGTGGGACCTACCAGCTCCGGCGGCGTGCACATAGTCCAAGCGCTCAACATCCTGGAAGGGTTCGACGTGGGCGCGATGGGTTATGGCACCGGCGCATCAGCGCACGTGCTGGCCGAGGTGCTCAAGATCGCCTTTGCGGACAGGTTCGAGTACCTGGGCGATCCCGACTTCGTGGAGGTGCCGGTAGAGTGGCTGACCTCCAAGCGATACGCCGACCTGAGAAGAGGGGAGATAGACCTTGACCGCGCGGGCTCCTACGCCGCTGGCGAGGTGACGGCGGTGCTCGGAGAGTCTAGAGACACCACCCACTTCACCGTGGCCGACGGCGAGGGCAACGTCGTCTCCATGACGCAGACCATACACGAGGCCTTCGGTTCGAAGGTAACGGTCCCGGGGACGGGTATGCTGCTGAACAACAACATGTACATTTTCGATCCGCACCCGGGCACGGCGAACTCGATCGCGCCGGGCAAGCGGATGCTCTCCAGCATGTCTCCCACCGTCGTGCTGGAAAACGGACGCCCCCTGTTCGCGCTCGGGACGCCCGGCGGAACGCGCATCTTCGCGTCGGTGCTGCAGGCCATAGTGAACGTGCTCGACCACGGCATGAGCCTGCAAGAGGCGGTCGAGGCGCCCCGCGTCTGGACTCAAGGGCAGCAGTTCGAGGTCGAGGAGGGTGTATCCGCGGCCACCAGGAAGGCTCTGGCGTCGAAGGGCCACGACGTGAGCGTAGTGGCCCGCGTTGCGGGCGGCATGAACGGAGTGATGTTCGACCACGCCGCCGGCCAGATCTACGGCGCGGCCTGCTGGCGTGCGGACGGCTCGCCTGTGGGCGTCTCCGGCGGCCCCGCCCGCCAGGACGTGGACTACGGCGTGTAGCCTAGCCCGTCCAAGAGTCCTCTCCCTTAACCCTCTCCCGCCAAGGCAGGGGAGCGAGCCTGTTTCAGATTACTAGGTGCGCCCAAAACCGTCTCCCTCGCGAACAGCCTGCCCCCGCGCTCGACTCTGAACCTACCGCCATCGCCTTGCGTTCGCCTTATTGCTTAGCCAATGTCCACCGGACGCCCCAACGCACACCCCGGCGACACGACCTCGCCCAAACCCGACCCACTCGCTCCCGGTTCCCGAAAAAAGTGTCACCCTCCCGCGCCATCCGTTCCCCGGCTCTGACCCATCCAACCCCACACACGACCCACGTCGTCCCCACGTCTGCACCATTTCTACCCACCAATCCGCCCCGACCCCGCAATTTCGCCCAAATCCACCGCCTAGTTGCAAAAGAAGGCCTCGTTGGAGCCAGCTGTAAAGCTGGCTATGATGGTAGGTAACAACAACAACCCATCACCAACGAGGTGCGACTATTATGCAGCAGGGTACGCTTCTTTTCCACTACGCAGAGGAGAACGAGTCCACAGGGATGACAGCCTGGCCTGCCCTGAGCCTGCCGAAGGGTCGGGGTTGCCGGCATACCTGGACCTGGCCTCTGTTGCGCGACTGGGGGAGTCGGTGCGCAGTCACGTGGGAGTGAGAGAGGGCGCTCAGGGATGGACAGGCGCCCAGATGGTGACGGCGCTGATGATGCTCAACCTGGCCGGAGGGGAGTCGGTAGATGACCTGCGGCTGCTGGAGAAGGACGAGGGACTGGGCAGGGCGCTGCTCACCGCGGAGACTCACGGGATGCGGCGGGCGGAGCGCAGGGCACAGCGCAGAAGGTGGCGTAAGGAGCGTAGCCGTTTGGTGCCGTCGCCCACGGCGGTGTTCAGGTATCTGGACCGTTTCCACGACGAGGCTGAGGAGTCCAGGAGACGGTCTCGCGAGGCGTTCATACCGGCGTCCAACGACGCGCTGAGAGGGCTTGGGAAGGTCAACGCGGACCTGGTCAGGTTCGCAGGCGGCCATACTGGGCACACCGAGGCGACATTGGACCCCGTATCGAGTACGGGGCAGGCTATGGACGCCACGCTGATAGGTACGCACAAGCGGCAGGCGTGCTACTGCTACAAAAAGCACAAGGCATACCAGCCGCTGACCACCTACTGGCATGAGGCGGACCTTGTGGTGCACTCCGAGTTCAGAGACGGCAACGGCCTGCCCCGTACTGGATACGGGGTGCCTGCGGGCTACGAGCAGCTCAGGGTGTTGAAGGAGTCGCTGGAGTGTTTGCCCCCAGGCGTGAGCAAGAGCCTGCCCCGTACTCGATACGGGGTGATGATGAGGTCTGACTCGGCGGGCTACCAGAAGGAGCTGTTGAAGTACTGCGCAGAGGGAAGGGATGAGCGGTTCGGAGTGATCGAGTTCTGTGTGGGAGTGAACGTGATGTCCGAGTTCAGGGCGGCGGTGAGTGAGGTCGAGGAGGAAGGATGGCACGACCTGTACAGGACCGAGGGTGAGCATCGAGAGGCCACAAGACGGCAGTACGCCGAGGTGTGCTACGTGACCGGTTGGACGGGATACAGCAAGAACAGTCCCGACTACAGGTTCATCGCGATAAGGGAGCGTCTGATGAACCCGCCGCTGTTCGACGTGGATGGGGAGAAGTTGTCGGTTCCCATTATGGAGATGGGGAACGGCAAATGGTACAAGGTGACAGGGATGGTGACGAACCGAGAGTTGCCTGGGGATGAGCTGGTCCGGTGGTACAGGCAGAGGTGTGGCAAGGGTGAGGAGGTGCATTCGGTGCTGAAGGAGGACCTTGCGGGGGGCAGGCTGCCGTCGGGGAAGTTCGGGTCGAACGCGGCGTGGTGGGCGATAGTGGTGATGGCGTTCAATCTGAACTCGGCGATGAAGCAGTTGGTGCTGGGGGAAGAGTGGGTGAGCAGGCGTCTGAAGGCGGTGCGCTTCGGGATCATCTGCGTTGCCGGGCGAGTGGTCAGACACGCAAGGAGGCTCATCATCCGTCTCGCGAGAGGGCACCCAACCTATGACCTGCTCATCAATGCGCGTCGCAGGATACAGGCCCTGGCAAACACGCCGCTCAGAGCCTGACTCTCCCGAGGAGTTCGCCCACACTCGAGGCGACTGAACCGAAGTCGCCGGTCTCGCCACGTCCGAAAGTCCCCCGGTACGCCTCCCGAACCAGCTCGGGAACCCCTCGACCGTCCATGACATGGCATGGAGCCTGTCAGTGCCAACCTACGGCCCTAAACCACACATTCACCCTCGCCACCCCACCACAAACCTCCCCCGCTAAAGTCAGGCGGTGGATTTGGGTTTCGCCACCCCTCTTGAAACATACGCACATACGTGCTATCCTTGCCCACGCGAGGAACCGGCCCCGCGGCCCGGAAACCCTACCCTCAAACGGGGTAAGGCCCCAGGCATCCGTAGGGGCGTCCCTTGTGGGCGCCCTGTGGCAGTGAAGACACGGCTGAGTGACCCTGTCCTCCTCTGCCACGCGGCGCCACTTTTGTGTCCCAACAACCCGCGCCGGCATTACAGATTCGCGCGGGACCGGCGACACCTTCAGCTAGGAGGCGCACAGAATGTCGCAGAAACGAACAGACTTCTCGCTTTCGCGGGAACAACGGTGTTGGCGGTACCTGGTAATCTGAAACAGGCTCCAGGGGAGCGTAGTAGTTCGCCACCTACCCCATCCCCCAGTGTGCTAAGATTGCTTCGCGGCCGGTACGGGCCGATGACTACGCACGCGGCTGAGCCGGACCACAGAACGTTTACGTCAAGGAGTAGGCATGTCCACCGAAACGAGAGAGTACAAGGTAGTCGGCACGCGGCCCATCAGGCATGACGGCGTCGACAAGGTAACGGGCAGGGCGCTGTACGGCGCCGACATGCGGCTGCCCGGCCTGCTGCACGGCAAGGTGCTTCGCAGCCCGCACGCGCACGCGCGCATCAAGTCCATCGACACCAGCAGGGCCGAGGCGCATCCCGACGTCCGCGCCGTGGTGACCTCCGCGGACCTCGCGCCTACGCCGCCGGCGCCCCAGCAGGCAGTGCTCGGCTCGCCGGTAAGCGAGAACATCCTGGCCAAGGGCAAGGTGTTCTACAAGGGCCACCCCGTGGCGGCGGTGGCCGCGACCAGCCCGCACTTCGCTGAGGAGGCGCTGGCGCTCATAGACGTCGAGTACGAGCCTCTGCCCGCGGTCACCAACGTCGAGGACGCCATGAGAGCGGGCGCGCCGATCCTCCACGAGCATTGGGAGGACAGGCCGACTCCGGGCGGCGAGGCCACCGAGGGACGCAACATCGCCGGTTACGAACAGCACAGGTTTGGCGACGTGGATCAGGGCTTCGCCCAGGCCGACGTGGTGCTCGAACGCGATTTCCGGACCAAGACCGTTCACCAGGGCTACATCGAGCCGCAGAACGCTACCGCGTGGTGGGCGCCCAACGACAGGCTTACCGTCTGGTGCAGCAGCCAGGGGCACTTCGGCGTCCGGGATGGCACCGCGCGGGTGCTCGGCGTACCCGTTTCTGACATCAAGGTCGTTCCGATGGAGATAGGCGGCGGGTTCGGGGGCAAGCTCAACCCCTACCTCGAGCCGGTGGCGGCGACGCTCTCAAGGAAGAGCGGCCACCCCGTCAAGATTACGATGAGCCGCACCGAGGTCATGGAGGCCACCGGCCCCACCTCTGGGGCGCACCTGCGCATCAAGATGGGCGTGACTAACGAGGGCCGCATCACGGCGGCGCAGGCCTACTACGCCTTCGAGGCGGGCGCCTACCCGGGAGCGCCGCTGTCGGGCGCCGCGGCGGCTATCTTCGCGCCCTACAACATCGAGAACGTGCTGATCGACTCCTACGACGTTGTGGACAACAAGCCTAAGACTTCGCCCTACCGCGCCCCCGGAGCGCCGATCGTCGCTTTCGCCGCCGAGTGCGTCGTGGACGAGCTGGCCGAACGCCTGGGCATGGACGCGGTGGACCTGCGCCTGCTCAACGCGGCCAGGGAGGGCACGCGCCGCGCTGACGGCGTGATGAACCTTCGCATCGGCGCCCAGGAAGTTATGGAGGCGATCAAGGCCCATCCGCACTACAGCGCTCCTCTCGAAGGCCCCAACCAGGGACGAGGCGTGAGCATGGGATTCTGCCGCAACAACACCGGAATGTCGTGCGTGGTAGCGAACGTGCTGTCCAACGGCAACGTCAGCCTGGTGGAAGGCTCCGTGGACATCGGCGGCACCCGCACCGCCGTGGCGCAGCAGTTCGCCGAGGTGCTCAGCATACCGGTCGAGAACGTGATTCCGCAGGTCGCGGACACCGACACCATCGGCTACACCTCCAACACGGGCGGCAGCGGCGTGGCGTTCAAGACCGGCTGGGCCGCGTACGAGGCCGCCAACGACGTCAAGCGTCAGCTCATCGAGCGCGCCGCGCTGCTGTGGGAGACTACCGCCGACCAGGTGGAGTACGTGGACGGCGCGCTGCGCCACTCGTCCGACCCCGAGCTGAGCATGACGTTCGAGGAGGTCGCGGCGGTGCTCCCGCAGACGGGCGGTCCCGTGGTCGGTCGCGCCAACATAAACCCTGGCGGCTCCGGCGGCTCCTACGCTGCGAACATCATCGACGTGGAAGTTGATCCCGACACTGGCAAGATAGACATCCTGCGGATAACCGCGTTCCAGGACGTGGGCACCGCCATCCATCCCAGCTACGTGGAGGGCCAGATGCAGGGCGGCACCGCGCAGGGCGTGGGATGGGCCATCAACGAGGAGTACTACCTGAACGACCAGGGCGCTTTGGCGAACTCGAGCCTGCTCGATTATCGTATGCCCACATCTCTCGACCTTCCGATGATCGAGAGCGTGATAGTCGAGGTCTTCAACCCCGGCCATCCCTACGGCGTGCGCGGCGTGGGCGAGGCCAACATCGTGCCTCCGCTGGCCGCAGTAGCCAACGCCGTACACGATGCGACCGGCGTGCGCATGTCGAGCCTGCCGCTGAACCCAGGCGCCGTGTCCAAGGCAATCGCCGAGGCAGGCGGATAGCCGGCGCGCCGAGGAAGGCGAGTCCCCTCTCCCTTGAGGGAGAGGGCTAGGGTGAGGGTGAATGCACGGCCCGCGCGAAGGCGCGCGATGTTGTTTCCGCAAGAGTGGGAACCCCAGGAAGGCCGTGAATGACGGAACGAATATACGCGATGGACGAGCGGGAAAACTTGGAACCTCTCGAAGAGCGACGCTTCGAGCAGGAAGAGCATCTCCAGGCATTGATTGCCGACCATCCCGACCTGCTCGCAGGCGAACAGATTCGCCCCGAAGATCCCCGCCGTTGGATTCTCATAACGCGTGAGCAAGGAATCGCCGAAACACCGGATTCGGCAAGCATCTGGGCGGTTGACCACCTGCTCATAGACCAAGACGCCATTCCAACGCTTGTCGAAGTTAAGCGCGGAGAAAACAGGGAGACGCGGCGGGAAGTCGTCGGCCAGATGATGGACTACGCGGCACACGCCACCAGCACATGGAAAGTGGATGACATACGTCGCAGCTTTGAGGAATCAAGGGATGACGCTGACGAAGCCCTTGGCGAACTGCTTGATTCCGATGGAGAGCCCAACGCGGACGACTTCTGGGAACGGGTCCGCGTCAATCTCGCCGCCAAGCGAATCCGACTACTTTTCGTGGCCGACGAGATACCGGACACGCTTGAGCGCGTGGTGACCTTCCTCAACGAACAGATGCCGAATATCGAGGTACTGGCCGTCAAAATCAAACGCTTCAGCGGCGAGACGAGCCGTCAGATGCTAGTGCCTCGCGTGCTGGGTCGGGTCACGACATCGCCATCAGAGGCCGTTCTACGTCCCAGCGCATGACGAGGCAGACCTTCTTTGACAGATTTGACGACCCGGGTACACGTGATGCAGCCCGGCGTCTTCTGGAAGTCGTTGATGCAGTAAAGGGAGTTGGATTCAACTGGGGGCGAAATGCTGTCACCATTCGCGCGCGTTGCCCACTGTGGAAGAACAGGATTTCGGTTGCCTGGCTGTATCCTGTCTCAGGGCAGAGCCACTGGCTAAGAGACTTCACTTTTGGAGTGCAAGTCCCAAACGACTATCCCGAGAGCCTAAGCACGCTGTTGGAAGGCTGGGCCAACCGATTCGCTAAAGACGACTTCAGCCACAAACACCAAGCACCCGATGCGCTGGCGTACTACGTTAAACACGAAGACGTTGCGGCAAACATCGGCGAGCTGTGCGACCGCCTGAAGAAGGTGTTGACCGGCCTGAAAGACCTTGAATCACCAATCCTCAGGCCTTGAGCGCCTCCAGCTTGTCCACCAGTTCGGCGACTTGGGACAGGTGTTGTTCTACGATTTCGCGGGGCAGCCAGCCCTCATAAAAGTTTGTGTGCAAGGCACCTGCCAGTCCGAATGCCGTAATTATGCCTTCGTCGCCGGTCTCCTGGGCCAAGCGGCTCATTGCTTGGTACAGGCTGCGGTGGTCTTGGTGCCGCCAGCCGCGGGCCTCTGCTACGGCCTTTACCATCTGGGCGGCGGCGCCCCAGCCCTTCTCTGACGCCTGCAGCAGGTCGCCATCGTTGAGATACGCCCGGGCCCTCTCCAAGAAGTCACGGCCTGTGGAGTTGTAATACTCGACGCGGGTGTCAGATGTCATCTACGATCACTCCAAGCCCGGCAGTTCAGCCGGGCTCTACCAATTGCCTGGTATTCTATCACGCTGGCCCGCGCCCTACTCCGCGAGCTGGCGGCCCAGCTCCGCCGGCTCGTTGACCGGCAGATTGCACACGTAGTTGCGGCACACGTAGGCGGTGGCGCGTCCGTCGATGCGCTGCCTGTCCCGCAGCAGCGGGACGCCGGCAGCGTCCGCCGCGCCGCCTACCAGCACACGGTTGGGCAGAGCGATGGCGTACACCTGGGCAACGAGCGCGCGCGTGTCCGCGTCCTCCGCGCCGCCCAGTATGGCTATCTCCTTGGGCGTGGACAGGTAGAAGTCCAGGGCGCACAGCCAGTGCCCAGCCGCCGTGGGGAAGCGGGCCATCAGCTCGCGGGCGGAGCGCAGCGCGGTCACGGCCCGCCGCTCGAGGTCGCCGTCGCCCGTGATGACGGCCAGCCGCAGCAACACGTCCGCCGCCACCGAGCTGCCGCACGGCGCGGCGTTGTCCGATGAGTCGCTGGGTCTCACTATCAACTCTTCGTGGTCAGTCCCAGTGTCATAGAACTGGCCTGACGCCTCCTCCCAGAAAAGCTCGACCATGTCGTTGCCGAGCTCTATCGCCGCCGTCAGCCAACGCTCTTCGAGGGTGACCTCGTGCAGGGCGATGAGCCCGTCGATCAAGAACGAATAGTCTTCCAAGTAGCCGTTCAGCTTTGCCCTTCCCTCACCGGTGGACGGGTCGCGCCGGTACGTCCGCAGCAGCCGGCCATCCTTGCGCAGCGACCGCAGCACGAAGTCGGCGTTGCGAGCGGCGGCCTCCGCGTAATCGGGGCGGCCCAGCACGCCGGCGGCCTCGGCCAGCGCACGCATCGTGAGCCCGTTCCAGGCCGTGAGCACCTTGTCGTCCAATTCCGGGTGAACGCGCCGGGCGCGGGCCTCGAGGGCGCGCGACTTCGCGCCGCGCAGAAACTCGTGGAACGCCTCCTCGCCAACGCCGGCCTGGCTCGCCACGGCGGCCGGATTTACGGCGAGTTGCAGGATGTTGGCCCCCTCGAAGTTGCCTTCCGGGGTAGCTCCATAGCAGCGGGCGAACAGCCGGGCGTCGTCCTCTCCCAGCGCATCGATCAGCTCCTCAGGCGTCCACACGTAAAACTTGCCTTCCACGCCCTCGCTGTCCGCGTCCTGCGCGGAGTAGAAGCCGCCCTCCGGGCCTGTCATTTCACGCAGCACGTAGTTCAGCGTCTCCTCGACGACACGCCGGTAGAGCGGGCTACCGGTCACCTGGTAGGCGTGCAGGTACAGCTTCGCGAGCAGTGCGTTGTCGTAGAGCATCTTTTCGAAGTGCGGCACCAGCCAGAATGCGTCGGTGGAGTAGCGATGGAAGCCGCCGCCGACGTGGTCGTAGATGCCGCCGTGGGCCATGCTGTCCAGGGTCAACTCCACCAATTCGAGGCACTGCGGGTCTCCAGTGCGGACGTGGTGGCGCAACAGGAACTCGAAGGTCATCGGCTGCGGGAACTTGGGTTGCGAACCCACGCCGCCAAAGCGGTCGTCCACTTGGCCGGCGATGCCCAGGTAGGCCTGGCGCAGCACCTCGTCGGTGAGCGGGTCCAGGCTCCGCACGCTCTGGGTGAGCTGTTTCATTCGGCTCACGAGCTGTGTGGTGGCGCGAACCACGTCGTCGTGTCTCTCGCGGTAGGCGGCGGACATGGCGGCCAGCACCCTGGGGAAGCCGGGCATTCCGTGGCGGTCGTCGGGCGGGAAGTAGGTGCCGCCGTAGTACGGCTTGCAGTCGGGGGTGAGAAACACCGTCATTGGCCATCCGCCCTGGCCGCTGAGCGCCTGCACTGCCGTCATGAATATGGAATCTATGTCGGGCCTCTCCTCGCGGTCCACCTTAATGCAGACGAAGCCCTGATTCATCATCTCGGCTATAGAGGGGTTCTCGAACGACTCGCGCTCCATAACGTGGCACCAGTGGCAGGCTGAGTAGCCGACGCTGAGCAGAATGGGCTTGTCCTCCGCACTGGCCCGTTCGAGCGCCTCGTGGCCCCAGGGATACCAGTCGACGGGGTTGTTAGCGTGCTGGAGCAGGTAGGGGCTTGTCTCGTCTATCAGGCGGTTGGGCATGGCAGGCCTGCTTTCTCCGCGCCGGCGCGCGGGGTTGGCGTAGAGGGAGTTCGGGCGGCGTCGGTGGGATGCGGGCCTAGCCCACCGCGAGCGCGCGCGCCGCGCGGTGGGCGGCGGTCATCTCTTCCAGCTGCTCAAGTCCCTTGCGAGTGTCGCTGGCGGTCTTGGCCTTATCCGAATTGCGGACACGGTACTTGAACAGCCAGTAGGTGAACTCCTTGTACTGGCTGAAGGGGACCAACTTGCGCTGCGGATAACCCATCTCTTCCCGGAACTGCCGCAGCAGTTCCGCCTCGCTGCGCCGGTACAGCCGCATGAACGCCCGCTCGGAGAGATCGCCGTTAAACTGGATGCCGTTGCTCAGCAGGCGCTTCTGGATCTCGCACTCCACCGCGTACAGCAGCGCCTCCTCGACCGTTACGCCGTAGAAGTAGTTTAGAATGCCCCGGAACTTCTCGACGCCCAGGACGTCGCGAAAAACGCCCTCGTCTATCCGCAACGGGAATTTGCCGCTGAACAGCAGCCGCTCCACCTCGTCATCGGGCACAAGGCGCGACAACTCGACGCTCAGCCGTTGGGCCAGCGTAAGCCAGTCGAATGCCTCTCCCGCGATGAAGTACTTGAGGTTAACCCCTCTGAACTTCTCTACGGGCGCGGTCCAGGCGGCCATGGCGTCGATCACGGCCATAGGCCAGTCCTCTCCGTCGCGCACCGAGCGGCGCAACCGCGCCACTATCTCCTCCGTGCCGACCGTTTGGACAGCCTGTTGGCTCACCTCCGCGCCCTCATCGCCCTGGCGCGCTCGGGCTTGGGCAGCCGCAGCAGGTCGAGCAGCTCGGCCGCGGGCAGGGTGTTAAGCACGTCCTCGGCCCGGCACCAGCCGCGGCGGGCCACCGCCGCGCCGAAGCGCAGGTTGTCGAGGTGTTCGGCGGTGTGGGCGTCGCTGTTGATGACGAGGGTGGCGCCAAGCTCGCGGGCACGGCGGGCGTGGGCGTCTTTGAGGTCGAGCCGCTCCAGAGAGGCGTTAATCTCGAGCACCGTGCCGGTCTCGGCCGCGGCCCTGAACAGCGTGTCGAAGTCCGCCTCGATGGGCTGGCGGCGGCCAATGAGCCGCGTTGTCAGGTGGCCGATGGCGGTTACGTGGGGGTTGCGCATCGCGCTCAGTATGCGCTCGGTCATCACGTGAGACTGCTGGTTCATCGCCGAGTGTACGGACGCGACGACCCAGTCGAGCTCCCGCAGTGCGCAGTCGGGATAGTCCATGCTGCCGTCGGCGCGAATGTCCACCTCGGAGCCGCACAGCACGGCGATGCCGCCCGCGTCGCGCTCCAGCTCCTTCAACCGCGCGTTGTGGCTGGCGAGGCGCTCCGGGCTGAGGCCGTTCGCCACGCCGAGCCCTGCCGAGTGGTCGGTGATTGCGACGTACTCGTGGCCGCGCTGCCGCGCCGCCGCGACCATGACCTCTACGGGGTCGCGCCCGTCGCTCCAGTCGGTGTGGACGTGCAGGTCGCCCCTGAGGTCGTCCGCCTGCACGAGCGGCGGTATGGCGTCCTCGCGGGCCATGGCGACCTCCGACTCGCCCACGCGCAGCTCGGGCGGAACGTACTGGAGGCCCAGCCGTCCGTACACGCTCTCCTCGTCGGCGAACTCCTCCAGGTCGTCGGTCTCGGCGACGGCTATGCCGTACTCGCTGAGCGAGAGACCCAGCCTATTGGCGTGCTCCCTGAGCAGGATGTTGTGGTGCTGGGAGCCGGTGAAGTACTGGATCAAGGAGCCGTACTGCCGGGGCGGCACGACCCTGAAGTCGACCTGCAGCCCGTCGTCGAACAGCACCGACGCCTTCGTGCCACCGTGCCCGAGCACCTCGGCCACTCCAGGCAGCGCGACGAAATCGGCCAGAACACTCTCGGCGTCGTGCGATGCGCACACGAGATCCAAATCGCCGACGGTCTCTTCGAACCGGCGCAGGCTTCCCGCCGGCATGAGCGCCAGGATTCCGGGGTTGCGCTCGAGCAGCGCGGCGACGATACGCTCGGCGGCAGTCAGTGCGTCGGCTATTGGCGTGCGCTGGTCCTTCGTCTTGGCGAACTGGACGCTGCGCAGTATGTTGTCGGCGGTCTTCTGGCCCAGCCGGGGCAGCGACGCCAGCCGTCCGTCGGACGCGGCCAGCTCCAGCTCGGCAACGGATGTAACGCCAAGCTCCTTCCACGCCCTGGAGATTGTCTTCGGGCCAAGCCCCGGCACTCCCATGAGGTCCAACATGCCCTCGGGAAACTCGGCCTTGAGGCTGTCGTAGAACCTCATGCGGTTGGTGGCCACCAGCTCGCCGATCTTGTCGGAAATTGCCTTGCCGATTCCGGGAATCTGCCGCAGGTCCTCGCCGTCGCTGAGCATGGTCTCTAGCTCGGCGGGCAGCCGGGATATGGTCCGGGCGGCGCGTTGGTACGCGCGGACGGTGAACACCTTCTCGCCCTTGATTTCCAGAAGGCCCGCTATGTCGTCGAAGACCTCCGCAATGCGCTGGTTGTTCATGCCGCCCTGCCGCAGCAACGCTTGTACTTCTTGCCGCTGCCGCAAGGACATGGGGTGTTGCGCCCGACCTTACCTGACCCCCTTGGCCGGCTCCTGCGCGAGGGCGTGTCGGCCAGCCGGCCCATCACGCTCGTGCCGCCCGGGGGCGCGGCGCTGCGCGCCCGACCGTTGGCGCCGGGGCCTGACGCCAGCGCGTGGAAGGCGTGGTAAATGGTGCGGACTATGGCGTTCTGTATGCCGTCCTGGAGGGCCAGGAATTTGTCGTGTCCCTCCTTCTTGTACATCACCAGGGGGTCGCGCTGGCCGTAGGCGTACAGGCCCACGGACTCTCTCAGGTCCATCATCGCGGTAAGGTGTTGCACCCAGTTGTGGTCAATCGCCCGCAGCATGACCTGTTGGGCTATGCCGCTCGCGACCTCCGCCGTGAGCTTGGCTTCCAGGTCCTCGTAGCATGTTCGGGCGAACGTGGTGAGCCACTCCGACAGCTCGCTGAGGGGCATGTCCAGCACGTCGTCGGGCGTCAGCGAGTGCGTGGCGGGCGGAAAGACGCCGCCCAGGTCCCGCAGGAAAGCGTCGGCGTCCCACTGAGCCTGGGCCCTGCCGGTGAGGTGGGCCGACATGATCTCGGAGATCTCCTGCTCCACCATGTCCAGCACGTTCGCCTTCGGGTCCGCGCCGCTGAGCACCTTTTCGCGCTCGCGGTAGATGATGTCGCGGTGCGTGTTCATCACGTCGTCGTAGTCCACCAGGTGCTTGCGCATGTCGAAGTGGTAGGCCTCGACCTTCACCTGCGCGCCCTCGATGGACTTGCTGATCATCTTGGTCTCGATGGGCACGTCCTCTTCCAGGCCGGCCCACTCCATGAAGTTGCTGATGCGCTCTCCGCCGAAGCGGCGCATCAGCTCGTCGTCGAGGGCGACGAAGAACCTGGTGCTGCCCGGGTCGCCCTGGCGTCCGGCGCGCCCGCGAAGCTGATTGTCGATACGCCTGGCCTCGTGGCGCTCGGTGCCGATTATGTGCAGGCCGCCGTTCGACATGACGACGTCGTGCGTCTGACGCCACTTGGCGGCTCTGATGCCGAGGCTGTCGGGGTTGCCGCCAAGGATGATGTCGGTGCCGCGGCCGGCCATGTTGGTGGCGACGGTGACAGCACCGGGCTGGCCGGCCTGCGCCACAATTGCCGCCTCGCGCTCGTGCTGCTTCGCGTTGAGCACCTCGTGGGGTATGCCGCTGTTCCTCAGCATTTCGCTGAGCTGCTCTGACTTGTCAATGTCGGTGGTGCCCACCAGCACGGGCTTGCCACCTTTGTACAGCGCCTCAATCTCGGCGACGACGGCCCTGTACTTGGCGTCCTGGTTCTTGTAGATCAGGTCCGGCTGGTCCTCCCTGACCATTGGTTGGTTGGTGGGAATCTCCACCACTTCCAGCTTGTAGATCTTCCAGAACTCCTCGGCCTCGGTCGCCGCCGTACCGGTCATTCCGGCGAGCTTTTCGTACAGGCGGAAGTAGTTCTGGAGGGTGATCGTAGCGTAGGTGATAGTCTCGCGGCGCACGGCGACACCCTCTTTCGCCTCGAGCGCCTGGTGCAGGCCGTCGGAGAAGCGGCGTCCGGTCATGAGCCGCCCGGTGAACTCGTCCACTATCACGACCTGGCCGTTGGACACCACGTAATCGCGGTCGCGCTGGAAGATGTTCTGCGCCCTTAGGGCTGTCTCGACGTGGTGCACAATGCGGAAGCTGGCCTCGCTGTCTTCGTACAGCGACTTGATGCCCAGCAGGCGCTCCACCTTGTTCATGCCGTCGGTGGTCAGCGAGACCGAGCGGTGCTTTTCGTCGATGGTGTAATCCCGGTCATCGGCGAGGCTCGGAACCACACGGGCGAATTTCGAGTACTCCCTGGGGGTCTCCTCCGCCGGTCCGCTGATGATGAGGGGTGTGCGCGCCTCGTCTATGAGGATGTTGTCCACCTCGTCGACAATGGCGAACCGGAGCTCCCTCTGGGCCTTCTGCGAGGTGTGGAGAACCATGTTGTCCCGCAGGTAGTCGAAGCCGAACTCGTTGTTGGTGCCGTAGGTGATGCCGGCGGCGTACGCCTCCTGCCTGCCGGCGGGACGCAGCGCCTCCATGCCGGCCGCGGAACCGTTGGCATCGGGGTCGTAGATGTACGAGCCCTCGTGCTGTAGCACACCGACGGATATTCCGAGCGCGTGGTAGACCTGGCCCATCCACTGCGCGTCACGGCGGGCCAGGTAGTCATTCACGGTGATGACGTGGACGCCCTCGCCGGTGAGCGCGTTGAGGTAGGCGGGCAGCGTGGCGACCAGCGTCTTGCCCTCGCCGGTCTTCATCTCGGCGATCTTGCCCTCGTGCAGCGCGAACCCGCCGATGAGCTGTACGTCGAAGTGGCGCTGTCCGAGCGTGCGCTTGGCCGCCTCCCTGACTACGGCGAACGCCTCATGGAGGATGTCGCCGGTCGTCTCGCCGGCTTGCAGGCGCGACCGGAACTCGTCGGTCTTCGCGCGCAGCTCGGCGTCGGACAACGCCTCGAAATCCGCTTCCAGGACGTTGACGCCGTCAACCGCTTCCCGCCGTATCTTCTTTATGACTCCCTCGTTGGAGCCGCCGATGAGCTTAGTAAGGCTCTTTAGCATGGTGCGCCGTCTCTTTCCACGGACGTCGCCCGGGCGTGGGCGCGCTACGCCTCGAACATTGCGCCCACGGACAGGCCGTTGTGGATGCGGTGGATGGCCTCGCCGAGCAGTGGTGCGACCGACATGACCCGCATGTTGTCGGTCCTCTTGCAGCTTGGTATCGGCAGGGTGTCGGTCACGAATATTTCCTTCAGGTCGCTGTTGGACATGATGCTGGTCGCGTCGCCGCACAGCACGCCGTGCGTGACGGCGCAATAGATGTCATTTGCGCCGAACTCCCGCAGAACGTTCGTTGTCGCCACCAAGGTGCCGCCGGTGCTTATCTCGTCGTCCACCACGAGGGCGTCCTTGTCGTGCACGTCGCCTATGATTATCGACTCCAGGATGCTGTCGGCGTTGGCGAGCCGCTGCTTTTCGGCGATGGCGATGGGCGTGTTGAGAATGTTCGCTGTGTCGCGCGCCCTGCGCGTGCCGCCTGTGTCGGTTGCGGCGACCACGAGGTTCTCGGCGCCCCGGCTGGCGAACGGCCTCGTGAGCATGGGTATGGCGGTAAGCTCGTCCACGGGTACGTTGAAGAAGCCCTGGATCTGGCCGGCGTGAAAGTCCACCGTCAGCACCCTGTCGGCGCCGGCGACTTCGATCAGGTTGGCGACCAGGCGGGCCGTGATGGGAACGCGAGGCTGGTCCTTCTTGTCGCTGCGCCCGTAGGCGTAGTAGGGAATCACGGCGGTTATGCGCTCAGCCGACGCCCTCTTGGCGGCGTCGATCATGATGAGCAACTCCATGATGTTGTCGTTGACAGGCGCCGCTATTGGCTGGACGAGAAAGACATCGCGTCCTCTGATGTTCTCCTGGATTCTCACGAACGTGTTGTCGTTCTTGAACTTGAACACTTCGCAGCTTCCCAAGCCGATGCCCAGGTACGAGCAAATGTCCTTTGCCAGCTTGGGGTGAGCCTTTCCGGTGAACACTTTCAGTTCGTCGAACGCGGGCATTTCACTTCCTCGAAAAGAGGGGCGCAGCAAAACGCGCCCCGCGCTTTTGGGCTGGCGAAAACAGCACCACCGCGCATGAGTTGTGCGGATGCGCGGACAGACCGGCCCCCGGCTGGAGGGCGCGGGCAGCGGGCCGCCACAGGCGCATTATAGCATACCTTCTCGCGCCCACCCGAACCCGGAGGGCGCGCCCAATGCGGCGCGAACGGGGGTGGAATCGGCAGGAGAGAGCGGCCCGGTTCGGGGCGGGAAAGCGCGTGGGCGCGCGCCCCGACGCGATGAAACTCAGGCTGCCGGAGCGCCGGCTCTACCCCAAAAACTCCTCGATCCAGCCGTCGTGGTCGGCCTGGCGCGTCGACCTCGCCATCAACGCCTGCGACGCCACGTTCGGCGCCAGATCTCCCGGATCGGCGCCCTCTCGCAGGGCGCGCAGCGTGTCGTACACTGCCTTCACCGCGGCCTGGAACGGCAGATGCCCCTGCAACGCCACGCGCACGCCATTTTCGGCGAGCGCCGCGCGGTCCGATAGCTCCGGCGTGGTGCCGCCCAGCAGAAGGGGCAGGCTGGTGGCGGAGCGCACGGCCCGCAGCTCCTCCAGAGTCTGCGCCCCTACGAGAAAGATGGCGTCCACGCCCGCGCGGTCGTACGCGCTGACTCGGCGTACGGTCTCGCCGACTCCCGCCAGGCGCAGGGCGCTGGTGCGGCCCGCCACCACGAGATTAGCGTCCTGGCGTCCTGAGAGCGCGGCCTTCATCTTGCCCACGCCCTCCTCCATCGAGATCAGCCCGCCGTCGCCGCCGAAGGGCAGGGGCAGCAGCGTGTCCTCGATCGTGAGCGCGGCGATGCCTGCGCTCTCGAGCTCCTCCACGGTCCGCCTCACGTTCAGGGCGTTGCCGTAGCCGTGGTCGGCGTCCACCATCAGGCTGATCGAGCCGGCGCGGCATATGCGGTACGCCTGCTGGGCGAACTCGGTCAGGGTCAGCGTAATCAGGTCGGGGGCGCCGATGACGGTCGCCGCGCCGATCGAGCCCGCGAACATGCCCACCTCGAAGCCCAGGTCCTCGGCTATGCGCGCCGAGATGGGGTCGAACACCGAAGCGGGGTGTATGCACTCGTCGCCTTCGAGGATTTCCCTGAAGCGCTCGCGCCTCCTGGTGAGGTCCATGATGATCTCCTTAGGGAATAGTGGTCAGTGGTCAGTAGTTAGTAGTCACTCTGACCTGTCTACTGATAACTTGGAACTGATCACTACGCGATGCGCTTGTACACGACGCGGGTGCGGTTGGTTGCGTTGGGGCGAATATGCGTTATCCAGTCGCCCTTGTCCGAGGCGGCCTTCCACACGTCGGAGGTGGGCAGGTCGGGCGAGTCGATCTCGTAGACGGCGGCGTATCGTGCCACGCCCTCCACGTCGCCCGACTCCACGCGGTAGCGCGTGCATGAGCTAACGCCGGGGACGGTGAGGATGTTGGGCACGTGCTGGGTGTCGTAGATGCGATTGAAGTCTTCTTCGAGCTCCGGGGGAATGTCCATCTGGACCAGGTATATGTATCCGGCCATGGCGGGGGTCTCCTTTCCATTTGGGGTGAGGCTGTTCGGGCGGCGCTCCCCTAAGCTAGCCGAGAATGCGGGCCACCATCTTGCCCTCCAGCGTCAATGCCGCTTGCTGAGCCAGCGGCAGCCTTTCGGCATCGCCGAGGGAGAGCACGAACGCGACGCCTAGCAGGCGGCCTATGCGAAAGTCCACGATGGTGGACGATACCTGCTCGCCGGCGACATCGTACAGCACCCTCAGCGCGGCGGCCTCGTCGTAGAATCCGCGCGGCTCGAGCCGCGCGATCTCGGCTATGCGATGCTCATGTGGCAGGTCGCGCCCCACCTGCTCCTCGAACTGCTTGAGGAACACGTTGGAAATCCAGTCCGAGACCGATTGGGGCGCGTCGAACATGTGGACCGTGGTGCAGACCACGAAGTCGGTGCCGGCGGGAAACGGGAACGACTCGGCCGGCCTTACTAATTCGCGCACGTGGCCCGAGATTCGTCCCGCCTCGCGATAGGACTCCGCGGTGTTGCCCGGAAAGCTGCCCTCCGCCAGTTCGGCGTTGTCGAGCGGACCGTCCTTGGTCTGCTGGAAGCTGTGGAACTGCCCCGGCAGGTCCTCCCTGTCCGGCATCATGCACCGGAAGTCGTCCTCCCGTACGTTGAGTGTTGCCTTTGTGATTGGATCGGTCACGTTGCCGCACACTCTCGTTTTCGGCGAATGGCCGCGCTTGCCGGCCCCATTCTACATTATAACGAACGTCAGATAGTGGATTTGACGGGCTGGGGTCAGTTGGCGGCTTGGTTCCGGGGTGACACGCTTGCGCTCGAGCGGGAGAGAGTTGGCTATTCGCGCAATGATGTGTAGCGTTTATAGACGTAGCTGACGTTAGGAAGGGGCGTTGTAATGGCCAGGAATCAGTTGATAATCCCTGACGAGGATCGGGACCGGTTCGTCCGCCAGGCGCGTAGGGAGGGCATGACCTTGAGCACGTGGCTGCGAACCGCCGGCCGTGAGCGGCTCGAGGCGCGACAGCGCGCGGAACGGTTCGAGTCGCCGGAGGATCTGAAGCGATTCTTCGAAAGGTGCGATGAGCGTGAAGGGCCCGGCGTGGAACCGGATTGGGAAGAGCATAAGCGCAACATCGAAGCGTCGCGCTTACAGGGACTCCCCAACGTATGACCTTCGCCAAGTTGATACGCAACCGCAAGACGCTGCTCACCTTTGCAGAGGTCATCCAAGGGCAGTATCCCTCCGTGGGGGTGAGAGACCTGTGCCGTCTGGCAAGCTGTCGGCGGCGCGGCGTCCGGGAGATAATGACGTTTGACGAGGCGCTTGGCACGGCTTCGCTGCGACGCGAGTGGTGACATGCTGGCGTTGGTGCGGGAGGCGGAGGAATTTCTGGCGGAGGTAGTGGGAGGTATAAGACTGTGAAGGGTTCATGGATCGATAGGGAGCAAATGCTTGTAGTAACACGGATATTGATTCCGTACTCTAGCAGGCCTTCCAGTATCTCGGAGTCAGCCAGCTGCGAAACCGCCAGGAATACCAACTAGGGCGCAACAACAGGAGGTAGACGTGGAAAGGGACATCCAGCGATATGTTCGGATCATGAATAACGTCCGCCCACAGCTAGAGATGCTCAGCCGTTCGCATGAGATCATCACAACGAGCGAATTCGAGATGGTAGCCCGTCAGATCCAAAGATACCAAGATGACATTGGGCGATTCTTGTCAACTGCGAACTATACAGCAGGTTATGCAGATCTGCTAAGGTCTGCCGTAGAACTCAACAAACTGAGCCTAAATTTCTCCGACGACTTGAAGAGTGCCTTAGATCATGTCCACCACTCTTGGCTTTCAGATTGGCGAGACACCATAGACCCGTTCCGACAAATTGAATCTATGGCTAAGTTTAGGCTACTAGACAGTGCCTACTACGCAGCAATGGCAAAGCCGATCTGGGACGACATTGATTTTGGATTCATTGGAAAACAGCTCAATATCCAACAGTCGTTCATCGCTGAACTTCAACGATCAATGTCCAGTTTCGTGGAGTCTTATTGTCTGCTTACCGAGTCATTTCTACGTGTAGACGATCTAGTAGAGATACCGTCCTTCATTTTGCCCGGCGCGACTCTAGAGTTGTCCACAACTGGTCATGCCTTAAATGTACTCCGCCCTGCGGATGTAGAGAGTACAGGTCAAACTGTAGATCTTGAACCCCATCTCGTGCTGGAGGAGGATGTTGAAGACCCTTACTTAGTCACTTTGCTGCAACGAGTTGACCCGCGATTGGTCGAGGTGTACAGAGGCGCGGTTGCAGCCCTGAATGGCGACAACTCAGATCGCTCAAGACATGTGCTGACATCATTGAGAGAGTTGTGGAATCATCTATTGCGTATCTTGGCACCAATTGAAGATGTGAGAGAGTGGATTGAAGAACACGGCATGGAAGGATTTCTACAAAAAAATGGAAAGCCTACTCGCCATGCTAAGATTCGATATGCGTTGAGGGGTCTGGACGCTGAACCGCTAATGGGCTTTGTCGAAGCAGACACCAAGGCAATGGTGAAGTTGTACGCATTGTACAATCGGCTCCATGAACTGGATACGGGTGTTACCAACGAGCAACTTCGCATGATTACTTTCAGAACCAAGTCCTATCTGAGCTACATATTGGAGATTCGGGAATGGTCGATAGAGTAGCTCGGCATGTGCCGGCAGCCGAGGTGAATGCGACTGGTCTTGAGTTGCATGAAGACTTTGCGCACTACCCCGCCAATAAGTCCTCCACCGGTGAGTGGCTCGGTGACGTGCCGGATCATTGGCAGGTACTTCCTAACCCTGCGGCCTTCACGGAAGTAAGCGACTAGGGGCGTCCCGACAGCAGTCGTACCGGCGACTTCCTGTGGTAGCCGGTCGCCGTGACCACCTCGTCCAGTATCCTTCCCTTCTCGGTCCTGTCGGCCTTCCGGCACCTCTCTTCTCGCTGCCTTGCCAAGCCCCCACGCTAGGGCGACCCTTATCTCGGCTGCCCCACAGGGCGGAGTTGTGAGCATTTCTGGCTTGACAAAGCGAACACACGTTCTATAATGGCGTCTGCGCGAACCGTACCGCACAGGAGACGCCATGACCATCGCGTGCATTCTGATAACCCATCTCAGGGCAAAGGCCGAGCTGAAGCGGCAGCCCGGGCTGAGCGACAAGCCCGCCGTCATCATCGCGCGCGGCTACGCGGGTGCCGCTTCTCTGGTGGTGGACCGCTTTCCCAAAGCGCCGCCCGCCGCCGTGGGCCTGGCGCTGGAGCGGGCCGCGTCGCTGAACGCCAACATCATAGTGCTGGAGGCTGACGAAGCCCACTACCGGCAGGTGTTCAACGGGGTAGTCTCGGCGCTGCAGGGGGTGAGCGACCGCGTGGAGAGGGGCGACCTGGGCATAGCCTACGCGCGCATGGACGGTCTGGAGAGGCTGTACCGCGGCGAGGCGGGGGTGGTGTGCGCCTTTCTCAAGGCGGCGCCCGATCACCTGGGCGCGCGGGTGGGCGTTGCCGAGGGCAAGTTCCCCGCGTTCGTCGCGGCCCGGTCGAGCGCTCCGCTCGGCGCGGCGAGGGTTCCCGAGGACGCGGCGGGCTTTCTCGCGCCCCACTCCATGGACCTGCTCCCCGCGTCACCCGACGCCCGCGCCCGGATGCGCCGCTTCGGGCTTCGCACCATGGGAGACGTGGCGGCCATGAGAGAGGCCGCGGTCGTCGACCAGTTCGGCGCGGAGGGCCACGGGATCTGGATGCTGTGCAACGGGGTCGACGATAGCCCGCTCGTGCCGCTGCCCTTTGAAGAGTCCATCGTCGAGCGCATCTCCATGCCCTTCTCGTCCACGTCCATGGAGATGCTGCTTGCCGCTCTCGACGCGCTTCTCAAGCGCGCCTACTCCAGGCCCGACCTGAGGGGCCGGCACGTGGGCGCGGCGTCCATCCGGTGCGCCGTGTTCGGCGCGCCGCCCTGGGAAAAGACCATCAACTTCAAACGGCCGCCCGCCTCGTGGGAGGGTGCCTCGTTCGCCGTGCGCAGCCTGCTGGAAACGGACCGCCCCAATGTTCCCATCGAGGACGTTACGCTTACCCTGTCGAAGTTCGGCAGCGAAACGGGCGCGCAGCTCGGCATGTTGGAGTACGTGCGGCAGGACCGGCGCCAGCGGCTCATCGAGGTGGACAGGCGGTTGCGCGGACGCTCCAACGGCGGCCATTCCCTGTACAGGGTGGTGGAGGTGGCGCCCTGGCATCCGGCGCCGGAGATGCGCGCCCTGCAGGTGCCGGTAGAGCCCTCGGCCGGCGACCTGATAAAGCCCCTGCATCCGCCGACGCCGGTGGCCGTTCGCGAGGGCCGCCAGCGCCAGCCGGCGGCCGTTCTGCTCAAGCGCGGGTGGCGCAGGGTGGTGCGCATAGCCGACCTGTGGAGCTTCGACCTGTGGTGGCTTCCCCAGCCCGTGACGCGCGTCTACTACCGGGTGGATTCGGCCGACGGAGAGAGGCTCACCCTCTTCCGCGACAGGCGCGACGGCCTGTGGTACCGGCAGCGGGCCTGATGGCGCGGGTGGCGCCGTGACACCCTCTTACGTCGAGCTTCGCGCCAAGAGCTTCTACTCGTTCGGGCTGGGAGCGTCGCACGTGCACGAGCTTTTGGCCCGCGCGAAGGAGTGCGGCTACCCCGCCCTGGCGCTTACGGACACCAACCTTTGCGGCGCGCTGGAGTTCGCGCGGCTCGCCAAAAGCCTTGGCGTGCGCCCCATCACGGGCGGCGAGCTGAGGCTGCTCGACGGCTCGCGTCTGGCGCTGCTCGCCGGCACCCGGCAGGGATACTCCAACATTTCCACGCTCTTCACCCTCGCCAACGCCGTGGACCGCAGGGAGCCCAGGTTGGATCCCGCGCATCTGCCCACCCACGCCGACGGCGTAATCGCGCTGACCGGCGGACGAGACGGGCCGCTCTCCGCGTCCGGCGCGCGGCCCGGGCAGGCGCGCGAGCTTTTGCGCCACCTCATGGACTGGTACGGCGAAGACTCGGTTTACGTGGAGCTGCAACAGGGCTTTCTGGACGGCGACACGGCGCGCAACCGCGAGCTGGCGGCGCTTGCCGACGACACGGGCGCGCGGGTGGTGGCCACCAACGACGTCCACTACCACGTCCCGGAGCGCTACAGGCTTCAGAACGCGCTGGTCGCGGCCTCTCTCAACACCACCATAGACCAGGCGCTGCCCCACCTGCGCCCCAACCACCACCTGTACCTGAAGACCCCCGCCCAGATGGAGCGCCTCTTCAGGCGCCGCCCCGACGCTCTCGCCAACACCCTGCGCATAGCGGAGCGGTGCGGCTTCGACCTGAGCACGGACCTGGGCTACCAGCTGCCCTCCCCCGACGTGCCGCAGGGCTATACACCCGACTCCTTTTTGCGCAGGCTGTGCTACGAGGCGGCCGTCCGGCGCTACGGGTCCGTCTCCCGCCAGGTCGACGAGCGGCTGCGCACCGAGCTGGAGCTGATACGCAAGCACGGCCTGGCGGGATTTCTGTTGCTGTACAGGGAGATAGCCTTGGTCGCGCAGCGGATAGTGCAGGAGCGCGGCCTGGCGGGCCCGGAGACGCCTTTGGAGGAGAGGCCGCCGGGAAGGGGGCGCGGATCGTCCGTCGCGCTGCTCACAGGATACCTGATAGGCATCAGCCACGTAGACCCGCTGAGATGGGACCTCACGCTGGAGCGTTTCATATCCGACGACATGACGACGCTGCCGGACATAGATCTGGACTTTCCCAGGGGATTGAGGGACGAACTGATAGAGAGGGTGCACAGCCGATTCGGCCCCGAGTTCGCGGTGCTCACGGGGGCGATCAGCACCTACAGGCTCAAGGGCATAGTGCGGGACCTGGGCAAGGCGCTGGCACTTCCCCTCGAGCAGGTCTCGCTGCTGTCCAAGCAGCTTCACTCCCACGACGCCGCCGACCTGCGCGCCGAGATGATGGAGCTCGCGGACTTCAGGGAGCGCGTCGACGCGCCCGGCTGGCGGGACCTGCTGGACCTCGCCCCCCAGCTTATGCGCGCCCCCAAGATGCTGGGCCAGCACGTTGGGGGCATGGTGCTGAGCAAGTCCCCCATTTCGGAGATGACGCCCATACGGAAGGGGGCCACGGACGGACGCTTCATCATGGACTGGAACAAGGACAGCGTGGCCGACGCCAGGTTCGCCAAGATAGACATTCTGTCGCTGCCGGTGCTGGACCAGATAGAGGAAGCCCTCTCCCTCGTGGAGCGTCGCGAGGGGCGCCGCCCCGACCTCAGCCAGATAGACCCCGAAGACCCGAGCGTTTACGACATGATCAACGAGGGCAGGGCCAAGGGCGTGTTCCTGCTCCAGTCGCCGGCGCAGCTCAAGATGGCGCAGCGCCTCAGGTCGCGCAGCCTGCTCGACCTGGCCTACCAGGTGGCGCTCATCAGGCCGGGCGTCGGCGTGCAGGGCAGCGCGGTGTCCCAGTTCGTCGAGCGCTACAGGCACGGCGCCCAGTGGGAGTACGACCACCCGCTGGAGCGGCGCGCCCTCGAGCGCGGCTACGGCGTAATAGTGTGGCAGGAGCAGGTCGTACAGCTCATCATGGATGTCGCGGGCATGAGCGCCGCCGAGGCCGACGAGGTCCGGCGCGCCTTCGCCAGGCCCAACAACGAGCAGCTAATCGAGATGCAGTGGGAGAGATTCCTGGAGGGCGCGCGCTCGAACGGCGTGGACGAAGATACGGCGCACAAGATATTCTCCAAGATCAACGGGCACTACATGTTCCCCGAGTCCCACTCCCACGCCTTCGCCATCACCGCGTACCAGGCCGCGTGGCTCAAGCGCTACCACCCGCTGGAGTTCTTCGTCGCGCTGATGAACAACCAGCCCATGGGCTTCTATCCGCTGGAGACGCTCAAGCAGGACGCACGGCGCTTCGGCGTCCCGTTCGCCAACCCGTGCGTGAACGCGAGCGAGGCGAAGTGCGCCCCCCGCCGCGGCGCGGTGCTCCTGGGGCTGGGCATGGTGCGGGACGTGGGGGCCGCGTCGGCGCTGCTGACCGTGCGCGAGAGGGAGCTTCGCGGCCCGTATTCGGGCGCGGGCGACCTGGTGCGCCGGACTGGGCTTGCGCCGCAGGCCCTTACGTCGCTGGTTATGGCGGGTGCGTTCGACCGCGTGTCCCCCAACCGCAGGGAGGCGCTCTGGAACGCCGGCCTGTACACGCGGCCCACGCGCGGCGGACAGGCCGTGCTGCCCGTGTCTATGGACGAGAGCCTGCCCAGACTCGACGACTTCACGGATGAAGAAAAGATGGCCGACGAGTACGCCACCATGGGCGTATACCCCAGGGGCCACCTGATGGAGTTCGTGCGGCCCAGGCTGGGCACCGGCGTGCTGCCCACCACGGCGGTCGAAGGGCTGGGAGATGGCGAACGGGTGAGGGTCGCGGGTTGGCCGGTGGCTCGGCAGCACCCGCGAGGAAAGAATGGCACGGTGTTCGTGACGATAGAGGACGAAACGGGCGACGTGCAGATAATCCTGTGGCCCCAGGTGTTCGCCCGCCGCCGCAGGGAGCTGAAAAGCCGCGTTATCCTGGTCGATGGCGCGGTGTCGCGGTGGGACGGCACCACGAACGTCATAGCCTCCGACGTCCGGGCCGTACCTTCGGCGGTGCGTATGCCCCAGTCGCACGACTGGCGGTAGGGCCTGTGCGCGATACGCGCGGGTAGGGGCGGGTTTCAAACCCGCCCGGTGGCTGGACCGCGTGTGCGGCCCGCCTTTCCCCCTCCTACACCTCGATACGCCGCGTCACGGACTGCGAATTGGATCCCCCGCCCCAAAGCGGGATGATCGACGAGAAGGCCCCCGCCGGGCCGCCGGCCACGACCAGGGTGAAGCTCTCCGGGCTCCTGCCCACGCCCACTAGGTCGTCGCCCTCCGCGCCGCCCTCCATGCCGCCGGCGGCGACCCAATCGGACACCTTGCGCTGTGAGCGCTCGAACAGGAACTCCTTCACCTGTTGCTTGCTCCAGCCGTATTGCCGCAGGTAGCCCACGTGCTCGGGGCAAAGCACCACCACCAACTCGCCCTGGGCCGGGCCTGCCGCGAACAGGGCGTCGCCAAAGCTGTTGAGAATGGTGGACGGGTCGTTGCCGAGCGAGTTGCTGACCTGGGTGGGAGAAAGCCCGGCGAACACGGACACGGCGCTGTCGCCGTCCGCCAGACCCCTGTCCACGTGCAGCGGGGCCCACGGGCTCACGTCCTCCGCCTCGGCTATGCACCAGGTGTACTTGCCCGCGTGGCCCAGCGTCGCCTTGTCCAGCACGCCCGAAACCGAGCCGGTGACGTTTATGATGACCAGCCTGATAGCGCGTCCTATGGCGGCGTTGGCGCGGTGTCCGGGGCCGAAAACGCTCACGCCGGAGTTGAGGCCGATGTCTCTCGCGATCGGGCCGTTGACGACGACGAGCACGGCAGCGCCCATGGTGCTCACCGTCATGGCGTGCAGGTTGAACTTCGGCTCGCTGATCGCCTCGATGGCGGCCAGCACCACCGGAAAGTGCTCGGGAAGGCAGCCGGCCATAACGGCGTTTATCGCCACCTTCTCCAGTGTGATGACGCGGCCCTTGGTCGGCTCGGCGCCCACGATCTCGGAGGGCGACCGCCCCACGTATTCGACGAACTGGCGCACCCTCCCGACAGTGGGCGGGACTATCGGTAGGCCGTCGGTCCAGCCGCGCTCGTAGTACGCCTCGATGACGTCGATGGCCTCGTCGAACTCCAACCGGTAGGACGTCAGCGGCTGTGTGCTCATGTTGTGCTCCTAATAGTTGTTCCTGAGAAACTTCGTCATTCCCGCGCCCCTCCCGTCATTCCCGCGAACGCGGGAATCCAGTATGGGAAGGGGCCGCGATATTCGGTGGCAAAGCCGGTTACTCGGTGCCCGTCGCTTGCATAAGCAAGGCATCTGTGGGGACCAGCCTGCCCTCCTCGTAGTCCGGCGCCATGCCGAAGGCGTCCAGGGCCGTTGATCCCAGTACAGGGCGCGTGTCTTCCGGAGCGAAAATCACTGGCACAGGCCATTCCTTACCGACAAGGCGCATGGTGGTCGCGCCCACAGGCAGCCTTGTGACTCTCCCGTCGGCGAGGTTGAACCGCCGGTCGTCGCGAGGCGCTACACCCAGCCGGCGTAGCAGGCTCGCCGGCACGGCGGAGTAGGTGGCGCCGGTGTCGACCAGCGCGTTCACCACGACGAATTCCCGGCCGTCCGGGTCGCCAATTTCCACGTCAACGCTAAAGGTACCCATGTCCTACTCGCTTGGTTCAGGAGTGAGGGCTGGCGTGCCGAGACGGTCGCCCAAACCCTACCTTCTTAGAAAATTCACCGGCAGCAACCTGCCGTTCACCGGGTCCACCACGAGGGCAAAGGATTCCAGCGTCACAGCGCCGATGACCGGTTCGGCGCCATCGGGGATGAAGGCCACCGGATTCCCCACTGAGTGTTCGCCGTAGCGAATCACGGCATGGCCGATTCCATACTCAACGACTCGATCGTCACCCAATTCGAAGCCGGCACGCCTATCCGGCGCTATCCCCAGCGACCTCAGCAGGCTCTCCGGTAGAGCGGTAAGTGTGCTCCCCGTGTCCACCAGACCTCTGAAGGGTACGAACCTCTCACCGGTTGGAGGACCTACTTCCATGACTATGCTGAACGTTCCCATGCTCCCCTATTCTCCCAGCTCGCCCCGCAGCGAGTCCATGAATCCCTCCGCGCCCAGGCGCAGCAGGCCGTGAGCGGATATGGTCACGAAGTTCGCGCCCAGGCGGATGAACTCCGCGACCCCTGCCACGTCGCCCGGGTTGTTGCCGCCCGCGCCGGCGAACTTGCCGCCGGCCCTGATGCGCGGGATGGTCTCGGCCATCAGACGCCGCACCTCGCGCGGCCCAGGGTTGCCCATGCTCTGGCCCAGGTCTCCGGCGGCGACGTGGAGCACGTCCACGCCCGGCACGGTCAGGATTTCGTCCAGGTTCTCGACGGCCTCCGTCTCCTCGATCATGCACACCACAAGGGTCTGCTCGTTCACGTGGCGCGTGGACTCATCACGCCCAACGCCGACGCCGTAGTCGTGGGCGCGCCCGCCACCCACGCCGCGATGGCCCTGCGGGTAGTAGCGCGCCGCCCTCGCGATGCGGTCGGCCTGCTCGCGCGTGTTCACGTGAGGGACGATGATGCCCTGCAGTCCCCGGTCGAGAAAGCGCAGAATGGTCGCGTCGTCGTGGTCGGGTATGCGTGCGATGGGCGTTATGCCGAACGCCTCGGCGGCACGTGTCATGTGCTCCGCCTCGGAGAGGGACATGGGGCCGTGCTCGCAATCGATCATCACGAAGTCGAAGCCCATCGCGCCGAACAACTCGACGAGGTCGGGAGCGAATCCGCCGACTATCGCGCCAATGGCGTGGCCTCCCTGCTGGAGCTTGGCCTTTGTCGAGTTGGTCCTCATGGACGGGCCTCGTCCTGCTGGCCCGCCTCTCCCAGCTTGCCCATCACCGCTTTGAATACGCTGTAGGGACGCGCGCCCGTGAACAGGATGTTGCCGATGAGAAAGCCGGGAATGCCGTTAATGCCCAGGGTCAGGCCCTCCTGGAACTGATTCGCGATGGCAGTCTCGTAGTGCCTGGACTCCAACCTGTCGCGCAGCTCGGGCCAGTCCAGCCCGCAGTCGCCGGCCACCCGCTCGAGCACCGCGAAGTCGCCCAGGTCTTTGCCGTCCTCCCAGTAGGCCCGGTAGAGTGCGCGGTGCACGGAGTCGAACAGGCCGTACTCCTTGGCATACTCGCTCGTCTCCAGCGCGTATTGCGTGTACGGTGTCAGCGGCGAGCGGCGCATCACCAACCCGGCCTCCTCGGCATAGGAACGCAACGGCTCGTTGAGCGCACCCCCCTGCTCGGCCGGGGTAATCGACCTTCTGCGCCCCTCTTTGGGGATGTCGGGCCGGAGCAAAAACGCCTTGCCCTCGACGGCAATGTCGTAATCTTCGGCCAACCTGTCGACCCGCTCCAGGCCGACGTAGCACCACGGTCAAATGTAGTCGTACCAGAAAGTCACCTTGACCGGGCCGTAGTTGATCGCGTCGGACATGTGCGGGCCTCCTTGTCAGCTTGCCGACATGGTAGCACGACGCGCCTACCCCAAGCCACACTGGGGCCGGCCAGGGCGCCCGTCGCGTGGAACGGACAGAACGCCGACTCCGTGAGGTTGCACCATTGCCGAAAAAGAGCTTGCCTTGCGCCCCCATTCGCGCAATAATGGGCAACCAACCGACAACCGATTTACGCAAGCAGCCAGCAAGGAGGGCCCATCATGGCGACGGCAACAAGGTTGCAGGTGCTCGATCCCACGGTCGAGCCGATTCCCGTCAACGCGGTCATCGCACCCCGGCCAGAGACGCTCGACGGCACGGTGGTAGGACTGCTCGCCAACGGCAAGCACAACTCCCCAGAGATACTCGAGCTGGTCCAGGAGATTCTCGCCGACCGCTACGAGTTCAAGGACGTGGTAGTCCGGAACAAGGGCAACGCCTCCCGGCCCTGCCCGAAAGACATCCTGGACGAGATGATCGAGCAGTGCGACGTGGTGATCACCGCGTCGGGTGATTGAGGCTCCTGCTCATCGTGCAGTGTGCACGACGGAATCGAATTCGAGAAGAACGGCGTCCCCGCGGCGGTCATCTGCACAGAGCCGTTCGTTTCAAGCGGTAAGGCGATGTCGAAGATAGGCGGAATCCCCGACTATCCGTTCGTGGTGGTGCCCCACCCGCTGGGCAGTCTGCCCGAGGACGTGCTCCGCGAGCGCGCGATGCGCGCCGCCCCCGAGGTGTTGCAGATACTCCTCGCCAAGGAGTAGTCGACGCGAGACTGGGTGCGGCTAGCCGGCCACTTCGAATCGCTCGGATTCCGGCGGCCGCGCCCAAAGCTCCTCAGCCCCGGCCATAGCCCTGGCCCGTTCCGGGCTGGCGCGCCAGGCGTCGTAAATCTCGTTGCTGTCCCAGACGACAATGCTCGTTATCTTCGTGGGATCGCTCAGCGAGATCAGCGTCTGTCGCGAGCGGTAGCCCGGCGCCTTGCTTTGGGCCAGGCCGTTGCCGTCCAGCAGCCGTCTGGCCTCCTCCACCTTGTCTTCCTTTGCCCAGTGGTGTGTCAATACTCCGATCATCCCTTAGTACCTCGCCGGTAATTCCGCGTCTCCTGCGGTGGCGGCGAGTGTAGCAGCGTGTAGGCGGGGCCGTCAAAGCGGCCCTCGCCCTTGTCGTCGTCGTTCCCATCCATCGTACCTGTTCCTCTTCTCGCTGGACTCGCCACGCCCCCGTTGGTACACTCCCGCGCGAAGAGACGAGGCCGTGCCGTGGCGCAGCGGGCGTGCGGCGCGGGCCCGGCAAGCGAACAGGAGGCGGCTATGCCCGCACGCGGAGGCAAGCAGTACCTGGAGGGCCTGCGCGAGGCGGAGCGCGAGGTCTGGATAGGCGGCGAGCGGGTGGACGACGTGACGTCCCACCCCGCGTTCCGCCGGGGCGCGCGCTCCCTCGCGGCGCTCTACGACATGCAGCTCTCGCCGGAGCTCAGGGGCGAGATGACCTACCCGTCGCCTACCACCGGCGATGACGTTGGCCTGTCGTTTCTAACGCCGCGCTCCCAAAACGACCTGAAGCGCCGCAGTCGCATGATGGCCCGCTGGGCGCGATTCAGCGGCGGCATGATGGGCCGCACACCCGACTACCTCAACAGCAGCCTCATGGCTCAGGCCGCGGCGGCGGACTTTTTCTCCCGCAACCGCCCGGAGTTCGGCAAAAACGTCCGCCGCTACTACGAGCACGTTCGCGAGAACGACCTCGCGCTGACGCATACGCTCGTGAACGTGCGCCGGTCGCGTTCTCCTCAGGCGACCATCGGCACCGACGAGGAGGTCTCGCTGCGCGCGGTGAGGGAGACGGACGCGGGCGTGGTAGTCAGGGGAGCGCGAGTGCTGGCGACCCTGGGCCCCATTTCGGACGAGATCATCGTCGCGCCCTCCACCGTGCTCCGGGCGGGTCCCGGCGCCGGTCAGTTCGCGCTCTCGTTCGCCATACCCTGCGGACAGCCCGGCCTCAAGTTCATCTGCCGCGAGAGCTTCGACCTGGGGCGGACGCCGTTCGACCACCCGCTCGGATCGCGCTTCGAGGAGATGGACGCCATTGTCCTCTTCGACGACGTGCTGGTGCCGTGGGAGCGGCTGTTTCTGCTGGACGACGTTGAGCTCGCAAATTCGGCTTACGCCGCGACCAACGCCGTCGTCCACATGATGCACCAGGTGGTGGTGAAGAACGTCGCCAAGGCGGAATTCGTGCTGGGCGTGGCGTGCCTCGTGGCCGAGACGCTGGGCTCGGATCAGTCGCCGCAGGTGCAAGAGCGCATATCCGAAATCATCCTGGACCTCGAGGTCATGCGCGCCTGCCTACGCGCGTCGGAGGCCGACGCCGCGTCGGACGAGTGGGGCGTCACCTGTCCTGCGCGTATGCCGCTGGACGCGGCCCGTAACCTGTTCCCGCGCATGTACCCGCGCATGGTGGAGATACTCCAGTTATTGGGGTCGAGCAGCCTGATGGCGCTGCCGACCCAGGCCGACTTCGGCACCGAGCTCGAGCCGGACCTCGAGCGCTACCTGGCGACCGGCACTGCCACGGGTCTCGAGCGTGTGCGGCTGTTCCGCCTGGCGTGGGACGTGGCGTGCAGCGCGTTCGGGTCGCGGCAGGTGTTGTACGAGCGCTTCTTCTTCGGCGACCCCTCGCGCATGGCCAGCGCTCTGTACGGCACATACGACAAGGAGCCGCTCAAAGACCGGGTACGCCACTTCCTGGCGCGCGATTAGGCCAAAGAGTGCTGTCCTGCTAGCTTTTGGTCTGAGACCGCAATCGAGAACCCTTCTAGGTGCGGACACCCAGTCGGATATTTTGCCATCCCCGTATTAGCAGTGGTGATCAATCTCGTTTGTGGACCATTTCAAATTCAACGCTCTTGGGGCAGTTCAAGACTTGCGCTAACGCCGTGAGCTTGAAATGTGCTGAGGCGAAAACCAGCGAAGCCAGAACACCTCAATTTGGTCGATTTGGCTTTCAGGTATGCGGCGACACTAGTACAATTGTATTATTATCGCATCTTCATGCTGCGAAGTGTACGCGGTTTCCCATCCAATGTCGGTGCAGCAGTTGGCCCAAGAGGAAGGTGATGCGAGAGCACGACCCGGGAAACCCGAGAGTGAGGAGATTTCTGACTAATGGCCTCTTACGAACACCTCCAGATCGCCAGGGCTATTTGCGAACTGGACCAACCGCCAACGGACAACCACGAGTATTCTTCTTGGGTCAGGGCAGCTGCACACCTGCAGCTATTGAGACAAAACGCAAGAGAAGACGAAATTGTTGTCTACGCCTACTCGAGACCAACCTTCATCCACGCCGTTATTGCCAAGCAATTTGAAGTAACTCCGTCGCACACGGAAGATCTACTTGATTGGAACAGCAACCCGTACACGGCCCGGGCGGGATATGCCTGGACTGGTCCTGCACAAGACATGCGTGTCGAGTTTGCAGATACCAACTCAGTACCAAGTTCGTTGACGCATCGGCAAAACCTAGTATTCGGCCGTCGGATGGAAGGACTGGATGAACCCTACTATTACGAACTACTACAAGAATTTGCCCATGCTACAGAGATTCACTGGCGAGAGGAGCAGCGAGCCTATTGCCGCATCGACGAGAACGGAGACCTAGAGCCAGTCGTCTCGATTACTAAACGGGATGCCAAGAGCGGGTTAACACTCATAACGTGCAAGAGAGAACCTCTTGAGCAATATCTTGCAGCCACCGAGAGCTTACTGGTGCGGTTTTTCGATTTTACGATGGTGAAAAATGATGAATTCACATCATGGCGTGGCGGAGTGAGGGAAAGGAAGGTCGAAACCCAGAACCTCTTCTTTGATCAATGCGTCCATCCTGATGGGCATGGGTTCACGCGGGGGGCCCAAGTATTGCCAATAGCAACGCCCAAACAGATACTCTTCAGATCCATAATAGAACCAATGCCGCGGCGGAGTGGTCGCAAGTACACCAGCTTCATTGCCTTCGACTGGAGGAACGACAATGTAGAGGAGATATCAACCGATCCAGAGCACACAACCAATTATTTTCAGACTGAAGGCAACTCGCTTCCGTTTGAACTCTCGCCCGCATTCTTCAGGCCAGAGGTTCTATTGAAGTACAAAACAGACCGGGACAAGTACACCATTGACGAGGCAACACGGTATATCGCTTGCCGCGGCGCATGGGCACTGAAGTCATATGACATCAACGAAGCCGGCCAGGTGCACGCCTACGTCTGTGACTTGCGAAACCTACCATATCAGGAGCAATTACATTGGAAGAGCTACAACGAAGAACCAAAAGAGGGTATCTCAAAGCGAGCGTACGAGAACGACTTCAAAGGAATCTGGTCGTCGCACATCACTGCATTGGAAAGGATTCTCCAGATCCTTCGGAGATGGGTAAAACAAGAGCCCGAATGGTGGATTATCCGAAATGAGCTTCACTTGCTCAGAGTCAACACTCCGGTTTCCAATAGTAGAGATGAGTGGGCGCATGCTTTTCTCGACCTCTCTAAGACGGTGATCGAGAACTTTCGCATTAGGGCTCTCCGGGCGGTTCTGCGTAACAAGGGGATTGCCCTTGAGAAGGATGACCGGCAGTTGGCCCTGTTGGAGAAAGTGGTCGCACTTCAAGGCCAAGTGGGCGGGCAAAGTGTCAGGCTAGAGGGTCTCAGAGAGTCACAACGAATTCGTACTCTCGCGCATGCGCTTAGCGGAGGAAGCGAGGCGGAAGATATAGCCCAACGTGCACTAATAGAATACGGTACTTACAGAAAGCACTTTGAGCACGTCTGCAATCAAATAGCCGAAGAACTCGAAGTGATCGAAGGAACTCTCGAAACCAAGACGTGATTCTACACCGGGCGGCCAACACCCCGATACGAGTGGATATGTCAGAGTCGACGGCGACGGAATCGCCCGCCCAACCGTCGCAATCAGGAATGTCGTAGGACTTCATGGACATCCTTTACAAATACGTAACCTCAGCCACAGTTCTTACCTGCATTCCAGAGGTAGGTGACGGTACACTCCGCGCAACTCAGCCGGCGTCACTTAACGACCCGTTCGAAAGTGCGGTTGCGCCCATGTACGTCTTTCCGAACGACACGGATGAGAACCGAGAATTAGCGAAGGTCCTAACAGACATAAACCCAAACAAGCGAGTCACAGAGGAAGACATACTCAATGCAAGGCAACAGCACGGTAGCCTGTTCACGCGCCAAATGTTCACGGAGCAGGTTTCGACAAGATTTGGTATCGTCTCGTTTACGGCTGACCCCTTCCATCCGCTAATGTGGTCTCACTACACTAACGATGGCTCTGGCTTCGTATTCGGGTACGACGCATCGATCCTCAACGACCTAGCCGGTCCAGAGGGGTGCCTTCGGATGGTCAATTATGGTGACCGACTCCCCCTGATTGCCGGGCCGATCGTCCTTGCTTGACCAGAGTCCAATCTCCCAAAGCTACTGTAAACAAAGAGTCAACACTGGTCTTACGAAATCGAATGGCGCCTCACAGTAGAGTTGAGCAGGACCATAGGCACTGGAGAAACGGACCAGCACTGTCAACCTGTCAATCTGGTACAGGTCCCAAATGAAGCGGTAGTTTTAGGGTGTACTACACCGAGAGAACACCAAGCGAGTCGCTTAAGTTGATCCGAGATCGCTTGGCAGACAAGAATAACCGATACCGGGGAGGACATCCACGGAAGCTAGTCCTGTCCTCTACATCGTACGGCTATGAAGAAGTTGTGGATTGACTGGGCTAGTTGCCTTCCGAGAAAGCCTCAGATATGCACAATTTCAACGGCCAGAGCGTGGCTCTCGCATGTCACCGGTCAGTTCCAACTATCAACTGGTAGGGCATGTGAGACTCGAAAGCGCGCAACGGATGCGGCGCGCACCCCCTACCCCTGCGGCGGTATCACCAGGACGGGGTTGCCGGACGTGCGGACCAGCGTCTCGGTCACGCTGCCCAGCACCCAGCGTGAGATGTCTGAGCGCCCGTGCGTGGCCATGGCAATGATGTCGTAGTCGTGCTCGTGGGCCACGTCGGCGATGGCCGACGCCGGCGTGCCCAGGACTACCCTCGTGTCCACGTCGACGCCCTTGTCACTCAGCGTGGAAGCCACCTCTCCCAGGTACTCGGTGGCTTCTTTCTCCACCTCCGCCTGTATCCTCGCGTCCGCCGGGTAGTACATGCTCTCGGGGTGTCCCGACGTGCTTGCGTCCAGCCTCAGCACCTTGACCAGCGTAACCCTGAGCGGCATGGCCTGGGCGAGGCTTTCGACGTAGGGCAGCACGGCCTCGGCCAGCTCGGAGCCGTCGAGCGGCGCCAGCAAGCTGGTCATCTGCGCGGCGGGCTCTTGGTGGTACTTGCGGGCCCGCTCCGGCGTTATGGCGAGCACGGGAACGTTAACCGAGTGGATCAATTTGTCCGTCACGCTGCCCAACACGCCCCGGGCAATCAGGTTTCTGCCGTGTGTGGACATGGCGATGAGGTCGCAACCCTCGTTCTCGGCGATAGTCGCTATCTGCTCGGCGGGTGTGCCAAGCACGACCCTGCCCTCCGCCACATTCGCTCCCTGCCCTCGCAGCCTCTCCGCGACCTCGCGCAGGTTCGCCTCGGCGCGCCGCTCCACGTTTTCCAGGATCTGCTGCACGAACGGGCCGCTCTCCTCGTGACGGCGCGTATGGGCCTGCTCGCGCTCCTCGGCCGGCACTCGCCCGCCGGACGATTCGCCCCGCAGCGCGGCGGGGATTTCCAGCATATCCGGGTCTACGACCGTGATCAGCGTTATGCGGGCGCCAACTCCGGCGGCTATCTGAGCGACGTAGGGCAGAATGCCCTCGGCCAGCTCGGAACCGTCCAGGGGGACCAGAACACGCTAGTGAACATTTCACCGGACTCCTCTTGCGGGGCGGTGGCCTAGCTCACGCCCTGCTCGGCCAGGTAGTCGTGCAGCCTCTGGAGCGCGCGGCTGTTCTCCTCCAGCGTAAAGCCGTCCACCTTGTACTCCTGCTTGGCGCTCATGCCGTCCACCGCGCCCAGGTCGACGGTGCGCCGGACGAGGTCCTGCTCCGCCTCGATGCTGGGAAGCAGGTTGCGGCTGCTCAGCTTGGACATGGACGCCGCCAGCCCGTAGCCGCCCCAGTTGGACACGCTGCTAATCACCAGCTTGCTCACCTCGGTCACGCAGGGAATCTTCACCAGCGTGGGCACCTCGGTCACTTGCCTGGCCAGGTTGCCCATGCCTATCTCGTTTCCACCGTCGCCGATGCCCACGGTGTGCGGGTGGCCCGACACGAGGTAGTCGATGCGCGCGTTGTAGGGCGTGATGTCCTGGCCGTGCATGTTGCGGAACAGCCCTTCGTCGGTGAGGCCGCAGCGCTCTATGGAGATGACGATGGACGGATCGATCTCGTTCAGCAGCTCGTCGGCGCAGCGCTTGCTTGCCTCGTCGTCGGCGATGGCGAAGTCCACGACGCGAGCGCCGTCGCCCGCGGCCGCCTCCATGAGCGGCAGCGAGTACTGGTCGGTCACGTACACGACGTCGTTGCCGAGCGCCCTCAGCGCGTCGCCAATCACGATAGCGCCGGCCGGGCCGTCGGTCTCAACGGCGCCCGCGGCCAGGATGTAGAAGCCCGTGATGACGATTGCGGTTCCGGGGTGCTCCAGCACCAGCGCTCCGGCCTGGTCGCAGAAGTCGTCGGGCAGGTGGGCCCGCAGCGCGGATATCCCGCGCCGGTCGTTGTCAAGGATGATGTCTTCGATGCTCATCGGTGGCTCCTCTGCTCTCCCGCCTGCGGGAGGCATGACCGGTCTCGCGGGCTAGAGTACGGAAACGTCCTCGTCCTGCATGTCGGTTATGAACATGTAGCCGGGCGCGTGGGTGATCATGAATGGCGGGCGGGACTTCATGGCCACGGCCTGTGGCGTGACGCCGCACGCCCAGAACACGGGTACCTCGCCGTCCTTGATCTCCACCGCCTCCCCCATGTCGGGGCTGAACACGTCGCGGATGCCTATCGCGGCGGGGTCGCCGACGTGCACCGGCGCGCCGTGGACGGCCGGGAAGCGGGATGTCACCTGCACCGCGCGCACCACCTTGTCATGGGGTATAGGGCGCATGGACACCACCATGGGGCCGGCGAAGCCGCCCGCCCGCGTGGTCTGCATGTTGGTGATGAACATGGGTACGATGGTGCCGCATTCGTTGTGACGCAGTGAAATGCCGGCCTTCACAAGTGCGGACTCGAATGAGAAGCTGCACCCCAGCAGGAAGGACACCAGGTCGTCCCGCCAGAACTCGGACAGGTCGGTGACCTCGTCGGTCAGTTCGCCGTACTGGTAGATTCGGTACTTCGGCACGTCGAAGCGCAGGTCCGCGTCGGGGGCGGTTTGCGCGGGCACGCTGGACCCGGCCTCCACCACCTCGAGAAGCGGGCACGGCTTTGGGTTGCGCTGGCAGAACAGCAGAAAGTCGAAGGCCAGCTCCCTGGGAAGAATGGCAAGGTTGGCCTGAACGTTGCCCGGCGCCATGCCGCTGGTGGTCTGCACCAGCTCGTCGTAGCGGAACATCTTGCGCAGATCGGGCGCGCTGGTCGGCAATGCTGAAAGCTGCATGTGTATACCCTCTGGCGGCTTGGAATCGGGACGGGCTTCCCGCGCCCGCCGCGCCGTGCGAGTTGGCGCAGAGGTAGGTTACTATCGGGCGGGCAGGGTAGTCAAGAAACGGACGGAGCGCCATCCAGGAACAGCGTCGCGTCGCCAAAGCTGTAGAAGCGGTACCGGCGCTCTATCGCCTCGCGGTAGCGCTTCAGCACCAACTCCCTGCCCGCGAACGCGCTCAACAACATGAGCAGCGTAGAGCGCGGCAGGTGGAAGTTGGTCAGCAGGCCGTCGATTACGCGGAAGCGGTGTCCGGGCCGTATGAACAGGTCGGCCCAGCCCGAGCCGGCCTCGACGGGCGCGCTCGGACTACCGCCCGACAGGGCGACGTGCTCCAGCAGCCGCGTCGGCGTGGTGCCTACGGCGATTACGCGCCGACCCTCTCTCTTTGCGGTGTTCACGGCGTCGGCGGCCTGCTGTGACAGGGTGTAGCGCTCGGCGTGCATCTCGTGTGAGGCCGGGTCGTCGACCTTCACCAGGCGAAACGTGCCCCAGCCCACGTGCAGCGTCACGAACGCCGTCTCGATCCCTGCCGCCCGCAGCTCGCTGAGCAGCGCCGGCGTGAAATGCAGCCCCGCGGTTGGCGCGGCCACGCTGCCCTCGACCCGCGAGTAGACCGTCTGGTAGCGTTCGCCGTCGCCCAGCGGCTGGCGAATGTAGGGCGGCAGCGGCATCGCCCCCACCTCGCCAAGGCTGTCCTCTCCGCGCAGTCGCACGATTCGCGCGCCGCTCGCATCCACCTCCAGCACCTCCGCGCTCATCTCGGCCTCTGCGCTCGAGAACTCCACGACGGCGCCCGGTCCGAGCCGGCGGCCCGGTCTCGCCAGCGCGCGCCACACTCCGGGCGACAGCCTCTCAAGCAACAGCAGCTCCACCCTGCCGCCGGTGACGGCGCGGCGACCGACCAGCCGCGCGGGAGTGACCCTGCTGTCGTTCATCACCAGCACGTCGCCGGGCGACAGGATGCGGGGAAGCTCGGAGAAGAGCGTATGACGAGCCGGCGCCCCGTCCAGCGGCACCACCATCAGCCGCGACGAGTCGCGCCGCTCGAGAGGCGTCTGCGCTATCAGCTCGGGTGGGAGGTCGTAATCGAAGTCGCCGGTGTTCATTCCCGGAGCGGGGGTCTCAGGCGTGGCCGTCGAGCTCGGGGTGTACCGACAGCCGCGCAGCCTTGAGGGTGTTCACCAGCAGCATGGCGATGGTCATCGGGCCAACGCCGCCCGGCACGGGCGTTATCGCCCCGGCCTTCTGCCTCACCGGTCCGTAGGCCACGTCGCCCACCAGCCGGTAGCCGCGCTCGCGGTCCGGCGCGTCGACGCGGTTGGTGCCGACGTCTATGACGACAGCGCCCTCCTTCACCATGTCCGCCGTGATGAGCCGTGGCTGCCCCATCGCCGCGATCAGTATGTCCGCGCCGCGCGTGACCTCGGCCAGGTTCGCCGTGCGCGTGTGGCAGACCGTGACGGTTGCGTTCGAACCTTCCAGCCGCTGCATCAGCAGGTTGGCGATGGGTTTGCCCACGATGTTGCTTCTGCCGCACACCACAACGTTCTTGCCCGACGGGTCGTTGCCGGTGCGCAGCAACAACTGCTGAATGCCCGCCGGAGTCGCCGAAACGAAGCGGGGCCTGCCCGCCATGAGGCGGCCCATGTTGTTCGGATGAAGCCCGTCGACGTCCTTCATCGGGTCGATCGACTCTATTACGGCGTTCTCGTCCACGTGGTCGGGCAGGGGAAGCTGCACCAGTATGCCGTGAAACCGGTCGTCGGCGTTCAGCCGCGCCACCAGCGACAGCACCTCGTCCTGGGTGGTGTCCGCCGGCCGCAGGAAGATCTCAGCCATCAGCCCCGCGGCGGTGGCCTCGCGCTGCTTGTTGCGGACGTATATCGCCGACGCGGGATCGTCGCCCACCAGCACCGCGGCAAGTCCGGGCGTCACGCCGTGCTTTTCCTTCATCTCGGCCGCCCCCTCCGCGACCTCTTCCCGGATCTCGGCGGCCATGGCCGCGCCGTCTATTCGCAATGCGGGCATAGGACGCGCCTCCTGTCGCGGGCCTTCGAGCGGCCCTGGATGTTGGCCCAATTATAGGGGTTTGCCGCCGCCTAATGTAAGAGTGAGCTTTCAAGCGCCGACGGTGCGGACTATAATGGCGGCTGCCCGGCTGGAGTGGCCGGAGGGGATTTGCGAGAGCCATGACGCTAGTCACTGGTGTGGACATTATAGAGATAGAGCGAGTCCGGCGCGTTGCGCGGAAGTACGGCGAGAGGTTCGCGCGCCGCATCTACACGGAGGGCGAGATCGTTTTCTGCCGGGGACGCGCGCCGCAGCTCGCGGGGCGATTCGCTGCCAAGGAGGCGGTGATGAAGGCGCTCGGCACCGGAATCCGCGGTGTGTCCTGGAAGGACATCGAGGTGGTGCGCCGCAGAGGCAGCGCGCCCACGGTGCGGCTGCACGGCAAGGCGCTCGCCCGCGCCGAGCTGCTGGGTATCGAACAGCTGGCCCTGTCTATCTCGCACTCCCGCGACTACGCAGTCGCCATGGTCGTCGCCGAGAGCCGGCACGAGAACACGCTGCCGGTGAGACGAAACAGGCGGCGATGAACGGCCCTACGCCGGAGAACTCGACCTGGGCCGCAAGGAGGAGCTACAGACAATGCGAATAGGAATTTTCATTGGCTCGATGGGAGCCTCGTCAGGGCTGGACGGGCAGGTGCAGCAGGCCGTGGACGCCGAGAACGACGGCTTCGACAGCTTCTGGTCGGCGCAGGTCGCGGGCGTGGACGCGCTGACGCTGTTCGCGCTCGCCGGCCAGCGCACTGAGCGCATACGCATGGGCACGGCGGTCGTGCCCACCTTCCCACGCCACCCGGTGATGCTGGCGCAGCAGGCGCTCACGGCCAACGCCGCCACCGGCGGGCGGCTCGACCTGGGCATCGGGCTGTCGCACAGGCCCACCGTGGAGGAGCGCTGGGGTCTCCCGTTTGAGCGCCCCGCGCGGCACATGAGCGAGTACCTGACCGTGCTGCGTTCGCTTGTGGACGGCGGGAGCGCGCGGTTCGACGGCGAGATTTTCCGCGTGAACGCGGACATCGACGTCCCCAGCGCGGAAACGTTCCCGATCCTGGTGGCCGCCCTCGCGCCGCGAATGCTGCGCATCGCCGGCGAGCAGGCCGAGGGCACGGTCACCTGGATGGTGGGCCCCCAGACGTTGCGGACTCACGTTGTGCCGCGCATTAGCGCCGCCGCCGCCGATGCGGGTCGTCCCGCGCCCCGCGTGTGCGTGGGCCTGCCCATAGCGGTCACCGACGACCCTGTCGGCGCCCGCCTGCGTGCCGCCGAGAACTTTGGGCGCTACGGCCTGCTGCCGAGCTACCGGCGTATGCTGGACATAGAGGGCGTCGAGAGCCCCGCCGACATTGCCGTGGTGGGTAGCGAGGACGAGGTGACGGATCAGCTCCGCGTCGTCGCGGAGGCGGGCGCGACCGAGCTGTTGGCGTCCATCTTTCCCGATGGCGACGACGAGGAGGCGTCGGCAGCGCGCACGCGCGCGCTGCTCAAGTCGCTCGTCGGCAAGCTCTAGTCGCGCCTTGCAATGGCCATAAAGGTAGTGTCGGCGGCGCAGATGCGCCGAATCGAGGACCGGTCCGAGGCTCTCGCCCCTTTCCCCGTGTCCAAGGATACGCTGATGGAGAACGCGGGACTGGAGGTGGCCCGTGGCGTGCGCCGCCGCCTGGGCCACCTGCCGGGCGTCCGCGTGGTTGTGCTGGTCGGGCCTGGCAACAACGGCGGCGACGGCTTGGTGGCCGCCCGCCATCTGCACCGCTGGGGCGCCCGCGTGCTGGCCTACCTGTGCGGACGCCGGCCGTCTCCGGACCCCAAGCTCGACGCTCTGCCCGAGACCGAGATGCCCATCGTCCGCGCCACGGACGACGAGGGCCTGGCCCTGCTCCGTGAATGGCTGGCCCTGGCCCACGCGGCGGTAGACTCCGTACTTGGGACTGGACGGTCCCGGCCCATAGAAGGCCCGTTGGCGTCTATCCTGGCCGAGTTGTCGCGCGAACGGTCCTGCCGAGCGGACCTGGCGCTGTTCGCGGTCGACGTGCCGACGGGGCTGGATGCGGACTCCGGCGCGGTGGACTCGCTCACGCCCCGGCCGGACGTAACGCTGGCGCTGGGCTACCCCAAGCTGGGCATGTTCGCGCTGCCGGGAGCCGGGAGCGTGGGCGCGCTGGAGGTGCTGGACATCGGTTTACCACCCGGGCTGGACGACGACGTGCGGGTGGAGTTGACGACGGCGGCATCTGCGGCACGGCTGCTGCCATCGAGGCCGCTCGCGGCGCACAAGGGCAGCTTTGGGCGCGCGCTGGTCGTTGCCGGGTCGCCCAACTACGTCGGCGCCGCGCGGCTGGCGGCATCTGCGGCAACTCGCGTGGGCGCGGGTCTGGTCACGCTCGCCATTCCCGCCGGCCTTCAGTCGTCCGTCGCGAGCGGCATGACCGAGCCGACCTTCATCCCGCTGCCGGAGTCGTCCCCCGGATTCGCCGAGCCGGAGCGGGCCGCGGCCATGCTTCTGGAGGCGATGGACGGCTACGACTCGCTGCTGGTCGGCTGTGGCCTCGGACAGGATGAGCGGACGCGGGGGTTGCTGGAGCGTCTGCTGCTAAGTGGTGAGCCGCTCCCTCCCGCGGTCGTGGACGCCGATGCCCTGAACTTTCTCGCGAGCCACGGCGATGCCTGGAGCGAGTCCCTCACGTCTGGAGCGGTGTTGACGCCCCATCCCGGAGAGATGTCACGGCTGATGGGCGAGTCAACGACACAGCTGCAGGCCGACCGGGTGGCCACAGCTACGAACGCCGCCGCGGCGTGGGGCAAAGTCGTCGCGCTCAAGGGCGCCTTCACGGTGGTCGCGGACCCCGACGGTCGCGCGGCGCTGTCGCCGTTCGCCAACCCCGGTCTGGCGTCGGCGGGCACTGGTGACGTGCTGGCGGGGGCTATCGCCGGCCTGCTGGCGCAGGGCGTTGGCCTCTTCGAGGCGGCCACACTGGGCGTGTACCTGCACGGTGCGGCGGGAGAGCGCGTGCGCGCGGAGTTGGGCGACGCGGGGATGATTGCGAGCGACCTGTTGCCAGAGCTGCCCAGGGCCATACGCGCCCTGGCCGGCCGGCGCCGTTAGAGGCGCGTCCGGTGGCGCAGCTGCGGGGACGCGAGAGGGCGCGCTACGTGGCGGATATGTTCGCGCGCATCTCTCGGCGGTACGACCTGATGAACACCGTAATGACCGCCGGCAGGCACTACGCCTGGCGGCGCTGGGCCTGCCGCCTCACCGTCGGATCGATGTCGGGGCCCGCGCTGGACGTGGCCGCCGGCACCTGCGATTTCGCGTTCGACCTGGCGCGCAACCCCGCGGTGACGCACGTGGCGGCGCTGGACTTCTCCCCGCCCATGCTGCACGTGGCGGCCCGCAAGGCACGGCGGCAGGGGCTTGCGGACCAGGTCGACCTGGTGGTGGGAGACGCCCACGCGCTGCCTTTCGAAGACGACACCTTCATCTGCGCAACGGTTGGATTCGGCGTTCGCAACTTCATCGATCGGCCTCTGGCCGTCCGGGAACTCGCGCGCGTGGTGCGGCCCGGAGGGCGCGTGGCCGTGCTGGAAATAGTGAGGATGGACGAAGAGGGCGCGTGGGGACGCGCGTTTCCCAAACTCTTCGGGCGAGTTGCGCCGGCCCTCGGCGCGGTCTTCGCCGGCGAGCGAGAGGCCTACACCTACCTGCCGGAGTCGGTGGGCGGTTTCGCGAGCGCGCCGCAACTCGCTTCTCTCATGGAGGATGCGGGACTGCGGCTGGTGGCGAACAGGCGCGTGTGGATGCGGTCGGTTGCCCTGCTGGTGGGCGAGAAGCCGCCGCGGTAGCGGACGGGCTGCCCGTCAGACCAGCTCGGAAATCGCTCGGACTATGGGAGGAGGCCGAGGATGGCTCAATACCGATTGCCCTACAGGATAAAAGGGCCTTCCGAGGACACTGAAAATATGTACATGGCTGAGATTCCTGCCCTTCCGGGATGCAGAGCGTGGGGCGAGACCCCCGATGACGCATTGGCCAGTCTTCGCAGTGTTGCGGCCCAGTTTATCGCGTCATACGCTGAACACGGCGATGTAAAATTGTTCCATCAAACCCCGCACTCATTGTTCGGTGATTGAGTATGCAAATGACAGAATGCTAATGCTGATTCTGTCATTTGAACCATAAGATCATGTATACGCGAAGATTTACTGAACGCGAATTTCAGTGGATGGATCTGATGGGACGTTTCGAGAACCGTTCATTCTCAGAACATCATCGTGAAGCACTAGGCATGATAGGTGGTCTGGAACACGAGGGTACTAGATTCTGGGATAGAGGTTCCCAAGAGTTCCAGAAGTCCGGTCCGGCCTTACGGTCGTCCCTTCCCGCAGCCCGGCACCCGCCCAGTCTACCCAGATGCCACGACAAGCCGAGACCCTGCGGCACGTCGACCTCCCATTCGAGGTTGTCGCCCACCATCCAGGCGTCTTCGGGATCGGTGGCCAGCGCGTGCGGCAGCGCGTGCCTGTAAACGCGCTCGTCGGGCTTGCCTACGCCGAACTCTCCCTCGATGACGATGCAGCCGAAGAAGCGTTCGAGCCCAAAGCGCACCACCTTGCCGCGCTGGCCCTCCGCGCTGCCGTTGGTAATCAGGGCCAGCTTCACACCCATGCCCTGCAGACTCTCCAGCGTCTCGATAGCGCCCGGATAGGGCTTGAGGCTGCTCTCTCGCGTCGTGCGGTAGCTCTCGGCGAGCTCCCAGGCCAGCCCTGTGTCGTCGCCCGCGCCCAGGCTGTCCAGCGCCCTCGTCGCGATGGCGAGCGTGGCCTCGGCGGGGTTCAGGCGGCCGCTGCGCTGACGCTTCGGATCGGACCAGTATTCGCCGGCGGCGTCCCGGAACGTGGTGTAGAGGCCGGCGGCTGAGACGCCAAGCGCCCGAGGAGCGAACTGGGCGCACACCTGCTCCATGACGGCGGGCGTGGAGGCGGATGCGGACAGGATAGTGTCATCGAGGTCGAACAGGATTGCCCTGGGGAGCCGCTCCGTCACCCTGGCGCCGCCCTGCAGTCGTTGCAGTCGCAAAGCCTGCGGAGCGTCTCGAACGTGTATATGCCGGTAAAGTGCGCGTCGCTCCAGAGGAACTGCACCGCGTACTTGCCTACCATCAGGTAGTCCTCGGCGCGGATGTCGGCTGGCACCGTGGCGGGGTCGAGCAGCTTGCGGCGGCTCCACTCCTCGACGCATTGGGCGCAGCCGCAGTTTATCCGCACCTGCCTGGGGTCGTACACGCTAACGTGGCCGTCGCTCCACTCGACGACGATATGGGCGTCGGTCAGTTCAACTTCGGTTATCGAGTGCGTCGTCGCCAATTGCGCTTCACCACCCCAGCATAACGGCGTCGCGCCGTGGGTCGGCTCCGCCGGTGTACACGCCGTTGTCCGCGACTATCGGCGTGAAGCCGTTGACTATGCCCCACGGCCCGATGATGTTCACGTCGTGGCCCTTTTCGGCGAGGGCGCCGGCGGTCTCGCGCGGTATGCGGCTCTCGAGCGAGAGCCGGTTGGGAGACACGCCGTGCGGCCACGGTGAGCTGGGGAAGCTGTAGCCACAGAACCTGGGAGCGGACACCGCCTCCTGCACGTCCATGCCGAAGTCGGCGATGTTCGTGAACACCTGCAGGTTGCTCTGCACCTGGCTGTCGCCGCCCGGTGTGCCCAGCGTCATGAAGGGCTTGCCGTCCTTCAGCACGATGAATGTGCACGGGGTCGTGCGCGGGCGCTTGCGGGGCGCGAGCGCGTTGGGGTTGTCGGGGTCGAGCCAGAAGTAGCAGCCGCGGCAGTTGATGACGATTCCGGTATCGCCGAGCACCATCCCCTGCGCCAGCCCCGCGAAGCTGCTCGGCGTCGCCGAGACCATGTTGCCCTGCGCGTCGGCGGTCGAAAGGTATGTTGTGCCGTCGAACTCTCCCCCGGCCTCGACAACATGCGCGACGCCAACGCCGTTGACGGCCGCCCTCATCGCGCGCGGGTCCCCCGGCGGGTACTCGGCCTGTGCCCGCTTCCTGTCCAGCAGCGAAAGGCGCAACGCGCCATACCGCGGCGACAGCAGCCCATCAAACGGAACGTCCACGAAATCGGGGTCGCCCGCGTAGCGCTCGCGGTCGGCCATCGCCAGTTTCAGGGCCTCGACCTGCACGTGAATCGCCTCTGGGCTGTTGTGGCCCAATGCGGCCAGGTCCACGCCCTCCAGGATGCTCAGCGTCTGCAACAGCGCCATGCCCTGCGTCCAGGTGCGGTTGGTATAGACCGTGTAGCCGCGGTAGTTCACCGAAACAGGCTCTTCGAAGGGCGACTCGTACTCGGCGAAGTCCTCGTACTCGTACAGGCCGCCAAGCCCCTTTAGCGCGGCCACCATCCGGCGCGCCGGATCGCCCTTGTAGAAGCAGTCCCTTGCCGCCTGTATGCCGCCTTCACGGTCTGCCCCCGCGGCCAGCGCGTCGTTCTCGGCCTGTGCCATCAGCGACAGGGTGCGCGCCAGGTCCGGCTGTCTGAAGTTGCTGCCGACGGGCGGGGGAGAGCCGCCCGGCAGGAAGACGCGGGCGGAATCTGCATGGGCGCTGAGGTTGGCGAACCGCGCCGGCGTAGCGATGGTGCGGCTGAACAGCGGGTAGGCCGGAAATCCCCCGTCGGCCAGTTCGATGGCGCTCGCCGCCGCCTGTTCGAACGACGTGGTGCCGTGGGCGCTAAGCATCGTGAGCAGCGCCGAGACAACGCCCGGCACGGTGCTGGAGTGTACGCCCGGCGGGATTTCGCCCCATCGCTCCATGTAGAGGTCGATGGTCGCGGCCCGCGGCGCCCAGCCCTGGCCGACTACCGAGCGCACCTTGCCCGCTTCCGCGTCGTACAGCAGCATGGCCACCTCGCCGCCCAGCGTGTAGTGCGCCGTCGGCTCGAGCACGCCGGCCGCGAGGGCGGAGGCGACGGCGGCATCGACGGCGTTGCCCCCCTGCCAAAGCGCGCGCATACCCGCCTGGGCCGTAAGCTGTGTGCCGCCGCCGGACATGCCTTGCTTGCCCCAAACGAGGGGGCGATGGGAGTAGAGCCCGTGGCTGCCGTGAATGGTGCCGTTAGTTGTGGTGGTCACGTTTGCGCCTCCGCTTCTCGCCATACGCCTTCCGATGTACGCTTGCAGGGCGCGGACGCGCCCTGCCACCTGAGTTCCGCTACAGGCCGCGCTCCTTCATCTTCTCGTCGGTCACGACCTCGTAGAATTCGATGAGGTACTCCAGGATGAGGGACTGGAGCTTGGCGTTGTCGTCCCGTACCGACGCGGGTACCTTGGACACCCAGTTCGGCTCGATGGACTCCTGCGTCCATTCGGCGATTACCTGGCTTTCGCCCGGCAGGCCGCGGCCGCCCACCGAGATGGTGGCCTCGCTGCGGCCGTTTTCCTCGTATGCATTGCAGATTCTTCGCAGAATCGCTGCAACCTCCCACTCCGTCTGAGGCTTGGTCTTGGCTATCCTTCTGACTAAGTACACCCGAAATCTCCTTGTGGCGTTGTTTTGCGGCGCTTGCCGTAGCTGGAAGTGTATAGCGGGTATTGTGCGCCGTCAAACGCTGGGGCAGGGCGAGTAACTTCGAGCAATTTCCCAATCATCATGGCGATTGCGGAACACCATGTCTAATGGCATAATTCACTCATGCCTGTTCAGATAACCATAGCGGACGTTCCCGAAGAAGTTCGCGACAAGCTCGCCAAGCGCGCTGCCCTGTGCGGCCAGACCTTTGAAGAGTTCTTGCGCCGCGAGCTGGAACGCTTAGTGACTCCATCCACTGGGGCCCAGTTGATGAGGGAAATCGAAAAGCGCTTGGAAGCGTCTCAGACCCACGTTCCAGGGTCTGAAATCGTGCGAATCCTTCGCGCGGACCGGAAGTGACCCTAGTAGTTGATGCGTCCGTGCTGGTCGCGGCGCTGGTGGACCTTGGGCACGACGGCAGGTGGTCCCGCGCCGCGCTGTCTCAGGACGGTCTCTGCGCCCCGGCGCACGTTCTGGCCGAGGCCACCAACGCGCTGCGCCGCATGGAGTTATCTGGGCGCATTGCGCGCGTTCAGGCCGCCGCCGCTCATCGCGACCTGTTGAGAGATAACTATACGCTGCATCCCTTCGCCCCCTTCGCCGAGCGCGTATGGGAGTTGCGGACCACCCTCACCAGTTACGATGCGTGGTACGTCGCGCTTGCAGAGGAACTGAACTGTCCGCTTGCAACGCTTGACCGCAGACTCGGCCGCGCCAGTGGTCCAACATGCGAGTTTGTCGCTCCACCACCAACGTGACAGCCCGTAGGTCGTACCGCTGCTCTGGGACCGGCACGACGCGTTCCGCGACGCGCTAGTAGTACTTCTCTATACCGCCGGTGCCGATCTGGCGGCCCTGTGACGTAGCCCTGATGAGGTTGCTGAGCCTCTTGTGAAACTCTTCCGGGCGCCTGCGGGCGGCGTCGACGTAGGCCACGCGGATTCTGCGGTACGTCTCGGAGAAGGCGTTGTAGTTTTGCCAGGCGTCGGGGTTGGCCTTTATCGCGTCCACCACGTCGGAGGGGAATACGAACGGCTCCGCGAGTGCCCGCCACGCGGCCTTGCGTACGGACGGGTGGATCATGCCATGCTTGTCGAGCCAGCGCAGCCGTTCCTTGTTGGGCTGGGAGAATCCGCTCTTAGGGTTGCGCGGAGTGAATCGCTGGGCCGCCAGGCCTTCACCGGCGCTTTTGATGATCGAGTCGATCCAACCGAAGCAGAGCGCCTCCTCGACGGCGTCGTTGTAGGGAATGCGCGGCCGTCCGGTTGCCTTGTTGGGGTACACGAGCCAGATTTCCCTGGCGGTGTCGAAGTTGGCTTGCAGCCACTCCCGCCACGGGGTCCTGTCGGTAACGTACAGCGTCTCGCCAACTTCCATCGCCGCGCTCCCTAGACGCCCTGCGTGACCTGTTGGGCGCTTGCCCGGTGCCACGACCGGTTGGCTGGCGGAGAGAGTGGGATTCGAACCCACGGTACCCTTGCAGGTACACGCGATTTCCAGTCGCGCCTATTCGTCCTCTCTAGCATCTCTCCACGGACTCGCCGCCCTGGGCGGGCCTTGTCCCCGATTCGAACCGCGTGGTTGTCTGCGTTCGCCGCCCGTCTGGGGCGGACGGTTGGCGTGGCGGAGAGAGTGGGATTCGAACCCACGATGAGGTTGCCCCCATACCGGTTTTCGAGACCGGCGCCTTCAGCCTCTCGGCCATCTCTCCCTTGGAGAATTATAGCACGTTTGCGTTCCGCCAACCGCGCTGGGGCCGGCTTTACACGAGAGTCAAGGTCATCTAAACTCAGCTTAGGGCGCTTGCGTCAGTCTAAGTAAGGGAGTATAGGCCATGCCAAAAGGAAGAGTTCCTAAACGAGAGGCCAAGAAGCCGAAGAAGAAGGCCAGCAAAGCCATTTCGGTAGTGCCGCTGTCCGACTCCACTTCGCCTCAGGTGGTGGAGGTGGTGGGCAAGCGGAAGAAGTCCAGAGACAGCGAGGCTTAGCGCCTACCCGTCGCTCTTACGGGCCACTACCAGCGTTGGGCTTGCATGTGGCGGCCGGATTGGCCCCTCTGTCGTATGCGGCGAAGTCTGTTTAACTTACCTGAGGCTTGGCGGATAGGCCTCGCTCACTAGTCGTCTTCATCCTCGCCGTAGGGCGTGATGCAGTAGCTCTCGCCGTGCCGGAGCAATCGTTCGATTATGGCCGGAGAGGTGTTTCGCTGGTTGGTCGCGTTGACCAACTTCTCACTGATGGCCACGCTGATCTCGCTGGCTCCCATCGGCTGGTTGCCTCGCGAGAGCAGCACCCTGAAGATCGCCTCCTTGAGCGGAGTATCTTCGAGCAGGTAGTCGTTGGCGCTGGCGCAGTGGTCGACAATCTGGTCGATCAACTCCTTTGCCTCGGTTGAGTCGAGCTCCTCTTCAGTCGACTGCCGGCACATGTAGCACTGCCTGGATGCAACCATTACGGGCAGCGACCGGCGCCGCGCTTCGGCCATGTCGGCGTCGATGAAGTACTTACTTGGCTGGTCGATTGCCGCCCCGCTGAACGCTTCGCCCTCTTGTGGACTCATCAAAACACTTCCTCCGGCCAATCCAACATCTGAGTTTGTACGACCTCTCCGGCCGCCATGAGGGGCACGTCCTCTGGGCAGATGGCGAGGCCGTTGGCCAGCGCCATGGACGTTAGCAGGTTCGATCCCTGGTCGCCCGTGAGCCGCGCCCTGTACCCGCCATTGTGCCTGGTAACCACCGCCCTGGCGTAGACCCTGCGCCCATCCGGGTTTTCTATCGGTTCGTCCAGCACGGCCTCTACCGTTGGCTTACCTACGTCGCTCAGGCCAAGCATCTTCCTGATGGCGGGGCGGCCGAACTGCTCGAACGCCACCAGCGCGCTGACCGGATTGCCGGGCAGTCCGAGGTGAGGCACGCGCCGGCCGTCCCTGGCGGTTAGCGCGCCAAAGGCCAGCGGCTTGGCCGGGCGCATCCGCACCGACCAGAAGTCGATGCTGCCGTGCTGCGCCAGCACGTCCTTCACCATGTCGTAGTCGCCCTTTGAAACGCCCGCCGACGTTACGAGCATGTCGCATTCGAGCGCCTGTTCCAGCTTGGCGTTCATCGACTCGAGGTTGTCCCGCGCTATGCCCAGCAGCCTGGGAATGCCCCCATAGCGAAGCGTGCCCGCGGCCACGCTGTAGTTATTGCTGTTAAAGATCTTGCCGGCTTCGGACGCCTCGCCCGGCTCCAGCAGCTCGTCGCCTGTGGCGAGTATCGCCACAACGGGCCGGCGCACCACGCTGACCTCCGCGTAGCCGAGCGACGCGAGAACGCCTATCTCGGCTGGACGCAGCAGCGAACCGCGCTTCAGAACCAGCGTGCCGCGCCTGACGTCCTGCCCGGCTGGGCGTATCTCCGCGCCGGGCGGCACCGCTATGTTGACGCCTATTCGCGACGTGTCGCCCCCGGCCCTGCGTCGCTCCACCTCGTCCGTGTCCTCGAACGGCACCACGGCGTCGGCGCCCCTGGGGATTGGAGCACCGGTCATGATGCGTACCGCCTTGCCCGGCCCAACTTCTTCCCGCGGCAACTGACCGGCGGCCACGTAGCCCACGACCTCCAGCGTAACGGGAGCGTCTTCGGACGCCCCAGCCAAGCTCTCCGACTGGACCGCGTAGCCGTCCATGGCGGAGTTGTCCAGTGGCGGTATGTCGTATAGCGAGACCGCGTCCTCCGCCAGCACCTGGCCCAGCGCGTCCAATATGGGCTTTCGCTCCACGTCCAGCGCGCTGAAGAATCCCAGAATCCGTTCCAGCGCCTCCTCGACGCTGAGCATGGATTCGTTGTGGTGGCGGTGTACGTGTGTGTACTGAGTCATTGCTTTCCCTACACCCGAAGCTCGGCGCCCAGTTCGCGCCGAAGCTGCCGCAGAATGTCGCCCTGGTACCTGTCCACCTGCTCGGAGGTAAGCGTTCCCCTGTCGGACCGGTACTCTATCCTGTAGGCCACCGACTTCTTGCCGCTTGGAACGCCTTCGCCGGAGTATACGTCGAATGGAGCGCTGTTCGCGACCATCTTGTGGCGGGCGATGATGGACTGTACCCGCGACGAGGGCACGTCGGCGTCCATCACCAGCGCGACGTCGCGGTTCGACACAGGGAAGCGGCTCGTTCGCTGGTAGCGCCGGGGGGTGTCGGGCATCGCCTGAGCCAGACCCTCGACGTCAACCTCGAACAGCGCCACGGGGGCGTCTTCGAGACTGAACCGGGCCAGCACGTCTGGGCGCACCTCGCCTATCTCGCCGATGGACGCGCCGCCGCAGGTCAGCCGCGCCGCGCGCCCGTGCCGGAAAAATCCGCTCTCGCACGGTTCGTATTCGACCTCGAAGTCAAGCCGGCCGAAGAGCGCTTCCAGAATTCCCTTGGCGTCGAAAAACCCCATGTCGCCCGGCGGCGCGAGCCACGACAACGTGGAGCGCGGGCCCGACACGGCGCCAACCAGCATCTCGCGCTCGTTGGGCAGGTCGCGCTCCTTCGCCTCGAGCTTTGGCAGGTACACGCGCCCCAGCTCGAAAATGCGAATGCCCTCGCTCTGTGCGTTGCGACGGTTCTCCGCAAGTGTGCCGAGCACCGCCCCTCGAAGGCTCGTTCGCAAGTACTCGAAGTCGGCGCTCATCGGGTTGGCAATACGCAGCGGCGGATTCGTCTCGTCCACCGCGCCTACGCTCTCGAGCGTTTCGAGCGTGGTGCAGGAGTAAGTAATGGTCTCGCGCATTCCGGACGCGGCCAGGCAGTCCCGCACCCGCTCCTTCAGCTCTCGCAGCGATTGCGGTGGGTGGTGGGGGATGGAGGCTGACAGCATCGTCGTTGGTATCGAGTCGTAGCCCGTTATCCGGGCGACCTCTTCAACCAGGTCGTCTTCGATGGAAACGTCGGAGCGCCAGTAAGGCGGCTTGACCCAGATGGTGTCGCGCCGTTCGGGCGCCGGCCCCGCCTCCACCGCCTCGATGACGTCGATCAGCCCCGAAGGCTCCGGCGCCCGCTCGAAACCGAGCGAGTCCAGCACTTCTCTCATGCGCTCGACGCTGTAGTCCACCCCAAGCACCTGCCGCACACGGCGCCGGCTGAGCCTGACGGTGGGTGTCGGCTTGCGACCAGGGTACAAGTCGACGATGCCCTTGGCCGCGGCGCCGCCGGCGATTTCGATGATCAGTGCGGTGGCCCTGCGCAGGCCACGCTCCGCGAGCTCGGCCCGGATGGCCCGCTCGAATCGGTACGACGCCTCGGTGTTCATCCTCAGCGCGGTGCGGGTGCGGCGAGTGTTGACGGGGTCGAAACTGGCCGCTTCCAGCAGCACCGACGTCGTGTTCTCGTCCATCTCGGTGCTCGCGCCGCCCATCACCCCCGCGAGGCCGATGGCGTCGTGAGAGTCGGCGATGCAGAGCATGGGCGGATTCAGGGCGCGGCGCACGCCGTCCAGCGTCTCCAGCGTCTCGCCCGGGCGCGCTGCCCTCACCACGATGCGGCTGTCGCGCACGTTGTCGAAGTCGAACGCGTGTAGCGGCTGGCCGTACTCGAGCATCACGTAGTTGGTGATGTCGACCACGTTGTTGATGGGCCTCTGTCCGGCCCTTATCAGCGCGTCCTGCATCCATTGCGGCGACTCGCCAATGCGAACTCCGCGTATGAGGCTGGCGGTGTACCGGCCGCACAGCTCGGGATTGGCAATCTCGATGGAGACCAGTTCCTCTATTGGCAGACCGTCTTCAGGGTACGACAGGTCCGGTTCTGCCACGCTCCCGCCCGTGATGGCCGCCACCTCGTGGGCTATGCCCAGCACGGACAGGCAGTCCGGCCGGTTGGGGGTGACTTCCACGTCGAGAACCGCGTCGCCGAGGTAGTCGGCGAGCGGCGTACCGGTGAGCGCGTCGTCCGGGAGCGTTAGAATCCCGTCGTGGTCATCGCCCATGCCAAGCTCAAGTGGGGAGCAGACCATGCCCGCCGACTCGACTCCGCGAATCTTGGCGCGCTTGAGCCGCTCCGTCTTGCCGCTGCGGGGACTGAAGAGCCTTGCGCCCTCGCGCGCGAATGCGATCTTCTGGCCCGCCGCCACGTTGGGGGCGCCGCAGACCACGGTTGCCGTCTCACCATTGCCCAGCTCCACCGTGGGAAGGCTCAGCCGGTCGGCGTTGGGGTGCGGCTCCACTTTCAGCACGTGGCCCACCACCAGCTTGTCGCGCTCCCAGTCGCCGCCGACAAATTCGACCTCGCCGACTTCGTTGCCGGCCATAGTCAGCCGGTGCGCGAGTTCGCGCGGCGGCAGGTCGACTGGGACGTACTTTTTCAGCCAGGACAGGGGTATTTTCATCGATGTTGCTCTCGAATGCCGCTATGTCTTCCGGGTTGCCCAATTCCGCGCGCGGTCCAATTCCAAGGGCGCGTGGTGGACTGGGTGCGGGCGCCCTCGCGGCCGGTCCGGCGTGGCGCGCCCCGTGCTAGAACTGACTCAGAAAGCGCAGATCGTTGGCGTAGAACAGGCGAATATCGTCTATTCCGTACTTGAGCATTGCGATGCGCTCAGGCCCCATTCCGAAGGCGAATCCCGTGTAGATGTTGGGGTCGTATCCCACGCCTTCCAGCACCTTCGGGTGCACCATGCCCGCGCCCATAATCTCGATCCAGCCCGTCTCGCCGCAGATGCGGCAGCCACCGCCGGCGCAGGCGAAGCAGTCGATGGACATGTCCACGCCCGGCTCGACGAACGGGAAGTAGTCGCAGCGAAAGCGCACCCGCCGCTCCTGCCCGAAGACCAAACGCGCGAACTCGTACAGCGTGCCCTTTAGGTCGGCGAACGTGATGCCCCGGTCCACCGCCAATCCCTCTACCTGGAAGAAATGCCACTCGTGCGTGGCGTCGGTGGCCTCGTACCTGTAGCACTTGCCCGGCACGACCACGCGCACCGGAGGCTCCTGGCCCTCCATGATCCGAGCCTGCATGGGCGAAGTGTGCGTGCGCAGCAGCATTGGAGTCTCGCCGGCGTCGTCCTCGTAGTCCAGCCAGAGAGTGTTCCACATGTCGCGCGCCGGGTGGTCCTTCGGGATGTTGAGCATCTCGAAGTTGTAGTGGTCCCACTCCACCTCTGGGCCTTCGACCACCTGGAATCCCATCGAAATGAAGGCGTCGCAGATCTCTCGCATGATCAGCGTGGTGGGATGCAGACCGCCCACGGGCGCGGGCCAACCGGGCAGTGTAACGTCGATGGCGCCATCCTGGTCCGCGTTCGAGCCATCTCCGGCGGCCAAAGCGTGCTCTCGCTCGGCAAGGGCGCTCTCGAGGTACGACTTCGCGCGGTTGGCCGCTTCGCCCGCGGCCTTGCGTTGGTCCGGCGGCAGCAAGCCCACGGCGCGGAGTAGCCCGGTCAGGTGGCCTCTCCGGCCCAGAAAGGCAATTCGCCACGCTTCCAGGTCTTCGGGCGATTCTGTACGCGCCAGCGCCGCAAGGGCATCGTCCCTAACGTGTTCAACGCGCGCGGTGGCGCTTTCACTCATCCATATGCCTCGCTTGATGCGCGCTGCGCAATCGGTCGCACCATTATATGGGGATGCTTCAGATCCGGTCAAGGCGAGGCTGCGCGCCGAGCCTGTGTCAGATTACCAGGTGCGACAGAAATCGTCATTCCCGCGAACCCAGGGGTGCAGGAGCCCTCCGTGTGTTGTCCGCCTGGTAATCTGGGACACGCTCCCGCGCGCCGAAGCTGTGCCCGATTACTAGGTGCGCCCAAAACCGTCTCCCTCGCCAACAGCCTGCCCCCGCGCCCGACTCTGCGCCTACGGCCATCGCCTTGCGTTCGCCATATTGCTCAGCCAATGTCTCCCGGTACGCCCCAACGCACACCCCGGCCGCACAACCTCGCCCAGACCCGACCCATTCGCTCCCTCGAACCCGAAAAAAGTGTCACCCTGCCGCGCCACCCGTTCCCAGCCCTGCCTCATCCAACCCCACACACGTCCCACCTCTTCACCCCGTCTGCGCCATTTCTTCCCACCAATCCGCCCCAATCCCGCATTTTCGCCAGCTCTCTTGAAACATACGCACAAACGTGCTACCCTCGCCCACGCGAGGGACCGACCCCGCGGCCCGGAAACCCAACCCCCAAAGCGGGGTAAGGCCCCAAGCACCCGTAGGGGCGTCCCTTGTGGGCGCCCTGTGGCGGTGAAGACACAGCTAAGTAATCCTACCCCGTCCCCCTGTCCTCCTCTGCCACGCGGCGCCACTTTCGTGTCCCGAAAGCCCGCGCCGGCATTACAGATTGGCGCGGGACCGACGACACCCTCAGCTAGGAGGCGCACAGAATGTCGCGGAAATGAACGGACTTCGCGCTTTCGCGGGAACAACGGTGTTGGGGGCGCCAAGTAATCTGAAACAGGCTCCCGCGCACGCGGCCGCGTCAGGGCGGGCGATAGCTGCTATACTTGGCCGTGCCCCGCCGGCGCCTCCAACGCCGCCTGCCCAGCCGGACCCAAGGAGACAGTACGCCTTGAGAATTGGACTCATCTCCGACACGCACATACCCGAAGCCGGCAGCGAGCTGCCCCCGCAGGTCTACCAGGCCCTGGCCGGAGTGGAGCTGATACTGCACGCCGGCGACATGCACGTTATTGAGGTGCTGGACTGGCTGGAGGAGATAGCGCCGGTGCTCGGCGCGCGCGGCAACGGCGACGGCGACGGGCACAGGCCCGACTTCCCCGACGACGACCCCAGGGTGAAGGAGGCCCACGTGTTCGAGGCCGAAGGCGTCACGGTCGGCCTGACCCACGGCTTCCCGCTCCCAGAGGAGGCGCCGTGGACCACGCTTGACGACCTGATGGTGCGCAAACTGGGCCGGCCGGTGGACGTGATAGTGTGCGGCGACACGCACGTGACCATGAACACCCTCCGCGAGGGCGTGCTATACGTCAACCCGGGCAGCCCCACTTTGCCGCGGCAGATGTACGACCTCGGCCAGGTCGGAATCCTCACTTTGGAGAAGGGCAAAGCAACCGCCGAAATCATCGATCTGGCTACCGTCGGCGAGTAGTTTCCGAGCCGGTTCACCGAGGGTCGTTTGGCTTCGGGAGGCGGCCAGGCAATTGACGCTCCATATCTGCCAAGCACTCGACGCTCCGCAATGGGTTAGTGTAAAATAAAAGGCAATCACATACCTAACTACACAAGCGGCCTAATCGTCTTTGGCCGCTTCCTTGCCGCCATCGGCCACGTCTTCCCGTAGGTACTGCCATTCATAGTCAGACGGCAGGCGTAGGAACGCCTCGGCAATCTGCTCCGGTGAGGCGTCTATCCGCTCCGGCATCGGTTTCGTCACCGGCCGGCCTCGTGCTTTCTTCTTACGCGGCATGGTCAATCCTCCTCGGTCATAGGATTTCGATGCGGCATCGTTCAGCAGCATCACGCGCTTTGGACGATGCTAATTCCGCCATATCTCGGTTAGTTGTGTAGCCTTCATGACGGCAATTATAACCTAAAGTAGCAAATCTCAAACCTCAATTCCACCACCCAATCACCGCCGCCGCCTACGTCGCGCTGTCTGTACGGCCCGCCCTCGGCGGATGTTGCCTTCATTCTCCGGCAGCAGGTATCCGTTCTTGCGGTTCTCGTCCTGCAAACCCGATAACGTGCTGCGGTCTCGCTTTTCCTTGTTGCATGGCGGACAAAGCAGCGTCAGATTTTCGTAGGCATCCGTACCACCGTCTGATTTTGGACTAACGTGGTCAACCTCCAACACGCGAGTATCACCGCCGTAGTTTCGTCCGCAACCCTGACAGAACGGCCCCAAATCGGCCAACAACGTGGCGTGTTGAGTCCGTGGTCGCGGATAACGCACCGCTCGGCCTGTTGGAGTTCGGAGCGCAGGCGTGGTAGGTTCTTCGTCATCTGTCCGAGTTGGTGGCTCGGTTTCGTAACGGATATCACCAAAGGTGAGCAGCCGTTGTCCGGTATTCTGGATTACGCCATCAACCTTGACCGTTAAGCCTTCGGATTCCAGACGGTTGAGTACCATCTGGTGAGCACCGTCCCAGATGTCTATACCTATCCATTGCCGGTTGAGGCGTTCCGCCGCAATTGGAGTGGTCGCACAACCGCAGAAAGGATCAAGTACCATATCGCCCTCATCACTGCTGGCCTTGATGATGCGCTCATACAATGCCAACGGCTTTTGCGTCGGATAACCGGTGCGTTCAGATGACGTGTTACCAATCCGGTCAACATCCGTCCAAATGTTTTGAAGTGGCTGGCCGTCTGATTCGTCGAGATAGACCATCAATCGGTCAGTTCGCGGAGCACCGTTGCGCTTTGCGCGGATTTTACCTTCCTCCCACCATTGCTCCAACTTGTAACCCCATCCTCGCGTTGAACCAGGTATGGTTCCGCGCCATTCAAACTTACCTGAATCGCTGTCTGGTCTTGGTGCCGTCAAGTTTTCCAACTTGTATCTCCGGCCATCAGCATCTACGTGATGAAAACGTTTCAATTGTTCTTCACTGTACATTTGACCATTCGGCCGGTGAAATACTTTGTTCCACACCCATTCAGAGGACTTCGTGTAGAACAGAATTGTATCCGCGATGTTGCCGTAACGGTGCGCGGTGTTGTGGCTTTCCGTTCGTTGCCAAGTGATTTCGTTCTGAAAGTTACGTGCGCCGAATATGGCGTCCAACAGCGTTTTCAGATAATGGCCGGCGGTGGGGTCACAGTGCAGATACAGGCTACCGTCGTCGGTCAGTATCCGGTGCATTTCCAACAACCGCACTCCCAGCCAGCATAGGAACGCCGCCATGTCGTCGCCATAGACTTCTTTTGCGGCGGTTATGACCTGCCAAACCTCCGGCTCGTCGCGTTGAATAGCTACCACCCGGGATACATGGAGGATCTGGGGTTGGGATACGACACGCTGGAACAGGTCAACCCGGGTCTGGTGCTCACCTCCGTGACGCACTTCGGGCAGTCCGGGCCTTACAGCCAGTAATTGGGCGGCGAGCTTGTCGATTTCGCGGCGGGAGGCAATCTCAACCTGATGGGCCTCCCGGAGCGCGAACCCATAAAGTTCGGCGGGAACGCCGGCCAGTACATAGGCGCCGTTTCCTGCCTCAGCGGCTCGCTGCTGGCGCTCTACAGCGCCGAGTGTACCGGGGCCGGCCAGCACGTGGACGTTTCGATCCAGGAGGCCCTGGTGTGCTGCCACATCCAGGATCTGTGCAACTACGCTTACATCGGCGAGGTGCAAGGCCGTGGGCACGGCTCTATGATCTACCCATGCAAGGACGGCTACGTGGGCCTCACACTGCAACAGCATCTCTGGCCAAGAGTCTGCGCCATGCTGGACATGCCTGAGCTTGAGCACGACCCGATGTTCTCCACCTTCCAGGGCAGGCGCGAGAATGCCGACCTCCTCGACGTGCACATCATCGGCTGGATGATCGAGCGCACCAAGGAAGAGGTCTACCACCAGGCCCAGAGTTTCAACATGCCCACCGGCTATGTCGCCACTGTGGAAGACATCGTGAAATCGCCGCAGCACGCCGCGAGGGGATTCATCGTCGACATGGACCATCCCGAGGCGGGCCGTCTGAGCTACCCGGGCGCGCCGTTCCGGATTGCGGGCGTGGAGGTCGAGCACAGGCGGGCGCCCATGCTGGGCGAGCATAACGCCGAGGTGCTGTGCGGGCTGCTGGGCTACGACAGGGCGGAGCTGGTAATGCTGAGGTCCGCCGGCGTAGTGTAGGGCTGGACGGCCGGTCCCCTTCCCTCGAGCCAGAGGGTGGATGCCAACCGTCCGTGAGCCTCACACCAGAAGTGGAGGAGGGCACAATGTCGGAGACGCTGAAGGGTGTCAGGATTCTTGACTTCAGTATGTTCCTGGCCGGCCCGCACGCAACCAAGCTGATGGGCGATATGGGCGCTCAGGTGATCAAGATCGAAGCGCCCCACCATCCCGACGCGCTGAGAGTGAACCCGCGCGACATCTACCCCGACGGTGAGCCGGGGGAGCGGCCGTGGAACCGCTCCGGCATGATCAACGAGCGCAACCGCAGCAAGTTGGGCATAACGCTGGACCTCGCCATGCCTGAGGGTCGCGCCATCTTCCTGGAGCTGGCGAGCCTGTCGGACGTGGTGCTGGAAAACTTCCGCGTCGGCGTCATGGACCGCCTCGGCGTTGGATACCAGGCGCTCAAAGAGGTCAACCCCACAATCATACTGGCGTCGCTGTCCAGCCAGGACACAACCGGCCCCGAGAGAGGCTACCGTTCATTCGGCAACACGCTGGAGAAGCTGTCGGGGCTGTTCAGCCTGACCGGCTATCCGGGCGAACCGCCCTACTTCAACGGCATGGCCTTTCCCGACCCGCTCTCCGGGTACATGGGCGTGGCGCTGGTTGCCGCGCCGCTGCGCCACCGCAGGCGCACCGGCGAGGCCATGCATCTGGACATGTCGCAGCGGGAGATGGCAACCGCGGTCGTGGGCGAATCCATCATGGACTTCACGATGAACGGCAGAGTGCGCCAGCCGATGGTCAATCGGCATACGTCGCAGTCCCCGCAAGGTGTCTATCCGTGCGAAGGCGAAGGCAGGTGGGTCGCCATCGCGGTCGAAGACGACGACCAGTGGCACGCGCTGTGCGCCGAGATGGAGCGCCCGGAGCTGGCGGACGACCCCCGGTTCTCCGGTGCCGTCGAGCGCCGGGGCAACCATGACGAGCTGGACGGCATAATCGGCGAGTGGACGTCCGGGCTGGACAGCTACGAGGTGATGAACCGGCTGCAGGCGCGCGGCGTCCCGGCGAGCGTGGTGATGAACGCAGCGGACCTGATGAGCGATCAGCATCTGGAGTCCAGGGAGTTCTTCGAGCTTTCAGAGGACCCGGAGGCCGGCCCGAACCGTTACTACAGCCGGCCGTGGAAGATGTCGAAGACGCCTGGGGAGACGCTCTATCCCGCGCCGCTGTTCGCGCAGCATAACCCGCTGATCTACGGCGAGCTGCTCGGCATCGACGGCGAGGAGATGGCGCGCCTGGAGGCCGAGTCGATCACGAGTGACATTCCTAGCAACCCACGCGCGGGGTAGGGGCTGCGACCAACACTCGCGCAGTGAGGAACACGTTGCATAACCGTCATTCCGGCCCCCGAGCCGGAATCCATGAACGGTAGGACTGAAGGTGAACGTGATGAAGGCGCTTGTTGTCGGCGGAACGGGGCCGACCGGCCCGTTCATAATACAGGGCCTTTTGGAAAGAGGGTTCGAAGTCACCATATATCATCGTGGCTTGCACGAAGTGGATGACATGCCGCCGGTAAGCCACCACCTGCACGGGGACCCTTTCGATCTGGCTACGCTGCAGAGCGACTTTCAAGGCCTGAGCTACGATCTGGTGGTCGGCATGTACGGCCGTCTGCGCCACGTGGCCGCCGCGATGGTCGGCAAGACGGCAAAGCTGGTCGGTATCGGTGGCGCTGCCTCCTACCTGCGCCCTCAGCATACCGACGACCCGCTGGCGGCGAGAAGCTTGCCAACGCCGACGGACTTTCCCACCTACACAGAGCGTGCCCTCAGCCCGTTTGGATTCGATGTCGCCGAAACCGAACGGCGCGTGATGGCGCACCACGAGCAAGGCGATTTCGACGCGGTTATAGTGCGATACCCCAGTGTCTACGGCCCACGCACGCCCCGGCAGTGGTTGTGGCCCATAGTGCGCAGGGCGCTGGAGGGACGACCGCACATAATTGTGCCGGGCGACGGCTCCAACCTCATGCCCACCGGCTACGCCGAAAACGTCGCCAAGATCGTGCTGCTCGCCTGCGATCGAGAAGAAGCCAACGGCCACACCTTCAACGCGGTGGATGACGTGACCTACTCCATTAGGGACTTCATTGCCATGGCGGGCCGAACTCTGGGCCACGAGTGGGAGATCGTGGAGATAAGCCATCCGCTGGCTTAGGAGCTTGCCAGAGGATACTGCTCTGGCGAGAGCAGGCTGCTGGACAACTCCAACCTCAAGACCGTCCTCCAATACAAGGACATCGTGCCAGTAGAGGAGGGCGTCAGGAGAACGGTCCGGTGGCTTGCGGACAACCGCCACCTCGTCGACCAGCAGATTGAGGGACTCGTTGGCAACCCTTACGCCTACGACATCGAAGACCGTCTGGTAGAGTCGTTCAGACTCTGGCAGAAGCAGGCGTCCGAGTCCATTCCAAGGCCGGAGTTGCGCCAGAGAACACAGGAGTTCCGCGGTCCCTCCCGGCCCGTGCAAGGTTCCTGAGGATTAGCGTTATTCCCGCGCAAATAGGGGCGATTCGCCAATCGCCCCTTCCGTCGCTACACACATCCCCAAACCGTAGTCTTGATTCCCACGTTCCCCGTCACGCGCTGCCAAGGAACACCTGCGTGAGTATGTCCGTTTCGCGCACCGTCTGCGGCGTGCCGTCGTGGACGACCTCTCCCTTGTCGAGAACGTAGGCCCGGTCCGCTATGTCCAGGGCGCCCCGGATGTTGTGCTCCACGACGAAGATTGAAGTGCCGAGCCGCTCGTTGATCTCGGAGACTTTCCTGAACACCTCTCTGACGATGATAGGTGCGAGTCCCAGCGTCGGCTCGTCGAGCAGCAGCACCTCCGGATCGGCCATCAGGCCCCGGCCGAGCGCCAGCATCTGCTGTTGGCCGCCGGACATCTGGCTCGCCAGGTCGCGGCGCTTCTCGTAGAGCACGGGGAACAGTTCCATCACGGCGTCGAGCCTGCGCTGCTTCTCGGCTCTGTCGTCCAGGAACAGGCAACCCATCTCCAGGTTCTCCGCGATGGTCAGGTGTGTGAACACTCTTCTGCCCTGCGGAACGAACGAGATGCCGTGCTTAACTATATCGTGGGTGGCGAGGCGAAGCGGCGCGCCCTTCCAGCGCACCTCGCCGCCAACCACGGGGGCCAGCCCCATGATGGCGCGCAGCACGGTCGACTTGCCCGCTCCGTTGGGACCCATCACGGCGGCCACCTCGCCGCCCCTCACCCGCACTGACACGTCGGTGAGAGCGGAGACCGCCCCATAGCTGACGGAGACCGAGACTAATTCCAGCAGGGTGTCGTCATTTGATTGTGTGGTCTCGCTCACTTCGCTGTCCCTAGGATCCCAGGTACGCCTCGATCACCTCGGGCCTTGAGAGCACGTCGTCCACTTCGCCCTCGGCCAGCAGTGTGCCGCTATCCATGACGATGATGTAGTCCGAAAGCTCCCGCACGATGTCCATGTTGTGCGAAACGAAGATGATCGCGTGCCCGTCGTCGCGCATCGTCTTCATCAGCTCCTTCACTCTCTGCAGCATCTGCGGGAAGAGGCCGGCGAACGGCTCGTCGAACAGGTACGTGCGAACGTTCATCGCCATGGCGCGGCCAATCTCCAGCAGCTTGCGCTGTCCGTAGGACAGGTCCGAGGCCAGCGCTTCCCGCTTCTCCCACATGCCCACGTCTTCGAGAATCTGGCGCGCCCTCCGCCGGTAGCCGGGCCGCACGCGCTCGAACAGGGCGGCGAACATCCCTCGCTTCGTCAGCACCACCATGATGTTGTCCCACACGCTGATCTGGTCGAACAGACGCACTTCCTGGAATGTCCGGGTGATTCCGTGGTCGGGCGTCTCGAAGGCGTGCAACACCTTGAGGCCGGCGCCGTCGATAAGGACCACTCCGCCATCCATGGGCAGCACGCCGCTCAGCACGTTCATCAGCGTGGTTTTGCCCGAACCGTTCGGGCCGACTATGCTCGTCATGCCGTGCCGCGGTACGTCGATGGTCAGCCTGTCGACGGCGTACACCGCGCCGAACCGCTTTGAGATCTCTTTAGTCTGAAGCGCGTAGCCTTCGCCTTCGTTCATAGCCTGTACTTCCCAACCAGGCCCTGCGGCCTGAACAGCATCAGCAGCACCAGCAGCACGCCCAACACCATTTGGCGCGCCTGCCCGATGTACTCCGTGGGCAGGAACGGCAGGAAGCGCATCCCCTCTTCCAGCAGCACGAACGCCATCGCCCCCAGAATCGAGCCCCAGATGGTCGCGAGTCCGCCCAGGATGACGATGGAAACCAGCAGAATGGACTCGAGCAGGATGAACGAGAAGGGGTCGATGAAGCTGGCCCAGCTGCTGAAGAGGCCGCCCGCCAGCCCCGCCATCATCGCGGATATGACCCAAATGGCCAGCTTGTAATGGGTGGAGCGATAGCCGAACACCTCTATGGCCTGCTCGTCTTCGCGTATCGAGGTGAGCACCCGCCCGAAGGACGACGTCACCACGAACCACGATATGGCGACGACGATCGCCAGGAACACCAGCGAGAGCGCAAGGAACTCGACGTCGCCGTCAAACACCCATCCGCCTATCTGGGGCCGTGCGATCTCGTGAATGCCGAACGCCCCTCTGGTCAGGCCCCGCCAGTTGAGGAAGACGTTGAACGCGATGAATGCAAAACCGAACGACACGAGCACGAAGATGTCGTCGCGGAAGCGATTGAACACGATGCCTACGGCGAGCGCGGCCAGGCCGGCCAAAAGCACGCACACGGGCAGTGCGGCGAAGAAGGACCACTCGAAGGTGGGGATGGCCTCTGTGCGCAGCTGCTCGTAGTTCGGGGACGACGTAAGGATGGCCATTGTGTATGCGCCGATGCCGAAAAAGCCGAAGTGCCCAATCGAAAGCAGCCCGGTGAATCCGACCACGAGGTTCAGGCTGACGGCGAGAATGGCCCAAATGGCGAACACGGTCGCTATGGTGACGGCGAAACCCGTGCCCTGCCACAGCATGAACCCGGCGGCCCAGCCGAGCACGACGATGTTTGCCCACAGCCCGACGTTGCCCCGCGCCGCCCTCCAGGCCGCGCTGGGATCGCGGGCAAAGCCCTTTGCGCCGGTGACCGCCCTGCGAATCCGCTGCGTCAAGCTGGTTTCTCCTGCCCTAACAATCCGTCGCCCCCGCGATAGATCACTTTCTCGGTATCAGCCCCGTTGGCCAGAACGACAGGAACATGATCAGCAGCACGATCGCTATGCCGTCCTTCCACTCGCCGGCCAGGTCCCAGATACCGAACTGCTCCACCATGCCGAGCACGAACCCGCCGAGAAGCGCTCCGTAAAGGTTGCCTATTCCGCCGACCACCGAGGCGATCCAGCCCTTCAGCAACAATAGCAGGCCCATCCGCGGCTGCACCGCGGTGTCGTGCCCACTCAGGAGGCCTGCGAGCGCAGCTAACACCGCCCCTATGAAGAACACAATGGTGATGACATAGGTCGTGTTGATGCCAACCACCTTCGACACCTCTTCGTCGTCGCCGATGGCGCGCACCATCTTGCCGAAGGCCGTAAACTTGAGGAAGGCCACCAGGCCAAGGAATGCCGCGAACGCCACTCCGACTGTGAAGACGTTGAAGCCCTTGATGTTGGCTCCCGCTATGGTCCAGGGGTCGCTGCCGAAGGCGTTCGGCAGTGGCCGTCCCGCGCTTCCGAACACTATGGTAATGGCGGCAGATATCGCCAGAAGCACGCCAAGCGAAGCGACCAGCATGATCAGGGGCGAGCGTGCCCGTTGCCGCATGTACACGTACAACCCGCGGTAAAGCGCCACGCCGACCGCACCCGCCAGCAGGCAGGACACCACCCAGCTCAGGTACAGGTTGGACGCCGGCGTCAAGTACGTTACGTAGCCCAGGTATGCGCCCGCGGCGACAGCGACCGGGGCGGCGACAGCGTAGGCGGCGCGCCTCCGTAGCAGGCGCCCGGGGGCCCAGGTGAGGAACAGCGCTGCGAACACGCCCACCGCCGGGCTCAGCAGGATGTGCAGGCTGTCGGGGTTTGCGAGGACGTACCAGGTGTAGGCTCCCACTCCAATGCCGGCGGCCGCCTCGATGGCAAGCGGGGCCATATCCCCGAGCCGGGAGCGCAAGCGGTCGTGGAGGGCCTCATGCAGTCCCCAGGCGGCCACGCCGGCCGCGATCAGCGCGAACACCGCGTTCAGGTAGGTGCTGCTGGGGTCGTAGAAGCTGGCGACGTCCTGGGAGCGCAGGTAGAGCACACCGTACGCGCCGACTGCCGCGGCAGCGCCGTAGTAGAGGTCGAAGAACCAAACGGTGCTGTACACGACGGTGAATCCCAGCGCCAGTAGCGCGTACACCGCTCCCACTGACAGACCGTTGAAGGCGAACTGCAGCGCCAGCGACGGCGACTGCGTTCCCTTCCAGCCGACGTACAGCACCACCAGGACGACGAGCACGACAGCTAGCGCGTTCGTCCACGTGAACCGGTCGCCCACCGGCAGCCGCTCCAGGATGCTCCTGCTAACTATTGGTCACACTCCGCGTCCACTCTCCCTCGATGTGAGAGGGGCAGAGTGAGGGTGGAGCCCGGCGGATTTCCTCTCGCCTCGTTTCTCTCCACATCAGGGGGAGAACAGGCTTACACCCCACTCGCACTTCATCCGCGTGTTGTCGCGCTCCCTCTACTGGGTGGGTGCGGGGCCGAGCACCTTGTAGCCGAAGTTCTCCTCCGTCCTCTCGGCCACAGGCAGCACCTCGACCACCACGTTGGTCAGGCCAACGACTTCGCCCAGGTCGTCGAAGCTGTAGTCTTCGCCGATAGCGCCGGTCCAGGTGACGTCGTACATGCAGTCGCGGAAGCCGTCGGCGTCCTGGTCGTCGTCAGTCTCCTTGAGGCACTCGGCCGTGATGTACACGTCGTCGTATGCCGAGCCCAGATACCAGGCCAGGGTCACGTAGCCGTAGCGGCTTCTGAAGTTCGAGAGCACTTCCTTGGCCGTGGTGTTGGCGGGGTCCAGGTCGGCAGTGATGCCCTTGAGGCCGGTGGCGGCCTCTCCCGCAATCTCCAGCGCCGTCGCGCCCACCGGCACGACCTCGGAGTATAGGTCGCCCTCGAAGCCCAACTCGCGGATCTGCTTGACTATGGTGCCACCGGCCTGCTCCGACTGGGCTGCTATGTGTATGGCATCGGGGGATGCGCCTATCAGCTTGGTAAGCTGGCTACGGAAGTCTATCACGTCGGAGGCGTAGCGCTCCTCCCCGACAACCTCGCCTCCCAGTTTCTCGAACTGCTCGACCGTGGTGCGCCTCACACCCTCGGCGTAGTCGGTCGACTCCGTGATGGTGGCGAGCTTGCGGACCCCGTCGGCCCAGAGCACGTTGCCGGTGTCAACGCCCACCTGGGCGTCGTTGAGCGAAGTGCGGAAGATGTAATCGCCCGCGTTGGCGATGTCGGGGTTGGTCGCTAGCCCCGAGAAAAGGATCACGCCGTCCCTCTCGGCGAGGGGCGCCGCGCCGAGCATGGCGCCACTGCACGAGGTACCAAGGATGATCTTCACGCCGTCGACGTCGGTCAGCTTGCGGTACGCGGTAATGGAGTCCTGTGCATTGCACTTCTCGTCCTCGACGATTAGCTTCAGCATTCTTCCATTTATGCCGCCGGCTGCGTTTATCTCGTCGGCCGCCATCTGTTTGGCCTGCACGGCCACGGTGCCGTACGTTTCGCCAGGTCCAGTCACCGACTCCATGACGCCGATTACGAATGATCCGGCGGGAGTGGGCGTGGGCTCGGGTGCCGGCGCGGTTGTCGGCACGACCACAGCGGCAGGAGCGGACGTTGGAGTTGAGGTCGTCTCCGCCTCGTCAGTCGCGCACCCCACCATCAGCGCGAGCGCGGCCAGCGTGGTGAACACAGCGGCCAATCTGAAAACACTTGGGAACATCGCCATCATTCAACCTCCTCTACCTCGCGAGTGGCAAACGCGCCCTTGTGAGTTGGCGATTATCACCAAATGCTCGGCGCGGGCCGTAACCGGCGCGGCGCTGGCTCCGCAGGTAGGATTCGAACCTACGGCCAATCGGTTAACAGCCGATTGCTCTACCACTGAGCTACTGCGGAGCGCGCAAAACGCTAACAGTATTCTAACACCAAGCCGCGCCCCCTCTCAAGCGGTTTTTGCCGGTGGAGCTCGTCACGTTCAGCAGGCGTTCGGCTGGGCCGGCCTGAGCAGGTGTGGGAAGGCCACAGGCCGCCTGAAGGCTAGCAATTCACCGAATTCTGTCTCATTCTGTCCCATTTCCTAGCTGGGAGTGTTGGCTGTGCGCGACATCTTGAAACTCTGGTGAGACCGAATTGGGCGGAAAAGTTATAAAATGTGACAGGAAAGGGACAGGTTCGAGGCCCCAGGCTGGTGGCACCTACAAGGAAGATACAGGCTCTTGCTAGTTGGGCAACCGGCAGAGCCTGTTTCAGATTACTTGGTGCCCCCAAAACCGTTGTTCCCGCTCCCCGTTTCCACGGGGACAGGCTTCGCGGGAAGGCGAAGTCTGTTCGTTTCTGCGACATTCTGTGCGCCTCCTAGCTGAGGGTGTCGCCGGTCCCGCGCGAATCTGTAATGCCGGCGCGGGTTGTTGGGACACAAAAGCGCCGCCGCGTGGCAGAGGAGGACAGGGGGACGGAGCAGGGTCACTCAGCCGTGTCTTCACTGCCACAGGGCGCCCACAAGGGACGCCCCTACGGATGCCTGGGGCCTTAACCCCGTTTGGGGGTAGGGATTCCGGGCCGCGGGGTCGGTTCCTCGCGTGAGCGAGGATAGCACGGATGTACGTGCCTTTCAAGAGGGCTGGCGAAATTGCGGGATTGGGGCGGATTGGTGGGGAGAAATGGTGCAGACGTGGGGACGGTGTGGGTCGTGCGTGGGGTTGGATGGGTCAGGGCCGGTGAACGGATGGCGCAGGAAAGTGACGTTTTTTCGGGTGCGGAGGAGCGAGTGGGTCGGGTGTGGGCGCGGGTGTGCGGCCGGGGTGTGCGTTGGGCCGTCCGGGGGACATTGGCTGAGCAATATGGCGAACGCAAGGCGATGGCCGTAGGGGTTCAGAGTCGGGCGCGGGGGCAGGCTGATCGCGAGGGAGACGGTTTTGGGCGCACCTAGTGATCTGAATCAGGCTCCAACCGGCGGCCCGCCTTGACACGATGCGCCCCTCTCCATAGCATGAACCTTGGTGGCGGCCCGCTCAGCCGGCCCGCCCCGTAGTTCCCACGCTCACTCACGGCTCACTCACGGAGGATCGAACATGGACAATGCCGAACTCGCGCACGCTCCCACATACAGGCTCGCCGAGCTGATCGCCGCGAAGGAGGTTTCGCCGGTTGAGGCAACACAGGTGTACCTGGACCGCATCGAGGCGATGGACTCGCAGCTCAACTCGTATCTCACGGTGACTGCTGAGGAGGCCCTGGAAGCGGCCCGGGCGGCCGAGGAGCAGGTAGCTCGCGGCGGAGACCTGGGCCCGCTGCACGGCGTACCCATCGGCATCAAGGACCTGCAGATGACAAAGGGCATCCGCACGACGGGCGGCTCGCTGGCCTACAAGGACAGGGTGCCCGACGCCGATTCCGCCGTAGTCGAGCGCGTGCTCGCATCCGGCGCCATCATCCTGGGCAAGACTAACACCCCGGAATTCGGGCTGCTTGGCGCGAACGAGAACCTGCTAGGCGACGACTGCCGCAACCCCTGGAATCCGGAGCGCACCTCCGGGGCGTCCAGCGGCGGCGCGGGCGCGGCAGTGGCGGCCGGCCTGTCCTCCATCGCCACGGGCGGAGACGGCGGCGGCTCTATTCGCATCCCGGCCAGCTTCTGCGGCATCTACGGCATCAAGCCCTCGCAGGGCCGGGTGTCCAGCTTCAGCGGCGTCGCGGCTCACCCGCTCGCCAACTACACCAGCCAGCAGGGCCCCATGTCCCGCACCGTGCGCGACTCGGCCATTCTGCTGCAGGTGCTCGCCGGCCACGACCCGCGTGACGTAAACTCACTGCGCGACGCGGCGCCGGACTTCGTCGGCGCCGTGGACCGCGGTGTGGACGGCCTTCGCGTTGGGTACAGCGCCGACTACGGTTTCGCGGCGGTGGACCCGGAGGTGGCCGCAATGTGCGAGAGGGCGGCGCAGGTGTTCTCTGATCTGGGCTGCGACGTGGAGGAGTCCGACCTGGCGCTCGAATCTCCGTTCGAGACCTGGTGGACGCTGTTCTCGACGAACGCCTATGCCTCGCAGGGCCACCTGCTGGCGGACCAGTCGGAGCTGCTGACGTGGTATGCCAGGAACGCGATCGAGGCGGGCGCCAAGGTCAGCGGCGTCGATTACAGCCGAGCGGTGGGTGAGCGCGACAGGATGATGGCGCAGTTCGCCGAGCAGCTAGAGCGGTTCGACATACTGCTGTCGCCCACGATGGCGGTGCCGGCATTCCCGGTAAAGCAGTATCCGGAGGAGATAGCGGGCAGGCCCGCGGAGCCCAACCCGGCGTTCGCGTTCATGCCGTTCACGCACCCAATCAACGTCATCGGAAACGCCGCCGCCACCGTCCCCTGTGGCTTCTCCGCCGACGGTCTGCCGATCGGCCTGCACATAGTGGGCCGGCCCCGCGACGAGGAAACGGTGTTAGCGGCGTCTGCGGCGTTCGAGCAGGCGCAGCCCTGGATTCAGCACCGCCCCCAGGTCAGCTAGGGCGCACCAAAAGTGCCTTCCCCCGTCGGACTGTAGGGGCGGGGTTTCAAACCCGTCCGCCGGCGGTGGCCAGTCCCTTCCCCCTCGATGGGCTGACAAGGGTAGGTATTGAGAAATCAAGGCGGTTGCGTCCCGTTCGTCACCCCCATCCTAACCTTCCCCCTGCGAGGGGGAAGGGACTTTTGGAAGGCTCATTCCCGGTGCCTAGCCCTGTCAGTCCTCGACGGGGGAAGGGCAGGATTGGGGGTGAACAAGCCCTCAGATAACGCCGGACTCGGCCAGCACGTTCAGGCGCCCTTTGCTCATGCCCAGCTCTTCGCAGTACACTTCCTCGTTGTGCTCGCCGATGAGCGGCGCGCGTCGGGAGATGCGCCAGGGCGTGGCGTTGTATATGGCTGCCGGGCCCGGGTACGTGAACGCCTTCCCCAGCTCGGGATGCTCGACGCGCGTGAAGAAGTCCCTGTCTTCCAGGTGTGGATCGTCGATGATGTCGTCGAGGGTGCGCACGGCTCCCCACGGGTAGCCGCGGTCCTGGCCGCCGCGCCAGGCATCTTCCCGCGGCATGTTCGAGATGAATTCGTTGACCACCTCCGAGATGTGCGCCTCGTTCTCCCTGAAGACGCCCCAATCGAGGTACTTGTCCTCCAGCAGGTCGCCTGCGAGGCCGTAGCCGTCCATCCACTCCGCCAGCCCTCTCAGGCGGTTGGGGTTGGGATTTCCGCCGCGCCCGGTGGTCTGCACGTAGGCGCCGTCGCTGGTGGGAATCTGCGTGTTAACCGACGGACCGGGCGCGGCGTGGCGGCCCGTGTGCCGCTGGACGACCTGTCCCAGGTAGATGTACGTCGGCACCGCGCTCTCGGTCGTCAGGGCGCACGCCTCGTGGATGGAGGCGTCGACGTGCTGGCCTTCGCCGGTGAGCGCGCGCAGGTGCAGCGCGGCCATGATGGCGATGTAGGCGTAGTGGCTGCCGATGTGCCAGGCGTTGCCGCCGCCCGGTGCTATGGGAGGCGCCCCTGGAACGTCCTCCTCGTCGTACCCGCACGAGGCCATCTGGCCTCCCGCGGCCAACTGCATCAGGTCGGAGGTGCGGTAGTCGCGCCACGGCCCGGTCTGGCCGAACGGCGTGAGCGAGCAGAAGACCAGCGAGGGGTTTAGCGCGCTGAGCGTCTCGTAGCCCAGCCCCAGCGAAGCCAAACGGCCGGGAGCGAACGTTTCCAGCAGCACGTCGGAGCCGACGGCGAGCCGTCGCAGAATGGCCTTGCCCGCCGGAGTCTCGATGTCAAGGGTCACGCCCCGCTTCGAGGTGTTGTAGTGCCAGAAGTACAGGCTGCGCTCGCGGTGGGGGACGTCGTTCAGAAACGGCCCGACCGAGCGGGCGGAGTGGCCGCCCGGCGGCTCTACCTTCACCACGTCGGCGCCGAGGTCGGCCATCAGCTTGCCGCAGAACTGGCCCTTCTCGTCGGCGAGCTCGAGCACGCGGAGTCCGTGAAGCGGGCCCACGTCTGTCATGTCAGCGCCTCCTCTATGTAGTCGAACCGCGCCATGCCGGCCGGCCACAACACGCCGTCGTCGTAAGCCTGCACGACATCCTCGCGGCTCAGCCCCAGCAGGTTCTGCGCCACGCTGCGGGTGTGTTGCCCGATAAGCGGCGCGGGTGCCCGCGCCTGCACCTCCGCGCCCGAAAGCCGGAAGGGTGTGTTCTGGTACTTGCGGCTGCCAAACACGGGGTGGTCCATCTCCTTGTACATGCCCCTGGCGCTCAGTTGTGGGTCGCGCTCGACGCGGTCCTCGGAGCTCTGGACCGGCATGGCGAGTACACCCGCGTCCTGGCACCGTTCCATGACCTGGTACTTGTCCAGCGTCGCCGTCCAGTCCTCGATCCCCGCGTCAATCTCGTCCTGCCGGTCGATGCGGCCCTCCATCGTGGAGAACGCGGCGTCCTGCGCCCAGTCGGGGTTGCCCATCAGGTCCACGAGCGCTCGCCATTCGTCGTCCGAGAAGCAGGCGATTACGCACCAGTCGTTGTATCCGCCGCCCTTGGTGCGGTAGGAGTTGTGGGGCGTCGCCATGGCGCCCCGGTAGTTGTTGAGCCTCGGCGCGCCCGGCCACACAGTGCGGTTGCCGGGCGGATAGCCCTCGCGCCGCGAGGGGCGGCCGTTGACGGTGCGGTCGAGGAAGGCGGAGCCGGTCATCGTGATGCCCACCGTCATCTGGGCCAGGTCCACGTGCTGGCCCTGGCCGGTCAGGTCCCGGTGCCGGAGTGCGGTCAGCACGCACATCGCGCCGTACAGGCCGCCCGAGTCGTCCATGTACGACCAGCCCCAGCCAGCCGGCGGTTCATCCGGCAGGCCGGACAGATAGGTCATGCCCGACAGCGCCTGCGCCGATGGTCCCATCGTGGTGTATGCGTGGTCTCGGCCCTCCTGTCCGAGTCCGGCCATCGAGACGTATATGACGTCGGGGCGCAGCTTTCTCAGCTCGTCGTAGCCCAGGCCCCTGCGGCGCATAACGCGCGAGCTGAAGTTTTCGATGACGACGTCCGAAATCGAGATCAGCTCGCGTAGCATCTCCATGCCGCGCTCGCTGCGCATGTTGACGGTCACGCTCACCTTGTTGGCGTTGGTGTCGGCGAACGTGCCGGACGAGTTGGGTCCAGGCTCTATGCCCGGCGGCGCGTTGGCGCGGTTCTGGCGGAAAGGGTCGAGGTTCTGGGGCCATTCGACCTTGACCACCTCGGCGCCGAACGCGCCAAGCCAACGGGTGGCCCAGGGCCCGGCGCGCACCCAGGTGAAGTCTACGACTCGCAGCCCGTCGAGCGGGCGGGGCAATGGCATTTGGTGACCTCTCTCTGGTGGTGGGTTTTGGTAGGGGCAGGTTTGAAACCTGCCCCTACCGATGAATGATGTCTGTTCCTATCTCAGCAGTCCGTAGACGCGCTCAGGCTTTACGAGGACGACGACCGCCTGCTGGTCCACCATGGCCTGGTCGTACTCATCCCAGTCGGGGTGGTCCTTGTCGCCGCAGACGCGGTAGACCTCGCGCAGCAGCACACGCAACTCCTCGGCGTCCGTGTTGGACGCATCGAACAGCGACGCCTGCCCCTCGACCGTGGCGAAGCTGCGCCAGTCGTCGGTGACGGCGAGCACCGAGCAGTTGGGATCGCGGCGCAGGTTGCGCACCTTGGCCGACTTGCCGTACACGGCGACGAACGTGGCGTTGCCCTGGTACGCGCCGCAGACGACGATGCTGGCCTGGGTAGCGCCGTTGGCGCGGCGCGTGGTGACGACGCCGCGGTGGTTTGTCCTCAGAAAGCCCTCTACGTCTCGAAACTCCATAGTTGCGTACCGCCTGGTTCTGATTCAGATGTCTGCTGTCTTCGGTGCCAACCGGCCCGGGCCGCTTCGCGCTACTTGAGGTAGCGGTCGAACCAGCGCAGGACGTGCTCCAGGCGCACTATGCGCCGGTCGGTGCGGCCGCTGCGCGACAGGCCGTGCGACTCGTCGGGGAAGCGCACGAACTCGGTGTCGACGCCCAGCCGCTTGAGCGCCACGAAGAGCTGCTCGCCCTGCTCGATGGGGCAGCGCATGTCGTTTTCGCTGTGCATAATGAGCGTGGGGGTGCGCGCGTTGCCGATGGCCTTGAGCGGCGACTGGTCCAGGTAGTTCTGCGGATTGTCCCAGGGAGGCTCGTCGCCCAGCGCCTCCTCGCGCATCCAGTTCATGTCGCTGGTGCCGTAGCTGCTGAAGCGGTTCAGTATGCTGCGCTGCGTAACGGCCGCCTTGAAGCGATGGGTCTGGCCGATTATCCAGTTGGTCATGAAGCCGCCGTAGCTTCCCCCGGTGACTCCCATGCGGTCTTCGTCCACGTAGGGCAGGCTCTCCACGTAATCGGTCCAGGCCATCACGTCGTCGTAGTCGGCGGTGCCGGCGGCGTTCCAGATGGACGCGCCGTGCGCCTCGCCATAGCCAGTGCCGCCCCGTGGGTTGGAGAAGGTCACCACGTAGCCGTTGGCGGCGAGGTAGAAGAACTCGAACATGAAGAGGTTGCCGTACTGTCCCTGCGGCCCGCCGTGGATCTCTACCAGTGTGGGATACTTCCTGGAAGGGTCGAAGTCGGGGGGCGTGAGCACCCAGCCCTGCAGGTCGTTGCCCGCCGCGCCCTCGAACCAGACGGACTTTACGTCCCCCAGCTCGACGCGGTTCAGTATGTTGTCGTTGAACCGGGTCAGCCGACGCTTTCGTCCGGTGTCGAGCCAGCGCGTCCACACCTGGCCTATCTCGTAGGTACTCGCGTGGAAGTACGCCAGCCGCGAGCCGCTTTCGTCGAAGCTGTACGCGCCCACCACGCCCTCGTCGTCGATGACCGGGCGCATGTCGCCGCCCTCAAGGGAGATGTTTCTCAGCTTGGTGTCGCCGTGCTCGCTCACCTGGAAGTAGATTGATTTGCCGTCCTTCGCCCACGTCGGCGCCGTCATGTCCGATCCGCCCAGGTCGTTCATGGTGGAGTTTGACACCGAGACGTCGAAGCGGCCCGTGAGGTTCCTGGGCGGCGCGCTGCCGTCGAAGGGCACGACCCACAGGTTGTCGTGCTGCCACCAGTCGGACGGGCGGCTGCGCCCTGTGAAGGCGATCCACTCGCCGTCGGGGGAGATGCTGGGGAGGCCCTTGCGTCCGACCTGCGTTTCGACCCTGCGCGGCTCGCCGCCATCGGCCGGCATGACGAAGATGTCGACCGAGTCGGGCGCGAAGTCGGGGTCCTCGGCGCGGTTGGAGGTGTATGCGACGTGGCGGCCGTCGGGCGACCAGCTAGGCTCGCGTTCGGCGTGCACGGGGCTGTCGGTCAGCTGCGTGGCCCTGCCCGTGCGGGCGTTGACGGTCCAGATATGCCACTGCTCCTTGGCCAGGAAGCCAATGCCGTCCCACTTGTAGTGGACCCGCGTGAAGTGGCGGGAGACGATGCCGAGCCGCTGCTTGCGCTCGTCGGCCTCGCGCTCCAGGTCCTCCTGGTCTCTCTTCTGGAACTCGACGGCGATGCGGGAGGCGTCGGGCGACCACTCGAACGCTCCGAACTTGCCCTTCAGGCTCGTCAGGGGTCGTGCCTCTCCGCCCCCGAAAGGTATCAGGTGAATCTGCGGTTGGGCGGTGTCGCCCCTGTTGGAGAGGAACGCAATCTGAGAGCCGTCGGGAGACCAGCGGGGGCGCGTGTCCTGCTGGTCGCCGTAGGTGAACTGGCGTGCCGCGCCGCCTCGCGTGGGCACCACCCACAGGTTGGCGTACTTGCGCTCGGACTCCCTGTCCGCGCGCTGGACGCTGAACACCACGTGGCGGCCGTCGGGCGAAATGGTGGGGTTGGAGATGTTCTGAATCCTGTACAGGTCCTGGGCCGATATGCGCCCCTGTCGTCGCGTTCGGGTTACCATCACGTCAACTCCAGTCTCTTCGATTCAAAGTCAAGGCGCCCGCTCAGGCTGAACCAGCGTGGCGCGCATCACCGTAACCGCCTGTCCCGCTATGAGAACGCGGTCGCCGTCGACGCGCACTCTAAGCTCGCCGCCTCGCGCCGACACCTGGCGGGCGGCAAACTCGGCCTTGCCGAGGCGCTGTTGCCAATACGGGCCGAGCGCACAGTGGGCTGAGCCGGTGACCGGATCCTCGTCGATGCCTGAGGCGGGTGCGAAGAAGCGCGACACGAAGTCGAAATCGGGGCTGTCAGCGAGGGCCGTCACGATGACGCCGCGGGCGTCCAGCCGCGCCAGCGCGCCCAGATCCGGGCAGGACTCTCGCACGTCTCGCTCGCTTGGGACCTCGACGAAGAAGTCAAACTTGCTCTTACCGACGAACGTTGGGCATGCGCCGAGCGCGTCGACGAGCGTGGGCGGCGGGTCATAGGGACTCACGGGCGTCGCCGGAAAGTCGAGCTCGATCCAATCGCCGTCGCGTCGCGCGGCCAGCGGGCCGCTCTTCGTCTGAAATCGAATCGTCTCGTCTTGCCGCGCCTCGCCAGTCTCCCACAGCACGTGGGCGCTGGCGAGAGTGCCGTGGCCGCAAAGCGCCAGCTCTACGGTCGGCGTGAACCAGCGCAGGTCGAAATCGTCTTCGCGTCGCACGAGGAAGGCGGTTTCGGACAGGTTCATCTCGCTGGCCACGTCCTGCATCCACTGTTCGCCGGCGGGTTCGGCCAGCAGGCACACGGCGGCTGGATTGCCGGCGAAGGGCGTGTCGGTAAAGGCGTCGGCCTGATAGATGATTTGGCCCACGTTCAGACCTCCTCCGGGTGGTCTAGCAGCCAAATTCGGCGCACGTGGCGGCCTCCCTCGAACGGGGTGGCCAGCCATGTGTCGACGATGGCGAGTGCGGTTTCGATGGAGATGAGCCGCTGGCCCATGGATATGACGTTGGCGTCGTTGTGCTCGCGGGCGAGCGCCGCGGTGAGGGCGTCCCAGCACAGGGCGCAGCGGACGCCGGGGACGCGGTTGGCAACCATCGCCTCGCCGTTGCCGGAGCCGCCAAGCACGATTCCGCGGTCGCATTCGCCGTCCGCGACAGCGAGGGCGACGGGCCGGATGAACAGCGGGTAGTCGCAGGACTCTTCGGAGTGGGTGCCCACGTCGCGGACGTCGTGGCCCAGCTCGGTCAGGTGTTGGATGATGTGCTGCTTGTACCGGTATCCGGCGTGGTCTGAGCCGATGGCGATCTTCATGGCGTGAGTAAGGCCTCGGTAGGGTGGTGCTGGACGGCAGACGGGACTACGCCGGAGCGCCCGATGGCGAGTGTAGCAGCGAGCGCGCGGGGGCGTCAAATGGCGGTGGGAGGCTGGAACCTGTTGAGTTTGATGGTCAAGCGTGACACCGCGTCGCAGTGCGGGCCTGGGTGCGAGACGCCTCGCGTGAGACCAGCTTGACGCAACGCATAGTATCTTATATGATACTATAGGAGAGTGAACAGCGTGGTCCCGAGCGTGTTTCAGTTTAGTGGGTGCGCTTGACAGCCTTCGCTGTTGTCATTCTCGTAAGAGCGGGAATCTAGGAGCGGGCAGGTGGTTCCAGAATGGCTTGACTACTAAATTGAAGCAGGCTCTGTAGTACCAGAATTAAGGAGTATCAGGATGACTCAAACTAACTGTAGAAGGATCCTATTGTGGAAATCGACGAAGTTTTACGAAACCTCCGTAACAATCCGAAAGGTGTCCGATTTGCTGAGCTAGCCAAGATTTGCGACTACTACTTTGTTGTAAGGCTCAGGCAAAGTGGATCCAGTCACAGGGTTTATCGCACACCGTGGCCAGGGGACCCTAGAGTAAACATCCAAAATGACAAGGGTATGGCAAAGCCATATCAAGTTCGCCAGGTTATAAGGGCAATCGAGAATTTGAAGAGTTTAGAAATCGCTGAATGAGTAGGGGTATTGGCTTTTGGCCACACCTGGAGTCCGCAGACTTTCTAACTCGTTCAAGCTTTCTCCCAAAATGAAAGACCACTACACATACCGCGTTACCTGGTCGGCAGAGGACGACGAATACGTTGGCCTGTGCGCCGAATTCCCGTCGTTGAGTTGGCTTGCGCCCACTCTTGAAGAGGCGTTCGCCGGCATCCGCCAAGTCGTCTCTGAGGCTCTTGAAGATATGCTGGCCGGTAATGAAACGCCGCCCGCGCCAATAGCTGACCGAACCTATAGCGGAAAGTTCATAGTGCGCGTGCCACCGGAAACGCATCGCGCCCTGGCTTTGCAGGCGGCAGAGGACGGGGTGAGCCTGAACCGGCTGGTGAGCGCGCGGCTGGCGCGCGGCGACGCCACGTCAGGACTGGATTAGGCCCTCTTGGGGCATGATCCATGGCAACTGGTACACCGGCGCGAACTGAGGCGCGAGTGGCATGGTCAGGTCGCCTGTGTGAACGTCGATGACTACCGGTGCCTCCAGCGCCTGCGGGATAAGCGTTTCCAATCGCCGCGTGGGACCTGGCCCGCGATTGGAAGCACAGGGGTTGAGCGGGAGAATGCGTTGGTTAAACCGGAGGCCACGTTGTACACGCCCGCGCCCGGCACCACGAGCTGTCCGTCCGGCTTGCCGGAGGCGTGGGCGTAGCCGTCGGCCATGTACGTCGTCGCCTGTTCGTGCCTCGTGGTGACGATGCGGATGCCAGGCTCGTCCCTCAGCGCGGCGACTATCCCGCAAATCTGATTGCCGGGAATGCCGAACACGACCTCGGCGCCCTCTCAAACGAGAGACTTGGCTAGCGCTTCTCCTCCGCTCATGTGAACCATGATTCGCCTCCTCCCCGCCGCAGCGCCCTCGCTGTGTAGCCTGAGGCCACGGAGCCGGCGACTTGGTCCGGCGACGCCAAACCGCGGCACGCGGGTTGCCTCCCCCGAGCGCTCCTGCCCATGAGTAGCGTCGCAAATTGTCGTCTAATGCGCCCATACGGTTTAGGTGCCACAAAGCGGGAAGTTTCCCAGAGTTGGGGAAATCTAAGTTCGGAGGCGGGGCGGCGCGTGGTAGTCAGGGCCGTGGCAGGGGGTTCGTGCGGCGGGAGTATTCGTCGGGTAACGCAAAAGGCCCCCGGAGCGTATCCGGGGGCCTTCGTTTGCGGTGTTGGTGGCGGGGGCAGGACTCGAACCTGCGACCTTTGGGTTATGAGCCCAACGAGCTGCCGCTGCTCCACCCCGCGTCGGTGGCTTTGCGCCGGCGTGTGCCGACAGCGCAATCACTCTTCAATTGAATCCTGTCATGTTGCGGCCAATTGGATGCCGCGTATCGAATAATCGGGCCTTAATGTGGGTCAAGTCCTCGGTCTATTAGTACCGCTCAGCTGAAGCAGTTACCTGCCTTACACCTGCGGCCTATCAACCCCGTAGTCTACGGGGGACCTTACTCCCTTAACCGAAGCCAGGGATGGGAGATCTAATCTTGGAGTTGGCTTCGCGCTTAGATGCTTTCAGCGCTTATCGCATCCAGACGTAGCTACCCGGCGGTGCTCCTGGCGGAACAACCGGTACACTAGAGGTCCGTCCTTCCCGGTCCTCTCGTACTAGGGAAAGCTCTCCTCAAATCTCCTGCGCCCACGACGGATAGAGACCGAACTGTCTCACGACGTTCTGAACCCAGCTCGCGTGCCGCTTTCACCGGCGAACAGACGGACCCTTGGGACCTTCTTCAGCCCCAGGATGCGGCGAGCCGACATCGAGGTGCCAAACCTCGCCGTCGATGTGAACTCTTGGGCGAGATTAGCCTGTTATCCCCGGGGTAGCTTTTATCCGATAAGCCACGGCCCTTCCACTCGGAACCGTAGGATCACTTTGCCCGACTTTCGTCTCTGCTCGACTTGTAGGTCTCACAGTCAAGCTCCCTTATGCCAATGCACTCTATAGGTGATTTCCATCCACCCTGAGGGAACCTTTGGGCGCCTCCGTTACCTTTTAGGAGGCGACCGCCCCAGTCAAACTGCCCACCAGGCAGGGTCCCCGCCAAAGGGCGGGTTAGGGCCAAGATCACAGGAGAGCGGTATTTCAAGGGCGACTCCACCGCCACTGGCGTGGCAGTTTCACAGTCTCCCGCCTATCCTACACAACTGAAACCCCAGTCCACTGCCAAGTTGCAGTAAAGCTCCACGGGGTCTTTTTGTCCTGTCGCGGGTAGCCCGCATCTTCACGGGCCTTGCAATTTCACCGAGCCCCTCGTTGAGACAACGCCCAGGTCGTTACGCCATTCGTGCGGGTCGGAACTTACCCGACAAGGGATTTCGCTACCTTAGGACCGTTATAGTTACGGCCGCCGTTCACCGGGGCTTCGGTTCCGAGCTTTGCCTTTGCAGGCGAACCCGTCCCCTTAACCTTCCGGCACTGGGCAGGCGTCAGCCCCTATACATCGCCTTTCGGCTTAGCAGAGACCTGTGTTTTTGGTAAACAGTCGCCTGGGCCTCTTTGCTGCGACCCGCAAGGGCATCCGGCCGGCAAGCGGCCTTCACCCCACGGGTACCCTTTCTCCCAAAGTTACAGGGCCAAGTTGTCGAATTCCTTAACGAGGGTTAGCTCGCACACCTTGGGACATTTACCCCAGCCCACCAGTGTCGGTTTGCGGTACGGGCGCCAGTGACTCTTGCAACGAGGCTTTTCTTGACGGCATAGGATCAACGGAGTCCCCCAGGGCTGTAGCCCGAGAGTTCTCTTCCCCCTCAGCTCGTAACGCCAGAACGGATTTGCCTATCCTGGCATGGCCTACAGGGAAAAACGCGCCATGTCCGATGGGCGCGCTCCGCCTACCTTCCCGTGTCCCCCCTTTGCTTTGTAGCAAGTCATAGGCGGTGCAGGAATCTTAACCTGCTGTCCATCGCCTTCGCTTGTTCGCTACGGCTTAGGCCCGACTTACCCTACGTCGATCAGCGTTGCGTAGGAAACCTTGGGCTTTCGGTGTCCTGGATTCTCACCAGAATTAACGCTACTCATGCCGGCATTCTCACTTCCCAGCGCTCCACCGGACCTTACGATCCGGCTTCTCCGCCCTGGCAACGCTCCCCTACCGATCCGTCGCACGTGCGACGGATCCCGCGGCTTCGGTGGTGGACTTAGCCCCGTTACATTTTCGGCGCAGGGCCCCTCGACTAGTGAGCTGTTACGCACTCTTCAAAGGATGGCTGCTTCTAAGCCAACCTCCTAGCTGTTTTGGGAATCCCACTTCCTTTAACACTTAGTCCACACTCCGGGACCTTAGCCTGCGGTCTGGGCTGTTTCCCTCTCGACAATGAAGCTTATCCCCCACTGTCTCACTCCCAAGGATCATCTTGAGGCATTCGTGGTTTGGTTGGGGTTGGTAAGCTCACGCCCCCTAACCCATCCAGTGCCCTACCTCCCCAAGACTGCCTTGAGGCTGTACCTAAATACATTTCGGGGAGAACCAGCTATCTCCGGGTTCGATTGGCATTTCACCCCTACCCACAGCTCATCCCAGCACTTTGCACCGTACACGGGTTCGGTCCTTCACCCAGAGACTATCTGGGCTTCAACCTGTCCATGGGTAGCTCACCCGGTTTCGGGTCTAATCCAGACAACACGCCAGACACAGTGGAAGCTCGCTCTCGGCTTTCCGCCCTTCCTTGGCTTCGCACCCGAAGGTACTCGGCCGCGGTTGGGCTTCCGGCTTCAAGGTCGCCTCCGCCCGGCTCACGCCCTATTCGGACTCGCTTTCGCTTCGGCTCCGGAACTTCTATCCCTTAACCTAGCTGCCTAAATTAACTCGCCGGCTCATTCTTCAATAGGCACGCAGTCATCCCCCCTTGGAGGAACTTCCACGGCTTGTAGGTCTACGGTTTCAGGTCTATTTCACTCCCCTCTCGGGGTTCTTTTCACCTTTCCCTCACGGTACTGGTTCGCTATCGGTGGCCAATGGTATTTAGCCTTGGAGGGTGGTCCCCCCGGATTCCCACAGGATTTCACGTGTCCCGTGGTACTCAACATCACATAGGAAGCTCCAGGTCTTTCATCTACAGGACTGTCACCTTCTTCGGTCGTCCTTTCCAGGCTCGTTCGATTAGACCCGGAGTTTTTTACTTCCTGCCCCTTTCTGAGGTTGAGGCATACGTGTGTTACAACCCCTGCCGGGCATAGGGCCTCAGCCCACTAAGCCCGCCAGGTTTAGGCTCTTCCCCGTTCGTTCGCCACTACTAGGGGAATCTCGGTTGATTTATTTTCCTCAGGATACTTAGATGTTTCAGTTCTCCCACTTACCCTCCGCGTGAACGGATAATCCGGCATGACCCGGATTGGGTTTCCCCATTCGGGCATCCCCGGTTATGCTTGCTAGACAGCTCACCGAGGCTTTTCGCAGTCTTGCCGCGCCCTTCTTCGGCCCTTGGCCCCAAGGCATCCACCGTAAACCCTTAATAACTTGACCCACATTAAGGCTCGATTATTCTTTGACAGGATTCAATTGTTAAAGTGCAAAAGAAAAGGCGGCCGGGCAACCCCAGCCGCCGCCAGGGAATTCGCTTTGACTATTTGTCGTTTGCGCTCTTTTTCATGTTAGTACCTTTGCAGGAATACCAATTATATGCCCACCAACGGCGGGCGTCAAGCGTTTCGGACCGCGAATTCGGAGATCGGGGCCGATTCGCCTCCCCGGCCCAGCGGCGGCTCCGCAAACAACTGCGTGAAGCCGTCGCCGGCCGAACGCTGCTTCGGCGGCTCCCGGGCTTGCCCCCGCCATTGGCCCGGCGTGCTAAAATGACCCCGAGGAGTATACGCCATGACCGATAGAGTTCGCGTGCGCTACGCCCCAAGCCCCACCGGGGCGACGCACGTAGGCAACGTTCGCACCGCGATCTTTACCTGGCTGTTCGCCCGGCGCAACGGCGGCGACTTCGTCGTGCGCGTCGAGGACACCGACCAGAACCGCAACGTGGAAGGCTCGATCGAGATTTTGCTCGAGGCGCTAGCCTGGTTGGGACTGGACTGGGACGAAGGCCCCGACGTGGGCGGGCCGTACGGCCCGTACTACCAGTCCCAGAGACTGCACCTCTATGTCGAGGCCGCGGACGCCCTGGTCGCGAGCGGTCACGCCTACCATTGCTACTGCTCCGCCGACCGGCTCGCCGAGCTCCGGCGCAGCCGCAGTCAGCAGGACGGCTTGTCTGGCTACGATGGGCGCTGCCGCGACCTTGACACCGGCGAACGGGCCGCGCTCGAGCGCGGCGGCGCGCCGGCAGTGGTGCGCTTCCGGATGCCGAGGCAGGGCGCCACCACGCTCGAGGACATGATCCACGGCGAAGTCACGTTCGAAAACCGTCTGATCGACGACTTCGTAATGGTGCGGTCCAACGGCTATCCCACCTATCATCTGGCGAACGTGGTCGACGACCACCACATGCGAATCAGCCACGTTATGCGCGGCGACGACTGGCTCTCCAGTTCCCCACGCCACGTCCGGCTGTACGAGGCCCTGGGTTGGGCCGCCCCGCGCTTTGCCCACCTGCCCATGATTCTCGCCCCCGACCGGACCAAGCTGGGTAAGAGGCACGGTGCGGCGTCGGTGCTCGAATACCGCGAAATGGGCTACCTGCCGCAGACGATGGTCAACTTCCTGTCGCTGCTCGGCTGGTCTCTCGACGACCGCACCGACATCATCTCCAGGGCAGACCTGGTGGGCAACTTCTCAATCGAGCGTATCTCGAAGGCGGGAGCGGTCTTCAATGTCGAAAAACTGAACTGGATGAACGGGGCCTATATTCGGATGCTGAGCGTCGAGGAGCTAGCCGATGCACTGCTCGACTACTGGCGCTGCTTTCCTCCCGCCGAGATTCCCGAGCTGCCCGACAGGTGTCTCGTGCTGGCGATGGCGCCGCTGGTGCAGGAGCGGCTGAAGGAGCTGAACGAGGCGGCGCCGAGGCTGTCGTTCTTCTTCCTGGACGCGCCAAGCTACGACAGCGCGGACCTGATACAGAAGGGTATGGACGAGGTGCGGACCAGGCGGGCGTTGGAGGCAGCGCTCGACGCGCTGGAGCCGCTCGGAGCATTCGATGCCGACGCGCTGGAGCCGCCGCTGCGGACGCTGGCGAAGGAGCTTGGCGTAAAGGTCGGCCAGCTATTCGGCTCACTTCGCATCGCCACGACCGGACTTCGCGTCGCGCCGCCACTGTTCGAGACCATGGAGGTCCTTGGCCGCGAGCGCACGCTGAGGGACATCAGGGCGGCTGTGGACAGGCTACGCGAGCCGCAGGCGGCTCAGCCCTCGCCGACAGACTGAGTTATCCGGACCTCGGATCAGCCCCCGGCAGGCGGTCAGTGGGTCGAAGACCGGTTTAGACACATTAGACATATAGGACAATTGCAATGTCCATACAGTCACGAATGCAGGAAGATGTAAAGCAAGCGATGCGCGCCAGGGATGCGCTACGCCGCTCGGTGCTGCGCTACCTACGCTCGGAGATCCACAACGCTGAGATCGCCCAGCAGAAAGAGCTGGACGACGAGGGCGTGCTCGCGGTGCTGAGCCGCCAGGCGCAGCAGCGCCGTGACAGCATCGAAGCTTACGAGGGCGCCAACCGCCAGGACTTGGTGGATCGAGAAAGAGGCGAGCTCGCCATCATATTGGAGTACCTGCCCCAGCAGCTCACGAGAGCCGAGATAGACTCGCTCGTGGAGCAGGCCATAGCCGAGACGGGGGCGAGCGGACCGGCCGACATGGGCAAGGTGATGGGCAAGCTTATGCCGCAGGTGCGCGGGCGAGCCGAGGGCCGCGACGTTAGCGCCGCGGCGTCCGCCGCGCTCGGGCGGCTGGCTGGCTAGCGGGCAGGTCGCGCGCGACGTGAACTTTGGCGTGGTGGTGTTCCCCGGCACCTGGAGCGACGCCGACTGCTACTATGCTCTGGATGGCGTGCTCGGCCAGCCGGTGAGGTACGTCTGGCACAGGGAGAGCGACCTGTCGGGGTTGGACTGCCTGATTCTGCCCGGCGGGTTCTCTTACGGCGACTATCTCAGGCCGGGAGCCATCGCCCGATTCTCGCCGGTCATGGACGCGGTCAAGCGATTCGCGGCGGACGGCGGGGCCGTGCTTGGCATCTGCAACGGCTTTCAGATTCTCTGCGAAGCAGGACTACTGCCCGGCGCGCTCATGCCCAACGCCAGTCTCCAGTTCCGGTGCGAGTGGGTAAACCTTCGCGTGGAGGGCGCCCGTACGCCGTTCACCCAGGGCATTGCGTCAGGCAGTGTGCTGAGAGTGCCCATATCGCACGGCGAGGGCAACTACTTCGCAGACGACGCGACCCTCTCCACGCTGGAGTCGGGAGGCCGCGTGGCCTTCCGCTACTGCGACCCATCGGGGGCCGTGACGGACGATTCCAACCCGAACGGCTCGCTGAGCAACATCGCCGGCATAGTCAACGAGCGCGGTAACGTGCTGGGCATGATGCCGCACCCAGAGCGATGCTGCGAGGCGCTGCTGGGCGGCGAGGACGGCAGGCTGCTGTTCGAGTCGATCATCGCCCATGGCCTGTTGGCGGGAACGTAGGGGGAGGTTGAGGTTAGGGATGCTCGAATCGGCATTGGGGAGAAAATGGAATCCATTTCGGATCGTTTCACATTAGAAGACGTCGACCGAGCTGGCCGAATTATTGCAGACCATCCTCTCATAGGTGAACCTGATAACGAATGGCTGCAAGCGGCTCGCTTGGTGAACGCGTGGCGCACTATGCACAGCCGGCCCCTCAACACATTCCAAGTAAACCTTCGCCGAAGGGTAGGTCAACGCGACATTGTCGCGCGGCGACTCAAACGACTGCCGTCAATCATTGATAAGCTCGTGCGCCTGCCCAGGATTCGCTTGTCGCAGATGCAAGACATAGGCGGCTGCCGTGCGGTCGTTGGCAGTTCCGATGGGGCCTTCAATCTCGCGTCGGAGCTCGTGGATAGCCGAATCCGCCACGAATTGGTTCGCTACAACGACTACATCACGAACCCACGTTCCACAGATTATCGCAGCCTCCATATGGTATACGCATACAATAGCGACCACATAAGGCAATGGCAGGTCTCTAGCGTCGAAATCCAGATCCGTTCCAGGCTCCAGCACCAGTGGGCGACGGCCGTCGAGACGGTAGGAACGTTCATTGGTGAAGACCTCAAGTCCAATGTAGGCGATGCTACCTGGCTCCGCTTCTTCGCGCTTATGAGCACTGTCATCGCCTACCGAGAGGGAACGCCAGCAGTACCGAATACGCCCACGAATTTCGGACGACTGGTCAACGAAATTGAAGAGTGCGACCGGTTCCTTGGCGTCTCCGAACGATTGGTCGCGTTCCGGCAAATCACCCGTAGAATACAGTCTCTCCGTGGAATCCGCAATCATTGGGTTGTGTTAGAACTTAACCTGGAAACAGGTAATGCCACCGGCCAAGCCTTCAGACCCAAAGATCTACCGAATGCGACCTCTCTCTATCTCGACAAGGAACTGGAGAACCAGGGGAATCCGCGTGTCGATGTTGTGATGGTGTCGGCTAACTCGCTGTCCGCACTCAGAAGGGCCTACCCAAACTACTTCGCTGACTTGACAGACTTCACGCGCTTGTTCCAGCAATCTCTTGCGAACTAGCGACGGACATCTCTTTGAGTCGGCGTTCTCGTCTCGCTTTGGCCCTTCGGCCGCGCTCAACCGCCGCCTTAGCGACTCTCTCGAACCGCTGTGCAGGCGCCTCGGCCGGCCGAGGCTTTTTCACTCTGGAAGCCATTCTGGACACCTCCGGTTCATACTCAGTTGCGCCCGATGACTGAGTAGTCTTAGCTAGAGTCTATAATCATTCTTTCAGTCTCAGAGGAAGAGTGTCAAGGCGGCCGCAAGGAACGTCAGCAGGGCAGTTGCCTCTGCCGCCGTGCAGGGCAGGCCGGATGCCGGCTACACCGCGCCCCTGTAGGAGAACGACTTCTCCTTCGGGTCCGTCACCATCTCCAGCAGCGCCGGTTGTCCGGACTCGATTACGCGCTGCGCCCTGAGAATCGACGGCACTATTTCGTCCGGGTCCTCCACCCGCTCGGCGTACGCACCCATCGCCTCGCCTACCTTGGCGTAGTCGCCGCCCGTGTACCGCGTGCCATACAGCTCGTTGGCCGTCGGGAAGCTGTCCGGGCCGTAGATGCCCATATCGGAGTTGTTGAGAATGATGGTCAGGATGGGAATCCGTTCCCTCGCGGCCGTCTCGACGTCCATGCCGACCATGCCGAAACCGTAGTCGCCGATTATGTTGACGCAGAGCTTGTCGGGAGCTGCCATCTTCGCCCCCATCGCGAGTCCCAGGCTGTAGCCGAGCTGCGTCGACTTGCCCCAGGCGATGAAGCCGCGCGGCGTCGTAGTCTCGAAGAACGGTATCGTCTGGTCGCGGGGGCTGCCCGAGTCGTGCGTGACGATGGACTTCGAGCGGTCCAGCGTGTTCATCAGGTCCCAGATTACGCGGTAGGGGTTGAGCGGGCGCTCGCCGGACGTGAGCTTGGGCATCCATTCGGCGAGCCAGTCGCGCTTCACCGCGGCGATCTCCTCCGCGGGGTCGTGGCCGTCGCGCTCGCTGCGTGAACTTGAGCCGAGCTGCGCCCGGGTCTCGTCGATCAGCTGGCGCAACACCAGCCTGGCGTCGCCGATAATGGCGTGGTCAGGGGAGTAGTCCTTGTTCAGGTCGTTCTCGTCGTTCGTGACGTGAATGAGCGTCTTCGCGTCGAACTTGTCCGCACCGTAGTGTATGCGCGTGAAGCTGCACCCGACGCCAAGCACCAGGTCGCAGCGCTCCATGAAGTGCACCACCGGCCCCGTAGTGGTCCCCGAACGGGTGCCAAGCGCCAGCTCGTGGTTCTCAGGGAAGGCGCTCTTTCCGGCCATGGTTGTCATTACAGGCGCTCGGACCAGCTCCGCCAGTTCCAGCAACTCGTCGCACGCCTCGGCGTAGAGGACTCCCTGGCCCGCCTGCAACACGGGGCGGGAAGCGCCCAGCAGCATGCGGACGGCTGTCCGCACGTCCTGAGAGTCGCCCGCGGACAGCCGCCGCGCTACGGGTGTGTAGTCGCCCACTCCGTCGGGGACCGGGCCCCGCAGCACGTCGGCGGGCAGGTCGAGCAGCACGGGGCTGGGCCGGCCCATCCTGAGCTGGCTGAATGCGCGGCGCATCACCTCCGGGATGTTCTGCACGCCCGCGATCTGTCCGGCCCACTTGGTCACGTGCTCGTAGCTGCGGCTGGGGCTGAACGTGGGATGAACGCCGTGTCTGTCGCGCTGCGCCGACGCCGGCAGCAGCAGAATGGGCACCGAGTCCGCGTAGGCCTGTGCCACGCCCGCGAATGCGTTCTCCGCGCCCGGCCCGGCCTGCATGGCGAAGACGCCGGTGCCGCGGCCGTTCGTGACACGGCTGTAGCCGTCCGCCAGGTTCACGCCGACCCTCTCCTGCCGGAAGATGAGCGGGCGGATGCCGACCTTGGCCCCCGCTTCTTCCAGCCTGTTCATGGGGATGACCCCCATAAAGTCGACGCCCTCTGCCTTGAGAATCCGAGCTATCAGGTCTGCGCCAATCATAATGGGATGTCCTTTCGTCGGGGCAGTTGTCAGTTGTCAGTCGTCAGTAGGGAGGAGCGTTGACTACTGATGACTATCTGCTGGCAGGGGGCGGACCCTGGGAGAAGGCCGCCTCGGGGTCGTTGGCCCTGAGTGAGAAGTAGTCTATCTTGGGCTTGAAGAGCTCCAGCACGCGGCGAAGCTCGACTATCGGCGTCGGGTGATCGTCGACTCGCAGGTCGACCCGCGAGAAGCTTTCGCTGCCGTAGACCAGCAGCGCGGCGGAGTGGTACGGAGTCATGTCTCGCCGCTCGCCTCCCGCCTCTTGCCCGGCCTCCAGCGCCGACAGCAGGCGCTCTTCCAGGCTTACCGACTCCCGCTCTACGAATGTCTTCGACATCGCTGCCACCACGCGCTCGCCCGCGAGGCCGTTGCCCATGGCCACGTGGTCGGGCAGGGCGACGTGGCCGGCCCACGGGCCGTTGCGCGCGCCCGTCCTTGCGAACGACTCGCCGCCAATCGATACCGCGCCTATCTGCCTGCGCTCGACGTGGGCGTCCTCCGACTCGACGACGCCGACGGCCTCCGTGGGCGTCCGCCCCTTTGCCATCAGCGCCAGCAGCCGCGGCCCAATGCGCGGGTCGGTGGCCGCCTGCGTGGACACTGCGCCCACGCCGGGCGTGACGTAGGGGCACCGCGACCCGACGCACAGATCGCTGGTGGTTATCGCCACCCCCAGCATACCCGTGCGGGCGCAGCGGCCGATGATCGAGAAGGTGCTGAAGTCGATTCCGAGCGAGTAGCGCATTCGTGTTCCACTCCTGCGTCGTCGGCCCGGCGCCAGCCGGCGGCCGCAGGCCGATTCTAGCCCAAATTCGGCGCGCGCGTCCACACGCTCACCTTGAAGGCGGGGCCGCGGTCGCTGATACAATCGCGGCCAACCGGTTTGATGCGTAACAGGGAGGAACCATGATTTCGATTTTCGTCACCTTACAGGTCAAGGGGGAGTTCAGGGAACAGTTCATGGAGGCAAGCCTGGGAGACGCCCAGGGCTCGGTGCGCGACGAGCCGGGGTGCTTCCGATTCGACATCTTGCAGAGCAACGAAGACCCCAACCGTTTTCACCTGTACGAGGTGTACCAGGACGACGCGGCGCTGGAGGCCCACCGGAACGCTCCCCACTTCAAGAAGTGGATCGAGACGGTGGAGGACTGGTTCGAAGGCGACAGGACCCGCGTCGAGATGACGACGATCTTCCCGTCCGACGAGGGCTGGCGCAGCCAGAAGCCGCACCTGTTGCACTGGTAACGGCCCCCAATTCCCAATCAGGTTGCGAGGTAGGCTCCTCATGGCAAGCAAGACGAGTGTAACCAAGCTGGCGCTGCTGGTCGGCACCCGCAAGGGCGCGGTGACGATAACGGGCGACGCGGAGCGCGAGCGGTGGGATGTTGGCGACCTGAAGTGCCAGGGCGAGGACGTGTTCCACCTGGTCTACGACGCGCGCACCGGCAGCACACTGGCGGCAATCAACAGCGAAGTCTGGGGACCGGAGGTCCGCACCAGCCCCGACGTGGGCGCGACGTGGAGCAGCGCCGAAGGACAGCCCCGATTCGTCGGTGTGGATGGGCGCACTGTGGGCAAGATCTGGCACATACGGCCAGGCCCCGACCAGACGCCGAGCGTACTCTTCGCCGGCGTCGACCCCGCCGCGCTGTTTCGTAGCGACGACCACGGCGCGACGGGGCAGGAGGTGGTGGGCTTGACGAGCCACCCGACGCGGGATGAGTGGTGGGGCGGACTCGGCGGGCTGTGCCTGCACAGCATCGTGCTCGATCCCGACGACGACGCGCGCATGTGGGTCGGCATCTCCGCGGTGGGCGTGCTGGGGACGGAGGACGCGGGCGAAAGCTGGCGACTTATGAACAAAGGGCTGTGGGCGGACTACCTGCCCGAGCGTTTTCCGGAGCTCGGCCAGTGCCCCCACAAGCTGCTCGGGGACCAGTCGCGGCCGGGCACGCTGGTGCAGCAGAGCCACTGCGGCGTGTTTCGATCGGACTGCGGCGGCGAAAGCTGGGAGGACGTGTCCGTCGGGCTGCCGTCGCGGTTCGGATTCGTGCTGGGCCTGCACTCGCGAGAGCCGGACACATACTACGTCGTGCCGGAGGACAAGGTGATGGCCGACGGGGAGATCGGCGGAAACGTGCGATACGTCACCGACGCGAGGTTTCGCGTCTACCGCGCCCGCGACGGAGGCCGGAATTGGGAGGCGCTGACGAATGGACTGCCACAGGAACGCGCCTACCTGCACGTGATGCGAGAGGGCATGGCCACCGACTCGCTGGACCCGTGCGGCATATACGTCGGCACCACCCGCGGGGCAGGTGTTCTACAGCCGCGACGATGGCGATAGCTGGCGGCTGCTGGTCGAGAACCTGCCGCCCATCAACTCCATCGAGGTGGCGCAGGTCGAATAGCCCGGCGCGGCCAATCGGCTCAGTTGGTTGTCGGGCGCCTACCGCCGCCCGAACTCGCGCTCGAGCTGGCTGGCGCGGAGGTGGATGGTGGTGGGGCGGCCGTGGGGGCACGTGTTGGGCTGCTCGCACCGCTCTAGCTGGCGGCTCAGCTCGCTCATCTCCTCGTGGGTCAGCGTCTTGCCTGCCCTGATGGCGACATGGCACGCCAGCGAGTAGGCCGCCCGCTCCTCCCACGTCTCGAAACCGCCGCCCTCGGACATCGTGTCCAGCACCTCCCGGAACACCTTGCCCGGGTCGGTCGAGTCCACCAACGCCGGGACGGCGCGGACCAGGAACGCCGCCTCGCCGAACCGCTCCACCACGAAGCCCAGTCCGGCGATCAGCTCCGAGTGGGACTCCGCCAACTCCGCCTGGTCCTCTGTCAGGTGCACCGTCGCCGGCTCAAGCAGACTCTGGGTCTGCGGCGAGCGAGACGCCGCCTCCGCACGCACCCGCTCGAAGACGACCCGCTCGTGCGCGGCGTGCTGGTCGATCAGGTACATGCCGTCCGGGCCTTCCGCGACGATGTAGGTGCTCTGCATCTGCCCCAGCACCCTAAGCACGGGTAGGGCTGCCCTCGGCGTGGCCGCCTCCGCGTGCTCCGGATCCATTCCGTCGGCGCCGGGAGCGGGGCGCTCAGACGCGAACGGCACGTTGGGCCAGAATGCCGCGCCCCGGGGCTGCGAGGCTGCGGCGTGCTCGGCGGGAGAGCCGTGTACCGAGCGCACCGCGGGCACGGGGGCCTGCGCGGTAAGTGTCTCCCGGACCGCCTGTTGCAGCGCGCCGAACACCCGGTTGTCGTGCCGGAAGCGCACCTCGCTCTTGGCGGGGTGCACGTTTACGTCGATGTCCTCGTGGGGAATGGCGATGCTGACCACGGCGAGCGGGAGGCGCCGCTCCATGAGAAAGCCGTGGTAGGCCTGTTCGAGCGCGAACGACAGCATTCGGTTTTGCGCCCAGCGCCCGTTGACGAAGAAGCTGATGTGGTTGCGGTTGGCGCGGGTCAGCTCGGGCGAGCTGATCATGCCGGACGCGAAGGGCGCGTCGTCGTCCTCGCCGTGTGCCTGCACTATCTCCAGCATCTGCCGCGCCACGTCGAGGCCGTACACGGCGGCGAACGCCTCGCGCGCGTCGCCGCTTCCGGGGGTGGCGAACGACGACGACGTTCCGGTGTCCAGGGTGAATCGCACGTGGGGGTAGGCGAGGGCGTAGCGGCCCACCACGGTGTGGATGCGGGAGTTCTCGGTGGCCGTCGAGCGCAGGAACTTGCGACGTGCCGGATAGTCCTCGAACAGCCGGCCCACGACGATGGCCGTGCCGCGCGCGGCCCCCAGGCGCTCTCTTGCCGTTACACGACCGCCCGCAAGGTCCAGGTGCGTGCCGGCGTCCTCATCCTCGGCGCGGGTGACGATGCTGACGCGCGAGACTGCGGCGATGCTGGGCAGAGCTTCGCCCCGGAAGCCGAGCGAGGCGATGGACTCCAACTCGCTCGCGGTTTCGAGCTTGCTGGTGGCGAAGCGTTGGAAGGCGAGGTCGACCTGGTCGGAAGGGATGCCGGCGCCGTCGTCTGCAACACGGATGCGCTCCACGCCGCCGCCGCGCACCTGCACGGACACCTCGGACGCGCCTGCGTCCAGGGAGTTTTCGATGAGCTCCTTGACGACGGACGCCGGGCGCTCGATCACCTCACCGGCGGCGATGCGGGAGGCCACGTCGGGCGCGAGCACGCGGATCGTCATGACCCCCATCCTAACCTTCCCCCTCGAGGGGGAAGGGACTAAGCTGACACGTTCATCGGGGCTAATCCGCGCCGTTTGCGCCCGGGCGGAAGCCCACCTCGTCGGAGTAGCCGTACTCCACGTACTCCCGGACGATCTGGTAGATGCGGTCCATCTCGTTGTCCTTGAACTGCCGGAAGTAGTAGGGCCGGGCGACCACTCCGCCGAACTCGGTTACGATTTCGGGGTAGTCGTCGATGACGAAATCGGGGCGGACCGGCACGCCGAACGTCTCGAGGCCCGCCTCAAAGTCCTCCAGCGGTTTCTGGTACACGCCCGACACGAGGTCCTCCAGCTCGTGGCGCTCCACGTCGGCCGTCCTGAGGCCTACGCCGGACCAGATGAAGATGGTGTGACCGTCGCCGACAAGCTGTTCGAATACGGCGCGGGCGCCTGGTCTGAGGCTGCCGTCCATAGACTGCAGTGTGTAGTCCACGTCAAAGAAGATATTCAGCGCAAACCTCCGCCTCGGGGCCGTTCATGGGGATGGAAATAACGGCCCCAATACTACCAGCAAACGCCCGGCGTGGCTAGAACGGCGGGGCCGGGCAGCAGTTTCGAGGGGATTGACGGGGACACCCCTGGAGCACGAAATCGCGGCTTTGCCCGGTGCCAATCGGCGAGTTGGGTGAGGTCTTTTGGCAAATTCTGTGTCATTTTGTGCCATTTCATAGCTGGGAGTATTGCCGGTGCGCCCTGTCCGGAAGGGCTGGCGAGCACGGGTCCGGCCTTGGATGACACAGTCTTGGGCGCAAACGATACAGTTCGGCCGGGGTCGCCAAACCCCGCATTCGTGGACTCCGGGCTACCGGGGGTCGATTCCTCGCCGTTGGCAGAATAGCACAGATGTGCGTAGCGTTCAAGAGCGTGGAATGGCGACGTGCGGAAGGTCTGCAGTGCCGGCATGATTGGCCACTATCGCCGGCTCTGAACAGTTACCGCATGGTCCCAACACTAGTCGGTGTACCATAACGGGAGGTAAGACTATCGGAGCCTCTGACGAGTGGGAGTAACTACGATGTCAATTGTGAAGACTGACAACGCGGAGATCTATTACGAGTCCCACGGCGAGGGGCCGGCGATAGTCCTGGCGCACTGCGCGGCCGGAAACACCCTGGTCTGGTGGCAACAGGTGGCCCACTTCGCTCCCGCTCACAGGGTGATCGCGTTCGATCATCGGGGCTGGGGAAGGTCCCGTTGCAGACCCGGATACAGGAGGGCGACCTACTTTGCGGAAGATATGCGCGCCGTCATGGACGAGGGCGGCGTCGAACGGGCGGCTGTGGTATGCCAGTCGATGGGCGGCTGGACCGGAATGCAATTCGCCCTGGCATACCCCGAGCGAGTGTCATGCCTTGTCCTGTCCTGCTCGCCCGCCGGAGTGCAGACTCCGGCCGCGATAAGGGCTATGGAACCTCCGCCGCCCGGCCAGGCCGGAAGCACGCAATCGCAGATTCCGTGGAACGAGCCTCACATGGGGCTGGCCGCCGACGCCTTCGACCGGATCCCTGACAGGGCGTTCCTCTTTCGCCAAATCTCCTCACTGAATCCGCCTTTCGGCGACGTGGGCCTTGGTCAACTTAGAGTCACTCAAGAGGACATGGAGGGATTTGCGACTCCCACGCTGGTGATTGCGGGCAAGCAAGATCGGATATTCGGCCTGGACGTTATGACCGAAGTGTCACAGGCGATACCGCAGGCCCAGTTTCACATCATCTCCGATGCCGGGCATTCGCCTCACTTCGAGACGCCTGGGGAGTTCAACAGTGTCGTCGGCGACTTCGTCGCGAGACACGGCTGAGATGGGTTGATCCCATCCGTCGTGTATCCTTTTGCCGCTCTCATCGGCCTAGCCTAGTCGGAGAGGAGCGCCAGCATAGAAAGGAATAGGATGGCGCAACCAGTTAGATTGGGTAAGGACTATCAGCGTTCCCGCCGTTGGGTCTCCATCTGGGCGCGAAGCCGCTCTATCTCGGCGGCCTGCTCACGCAACGCCTCGCGCTGGTCGCTTATAACTCTGCTCTTGTCCCTGGAGCGGAGCAGCCACGTCCCGTCGGCGGGGTCGAACAGCCGTAGTTCGTTGTCGTCTCGGACGCAGAGGTCAAGGCCGAGTGTCGGGCTGTGCCCTCGGAGGGCGCCGGATTCGTCCGTGTACACATCCAGGGGGTGGTACGTCCCGTCGACCAGTTCCTCGCCTATCAGGCCGGGGGAGAACAGGTCGCCCATGGCGTCGAATCGCCAGTACTCGGCGACCCCGATCCGCGCGTAGATGTCCCGCTTCTCTCCGGCGTCTCTCCGCCAGGTGGACGGCGAGCCGACCTCCAGCACGAAGGTCGGGGGCAGGCCCTCCTCCCAGACGGGCCAGGACATGCGCGGGTGGTTGCCGTTCGCTCCGAACACCACGTAAACGTCGGGAGCTACGCGGCTACCCACGTCTCCTTCTCGGTAGTAGATGAGCATATCCCCAGCGACGTACACGTCGCTCCTGTCACCGAGGCGAGTCCTCAGAGCGTCAACCGTGTCGGTCAGGGCGATGTACTGGAGATCGTTCTCAGCCATGCGCTCTCCATCCGAGGAAGGATATTCTATCTCCTGGCGACGTATCTCTTCGGGAGTCCGAAAAAGTGCCGGGTTGATAGCCATGTCTGACGCTCCTGTCCCAGGCCCTGGCAGGCTGCGGAAAACTATCCTGTGGGACGCGATGTTACCACAGAGCGATGAAGGCGTCCTGCTCATGCGTGAGCATCACGCCCACCCCATGCAACCACAAGGGTTGCCTGGGCAATCGCGTACCAAATTGGAACTGCCCGTGCATAGGTAGAATTGACGGCATCCGTGACAGTCTGACTAAGAAAATGGGGCCGGAAGCGCCAGAAATAGCGCTCGAACGCACTGATTCAGCGGCATCGCAGGCGACTTCACCGGGAGGTACGGCTGAGGTGGGTTCAAACCATGTGTGGCGTACTTTTTTGCCGCTCTCGGCGGTCTGTTAGGCTAACTCCCTGATGGTGCTGCGTATCAAGGATTCAGTGGGTGGGGATTCTTGAGTCCCAATCTTCACACCAGTTACGTCGTCTGTGGCCGTCGCCGACGAGCTGCTCTAAGTCGGTTTGTGTGTCCGGTCAAAGGCTTCCGTCCATAGACTGCAGCGTGTAGTCCACGTCAAAGAGGATACTGAGCGCAACCCTCCTCCGTGGGGCCAGGTGGGAAAAGGCGTGCCACTGGTGTCAGCAGACGCGCGGTGCGGCTAAGATGGTGGGGAGATAGCCGGGAACCGGTACGGGCGTGGGAGTCGAAAACACTCTGGAAACCTGGGGCTGGGCCCAACTCAGGGGATTGTTTAGTGACTCATTCCGCGGACCTCTCGGAGAAGGTCTTTTGGGTCCCAGATGCATTCGGCCAAAAGCCCGTAAAGCTTGCTGCGAAGCTCAATGTCAGTCCTTCTAAACTTCTCGTGGAGGCGGAAGGGTAGTCCACTCTCGCGCTTAAATTTGAGGAAGCCGGGATTGTGCTCGTAGGCCAGCGGATGCAATGAACGTGCTAGTAAATTCTGGGATTGATAGTGTGGTAGCTTCTTCTCATACGGAAGGTCACCATAACTTGCGTTGAACGTCTTGGGCAGCAGGAGTAGCCCGCCGATCCGGTTCCGCTGTTCCTCAAAGTCAGAGACGTGGGCGAATTCGTCCTCATGCTGCTCTGGGCGATCAGCCCAGACGTGCTCTATCTCGTATCGGTTCTTACCGGTTGCGATGTACTCAAGATAGCGCGACTCTTGTCCAGATTGCGTCTCCACATAGTCGGTCATCCTTGCCAGAACCCGGTGCAGAGCATATCGGTTCTGCTGGTGTACTCGGAGACGATCATTGCTGTGAAAAGTCTCACTTTCATTAGCCAATGTTTCGTGCAATTTCTCGGCCAAAGAATCGGTAGCTAGTCCTCGAATGTTGCGCATGACGAGGAACATGGCGTACTGCATTGTCGAGTATGCGATCGACCGGAAGTTCCAGATCCGCCGTGTGATGAGTATGTCCACGAACTGGGACACCAGCCGCATCTTACACACAATCGTTGTTTCCGTGTCTTCACACCGAAGGGGGGCCAAGAGGAGCATGTCCTGCAGTGTGAATCCATGGCCACTGTTGTAGAAAACATGTTCGAGGCCTGCCACGGGTTTGGCCTCAGCTTCCCGAAGCCGTAGGTACTGGCTACTGTAGAAGTCGAAGTCGCGAGCCACGAATCGGAAGAAATCATCCCGCTGGTTTAGGTTGAGTCTTTGCCTTGTGTCTCTAACCCAGCGGTGGAACTCTGTACCGATACGCTCAAAGTCCTCGGGTATCGCCCCTTTGCGTCGCTCGCGGATTCGCGTGGCGTGCTGACTTCTCAGCCACGTTTTGAAAAAGTCGGCCCCATGGTCATCGGTCTTCTCCGTCAATTGTTGAATTCTTCCTCGCCACATATCGTTCGCATCGATGCGCCGATTCTGATCCATGTTGGCGAGCAAGTAACCCTTGAGCATGTCGGTGGGACTGAGTGATAGTCCGCGGTCGTTCATGGTCTCGAAGATCGTGTACGCATCCTCGTCCGAATATGCGGATATCTCGACGAGGTGGACATTGTCGATGAGCCAGTCGACGAAATAGGGAAGGGCCTGGTCTCGGAGTTCTACTGGGAAATCGGATTCCATGTCCCGGTACCGTTCGTGGAGGTTTTGCACCGACTCGCTCTTATCGGTTGTATCGAAGTACTCTCCCTCGAAAAGGGCTTCCATACACAGTGAGCGTTCTTCCACGGCTAGGTTGAAAGTTCTTTCTCCGTACTTTTCGGAAAACACAAGGTCGTCAACACTCACAGCATCTTCGCGACCCCGCTGCAGGTTCCTGACCAGGATTAGCAGCAGAGTGAGACTCGTCAGACGCTGTTGGCCGTCCACGATAAAACTGTCACTGTCTTTCTGACTGATGATAATTGAACCAAGGAAATAATGGGTGAACCGTGCAACCTCGCTCCGCGAGATGCCAGGCTCGTAATCGTCGAAAAAAACTTCGCAAAGGTCGTTGAGAAGATCCCGAACTTGTTTGGCCTCCCAACGATATTCGCGCTGATAGTAGTCGATTGAGTACTTCACGCCTTGGAGCAACTGGCGAACGCTCTTTGCCTTACCATCAACCGGTCTCATTTGCTCTCCCTATCATCCGGATTGACTGTCCAGTTTAGCTGGAGGATGCCCCGCAATGGAGACATACTGTGCATGGTCTTCAGATCGACAATGACTTATCTGCTGGAACCCCTAGCCCCGAATCACCAACGTCTCTCATGCATCATTGGCGTATTCGCCAACTCAATTGCCATCTGAATGCTCGAGCACGATGCGCAACAGCCCCTCATGAGAGGCCGAAGGCAAGCCATTGAGGCTGCGCTCCAATTCTAGCAATGAAATGCCCCTACCCGCAATTGCTAACAGCACTGTTAGGCCTATGCCAGTTTCGGCAGCCGGCCTAAACGCGGAAGTGACGCCAAGTGCTAGGGGTCCCGACGCCCCCATACCCACCGAAGGTTACCCTTCAAACGGGCGGGTTTGAAACCCGCCCCTACCGGTTGCGCCGCTTCTGTGGTGAAACGCCGACGAACACCACCGCGCCCGCGCACTTGTGCTATGCTAGCGCCATTCTCAGATAGGGGGCCTTGCCATGACCAGAGAGCGGGATATCGCCTTCACTCCGGCGTATGAACTGAACCGGATGGTACGCGCCAAAGAGGTCTCGCCGGTGGAGCTGACCGAGATCAGCCTTCGCCGAATCGAGCAGTTCAACCCGACGCTGAACGCCTTTCTCACGGTGACCGCCGACGAGGCCCTGGCCGCCGCGCGTGAGGCCGAGGCCGCCATAGCCCGCGGCGACGACGTCGGCCCGCTGCACGGCATTCCGACATCTATCAAGGACCTCGAACCCACCGAGGGAGTCCGCACCACTCGCGGCTCGCTCTTCTACAAAGACCACGTACCGGACTACGACCAGCTTGGCGTGCGCCGCATGAAAGAGGCGGGCATGATCATACTGGGCAAGACGAACACGCCGGAGTTCGGCATGTCCGGCACCACCGAGAACAAGCTAGGCGACGACTGCCGCAACCCGTGGAACGCCGAGCGCGTGAGCGGCGGCTCCAGCGGCGGCGCCGGCAGCTCGATCGCGTCGGGCATGAACGCTGTCGCGCAGGGCAGCGACGGCGGCGGCTCGATACGCATCCCCAGCGCGTTCTGCGGCATCTACGGAATCAAGGCCACGCAGGGCAGGGTGCCGAGGCTCAACGTGGGCCTCGGAAGCTGGCACCCCGTCAACTTCTCGTGCATGGGACCGATGTCACGCACCGTCCGAGACTCCGCCCTGCTGCTGCAGGTGCTGTCCGGTCCGCACTCCGAGGCAGAGCACGGCACGATACAGGACGAGCCGGCCGACTACGCCGCCGCTCTCGACCGCGGCGTGAGAGGGCTGCGCATCGGCTGGAGCGCCGACTTCGGCGGCTCCGCCGCGGTGGACCCCGAGGCGCGGGCCTCCGCCGAGCGCGCGGCGCAGGTGTTCCAGGAGCTGGGCGCCGAGGTCGAGGACGCGCCCTTCGATATTGATCTGGAGGCGATGAGCGCCTGGGCCGACAACCTGGGCGCAATGAGCTACGTGCAGTACGGTGAGCTGTACGAGCGCGACCCGGACATGCTCATGCCCAACGTGCGCGAGTCCATCGCTCGGAGCAAGACCATCAGCGCGCAGGACTACGGCCATGCGCTGTGCGAACTGGAGAAGATGCGCGCCTACGTGGCCGACTACTTCTCGCGCTACGACTTGCTGCTCACGCCCACGCTGGCCGTCCCGGCCTTCAAGTGCGGCGAGGCGCCCAAGGTTATAGACGGTCGCGAGGCGAGCGGCTTCGGCTATTCGCCCTTTACCGCGCTGTTCAACCGTACCGGCAACCCCGCTGCGAGCGCGCCCTGCGGCTACTCCTCCGACGGCCTGCCGCTCGGCCTGCACATCATCGGGCGCAGGAAGGACGAGGAGACGGTTCTGGCGGCGTCCGCGGCCTTCGAGGCGGCGCGCCCCTGGGCCGACAAGCTCCCGGAGGTCAGCTAGTGTTCGACCTCGTGCTCAGGAACGGCTCGGTCATAGACGGCACGGGCAGCCCCGCTTACACGGCGGACGTCGCGGTCAGGGACGGTGAGATAGCCGCCATCGGCCGCATAGATGGCGAATCCGCCAACACCATCGACGCGGCGGGACTGGCGATAACGCCCGGATTCATCGACCTGCACACCCACAGCGACCTCTCGTTTCTGCTGGACCCCACCGCGCAGAGCAAGGTTCGCCAGGGCGTGACGCTGGAGCTTACCGGCAACTGCGGCATGAGCTTCTGCGCTCCGCTCATCGGCGAGGCTGAGGAGCAGTTCCGCGGCCGGATGTCCGCCTACACGGACTCGTTCGATCCGGATTGGACGGACTTTGGCGGCTACATGGACGCCGTCGAGCGGGCCGGTTCGACGCTCAACCTCGCCTTCCAGGTGGGGCACGGCACCATACGCACCTGCATCGTGGGCCAGGAAGACCGCGCGCCAACGGGGGACGAGCTCGACCGGATGCGCGCGCTGGTGGGCGAGTGCCTGGACGCTGGCGCTATGGGTCTTTCGACGGGCCTGTTCTACGCGCCCGGTAACTACGCCAACCTGGAAGAGGTCATCGCGCTCGCGCAGGAGGCCGCCGACAGGGGCCGCGTCTACTCCACGCACATGCGGGACGAGGGCGCGGGCACCGTCGGCCTGTTCGTCGCCATCAACGAGGCTGTCGAGGTGGGCCGGCGCACCGGCGTGCGCGTGCAGATTTCCCACGTCAAGTGCATAGGCGGCCTGATGTGGGGCCGAGCGGCAGACGCGCTGTCGATCTTCGAGCTGGCGAGGCAAGAGGGCATCGACGTCGCGGGCGACCAGTACCCCTACACGGCGTCCAGCACGTCGCTGACCGGCGCCATGTTCCCGCGCTGGGCACTGTCCGGCGGGCGCGACGCCACGCTGCGCCGCATGGCCGACCAGGCGCAACGAGACCGCATTCTCGCCGACGTAGCCACACGCTTCGACGTGGGCCGCGGCCCCGACGCTACGGTCATCGCGAGGTACGTGCCAGAAGAGCGCTACGAGGGCATGACGGTGGGCGACATCGCCGCCGACATGGAGGTGTCGCCCGAAGAGGCGGTGCTCGGCCTGTACTACGAGAGCGAGGCGTCCGTCATAAGCCACGGTATGCAAGAGGACGACGTCGAGACGATAGCCAGGCACCCGCTCATCTCGGTTGCGTCCGACGGCACGTCGCTGTCCTCGGAGGGCGTGCTGTCTCAGGGCCTGCCGCATCCGCGCAGCTACGGCACCAATCCCCGCTTCCTGGCGCACTACCAGCGTGAGCGCGGGCTCGTGTCGCTGCCCGAGGCGATTCGCAAGATGACCACGCTTCCCGCGCAGCGGCTGGGGCTTACGCGCCGCGGCCGCATCGCGCCCGGATTCGCCGCCGACCTGGTGGTGTTGGACCCGGACACGGTCGCCGATACGGCCACCTTCGATGCGCCGCACAGCTACCCGACCGGCGTGCCCCACGTCGCGGTCAACGGCGTGCTGGTCGTCGAAAACGGAGAGTTCACCGGCCGGACGCCGGGCCGCGTGATACGCGACTTTTCGGACTAACCTGAGGTGTGCAACGTGGTCCCTTCTCCCCTTGCGGGAGCGGGAGCTTCAAGAGTCCCTTCCCCCTTGATGGGGGAAGGCTAGGATGGGGGTGACTACGAGGGCGAGCGTCCTAACGATTTCACCCTCACCCCCGTATCGTGTACGTGGCAGGCTCTGACCCTCTCCCTCGAGGGAGAGGGGATACATGGAACACCGTTCAGCAAACGTAGAATCCAATCGAAACGGGAGTGAGGAATTGGCAGAACGCAAGAACGTGAGAAACGCCGTCTTGAGCGCCGATGAGGCGCAGCAGCTTCATAGCGAGGCGCTGGTCATCGACAGCCAGCAGCCGCCCGTGACCAACGGCTTCCTGTTTACGGACAACATGAGGGAGGCGCTGAACGAGTATCACGCCATGGGCATGACGCGCAACGAGGCGACGCCGCTGCTGCAGGCGATGGCCACACACGAGATCAAGACCAGCGCGGCGGCCCGCGAGCAGTACCTGGGCCTGTGGGCCGCGTCCGGCGTGAGCGTCGCGGGCGGCACCTACGCCGGGCCCGGGCCGTTCGACACGGCGTTCGAGAAGTCCGTCACTGGCATAGCGCAGGCGCGGGCTATCATCGACGCGATGGACGACCGTATGCTGATGGTCCGCAAGGCTGAGGACATCGAGCGCGCCCATCGCGAGGGCAAGTACGGGGTGGTCATCGACTTCCAGGAGACGACCCCATTCAGCGACAGGCTGGAGCGCATAGACCTGTTCCATAACTTGGGCCTGCGCATGTGCCAGCTCACCTACAACCTGGGTACGCTCGTCGGCGACGGCTGCACCGAGCTCCACAAGAGCGGCCTCACCTACTTCGGCCAGGCGGTGGTGCAGCGTCTCAACGAGCTGAACATCATCGTGGACGTGAGCCATTGCAGCGAGCAGGTGGGCTGGGACGCGATGGAGATTTCCACCGCGCCGGTCATCGTCTCCCACTCGTGCAGCGCCGCCGTGGCCTACCACGACAGGGGCAAGAGCGACGAACTGGCCAGGGCGATCGCCAGCCAGGGCGGTTTCTTCGGGGTGGTCATCATCCCCGGCTTCATCCAGACGAGCACGGAGGCGACGCTCGACGACTTCGTGGACCACGTGATTCACTTGGTGGAGGTGATGGGCATAGACCACGTGGGCGTCGGCACCGACAAGGCCGGCCCCGGCCCGGGCACGGACTCGCTAATCGAGTGGCCGAACGGCATGCCTACGGAGCGTCCGGGCGTCTTCAACTACAGCGGCTTCCGCCAGGTGGAGCACCGGCTCACCGACGACTACCACATCGTGGGCTACGATGACTTCAGCGACTGGCCCAATCTGACCGTCAAGCTCGCCGAGCGCGGCTTCAACGAGGATGAGCTGCGCAAGCTGCTTGGGCAGAACTACCTGCGGGTGTTCCGCGAGGTGGTCGGCTAGGTTCGCGGTGCGTCACCCCCATCCCCGTATCGAGTACGGGGCAAGCTCTAACCTTCCCCCATCAAGGGGGAAGGGACAAAGTCGAAGAGGCGCCCGGAACCCTTCCCCTCGATGGGAGAAGGGACTCTTGGTGGGCAGTCACGAGGGTTAACGCCACTGACCCAAATCGACCGGACCATCCATGTTTGGGAGAAGGACATTGGCAGAGCGCAAGAACGTGAGAAACGCCGTCCTGAGCGCCGAGGAGGCCCGGCAGCTTCACGGCCAGACGCTGGTTGTAGACAGCCAGCAGCCGCCCTTGACCAACGGCTTTCTGTTTACGGACAACATGAGGGAGGCGCTGAACGAGTACCACGCCATGGGCATGACGCGCAACGAGGCGACGCCGCTGCTCCAGGCGATGGCCACTCACGAGATCAAGACCAACGCGGCGGCCCGTGAGCAGTACCTGGGCCTGTGGGCGTCCTCCGGCGTGAACGTCGCGGGCGGTACCTACGCTGGGCCCGGGCCATTCGACACGGCGTTCGAGAAGTCCGTCACGGGCATAGCGCAGGCGCGGGCCATGATCGACGCGATGGACGACAGGATGCTGATGGTCCGCAAGGCAGAGGACATCGAGCGCGCCCACCGCGAGGGCAAGTACGGCGTAGTAATCGACTTCCAGGATACGACCCCATTCAGCGACAGGCTGGAGCGCATAGACCTGTTCCATAACTTGGGCCTGCGCATGTGCCAGCTCACCTACAACCTGGGCACACTGGTAGGCGACGGCTGCACCGAGATCCACAAGAGCGGCCTTACGTATTTCGGCCAGGCTGTGGTGCAGCGCCTCAACGAGCTGGACATCATCGTGGACGTCAGCCACTGCAGCGAGCAGGTGGGCTGGGACGCGATGGAGATATCCACGGCGCCGGTCATCGTCTCCCACTCGTGCAGCGCCGCCGTGGCCTACCACGACAGGGGCAAGAGCGACGAACTGGCCAGGGCGATCGCCAACCAGGGCGGATTCTTCGGGGTGGTGATCATCCCCGGCTTCATCCAGACGAGCACGGAGGCGACGCTCGACGACTTCGTGGACCACGTGATTCACCTGGTGGACGTGATGGGCATAGACCACGTGGGCGTCGGCACCGACAAGGGCGGTCCCGGCGCACGGACCTCCTCGCTCATCGAGTGGCCCAGCGATATGCCCGGGGAGCGTCCGGGCGCTTTCAACTACAGCGGATTCAGGCTGGAGGAGCACAGGCTCACCTCCGACTACAACATCGTGGGCTACGATGACTTCAGCGACTGGCCCAACCTGACCGTCAAGCTCGCCGAGCGCGGCTTCAACGAAGATGAGCTGCGCAAGCTGCTGGGTCAGAACTACCTCCGCGTGTTCCGAGACGTGGTCGGCTAGGCGGGCGGTACGCCGGGGGTTCACCCCCATCCCTTCGGCAGGCTCAGGGCAGGCTCTAACCTTCCCCCGTCAAGGGGGAAGGGACTATCTGTAAACAAGGAGAACGCAATATGGCAACTCAAGACTCCCTTAGCCAGCAGGCGCGCGACCTCCACTTTTCGTCGCTCGTGGTGGATACTCACGCCGACACGATAAGCCGCATGACCGACGACGGCGATGACCTGGCGACAGCGACCGGCAAGGGCCACCTGGACCTGCCGCGCATAAAGGAGGGTAACCTGGGCGTGCAGTGGTGGTCCTGCTATGTCGCCGCGAAGGAGATTCCCGAAAAGAACACGCTGGACCGCTGCCTGCAGCTTCTGGACGGCCTCAATCGTTTCTGCGCGGCGAACCCCGACGACGTGGAAATCGCGCTCACCGCCGCCGATTGCCGTCGCATCGTGGCGGAGGGCAAGCACGCAGCCGTGCCCTGCATCGAGGGCGGCCACGCCATCAACGACAGCCTCGCGGTGCTCAGGCTCTACTGGCAGCTTGGCATGCGCTACATCACGCTGACCCACTTCAATACGAACAACTGGGCCGACGCCTCCACCGACGCAGTGCGCAACAACGGCCTGAGCCTTTTCGGGCGGGACGTGATCCGCGAGATGAACCGCCTGGGCATGGTGGTGGATATTTCCCACGTGTCCGACAAGACCTTCTGGGACTCGATCGAGGTGACCGACAAGCCCATCATGGCGTCGCACTCCTCGGCGTGGTCCATCTGCCAGCATCCGCGCAACATGAAGGACGACATGCTGCGGGCGGTCGCGACCAATGGCGGCGTGGTGAACGTGAACTTCTACCCCGCATTCGTGTCGGAGGAAACGAGGATAGCGACCGAGAGGCTGCAGGAGGCGACCTGGGACGAGATAGAGGAGGTCGAGAAGTTCGCCCGCCGCTCGGCCATTGCCCACTACTCCGGCACGCCCGAGTACGTCGCTCAGCAGCGCGCCGAGATTCAGGTGCGGCGCATGGCGTCCTGGAGCTCGGTGCCGCAACCCACGCTGTCCGACGTGGTGGACCACATCGAGCACATCGCGAAGGTTGCGGGTGTGGACCACGTGGGGCTGGGGTCTGACTTCGACGGTATCCCCGGCGGACCCGTTGGACTGGAGGACTGCTCCAAGTTCCCGGCCATCACCGAGGAGCTGCTGAGGCGCGAGTTCACCGAGGCGGACATACGCAAGATACTGGGCGAGAACACCATGCGCGTGATGGAGGCCAACATAGGCCAGTAGCGAGACCGGCCCCGCTTGGTCGACGTGCCCCGGGGCACGTCATCGGCGCATGGGAACGGCCGCACCTGGGGCTTGTGCTCCCGCATTTGAGCAAGCCCGCCAACCCTCGATGTCCACGCAGGCCGCCGGTTGCTTGCGTCTTGTGCGCAAGCTAAACTATAGATGAAACCAAAGTCACCTTCAGGAGATGTAGATGGGAGCGCGGCTCGTAGTACTCATTCCGGTAGTCATTCTGCTCTTCGCTTTGGCGTGCGGAGAGCGCGGCAGCGGCGCATCCATTGCGGACCGCACGACTTTTCCTACGCCGACACCCGGCCCGACGCCGGTTAAAGAAGTGGCAGCCCAACACCTCATGGAAGAGTGGACGCAGACCCACCTCAAGGACACGCTGTCTGAGGATCTGGAGGAGCTGTTCGGCGATGTGAACGATCCCGACGGCAACCCGGTGGACAAGGCGGCCCTGGCACAGGCGGTGAGCGTAGCGGCGCTCGACGGGGCGAGCGTAACGGCCACCCGCGTAATCGTGATTGCGAGAAGCAAGACGACTCAAAAGCGGCGCTACGGCGCGGATGCGGAGTACACGCTGCCGATAGACCTGAGCGGCTCCAAGTACGTGCTGGCCTTCACCTACCAGATCATCGCCGACGAACGTGATGAGCAGCCCATCGCAAAGGCCGTGCTGAGCAGCGCTTCCGTTGTGCTGACCGAGGCGCCGTAGGGTTCGAACCGTCCGTTGCTCTCGCCATTGGGAGACCAAGCAGTGTGCGGAATCGGGTGATCCCAAGGAGGAAGCACGCCTTGATAAGGACGCTGATGGCAAAGTTCACCAACGGCGCGCTGATTCCGTTGCAGCCACTTGACGCCCAGGAGGGTGAGGAACTACTCATCACCGTCGCTGACGCAACCGACTTGGAGTTGGTCGAAGACATCGGCATGGCCAGAGCCATTGACGAGGGTCTCGAGACTGAAAGCGTCAGCGAGGAAAGCATCCTGAACATACTTCGTTCGCCGGATGAAGCTTGAATACAGAGCAGCATTCGCCCGGGACCTTCGGCGCGTGCGCAACTTGGAACTGCTCGGCAGGCTGGACAGAGTTCTTGACGAACTGAGGGCTTCGTCCTCCATTGAAGAGGTGAGGGGAGTTTGAAGGATGGTGGGCCGGAGCAACGGTTTTCGCATGCGGGTTGGCAGTTACCGACTTGGGATCACTGTCGAGGGCGATGTTGTTACGCTTGTCAGATTCTTGCCCCGTGACGAAGTCTACAGGCACTTTCGATGAAGTCTAGGCGCCGCGCCCCATCATCCGGCCAGCAGCGCCGTCAGCTCGCGGATGTCTGACATCTCCTCCAGGCGTGACACCGCGTCGACGACCTCGGCGGCGCGCTGCGCTCCCAGGATTGGGTCGTTGAGGGCGTGGAACTTTTCCACCAGGCGCTCACGCGGCAGCCGGTTGCCGTAGTCGCCCTTGATGATGGCCGTGCGGCCCACCAGCTCGCGGTCTCCCGCAAGCCGGATGCGCGCCTCCGTCGGGGGCACACCGCCGGCCGGCACGTGCACCGGGGGCGGCTCGACACTGACGCTCACCTTTGCCGCGAGCTCCCGTATACGCGCGTCGTCCCTCACGTCCGAGTAGAACTCGTCCACGCCCGCGCTGCCGCGCACCAGGGACGCCGCGACCGCATAGGGCACGTTGAACTTGGCGGCGAGCATGTTTTCGGGGTACTCGCCCAACATGCCGTCGAGCATACTCGGCGCCGAGATGTCCACGGCGACAACTTCGTCCGGGTCGAAGCTCCCGCCCTCGCGCGCGTCGAAAACGGCGTCCAGCGCCGGATGATTCAGCCGGCAGCAGGCGTAGAACTTGAAGTAGTTCTGCTCGATGCGGTACTCGCCGGGCATGTTCGCCACCGCCGCGCCGCGGTCGAAGCTCTCGCCCAGGATCGTGCCGAACACGTCCGCGGGGGCGTCCTCCAGACCGGTGAACCCGCTCTCGTAAACCTGAAGGGCAAGCAGCCCGTCGTGGCCGGACCGGCCGGGATAGAGATTGCGCACCGTCGCGCCGCGAAATGCGGGCTGCCAGCTATTCGCCGGGCTCATGGACGCCGCGATGTTGATCAACTCGCGCACCTGGCGCGCGGAGTATCCCTTGAGCTTGGCGGCGGCGACCGCAGTGCCGATGACGCCCCAGTGTCCGTGGGAGTGGACGTTTGGGCGGGGCTTCGTCGCGCCGCCGATGCGTGATTCCAGCTCGTAGCCCACCAGGACGCTCTCCACGAAATCGCGCCCGCTCGCGCCCATCTCCTCCGCGAGCGCGATGGCGCCGGGCAGCGAGTGGATCGCCGGGTGGCCTCCGCCGAACCGGTTGCCCTCGTCCACCTCGAGAGCCACGCCGGCCGTGGCGTTTACGAGCGTCGCGGTCATCGGATCGGCCTTGAGGCCGTGGCCGAACACGGTCGCCCCGGCCGATGGCGAGCGCTGCGCCATCCTGGACGCGAATGCGGCGTTTTCGGGCTGTTGGCTGCCCACCACCATGGCTCCCAGGGTGTCGAGCGTCACGTCCCGAACGGCGTCCAGCGCGCCGGGGGTCAGCGAATCGAAACCGGTCTCGCTGACGAATTCAGACAGGGTGTCGAGATAGTCTGTCATGTTCGGCTCCTACCTGACCGCGCCGGCGATCGGTGGTGTGGGGCTGCCCGCGTGGATGAAACGCCCGTAGCCCGCTGTCCGCTCCAGCTCGCCGTCGCGCAGCAGGACTTTTCCGCGAAGGATGGTGGTGTCGATCCTGCCCTTCACCTTCCAGTCCTCATACGGAGTGAACCCGGAGCGTCCGTGGTGGTTGGCCGCCGAAATGGTCGTCTCCGCGTCGGGGTCGATGATAAGCAGGTCGGCGTCCGCGCCCGGCTGGATGACGCCCTTGCGGGGATACAGTCCGAACATGCGGGCCGGGTTTTCAGCCAGCACTCGCGCCATCCAGGTCAGGGGAAGGCCGCGCTTGGCGACGCCCTCGCTGTAAACAAGCGGCACCAGCGTCTCGAGCGACGGCGCGCCAAAGGGCACCGGCTCGCCGTCGGGGCTGCGGAAAATGTTTGTCCAACCGTGCTTCTTGCGCTCCGGAGGGCCGGGGGAGTGATCGCTGCCGATTGCCGAGATGTAGCCCTGCTCGCTGCCCTGCCACATCGCCGCCTGGTTCACGCCGTCGGCTGAGCGCAGCGGCGGTCCGATTTTCGCCAGCGGCCCCATCCGCTCCATCGCCGTCTCGTCCAAGAGCAGATATTGGGGGCAGGTCTCAGTCCATACCCGTTGGCCGTGGCGTTGGGCCTCCTTGACCCGCTCCAGGCCCTCCTGGGTGCTCAGGTGTACGATGTAAACGGGGCAATCGGTCATCGCGCCCATCAGCACACCGCGATTGATGGCCTCAGCCTCGGCCCAGGGCGGGCAGGTGGAGGGGAAGTCCGTCGGCGCGGTGCGGCCCTCCGCGATGGCCTTGTTCATCAGGTGCTCGATGACGTCGCCGTTCTCGGCGTGGAGCTGCACCAGACCGCCGCTCGCGCCGACGATCTCCATCGCCCTGGCTATGAACGAGTCGGACACGCGGTGGTCGTAGGTCATGAACATCTTGAACGACGCGACGCCCATGGAGATTGCCTCGGCCAGACCGTCGATGATGTATGGAGTGTTGCTCAGGATGTAGTGGAAGGCGAAATCCACGACCGAATCGCGTTCCGCCTCCGCCTTCCAGCGCTCGATCGCCTGGGGCAGCGTTTCGCCCGCCGCGGCGTCGTAGGCGCCGAATGGGATGATGGTCGTAAGTCCGGCGTGGGCCGCCGCGACCGAGCCGACGGCCCAATCGTCGTTCGGTGTGGGCCTCAGGTGCACGTGGCAGTCTATGGCGCCCGGGAGCACGTGCTTGCCGGCGGCGTCGACGTAGTCGTCGGCCTGGGGCAGCGCATCGTCCGGCCCGACGGCCGCTATGCGCCCGCCTCTTATGGCGATGCTGGCGCGGTACTCGCCCGTGGACGTTGCCACGAGCCCGCCGCGCACGATGGTATCAACGCGCTCTGTCATTGCTGCCTCCCGCCCGTCTTCGTCTCCTGACTCGAACACCGCTGCATCGAGAAAGCCCGCCGAGGGAGTCCTTGCCCGAACCGCGGATGTCCCAGACACCGAACTCGCTGAATTAGATCAAGAGCCTCGGCGCGGGAATGAGCCGGTGTTCGGTCGTATCGGCAATCAACCCCAACATCTGCAGAGTGGTTGCGCCAAACAGATATTGGCCCTCTTCGCCAAACACCACCTTGCTTGTGCCTCCCCTGTCGCCATACTGGAATCGGGCCTCTCCGACAGGCAGGCGCTCTTGGTCGCCGTTGGCAAACGTGAACACCATTTGCGTATCAGGTCTGACACCTACGCGATTTCGCAGCATCGAGGCCGGCAGGACACTGTAGGTTGCGCCCGTGTCCACCAGCGCATCCACCCACTCGGTAGCACCGCCGTTGCCGTCGTTTATTCCAACGCGGGCGTAGAATATGCCCATACTGTTCCCCTACAGGACGAGTAGAGTCGCGTCGCCCATATCGCGCCGACCAGATGTTGTTCGCAGGTGTCGTCATTATACACGTTCGGGAAAAGGTGGGTGTGCCGCTTACTAGCCACTGAAGACTGCCTCACTCCAGCCGGCGCAGGCTGCGGGCTGTCGCCAGGAACGCCAAGGCCCCCGCGAGGCTTACGAGCCCCATGATGGTGATCGCGAACGGCACGGACGTAAGCCCGGTAAGCCAGCCCACCAGCAGGCTGGCCGGCACGACGAACCCGCGGCCGTAGGACTGGAAGCTCGTGACGCGGGAGCGGAGCGTGTCGGGCACCAGCGTCTGTATGAGCGCGCCGCTGGTGGTGCGGAACCACGCCTGGCTGAACGCGAACATCGCGATGAGGACGAACGCCACGGGCAGCCACTGCGCCTGCGCGAACGCGAGCGCCAGCGCGGAGCTCGCTATCGCCGCCGTGAGGGTGATCGGGCCTCGCCTGAACAGGAAGCCCAGCGAGGCCATCATCAGCGCTGCCACCAGCCCGCCGCCGCCGTTCACCGCCAGCAGGTAGCCACCGACGTCCGCGCCCTTGTTCAGCACTTGCTCGGTGAACACCGGCAGCATGAACATAAGCGGCTGGAGCACCACGTTTGGAATCATGCCCAGCGCTAGCAGCACGAATATGGCCCGGTTGCCGCTCCACACGTAGCGGACGCCTTCCACCAGGTCCCGCAGCATCGAGCCGCGGTCTTCGGCGCGGCGTTCCTGGAAGTAGGGCGTCTTCATCGGCAGCAGTGCGACGACGACTCCGGCGTAGAGAACCGACTCTATGGTGAAGTTCCAGAAGAAGCCCAGGTTGGCAATCAGCACGCCGCCCACGAACGGGCCGATGAACCGCGTGCCGGTGATGGTGAGCACGTTCGCGGCGTAGGCGTTGGACAGGTTCTCCCGGGACACGGTGTTGGCGATGAGCGCCTGGCCCATGGGCTGGGTTATCGATATGCAGCAGCCGCTTATGAAGACGTAGGCGTAGGCATGCCACACTTCGGCGCCGCCGGAGCGCACGAAGAACGCGAATATCAGGGCGAGCACGGCCATCAGGCTCTGGAGGGCCATGACCAGTTTGCGCCGGTCCAGCCGGTCGCCCATCACGCCGCCCCACGGGCTCACTATGAGCCCGGGCAGCGTGTTCAGCCCCCCGACCGTGACCACAAGGAGGGGTGTCGCCATCCCACCCTGCGCAAGGCGCTGCACCAGCCAGCCCACGGTGAGCAGTTGCAGCCACTGCGCGCTGTTGGCGAAGAAGTTGGCCGTCCAGATGAGCCTGTAGTTTGGGTGGCCTCTCCAGGAATCCAGTAGCTGAATGCGGGGCATGTATACGGCGAGCCTGGAGAGGGGGCGGCTAACCGGCCGCGCCCACCCTGGCGGCCCAGCGCGGCTGGTCGCAGATGTGCCCGAGAAACTCCAGAATGGTGTGAGCGGCCAAGTAGGACGTGATGCCGGTGCCTACGTCGAGCTGCGGGTTCACCTCGACCAGGTCGAAGCCGACGACGTTGGTGTGCTCGGCGATGGCGACGAGCGCGTCGCGCAGCTCCGCGTAGGTCATGCCGTTCGGTTCGGCGGACACGCAGCCGGGCACGAGCGGCAGGTCCAGCACGTCGATGTCTATGCTCACGTAGCAGTTGGCGTCGCGCGGGATCGGCTCCACGATCCCAGGTCCGCCGAGTTCCCGCGTCTCGGACATGCCTATTACGCGGTTGCCGTCGTTCACCGAGTCCTGCAAATGCTCGCGGTTGTTGCGCAGGCTGCGTATGCCCACCTGCGTCAGGCTTTCCACGTGGTCCATGTGGTAAATATGCCTGAAGGCGTGGCCGTTGGTGTACTCGAAACCGTGCATGAACGGAGCATAATCTATGTGCGCGTCGAAGTGGACTACGTGGAGCGGCTCGTCGTAGGCGCGCACCACCGGGAAGGTGATGGCGTGGTCGCCGCCCAGCACCACCGGAAGCGCGCCCTTGTCGAGAATGCGCCGCGTGAGGGTTGTAATATTGGCGAAGGTCTGCTCGACGTTGGTCGGCAGCACGTCGGCATCGCCCACGTCCACTATGCGGCGGTTGGTCAGCTCGCGTTCCAGGAAGACCTTGTCTTCGTCCTGGTCAAAGTACCCGCGCGGGCCAAACCGCAGCGAGTGCTCGCGTATGCCCCTGGGGCCAAAGCGCGCGCCGGGCAGGAACGGGGAGCCTTCGTCGGTCGGGGCGCCCATCACCGCGATGTCGGCGTCCATGGAGTCCAGATTGGTGCAGATCTCGGAGCGCAGGAACGACGGTATGCCCACGAACGGGTACGATCGCCCGGGGCCGGCTTGTTGTTGGTTATCGTTGGCCATGGTTTTGTCCTTTCTCTCTTCAGCGCCTTCACCCCCATCCCCGTATCGAGTACGGGGCCGGCTCTAACCCTTCGGCAAGCTCAGGGCAGGCTCTTCCCCTATCAAGGGGGAAGGGAATTTTGGAAGGCTTGTTCCCGATACATAGGCCCCGGCTACACGCCCGCGGCGTGCCCCGGCGCGAGGTAGCGCACCGCAAGCGGCGTGAGCCGGCCCTCCACGGTAACGTACTCGCCCGGCTCCATGCCGCCGAGCGAAAACGGCACGTACCTTCCCCACGACCGGTCCTGGTAAAGCTGCTCCTCGCCGTACTCCGCCGGGCCGCCGCAGGGCCAGCCGTAGCAGTAGTACATCACACCCTCTGCCGGCTGGAGTATCTCGGAGCTCACGCTACCCCCGCGGGTCTCCGAACCGGGCCGCTTGGTGTGGCCGTGCGCACAGATGCTCCAGCCCGTTTCCTCCAGCGTCGAGTGGTCGCGGAAGCAAGACGCCAGGTAGGCCGGGTCGATGGACCCGGCGCCCTCCGCCATCAGCATGGTGATGCGGTCGTAGCGTACCACGGTCGAGTCGCCGTCCGCCGGCGTGTGGGCGATCTGCGACATCTCAGGCGATATCCAGTGGTTCGAGCGGCCTATCCAGCCGTCGGTGGTGCGGGTCTCTATGTTGAGCGACCGGGTGCTCACCTCGGCAAGGGCAACCTCGCCGCCGGAGTCGGCGAGCAGGAAGTTGCCGTGAATCGCCCTGGGATAGGACTCCAGCAGGCCGATTGCGTCCTCCACCGACGCGGCCTGGCTCAGCAGCAGGTCGCCGAATCGGTAGAAGGGCACGCCCACCGCGCGTTTGCTGTCAGGCTCTATGTCCGGGTCCGGGCGGGCCCCCGACCAGGTGTACGCGAAGCCCTTCTCGTTGAGCCCGCGGGTGTGCATGTGGTTGAAGTCGGCCACGGTGTTCGGGTCTTGGGACACTATCTGGGTGCCGACGTACCGGTAGCCGTCCGGCGGTTCTTCCACCACCAGCCGCGTTCGGGTAGTGAACGGGTCGTCGCTGGTGCTGCCAATCAGCGCCCGTCCGTCGGCGCTGCACGCGCCAGTCGCCCCGGCGGTGGTGCAGTTGTCGGGCAAAGGTGAAGAGAGTCGTTGTCCAGGCATGGCGATGCCCCCTTCCCGGTTCGTGAGTGCGCCTATCATAACACTTCTGGCGGGCCGCCAATGCCGCGAGAACAGGAGCGCTAGCGCCCGACCACCGCGAGCAGAGCCCGCTCCAGCTCGTCGAGCGTGGCGAAGCCCTCGAACTTGGCGGCCACCAGGCCGTCGCTGCCGACAACGAACGTCCACGGCTCACTGGGAAGGCCCCACTCGGCGACCGCGGGCGCGATCCTGGCGTTGGACAGATCGCCCTCGATCTCGTGCGGGTTGTCGTACACCTCGACGTGGATGAAGTTCGCCCGGACCGAGTACCGCTCTCTGGCTTGCTTCAGCACGTCGAGCTGCGGGCCGCACGTGGCCGTGGTGCAGTAGGCGGGCGTCGAGAAGACGACCACCAGCGGCTCGCCCGACGTGACGGCCTCCGCGATGGTCATCGTGTACAACTCGGAGTCGGGCTGCGGGTCGGACGTCAGCTCGCTCATCTCCGGTGTGTCAGACAGCGTCTTGCTCTCGGTGAGCGGCGCCGGAGCTCCCAGGGCGGGCGTAAGGCTCTGTTCGCGGACGGACACCCGCGCGGAGGCGGAAGACACCGCGCCGTCCGGCAGTTCTACGCTGACGCCCAGGCCCCAGTCGCCGGCCCTGTCGAAGCTCAGCCGCACGGTGTACGCGCCGCGGCCGCGCTCATCCCAATCGCGGTACGTGGCGGCAACGGTCTCGACAGGGCCTTCCTGGCCAGTGGGGACTAGGTAGTACGTCTGCACGCGAACGCCGTCTGCCTGGCGCACAGGCCCTGAACCGGAGCGAATCAGGGCGAACACGACGCGGTTGCCGCCAACGCTCAGGTCGGTCGAGGCCAGGAGCATCCGCGGGTCGGCGGCCTCCCGGGCGGGCGTGGCGGCGTCCGGCGGTGTCTGGGTCGGGCCGGCGGTCGGGGCGGGCGCGTCGTCGGCGCCGCAGGCCGCCAGCAGCACGAGGAGAGCGAGAAGCACGGGGAGGACTCGCCAGAGGCAAGGGGTGGTGCGTCGGGCGAGGGTTGAGGCGGTCACGGTTGTGCACATGGGGTGCGTCCTCTATCCTTGCTCGCCGCGCGTGCCCACCCGCGCGCTGTCGTACGCTCCGCGCTGCGAGCGCCAGCGCACCAGCAGCGCGTCTCGTAGCATTTGGAACGAGTCCACGGCGGGCCTCACCTTACTCTCCGGCTTGTATCGCCAGTCGATGGGCAGTTCCAGCACACGATAGCCTCGCTTGAGGGCCAGGTGCAGTATCTCCACGTCGAAGCCCCAGCCCGGCACGCGCTGGATGCCGAAGAGGTCCTCGGCGGCCGCGGCCCGAAAGCACTTGAAGCCGCACTGGGTGTCCTGTATGCCCGGAACCGCGATGGCCTTGACCGACCAGTTGAACACGCGGCCCATGACGTGTCGCAGCGCCGGCTCGTCGAAACGGCGCGCGCCTTCGGCCTCCCGCGAGCCGATCACCACGTCGTAGCCGTCGTCCATGCGCTGCAGGAAGTCGTCTAGGTGGGATATGGGCATGGCAAGGTCGGCGTCGCACATGAAGCGCAACCGGCCGCGAGCGGCCAGCATTCCGCGCCGCACGGCCCAGCCCTTGCCGGCGTGGCGTATGGACTCGACGCGCACGCGGCTGTCCCCGCGCGCCCACGAGCGCACCAGGTTGCCGGTGCCGTCGGAGCTGCCGTCGTCCACCACGACTATCTCCCACGAGAACGGCTCGGCGGACAGGTGACCGGCCACCGCGTCGAGGGTAGCGACGATGCGCGTAGCCTCGTCGTAGGCGGGTATGACGACCGAGAGGTGTGGGCTGGTCAAGAGGTGCTCGGGCCGCGGTGGTCCCGCGGCGGCCGCCTACGCGACCTGTGTGGGCCTGTCGAGGTGAAACGAGTCGTGCAGGGCGCGCGCGGCCATGGCCACCTGGGCCTCGTCGACGATGCAGGTGATGCGTATCTCGGACGTGGTTATCATGTCGATGTTGATGCTATTGTTCGCCAGGGTGCGGAACATGGTGGAGGCATAGCCGGGGGCGTCCTGCATTCCGGTGCCCACGATGCTGAGCTTGGCGAGGTTGTCCGCGCTTACCACCTCGCCGTTGCCGAGCTGCCGGGCCACGAGGCGCGTAACTTCCAGCGCGCGCCCCAGGTCGGTGCGCTTGACCGTGAAGGTCATGTCTGTGGTGCCGTCGACGCTGGCGTTCTGCACGATGACGTCCACGCTGACGTCGGCCTCGCTGAGCGGCTCGAACAGGCCGGCAGCGATGCCCGGCCTGTCGACCACGCCGCGGACGGTGATCTTGGCGACGTTGGTGTCGACGGCGATGCCTCTGATGCGGTTTCTTATCTCGCCGACGGTTGTGTTCATATCCACTCCTTCGTGAATGAGAGTGCCCGGCGCATCGGAGAAGCTGGATGCGACCAGGATGGGGACCTTGTAGAACATGCCCATCTCAATCGATCGCGCGTTCATCTTCGCGCCATAGCTGGCGAGCTCCAGCATCTCTTCGTAGTCCACCTCGTCCAGCTTGCGGGCTTTGGGCACCAGCCTGGGGTCGGCGGTGTAGATGCCCTCGACGTCGGTGTACACCTCGCAGCGCGCTGCTTCCAGGCTGGCGGCGAGCGCGACCGCGGTGGTGTCGGAACCGCCGCGCCCCAACGTGGTAGTGTCCAGGTCCTCGGTGATGCCCTGGAAGCCCGCCACGATGACTATGCGGCCCAGCTCCAGCTCGCGCGCGACCCGTTTGGGCTGCATCAGTGCTATGCGGGCACGCCCGTAGCTGGTGTCGGTGCGTATGCCGGCCTGCGCGCCGCTCAGGCTGATGGCCTCGTAGCCCAGCGTGCGCAGGGCCATGGCTATCAGCGTGCAGGAAACCAGCTCGCCCGTGGAGAGCAGCAGGTCGAGCTCTCGAGGCTCCGGCCGGCCCGAAACCTGGCCCGCCAGCTCGATGAGCTCGTCGGTGGTGTCGCCCATGGCCGAGACCACGCTGACGACGTCGTTGCCGGCGTCGCGCGTCCGCCCGATTCGCTCAGCCACGTTTCGAATCTTGGCGGCGTCGGCCAGCGAGCTTCCGCCATACTTCTGGACTATCAGGGACAAGACTTCTCCTCTTGGCGGCGAGGCTCCCGGACCGTTCCGAGATGTCGCCGGGCCGGCGTTTCGCGGACCTGTCCGGCGGGCGTCACCCGCTCTCCTGGACGTGCGCGCCCTTGGCGGTCGGTTTGGTGACCAGGATCGATCCTCCCACGCCCGACTTTGCCGCTATGTCGGCCATTTCGTAACCAATTGTATACTCCCGGCCCCTGGTCAACGCCAGCACGCTCGATCCCGCGCCGGAGAGGAACACGCCCAGCGCGCCGGCGTCGCGGGCCGCGCGGAATATGTTGCGCATGGGGTGGAAGATGGCCTGCCGCGCGGGCTGGTGCAAGCGGTCTCCGGTGGCGACGTCCAGGTGCGCCAGGTCTCCGGTGGCGAAGGCTCGCACCAGCAGCGCGGCCCGGCTTATGTTGTAGACTGCGTCGCTGCGGGGCACCTCCGCCGGCAGCAGGTCGCGGGCCTCGCTCGTCGGCATCGCGACGTCCGGCACGAACAACACGGCCATCAGGTCGTCGGGCACGGGCACCGGCGCCGACAGCAGCACGCCGCTGTCATCCCTGGCGACAATCTGGCAGCCGCCGAACAGCGCTGGCGCGGCGTTGTCCGGGTGGCCCTCCAGCCTGGCGGCTAGCTCCAGCAGCTCCAGCCGCGAAAGGCGGTCGCCGCGCATTTCGTTGGCGGCCACCAGGCCGGCCACCGCCGCCGCGGAGCTGCTACCCAGTCCCCTGCCCAGCGGAATCCGATTGTCACAGGTGATCCGGACATCGGGCGCAGGCTCGCCCGCACCCTCGAACAGCAGGCTGAAGCCGCGGTACACCAGGTTCGTGGCGTCCTCGGGCACCTCGCCCGCCCCCTCTCCGTTAACCTCGATACGGAGGGGGCCGCGGTGCCTTTCCACGCGAACGCTGTTCCACACGTCCAACGCCATGCCCAGGCAGTCGAAGCCCGGGCCCATGTTCGCGGTAGTCGCGGGAACGCGCACGCAAACTAGGTCTCTCATATCAAACGCAGCAGATTATAGCACAGCCGGCGTCCTCTTCCGTAGCCGCGGGGACGCGAAACCAGGGTCTTTTCATTTTCACCCTGAGCGTAGCCGAAGGGTCTAAAGTCCTTGCCTGCATCCCCTTCTTCATACTAGAGCCGAGTCCGTGTCGAGTGATTTTAGATTCTTCGCCTTCGGCTCAGAATGACATTTCCCGATAATGAAAAGACCCTGGACGCGAAACACCCCCATCCCCGTATCGAGTACGGGGCAGGCTCTAACCTTCCCCCGTCGAGGGGGAAGGGACTGCGCGGGGCGCCGTGGGGCTTGTGGTAGAATCGAACGGACACCGAATGGGCCGTTCGGGCGGTCGCGAACGATGCGAGCGCAGACGGCGAGGGGACCGCATGGCGACTCAAGAGGGCATAGCCGAGCACGAGGGGACGGGTCTCCGCGACAGCCCCAGGGCGGGCGCACCGTTCGCGGAGGACCTGCGCGCAGAGTCGATGAAGGCGCTCGATTTCCACGAGCTGCGTCGGCAGGTGGCCAACCGCGTGACATTCTTCCCCGCGCGCGAACGCGCCTTGGAGATGGCGCCCTCGTACAGCCCCCTGGAGGTGGATGAGCTTCAGCGCGAGACGTCAGAGGCGGTCGCGCTGCTCGAGGACGTGGGAGGCGTCGACCTTCACCTTGCGGTTGACACCTCGGATTACGTCGCGAGGGCGGGCATCGGCGGCGTGCTGACCGGCGGGGAGCTGCTGTCGGTGGCCGACGCCCTCGAGGTACACTCCCGGGCCGTAGCCGCCGTGGGGAGGCTACGCGCGAAACCTCCGCTGCTCTCGGACATCGTCGCGGGCATACCGGAGCTGAGCGAGCTTCGCCGCCAGATTCGCAAGAAGATCGACGCGCGAGGCAAAGTGGCGGACGACGCCACGCCGTCGCTGCGCGTGCTGCGCCGCCAGGTGCTACGGGCATACGACCGCGTCACCGAGACGCTGCACCGGCTCATACGCTCGGACTCCGGACGCGAGGCGCTACAGGAGTCGCTGGTCACAACCCGCAACGAACGAGTGGTGGTGCCGGTCAAGGCCGAGATGCGCTCCCGCATTCCCGGCATCGTCCATGACGCCTCCAACACCGGCGCGACATTGTACGTGGAGCCGTTCGCGACCGTGGACATGGGGAACGACTGGCGCGAGCTTGTGCTGGAGGAGGAGCGGGAGACACTGCGTGTGCTGCGCGACCTGTCGGCGCTGGTGGGGCAGCTCGCGGAGGACATCCGCCGCGGCGACGGCCTCACCGCGAAGCTCGACTTCATCCTGGCCAGGGCCCGCTTCGGCGCGGCCAACCGCTGCGTGGCGCTGCCTCCTCGCGCCACGCGGGGGCAAGAGGGCGCGCCCGACACGTCGCTGCGGCTGATCGGCGCGCGCCATCCGCTGCTGGGCCGGGGAGCCGTCCCCATCGACCTTACGATTGGACCAGGCTGGTGCGTGCTGGTCGTCACAGGCCCCAACACGGGCGGCAAGACCGTCGCCATGAAGACCGTCGGTCTGATGGCGCTCATGCACCAGTCGGGGCTCCAGGTGCCGGCCATCGAGGGCAGCTCTCTGCCGGTGTTCGACGGCATCTACGCCGACGTCGGCGACCACCAGAGCATCTCGGAGTCGGTATCCACGTTCAGCTCGCACATGCGAAACGTGGTGGGAATAATGGAGGCGGCCGGTCCGGGCTCGCTGGTGCTGCTCGACGAGCTGGGCGCGAGCACCGATCCGGAGGAGGGGGCCGCGCTCGGCCGGGCAGTGCTGGACCACCTGGCCGAAATTGGTGTCAGCACCATCGCCACCACCCACCACCGCCAGGTGGCAACCCACGCCGAAGCGTCGCCGTCGATGGGCAACGCCAGCGTGCAGCTCGACCCTTCCACGCTGGAGCCTACCTACGAGCTGACCATGGGCATACCCGGCAGAAGCTACGCGTTGTCGGTGGCAGCGCGGCTCGGGCTGAGTGACGAGATTATGGAGCGCGCCAAGTCCCTGATGGAACCCCAGCATCTCAGGTTCGAGGACTGGCTGCGGGAGCTGCAGGCCGACAGGACGCGGCTGCAGACCAGGCTGCGAGAGGCGGAGGAAACCCGCGCCGAGGCTGAGCGCGTGCGCCGCGAACTGCAGTCGCAAATGGACTACCTCGTCGAGCACAAGGACAGCATGATGCGCAGCACGCGGCGCGAGACGCTCCGGCGGTTCGAGGACGCACGGCGCAAGCTGCGGCGCATCGAGTCGGCCCTGGCGTGGACCGCCCCGGCGTCGGACGGTACGGTCCACCGCGCGCGAATCGCGGCTGCCAGGCTGGAGTTGGATGACGCCGGCGTTCCGCCGCCCGCGCCGCCAACGCGTCGCGCCGCGGAACAGCGGCCCATCGCTGTTGGCGACAGCGTGGACGTTGGAGGACTGAACCTGGTCGGCAAGGTAGTCTCGCTGCCCGACCAGGGAAGTGAAGCGGAAGTCAACGTGGGCAGGGTGACGCTGCGGGTAGACCTGTCAAGGCTGTCTAAGGTGGAGCAGGCGCCCCCTGACCCGGAAAGCCAGGCGCCGGCGATTAGCTACGCACTCGCCCCTCCCCTGGGTACGCAGGAGCTCGACCTGCGGGGGCTGCGCGCCGACGATGCCGTGATACGCCTGGATGAGTTTCTGGACGGTGCGATGCGGGACGGCCTCGGCTCCGTGCGTGTCATCCACGGGCGAGGCACCGGCGCGCTGCGCAACGCGGTGCGCGAGCTCCTCGCGCGCCATACGCTGGTGCGCGAGTTTGGGCCGGAACCGCCGGAAGGGGGCGGCAACGGTGCAACCGCCGTAGAGTTGGCATGAACTGGGCGGTGCTGCTGCCGCTGGCGCTCCTGCTGTTCGCGATGTGCGACAGGGCGCAGGAGGTTGTCAGCCTACCCGTCGTCGAGGTGGGCGGCGCCGCGTTTATGGTAGAGATCGCCGCCAGCCCGGACGAGCGGTCGCGTGGACTGTCGGGCCGTGACAGGCTGCCCGAGGGCAGCGGAATGCTGTTCGTGTACAACGAGCCTGCGGTCCCGGGCTTTTGGATGCGGGGAATGCGCTTTGCGCTGGACTTTGTCTGGATCGGCGCCGACTGCGAAGTGGCGGACCTTACGCCGGATGTGCCGGCGCTAGGGCCGGCAACTCCCGTCGGAGAGCTTCCCGTCTACCGGCCGTCGACGCCAGTCATCTTCAACCTGGAGGTCAACGCTGGATCGGCGGCCCGCCACGACATCGGCGTGGGCGACGCCGTGCGATTCCACAATATACCCGGTGGCGCGTGCTAACCCGTTCGCGGACCGCTGGATTGGAGGCCCCACGCGAATGCGAATAGTCTTCATGGGTACGCCGGACTTCGCGACGCCGGTGCTCCACGCGCTTGTGGACGCCGGGCACGACGTTGCCGCCGTCTACACCCGCCCCGACAGGAGGGCGGGACGCGGCAAACGCCTCACCGCGCCACCTGTGAAAGGGGCCGCGCTCGAACTGGGGCTGAACGTGCGGCAGCCGGCGTCGCTTCGCCGCGACGAGGATGCGCAGCGCGAGATAAGGCAGCTTGCCCCGGACGCAATCGTGGTGGCGGCCTACGGCCTGTTTCTGCCGTCCGATACGCTTCGCGCGCCCTCTTTGGGCTGCGCCAACATTCACCCGTCGCTGCTGCCGTGCTACCGCGGCCCGTCGCCGGTTGTGTCGGCGCTGCTCGATGGTGGCGAGTCGACGGGGGTCACGTTGATGGTGCCTGACGAGGGCATGGATACCGGGCCTATCCTGGCCGCGCGCGAGACGGCCATATCCGAGAGAGAAAACGCCCCGGCGCTGACGGCGCGGCTGTTCGAATTGGGGGCCGCCCTGCTGGTTGAGACGCTGCCTGCCTGGGAGCGCGGCGAGGTGTTGCCATGGGCGCAGGACGACGCCCAGGCCAGTGTCACGAGCCTCGTCCGCAGGGAGCACGGCGAGATAGACTGGCGGCGTTCCGCCCGCCAAGTCGAGCGGATGACGCGGGCCTACCAGCCTTGGCCCGGCGCGTTCACGACGTGGCGCGGGTCCGTGCTCAAGGTGGTAGACGCGCGTGTGCGAGAATCGGGAACGGTCGACGACGCGCAACCGCCGGGGCGCGTCGTCGCGCTGTCCGACGGCGGCGTCGGCGTGCAGACCGGCGACGGCGTTCTGGAGCTGTCGCGCGTCCAGATAGCGGGACGCGTCGCGTCGGGCGCGCGGGACTTCGCCCGCGGCTACAGGGACTTTGTGGGGTCGCGGCTCGGCGGGTAGGGGCGAGGCCTGAACGACACCCCCATCCTAACCTTCCCCCATCGAGGGGTAAGGGATATATTACAGCGGTGGGCGCTGCCAGCCACCGAGCGCGGACTCCAGTACGGCCGCCAGTGCCAGGGCCACGTCTTCGCGCCAGGGTCGGGCGACCACCTGGACGCCGATGGGCAGGCCCTCAGGCGACGTGCCGCCTCGCACCACCGCGCCGGGCCAGCCGGTGACGTTGTACGCGCCGGTGTAGGCGAAGCCCATGGTCCGGCTCTCATCGAACGTACCCTCGTGCTCGGTGGCCGGATATGCGGCCGTGGGGCACAGGATGGCGTCGTAGCTCTCCATGAACTGGAGCATCTCGCTGCGGTACGCGTCGGCCTTCTCCAGCAGCGCGCTGAGCTCGTCCGAGGGGAGCACCTCCGCGTCGTCCAGCCTGCGCTGCAGCCACGGGTGGCTCTCGGTGGTGCCCGCCTTTTGCAGCAGCCGCTTGATCCAGGCGCGGCCATCGGCGCTGCTGATGGCGTTGTGGAACTCCGGAAGCTGCGCGAGGGCCGATGGCCTCGCCTCCGCGACCTCCGCGCCGGCGTCCCTGAGCGCTGCGGCCGCCGCGAGAACGGCGTCCGCGGTCTCCTTCGTGGGCGACATGAGGCCGTTGTCGGTGTGCATGGCGACGCGCAACGACCCAACCGCAACGTCGTCGGGATTGCGCAGCGGCACCGGCACGATGGCCGGATCGCGCCAGTCCGGGCCGGCGATGATGGGCAGCGCGAGCGCAAGGTCCTCGACGAATCGAGCCATCGGCCCTAGCTGTGTGAGAGAGTCGACCGCGCCCATGCCGTAGGGCACGATGTGGCCGGTGCGCGGCACACGCCCCGAGTTGGGCTTGATACCGGCAATGCCGCAGAAGTGCGAGGGCAACCGTATGCTGCCGCCGGTGTCGCTGCCCATGTCGAGCGGCGAACCGCCAGACGCGATAATCGCGGCCGCGCCGCCGCTGCTGCCGCCCGGCATACGCGAGAGGTCGTAGGGGTTGTTCGTGCGCCCGTACACCAGGTTGTTCGTCTCGCCCGCCAGCGTCAGCTCCGGCGTGTTGGTCTTGCCGAGCAGGATTGCGCCGGCGGCGCGCAGCCGCGCCGCGACGGTGGAGTCCCGATCCGGTACGAAGCCGACGCGGCCCATCGTGCCGCCGGTCGTTACGACGCCTTGGGTGTCTATCGAGTCCTTGAGAGTGATGGGCACGCCGTGCAGCGGTCCAAGGTTGAGGCCGCGGGCCAGCGCCTCGTCGGCCCGGCGCGCCTCGGCTCGCGCCCGCTCGGAAGCGAGACACACCACGGCGTTCAGGCTGCCGTTCACCTCGTTAATGCGCGCCAGGTGCGCCTCCACGACCTCTACCGCCGAAAAAGTCCTGGCGCGAATGCCTACCGCGATCGACTTCGCGGACTTGAAAATGAGCTCGCTCATGCAATATCTCCTTAGCGTTCGAATCCCGCCAATGTCAATTGTACGTGTTTGTCAGCCTGCCTGCCGGGCGTGTCGTCGAATCCCGATACACCCACGCCCACGAGACGGAACTGCCGTCGCTCGGAAAGCTCCACATCCAGCAAGGCGCTTGCAGCTTGCGCTATCTCCGCGGAGGAGTCGACGCGCTCGGGCAGTGTCTTTTGCCGCGTGAAGGTTGTGAAGTCCGAGAGGCGCAGCTTGAGCTTGACTGTGCGACCGCGAAGGGACTTGCGACTCAGTGCCTGGGCGACGCTCAGGCTCAGCCTGTTCACAAGCTCCCTAAGCGCCTCGGGGTCCCCGGTGTCCTGCGCGAGCGTGGTCTCGGCGCTTATGGACTTCGTCTCGCGCTCCACCACCACCTCGCTGTCGTCGACGCCCATCGCGAGCGACCGCAGCCGCCCGCCGGTCCTGCCGAAACGCTCCTCGAACCACTCCTCAGACATGGACGCCAGCTGGCCGATGGTGCGCACGCCGTAGTCGTTCAGGCGTTCGGCGGTCTTCGGGCCGACCCCCCAGAGACGGCCCACCTCCAGCGGTGCAAGGAAGGCTCGCTCCTCACCCGGCGGCACTACTGTGAGGCCGTCCGGTTTCTGGAAGTCAGACGCTATCTTGGCTACCGACTTGCTGGTGGCCACTCCGAGAGAGATGGTCAGGCCGAGCCGGGACAGTATACGCCGCTTCAGCTGCAATGCGATGCCGCGCACGGGGCGGCCGCCGGAGACCACCGCGCTGACGTCGAGGTAGGCCTCGTCTAGCGACAGCGGCTCGACAAGGGCCGTGGTCTCGGTGAAGATCGCCATCGCCTGCCTGGAAACGTCGCGGTAGCGGCCGAAGTTCGACGGCACGCGGACCGCCTGTGGGCACATCGCCAGCGCCGTGCGCATGGGCATGGCCGAGCGCACGCCGAAGGCGCGGGCCTCGTAGGACGCCGACGCGACGACGCCCCTGCTCTCCGGGCTGCCGCCGACCACGACCGGCTTGCCGCGCAGCTCCGGCCTGTCCAACTGCTCCACGGAGGTGTAGAAAGCGTCGAAGTCGGCGTGGATTATGTGTCGGGTGGGTGTCACTGTGATTCAACAGATGGTATACTGGGCCTGAACGAAGAAATCGACGTCCATAATTGCCTGAGTTCCTGATGGAACAGGATTCCGTACCGCGAGAGTGTGATTGAGCGTGTCAACGCTGGAAGAAAGAATGAGCAGGCTGGAAGGCGCCTACGAACACTTGGCAACCAAGGCCGACCTTGCCGAATTGAGGTTGGAATTGAGATCGGATATATACGGGCTGAAGGCCGAATTATTCGACAAGATGAACACGCATATGCGCTGGATGATTGGAATACAGTTAGCCAGTCTGGTTGGAATCGTTGCTGTCTTGAGGCTGCTCGAATAGAGAGGCTGAGAGAAACACCCCCATCCCTTCGGCCGGCTCAGGGCCGGCTCTGACCTTCCCCCGTCAAGGGCCGCGGGCGAGTTACAAACCTGCCCCTACAGCGTGGAGAGGGTGGTCTTCACCCCCATCCCAGCCTTCCCCCGTCAATGGGGAAGGGACTTTACGGTCGTCAGCCCAAGGCGCCCGTTTCGCGGGCGCTTGCTATTTCGGCGGCGCCGTAGCCTAGCTCGGCCAGAACTTCGTCGGTGTGCTGGCCTATGTGCGGGCCCAGCCTGCGCACCGACCCCGGCGTCTCCGACAGCTTGGGGCCTATGCCCACTTGCCTCACCGTCACGCCATCGATCTCGCCCACGTCCTGCACCATGCCGCGGTGGCGAAGCTGAGGGTCGTCGGCGAGCTCGTCCACGCTGAATACGCGGCCCACCGCCACGTCGCCGGAGCCGCGCAGGTAGTCCCACCAATCGTCGCGGGTGCGTGTCTTGAAGACCTCGCGGAAGGCGTCGAAAATTTCGGGGTACTTGTCCGCGTCGAACTGGTGTTCGATGAACTCCTCGCGTCCTATCGCCCGGCAGAGGGCGTCCCAGAACCAGGGCTCGATGCAGCCGAGGCTAAGGAACTTGCCGTCCTTGCACTCGAACACGTTGTAGTAGGGAACGCCGCCGTTCAGGGACATCAGGCCGCGCTGGGGCACCGCGCCGGTGTTGAAGTACTCGGACAGCGAGGCGACCAGCATGTAGGCGACGCCGTCGGACATGGAGATGTCAACGTACTGGCCGCGCCCGGTGTGGTGGCGCGCCATGAGCGCCGAGAGTATGCCGATGGCGGCCTGCATAGCACCGCCGGCGTAGTCGGCTACCAGGTTGTACGGTATGGTTGGCGGCCCGCCCTCGGATCCTATCATGCCGAGCGCGCCGCCGGTGCTGATGTAGTTTATGTCGTGGCCGACCAGGCTCTTGTACGGGCCGTCCTGGCCGTAGCCCGATATGGAGCAGTAGACCAGCCGCGGGTTCAGCGCGCTGAGCGTCTCGTAGTCGCAGCCCAATCGTTCGGCCACGCCCGGGCGAAAGCCCTCGACGAACACGTCGGCGTTTTCGCACAGCCGCCTCAGCACGTCCCGGGCCTGGGGCACCTTGAGATTGAGCGTGATGCTGCGCTTGTTGCGGTTCAGCGCGGTGAAGGCCGCCCGGCGGCGCTCTTCGCGTTCGTCAGGGTCGTCGCTACGGCCCATGCGCGCGCGTCCGATGCGTCCGCCGCCCGGCTCCTCGACGCGGATGACGTCCGCTCCGAAGTCTCCGAGCATCATCGTGCAGAATCCTCCCGGCGCCATGCGCGAGAGGTCGATCACGCGGATGTTGGCCAGTTGAAGCGGCCCGGCATTTGTGTTGGTGGCGTTTCGCGTTGTCAATACGAACCTCCGTTGGAATAGTCCCTTCCCCTCACGCCGATGTCTCCAGCACCTCTGCGGCCACCAGGTCGCCGATCTCTCCGTCCGTAAGGCCCGCGAACTTTTTCAGCACAAGCTCGTTGTGCTCGCCAATCAGCGCTTGGGGCATTCGCAGCTTGCCTGGGGAATCGGACAGCTCGAACTGCAGGCCGTCGTAGGGCATTGGGCCGCACTCGGTGTGGTCCAGCCACTGGAAGTGTTGCCTGTGTTTTAGCTGAGGGTCCTGCCACAGGTCGGCTTGGCTCTGCACCGCGCCGGCCGGGACTCCCGCGGCCTGGAGCAGGCGCATCAACTCCTGTGCGCCGTATCCCTTCGTCCACTCGCCAATCAGCGCGTCCAGCTCGGCGTCGTTCTCCCTGCGGCTCTCGAACGTCGCGAATCGCTCGTCGCGTGTCCAGGCCGGGTTGCCCATCGCGCCGCACAGCGCCAGCCACTCGGCCTGCGTGGTGACGGCGATGGCGCACCACGATTCGCCGGGTCCGGTCAGCTCGCGCACCTCGTCCTTGCAGGGGTACACGCCGTGGGGGGCGAACGCCTCGTCCCGGTTGCCGTCGCGCACAAGCTCGTTGCCGCTCGCGATGTAGTCCATGATTATGGGGGCCTTGTAGTGGGTCGCGCCCTCGTACTGCGACAGGTCGAGGTGCTGGCCCTTGCCGGTGCGCCGCCTGTACTCCAGGGCCGCGACGATTGCGGTGAAGCCGTTGGGCGGGTTCACGAAGTCGGAGTAGGCGCCGTAAGGCGTCACCGGGTCGCGGTCGGGCCAGCCCGTTATCTGGTAGTAGCCCGCCATCGAGGACGACAACTGGCCGTAGCCGGGATACATCGCGTGCGGTCCGGTCTGGCCCTGCTGGCACGTGCTGAAGAAGATTACGTCCGGCTTTATCTTGCGGACGCTTTCGTAGTCCAGCCCCCAGTTCCGCATCGCCTTGGGCGTGAAGCTCTCGGCGACTATGTCAGGCTGCCACTCAGCTATGACCCGCTTTATCAGCGCCACGCCCTCCGGTTTTGCCATGTTGACGCCAAGCCCGTACTTGCTGGTGTTGAAGTTGGCGTGGAACTGGCTGCGGTTGATGCCGGGCTTGCCGTCCTTGAAGGGCGGCCCTGAGCGCAGCCCGTCCGGGCGGCTCACGGATTCGACGTGGACGACGTCCGCGCCGTGGTCTCCCAGGTACTTGATGGTAACCGGGCCAACGCCAATCCAGGTGAAGTCGAGCACGCGCAGGCCCTCGAACGGCATCTTTGCCAGCGCCGGACCGGAGTTCGCGGAGGCGCGCGCCGGCGGCTTGGGCGGAGAATCGAGAGCGCCGAGAATCTCCGCGTTGTGCTCGCCGATCAGCGGCGCGCGCCGCCTGATGGTCATCGGCGACTCGCCCAGCTTCAGGTACGGCCCCAGGTAGGTGAGCGACTCTTCGAGTTCCGGGTGGTACACGCTGGTCCAGAAGTCCCTTGCCCGCAACTGGGGGTCTTGGTAGATGTCGCCGGGGGTGTTGCAGGGCGCCAGCAGGAAGCGGTGACTCAGGGCGCGATCGTAGAGCTCGGCCTTGGTCTTCGTGAGGATGAAGTCGTCCAGCGCCCCGTAGACGACCTCGATCTCCTGAGCGCCTTCATCGCCGCGGGCAAGCAGTTCGTCCATCTCCCAGGTAGTCCAGTCCCGGCCCTGCATGAAGCCGGGGCAGACGCCCTCTTCTTCCATCCAGCTCACCAGCGGGATCATGGAGGAGTTGGCGCGTCTGCCGCCATTGATCATCGAGGTGACGAAGCCGTCCTTGCACTCGTGCACGGCGCGGATCTTGATTGGCGGGCCGTCGACTCGCGGCAGTCTGCGAAACGCGCCGGCGCGCTCCATGTTGGTGCGGTGCAGCATGGGCAGCGTCGAGATGTTCATCAGAGTCCACATCACCGCCACCTGCCCGGCCACTTCCGCCCGCTGGCCCTGGCCGCCGTTGTTCTGCCGGTGCCAGAGGGCGGTCATCGTCGCCGCGGCGGCTTGCGCGCCAGCGTGAAAGTCGGCCTGCGGAAATGTTATGCGCACCGGCGGGCGGTCTTCGTCGCCGCTCGCGTACTGCATTCCGCCCATCGACCACACCACGATGTCGGTGGCCTTGTAGTGCGCGTGCGGGCCGGTCTGCCCAAACGGCGTGACCGACGTCATGATGAGGCCCGGGTTGCGCGCGCTCAGCGCCTCGTAGCCCAGGCCGATGCCGTCCAGATAGCCCGGGGCGAACGACTCCAGCACGACGTCGGCAGTGTCCGCCAGGCGCTCGAACGCGCGCCGACCCTCCTCGCGCTCCAGGTCGAGCGTGACGCCTCGTTTGTTGACACAGTAGGCGAACCAGAAGAGGCTGCGTTCGGGGTGGCGCTCGGCTCGATAGAATGGGCCGCGCATTCGTGTCGGGCTGCCGCCCGGAGGCTCGACCTTGATGACGTCGGCTCCCAGGTCGGCGAGCAGCTTGCCGCACCAGTTGACGCCGCCCTCGGTGAGGTCCAGCACGCGGTAGGGGCCGAGCGCCGAATTGTCGGGTGTGATGTCGGGCATGAGGTTCGCCTCCCGCGGCCGCTACGCGCGGGGTAGTCCCAGCCCGCGGGTCGCGATGATGTTGCGCTGTATCTCGGAGGTGCCCGCAGCGATGGTGCTGGACACGCTGGACAGGCTCAGCCTTTGGACGTGCCCTTCCAGCGGCGCCCACTTGGAGCCTGCCCCAAGCTGGCCGGCGAGCCCCAGCATCTCCATGCCGGTGTCCGCCACGCGCTGGGTCAGCTCGGTGCCGAACAGCTTGGACATCGAGGCCTCCGCGTTCGGCACCATACCCTGGCTCTGCATCCAGGCGACCCGGTAAGACATGCCGCGGGAGATCTCGGCCTCGAGCGAACGCTGGGCCAGCTTGGCGCGCACTACGGGGTCCTCAGCCAGTGGGCGGCCTTTGCGTTCGGTCTGCCTGGCGTACTCGGTCAGCGCCTCCAGCGTCCTCCGCGCGGTGGCGGAGTAGCCGACGCCGGAGCGCTCGAAGTCGAGCGCGACCGCGAGGGTGTACCAGCCCCGGTTCTCCTCGCCCACCAGATTGTGCTTGGGGACGCGGACGTTGTCGAAGAAAACCTCGTTGAACTCGTGGGAGCCCGCCATGTTGTATATGGGCTTGACGGTTACGCCCGGAGTTTTCATGTCGAGCAGAAACAGGCTTATGCCCCTGTGCTTGGGGGCGTCGTTGTCGGTGCGGGCCGCGAGCCAACCCCAGTCGGCGATATGGCCGGCGCTGGTCCAGATCTTGGAGCCGTTGACGACGTAGTCGTCGCCGTCGCGGACGGCCTGCGTCTGTAGCGAGGCGAGGTCGGAGCCCGAGCCGGGCTCGCTGTAGAGCGTGCACCAGTAGCGCTCTGCTCTCGCGATGGGGGGCAGATGCTCGCGCCGCTGGTCCTCGGTGCCCGCGAGCATGAGCGTGGGGCCTACCCAGCTTATCGCGCCGACGCCCAGGTCTGTGCCTGGCACGTTGCGGTAGGTCATCTCCTCGCGGTAGACGAGTTGCTCCATGTGGGAGCGCCCCTGTCCGCCGTACTCTTCGGGCCAGGCCAGCGTCAGCCAGCCCTTCTCGGCGAGCCTGGAAGACATCTCCTTCGTGAAGGGGAAGTTCTGGGCGGAGAATGGGCTGGTCTGGGAGAGGGCGTCCCAGTCGTCGGGAAGCTCCTGGTCGAGGAAGTCGAGAAGTTCGCCTCGAAACGCCTCTTCGGCCTCGCCGAATCGGAAGTCCATGGCCGGCCTCCTGCGCGATGCGATGCGTGGACGCCGCCGCGCGCGCGGCGGCTGTTGGGGGTAAGTCTAGGCAGGGGCGTGGTGAGTGTCAAGGAAAGGGGCGGGCGAAGAATCATCCACGAAGGGCACGAAGGTGTGGAAGCCTGTGGGGATGGGAGCGCGAAGGCGCTGGCGTATGCGGGGCTACACTCGCACTGGCAGTGAGCTTAGGCCGCGCAGCACTATCTGGCGGCGGCGGTGGGGCGTTCCGGCGAGGCGCACGTTGGGGAACCTTTCCAGCAGCTTGCCCAGCATTACCTCGGCTTCCATGCGGGCCAGCGGCGCGCCCAGGCAGTGGTGGATGCCGCGGCCAAAGCCCAGGTGCGGGTTGCGCTCGCGGGACACGTCCAGGACGTCGGGATCGTCGAACGCCTCGGGGTCCCGGTTGGCCGCGCCGAGCAGCAGCATCAGGTACTGGCCCCGCTCCATCGGCACTCCGCCGACCTCCGTGTCCTCCCTCACGCTGCGCCCGTCTATCTGCACCGGGCTGTCGTAGCGCGTCAACTCTTCGACGGCCGGACCGATGAGCTCCGGCTCGCGTCGCAGCCGGTCCAGCTGCTCGGGGTTGCGAAGCAGGGCGAGCAGGCCGTTCCCCACCAGGTTGCGCGTCGTCTCGTTGCCGGCGACCAGCAGAAGCACGAGCATCAGTTGCAGCTCCAGGTGGGACAGCCTGTCGCCCTCGTCCTCGATCTGGGTCAGCACGCTGACCAGGTCTTCGCCGGGGTCGGCGCGCCGACGCTCGGCAAGGTCGCTGAAGTAGTCGCGCAGCTTGGACAGGGTGTCCATGCTGGTGGCGACCCTGCGATCGTCCAGAAGCGGCTCGATCGATAGCGAAGCGTCGTTGGACCATTCGCGGAATGGCCCGCGATCCTCCTGCGGCACGCCCAGCATCTCACAGATGACCGCCACCGGCAGCGGGTAGGCGATGGCGTCTATCACGTCGAAGGAGTCCGCGCCGTCGAGGCTGTCCAGCAGGTCGTCGGCGATCTTCTCCACGCGGGGTCGCAGGGCGCGCACGGCCCGCGGCGTGAACGCCTTGCTCACGAGCGAGCGGAGCCGCGTGTGGTCGGGCGGGTCGCGGTACAACATGCTGCGCGGCTCTTCGCTGTCGAATCGCAGGTTCGCGTCCTGCGTCGAGGCGCGATCGTTGCCGAAGCGCCGGGAGTCGCGCAGAACGGCGTCTATGTCCTCGTGGCGGGATAGCACCCAGCCCTTGATGAGACGGCTGCGATGCACGGGGTCCCTGGTCTGAAGCCTGCGGTAGATGGGGTACGGATTCGCGAGCAGCCGGCGCGAAAAGAAGTTGAAGGCGACGCCGGACTCCAGGCGTTCGCGGGCCATCAGCGTTTGAACGACGCCGAAGAGAAACGCTGCCTTGAGAGGGCGTTTCATGCGATGCCTCCGAGCGGGCCTACGCTCCCATCCTGCTGAAGATGTGGTCTATGGTCTCGCGCCGAAAGCGTTCCATGTCGTCCGCGTCCTTGATGATAGTCCCCAGGGTACGCGCTATCGCGTCGCGGTCCAGGTGCTCGACGTGGAGGGCTACCATAGCCCTCGCCCAGTCCAGGGTCTCGGAGATGCCCGGCGTCTTCTCCAGGTCGGTTTCTCTCGCGCGTTCGACGAAGCGGCAGATCTGGCGCGCCAGCCCCTCTTCGATGCCCTCGACCTTCTTGCGGACTATTCGCAGCTCTTTCGCAAGGTCGGGGTAGTCCAGCCACAGGTACAGGCAGCGCCTGCGGAGCGCGTCGGAGAGGTCACGCGAGCGGTTGGACGTGAGTATGACCAGCGGCCTTTGGCTGGCCTTGAGCGTGCCAATCTCGGGGATGGTGACCTGGAAGTCGGACAGCACCTCAAGCAGAAAGGCCTCGAACTCTTCGTCGGCGCGGTCCACCTCGTCGATGAGAAGCACCGGCGCCTTGTCGGGCTGCGTCAACGCGGCGAGCAGCGGGCGTTCCAGGAGGAACTGCCGGCTGAAGATCTGCTGTTCCTGCTCGTCGACAGTGCGGCCCTCCCGCTCGTTCAGCTTGATGCGCAGCAGCTGCTTGGGGTAATTCCATTCGTAGAGGGCCGTGTTAACGTCCAGCCCCTCGTAGCACTGCAGCCGAATCAGGTTGGTGTCGAGCAGGCGGGCCATGGCGATGGCGATCTCGGTCTTGCCGACGCCGGGGCGACCCTCGACCAGCAGCGGGCGCTCAAGCTCGCCGGCGAGGTAGATGGAGGTGGCGATGGAGGGATCCGCGACGTAGCTCTGAGCCTCGAGGCCGTCGAGCACGCGCTGGATCGGGTCGTCCGACAGGCCGGGCTGGCGCATCGTTCGGCGGCCCCTACTCTGTCCGGTCGGGCTGCTCGCCGTCGTCCGATTCCCCGTCGTCCGATACGCCGTCTTCCAGCGGCGCGTCACCGTTGTCGAGGCGTTCGCCGAGCTCGCGAAGAAAGCCCTCGACGCTGGGCGAGAGGGTGATTTCGTCGCCGGGTTCGGTACGGGGAGTGCTGGACTGGATGCGGTCGTAGTACTGCTCGAACTGGCGTATGAGCCTGCGCACCTCGTTGTTGTTCTGAATGGCGCTGCTAATCTCCTGGTACTGTTTGCGCCCGCGCTCTGGCCTTATGAGCGCCTCGGGAAAGTCGTACATGGAGCACAGCGCCTCCATGAGACGGGATTTGCCCATGTGGTCCTCTTCGAGCTGGACGTACTGGGGCAGGTGCGCCATCAGGCTGGTGGACTCTATTTCGGAGTCCTCGAGCAGGTTGCTAACCATGTTGACGATGCTGGTTGGCCCCTGGTATGTGCTCCGGCGCATCGACACGAGGCCCTCGGTGCGGGAGGCCTTGTCCTCGTTCATGCTGCCGGTCACGAGCACCGGGCGCGTGTGCGGCACGGAGTCGTACATGCCGCCGATTCGGCAATGCTCCACGACTTTGAACCGCTTCATGAACGAGACAATCGCGTCGGCGTAGTCTTCGCCGTTGGAGTGGGGCTCGCGAATGTGCAGGAACATGTAGCTCTTGCCCGACTCCGTGTCGTGGGCATAGTTGACTGTCGTGTTGGGTATATTCAGCGTGCGCCGCCCCTCAACGACGCGCGTGCGAGGCCTGTACCTCGTGAAGTCGAAGTACGAGCCGGGGCGGGCAAGCCTGCCCAGTTCGCTCGCGCCGAGGTGGCGCTCGAGACTCGTAAGCACGAGGGTTCCGACGCGCCCGACGTTGATCCACGGGCGCAGGATGCTTATCGCGATTATGTCGTCGTCTTCCGGCAGCGGCTCAACTACGTCGAATTCGCCAAGTCTCATTCGTTCCACCCAAGTCCCCCTCAGGCCACACGTCCGCCGTCGGGGCGCTGTGACTTTGTGGGCGGCTTATGGCCGCCTGTCGCTGTTAGTGTATTGGCCCGTTCTGAGACTGTCAACAAGCGAGGCGCGCACGCGGACCGCGCCGCCTGTTGACGACGCCGACGGGCCGCTCCTACAATGGGCCGCAGAACGGCACCCCGACAGAGGGCCGCAGAACGGCACCCCGACAGATACCGCGGGAGGTTTACATATGAGACTAGCAGGCAAGGTGGCCTTCGTCAGCGGCGGCGCGCGCGGCATGGGAGCGGCCGAGGCCCGGCTGTTCGCCCGCGAGGGGGCCAAGGTGGCGTTCGGCGACGTGTTGGATGAGGATGGGCGTAAGGTGGAGGCCGAGATCAACGAGATGGGCGGACAGGCGCTTTACGTCCACTTGGACGTCACTCGGCCGGAATCGTGGCAGGCCGCGATGGACGCTACGATCGAGGTGTTCGGCAGGCTGGACGTGCTCGTCAACAACGCGGGCGTGCTGGTCGACGGCACACGCGACGATGCCACCATCGAGAACTGGGACCGCGTCATGGACGTGAACGCGAAGGGCGTGTTCCTGGGCGTGATGGCGGCTATTCCTCACATGAAAGCCGCGGGCGGCGGGTCGATCGTCAACATCTCTTCCATTTCGGGCATCATCGGCCAGCAGCACATCCACGCCGGTTACAACGCCTCGAAGGGCGCGGTGAGGCTGCTCACAAAGTCGATCGCGGTCCAGTACGCGGACGACGGCATCCGCTCCAATTCGGTGCACCCAGGCCCGATAGCGACGCCCATGACGGAGGCGTCCCGCGCCGATCCCGAGCGCTACGCCCGGTCCATCGCCAGCACGCCGCTGGGCCGTTACGGCTCGCCCGAAGACATCGCCTACGGCGTGCTCTTCCTGGCGTCCGACGAGTCGTCGTACATGACCGGCAGCGAGCTGGTCATCGACGGCGGTTACACCGCGCAGTAGCCTCGGAACAGTGGCCTTGGAGGATGTCTCCAAAGATGTTTCCTATCGACCCTCCTCTCCCTGAGATTCATCGGCAAGTTCAGAAAGACATCGGAATCGTTTTAGGAGAAATCGCATGAAGCTGCTCGTCATCTCCGGTGGCAGACACCCCTACGAAGAATCGACACCAGTTCTGGAACAGTTCCTCACCGCGGCGGGCCACGCGGCGACTGTCACCGAGGACGCTTCCGTGCTCGCGGACGCGGGCGCCATGGCCGACTACGACGCACTTGTGTTCAACACGCTGCGCGAGGGCGAATTGGTCCTGTCGAACGGCGAACAGGAAGGCCTCAAGGGCTACGTGGGCGGCGGCAAGGGGTTTGTGTGCATTCACATCGCGGGCTGCGCTCCCGATTCCTGGCCGGAGTATCACGACGTGACCGGCGGCGGCTGGGTGATGGCGAAGAGTTTCCACCCGCCCTACGGCAAGTTTGTCGTGAACGTGTCCCAGCCCGGCCACGCGGGAGTGGCAGGCGTGTCCGACTTCGAGACGAACGACGAGCTGTACATGGGCATCGTCTTCAATGAAGGCAACGACGTGTTCATCACTGGCGACGCGGAGGATGGCACGTACGCCTGGCGCGGCGAGGACACGTTCATGCCGGGCGGCACCTTCCCCCTGGGCTGGACGCGCTCCTACGGCCAGGGCAGGGTGTTCGTTACCCTGCTGGGCCATAACGGGCTCAGCTTCGAGACGCCAGAGTTCCAGAAAATCGTGCTGAACGGCGTGGAGTGGGCCACCGGCGGCTAGGACGGCATGGCTAGAAGGCTCGGCATCTTCGGCTTCCCGATAGGCCACTCGCTGTCGCCCGCGTTCCAGCAGGCGGCGCTCGACCACTACGAGATATACGCGCGCTACGAGGCGTGGGAGACGAGTCCCGCCGATCTTGGCGCGGCGGTCGCGCGGCTGCGCGATTGCGGGTACATGGGCGCGAACGTGACCGTGCCGCACAAGGTCGAGGTGATGGCCCACCTCGACGAAGTCGACGAGTTGGCGAGGCTCATCGGCGCCGTCAACACCATCGTCAAGCGCGGCGAGCGGCTGATAGGGCACAATACCGACGCGGGCGGATTCGTGGAGTCGCTGCGCCGCGCCGGCGGGTTCGACCCCGAGGGCAGACGCGCCCTGCTGCTCGGCGCGGGAGGCGCGGCCCGCGCCGCTGCCTTCGCGCTCGCCAGAGGCGGCGCGAGCGAACTTGTCATCGCCAACCGCACCCTCGAGCGCGCGGCCGCCCTAGCGGCGGAGCTGGGCGGCGACGGCGACGGCGTGATCGCCATACACCTCGCCGACGCCGCCAGCCTCGGCGAGGCCGCGGCCCATGCGGACCTGGTCGTCAACTCCACCACCGTGGGTATGAGGCACACACCCGAGCAGGACAAGTCGCCGCTGCCGGACGGCGTCCTCGGCTGTGGCAGCGTCGTCTACGATATGGTGTACAACCCGGCTCGCACGCCTCTGCTGGCGCAGGCCGAACTCGCGGGAGCTACGGCTGTCGGCGGGCTGTCGATGCTGATACACCAGGGGGCGGCGGCGTTCGAGCTGTGGACTGGCAAGCGCGCTCCGCTGCAGGTGATGTTCGACGCCGCTGAGCGGGCGATGACGTCGAACGGCTAGCGGCAGCCGCGATGAGCCATCCCAAGAACATCTTCATAACGGGCTTCTCCGGCTCCGGCAAGACCACCGTGGGCCGCATCGCCGCGCGTCTGCTCGGCTGGGCGTTCGTCGACTTGGACGACGACATCGAGCGCACCGCCGGACTGGCTATCGAGGAGATCTTCGCCCAGTACGGCGAGGCGCACTTCAGGCGGCTAGAGAGCGAGCGTCTGGCGGCGGTGTGCGAGCGTGACATGCAGGTCGTGTCCACCGGAGGAGGCATCGTCGTCGACTGGCGCAACCGGCGCGCGATGGAGCGCGCCGGCGCGGTCGTATGCCTGGAGGCGCGGCCCGAGACGCTCTTCGCCCGCGTGGAGCGCCAGGCCCGGGAAGATGCCGAGGCGTCGGCGCGCCCGATGCTCTTTTCTGACGACGCGCTTGCCCGCATTCGCTCCTTGAAGACGCGCAGGCAATTCGCCTATACTCATGCACGGCTAATCGTACACACCGACGACCTGTCGTCCGAACAGGCGGCCATGGAAGTCGTCAGGGGGTGGAAGGACATCAGCGAAACCAACGAGGCGCGCGCCGCCTGGGACTCCCCGGATCTTGCCGCGGTAGTGGAAACCTCCGGAGGCGACTACCCCGTCTGGGTCGGCTGGGACATCATGGACCGGCTTGGCGAGCGCGTGATCCAAACTGTGGGCGATACCTCGACGACGTATATCTTCACCGACGAGCACGTCTACTCAATGGCTCGACGCGCCCAGTCCTCCCTCGAAAGGGCCGGCATCGCCGCGCATATCTTCATCATGCCCGCTGGCGAGCAGCACAAGACGCTCAAGACGGTGGAGCTCGCCTACGATTGGCTGTCACACCGCAGAGCCGAACGCGGCCACCTTGTGCTGGCCTTGGGCGGCGGCGTCGTCGGAGACCTGGCGGGCTTTGTCGCCGCCACATACGTGCGGGGCATGCCCTTCGCGCAGGTGCCTACCAGCCTGCTCGCGATGATGGACGCTTCGATAGGCGGCAAGGTGGCGGTCGATCTGCCGCGCGGCAAGAACCTGGTGGGCGCGTTCTACCAACCCAGGCTGGTGCTGTCGGACGTGAGCACCCTGCGAGGCCTGCCGGCGCGACAGATGGCCTCCGGCTGGGCCGAGGCCATCAAGCACGGTCTTATCCTCGATGAGGACCTGCTGGCGGACTTCGACCGGCAGCGGGACGCGCTCATGGCGCTGGAGCCGGAGGCTGCCGCCGAGCTGATACGCCGCAGCGTCGCCATCAAGGCCAACGTGGTTTCGCGAGACGAGCGGGAGACGCTTGGCGTCCGGGTGTTGCTCAACTACGGCCACACGATAGGCCACGCAATCGAGGCCGCCACGGGTTACGACACCTACCTGCACGGCGAGGCGGTTAGCGTGGGCATGATGGGGGCCGCGAACATCGCCCTGCACAGGGGCCTGCTGGACGCCGAGGCCGTGGAGCGCCAGGCGGACATGCTGCGCTCGTTCGGCCTGCCGCTGAGTTGCGAGGGCGTGAGCGTAGACGCTATCGAAGAGGCGATGCGCTCCGACAAGAAGGTTTCCGCCGGCTCGATTCGCTGGGTGCTGCTGGACGGCATCGGCAACGCTGTCACCCGCAACGACGTTCCGCCGGAGTTGGTGCGACAGACACTTGAAAGGCTGGCTGTGGGCTAGATGTGGGAATGGGCGTGGCTGTGGCTGGTTCTGCTCGGAATTGGCTCCGGCGCGCTTGGGGTCCTTGTGGGTGCAGGCGGCGGGTTCATCATCGCCCCACTTCTGCGTATCTTCTTCGACAAGAACCCTGAAATCGTAGCGGGAACCACGGTTACCCTCGTCGCCATCAACAGCATTTCAGGAGCGTTCGCGTACAGGAGTATGCGGATTGTGGATAGGCGCAGCGCGCTCATTTTCGCGCTCGCCGCGATTCCCGGATCCGTGTTGGCCCCGTTCGCGCTCAGCAGCGCGCTGAAGGGCCTGCCCGGCGTGTACGATTTCCCCTTTGGCCTTCTGCTGGTGCTTCTCGCCGTGCGGATGGCGACCCAGAAGGACGTCGCGGACGAACCGACCCCCATTTCCAAGCTGCGCGACGGGCCACGCTTCGTCAGAGCCGCCTCGCTGAAGAGGCGGGTTGTTGCCACCAGCACAGGCCGCACCTACCGGTACCGGCTGCACGAGGGCTACGCCGCGGCGGTGAACTTGGTGCTCGGCTTCGTTTCCAGCTTCTTCGGTGTCGGCGGCGGTTGGCTCAGAACGCCCATACTCGTCTACGTATTCCGCTTTCCGGTGCAGATCGCCGTAGCAACCTCCATATTCACGCTCTCCTTCTACACCACGGCGGGGGCGGCCACCTACGCATTCAGGGGCGCCGTCGAATGGTTCCCCACGCTTCTGTTCACCGGCGCCGGCCTCATAGTCGGCGCGCAGATAGGCGCCAGACTATCCACGGTCGTGCGGGGAATCTGGATCATGCGTCTGCTGATGCTGCTCATATTCGCGATGGGCGTGTACCTGGTGGTAAACGGCGTCCGCGAGTACCTAGGTACAGGCTGATTAGCTGACGCGTTTCAGCCTTGCCTCATCACTTCCCCGTCACACCCAGCACCCCCGCAATCCGCCGCGCCGTGTCCGCAAAGTGCCGCGCCTCTTCGGGCAGCAGCGGGCGGCCTAACACTTTGCCCTCGCGGTACGATAGCCACTTCTTGAGGGCCTGGTAGCCGCCCAGCTTGTAGTTCCACACGGCGGCTGGGACGTTGCGCCAATAAGCCCGCTCGTTCAGGTGGACGTCGAAGGTGGTATCGCCCAATGCGGACGCGGTATCGCCTAGCGCGGCGCGCTCTTCTTCGGTGTAGTCGCGCTCGACGGCGCGGCCCTTGCCGGGCATGACGGCCTCGCCCTGTCCGAGGTGGCCCCAGCCCTCGTTGAGCGCAAAGTCGTCGCTCGCCATGTTGCCGTCATCGGTGGTGGACGGCACGGCTATCACGGACATTTCGGGGCGCAACGCCCCCTGGGTGACGCCGGGGACGGGCGTGTCGGTGTCCAGCAGCGCGGCCAACTCGCGGCCCCGGGCGGCGGACGCCGCAAGCTCGGCCGTCGCTCCGTTCGTGTCGCCGTCGGGCCAGCCGGGCAACGGTATGCGCGGCCACTCCATCCGCAGCGCGCCCGCGTTCGCATCGCGGTAGGCAGGGTCGTGCAGTACCGCCAGCGCGTGGTGGAACAGTTCCTCTACGCCCATGCCCAGCCGCTCCAGGTAACGCTCGGCGGCGTCCGACAGGTTGGAGCGGCACGGCGTCTCGCCTATCTTGTGCGACGCAAGACCGTCGTCGCGGAGGTAGGCGGGGAAGCAAGTAGCTCCTCGATCCAACAGGTCAAGACACCCCATGTTTGAAATCACCTGTGGTGGCGACCAATCACGGCGTGGCTTTTGCTGCGTCACTATCGACCAGTTGCCCTTGAACAGATGCGGCCTGTATTCGGGGCGTGGGCGGTCAACTAGCTTTTCTCTTGCTTCCCAATAGAGCCAGCGTGTATCAAATGGCCTGTAATTGTAGCGCAAGAAGCCACCAGCAACTGGGCCACCCTGTCCGACGAGCGCATCGCGCACGCTTCGGGCATCGTATTCTTTAGGGTTACGCATTGCCGTGGGGTAGCGGTGGCCAATCTCGTCATGGCTCAGGCTGTCATCGAAGTAGTCCCCCATGCGAGCCTTGAGCCTGTTCAAGTCGATATCGACGACAAAAGGGTCACGCCCACTTTTGACGCCTGGGAACGACGTAGGAAACAAGTCGGGTAGCGATGGCCAGCGGTGCCAGTCTTCACTGAAGGCCATTCGTGCGAACGGCAGGCCTAGCGGCAGGCTTGGCTTGAACTTGTCGTAAATCGCGCCCGGCTCGGATTGCGAGGTCGCGGTCAACTCTTCCCTCTTGGCCTGACCCCACAGGTGGCGAAAGGCTATTTCGCCGGCCGGAGCGTGGTCGGCCTTCCGTACAAGCGTGGCTATCGCCGTGCCAACCTGGATGCCAACCGGGTCCTCCGGCGTCGAGAAGATGCTTGGGTCCGGCTGGCCGTCCGGCGTGGTCTTGCCGGTCTTGTACTTGTCGCCGTTGAGGCAATCGATCCGGATGGCGTCGAACGCATTGAGAAAACGCTCTCTCATGCCGGTGAAGGACAGGCCGTCAAGCCAGGAGTAGTTGGAGATGAAGCAGATGACGCCGCGGCCGGTCTTTTCGGCGATGCGCCGCTCTGCCATGCGGAAGAAGCGCACGTACAGGTCGTTCAGGCCCTGGCCCTCGGGGCGGCGCACGCGCTCCGTCTCGCGGTAGGCGTCCGAAAGCTCGCCCTCCTCGTCCACGGCCATGCCCGCGAATCCGTTGTACGGCGGGTTGCCGAGTATCACCAGAATCGGCTCTTGCTGCTTCACATGGTCGGCGCGGTCGCGCTCTTCCTCCAGCTCGGGGAAGGGCAAGGGCTTCTGAGTGGTCGGCTCCCAGCCGGTGAGGGCATTAGTCAGGAAGACGCCGGCGCGTTCGTCGTCGCCGGACAACGGAGCGTCCAGCGTTTGCATCGTCAGCCCCACCTGCAGGTGGGCCATCACGAATGGCGCGGGCATAATCTCGAATCCGAACACGCGCCGGGTGGCAGCCTGCTTGACCTGCGCGCCGGTGAGCGCGCCCTCCCCTCGCGACCGCAGGTTGGCGTCGATGTGGCGCAGCGTCTCGGCGAGATAGGCGCCCGTGCCGCAGCAGGGGTCCAGCACGTAAACGTTCTTGTCCGCCAGCCCGTCGGCGATGCCGAGGTCGTCTTTGAGGGCGCGGTCGGCGCGGGCCACCATGTAGCGCACCACCTCTGAGGGCGTGTACCAGACGCCAAGCTGTTTGCGGAGCGCGGGGTCGAATGCCTCCAGGAACGGCTCGTAGAAGTACTGAACGGCGTCGCCCTCGTCGAACCTGTCGAAGAAGGCTTTGCGGTCCACGCGGTCGAGCGCGGCGGCGGTCCAGTCCAGCACCTCGACGAGACCAAGCGACTGTAGCCGTCCGGGGTCCGAAAGCTGCTGGAAGAGCGCGCGCAGCACAGGGGCGCGCAGATGCCAGACGGCGGTGCGCCAGTCGAACGGGCCGCGCGGTGGCGGGACCTCGCGCGCCCACAGCGCCCATGCTGAGAAGACACCATAGAAGAGCGTTTGCACGAGAGTCGAGCGGAAGAATGCCGCGCCGCGCTCTTCCTGGAAGTGCACTCCCAACGCCTCTTCGAGGGCCCCGCGTACGGCGCGCAGCGATGGCGCGTCGCCCGCCGCTTCCACGCGCGCAAGCCCGTCCCTGGCGTAGGACGCCAGCAGGCGGGCAAGGTCTCTCGGCTCGACGAGCCTGGTGGGATGGGACAGCGCGCGGCACAGGTACTCGCCGAGCGACGCTCCGACGTCGCGGGCAAAGGCGTGGGGGGCTTGGAGGCGCGTCTCGAACTCTTCCAGTGAGTCCGCCAGGCGAAACGTTTCCAGTTGAACGGGTTTGCCGTTCGGCTCTTCGCCGAGCAGCACAAAATCGCGCGTGTTGGTCACGAGTACGAGACGGTAGAGCTTCCAATAGCCGCTCACCTGTTCGCCCGACGCGGTCAACCAGGCGTCATCGCCGACTGGCTTCACTTCGACCACGCCGCGCTCAGGTGCCTGGCCCTCGCGTGGACTGGCACGTTGCATCTGGCGAGCGACGTACAATCCGAAGTCGGGATGGCCGGCGCCCTGCTGAGCCAGTTGCGAGACGCTATACACCCTTGGCTTGAGGGTAGCGCCGACGGCGTTCAGCAGGTTGTTGAGCGGTGGGTAGTAGGAGAGTTCGCCGGTCGCGCCGCCCGAAGCGCGTATGCGGCGCAGATCGATAAGGTAGGCTTGGACGATCGAGGTCAGCTTTGCAGCGTCAGGTGGCATATCGGCGTGGCCCTCCGACGGGAATTGTACCATAGCGTCAATGGACGCACCCCCCCACCCCGCGTTGCATCGCGGGGCGGGCTGTGCCACAATCCAGGCCATGTCCACGCCGCCATTTCGCCTGCACGCCACCGACGGCGAGGCGCGCGCCGGAACGCTGCGCACGCCACACGGCGAGCTGCCCACTCCGGCGTTCATGCCCGTTGCGACACAGGGCGCGGTCAAGGCCCTGGACCCGTCCGACCTCAGCGCCATCGGCGCTCGCATCGTGCTCTCAAACGCCTACCACCTCTCCCTGCGCCCGGGAGCGGACGCTGTCCGGCGGCTCGGCGGCCTACACGCCTTCATGGGTTGGCCGGGGCCGATGCTCACCGACAGCGGCGGTTTTCAGGGGTTCAGCCTCAAGCACCTGCGCGAGATCACCGACGACGGCATAGTCTTCCGCTCCCACGTAGACGGCACCATCAACCATTTCACGCCCGAGACCGCGGTCCTCTGCCAGCAGCAGCTGGGGGCGGACATGATAATGTCCCTCGACGTCTGCGCGCCGGCGGAGGCCGAACGCGGGGAGATTGAGACGGCTGTGGAGCGCACCGCGCGATGGGCCGTGCGGTGCCGGGAGGCCCACCCCGACGACGGAGAACAGCTTCTGTTCGGCATCGTGCAGGGCGGCCTGTTCGAGGACCTGCGCCTGCGCTCCGCCGAGCACCTGGTCGCGCTCGACTTTCCCGGCTACGCCGTCGGCGGGCTGAGCGTCGGAGAGTCCAAGCGCGAAATGTACCGCACGCTGTCGCTGACTACGCGGATGCTGCCGGCGGACAGGCCCCGCTACCTGATGGGCGTGGGCTCGCCCGAAGACCTGGTCGAGGGCGTGGCGCGTGGAGTCGACATGTTCGACTGTGTGCTGCCGACGCGAATCGCCCGCAACGGCGCGCTGCTGGTGTCTACCGGGCGGGCGAACGTGTACACGTCGCGGTTTCGTGCCCAGGATGGCCCCGTAGAGGATGGCTGCGACTGCTACACGTGCACCACCTTCTCAGCGGCGTATCTGCACCACCTGTTCAAGGCAAAGGAGCTGCTCGCCTACCGGCTGACCACGCTGCACAATCTGCGGTTCGTGCTCAGGCTTATGGAGGATATGCGCGCCGCCGTATCGGAAGGGCGCTTCGAGGCGTTTCGCGCGGAGTTTCTCGGCCGGTTCGTGCCGCCCGACGAGCGAACGCGAAGCGAGCAGAAGGCGAAGTGGGAGGCGGCGCGCCGGCGGCGCGGCTAGGTAGCGGCAGTGACTCCGCGAAGAGCCGCTTCGGTGTCGGCGCCGGCGAAGAATCGCCTGCGGATCTGCTCGGCGATTCCCTGTGGGTCCAGGCCCAGCCTACGCCGCTGGGCGTCCGCCGTGCCGTGCTCGATGAACCAGTCCGGCATGCCGATGCGCAGCACCTGGACGTTGTCCAGCTTGGCGTCCGCCAGGGCCTCCAACACTGCCGAGCCGAAGCCGCCCGCCAGCACGTTCTCCTCCACGGTGACGATTCTGCCAACCTTGAGCGCCATCTCGGAAATCAGCTCGGTGTCCAGCGGCTTTGCGAACACCGGGTTCACCACCGCGCAGGAGATGCCCGACTCGGCCAGCAAGTCGGCGGCCTCGAGTGCGGCGTGCAGCGACTTTCCCAGACCGAACACGGCAACGTCGCCTCCCTCGCGCACGACCCGGCCCTTGCCGATGGGCAGCTCTACAAGGTCTGCGTCGAGGGGCGCGCCGACCGCCGCGCCGCGGGCGATGCGGATGGCGAACGGCCCGTCGTGCTTGTAGGCGGTGTAAACCAGGTGCTGCAGCTCATTCTCGTCCATCGGCGCGGCCACCACCGCGTTTGGCAGGCAGCGCAGGTAGGTCACGTCGAACGCGCCGTGGTGCGTCTTGCCGTCCTCGCCAACGATCCCGGCGCGGTCGGCCACCAGCGTCACCGGCAGGTTCTGCAGGCAGATGTCGTGGACTATCTGGTCGAAAGAGCGCTGCATGAAGGTGGAGTAGATGGACACGAAGGGACTCATGCCGTTGGAGGCCATGCCGGCGGCCATGCTCACCGCGTGCTGCTCGGCGATTCCGACGTCGAAGATCCTGTCCGGGAACTCGCCCTTCACCTCGGCCAGCCCCGTGCCTTCCAGCATCGCTGCGCTGATGCCCGCAACCGTTGGGTCCTCGCGCATGATGCGAGCGAGCGTTAGCGCGAATACGCGCGAATAGGTCGGTGCGCCGCTGCCGCTTCCGAGTGGGGAGCTGGGCTGGTGGAACTTCACCGGGTCGTCCTCCGCGGGCTCGTAGCCGTGCCCCTTGTGGGTCACCACGTGGATGATCGGCACCGACCCCGTGGGCGTGCAGGCCTGCCTGAGCGTCTCCTCGAGCTGCTTGAGGTCGTGGCCGTCGATCGGGCCGATGTACTGAAAGCCCATCTCCGACCAGAACATGGTGGGGACGATTACGCCGGAGACTCCATCGCCGAAGCGCTTGACGAGCCGGTAGATGAGCTCTCCGGTTGGCACCTTATGGGAGATCGCCCTCATCCGGTTTACCATGGCGTTGAATTCCGGGTTGGTGATGACTCGTTTGCGCCAGTTGGTGAGGAAGCCGATGTTTTCCGAAATGGACATGCCGTTGTCGTTGAGAACGACGATGAATCTTTCGGGGTTGAGGTGGACGATGTTGTTCAGCGCCTCGAAGCTCGAGCCGGATGTCATCGCCCCGTCGCCTACGACGGCGATGGTCCACGAGTCGAGGTCGCGGTTGGCGGAGGCCTGGGCGATGCCGAGGGCGATGGAGAGGCCGGTGCCGGCGTGCCCGGCGGCGAGGGTGTCGTGAGGGCTTTCGCTCGGCTCTCCGAATCCCGAAAGCCCGCCCTCGAGCCGGATGTTCTGGAAGTCGTCGCGGCGGCCGGTGACGAGCTTGTGGGTGTACATCTGGTTTGTGGTGTCCCAAACCAGGCTGTCTTTGGGGCTGTCGAACACGCGGTGCAGGGCCAGCGTCAGCTCGACGACGCCCAGGTTGGAGGCGAGGTGACCGCCCCGCTCGCTGATGACGGAGATGATGGTCTCTCGGGCCTCTTGGGCGACTTGGGCAACCTCGTCGCGGGACAGGGATTTCAGGTCCGCGGGTTGGTCGACCCGGTCCAGTATCCTGCCTTCCATCGGACCCTCCAGAGGCGGCGGAATAGGGGGATTTAGCTGCCGCGTTACACGCGCTTTGCTACGAGCCTAGCCTAGTGTTGCGCACTCTGGTTGTCAAGAAGTGTGGCGGTGGCGAGCCTGTGTCAGATTACCAGGCGTCCCCAACACGGTTATTCCCGCGAATGCGGGAAGTCTGTTCGTTTCTGCGACATTCTGTGCGCCTCCTAGCTGAGGGTGTCCCCGGTCCCGCGCGAATCTGTAATGCCGGCGCCGGTTTGCAGGGACACAAGAGTGGCGCCGCGTGGCAGAAGAGGACAGGGGGACGGAGCAGGGTTCGCTCAGCCGTATCTGCACTGCCACAGGGTGCCCACAAGGGACGCCCTTACGGATGCCTGGGGCCTTACCCCGTGTGGGGGGTAGGGTTTCCCGGGCCGCGGGGTCGGTCCCTCGCTTGGGCGAGGGTAGCACGGATGTGCGGGTGTTTCAAGAGGGTTGGCGAAATTGCGGAACTGGGGCGGATTGGTGGGGAGAAATGGCGCAGTCGTGAGGATTGGTAGGGCGTGCGTGGGGTTGGATGGGGCAGGGCCGGGAACGGGTGGCGCGGGAAAGTGACGCTTTTTTCGGGGTATGGGGGAGCGAATGGGTCGGGTGTGGGGGAGGTTGTGCGGCCGGGGTGTGCGCTGGGGCGTCCGGGGGGCATTTGCTGAGCAATATGGCGAACGCAAGGCGATGGCCGCAGATTCAGAGTTGGGCACGGGGGCAGGCTTTTCGCGAGGGAGACGGTTTTGGGCGCACCTGGTAATCTGAAACAGGCTCGGCGGCGCGTCGTTGCGGTTGGCCCCCGTTCTCCCATCCGCTACAATGGCTCGCCACGCATGGATCAGTGGTGTCACGCCTTGTACGTCCCCTCCAGCTTCTTGATCGCCGACTCAGCGTCCGGAAACCCCTCTTTGTCGAACACCATCCGAAACACGCCCTTCGCGGGCCCGTCACTAATCGTCATCTTGCCGACGTTGAACGCTTCTTCGAGAGCCGAGAACACCCGCTTCTTGTACTCCGTATCGTCGTTGCCATCGAGGTGGGCGCCCTTGGTCTCGAACACCAACACGCTCGGCTTGCCGTTGGTTTCCCCGCCCATCGCCACGAAATCCGGCCATATGCGCTCCCGACGCCAGCCGCGCAGGTAGTACTCACCCTGTTGCCTCACCGCGATTCGATGCCACCACTTCAGCGCCCTTTGCTCGTCGAGGTAGAAGGCAAACTTGCGCTCCAGTTCGTTGAAATCGCGGTCGTACACCGACTCGAACAAGGCCAACTGGAGGGGCTGCCCATACGGTTCCAAGCGACGGTCGTTCTCTGTAACCAGTATTTCAAAGTCCTTGCGCATCTGGTAGTTGTGGTCCGAGGTAGTCAGGTCGAAGCGGATTTTCCTGTCCGACAGTTTGTCACGGAAAACCTTTTCGGCCTGCTTGTCCATGGCGGCCGTCACGTGGTCGCGCAATTGAGACGCCAACGCCGAACGCTGCCTGTATATTGAGCTGTCGTCCTGGTCAGCGTCACGCATCCGCTTCACCATCTCCTGCACGATTCGCGCCGCTTGGAAGGGATTGGGCAGCACGTCGGAAATCCGGCGGGCATACCACGCGATCTTCACGCTTTCGTCGATGTGCAAAGCCTGTGGGTCGTAGAACGTCGCGGACGTGCCGCTTTCCTCGAGATCGACCGCCGCCGTCGACACCCGCGGGCTGTCTGCCTGCGCGCTCTGAGGGTCGGGAGAATCTATCGCAGCCAGGTCGATGCCGGGCAAGATGTGCCTCTGGTAGTCCAGCTCTTCCCAGCTGCCATCGGCGTTACTGTGAAGCACTCTTGGTAAGAAGAACTCCGAGTATCTGAACTTCTCTCTTCTCTCGATGACGACGGTCCTGTAGGTGGTCGCCTGGCTGCTGAGTACGTCGTCGTCCAGGTCGCCCATGCCTTCCTGCTCGAGGCCGTCCTTCACGTACTGCACCGCGTTGTTCACGTCCGTGCTCTGGCAGTAGACGTAGCACTGGTCCAACGCTTCCCGCCCCGTAAGCCTTGCGTGAGGCTGCCGCATCACCCGGCCCACAAGTTGCGTGATAGCCCGCTTGGCGCTGGTGTTGTCCAGCATCACCAGCAGATACGCGAAGGGACAATCCCAGCCCTCCATCAGCGCCGCCTTGGTGATTATCCACTTGATGGGCGTGAACTCCGACAGCAGATCGACGCCATCGATCTCCCGGCTGGTGCTGGACTGCACCGCCACCGCTTCCGAAGGAACGCCCAGGTTCTGCGTCAGGTACTCCCGCACGTCCTCGGCGTGGATGCGCTCTCCATCCCGCTGGTCATTGCCGGTTCGCTCTACCCTCACCACCGCGATGGGTCGGATGTAGCGGCCCTCGCTGTTTGCCAGAGAAACCGCTTCGTTCTCCAGTTCCTCCAGCTTGGCGTGCGCCCGCCCCAGCGTATGCTGCCAGTCCGCATTGGCGAAAGACGTAACCTGCACCGGCAGCTTGATCATCTCCTCGTCTTTCAACTCTTTGCCGGCAACGTCCACCAGGAAATTGCTCTTGGAGACGCTAGGTGTGGCCGACAACTCGATTACCAGGCTGGGATTCAGGCGATTTATCGACCGGACGAACTCCTCGCTGGCCTTGTCCTGCTTGCCATAGGCCTTGTGCGCCTCGTCCAGGACGACCACCGGCCTCACCATCTTGAACACGTTGAACAGACTCTGTGCGACAGGTCGGTCTTCGCCACGGGGATCGAGGTCACGGTGTTTGCCCCGTAGCTTCCCGTCTCCCAAGGCGATGTCATTGTCGGGAAAGAAGGAGGGATAGCGGCCAGTGTCCCGAAACATTTTCAGGAATTCTTTGTTATTCTTTCTGTTGGCCGACTGCAACGAAACGAGCATGACGCACAGGTAGTGCTCTATGTCGGCGGCCGTGAAGAGGTCGTTTTTCTCCAACACCTTCACGGCTCCTCCGCTACCTCGTTCCAGCATCTGCCGGTACGGGTGCTGCCGGTCCCACAGCTTCTCCTTGGTCTGCCGGTAGATGGCGTTGCTTGGCACCATCCACAGCACCAGCCCGCTGTTTCGGTTCAGACGTTCCAGCGCGGCGGCCCCCAGCAGCGTTTTGCCGCCGCCCGTGGGTACCTTTAAGCAGACGTGCGGAATCGGAAAGTCGGCGTCTGAAGTGCGGTCGACGTATGGCCTGGCAGGGTAGGGCACCTCACCAATGTCGGCCAGTTTCTGCCAAGCACTCTTGGGGTAGTTGCCGACACCTTCGGGAGGCGTTCGCCCCCGGCTCTTGAATAAACTGATGTCCTCTTCCGCCTCAAGTTGCGCCGTCACCAATTCATTCTGCCACCGAGTGAAGGCGTTGAGTGTGCGAGTCTGGTAATCCTTCAGCTCCATCAATCAGCCCCTATGCCGGTGCGATGAATCTCGTAGGGTATCTGGCAGAAGGTGATTCCCATGTCGGTGAGGAACCGCTGCCCGATGTACTTGCCGGCGGCGAAGACCACCGCCTTTCTGCCTACGCCGCCGATTCGCTTCGCCTGCTGCTCGTTCAGAATAGCCTCGTTACTGCGTAGCCACTCGATGTCCGGCTTGTACAGCAGATAGTAGTCCGTGTCGTCACTGCTGTAGAACAGCCCGTCGTCGTTCTGCGCCGTCAGCTCTTTGCCGGCCAACCGCACCGACGCGGTATGCAATAGATAGGCCGCCAGCGCCGAGTACTCCGGCAGGTTCTTCCCGGTGAGAATCCCCTCTTCGTCGATAGGCTCGCCCAGCGTGCAGTAGGTGAACGACCCGCCAGTCCCTTCCCGCAACGACTTGTCCCGCGCGCCGGGCACGCCGTTGATGACGCGCCGCACTCGCTCCGCCGTGATGGTATCGGCGTAGTCCTCGCACTCCACCATGATGAATTTTCGATTGCCGCCGTCCACCCTGTTCAGCGCGAGCACCGCGTGGGCTGTCGTACCGCTACCGGCAAACGAGTCGAGGACGACGCCATCGTGTGGACATCCTTGAAGAACAAGCTGACGGACGAGGTCGTGTGGCTTCGGAAAGTCAAGAACTCTTGAGCCAAGTATCTCCTCTATGCCTATAGTTCCGTTTCTGGTAAATATCCCTTCACCAACAATTGAAGAAAATCCGGTGTACACGTTGGTCAACTCGTTCAGGAACACTTTTACCCGAGGCCGACCGTCAGGTTTTTCGGGCCAGATGATTCTGCTCTCAGAGATCAGCTCCGTCATGCGTTGTTGGTCATATCTCCAACCCCTGTTAGGGCAGCCATAGTTTATTCCCGTTTCTGGATCAATCAGGTCGAAATGTAGATTGGGCCGCGACTCCAAAGTTGCGAGTCCTATCATGTTTCCGCTAGCCCACTCTCCCCTTGGGTCGTTGTCAGGATTCGAGTATTGTTCTGTTTTCCTGTCATCACCACGTATCGATGTTCCGTAGCAGAGGACATACTCGTGGTCTACGGACGCTCCCGTTACATTGCGGTTATCCCTGTTCTGACGACTCTTCCAAATGAACTCCGCAAGGAAACTATCTTCCCCAAAAATCTCGTCCATCATCATTCGCAAGTGGTGCTGCTCGTTGTCGTCGATGGATACGAAAATCACGCCATCCTCTGCCAGCAGTTCCTTGAGGAGGTGAAGGCGTGGCCACATCATGCAAAGCCACTTGTCGTGGCGTTCCAGGTCCTCGCCATCGACGGGGCTGTTCTCTTTCAGCCACTGCTTCATGAGCGGGCTGTTCACCCTGTCGTTGTACACCCAACCCTCGTTGCCGGTGTTGTAGGGCGGGTCTATGTAGATGCACTTCACCTTGCCGGCGTAACGTGGCAGCAGCGCCTTGAGCGCGTGAAGGTTGTCGCCGTGGATGATGAGGTTGTCGTCGGCCTCAGATGGGTTCAGAGACTTATCCAGGTCGGAAACCAGCGGGCGGTAGGGGACGGTGAGGTGGTGGGCGTAGATATGCTGCTTGCCCTTGAACTCCAGTGTAGGCATGGCAAACCCCCATGAAGAGAGGTGGCTTGACTAGCGTGGCCAATCCTACTAACAGCGTCTCAGCACGTCAAACCTGGGCGCTAGGCGCAAGTGGCGCATGCAATGCGAATCCCGAATCCCAGCCAGCTTGACCGCGTCGTATATTTGTACTGCTAGTTCTCCATGACGCACCGATACCGCCATTCGCCAACCTCCGTCGCCCCTTCCGGCATCACCGCCGGCTAGGTCACTTCCGTCACATTTGTGATGCGATTCATTCCGTACAGCCCGCATTTCGCGACAATTCGCGTGACACTCGGTTTACAGGTCGCGGGCTCCCCAGCTAGGGAATATGACAGATGAAACGAAATGGCACAGTGTTTCGTAAGTTCCCGTTGTGGGCAACTCGCGGGCAGGGTCGCAACAAGAACGGCGGCAATGGCAAGCGCCAGCGATGCCGCTATATGGCCGAAGGGCCAGCGGCGCAGCGGGAGGGGGAGGGAGGAGTTCGGCTACTGTCCGGCTTGGATGACGACGCGGCCGCCGTCCCGGACCTGGATGCTCAGGTCATAATCGTCGAGCATCCGCATTCCTATGAGAGGCGTGGCGTCGGAAAGGTGGGCATAGACGCGCCTGGGCCGTCCCAGAGAGCTGTGGCGTCGTGGACGCTGAACCTCACCAAGCTGCCGTCGGCCAGAAATGCCGATTCGTAGGTCAGGGAGGGCAATCCCAGCTCCGTCGCCAATGCCGATGGCAACGACAGAAACCCGGTGAATCCGGTGTCTATCACGGCATCGACTTCCCTTGACTGCCCCGATGGACCTTGCACTGTGAGGGATATGACGGCTTCATAGGCGTCATTCACCGCCCCCAGGATCACCGGACTATCCCCAAGGACCTGCCGCCGAACTTGTGAACCGCACGGTAGCCTACCCGCAGGGACCAGACGTCGATGGCTTCCGGGCGCTGCGCCCGCAGACGGTCCACCGCTTCGAGAATGTCGTCTCCGATGGCCCAACTGCCGCTGTCCACGTCGATGGAGACGATCTCCCCGTGGTGGGCCGTCTCGACCTGCCCCCTAACGTCCCGCTCGTAGATTTCGTCGCCCAAACGGGCGATCTCTTCCTTCGGACGGGTTGGAGCGATGGGCCTGGGTGACTGCGTAGGCGCCGGGGTCTCTGTGTCTCTCATGCGTCCCCCTTCAAAAGGCGTACTCTTACACCCGCCATTCTACCATTCAGGGGGGAGTGCGGGACAAAGAAAAAGCCCCACGCACAAGCCTGCCCACGCTCTTGATTGTACCGCACATCCGTGCTACTCTCCTCTCGACGAGGGACAGGCCCCGCGACCTGGCGCCCACGGACGCGGCAGTCGGGACCTCCCGGCCGCCTGTTCCATTTCCATCACTCTTTGCCGCACCGCTCCCATGTCCGTGCCCGACGGCGACCACCGCGGCAGCGCTCCAACAAGATTCACAGCTAGGAGATGGTGCAGGATGGTGCAAAATGGTGCAAAATGGAACAGATTTCGCGAAAAACCTCACTCTCAGGCGGCCTACGGCCCTTCCTCGCCCGCTTAGGCCGGCCTCATCTGTACCGCCTGCAAGGGTGGGTGAGGCAAGCGGCAAGACCGCACATTGACTAACCCGCCCTGTTCCCGCTATGCTGAGACTGCGCGGGAGTAGCTCAATGGTAGAGCCCGTGCCTTCCAAGCACGCCACGTGGGTTCGATTCCCATCTCCCGCTCCACAAGCGCGGCCGCTCCGGTTAGCCCGTCCAGCGGTCTGCGCGCGTGGCGAATGAGGAGGCGCAACGATGGTCGACAAGACGGTTTCTCCGACGCTGACCCAATCGGCCCAGAGCTACGCCCGCGACTACATGGCCAAGACGCGCCAGTTCAGCCGCAACGCCAACCTGTACGTGCTGCACGTAATCGGCATGGACATGATCCACGGCTCGTTCACGGTGCTCTTCAACCTGTACCTGCTGGCCGCTGGATTCGACATAACGTTCATCGGCCTGCGCCTCATGATAGGCTTCATCGCCAGTGCCGTAACCGCGATGCCCGCGGGCCTGGTGTCGGACCGCATCGGTCGCAAGGCGTCCTTCATCCTGGGCGACGGCATAGGCGCCGTGATTGGCGTGGTCATGATCAGCACGCAGAACGAGATGATCCTGCTTTGGGCGCCGGCCGCCGGCGCCTTCTTCGGCAATCTGCACCACACCTCCGAAGCCGCCTTTATGATGGAGAATAGCAAGAAGAGCGAGCGGGTGCACCTGTTTTCGGTGGCAGGCAGCCTCCGCACCCTTTCGGCGATGGCCGGGGCGCTGATCGCAGGCATGGTGCCCCTGCTGTTCATCGACGACGTCGGAGCGGTCGCCGCATACCGGTACGCCTCTTACGCAGGCCTGTCACTGTGGTTCGTATCGCTGGTGCCCGCGCTGATGCTGCGTTCGCTCGAGGCCGAGCAGCAGCCCGAGACGCAAACGCAGCGCGTGAGACGCGCACCGAACATGTTTGCCGGCCTGTTCGCCGACATACGCCACCCGCGACGAATCACCTACTTCGTGCTGACGAGCGGGCTGCTGGCCGTGGGCACGGCGGCGGTGGCCCCTCTGCTGAACGTGGTCTTCCACGAGGGGCACATCCACGCCGGGGAGGGCGAGATTGGCGTGGTGTTCGCTGCGGGCGAGCTTTCGCTCGCGGCCGCGACGCTGTTCGTTCCGCTGGTCGCGGCGCGAATGCTGAAGGTGGACGCCATAGCGCTGATGCGCGTGCTTTCGCTGCCCTTCATCCTGGCCATGGGGCTTTTGCCGCTCGCGCTGGGCGAGGGCGCGCTGCTCATTGTGCTGGCCGGGGCGTCGCACGTGGGGCGCGTGTCCACTTTCCGCATGAGCCAGCCCCTGGACGACGCTTTCAACATGGAGGTGCTGGAGCCGCGCGAGCGGGCCACCAGCACCGGCATAGAGATAGCGGTCGGGGCCGCCCTCTCCTCCGGCGCGGTCTGGCTGGGAGCGAGGCTGCTGGCCTCCGGCGACTACACCACGCCGTTCATCATCATGGCGACGTTCTACCTGGTGGCCACGCTCATTTACTGGCGAGTCTTCCGGCCGCTGGAGCGGTCGGGGTCGCGGCCTCCCGCGGAGCGCCTGGAGCTGGCCGCGGGCGAAGCGGCTGCGGGCTGACCCGTTGGCCGAAAGCGACAACGACGCGCCGCCCTCCGCCAGCCGCGCCTGGCCCCGTCTGGTGGGCCTGGCGCTGGCGGGCACGCTGACCCTGGCGCTGGTGGCGGTGCTGGCCTACGGCCTGGCCAACAGGACCCCGCCGACCGGACAAAGCGGAGCCACCCGCGTCGGCAAGCCGGCGCCCCCGTTCGCGATGGAACTGTACGACGGCGGCGGAAGGGTGCGTTTCAGCCCGGATTCCGGAATGCCTGTGGTGCTCAACTTCTGGGCGTCGTGGTGCCCTCCCTGCCGCGAGGAGTCGCCGCTGCTCGAACGCACCTGGAGGCAGTACGAGGGCCGCGGAGTGCTGTTCGTCGGCGTGGACACGCAGGACACGGAGGTGGACGCCCGGGCCTACATCGAGGAGTTCGGCCTGTCGTTTCCGAACGGTCTCGACGTGGACGGCGAGATCACGGTCGCCTACGGCGTCGTCGGCCTGCCCGTGACGTTTTTCATTGGCGGCGACGGCGTGGTCAAGAGGCGATGGGTGGGCGCGTTAACAGAGTCCCAGCTGCTTCCCTGGGTGGAAGAGCTAGCCGCGGCCGCGCCGTAGGCACTCGATGTGGGCCGCTCACTGCTGTACGCTCGCCGGGCCGTTGCGGTATCATTGTGCCGACGCGGCTAACGCAAAACGAAATAACCGAAATGGAATGGGAAAGAGTCCCATCGTCGCGAGGTCGAGCATGACCCTCAGACACTCCAAGCCGAAGGTCAGAAAGCCGGGCCAAGGCTTCGTGCTCCCGGACGCGCCGCCGCGTGGACCGGATGACATGACGACATTCAACCATCTGACGCTAACCGGAAACGTCCATGCCCTGGCGCTCTATCTGGGCAGCCCTGAGACCACCACCATCGGTGGGGAGTTGTACATCGTCAGGGAGCCGCGGATGCCCACCCTGGGCCGGCGAATACCCGATCTGCTGATAGCCTTCGATACGGACCCGGAGCTCTACAGGGAGACCAACGGCTACGTCATCTCCGACCAGGGCAAGCCGCCGGACTTCCTGATGGAGGTCGGCTCGCGCACCACGGGCCACATTGACGTCGGGGCCAAGCGCGTCGACTACGCCTCTCTGAACATACCGGAGTATTGGCGCTTCGACGAGACGGGTGGCAGCTATCAGGGCGCTCCGCTGGCCGGCGACCGGCTGGTCTCCGGCGAGTACGTGCCGATTGCCATAGAAACGCTGGAGGAAGGCGTCCACCAGGGCTACAGCGCGGTGTTGGACGTTCTCATACGCTGGACGAGAGGCCGGCTCGAGTGGCTTGATCCTCGCACCGGCGAGCCGGTCCCCGGCTTGGAGGACGAACGCCAGTCCCGCTTGTCCGCGGAAGCCCGCTTACGGGAATCGCAGACCCGCGTTCGCGAGCTGGAGGAGCAACTGCGCCGGGCGCGCCAACGAGACTGAGCGCCACCCGGCTCGCGCCCTACGGGTAGCGCGAAAAGTCGAAGCCCTCTTTGACTATGCACTCTATCAGCGCGGGCTGGCCGGTCTTGGTAACTTCCACGGCCTCTTTGAGCGCGGGAACGAACTCCGCGGGCTTTGTGATTCGCACGCCCCAGCCGCCAAGCGCCCGCGCGACGTCCCCGTAGTTGCCGCCCAGCGTGTGCGAGGCGTAGTTCTCGATTGCGAAAGGCATACCCGCGCGCTCGATAGCCATCACGCCGTTGTTCCACACGATCGTCAGGATGCCAATGCGGTTGCGGGCGGCGGTCTCGAGGTCCATTCCCACCATGCCGATCGCCGCGTCGCCCATAACGTTGACGCACAGCTTGTCCGGCTCGGCGAGCTTGGCCCCCATGGTGATGCCCAGCCCGTAGCCGAGTTGCGTCGTCTTGCCCCAGCCCATGTAGCTGCGCGGCGCGGTCGCCTCCCAGAACGGCGTCAACTGGTCTCGCGGGCTGCCCGCGTCGTGAGTGATGATGGTGTTCGAGCGGTCAACGTTGTGCATCAGGTCCCAGATGATGCGGTACTGGTTGATGGGATCTTCGTTCGAGGTGAGCTGCGGCATCCACTCCTCCAGCCACTCCTCTTTGACCGCCCGCACCTCCGGGCCGACGTCGCGCTCGTTGCGCAGGCCGGCGCCGTTGGTCCTGTCCTCCACCTCTGCTATCAGCGCCCGCAGCACCAGCTTGGCGTCGCCTATCAGCGCGTAGTCGGCGCGTATGTCCTTGTTCACGTCCGCGGGGTCGTTCGTGGCGTGGATGATGACCTTGCCAGGCGGAATCGCCCTACCGTAGCCGGTCTGCGTGAAGCTGCACCCCACGCCCAGCACCACGTCGGCGCGGCTCAGGAAGTGCACGATGGGCTTGGTGGTCGAAACCGCCGACGCGCCGAGGGAAAGCGGGTGGTTCTCGGGGAACGCGCTTTTGCCTGGCATCGTGGTCATCACCGGCGCCTGGAGCAACTCCGCCAGCCGCTCCAACTCTTCCGATGCGTCCGAGTAGAGCACGCCCTGGCCCGCGTGAATGACGGGACTCTGGGCGTCCAGAAGCACCTGGGCCGCTTCGGCGGTCTCTTCGGGGCACGGCGCCGACCTGCTCGCCTTCACCGGCGCGTAGTCGAGATCGCCGGACAGCTCCTGGTCCCAGACGTCGCGGGCCACCTCCAACAGCACCGGGCCGGGCTTGCCGCTGCGCAGGTGGTGGAACGCGCGGCGCATCAGCTCGGGCACGCGCTCGACGTCGTTCACCTCCGCCAGCCACTTAGTCACGCCCCGGTAGTTGTCCGTGGCGCTGAAGCCGGGCGGCGTGAATGACCGGGAGATGGGCTCTCCGCCGGGGATGAGCAGAACGGGTACGTTGTCGGCGAACGCCTGGGCGGCGCCGGGAAAGGCGTTCTCGGAGCCGGGTCCCTGTTGCATGGCGAACACGCCCAACCGCTTGCCCCCGCTCGTGCGGCTGAAACCGTCCGCGATGGCCATGCCCACGCGCTCCTGCCGGCACAGCACGGGACGTATGCCCGCCTGGGCGCAGGCTTCTATCAGCGGCTGCGCCGGAAAGCACGCCAGGAACTCCGTACCCTCACGCCTCAACACCTCGGCGATCGCATCCGCTCCATTCATGGCCCTACCTCCTGCGTGCTGTCGTTCGATTGCGGCCCTAGCTTAGCGCAGGCGCACAGTGTGGGCAAGCCGTCGCCGTCGTTCCCCGCGGACGAATTGCCGTTCCCCCAAGATATGAGGTCGACCGCGCCGACGGTTTGGCCATAACCCATGTGGTATGATTCCGGGCGCTGGCGCGGCGCTCGGAGCGCCAGCCGCGGAGCCCGAGACAAGCGGCGTAGGAGGTCCGAGGTGTACGAGTCACAGAAAGGCGAGATAGTGGTCGCGGCCACGGGCGACAGCATGATTGCGAGGCCGCTCGCGCCCTTCAGAGAGGCCAACTTCCTGGCGCTGGTCGAGCTGCTGAGAGGCGCGGACGCCGCGTTCACCAACCTGGAAATGCAGATTCACCGCTTCGAGCCGCCGCCGGCCGCGTCATCGGGCGGCATCTGGACGGCTGCCGACCCCGACCTGCTCGACGACCTGCAGTGGGCGGGCATAACGATGGTATCGTGCGCCAACAACCACTGCTTCGATTACGGCGAGTGTGGGTTGATGACGACTCTGAGAAACCTGGAGCGGTCTGGCCTGGCCTTTTCCGGCATAGGCCGCAACCTCAGCGAAGCGAGGGCGCCCGCCTACGTCGAATGCCCGGCCGGGCGCGTGGCGCTGCTGTCCTGCACGGCGACGTTCGACCCCGCATCGCCCGCCGGCGAGCAGCGCCACGACCTGCACGGTCGGCCCGGCGTGAGCGCGCTGGGCTGGTCAGCCGACCACGTCGTCGACTCGCGAGCTTTCGAGGAGTTGCGGCGCCTGGACGAGGCGCTTGGTTTCGCCGCGCGGCGCGCCTGGCAAGCCGAGATGGGCTTTGGAGGCGGCGGAGACGACCGCCCGGACCTGCTCCGAACTCTGGGTCATTCGTTCTCGCTGGGCGACGGCTTTGCCGTGCGAACGTCGCCCAGCGAGAGGGACGTAGAGGGCATTCTGAGGTGGGTGCGCGAGGCGCGCCGCCAGGCGGACTGGGTGTTCCTGAGCGTACACAGCCACGAGTCCGGCGCGACAGACGAAGCCCCAGCCGAGTTCCTCGAGACCTTCGCCAGGCGATGCGTCGACGAGGGAGTGGACGCCGTGTTCGGGCACGGCCCCCACTTTCTGCGCGGAATCGAAGTCTACAAGAACCGGCCCATCTTCTACAGCCTGGGCAACCTGATGTTCCAGAACGAGGTCGTGCCGCGCCTCCCTGCCGACTTGTACGAGAGCGCGGGTCTGGGAATGGCTGCGACTCCAGCGGACTTCTACGACCTTCGATCGCAGGACGACACGCGAGGGTTCACCGCGAACGCCATGTATTGGGAGAGTGTGGTCGCGGAACTGCGACTCAGCCGCAGCGGCGCGAGCCGGATACTGCTGCATCCCATCGAGCTGGGATACGCCACGCCGCGCTCGCAGCGAGGCCGTCCCGTAATGGCCGGCAGGGAGTCGGCGGAACGAACGCTGCGTACGGCAGCGCGGTTGTGCGAAACTTACGGGACGCGAATGATCGCAGACGACGGGATTGGAGTTATCGAGCTGGGCGCACTGGAGTAGCTGCGGTAGCATCCCTCTCCAAGGAAGGGGACATCAAGGAACACCTTCCCCCATCGAGAGGGGAAGGTTAGGACGGGGGTGAAGCCGCCCAGCGCTACTTGAAGCGGTAAGTGATCCGGCCGCGCGCGAGGTCGTAAGGGGACAGCTCCACCAACACCCGGTCACCGGGCAGGATGCGGATGAAGTACCGCCGCATCTTGCCCGAGGCGTAGGCCAGCACCTTGTGCTCGTTGGGCAACTCGACCCGGAAGTTTGCGTTAGGCAACGCCTCCGTGACTGTGCCTTCGACCTCTATGGCCTCTTTCTTCGCCATACAACTCCTTGGCCCACCGTCGTCGCTGCCGTACGGGCCAGGCTACGCCCGCGCCCAAATGCCGATCCTGCCGGCCAGGGCGCGGGACCCAATGTGTTCCAGCGGTGGGCTGGCAAGCGCCTAGCGGTAGCTGCGCTGACTGTCGCGCTGCTGCCTGTAGCAGTCGTTGCAGTAAACGGGCCGGTCGCCGCGAGGCCGGAACGGCACTTCGGCATCGGCGCCGCACTGGGCGCATTTCACGGGGTACATCTGGCGCGGGCCGAAGCTCCCGCCAAATCCGCCGCCGCCAGCGCCGCCACCGCCGCCACCGCCACCGCCACCGCCGAAATTGTCGCCGTAGCGGCGCTCTGAGCGTCGCGCCTGCCTGCAGTTCGGGCATCGCTTAGGCTCGTTCGTATAGCCCTTTTCCTGGTGGTACTGCTGGTCGTCCACACTGAATGTGAACGATTCCCCGCACTCCACGCAAGCGAGCGTTCTGTCTTCGAAGACCATTTGGTGACATCCTCCCCGGATAGTGATTCAAGCCGGCATCTTATCACCAAGGTCCACGAGCGTTGCAGGTTTGCCTTTGGTAACAGCTATGCGACCGTGGTGCATTCTAGCATAGGCTGGCGAGCGGTGCAAGATATTGGTACGCCGCACGGGCGATCGCCGAACACAGCGTGCCATTGCGTGCCTCGCCTTACGGTGGCTCTCCTCGCGCGTAGACTAGAGGCGGGAGAGATTCTATAATCTTTACCAGGCACGGTGTGTCTCACGGGCAAGGCGTTCGCGCTCGCCGCGGGCGCATCGAGTCCGATTACGCGAGGGGGTCCACGATGGCTGACACAACGCAGACTTATGCTCAGCCGGCCGCGCGGCTCGGCCCGCGAACCAGGCCCACGGTGGCGGTGGTGTACACCTCCCCCGAAACTGTGCTGGACGACGTCGGGCGCGCCATGCGCCTGGCCGGCTACGAGCAGAGCCTGTCGAAGGCGACGCCCACTCTGCTCAAGGTCAACATATCGTGGCAGCACTACTACCCCGCCTGCTCGACCACGCCGTGGCAGCTCGAGGGCGTGGTGCGCGCGCTGTCGGCGGACGGCTACCGCGATCTGATTCCCACTCACAACGGCACAGTCGTTGTCGATGCCCGCGAGGGAGCGGTCAACAACAAGCACCAGGCGGTCGAGGACAGGTACGGCCTCGAGAGCCTGCACCTCGAAGAAGCCCGCTGGGTCGAATACACTCCTAGCTCGCCGATGTTGGCGCTGGACAAGGTGTATCCGCGCGGTTTCCGAATTCCGGAGGCGCTGCCGGGCAAGAACATCGTTCACCTGCCTACGATGAAGACCCACGTGTTCACCACCATAACCGGCGCGATGAAGAACGCCTTTGGCGGGCTGCTGAATCACAATCGGCACTGGACTCACTCGGTCATCCACGAAACCCTGGTCGACCTGCTTCAAATCCAGAAGGAGATACACCCCGGCATTTTCGCGGTGACGGACGGCACGTTCGCCGGTGACGGACCCGGCCCCAGGGCCATGCGCTGGCACACCAAGAACGTCATTCTTGCGAGCGCAGACCAAGTGGCGATAGACGCCGTAGCGGCAAAGATGATGGGGTTCGACCCGATGTCGATAGGCTTCATCCGCCTGGCGCACGAGGCGGGCCTGGGTTGCGGCGAGGTGGGCGACATCAACATCGCGGGCGAGGACATCTCGTCCGTGGACTGGCGCTTCAGCGGGTCGGAAAACACCTTCGCCAGCCGGTTCCAGAAGCTGGTCTACTGGGGGCCGCTGAAACGGTTGGAGAATCTGCTTCTCAGGTCGCCGCTCGTCCACCTTGCCATTGCGGGGTCGAACGTCTACCACAACGGCTACTGGCTGAGGTTCAAGGGCAGCGGTCGGGTGAAGGAGGCGATGCGCACCGACTGGGGCGAGCTGTTCCGCAGCTATTAGAGCGGTGCGGGGCCAGCTTTTGTGGCTCACGTGGCCTTGGAATCGGCCCGGTCCGGGAACAAGCCCGTCGTGGCCCCCTATCCAGGCGTGCCTGGACTCCGGTTCGCCGGTGGGCGGATTGACGTCCGTATGGGTCGACTCGGTCGCTATCACGTTCTGATTGGTAACTGATGCGGCACCCTCTGGGCCCCAGATGAACCTGTGCACAGGCAGGCACAAACAGTTGTGACCACCGCCAAAGGCAATTGTCGCTGTTTGAGCAAGCCACCGAACATATTCAGCACCAGGGTAGGTAAACCGAATCGAGATTGTGATGTTCGATCTTGAGCAGTTGCCTCGGTTTGCATCCGCTGAATCTGTTGTTGTGCAGTTGCAGGATTCGCAGGTTTGGCGCATCGGCCAGTTCGGCGGGAATTGCCCCGCTGAGCCTGTTGTAGCTGATGTCCAGGTACTCCAGGTTCGGGGATTGCCCAAACTCGACAGGGATGGTTCCGGTCAGCTTGTTGCCTTCCAGCGACAGGGACTCCAGGTTGGGCAGCAAGGCGAGCCGCGTAGGTATGCTACCGGACAGTTGATTGTCTTCGAGGAATAGATCGACCAAAGCTCTGAGATTGCCCAACGACTCAGGCAGCCCACCTGTGAGGGAGTTCATGTCCAGCCACACTTGACGTAGATTAGTCAGATGCCCCAATTCGGGAGGAATGCCGCCCGTTAGATTGTTTTCACTGAGGTACAGGCCTACCAAGCTTGTTATGCGGCCCAGTTCTGGAGGAATGGCGCCCGTTAGATTGTTCCCGGAAAGCCGGAGACGCTCCAGCTTGGAAAGGTCACCGAGAGACGATGGGATTGGGCCGGTGAGGTTGTTGTTCCCAAGGCCGATGGACGTCAGTTCTGAAAGCTGGCCCAGCCAGGAGGGAACGGCGCCGCTCAACCCCATATCATGAAGTTGGAGGACCGAAAGGCGGGAGAGGGATGCGAGTTCTTGCGGCAGCTCTCCCTTCATATCGTTGCCACCCAGGTATAGCCCTTCGAGCAGAGTCAATCGGCCAAGCTCCGGCGGAATGGCACCGGTGAGGCGGTTTCCGGCCAGGCTGAGCACTCGCAACTCCGTCAGTTCACCTAGTGACGCGGGAATGTCGCCGGTGAGCTCGTTCCTCGCCAGGTCGATCCAGTGCAGCTTGGAGAGGCCACTGAGTTGCGAAGGTATCTCGCCGGACAACAGGTTGCGGTACAGTATAATTGATCGCAGCTCATGTAACCGGCCCAGACTGGCGGGAACGGTCCCGGTCAACTTGTTTCGCGAGAGGTCGAGGTACCGAAGGTCTCGCAGCTGGCTCAGTTCCGGTGGAATGCTACCGGTCAAACCGCGGTCTGCCAAGGCCAGTTGTACGACGCTGTTCGATTGGGAATCGGCTGCGATTCCCTCCCACTGGTCCATAGGAGTGTGGAAGTCCCAATTCAGCGAGGCCTCTCCGGCCAATCGGTCTCTCATCTCCAGAAGCAGCGGTCCATCTCTCGACAGGACAGGCCTGGCCTCGCGGGTGTTCACTGACCGGGAGTCAAGGGTATTCTGGGGAGGACAGAAGGGCAGTTTCACGTAAAGTTCCGAGATCTGTCGAAACTTCGAGGGGAGGCATCCGGCCAATTGTGGTCCGGTTAACCGCACGTCCCTAAGTCTTGTGAGATCACCGATCTCGGGTGGTACAGACCCCGTCAGCAGGCTGACGTTTCCTCCCAGATGGAGCATCCGCAGACTCGCCAGCCTGCCCAGCTCACGGGGTATGTCTCCTCGCAAAGGGTTGTGCCAAAGGTCCAGTTCCTCCAGTTCCGGCAGGTTGCCCAACTCAGAGGGTATGGCGCCATCCAGCTTGTTGTAACTGAGATCCAGAACCTTCAGATTGGTGAGGTTGCCCAACTCCGGAGGGATGTCGTCTGTAAAATTATTGTGTGTTGCGCCCCAGTGCCCCAAGTTCAGGACCTCCAGCCTGTCGAGCCTTCCCAACTCAGGTGGGATGCTGCCGCTCAGCTCATCCCCTTCCAACCGGAGCACCCTTAGTTCTGTCAGCTTGCTGATCGCGGGTGGGATCGTGCCGTTGAGCGTTACGCCCGGAACAGACTCAAGGGCATGAACACGGGGAGGACTTCCTCCCAAAGTGATTCCCGGCCACTCCTGGATAGGGACGTCGGCTGTCCAGTACAACACTTCGTCACTTGCCAGTTCATCCCTGATGTACAGAAGTACGACGCAGTCGATTACCAGGCCGATATTCGACTCCGCATTGGGCACCACCCGATTATCGCTGCATAGCCCGGCGTCCACAGAGGCCTCCCTCTGCACGGGATTCGCGGCCACCAGCCGATTGCCTGCGGTTCTGACCAGCACCCTCTCGTCGGATTCGCCCCAGCCAACGGTCGATAGTATCCAACCCCTGACCTCACGGTCTACGTTTGGTCCTGTGCTATGGGTGTATCGTACGATTCGCCTGGGACCGGTTCCCACCACCCTTTGCGACCATCTCAGGTGGTATTTCACCTCGTCCTTGTCAATTTCCACCCGAAGCGAAGAACCGTCCGCGCTTACGGCGTATACGCTTGCCCACGGGTGCCAGTAACCCCGCCTGAACGACCTGATTCGACCGACCTCGAAGCTAACGTGCGAGCTATCCGGAGCCCAGGCAACGTCCAGTATCCGGCCCGTATAATCATGTCCAGGCTCTGCGGTCGTGGCGACGTCGAACACCTTGTTTACCTCGGAACCGTCGGCCGACGCGACGTACAACCCGTCCGGTTCACCATAGTAGTGGGCGACAAAGGCGATTCGCTTGCCGTCCGGCGACCAACGGAATCTGGTGACATCTTCCTCTGGAGTTTCATACAGATCACCGTGGCTTTCGCGTGTGCGTGGCGCCTCATCTGTCGCGTCGGCCCATGCCAGCTTGGTCAGATTCGAGCCATCCGCGTCCACGAGGTAGATGGCCTCGCGAAAGATCTCGTGAGCGTAAGTGCTGGTCTTCTCGACACTGGCGGAGGCGTATGGATGATCCCAGTACTTTACCGATTCGTAGTACTTCCCCTCCTCCGCAACGAAGGCGAGACGACTGCCGTCCGGTGACCAGACGGGGGCGTCGGTCTGGACTCTGATGTCCGAAGCAATAGCTCGCTCGCTGGAACCGTCCGGGGCTATTGTGTAGACCCTGGGGCCGTCTTCGCGTTCCGACACAAACGCTATTCGTGATCCATCAGGTGACCAGGCGGGGCTCACGTCATTCCAGTCATTGTCCGTAAGCCGCCGGCGCTCCCCGCCGCCTATAGGTTGTGTTGCGAGTTCGTAGGTGTGTCCCCCCCAGTCGGCATCTGTGTACCTGAGCGTTGTGTAGGCAACCGATAGACCGTCAGGTGAAGGCGAAGGAGAAACGTCTATCTCCACTGTCTCGTTGTATAGATCACGCTGATCAAGCGGCTCAAATGATCCCGATAATGAGACGAGATTGGTACCGTCCGCGTCAATCACATATATCCTTCCCGCATCGCCAAACACAATGTGAGTGCCGTCCGCAGTCCAATGCGGCTCCATCTGCGCGCTGTTGTTCCATCGGGACTTGTCCCGCCCAATGGAGTGTTTATCCGGCTGGCTTCTTGTCGGGGTCTCTCTTGGCAGCGGGGAATTCGTCGGCGTCGGGACGTGGGCGGCGGTTGGCTCGGGCGCGCTGACAGCGGGATTTGGCGTCGCAAGGCCGGTTGGGCCGAAAGTCGGGTCAGGAGCTGCTATTCCGGTTGCCGTCGGCGGCGCCGCCGGGGGGAGACTCTGGTTACCGCCCGAGACTCGTACACAGCCAACCGTTGCGACCGCGGCTGCGGCCGCGAACAACAACAAAGCGAGCCAGAGGCGGGTGACCATGTGGAAATCTCGGCAATTGCGCAACAGGAGTCTTTATGTGCACTTAACTGATGGTTGTAACACCTTCTGTGCTTCCCAAGCAAACGTGAAGGTAGCACTGGTACGCATTACGCCCCAGTCCCTGTCGGTCTATAGGCCTTGACTGTCCTGATGCACATTCCCAGCGAGTGTTGATTGAAAACCAGTGTGAGTTCGAATTCACTCCGGTTCTAGCAATGATCCCGGACTGGTGGGCGATTGAGGACTTGAACCTCAGACCTTCTGTGTGTAAGACAGACGCTCTAACCGCCTGAGCTAATCGCCCCGGGATCGGCCGAGGAGCGCAGTCGCCTTGTCTTGGAACGCGGCCGCGTTCGGCGGTGGGTGCGGAAAGCGCGCTTGGCGGGACTCGAACCCACGGCCTCAGCCTCCGCAGGGCTGCGCTCTATCCACTGAGCTACAAGCGCACGCAACGGACTTTGGGTGACTTGTGGTTGGTGCCGAAGGAGGGATTTGAACCCACACACCCTTGCGGGTACTACGCCCTGAACGTAGCGCGTCTGCCGTTCCGCCACTTCGGCACGTCCGCCGGTGCTAGGCGGCTCCACCTCGGGGTCATCGAATTATACCAGAGCAGGGCGGAGTTGTCAGCGTCACTCGCCGCTTGCGAGCCGGCCCAGAATGTGCTGTAGCGCGGCGCCGGTGCGGTCGCGCCCCGCGCTGCAGTGCACCAGCACCGGCTGGCTTAGCTGCAGGAACGCCCGCCACACCTCGTCCAGTTCGGCACTTGACAGTGGGGGGCGCTTATGGTCGTCTGCGGTCACGTGTCTCACCGCGAAGCCCAAGGAGCGGTAGTAAGCCAACAGGCCGCCTCCGTCCAGGCCGAGTCCGTCGTAGTGGGCCAACTGCGAGTCGTCGAGAATGCACAGTATCCCGCGCACGCCCATTTCGCGGACACGCTCCGCCCAGGCGACGATCTTGCTCGCGGACGGCCGGTCCACGGGGTAGCCCGGCCGCTGAGAGCGGGCGAGGACGCAGGGCACCACCCATTCGGCGGTGTACAGTTCATCGCGCGAACTGTTCCATAGCATCGACATTGCATCAGCCGTGTTAAGCGATTACGGAGACGGGCGCTCCCGGCCCTCCGCCGAAAGGGTATGTTACCAGACGGCGACTCCGCCCCCAAGCCCCGGACGCCGGCGCCCGCGCTGGACCCGCCCCGGCAGCACGGCCCGGGCCGCAGATCCTCCACGGCAGATTCGTGGCCAGGCCGCCGTGACACTCTGTTCGCGGCCAAGTCCAGATCCACCTTCAGCCCCGAGAACGCCATCCTGCCGCAGGCGCCCCGTTGTGAGCGAGCGCCGCCTGCCGATCGGCTACGGCCGCCGCTTGCGGCGAAGCACAGCCGCCAGCCCGAGCGGCGCGGCCAGCATCGCCAGGTTGGCCACTGCCGTCAGCGCCGCCGTCCCGCCGGCCGGACGCCCGCACCCTCCGCCGGAGTCCGGCTCCTCCACGGGTAGCGGCGGGACCGTCGCGGCTGGACTCTCAGCCGGCGCGGGCGGACTTCGCTCGACGACGGGGGCAGTGGGCGTGGACGTGACGGTCGGCGTGAGAGTCGGCGTCGGTGTGGCCGTTGCCGTGGCCGTGGCCGTCGCCATTGGCGTGGCGGTGGGCGAGGGTGAAGGTGTTGGCGTTGCGGTGGGCATCGCTGTGGGCCAGGGCGTGTGCGTGGGCGTAATCGTGGGCGTCGGCGTGGCTCGGGGCGTCGGCGTGGCACGGGGCGTTGCCGTAGGCAAGGCGGTAGGCGACGGCGTGTGCGTGGGGGCCGGCGTTGGAGTCAGAGTCGCGATTCGCCTGACTACCGGAATGGGCGTTCGCGTCGGCGTGATGGTCGGCGTTGGCTCCGGCGTGGGCCGCCTTCTGCGCGCCGCCGTCCGCACGGGCGTATCCGTGGCCGCCGGAGCCGGCACCAGCGCGGTCGACGCGCCCACGACATTGCCCCCCGACGGCCCGTAGTAGCGCAGGCGCAGCCTATCGCCCCCGGCGTCAACCCGCACCACGCCGTCCCCCTCCACCGCGTCGACGTCCACCCTCAGCTCGACCGAGCCCCTGAACACGGCCGAGTCGACGGCCGCGCCGCCGTCCACGGTGCTCACGACCTCCCTCAGCGCCGCCCACTCTCCCGCCGGGTCCGCGCCGCTCGAAACGCGAGCGCGCCGGGACGACGCGGGGTAAGTGTCGTGGCCGTGGAAGTAGAAGGGCAACGCAACGGTGCTGGAGCTCGCCAGGTCGGGGATGTCTATCATGACATCCCCCTCGTGATACTGCGTGACGTGGTGTTCCTGCCCGTTGATCGTGGCGAGCCACGGATGGCCCAGCCAGGGTATCGGCTCGACCGGCGTGTCCGCAGTCGACACGTATCCGCAGCCGGAGCCGCGTCCCTGGTAGGCCGACGGCGCGGGCGCACCGGTGAAGATGTTCCAGTAGGTGAGGAAGTCCCACGTCACGCCGTCGGGCACGGCGTCGGTCCACCTCGCCGTACACGATGACAGGCTGTTCAGGCCTGAGTCTGTCACGTAGAACACAGCGCGCTGGCCGGGCAGGAAGGAGGGCCGAGAGAAGGCTATGTCCGGCAGCGGCGTGGCCGTCGGCGTGGGGGTGGGCGTGGGAGATGGCGGAAGGCCCCCGACCTGTGCGGACGCGGTGCTCACCGCCGTCTGCCCCGTCGGCCCGTAGTACGTAAGCTGCACTACGTCGCCGACGCCGTTAACTCGCACCGCCCCGTCTCCCTCCACCACGGCGACATCCGCCTTCAGCTCGACCGACCCCCTGAACACGCCGGACCTGACGGCCGCGCCGCTGTCCGTGGTGCTCGCCACCTCCGCAAGCGACGCCCACTCGCCCACCGGGTCGGCGACGCTCGTCACCCGCACCCGCTGAGCCGCGGCGGCGTAGCTGTTCTGTGCATGGAAGTAGAACGGTATCGCGACGGTGCTGGTGCTCGTCACGTAAATGCTCAACGCGGCATCGCCGGCGAACTCGCCGTCGGCGTAGAACTCCGCTATCACGGTCTCCACCCCGTTGACGGTGGCGGCCCACTCTTGGCCCCCCAGGTCGGGCATGTCCTCGAGAGGCGTCGTGGAAGCTGACACGAAGGCGCATCCGGAGCCGTGGCCCTGGAACGCCGACGGCGCGGGCTCGCCGGTGAAGATGTTCCAGTAGGTGTACTCGTCCCACGTCACGCCGTCGGGGTCGGCGTCGACCCACGTCGCGGTGCAGGAGAAGAGGGTGTCGAGATCGGAGTCGGCAACGTGGAAGACGGCGGTCTCGCCGGGGTCGAAGGATGGTTGGGAGAAGAAGGAGGACTGGGCCTGGAGGTTGGGTGAGGCTGAGAGATCCGGGGCTGCTAGGAGGAAGGTGGCTAAGGTGAGAAAGGCGAGGCCAAGCGCCCCGATGCGCCATAATGGTAGCGAACCCCCATCTCGCGCGTCTGGCGAGGTTTCGTCCTGCGGGGGTGAGGGTGTTGCCGGTGGGGTCATCTTACGTTTCCCCCGAAAGTAAGCTCAGACATGCGTGCCGTCGCGCTCCTTGTTGTTGCACACCAAATGTGGGCCAGCGAATCCGGGGCGTAATGCTACTACGCTGTGTCGGAGGTGTCAAGCATGGTCCAACGCCTGGTTACGGAAGAAGGCATCGCTGGAGCCATCGCCAAAGCCGACTAAAATGGAGGGTGGCAGACACAAGCCATCACTAACGAGGTGCAACTGTTATACTGCAGGGACCGCTTCCTTTCTGTTACGCAGAGGAGAGCAGTTCGCCCGGTAAGACGTTGCTGTCAGGGCTGGCGGCGCATCTGGCGGCAAGGCCGCTTGCTTGAATCGCCGGATTGTTGATGCTAAAATCGCGCTGCCAAAGTTCTGCGTTGGGTGCGTTTCGCGCGCGCCGAGCGTCCACAGGGTCGCCGCGCGAACCTTCAATAGTACGAGGAGACTTGCGGTTGGGACAAATTAACGTTGCCATCATTGGCGTTGGGAACTGCGCCTCGTCGCTGGTGCAGGGCGTTCACAAGTACGCGAACGCCACCAACGACCAGACCATCCCCGGCCTGATGCACCCGATATTGGGAGAGTACGGCATAGGGGACATCAACTTTGTCGCCGCCTTGGACATCGACGCCAACAAGGTGGGCCTGGACCTCTCCGAAGCGATATTCGCAGAGCCGAATAACACGATCAAGTTTCAGGACGTGCCGCACCTCGGAATTCCGGTGCAGCGCGGCATGACTCACGACGGAATCGGCAAGTACATGTCCAGCGTCATCACGAAAGCGCCGGGGCCGACGGACGACGTGGCCAGCCTGCTGCGCGAGCGCGAGGTCGACGTGGTGGTCAACTACCTGCCGGTCGGCTCCGAAGAGGCGACGAAATGGTACGTTGAGCAGGTGCTCTCCGCACAGTGCGCTTTCGTCAACTGCATCCCCGTGTTCATCGCGAGCGGCACCGACAACTACTGGCAGCGGCGCTTTAGCGAAGCCGGCGCGCCAATCATCGGCGACGACATCAAGTCGCAGGTCGGCGCCACCATCGTCCATCGAGTGCTGACGAGGCTGTTCATGGACCGAGGCGTGGACCTGGAGCGCTCCTACCAGTTGAACTTCGGAGGCAACTCCGACTTCCTGAACATGAAAGAGCAGGAGCGCCTGGTATCCAAGAAGATCTCCAAGACAGGCTCGGTGACATCGCAGATCGACCACGTCATCGACCGAGGCGACGTGCACATCGGCCCAAGCGACTACGTGGAATGGCTCTCCGACCGCAAGTGGTGCTACATTAGAATGGAAGGCAACAGCTTCGGCGACGTGCCGATCAACCTGGAGCTGAAGCTGGAGGTGTGGGACAGCCCCAACTCGGCAGGCGTAGTGATAGACGCCATAAGATGTGCCAAGATTGCCAAGGACAGGGGAATCGCGGGGCCTATAATTGGGCCGTCGTCCTACTTCATGAAGTCGCCGCCGGTCCAGTACACCGACGACGAGGCCAGGCAACTGGTGGAGGACTTCATTGTGGGGCGCGGCGAGTGATGCGGGGAATCCCCACGTCCGCGGCGCCTTCCGGGCCGTAGGCGGCGCCGGCTGGCAAGCTCACGAAGAGGCCCGCCAACATGGACACCAGGGGGTACCGGTCTATGACCACGGGCGCGGGCCGCGGCGTATGAAAATCGCATTCGTATCGCCCTACGACCACGCCGTTCCGGGCGGCGTATCCGTTCACATCAACAAGCTCTCCGGGCAGTTCCGCGAATGGGGTCACAGCGTACGGGTGATAGCCCCGTGCTCCGCGCCCCAAACTATCGATGACGAGGACTTCATCCCCATGGGCAGACCAGTGCCCGTGCCCAGCGGCGGCTCCATCGCCCGCGTCTCCTTCTCCGTCTGGCTCCAGCCGCGCATCAAGGAGATGCTTCAACGCGAAAAGTTCGACGTCGTGCACCTGCACGAGCCTTTCTCCGGGTTCGTGCCGCTGAACGTCCTCAGCCAAACGGCGGCCATGGGCACGCCCAACGTGGCCACCTTTCACTCCTTCCAGGGCACCTGGCTCTATCACGTTGGAGTCAAGCGCGTGGTAATGCGGCACTTCCGCATGCTGCAGGGCCGCATAGCCGTATCCCCTCCCGCGTACCGGTACATCAGCGGCCACTTCCCCGCCGGGTATCGCATCATCCCGAACGGCATCGACGTCGAAGAGTTCGCCACCGCCGAACCCTTCCCGCATCTCAGGGACGGCATGATAAATCTGCTGTTCGTGGGACGGCTGGAAAAGCGCAAGGGACTGAAGTACTTACTGGGCGCGTTCAGCAAGCTGAAGTGGGACTGGCCCAATCTGCGTCTCCTGGTCGTCGGCGCCGGCAATCCTGACGAAGACTCCTACCGAATCATGAGCGAGCGCAACCTGAAGGACGTCGAGTTTCTTGGACGGGTGACGGACGAGGAAAAGGCCAGGTACTTCAAGTCCGCGGACATTTTCTGCTCGCCTGCCACGGGCAGGGAGAGCTTCGGAATCGTGCTTCTGGAGGCTATGGCCGCAGGCAAACCGGTGGTTGCCACTAACATAGACGGCTACGCCAGCGTTATAACCCATGGCGAGGAGGGCCTTCTCGTCGAGCCGAAGAGCGACAACGCGCTCGCGGACGCCATATCGTCCCTGCTCGGCGCGCCGGAGCTTCGCGCCTCGCTCGCCGAGCGGGGGCGAAAGAAGGCGAACGAATACAGGTGGGAGATAGTTGCCGGCAAGGTGATGGATTACTACGAGACGTTGCTGGAGTCGCGCCAGCCGGCCATGGTCCGTTAGCGGATGCCCTGCCTGTCCCGAACGAGGCCCCGCGCGGGGCCGCCCGTGAGCCGCCTCGCATGAGAAGGGACGACGCCCGAAGAGCCATCTCGCGCTACTTCGAAATGCCGGCCGCCGCCGCGCTCTCCCGTGTCGGGCTTGGGCCAAACGCCGTCACGCTGCTGGGTCTGGCGATCGCCGGAGTCAGTGCGTACCTCATCGCGGCAGGCAGTCTGCTGGCGGGCGGCGTCGTGCTGCTCGCGTCGGGCGTGTTCGACATGCTGGACGGCGCGCTGGCGCGGAGCACGGGCAGGGCAACCAGGTTCGGCGCCCTGCTAGACTCGGTAGTGGACCGGCTTTCCGAAGCGCTGGTGTTGCTGGGGCTGCTCGTCCACTACACGCAGCGCGGGCCGGAATGGGGGTCGCCGCTGGTGTACGCCGCGCTCGTCGGCTCGCTCATGGTCAGCTACCTCAGGGCGCGCTCCGAGGGACTGGGTATAGAGTGCAAGGTTGGGCTGATGCAGCGGCCCGAGCGCGTGGCCGTGCTGGGCGTGGGACTTGTCGCCGGGCACTGGTTGCCTGAGGCCGGGCTGGCAGCGCTGGCGGCCATCGCTGCGCTGACGCTGTTCACGATGTGCCAGCGGCTCGCGCACTCGTGGCGGTCGCTGGGAGACAAACAGTAGACCGAGAGATCAGACGTTAAGCGCGCGGATTCCAGATCTCCCCAAGAACGTGATACCGGATCGTGGAGCACGACAAAGGGACTTTGAGATGCCAATACTCCGACAGCAGGACAAAGACGCAGTAAAGAGCAAGCTCGATCTCGAACTGAAGGGTGACGTGAAACTCACACTCTACTCCAAGAACGAGATGGGCGGGTTGTACATTCCCGGCCGCGAGTGCCAGACGTGCTCGCCCGCCCAACAGCTCCTCGAGGAGGTGTGCGAGCTCTCGCCGAAACTGGATCTCGACGTTGTGGACTTCTACGCCGACCAGCAGCAGGCGGAGGAGGACGGCATCAGCCGGATACCCGCCATAGTCGTAAGCTCCAACGGCATGAAGAACGTGCGTTTCTACGGCCTGCCCTCCGGCATGGAGTTCCCCGTGCTGCTCGAAACGATCGTTACGACTTCTGCCAAGCGCAGCCCGCTGGCCCTCGAGACGCGCCGCGCTCTCAAGGGACTGAAGCAGGACGTTCATCTGCAGGTGTTCGTAACACCCTCTTGACAGTACTGCCCAACCGTGGCCCGTGTGGCCCACGCCATGGCGATCGAGAGCGGCAGAGTGACCGCAGACGTTGTTGAGATACAGGAGTTTCCGGCGCTGGCCCAGGCGTATGGCGTCAGGGGCGTGCCGATGACCGTCGTAAACGGTTCGGTGGCGTTCAGCGGGGCGGTCACCGAGGAGGAGTTCCTGTCGCATCTGCTTGAAGCGGTGAGCGAGCAGGAGGACGGCGGAGAGGACAGGGATGCGTCCGAAGGGTAGCCCTCGACGACGCTTCCGAGTGCTGGCCGCGGTGGGCATCGCCGTCGTGGCAGCGGTGCTGGCCCTCGCGGCGCTTGCGCCCTTCGGCGGAGGGGCCCGCGCCCAGGAAGGGCCGATTCGCGTGATGTCGTCGGAGGTCTCGAGCGAGTTCCCCCAGGGCATCCGATTCCGCCTCAGCCTGGAGTCCGACAACGCCATCGACGCCGTGAGCGTCAGATTCCAGACTGGCACCGAGCCGCGCAAGTCCTACGACTACCTCGACCTGGAGGAGTCCGGCGACCTCGTGGACGGCGAGCTGCTTTGGCGCACCAATACCTCCGCGAAGTTCATCCCGCCGGGCACTCTGATCACCTACAACTTCGAAATCGAAGACACCGAGGGCAACCGGCTGGATACTGCACCGGAAGAGTTCGTGTACGTCGACACCCGCTTCGAGTGGGGGGAGGTCGAGGAGGGTGCTGTTACGGTCGCCTACCACGGCCCGGTAAAGCAGCGCGCCGAGCTAATCCTGGACGCCATGACGCAGACGCTCGCCGTAATGGGGCCACTGCTCGGCGCCGATATCACCGAGCCTATTCGCGTCACCATGTACAACAACACCCTGGAGATGCTGGAGGCGCTGCCCCCCGGCAGCACGACCATCAGGCGCGAGCTGATCACCGAGGGCCAGGCGTTCTCCAACATCGGCACGCTCCTGGTGCTCGGCAGCGGGCGGCTGTCCAGGGGCACCGCGTCCCATGAGATGACGCACATACTCACGCACCGCTCCGGCGACAGCGCGTTTCGCTCGGTTCCCGCCTGGCTGGACGAGGGCCTGGCCGAGTTCGGCAATACGGATCCGAGCCTTTCCTACACGGTCGCCGTGGAGTTCGCCATCGAGACCGACAGGCTGCTGCACCTGACCTCCATGCCAGTGCTCCCCGGAGACCCCGAAGACGTGATCATCTTCTACGGGCAGGCACGCAGCATCGTCCGTTTCATGGTGGGCGTCTACGGCCCGCAACCGATGACCGAGCTCATGGGGCTGCTGAAGTCCGGCGAGCCGATGGACGACGCGCTGCAGGCGGCCTACGGCGTTAACCGAATCGGCCTCGAGAACCAGTGGCGCGACGCGATTGGTGCTCCACGACTCGAGGTGGACGTCAGGGAGCGCGCCCGCCCGACGCCGATACCGCGGCCCACCATTTCGGCGTACAACCTCAGCGACCTCATCAGCGGATCGCAGGCAACGCCCACGCCCACGCCTGAGCCGGCCGCGACTCCGACTGCCGCGGTCGTTGCCGAGGCCGCACCCCCGCCCACTGCGACCGCTGAGCCTGGCCCGGCCGAACAGGACGACACCGGCGGCGGCGCGTGCTCGCGTCCGAGCGACGCCGGCCCGCGCGGCGTAGACGGCGCCGCCGTCGCGCTGGGTCTGGGCGTGCTGGGGCTCGCCCTCGGCAGGCGGCTGAGGAGGTGAGCTTGCCGGACAGGCCGTTCACGACCGGGCCACGGACGACACGCACAAGCGGCCGCCTTCACGGCGCGCGGCCAACCGGTTGGGGAGGCAGGCGCTAGCCATGCTCGAAGACAGGGATTGGATTAGGGCCGTAGAGCAGACCTGGATAGTCCGGTTGCCCAAGCAGAGCCTGGCTACGTTCGGCACCACGAACGTGAAGTACTACGTGGTGACCGAGCCGATGTACGAGGACCTGGAAGACCGGAGCCAGGAGGGCGTGGTGCGCACGGGCAGGGTGATCGCCGAGAGGCCGACTATCGTCACCCCCACCTACGCCATGAATCTGGACGGGTTTCGCGACGAGGCCTACGAGTATCTGCGATACCTGTCCGACACCTACGGACCGAACAATTCCGGCCTGCTCTACCAGTACCGAAACGAAGTCCACAACTTCGACACGGTGAGCGGTGTGACCGACGACATAGCCTACTCGCTGAGCGAGGACCTGGACCGCCGCAACGAGAACATGTCGGTCGTCATGGTGGGCGTGGACGAGTACTGGGACTTGGCGCTGCTCAAGTTCGCCTACGAGTTCACTTCGATGTCGGCAAACGATAACGCGCGGGAGCTGCGCCAGCGGGGACTGCTGGAGCCGCAACCCCACTTGGGTGGGGTACCGCAGGCCGCGGTGCTGCGAATCGAGCGGCTGTTCAGGGAGGTGGCGCTTGGAGACAACCCCGAAGCGCTCAAGCAGGAACTGGACCGCTGGGGCCTGTTCAAGTACTATGAGTCCAGGTTCCTGGACCTGTTTCGGCGCCGAGGCGGAGGCTCCTAGCTCGCGGAAGCCTGCTAGGTGCCGGGCAGCTTCCCTATCTCGATGATGATTCGGGCAACGTCCCCGAAGGTGTCGAACGTGTAATGCGGAAACCCCGCCGCCTCCATCGTGTCCGCCAGCGCGTCCCTTGCGATTGCGAAATCGGCCTCGCGGGCCGCGTCCAGGTCCGACGCGCCGGCGCCCACGTAGACCACGGTGTGGCCCTGCTCCCTGAAGTTGCGAACGAAGGCGCTTTTGAACCCGCGCTCGACCGGCGCGCCGTCCGGTCCCGCGTATTCAACGCTTACACCATTTCCCACGAATGTAGCCCTACCTGTGTGGATTTCCAAGTCGTCGAATCCAAGCGATTCCAGTGTCGGATTCACGTACAGGTCAAGGCCGGTGCTGACGACGACCAGGCGTATGGACTCGCCCCTGCAGTAGTTCACGAACTGGTCGAAGTCGTACCTGACCACCACGACGCCAAGCACGAAATCCAGGACAGATTCCCTTCCGACGCCCACCTGGGCATACAACGCGGCCAAGCGCTGCTCTTCGCTGGGTGCGATGACACCCGGTTCCGGCCTGGGACTGCCGAGCCCCGACGGGTTGAACATGCCCAGCAACGCCGCGCCCACGTCCTCCTCGGCGATCGCGCCGTCGAACTCACACTGGACTACTATCATGTAGTTCTCCTGGATGGGGCGCGCATACCCACGTGAGGCGGCTACCGGGACGCGTTCGCCTTTGCCTTAATCGGGTTGCTTGGCAATGTGGCAAAACGTAGCCAAAGCCCTAATATGCGTGGGATTCACAATGGCGCGATAGTTGACACAAAGAGCGGCAGTCGGCTAAATGGGATATGCTTGGGCAGAGTGCATCAGCCGCGCCACATTAAGGTAGCATGGAGTATGGAGCCGAGCAACCGCCCCAAAGGTGCCAGGGACGGCAGTTTGTGACTTCAGAGGATTGGGGAACATGAGCGTTCAGAGCCATGTAATCGAAGTCTCCGGCCTGTGGAAGGTGTTCGGCGGACGGCCTGAGTGCGTGTTCGAAAGTGAGAACATCCACAAGAGCCGCACCGAGATCCAGGAAGAGCTGGGCAATGTCGTTGCCCTGCGCGACGTGTCGTTCAACGTCCAAAGCGGCCAGATATTCGTTGTGATGGGCCTGTCGGGAAGTGGCAAGTCAACGCTCGTGCGCTGCCTCATCCGCCTGATAGAGGCCACCAGGGGAAGCATTCGCTTCGACGGCGAGGACGTTCGAGATTACACCCCGGTGCAGTTGTTGGAGTTCAGGCGGTCGAAGGTGGCGATGGTGTTCCAGCACTACGCCCTGTTGCCGCACCGCCGCGTGCTGGACAACGTGGCATTCGGGCTGGAGATTCGTGGCTTGGACAAGACAGTAATGTACGAGTTGGCACAGTCCGCCATCGACACGGTGGGCCTGGGCGGCTGGGAGAACTACTACCCACGCGAGATGAGCGGCGGAATGCAGCAGCGGGTCGGCCTAGCCCGCGCGCTTGCGGTCGACTCCGAGGTGATGCTGATGGACGAGCCGTTCAGCGGCCTCGACCCCCTGATCAGGCGCGAAATGCAGGACGAGCTGATCGCGCTGCAGACCCAGGTCCAGAAGACCATCGTGTTCATCACCCACGACCTCAACGAGGCGCTCAAGATTGGCGACCGCATCGCCATCATGCGCGACGGGGAGATAGTGCAGGAAGGCACACCCGAGGAGATCGTCACGCTGCCGGCCGACGACTACGTGTCCGAGTTCGTGCAGGACGTTTCTCGCGCCAAGGTGATTCAGGCCAGTGCCATTATGCGAGAGCCGGACGCCGTGGTGCACACCTGGCAGGGGCCGCGCGCCGCGCTCCACGAGATGCAGGCCAACGACATCGACGCGGTCTTCGTGCTCGGACACCGGCGAAACTTCGTGGGCGTTCTAACTGAAGACCGCGCAGCGGCCCTCGCCCGTCGGGGCGTGGACCGGCTGGACGACGTGAAGCTGGGCTCCGCCAAGACGACGACGCCCGACGCCTACATCGAGGATATCATTCCCATGGCCGCCGAGACCGAGCACCCGATAGCCGTGCTGGACGAAAACGGCCGACTGCTTGGCGAGGTCCACAGGGGCGCGCTTCTCATGGGCATGGTGGAACACGCTGGTGAAAGTGTCGAGGAGGTCTGACGTGGCACGTGTTGAGGAAATGCGAACTACTGCCGACGTGCAGTCGCCGCGCCTCACGTTAGGCGCGCTCCCGCCGCGTTATCTGTGGCTCATAGGGGCGGCCGTGGTTGTCACTGTAATGTTAGTGAGTCTACGCATCTGGGGCTCCGGCATGGGTTTTCCGACCACGGTGTCCAGCAGCGAGGTGCCTACGGCAAGTGGCGGCACGATGACGCTGGACAAGTCGCTCCGGCAGGCCACCGGAGACAGCATCGACGAGGCAGTCACCTGGCTGACCGTAAATGGCAGTTGGCTGTTGAACGGGCTGAAGACTGCCGTTGTCTATGCCCTGCTCTACATTGAAAGCGTGCTCCAGTGGATTCCGTGGCCGGCCATTGTCGTGGGCCTCGCTTTACTGGCATACGTGGTCGGAAGATGGGCTCTTCTCGCCTTCACTTCTGCCGCGCTGCTCTTCGTTGGATTCATGGGGTTGTGGGAGAACACCATAGAAACCGTGGCGCTCATGCTAGTGGCAGTGGTTATTGCGGTGTCGATCGGCCTTCCGCTGGGGGTTTTGGCCGCCCGCAACAGCATGGTTGACAACATAATGCGCCCCATCCTGGACGGCATGCAAACCATGCCGAGTTTCGTCTATCTGCTACCTGGCATCCTCTTTTTTGGCCTGGGGAAGCCGGCTGGAATTTTCGCAACCATCATTTACGCCGTCCCCCCAGTCATCAGGCTGACCAACCTGGGAATACGACAGGTCTCCCTGGAAACTGTAGAGGCCGCTCGCTCCTTCGGCGCCTCGCCATGGCAGGTGCTCGCCAAAGTGCAGATACCTATGGCCCTCCCCACCATCATGGCCGGCGTCAATCAGACGACAATGATGGCCCTCGCCATGGTAACGATAGCCAGCATGGTTGCCGCCGGAGGACTGGGCGACAACGTGCTACGCGCGCTGCAAAAGAACCAGCCCGGAAACGGGGCGATCGCCGGTCTGGCGATAGTGATCCTCGCGATTATCATCGACCGGCTTACTCAGTCGGTGGCCGCCAGCAGACAGGAGAGTATGAGAAGCGCGGGCTAACCGCGTCCCCTTAAATGCCGCGGTGCAAAGGACTTGACACCCGCAAGCAAACCGTGGATGGTTAGTTCAGTTTAGGAGGTGGAAGCCAGCGGACAAAACCGAATCGCAATCCAACGAAAGGCAACGACACACAAAATGAAGAAAGGACTAGTGCGTCTATGAGAGTAACAAGAATACCAAAGGCGCTTGCGCTGATTGCCGCGATGCTCGCGGTGATGGCGCTCGCCGCTGTCGCCGCCTGTGGCTCCCCGGAGCCGGCGGAGATCGACGAGGCGCAACTCAGCAGGATAGTCAGCCAGGCCGTGGCGGACTCGCAACAGCCCCAGCAGCCGCAGGTGTCCTCGGAGGACATCCAGTCCATGATCAGCATGGCGATGGAGGGAGTGTCCGAGTCCCAGGTCTCCGCGGACCAGATTCAGTCCATGGTGCAGGATGCCGTTTCCGGCGCGGCCCAGGAGGGCGCATCGGCAGCGGAGATCCAGAAGATGGTCGAGGGCGCAGTGATGGCGGCGACCGCGGACTCGATTTCCACCGAGGACGTCCAGTCCGCGATCTCTATGGCCGTGATGGAAGCGCAGGCGAACGCGGTGACCAGCGCGGACGTGATGGCTGCCGTCGACTCCGCTGTCATGAGGGCTTCCGAAGGGTCGCTCACCGCGGATGACGTAAAAAGCATCCTCGACGAGGGCGCCCAGGACGCGCTGACCGAAGATCAGGTTGCCACAATCGTCATGAAGGCTCTGCAAGAGCGCGATATGATGATGATGATGGAGGAAAGAGAGACCATCGTCTTCTCAGATCTGAATTGGACCAGCGCCCAGGTACAAAACCGCATCGCGCAGTTCATCGTGGAGAAGGGTTACAGCTACCCGACGGACGTAGTGTTCGGCGCGACGCTTCCGCTGTTCAACGGCCTGCGGACGGGCGATACCCACGTGACCATGGAGATCTGGCTGCCTAACCAGGACGAGGCGTGGATGGAAGCTCAGGCAGAGGGACAGGTCGTCTCGGTGGGCGAGAGCCTCGGCAAGGACTGGCAGTCCGCGTTCGTCATTCCCGCCTACCTTCAGGAGCAGTATCCGGACCTGGATAGTGTCGAAGACCTCAAGGAAGACCAGTACAAGATGCTGTTTGCATCCGCCGAGACCGGCGGTAAGGCGCGCCTGGTGTCCTGCGTCATCGGATGGGCCTGCGAGGACGTGAACGCGGCCCAGATCACCGGTTATGGTCTGGACGACCACGTCCACGTCGTCAACCCCGGCGACTCAGCCGCCGCGAGCGCCGACCTGTACGGCGCATTCGAGAGGCAAGAGCCCTGGCTCGGCTACCAGTGGGGCACGAACGACCCGCCGCTGTTGCTGGACCTGGTGCGACTAGAAGAGCCGGCGTACAGCGACGAGTGCTGGTTCACGACCAAGGCGTGCGCCTACGAGGACGCGACCATTCTCATCGCGGTTGGTCCGGACATTCTGTCCCGCGCCCCCGACGTGGTAGAGATGCTGCGCAACTGGGGATTCGACATAGACCGTTACAAGGAGGTCGCAGCCTGGCAGAGTGAAAACACGGAGGCCACGGTCAACGACTCTGCCCTGTGGTGGCTGAACGGCAACGCAGATGTCTGGACTAAATGGGTAACTCCGGAAGCGGCGGCTGCAATCACCGCCGCACTGAGCGCCAACGAGATTCCCGACGGCTGGCCAACCGAATAGCCAGCGCGCCGCGGCGTCTGCTGCGATAACCGGAGAATAGTTGATTGGGGCGGCCTCCCAAAATGGGGGTCGCCCCTTTCTGCGCCACTCCCCATCGGGCCGGCAGCTCAATCCCTTCTCCCCCAGGGCGAGCGTAAGGATGGGCGCAGCCACAGCTCAGTCCCCTCTCCCCCAGGGACAGGGTCAGTGCCTGCCCCGTACTTGATACGGGGGTGAGGGTAGACGGCCCCCTTCCTTGACACGCCCGCCGCCCCCGTTCATAGTTGGGCGCGGGCGCCGGAAGCAAGCCCCACCACCAAGCCAGGAGGCAAACGATGTTCTACGAGCTCAGGCAGTATCGCACCAAGCCCGGCCAGCGCCAGAACTGGGTTGACTTCATGGAGCAGGTCATCATCCCGTTCCAGGTGTCCAAGGGCATGGTGATAGCCGGCAGCTTTGTGGGCGAGGAAGAGGACGACCTGTACATCTGGATGCGGCGATTCGACGACGAAGCGCAGCGCGAGCAGCTCTACGAGGCCGTCTACGGCAGCGACACATGGACCAACGACATCGCGCCGAAGGTCGGCGAGATGCTGGAACGCGAAAAGATCGTCGTTACCCGCATAGAGCCCACGCCCAAGTCGGTCATCAGCTAGGCTGCACCAAAAGTCACTTCTCCCTTGAGGGGCTGACAGGTGCAGGCATAAGAAATGTGGTTACCTACAAGCCCCTTCCCCCTTGATGGGGGAAGGTTGGGATGGGGGTGACGCCGCTTGCGACACATACCCCCGACAGCCTCCAGCACAGCCCTACGGCGCAAGCACATGGCACATCCCGCGCGCATCCCGGAGGCACGACCCGATTACGTGCTGCGCAACGCCAACGTAATCACTCTCGACGAGAGCCTGCCCCGCGCGTCCGCCGTCGCGGTGCGGGACGGCGCGATAGCGTGGGTCGGGCGCGACGAGGACCTCGCCCACTCGGGTTGGCAGGGCGTGCGGGTCCTTGACTGCGACGGGCGCACCCTCGTCCCTGGCTTCGTCGACTCCCACCTCCACCTCATGGCCTACGCCGCGAGCCTTCGCGACGTCGATTGCGGACCGGACGCCGTCCGCTCGATCTCCGACGTTTGCCGCGCGATAGCCGACCGCGCCCGCGACGTGCCCGCCGGCTCGTGGATCGTGGCGCGCGGCTACGATGAGTCCTCCCTGCTGGAGCGCCGTCATCCCACGCGCCGAGACCTCGACGCCGCGACACGCCTTCCCGTTCGGCTCGTTCACCGCACCGGCCACGCCTGCGTGCTCAACAGCGCGGCGCTCGCCCAAGTCGGCATTGATGCGGACACCCCCGACCCCGTGGAGGGAGTCATAGTTCGCGACGCTTCGGGCGAACCCACGGGCCTGCTCCTGGAGATGGACGCCTACCTCGACGGCCGCATCCCCCGCCGTCCGACGAGCGAGTTCGACGCCGGTATGAGCCAGGCGGGCGAGCGCCTGGCGGCGCTGGGCGTCACGTCGGTCGTGGACGCCACGCCCTCGAACTCCGTCGAACGCTGGGAGACGTTCGAACGGCTGAGGCGCGGAGGCGTTCCGCTTCCCAGGATCACCATGATGGCCGGCTACGACCATCTGGACCGTTTCGTCGCGGAAGGAATGGGCTACGGCCACGGCGACGACCTCCTGCGCCTTGGCCCCGTGAAGATAGTGCTGACGGCGACCACCGGCGCTCTCCATCCGCAGCCGGAGGAGCTGGCGCAGATGGTGGCGCGGGCGCACGCGGCGGGCTTCCCCGTGGCAATCCACGCGGTGGAGGCGGAGGCCGTGGAGGCGGCGGCGCGGGCCATCGCGGCGTCGCGACGGCTGCGTCCCATCCCGTTCGCCGACCGCATCGAGCACTGCTCGGAGTGCCCGCCCGGCGTGCTGCGGCAGGTGCGGCGCGCCGGAGTGGCGGTGTCCACCCAGCCGGCCTTCGTACACCACCGGGGCGACAAGTACCTGGCGGAAGCTCCGCCGGAAGTCCAGCCGTGGCTCTACGCCATGCGCTCACTGCTGGACGCCGGCGTACCCACCGCGGCCGGCTCCGACGCGCCGGTCGTAGACCCCAACCCGATGGTCGGCGTTGGCGCGGCGGTGACCCGCACGTCCCGCAACGGACGGCTCGTCGCGCCCGGCCAGGCTGTGACGCCGATAGAGGCGCTGAGCGCGTACACCCTCTGGGCGGCGCGCGCCTCCGGCCTGGGGCGCGCTGTAGGTTCTATCGAGGTAGGCAAGCTGGCGGACTTCGCGCTGCTGGACGCCGACCCCACCGCCGTCGCCCCGGAGGACATACGCCGCATCAGGGGCCGGGTGGTTGGCCGGCCTTCACCCTCACCCTAACCCTCTCCCTCAAGGGAGAGGGGACCTAAGCGGAAGGGCTACGCGCGCATGGCCATCACGTAATCGGCCAACTCCTCCAGCGAGGCGCGCGCCGGCGTGTCCGGAATGCCGTCCAGTTGCCGGCGCGCCGCGCGGCAGTAGTCGGAGGCCACCGCGTAGGACTCCTCGATGGCGGCGGAGCCGAGAATAAACTCCACGGCCAAGCTGAGGCTGCGGGCGTCCTCCGGGCTGTCGAACAGCGTCAGGATCGGGTTGTCCTCGGGCTGTCGCCGCAGCGCGATGATGGCGGGTAGCGTTATCGTGCCGTGGGACAGGTCGGAGCCGACCGGCTTGCCCACGTCTTCCTCTGATGCCTCGAAGTCCAGGATGTCGTCCATAATCTGGAACGCCATCCCCAGGTTGTAGCCGTATTCCCTCAGCGCGGCCACCTGCTCGTCGGGCGCGCCGCTTAGGATGGCCCCCGACTGGCAGGCGGTGGTGAAGAGCGACGCAGTCTTGTTGTATATGCGCTCCAGGTACTGCTCCATCGTCTGGGCGCCGTTGTAGGCCTCCGACATCTCCTGGAGCTCGCCCGTGGAAAGCTCCATGATGGTCTCGGAGAAGCGGCGAATCACGCGAATGTCGCCGGTGTCGCAAACATAGGTTGCCGACTTGGCGAATATGTAGTCGCCCGCGAGCACGGCGGCGTTGCGGCCCCACAGGCTGTTAAGCGTCGCCCTGCCGCGCCGCACGCTGGAGCTGTCCACCGTGTCGTCGTGTACCAGCGTCGCTATGTGCAGCGCCTCTACCGCCGTCGCCATGATCTCCGTCACGCGCGGGTCGTGCTCGTGGAATGAAGACGACAGCAGCGTCAGCGCGGGGCGTATCCGTTTGCCAACTGTGTCGAACACGTGGGAGAGCAGCTTGGCGAGAAAGCTGGAGCGTATCTCCGGCATCGTCCTGAGGCTGCGATCCACGCGGGCCAGGCGCTCTTCGATTGGCGCGTAGATGGTGGTTGCTACTTGCAATGTCTGCCTTCCGGCGGTGGCGGCTCAGGCGCCGAGCCGCTGCGTCTCGGACTCCGCCATCGCCTCGTCGAGCTTTGCGAATAGGGGTTCGGGCCGGCCGATTCGCCTCCCTGGCACCGTCGCGGCCGGGTCCCAGGCCCAGCCGGCCTCTGTCACGCTGCCGTCGAAACCGAGCATCGTGTGGAGGCGCTCCGAGCTGAACGGTATGAACGGATAGAGTAGCGTCTTGAGGCAGTCGATGACTGCCAGGCCCGTCCACAGCGCTGCGCCGGCCTTCGTCCGATCCTCGCGCACGCTCCGCCAGGGCGCGGCCTGTTCGAGATAGCGGTTGGCCGCCTGTGCCAGGCCCATGGCGGTGTTCAGGGCGAGCCTGAGGCGCACGGCCTCGAGGCTGGCGGTCGTCCGGTCGAAACGCTCCCGCGCCTCGCCCAGCAACGCCGCGCTGAGCTCGTCGGGTTCGCCCGGCTCGGGGACCACTCCGTCGAAGTTGCGGCTCACCATTGTCAGCACGCGATTCACCAGGTTGCCGTAGGTGGCCACCAACTCGTCGTTGTTGCGCCTCACGTACTCCCGCCACGAAAAGTCCGAGTCGCTCGTCTCAGGCATTCCGGCCGCGATCACGTAGCGCAGCGCGTCCGGGTCGTAGCGGTCCAGGTACTCCGGTAGCCAGATGGCCCAGTTTCGGCTGGTGGAGAGCTTGAAACCTTCCAGGTTCATGTACTCGTTCGCCGGAACGTCGTATGGCAGGTTCAGCCCGCCGTAGCCCAGCAGCAGCGCCGGCCAGATTATCGTGTGGAAGGGTATGTTGTCCTTCCCCATGAAGTAATACGAGCGCCCGTCGCTCTTCCAGAAGTCTTTCCAGCGCTCCGGCTCGCCGCGGTTCTTCGCCCACTCGATGGACGCCGACAGATAGCCGATGACTGCCTCGAACCACACGTAGATGCGCTTGCCGTCGTAGCCCTCCAGCGGCAGCGGCACGCCCCAGTCGATGTCTCGCGTAATTGCGCGGTCGCGAAGGCCGCCCTCCAGGAACGAGATGGTGAAGTTCTTGACGTTCGACTTCCAGTGTTCCTGTTTGCGCGCCCACTCCAGAAGCTTATCCTCGAAGGCAGTCAGCCGGATGAAGAAGTGCTCCGTCTCCGAGAACTCCGGGGTGTTCCCACAGATACGGCAGGCGATGCCCTTCAGGTCGCGCGGGTCCAGCGTGCGGCCGCAGTTGTCGCACTGGTCGCCCCGCGCGCCATCGTAGTCGCAGTGCGGGCACACGCCCTCGACATAGCGGTCGGCCAGGAAGCGGTTGTCCGTACCGCAGTAGGGCATCTCCATCGTGCTCTTGTAGATGTGGCCGTTGTCGTGCAGCCGGGAGAAGATGTCCTGCGCGACCTGTTGGTGGTTCTCCGTGTGCGTGGTGGTGAACAGGTCGAATGTAATGCCGAGCCGCTCCCAGTTGTCGAGGAACTCGGTCTGGTACTCGCTGTAGACCTGCTCGGGGGTCACGCCGCGCTGCTCGGCGGTCAGGGTCACGGGGGTGCCGTGCGCGTCGCTTCCCGACACCATGAGCACGTCGCTGCCCTTCATGCGGTGGTAGCGCGCGAAGATGTCGGCGGGTAGGTACGCGCCTGCGACCTGCCCTATGTGTATCGAGCCGTTCGCGTAGGGCCACGCGACGGCCACCAGTATGCGCTCGGTCATGGGTGTCCCCGCGGGTGGATTTCGATTGCTAATGTTATCACAAACGCTTGTCGTCTTGGCCGGACTCGAGCCACATTCTGTAGGCGGCGCTGCGGCTTACTCCGCACTCCGCCGCGACGCGCGTCGTGGCGTCCCGCGCGCTCGCGCCCTCGGCCCTCAGCCGGGCCAGCAGGCGCCGCGCCGCCTCCTCGCGCTCCCCGGCGTCCGCGTCACATTCCGGTGCGCCGTCTATGACCAGGGTGAACTCGCCCCGCGGCTCGGTGAAGTGGGCCAGCGCCTCGGAGAGCGTGCCCCGGAACGTCTCCTCGTGAAGCTTGGTCAGCTCCCGGCACACGGCTGCCCTGCGGTCGCCGAGCGTGTCCAGTGCGTCCTGGAGGGCGGCCCGCAGCCGGTGCGGCGTCTCGAAGGCCACGAGGGGCGACGGATATTGCGCCAGCGAGCCGAGCAGCCGCCTGCGGTCTGCGGCGCGGCGCGGCAGAAATCCCAGGTGCGTCCACGTTGGCGCGGCTATCCCGGCCACGGCCACGGCGGCCGTCACCGCCGACGCGCCCGGCACCACCACGACGGACGCGCCCGCAGCCGCCGCCTCGCGGGCCAGCTCCTGGCCCGGGTCGTTTACGCTGGGCATCCCGGCGTCGGAGACCAGCGCCACGTCCCCCTCGCGCAGCGCGTCCAGCACGGCCCGCAGCCGGCCCGGCCCGCTGTGCTCGTGGTAGCTGACGAGAGGCGTGTCTACCTCGTAGCGCGCGAGCAGCCTGCGTGTGACGCGGGTGTCCTCCGCCGCGATAAGGTCCACCTCGCGCAGCGTCCTGAGCGCCCGCAGCGTGATGTCCTCGAGGTTGCCTATGGGGGTTCCGACGATGTAAAGCGTTCTCATGCCACCGCGTCCGGGTCGCCCGTGTTGCCAGCCCGAATTGTGGGCTATTCGCCTCGATTGGGCAAGGTTTAGGGGGAGAACGGGAGTCCCCTCTCCCTCAGGGAGAGGGTCAGGGTGAGGGTGTAAAATCCCCCTCGATGGGGGGAAGGTCAGAGCCTGCCCCGTACTCGATTCGGGGATGGGGGTGAAGACGCAGCGCCGCACCGAGGTCGCTTCCCCCTCGATGGGGGAAGGTTAGGATGGGGGTGACAACCCCGGCCCACCCGGCGTCCAGTGGCGCACCTACGCCACCATTAGGTATATTGAAGTATACAGGCCGCATATCTGCAATCGGGGTTGCGCCATGAACGACACACCGCACCGCAAGGGCACTCTATGGGCGGACGCCCGGAAGCACTTCGCCTGGGGCGCGTTGGGGGCCGCAGCGATGACGCTCTTCACCTTTGCCGCGAGGTCGCTCGCGAGCGCACAGTCGGTGCTGGAGCTCGCCGCCGACTGGTTCACCATGCACCTGCCTCCGGAGCTGTTCGACCTGCTGCTGGAGAGCCTGCTGTTCAACGCGAAGCCCCTCATGTTCGCCGGACTGCTCGTGGCGCAGGTGGTGCTTGGCGGCGCGCTCGCCGCGCTGTACGGCCGCTACGCCACCGCGTATGCCAGGACAGAGATCCGCGTGTGGGTATTCGCGCTTGGCTTTGGCGTCGCGCTGTGGCTCGTCGCGATGGCGGCGCTGGTGCCGCTCTTCGGCGGCGGGTACTTCGGCGCGAACGTCACAGGCGGCATGGTCGGATTCCACGTCACCGCGCTTGGATCGGCGCTCGTGTACGCGCTGGTCATCGGCTTCTTCTTTTCGGGCGAGACACACGGCGCGACTTCCGGCACTTCCACGGGGACGTCGGACAGGCGGGCGTTCCTCAGGAAGGCCGGCGCGTGGGCCGCTGTGGTCGCGGCGGTCGCCATCGGCCTCAAGTTCGCAACCGACAGGCTCGGCGGCCAAATGGGCTCCAGCGGCACATTCCGTACGCAGGGCGTGTTGTCTACCGAAGTGACGCCCAACGATGAGTTCTATATCGTATCCAAGAACTTCATCGACCCGGAGGTGAAGGAGCAGGGGTGGATCCTGGAAATCGGCGGGCAGGTGGAGGTGCCCTACTGGGTCAACTACGACCAGCTAATCGCAATGCCCCCTGTCGAGGAGTACGTGACGCTGGAGTGCATCAGCAACCTGGTTGGCGGCGACCTGATAAGCAACGCCAAGTGGAGGGGTGTGCCGCTGCGCATGTTCCTGGAGCGCGCCAGGCTGAAGCCCAGCGTCGTGGACATATCGTTCTACGCGCAGGACGGCTACAGCGAGAGCATACCCCTGGAGATGGCGATGCGAGACGAGGTGATAGTGGCCTACGAGATGAACGGCGAGCCGCTGCCGAGCAAGCACGGCTTCCCGGCTCGGCTCATCGTCCCCGGCTACTTCGGCCTCAAGCACGTCAAGTGGCTGACGAAGATCGAGCCGGTGGTGCACGATTTCCGGGGCTACTGGCAGCAGCGGGGCTGGACGGACGTCCCGTGGGTCAAGACGTTCTCCCGCATCGACGTGCCGTCGCACATGTCCGTCATCGAGGGCGGCATGCTTTCCCTCGGCGGCGTGGCGTTCGCGGGCGACCGCGGCATCTCCAATGTCGAGGTCAGCCTGGACGACGGCGCGACCTGGACTCCCGCGACCAGCATCAGCGAGCCGCTGTCGCCGTACACGTGGGTCATCTGGCGGGCCGAGTTGCCCATCCCCGGCGCGCCCGAGTTCGGGGTGCGCGTCCGCGCCACCGACGGCGACGGCGAGGCACAGACGGCCATGCTCGCCAAGTCCCTGCCCAGCGGCGCAACGGGCCACCACGCGATACGGCTGGAGGCGGGGGCGTAGGGCGTTGTTAGGGGATGCTTGCAAGCACTGAATAGATTCCTAGTCTTTACGGTCATGGTGTGCGTCCTTGTGCTCTCTGCAGATTGCGGTGGGCGCGGCCCAGATGCGACGGTGAGTGTACCAATATCTGTGCCAACGGTTGATCCTACGCCTGCGCCGACACCCCCGCCCATCGAAGGCCACTTCACCGTCGACGTGGCGTTGCTCGACAACGACGGCGAGGGGCCGTACACATTTTCGCCCGCAGAGTTTAGCTTCAAGGTTGGCGACGTGGTGATTTTCTCGCTCACTTCCGAGTCGGTGTACCACACGTTCACCATCGACAACACCAGCCTCGACGTGGATGTGGAAGCAGGTGAGGTCACGTACGTCTCCAACGCTTTCGACGAGCCGGGCACGTACAGCCTCCTCTGCATCGTCCATGAATTGAACGGCATGGTGGGAACAATCACAGTTACCAAAGAATGAAAATGCCATGGCACCAATAATCGGAGCTGCGGGCTGGAGGTTCGCCCCCGTCCCGCGGGTTGTAATGGGCCTAGCCTCATGGCTATAATTCGTTGCGTGCGCAGACACCCCATGACAGCCAGTTCGCGACGTGCCGGGGTGAGCCAATTCCTCGACCGTCGCGCGGGTCGAAGCCTGGACCGTAGATGACTACACAGAAGCGAGACTATTACGACGTGCTGGGCGTCGCACGCGGGGCCTCCGAGGAGGACATCCGCAAGGCGTTCCGCAAAATGGCGCTCGAGTACCACCCCGACCGCAACAAGTCGGACGACGCCACCGAGAAGTTCAAGGAGATAAACGAGGCCTACCAGGTCCTCTCCGACGCCAGGAAGCGCGCCGCCTACGACCAGTTCGGCCACGCGGGCGTTAGCGGCAACGGGGGACGCGGCTTCGAGGGCTTCGACAACTTTGGCGGCTTTGGCGACATCTTCGACGCGTTCTTCGGTGGCGGTCCGACGACCGCGCGCGCCAACGCGCCGCACCGCGGCGCCGACCGCGAAATGGTGGTTGACTTGTCGTTTGACGAGGCGGTCTTTGGCGTGGACAGGGAAATCGAGGTGCGCCGCGTCGAGATCTGCCGCGAGTGCCGCGGCGGCAGGAGCGCGCCCGGCAGCACGCCGACCACGTGCGTCAACTGCAACGGCGCCGGACGCATACGCCGCTCGCAACAGGGCATATTCGGACACTTCAGCCAAGTTATGACCTGCGGCTCCTGCCGAGGAGAGGGCAAGGTCATCTCCGACCCCTGCCCGACCTGCCGCGGCTCCGGTCGCGAGGAGAGGCGCCGCAAGCTGGAGGTGTCCGTGCCCGCCGGCGTCGACTCCGGCACCCAGATACGCCTCACTGGCGAGGCCGACCACGGCGCGAACGGCGGAAGGCCGGGCGACCTGTACGTGTCGCTGCGCGTCAGCCCACACGAGTTCTTCGAGCGAGAAGGCAACGACATCCTCTACACCATGCGTGTCAACGTGGCCCAGGCCGCGCTGGGCGCCGACCTGAAGGCGCCGACGCTCGAGGACGAAGACGGTCTTCAGGTGAGCATCGCCGCCGGTACGCAGAGCGGCGAGGTGTTGCGTTACAGAGGCAAAGGCGTGCCGCACCTGCGCCGGAACCGGCGCGGCGACCAGCTCGTGCAGGTCATCGTCGAGATGCCCAGGTCGCTCAACGACGAGCAGGTCAGGCTCTTCCAGGAGCTCGCGCTCAGCTTCGGTGTCGACGCGCCCGAGAGGGACAAGGGCTGGCTAGGCAAGATCAAGGACGCTCTTGCCGGCAGCTAGGTGTCCGATTTGAAGTGGCTGGAGCTCAGCGTAAGCGCGCCCCCCGAGTTCGTCGAACCGCTTTCCCACATCTTCTACCGCTACGGGCACGGCGGCGTGGCGCTCGAACAGCAGGGCGGCTTCAATCCCGACGAGGGCGAGACTGCCAGCGAGACTGCCTGGGTTACGCTCAAGACCTATCTCCCCATCAACGAGTCCACGGACGAGCGCCGCAACCTCATCGACGTCGGTGTCCGGCTGGTGGCCCACGTCGGCCCGGTGACGGAGCTTGTCGCCCGCACGGTCGACGAGGACGAGTGGCAGAATAGCTGGAAGGAGCACTTCCACGTGTTGCGGGTTGGACGGCGGCTGGTGGTCAAGCCCACCTGGCGGGAGTACGACCCTCGGCCAACGGACGTGGTCATCGTGCTCGATCCGGGCATGGCGTTCGGCACCGGGCACCATCCCACCACCCGCTCGTGCCTCGAGCAGCTCGAGCGCCTGGTCGCGCCGGGAGCGTCGGTGCTCGACTTCGGATGCGGCTCAGGAATTCTCTCCATCGCGGCGTCCAAGCTGGGCGCGAGCAGCGTGCTGGGCGTGGAGGCCGACTCCTCCGCGGTGCGCGTGGCCAAGCAGAACGCCCGCGAAAACGGGGTGCAACACAACGTGCTCGTAGTCGAGGGTACGCTGCCCCGCCCCGAAGCGCGTCCCGGAGCGTTCGACGTGGCGGTGGCGAACATCTCGGCCAAGGTGGTATCCGAAGCGTCGACGGAGTTGGTGAAGGCCGTCAAGCCCGGCGGAGCCGTCATCGCGTCGGGGATAATCGTGGACAACAAGGCCGTCGTGGAGCGGTCGATGGCCGCCGCGGGCGCGGTGCTGTCGGACACCATCGTGGACGGCGACTGGGTGACGCTCGTGTATTCGACCGGCGGGTGAGTCGGGGTGGGTCACCGGCCCGGCGTGGTCAGGCTTTCATGCCGGTAACCGCATTGTAGAGCCATTCCGGCGCGAAGTCCGCGCCGTTGCCCCAGCAGATGCAGTTCCACTCGAAGCTTAGCCTCACCGTGGCGAAGTATGCCAAATTCTTGAGCGGCTCAAAAACCGGCCCCCAATTTCGTTCTCAAGGTCGATCACGCCTTCCGCGCCATCCCTGAACTTGACCCAGACTTTGTATTCACAGACGTACCTCGCATCGATCAACTGAGGGATTTCACCGATTAGCCCAGAGGGGCTATTCGGTTCAGCGGCATCCGTTGCCTTGCCAGTGTCCAATTCTCTAACAACTCCTCCCTATGAAGGTCCAGCCATTCCAGAATAAGCCTCCGTGCTCTGGTTGGGAAGCGGCCTCTAAGCGAGCCGTCATGGATGTTCACGGAAATCTCATGCCTGCCGTAGAGGGCATGGAAGTGTGGCGGTGGATGCTCGTTCTAGTGGAGCAGGACAACAATGCCGTAGAATCTGCTTATCTCCGGCACTTTAGTTTTTCTCAAAGAACTGTATCCCTTGTGTGCGTGGGAGTTGACAAGTGAACTGAGACTTCCAGGCAGCGCCAGCTGCACTTGCAGAGCTCAGGTGTCAGGCTTCCAGGTCGCTAAGCTCGGGCCGCGGCGCGCGTCCGAGCAGTTCGGCAATCACCTCTGTCACCTTCGCGCGCTCGAACAGCACCCTGTGAGTCGCCTGCGCGATGGGCATCTCGACGTCCATCTTGTCGGCCAGCGCCACCGCTGCCGCCGTAGTGTCCACGCCCTCCGCCACGCTCTTCATCGAGGCGCGGATCTCTTCGAGTGTGCGGCCCCTGGAGAGCTGCACGCCGAACTGGTGATTGCGGCTCAGCGGGCTTGCGCACGTGGCAATGAGGTCGCCCATGCCCGCAAGCCCCGACAGGGTCAATGGGTTGGCGCCGGCGGCCACGCTGAGGCGGGCGATTTCGGCGAGACCCCGCGTGATGAGTCCGGCTTTGGCGTTGTCCCCCAGGCCGAGCCCTTCGCACACTCCCGCGCCCAGTGCGATGATGTTCTTGAGCGCTCCGCCGAACTCCACGCCGACCACGTCGTCGTTGGTGTACACGCGGAACCGTGGCGAGTTGACTATGTCCTGGGCCGCCCGAGCCGCGCCCGGGTTGCGCGAGGCTATCACGGTGGACGCGGGCTGCTCGTCGACTATCTCTCGCGCCAGGTTCGGGCCGGACAGCACGCACACGCCGGAGCGCAGCCGGTCGGGCAGCTCCTCGTCAAGGATCTCGCTCATGCGCTTACCGGTGTCGAGCTCCAGGCCTTTGGTGGCGCTGACGATGATGGCGCCCTCGGATATGTCCCGGCAAACGCCGCGGACGTTCTGGCGAAAGGAACGGGAGGGCGTAGCGATGATGACCAGGTCGGCTCCGCCGAGCGCCTCGCTGGCGGAGGCCGTTGCGCGCAGCCCTTCGGGGAACGGCGCGCCGGGGAGAAAGCGGGACTGTTCGCCGTCGTCGGCAAGGGTGCGGGCCTCGGCCTCGGTGCGGGTCAGCAGCAGCACGGCGTGGCCCTGCCTCGCCGCTATTATGGCGAGCGTAGTGCCCCACGCGCCTGTGCCTACTACGCCTATCGCGGCCATCGCCCTATAGCTTCAGTATAATAGTGATTGCCAGCCCCAAGAGAGCCAAGAGGATTGCAATCGTTCCGATGAATGTTGTAATGATAAGTTTGTAGAAGCCACTGTCCATGCCGTCTTACCCCGTGGGGAATTTACCACACTCAAGACTTGGATGGACATCACCGGTCAGACGGACTGGCCCAGCTTGCGCTCCTCACCCTTCAGCAGGCGCTCGATGTTTCCCCTGTGCCGGCCGACCACGAAGGCGCAGCCGATGGCCGCGAACCAAAGCAGGCCCATCGGCGCCGCACCGGCGAGGCACGCCACGGCGAGAACGGCGCAGCCGACCAACGTCGCAGTGACCGAGCCGAGCGACACGTATCGGGTTATGGCGATAAGCGCCAACCCCACGATTGTCGCCACCAGTCCTGCGATGGGCCACAGCATGAGCAGTGAGCCCCAGCCGGTGGCGGTGCCGCGCCCGCCCCGGAAGCCTATGAACACGGGCCAGTTGTGTCCCGCGATTGCCGAGAGCGCGGCGGCGGCCTGCGCCGCCTCCGGTGCTCCGAGCGCGTATCGCGCCAGGGCCACCGCGCCCACGCCCTTGCCCATGTCCAGCAGCAGCACGAGCGCACCCACCGGGACGCCCACCGTGCGGACCACGTTGGTCATGCCCGTACTGCCGCTCCCGAAGTCGCGCACGTCGATGCTCCGGTAGAGCTTGCCAGCAATCAGCCCAAATGGAATCGAGCCCAGCAGGTAGCACACCGGGACCAGGATGAGGTAATCGGTCAACGCTCGCCCCTGCCCTTGAAGCGCATTCTCAGCGGGCTACCCTTGAAGACGAACGCCTCGCGGAGCCGGTTTTCGAGGTAACGCGTGTAGGAGAAGTGGGCGAGGCTGGAGTTGTTGACGTAGAAGGTGAAGCTGGGTGGCAGCGTGCTGTCCTGCGTCACGCCGTAAATCTTCAGCGAGCGCCTGCCCGAGGCTGACGGCGGATGGTCGGCCACCGCGTTCATCACCTGGCGACGCAGCTCGTAGCGGGGCAAGCTCTTGCCGGATTCTTCGAATACCTCCCACGCGGTGCGCAGAAGCTCCTCTATGCCTTTGCTCTGCAGCCCGGAGGTGAAGCAGACGGGGGCGAACGACGCGAATTTAAAGCGCTCGCGCAACTCCCGCGTCGCCGACTCACGGTCCATCGTCAGCTCCCGCGCCAGGTCCCACTTGTTCACGGCGATGATCATACCCTTGTAGGCGTCCAGAACGTAGCTGGCCACGTGGGTGTCCTGGTTGGTGGCCAGCTCCGACGCGTCGAGGACCAGCACCGCGACGTCGGCGCGGTCGATTGCCCGCATCGAGCGCAGCACGCTGTAGCGTTCGATGCCCGGCTCGGTCTTGCCCCTGCGCCGCATCCCGGCCGTGTCGATGAGCAGCAGCGACCGGCCCTCGAACTCGATCAGCTCGTCCAGCGAATCGCGTGTCGTGCCCGGCACCTCGCTCACTATGGCCCGCTGGCTTCCGGTGATTGCGTTCAGCAGCATGGACTTGCCGACGTTGGTGCGGCCCACGATGGCGAGCCGCATGTCGGCGTCCGTCTCGGGGTGGTAGGCGGGTTCCGGGACCATCTCGGCCACTCGCGCCATCAGCTCGTCCACGCCGACGTTGTGGTACGCGCTCAGTGGGACGGGGTCTCCGAGGCCGAGCTCGTAAAACTCCAGGGCCAGCGCCTCGCGCCGCGGGTTGTCGGCCTTGTTCACCGCGAGCACGATGGGCTTGCCCACGGCTCGCAGGGAGTCCGCGGCGTCCCTGTCGGGCGCGGTGAGGCCGGCCTCGGCGTCGGTAACCATGACGATGACGTCCGCGTCGTCTAACGCGATGCCAATCTGGCGGCTCACGCCCTGCCAGAGGTCGGTCTCCGGAAAGCGGTCCAGGCCGCCCGTGTCCACGAGGACGAACGATTTGCCGGACCACTCCGTCTCGCCGATAACGCGGTCGCGCGTGGTGCCGGCCACCTCAGATTCGATCGCGGCGCGGCGACCGACTAGCCGGTTGAACAACGTGGACTTCCCGACGTTGGGCCGCCCCACTATGGCGACGGTGGGTTTAGGTGTGCTGAGCATGGTGTGCTGTGCCCTTTCAGGCCGCTTAGGAGAAGAGCCGGGCCAGGATGGCCTTCTGAGCGTGCAGCCGGTTCTCGGCCTGGTCGAACACCACTGAACCGGGATGGTCGAGCATGTCTTCGGATATCTCCTCGCCCCTGTGGGCTGGCATGTCGTGCATGAACAGGGCGCCCGGCCTGGCCTTGCCCATCAGAGCCTCGTTGACGCGGTAGTCAGAGAACGCCTCCAGCCTTGCGGCACTTTCGTCCTCCTGCCCCATGCTTACCCACACGTCGGTGTACACCACGTCGGCGTTCCGCACCCCTTCCGACGGCTCGGGCGTCCAGTCGAGCCTGGACTCGGACAGCGCGGCACGGCGCTCGGCCTCTTCCCACACCATGGACGGTATGCGGTAGTCGGCGGGGCTGGCGACCGTGAAGTTGGCGCCGACGGAGGCGCAACCGAGGGCGAGGCTGCCGGCTATGTTGTTGCCGTCGCCGACGAAAGAAACGTTTAGCCCGCTCAGGCTGCCCCGGTGCTCGTAGATCGTAAGCAGATCACCCACCGCTTGGCACGGGTGGCCCAGGTCGGACAGCGCGTTTACAATGGGTATGGAGGCCCACTCGCCGAGGATTTCGAGGCTACGATGGGAGAAGACACGCGCCACGATGCCGTCGACCAGCCGCTCGAGCACACGCGCAACGTCGGAAACCGGCTCGCGTACGCCCAGGCCGATGTCGGACTGGCTCAGGTATATGCACTCGCCCCCCATCTGCCGAATGCCTATCTCGAAGCTCACTCGCGTTCGCAGCGACGGCTTTTCGAATATCAGCGCGATGGTCTTGCCCTCGAGCGGACGCGCCGGCTTACCGCTCTTCAGCGCGTCGGCGCTTTCGACCAAGAGCGCCACCTCTTCGGGCTCGAGGTCCGCCAGGGTCAGAAGGTCTTTGCCTCTCATGTCGATTACCTTTCGCGGCGCTTTGGCCCCACTACTCTGTGGGATTCGCCAGCCCGCTGACGCAGGCGACTGACGCCACGGCGTCGCCCGCGCGCAGGTTGAATATGGTCACGCCCTGGGCAATGCGGCCCGTGTTTCGAATCTCGGAGGTGCTGGTCCTGAGCACCTGGGCCTGCTCCGACACCACGTATATCTCCATGCCGTCTTCGATTACCTTGGCGTCAGCGACCGCGCCGGCCTTGCCGGTGGTGGCTAGCGTCTTTATTCCCTTGCCACCCTTGCCCTGTTTGCGGTACAACTCCATGTCTGTCAGCTTGCCGTAGCCGTGCTTGCCGATGACCAACAGCTTGCTCTCCGGCGTGGCCACGTCCATGGCTACGACCTGGGCATCGGGCAGCTTCTTTGGCTTGGCCTTCGACCCCTTCTTGGGCTTGCTCTCCCTTTGCAAGTCCATGCCCTTGATGCCGCCGGCGGCGCGACCCCTCGCCCTGACGTCCGAAACGGGGAAGCGAATGGACATGCCGTCGCCGGTTACCATGATTATGTGGTCGTCGTCGTTGGCAAGTCGCGCGGTCACCAGCTCGTCGTCGGTATCCAGCCTCATAATGACAAGACCAGAGGGTCGAATCGTAGAAATCTCGCTGAGCGGCACACGCTTGATCTTGCCCTTGCTCGTGGCCATTACCAGGAAGGCGTGCTCTTCTTCCAGACCGGCGACGCCTATGATGGCATTCACCCGCTCGACGTCGGATATGGGCAGCACGTTGAATACTGGCACGCCGCGCGTGTTGCGCGAGGTGTCGGCGCGCAGCTCGTAGGCCTTGATCGAGAGGATTCGGCCCGTGTTGGTGAAGAACAGCAGCCGGTCGTGGCTGTCCACCACCAGGATGTGCTTCACCGGGTCGTCGTCCTTGGTATTCATGCTGGTGACGCCTTTGCCGCCCCTGTGCTGGTTGCGGTAGGTGTCCGCGACGATGCGCTTGATGTAGCCGGCCTGGCTGAAGGTGACTACCAGCTGCTCGTGAGGCTCCAGCTCCTCGCGGCTGATGTCGTGGCCCTCGTTGCTGATTTCGGTGCGGCGGGATTCGCCGAAGGTCTTCTTCAGCTTGCGGGTCTCCTTCTTGACCTCGGTGAAGATCTTGGCGGGGCTGGCGAGCAGCTCCTCCATGCCGCGTATGCTCTCCTGGAGCTCGCGGTACTCCGTCTCCAGCCGCTCGCGCTCGAGTGTGGCGATGCGGCGAAGCTGCATGTCGAGGATGGCCCGGGCCTGCACGTCGTCGAGGCCGAACTCGTTTATAAGCCCGTTGCGCGCGGCATCGGCGTCCGCGGAGTTGCGAATCAACTGGATCACGCGGTCCAGGTTGCCGATGGCGATGCGCAGTCCCGCTAGTATGTGGGCTCTCTCCCTGGCGCGCTTGAGGTCGTACTCCGTGCGCCGCACGACGACCTGCTCGCGGAAGGCGATGAAGTTCTGCAGCGCGGCCTTGAGCGTAATCGTTTCGGGAGTTCCGCCGACGAGCGCCAGCATGTTGGCGGAGAAGGTGCTCTGCATCGCCGTCAGCTTGTACAGGTTGTTTAGCACCACCATGGGCTGCACGCCGCCGCGCAGCTCGATGACCACCCGCATCCCGACACGGTTGGACTCGTCGCGGATCTCCGATATGCCGTCGATGCGCTTGTCCTTGGCAAGCTGAGCTATCTTCTCCACCAGCGTTGCCTTGTTTACCTGGTAGGGCAGCTCGGACACGACGATCTTCAGCCGGCGCGAGCGCTGGGTCTCCTCCACCTCGGCCGTCGCGCGCATGATGATCTGGCCGCGGCCGGAGATGTAGGCATTTCTGATGCCCTCTCGCCCCATGATCGTGCCGCCCGTGGGGAAGTCCGGACCCTTAACGTGGCGCATCAGGTCTTCGGGTGTGCTGTCGGGCTTGTCTATGAGCTGGATGATGGCGTCGCACACCTCAGCGGGGTTGTGCGGCGGGATGTTGGTGGCCATGCCGACGGCGATGCCGGACGCTCCGTTGATTAGCAGGTTGGGAAGGCGCGCGGGCAACACGACCGGTTCGCGCAGCGAGCCGTCGAAGTTGTCGATGAAGTCCACGGTGTCCTGGTCGAGGTTTGCGAGCATCTCCTCCGCGGGCGTCGCCAACCTCGCCTCGGTATACCGCAGCGCCGCGGGCGGGTCGCCGTCCACGCTGCCGAAGTTACCCTGGCCATCCACAAGCGGCAGCCGCATCGACCACGATTGCGCCATGCGCACCATGGCGTCATATACGGCCGCGTCGTTGTGCGGGTGGTACTTGCCCAGCACCTCGCCCACCAGCCTGGCGCTCTTTTTGTGGGCGGAGTTGGGCCTCATGCCCAGCTCGTGCATCGCGTAGAGAATTCGCCGCTGCACGGGTTTAAGGCCGTCGCGCACGTCGGGCAGGGCCCTCGAAACTATCACGCTCATGGCGTAGTCGAGGTACGAGCTGCGCATCTCATCTTCGATCTGAGTCGGCCGGATGTTCCCGTATGCTGTCTTGGTGGTTACCATGTGAGGCTCCTGGGGCAGGTGCTGATTCGGAGAGCCTGGCGCGAGCGGCGCGGCTGGCGCGGCGTGTGCGGCTTCATCTCCGGGGACTGTGGAAGCGGCCCTGCGGTAAGAGAACAGGCCGCCATGTTCAACCTAACACTTGTGAGTACATTTTACCACTTGGTGCAGTACCTTTGTGACGCGAATTCAGGCCGTGCACGCCTGCTCACCCCGGCCGATGGCGTCGGGTTCGCCTGGATACGCTCGACGACGGCTCGGACGGCGTGCGCCCTTCCGTTAGCCAACCGGGTGGTTTCGGCGTATAATGGGCGGTGTTCCCACAGGGTCGGCGCCGTAGTCGGTTGGCCGCGCATGGAGGAAGGCAAGGAGAGTTCACATGCCCACACAGCAGCATCAGACGGAGATCGACCGCTACGTAGCCAGCACTCCCAAGTCCAGGGAGGCCCTCGCAGAGGCCGCGAAGTACTTGCCGGGAGGCAGCACGCGGGGCGCGCAATACTTTCCGCCTTACCCCTTCATCGCGGAGAGGGGCGAGGGCCTGTACATGTACGACATCGACGGCAACCGATACCTGGACTTCGTGATAAACGCGACCAGCCTCATCCTGGGACACGCCCACCCTCGCGTGGTCAAGGCGATACAGGACAAGGCGAGCTTCGGCACGGCCTTCAGCGTACCGACGGAGGACCAGGCGCGCCTGGCCAGGATACTGTGTGATCGCATCCCGTCACTCGATCGCGTCCGCTTCACCAACTCCGGCACAGAGGGCACGCTCATGGCGATACGCGCCGCGCGGGCTTTCACTGGCCGGCATAAGATTGCCAAGTTCGAGGGCGGCTACCACGGCGCGCACGAGTACGTTCAGGTGAGTGTGTCGCCAAAGGCCGACCAACTCGACCCGAACGGCACCACAGCCGTGCCGGAGTATGACGGCCTTCCCCCCAGCGTGTTGGAAGACGTGATCGTGCTTCCCTACAACGACTTGGCCGCCAGTGAGCGACTGATCCGCGACAACAAGGACGACCTGTCCTGCGTGGTGATGGAGGCTATCTCGTCCAGCTTCGGCTATCTGCCCGCCGATAAGGAGTTTCTCCAGGGAATACGCGACCTCACCGAAGAGCTTGGCATGTTGTTGATTTTCGACGAGGTGCAGAGTCTCCGTGTGGCCCCCGGCGGCGCGCAGGAGCTGTTCGGAGTCACGCCCGACCTGACGGCGATGGGCAAGATCATCGGCGGCGGCACGCCAGTGGGCGCGTTCGGCGGCCGCGAGGACGTGATGGCGCTGTACGACCCGAGTGAGAACGGTCCGACGCTGGCCCACGCCGGCACCTTCAACGGCAACCCGCTTACAATGGCAGCCGGCTGCGTGGTCATGGAGGAGCTGACACCGGAGGTCTACGAGCGCATGAGCGATTTGGGCGATACTCTGCGCGGCAAGCTGAGGGCCGTGTTCGATGAGCTGGAAGTGCCCGCGCAGATCACTGGCGTAGCGTCGCTGTTCGGCATCCACTTCACCTCCGAAGAGATAACCGACCACCGCTCGACGCTGACGGACGACCGCGCACTGAAGCAGGCGCTGTTCACGGGCCTTCTCAACGAGGGCGTGCTGCTCGGCGGAGCGCTGAGCGCGATCTCCGATGACGAGCACGTGGACACGCTCGTCGACGCCACCCGCAGGGTCATCCAGCGAGTTCGATAGGACGGTGCGCCAGTCCCCATTCCCTCGAAGGCTGAGGGGACTGGCGCTGGTCTGAAGCTCGTTCGCTACTCCGTGTGCTCGAGTTGACGGCGTCCGCCGTCAGCGGCGATGTGCATCGAGTCCGCCACCGTCAGCCCCAGGAACACCCAGCCTGAATAGTGCGTCACGGGCACCCAGTCGAATCCTATCGACATGTACATGACCAGCGGCGGAATCCACAGCCCCATGATCAAAACCCGGGTTATGGTTCCTATCACGTGCTCATGGCTTATGCCCCGGTGCTTGAACAGGATGCCGTAGGGCAGGGTCCAAATGTACAGGAATAAGCCCCAGAGCCCGCGGCGCTCCGCGAAGGTGCGCCTGGCGATGTCTTGGTCGGGGTTGATTCCGATAGTCGACAGCAGGTAACCGCCGCCCAACCCCGCCAGGCTCTCCCACCAGCCGACCGAGTAATCCTCACCAAAGAGCCACGCCAGCGCCACCGCGCCGGGCACTATCAGCGCAGTGGTGTTGACGAGCCTGTGCGTTCTGCCGGAAGACACTCGTGGCCGTGGGCTGGACGCGCTAGCCGTAAAGGAAGGCCAGGCGCTCCTGGCGCAAGTCGCCGCCGACGTGCTCTTGGATGATGTCCAGCGTAGAGAAGTCGAGCACGTCCGACACGAACATTATGGCGGTGCCGGGGCGTCCCATGCGGGCCGTCCTGCCAATACGGTGAACGTACTCTTCCAGGTTGCTGGGCATGTCATAGTTGATGACGTGGGAGACCGCGGGGATGTCCAGCCCGCGGGCCGCGACGTTGGTCGCGACCAGCACGCGCAGCCGCTTTTCCTTGAACCGGCGCATCACCCGCTCGCGGTGAGCCTGGGTCATGTCGCCGTGGATCGCCTCAGCGTCGAAGCCATGGCGCTCCAGGTTGTACACCAGTCTGTCGACGCCTACCTTCGTGCGGCGGAAGATTAGCGCCTGGGTCACTTTTTCTTGGTCTGCCAGCAGTTCGTCCAGGGCTGCCGGGCGGTCTTGCGCGGCGACCTCATAGTACAACTGGTCGACCTGCTCGACAGGCTCGGCGTCGCCGCCCACCCTGATCCACTCCGGTTCTCGCAGGTACCGCCGGGCCAGCCTGCGAATCGGCCCGGGCATCGTCGCTGAGAACAGGAGTGTCTGGCGCGTGCTCGGCGTGGCCCGGAGAATGCGCTCGATGTCGTCGACGAAACCAATGTCCAGCATCTGATCGGCCTCGTCCAGCACGACAATCCGCACGTCGGACAGGCTGATTGTGCGGCGGCTCATGTGGTCCATCAGCCGGCCCGGAGTGGCCACCACAACCTGGGGACGCCTGCGCAGGCCGTCGAGCTGCACATTCATCGACTGGCCGCCGTATACGGTCAGGCAGCGCACGCCCTGGAACTGGCCCAGGCTCGCGATTTCCTCGCTGACCTGCATGGCGAGCTCTCGCGTGGGCGTGAGCACCAGCGCCTGGATCTGGGTGGACTCGCCGTCGATAAGCTCGACGATGGGAATGCCGAAGGCAGCCGTCTTGCCGGTGCCGGTCTGGGCCTGGCCTACAACGTCCAGACCCTGAGCGGCCAGTGGAATGACGCGAGACTGGACGGGCGTGGGCTCGGAATAGCCCATCCTGTCCAGCGCGTGGCCCATGGCGCCGGAGACCGTGAGCTCGCCGAAAGCGGCCTGTTCCGGCAGGTCTTGCGGGATGACGGGAGCCGGGGCGGGTGCGGGCCGAGGCTCGATCGCCTGAGTTTCGATGTGTTCGCGCCGCCGCCGCTGCCTCTGGTCGCCGGAGCGCTGCGGCCGCTGCCGCGCCTCGCGCTCATTGCGGTCCCGGTCGCGCTCTCGTGGCGTGCGGCGCCTTGTGGGGGGTGTGTCCCGGCGCGGCGGAGCTTCTATCACAGATGCCGAGCGTTCGGGCCGCAGTGCGCTCTTGGCGCTCGGGGTCCCGGTCAGCGAGATGACGACCTCGCTCTTCGGGCGATCCACCTGCCGAGGAAACCGCCGGACCGCGGGTTCTTCCGAAGGGGGGCGCTTGAACATGCCCCCTATCTTGCGTGAGATGTTGGGTAGCTTAATGGGAAAGACCTCCTATGAGTCGGGTAGGGGCGCTAGACAAACGCCCTGAAAGCAAAAGAGGGCGCAACGCCAGTTGGCGTCCGCCCTCTCCAGTTCGCAAAAGTAATTTGTGGGTATCGTCGAAGCATTCCGTCTTGGCGAGAAGTCTAGCACAGCTTGTTCTAACTGTCAAAACGAGTTGTCTGGCCGGGCCACCCCGCTCTTGCCCGTGTCGCACGCGGTTGTATGAGGGCGCGACGTGTCCGACCGCGGCGGTGCCGGGGGTGTCCCCTGGACTTCTACTTTGATAACATCCCATCCATGCGCGAGTCGGGGCAAAAGGGAGGCCGGCGGCCCTTCGCCGAGAGGTGGCGCGTCCACCTCATCGTGGCCGCGCTCGCCCTCGGCTGGTCCGTCCTCTACCTCGATCGCAGCATCCTCTTCCCGCTGCTGCCGGTCATAGCCGACGACTTCGGGCTGACCGACGCGCAGAGCGGCGGCATCTCCAGCGTCTACTTCATAACCTACGCCTTCATGCAGATACCCTCCGGCGTGCTGGGCGACCGGTTCGGCCTCAAGAGGGTGCTGGTCGTGATGTACCTGATTATAGGTCTTGGGCTGTTCTGTATCGGTCTGTTCAGCGCCAGCTACCTGCTGTTGCTGCTGTTCATCGGGATTCAGGGATTTGGGGCGGGCGCCTACTATGCGGGGTCCTACGGCATAACAATAAGCTCGGTGCCGCCTCGGTGGAGGGGCACGAGTTCGTCGGTGGTCACCTCCGGCATGGCGCTTGGATCGGCGCTTGGACTGGGCATGGCGGGGCTGCTCTACTCCGTGTCCGAAAGCTGGCGCGCGCCGTACCTCTTCATGCTCGTGCCCACGCTGCTGATGGCCGCGCTGATAGGCTTCGCGATTCGGGGAGTGCCGAGGGCGCCCAAGGTGGAGGGCGGTTTGGCCTTCCTCTTCCGAAACCGCGACTTCATCCCTCTGTGCGTAACCAACTTCTGCGCGCTGTACGCCTACATGGTCATCTTCACCTGGGGCCCCAGCTTCCTCGTGAACCAGCACGGCATGTCTATCACCAGGGCGGGCCTGTTCACGTCGGCGGTCGCGGGCGCGTCATTGGTGGGCGCGCTCACCTGGGGCAGGCTCTCGGACAGGTTAGGACGGAAGGGCCTGACGCTAGCCATGCTCAGCGGGTCGGCTGTCATGTTGTCGGTCGCGGCCGTCGTCGACTCGACGCCGGCCATTCTCGGCGCGTTCGTGGCGTACGGATTCCTGGGCGCGCTCGCATGGAATCCGATCATCGTGTCCTGGGCGGGCGACCACACTTTCGCGTCCGGGCGCGTGGGGATGGGCACGGTGATGGGCGTGATGAACACCGTCGGCATATCCAGCGCTTTCATCGCTCCGGTGGTGAGCGGCTGGATTAGCGATCGGACGGATTCGCTGGAGATGGCGTTTTTCCTGGCGACTGCGGTGCAGTTGGTGGGCGTGGTCGCCGCGCTCACTGCGCGTGAAAGGCCGGCCAATGCCGAGACCGCCTCAGCGCCCGGGGGCCGCGCGTGAGCCCGACTGGCAGGGCGCGGGCGGTCGCCGCGGCGGTCGTGCTGGCCTGCGTGCTGGGAGCGTGTTCTGCCCGGTCGACGGAGCGCCCCGAGATTCTGGTCCTCGCGGCGGCCAGCCTGGCGGACGTCATGGGCGAAGTGGAGCGCGAGTTCGAGCGGGATGGCGACGCGAACGTGTCGCTCAGTTACGGAGGCTCGCAGACCCTGGCGCGGCAGATTGTTGGCGGCGCCCCGGCCGACGTTTTCATCTCCGCGGGGAATTCTCCCATGGACGGCCTGCGTGCGGAGGGGCTGATCGATGGGGAGCCCGCAGAGTTGTTCGGCAATGCGCTTGTAGTTGCGGCGCGTTCGCCGCAGCTCTCACCCAGTTCGCTGGCTGAACTGATGGGGCAGGCCGGAACGCGCGTCGCTGTGGCCGATCCCCAGCTCGCGCCGGCGGGCCTGTACGCCAGGCAGTCTTTGTCGAGCCTTGGGCTGTGGGAGCCGGCCGGAGGCTCGCTGGTGTTCGCGCCGGACGTGCGGGCGGCGCTCGTCTACGTGCAGTCCGGCAATGTGGACGCCGCACTCGTGTATCGAACGGACGCGGAGGCCGTTGGGGGCGTGCGCTCGCTGGACATAGTGCCCGCGGACAGCCACGAGCCGATAGTCTACCCTGCGGCGGTCGTGGGCCGCTCTTCGCGTACCGCGCTCGCCGAAAGATTCGTGGAGTTCCTTCTGGGTCCGGAGGCGCAGGCCATATTCCGACGGAACGGGTTTCAGCCCCTGGAGCGCTGAGCGGGATTGCAGCCGGTGAGAGTGTCGAGCGACGTAACGCATGGGTGAGCAGGACTTAACCGTTATCTGGGTGACGTTGAGGGTGGCGGCGGCGGCCACCGCCGTCAACTTTCCACTGGCGCTCGGCCTCGCCTGGCTGATGGTGAGGAAGCGGATTCGCGGGCGCTTTGTAGTGGACCTTCTGGTGTCTCTGCCGCTGGCGCTTCCTCCCGTGGCGGTGGGCTACTTCCTGCTGCTGCTGCTTGGCCGGGACGGGCCGGTCGGCTCCGCGTTTCACGGGCTGTTGGGCGTCGACCTGGTATTCACGTGGATAGCAGCCGCGCTCGCCGCCGCCGTGGTGTCCTTCCCGCTGATGGCAAGGGCGGTGATGGTGGCGATGGAGGGTGTGGACGAGCGGCTGGAGGCTTCGGCGCGGAGCCTGGGCGCCGGCCCCGTGAGGGTGTTCTTCACGATCACCGTGCCGCTTGCCTACACAGGCATCCTGGCGGGCGTGCTGCTCGGATTCGTGCGCGCGCTGGGGGAGTTCGGCGCTACTATCATCGTGGCGGGCAACATCCCGGGACGGACTCAGACGCTGCCGCTGGCGATCTTCACAAACGTGCAATCCGGGGACACCGCCGCCGCCGTCCGGCTGGTCGGATTGTCGATCGCGCTAGCCGTGGTGACGCTGGCCGCGCACAACTGGCTGCTGGAGCGCTCGGGCCGCGCCTCGAAGAGATGATCCACGAAGGACACGAAGGACACGAAGGGGATTAGTTTGTGCCGGGCGCGTTTGTTTCGTCATCCTGGGTTTGCTAGAATCTTCATCCAGCGGGCCGGGCCGTTTGCGACGGCACGGCATCAGACTAACGAAAGGGAGGGACGACCATGCTCTACGAGGCCGAAAGCGGCGACATTACGATGGCCATAACCGGAGAGTCGCTGATCACCCGGGCGATGTCCGTCTTCCGGGAGAAGCGATTCCTCACGATGCGCGAGCATCTCCACGACGCCGACGTGCGGTTCACGAACGCCGAGATGCTGTTCCACAACTACGAGGACCCGCCCACGCACCGGCCGGGAGGCACCTACATGCGGTGCGATCCCAGGCACATCGAGGACCTGAAGTGGCTCGGCATCAACATGGTGGGATGTGCGAACAACCACTCCTACGACTTCGGCGAGAACGGCATTCTCACCAACATCAGCCACCTCGACGAGTACGACATGCCCCACGCGGGCACCGGCAGGCACCTTGCCGAGGCGACCGCGCCGATGTACATGGACACTCCCAAGGGCCGCGTGGCGCTCATTTCCGCGACCACGACCACGCCGCCGGGCGGGCGCGCCGGCGAGGAGAGCCGCGACGTGATGGGCCGCCCAGGCGCCAACGTCATCCGCTGGTCCAGCGAGTTCACGGTCGACCGGCCCGCCTTCGACGCGGTCCGGCGCATCTCCGGGCAGATGGGTTGGCCACAGCGTGTGGCCGGGATGCGAAACTCCGGCTACGCCGACAACATCTCCGACTCTGACACCGAGGTGCATCTGCTCACCCAGCCCATGTACGGCGAGGATCCCACGGCCAAGTTCGTGCTCGGAGAGACCTTCGAAAAGCACACCTTCATCAACAGGGACGACCTGGAGCGCAACCTCTCCCGCGTCAGCGACGCCGCCAGGATGGCAGACTGGGTGATGTTCACGGTCCACAACCACGAGGGCGGCAGGACTGAGGACGAGCCTTCCGACCACGTGCGGGAGCTGGCCCACGCCGTCATCGACGCCGGCGCCGACGTCTTCATCGGCCACGGCCCGCACCAGGACCGGGGCATAGAGATATACAAGGGCAAGCCCATCTTCTACAGCCTGGGCGACTTCATCCTGCAGAACGACACGGTGCTGCTGATGCCCCACGACAACATGGTGCGCCAGGGGCTGGACTGGGACGCCACGCCGGCGGACTTCTACGACGCCCGCTCCGGCAACGAGTCCCGCGGCCAGACTGTCCAACCCATCCGGTGGCAGAGCGCCATAGGCATGACCAGCTTCCGCGACGGCGAGCTGAGCGAGCTTAAGCTTCTGCCTATAGACCTGGGCTACGGGCGCAACCGTGCGCAGAGGGGCCGCCCTGTGCTGGCGGACGGCGAGGTTGCCGAGGAGATAATCGACCGCTTCGACCGCCTTTCCAGCGAGTTCGGCACGAACTTCAGCGTCGAGGGCAACACCGCGACGGTGAGGATCTAGGCGCAACACGGAGGGCGCGGTTCTCCGGACGCCGGAGAGGCCGCGCCCTCCAGGACATTGCCAGATTTAGCGGAGCAGCACTCTGCGACCGGCTCTGCCGTGAGCGGAGGGCTGCTCTGTTAGAATGTGAAGCCCCCGGTGGAATAACTTTCCAATGGGGCTTGCGGAAACATACTCGGTACGTCCGCTCGGTTCTTCTCGGTCACCTCATCCTACCTAAACGGCTGCATGGCGGCATAGGCGATGGACGACGCCCCGACGATTGTGGCAAACATTAAACCCACCATCCAGCGATTAATCTTGGCTTCCAGCCTTGCCAAGTGAGCTTTTAACTTTGTTAAGTCGGCTTTAGTTGCGAGACGTGGCAAGGTAGCTTCAATGCTTGCAAGGCGCTCCTCCACTGTGGTCGTAGCCATAGTCGCGTCCTCCAGTGGCTCGGGTGCGCGTGTCCCATGTGGCTATTCTAATCACAACCGCCACTAAGCCTCAATGCGCTTCCTGTTGGACATTGTGCTATACAAGTCAGCATCTGCTATCCGTCATATTCCACTGTCTGAGTAAACACAGATACTCTACGAGAACATCAGCATCTTCCGCTTCAAGAGGAAAGCCATGCGCTTCACACAGCCTTTTCACCTGACGTGCCGACACTATCAGACTACCGAAGTTTGTACCGCCCGTATCGCTTTGAATACCCTATTTATGCCCTGCGGCTAATTTCCCCAGAACTTTCTCAAGAACCGGCGTGTCTTCACCCTTTACAAGATAACCAGCGTATGAGATGCGAATGAAGTTTGCCTCTTTCGCATTCCACGCCAAGTCTTCTTCGCCTATTGCGTGGCGGGAAACAAGGATCGCATCGTCAAACGATTTGCAAGCCGTCTGAACAGGTAGAGGTACTTGTTCTTTGTCTAGTAACGTCGCCTCAAGTTCTTTGGCCGACATGTCGATAACTAGTGTGGGTGCAGGTGTGGGAGTAAACGAGCACGCCAAGCAGACTGCCAGGCCGACAAGTCCACCGACAGCAGCCGCGAGACGCTCCATCGCCCTGCACCTTACCAATCTACGTGTGCGCAGAAGTCAGTGTACTCCATTTTTCCTCGGTGGTTTGACCGAAAATGTACTGCCTTCGAGTCTGAGATATTGCGATGAATGCGTGATCGCTTATCTTCGTATATTCCGCCCCTTGGTTTTCGCCTTCTCTGTCTTCAAAGTCCAAAGGAACTTCAACGCCGTTTACCAACAATTGGAAGCGTTTCTCCCTTATGTTGGTCATAAGTGTCACAAGGTTCTTTTCGCCAGCTTCGTAGTTAAAGGGTATCTGATGGCTGCTTAGATTGCCTCCACGCCACACTATGTAACCTCTTTGAAAATAATTGTACAGGTACAGAAGCCAGTTGCCATTAGAATTGACCGAGACTCTCAAACCGTGATACCTACCAGAACTTTCAAACCAGGCTGATTCGAAGCCGTACTGCCATTCGCCCTCAGCAGGATTGCTAAACACTGCTTCCATGTCCTGGGCGCGCTCTCTGCCGACTATCTTCTGGGCCGGGTATCTCCCTCCAACAATACCGAATGTGCGGTTCACGCATGGCAACTGGAAGTTGGCAAAAATAGGCGAAGGTGTGGGCGTGGCGGTCGGAGCAGGTGTAGTTGTTGGCCTTGACGAAGGTCGTGGTGTTGGCTTGGAAGTAGCAGTAGTTGTTCCACTCATCGGAACGCTGGCGAAGTAGCGTAGGAAGAGGTCTACTGCCTCTTCCTGGCTAAGGTCGCCGTCGAAGTAGTCTTGGATGCCCTCAACGGCCTCAGTATTGTCAATCATCCCGTTGCGGTTGCCGTCGTAGTCGGAACCACCCGCGAAGAGGTGTGAGATGGCAATAATGCCAATGGCAACGGTGCTGATGAGGATAGCGAGGGTGATGCGTCGTCTCAAAAGATGTCCCCTTGCGGTGTTGCGGTGTTAAGGGCTATCTTGCAGAGTTGCTCAATCCTGATGTGATCCCCAAAAAGAGGAACGGCCCAAGCCCAAAGCTAAGACCGTTGTAACCCTGCAAAGTGAGAGAGACTATACGGACGGAAGAGTCTCAGGTCAACGGAGGAGGATGTCCATGTAACTGTTCAATGAAAATGTTAGCCTATGGATTGATATTACTTTGCCGCCTGCATAGCAGCAGCAAAAAACCATCAATGGGACCGTCTACAGGCTTGTAGCTTTTAGACCATCGCAAAGTGTGGGGAAAATCATGGCGAATCCAGAACATATTGAACGGTTGCGCCTGAGTGTGTCGGATTGGAATGAGTGGCGTAAAAGCAATCCGAGCATCAAGCCAGACTTGAGCGGAGAAAAGCTTCCATTGGAACTACTTGGCGCTGATCTCTCGAGATGCAACCTTACCGGTTCCACGTTACGCACTCATGATCTCACCGGCGCTAATCTATTTGACGCCAACTTATCTGGCGCTGACCTTACCGCTGCCAGATTGGTCAATGCCAACTTGACCCATGCGAATCTCGCCAAAGCCAAGTTGATGGGAGCTAACCTCGTTGGCTGCAATCTGTCAATCGCGGAACCATGGAAGGCCGACCTGTTTTGGAATGTTCCAGGGCTTAAATCGTCTCATGATTACCACGATAATCAAAAAGTCGACGCATTCATCAAGACAGTTGGAGAACTGTTGAACTACATTCGCAGGGCTTCTCAAGACTACGAATACTACAATGGGGAAGTCCCTTTCTATTTTCGTGGAGAATCCAAGACAGAGTGGGAGTTATCCCCTTCGATAATGCGGGATGAACTTCTTTCTGAATATGAGGGGCAGATGCTGGTGGATCTGGTATCCAGACGTCCCGAGGATTTCAACGAGATGCCGTCAGCCTTAGCCCAGTGGGTGCTGGCTCAGCACCACGGCCTTCCAACCCGCTTCCTGGACATTACCAAGAACCCGCTGGTCGCCTATTCAACGCTTGCTGGGAGAATACTAAAGATTCGGGGCGATTGCACGTTTTTGCGGTTCCGGCCGAACTGGTTAAACCCTTCAACAGCGATACTGTTAGTGTCATATCCAATTTCGCCAGGCTGACACCGGACGACCAGAAGTTGATTCTAGGTTCTGAGGGGTTCAGCGATGACCGTCATGTGTGGTTTCAACCCAACCGCTATCGCGAAGCTATGGGAAGGCTGTACCAACTCCTCCAGTAGGAGAAGCCATACTTTGCCGAACGGATTGAACCCAGGAACTTCTATCAGGTCTTCGGTGTCGAACCGCAACAATCCCTCGAACGTATCCGCGCTCAATCAGGCACCCTTTTGGTGTCAGCTTTCCACAGACGCTTTGAGCAAGAGAAAATCCTGGAAGTGAATCCGAATATTCCGGTATATGACCACCACATACTGACTGTCCCGGCGGAGTGCAAGGACTCCATTATGGAAGAGTTAGCACTAGCGAACATAACGGAAGAAAGTTTGTTCCCTGGTTTGGATTCATCCGCAACATCGGTTGTGAATTACCATCGCCAGAGAATAGCGGATGGGCCACCTAGATACCTCTTAGAATAAGGATGCGGTTGCAGATCAAAGGAGGCCGGCCCATGGACATGCTCATTACCAACGCTACGGTGGTCACCTGCGACGCAGAGGGCACGATCATCCACGACGGCGCGCTGGCCGTGGTGGACGGCAGGATCGCCGCCATCGGCAAGACGGCGGACCTCGAGCGTGCGCACCACGACCTGGAGCGGGTGGACGCGAGCGGCAAGGCGGCGCTGCCGGGGCTGATCAATTCCCACACCCACACCGTTCTTACGGTGATCCGCGGCACGGTGGAAGACATGGACGTCGACTCGGTCTACGCCTACATGACGCCCATCACCTTCGCCATGACCGACGACGAGCGGGGAGCGATGGCCGCCCTGGGGTGCCTGGAGTCGATACGCTGTGGCGCGACGACGCTGGTCGATCCGCTGCGCTTCGTGGACGGCTACGCCCAATACATGGTGGACTCTGGCCTGCGCTTGTTCCTGAGCGAGAGCTGCGCGGACGCGCTCACGCTGGAGATTCGCCACGGGCGCTACGAGTACTCCCGGGAGTGGGGCGAAGAATTCCTGGAGCGCGCCGAGAGACTGGTGCAGCGCTTCCACGGCGCGGATGGAGGGCGCGTGCAGTGCCAGATCGCCGCCCACGCCACGGAGAACTGCTCGCCCTGGATGCTCGAAGAGCTGCTCGAACTGGCCCGCAAGCACCGGCTGCGCCGCACCATCCACCTCGCCCAGAGCGCCGCGGAGGTCCGCCAGACGGCCGCGCTCAGCGGCAAGGACAGCACGCCCGCCGAGTACCTGCGGGACAACGGCTGGCTGGGACCGGACCTTCTGGCCGCGCACTGGTCGTTCTGCACGGAGGACGACATCGCCATCCTGGCCGACAGCGGTACGCACATGGCGCACTGCCCGGCGTCCAGCTCGCGGCGCGGCGGCCACGCCGGCGCGAACATGCCCGCCATCGTCGACGCCGGCGTCAACGTCGCGCTGGGCACCGACAACATGTCCGAGGACATGTGGCAGGCGCTCAGCGTGGGCATAATCGTGAACAGGGGCAAGCGCGGAGGCGGCCCGGTGCCCACGCCACGCACGATGCTGGAGTGGGCCACCCGCAACGGCGCGCAAGCCCTCGGCAGAGAGGACGACCTTGGATCGCTGGAGCCGGGCAAGCTGGCCGACGTCGCCCTGGTGGACCTGCGGCGCGGGCACCTCACGCCTTCCAACAACCTGCTGTCCAACCTCGTCCACTACGGGCAGGCGAGCGACGTAGACACGCTCATCGTGGGCGGCGAGATGGTGATGCGAGAGGGCAAGGTGCTCACCTACAACGAGGAGGACGTGCTGCGAAACGCCCGGGAGGCTACGCGCAACGCCTGGGCGCGGCTGTCGGAGCAATACCCCGACATACCGCCGGCGAGCGCCTTCCTGGACGGGGCGTAGGGACTTATCCACGAAGGACACGAAGGGGCACGTGGAGACGAATACGCCGCTAGTTTTTCTCCGCCAACCAGTCCAACAGACCGATGCCCATCTCAGCGGCCATTCCCAGCAGGTCCGGGTTGATGTGCCGGATCTCGTCCGCCGGCGAGTTGATGCGCGATTTGTCGTCAGCGGTGAGAAACAGCGCTGGGATGCCAGCCAGCCGGAATGACCCGTGGTCGCTCGCCCCGCCTAGGCTGGCCCACGCCTCCTCCGAGAATCTCCCCAGTTCCATGCCGAGGTCCCTTCCTACCCAGGACGCTTCGGCGATGAGCGCGGGGTCGCCGGACGTCTGGAGGGTGCTTCCCGACCCCAAAGCGTCGAAGTTGAGCATGGCAATGACACTGCTCTTCTCGTCGGCGCTCATGTTGTCCACGTAGTGTTTGCTGCCCAAAAGGCCGATTTCCTCCGCGCCGAAAAAGATTATCCTCACGTCGAAAGGATAGTCGCGGTTGGCTATGTGGTCGGCCAGCGTCAGTACCGTCGCGACGCCCGACCCGTTGTCGTTGGCTCCCTCTGTGTCCGCCACCGTGTCGTAGTGCGCCCCGATGATGACCGTCCGGCCGTCGTCCGAAGTTCCGCGTTTATCGGCAATGACGTTCCGCGACGGCGAATCCACATCGCCAACCCACACGGTGGCTTCGATCTCGCCCTGCTGGATGAGTGCGAGAAGTTGCCGGCCATCCGACTGGCTGACGGCGACCGCCGGTATGCTCGACTGGTTGGCGAACGTTCCGAAGAACATGCCCGGCGTGTTGTTGAAGACGATCGCCCCGACGGCTCCGGCGCTGGCAACGCGGTTGACCTTCTCCTCGAACATGATGACGCCGCGCTCTATCAGTGCGATCCGGCCCTCCAGCCCATCGGCTGGAATGTCCTCCTCGAACGCGCGGCCCGCGTAGGCAACGATGCCGGTGGCGCTGTCGTGGATGGACAACGAAATCGGAATCGCCCGCGGCGAGTCGGGCGATTCGCCCGACCTCGAATCGAGCTTCACACCCGCCCTGAGTAGGTTGACGCTGAAATCCTGGAGCGACGTATCGTATCCCAGTCCGCTCAGTCTTCCCTGCAGGTGTACAGCGGCCTCAAGCTCCTGGCCGGTGGCGCTCTCCCTGGGACTATACTGTTCGGTAAGTTCCATCAGGGTCGCGTAGACCTGCTCGGTAAACTCGCTTTGGACGGTGCTTTCGACCGTAGGCGAGGGAGCCGGCGAAGGCCGAGGCGCCGGTGTCTGCGTTGGCAGCATCGCCATCGGGGTAGGCGACGGCCTTGGCGTCGCTGAAGCTTCCGGCGCGGCTGTCGCCGTATCTGAAATGGCGTCAGCCGGCGGTGCCTCCTGGCTGCCGCAGGCGACCAGTACCGCCAACATGGCGGCGACTACGAGCGGTAGCAGTTGCGTAACGACACCTTTGGAGAGAAGTTTCATGGTGCGAGAATACGACTTTTCTCTTTGCGGCTACAATGAACTGGCCCCGTCTGAGTTAGGGCCACGCCGGAGCAGAGCTGCCCGCGACAGTCTCACCGACGCGAGCCGTACTCATGGAGCAGTCACGCCGCGGACCTCGAGCACAACCCCGGCCTTCTCCCGCCAGGTAGAGGGGGCTCGTATCGTCAGTCGCGCGGCGCGTACTTGGCCATGACCCGTTGGAGCTCGTTGAGGGGCAGTGCGTGGGCCGTGCGGCCGTTCAGGCCGGCGGTCGTTTCCGCCGCGGCGAGCGCGTTCAGGACGGACTCCTCCACTGCCTCCGCCGTCGCGTCGAACATCGGGTCCATGTGGTCGTTCGGCATCATCGACAACGCCACCGGGCCGGTGGCGTCCGCGGGCACGTGGTTGCCTGTCGCGAACGCCAGAAAGATGTCGCCGCTGCCGTTGTGGCCCGTGCCGCCCACTCGCGCCAGCCCGACGGTGGCGCGCTGCGCGAGCCGCCGGCACTGGAAGGGCAGCAGCGGCGCGTCGGTCGCCACGATGATGATGATCGAGCCGTCTGTCTGCATCTGGCCCAAGACCGAGGGCGTGTGGTCGTAGCCGATCTCCCTGCCCACGGGGACGCCGTTCACGCGCAGGTGCTGCCGCGCGCCGTAGTTGGCCTGCACGAGCGCGCCCACGACGTACTGGCCCGAGATCGTGTCCACCAGGCGCGAGGACGTGCCTATGCCGCCCTTGAACTCATGGCACACCATGCCAGTGCCGCCGCCGACGTTGCCCTCTGCTACCGGGCCGTCCGAGGCCGATTCGATGGCCTGGTAGACGTGATCCTCGGTGACGTGAAACGCGCCGATGTCGTTGAGCCTGCCGTCGTAGGTCTCAGCGACGACGGGCAGGTACCACCCACTCAGGCCATGGCGGGTTGCGTGCTTGATCATCGCATCCCTGACCGTGCCCACCTGGTGGGTGTTGGTTATGCCTATGGCCGAAGTGAGCAGGCCGGACTCTTCGACCCAAAGCAAGCCCGTCATCTCGCCGTTGCCGTTGAAACGGTGGAAGCCCGCGAATGCTCTGTCCTCGGCCACGCGGCCACCGCGCGGCAGCACCATGGTCACGCCCGTTCTGGCGACGCGCGGTTCGTCGTACACGACGGTGGTGTGGCCCACGAGCACGCCGGATACGTCGGTGATGGCGTTGTGTGGCCGGTGGGATGATCTCCGATTACAATGCCCAAGTCGCGGATGCGCGCGTGTGTCATGGCCTACTCCTGTGGGTTGTGTCGGTCTTGACCAGCCCGGCGCACAACAGGTCGCAATGGCGCCTCGTCCGGGCTTGCGCGGCCCATGATACCGACGGCGTGGCGGCATGGCAAACGCCTAGGTGATTCTGCCCTGAGCGGTTCAGCCGCGTTGATTAGCGACGAAACCCCTAGATCGGCTCCGACCTCTGTTATACTACTAGACTATGAGACCGGAGTTCATTCGCAACTTCTGCATAATCGCCCACGTCGACCATGGCAAGTCCACGCTCGCCGACAGGCTGCTTCAGGCAACCGGCGCCGTAGACCCCCGCGACATGGTGGACCAGCTTCTCGACAGCATGGAGCTGGAGCGCGAGCGGGGCATTACCATAAAGGCCCAGGCCGTGCGCATGAGCTACGCGGGCCGCGACGGCCGGGAGTACCAGCTCAACCTTATCGACACGCCCGGCCACGTTGACTTCTCGTACGAGGTGTCCCGAAGCCTGGCCGCGTGCGAGGGCGCCCTTCTGGTGGTGGACGCGACGCAGGGCATCCAGGCGCAGACGCTTGCCAACGTCTATCTCGCGCTGGAGCACGACCTGGAGATAATTCCCGTCATCAACAAGATCGACCTCGACGTCGCCGAGCCGCAGCGAGTGTCTATGGAGGTGCAGCAGGCGTGGAGGTGCAGCAGGCGTTCGGATTCCGCGAGGATGAGGTGATTCTGGCGTCGGCGAAAGACGGCAACGGCGTATCCGACATCCTCGAGGCGATTGTTTCCCGCGTGCCCCCGCCCGGCGGCCGAGGCGACACGCCGCTACGGGCGCTGATTTTCGATTCCAAGTACGACTCCTACAAGGGCGTCGTGGCATACGTGCGCGTTTTCGACGGATCCACCGCCTCCGGTGGCCGGATCCGCGTCATGGCGTCGGGCTCCGAGAGCGAGGCGCTCGAAGTGGGTGTGTTCTCTCCAGCGCTCGAGCAGGTGGACGTCCTGAGCGCCGGAGAGGTCGGCTACATCGCAACCGGACTGAAGAGCGTGGGCGACGCGCCGGTGGGCGACACCATTACCATGGCACGCCGCCCCGCCAGCGAGCCGCTGAAGGGCTATCAGCCGCTGAAGCCGATGGTGTTCGCGGGTCTGTACCCCGCAGACGGCGAGGACTATCTCAACCTGCGGGATGCGCTGGAGAAGCTGCGCCTCAACGACGCGGCGCTCAGCTTCCAACCCGAATCCTCGCTGGCGCTGGGCACGGGCTTTCGCTGCGGCTTTCTGGGACTGCTGCATATGGACGTGGTGCAGGAGCGCCTCGAGCGTGAGTACGACCTGAGTCTGCTTGCGACATCGCCCAGCGTGGCCTACCGCGTGGTGACGTCGGACGGGCAGGATTATGAGATCGACAACCCCTCGAAGCTTCCGCCGGCCCAGCAGATAGACGAGATCCAGGAACCGTGGCTGGAGCTCAGCATCGTCTGCCCGGCCAACTTTATCGGCGTCGTCATGGAATTGGTGAACAGCAGGCGCGGCGAGTACCGCCGTATGGAGTACCTTCAGCCTGAGGCCGCATCCGACGGCGGCCAGTCGACAGCCAGGGTGCTCATCGAGTACAGCGTCCCCCTGTCCGAGGTGCTGGTGGACTTCTACGACCAGCTCAAGGCGAGAACACAGGGTTACGCCTCCATGGACTACTCGTTGGAGGGCTACCGGCCCGGCAACCTCGTCAGGCTCGACATCCTGGTCAATGGCGAGCCGGTAGACGCGCTGTCCGCCATACTCCACCGCGACAACGGCTACCGCCACGGGAGAGACCTGGTGTCGCGCTTGAAAGAATTGATACCCAGGCAGCTATTCGAGGTGCCTATCCAGGCGTCCATCGGCAGCCGCGTCATATCGCGCGAGACGATCAAGGCGCTGCGCAAGAACGTGCTGGCCAAGTGCTACGGCGGCGACGTCACCCGCAAGCGCAAGCTGCTGGAGAAGCAGGCCGAGGGCAAGCGGCGCATGAAGCGTGTAGGCCGCGTCGAGATTCCACAAGAAGCCTTTCTCAGCATCCTGAAGATAGGCCCGGCCTGGCCTGAAGCACCGGACGCACCCGGAGGGCCCGCCGGACCTTGCGCGTCATCTCCACACGAGATTGCAAGTATCGTCAACGTAAGAACGGCGACGATGTTTGCCAACAAGACCACTCTCATGCTGCAATCCCTTTGTCTCACTTTAGCGGGCACTCCCGCGATTTCTGCCTGCTTCTACGTTAAAGGGCCTCGAGGAAGTCGACCTCTGGCCTTAAGTGGGGACACGTCTCCATTTTCCACACACCCTATAGGCGCTCCCACTTCTTTTGTCTGGAATCCCAGGTCCAGTAGCCGCCCTCAAGTTGCTCGACACTCATTTCGGCGAGCTGTAGGTAGGCCTCAACAGGAAGGCCATTTGTGAGTATGATGTAAGTCCTAGTTTGCTTGTCCTCAATTGATACGCTTCCATTAGAGTTGCCACGAGCATCAAAGAGTCTAGCGACCAGTCGTCGAAACCCCTGGTACGTATCTCTCCCGGCCGCCTTTCCGATTTCCTCTAGGTATGCCTTGAAGAACAGACTAAGAGGGACCAAGAGTATGATGACCCAAGGGAAGTCGCCCAAACCCTGCTAGCGTAAACCGCTTGAACGGAACCACAAAAGCCTTCTTCACGAGCGACCTTCTTGACGGCTGCTACTTCTGAGGCTCTCGCATCTGAGTTCAAGAGTATGTCAACATTCATGAAGCTGCCTGCACGGTTGAAAGTCTGTCACGGTAACCTGCCTAGAGGCCCCCAACACCCGCCATCTCACTCAGTCGCGCGATGAGGTAGGACTGTTCGCGGTCGCCTTTGATTCTGTTGCAGTGAGAACATAGCAACTGAAGGTTGTCCAGATGGTCACTTCCTCCTCTTGAGCGAGGCACCATGTGGTCAATCTCGAACACCTTGAAGGGGAAGTCCATTTGGCAACCCCCGCAGCGACCTTCCTGCTGCCCGAACAAGACATGCTTGTTCTTACGGTAGTGGATCGGAGCGTCAATGTCTGTCCGTTTAGGAATGCCCGTTCGCGCCGTCACTAGGCGGTCGTGGAACAGGTCTCCCATGTATTGTCGGAGACGCATGTTCACTAACTCGACGGCTTTTGACGATAGGTCAATGCCTACCCATTGCCGACCTATCTTGTCCGCCGCTATACAGGCTGTGGCACACCCGCGGAACGGGTCTAGCACCAGCTCTCCGACATTACTTGATGCGGCGATGATGCGCTCCAAGAGAGCAAGAGGCTTCTGCGTTGGGTAGCCCGATCGCTCAGGTGATTGAGACTGTATTGGTCTAATGTCGTCCCATATCGTATCGACGGGATTCCCCTTCATCTCGTCTAGGTAGCGCTTCAGCCTCGGCACCGTACCCGGGCGCTGTTGTATTACTAAACCATCATCGTATGCAGCCTGCTTTCTGTCTTTGGTCCAACGCCAAACCCTTGTTATCCCGAGAAACTCATACGTCAGATTTGGCCGGTCTCGGTTTGGGTTTACTAGATTGTCGAGCTGATGCCGCCTTCCCGTCTCAGGTTCGGTGTAGCGGTAAAACTTGTTGACTTATGCCTGGTCATATGGGCGAAAGGGGCGATTCCATACGAATGAATCAGACTTGGAGTAGTAGAGTAGTATGTCGGCGTTGTTTGGATAACCCTTGAACGCCAAGCCCTTCGCGGCTGTCCTTCGCCAGGTGACTTCACTGCGGAAATTCCGCGCCCCGTACACTGCGTCCATGAGTTGCTTGAGGTAGAGGCTGGCAAAGGGGTCACAGTGTAGATAGATTGAACCCGTGGATTTAAGGACGCGACGCATCTCCAAGAGCCTGACGGCCATCATTGTGAGGTAGGACTGCATCGCCTTGCCGTGAGTCTTGCCTGCAGCGTCCAACATATAGGCAATAGCGGGCTGTTCGTCCGCAATGAGGCCCATCCAGGCCACGTCAAACGCCGGCTCCGACCTGGCCTCTGTTGGAGTTGAAGAGAGGGCGAGGTGATAAGGTCTACAGTCTCCGAATTCATACCTCGAAGAATATCGAGATTGTCTCCTGTCCAGATCGTCTTGTCGACGTAGTTGGGCGTAGCCATGATTAAGTCCTCGCATTTGGTTACGCAACAGGTTGTATACCATCGGAGACGCTTTGGCAAGAGAATATCCGAGTAAGCGGGCTAAGGACTTTGTGGGCAGTGGCTGGGCGAGGACGCGACCATGTGCGAATTGGCTGAGCCGCAGAGCAAGGCGGTGCGCGACGGGGACGACTGGATACTCAACGGCCAGAAGATTTTCATCAGCGGCCACGGCGACCCCGACTGGCTGTACGGCCCGCTGATCACAGACCCCGACGCGCCTCGACACAGGAACCTCGGCTACTTCATGGTTCCCTACCCGGCCGAGGGTCTGGCGATGGAACGCATGGGCTTGCTCACCGGCCACGACCAGAGCATGTTCTTCATGGACAACGTGCGAGTGCAAGGAGACCACCTCGTGGGTCAGGAAGGCCAGGGCTGGCAGGTATCTCAGACCACGCTCGAGGTCGAGCACGGCGGACGAGGCATAGCCTTCCCGCTCGACGAGTCCATGGATAACCTCCTCACCTACGTGAAGGGGACCAGGCACAACGGCGGCGGTCTCGGCGACGACCCAGTCGTGCAGCAGGACACCATGGACGCGCTTCTCGACACGCACGTCCACACGCTGCTGGCTCAGCGCAACTACTCTATGTACCAGGCGAATTGCGCACGACCGCCGACATTCCCAGCTAGGAGTCGCACAGAATGATGCAGAAACGAACAGATTTCGCCGAGAACCTCACCCAGAGGCAGATTACGGCCCTGCCGCACCTGCTGAGGCGCCAGGAGATGAGCTACCACGGCTCGCAGACCTCCATGTTCCGAAAGGAATACCACATGCGCAATGCCGACCGCGCCCGTAACGTCATGGGCATGTACTCGATGCTCGGCGTTCGCGAGCCCCGTGCGCCCTTCAAGGGTGAGCCCGAGGTGTTTCAGCGCAGCAGCCTCACCGGGGCACACCCCGGCGGCACCATCGAGATACAGAAGGTGATCATGGCCCGCCGCATGGGCATCAGCCGCACCAGAGAGCGCGCCGCGCCCACGCCGTCCACGACCGGCGTGCGCGGAGTGTAGCCAACCGAGCAGGGAGACGCGGCCCGCCGCGATGGAGCGGGCCGCGCTCCCCACACCCTGAGACCATTCGCAAAGGGGCCTTCCGAGTCTAGAAGGCCCCTTTGCTTTTTGCCGCACCGCCGAAGCCGCAATGGCCGGCTAGGGCGTAGCGCCGTCGCCAGGAAAGGGGACCCAGGCATGGACTTTAGCCAGGCTTACAGCAAGGAGACCAACAGGCCTTCCGTGTGGCCGTGCGCTCCTGGCTGGAACACAACGCCCCTACCGACCTGCGCATCCCGCCCGACGGCCGCCCCCTCGACGAGGAGACTCAGCGAAGGGTCAAGGACTTCCGCCGGCAGCTTGGCGCACAGGGATGGCTGGCCCCATCCTGGCCGCGCGAGTACGGCGGTGGCGCGATGAGTCCGGCGTTCGAGTCCATCATCATGGAGGAGATACAGCGAATAGACCTTCCCAGCATGGGCGACAACAACCGCTGGATTCCGGCCATGATGGTGTGGGGAACCGAGGAACAGAAACGCCGCTACATAGCGCCGGCGCTGAGCGGCGACACCATCACCTGGCAGGCGTTCAACGAGCCGTACTCCGGCTCGGACCTGGCCGGCATGAGGACGACCGCAGTGCTGGAGGAAGGACAGTACCGCGTCAACGGCCGGAAGTCGTACATTACCGGCCGGTTCGACCCCGACTTCCTGTGGACGCTCGCGGTGACCGACCCTGACCGCCCTCGCCGGCTCAACCTCGGCGTCCTTATGATCGACGCGCGCTCGCCGGGCATACGCATCGAGACGCAACGGCTGCTCATGGGCAGTGAGCGTCGCGTATTTCTCGAGGACGTAGTGGTCCCCGCCGATTGCCTTGTCGGGTTGCCCTACCAGGGTTGGGAGATTGCCCAGACTATCCTGGAGTCGGAGCGCGGCGGCTACACGCTGCGCGGCAACGAGGACGAGACGGCGGCCAGCATAGAGCGCTTTCTCAGAGAGGAGCGCGAGCGTCCGTAGGTAGCCCGCCCCGCTACTGAGAAACAGATGGACTTCGCCTACCACTACACCGAAGAACAGCAGCGTTTCAGGGCCGAGGTGTCGTCTTGGCTCGACGCCAACGCACCACCGGGGCCGGTCGACGGCTCCGGCAGACCGCCGTGGGAGGATTTGCGGCGTCTCCGGCTGGCACTGGGCGAGATGGGGTGGCTTGCACCTTCTTCGCCGGTAGAGCAGGGCGGCGCGGGCCTGACGCCCGACCACACCGTGGTGGTGATGGAGGAGCTGGACCGGCGCGGGCTGCTTTCAGTATACGATGCCGTCGGCTCACAGCTTCGCCAAGCCCTGCTTGGCGGCGGCTCGGAGCGGCTGCGAGGCGAACTGCTTCCGGCTCTCTCCAGCGGCCGCGCGGTTGTCTGGACCGCGGTGTTGGACGCGCACGCCGAACCCGGCGGCGACGCCCTGGGAGTGTGCGCACGTCCGGACGGCGACGGCTTCATCCTCAACGGCGGGGCCGCTTTCGCCGGCCCCGGTCCGATGCCGACGCATCTCTGGACGCTGGCCGCATCCGAAGCAGACGCGGCGATCCTGGCGCTCGTCGTTCCGGCGACGCAGTCTGGCGTCAGCGTAACCACTCCCCGCACGCTCTCGGACGGCTCCATTCACATGGTGGCCTTCACCGACGCCTGGGCGCCACGCACCTCCATGCTCGGAGACGAGGGCGATGGCTGGCGAGTCACGCGGTCCGCGGCGGTCGACGACCCCACGCTCGACCTGCCCGCCCCCGAGGTGAGCCGCGAGGCAGAGGCCCTGCTGCGGTTCGCCAGGGAGACCACCCACGAGGGTCGGCCGCTGAGTGAGGAGCCGGTGCGGCGAATGCTCCTGGTCGAGGCGTACGTGGATAGCAGACTGTCCCGTCTGCTCACCATGCGCAACCAGTGGCGGCGCGCCGCGGGACTGCCGTTGACCTACGAACTCGCCCAGGCGGACATGCTCAGGGAGCGCGCCGCGCTGCGTCTTTCGCACATCACCCAAGAGGTGGCGGGCGTGTACGCGCTCCTGGATGCCGACGACCCGCGCGCGGCGTCGCCGGTTTTCTCGGCGCAGCAGCGCGAGAGCGTTGCCGGCCAGAACCCGACCGGCCTGCCGGACGCCCGCAGGCGTGCCATCGCCGACGCCCTGGGCATGGGAAAGCCCGTCAACTGAGGAGAACGACTCATGCGCATCGGCATCATCTCAGACACACATAGCCTGCTCGACGATGCCAGCGACATGCCGGCGCAGATTCTGGACGCTTTCCGCGGCGTCGACCTCATCATCCACTGCGGCGACCTCGACACGCTGGGCGTGCTGGATTGGCTTGAGACAGTCGCGCCCGTGAGCGCCGTGAGGGGCTACCCCGACCCATACGAGGAGGGCGACAGGTTGGCGGATTCGACACGCGTCGTGCAGGCGGAGGGATTGTCGATAGGCGTCATCCACGACATAGCGTGGCCCGGCATCAGAGTTCGCCTGGAGAGCTTTTTCGACTTCCCGGACAGGCCATTCGACGTGGTGATGCGCTCCAAGTGGGGTCAGTCCGTGGACGTGATAGCCTTCGGCGACACCCACGAGGAGATGGTCGCCTACTACAAGGGCGTGCTGATGGTCAACCCGGGCAGCCCCACCAAGCCCGGCCTGCGCCACGGTGCAGGCGAGCTTGGCACGGTCGCCATTATCGAGATCAGGCGCGGAGTCGCGACGGTCGAGCTGGTCAAGCTGCCAGGCCTGTTGAAAAAGTAGGGAGCATCAATGGCCCCTTCCCCCTTGATGGGGGAAGGTTAGGATGGGGGTGAGGCCGGCTCCACCCCGTGCCTGTCGCCCAGACCGGGTCCCTTCCCCCTCGACGGGGGAAGGGAGGCCATCCCCGTATCAAATACGGGGATGGGGGTGACGCCGTTTCCGCCACCTACCCCCGCGAAATGCCGACGCCCTTGCCCTTCAGGATGACCTCGCCGTCGCTGTTGTAGTACGTGGTGCCGCTGACGGTGAAGACGAGGCGGTTCTTGGAGCCTTGCCGCTCGTATATGTCGAGCAGGCGGGACTTGCGGCTCAGCTTTTCGCCGAGCCTCGCCAGGCCGAGTACCTCGTAGGACTGACCGCCGTTGAGACCGCCCTGGGTGGGCAGGCCCTGGATCTCGTGGTCGCGCTCTCCGCTCATCACCCCCGGAGGGCCACCCCAGTAGTTGGGATTCTCCTTGATGCGGCGCGTGAGCTGGTCCGGTTCGGTGGGCGGGTGCTTGAATCCGTCCACCGGGTAGAGCGGCATCCCCATGATTGAGCCGAACCTCGTGGTCTTCGCGTATTCCTCGTCCCAGTAGAGACGGTCGGGGTCGGGGATCGCTTGCGAGAACCGGCGCAATTCCGGCAGCGACACGGAGTCCCAGCTCTGGCCTTCCGACTCCAGGCCTATCTGGCTGCGCACCTCGTCGTTCACGTACATTGCGCCCTCCATGTTGTGGCCGGGCTCGTAGTAGTCGTCGGGCTCGCGCAGCTCCTGCGGCGGGACGAACGGGTAGGCCACGTCGGGGCCATTCCTCAGCGGCAGGGCCACCACGGCTGACCCGGGGGAGGTCTCCTGCCCCTTCTGGTTCCTCATGCCGCAATCCAGGTCCACTATTCCGATTCCGTCGATCTCGCGCATTTCGCGAACGCGCGCCCACACGGTGAACACGTCGAAGGGGTAGTGCATTGCCCTGTACTGCATCTGAATCTTCCACAGCCAGCCGCCGTGTCCGGCCCAGTCCTTGCATATACGGGCTATGGGATGCTTTCGCCAGTTGCCGTTCGCCACTATGTCATCGAGTTGGAACACCGACGTGGCGAACTTGTAGTCGTAGTGGAACCTTTCCCAATTCTCTTGCGCGGCGCACCAGCGCGCGATGTGGGCGTTGCTCCAGGGGCCGTACTCCTGGCTCGGCAACTCCGTGCCCACCTCTATGTCTTCCAGATATACCTGATCTCCCATGCTGTGTATCCTCCGAATCGCTCAAGCGCGAAAGGTATGGCCGCGAACCAACGGCGCGCCAAGCATAGGCAAGGCGGGCCACTCTGTCAACGTGTGCGGGCAGCCCTCGTGTCATTCCGAGCGGGGCGAGGCGCAGCCGAGGAATCTAAGGCACCAGCCGGCAATTGCGCCCGGCCAAGGCCACGCTCGTCTTATATGGGACCGGTCGCCCCAATGAGCGGGTATGGTGTACAACCGCTTTAGATTCCTCGGCTACGCTCGGAATGACAGGGGGAAATCCCCTGCTCGGAGTGACACGGGGAGAAATCTCCTGTTACGGTGCGATGGGCGCAAGGGTAGGGGCGGGTTTCAAACCCGCCCGGGCATTGCGCCCGCTATGAGTGTATCTGCACCTTGATGGATCCTGTGGACTTGTCGTAGGCGGTCTCGAAGCCGCGTTGGATGTCGTCCAGCGGGTACCTGTGAGTCACCATCTGGCCAAGGTCGGCCTGGCCCCGCGCCATCATCTCAATGGCGAGCTCGTAGTCGTGGCGTCCGTCCAGCACGTTGTAGCAGGACGAGAAGGCGATAGTCTGCTCCTTGAGCATGGGGGGCAGCCAGTCGACGGTGATGGGGACGCGAAAGCCGCCGACGATGACGATGCGACCCTGTCGCCGCGTCACCTCGATGGACTGCACCGCGGTCGCCTCGCTCTTGCCGCCCACGGTCTCGATCGTCAGGTCGGCGCCGCGGCCGTCCGTGGCTTCCGCGAGAGCGTCCCAGAACGCCGGGCCGTCCGGGGGCAGCGCGTCGTCGGCGCCCAGGCGCTTGGCCATCGCCGCCTGCTGCTCGTGGCGCGCGGTAGCGAACACCCTGCCCGCGCCCAGCGCGCGGGCCGCCGCTATGGCCGTCAGCCCGATGTTGCCGGAGCCCAGCACGGCGACCGTCTCGCCGCCTTTCAGATCTCCGCGCCTCACCCCGTGCACCGACACGGCCAGCGGTTCAACGAGCGCGCCCTCCTCCCAGGTCAGCGAGTCGTCGAGCGGGTAGCATCCCGCGGCCCTGCGCAGGATGTACTCCGCGAATCCACCTCCGTGCACGTCGTCCTTGTTCTGGCACTGCACGAACTGCCCCATGCGGCAGAACCAGCAGTCCCCGCAGGCGCGCCCGTGGCCTATAGTCTCGATCGCCACGCGCTCGCCGATCCTGGCGGGGTCGACCCCCTCGCCGACCTCGACGATCTCGCCAGCGACCTCGTGTCCCGTGGGCAGGTCGTCCGGTTCGGTCTTGTCGGCATTCATCAACAGGTCGGAGCCGCAGATCCCCACGGCGCGGACGTGCACCACCGCGTCCAGCGGTCCCGGCACTGGCTTGGGAAGCTGCGAAAGGCGCATAACGCCCTGGCCGTCGAACAGAGCGGCCTTCATTGTAGTCATCTTGGCCTCCTACTGCGTAGTGAGCGGCGGCAGCACGCGCCTGATCCACTCGGCGGCATCGTTTATCGTGCGCTGGGCGATTTCATGGCCCATTGGGTACTCGTGGTACTCAGGCGCGTATCCTTCCGCCTCCAGAAAGCTGATCGCCTCACGCGCACTCTCGACGCTGACCACCGCGTCCCGCGAGCCGTGCGCGACGAATATAGGCTGGTCGCGCTTGTCGGGCAGTCTGCTCCTCAAGCCGCTGGGGTCGGTTACCCTGCCGCTTAGGGCGAGCACGCCGCGGAACTTCTGTGGTGCGGGAAGCCCCACGCGATAGCTCATCATGCAACCCTGGGAGAAGCCGCCGAGAACCAGGTTGCCCGGCTCCACTCGGTAGGCCTCCATCACCTCGTCGAACAGCGCTTCGAGCATGACTTCGGCGGCCTCCGCCTCCTCAGGTCCGCCCGCGCCGCCCGGCTGCGTCCAGGCGTATCCCACCATTCCCGGGCCTAACTGCACCTGCTTCGGCGCGTTAGGGCATATGTAGACGTAGCCCGTAGGGTCGATGGCGGGAGTGAGGCCCGCCAGGTCGCCCATGTGTGCGCCAAAGCCGTGGAGAAGCACCACCATAGGGTATTGGGCGTCCGCGTCGTAGTCGTCCGGCTCAATTGCCAGGTACGTAAGCGTGCTGCCTTGTCGTTCGATAGCGCGCACGGCGTTCTCTCACCTCCCGCGGGTATCCTGCTGTACAGAGGTTAGCGTTCCTTGTCGCCGATGACAAGCCCGATCGCTCTCGTGGACCTGGATACCGACGTTGTATACCATCCACGACCCGCGCCACGCGCAAGGAAACGTGCTTGCGTTCCGCGAGAGGCGTAGACTAGAATCGAGCCGAAATCCAGGACTCACCGAGAGGATGGAATGAGCAAACTGATCGAATTGCTGGAAAGGGCGACAGCCCCTTCACAGACTCCCATGGGGTTCGGGCCTGCCTCGCGCCGCGGCGACCAGGCGCCAGCGCTGGCTGTCATAGGCCACGCCTTCGCCTCCGAATTCGAGCACGATCCCGGCCTGGCACAGGCGGACGTGGACGCGGTACTGGTCGAGATGCACTCGGGTGCCCTGCAGGACTCGTTTGACGCGGCTACGGAAGCCCTTGAGGGCCGCGTATGGGGATTGAGCCTGGACGAGCGCGCCGGCCCGGAGGTCGTGCTGGCCGCTAAGGAGCGGGGTTGCGATTTCTTGTCGCTCGACCATTTCGGCGCGCCGGCTTCTCTCTTGAGCGAGGAGGGCTTGGGTAAGCTGGTGGCGGTGGAGGGCGACCTGGAGGAGCGAGCCGCCGGGGCGATTCGCGGTCTCGGCTTCGACGGCGCCCTGTTCCTTCCTGAGGATGACCTTTCGCCTCTCAGCTTGGGGCGGCTCATTGCCGTCCAGCTCGCTCACCGGCTGCTCGGCGACCCGTTCCTGGTCTACGCTTCCGGTGAGATGTCGCAACCGGAGCTGAAGGAGTTGAGGGACGCGGGCATCGCCGGAATCGTCGTGGAGCTTTCCGACGCGGACGCTATCGCCAGAATTCGGAATGACATCCGGAATCTGCCCAGGAGCAGGCCGCGGGCGAATCAGAGGCGAAACGTCGTGCCCCTTGTGCCGTCCGTACAGCCTGGCCACGCCGAAGTCGACGACTACGACGACGGGCGCCTGCCCGACTAGCGCCCAAGCGGAAGTCTGTCGATCAGGTACTGCGGCAGGTTGTGGCCGCGCATCTTCTCCTGCGTCGCCGCGACGTCGTACTCAACCCTGTGGTGCATCACCGTGGAGCCATCCGAGTCGTACACCGCGTAGCTCGCCGTCGGGTCACCGTCTCGGGGCTGTCCGACGGAGCCGGGGTTGACGATCACCTGCTCCTCTCCCAGCGCAACCGGCGCGTCCAGCGGGAACTGCATGAACTCCGCGCCCTGTGCGGCTGGTCTGCAAATGAACGGTATGTGGGAGTGACCCACCAGGCACCAGTAGGTTTCAAAGTGCGTGAAACTGGCCACCGCCGCCTGCACCGTCACGACGTACTCCCAGATCGGGTCGCGGGGGCTGCCGTGGACCACGGTGAACTCGTCCAGCTCGAGCCGCAATTCCAGGCCGGCAAGGTGTTCGACGTGCTCAGCCGTTAGCTGCCCGGCCGTCCAGCGGTTGGCCGCGGCGGCGTACGGGTTGAATGCCTCCAGGCTCAGCCTGCCGATGGCGGCGAGGTCGTGGTTGCCGGCGACCGCGCGCAGGTCGTGCCGTAGAAGAAGGTCTATGCAGGCGCCCGGGTCCGGGCCGTAGCCCACCACGTCGCCCAGCGACCAGACCTGGTCGAACCCGCCCCGCGAGCGTGCGTCTGTCAACACGCTCTCCAGGGCCTCGAAATTGCTATGTACGTCCGAAACTATAAGCGCCCGCATGTAATTCTCCGCCTTGAGCTTGCGGCTGGTCCGAAAATATAATACTACGATGGGCGAAGGGTGTGGGGCGTGCCACGTGGAGTTGGGGCGAAATGTCGCTTGTAGAGGCCCGAAGATTGGCCGACCACAACAGGACCACAATAGTCAGCCGGTCGCCCGAGCACACGCGGGCTATCGGCAAAGCGCTTGGGAAGTGCGCCGAGCCGGGGGATGTATTCCTGCTGGCCGGCGGCCTGGGCGCGGGCAAGACTTGCCTCACCCAGGGCGTGCTCTGGGGGCTGGGCGGCGCCGAGTACGCGAGAAGCCCCACGTTTGTGCTGGTGTCCCAGTACCCGGCGCGGTTGACGCTTCACCACGTGGACCTGTACCGCCTGGACTCGTTTTCGGATGTCGAAGGCCTGGAGTTGGACGAATATCTTTACGGCGACGGCCTTTGCGTAGTCGAGTGGGCCGACAAAGCGGAGGGCATCTTTCCGGAAAGCAGCCTGGCCATCCGACTGGAGGTTATGGGCGAGTCTACGCGCCGCATCACCTTCGAGCCGCCACGTCGCCGGGCGGAGTGGCTGGCAAACGCGCTCAGCGGGAGTCATTGGTGTGGAACTTTCAATAGATACGTCGACCACCTGCGCCGCGGTCGGACTCTCCGATCAGGGAGAGTTCGTCGCCGAATACCGCTGGCGGTCGCGGCAAAACCACTGCGTCGAGCTCGCCCCGGCGATCCGGGATCTAATGCGGCGCACCGGCGTCGGCATGGGGCGGCTGGAAGCGGTGTTCGTCGCCAGGGGGCCGGGCGGGTTCAGCGCCCTGCGGGTCGGGATGAGCGCGGCCAAGGCGCTGTCGGCGGCGCTCGACGTCCCACTCGTTTCGGTCAACACGCTGGACGTGGAGGCAGCGCCGTATCTGCCGCTGGGGTCGCCGGTGGCCGCCGTCATTCCTGCCGGACGGACCCGGCTGTACCTTGGCGCCTACGCTGCGACGTCGGACAACGGACCGCCCTCGTACCGGGTCATACAGTCGGACGAGCTGGCGCGGCTGCTGTCCCCCGGCGACGTGGTGTGCGGTGAAGCGGCGCCCGAGTGCGCCAACGCGGCCGAGTCCGCCGGCGCGCGGGTAGCGGCAGCGTCGCCTCCCACGCGCGGCGCCGCCGCGCTGGCGAGGCTGGCTTACGCTCGTCTGGAGCGCGGCTGCAGCGACGACCGCGCTACGTTACAGCCGTTGTACCTGCGCAGCGCGCAGGTGGAGATGGCCCGACGCACATGGGGCGCGGCTGGATAACCGCGAGGTACCCCTTCCGGGGTTAACGATAGGAGCTTACGTAATTGGAACGAACTCTGGTACTACTGAAGCCCGACGCCGTGCAAAGGGCACTTGTTGGCGAAATAGTTTCCCGCCTGGAGCGAAAGGGACTGCGCTTCGCGGCGATGAAGCTGATGCACGTCAGCGAAGAGCTGGCGCACAGGCACTACGGCGAGCACGAGGGCAAGCCCTTCTTCGAGGGACTGGTCTCGTTCATCACGTCGGGGCCTGTGCTCGCGATGATCGTGGAGGGGGAGAACGCCGTCGTGCTGGTGCGCGGCATAATGGGGGCCACCAACCCCGCTGAGGCGTCGCCCGGCACGGTACGGGGCGATCTGGGAATCGCGATTGGGATGAACCTGATTCACGGCTCTGACTCACTTGAGTCAGCCGCCCGAGAGACCGCGCTGTTTTTCGGCGCCGGTGAGACGCTGGATTACCAGCGCGACGTCGACAGGTGGATCACAGAAGCCTGACCACCTCTACCGCCCGCGACCACGCGCCTTCGACGTCGTAGTACTCACGCTCATCCGGGCCGAACAGGTGGACGATGAGATCGCCGTAGTCTTGGAGTACCCAGCCCGAGCCTGGCGCGCCCTCGCGGTGGTGCAGGGCGGCTCCCGCGGCCTCCAGGGCCGCCTCGAGCGCCTCGGACACGTCGCGTAGCTGGCGCGTCGATTCGCCCGTCAGAATGATGAAGTAGTCGGCGAAGTCGCTTAGCCCCCGGAGGTCCAGCATCACTATGTCCGAAGCCAGCCTGTCCGACGCGGTGTCCACCGCGATCCGGGCGTACTCGGCGGGGTCTGTGGGCGCGTTCGTGGATGCGTTCTGAGTCATGCGGGGATTATAGTTGGCGGCCCCGGCGCGGTCAACGTAAACGGACCACCGCTGAACTCGCGTGCCTCTAGTCGCTTTGCTACAATTGGTTACAGGTACGGCATACACTACCCCAGGCTCGCCCCCTGGGTGAATCGAGGCTCCATTGACAAACAAGGGACGGGTTATCGTCGCGATGAGCGGGGGCGTGGACTCCTCCGTCGCGGCGCTACTGCTCATGCGGCAGGGCTACGACGTGGTGGGAGTCACCATGCGGCTGTGGTCCCTCGAGGACCCTAACGCCCCCGCGCTGAACAAGCGATGCTGTTCCGTGGAGGACGTGGAAGACGCCCGCCGGGTGTGCCAGGTCATCGGCGCGCCCCACTACTTCATGAACTTCGAGCGCGAGTTCCAGCGCCACGTGGTCGACTACTTCGTGCGCGAGTACGACCGCGGACGCACGCCGCACCCATGCCTCGCCTGCAACGACAAGATAAAGTTCGACTTCCTGTTACGCCGGGCCATGTTCTTGGGAGCGGACTACGTCGCCACCGGCCACTACGCCCGCATCCGGCGCGGAGAGGACGGATTCCGGCTGCTGACGGGCGCGGACGGGAGCAAAGACCAGTCCTACGTTCTCTTCACCCTCCGCCAGCCCGAGCTCGAGCGGCTCCTCCTACCGATTGGCGAGTACCCCAAGAGCCAGGTGCGCGAACTGGCGGCTGAGGCAGGTCTCCCGGTCGCCAACAAGCCCGACAGCCAGGAGATCTGCTTCATACCGGACGGTGACTACCGCAAGTTCATCGGCGAGCGCTCCACGCCCAGGGCAGGCCAGTTGGTGTCCACCTCCGGCGAGGTTCTCGGTGAGCATCCCGGAATACAGTTCTTCACCATCGGCCAGCGCAGGCGGCTGGGACTCAAGGGCAACACCGGCGCGCCGATGTACGTGGTGGAGATCGACGCCGATACGAACCGCGTCGTGCTTGGCCGCGAGGACGACCTGCTGAGGCAGTCGTTCTGGGCGTCGAAGGTCAACTTCACCTCAGGCACAGCGCCCAGCGGCCCGCTGCCTGTGGAGGCGAAGATACGCTACAAGTCGTCACGCACCCCCGCGTCGTTAGTGCCGCACGGCGATTGGGCCGAGATACGCTTCGACGCGCCCCAGCGGGCCGTCACACCCGGCCAGGCGGTGGTGTTCTACCGCGGCGACGAAGTGTTGGGCGGTGGCATCATCGAGCTGGAGCCGCCGAGCGTTGCCGCGTGACGCCGGCCCGCGCCGCGCAACGAAGCGCCAGTGGCCGTCGCTCGCCCACGAGCGGCGACTGCGCGCACAAGGCATCTCGCCCGTCGCCGGGTTGGACGAGGTCGGACGCGGCTCCATAGCCGGGCCTGTCACCGCCGGCGCTGTCGTGCTGCCGCCCGACGCTCGCAACTGCCGCGAAGCCCCGATTCGCGACAGCAAGCAGCTCACCCCCGCGCAACGGCAGCGGGCGCTTTGCTACATCGAGTCCATCGCGCTCGCGGTGGGCGTTGGGCACTGCTCCGCCCTGGAGATCGACGAGATGGGCATCGCCCCCGCCACGCGGGTCGCCATGAGGCGAGCGCTCGACTCTTTGCCTCTGGAGCCGTCGTACCTTCTCCTGGACGCCTTCCCGCTCCCCGGAGTCGCGACGCCGCAGCTGGCGATAGTGCGCGGCGACGCGACCTGCATGTCCATCGCCGCCGCGTCCATTGTCGCCAAGGTGGCACGGGACCTGCACATGGCCGAACAGGACGAGCGGCTGCCGGGCTACGGCTTCGCACGACACAAGGGCTACGGTACCGCCGAGCACGTTCGCAACCTTGCGCGGCAGGGGCCGAGCCCGATACACCGGCGCACCTTCGCGCCGCTGAAGCTCACCCTGGCATTCGGCCGATGACATCACGGCAGGGGCTTGGTAGGGTTGGGGAAGAGCTGGCGCGCCGGCGACTGGTCGCCGACGGGCGCGTCATCCTGTGCGCCAATTGCCGCACGAAGAGTGGTGAGATCGATCTCGTCACGGAGAAGGACGGCGTGGTGGCATTCGTAGAGGTGCGGGCGCGCCGTGGGACGGCGTTCGGCACACCGGAGGAGTCCCTCACACGGCGCAAGCTAGCCCGCATGGTTGCATGCGCACACGAGTTCCTGGCCGCGCGGGGCTGGGAGCACCGGCTCTGGCGCATCGACGTGGTGGCTGTCGAGATGGACGTGTCCGGCAGGCTGCGGCGCGTGGAAGTGCTCGAAAACGCCGTCGGAGGCTAGCCTATCCCCGCGGGAGGCCTGCCTTCACGCCAGCCAGTACACCGCCGCGCTGGCAGCCGCGTAGAGGCCGATGAGCCCGGCACTCTCGTAGGTGATGAAGCGGGTGGGTCTGCCGCGCGGCCGCATAGTGATCGCCGTCACCACCAGCGCCGTCATCAACATGGCGAACACCGCCGTGAGGGCGTGAACCTCCGAGGCGGCCGACCAGATTGCCCCGTCGGTAAAGGCGACGTCATCGAGGAACAGGATGAACCCCATGTTGAAGACGTTGCTGCCGAGTATGTTGCCGATGGCCAGGTCCGGCGCGCCAAGCCGCACGGCGGCGAACGATGCCGCCAGCTCCGGCAGCGACGTACTGAACGCCAGGAACTGGGTCCCGACAAAGCTCGCTTCCCAGCCCATCGTCTCCGCGATGCGGTCGCCGCTGTTGGCGAGCCAGATGGCCGCGCCCACGACCAGGGCCGCCGAGAGCAAGTACCTTGCGAAGGCTCCTGTCAGAGTGGCGTCGGAGTAGTCCTCGCCGGTTTCCTGTTGCTCCTCGGTGAGCTGCGACCGGTATAGGAGAAACATCGTCAGCAGGAAGAGGGCCAGCAGCAGTACGCTCAAGGGGCCTATGTAGAACCCGTTCATAGCAGTGGTGGCGCCGTGTACGAGCAGCGCAATCGCGGCCAGCCCGATTATGCCAATGCCGAGCGCACCAACGACGACCGCAGTCGGACCTACCTTGGTCAGCACAGGGCCGTCGCGCCAGTAGAGATCGAGCAGCCCAATGATCAGCAGGTTGAACAGGTTGCTGCCGAAAGCGTCGCCCAGGGCGAGGTCCGGCTCGCCGAGCAGACCAATGGCGCTGACGCCGGTGCCGAGCTCGGGCAGCGAGGTTGCCGTTGCCAACAGCACCACACCCACGAACGAGCGCCCCAGACCCGTCTTGAAGGCTACGATGTCGGCGGACTTGGCGAGAAACCAGGAAGAGCCCAGAATAATCGCCGCGGCGGCCGCGAGCTGCAGCCAGAGCAGGGTGATGTCCAAACAGTCCTCGGTATCCGCGGTTCCCGCGGCAGGGCGGTGAGAGGCGGGGCAGTCGCGGAATCTACTCTACTTCGCGCTGCGGTTGCTGTGGAGCAGTTCAGGCCGTTCTCGCCACTTATCGAGGAAGCGGCGATAGTTCTTGCGGCTCAGCTCGTCCCTCTCACCCTCCGGCAGTTCGCTCCAGACTCGATGCTCGTGCAACGCTATGGGCAGAGTCGGGTCCGCGACAATCCGGTAGCCCCGGTCCTTGAAGTGGAAGCTGTAATCGATGTCGAGGTTGCGGTAGAAGCGGAAGCTCTCGCGCATCAGGCCCACGCCGGGCAGGCACTCGCGCCGGAATGCGAAGCAGTAGGCTTGCATAGCGTCCATGTCCCCCGCCTCGCCTTCGCCGTCGTGGAAGTGGTGCAGGTCGTCGGTGCGTAGACCGAACGGTCCGGCCACGCCCACGCTCTTGTCCTCGAGCATGGCGTCGAGAGCGCTGAACAGATCGCCCACCACCTCGGCGCTTGTGTCAAGCAGCACTACCAGCTTGCCCCGGCACTGCTTCAGCACGATGTTCTTGGCGGCGGCCTCTCCCAGCATGTGATCGGTGTGAATCACCCGCAGCCTCGGATCGCCAGCCGCCGCCTCCTCGAGCCAGTCCGCCGCACCGTCGACCGAGCCGTTGTCCACGACGACCATTTCGACGTCGCGTCCATCCGCCCACTTGAGCGCGGAGAGCACGCAGCGCTTCACGTCTTCGACGTAGTTGCAGGCGACGATCCCTATGCTCAGGTCGGCGGCGTCGGGCCCCTCGACCAGCGAGGGCACCTCGGCGGGCGACGAGTAGCTCTGCCAGCCCTCCTGCCGCTTCTCCCATGCCGTCTTGGGCCGGACGCGGGTGCCGTTCGTGGTGTCCTCCACCACGTAGCCCGCGTCGGAAAGTGTGTCGCGAACGGCGTCCGCGCGCGCGTACTCGCCGGCGGCCCGCAGCCGTAAGCGCTCGCTCAGGCGAGGCTTCACGTTGTCCGGGACCATATGGGCTGCGGCCGGCTGCTCCAGCCCGAGTCCCAGGATTTCGTCATACGCGCGGACGAGGCGCAGCTTCAGGCCCGCGGGAGCGTCCGAGCGAGCCAACTCCCAGGTGAGCGCCAACGCGCCGGGCATGTTCAGGTCATCGTTGACCAGCCCCACGAAACGATCGCGCCACTCTATGAAGGCATCGTCGTTCGAGCTGTCTACCCCGGACGCCTTGCTCCACTCCCACACCCTGTTGCGGAGCCTGTGCAAGCCCCTCTGCGCCGCTTTCAGCGCGGTAAAGGTGAAGTTGAGCCTGGTGCGGTACCTGGCGGTCAAGCACAGGTACCGAAATGCGAGGGGGTCGATGTCCTGGCTCTCTATGTCGGAGAGGATGAACGAGTTGCCGGCCGACTTGGCCATCTTGACGCCGTCGGCGAGCAGGTGCTGGCCGTGCGTCCAGACGCTGACCACCGGTTCGCCGGTGAACCCCTCGCTCTGGGCGATTTCGCCCTCGTGGTGCGGGAAGATGTTGTCGACGCCGCCCGTATGCAGGTCGAATCGCCGGCCAAGGTACTTCACGGACATCGCCGAGCACTCGATGTGCCAGCCCGGAAATCCCTCGCCCCAGCGGCTGGGCCACTTCAACTCGCGGCCCGGCTCCGCCTGCTTCCACAGCGTGAAGTCGCGCGGGTCTCTCTTCAGTGGGTCGGCCTCTACGCGCACCGCCTCCAGCAGTTCCGCCTCCTGGATGTTGCCGGAGAGCTTGCCGTAGCCGTCGAAAGAGGCAACGTCGAAGTAGACGTTGCCTTGCACCTCGTAGGCGTGGCCGGCCTCCACCAGCCCTTCGACGATCTCGAGCATCTCGGCCACGTGATCCGTGGCCTTTGGGAAGTGCATCGCCGGGATGATGTTAACCTTCAGTTCATCGGCAAAAAAGCGCTCAGTGTAGAATTGGGCAATCTCGGCGGGTGTCTTGCCCTCGGCGATGGCCGCGGCGATAACCTTGTCCCCGCCCTGCTCCAGCACCTCCTGGCGCATGTGGCCCACGTCGGTTATGTTCTTTACGTGGGTGACCTCCAGATTCTGCGCCTCGAGCGCGCGGCGAATCCAGTCGGCCATCAGGTAGGAGCGAAGATTGCCGATGTGGGCGTCGCGGTATACGGTAGGGCCGCAGGTGTATATCTTTACTCTGCCAGCCTCAAGAGGAGACAACTCCTCCACTCGTCTCGTAAGAGTGTTGTATAGCCTAAGCACCTTGTACCACTGTCCTCGAAATTGTAGGCAATTATACGACCAGCCGCATGTACTGTCTAATTCGGCGCCGATGCGGTGTGCTACCGCGAAGGGCCGGGACTCTACAATTGTACGCCAACGCCCGGCTCAGGACTATGGAGTACGGGCGCTCGTGCGGGGAAAATGCTTTACAATGAGGGCTGGCCGGCAGTCCCGGCAGTCAGTGTCGCGCCGTCGTCGGCACAATTCCGAAACGACGACCTCAACCCGCGTAGAAGTTTTCCTCTCACGTGAACTATGGTAACCATCAGGCAGATTTTCGATCTACAGCAACTCGACTGGGAGATCATCTCCCGCGCGAAAGCGCTGGAAGATACACGACTACGGCTGAGCGACGTGTCGGCTATAGAGGCGGTGCGGAGGCGGCAGGCCCAGTTGGATCGTCAACTGGCCGAGGCCCGGTCGGAGCGGCAAAAGCGCGAGACGGCCGTGAGCGGGCTGGAGCGCCGGCTGGACAATCTCGACCGCAGGGTCTACGGCGGCTTCGTCACCAATCCCCGCGAACTGGAAGCCAGCGAGGAGGAACGGGCCTTTCTGCTACAGCAGAAGTCGGAAGAGGAAGACGGCCTGCTCGAGGCGTTGGTACTGTCCGAAGAACTGGAGGAGGAACATTCGGCGGCGGGAGAGCGCATGGTCGCGCTGGAGTCGGCCCGCGCCGCCGAACGCCCCGGCCTGCTGGAGCTCGAACAGCGGCTCAACGTCCAGCTTGCGACGCTGCGCCAGGCCCGCGACGACGCAGTGCCGCTGCTGCCTCCGGCGACTCTTTCGACCTACGAGTCCTTGCTCAGGAGCAAGAACGGCTACGCGGTCGCGCGCGTGGAACGGTCCGTGTGCCAAGGCTGCCAGATGACCCTTCCCACTATGGAGGTGCAGCGGGCCAAATTGTCCTCCCGAGTGGCCCTGTGCAGCAATTGCGGCAGAATGATTTACGTGGTGTGAGCGGAGCATGAGAGCAATTGGCTATTTCCGCCCCAAGGATGGGCCCAAGTACGTGGAGGCGTTCAAGGAGGCCTTCCTCGACTACTGCGACCGCCACGTGCACCAGCCGGTCGAGACATACTACGACTACATCGGCAGCGGCAGGGACCACTCACCGAACTTCCGCGCGATGGTCGAGCACATGCGCCGCAGCGCCAGCGGCTATCTCGTCGTGGTGCCGGACGCGACACACCTCGGCAGCGACCTGGAGACCGTCGCGCGCGCTGTTGTCGAACTGGAGGCGCTGGACGCAAAAGTTACGTGCGACGACGACGACATGCCCGACCCACTGCAAAACAGCTTCCAGAGGCTCGCCGTCAAGGGCGTGTCCCGCACGCGGAGCAGCCGCATCCAAACGTCCATGCGACGCCGCGCCATGCAGGGACTGGGACTGGGGAAGCCGCCCTACGGCTACCGCATCGGCTCGAAGGGAACTTTGGAGGTGGTGCCCAATGAGGTGCCGGTGGTGGAGCTGATCTTCCGCTTGCGCACCAAAGAGGAGCTTGGCGTTCGGCTCATCGCGCGCCACCTCAACGAGCGAGGCATACCCACGCGGCGCGGCGGCAAGTGGAACATGGTCACGATTCGCGACATCCTGCGCAATTCCACCTACATCGGCACCTACCGCCGGTTCGGCATGAGCGTTCCGAAAAGCCATGAGGCCATAATTCCGCCGCAAGTCTTCCGGGCCGCGCAGGAGGTCACTAGGGCGCGCCGGCCTATAGGCCGCGTGGTGAACGCCCAACCATTCCTGCTGTCGGGGCTGGTGGTCTGCGGATACTGTGACAACAAGATGATGGGTGTGACTCGCCGGCAGAGCTGGAAGCGCAAGGACGGGCGTCGAGGCCGAGGGGTCTATCGCTATTACCAGTGTCAGTCCCGAAACAACCAGAGCCTGTGCGGTTACCACACGTGGCGCGCTGCCAAGCTCGAGGGCGCGGCCATGGGGCAGCTAAAGCAAGCCCTTCGCTACAGGGAATTGGAGGCGCGGCTGGATCCGGAGGCGGCGAAGAGCCGGCAGGACGAGATCAAGGCCGCCTGGGTCGCCCGTGTACAGAATGCCGAGCGGCGCTTTCTGCAGAGCATGAGGCGGGCGGCGAGCGGCAAGCTCACCACGGAGAGGCTCGGCGAATACCTGGACGATCTGGACAGCGTGCGGAATGCCGCCAAGAACGCGGACCAACCGCTCGACGTTGAAAAGACGCTGGAGGGCTGGGACTCGCTGGACATCGAGGACCAACAGCGCTTTCTCAGCGAGCACGTGTCCCGCATCATCGTCAAGGACGATTCCGTAGACGTGGCTGTCTAGCCCACGGCCTCTCTCCACACACTCCGACCTGCCCAAACGTGATACAATTCCTGTGTCGAGGTGGCCGGGCGGCCGCCGTCGCGGGCGCCAACCGGCGCGCGTGAGGGAGGAAAGTCCGAGCTCCAAAGGGTAAGGATGCCCGCTAACGGCGGGGCGGGGCGACCCGACGGAAAGCGCCACAGAAACATACCGCCGTCCTCCCAGAGGGGGCGGCAAGGGTGAAAAGGTGAGGTAAGAGCTCACCGCCTTGGCGGCAACGTCAAGGGCCAGGCAAGCCCCATCCGGAGCAAGGCCAAATAGGGGGAACATTGGCTTACCCGGCCATTCCCCGGGTTGGCCGCACGACCCAACCGGCAACGGTTGGGCTAGATAGATGGCCGCCGTCCCGGTGTTTCGGGATACAGAACTCGGCTTACAGGCCTCCTCGACCTGGCGGGCCTTGATGGTGCAGACCGTCGAGGCTCGCGCCGGGTGCCTCATGGCCCTTATAGGGCATACGGCGCCTGGCCTCCTTATCCGAACTGGTAGTCCTCCGACCGGACCCCCAAAAAGGCGATGCGAGTCCAGCAGACCAGCCCCGATTCTTTCGTCGCGCCCGAACCGGAATACGCGCGCCTCACCCTGGAGGGCATGGCCCCCCTGGGCGACTGCTTTGCACACTTTGAGGAACAGACGATCAACGTCTTTGGCGGCCTGCCAGGCGAGCAGGTGGTCGCCAGGATCGTAAGATACCGTAGGCGGCGCCGTAAGTTCGTCTCTGCGATTGTCGACCGCGTACTTTCGCCGTCCCCGCACAGGGTCGCGCCCCCATGTCCACTCTTCGGACCGTGCAGCGGCTGCCAGTGGCAGCACGTCAGCTACGACCACCAGCTCACACTCAAGCGTGAAGCCGTCGAGAGGGAGATTGGCCGCTATCCTGAGCTGGACGGCGTGACCGTCGCCCGCACCGTGCCAAGCCCGCAGCCGTTCAACTACCGCAACCACGCACGCTTTACGGTCAGGCGCAGCGGCTCACTCGGATTCACGAACCGCATCACACGTAGATTCGTCCGCGTGGACGAGTGCATGCTGATGACCCCCGGCATCAACGGGGCGCTCGCCGAGCTGCAGGACAACTGCTCGGAGACAACGCAGCTTTCGGTGCGGTACGGCGTCAACACCGGCGACTTCCTGGTGCAACCCACGCTGCAAAATCCCGCCATCGGCCTGCCCTCGGGCCAGTCCCATTACGTCGAAGAACTGCTTGGCAGACGGTTCCGCGTCGCCTCCCCGTCCTTCTTCCAGGTCAACACCCACCAGGCCGAGCACATGGCGCGCATGTTGCGCGACAGACTCGAACTCGCGAGCACCGACACGCTTCTGGACGCCTACGCGGGCGTCGGCACGTTCGCGGTGCTGCTTGCGGGGGAGGCGGGCAGGGTGATCGCGATAGAAGAATCGTCCGCCGCCGTTCGCGATGCGGCCCTGAACGCGGAGGGCGTGGACAACGTGGAGTTCGTGGAGTCCAAGACCGAGGACGCGCTGGAGACGCTGGACGTACCGGTCGACGCGGTGATTCTCGATCCGCCGCGTTCGGGATGCGAGCACCGCGTACTCACCGCTCTGGCGCGGCTGGCCCCGAGGCGCATCGCGTACGTGTCGTGCGATCCTTCGACGCTGGCGCGAGACCTCGCGATTCTGGCGGGCTCCGGCATGAGTGTGCTGGGAGTAGAGCCGCTGGACATGTTCCCGCAAACGTACCACGTGGAGACCGTCGCGACCTTGGATGGACGTAGCGGCAGGTCTTAAGAGGCCAAGTGCGGCCGCATCTCGCCTGTTGGACTGAATCAACACCATCCATTAGAATGTGCGCGCGGCTAGCGCCCGTGGCGCGAAACTGGGCCGCAGGAATTCCCACCTATATGACCGTCTACTCGCCAGCCGATCCGGCATCCTGGCAGGTGCCCAGTGTGGTGCTGGCCTCGTCCTCCCCGCGCAGGCGGGAGCTCGTAGCCGAGTTACGGCTGGACGTGGAGGCCCTGAGTCCCAACGGTTTCGAGGAGCCGCCCTCGCCAGGCGAAACTCCCGAGGACTACACCCTGCGTATGGCCGAGGACAAGGCCGAGCAGGGCGCTGCGCTCCGCCCAGGAACGGTCGTCATCGGCGCCGACACCTGTGTCATGTTTCGTGGCGACATCCTGGGCAAGCCGGCGGACGCTGCCGAGGCCATTGCCACGCTGAGGCGGCTTCGCGGTGCGGAGCACTCTGTGGTGACCGGCTTGTGTGTGCGAATAGCCGGACGCGAAGGGACGGCGGTCGCCGACGCCCTGAACAGTTCGGTCCGTCGCACCCGTGTATGGATGCGGGACTACTCGGACGATGAGATTGACGCCTACGTCCAGTCGGGTAGGGCGTCCGACAAGGCGGGGAGCTACGCGATCCAGGACAGCGACTTCCATCCGGTCGACAAAATCCGGGGCTGCTACCTCAACGTGGTGGGCTTTCCGCTTTGCGCGCTGGTTGAGACCCTCGCCGCCCAGGACGTCCAGGCGGCGCTACGCCGACCGGAGCACACCGCGGCGCTGTGCGAGGGATGCGAGCTGACGGGAGGCGGTGCGTGAACTTTCTTGGCATGGGTACGCCCGAGATACTGGTCGTTCTTCTGGTCGCCTTTCTCTTGCTGGGGCCGGAGCGGATGATCAACGCTGCGAAGACGCTGGGCAAGTATGCCGGCGAGATGCGCCGGATGGCGTCCGAGATTCCCGACCTGACCCTCGACGGTGACGAACGCAAATATGGCGAAGGCCCGATAGTGCACAGGGGCGGCGGTCCCAATTCGAGCGTCCGCCCTCGGACTGAAGAGACGCCGCCCGGTGAAGCGGCCGGCGACGAAGGCGCGGAGCCCGCACCGGAGGACGACGGGCCGGTGCCCTTCCGCGGCGGGAGGCCGCCGCAGGACGCGCCCGACGCGACCCGGGGGCAGGATACGCCATGAGCGAATCACGGCTGCCATTCGGAGAACACATCGCCGAGCTGCGCAAGCGGTTGACTCGCTCCGTCATCGCGGTGGTCGTGTGCACGGGCGTCGCCTTCATCTTCCACGAGCAGATACTCGTGCTGCTGATGGGTCCGGCCCAGGGATTCGCCAGCATACCCAACGGCAAGCCCATATTCACGGAACTGACCGAGTTCATCAGCACGGCCATGAAGGCATCACTGGTGGCGGGCCTGTGTGTCTCGTTCCCGTTCGTGCTCTACCAGATGGTCATGTTCATCGCGCCGGGCCTCACACCGTCAGAAAGGCGGTGGCTCTATGCGCTTGTGCCGGCGGCGGTCGGCGCGTTCGCGCTGGGAGCGTTCTTCGGATACCGCGTATTGTTTCCGCCGGCAATCGGCTTCCTTCAAAGCTTCGGTAGCGGCGTCGCTACGCCGATGATCAGAATCGGGAGTTACGTCGGTCTCATGCTCACGCTGCTGTTCTGGATGGGCGTGGTGTTCGAGATGCCGGTGGTGTTGTTCTTCCTGTCCAGGCTGGGCATTGTTACGCCGCGGTTCCTCTCGCGCCAGCGCAGGTACGCCATCGTTATGGCGTTCGTGCTGGGCGCCGTAATCACGCCGACATTCGACCCCATAAACCAGGCACTTGTCGCGCTGCCCATAATCGCGCTGTACGAGATCAGCATCTGGCTGTCGAAGCTGGCTCACCGCGGCCGCGAGAGTAGCGCATCCAAGCTCGGCCTGGCCGACACCGACGCCGGGGCCTAGTCCAGGCGCGCGACACAAAAAACGCCCCGGATTGCTCCGGAGCGTCCCTCATTCGTTAGCTGTTCCCCTTGGCCTATGCGGAGCCGTTCTGCTTTCCGCTTGCCGTTGCCTCACTTTGCGTCTGCCCGCCACCGTCAGAGTCTGGTGACTGAGAGGAGCGGAACTCGCGTATCGCCTTCCCTATCGCGCCGCCAATTTCCGGAAGTCGGCCCACACCGAAGATGACCATCACGATCACCAGTATGATTATCAACTCCAACGGCCCTAGTCGAAATGGCATCACGCCCCCCTCGCAGGTGATACGGCCCGATTTGGCGACTATACTAGCCCCACGCAATGGCCGGCGTCAAGTTCCGCGCCCTTCACGGCGCGGATTATGGCAGAAGGCAGCGAAATCTGGTGGTATCTTCGCATTCGCCGCGACACAAAGTGGACAGTGGGCGCCTCGCTCTTCCCCATCTCGTGCGTGTTCCCCACCTGGTGTTGACTGGTGAAGTGATCCACAGGCGTTGCGAAGGCGCGGGAATTAGCCTAATGTTGTGGTGTTGGGAGGCGGATCATGTCTACTGATGCTGTCGAGCTGTTTACGGCGTGCCACGGACTCTATGTCCGCGGTGTGAGAATGGCCGTACGCGAGAGAATGGAGGCTGAGCTTGGCGAGGACTGGTGGAACAAAGGCGTGTTGGCAAACCTCAGCCAAGACCAGCGGGAACAACTAGAACGTCTAACTAGAACGCAGTCAGTAAGTACACTCGAAGAATTGCTCGACGTGCCACATTTCGGCTCCCTGGTTTGCCGCTCAGGCCTGTTTGCGGATCACTTCGCGGACGCCGCAGCTGCGTTCGGCAAATTTCGTGGCCTCGTGCGAATCCGGAATGCATGGGCACACGTGCGAATGGAGAACACTTCTGTGGCGCGGGTTGTTCAGTCCCTTGAAATGATGGAGGACATCCTTTCGACACTCAGGCGCAGAGAGGCACTGGACATCTCAAGAATCAGAAACAGTTTTTCTGCCCCTTCGGCGACGTTGGAGAGCGACTCGGAAGAGATTCCTGAGGAGGACAGTTTGGACACCTTGGAGGACTTCGACGCGGGACTTGCCACTTATGCCGGTGATTTTGATCCAATGTCGGTCTGGTCTCAGCTGCACTCTTGGTTGGTACTGAATACGACTGTTGTCTCAGTCGAAGATTCACGATATCCAAATCGCATACGGGTGACCGTTACGAACGAGTCCTCGACAGACCACGAGGCGCCAGAGATACACTTTAGAGATGTCTCTGTGATTGTTCATACATCCAATCGTTCCCGATACCGGCTCACGGAGGGTTCTGAGAGACATGAATGGCTGCCCCCGGGTGAGAGCTTCACTTTCGAAATTGGCATGCCTTTGAGGCAGATGGCCTTCACTGAGTTCGAACTTGTTAGTCGCGTCGACTGGGATCGACTATTCTCTCATACGCGCAGGGAGATACTGCCGAAAGACTTCGTTGGTCCAATTCTGGACGAGTTGTTGGTGAACTTTGAATCCCTTGAAATCATGGACTTTCTGGACTCCGTGCTCATTTCGATTGCCAGAGTAGGACCCGATATGACGATGCAAGAGGCGGCGAATCTTCGCGCCGAGCTCCGAGAGTTTCGGGAAACCGTCGCTCAGAAGGTCAAGGCTATTGGAAACATTCTGGCAGCGTTCATGCTAAACAAAGAAACGAGGCCTGGTTCGCATTTTTGGGAACTAGCAGCATTCTTGCATGGCCTATCCGCGAAAATTAAGGCCTTGGACGAAGCATTCAGTCAAACAGACTTTGAGCTAATTGATCAAGCTGTCAACGAGTTGGAACAGTCTAAACTCGCGGTTATGAGGCTAGAAAACGCCATCAAGGGAATACGGGATCGTTCAGACTGACGAGTGACCACAGAACTGTTCATTGGGTGAACGGCTGCTAGAGCGCTTCTGTTGACATGCCTGTGCGGGCCATGGTCTCGCCGCTCATAGGCGTGGAAGGCGATGGCGCGGGTTGGGGTGGGTGAGCACGGAGGTGTTGAAGAGGTTGTCCGGCATTCGGCCAAGCAGCACGCTCGCGACCTCCCCGGCCCCACGCTCCTCGAGCTCGAGCACCGCCTCCTGCGAGAAGAACGCGATGTGCGGCGTCACTATCACGTTGTCCAACTCGAACAGCGGGTGATGCCGAGGCGGCGGCGTCTGCGCGGCCACGTCGAGCCCGGCGCCCGCTATCTGCCCGCCGGCCAGCGCGTCATGCAGGGCGGCCTCGTCGATCACCGCGCCCCTAGCCGTGTTGATGATGACCGCGCTGCTCTTCATCAATGCAAGCTCGCGCGCGCCGATCATCCCCTCGGTCTCCGGCGTAAGCGGCGTGTGGAAGGTAACGTAGTCGCTCTGTTGCAACAGCTCAGTCAGGGTAACAAGCCGCGCGCCGTGGGCCGCCGCGTCCTCCTCGGTGAGGCTGGGACTGTACGCCAGCGCTTCCATGCCGAACGCCCTCGCCTTCGCGCACACTGAACGCCCGATCCGCCCGAATCCCACGATGCCGAGCTTCTTGCCGCGCAGCCGCGGCATTGGCATGCCAAGCTTCAGGCTGTCCCAGCCCTCGGACTTGACGGCGTTGTTGAAGAGCGTGACGCGGCGGTTCCACGCCAACAGTAGCGCCATCGCGTGGGACGACACCTCGTCCACGCAGTAGTCGGGCACGTAGGTCACTGCGATGCCCAGCTCGGTGGCCAAGTCAACTGCGATGTTGTCCACACCCACACCGAATCGCCCGACGACTTCCAGATTCTCGGCCTCGCGCACCACCCGCTCGGTGACCAGTGCGAAGCATGTGAGGATGCCGTGGACGTCCTTCGCCAGCTCTGTCAGCGTATCCTCGCTGCCGTCGGGCGCCACGACTATCTCCGCGTCGGCGCGCGCGAGTACGGCCCTCTCCGGTTCGACGGAAGGCCAGACGTGGTCTGTGATTAACACCTTGTACTTCATTCGCTCGGATTCGCTCCGCCGCGCATGCCTTGGACCGCATTGGCGAGCCAGGCTTAAACGGGGATTCTGCGCCCTATGTTACTACCGGCTGGGGGCGCATGCAAAACCGCAGCGTGGCGGGCTAGGGGAACGACATGGGCTTGAACATGCAGCCCTCAACGAAGATATCGAAGAAGTCGGGAGTGGTCTCCAGCTCGACGTGCTGGACGGTGAGGGCCAGCCGCTCGATCTCCCGCCGCTTCGGCCCGGAGAGCAACATGATGGTTGCCCCTTCCAGCGATGCGTTGCCCACCTTGACTATCCTGTCCGGCGGCAGGTTGGCGATGAATCCGATGGCGGCGGCGTTCCCGACGTCAACGTAGTTGGCGAATCCGCCCGCCAGGTACAGCCGTGAGACTGACTCCACAGGCGCGCCGAACTCCCTGAGTACGATGTACTGTCCAGCGTAGTTTGCGGACTTGGCCTGCGCGAGGGAACTGACGTCCGCGCGGGAGACCGCGATGCCCGATTGCTGGTCTAGGACGAACTCGTTCACGCCGTCCTCGAACGCGCCCAGGTCATTCATGCGGCCCGTGCGCCTCAACTCGGCAAGCGTGTCCACCAGGCCCGAGCCGCAGATTCCCTCCGGCGCGACGCCGCCGATTGTGGAGTAGCGCACCACTTGCCCGCTCAGCGATACGGACTCGATCGCCCCGTCGTAGCCGGGCATCCCGTACGTGACCTCGCCGCCCTCGAATGCCGGTCCGGCGGGACAAGAGGCCGAGAGCAGTCGGTGGCGGTTTCCGACCACGACCTCGGTGTTGGTGCCCACGTCCACCAGCATCGCGAGCTCCTCTTCCTCATCCATGCCCACCGCCAGCATGTCCGCCGCCACGTCCGCGCCCACGTGGCAGCCGATGAGCGGTCCGCCGTAGACGTTGGCCTCGGGATGCACGCGCAGGCCAAGCCGCCCGGCCTTCACGTTGAGGGCGGTGCCGGACCGCTCGCCCATCTCGAGCTCCAGCTCGACCACGGACTTGTAGGGCCTCTCTCCGATGCTCTGGACGTCCAGGCCGAAGAAGATGTCGCGCATGGTGGAGTTGCCCACCACGACGACCTCGTAAATCTGCCGACGGTGGAATCCGAGCAGTCGCGCCATGTCGCCTATCTCGAAATTGACCGCCGACAGCAGCACCTGCCGAAGCTCGCCCCGGTGCGGCCCGCCATCGTAGGATATGCGGTTCATGACGTCGCTTCCGCCGAAGCGCTGGGGATTCTCGAAAGACGCGGTGTGCAGCACCTCGCCGCTCTCCAGGTCGGCGAGGTTCAGCGCGACGGTGGTCGTTCCGGCGTCGATGGCCAGGCCGTAGACGGCACCTCGGTAGGTGTCTACGCGGCTGCCCTCGAAGTAGACGCTATCGCCGCTGCGCGTGGTAGGCGGCTCGGGCTCCACGGAGCGGCGCACGCCGGCGGTGAGGATACGGGGCTGGCGGCGCAGCAGCGCGAACTCGACGTCGGCATCCGTGTCGACGACCGAGGCTTGGCACGCCAGGCGGTAGCCACCGCGCAGGAACGCCTCCTCCGGCGTGAGTTGCGTCAGCGCCTCCATGCCGCGCTTCACCTCGACTATGCACTCGTGGCACTCGCCGTTTCTGCCGCATGACGTGGGTACGCGGACGCGCAGGGAGTCGGCGTAATCGAAGATGGTCTTGCCGGCTACGGACTCGAGCCGGGTCGGGCCGTGGAGGACTGGACACATGGCTGGCGGCGCCGGGCGCCTACGGCGAGGGGCCGTCCATCATCCAGGCGCTGCGGTAGTCGAGATCGTCGCTGCCCACGCACAGCGGCAGGCTACCCGGCGGCCCCCCGTCGCGCTGGTTGCGGCAGCCGAACGCTGCGGTGCAGCGGTCTTGGACGTTCTTGTAAGGGCAGCGACGCCTGGACACCTCGTTGACGGTCGCCGACATGTCCTTAAATATGCCGTACAGCCGGGCCATGCTCGCCCGGTAGCGTTCCCTGTCGACCGGCTGGGTGATGGCTGTTCGCTCCTAGTCGGTGGCCGCGACTGGCGCCGCGCTCTTGGCGAAGTCCTCGGAGCCCAGAAGCCTTCTGGCGAGATCCACGCAGTCGATCGCGTCCTTGCCATAGCCGTCCGCGCCCATGTCGTCGGCGAACTCCTGAGAAACCGGCGCGCCGCCTACCATTATCTTCACGAACTCGCGCAGCCCTGCCTCCTCGAAGGCCTCTATGGTTCTGCCCATGTTGGGCATAGTAGTCGTGAGCAGCGCCGACATGCCGAGCAGCTGGGAGTCGTGTTCCATCACCGCGTCCATGAACTCGTCCGGCGCGGTGTCCACGCCCAGGTCCTCAACGGTGAAACCGGCGCCTCTCAGCATCATTATGCACAGGTTCTTGCCGATGTCGTGGAGGTCGCCCTTGACCGTGCCCATGACGACCTTGCCGACGGGCTCAATACCGGAGGCCGACAGGATAGGCTCGACGTGGGCCATGCCGGCCTTCATTGCGCGCGCCGCGACGAGCACCTCGGGAACGAAGATCACGTTGTCGCGGAACTTGACGCCAACTATCGCCATGCCGGCGACGAGCCCGTCGTCGAGAATGGTGTTTGCTGAGAAGCCGTCGTCGAGCGCCTGTCTCGTCAGCCGGTCGACCTCGTGGTGGTTGCCCACGATGAGGTTGTAGCTGATGTCCTGCATCAGCGGGTCGGCCGCGTCCCACTGCGCGCGAATGTGGTTCTGTTCGAAAGGCTTGGTAACGTAGCCGAGCTCGCGTTCCAGCCCGGCGTGGACAACTGGCATGTCTAACGCACTCCCGCGAATGGCCCCGGCGATGGCGGGGTTGTGGGGATTCTAGCACGCGCCGGATGGGCGCGCCACACTCGGCCCGGCAGGATGCGCCGGCTACGGGGCAGCCGGCGGCGTCAGTGGGACTCGTGCCACTCGCGGACGCTCTGGGGAATGGCGATGAGGTTCTCGAGGCGCGTCGCCAGAGGAACGGCGCACTCCGGGGCGATCATCTGTACGCCCGCGTCCAGGCAGGCGAACACCTCTTTCCGCACCTCGGCGGGGCCGCGCGCGTACAGGGTATCGGGGTTGTTGATGTTGCCCACCAGGCCTATGCGGCCTCCGGCCACGTCCATCGCCTTCTGGGGGTCGTTCTTGGAATCGAAGTGGAAGCTGGCCATTCCCGACTGCGCGATGTAATCCAGCCTGTCCAGCGTGTTGCCGCAGATATGCAGGATGAGCGGCACGCGGAGCCGTTCAGCCATCTCCTGGTGGATTTCGAGCAGAAAGCGCCGGTAGTACTCGCCGCTCACCAGGTCGCCGGTGGCGTGGTCGGGGAAGGTGAGCGCGTCGGCCCCGGCGGCTATCTGCGCCTCGCCGAACAGCACCGAAATCTCCTTCAACTTGTGCAGGCAGCGCAGCACCATGTCGGGATCGTCGACCGTCATCAGCAGAAAGCTCTCGACGCCGAACACGTGGTAGGCGAGCGTCCAAGGCCCCATTGTCTTGCCGATGATGGCCGCCTCGCGGCCGTAGTCGCGCTTCAGCAGCTCGATGGACCTGGTGATAGTGAGGTTGTCGGGGTGCTCGAGAAAGCCCGGCGGAATGCGGATGTCGCCTTCGCCCTTCCAGATTGGGTTGTACATGCGCACCGTGGGCCAGTTGTCCTTGTCTTCCCACTGCATGTCGCAGCCGAGAGCGGAAGACTCCTGGATGATGGTGAAGTACGGCATTATCGCGTCGAAGCCCAGCTCCGTGTAGCCGGTGGCGGCCAGGCGGGCGGCGAGCTCCGGGTCGCGGCAGGCGTCGGGGAAGGGGGCGTTGGCGAGGTCCATCAGCTCGACCGTCGCGACGTTGGTGGGATTGGCGACCGGCGTGCGGTCCACGGGTCTGCCGGCGAGGGCGTTCAGGACCCGCTCGCGCGGTGTCATCGTTTCGTTAAGCGGCATGGTACTCATTCCTTGCTAGTTTTGATCCGCCTGTGATGGCGGATAGACGGGGTAAACGTGGCCTCTCTGAACTCTGGGGAGGGTCGTGTAGATCTCTGGGATCAACTCCCGCAGATCGCTGACACTGTTGGAACGGGGGTACAGCAATATGATTGGGATTTCGTCCGGAGTGATGTTTTGCTGATCTGGTATGTCTTGGTCTCGGGTGATGAATACGTCAAACTCTTGCCTGGCAAGCGAGAGGAGTTCGCCGTTGCCAAAGCTCTTCCACCCCATGTATTCGGCTGTGTGGGCGTCATGACCAGGAAAGTGATGCCTCAGCCGTGTGTTCACCGACTCATCGAGAAACAGTTTCATAGGCGATGACTTCCAGCGCGTTCTTGGCAAGTTCAAGCGCCTCAGTCGCCTGATCGCGGCTCACCGTGGGAAAGCAGTCGACGAACTCGTCAATGTTCTCACCCGTCGCCAGGAACTCAAACAGGATGTCAATCGGAACGCGAGTGCCCTTGAAGATGGGTGTGCCACTCACAATCCCACGGTTACTGTGAATGACGTCGTTCGCCTTGACTCTGGCGTCGAGAGCCACCACTGCCTGCTCGTGGCTTACTGACGGGAAGTACTTGAGGAAGGTGTACAGGTTGTACCCTTCGTCCAGGTACTTGAACAGGTAGCGCACTGGCACGTCGGTATTCTCGAAGTGCGATCCTTCCGAAGGCACCTTGCTGACGTCAACCGGGGGGAGTAGGGGATCTCCAGGCTTGATTGCTGTTGCTCTCGTCTTGTTTGTAGTTGTTTGTGCCATAGCACATTTCCTCTACATCACTTCGCCAGTTCGTCGAGACGCGGGCCGAACACCTGCTCTCTTGCCTGACCAGTCCACTGCTGTGTCATTGGTGTTGCCTTAGTTCCGATTCAGTATGGCGCGCACTCTCTTGGATCTGTATTGTAACAGGCTTTCAACAACCGTTACCCAGTTATCTGGCAAGGCTGGCTTGTTCCACTGTAGTTCTTTGTACCAGTCAGGGACCTTCGCGTGATTAAATTCGCTGCGTCCATTGAGCAGAGTCTCCCCGTACAAGTCAATGTAACGCTTGAAGAATACGGCCTTGGTAGCTTCTGAGTTGTCAGTCGGTCTCACGGTTCCTTTTGGTAGCAACACGACGTTGGCGGCACAAGTGAAGTTGCCATACGGCCTCACACTGGTATCATATTCATCAAAGAATTTCTGCTCTAACTCGGTCTCAGATTCCTTGTGGGCAAACACGTGCGCCAGTTCGAAATCGTTCAGTCCCGTCTGCTTCCACATTGGACCGCTGTAAGGTCTTCCGATCGCGAGATGAGTCCACAGATGACGAGGGAACCTGTTGCCATCAATTATCGCCTTGTACTCTGAGTTGTACGTGTGCCTCTTCCCTCGCCTACTGACGCGGCGTCTCACACCCGGAAACACGCATGCCGAGCCTGTGAACAGATAGTCTTGGACTTCTATTTTGTCCGAGAACAACCGCTCGAAGCATCGTAACTCCTCCTCGTTACGTTCTTGAATTTTCGCCACCACCTTCGGGTGCACAAAATGGGCCAGTTGGGCGAGAATAATGGCGATTTCTCTATCAAACTGGGCGACACTGTTGGCAAAGAGCGTCACAGGGCGCACTCCACTACTTCTAGCTGGGCCAAACCTATCTGTTCGGGAAGGGCCATCTTGTCTGCCATTCTCGTCACTGATACTGCAGTCGCGCACAGCGAACGGCCTGAAGTCGTAGCCCGTTCCCTTTGACTTGATATCGTGCAGGTATCGATCATTCTCATCACAGGATATTTCCAAATCTACCTTGCCGTTGTTTCTAATCCTGAATTCGGGAAACGGCGGACGGAAGGTGTCCGGTGGTATCCTCAACCAGACGAGACGGCCGCTCCCATGGGCAAGCAAAATGTTCAATTCCTGTTGGAATTTCCGCGGCGCAATGTTTAGCCACCATACCGATCTTGCCGAGTTTTCGTTCGCAAAGCTCGTGCTTGAGTCGGTGAGTGACTCCTTCCCGCAGCACTGGTTGACACTGTATGTTGCTTCTTGCTTATCCACTAGGCCGCCTATTCATTCTGCCCTGGAAGAAAGATTTAACAACTCAGGGTTGAATTCACCATGCTCGATGCGCTCCGCGAGAATCCTAAGGGCCAGCGCCTGAACCTTGGCGACCGCGTCTTTTGTCGTAGCGCCGTAAACCAGGGCTCCGGGAATCTCCAAAACCTCGGCGATGCAGCGGCCGTCGGCTTCCTGCTCGGTCTCAATGGTGAATGTGAATGCCATGTTCTACTCCACTTTGCTGTCCAGGCACCTTGCACCTACGTCGGCGGGGTGAATCCAAGCGTGCCCGTGGTCATCTGGCCTCGCAGCGCCTCCGCCGCCATCATGCCCTCGACGCTGGATATGTTGCGGGAGTAAGGCATCAGCAGTCGGACCAATGGATCATGGCGGCTGCCGCAAGGGAAAGCCACTTCGCGGTCGCCGACCTTCTCCATCTCGCCGTAGCGTAAGAAGCCCGCGACCACCATGCGCAGCCGGGCACCCGGGTTGGGGGCCTCGCCCTCGCCGGCCACGCTGTACACCCAGCGGCCGTCGGACTCTCCGCCTGTCACCACCAGCGTCAGGGGAGAGCGCAGGTCCTTAATGGACATTACGCCGCTGGGCGGCGCGAAATCCGGGGCCTTGCCCACCGCCTGGCTGAGCAGAAACTTCAGCGGGCGCTCGTGCACCTGCCCGCAGCCGAAACGCACCTGGTTGTGGGTTCCCTCGACTGGTTCCACGCCTCCGAGGGCCACCAGTTGACCGCGCACCTGGCGAAGGCGCTCCTGCGCGCCGTCCTTGCGGCTGAAAGTCCACACGGTGCAGATACCCCCCTTGACGTAGAGACCCACGCTGATGTTCTCGAAGTTCGGGTCCATCGAGACAAGTTCGAGGCAGCGCCCGTACTCGCTTATCACGTCGGCAACGCGCGCGGGCCCGGCTGTGTTGGCGGTGTTCATGTCGAATGCCCCCTTTCGCGCCGTGAGAACAGTCCAATGTGCGGTTTCGTCGTCGGCGCGTCACTACGGCCGCCTGCGGGCGAGTCTCAGGCTTTGCCCGACCGGGTTCGCCGTCAGCTTTGCTATCCTCGCAGCGCCCTCACTAGAGCCCTGATGTGCTCAGGGCCGGTGCCGCAGCATCCGCCCACGATGTTCACGCCGGCCTCTTCTACCATGGCCCTGAAACGCGGGGCCATGTATTCCGGAGACTCCGGATAGACTATCTCTCCGCCCCTGGCAACCGGAATGCCGGCGTTGGAGTGCACCAGCAGCGGCGCGTCGGTGGCCGCCCGGAGTTGCATCGCCAGCTCGAGCATGGTGTCCACGCCGTTGCCGCAGTTCGCGCCCACGACGTCAGCGCCCGCCGCGGTCAGCTCGCGCATTGCGGCGTCGGGCGGCGTGCCCATCATGGTGAAGAAGCCGCGCGGGCCCTTGTCGAAGAACATCGTCGAGAACACCACGAGGTTGGTATTCTCCCTGGCGGCCCTGATTGCGATCTTGGCCTCTTCGACGTCGATCATCGTCTCGATGTTCACCGCATCCACGCCTCCCTCGGCCAACGCGGAAATCTGCTCGGCGAAAGCCTCGTACATCTGGGCCTCTGTGATGGGGTCGTCCTTCAGCGGGTCGTTCAGCACCTCGCCCGTCGGCCCCACGGACCCGACGACGAAGCCGCCCGGTGGGGCTTCGCTTCGCGCGTGCTCCGCGGCGACCTTGTTGAACTCCCGGACCCTTTTCTCAAAGCCGTAGTGGCGCTGCCTGACGCGCGAGCCGCCAAAGGTGTTGGTGAGCACCAGGTCCGAACCGGCGCCGAAGTATGCCCTGGCCATCTCCCGCACGACTTCTGGACGGCTAGCGTTCCACTCCTCCGGGTCGCCGTCACCCAAGCCGCGCGACTGCAGGTACGTGCCGGTCGCGCCGTCGGATATGAGCGTTTCCCCACGCTCCAGTCTGCTTAGCAGTTCGGCGCCGCCATGTTGCTTCACGGGCTTGTCTCCACGTCGCCGCGCAGCCAGTGGTCCGCCGCGCCCGGCCGGGGGTCGCGGTCGCCCGTCAGGTGGAGTTGGCGGATTCTGGTGACGAAGTCTTGCGGGAATCGAGAGTTGTACAACACCGCCAGGACGGCGGCCGCCTCTTGCGCGCCGCCGTCCGCGTCGGAGTACTCGCCCCAGTCCCAAGCCATAAGGTACTCGTCCCCGCCCGCGCTGCCGTCAAACATCGCCACCGCGTCCACGCCGCGCTGAAACCTGTCGTCAAGCTGCACAGACACGACTCGCACGCCGTCCTCGGCCTGCACCTGGACGGGGATTTCCTTCCAGTACATAACTCGAACTCGCGTCAACTGTGTACGTCACCGGGCCTTTGGTGTGTGCGGGAGGCCTCGCCTGGCCGCCGCCCATCAAGGGCATTATAGCCTCCCCGGGCTTAACTTTCACGGTTAGGCCAGCTTGTGCCAAACGTGCGCTTGTGCTATGTTCCTACGTGTTGATTTTCACAAGCGGAGAAGATGGCCGCCACCGGGGTGGTCACGTCCAGAGGGATCGATGTTCGACCACGACGTGCTGATAATTGGCGCCGGTCTGGCAGGGATGCGGGCCGCTCTCGCGGCGGGCGAAAACGGCGCGGACGTAGCCGTGGTGACCAAGGTGCACCCGGTTCGCAGCCACTCCAACGCCGCCCAGGGCGGCATCAACGCCGCGCTCACTGACCGCGGCGACGACTGGAAAGAGCACGCCTACGACACCATAAAGGGCAGCGACTACCTCGGCGACCAGGACGCGGTTTCGATTATGTGCATGGAAGCGGGCCAGGAAGTCATCGACATGGAGCACATGGGGGTGATATTCAATCGCGACGAGGAGGGTCGTCTCGGAACGCGCGCCTTCGGAGGGCAGCGCCGGGAGCGCACCTTCTTCGTGTCCGACTTTACCGGACAGGCGCTGCTGCACGTGCTCTACGAGCAGGTGCTCAAGGTGGGAGTGCGCATTTACGAGGAGTGGTTCCTACTGTCGCTCATCGTCGAGGACGGCGAGTGCTGCGGCGCGGTGGTGATGGAGATTCGCTCCGGCGAAATCCACGTCATCAGGGCCAAAGCGGTGATAATGGCTTCCGGCGGCTTGGGCCGTGTCTTCGAGCCTAGCACCAACGCGCTCATCTGCACCGGCGACGGCATGGGTATCGCCTATCGCGTTGGGGCGTCGCTGATGGACATGGAGATGGTTCAGTACCACCCCACCACTCTCAAGGGCAGCGGGGTGTTGATTACTGAGGGCGCACGCGGCGAAGGCGCCTATCTGCTCAACGCCAATGGTGAGCGCTTTATGGAGCGTTACGCCCCCAACATGATGGAACTGGCCTCCCGTGACGTGGTGTCTCGGTCGGAACAGACGGAAATCGACGAGGGCCGCGGGATCAACGGCTGCGTGCTGTTGGATGTCCGCCACCTGGGGGAGCGCCTCATTCGAGAGCGGCTGTCCCAGATTTTGGAGATCGCCCGCGATTTCGCAAACGTAGACCTCTTCACCGAGCCGATTCCCATTCAGCCTGGTATGCACTACCAGATGGGCGGGATCAAGACGGACGTCGACGGCCAGACCTACCTTCCCGGCCTGTACGCCGCGGGCGAATGCGCCAACGTGAGCGTGCACGGCGGCAACCGTCTTGGCGCCAACTCGCTGCTGGACACCCTGGTGTTCGGCCGCCGGTCTGGTGAGCACGCCGCGGAGATGACCAGGACCAAGAGTCACAAGGCTATCACCGACAGGGCCGCCGAAAGCGACCGCTCGTACATCCAGGGCCTGCTCGACCATGACGAATCGGGTGACATGTTCGGCAAGATCAGGATGGAGATGGGCCAGGTGATGAACCGGTACTTGGCCGTGTACAGAGACCAGGAGGGCATGGAGTACGCCCTGTCTAAGGTCAGGGAGTTGAGGGAGCGTTTCAGGCGCGTACACGTGCCTGACAAGGGCAAGACCTTCAACACCAATCTGATGTTCACATTGGAGCTCGGCTTGATGCTCGACTGCTCCGAGTCTATTGCCCTCAGCGCCATCGAGCGCAAGGAAAGCCGAGGCGCCCACACTCGCACGGACATGCCGGATAGGGACGACGAGAATTGGCTCAAGCATATCCTTGTCAAGAGCACCGAGGACGGCCCTCAGGTGGACCATCTGCCGGTGGTCATCACCGACTGGGAGCCGCAGGTGCGCACCTACTGAGCTAGTCCCGAGCCGAGGCCGTGCAACCTGCCGGTCACGCCCATAGAAGAGGACCTGTACATGGAAGTAACCCTGAGCGTAAGAAGACTCAACCCGGACTCCTCAACTCCCGCGCCCTTCTTCCAGGAGTACGCGCTGGAGGTGGAGGAGTCGGCGACCGTCCTGGATGGCCTGATAAGAATCCGGGAAGAGATCGACGGCACCCTGGCGCTGCGGTGCTCATGCCGCAGCGCCATCTGCGGCTCGTGCGCGATGCGCATCAACGGCGAGGCGGGCCTGGCCTGCAACACCAAGATTGTGGACGCCCTGCCGCGGGGAGGTGGCGCCATCGTCGTCGAACCGGCGGGCAACATGCAGGTCATCAAAGACCTGGTGGTGGACTTCCAGCCTTTCTGGGACAAGGTGCGCGCGGTGGAGCCCTGGCTGCAGCACAACGGCCCGGAACCCGAGCAGGAGCACATTGTGCCCAACGACGACATGGTTCACCTGGCCGGAGTGATGGCCTGTATAATGTGCGGTGCCTGCGTATCCGATTGCACCGTGCTCGAGGTGGACTCCAATTTCCTGGGGCCGGCCGCGCTCGCCAAGGCTTACCGGTTCGCCGGTGACCCGCGCGACGACGCGGATGAAGACCGCCTGGCCCACCTGAACGAGTACGGCGGAATCTGGGACTGCACCCGCTGCCTCAAGTGCGTTGAAGTGTGCCCCAAAGACGTCGCGCCGATGGACCGAATCATGGGCCTGCGAGACAAGGCGATGGCGGCGGGGTTCACCCAGTCGTACGGTGCCCGCCACGCGGCGGCCTTCACCGACCTGGTAGGGCACAGCGGCACACTCGACGAGCTGCGGCTGCCGGTCAAGACGTTCGGCGTTACCAACGTCAAGGAGATGCTGAAGCTGGCCCCGGTCGGGCTGCGCGCCCTGCGCGCGGGGAAGGTGCCGCCCTTAATCCACAAGAGCATCCCGGGCGTCGAGAACGTCAAGCGCATATTCGAGAAAGTCGAGAACAAGCGATGAAGTATGCGCTCTATCCCGGCTGCGTTTCGCGCGGGGCGTGCCGGGAGCTGTACGCAGCTACCATAGAAGTTTGCCGCAGGCTGGGCATCGAACTCGAACTGGACATCATGAGCAGCGCTTCCTGCACCGGAGCGGGCGTGCTCCAGGAGAAGAACCAGCGGCTTGGCGACACGCTGAACGCCCGCAACTTCGCGCTCGCCGAGCGGGGCGGGCTTCCGCTGATGACGATCTGCAGCACTTGCCAGGGCGTCATGTCACAGGCGAATGAGCGTATCACTTCGGACGGCGAGTACCTCGAATCCATAAATGCCGATCTCTTGGAAGAGGGCCTTGTATACAGGGGCACCGTCGACCCCCGGCACCTACTATGGATCATCGTGGAAGACATCGGCGTCGACAGGCTGCGGAGCATGGTGGTCCGGCCTCTCACAGGCTTCAAGTTCGCGCCCTTCTACGGCTGCTACATAGTGCGGCCCAGGTCAGCCCTGGGTTTTGGCGACTACCCGGAGCGCGAGGACTCGCTCGAAAGCGTAATAGAGGCCGTGGGCGCTGAGGTCGTGGACTACCCGGGCAAGACGCTCTGCTGCGGCTTCCCCATTCTCACCATCAACCAGGAGAATTCCCTCAACATGGTGGCCAACCACACGCTGGACGCGAAGGGCCGCGGCGCTGATGCGATGGTGACGCCCTGCCCGCTATGCCACCTCAACCTCGATGGATATCAGCCGAATGCGGCCTCGGCCGCCGGCAGGCCCATCGGCCTGCCAGTGCTGCACCTTCCCCAGATGCTGGGGCTGGCGCTGGGCATTGACCCAAGGGCCATGAGGCTCAACAAGCACATTGTCTCCACCAAGAGATTGCTTTCGCAGGTTGCGGTCACGCCCTAGGCAGGGCGGGCGCATCGGCGAAGAAGGGTGATTAGTGTACAGACAAGAAGAACCCGAAGTTAGCTTCGATCACGTAATGGATCGCATCCGCTCCATTTTCGGCCGTTTCAGATTCGGCGGCGGCGGGACGTTCGCGCTGTTCGTGTTCGGCCTGTTCTTCGCCTCCCTGGTAGCGTGGCTGGCGACGGGCTTCTACACAGTCCAACCTGGAGAGCGTGGCTCCCTGCGGCTGGTCGGCCGGTTCGTCAACACCTCTGAGGCGGGGCTGCACTGGTTCTGGCCGTCCCCGGTCGGCACGCGCGACGTCGTGGCCGTAGACGAGGTGCGGAGCCTCGAGGTCGGAGTCAGGGGCAACACCCCCGTTCTGGACGAATCGCTGATGATCACCGGCGACGAGAACATCGTGGACGTCCAGCTGCAGGTGCAGTACGATATCAGCGACATCGAGCGCTTCCTGTTCAGGGTGAAAGACCCCGACGGCGTCACCATCAAGGACGCCGCTGAGACGGCTCTGAGGCAGGTGGTGGGCGCGCGGGGCATTGACGACGTGCTGACCACCGAAAAGGAACAGGTCCAGATCGAGACAAAAGAGAAGCTCCAGGACCTTATGGAGACTTACCAGACAGGTATCCGTATTCGTGAGGTGAAGCTGCTCAACGTGAGGCCGCCGGTGCAGGTGCAGGACGCCTTCGACGACGTGGTGAGGGCGCTTGAGGATAAGCAACAGGCCATCAACCTGGCCGAGGCATATCAGGCCGACGTTGTTCCCAAGGCCAGGGGTGAGGCGGCGAGACTCACGGAGGAGGCCCTGGGTTTCAAGGCCCAGCGCGTGAATCTCTCGACAGGTGAAGCCGATAAATTCCGCTCCATTCTCCGCGAGTTCAGGCTCTCCGAGGAAGTCACGAGGCAGAGGCTCTACCTCGAGGCGATGGAAGAGATCTTGCCCAGCGTGACCAAGTTCATTGTCGATAGCGAGAACAGCGGTAGCCTGCTGCAGTTCCTCCAACTTAACGAGCCGCCGGCCGTTACGCCGGCCGTTACGCCGGCCGGCGCGGGATCGCCGTAAGGGAAGGCCATGCGTACACTAGCATTTCTTTTGATACTACTGGTGATCCTGACGGCCGTGATCGGGCCGCAGGTGCTATTCGTGGTCGACGAGACCAAGGTCGCCGTGGTGACGCGCTTCGGCGCGCCGCGCGCCACTATCAGGAATCCGGGCCTGAACGCCAAGCTGCCCTTCGCTGAGACCGTGAACTACTTCGATAAAAGGCTGCTCATCTTCGACGCGCCCGCAGAGCCGTTGCTTACCAAGGACAAAAAGACCCTGGTTATCGATGTGTATGCGCGCGGCAAAATCGTTGACCCGCTTACCTTCTTCCGAACGCTATCCACCGAGTCGCGCGCCCAGGACCGCGTCATTGGCATCGTATCGTCCGAGCTGCGCCGCGAGATCGCCAACGACAATCAGTCCGAGATCATCGATGCCACCCGCGAGACCATCATGAACAGGATTCGCGACGCCGTTCAGCCCATAGTGCGGGAGTTCGGTATCGAGATAGTAGACGTGCGAATCAAGCGGGCCGACTTCCCGGAGGCCATCTCCGAGAGCATCTACCAGCGCATGAAGGCGGAGCGCTCGCGCATCGCCAACCGCGACCGCGCCGAGGGCGAGGAGGCGAGCCTCCGCATCAGGGCTACCGCCGACAGAACAGCCGTCGAGATACGCTCCGAGGCCCAGCGAAACGCCCAGATTATTCGCGGTGAGGCCGAAGCGCAGGCCATCTCGATCTTCGCTGAGGCGCTGGAGGAGGACCCCGAGTTCTATCGCTTCCAGCGCAGCCTGGAAGCCTACAAGAAGTTTCTGACGACGAACACGACCGTAGTGCTTCCCGCGGATAGCGACCTTTTCTACTTCCTCCAGTCGCCCGAAGGGGCGGACGACTCCCAGTAGGTCCGCCGACCTGCCGCCGCCCGGGCGCTCAGCCACCGGGCGGTCGGCGCAAAAGGCTCTCCGGTAATGCCCAGCGGCGGCGACCTCCAGCCCAAACCCTGCCCCACCTCAACCTCGCGCCACAGCGTCGACGTACACGCTTTCGAGCAGTTTCAGGACGCAGTAAGCGCATCCCACGTCGCCCAGGTGGCTGGCCGCGCCTTGGACCTGGAGGCAGCGTCAACCCCCTACTCCCTCAGCGTAGTAATCGCGGACGACGCCACCGTAAGAGAGCTGAACGCAGCCTATCGCGGAATCGATGAGGTGACGGACGTCTTGTCCTTTGCTTTCGGAAACGAAGGGGAATACTATGGAGAAGGCGAGCCGGTGTTCAGGCAGGGCGATGACGCAGGATTCGTGACGCCTGATTGGGCCGGGTCCGAACTGGGAGAGGTCATCGTGTCGTATCCTCAAACCCTTCGGCAGGCGGTGCGCGCGGGACATGACCCGCATGACGAGCTGGACCACCTGGTGGCCCACGGCGTGCTGCATCTGCTTGGTTACGACCACATGAACGACGAGGATGAGGCGGAGATGAGGTTGAAGGAGGCGCTCATCCTGGGGGAGCACCCCGCCGATGAGTGAAGTATTCTACCGGAAGTGGAGGCCCAGGACTTTCGGCGAGTTGGTGGGCCAGGACGTGGTCACCCAAACGCTGGGCAGGGCCGTGGCGCTCGGCAGGGTGGCCCACGCATACCTCTTCTGCGGTCCGCGCGGCACAGGCAAGACCAGCGCGGCCCGCATTCTGGCGAAGGCCGCCAACTGCCTAGGGCCCGATGAGGGCGAGCCCGATAACACTTGTGCCCTTTGCGTGGCCGCCAACGAGTCCCGGTCGCTGGACCTGGTGGAGATCGACGCCGCGAGCAACCGCGGCATAGACGACATTCGTAACCTGAGCGACAAGATCCACTTCACGCCCAACGAGTCCCGCTATCGCGTCTACATCATCGACGAAGTGCATATGCTCACCGAGCCGGCTTTCAACGCGCTGCTGAAGACCCTCGAGGAGCCGCCCGGTCACGCCATCTTCATCCTGGCCACCACGGAGGCCCACAAGGTGCCGCTGACCGTCGTGTCGCGGTGCCAGCGCTACGATTTCAGGCGCATCTCGGCGGACGACATCACCGCCAAGCTCGCCGAGCTGTGCGCTGTTGAGCAGGTGGAGTACGAGGAGGAGTCGCTGCGGCTGATTGCCCGTGCTGCCGGCGGCAGCCTGCGGGACGCCGAAAACCTGCTCGAACAGGCGGCGGTGTCGTACAACGGGGTGCTGGCCGAGACCAGCCTGCGAGACATGCTGGAAATGGGAGGCGACGAGCTGGCCCTACAGCTCGTGGAGCACGTCGCAAGCGGTGACGTCAAGGACGGGCTCGCGCTCATCGACCAGTTCGCGCGGGACGGCAGCGACCTTAGGCACCTGCTCACAGGGGTGATCGAGCACCTTCGCGGCGCGATGCTGCTGTCTGCCGTCGGCGAAGCCCCTTTGGGCTTCTCGCAAGAGACCGCCGCGAGGCTGAGGGCCGTGGCCCGCGACGCGCCGCTCGAAAAACTCGTGGCGGCGCTGAAGAGCTTCGGAAAGGCGGACCTGCGCCGCGACGCCTTCTCGCCACTGCCGCTGGAGCTGGCGCTCGTCGAGGCCTGCACGGAACCGGCGCCCGTAGCCGCGATACCCGCCGCGACGCCAGCCGCAGCAGCGCCGGCGATGGAGGCCGCGCCTTCCCGTCCATACGCGCCGGCCCCGCAGCCGAGGCCCGCCGCGCGGCCTGCCGCGACGGTGTCCGCCCCGCCTGTGGACGTAAGTTCGCCGGAAAACGGGAACTTGGCCCCGGCCGCCAGGCTGGAGAGACAATGGCGCGAAGTGGTGCGCGCACTCCGCCACGTCGGCGCGACTTACAAGCTGGGCGCGCTTCTGCGTGACTGCAAGGAGTGGGACATACACGACGGCGTCATCACGCTGAAGTTCGCGCACAGCTCTCACATGGAGCGCACCGAGGAGGAGCTTGGCAATCGCGCGAGCCGCGACGAGCTGAAGCAAGTATTGTCCAAGACTATGGACGACACCTACGAGATCAGGCTGGCAATGGCCGACGGCGCCAACGGCGCGACGAACCGGAGCGCATCCAGCAGGAGCTACCTGGTCCGGGCCGCCCAACAGTTGGGCGCAACGGTTACGAGCGAGCAGGAGGTCGAGTCACCTTGATGAACCGAAAGATGATGCGGCAAGCCCAACAACTGCAACAGCAAATGGCGAAGATCGAGCAGGAACTGGAGAGCGCGACCGTAGAGGCCAGCGCGGGTGGGGGAATGGTCACCGTGGTAGTCACCGGCAAGATGGCTGTGCAGTCCGTGACTATAGACCCCGAGGTTGTCTCGCCCGAAGACGTGGACATGCTCGAGGACCTGGTGCTGGCCGCCGTAAACGAAGGCCTGAGCAAGGCCCAGCAGTTGGCCGCGCAGAAGATGGGGGCCATCACCGGCGGCCTGAACATCCCCGGCCTCACCTAGCGCCGCCCCTGTCGACGTCCGATATCCAGAATCCAGGTTACGCCATGACGACAGACGGAGTGCCGGCGGCCGCGCCCGTGACGAGACTGGTCGAGGAGTTCCACAAGCTCCCCGGAATCGGTCCCAAGATGGCCAGCCGGCTGACGTACTACCTCATAAGAATGCCTGAAGAGGACGCCCGCTCGCTTGCCGAAGCTATAGTAGCGGTCAAGGAGCGCATCATCCTCTGCTCGCACTGCTACAACATCGCGGACGCCGAGCCGTGCGCTATTTGCGCCAACCCGAACCGCGACCGCTCGCGCATCTGCGTAGTCGAGGAAGCGCTGGACATAGTGGCGCTCGAACGAACCGGGTCCTATCGCGGTCTGTACCACGTGCTCCACGGTGTCATATCGCCAATGAACGGCATCGGTCCCGACGACCTGCGTATTCGCCAGTTGCTGGCCAGGCTGGACAGGGAGACCGTGCAGGAAGTCATCCTGGCGACCAACCCCAACCTCGAAGGCGAGGCGACGTCGATGTACATCCAACGCCTCATCGCCCCGCTGGTCCCGCGCGTAACGCGCCCCGCGAGGGGCCTGCCCGTAGGCGGCGACTTGGAGTACGCCGACGCGCTGACCCTGGGTCGCGCCATCGAGGGTCGGCAGGATTTCGTTTAGCGCGGCGCACCGCATTTGGGAGAGCGTTCGCCTCCGCGACCGGTTCGGCGCCATTCCAATCTATCGCTGATAGCACACTGATGTCGCGCAACAGAACATACAGCACCGAGGCCATCGTGTTGAGGCAGACCGCCCTGGGAGAGGCGGACCGCGTCCTCACGCTGTTCACGCCGAACCTGGGCAAGCTGGGTGCCGTCGCAAAGGGTGTGCGGCGTCCGGGCAGCAGGACGGGCGGTCACATGGAACTGCTGAACCGAGTTCGCGTAACCCTGGCGCAGGGCAGGACGCTTGACGTCGTAACCGACGCCCAGGCCACCCAGACCTTCGCGGGCCTGCGGAGTCGGCTCCAGTCCATATCGCGGGCTATGTACGCCGCTGAACTGGTGGACCGATTCTGCATCGACCGGTCGCCCAATCTCCAGGTATACCGGCTGCTGCTGCAAGCGCTGACGCTTCTGGACGCCGGGCCGGAGGCGCCGGTGTTGCTGCGTCACTTCGAGCTGATGCTGCTGGAACATTCCGGCTATCGGCCCGAGTTGTTCTGGTGCGTCGAGTGCCGCGCTGAGCTTCAGCCGTCGGACCACGCCTTCAGCAACACGCTGGGCGGCGTGCTCTGTCCCAATTGCCGGACGGGCGCCGACGGCCCGCTGACGCAGGTGTCGTTGGGCGGCATGAAGGTGTTGCGATACCTGCAGCGCACGCCGGAGCTAGGGGCGTCCGCCGGGTTCAGGGCTCCGGCACACGTCGCGGCGGAGTTGGAGCGACTGTGCCACCTCTACGTGCGACACATTCTCGACCGCGAGCTCAAGACCGCCGCCTTCGTCAATACCGTAACCGGCCTTCGCCCTCAGTCACGGCGAGACTGGGGCGCGTAGCGAAGACGTGGCTACGGATCGCATACCTCCCGCTCCCAGTGGCGCGCGCGAACGGCGTCACGAGCCAAAGAAGAAACTCAGACTTCGCATTGTCGGTCTGGAGCCTGGCGTAGTATCATGTTAGGCGGCTTTCGCGGCCACTTGCGCACTGCCCGCACGGACGCGGCCCTAGTCAAGCCCCTGTAGCTCAGGCGGATAGAGCATCGGTTTCCTAAACCGAGTGCCCCGGTTCGAGTCCGGGCAGGGGTACCACTGACCATTCCGCCCATGCCCCATATTGTCCCAGATGGCCTTCAATTCGTAGCTGAAAGGCCCCGAACTAGTGCCCAGACGCGCCCCAAGAGTCCCCCGCTATCCCGCCTCAAGTGTGGTAATAGTTGTGGGAACACTTTTCGGCGTAGGAGCATTGCTATGGCACTATCGGCAACTCGGGTGAAGGCCCTCAAAGACCCAGGGCGATACTCGGACGGCGGGGGCCTGCATTTGTTCATCAGCAGAGCAGGTCGCAAGTCCTGGGTCCTGCGCATCACCATCGACGGTCGAAGGCGCGATATCGGCATGGGCGGATATCCGTCAGTTAGCCTGGCCCAGGCCCGAGATAAGGCGGGGAACTACAGGGCCGCCGTGGCCGAGGGCCGCGACCCCCTGGCCGAAAAGCGCGCCCCCGCGATACCGACCTTCAGGGAAGCGGCCCACACCGTCTACGAGGCGAACAAGCCGCGTTGGCGCAGCGGCAAGCACGTCGCGAACTGGATGCAGACCCTGGAGCGCCACGCCATGCCGGCCCTGGGCAGAACGCCCCTGGACAGGATAGACCGTGGCGACGTGTTGCGAGTCCTCACCCCGATCTGGGCCACACGGCCGGAGACGGCCCGAAAGGTGCGTCAACGGATGAGGGCCGTCTTTCGGTGGGCGATGGCGCACGGCTTCATGGAGACCAACCCGGCGGGCGAAGCCATAGACGGCGCCCTGCCCTCCATGCCGAAGGTGAAGTCGCACTTCAGGGCCCTGCCCTACCAGGAGGTCGGCGAGGCGCTCAGGACCGTCGACGCCTCCCAAGCGTCGATGTCCGCCAGGCTGTGCTTTCGGTTCCTGGTCCTCACGGCGGCGCGCTCCGGTGAGGCCAGGGGCGCTCTCTGGGACGAGATAGAACTCCAGGACCGGGTGTGGCGGATACTGCCTGAGCGGATGAAGGCGGGCGTGGAGCACCGGGTGCCGCTGAGCGCACAGGCCCTCGACGTGCTCAACGAGGCGTCCGCGCTGCGTGACGAGTCCGGCCTGATGTTCCCGTCGCCGATGAAGCGGAAGTCGGCGATGTCGGACATGACGCTTATGAAGGTGCTGAGGTCGACGGGCCTCGCTGAGCGTGCCACAGTCCACGGGTTCCGCAGCAGCTTCAAGAACTGGACGCTCGAGCAGACCGACACGCCCTGGGCAGTCTCTGAGGCGGCGCTTGCCCACACCCTGGGCAACTCGACCGAGCAGGCCTACGCAAGGTCCGACCTTTTCGAGCGCCGCCGCGCACTGATGCAGCTGTGGGCGGACTACGTGACCGGCGAACCTCAGGCGGTGCCGGAACAGGAGAACCCTGTCGAACTGACCGTTCTTCCGGTCGGCGTATAAGGACTAGCTGCTAGTTCCGAGTTCACTCTCTGCCACGGGCCGGGACTCGAGCCACGCCGTGATGTCGCTCTCCCTCCACCTGACGGCGGCGGGGCCGACCCTCACGGGTCTTGGAAACTCTCCGTCCTGCATCAGGCGGTAGATCGACGAGCGGCTCAGCCCCGTGATCCTCTCTACCTCCCGCCGCCTCAAGAGTCTGTCACCCATTTTCTTCACCTCTTCGCCTACTTCGGGACGCCGTGATGTCCCGGTTGGGATAAGCGTAGACTGAGGCGTAAGCCCGAATCCACCGGGGGAGGGGGTCGGGTCAGTGTCCTGAAGCGGCAAGAAGGTGCTCCTTTGAATCTGGGATAATGGTTTTGTAAGACCAAACCGTCCCCAGGAAAGGAGCACCCAATAGATGCTACCACGCAATCACCCTGACCGCATCCAAATCGCCTTCGATGATCACCGCCCGGTGGCCAACGCCGGGCTGCTCGTTCCCGCCACCCTGGCCCATCACCTCTGCCTTTCCCTACTGGTGCAGGAGCGCCCGGATCTGGGTGACGCCCCGGCCCAGGCCAACACCGGCGACAAGGTGATGACCTTGGTTGCTTCCGCGCTGGCTGGCGGCGACTGCATCGACGACGCCGATGCGTTGCTCACCGGAGGGACTGCCTGCACCCCTGGGCGGCACGGGTCAAGGCACCATCCACCCTGGGAACCTTCCTGCGCAGCTTCCGGTGGGGCCATGTGCGCCAGCTGGACCGGGTGAGCCGGGAGCTGCTGTCCCGGGCCTGGGCCGCTGGTGGTGGACCCGGCGACGGGCCGTTGACCATCGACCCCGACTCCACCATGTGCGAGACCTACGGGCTGGCCAAGCAAGGGGCCCGCCATCACGGCTACACCGGCCAGCGGGGCTATCACCCGCTGCTGGCCATCGCCGCCGGAACCGGTGACGTGCTGATGGCCCGACTGCGGGAGGGCCGCGCCAACACCGCTCGGGGCGCCGCCCACTTCCTGCGGGAGACGGTGGGACGGGTGCGCCATGCCGGAGCCACAGGACAACTCACGGTGCGCGCCGACAGCGGCTTCTACGCCCATAGCGTGGTATCGGTCTGCCGCAAGCTGAACGTGCGCTTCTCCATCACCATCCGCCAGCACGCCCGCCTGCGGAACCTGATCGAGGCCATACCCGAGACGGACTGGACGCCGATCCCCTTCTGGATGGACGGCGCAGGCGACGTGGCCGAGACCATCTACACCCCCTTCCAGGGTGAGTCCGACACCGCCCCGGTGCGGCTCATCGTCCGCCGGGTGAAGCCCACGCCCGGTTCCCAACTGACCCTCTTCGCCAGCTACAGCTATCACGGCTTCATCACCGACCGCGACGGCGATACCCTGGAACTGGAGCCGACCACCGCCGCCATGCCGAGGTCGAGAACGCCATAAGAGACCTCGAGTACGGCGTCGGACTCAACCATCTCCCATCGGGCCGCTTCGCCGCCAACGGCGCCTGGCTGGCGATACAGAGCCTGCCCCGTACTCGATACGGGGTGATGGCCCATAACCTGGCCCGCTGGACCGTGCGCATCGGTCTGGGCCAGCAGGTGGTTACCACCAAGACCCTCAGACGGCGGTTCTTCTCCATCGCCGGACGGCTCACCCGCAAGGCCCGCCGCCTCACCCTGCATCTGCCACAGAGCTGGCCCTGGGAAACCCAGTTCAGTCGCGCCCTCGCTCGGTTGCGCGCCCTGCCACTGCCATCTTGACGGCGCCCACGGCGTCTGACCCATCCACCAGACTACCCAACCGCCCCGCAAACTCGCATCACCCCCGGTCCGCGAGTGTCTCTTGCTGCGTCCTCTCCCCGCCATCTCGCCCTGCCAACGTCTGCAAACGGCCACAAGGTCTCCACGCGGCTGCCGAAAGGCCGCCACCGGACCCATCTACCCTGAATCCTGCCCGAACTATCGCCCCCCTTTGCCACTCATCGCCCATTCCGCTGCTGTAACGCCACCCCCGGTGGATTCGGGATAAAGCGAAGCGCAAGGGTCTGTCCATTCGTGGGATCGCCCGAGAGCTGGGTATACACAGAGACACGGTGAAGAAGTACATGAACGCTGAGAGTCCGCCCATGGCGCGACCTAGACTGACATCGAAGCGCGCTTGATCTGTTACGATCACGGTGCGAGTTGATGACATTTATGCTGGTCACTTACCCTGACATTTATCCTGGACAGCGACAGTGTTGTTGTTCAGCATAAGCGTCACAGGTAACTGTTCAGCAAGAATGTCACATTATGGAGAATGTGACGTTGAACCAAAAGGAACAGGCAAGGCTTCAGGTTCTCAACAGCTTGCTGGCGGGACATATGACGATAGAGCAGGCATCTGCGCTGATGGGAGTGAGCATACGCCATGCCTGGCGCTTTCTGGCGGCATACAGGAAGGAAGCAGCAGCCGCCCTGGCTCACGGTCATCGAGGTCGCAGAGCGCCCAACGCGATATTGGAGGCAACGAAGGCCGCTGTGCTGCATCTGGCACGCACACGGTACGCGGGAACCAACCACACACATATGAGCGAGTTGTTGAGAGAACACGAAGGCGTAGACGTAACTCGCACCACGCTGCGGCGTCTGCTGGTGAGCGCCGGCGAGAGTAGCCCTCGCGGTAGGCGTCCACCCAAGCACCGAGTTCGGCGGCAGCGGATGCCGCGTGAAGGTATGCTGATTCAGATAGACGGAAGTCATCATCGCTGGTTAGGAGAAGATGGACCGCAGTTCACGCCGCTTTTGGCAGTGGACGACACCACCGGGGTCGTGGTCAATGCTCTGTTTGGCGAGTTGGAGAACACACGCAGCTACTTCCTGCTGATGCAGGGACTGATACGGCATAGTGGTATACCGCTCGCACTCTATGCAGATCGGCATGCCGTCTTCAAGCATACGCCTTCGCCAGAGACTGCCGCTGCTCCCACTCAGTTCTCTCGTGCTATGGATGAACTTGGAATACAGCTGACATTCGCGCGATCACCACAAGTCAAGGGTCGTGTGGAACGCACCGCAGGAACGTTCCAGGACAGGCTCGTTACGGAGCTCCGGCTTGCGTGCGCGACCACCGTCGACGATGCCAACCGCGTGCTGGAGGGCTTTCTGCCACGCTTCAACACGCGTTTTGGTGTAGTGTGCGCAGGAGTCGGAAGTCGCCTATCGAGCCGTACACGAAGGGATGTGTCTGGAGAGGATCCTGTGCTTCAAGTACAGGCGTAGAGTCGCCAGGGACAACACGGTCAGATACCGCTGGCGCACCCTGCAACTGCTGCCAGGCACGGACCGGCCAAGCTACGCCGGAGCAGTGGTGAATGTACTTGAGGGACCGGACGGACGGCTGGAAGTGCAGCACGAAGAACGCATCGTCCCCTCTCAGGAGGCGCCACCACGCCCGAGCGTCCTTCGGGGCTTCGTTGGCAGAACCGTACATACACCAATACCTCATCTTCCCAGCTACGGACTTGGTAGAAAATGGGTGGCCAGACTGGCGACTCTGGACGCCGAGGTCTCCCACGACACCGCCGACCGCAACGGTGGCGGAAGAGTCCGCAAAGTTGCAACTCAGAGAAGCAGGAAGCCCACGCCACTACAGACTGCCAGATGGAAAGCGGTGCGTAAGGCGAAGCGCAAGGGTCTGTCCATTCGTGGGATCGCCCGAGAGCTGGATATACACAGAGACACGGTGAAGAAGTACATGAACGCTGAGAGTCCACCCATGGCGCGACCTGGACTGACATCGAAGCGCGCTTGATCTCTTACGATCACGGTGCAAGTTGATGACATTTATGCTGGTCACTTATCCTGGACAGCGACTGCCACGTGTCCTGATTTCTCCCCGCCCTTGGCAATAGTGATTAAAGGCGTCCTGCCTACAGCACCTCCCCTGAAAACAACAAATCCGACTATGAGTCTTAGGCAGCCTGCTGAAGTTGTTCGATCTTACGTACCAAAAGCGATACTCCAGACTTCAAGTCGGCAATGGCAACATCGCTTCGGATAAGTAATTCAAGAAGGTATGCAAGACTTGGTTCGAAATCCTCCAACTGCGACGGAAGTTCCGGCCGCGACAGGGGAAACACCCCGTGCTTTAGCAGCACCGCCCTGGCAACGTGACTGGCAGCGAACATCAACTCCTCGGATGCCGCGTCGACATCCCCAACCTCAAGCAGTTTTGACGCCATTTTCATGCGCTTCTTCGCATGACTCACCTTGGGCCGCCAGTCTGGCCAGTGGGGATTATTGAGTTCCGAGGCCACATGTTTAGCCCACCAGCCATCGGGGTCGCTCATTGGTACTCCAAAGCGTAGCGCCCAGCCAGGATAGTCGTCGCCTTCCCCAAGCCGACTCAGAAACTTTGAACGACTATACTGTTGCAGGTGAACATCGCCCGGAAGCTTGAGTCGTATCCGGCGCTCAACGTTGTCGAGGACGAGGATGTCGATGTCACTGCGACCGTTCATGGTGTCACGAGCACTAGAGCCTATAAGGACCACCGTTGCTGTGTCTGCTAACCCCTCCAGCGTCAGAGCATCGAAAACAGACTTAGTTGCAGTTTCCACTTTTTCGTTCATGTCGATGAGCCTATACCTGATTCAATCTCGTCTGTGAATTCCTCAAGCCTTGAGACTAAGTCTCCTAGGTCCATCTCCCCTAGTTCAGGCCCAGGTCCCTCATAGGCTACATCCTTTCGCAGTCTATTCAACTCTTCCAACTCATCGCCGATGTCGCGTGAGATCAATCCATCGCTATGAAGTTCCCGAGCTAGTTGAGCCTTTTGGAGGTGGTTTCGAGTCCATGTGCGACCATGGAACTCCGCGAGGGCGGTAACGCAGTTCTCATAGGCATAGAAGGCCCAAACTACGGCATTTTCGGGATCATTGTCCCACTCTGCGCTTTGGACTTTCTCCACCTGCCGTCTCGCAAGAGCAATACGCTCTCTTGCCTCGTCAACGCCTACTGACTATTCCTTTGCGCCCCGTCTATGACTAATCAAACCTCATCTTATCATGCCAGAACACCTGCGATACTACAACATTTCTGAGGTGGACCCGGTTAGTTGGACAGAATTAAGGCGGAGTTAAGTGAGGGTCCCGCCACTCCCGCATAAGACACCACGTCTGCTTCCGGCGACGACCTCCCAACTGTTGACTCTTCATTTTGGGACGCCCGGCGCTCAGAGAACACTTCTCCCGGCGTCCTATATCCCAATGTCTGATGGGGCCTCTGGTCATTGTAGAACCGGAGATAAGCTCACAGTTCCCTCCGGGCCTCCCCCGCGCTGGCGTAGGCTTTCAGGTAGACCTTCTCGTACTTCACCGTCCGCCGCAACCGCTCCACGAAGATATTGTCGGCAAACCTACCTTTCCCGTCCATGCTGATCTTCACTCCGTGGTCCTGTAGGACCTGGGTGAATTCCTGGCTGGTGAACTGGCTCCCTTGGTCGGTATTGAACACCTCCGGCCTCCCCCTATCCATCGCCTCGGACAGGGACTCGACAGAGTGTTGGACAGGTGCCAGGACACTACGTACCGGCTGTGCCAGTCCATGACCGCCACCAGGTAGAGGAGACCCCGGGCCATGGGCAGGTAGGTGATGTCGGCGGCCCAAAGATGAGCATGTCTCAGGAACCCATCTACGTTGGCATCGACATGGCCAAGGACCAGGTTGACGTCGCAGTTCGACCTACTGGCTGTAGTTGGACCGTGCAATACGATGAGGCCGGTGTGGACGGTCTCGTGGCACGGTTGAATAGTCTCAAACCTGTCGCAGTGATTACAGAGTCCACCGGCGGACTAGAGCTTGCGTTGGTTGCGGCTCTTGCCGCCGCATCGTTGCCTGTGGCAGTCGCTGTCCAGGATAAGTGACCAGCATAAATGTCATCAACTTGCACTGTGATCGTAAGAGATCAAGCGCGCTTCGATGTCAGTCCAGGTCGCGCCATGGGTGGACTCTCAGCGTTCATGTACTTCTTCACCGTGTCTCCGTGTATATCCAGCTCTCGGGCGATCCCACGAATGGACAGACCCTTGCGCTTCGCCTTACGCACCGCTTTCCATCTGGCAGTCTGTAGTGGCGTGGGCTTCCTGCTTCTCTGAGTTGCAACTTTGCGGACTCTTCCGCCACCGTTGCGGTCGGCGGTGTCGTGGGAGACCTCGGCGTCCAGAGTCGCCAGTCTGGCCACCCATTTTCTACCAAGTCCGTAGCTGGGAAGATGAGGTATTGGTGTATGTACGGTTCTGCCAACGAAGCCCCGAAGGACGCTCGGGCGTGGTGGCGCCTCCTGAGAGGGGACGATGCGTTCTTCGTGCTGCACTTCCAGCCGTCCGTCCGGTCCCTCAAGTACATTCACCACTGCTCCGGCGTAGCTTGGCCGGTCCGTGCCTGGCAGCAGTTGCAGGGTGCGCCAGCGGTATCTGACCGTGTTGTCCCTGGCGACTCTACGCCTGTACTTGAAGCACAGGATCCTCTCCAGACACATCCCTTCGTGTACGGCTCGATAGGCGACTTCCGACTCCTGCGCACACTACACCAAAACGCGTGTTGAAGCGTGGCAGAAAGCCCTCCAGCACGCGGTTGGCATCGTCGACGGTGGTCGCGCACGCAAGCCGGAGCTCCGTAACGAGCCTGTCCTGGAACGTTCCTGCGGTGCGTTCCACACGACCCTTGACTTGTGGTGATCGCGCGAATATCAGCTGTATTCCAAGTTCATCCATAGCACGAGAGAACTGAGTGGGAGCAGCGGCAGTCTCTGGCGAAGGCGTATGCTTGAAGACGGCATGCCGATCTGCATAGAGTGCGAGCGGTATACCACTATGCCGTATCAGTCCCTGCATCAGCAGGAAGTAGCTGCGTGTGTTCTCCAACTCGCCAAACAGAGCATTGACCACGACCCCGGTGGTGTCGTCCACTGCCAAAAGCGGCGTGAACTGCGGTCCATCTTCTCCTAACCAGCGATGATGACTTCCGTCTATCTGAATCAGCATACCTTCACGCGGCATCCGCTGCCGCCGAACTCGGTGCTTGGGTGGACGCCTACCGCGAGGGCTACTCTCGCCGGCGCTCACCAGCAGACGCCGCAGCGTGGTGCGAGTTACGTCTACGCCTTCGTGTTCTCTCAACAACTCGCTCATATGTGTGTGGTTGGTTCCCGCGTACCGTGTGCGTGCCAGATGCAGCACAGCGGCCTTCGTTGCCTCCAATATCGCGTTGGGCGCTCTGCGACCTCGATGACCGTGAGCCAGGGCGGCTGCTGCTTCCTTCCTGTATGCCGCCAGAAAGCGCCAGGCATGGCGTATGCTCACTCCCATCAGCGCAGATGCCTGCTCTATCGTCATATGTCCCGCCAGCAAGCTGTTGAGAACCTGAAGCCTTGCCTGTTCCTTTTGGTTCAACGTCACATTCTCCATAATGTGACATTCTTGCTGAACAGTTACCTGTGACGCTTATGCTGAACAACAACAGCCCGTGGCCTAATATCCCGCCGCCCTTGACAACAGTGGATTCTCAATTGCTCCTCGGGCGAGCGTCGAGCATCTCGACCCGTACCTCCATTGCTCTGGGATATAGCGCCGGGCCAAACTGGTTGAACATCGCCACGTCGGCCGCATCGCGCCCATAAGCGACGGCAACTCGCCCTCCACGTGGAACGGCCTGCGTTGCATCGAAGGTGTACCAACGGCCACCTACGTACGCCTCGAACCAAGCGTGAAAATCCATCGGCTCGAGTTCGTGCAGATAGCCTACAACGATACGCGCTGGTATACAGAGACTGCGGGATAACGCGATGCCCAAATGAGTGAGCTCGCGGCATACGCCCTCGCGCTGCTGGTTGACCTCGACTGCCGACATCTGAAAATTGCTAGAATCTGGATTGAAGCGCACGGAGGTGCGGATCCACCTTACAATTCTAGCCACTTGATCGTAGCCTGGCTCGACGCCGTCTACGAGTTCCCTACTGAGGTCTATAAACCGGTCGGACTCGCAATAACGGCTGGGAAGAAGATAGGTTAGAACCTCGTCCGGTAGACTATGCACCTCGTCAAATGGCGCGCCAGGCGACACGTCAATGCCGTCTGCGGTTGAAACGTCCGCAGATCTACGGATAGAAAACTCACCTGGGGGTGCTATCAATCGCTCGCACAGGTTACCGTAACTGTCCGCATACTCTGTGATCGGTACGCTTGGCGTCAACGTGCAGTCTTCATGCGCCACCCACTGATGTGCTCCGCTTCGAGGGCGGAGCATCAGGATAAAAGGCGTAGGGACGCTCACATCAAAGGTAATATCACAACTTGTACGAAGCCACATTGCGACTCCCTTACTTGTCAAAACCACGTTATCAGCTGACTATGGTCCGGTGTTACAGGGCGCTCGGGTGCAAGATCCGAAGATGATGCATGCATCTTGGGCTCCAGGAATCGAAGAAGTCGTGGAGCACCAGGCTGTTGAGATAATAGGCTGGTCCTGGTGTAACTCTACTGCTGTACGAAACGTCGATAGACCTCTTCCTCGGAAAGCGTTCCCTTTCGGAACCACAGGTTCTCAACCACTCCGGAGGCAGCGGCCATCTGCGTTAAATGGTCGCCAATCAGCTCGTGGGCACCTGCGGGATCTTTGATCAACGGCTTCGACTCATCAATTGTGGCACAGACAATATTCAACGCTTGGATTAATTCCAATGGTGCGACCTGGTTGGCACTATCTCGGGCCCGCTTAATGCTTGCGTATACTGAACTTGTACTTCGTTCCCGAAGCAGCGCATCCAGAAGAGCGTCTGTACCCTCTACCGAGACCCTGAATCCTTCGGCAACCGTTTGAAGCCCACTCTGAAAGGTGGGGCTGTCGGTGCGCACCGCCAGCAACGCCGCGGTATCAATTGCCCTCAACATTGAGTAGGCTCTCTCCATCCATCTTCCCAGCCAAATAAGGTTATAGACACGTGAGTCAGTTATCCAAGGATTGGTTGTGCTGCTGGCTGAGCGTGGGTCGGTTGTCATGTTACATCCTCGTTTCCATCATTCAAGAACCTGGCGATTGCATCCTCAGTGGAATACGGGCGGTCATCGAACGTCGCCCAATTCAGGACTTTGCTGAGTTTACCTTCGCCCTGAGAGACGAATGTTCCGATAACCGGAGCCGCGTCCGAGTAATCCCGTCCGTTGGCGAACTTTAGGACGCCTACACCAAGGTCTCCGACCACGTTCGTTGTACAGTCTGCAGGCACCCAGCCAACCTGCGGGTTCAAAAACTCGAACCACGAGTGGGTTTCACCTACACTCTCGGTCCGAATGCCACCGACGTACCGGCAGGGAATTCCCAGAGCACGGAGCAGGCCAATGGCCAAGTGTGTCTGGTCTTGACACACCCCTCGACCGATGCGCAGCACCTCATGGGCCGGCGTATGCACGTCGGTATCTCCCCTTTTGTATTCGATATTCCGATGCACCCAGTCCACCACCTTCACAACTGATTCAACGAGCCATTCGTTGATACCGGGTATGCCTGCTGCAAAATCGGCGAGCTTGCGAGGTTCAACAAAACGGGAGGGGCCGAGGAAGTCTAAGTTCTCTGGGTCATTGCTGGGGAAAAGACGTCGTACGTCGCCAGCTTGTAGTGTCCTCGGTCGCAACTCCGCCTGGCCAACCGATACTACTAACCACTCGCGATGTTGCGTCGTGACGCGCACCCTATGGACGAGGTTTTCGAAACGGTCTTTGTAGCTGATCTGCCCGCCCGAGGGACGGGTCAGGACTTCATAGCGGATGGGAGCCTGGTAGTCGTCCAACTGTAGTACGAGTCGGAGAAAATTATCATTCTCGAACACCTCGGAGCTGTACCGATACTCCGCTACATATGCGTAGCTCAGTAACATCGCTCTCAGTTACCGTACGACCCACGTTGGTTTACACATGCCACCTGACAAGTTATTAGTGATGCGAGTGCCTCCAGAGGAAACCCGGGTGAGCCCGCCCGGGGGCAAGGTTACGTTCCCATTCTCGTTTTGGAAGGCAAACACCCGCAGGTCAATGAAGCGTTCTACCTGCTGGCCGGAAGCGACATCCAACACCATGTGTTTGGAAAAGTCCAGGGTCTCCAGGGCTATAAGGGCCTCTGGTCGTTCGATGGTCTGCTGGGTGATGCTGGTGCGATTGACCGTTCCAAGGTCTGGCATGACGTACACACCCAAACCTCCATATCCAGACCTGGTTTTGAGGACCAACTCGTCGAGGCTTCCTAAGAGGGTGTTTCCAAAGCCTTAGACTTGTACTAGACTTGATGTATGAGACGCAAACCATACCCCAGCGACCTTACCGACCAGGAGTGGGACATTCTGCTTCCCTTACTCCCGCCCGCCAAGCCTGGAGGACGGCCACGCACAGTCGATACACGCGAGGTAGTCAATGGCATCGTGTATGTGCTGCGTACTGGTTGCCCGTGGCGTATGCTTCCACACGATCTCCCACCCTGGCAGACAGTGTACAAATACTTCCGCAGATGGACGCTGGACGGAACTTGGGAAGGAGTCCACGAGACACTGCGTCCCAACGTCCGACAATCAGAGGGCAGAAGCCCGACTCCCAGCGCAGCGATCATAGATAGCCAGTCTGTAAAGACAACGGAAAAAGGGGGCCTCGTGGCTATGATGCCGGTAAGAAAGTGATGGGTCGCAAGCGTCACGTCGCCGTGGACACGATAGGACTGTTGCTGGCCGTCGTGGTTCATCCAGCTGACATCCAGGACCGAGATGGTGCAAAGTTGGTCATCAATAAGCTGGTAGGAAGGTTTCCGTACCTGCGATTGATCTGGGCGGACGCTGGTTACGCTGGTCAGTTGGTTGATTGGGTAATGTCCTTATCGGGCTGGGTGTTGGAGATTGTGAGGCGTCCGAGAGACAGCCATCATTTTGAGGTGTTGCCACGAAGATGGGTCGTTGAACGAACATTGGCATGGCTCGGACGCTCTCGTCGGTTGAGCAAGAGCCTGCCCCGTACTCGATACGGGGACTACGAAGCCCTGACCGAGACAACCGAGGCCTGGGTACACATAGCTATGATTCATCTCATGCTCCGCCGTCTAGCTCCTTCATGACACGCTTTGGAAACACCCTCTAAGGGATTGTTCAATATGGCTGTACCTCGGACCAAATACAATCAACGCCGCCAAAAACGCCGTTCGGCCAGAATCTCAAAAGATCGGCAATCTTGAGGCAGCATTGCGATGTAACTTGCCAGGGATAACTTGTCGTCGCCCGCTCAGCCGTGTTCGTTTGCGCCGTCGATTATTTGTTCCCATTGTAGCGACCCGCGCTTGCCCGCTCGCCCTTTTTCGTATAGCGCTCCATGAGCGCCCGTTCGCTCGATAACCCCTTCCCCGCTTTTTTTCTCTCGCGGAACGTCCGGGCGGTCCTCTCTGTCGGGGGTTGTTTACTTATCCCTGCCGCGCCTTCCCGAAACACCCCTGCCGCAGTGTTTGTTCCGCCCAGGGCGCTCGTGTTTATGCCTCCTCTTGGACGTTACCTTTCTCACCGAGGTTTTGTTACCCTACGGCGCTTTTGAGGTACACGCCGCGAACAAGCCGTTTACTTGGCGGCCTGGAGCGCTGGGCGGGCAATGTTACGCTTTGGTTCATTTGTGACATGGCGCTTGGGGGGTGCCGAGTCTGGGTGCGGACGAGCGCTTATGGTGTGGTCCTAAGTACTGGGAGATTCCTCCGCGATTTCGCAATTCTCGACCAGCTGTAGAGACATGCAACAGAGTGCCCGGAGAATTGTTGTATCGGCGAGGCATTCTCTGTTGACGGAATCCCGCCCGCCGTACCTGACACGAACCGTCCGACGGCCTACCGTGCAACGTTTTGCTGTAAACCGTTGCGAGGCCTGGCAGCCCGAGGGTGTGTCGCGCCGGCTACATGGGTTGTGCCAGGCACGCCGGCTCGCCGCGAATTGCCCGTCCCTACTAGCGGCGGGCGTGACGCAAAAGCTTTCACTTTGCCTCACTCCGAGACTACTGGATGCCTGCACGCTTCGGCCACTTCTCAGCCATTCGATGGCGCACGCTTGAGAAGGAGTATCTCTCGTTCCCACCCTTGAAGCCCAGCACGCAACCTGCCCAGTGCTTCAGGTCAAATCGAGAGCGCTTCTTTGGCCGCTGTTTCAGGGAATCTTCAGCCGCGGCCACGGCCGTGGCCACAGCAGGCACGGATGGAGGTCCGCCGTCCAGCCGGTAGATGGTGACGATCAGCTTGCCGCCGATCACGATGACCATGTACGCGAGTGTAGTCAGCGAAGCCCACGTAACCGCGAGCCGAGAGCGCTCCACGTACTCCTCCGGCGAGTACCCGAGCGCGTCGAAGTCCATTTCCCACGAATAGAACAGCCCCTGGTCCGTGACAGCGTACGAACTCGGCTGCATGTAGGTCACAAGCGTCGCGGCCAGACCGAGAGCGGATAGGACTATCGTCACCGCAACCGCTGTGCAGAGCAGGAACTTCCGATCCCACTCGCCGACACTTGCCTCCCCGTCCCGCAGTACCAACAAGGTAGCGAACACACCGGCCACTAGGGTAAACAGGCCCAGGCCGACTATCCAGAAACCGACGTTGGAGAAGGCCAGGAGAAAGGCGTAAACAAAGCCAATCGGCGGAAGTACTATCCATGCGGCCCTGCTGTAGGCGCTCTTTTCCCCCGCGGGGCCCGAGTTCTTCCACCTGCGTAGGAACACGAACAGCAGCCCTGCCACCGTGGCCACGAGCAGGTTCATGACCAGGCTCAGAGTGAAGGGTATCGAGGTGCCCGCAAGGTCACCGAGGCTGTACAGCCCGTAGGGGTCCATCCGGGTAAGCGGGGCATGCAGCAGCGGTATGCTCAGCAGGAAGAACACCGTTACGAAAAGTAGCTCCGCAAGGTCATCAGACCGGCGCAACCGCCAGAGCCCTTGTGCTGTCAGCACACACAGAGCGACGCCGAAGTATACGGCCAGCATGAAGGATGAGTTCCAGCCAAGCGTTGCCATGAAGTAACCTGCAAAGGCAACGCACGAGCCGGGCAGCACGAACCTGGACCAGGCATAGCGCATCAAGACGCGGGCGCGGGTGTTTGGGGCGATCCCATCGGGTGTCTCAGCGGCGTTCCCCTGGCCGGAGTGTTCGGCCTCACCTTTCGACCGGGCCTGGGCAACGATTGCCGGCTCCTGCACGGATCGAGTTTCGGCAGTCGGGCCGTTGACTGCGTTGGGTTCCAGGCCCGCTAGCAACACCAGCCCGGCTACCTCCACTTGCGTCAGGCCGAGGGCCTCCCCAAACACCCGGAGTCTCTCCACGCTGGGGAGGATCTCCCCTGATTCCCAGCGCGACACAGTCGAACGGTCGTACCGGTCCATATACCTAAAGTCCACCTGCCCCATGAGTTCCAGCAGGCGCTCCTGGGAGAGCCTCCTGCGCTTGCCATCCACGGCATGGGAACGCCGGTAGGCCTGCATCAGCATGCCCACCTGTTTGGCTCTCAATCGCTTGATACTGGGCTCCGTTGCCATAGTTCACCGCACAGAGGCAATAGGAATAGTGAGTTTTCTGAGACTCACAGACATTCGGCGGCTAGGTGGCTATTGTAGCATGGGTGTGGGTAGGGAGTCGGGGTTGCCGGACGGTTCTCTCTGAGCTGAGATAGTTACGCGCATCGTCCGATTCACGTCTGCCAATCGAAATGTGAAGTGGCGAAACTGTGCATCACGTTTGGTTCAGCCAGGGTCGCTGAGCGTTTGATGCACCATTATGCAGGTGTGAATCCCGCCCGAGTAGTAGTGGAGCAGGATGGATGCTCGAGTCAAATGGGCCAGACAACGAACCTCGCAACGCGGGCAATCTGCGCTCCAAGACGGTCTGGGCCTGGGTAGTGGCCTTGCTAGTAGCTGCCACGGCCGTGGTGAGCGTGGTCGTCTGGGTATTGCCTGGCGGGGACCCCGATGATGGCAGCGGGATATCCCCTTCCATTACCTTGGACGAGCCGACTGCCCCTCCAGAATCTACCGCCTCTTCCCCGGAGACCCCAACCCCGGAACCCACATCTGTTCCCGAGCCCACTGCAACTCCGACTCCAATTGCAACACCACCGCCAGTCGCTCAACGGAGCTTTTCCCCTGGAGAGGAGGTGGCGGTGGAACACCCAAGCGGGGCTAGCATCCAAGTCCCGAGTGAATCCACGGATGGTCCGACTGAGGACGAGATTGTGGTTTCGATTCAGGAGGTAGAGGCCCCTTTGGAAAGCACGTTGCCCGGAGGGCGGGTCTTCGATTTCTCCATCGTTGACGAAGATGGTAAGGATGTGGACCTTCGGGAGCCGGTCGTCCTGCGCCTGCCCTACGACGAGGGACTCGATCCCGCAGACGTGGCCGTCCTGGATTGGAATGAAGCGTTGAGACGATGGGAGGCCATTGATTTAGTGGGGGTTGACGAGACTACCAATACTGTGGCCGTCGAAGTTGAGCACCTTAGCCACAAGTCGGTCATGGAATACATGGAGCCTTTGACGTTCATTCAAACTGCCGCACTCTCATTGATTGGCGAGGGACTGCGGGCACACTATGCCGCGGGATTCAAACATCTTGTGTCCTTCTATGTGGAGGACGGATTCAGGGTGCCATTCCTGCCGGTCGTTGAACTGGGTAAGTTTGGCTTCTCACTTGTCTTCGACTTGGACGACCTGATCTCTCTCCCGATCTTCGCCTCCACGCCGATCTTTTCGGAACCGGTAACGGGGGAGGAGAGACCCCCCATCACGGCAGAAGGCAGGGACGGGTACATGACGTTCTGGCTGAACGGTAGCGCTGCCCTTTCCATTGCCGCAGACGCGACTTCTCCGATTGGAATCAAGGTCCTGATGCCCAACACTGACTCTGGCGACTGTTGTCGAGACCCCAGTTTTAACGCATCCATATCTGCGGTGTCAGTCAGCTTCCCCGGAGGAGAAGCCGACTTCCTGACGGTCAACGAGAACGGGAAGTTCCACCCAGAGCCCGCTCAGTTGGGTGTCTGCCCCCATTGTGAAATCGAACTGAAGGTCGAGGCGAGTCTTGCTGATATGTCCTTCAATATTTTGAAGGGCGAGTTGAACACAGAAGTCTTGACCGATGCCTTCGGGGACTTCACGGACACCGAAAAGAACACATGTGAGAAGGAAGACGGCAGCAGTGCGGAACCCGGCGAGGGCGAGGCGACGGTTTCACAAGGGTTCTTCGCCTCTGAGTTGATGTGTTCGCTGTTTCAAGGAAGCGAACGCGCCATCAAAACTGTGGTCGAGAAGTCTGTTGCTCCCTTCACAAGCTACGAGCACTACACGGAAGAAGAGATTGCTCAATTGGACGCGACCCTGTTCAACCGCATTGCGTCGGCCAGGGGCGGGCTTGACGCGAATGGCGACGGCTTGGGCGACATGATATTTCCGCCCACGATTCCCAATTTGCTCTTGACCGTCTCGACCACTGGAGATATTTTCGAGACAAGACAGTACTTTGTCGAGCTGCGCAACCAGCAGGAGCTACGAGACGCCGGATGGGACATCCGTCCACTGTACAGAGACGATGACCAGTACGAGTTTGAGGGTCAGGCCCTGTCCGTAAACGACACGTCTTGGGTCGTCAGCACGACCGAAGAAGCGACTTCAAGCGTCCAACCCGAGTTCGCGCTAGTGCACAACAGGCCCGGTCCTCTTGCCTACGATACGTCCTACTTCAATCCGGTGTTCTACATTGACAGGACGTTGAGCGACTTGGCCCTCGAGGTTACAGGCAGCCCGTCCGAAGTTTCCCTGGCGGCGAGCACAACCATCGACTACACCGCAACGATTACCAATCAAGGAAAGGACCAGGCCACCGAAGTGAGATTGCGGGCTCTCGACCTGCTCGGCGAGGGCCTAGTCCTAACTGGAGCGTCCACGCCAGACAAGAGTCTGGATTGCGAGCAGGAGACTACAGCTGGGATCATCTGCCAGCTGGGAGACCTGGACTTCGCCGACTCCCTCGAAGTGAATCTCAAGTACGAGTTGGCGATCTGCAGGGAGGAAATCCTTGAATGTGCCACAGGTGTGGAGCTTGATACCGTCACGACCTCCTTCTCCGTAGAATCCGATGTTGAGGGCCATGCACTCGAGAACAACTCGAGGGCGGTGTCCACAAGGGTTCGAGAATCACCAGACAGAGAGGCACTTGGCTTCCTGTACAACGCGATGGGTGGGCCTGGATGGACCCAGCAGCGTTACTGGTTGAGTGGAAAGCCCGTGGGGGACTGGTACGGTGTAACCACCAACGCCGCTGGCCGGGTCACCGGTCTTGACCTTTACTATGTTGGGCTAAGCGGCCCACTGCCGGCGGTTGTGGGCGACCTGACTCATCTGCAGGAGCTGTCCATCGCTCAAAACCCGCGATTGTCCGGAACTCTGCCACCAGAGCTGTTCAAGCTGACGGAACTGAGGCAGCTCTCCGTCACCGGAAGCCAGTTGACCGGAGCTCTGCCGGCAGAGTTAGGCAACCTGACCAACCTGCGGGAATTGATCCTTTACGAAAACGACCTAAGCGGGCAGATACCTACCGAACTTGCTGGCCTGCTCAATCTGAAGCGTCTGTACCTGTCCGGGAACGACTTCACGGGCTGTCTACCGGCGGGACTGGAGGACGTGGCCAACAATGACCTGGGTCCCCTTGCCCTTCCAGACTGTACCCCCACCACAGTACAGGCCAGACCCGACACCGACAGAGCACCAGAGAAACCGATCGTTGGCGATGCGAAAACAGACAAGGAAGCGCTGGTCGCGCTGTACAACCTGACGGGCGGAGCGGAGAACAAGTGGGGCAGAAGGGACAACTGGCTGACCGAGGCTCCCATCTGGGAGTGGTACGGCGTAACCGCCGACCACAACGGTCGTGTGACGGCGATCGACCTTCGCAGCAACGAGTTGAGCGGGGAGATACCCGCGGAGTTGGGCAAGCTGACCAGCCTGGAGACGCTGATGCTGGACAGTGCCCTGAGAGACCGCTCAGGGTATCGAAGGCGCGACATCAACATGCTGAGCGGGGAGATACCTGCAGAGTTGGGCAAGCTGACCAGCCTGGTACAACTGGAACTTTGGGACAACCGGTTGAGCGGGGAGATACCCGCCGCCCTGGGCAACCTGACCAACCTGACAGGATTGTACCTTTCAGGCAACCAACTGGCGGGATGCATACCAGAACTACCGGACGTACCGAACAACGATCTCGCCGAGCTTCAACTGCCACTTTGTGAACAATGAGCACGGAATGACTGATAGTGCGAGTCTGGCGCCGCAACGAGTCCAGAAGCCAGCAGGACTTGCGCTTCTCTTCGGCCAGGCTTGGGGCTATCGACAATCGAATTACAATCCCTAACATGTGAAAGAGATTCTGACTCAATGAGGATCACAGGCACTGACCATCCATGCTCCGGCGGGGTTCAGCGTAGAAGCGATACCAGCATGCTGAGCCTGGCATCCGGTGCGTGTTGGCGACAGGATGGTCTCCCCACGTTGAAGGATGGAAGCAACGGTAACTGGGGGTCGGTCTGGTTCTTACTCCTACTGACACTGCTGATGGTCGCGGCCGCGGCGGCGTGCGGCGATCCTGAACCGGTTGAGCCGACAGCCACAGCCCTTGCGATGACGGGTATGGATGCCACTCCAACCTCCACTGACGCGGTGCCGACACCTGCGGTGACACCCGTCCCAGCCGTGCCCACCAGCACCCCTTTGCCCACGCCTACGGCCGCGCCCTCCAGCACTCCCGTGCCCACGGCGACGTTCGTAGCGGTCGTGCCCTCCAGCACTCCCGTGCCCACGGCGACGGCAGTTCCTACGGCGATTCCGCCGACCCGCACGGCGGTTCCGGTGGTGGTAGTGGCAGTAACACCGGTCGCCGTCGAATACCTGCCGAACAGGGAAGCGCTGGTTGCCCTCTACAACTCCACGGACGGAGATAACTGGCTCCGTAACGACAACTGGCTGAGCAACAAACCGATCGGAGAATGGTTTGGCGTCTTTACCAACGAACGCGGTCGAGTCATAAAACTGGATCTAGCGGAGAACGGGTTGAACGGGCCCATACCGCCAGAATTGGGAAACCTCACCAGGCTAACGACGCTGTACTTGCTACACAATCGCTTGAGCGGCCCCATACCGCCAGAGCTCGGCAATCTCACCAACTTGGTAGTTTTGTTCCTTAGAGGCAATCAAATCAGGGGCGAACTACCGCCCGAGCTGGGCAACCTCACTAGTCTGCGTCAACTTGACCTTTCGGGCAACCGGTTGAGCGGCTCTATTCCGCCGGAACTGGAGAACCTGCCGAATCTGACAGCCCTTTGGCTCTGGGACAACCCTTTTAGCGGCTGCGTGCCCTCAGGCTTGCTGAAAGCGATGAGAAATGCTTTCTCCGATGACCTTCCGGTCTGCGGTCATCACGTCATCACTGATGCGTCAACTGATAGGGAGGCCCTCGTGGCCATCTACCAAGCCATGGACGGTTGGACCGCGTGGAAGGAGGGAATTAATTGGATGACGGACAGGCCCATAGGGGAGTGGCACGGCGTCACCGTCGATCCGGACGGCCGAGTCACCGCCCTTGAGCTGCCGGCGAACGAGATGCGTGGCATTGTCCCGGCGGAGCTGGCCGAACTGACCAACCTGAGATCGCTCGACCTGTCGGGGAACCGCTTGATCGGGATCATCCCGCCGGAGCTGGGCAACCTGACCGGCCTCCAAGCGCTGCACCTGTCGGGGAATCAGCTGATTGGGTGCATACCCGAAGGGCTGGAGAATGTCCCGAGCAATGACTTCCGAGAGCTTGGACTGCAGTTCTGCCCAATCGGGCAGTTGACCATGAGGACTGCGATACCTGTCAGGAGTGGCGAGTCGGCGGAAGACAGGGCCGCGCTGACCGCGTTGTTCAATGCCGCGGGCGGGGCGGGCTGGAAGAATAACGGAAACTGGCTGACCGATGAACCCATTTCGGAATGGTACGGCGTCTTAGTAAACGCGAGCGACCGCGTCACAAGTCTGGTCCTCTCCGAGAACGGCTTGGCGGGCACTATCCCACCGGAGCTGGGAGAACTGGCAAGCCTGGGACTACTGGTCCTCTCGGGCAACGAACTGACGGGCAGCATCCCGGCGGAGTTGGGAGACTCCAGGAGATTGAATGGCCTTTACCTCCATGGGAATGATCTGACCGGGTGCATTCCGTCGGCGTTGCAGCACATATCGTACAATGACCTGGAGGAGCTGGGCTTGCCCTTCTGCGGCCCCGAACAGGCTGGCACGACCGCAGGCAACAGGCTTCAACAGGTCAAGGACCGGGGCAAGTTAATCTGTGCCGGGCGAATCGACATCCCCGGCCTCGGATATCTCGACCAATCCGGTAACAACGTGGGCGTCGAGGCAGACCTGTGCCGTGCGGTGGCCTCCGGGGCTCTCGGAGATCCGAACGCCATCGAGATCCGCTCGATGGCAGCCGCAGAGCGAGAGGAGGCCATAGCGTTCGGCGAGGTTGACGTGTCGCTGAGATTGCCAGGCTGGGCGAGCTCACGGGATGTCCAGATGGGCAGACTCGTCCAGGCGATGCTGTACGACGGCCAGGGCTTTGTGGTCAGCAGGGAGTCAGGCATTTCCAGTGAGCTGGACCTCCAGGGGGCCAGAGTCTGTGTGACCCACGGCTCAAGGGCCGCGCTGAACCTGCAGGAGTTCTCCGACCAGAATGACCTGGACATCGAGCCGCTGTCATTCGAGGATACTGCAACAGTCCTGCTCGCCTACGAGCATGGCCAGTGCGACGCAGCCACTGCAAACCGCCTTCATCTAGCAGCCTTGCTCGGTTCAGCCCTCTCCGACCCCGGCGGGCACATGATTCTGCCGAATACCATCACTGAAGAAGCTCTTGGCCCAGTAGTCCCGCCTGGCGATGATCTGTGGTTCGACGTCGTCAAGACGGTGATGTCCATACTGATATATGCCGAGGCCTATGGCGTGGACTCCGGCAGCGTACCCAGTGCGGTTACCGGCGACGCCAAAGTCGACCGTCTCTTTGGCCTGTTGGGTTCCTTTGGCACGGTAGCCCAGCACGTTATCCGGGCCGTGGGCAACTATGGCGAGATATACGACCGCAACCTGGGTGCTGGCAGTATCGATCTACCCAGAGAGAACAGTCTGAATGCGCTGTGGGCCGACGCTCCCTGCACGGACTGCCCCAAGGGAGGACAAATCTATGCCGAGCCCCTGTGGTGATCGTACCTGTCTGCGCCCTCCAGCGAGCGCGGCCACAGCAGCCGAGGTGAAACACTCGGAGTGTCAGGCCATTGAGCCTTCAACCGGCATCGCCAACTTCATACACCGCGTCGGCCCCGGCTGACTGCGTCGGCCAACTGGTAGATGATGGCGACCAAGTGCCGTCGGCCCCAGACGCTATACTCAGTTCGTTGTCGTGATACGCCTTGCGTGCTGCCGACTGTCTGAACAGTGCGTAAAAGGAACCGCGATGGTCTAGTAACCTCAGGATGGTTTCTTTGGAGGGACTAGCCGGCCGGCCCCGCCTAAGCCCGAATCCACCGAGGGAGGGGGTCGGGTCAGTGTCCTGAAGCGGCAAGAAGGTGCTCCTTTGAATCTGGGATAATGGTTTTGTAAGACCAAACCGTCCCCAGGAAAGGAGCACCCAATAGATGCTACCACGCAATCACCCTGACCGCATCAAAATCGCCTTCGACGATCACCGCTTGGTGGCCAACGCCGGGCTGCTCCTTCCGGCCACCCTGGCCCAGCGCCTGGGTCTGGGTGAACTGGTCGACAACCACGTTGGCCTGGGGGATGCGCCGGGGCGGGCGAACACGGGAGACAAGCTGATGACGCTGGTTGCGTCTGCACTAGCCGGGGGAGACTGCATTGACGACGCGGACGTGTTGCGCACCGGCGGGACGGCTGGCGCCATCGGCTGTGTGGTCAAGGCGCCATCCACCCTGGGAACCTTCCTGCGCAGCTTCCGGTGGGGGCACGTGCGCCAGTTGGACCGGGTGAGCCGGAAGTTGCTGTCCCGGGCCTGGACCGCTGGTGGTGGACCCGGCGGCGGGCCGTTGACCATCGACCCCGACTCCACCATGTGCGAGACCTACGGGCTGGCCAAGCAAGGGGCCCGCCATCACGGCTACACCGGTCAGCGGGGCTATCACCCGCTGCTGGCCATCGCCGCCGGAACCGGTGACGTGCTGATGGCCCGGCTGCGGGAGGGCCGTGCCAACACCGCTCGGGGCGCCGCCCACTTCCTGCGGGAGACGGTGGGACGGGTGCGCCATGCCGGAGCCACAGGACAACTCACGGTGCGCGCCGACAGCGGCTTCTACGCCCATAGCGTGGTATCGGTCTGCCGCAAGCTGAACGTGCGCTTCTCCATCACCATCCGCCAGCAGCCTGCGGAACCTGATCGAGGCCATACCCGAGACGGACTGGACGCCGATCCCCTACTGGATGGACGGCGCAGCCGACGCGGCCGAGACCATCTACACCCCCTTCCAGGGTGAGTCCGACACCGCCCCGGTGCGGCTCATCGTCCGCCGGGTGAAGCCCACGCCCGGTTCCCAACTGGCCCTCTTCGCCAGCTACAGCTATCACGGCTTCATCACCGACCGCGACGGCGATACCCTGGAGTTGGAGGCCGACCACCGCCGCCATGCCGAAGTCGAGAACGCCATAAGAGACCTCGAGTACGGCGTCGGACTCAACCATCTCCCCTCGGGGCGCTTCGCCGCCAACGGCGCCTGGGTGGCGATACAGAGCCTGACCCGCTGGACCGTGCGCATCGGTCTGGGCCAGCAGGTGGTGACCACCAAGACCCTCAGACGGCGCTTCTTCTCCCTGGCCGGACGGCTCACCCGCAAGGCCCGCCGCCTCACCCTGCATCTGCCACAGAGCTGGCCCTGGGAAACCCAGTTCAGTCGCGCCCTCGCTCGGTTGCGCGCCCTGCCACTGCCATCTTGACGGCGCCCACGGCGTCTGACCCATCCACCAGACTACCCAACCGCCCCGCAAACTCGCGTCACCCCCGGTCCGCGAGCGTCTCTTGCTGCGTCCTCTCCCCGCCATCTCGCCCTGCCAACGTCTGCAAACGGCCACAAGGTCTCCACGCGGCTGCCGAAAGGCCGCCACCGGACCCATCTACCCTGAATCCTGCCCGAACTATCGCCCCCCTTTGCCACTCATCGCCCATTCCGCTGCTGTAACGCCACTCCTTCGGTGGATTCGGGCTTAGACGGTCCACCCGTCTGAGCCGCCTGTCCTCAGCCTCCTGCTCCATCACCTCCACCAGTGTCACGAGAGCGTCGGCATGACCGGCCTGACTGAACCTGCCTACGGTCTCGGCCGCCAGGGTGGGAAGCTTGAACTGTCTGCACAGCTCCCTAACACGTTCTGCCACTATGCTCGGTGCGTACGTGTCTGCGATCATCGTGCACCTCCCACCAGCAGCCGGTCGTACACCCCGAGGTCCACCGTCCCTGACAGCTTCAGGTCCGGCACCGGGGGCGGGGCAGGCGCCGACAGCCTGCGCACCATTGCATAGTCGAAGCTCAGGCCGGACTCAAGCAGTCGCTTCAGCGCCCTGTCCACCTTGGACTCCATGGTTGTCGCGGCCAGGTGCAGGATACGAGCATACTCGACGTCGGCACGCTCTCCTCTCCAACCACGCAGCGCGTCATAGGCCAGCCTGAACGTGTGAGTCGGGAACATTTGCTCCCTGAAGCGATAGCGGGCGAACGCACCTGGCTTGCGCACCAGTGATCCGATAATGTGGCGGTGTCGATCTGCGCCTCGCCGGTGCCGTGTACCCGCTCCATACTCTCGACGAGTTGCCCCTTGTAGTACACCTCGATGTGATCGGCGTACAGCCTGACGTCAACTACCATGCCTATCAGCCGAGATGGCACCGAATACGTCCGGTTCGACACCCTGATCGTGCTCCACTTGCGCACTCTAACCCTATAGTTGACGTACTCGGGTATCGGCGTCCCAGGCAGCGGCCGCAGATGGCGACGCTCTGTCTTCAGCTTGGAACTCACCAGTCTGTTGCGCCGGTCGACAATCCTCCTGACGAACGTCCTGTACTCCTCCTCTGACTCGAAGTCGCGGCTTCCCCTGAGTATCAGGGCCTGGTCCATGGCGTTCTTCAGACGACGGTGTCTCTGCTCGACCACGCCGTTCTCGTGCGATGACCTCGGGTTGGTCCTGGTGGCCTCCACTCCGTAGTGAGCCAGTACCGCCTCGTAGCCGGCGTTCACGGCACGGCCCCTACTGTCCCTCAGATCGTGTGTCGCCGCGGACAAGTTGTCGGTGCGCACCACCCTCGGTACGCCCCCCAGCTCCCACAGCGCTCCCTGCAGTCCCTTCACCAACGCCGCGAACGTCTCTCCGAAGCACACCTCGGCATAACTCCACCCCGAGTGGCTCAGCACGAAATGGAACAGCAGATGCCTGAAATGCTCACCACCTATGGTCACCCTAAGCCCTGAACAGTGTGTGAAGTCCACCTGCGCCTCTCGGCCTGGCGGATGATCCTGCTGGAAGTACACCTCACGGTCAGGACCGTTGAGTGCCCTGTGGTCGCGGATCCGTCGCTGCAACGTCCTCAGCTGGGAGTTGCCGAACACCCGCTTTCGCGGGCGCAGGCTCTGCCGGGGTGTCTCTCGTCGAGCCACTCCAGAATAGTTGTCGCAGAGAGTTCACTCTCAGGATCGGACCGCAGCAGAGCCACGACCTCACTCTCCCAGACGTCCGCGAACGGGTCCGGTCTGCTTCTCCAACTTCGCCTGGCCTTCTTCGACGGCAGCGATCCCCGCTGCCACTTCCTTGCCGATCTCTCGCTCATGGCGGCTGATGCCGCCGCTGCCTGCTGTGTCTTCCTTTCCATCAGCTTCTGCCTCAGTAGAACTACCTGTTGATCCGTGATCAATCTGGCGCCTCCTCGGTGCCAGATCATCCTATCTACGGACCGGCAAGAATGGTTGTCGTCACCGGCAGAAATGATTGTCGTTGTTCATCGGCTGTCTCCGGTCCGTGGCGACTGCCGGTGCAGGGCCTCGAGAAGCTCTGTACTTAATGACCCACTTTTGGTCCGCACGCCCGTCTACGCTTTCTCCAGCTGGGACATCGTTACGTCCCAGGATAATTGAGGAGGTGATTGCGATGAACGACATGCTGCTGAGGCGACAGGAGGTCCAGAGGATCATGGGGATGAGCCGTTCGGAAACACCGGCTTAGGCCCCAGGAGCCTGCGGCCATCCGAGCCAGACCTAGAAGGCGACTGACATGAACAATGCAGGCCGGTTCGGTCCCAGGCTCTCTCGCCGTGTCTCCAATCCGTCCTCACGAGCCTTTGGCCTGTTCGAACATCCCGGCTCCTTGTAGCATCGGTCTAGCCGTCTCTCCCACTGAGAGCAGCTAGTCGTCCTCGACGCTTCCCTGGGTTGCCGCCACGCCGATGGTATTGGGACCGAGGTGAGTACCCAAGACAGGACCGAACGGGGACTCGATGGGGCGTTCCGACTCCACGAGGTGGGCAAGCTCGTCCCGAACGGCTAGGGCTTTATCGCGGCCGGTGCTGTAGCTCACGTGCAACTGGTGAGTGGGAGCCAGCGCTCGCGCACCAGCTCGATAATCCGTCTCTGCGCCCCCCTGCGGGTGCGGGGCCGGTCCACAGGGTGGGTCTCGCCGTCGCGGATGCCGACGATGGGATTGAATTGGAGCACTCCGCCCAGGAGGGCCTGGGCCCTGCCGATGTGTCCGCCCATCGCCAGATACTTCAGGGTGTCGACCATTACGAAGCCGTGATTCCTCCCAATCGACCGTTCAACCCGCCGAGCCACCTCGCGATTGTCGGCCATCTCGCCTGCCTACCGAGCGGCGCTGAGCGCCAGCAGGGCCTGTGCGCCCCCGGCGAGCCGCGAGTCAACGACCTCGATCTGCTCCGACGCCTCGCATGCCTTTCTACTTGCTACTTGGCAAGGAGTTATGAGAAGGTCCTAGCCCTTCTCAATAACTCGATCCATTTATCTCACGGTCTTGTAGAGCTTGTAGGCGCAGCGGGAGAGGATAGAGAAGGCGTTGGCAGGGGTGTAGAGGGGGCGCGTCGTGGGGAGGAATTCGCCGGCTTCGAGGTCTTCTACGGCGGCGAGTGTCTTGCGGACTAGATCGCGTTGCCCGCGCCGTCATCGCCGATTAGGCCATCCCGCATGTGGACCGTCCGGTGCGACATCTCCGCCACGGCGTCCGAGTGGGTGACGATGACGAACGTCTTTTCGAGTTCCTTGTTCAGCCGGATAGTGCCCGGCGCGGTCCGAGAGACCTACGAGCGACAGCGCCTCCTGCGCCTTCTGATTGGCCTCCTTTTCGGGGAAGCCTGACACCAGCAGGGGCATCTCCACGTTCTCCAACGCAGTAAGCACCGGCAGCAGGTTGAAGGACTGGAAGATGTATCCCATCCTGGTCGTCCGGAAGCGGGTCTTCTCCGTATCGTTCATCTTGGACAGGTCGGACCCGGCGATGTTGATGATGCCTGAGTCGATGTCGTCCAGGCCGGAGAGAAACAGCAGCATGGCAACCGCGAACAGCAGTGACATGACGTGAGTGAGGGTGGGATATGCCGCCTGGACCTCGCCTGCCGCGACTAAATCGAACTGACTCACGGTGTCGATAAGAGGGCCGCCCGGAGCCAACAGGGCAAGGATGATCGTCATGACCGAGCCAGCCAACAGAATAGGGATTGGACGAAGGCCGGTCCCGCAGGATACGGACCCTCCAAAGGGGCCATTCGGAAGAACCGCATCGATCGGACTCCGGGGGGAGTAGTCGTCTGGAGGTGTCGTGGCATCTACGTAGGTGTGAGACTGGGGTACATGGCGGCAGAGGCCGACATGACTGCGGCCGTGCGGCAACTTCAGCCCGCCTGTAGCGTCAATGCAGTAGCGCAGGCAGTCGGCATCGCCGCTCTGGAGGAGGAGGCACACGTCGCTGGGTCGTTGAAAGGCCCCTTGGCGTGGCCAAGGGGCGACGCCGGAACTAGGAGCCGGACAGCGCTTCCAGAAGCTTTCGCCAGCCCTCCTCTTTCTCCGCCTTGGTGCTAAGCTCGGACACGATGACTCCGCTGGCGTCGAGGGTCATGTGGGCGGCCTGCCTGGTGACACCGTAGGCCTTCAACATCTCCACGTTCGCGGAGGTCATGGGCCAGATGAAACCGTGTGAATCCTTGTACGAAAGAATATCTGAAGTGTCCTCAGAGGGGTCAACCCCCACCGCGAGTATGTCTACGCTGTCCGCGTAGTCGGGGTGTATTTCCTTAAGCTGCCTCAACGAGGCACGACATACCGGTCACCAGGTTGTGAAGAAGTAGATCATCACGGGGCGACCCTGAAGGCTGGCCAGCGTGACACTCTCACCTTCAAGGTTGGTCAGCGTAAAGTCCGGGGCACGCTGGCCGACGTCGAGGCCAACTTCCACGGACGATGGGACGGGCGCCAGGGTGGGCGTAGCGGGCGCCGGGGCGCTCTCAGTTGAGGCGACCACCGTGGGGGCCGCGGTCGGCTGGGTCGCCGGGGCAGCCGTTGGCTGGGTCACCGGGGCCGTGGTCGGCTGGGACATAGCCACGTCGGATTCGGGCTCATCGCTGCCGCATGCGGCCAACAGCACCGCGGCCAGTGCCACGCACGAGGCAAGGCCCAGCCATCTCAATTTGTTCACGTAATCGCTCCCCAAGTATGTATTGGCTGCCCCAATTATACACTTACGAGCACCGTTCACGCCAGAACATGCCGCTCGCAAGGCTCGACTTCCCTCGCCGCGTGAGCTTCCCTTGCTAGCGCCGTTTGGCGGTGCGGGGGTTAGGCGCCGCCGCCACCTCATCGGGGGTAATTCCGGCAAAGCGCTGGGGGCGATACGGCCCCAGCACCGCGTCGGCCGACGTCCCGTCGCAGACTTCCTGGGCGGCCAGTTGACTCAACGCCGGGGCCAGGGTAACGCCGCTGTGCGTGACGGCCACGTACAAATTGGGCGCCTCGGACGCGAACCCCATCACCGGATAGCCGTCCAGCGGCATGGGACGCCAGCCCACCGGCACCGGGACCGCCCGTGCCCCGGCAAGGCCCGGAAGATAGCGCCCGGCACGGGCCAGCAGCTCGGCGGCGTGGACCTGGGTGTCGTCCTCGGCCAGGCTCTCCTGGTCGCCTTCGCCGATCATCATGCGGCCGTCGGCGCATTGCCGCATATGTATCTCCGGGCGGGCAGGATCCAGGGGCGGCGCGTAGACGACCGGCACGTTCTCGAGCAAACGCGGAAGCGGGTCCGTCCGAATCACCACGCCGGGGCTTCTCGCCTGCGGCACGCTGACGCCCGCCAGGGCGGTCAGGGCCGTTGTCCCGGTGCCCGCGGCGACGACAACGACATCCGCCTGCAGCGAGCCAGAAGGCGTACCCAGGGCTTGAATCCGGCCATCATCACTCTGCTCGAAGCCTGTGACTTCAGTGTCCTCGAGGACCTCGCAACCCAACTCACGCAACCGGCGCAGGCACGCATCTACCACCATCTGCGGCTCCACCTGTCCTTCGTTGGGGCTGTACTCGGCGGCGGACACCTCGCCCACGTCCAGCGCCGGTTCCAGGCTCTCCAGCTCGGCGGCATCGATCAGCCGTGTCGGGTAGCCCCAGGACTGTAGAAGCCGAACTCGCGCCGCCAGTGCCTCGGCTGCCCCCGGGTCGGACTCCCATGACACCTTGCCGCCCCAGCGAAGGCCCACGCTGTCCGGGTCTCCGCAGTCCCCGACGGCGGCGGCAAAACGGGGCCACATCTCCATCGAGCGTCGGTTCAGGTTGTGATAGCCGATGGGCTCTTTGCCCCCGGCATTGATCCAGGCAAAGCTGTGACTCGACGCGCCGTGCCCTGGCCGCCCCTTGTCAATAAGTACGACCCTGACGCCGCGCCGTGCAAGACGCCAGGCGATGGCGGCGCCAACGATGCCGGCTCCAATCACGGCCGCACTTTCGGGTCTATCGGGAATTACCATCGGATACGTCTCCATCCACCGCGGTGGCAACTGTTTCGAGGGCGGCTGAGCAGCGCGCGCGCCAGTCGACGCCCTTCCTCGATTGCGATTGGGCGCCCGGAATACACTCAGGACCTGGAGTTGTAGACCGTGTACGGCTGGGAGTCCTTCGGCAACGTGCCCTGATAGAATTGCCGCAGATGGGGTTCCACCAAGCGGGCCACCTCTCTCCTGTCCTCTTCCTGGGGAGACAGCGGGCGGTCCAACGCATCCCGTATCTCCTCGAAGAGCGCCTCCTTGTCGAACCTGGTCGGCTGTCCGTCGCGGAGGACTACCTCGCCATCGACCAGGACCGTATCCACGTCTATCCCGCGTCCGCGGTGTACAAGGGCGTCCACTACCGGCACCTCCGGGTCCAGGTATGGCTGCTCGATGTTCCGCAAGTCCAGCAGCGCCATGTCGGCCCGCTTTCCCGGTTCGAGAGTTCCGATACGGTCTCCGAACCAGCTGGCATAGGCTCCGTTGACCGTCGCCATTTGGAGCACCTGGTAAGCGGTGGGTGGTTCCAGGTCAATGCCGGGCACACGATGAATCTTGAGCACCAGGCGCATCTCCTGGAACAGGTCCTTGTCGTCGTTCAGCCCGGCTTCATCGCTGCCGATGGCCACCTTGACGCCTGCTGCCAGAATGCGACCCATGGGCGCTATCCCGCTCTTGAGTCTCAGGTTCGAGCTGGCGTTGTGGCAGATGTTCGTGCCCGTGGCGGCCATTATCTCGAGGTCCTCGTCCGTAATCCAGACGCTGTGCCCGCAGGTGACCTCCGGGCCGAGGAATCCAAGCTCGTGAAGATGTTGCAGCGGTGTCTTGCTCCAGGCTCTGTAGCCGTACAGTTTCTGGTAAACCGTCTCCTGCAGATGGACGTGGATTCCGGTGCTGAAGCGTCCCGCCAGCTCCTTCAGGGCGACAAGCAGCTCGTCGGAGCAGCGATGGACGTTGCTGGGCGCCATCGTCACCTGCACCCTCTCGTATCGGTTGTTGCCATACTTCCGGCAGATCTCCTCCAGGATCGGCATCACCTCTTCGACGGGCAGGTAGCTGGGAGCCATGAGCGAGCGGTATCGGTCCGCCAGGTGTTCCGGCAACTGGGAAGCGAAGTCCTCCTCCCCACCGTCCGCGCCCGCCACCATGGAATTCTGGTCGGCGATCGAGGGGGCGTAGGACACTCTCATTCCGGAGGTCTGGTATGCACTCACCACCTTGTCGGCTATATCCATGCTCAGCGGCCCAAAACCGCGCGGCGGCGAATGAATCGCCTGCACCGTGGTAGTGCCGGTCTCGATCATCTGGACCGCTCCGTAGAGCTGGTCCAGGTATGGGTCGATCAACCTTGTCCCCACCCTTGAGAGGCTCCACATCTCTAGGGGAAGGTCAGGCGCTCCCATCTGAAAGGGCGTGAGCCCCAGGTGGAAGTGGTCATTGACCAGCCCCGGCATCACGATATGATTGGGCGAGCCGATTACCGGCGCTTCTGGATGCCGGCGGCTCAGGTCTCCGTAATCGCCCACCTCTTCGATTTGCCCGTCTCGTTGCAGGACCGCTCCGTCGGTTATGACATCCGCTGACCAGGGGTCGTTGATCTTGCAGACGACGTACTTTCCTCGCACTATTGACAACGCCATTGTTCAGCCTCCTGTGCCGGGTCGGCGACCCGTCCCGTTTCGCAATCTTTGCTCTCCAGCGGTAGCGTGTCCGGCCCATGTTCCAGGAAACCCCGGTGTTCGTCAACACTTAGCCACCAAGCCCATTGGCGTCGGCTAGACTATAATCCCGCCATGACCGCATTTGCCCTGGGTCTGGTCCTAATCTCCGCCCTTTGCCACGCCGCGTGGAACCTGTTGCTGAAGCGCTCCGGCAACCAGGAGGTGTTTGCCTGGGCGATCCTGATTGCCGGCAGCGTGATGCTGCTTCCCCTGGGCGTCGTCCTGTTTCTGCTCTACCCGACGTCGTCGACGGGCTACTGGCTGGTTCTGACATCCGTGGTGGCCCACACCCTCTACTTCATCCTGCTCGGCAAGGCCTACTCGAGAGGCGACCTGTCCCTGGTGTATCCCGTCGCCCGGGGAATCGGGCCGATGTTTGTTCCGGTTCTGGCCGTGTCGATTCTGGGAGAAAAGGTGACCCCGCCCGCCGTACTCGGCATCGGGGTCATAATAGCCGGCATCTTCCTGGTCTCGTGGTGGGGCCGTTTCCGGCAGATCATCGCCCGGCCGTCAGTCCTGTTCCGGGACGCCGGTGTAGGCTACGCGGTCCTCACCGGGATGACAATCACCCTGTACAGCCTTGTGGACAAGCAGGGTGTAGCGCACGTCCAGCCGTTCCTGTACATGTACCTTCTCACCTTAGGTTCGGCCATAGGCATTTCCCCATACGTTCTGTACACGTGCGGGCTGGCCAAGGCGAAACTGGAGTGGACGTCGAACGCCTGGGCCATCGTCGCCGCGGGCCTGCTGGTCTTTCTCGCCTACGGTCTCGTGCTGACCGCCTTTTCACTCTCCCAGGTCAGCTACGTCGCCCCGGCCCGTGAGGTTGGCATAGTTCTCGGCGTGCTGATGGGCGTACTCATCCTGAAGGAGCCTTTCGGACGGGGACGAGTGTTGGGCTCCTCTGCAATCGTCTTGGGGCTAGTCCTGATCGCGCTTTCTCCCTAGTACCGTCGCTTCAGTTTGCGACCGGCCACCCAGCCCTTGCCGTTCATTCCGTTCCGTCGAAGCCAGAGTCGCCATGCATTGAAACTTGTACAAAACTAGTCTCAAATAGCCTATAACAGCCCCAACAGCGGTGCTTAGAATTCACGCTATGCATTGGCTAGGAATATCGGAGACAGTTGTTTGGCATTCATGTGACTTTTGGGGCGGCGGCCAATGCGATCGACCCGGTTTCCGTCGGCCTGAAGGCCTTCCCGCACCGGCTCTCGGCCCTCGAACGCACTGCTAGGCATCCAATATCGCATTCCCAAGGAAGTGTGCGGCTCCAGCCGCTCTTCCTGATGGATACAGAAATCCGGAGTCCGTATTTGACTCAGCCCGGTATGATTGTGAACGAATCCAACCATTACTCTACACGGCCACACCCCGGCGGCGGCAGCTCGCCGGTAGGCCTCCGGCCATACTTGGGCGGAGCCATGACGCTGGCCGCTATCCTCGGCGCCGTGCTGCTCCTGGTGGCACTCAGAGCCGATAACGTCCTCGCTCACAGGGAAGAAGACACCGATGTCTGCGTCGAAGACTCGGCGCACAGGTCCATTGGTGAGTATCAGATGTACGTCAGCTCCACGCACAACCACGTCGTCGTAAGGCCTGTCAGCGATGTATCCGTCATCTCGGTCATTGAAATTGAAACACCATTCGACTATCTCGGGCACCATATTGACGTGGGCAGCGACCATGTGTTCATGATCACATACACTGTGACCAGGATGCCGGGTGTGCTCGAAGTTTGCTTTGAAGACGACCTGGGATTTTGGTACCCAATAGCTGTGTCGGACGGCTCCTCGAATAACAACGGCGGCACCGACAACAACAACGGCGGCACCGACAACAACAACGGCGGCACCGACAACAACAACGGCGGCACCGACAACACCGACACGAGCACGACCACCGAGGAGATCGGCACCAACCCCGACACCAGCACGACCACCGAGGAGATCGGCACCAACCCCGACACCAGCACGACCACCGAGGAGATCGGCACCAACCCCGACACCAGCACGACCACCGAGGAGATCGGCACCAACCCCGACACCAGCACGACCACCGAGGAGATCGGCACCAACCCCAACCCCGACAACAATCCCGAGGACCTGACGAACCCGCGGCCCGACATACCCGTGCAGACTTCTAACCCGGACCCCTCCCCGAAGGAGGCAGCCACGCCTACGCGGACGCCGACGGCTACAGTCAAACCCAAGGAGACGCAGGAGTCTACGACCAAGTCCTCGACCTCCCGCAAGAAGAGGCGAGCGCCGTTCGACTTCGATACGCCCACGCCGGCGCCGACCGCCACGGCAATACCCGTGGTCGCTCGCATGGCAGGTAGCGCCGCGACCGCGACGCCGTCGCCCACGCCCACGCGGCCGCGTGGGCAAACATCGCCGACGCCGACGGCGACACCGGTCCCCACGACGGTTCCCGTGGCCACCCGCGCCCCCGAGCCAACGGTGTACCCGTCGCCGACGCCAACTCGCACTCCCGGTCCGACGGCCACGCCGACTCGCATACCGATCCCTTTATACGCCACACCAACACCCACGCCCAGGCCGGCCGGGTCCGAGACGGTGACGTTCGCTCGCATCGATCAGCCCACTGTGACGCCGACACCCCAGGCGTCGGATGTCCCAGGCGGCCCCGAGAGCCCGGCTGTCGAGGATACGCAGGAACGCGACGAGGGCGGAATAGTGGAAGAGGTCCGTGAGCGCGGCACTCTGATCACGGCCCTGGTCTCCGCGACCGTCATGTCCGGTGGCATAGCCGCATTCTCTGTATGGCGAAGGCGCCTCTTCTCGCGGTGACGCCGAGGCAATACCTGAGGGGCATAGTCGCGCGGGCGCCGTGGCGCGAGCGCAATGGGTGGACCGACCGACATGGGCGGCAGTGGTAAGAAGTCCAGCTAGGACTGAGTTGCCTGGCGCTCGACCAACGTAGGCCGGTCCTCCTGGAACTCGGTCATCGCTATCTCCTCGGGCGTCGCGATACCTCCAGAGAGCACCATGGTCATGGCATCCTGAACAGTCATCTGAGTGTCGTACACCTCGTCAATCGGCAGTATGGCCACCCATCCCGAGTTGGGTGTGGGGGCGGTAGGAACGTAAACGACGCCCATGCGGACACCATCTTTGGCGGTCGTTATCGAGGTCAGGAATCCCAGCATCCAGGTTCCCCGTCGGGGATACTCGATCACCACCACCCGCTTGAAGCCGGATGGGCCTGAACCCGAGAACGATTGGATAAGCTGACGCGCGGGAGCGTAGACGATTTTGACTATCGGCAGCGACATCAACACGCGCTGGCCCGAGCCCAACAGCCGCCGGCCAAGATCCAGTTCCCACGTCAGCCCCGCCACATACACCAGGAGCAGCAATGCGGCGACGCCCAGCCCAGGGAAGCTGACGCCGGTCGTGGTCTCGATCGACGGCCTGAGTACCCCGTCGATGAAATCCCAGACCCACTTGAGTATCACGAACGTGATCACTATGGGCACCAAAAGCAGCACGCCCTCGACCATCGTTCGCCTGACGTGAAGGCCAGCCCTGGCCTTGGCGAAGTAGAATCGCCACTTAAGGCGGCTCCGTAGCTGTTTCATCTCCCCACCCCGTTTCGCCGACCGGGCTTACGCGCCGACTGTTGCCGCGACTCGCGTCGGTACGACGAGGACCGGGTATCCCGTCTTCTTGATCAGTCCCTCTGAGACGCTGCCTGTGATCCTGCGTCTCAGGCCCGACCTGCCGCTGTTAGTCACGGCGATCATGTTGTGGGACGACTCCTCGAAGGCCCCCAGGAAACACTTCTTGGCATCACCCTCGAGCAGCACCCACTTGGCGCTGAGACCCTTCCTGTTGAGACCTTCCGTGATACGTGCGAGGTACTCCCCGGAAGGCTGCGTCGATACGCTCGCGGCGGATGTGGTCCCATTTGACTCCGGCCCCTGGCGCTCCCGGCGGTAAAGCACTCCGTTTTCACCCAGGAAGGCTTGCGTTGGCCGCGCCGGGCTAGCCGGCTTCCTGGCGATCTCATCCACGGCCCGCATCAACACGACGTTAAACCCCAGCTTGGCAGCCAGGTACTCGACGTGAGGAAGCACGGCCTCGGCCTCCAGTGTACCGTCCAGCGCAACGTGTATGGTTGAAATGTCGATCGCGTCCGAGAGCGAGTCGACCGCTATGGTGGGGTTGATTACCAGTACCGGAACAGGCGCGCTGGCAATCACGTCCGTCGTCACGCTGCCGGCAAGTGCCTTGGCGAACAGACCCCCGCCGTGAGTCGACATCGCTATGATGTCGCACGCCAGACGGCGGCACGTTTCGACTATCGTCTCGGCCGGAGAACCGAACTCGACCACGGTCTCCAGCCTGACTCCCGGACCCCTCGTGGACTCGACCAGGCTTTCGAGACGCCGCTCGACGTCGAACTTGGCCCGCTCGAAGATCTCCGCGGTTCCGGGCGCATTATTGGTACGATCGAATGGAATGACGGAGAGAAACACCACCTCCGAAGCGAGCCGGCCGGCCAGCCACGTCGCGTGAGCCACGATTCCGCTGGCAATGTCTCGATCGTCTGGGTTGATTGGAACCAAGAACTTGTTAAACATGATGCTTACTCCAGCTCTTAGCATCAGACGGAAACAACACGACTGCGCGCAGGGGGGCGCCTCGACGGAGGCGCCATCCTGCTTCTGCTTCGGGGTAGACCACACGGTCTGCCCGGGTACCGACCGGCCACTAGTTGTCGACGCCTACCTTTTCCGAAATGGCATGGTGGCCATTGGTCGTCCCGTTGCCGCGCTCCTCGCCGATTGGCTGGTTCCCGCCGGCTTCGGCCGCGGGCACGTCCGCTGCGAACGCGCTCTTTGGCTTGACGCTCATAGGGATTTTGCTCCCGGCCATCCTGGCGATGGGCGCGATCTTCTCACCCGCCCTCGAGGCGGCCTTCCTCGCGGACTCCTGCAACGGCCTGGAGCGCCTGACAATCTCTTCCCTGGTTTCCGATCCCTTTCGGGGCGCGAAGAGAATGCCAGCCAGCACACCGCACGCCACTCCAATGATGCCAACGACTGCAATCAAAAGTCTTCCCACGATTTCACCTCCGCTGTAGTCCTATCGTCCGATCAACTCTACGTGCTCGAGCCAGTTGTCGAGAGCAACCTGCCTATGCTTGTCCTTCCATTGGCTTTCGCACCAGTTTGAAGCTTGGTTCGCCCGTCTCCGAAAGACCGACCACCAGCTCCGCTTCGCCGTCGAGCCGTTCCATCAGCCGCCGGCTCACCGCCAGGAGCAGGGTGCCCTTTTGCCCTCTGAGGACAACGTCGTCGTCCTCTGGATGGCCAACCGTAAGCGAGGCGGCATCCAGTTCCTTCAGGCGTGGCACGCCTCGGTCCGCATGTTCAGCGGCGAGGCCGGCAAGAGTCTCTCGCGCTTCTTCCGACACGGTTAGGCTGGAGTGCCGCATGGTTGCCTTCCTTAACAACTCGGTCCTTGTCCGTCCTTGCAGCTGAGCTGGTAACCCAGTCCGCTACGAATCTGGATATTAGCCTACCGGTGCGTCAGCGGCGGCGCATCACCCATGCGGGTTATTTCGCCTATCCCGGCAACACTGTCGTTGAAGTACGCCAGGCGAGTAGTCCCTTCGCGTTACATGGGCTAGACAGCCAGCCCGGGGGTAGTAGAAGAGGCAAAGGAAGAGAGAGGCGCCCGGGCACGGCGCCGATTGGCGCGTGGTGCGCCCTTGGGGGGAATCGAAGCGGCTTGCGCTAGTCTGAGGCCGAATTCAGGTCGCTCTCTGCATGGAGCACGTATGCCGTCAGTTCCTGGCGGTTGCGCAGGTTCAGCTTGCCATATATGTTGCGCAGATGCACCTTCACGGTGTTCTCGGCAATCACGAGCGTTTCGGCAATCTCCCTGTTGGTGCCGCCCCGCGCTACGAGGTTCACGACCTCTATCTCCCGTTCAGACAGACCGTCGCTGGTGCCGTTTGAGCTCTTGCCGGCCAGGTCAGAAAGGTTCCTTGCGGCAAATCCGGAAGCGATTACGTGGCCGCCGGCGATCAGCTTCAGCTCCTGGACGAGCTCGTCGGCGTCGCCTTCCAGCGAGAGGTACGCCCGGGCCCCGGACTCAACGGCGCGCTTCAAGAATTTGACGTCGCGCGAGTCGGTCAACACCACGACCGCGGTGCCCGGAGAGACGCCAGCCACCTGGCTGACGAGGCCATCCAGGTCCAGGCCGGGCAGAGCGGGGTCCACCAGAAGGAGATCAGGCTTGGTGTCCTTCACCGCTACGATAACCTGTTCTCGCTCGGTGACCTCGGCAGCAACGACGAACTCATCCTCCTGCCCCAGGAGAAGCGACAGAGCCTGACCAACTACGGCGTTTCTGTTTGCGATCGCGATTCTTGTAGCCATAGCCCCCACAATCTGTGGTATCTCCGCGATACCCTGTTTGAATTGCTCCGCTTAATGATTCAGTCTTACTACCGTATGCAGTACAGGGTAACGCACCAAGCAACAATTCAGTCAATGTAAGAAAGGTTTTAGATATGTACAAAATACGTGGCCACCGAGGCAGGAGCATTAGCCTGGATACTACCGAGGTGGTAGTTGCGAATCGTGATTGCACCGAAGCCGAGCGTACCATGCTCCGGTGAATTTGCTTGCCGCAGCCACGGCTTCCAAACAGGAAACTACTAGTCCTGCGAGAGAAACCAGTCGACCAGGGCGCTCACGAAGTCGTCGCCATAGCCGGGCGCATGGCCGCTGCCCTCGCCCATCCAGAGCTCGACAGCGATTCCCTCGGCGCACCCGTGCTTGAGGCGGAACGTCCGGGTTTCAGATCCCGGCACGTACTGGTCCAGGTCGTAGGTGGCATAGTGCTGTGGCTGTTCTGGCCAGTCGCAGCCGGCTCGACGGCTCCAGCGCGTCACCATGTCCCGAGCCCCGGCGTAGAATGCCGTTTCGCCGCCATTCGGGTCAGGCTCGCTTACGTCACCTTCGAACAGGATCACGTCGTGAGCTGCCGTGGATATGCAGCACGGACACGGGCGGTGCGCCCTCGCAGCTTGAGTCCTCGACGTAGCTGGTGCCGGCAAGACTTGCCACGGCGCGCAGACCCGGCAGGCCCTTGCAGGCCATGTGGTACGACATGAACCCGCCGTTAGAGTAACTGAAGAAGTACACCGGCCCGAAGTCCTCGATCTTCCGCGCCTCTGACACCAGCTCAGTGAGATAGGCCACGTCGTCTCCGCCGGACTTTCCGCCATCGCAGCATTGGTCGGTGGGGTTCCAGAAGCGGTACACCGCGCCGTCGAGCGCCCCATTCGGGAGTAAAAGAGCGAACCCGTCAGTGTCGACGCGCTCGTGCAGGGGCACGTACGAGGTCTGGTAGGCAGAATCTCCACCAAAGCCGTGGAGTGACACGATTAGCGGAGTCTCGCCTTCGACGACTTCCCGGGGGACCACCAGGACCGAGCGTTGCCCGCGCTCGGCGTGGTCGACGAAGTAGACCTCGCCTCCAAAATCCTCCGCCAGCCTGGCGGTCCTCTCGAGGATTGCGGACTCTGACTCTGGCTGGCCCTTGTCCTTGCCCTTGGACCACTGCTCCCTATCAGGTAGTGCCGAATCCGTCTAGGAAGTGGTCTTCTCCAGTTGAGCACTCTCTTGCGTTAGGGCTTCGGGTGACACTTCCAGCGAACGGGCCTCAGCCTCAAGGCCGAGCTGCCGCTCGTCTGTGGCAGCGTTCTCACCGCTCCCGGTGCAGGCGAACAGCGCTGCCGCCAACAACATGCAGAGCGCTGCCGCGGCACAAATACACAGAGACCAGGCCTTTGCGGACGCGGAGGCCAAGTTCGTCGTCACTATTGCGACTCCATTCGACAGGCTAGTGGGGCGGTTACGGCGTATGCCAGCGATTCGTGAATCATCGTCCGCTGGGCACCTCAGCCGGCCTGCATCTGAGCCTCGAGTTTCTTACTCTGCCGCCGCAGACGACAGCAGCGCCGATCCTTGTGCCCCTGGCGGGCAAGTTTGCCGGCTCGTTCCTCAGTGCGTACATCACGAGGCTTGATGCCCCCTTCGCAACAGCCGCGGGCCTTATGGCGAAGGGAGTAACCGAGATAGCCATTCTGCTCCTGCTGTTCCACACGGGCGCGATCGACAAGGCAGTGTTCTCCCTGCTGGTGCTCCTGATGTTCGGCTATATCCTGCTGACGCCCATGGGTATCAGCTACGCGCTCAAGAGGCTCAGGCATTCCGAGCCCGTATCTCCGGATGGTCGAGTGCCGCCATCGCTGGTTCGCTTCGCCCTGGAAGGCATCAGCGTGCGGGACATATTGGACCCCTCTCGGAGCCACCCCGAGCAGTCGGTGACGGTCAAGGCGTTCGCCGAAACCCGGCTGCTGCCGGAACAGCACGACTACGTCGTCGTGAACCGGGGCAAGCTGGCCGGAACTGTTTCGCTGAGCATGTTGCGATACCTCCCCCGGACCGAGTGGGGGCGCACCTCGCTGAGGAGGGTACTGCGTCAGATCACGCCGAATGCGCACGCCGACGAACTGGTGGAAGACGTTCTCCAGCGCATGGTCGAGAACTCTCTCACCGTACTATCTGTCGTCGATAGAGATTCCGGCGAGTTGATCGGTTCCATATCCAGCCACGAGGTGCTGGATATGATCACGCTGACCGCCTAGGGACACGAAATCTGATACACCGATACTCCGCGCCTCTGAGTCCCTGCAAGAATCCACGGCTTGCCGAGTCGAACCGGAAGTTCAGCCGTCGAACACCCTATGGTCAACCTGGTCAGGCAATTGCCTCCCGGTCGGGCCGCCGCTCTCTTCGAGTAACACGCCATCCCAGGATGCGGCAAAGAATTGCACGCGCCGGCTCCCGTACGAGGCGACGCCCCACTGCCTTTGCGGCAGAGGGGCGTCCTCTTCACTCCACGGGCCGGCTGCGTTGCGCGGCGCTCGCCAGGCAAGCGCCGCGCCAGCCTGAGGCCTACTCGCGCCGCCTCAGCTTGGGATCGAGCGCGTCGCGAAGGCCGTCACCCACCAGGTTGATGGACAACACCGTCATCGACAGGAACACGCCGGGAATATCATAATCCAGATGGCCCGCTGGAAGAAGGTGCGCCCCTGTCCTATCATGTTGCCCCAGGTGGGCGTCTCCGGGTTGATGCCTGCTCCGAGGAAGCTCAGTGCTGCCTCAGTCAGCATCGCCGAGGCGAATACGAAGGTGGCTTGGATGATGACTGGCGCGAGGATGTTGGGCAAGATGTGCAGCGCCATTATCCGAGGCGCTTTCGCCCCAAGCGCGCCGGCCGCCGTCACGAAGTCCATCTCCCGCACGCTGAGCACCGAACCGCGCACCACGCGCACCATGCGAGGCGTGTCCACCACCGAGATAACGATGATGATGTTGATGAAGCTGGCTCCTAACGCCGCAATCAGGGCGAGGGCAAGCAGCAACGACGGAAACGCCATTACGCCGTCCATGAAGCGCATGACGACCTCGTCGACGCGCCGGAAGTAGCCGACTGTCAGGCCTGTTCCCGTTCCCACCAACGACACGGCGACCGCCACCAGCGCGCCGACGGCCAGCGAAATGCGCCCTCCGTGCACGGTGCGGGAATAAACGTCGCGGCCGACATTGTCCGTTCCGAACCAATGCTCCGCGGACATGCTTTGAAGCCGCGTGAACGGGTCCAGTGCATAGGGGTCGATCTTGTCGATAAAGCCGGCGACGAGCGCTATGCTCACCATCACGGAGAGGACTATCAGTCCGCCAAGCATGTTTGGGTTCTTGGACAGCACCCTCTGCGTTACAGCCGCGTATCTGTTCAGCCTGACCGACAGCGGTGGGTGGGTTCCGGCTGCCGACAGAGCATATTCCCGCTGCGTACTCATCGTTACTCTCTCACCTAGTATCGGATTCTGGGGTCGATGTACACGTAGAGCACATCCACCACCAGGTTGACGACGACGTAGCTTATGGCAACGAGCATCATTGTCGATTGGATGACTGGGAAGTCCCTGAATATCACCGCGTCAACGAGCTGCCTGCCCAAACCATTGATGGAATAGACGGTCTCGGTTATCACAACGCCGGTTATGACTCCCGCGAAGGCAATGCCAACGATGGTTACGACGGGTATGGACGCAGGCTTGAGCGCGTGCCGCACCATCACCATTCTCTCTCGCAGCCCCTTGGAGCGCGCCGTCCTGATGTAGTCCTCACGCAGCACTTCCATCATGCTCGAACGGGTCATGCGCGCCACAAGTGCCATGATGGCTATCGCCACCGAAAATGCCGGCAGCGCCAAGCTGCGCAGGAAGTCGAACAACCCCTCCGAGATCGGCACGTAGCCGACCACGGGGAATAAGCCCAACTTTACCGCAAACACGAAGATGAGGATGTAAGCGAGGAAGAACCCGGGCACAGACCATCCAAGCACGGCAAACAGCATGACCCCCCTGTCAATCAGCCTGTTGGCGTTCCACGCCGCCAATACCCCCAACGGCACGCCGACCACCACCCCCAATCCCAGCCCCAGAACGGCCAGAGAGATCGAGGGCTGCAGCCGAGGGCCTATCAACTCCGACACTGCGAACCCGGAGCGGAACGAGTATCCCATGTTCCCGGTGAACACGCCCGCGAACCAGTCCCAGAACTGCTTGGGAAGAGGCTTGTCCAGGCCGAGCTGTCTTTCGAGATTGGCGATAGTTTCTGCGTCAGGCTGTTCGTCCTCGTTGCTGAGGAGCATCATCACCGGATCTCCGGGCGCGAGTCGCATTATCGAGAAGGTGATGAGCGCGACGAAGAACACCACCGGAATGCTCACCAGTATTCTGCGGGCAATGTATCGCCACATTTATTGCACCTCCGCCGCCGGGCGACCGGCGCTTCACCATCCGCGAAACGCCTTCTACACGATAGTCGGGATTTCCAGCTCGTGAATCAGCGCGACGAATGCCGGCACGTCCTCGTCGATTACGCTCTGCAGCACGGTCGCCTGCGCGTCCGCCCTCGCCGACACGTCCTCGAACACGCCGTGGGACTGCTGCGTGGGCACCCAGTCGGCACTGGCCACGACCGCCGTCAGAGACGCGAGCTTGCCGTTAAGCTTGGTCGCGGTCGCTCTCGTCTCACCGCCAGAGTTGAATAGCTCGTCCTCAACCGCCGTCAGCTTGTCTTCTATCTGCTGCGCGGCCTCCAGCACGGGCCCGGCGCCCGACCTGCCCTCGGCGCGGCTCTTCCAGCCGGCCACCTGCTCTCGAATGGAACGCAGCCTCGACACCGAGTCGTGCGTCTCCGAGATCTTGTCCCGTATCGCCATGAGCAGATCGAACTGCGCCCGCAGGTCCTCATTCGAGCCCTGAGCGCCCGGGTCCTTCGCTATCTCGAAGTCCTGCGTCAGGACCTGCCCGCCGGCCTCCAGCCGCACCTGGTACTCGCCCGGCGCGGCCACCGGCCCTAGCAGGCTGACCGCCGCCCGCCCGGTCTGCGGCATCGCCTCGCCCTCCACCTTTCGGGCATCGGGGTAGCGCATGTTCCAGACGAATGAGTTGGCGCCGTCCTCGGCGGGGACTTCCGGCCCGTCCTCGGATCCGCTGGAGAAGCTCTTGATTACTTCACCGCCGGAGTCGAGGAACGTCAGCGTGACCTCGCTTTCCGGCTTCTCCTTCAAATAGTAGCACACTACGACTCCGGTGGGCGGATTGTCGCCCGCGTCGACGAATTTCCTGACCGACCGGCCCTCCGCGTCCAGCTCGAAGTAGAACGTCGCGGGAACCCCCAGCGCAAGCTGGTAGCTCTTGCCGACGCCGGTGCGCCTGTCCAGCCCGAGGCCCATGGCGGGCGGGAAGCGGTGGGTCGTGCGCGGCTTGAACAGGTGAGCGTCCGATCCCGCCACCTCGTCGGTTAGCTGACGTAGGGGTGTTATGTCGTCCAGTATCCAGAACGAGCGCCCGTGCGTGCCTACCACAAGGTCGTTGCCCTTTACCACGAGGTCGTATATGGGAACGACCGGGAGGTTCGATCGCATCGACTGCCACGACTCGCCGTCGTCCAACGACACGTAGATGTTGGTCTCGGTGCCCGCGTAGAGCAGTCCGCGCCGCTCCGGGTCCTCCCTGACTACCCAGGTGAAGTCGTCCTCCGGTATGCCGTTCACAATCTTCTGCCAGGTCTTGCCGTAGTCGTTGGTCTTGAACAGCAGCGGGCGGTTGTCGTCCAGCTTGTAGCGCGTGGCCGCCACGTACGCAGTCCCGGGGTCGTGCGGCGAGACCTCGATCATCGCGATACGAGACCAGGCCTCCACGTCGGGAGGAGTCACCTCTTCCCAGTTGCCGCCTCCGTCGCGGGAGATGTGTACCAGGCCGTCGTCCGTGCCGGCCCAGAGCAGGTCCTTCTCATGGGGTGACTCCACGAATGCGTAAATCGTGCAGTACACCTCGGCGCCGCCGCCCTCGGAGGAGATGGGGCCGCCCGACAGGATCTGCTTCTCGGGGTCGTTGCGGGTCAGGTCGGGGCTTATCGCCTCCCAGGTGGTGCCGTCGTCCGTGGTCTTGAACGCGACGTTGCCGGTGGCGTACAGCGTGTTCGGGTCGTGGGGCGAGAAGACTATGGGATACGTCCACTGGAAGCGGTACTTGTACTCGGATGGCGCCTGCCCGCCGGACATCTCCGGCCAGATGGTGACTAACCGAACCTGGCCCGTGGAGTGGTCGTAGCGCAGCATGTTGCCGCCACCACCGGGAGAGCTGCCTATCGAACCGGAGTAGACGACATTGGAATCGTCGGGCTTGACCGCGATGTGTCCGCTTTCGGAGCTGCCTACGGTGTAGTTGTCGCCCCAGGGTATGGCGCCCTTCCACGTCCGGCTGGGCGTGCTGATGGCGCTGTTGTCCTGCTGGGTGCCGTAGACACGATAGGGGTTCTGGTTGTCGGTCGTAACGTGGTAGAAGCACGCGGTGGGCTGGTTGTAGATGGTGGACCACGAGACGCCGCCGTTGTAGGTAACGGTTGCGCCGCCGTCGTTGCCCTCGATCATCCGCAGCGGGTTGCGCGGGTCTATCCACAGGTCGTGGTTGTCGCCGTGGGGCGTGCCCACGTCGGTGAAGGTACGGCCGCCGTCGGTGGACTTCCAGCAGTTGAGAGAGAGCGTCCATACCGTTTCGGGGTCTTGCGGGTCGGCGAAAACGTGAGTGTAGTACCACGGGCGCGACCGAATGCCATCGTCGTCCGTGAGGTGCTCCCACGTCGCGCCGCCGTCGTCCGAACGGAACAGTCCACCATCATCCTTGTTTTCGATTAGCGCCCACACCCGGCCCGGCTTGGCCGGTGAGACGGCCACGCCGATTCTGCCGATCAAACCATCGGGCATTCCTGGGTTGCTTGTGATGTCCTCCCAGGTATCGCCGCCGTCCGTGGACTTGTACAGCCCGCTGTCCGGCCCACCGCTGGACATTTCCCAGAAGGTGCGCTGGCGCTGCCAGATAGCCGCGTAGATGAGCCTGGGATTGTTGGGGTCCATAGATATGTCTATCGCGCCCGCGTCATCGCTCTTGTAGAGCACGCGGTCCCAGGTCTCGCCGCCATCGGTAGAGCGGTAGACACCGCGCTCGTTGTTGGGTCCGAAGGCGTGGCCCGAGGCGGCCACGTAGACGGTGTTGGGGTCTTTGGGGTGTATGCGGACCCTGCCGATGTGCCGGCTGTCCTTCAGGCCCACGTTACGCCAGGTCTTGCCGCCGTCGGTCGACTTATACACCCCGTCGCCGTGGGTTACGTCGATCCTGATGCAGCCTTCGCCGCTACCGACGTAGATGACGTTGGGGTCGGACTCCGAGATTGCGATTGCGCCCACCGAGGCCGTGTTAAAGAAGCCGTCCGAGATGTTCTCCCAGTACGTGCCGCCGTCCCGCGTCATCCAGACGCCTCCGGCGCACGCGCCGAAGTAGTAAACGTTCGGATCGGTGGGATGGCCGGCGACGGCGCCGACTCTGCCGCCCCTGTGCGGGCCGATGTTGCGCCACCTGAGCGCGTTCAGTAGACCTGGATTGACCGCCATGCTGAGAGACCTCCCGAGGCGTTTAGCGCCGCACGGGCGCGCTTATGGCAAGGGCTGGCGCCCTCTTCGATCTTGGCGACCTTGGAGAACGTCAGCCCTTGCCCGATTGATGACTTGTCGGAACTCTAGCTAAGCGTTACTGCTTAACCGACACTCCGTAGACGAGTGGGTACAGCCAGTTGCCAACGCCCTCCAGTACGTCCGTGCGGTAGGCGCGCGGATTGGAGAACATGGCTACGTTGCGCGGCCACTCTTCCCAGTACAGTTCGTCGTACTCCCTGGTGAGTTGGATCTGCTTGGCTGGGTCCAGCTCCTCGGCGAACTTCGTGCGTATAGTCTGCGCCCTGTCGCCGGGGTCCTGCCAGTACGAGGGATACCTACCCCTTGTGTAGCTGTTGGTGTGAGGCCCGAGCGGGTCAACTCCGTTGAAGAAGTTGCTCCAGCCCATGCTCATCTCCCAGTTGCTCGGCTCCGGCGAACGCTGCATCTCGCCGCTCGCCGCGGTGTCGACAGCCAGGATCTCCGCCGTGAAGCCTATGCCCTCCAGCGTCTCCCTAATGACAAGGGCCGCCTCGGGGATGAAGGTGCTGTCAACGGAGATGAGGCGAACGTGCTGGCCCTTGACGCCCTCGGCCTCGATTATCGCAGCGGCGCGCGCGGCGTCGCCGGAAATGCTCTGGTACTGGTCACCGTAGCCCTGCGCGCCTTCGCTCCACTTGGTTCCGCAGTGGATGTAGAACGCGCACTGCCGCCACCATTCATCGTCTCCGATGGCCGCCGTCATGATGCGGTCAATCGGCAGCGCAATGGCGACCGCCTGGCGCACCTTGGGGTTGTTGAAAGGCTCTTTCCACTGGTTCCAGTTGGTCGTGCCCATGTTCATGCGGCCCACACGCTGCACCTGGATGTCCGCCTCGTTTTCGAGGGTTTTCGCCACGTCCAGCTTGAAGTCGTCCAGGAAGTGGACCTCGCCCGTCTGTAGCGCGGCTCCGCGGGCGGCGTGGTCCGCAATCACCAGCACCTCTTGCTTGTCAACCAGCACTTCCAGCTTGCCGGACAGGAAGTCGTAAGCCTCGGTCCTTGCGAGGAAGTCGTCGTTGCGCTCCAGGAATACTCCCTTGCCAGGCACCCATTCCACGAAACTGAAGGGGCCGGTGCCTATGGCCGTCTTGGTGGCCTCGTCGCCCTTGCCTCCGGCGGGGTTCTTGTAAATCTCCTCGTGCATGACCGAGGGCATGAACGGGTCTATCTGGGCCATGATGGTCAGGATGTACGAGGAGGGCTTGTCGAGCGTGATCGTAAAGGTGGTCTCGTCCACCTTCTCGAACATGTGCCCGATGTCGGCCTTGACGTCGCCGCTGGCTTCTTTGCCCGAGAAACCTCTGTAGTAGGAACGCGAGATGCTGCTCAGCACCGCGTTGCGCTTGATGCTCTCGACGACGTCCTCGACCCTTAGCGGGTCGCCGTTGTGGAACTTCTTGCCCTCGCGCAGCTTGAACGTCCACACCGTGCTGTCGTTGTTGGTGTTCCACTCCTCGACCAGCTGCGGCTTGACGTTGAATTCGCCATCCCGCGTGAACAGCTGCTCATAGACCTGGCGGCCAATGAAGCCGGTCATGATGAGGCCCGTCGCGTGCGGGTCAACGAACGTGAAGGTGCCGGCGTGTCCGACTACCTTGACTGTGCCGCCCGTCGTGGTATGCACCGGCGCCGCGGTGGGCGGCGCCATGGCCGGCGCCGCGGTGGGCGCCATGGCCGGCGCCGCGGTGGGCGCCATGGCCGGGGCCGCGGTGGGCTGCGTCACCGCAGTTGCGGTTGTGCCGGCGTCATCTTCGTCATCGTCCGCTGAACTGCACGCCAGCGCGAATACCAGCGCCAAGGCGAGAATCATCGCCAGTGGCAACAGTTTTAGTGCTTTCAAATGTAACCTCCTTGATTGCTTGACTTTCATCGTTCTCTTCCTCTTACCTGTGTCAGCAGTCTTTGTGTATTTCACCTCCGTACTGCTTCAGGGATTAGACCGCGCATTGCAGGGTCTACTTGGGTTGGCATTTATACGCCTTTGCCATTGCCGTGTCAAGTTTCTGTCTCAGTTAAGCGCGTACACCGCGCCGGACGCCGTCGCGACGTAGAGCGTTCCGGTGGCGAAGGCCGGCGTGCCTACAAGCCCGCCTTCCAGCCGTACCGTCCATAGCTCGGCGCCGCTGACTGCGTCCAAGGCGTAGATCGCACCACCCGCGTCCCCGACCACCAGGGTCCGGCCCACCACAATCGGCGAACCTGGCGCTCCTCTATCAGTGCGGGCCTCCCACAGCAAACTGCCGTCTACCCTATCTAACGCGAAAACCGCGCCGGAAAGCGCCACGGCGTATACGGCGTCTTGTGCGACGACGGGCGTGGAGCTAAACTCCTCTCCCCGCTTGCGGAAGTACCACACCGAACCCTTAATCGCGGGCGGTTCGCTGATCATCTTCCATGCGAACAGTTGCACCCTGATCTTCAGATAGGCTTTTTCGAAAGGCAGGTCGCGAACGGTCCAGTCCACCGCTCGGACGCGACCGCCGCGGTCGGCCACGTACCCCAGCGTGTCCTGCAACACGACGCCACCCCTCGCCGGGCCGGCCGTTTTGAAGTCCATACGAAAGGTGCCCGTGTCGCGGCGAAGTGTGTACAGCCGGTTGGTCACGTCCGTGAACACGACCGCCTCGTCGTTGACCGACGGCCCCGACCGCACCGAGTCGAGCGCTTTGTACCTCCAGCGGAGCTCGCCAGTCTGGACGTCGAACGCGTAGATATGCCAGTCGTTGGATCCGACGTAGACCGCTCCCTCGAACACGGCGGGCGGCGAAAGCGATTGCTCTTCGAAGGCGTACCTCCACAGCGGCTCGCCGGTGGCAGCGTCGAGCGCCGCGGCGCTGCCGTCCAGAGTACTGAACACCACCACGCCGCCGGCCGCGGCGGGGGACGCGCGCACAGCCGCGCCCAGGTCGTGTTCCCAGACCAGCTCTCCGGTTCGCGCGTCCAAGCACACCGCGCGGCCGCTTTCTCCCGCGACGAAGAGACGCCCCTCGTGGACGACGGGCGACGAGCTGAGTCGCGAGCCGAGGTCGAATCGCCACGCAACCTCCGGCGGATCGGCTAAGGCTCCGTCCGGATCGTAGGCGTTGCGGTCGGGCGCCCGACCAAGCATCGGCCACGATTCGGGCGAGGGCGCCGAGCTCAAATCCGAGGCGGGTTGAGAGTGGAAGCGCAGCGGGCCGTACCAGTCGTAGGCGATGTTGGCGACGGTGGCCAACACGAGAATGAGGGCGACGGCCAGGAGGCGGCTGGTGCGCACTGCGCCCAACACCGCGCGTGCCATCCTACGTGGCGACCAGGCGCGACGCTCAGGTCCGTCGTCGTGCGTCCGCCAATGGGGCAAGGGCCGCTCCCCTGGAGCAGGCGCTCGCTGGTCTGATCTCTCGTCGCCGGGTGCTTCGAGTCCCATAGCGGCGAATTATACCATTCGCGTCTCCATGGTCGGGCATGGCTCAGTCAAGTTGCGCCTGGCCGCGCCGCGGTTGACGTTGCCCAACGCCGGTGCTAACGTCAGTGCTGGATAACCCGGTCCGAGCGTACACTGGAGGCGAAACATGGCAGCGGTTGACCATCAGCTCTACAACGCCCTCGAATGGCGATGCATTGGGCCCTTCCGCGCGGGCAGGGTAGTCGCCGTCGCGGGCGACCCCGTCGACGCCGGAACATTCTACTTCGGCGCGTGCTCCGGCGGAGTCTGGAAGACCGGAGACGGCGGCACGAACTGGCGCAACGTCTCCGATGGGCAATTCAACGTAGCGTCCGTGGGCGCGGTCGCCGTGTCCGACTCCGACCCCAACGTCATATACGTGGGAACAGGAGAGTCGTGCATTCGCCAGAACGTGTCGCACGGCGATGGCGTTTACAAGTCCACCGACGCGGGCGCTACCTGGCGCAACGTGGGGCTGCAGCGCACGCGGCACATAGCGCGCGTGCGAGTCCACCCGCAGGACCCGGACCTGGTGTACGTCGCGGCCTTCGGCCACGCATACGGCCCAAACCCTGAGCGAGGGGTGTACCGTTCCAAGGACGGAGGTGAGACCTGGGATCTGGTGCTGCACAAGAGCGACCGTGCAGGGGCGGCAGACATCTCCATGGATTCGAACAATCCCCGCGTGCTCTACGCCTCGATCTACCAGGCCCAGAGATACCCGTGGATACACGAGAGCGGCGGCGAGGACAGCGGCCTGTACCGCTCCACCGACGGCGGCGATACGTGGGAGGACATCTCGTCCCGCCCGGGTATGCCAGAGGGCATCATGGGCAGAATTGGCGTCGCGTCGTCGCCGGCCAAGCCGGGCAGGGTGTGGGCGCTCATCGAGTCCAGGAATGGCGGCCTGTTCCGCTCTGACGACGGCGGAAACAACTGGGAGCTGCTGACGGACACGTCCGACATTCGCGGACGCCCGTGGTACTACACCCACATTTTCGCCGACCCCCAGGACGCGGAGACAGTGTACGCGTTGGAGTTCTCGGCCTGGCGCTCAATCGACGGCGGGCGCAACTTCTCGCTCCTGCCGACGCCGCACGGCGATAACCACGACCTGTGGATAGACTCCCGCAACCCGCAACGGATGATTGAAGGCAACGACGGCGGCGCCTGTGTTACCTACAACGGCGGCCTGTCCTGGTCCTCCATCTACAACCAGCCAACGGGCCAGTTCTACCACGTGGTCACCGACGCACAGTTCCCCTACCGAGTCTACGGCGCCCAGCAGGACAACCTCACGATGTCGGTACCGAGCCGCTCCCGCGCGGGCGTGATCGGCGCCGCCGAACTCTATCAGGTGGCTGGAGGCGAGGCCGGATTCGTCGCCGTGAACCAGGATAACGCGAACATCGTCTACAGCGCGCACAGCGGAAGCACCCAGTTGACGCGATATGACCACAGCACCGGCCAGGCGAAGGACGTCGACCCATGGCCGGAGGCCTCTCGCGCCATGGGCGCGATCGATCTCAAGTACCGCTTCGCCTGGACCGCGCCCATCGTGATCTCCCCGCACGACCAGAAGACGATATACGCCACCGGCAACCGCATCTTCAGAACTCGCAACGAGGGCGACAGTTGGGAAATCATCAGCCCGGACCTCACCCGCAACGACGATAGCAAGCTGCAGGCCTCCGGAGGCCCGATTACCTCGGAGGGCGGCACCGCCGAGATCTACTGCACCGTCTTCGCGTTCGCCGAATCCGCCGCGATGCGCGGCCTACTGTGGGCCGGCTCCGACGACGGCCTGGTGCACGTGTCCCGGGACGACGGTGAGACGTGGGAGAACGTAACGCCGCCCGAAATGGGCGAGTGGGCGATGGTCGCGTCCGTCGAGCCGTCGCCACACGACGCTGCCACCGCCTACGTGGCCGCCCACCGCTACAGGCTGGACGACGCACGACCCTACGTCTTCAAGACCACGGACTACGGCAAAACCTGGTCTACCATAACGGACGGCATACCCGCGGACGACTTCGCGCGCGTCGTCCGCGAAGACCCGGCCAGGCGCGGCCTGCTCTACGCGGGCACAGAGACGGGCGTTTACGTCTCCTTCGACGACGGCGCGAAGTGGCAGCCGCTCAGCCTAAATCTGCCGGTCGTGCCGGTGCACGACCTCGTGGTGAAAGATAACGACCTCGTGATTTCGACGCACGGGCGTGCGTTCTGGATACTGGACGACGTGTCGCCACTGCGCCAGATCACCGACGAGGTGGCCCAAGGCTCGAACCACCTGTTCGAGCCTGGAGCGGCCTACCGCTTCCCGTTGTATCCCGGCTATGTCGCGCCGGAGTACGTAGCCAACCCGCAAACCGGACGCTACTACCAGGGTCCGAACCCGCTCGTTGCGACCTACGACCAGACGGTAAGCCCGGACGGCGAAGTTACCCGCGTGTACCTGGACGCCGGACAGAACCCGCCGGAAGGCCTGCTGGTGCGCTACTACCTGGCCGAGGCCCCGGAAGGCGCCGTGTCGCTCACGTTCCTGGACGGCGACGGCGCGGAGATAGTGAGCTACTCCAGCGACGCCGACGCTCCGCCGCGCGTGCGCGCCGGAGCGGGCATGAACAGCTTCGTCTGGGACCTGCGACACCCCGGACCAACGCCCATAGAGGGCGAGAGCCAACACGGCCTGTCCTACAATTCGATGTTCGCCGGCCCCGAGGCTCCTCCGGGCACTTACCAGGTCCGGCTCGACGTGGACGGGCGTAGCTACCTGAAGCAGTTCGAGATTCGCGCCGACCCGCGCATCACCACGACGCCGGAAGAATACCAGGCCCAACACGCGCTCCTCAGCAGCATCCGCGACAAGGTGTCGGAAACACATGAGGCCGTCAACCGCCTGCGCCACGTGCGCGCCCAGGTCGACGAATGGGAGCACCGCGCCGCCGGAAGCCCCGCCGCCGAGCCGGTGGCGGAGGCGGCGACGCAGATCAAGGACAAGCTGGCGGAAATCGAGGGCGAGCTTGTGATGGTGCGCGCGCCCGGCAACGGTCGCATGTCGACCCGTCTGAACACCAAGCTCGCCAGCCTGTCGAAGGTGGTGAGCCGGGCGGACGCCGGCCCGACAGGTCAGGCGACGACCGTGTTCGTGGAGGTGTCGGGCCAGATCGACACCCAACTTGTCTCCCTGGAACAGGTCATCGACGAGGACGTGGCCCTGTTCTCCAACCTGCTCACCGAGTTGGAGGTGCCGGTCATCAACGTACCGTCGGCGAGCTGAGAAGGTGACTCTCCAGGGGCCTCCTCTCCCTCGAGGGAGAGGATTGAGGTGAGGGTGAAGACGTTTTCGCGCCTTCCCCTCATCCTTCACTTCTCCCACTGGGGGAGGCGAAACCTGGGAAACACCTTGTCGGGATTAAGAAGATGAAGCAGAACCGCCTGTATGACGAGTTCGCCCATGTGTGGCCGCTCATCAGCCCGCCGCAACACTACGCCGAGGAGGCGTCTTACTGGCGGCAGGCGCTGCGGGACAAGCTCGGCCCGGGCAGACACGACGTACTGGAGCTCGGCGTCGGCGGAGGCCACAATCTCTCCCACCTGACGGCAGAGTTCGACGCCACCGCCGTGGACCTGTCCGAGAAGATGCTGGCAAACTCCCGGCGGCTCAACCCCGGTGTCGAGCACCACGTCGGCGACATGCGCAGCGTGCGGCTGGGGCGGCTGTTCGACGCGGTGCTCATCCACGACGCAATCGGGTACATGCTCACAGAAGACGACCTGCGCGCCACCTTCGCCACGGCCCGCGCTCACCTGAGGCCGGGTGGCGTCTTCATCACCGCCCCCGACGACTTCAGCGAGACCTTTCCGGGCACGTGGGTGTCACACCACACCGAGAAGCGCGACGACCTCGAGTTCACCTTCATCGAGTACAACTTCGACGCCGACCCCGACGACAACACGGTGCAATCGCTCTTCTTCTACATTTGGAACAGAGAGGGCGACCTGACGATCGAACGGGACTTCCACGTCACCAGCCTCTACCCTATCGCGACCTGGGAGAGGCTGATGACGGAGGCGGGTTTCCGCGTGGAAAAGAGACCCTACCCCGTCCACGAGGACGGGCGCGACGCCTACCTGCTGATAGGCATGGTCTAAGCGGAAAGGGGCCGCCTCTGCGGGCAGCCAGGCCGGGGCGCGGCGCGATCCTACGGCACAGCACTTGCTTGGCACCGGATTCCATCGCTATAATCGCTCCAACCTACACGAAGTGGAGCGACAGGAGGTAAGGACATGGCAGAGCTAGGCGACATCATCATCGGTGAAGGCCCCATCAAGTTCGGGTTGGAGTACCGCGACGAACTCAACGACCAGGGGCTGTGCCTGCACGCGCTGGGCGAAGTGGACGGCGAAGACGTGGAGATTCTGCGCTTCGACTGCTTCGACCACGTGCCGCACTACCACTACGGACCTATGAAGCGCAACGAACGGCTGATGCTGGACAAGACCACAGAGGGCGATCCGCTGGAGTGGACGCTGGACCAGCTTCGCAACCGCCTCTCCGAGATGTACGCACGGGCAGGCTACGAGGAGCTCGCGGCCGGCGCCGACGAGGACGTGCTGTCTGCGACGCTGGACGAGGTAGAGGCCAAAGCCCGGCAGATTTCCCGCGACAACCGCAGCACCGTCGTGCACAACCGCGGCGACGTCATCGTCGAAGCGGGGCCGATACGTTTCGGCATCGAGTTCCGTGAGCTGGCCAACGACCGGGGAATCGCCATTCACGTGCTGGGCGACGTGGGCAGCGAGGAGCACGAGCTGCTGACGTTCGACTGCTTCGAGGTCGCGCCCCACTACCACTATGGCCCGCGCGCCAAGAACCAGCGGCTGTACCTGGACATGACCGCCGCGCCCGATCCGCTGCGCTGGGCGCTCGATCTGTTCAGGGGAGGCAAACTCGCGCCGATGCTGGAGCGGGCCGGATACCCCGACCACGCCTCCGGCCTCAAGCCGTCGGTCATAGCCGCCAGGCTGGACGAGGTAGAGTCCGCGTCCCAGGAGCTTCGCGCCGCCAACGCGAAGTAAGGGGTAGAAGCCCCTGGCCGCCCCCCGGCGCGGCTACTGTAGTCTTCGCAGCCTGGGGGAAAACACGAGCACGGAGGTCACGGTGGCGATGAGCAGCACCGCGAGTATGCCAATCGCCACCTGGCCTCCCAGCCAGTCCACGATGATCCCCACGGGCAGCACCGCGAGCGGCATCAGCCCGAAGTTCATCATAAACACGCTCATCACTCGCCCGCGATACTGGTCCTCAGACACTTCCATTATCAGGGACTGGTTCAGTGCGCGGCGTCCCGCGTCGCCGAGGCCCAGCAACACCATGAAGCCCACGGCCCAGGCGTAGAACGGAATCGCCGACACCAGCGCCAACGCTATGCCGGAGGCGAAACTCGCGCCTATCAGAATCAGCCCGCGGTTGCGCTTGCCGAGCGACGCGATGTAGAGCGAGCCGATCAGCGAGCCGCCGCCCATAACCGCCGTCAGCAACCCCATTGCCTCAGGGCCGCGTTCGTAGATATCGATCACGAACACTGGAAGCAAAAAGCGGAATGGCATCGCCAGCAGAGTGGTGGCCAACCCCATGAAGAGCAGTGTCCGCACCATCGGGCTGGACAGAATGTACGCGAACCCGGCGCGAATCTGCTCCAACGCGGTCCCTCTGCCCCTGCCGGAAGTGGCACGCCCTCCTGGTATGAAGGTCGTGAAGACAACGGCGAGCACACCCAGCGCGGTGATGATGTAGTAGACGCGATCCGGCCCCAACAGGGCGTAGGCATTGCCCGCGAATGCGGGCGCGACAAGGGTGGTAACGCTCATCGCAGCGGCATTCAACGCCATTGCGTTGGTAAGCAGGTCCCTGCCCACCATCTGCGGAATGATGGCCTGCCTCGCCGGCCCCATGAGCGCGAACAGCACGCCCTGAAGCACCGAGGCCGTTAGCAGGTGGTACCAGGTCACCGTGCCGGTAGTAATGGATATGCCGACGCCCAGAGCGATGAGCAACGCCCCAACCTGGCCCGCCTGGATTATGCGCTTGCGGTCCACCCTGTCGGCGATTACGCCGCCGAACAGGACCAGGCTGAGCATCGGCACGGACGAGCCGGCGTTGACTATGCCGAGAATTGTGGCGGAGTCGGTGAGGTCGTAAACAAGGTAACCCCTGGCGAGCATCTGCATCTGCATACCCGCCATGATCGCCAGTTGCCCCAGCCACAAGAAGAGGAAATGCCTGTTGGAAAGCGACTTGAATGAGTTACGCCAGCCACCTTCGGCGCCTGAGTCCGGCGTTCGGCGCCGGGCCGCACCTGGAGCGGCGCGGCTGCGCGTCGGCGGTGCGCCGCCGCTTGGGCCGGCCTCCTCTGGAGGCCCTGGGCCGTCGTTATTGTTCATCTAGTTGGTCTGGCCATAACAAACGCGGAGCGGTGCGAGGCGTAGAGTGCTAAGGGATCGGGAGGGGAGAGGGTGTTGGGCCCGGGCTGCGCGCGACGCTCATTCGCGACAAGCGCGACAGGCGCGCACAGGTGTTCAACCCGGGCCCGCTTTAACCACCATCGAGCGGACGCCAAGAAGGCCGCGGACTTGCCGCCGGCCCGCTCGCCTGCGATGATACCATACGAGACCACCGGTTGGTAGCGGCGTGGGGCAGGCGCCGAAAATCCCCCGCCGAATGGAGGTGCACACCACGTGGCCAGCACATTGGGACAGCTATTCAAAATCAGCACCTGGGGAGAGTCCCACGGCGACGCCATGGGCGTCGTGGTCGACGGGTGCCCTCCCCGGCTCGAGCTGTCGGTCGATGACATACAAAAGGAACTGGACCGCCGCAGGCCAGGCCAGAGCGAGATTTCCACGCAGCGCAAGGAGGGCGACAGGGCGGAGATACTCTCCGGCGTGTTCGACGGCCTGACGCTCGGCACTCCCATACTCATAGGCGTGTGGAACCAGGACGCCCGGGGCAAGGACTACGAGCACATGCGCACCAAGTACAGGCCCTCCCACGCCGACTACACCTACGACGCCAAGTACGGCATTCGCAACTGGAAGGGCGGCGGCCGGGCGAGCGCGCGCGAGACCGTCGGGCGAGTGGCCGCGGGAGCGGTCGCCAAGAAGCTGCTCGCCCGCGACTACGGCGTTGAAATCGTCGGCTACGTCAAACAGGTCTGGAAGCTCGCCGCCCAGGTCGACCCCGACACCGTCACCCAATCCGAGGTGGAAGCGAACATCGCGCGCTGCCCCGACCAGGACATGGCCGTTCGCATCATCGAACGCATCAAGGAGGCCCGCAAGGACGGCGACTCCCTGGGCGGCGTGGTCGAAGCGGTGGCGCGGGGGGTGCCGCCTGGGCTGGGCGAGCCGGTGTTCGACAAGCTGGAGGCCGACCTCGCGAAGGCCATGCTCTCGCTGCCGGCCTGCAAGGGGTTCGAGGTCGGCTCCGGTTTCAGCGGCATCACGATGACCGGCTCCGAACACAACGACCTCTTCTACAACGACGCGGGCCGGATCAGGACGCGCACCAACCGCTCCGGCGGCATACAGGGCGGCATCAGCAACGGGGAGAACATCGTGATTCGTGCGGCCTTCAAGCCGACGGCGACCATCATGCGCCCCCAAGAGACCGTGGACGAGCACGGCAACCCCACTATTCTTGAGGCGCGCGGCCGCCACGACCCGTGCGTTCTGCCGCGGGCGGTGCCGATTGTGGAGGCCCAGATGGCGCTCGTGCTAATCGACCACGCCCTGCGTCACAGAGGCCAAACCGGAGCCCTGTAGGGCCCGGCCCGGCCTCTCTCCCGGCAGGCGGCCCCTAGGAGCCTAGACTACTGCTGACGTGCCGCCGTCGATGTTTATGGCCACTCCGGTGATGTAGCTGGCGCGGTCGGACGCCAGGAACGCGATGAGTTCGCCGGCCTCGTCGGCCTCGCCCACGCGCCCCAGCGGCACGCGCTGCCCCATCTGGTCGTACCACTTGTCCAGCGTCAAGTCCGGGTGCTCGGCGTTCTGCTGCTCCCAGCGCCTCTCGTGCTGGCCGCTCTTGATGAGGCCGATGCATACGGTGTTAACGAGTATGTTGTCCGCTGCGTAGTCCTTCGACATCTCTTTCGTCAAGGCAATGCCCGCCGCTCTGCTGACCGAGGTCGGCACCGAGTGGGCCGCCGGGGCCTTGCCGCCGGGCGTAGTTATGTTGATGATGCGTCCACCGCCTTGGGCCTTCATGTGCGGAATCGCCAGCCGCGAGCAGCGGATGGCGCCGAACACCTTCAGCTCGATATCGTATCTCCACGTCTCGTCGGACACGTTCTCGAAGTACGCCGCCGCGGAGGTGCCCGCGTTGTTCACCAGAACGTCTATCCGCCCGTGCGCCTCGATAACCCGGTCGAACAGCGCCTGAATCTGGTCGGTGTCCGTAACGTCCGTCGGCACGGCCATCACGTCCCCGCCTGTCTGCTCCTTTATCTCAACGGCGGCTCGCTCGAGCACGTCGGCCCGGCGTGCGCATATGACCACTTTCGCGCCCTCGGACGCCATCACCTTGGCCGCGGCCTTACCTATTCCCTCGCTGCCGCCCGTGACAAGCGCAACTTTGCCTTTAAGTCCCAGTTCCATGTGTGATCCTCCGTTCTGTCCATCGTTCTTTCGGTATTAGCTTGTCGCTCGCGCTGGAGCAGCATTTTCGAGCGGGGAATCCCCGGAGCGGTCCACTCCGATCTCTTCGCAGGGCGGTACGGTCCTGTCCGATTCGCTTGTGTCATGTGCGTATCAAGATTGAGCATCAGCGTGCCAGCGGACTCCGGTCGAGAACACGTCACGCCTGACCACGATCTTGTGCCTCAGACTGCCGATGAGGTCGGCCTCCTGGCTATCATACGGAAGGACACGCGCCACGGGCTTGCCGTGCTTGGTTATCACCAAGCCGTCAGCGTCGAGTTGGTCAACCAATGCCAAACACCGCTCTTTGAATTCTGCGGCTTCCATCCTCTTCACCACAGTGTCTCCCCAATCTGAACGCGGGAACAATCCATGACTGGTCGCCACGCATGTCCAGACCGCGAGCGTCGCCTAGCCGACCGCCGCTCCTTGCGCGTCTTCCAGCGCGTATGCCTCGTCCAGCAAGTCCGTCACGTATACCGTCCTCGCCGCCAGGCCCTCGCGCCTCGCGCCGTACTGAAGCTGCATCACGCAGCCCGGATTGGCGGTCGCCACCACGTCTGCGCCGGTCTCCCGCACGGCCGCCATCTTGGTTGCCAACACGCGGAGCGACGACTCGCGCTCGGTAATGGTGTAGGTGCCGCCCGCGCCGCAACACATGGAGGCGTTGGGCAGCTCCACGAACTCCACCCCCGGAATCGACCGCAGTATCAGTCTGGGCTGTTCCGTGACGCGCTGCGCGTTCGCCAGGTGGCACGAGTCCTGGTAGGTCACGCGATAGTCCAGTCTCGCGACCGGCGGCTCGAACGGCAGGTCGACCAGGAACTCGTGAATGTCCCTGACCATATTGCCCAGCCGCTCGGCCTTCGCCGAGTAGGCCCGGTCGCGCCTTAACAGGTGACCGTACTCCTTCATGCGCGTTCCACAGCCGGCCGACGCGACAACCACCGCGTCGACGCCGGCGTCCAGAAACACGTCGACGTTGCGGCGCGCCAAACTACGCGCCGAGTCGAGATCGCCCACGTGCGAGCTTATCGCACCGCAGCACACCTGACTCTGGGGCACCGCGACGTCGCAGCCGTTACGAGCCAGCACCCGCGCCACTGCCGACATCTGCGGCCCGTTCACCATCGGCATGACGCAGCCGGACAGCAGCGCGACGGTCGCCCGGCGGCGCCCGACCGCTGGGATAACCTGGCCCTCAGCCTTGAAGCGAGCGCCCTGAATTGCGGGCAACGAATTCTCAAGCTCCGCAAGGCTTCCGGGCAGCAACCTCAGCGCACGGCTCTTCCTCAGCAGCGACTGCAGGCCCGACTGTTGGTAGACGCGGAGCGCTCCAACGATGAAGCCGAGCCTGCGCCGGCTCTCCATCACCGCCGGTACGGCCTTGGCCAACATTCCCTTATGTCGAACGCGTTCCACCTGTGTCATCGTCGACTCGATGAGCCGCCCATAGTTAACTCCCGACGGGCAGGCGACCTCGCAGGCGCGGCACTGTATGCACATGTCCCAGTGGCGCACGACTCCAGGTGTGATGCCGATGCGCCCCTCGTTGACTGCCTTCATGAGCGCGATGCGGCCGCGGGGCGACTCCGTTTCGAGGCCGGTCTCGACGTAGGTGGGGCACGCTTGGAGGCAGAAGCCGCAGTGCACGCACCGGTACAGCTCGTCCTCGTCCGGCGCGTCCGGCCCCGAGAACGCCAGCCCCTGCCCCATTTCTCGGTAATCAGCCATCAAATACCGCCGGCAAACCGGCCCGGATTCAGGATCGAACCCGGGTCGTACTGCTCTTTCATACGCCGCATCACGCCAATGGACTCGCCCACCTCGTCCCAGACGTCCAGGGCGGCCTTGACGGTCGGCGGGCAGCGCTCAATCACAAGCCGGCCTCCCGCCGCGTGTACCGCCGCGCGCGCGTTTGAAACGGCGCTCACGACAGTCTCCCCCAGTCGGCCATCCTGTTCCTCGAACCAGAACAGCGAAAGTCCCCCGAAACCCGGCTGGGCGACGACCGACGGTAGCGCGGAACCGTCCGGCCCAGGCGTCGAGAGACTGTTAAGCAAGGAGCCTATGGCCGTAGGGAGCACGGAGGTGCGGGCCGCCGCCAACGGCGCCGTCTCCTCGTCCCATCCGAAGTCCGCCAGCTTGCGCCAGAACCTGGCCGCCGCGTCGCCCTCGATGGTGTCGACCTCGACCGCACCGGCCTCGCGGCACAGCTCAGCGCAGTCCCTGAGTTGGCGCTCCAGGGAGCGCGGCCGCCCGCCCAGCCTCACTGCGACGAAGCAACTGGCGTCGGCGTCCAAAGCGCGGGACCGCCGGTTGACCGCGGCGTCGAACGCCGTCAGCGAAAGTGGCATCGCGTGGCTTTGGAATATGTCCACGCCCGCGCCGATGCAGTTCTCCATGTTGGTGAACGATGCCACCAGCGTGCGCTCCTGTCGCGGCAGCGGCGTGAGTTTGAAAGATACCTCGCCGATCATGCCGAGCGTACCCAACCCCCCGAGGTGAAGCCGGGCCATGTCGTAGCCGCTCACGTTCTTGACGACCTCGCCTCCGCTCTTGACGACTGCGCCGTTCGCCATCGCGACCTTCATTCCGATCACCAGGTCCCGCGCGTTGCCGTACTGCCACCGGAGCAGGCCGGACGCCCCCGACGCGAGTGTGCCGCCGACTGTGGCGCGGCGCGGGACCGGCGGATCCAGCGCCAGAAACTGGCCGTGGGGGGCGAGCGCCTCCTGGAGCTTCTCCAGGGTTATGCCGGCCTCTACGGTGAGAGTCAGATCGCCCGGATTGTGGGCCACGACGCTGTTCATGTCGCTCAGGTCCACCACGGCGTCGAGTCGTCTCACGGGGTTGCCCAGGGTCATTCGCGTTCCGCCGCCCCAGGGAACTGTGGCGAGTGACTGGCCGCTCAGGTAGGCCAAGAACGATCCGAGTTCGCGGATGTCGCCGGGTCGCAGCAGCGTCTCGGGGCGCCGGCCATCGACGGCGTAGTAGTCGGAGCTGGACGGCAAGCGCCCGAACGACTGCGTGTGAATGCCCGACATGCCCTTCGCAGCCCGGACGCCTATATCCAGGCTCCGGCGCCCGCCCTCGCGACCGCCGCCGAGCGCGACAGGTCGGAGCAGGACGCCCCGGTGGGAAATATCTTGGCCGGGTTGAACATGTCGTTGGTCGCGAACGCTGGCTTGAGCCGCGCCATGGCCTCCATGTCGTCGTCGGTGAACATCAGAGGCATGTACTCCTGCTTCTCGAGCCCAATTCCGTGTTCTCCCGACAGCACACCGCCAGCCTCAACGCACACCCGCAGAATCTCGCCGCCGACGTCCAGCACCCGCTGGGTCTCGCCCGGCTTGCGCTCGTCGAATAGCACCGACGGGTGCAGGTTGCCGTCGCCGGCGTGGAGCAGGTTTGCGATGGGAAATCCCGATTCGGCGGAAAGCTCGCGAACCCTGCCCAGCACCTCGACAAGCTTGGTGCGGGGCACCGTGCCGTCGACAAGGTAGTAGTTGGGGGCCAGCCGGCCGAGCGCGCCGAGTACACCCTTGCGCCCCGCCCACAGGCGCTCGCGGTCGGCGGCGTCGGTCGCGGTACGTATATCCATCGGGCTGTAGCGGCGGCATACCTCCTCTATCTCGTGTGCCTCCTCCTCTACCGACTCGACCAACCCGTCGACCTCCACCAGCAGCACCGCTCCGGCGTCGTCGGGGTAGCCCGCGTGTACAGCCTCTTCGGCGGCGCGAATGCACAGGTCGTCCATCATCTCGATGGCCGCCGGAACGATGCCCGCCGCGATGATTCCCGACACGGCGGCGCTGGCGTCGTCGAGGTGCTTGAAGACCGCGAGGAGCGTCTTGACCGCCTCGGGCTGCCGCAACAGACGCACCGCGACCTTGGTCACCACTCCCAGCGTGCCTTCCGAGCCGATGAGCACGCCGCGCAGGTCGTAGCCCGGGTTCTCTCGCGTCTTTCCGCCCATCCAGACGGCCGAGCCGTCCGCGAGCACAACCTCCATGCCGAGCACGTGGTTGGTGGTCACGCCGTAGGCGAGGCAATGGGGGCCGCCTGAGTTTTCGGCCACGTTGCCGCCGATAGTGCAGGCGCGCTGGCTGGACGGGTCAGGAGCGTAGTACAGGCCGTGCCTGGAGACAGCCGTGGTGAGCTCGAGGTTGACTAGGCCCGGCTCCACGACCGCCACACGGTTGTCCACGTCCACCTCCAGGATGCGTGTCATGCGAGTGAGCGCGAGCACAATGCCGCCGGTCTCGGCGATGGCGCCGCCGCTCAGCCCCGTGCCGGCGCCCCTGGGGATGATGGGCAGGCCGTGTTCGGCGGCCAGCCTGACGACACTCGAAATCTCGTCCACGGTCGAGGGGATGACGACGGCGAGCGGCATAGCCCTGTCCACCGAGCCGTCGTACTCGAACACAATGAGGTCTTCAGGCGTGTGGATGACGTACTGCTCGCCCACGACCGCCTTCAGTTCGTCAATCAGCGAAACGTCGTTTGGCATGGCCCCTCCCCGCTCGAATGCGCCCCTGCGCAGTGGGGGTATGATAGTAGATTGGGGTTGCTGCCGCAATACGAACGTGCGCCGCTGCCGCATGGCGGCACGGTAGAGGACCTCGCCGCGATTCATTCTCCACCTATCACTGCTACAGGGTGTCCTCCGGCCCGCGAACATTTGCTCACCACACCAAGCGCTTTGTGGTATCTTTAGGCTGCCCCGCGGCGACGCCGCGGTCCGGCCGGCGGAGGCAGACTTGACAACTCCCGCTTTACAGAACCTGCGCTACGATGCGGACGAAAACCCGCCGTTGCTCTCCTCTATCGGTTACGGCGTGCAGTTCAGCCTCATAGCCTCGGCCACGCTGCTGGTCACGCCCGTTATCGTGGCGCAGGCAACCGGACAGGACCCGTCTTATTTGACCTGGATGGTCTTCGCCTCGCTCCTCGTGATAGGCGTAAGTACCATCATGCAGGCAAGGGCGATAGGACCGGTCGGCGCCCGGGCGTTCGCCCCCATGTTCACCGCCGCGTTCTCCATACCCTTCTGCATCGCCGCGGTACAGGACGGCGGACCTATCCTGCTCTCTTCGCTCGTCCTGGTGACGGCGGCGATCCAGTTGGTCATCGCGAAGTGGCTCTTCATTCTGCGCAGAATCGTCACGCCGATTGTCGGCGGCACCGTGATGATGATTCTGTCCATCACCCTTGCGTCGGTGGTGTTCGACCTGCTGGACAGGGCGTCACTCGAGAACCCGATCGAGGCAACTTCGACTGCGTTCGTGACACTGTTGGTCGTCGCCGCTCTGTCGTTGCGCGGCTCAAATTGGCTGCGGTTGTGGGGTCCGGTAATAGGCATAGTGACCGGCTGCGTCTGGGCCGTCGTCGTTGGCATCTACGATCCGACGGTCGCGATACAGGCCGACTGGGTGGGACTGCCGCGTGAGTGGCCCGGCCTCGACTTCGACTTCGGCTTCCACTTCTGGACGCTGCTGCCGTCGTTCATCTTCCTGGGGCTCATAATCTCCATCCAGACCAATGGGGCTGCGATAACCCTCCAGCGCGCGTCGCGGCGCACCGGCGACGCGGTTGACTTCAGGAAGGTGCAGGGCTCTATGGCGGGAGGCGGAGCGACTAACCTGCTGGCCGGCCTGTTCGGAGCGGTGCCGAACATAATCAATCCGGGCGTAAGCTCGTTCATTCAGACGACCGGAGTCGCCTCCCGCAGGGTGGGCTACTGCATCGGGTTCATCTTCATAGCCGTGGCTTTCGTGCCGAAGCTGTCGGGACTGTTCAGCACCATTCCCGGCCCGGTAATGACCGGCTACCTGCTGATGGTCACGGGTACGCTATTCGCGGACGGCGCCCGCACGGTGATACAGGGCGAGCCGGACTCGCAAAAGCTCATCGCCGCTGGCGTGTGCTTCTGGATCGGGGCCGCGTTCCAGTTCGGACTCTTTCACCTGCCCGACCTGGGCCCGGTGTGGGCGGCCCTATTCAAGAGCGGAATTACCACCGGCGGACTGGCCGCGGTGGCGATGATCCTGTACCTCGAGTTTACCAACCCCCGCAGAATGCGATTCCACTCGAAACTGGACATCGACGCCCTTCCCGAACTGAACAAGTTCCTTAAACGATTTGCGGCTCGCAGGGGCTGGGACGACAAGATGAAGGAGCGCCTGAGCCAGGTCTCGGAGGAGACGCTGCTGATCCTGGCCCCCCTGGACCTGGAGCTTGACCTGAACCTGGACGCCTTGGACGAGCCTTTGGACGAGCCCAAGGTAGAGCGCAGGCTCGTAGTGGTGGCGTCCAGCGACCAGTCCGGGGCCGACCTGGAGTTCATCGGCAGCGGCGGCGACGCGAACATCGAGGACCAGGTGCGCCAGCTACAGCAGCACGACTCCGAACCGCCGGAAGAGAACGAGATGTCACTGCGCTTGCTGCGCGGCCTGTCCTCCTCGGTGCGCCACCAGCAGTATCACGACACCGACGTCATAACCGTTCGCGTCACCCCTCCCGCCTAGCTGGCGTCGAACGTCACAGTGGCTGCCAGCTTCCGGAACCGGCGCGCCAGGAAGGCGTGCTCCTCCCGCTCCAACTCCGGGTCCTCGTCCAACAGCCTCTGTGCCTCACGGCGTGCGAGCGCGAGCAGGCTCTGGTCGCTGGGAAGCGCCACCCGCAAGTCCGGCAGGCCGCTCTGACGCGTTCCCATGTAGTCGCCCGCGCCGCGCAGCCGCAGGTCCTCCTCGGCGAGCGCGAACCCGTCCTGGATTCGCTCCATCAGCTTGAGCCTTTCCCGCGCATCCTCGCCCGGCGCGTCCGCTAACAGCAGGCAGTGGCCCCGGTGGACGCCCCGGCCCACGCGGCCCCGGAACTGGTGAAGCTGCGCCAGGCCGAACCTGTCCGCGCCATCTATCAGCATCACGGTAGCGTTGGGCACGTCGATGCCCACCTCCACGACGGGTGTGGTGACCAGGACGTCGTACTCGCCACGCTGCAACTCCTCCAGCACCAGCTCCTTCTCGCGCAGGGGCATGCGCCCGTGCAGCAATCCCACCCTGAGGTCGGGGAACACGTCAGACGACAGCCGCCGGTGCTCCTCGACCGCCGCGCGCGACTGGATAACCTCGGACTCCTCGACGAGAGGGCAGACCACGAACGCCTGCCTGCCCTGCCGCACCTCGCGGCGCAGCTCCTCGTACGCGGCGGCGCGCCGGTCGGGGGCGACCAGCACCGTGCGCACCGGCTGGCGGCCCGGCGGCATCTCGTCGATTATCGACGCGTCGAGGTCGCCGTAGACCGTGAGCGCGAGCGACCGCGGTATCGGCGTGGCCGACATGGCAAGCATGTGCGGGCGGACGCCCTTGCCCCGCAGCGAAGACCGCTGCATCACGCCAAAGCGGTGCTGTTCGTCGACCACCGCCACCGCCAGACGCGGCATGTCTACGCTGTCCTGGATGAGCGCCTGCGTGCCGATTACGATATCCACCTCTCCATCCGCGATTCGTCCGTGCAGGTCGTCCTTTGCCCGCTTGCGCATACTTCCCAGCAACAGCGCCACCACGACGGGGCGCCCAAGCGACGGCATCGTCAGCCTGGCGACGCTTTCGTCGAGCGTTGGCACTTCGCCGCCGCCGGACAGCATTCGCGTGACGCTGAGGTAGTGTTGTTCCGCCAGAATCTCCGTCGGCGCCATCAGCGCTCCCTGGTAGCCGTCGAATACCGCCGCAAGGAGCGCCGCCGCGGCCACGACGGTCTTGCCGCTGCCCACGTCACCCTGTAGCAGCCTGCTCATTGGCCGGACGTCACGCAGGTCGGTTAGAATCTCATCGAGCGCCCTCGCCTGGGCGCCGGTCAGCCGGAACGGGAGCGACTCGAGAAACGTCGACAGCCTGGCTGAGTTCGCCGCCAGCGGAATCCCGTCGGCCTCGCGCCAGCGCAGCCGGCGTGTCAGGACCGCGAGCTGCCTGACGAACAGCTCGTCGAACGCCAGCCTGCTCCGCGCGTTGGCGAATTGCTGGGCGGTGTCCGGAAAGTGCATCTGCGAGATGGCATCGCGCACGCCGATCAGTCTGAGCCTCTCCAGCATGGCGGCGGGCAGCGTCTCCTCGACTTGGTCGAGCGCGGCGTCAAGCACTTCCTTCGCCATGCGCCTCGCCGTGCGCAGGTATAGGCCCCTCGTAAGCGGATACACCGGCACCAGGCGGCCGGAGTGTACCAGGTCGTCACTTCCGTCCAGAATGTCGTAGTCGGGATTCTCGAAACGTGGCCTTCCTCCGAACACGCCTACCCTTCCGCTCAGCGCAACCTTCGTCCCCTGCCTAAGGCTGTTCGCCAGCCACGGGCTGTTGAACCACGTGGCGTGGAGGTTGCCCGTGTCATCGCCGAGCACCGCCTGCGTGGCCTTGCGGCGCGGGTCTCGCCCTGTCAACCTGGCTTCCCAAACGGTCACGACCGTCGTCTGTTCCTCACCCGGGACCAGTTCGTTCACCTTGCGGATGTTCGCGTAGTCGACGTGGCGCAGCGGAAACTGGTACAACAGGTCCTCGACGGTCGAGACGCCAAGCTTCTCAAGTTTCGGCAGATGCGACTTGTTGACGCTGCGCAGGAGGGACACGCTGTCGGACAGCGTGACCTTAACCGGAGGGGGTGGCGGGCGGCGGGGCCGTGCGGGCGCGGGGCGGCGAGACTGGGGGCTGGCATCGGTGGCGGCGGCAGCCTGACGGGCGGCTTGGGCGGCGGGGGGCCGGACCGGGCCGTCCTTCGGGGCGTTCGCCGCTATGCGGCGCATCACGCCCTCGGCCCAGTTGCGGCGCTCGGCCGGCGTCATGCCAGCGTAGCCGGGATGATCGGACAAGACCAGCGTCAACTCGTCGGACGCCAGCTCCAGAAACTTGTCCAGGCCGCCCGTGACCACCTCGTTAGCGTAACCCTTCCGTGCCTCGAGGCGCAGGATGTTCGCCAGAATCTGCAGCTTGGTGCGGCTGCCGGGCCTCGTAGCCATTGGTGTGCGTGGGTGGAGCGGCGCGCCCGCGGCCGTGGCCGCGGTGGCGTTCCTAGCGCTGCGCGGTCAACAGGGCGAGTCCGACCGCGTTGGGCCCGACGTAGGTGCCCAACACCGGTCCCATCCTGGCGATGACGGGTCTCTTGCCGGTGGGCAGAGCGTCGGTCAGCGCGCTGGTCAGACCTTCCAACCCAGCGTCGCTGGTGGTGTACATCACGCTCGCCTCTTCCAGCGGCGCCTGCTGCTCGGCGAACTCACGCATCTTGGCGAGACCCTTGGCACGGGTCCTCTCCTTGCCGAACTCGTGCACCACGCCATCCTGTACCGTGATTATGGGCTTAACCTTGAGAAGCGTGCCTACCAAGGCTCTCGCGCGACCGATTCGCCCGCCCTTCTGCAGGTACTCGAGCGTGTCCAGCAGGCCCAGTAGGTGCGCCCGCGCCAGCGCGTCATTCGCCGCGTCAACCACCGCGGACAGGTCCGCGCCGGATTGCGCCGATCGCGCGGTGGCGAGCGCCACCAGGCCCTGCCCCATCGACGCTTGCATCGAGTCGACGATCTCGATTGGACATGCCGCGGCGGTCTGTTCCCTGGCCTGCACCGCTGAGTTGTACGTGCCGCTGACCTGGGACGAGACCGTAACGCAGACAATGCCGTCGGCGTTCTCGCCGACACTGTCGAACACCTGAACGAAGTCGCCGACGGAGGGCTGCGAGGTGGTGGGAAGCTTAGCGCTGCTGGTGAGGCGCCGGAAAAACTCGTCCGTGGTGATGTCCACGCCGTCGGAAAACTGCTCCGTGCCGAACAGCACCTTGGCGGGCACGATCGAAATGCCGAAGTCCGCGGCAAGTGCCGGAGGCAGGTCGCTTACGCTGTCGGTGACAACTTTTACAGCCAAGATCACTCCTTCTGTGGCCGGCATCGGCCGCCAAGCCTGAGAGCGGCGCTACTCTATCGAGACGACGTAGTGGTAATAGGGCTGGCCGCCGTCGACGGTCTCTATCTCCACACCGGGAATTGCTTCCTCCACGCCGGCGGCAGCCTGCTCGGCTTCCCCTTCTGATATCGGATCGCCGTAGTAGAGCGTAACCAGTTGGCCCTCCTCGACCTCTGCCCTCTCCAGCAGCGCGAGGAGCACGTCGCTGGGCGCGTCCCCGGCGGCTACGAGCTCGCGGTCCAGGATGCCAATCACCTGCCCCTCTTCCACGGCGACGCCGTTCAGCTCGACCTGTCGCACGGCCAGGCACACTTCGCCGGTTCGAACATTCGATAGGCCCTGCTCCATGTCGGCGGCGGTCTCATCCGCGGGCTTGTGCGGGTTGAATTCCAGCAAAGCCGCCACGCCCTGTGGTATGGAGGTGGAGGGCACGACGTGCATGTTCTTTTCGGAAATGGCTGCGGCCTGGCGAGCTGCCTGGACGATGTTGGAGTTGTTCGGCAGAAAGATGACGTTGTCGGACGGCGCCGCCTCTACGGCCTCCAGGATTTGGCCCACGCTCGGGTTCATGGTGTCACCACCCGCGAGGATGCCGGCCGCGCCGATGCTCCTGAACACCGCCTCTATGCCCTCGCCTCGCGCCACAGCCACTATGGCCGCGGGGGCCTCCGACACTGCCGGCGCGGCCTGTGATCGCCTGCCGGCGTAGAATTCGCGGTGCTGCTCGTCCATACTCTCAATCTTGACCTGGCTGAGCGTTCCCAGCGACACCGCGAAGCTGATGACCGGCCCGGGGTCTTCGGCGTGGACGTGCACCTTCAGCGCCGCCGCGTCGCCTATCACCACGGCAGAGCGCGCCATCTCGTTCATTCGCTCGCGCACGCCGTCAGAGTCCAGGCCCTCTCCCTCGATCAATAGCTGGGTGCAGTAGCCGAACTCCTCCTCTTCCACGGCCTCGAGAAACTCGTCGGACACGGTACCCGCGTCCTCCCCGACGCCGATGGCGTCCGGTGGTTGAAGCTCCTCTTCCAAAGGGGCCTCGCCCGCGGCCCACATTCGCAGCCCCTCGAGAATGACGAGGACCCCGTGTCCGCCGGCGTCCACAACTCCGGCCTGGCGAAGTACCGGCAGCATGGTGGGTGTGAGCGCCACGGCGCGGCGGGCCGCTTCGCTTACCGGCGCGAGGAGAGCGGCCATGTCGGGGGAGTCGCCGGCTTCGAGGGCAGCGTCAGCGGTGTAGCGAAGCACCGTCAGCATTGTGCCCTCCCGCGGCTGCCCGACCGCCCTGTATGAGAAGTCGCGAGCGAGTTGCAGCGCGTGTACGAACTCAGCCGGGCCAAAGTCCTCGGAGTCGCCCAGCCCCGCGGCGAGTCCCTTGAAGAACTGGGACAGTATTACGCCGCTGTTGCCCTTTGCGCCCCAGAGAGCGCCACGGGCCATCGAGGCGGCAACATCGCGCGCCGGCACGTTCACACTCTCGCCGTCCTGCGAAAGGGTGTCAGTCAGCGTAAGGTACATGTTGGTGCCGGTGTCGCCGTCAGGAACGGGGAAGACGTTCAGCCTGTTGAGGAGATCGACGTTGTGCTGAAACAGCTCCGTGGCGGCGGTGAACATCGCGCGAAGGTCGTCGCCGTCGCAGCGGGTCTTGGTCGCGGGGTGGTGAGTCATGTGTCGGCCTGTGCCTCGATGGCGCGGCCCGCAGTCGCGCGGAACGTTAATCGATTGGGGCCTTTTCGCAGAATTGCCGAAAGCTATTGGCTGTGCTAAGGTTTAAGGGTTGCTCCCGGGGCCGGGAATCGCCCCAATACTAATTGAACATCCTCTGGGTGTCAAAGGTGAATCATGGCAAGGTGTGAGGTCTGCTACAAGTCCGGACAGTCGGGAAACAACGTCAGCCACTCGAAGCGGCGCACGCGCACTCGCTGGATGGCAAACGTTCAGAGGGCCACGATCCGAGTCGACGGCCAACCTCGCCGCGTCAAGATCTGCACCCGCTGCTTGAGAAGCCACTACAAGGTAGCCGCACGCGGCTAGCCCGGGCCGCTCCACGCGCTACGCCGCCGGCCCAACGGCCTCAGGCGTCGTAGGCGAGGCTTGGCCGCAGCCAGCGTTCCACCTCTAGCACATCCATCCCTTTTCGTCGCGCGTAATCTTCCACCGCGTCGCGCCCGATTCGTCCCACCCCGAAGTACCGCGCGTCCGGGTGCGCGAAGTAGAAACCGCTCACCGACGCCGCGGGCCACATGGCGAAGTTCTCGGTCAGCTTCACGCTCGCCGAGCTTTCGGCGTCGAGCAGGTCGAACAACAGCCCCTTTTCGGTGTGGTCGGGGCACGCGGGATAACCCGGCGCCGGCCGTATCCCCTGGTACTTCTCCCTGATCAGCTCTTCGTTGGTCAGCCGCTCCTCTCGGGCGTATCCCCAAAGCTCGCGCCTGACGAGCTCGTGCATTCGCTCAGCCATCGCCTCGGCGAGCCGGTCCGCCAGGGCCTTGGCCATTATGCTGCCGTAGTCGTCGTGCTCGCGTTCGAGAGCATTCGCGAACTCCTCCAGGCCGACGCCCGCCGTCACGGCGAACAGCCCCAGGTGGTCGGCAACTCCGCTTTCGGCGGGCGCGACGAAGTCCGCCAGGCACAGATTCGACGGGTCGGTGCCGGCCCTCGAGCGCGCCCTGTCGGTCTGCTGGCGCAGAAAGTGGAACTCGGCCAGCGGACGGTCGCGAGTCTCGTCCTCGTACAGCACCACGTCGTCACCATTTGACTCGGCAGGCCAGAATCCCACCACGGCGTTGGCGGTGAGTATGCGCTCGTCCACCATGCGCCGCAGCATGGCCTTCGCGTCGTCCAGCAGCGTGCGGGCCTCTTTGCCATAGGTGGGGCTGTTGAGTATGTCGGGATAGCGACCCCTCATCTCCCAGGTTGTAAAGAACGGCGTCCAGTCGATCTGGTCGAGCAGGTCGTCCAGGGGATAGTCCGGAAAGGCCCTGACTCCGAGGAAGGTTGGCTGAGGCGCGGCGGACGCCCAATCGAGCTCGGCGCGCCGCCGCCGCGCCTCGCGCAGCGTAAGCAACCGAGTCCGTTGGCCCCGGGCGGCCCTATCGACCCTGATGCGCTCGTAGTCCCGCTTCACCTCGACGGCGAACTCCTCACGAGACTCCCGGCTCATAAGCCGGCCCATCACTCCGACGGAGCGCGAGGCGTCCTTTACGTGCATCACGGGATGCGAGTACTCCGGGTCGATCCGCAGGGCGGTGTGGGCGCTGGACGTGGTCGCGCCTCCGATGAGAAGCGGCACGCTCAACTCCTGTCGCGACATCTCTTTTGCGACGGTCACCATCTCGTCGAGCGAGGGGGTGATCAGCCCGCTCAGCCCTATGACGTCCGCCCGCTCTTCCGCCGCGGTGTCCAGTATCTTCTGGAACGACACCATCACGCCAAGGTCGATAACCTCGTAGTTGTTGCAGCCCAGCACGACGCCGACGATTTTCTTGCCAATGTCGTGGACGTCGCCCTTGACGGTCGCCATGACAATCTTGCCTCTGGAGCCCGATGCGCCCGATTCGGCCTTCTCCCGCTCGATGAAGGGCACCAGGTGGGCAACTGCCTTCTTCATCACGCGCGCGCTCTTCACCACCTGGGGAAGGAACATCTGCCCCGAGCCGAACAGGTCACCGACGGTGTTCATCCCGTCCATGAGCGGGCCCTCGATCACCTCTATCGGCCTCTCGGCGCCCAGGCGCGCCTCCTCTACGTCGTCGACTATGTGGTCGTCGATGCCTTTGACCATGGCATAGGTGAGGCGCTCCCCCACCGTGCCGCCCCGCCAGGCGTCGTCGACCACGCGCTCCCTGGCCTCGCCCCGGACCGTCTCGGCGAGCCGCACGAGCCGCTCGGTGGCCTCCGGATGCCGCGCCAACACGACGTCCTCCGCGGCCTCTCGCAGTTCGTCCGGGATGTTCGCGTACACCGCGAGCTGGCCGGCGTTGACAATTCCCATGTCCATGCCCGCGCGGGTGGCGTGGTAGAGGAACACCGAGTGGATGGCCTCCCTGACGGCGTCGTTCCCCCGGAACGAGAACGAGATGTTGCTGACGCCGCCGCTCACGTGCGAGAGCGGGAACTTGCGCTTGATCTGCCTCGCCGCCTCGATGTAGTTGACGCCGTAGAGGTCGTGTTCCTCTATACCCGTACCGACGGCGAAGATGTTGGGGTCGAAAATGATGTCCTCCGGCCGGAACCCCAACTCGTCGACCAGGATGCGATGCGACCTCTCGCAGATTCCAATCTTGCGCTCCACCGTGTCGGCCTGGCCCTCCTCGTCGAACGCCATGACTATCACCGCGGCGCCGTGCCGCCGCACCAGCCGCGCATGGGTGCGGAATTCCTCCTCGCCCTCCTTGAGCGATATGGAGTTGACCACACACTTGCCCTGCACGAATTTCAGCCCTTCTTCAATGACGCTGAAGCGGGAACTGTCGATCATGATGGGCACTCGGCTTATGTCCGGTTCGGCGACCAACAGGCTTAGGAAGCGCCCCATAGCCGCCTCGGAGTCGAGCAGCCCTTCGTCCATGTTCACGTCGATAATCTGCGCTCCGTCCTCCACCTGCTGACGCGCGACGGAGATCGCCTCCTCGTACCGGCCCCGACGAATCAGCCTCCTGAACCGCGCCGAGCCGGTCACGTTTGTCCTCTCGCCCACGTTGATGAAGTTGGAGTCTGGACGAATCTCCAGCAACTCCATTCCGCTCAGGTAGGTGCGGCCGGAGCCCTCGCGCCGTTGGCGAGGCGCCATTCCCGCCACGGCGGCGACGATGGCGCGGGTGTGCGTCGGGGTCGAGCCGCAGCAGGAACCGACGATGTTGGCGTGGCCGGTTTGCACGCGCGCGGCGGCCTGCGCGGCCATGAACTCGGGTGTTTCCTCGTATTCCCCAAGCTCGTTCGGAAGCCCCGCGTTCGGATGGCAGCTCACGAACTCTTCGCAGATGCCGCTGAGGGCCGCCAGGTGCTGTGCCATCTCCCTGCTGCCAAGGGCGCAGTTGAGGCCCACGCTAAGCAAGGGCATCTGTGTGAAGACGGAAGCGTAGAAGGCCTCCGGCGTCTGGCCGCTGAGCGTGCGGCCGCTGGCGTCCACAATGGTGCCCGACACCATGACCGGCACGCGCACACCGAGTTCCTCGAACAGGCCTTGGATGGCGAACAGCGCCGCCTTGGCGTTCAGCGTATCGAACACCGTTTCCACCATCAGCACGTGCGCTCCGCCGTGCAGCAGGCCGCGGGCCGCCTCGCCGTAGGCGTGCGCCAGACCGTCGAAGGTCACGTTTCGAAACCCCGGGTCGTTCACGTCCGGCGATATGGACGCCGTTCTGTTGGTAGGCCCCAGCGTCCCGACCACGAAACGGGGCTTGTCCGGGTTCCTTGCACTGAACTCGTCCGCGGCCTCCCGCGCCAGCCGGGCGGACTCGCGGTTCATCTCGTAGACGTACTCCTCCAGCCCGTAGTCTGACTGGGAAATGGACGTCGCGGTGAAGGTGTTCGTGGTGAGCAGGTCAGCGCCGGCCTCGAGGTACTGTCGCGTTACCTGCATCACCAGGTCCGGCCGAGTAAGCGATAGCACGTCGATGTTGCCCCGGATGTCACGGGGATGGTCGCGAAAGCGGTCGCCGCGATAGTCGCCCTCTTCCAGGCCGCGGCCTTGCAGCATAGTGCCCCAGGCGCCGTCCATGACCATGACGCGCTCAGCCAGTATCGCCTCCAGGTCGGCGGTGGCGTCGGCTATGTGGTCGGGACGATCATTAGTGGCATCTGTCATGAATTATTCCTTACGTGGTTTTCCCCTGCTTGCACCGGGTGAATGAAGGGTCCAGGGACGCCCCCAATCGGCAGCCAATGGTGCGCGGGGGCTGGTTGAGGCGGTTAGCGAGCCGCTCTCATTCTACAGGAAGTCCAGTGGCATAACACCGCAACCCGGCCGGACGCGAACACGGCGCGCTATTTCGGTTACAATGTCGGCATGGATACCCATGTCATTGTAAGGTTCCACGAGGCGGCGCTAAAGGGCAAGAACCGCCCGATGTTCATCCGGCAGCTCGCGCACAATCTGAGGCGCGCCACCATGGACACCGGCGTCACCCGCGTTTGGCTTGGCCACCTGTTCGTTGCGCTCCGCCTCCCCGAAGGTGTGGACTGGCCGCTGGTGCGCGAGCGCGTGTCTCAGTGCTTTGGCGTCGCCAAGTACTACCGCGCCTGGCAGGTGCCGCCCAACCTCGACAGGGTCAGGTCGCTCCTCGCCGAGCAGTTGGGGCGCCGCACGTTCGACACTTTCCGCATCACCGCAAACCGTGCCGACAAGCGCTTTCCCAAGACTTCGCTGGACATCAACATCGAGCTTGGCGCCTACGTCGAGGCGTTGACAGGCGCGGCGGTGGACCTGTCTAACCCCGACCTTGAGATATTCGTGGACGTGATCGGCAAGTCGATCCTGGTCTACTTCGACGAGATGAAAGCCTACGGCGGCCTGCCGCTCGGCGTAAGCGGCCAGACGATGACGCTGCTGTCCGGGGGCATAGATTCACCGGTGGCGGCCTGGCACATAATGAAGCGGGGCAGCCCCACGCACCTGGTCCACTTCCACAGCTACCCGCTGGTCGACTCGTCCTCCATCGAGAAGGCCGAGGAGCTGGCGATGCACCTTTCGCGCTACCAGTACGACTCCACGCTCATCCTGGCGCCGTTCGCGGAGGTGCAGAAGCGCATAATCGTCGCCACGCCGAAGTCATACCGCGTGGTGCTGTACCGCCGGTTCATGGTGCGCATCGCCGAGGAGCTGGCGAGGCGGCACGGCGCGATCGCGCTGGTCACGGGCGAAAGCCTGGCGCAGGTCAGCTCGCAGACTATGGAGAACATCGCGGCCATCGACGAGGCGGGCCAGATGCCCATCCTGCGTCCGCTGATAGGCTTCAACAAGAACGAGATAATAGACATCGCCCGCGAGATAGGCACATTCGAAGTGTCGATTCTGCCGGACCAGGACTGCTGCTCGCTTTTCGTGCCTGCTCATCCGGTCATACACGGCGACGTCAAGGTAGTGCACAGGCTGGAGGCCGAGTTGCCCGTGCGTGAGTTGGTCAACTCGGCGGTGGAGCATGTCAAGATTCGCCGGTTCGCTTTCCCGCCCACATCGTGACCTCAGCGTCCTTAGTGGATGCTCAGTTGCCGCCCCGTTTACCCAGCGAGACCATGAACATAACGCTCTTGCCCCGCGCGTGTGGGGAGAAGAAGTCGGTGACTTGGTCGTCGTAGAACGTCAGTCCCGTCGCACCGAAACGCTGAGCATATGAGGCGAGATAGATTCGACCCGCGGTTATGCTTGCGTCCAGTTGAGCCGCCCTGTATCCTCTGTTGCCGAACCGCTCCAGTACGGGCGCGAGATCACACATGAAGAAGATATTGACGCTGGCATCGGCAGCGAGCGCCTGGCCCAGCCCAAGGAAACCTGCCTCGGCGCGGAACTCACCCTCTTTAAGCATCTCCAGCGCGAGCCTGTCCCGGTGAAAGACGTATGCTCCCTCGGCGAGGCCATCCACCGCGTTGACCAGCACGTAAATGTCGTTGAGTGCGGAGCCGGGCGCCGCCAGGAAGTCGGCGGGCACTCCCCTCGTCGCCCGCTCCAGCGCGGTCGATAGCTGTGCGAAGGATATGGACTCACGAGAGAACCGGCGCGTTGAACCCCGTCGCAAGATAACGCTCTCTATGGAATCTGGCGGTGTGTCTTCCTCGGATGAGGGGCGCAGCGGCGTGAGCCGTCCGGCGGGCGCTGGCATGGACGATTGCGGCGGCTCGACCGGCCAGGATGCGGCCTCCTCGAAACTCACCAAAGACGACGCCGCGTGTATCTCTCGAATGGCGGGGAAGTCGATTTCGTGGCTGGATATGGGTACCGTCTCGAAGTTCAAGGGGTGAAGATTCTTGCGCGGCAGCGACGTCGAATCAGGGGAGGACCCCAAGGGCACGACCGCGAGCGGCAGCTCCCGCAGCGGGTCCAGCCCCAGCAGTTCGCTGATAGAGTTGTCGATGAAGCCCGCGGCGACTCTCGCCGGAACGCCGCTCGCGGAGCATATCGCCAGCGTGTTCGCCAGTATCGTACCGCAGTCCCAAAAGGCGTGGCGGTACTCCCGCGCCTGGTACTTGCAGGCGTTGCGCCACGTCACGTCCGTGAAGACGATGCTCGCCGGCGCGGCAGCAATGCCCGGCTCGCCACCTGCGGCGTTAGCGGCGGCCAAACGGTAGTCGCCCTGCCTCAGCAGGTCCAGCGACGACCCATCAGGGTCGTAGTGATACACACCCGTGTCCAGGCCCTGAATGTCGCCGCAAACCACGTAAAGCTCGATATGGAACAGCGCGCCCGTACAGGCAGCGGCGCGGAACGCCATCGGCCCGCCTGGGCGCCGCAATGTCTTCGTGATGCCGGCGGAGTAATGTAGAATCCTGCTCAGCGCCTCGAATCCCGGCGTTCGCACCGCCCCGCCATCGCCATCGTTCACCGAAATGGCGGTCAGCGCCGGCAGGTCGGCAGGTGGGCCGTCGAGGGCGAGGGGCACGGAATCGACCTCCCTGTACAACTTGTACGGCAGCGGAGGGTGCATGGGATCCCACACGTGGTTTCTGTCCATAAGGCCGCCATCGGGATGATTGGTGCCCCGGTGGTAGCGGAGGGCGGCCTCGGTGTCTCTGTTCGTCATGAAGTCGTCCTTTCGCGTAGGGTATGCACAGATCATACTCCAAGTGCGGGGGAGTTGGCAGAACTCCGAGTCCCCCAAGCCCGCCATCCTTCGTGCCCTTCGAGCCCTTCGTGGATAGTCCCCGCTGTTGGACGGTCAATTTGAGGGCGCGTATAATGCGGCCCATGCTGGTGCAAGACGTAGGTGAATTCGGACTCATCGAGTTGTTGGCCCGTGCCGTCGCGCACGACAACGACGCCCTCATCGCGGGGTTGGGCCGGCGCGGCTTTCGCGTCCGGCTGTCCATAGGCGACGATGCCGCCGCCGTGAGCGCGCCCGCCGGCATGAGGACGCTGACCACCGACACTATGGTGGAGGGCGTACACTTCGACTTGGCCCACACGCCCTGGCATGACCTGGGCTGGAAGGCGCTGGCGGTGAACCTCAGCGACGCCGCCGCAATGGGCGCCGAGCCCGTGTGCTCGCTGGTCACACTGGGACTGCGCCCGGACTTGCCGGCGTCCGGTCTGTTGGAGATGTACGCTGGCATGATGGAGGCCCACGGCTGCTACGGTGGAGCACTTGTCGGCGGCGACGTGGTGAAGTCCCCTACCTTCTTCGTTACGGTTGCGCTCGAGGGCGCGGCGCAGACGCCGGACGGGAGGGAGCGCCTACTTACGCGGGACTCGGCCAGGCCGGGCGACGTGATCGCGGTGACCGGCCACCTTGGCTGCTCGGCGGGCGGGCTGCGAATGATGACGGGCGGACTCGAGTCCAGTATGGACGCCGTGACAGCACGTCACCTCCGCGAGGCGCACAACCGGCCCGCGCCGCGTGTGGCGCAGGGTGCGGCGCTGGCAGCAGCGGGCGTGAGGGCCGCAATGGACGTTAGCGACGGCCTAGTGGCCGACCTGGGCAAGTTGTGCGAGGCGAGCGGTGTGGGCGCCGTGTTGGGTGGGGCGCACCTGGCCGCCGACGACTGCCTGCGGCGAGCGTTTCCCGGCGAGTGGCTGGAGCTCGCGCTGTGCGGCGGCGAGGACTACGAACTGCTCTTCACCGCACCGCCGGACGTGCTGGAGAGCGCCGTCCGCGCGGTCGAAATCCCCGTCCACGTAATCGGCGAGATAGTGGAAGGCCCGCCATCAGTAAGGGTGCTGGACGCCGCGGGACGCGAGGTCGGGCTTGCCGCCGGCGGCTGGGACCACTTCTCGGCCGGCGGCCCAACCCCGTGACGTCCGGGTTCGACTTTGGAATTGGTCCCGGAAGGGCGCGTACCTCCGGGCCGTGGAGGCCGTGACCGAAGATGGAACGAATCACAATAAGCATAGAAACGGACGGCGGCCTTCGCGCGAGCGAGACCATCGCTGACCTGCGCAACGCGTCTGAGGTGTTGTTCTTTCCCATGAAACTGGTGGGCTTCTGGGACCACCAGGCGGGGATGCACCTGTGCCCGCAGGAGGAGCGCCGCCAGCAGTGCCCGCACACGCTGCCGGAAACCGACCCTGCGAGAATAGATTACGCGACCGCGCTTCAGAGGGAGCGCGGCGCCAACCTGGAGCTGACTTTCCCCCACGCGGGCCTGGTAATCTATCTGTCTTGACGAAGCGCCCCCACGCGGGGCTTGTGGGCGACAGCTCCATTGTGTAGGGGCGGGTTTGCAACCCGCCCGCCTGGAAATCGCATCGGCCGGTTTATACACAACACACAGGTGAGGATTGCGATGGTGGAATTGAAAACACTTAGGCGTTCGATGGCCCCATACGAGGCCTACCCGGTGCAGGCGCTGCTGACGCGAGCGGCTGCACGCGACCCCAACGGCATCGCCGTGATTGACGGCGAAAGAAGCTACACGTTTGCGCAGCTTGCCGAGTACAGCGATCGATTCGCCGCCGCGCTCGCGACCCTGGGCGTGGCGAAGGGCGACACCGTTGGACTCATCGCGCCCAATTGCGTCGAGTTCGTCATAGCCTTCTACGCAATCGTCAAGGCGGGCGGCGTCGCGTCCACGATCAACTCCGGATACCGCGAGCGCGAGATAGCCCACCAGCTAAACAACAGCGGCTCCAGTGTCCTCGTCGTACACCACAGCCTGCTGGAGATGGCGCGGCTTGCCAGGGACGCGGCCCCCTGCGTCGAGCGTCTCATCGTGATCGAGGACTCCGCCGATGACTCGGACTCGTTCTGGGGTCTGATAGAGTCCGCGCCCTCAGCCGTGCCGGACGTGCGAATAGATCCCATCGAGGACCTCGCCGCACTGCCATACTCCAGCGGCACCACCGGCCTGTCCAAGGGCGTCATGCTCACGCACCAGAATCTGACGACCAACCTCACGCAGTTCGTGGTGAGGCCCGGTGAGTCGGTCAAGCTCACCGCAGATGACGTGCTGCTTGTGCACCTGCCGCTGTTCCACATCTACGGAATGCAGGCTCTGATGAACGCCGCCGTGATGACGGGCGCGACGCAAGTTATGATGGGCCGGTTCGACATGGACGCGCTGCTGGGCCTCATGTCGCGGCACGGCGTCACGCAACTCTACACGGTGCCGCCCGTCGCCCTTGGACTGACGCTGTATCCGGGCGTATCGGACTACGACCTTTCCGCTCTCAAAGTCGGGTTCCTCGCCGCTGCGCCGTGCTCCGCGGAGCTGCAGCAAAAGATGGCCGAGGCCGTCGGCGCGCCGGTCATCCAGGGCTACGGCATGACCGAGCTCTCCCCGGTGTCCAACGTAGACTTCTCGGAGCCGCACCTGGCGACTCCTGGCTCCGTCGGCCCGGCGCTGGCCGACACCGAAGAGCGTGTGGTCGACCTGGAGACGGGCGAGAGGGACTTGCCGGCGGGGGAGATAGGAGAGCTCCTCGTTCGCGGGCCCCAGGTGATGAAGGGCTACTACCAGAACGACGCGGCCACCGCCGAGACCATAACCGAGGACGGCTGGCTGCGCACCGGCGACATCGTTCGCGCCAACGAGTCCGGTAGCGTGTGGGTGCTGGACCGCAAGAAGGAGCTCATAAAGTACAAGGGCTTCCAGGTTCCGCCCGCCGAGCTCGAGGGCCTGCTCCTCGAACACCCGGCCATCGCCGACGCCGCTGTCATCGGCAAGCTGGACGAAGAATCGGGCGAGATTCCCAAGGCGTTCGTGGTGCGCAGGCCGGGAGTTGAGGTGACCGGCGACGACGTAATGGCATTCGTCGCGGGCAAGGTCGCCACGTTCAAGCGCGTGCGCGAGGTGGAGTTCACCGACGCCATCCCCAAGAACGCATCCGGCAAGATACTGCGGCGAACCCTCATAGAGAAGGAGCGTGGCACGGCAGGCTGAAACGGTTGGCTCCGGGTGTGCTGGTCGTCTCTACTCGACCAGTCCCACCTGCCAGTAGCGCCTGCCTTCCTTACGTCTGACCGTCCCGAACCCTGGGGCTGGGAAGTGGCACGATATGACAGGAGTTCCCTGGGCCTCCACGTCGTCCAACATCTTCCTGCGGGTCTCGGTGGACAGCGGCCAGTCGTAATCGAAGATACAGTTCCAGTCGTCCTCGGTCACCTGTGCCGGATGCACCAGCACGTCCCCCTGAATCAGGGCCGCTTCGCCTTGCGAGCGTACGAGGACGCTCATGTGACCCGGCGTATGGCCGGGCGTGTGCAGTACCCTGACCTCAGAAGTCAGGTCGGTATCCTCGCTCAGGGCGTCGAACAGGCCCATTTCGACTATTGGCTCCACGCACCTATCCATGAAAGGAAAGGGCAGAGCCGCCTGTACTTCCGGCCTGCGAAAGTGGTCGAGATCGGCTTGGTGGGCCATATACCGGGCATTCGGAAAGGCCGGAGCGAGCTCGCCGTGCCGCTCGACAACGTTCCAGCCCACGTGGTCCGAATGGAGATGGGAGATGAAGACGGTATCCACCTCCTCCGGGCTGACGCCCTTGGCCGCGAGATCGCCCATCAACTCTCCTCGACGTCCACCTATCGACTCGATGGGGCCTTCCCCATATCCCGTGTCGATGAGTATGGTCCGGCCCTGAGACCGCAGCAGGTAGCACCCTATCTCTATCAGCATGTGTTCGCCGTCGAACGTGTCGGGATAAAGCTCCTTGTAGGGGTCCCAGTCCTTTGCGTCGGTTCCGGGGAACAGTTGCGGGATGGGCGTCGGGAACGGCAGGTTCATATCGGAAAGTGCGACTATCTCTACGTCGCCCACCTTCAATGAGAATTCGGACATACTCCCTCCGGGCCGCACGCTGGCGGCGGCGGTTTACGCGGATGTAGACAGCCAATACTTTCGGCGGTCAGAAGCGGGGAGCCGGGACGTCCCCTACCCCACCGACAGGCTATCGGTGTCGTACATCAGCCGCCCGCCGACAATGGTGCCGGCCACCTTGATCTGGCTCAGGGTGTGGCCCGCCTCAACGAACGGGTCCTCCTCCAGCACCACAACGTCGCCCAGCTTGCCCACCTCCAGCGAGCCCTTGATGTCCTCTTCGTAAGCGCCGTACGCCGCGTTGCTCCCCACGGCCCGCAGCGCCTCGAGCACCGGAGCAGCCAGTTCCGGCATCAGCACGTCGCCGTCGCGGGTCATGCGACTGACGGCGCTCTGCACGCACATCAGGGGGTTGACCGGCGTGACCGGGGTGTCATTATGAAGCAGAGGCCGCAGGCCCGCGCGGATGGCCGCGCCCACGGGGCTGATATGCGGCCCACGGTCCGGACCCAGGTAGATGTCGCGGTGCCTATCGCCCCAGTAGAAGACGTGGCTGGCGAAGTAGTTGGGGATCACGTTCAGCCGTCTCATGCGGTTGATGTGGTCGGGCCAGCACATCTGGCAGTGTTCGATGCGGAATCGCTGGTTGGGTCGGGGCAGCCTGGTCAACGCCCTCTCGTAGGCGTCCAGTATGGAGTCGATCGCCGCGTCGCCGTTCGCGTGGGTAATCACCTGGTAGCCCCGACGGTGCAGGTCGAAGACCATTTCGTCCAGCTCTTCCTGGGGATAAATGGTCCACGCCTTCTCGTTCAGGTCGCACCAGTAGGGGGAGCGCAGCGCGCCGGTCAGGCCCTGTATCGAGCCGTCGGACACTATCTTGCACCCGGCGACCCGTAGCCACTCGTCTCCGTCTCCCGTCTGGACCGAGTAGTCCATCTCCTTCAGCGACTCGTACAGGATGAACATGTTCACCCTGAGCTTGAGCTGGCCCAGGTCCTTGACGCGGTTGTACAGGTCGTAGCCGCCCGCGCCGAAGAAGTTCGCGACCGCGGCGTCGTGCACCGACGTCACTCCCACGCGCAGGTTGTCGAGCTGCGCCTCGGCGAACGCCTCGACAAGCCTGTCCTGTGGGTGCGGCGAAATGCGCTCCATGACCGGCATCTGCGCCGGCAGCTCCGCCAGCACGCCGTTCGGCTCCGCCGTGCCCTCGAAGCGGTAGAAGCGGCCGCCGGGCGGGTCCTCGCGCTCGGAGTGTATTCCGGCCAGCTCCATAGCCATGCTGTTCACGTAGGCGAGGTGGCCCGAGACGTGGGAAATGACAACCGGGTGGTCGGACGTCGCTGCGTCCAGGTCGTGCTTGTTGAGGTGGCGCATGTCGGCGACGTAGGTCTGGTCGTAGCCGACGCCCATGATCCATTCGCCGCGGGGCGTATTGGCGGCCCGCTCGCGCACGCGGTCCACCACGTCGGAGATGGTCATTTTCGGGTCTGTGTTGACGTCCACGGCGAGCTTCCAGGAGGGCTGCGCCGCCAGGTGGTCGTGCGGCTCGATGAACCCGGGCAGCACGGTCTGGCCCGAAGCGTCGATAACGGGAACGCCCGGCCTGCGGTACTCCTCGACGTCAGCGTTGGAGCCGATGGCGACGATTCGTCCGCCGCGGATGGCCACAGCCTGCGCCAGCGTGTCGCGGTAGTCCATCGTGTGAACGTTGCCGTTGATGATAACCAGATCCATATCATTCCCCTCCTTGCGGGGCGTGCCCAGGCCCGGTTTCAGGCCGGGCGGCCCTGCCGCATCCGCTCGGCGTAGTGCTCCAGGCGTTCACTGGCGTCATCCCTGGCGGCGAGGCCGGACGCCAGTTGCGGCAGCCGTCCAGCGGGTACGGCCATCAGGAAGTGGCCGGGCGGTATGCCGGTGTAGACCCGCATTCCCAAGCACCCCAGCGACATGGCGGGCATGCCCCTCTCGTCGGCTATGGCCAGCACTCCGCAGGCGGGCCGTGTGAACGCGGCGCCCCGGGAGTTGTTGCGCCACAGAATGGTCCCCATCACCTCCTGCAACACACCCATCTGTGGCAGTGTGGCCCACATGAGCGCAAGCTGGGGCGGCACGGGCATGTCCCATATTGGTCCGTACACCACGCCGGCGTTTCCGCCGGGGAAGCGGGGCGTCCGAGCGATCTCCTCCAGTTCACCCTGTCCCGCCTCGCACATCTCCTCGAGCTTGGCAGCCAGACGCTCTTCGCGTCCCTCCTCCGAAACGAACCCGGCCACCATGCCGCCTATCTCGCAGCCGGTATGCTGCTCAGCGGACACGTAGATCGGCCGCTCCTCGGCCCAGCGCCACAGAGTGCAGAACGACGGCGGCTGCTTGCCGAGCGGAGCGACGCTCGCCGGCTCGCGCTCTACGAACGCGAGCGCCACCGGCGTCAGCGCGAGGTCGAGCTTGTCGGCAAGAAGCTGGGCGAGCGCGAGTCCGTCCGACGGCGTGAAGCCCTCGTGGGCGCCTTCATCCATCGTCGCCGGGGTCTTCCTCGCCCAGCAGCAGGCCAACCTCCGGCGTCGCCTCGCCCTCGGCGGCGGAGCGGCGGTCGGCCTCGCTGATCGCGGCGCGTATCGCGTCTTCGCCAACCTCGGCCGGATCGAACGTGACAGATGCCATGCGGGTCTCCATCTCGAACGAAACGTCGATGACTCCGGGCAGCTTGTTTACCTCACGGGCAAGGAACTCGCCTCAACCCAGTCAAAAGGCGTTAGGCATTCGCTGCGAAACGGTCACGTGCGAAGACTGCATGGTGTGTCCTCTCCTCGTTTGGCTCTTGCGCTGGCCGCCGAGGCGGGCTAGACGAGGCTGTATCCGCTGCCGGGCCTCGCCGGGTCCACTCCGGTGCCCTTAGCGTCCTCGATCCAGCCGAACTCCTTGAGTATCTGCTGGCTGTACGTGACGCGGCCCGTCACCTTGTCCAGCGGCTCGCTGGCCAGCAGCAGCGACGACTGCGCCATAAGCTCCACTGGCTCGCCCCGGGGGTCGTCCATGCCGCTCACCAGGTTGTGAAACACTGTGCCCGGCGTGGGCACCACCTGGGACGGCGACACGCAGGTGACCGAAATGCCGTGCTGGTACACCTCTTGCGCCAGGCCCTGGGTGAAGCGTTCCAGCGCCGCCTTCTCCGCGCCGTAGCAGGTGCCGCCGCTGTTGGCCGGCGCGTCGGGATAGGGGCCGCGCCCGGGGCCAATGGCCGCGCCGGACGAGATGTTCACTATGCTCCCCGAGCCGCGCGGTATCATGTCCTGCAGCACGAGCTGGCTGAGTATGAACGGGGCGTGGAAGTTGACCGCCCACGAGCGCATCCAGCGCCTCAGCGGATAGTCCTTGATCGGTATGAAGTAGGTGAGCGCCGCGTTGTTCACCAGCACGTCCACGGGGCCGTAGGCATCCCGCGCCTCCTGCATCAGCCGCTCGCAGTCCTCCGGCAGCGAGATGTTGACGGTCGAGGGCGTGGCCTCGCCGCCGGCTTCCCGGATCTGGGCAACCGTGGTGTCCAGCGATCCCTCCAGCGGGTGGTCTCCCTCGCGCAGCGTGCGCGCGGCGCAGACTACCTTGCCGCCCTCGGCCGCGAACACCCTGGCAATCTCGGCGCCGATTCCGCGGCTCGCGCCCGTCACCACGACAACCTTGTCATCCAGTCTTCCCATATCGTTTTCTCCTAGTTGGTTCGGCAGCTTAGAAAGACGAGCTACCCACTGTGTCATCCAGAGCGATGTCATCCAGTCATTCCGAGCTAGGTTGAATGTCATTCCGAGCGCAGTCGAGGAATCTATAGCCACAGAACTTAAGGTTCTCCCTCGTTTGGCGCGCTACAACCCGAGCTTCTGCGCCAGGTCGTTGAAGTCCGTGGCATTGACGTCGAAGTCGGTTTCGGGGCTGCAATCTATCTCGCGGTCCGGCCCCCACTCCCCCGGCCTCGGCACGAAAGCGGCCCTGAGGCCCACCTTCTGGGCGGCGCGAAGGTCGCCCTTGTGGGCGGCCACCATCATTACCTCTCGCGGTTCGAGCCCCAGCAGGTAGGCCGCGCCCAGGTAGCTCTCGGGGTCCGGCTTGTAGTGCTTCATCAACTCGGCGGAAAGAATGCAGTCCCAGGGCAGGCCGCCGAACTTGGCCATGTTGGTGAGCAGCGCCACGTTGCCGTTCGACAGCGTGGCAATGACGTAGCCGCTCTTCAACCTGGTGAGGCCTTCCACCGAGTCGGGCCACGGCGTTAGTCTGTGCCAGGCCTTGTTCCAGTCCCGCTTCTCTTCCTCGTCCAAACAGTCGATGCCGAACTCGACCAGCAGGTCGTCCAGGATCATGCGGTGCAGATCGTCGATCCTCGTCCAGGGCAGCTCGCCCCTGCGGACGCGGCCCATCGACGGGCCGTATCCGCCGCGCCACCTGTCCGCGAAAACCGCCCAGTCCACGTCGAGGCCCTTTTCGCGGCCAAGCTCTTTGCCCTGGCGAATCAGGCTGCCCCGCCAATCGACGACAGTGCCGAAGACGTCGAACGTAAGCGCCTTGACCTCGGATAGACTCATAGTTGCGCCTCCAGTTTGATTGCCGCCTTAATTGAGCGGCCTAGTCGTCCGCTCCCGCCGACTCGTATGAAGGCCGCGGCTGCGCTGGCGGCGGTTCCGCCTTGGCGGCCTTGTGGAAATATGCGACCGCTCCGCCCGCCACCATAACGAACACCACCAGCAGGCACGAGAACACGAAGCCCTCGAAATAGTGCGGGCTCGCCTGCTCGCTCGTCAGGTGCGCGATGCCGGCCGGCAGTACCATCGCGAGCGCGGTAGCCGACACGGTGCCGCCAAATGCGTGGCCCATCTCGCGGGTCGTCTCCAGCATACCGGAGGCAATACCGCGGTGCCGCAGCGGCAGCGCGCTCATCACCGTCGCGTTGTTTATCGGGTTGAAAATAGACGAGCCGATAGATATAGGAAGCATCAGGATCGGGATCATCCACAACTTCACGCTGCGAGCGAACAGGCCCAGAAACAAGAAGCCGCCGGCAATCATCAGCATCGCGCCGGGCCGCAGAAACTTGGGGTTGTAGCGGTCGTACACCCAGCCGGCCGCCATCGAGACGAACACCCCCATCACCTGGTTGGGCAGCAGCACGAACGGCACCACTATCGGCTCCTGGTTGAAGCCCTCTTCCACCAGTAACGGCACCAGCGTCATGGTGGCCAACATCGAGAAGTGGAACGTGGTGTTGGAGATGAGCGACATGGAGAAGTACTTCTCCCTGAAGTGGCGCAGCTCCACTATGGGCGTCCTGGCGAACCGCCATTCCACCACGATGAAGGCAACCAGCAGCACCAGGAACAGGCCGTGCATCGGCAGGTGGTAGATCAGGCCGTCCTGGGAGGTGAACGACTCCTCGCCCGCGTGCAGGTGGCTGCCGGAGAGGACGAGCACCGCGGCGGTGGCCACCAGAAGGAAAGAGCCTATCCAGTCGATGCCCCCCGGAGCGGCGCCCTCGCGCTCCTCTGGCGAGGGCGGCTTGCTGCTGCGGATCATCGGGATGGCGGCCGCCGCCGCAATCAATCCCATCGGAAGGAACGTCACGAAGACGAGCCGCCACGTAAAGAACTGCAGGAACACCGCGAACAGGAACATGCCCAGCAGCGTGGCAAACCGGGCACCCACAATCGGCATCGCGAACGCGCGTCCACGCATCTCCGCCGGGTAGGTGACGGCGAGTATAGCGTTGGCGTTGCCCATTATCATGGCCGACCCGAAGCCGGTCAGGCCGCGCCACATGACGATCTGCCATAGATCGTTGGACACGGCGATGAGCAGGGAGCCGACCAGCGAGGCGACGATTCCCAGAGCGAACACCCGCTCGTGCCCGAACCGGTCGCCCATGCGCGCGCCGAGCAGCACGAAGCTGCCCAGCATCAGCAGGTACACGGTCACGATCCACGCTGTGTCGTCGAATCCCGCGCCAAACTCGGTGGCGAGCGTGGGAAGCGATAGCGCGACGGGCATGCTGGACAACTGGACGAGCATGTACGCCGCCGTGACCGCCACCAAAACCTCCCTGCGTCTCGGTGACGACATGAGGGGTCTGATAGCGTTCAGCACTGTCATAGGCCTGCCACCGCTGGACCACAGGATCGGACGCGCCCGCGCGCAATTGCCTACTATACCACATCGTGAAGTTTGCGGACGCCGCCGGGCATGGCCGCCGCTGCCCGCCACCCGCGCGTTTATGGTAGCATTACGCCCAAAGCGAGGCGACTTGGCGCGCCGCCAGAGGGCGGGGCCAAAACGCCGAGGAGGTGCCCGACGTGACTCTCAGAGGCAAGGCCGCGATTGTGGGAATCGGCGAGGTGCCCACGCGGCGTACGCATCCCAACCGCACGGTGTACGGCCTCAACGCCGAGGCGGCGCGCCTGGCGATCGAAGACGCCCGAATCAGCAAGAGCGACATCGACGGTATCGTCACCGACGGCTCCGACGCCGCGCCGGCCGCCATGGCCGAATACATCGGCATACGCCCCACGTTCGCCACCGGAGTCACCATGCAGGGCGCGAGCGGCGCGACGGCCACCACCGTCGCGGCGTCCGCCATCAACGCCGGGCTGTGCGAGACCGTCCTGGTCGTCATAGGCAGCTCCCGCGCCGAGCGGGGTGGCGGCGGTCCTCCGGGTGTGCGCTCAGAGTGGGAGGAGCCGTTCGGCCCGGCCGCCGGAGCGAACACCGGCTACGGCCTGATGTTCACTCGCCACATGTACGAGTACGGCACCACCCCCGAACAGATGGCCAAAGTCGCCGTCGACGAGCGGTTCAACGCGGTTCCAAACGAGAACGCCGCGTTCTATGGCCAGCCCATCACCGCCGACGACGTACTCAATTCGCGCTACATCAACTATCCGCTCCACATTCTGGAGACAGTGATGCCCTGCGACGGCGCCGCCGCCTGCATCGTGACCACGCCGGAGCGCGCGAAGGCGCTCCCCAACCGGCCGGTGTACATCCTGGGCGCCGGGCTGGAGCAGGGCCCAGCCAACGTCTGGCAGATGCCGCGCGTCACCGAGACCCCCACCAGGGTGTCTGCCGCGCGCGCATTCCGCATGGCAGGCTATGCCCCGGGGGACATGCAGTTCGCCGAATTCTACGATTGATACACGATCCTCGTGGCCGTGAGCCTCGAAGATGCCGGGTTCTGCGAGAAGGGCGAGATCGGACCGTTCTACGAGTCCACCGACACCACCTTCAAGGGCAGCTTTCCCATAAACACCGACGGCGGCCAGCTATCGGGCGGACAGCCCGGCCTCGCCGGCGGGTTCCGCCACGTGATAGAGGGCGCGCGCCAGATAATGGGCAAGGCGGGCGTGAGGCAGGTAGCCCTCAACGACTTATGCATGGTGAATGGTTGAGGGGGCACGGCGAGCGAGATGTGCTCGCTGGTTCTCGGTTCCGAGAACACGCTTTAGCAACGAAAGGGAACATCAACAGTCCATTCCCCCTCGATGGGCGGTCAAGGGCAAGTGTGGGAAGTGAGCCTTCCAAGAAGTCCCTTCCCCCTCAATGGGCTGACAGGGGTAGGCGCAGGAAATCAGCCTTCCCAAGAGTCCCTTCCCCCTCGATGGGGGAAGGTTAGAGCCTGCCCTGAGCCTGTCGAAGGGATGGGGGTGACGCCGTGTCAAAGGCGGCCACAGTCAGCAGACAGGGCCGGAGGACGTCCCACATGACCACCGAATACAACAAACCGCTGCCGGTCCCGGTCAATCCAGAGCTAACCGCGCCCTTCTGGGACGCGGCCAAGCGCGGCGAGCTGGTTCTGCCGCGCTGCCGCACCTGCTCGACGGTGTTCTTCTACCCGCGCGAGCTATGCCCCGAGTGCCTGTCGTCCGACCTAGATTGGGTGACGGCGAGCGGCAGGGGGCGCGTCTACTCGTACACCATCGTGCACCAGCCGGCCCACCCGTCATTTCGCGCGGACTCTCCCTACGTGTACGCGATAGTACAGTTGGATGAGGGAGTGCGCATGGTGTCGAACGTCGTAGACTGCCCGCACGACGAGTTGGCGATAAACATGCCGGTCGTCGCCGAGTTCGACGCGGTCACTCCGGACACGACGCTGGTGAAGTTCAGGCCGGCCTAGGGCCGCGGGCCGTGCTCCAGAGAAGCGCGGCGTACACCTGGGCCGCACCGGGGAAAACTGTAGGGGCGGGTTTGAAACCCGCCCACATCGATGCCTGAATACACACCAATACATTGACTCTATGGCCCGCCGGCTAGCCGTTTATCGCGCCTTCACTGGCAGCCAGTACACCATCTCCATCGGCAGGCCCTTGTTGTCCGTCGGTGGGTTTATGGGAGCGGCTCGGCAGCCATCCGGTTTGGTGCAGACAAGGCGGGCGGTAACCGCCGCCGCAAGAGCGTCCAGAATGTCGTCGCGAGCAACAACCTTCCTGAGAAGACCTGCAATTGCATGGTCGCAAATCTCTTGGGCCCGGTCGTGGTACTTGGTAAGCACACGAAGCCGCTGACTCCAACCTGCCTCAGTCTTCTTTGAATCGCGCATAGCCCTCTTGAAGTTCAGTGCCCAGAAGCAAAGCTCAGGATGTACCTCGCGCACAGACGGATTGGCGCTGCTGTTGGGAGTAATCATCATTTCGTCTACTTCAGCAATTTTGGGTACAATCGCAAAAGCTTGCTTTTGGAGGCCTTTACCGGAAGAGCTCCTCTGCACAGTCGCAGCGGCCCCGTAGTTCGTCGGGTCTCTCTTGGCCTGTTCGACAGTCTGCCGAGTCGGTGTGGGGAACACGCTCCTTTTGCGATAAGGGTGGTCAAGCAAGGCGCGAGCGGCGAAATCGCACTCGCGCCCACCGGGGGCTTCCGGCAGCCCGATGGGAATATCGATTAGGACAAGCTCAGCACTGCTGACGCTATCCAGCAGTCCCCTGAACGAACAGAAAACCGCAAAGCCGTAGTCGCCGCTGTCGTCATAGCCAACGCAGAACCAGCCGCCCTTGCAGCCGTCTACTCCCACGTACTTCCACTTGTCCACGTCCAACAACGCCATCTTGTCCTCCTTCTCCCCTCGCTGCCCCTACACCACCACCGCACCACCACGCACCACCACGCGGCCGCCCTTGACCACCGTCCGCACGTCTGCCATCGCCGCCATGTCGGCGAAGGGGTCGCCGTCCACCAGCGCCAGGTCCGCCAGCTTGCCCGGCACGACGGTGCCGAGCTCGCCCTCCAAGCCGAGCGCCTCCGCTGCCAGGCCCGTCGCGCCGCAGATAACGGCCTCCGCCGACATACCGACGCGCTGCACGAGGCAGGCCATAAGCAGGTGCAGCTCGTCTATCGCGGTGCCGGTCGATCCCTGGTCGCTGCTCACCACCAGCTTGACTCCCGCCTCGTACATGGCCCGGATGCTCTCAGGCCGGCTCTCCCACAGATGGCCGGGGTGAGCCCGCACGTCGCGCATGTCCTCCGCCCGAAGCCTGTACCAGGTGGCGGGCATGGCGATGCTGACGATGATGCCCTTGCGTCGTATGTCCTCGGCCAGCGCGGCGTCGTACTCGATGCCGCCGTTCGCCCGGAACGGGCAATGCTCCAGAGTGTCCATTCCCGCGTCCACGGCCATGCGAATGGCGTCCACTCCGTGAACATGCACCGCTACTCTCTTGCCCAGGCGGTGGGCGTCATCCGCCACCGCGCGGTAGCCCTCCTCGTCGTACTGCGACACCTCTGGATTCGACCCCGGCGTCGCGTTGCCCCCCGAACCCATCAGCTTGATGAAGTCCACGCCGTTCTTTGCAAGCGTCCGCACCGCCCGCCGCAGCTCGTCCGGCGTGTCGCACTCGATGCCGGTCCACCAGAGCTGGCCCGCCGTGGACGTGATGACCGGCCCTGAGCAGAGCATACGCGGGCCGGGCAGCACCCCCTCGGCGATGGAGTCACGTAGCGTCAGCGTCATGTAATCATGGTCGCCGCAATCGCGCACGGTCGTCAGGCCGCTTTTCAGGGCCGCGAGTGAGTTGCGCGCGCCCACCAGCAGCAGTTGCCTGTCGTTCATGGCGCGGGAGTCCACTCCGCTGGACGCGGATCCGGTGTGGAGCATGTGAACGTGCGCGTCGATCAGGCCGGGGAGCAGCGTCGCGTCGCCGGCGTCCAGCACCTCCGCGCCGTTCGGAATCACAACGTCGGAAGCCGGACCGGCGGCGGCCACTCGCTCCCCCTCGATCAGAACGACCGCGTCCTCTATTGCCGGCGCCCCCGTTCCATCGAAAAGGCGGGCCGATTTGATCGCCCACGTTCGCGGTTCGTTCATCGTTCTGGCCTCCCAGCGGCCGGGCGCGCCGCGCGCCGCCGCTACTCCAACTCTGCGATCAGGTTGCCGTCCATCACCTGCTGGCCCGGCGCCACGTGTATCTGGCGCACCACGCCGGACCAGTCCGCACGCAGGACCTGGCGCATCTTCATCGACTCCAGCACGCAGATCTGGTCGCCGACTATGACCTCGTCGCCTTCCCTCACGTCTACCGAGATGATGACGCCGGGCATGGGCGAGCGAAATTCCTTTACAGGCGTGGGAAGGCGCCTTAGCTCGATGGGCGCGTTGTCCGGCCGGCCTGTCGGCGCCTCCGCAGGCGCGGATTCTGTCTCGGCCTGATCCTCCGCCTGCGGAGGGATCGACTCGATGTCGATGTCGAACGGCTCGCCGTCCACCAGCGTGCGCACTGGCCGTTCGAGGAGGCTGCCCACCTCGACGGTGTACCACTTGCCCTTTACGTTCACCCGAAGAGTCTGAGCCATGCGCTGTAAGGTCCTCTGTCCAGGTCCGCCGGGGGACGGAGCCGTCCGGAGCTACACGAGCGAAATGAACACGCCCGCCACTACGGCGGAGCCTATCACGCCCGCCACGTTCGGCCCCATCGCGTGCTGAAGCAGGTAGTTCCTCGAATCGGCTTCCTGCCCCACGTGGTGGGTGATGCGCGCCGCCATCGGCACTGCCGACACCCCCGCCGACCCGATTAGCGGATTGATCTTATCCTTCAAGAACAGGTTCATCACCTTGGCGAAGAGAAGGCCGCCCACCGTGCCGCACGCGAACGCGGCCAACCCCAATCCGAGAATTACAAGCGTCTCCCAGTTGAACACCCGCTCCGCCGAAAGCTGCGTGCCCACGGTTATCATAAGGAGAATGGTGGCGATGTTCAGCAGCTCGTTGGAGGCGGCGTTGGTCAGGCGGGGTACGACACCGCTCTCCCGGAACAGGTTGCCTATCATGAACATCGCTATGAGCGGGGCGGCGCGCGGCACGACCAGGATGATTATGATCATTGCCGCAAGCGGAAATATGAGCCTTTCACGCCTGGACACCTCGCGCGGCGGCTTCATCACGATTTCCCGCTCCTTGCGAGTCGTGAGCAGGCGCATCAACGGCGGCTGAATGAAGGCGATGGTGGCCATGTACGAGTAGGCGATGACGGCGGTTATGCCCAGCAGCTCGGGGGCCAGCTTGGCGGAAAGGAAAATCGTGGTCGGGCCGTCGGCCCCGCCGATGATGCCAATTACGGCAGACTCTGGCAGCGAGAACAGGCCGGTGGCGAGCGCGCCCCAGAAGGCGACGAAGATGCCGACCTGCGCCGCCGCGCCCAGTAGCAGCGTCTTGGGATTGGCGATCATCGGCCCGAAGTCGGTCATCGCGCCGAGCCCCAGGAAGATGATGGGCGGCAGAATGTTCCAGAACGACAGCCCGTAGTGGAAGATCACGCCGAACACGCCAGAGTCCTGGAATCCCGATTCCGCTGTCGGCAGTTCCATCAGGCCGGTGAGCGGCAGGTTCGCTACAACGATGCCGAGGCCGATGGGTATCAGCTCGTAAGGCTCCATGTCACGGGTGATGGCGAGGTAGATGAAGACGAAGGCGACGAGGAGCATAACCCCGTTTCGCCAGTCAAAGTTCGCGAAGCCCGTCGAGCCAATAAAGTCCCAGAGCTCGTTCAAATGTTTACTCTCAGTTTGCTCACGTAGAACCCGCCGTCACCCCGCTCAGGCCTGGTCTTGGCGGCGCGCAATAAGCATGGGGCGCGAAGCGAGTGCCGCGACGGCTATCGCCGCGGCCAACGCCTTGTCCCTATACTCGTCCGCGTCCGGCGTGTCGTCGTCAGGCTCCGCTTTGCCGCGCTCGAACAACACCTTGCTGATCAGCCTGACCGCGACCACAGCAACGATCAAGAGGAGCAGAAGTCCGAACGCCGTGGCCATCCCGATGCCCGTCAGCGTGGCCGCCTCTAATGCAAGTTGCTGGTCGATTGAAGCACCCCAAGCGCCGAACCGGCGGAAAATTCACCGGGGCGATTGTACACCACCGGGCGCGGGCGGGCCAACACGCCCGCCGCCCAGCCTCCTTGAATGCTGCGCACATCTGTGCTATTCTCCCTTCGACATGGAACTGACCCCGCAATCCGAGTGTCCCTTCCCCCTTGATGGGGGAAGGCTAGAGCCGGCCCCGTACTCGATACGGGGATGGGGGTGAAGGCGCGGCCTTGGGACCTCCCGCCACCTGTCTCATTTCTGTCACATGTTGTAACTTTCTTGCCTGTTTTCGTCTCGTCAGCGTTGCAAGTTGTCGCGAACAGCCAAGGCTCCGAGCTACAAGATGTGACAGAATGAAACAGAATGAGACAGATTACGCGATTTTGCGCCGCAAATTCTCGGCGCGACCAGGAATTCAAGAGCATGAGCGACAGTAAGTCGGCCGATATAGACCTGGCGGGCTTGCTCAAACAGCGCTTTGGGCACGATAGATTTTTGCCCAACCAGGAAGACGTCATCCGGAACGTGCTCGCCAGGCGCGATTCGCTGGTGCTCATGCCGACGGGCGGCGGCAAGTCCATCTGTTACCAGCTACCGGCGGTGCTGCTCGACGGCGTAGCCCTGGTAGTCTCGCCGCTGATCGCCCTGATGAAGGACCAGGTCGACGCGCTCAGGTCCAAAGGCGTCAGGGCCGCTTTTATCAACAGCACCATGACGCAGGCAGAAGTCAGCCGCGTGCAGATGGACGCATATCACGGCCGCCTGGACATCCTCTACGTCGCCCCGGAACGCCTGGTGGTGCCGCGGTTCAGCGACTTTCTGCACGCCGTAATGCCGAGCCTCATCGCCATCGACGAAGCCCACTGCATCTCCGAGTGGGGCCACGACTTCCGGCCAGACTACCGCAACCTCCAGACGTTGCGAGACTGGTTTCCCAACACGCCCGTGATCGCACTCACCGCCACGGCTACCGAGAGGGTCCGCGAGGACATACTTCACCAGCTCAGGATGTCCAAAGCGGAGAGGTTCATCTCCAGCTTCAACCGCCCGAATCTCACCTACAGGGTGACCCCCAAACGGCGCAGCTTCGAGCAGCTGGACGCCATGCTCAGAAAGCTTGGCGACGGCTCGGCCATCGTCTACTGCTTCTCGCGCAAGGACACGGAGGATGTGGCGTCGCGCCTGTCCGGAAATGGTTTCAGAGCGCTGCCCTACCACGCCGGGCTGGAAGACGGCGTACGCCGGCAGACCCAGGAGCGGTTCATCAGCGGCGAGATTCCCATCATCGTCGCGACGATAGCCTTCGGCATGGGCGTGGACAAACCGAACATCCGGCTCGTCGTCCACTACAACCTGCCCAAGACCATCGAAGGCTACTTCCAGGAGACCGGCAGGGCCGGGAGGGACCGTCAACCCAGCGAGTGCGTGCTGTTCTTCACCCTTGCTGACAAGATGAAGCAGGACTACTTCATCGACCAGATTGAGAGCGCGCCGGAGCGGGACGCCGCTAAGGAGAGGCTCGCAAAGATGGTCGAGTACGGAGCCGGCAGGACTTGCCGCCGGAAGTTTCTGCTGGCCTATTTCGGCGAGCAGTTGGCGCAAGTCAACTGCGGCGCCTGCGACCACTGCTTGGCGAGCGAAGCGCCCTCCCCTGCCGGCAGCACCTACGACGGCACGGTGACTGCCCAGAAAGTGCTCTCCGCGATAATTCGCACCGGTGAGCGATTCGGCGTCAGCTACGTCGTGGACGTGCTCCGGGGTAGCCGTGCCAGGCGCATTCTGGAGCTGGGCCACGACAGGCTGTCCGTCCACGGCATCGCCCGAAACACGTCGAAAGATGAGCTGATCGACATCGCGGACCAACTCATCGAAAGGGGCCTGGTCGCGCGGGCGACGGGGGAGTTCCCCACACTTTCGGTCACCCCCGATGGCAGGGAGTTTCTCAAGAGCCGCGAGAAGATTGAGCTTTTCAGGAGGACCGAGAGCAGGCCCAGCGAGAAAGGCGGATCGAAAGGGCACGATGCCGCCCTGCACGATGCCGCCCTGTTCGAAAAACTGCGCCAACTCAGATTGGAGATTGCAAACTCGCTAGACGTCCCCGCGTTCGTCGTATTCAGCAACACTGCGCTGCGCAACATGGCGTCAAGTTTGCCGACGAACCGCGACTCCCTGCTCGATGTCAGGGGAGTGGGCAAGGCTAAGGCGGACCAGTTCGGCGACCGCTTTCTCGCGGCCATCGCCGAGCACGTGGCCGAGACCGGAGCGACGCCGGGTGCGACTTCGCCGAACGAGGAGGTACCCGCTGCCTCGCCGACGCCGTACGAGAGGCTGCTTTCGCGGGTCTTCGACCGCCCTGTCGACCTTTCTTCCCTGAGCGATACCGTTCGCGACACGCTACGCGGCCACGTGGGTAGCGTGCTCTCCACATTCCGCGAGGGCGAAGCCCACGTGATCAGCCGCAGGTTCGGCCTGGAAGACGGGCGCGAGCACACGCTCCAGGAGATAGCCTCGAGCCTGAGCGTATCCAGGGAGCGGGTGCGTCACATAGAGCGCAAGGCCCTCAGGGGCCTACGCCATCCGAGCCGGCTGCGGCCCCTGAGGGAGTTGCTGGAAAGGAACGGCGTCACTGGCAAATCGCGCGATTCTGAGCATTCGCAGGTTTCACCACCAGCACATGAGGATGCCTTGCACATTGACCAAGCCAGGCAGTCGCATCCGCGCGCATACGAGTGGACGCCAGAGGAAGAGCGTCAGCTTAAGAGCATGTTCGAGTCAGGCCGTACGATCGACGAGATTGCGGCGGAGTTGGGTCGCCAGCCGTCTGCCGTCACGTCGAGACTGAGCCACTCCGAGACCACGCCGGGCAGCGGACGCACCCACGCGGTAACACTCGATCTGTTGCGCGAGGGTCTGACGATTGCGGAGATCGCCCGCGAACGCGGCATCACTGAGGGAAGCGTGCTCAACCACCTGGAGCAGCTCACGAGAGAAGGCAGCGCGCCCGACATCGCACACCTCATGCCCGAGCCGCGGCGATACGAGCGCATCGAGCGCGCATTCCTCGAGGCAGGCGGCGATCTCCTGAGGCCCGTAAAGGACCTGTTGGGCGACGACTACTCATACGAGGAGCTGCGCCTCGTAAGAATGCGGATGCGTCAACTCTGCAGAAACGACCCCGATCCATCTACGTGAGCGCCACTCTGCCGCGTTCGGCGGCTGACGTACTGCCGCACACCCAGAGAAAAGAGCAAGCTAGCGGATCCCCTCCATCGCTGAGCGGGCCATTTGCCTGCCGCCTATGACATACGGGGAGATCACGCGGTCCGCGCCGGCCTTCGCAGCTTCTCTTCAGCCTCGGGCCGAGAGGCACGAGCCACGACGTGCAGGCCGGGATTCAGGCCGCGCGCCGTGAGCGATATGTACACGTTCACGCCGACAAAAATCTGTCCTGGCAAGACCGGCAGGGCGGTCGCTGGTGCGTGCCCGGGTGCTGACGGGACAGAGGCGAATGCTCTGCCCGTTCCGCCTGAAGCATTGCCCTACCGGTGCAGGGCTGGCGAACTACCTGTCCACGCCCAGGCCGCGCTGAATGCCTCTCAGGTAGGCGACCTGGCCTGTGTGTTGCGCTTGCTCCACGATCAGGTGGCTGAACATCAGGCCGATAGTGAACTCGGGCCAGTTTCCGCGGCCCGGAGCTTGGTCGAAGTCGTCGTCGGTCAGCGAGTCGAGGTAGGCGAAAGTCTCCGTTCGGACGCGCTCGTAGTAGTCGATTGCGTCGGACAGTTCGAATCTCGGCAGGTTGCGGACCTTGTCGGCCGAGTATCCATACCCTCCATCACCGGGCGGGATGCCAAGCTTGTCCGACCATCCTTCGCTAGTCCAGACCTGTTCCACGTCCCTGGCGAAGGGCTGAATCCAGCTGTCCTCGACCCTGGCCATGTGCCAGACGGCGAAGTCGATGTGGTGCGACTCGGCCCCGGGTTGGAAGCGGCGCTCCTCCGAAGTGAGGCCATCCAACGCAAACGTCAGTTCCTCATAGTACTCCTCCAGCGCCATCCGAATTATCTGCTTCGATTCCATTTGTTTCCTCCAAACAGGTCGACTTCTGGAAGGCCACTTGCCACTCTCTCGATAAACTACAGTCGATGCTAGCACACTTCGATCTCCGGGCACATTTCGAGCTCCGGTGTTCAGACTCCCGGCTGGCCCATCAGCGCACCTCTTCCCTCAGGTTGCCAGAGTAACGTGCCGGGTGTTACAACTTCCGCCGAAAACGCAGCCACTTAGGGGACGTACATGGCCGGTTCCTAGATATGTCTTTTCGAGGCGATAGGCACACAGCGGGCAATTCGGCACTTCACCAATCAGCCCGTGAATGAAGAAGACGTGACAACCATTCTACATGCCGCGACCCAAGCTCCCAGCGGCGGAAATCGCCAGCCGTGGCACTTCCTGGTAGTCCGCGACCGTCAGAGCAAGAGGCGCCTCGGCCAGTGGTACTTGAAGGCGTGGGAGGCAGCGGTTGGCGACGAAACGAGACGAACACAACCGTGTCGTTCAGGAGCGGATCTCGGCAACAACCTGCCGGACACGCCGGTGGTTATTGTGGTATGCCAGCAGACTGGCGCGGCGCCGAACGGGGCGTCCGCTTTTCCTGTGATACAGGACCTGATGCTCGCGGCGCGGGGCCTGGGTCTGGGTAGTGTCCTGACGACCCTACACACAGGCTACGAACCTGTCTGGCCTGGCGTAGTCCCTGGCGTGTCCGGTTGCTGAATTCACGCAACAGGGGCTAATGGAAATCCAGCCTGACTCTGTGAGTTGACAAGCCTTAAGCGAGTGTCTATCTTACCACCAACATTAAACAAGCTCGATGACGAACCACGGGGACGTCTGAGGAGCTTTGGAATGTTCTTTCCCTTCCTCAAAGGAGGTAACCGGATGTTGGCATTACGAATGCGGTACACATGGTTGGCCATTGTCCTGGCAGGTGTCATGGCGATTGTTCTCGCCTGCGGAGGCGCTGACGACGAGGCGGACGCGGCGCCCACCACGGCGCCTGCCGCGGCAGCGCAGCCGACTCCGGTCCCAGCGATGGCGGCTCCCCCCGACGTCACAGTTTCAGAGCACGTCAGGATGGCGCAGGGTGCGGAACCCAACAGCATGTACAGCCGCGACAGGGCTTCACTTCAGAATGTGGTGTTCCAGAAGAACATATGGGACCCGCTAGTAGAGATCATCGACGACAAGCTGTCCGGCCGTCTCGCCGTCGCGTGGGAGACGAACAGCGACTTCACCAAGTGGACGTGGACGCTCCGTGAAGGGGTCACGTTCCACAACGGCGACCCATTCAATGCTGAAGCCGCGAAGAAGGCCGTCGAGCACGTGAGAAGCGCGGAGCCGGCGCTCAGGGGTACCCCTTTCTACAGGGACACGATAGACGTCGTAGTGGAGGGTGAGTACACGCTCAGCTGGACGCTGAACACCGCCCACCCGATTCAGCCGTTCGAGGAGACCAACTTCTACAACGGCTTCGAGCACGTGGACCTGCTCAATGAGGTCGGTCTAGGCAACTTCAGGCTCCGACCGGTAGGCGGGGGCACGGGCGCGTACAAGTTCGTCGATTGGGTCGAGCTTGAGAAGGTGGAGCTTGAGGCGAACCGGGACTGGTTCGGCCCCCAGGCCGCCGTAATGCCCGAGAAGGCTACCGTGTTCGCCATCCCCGACCCGGCCACCAGGCTGGCTGCGCTTCTGAACGAAGAGATCGACTGGCTGGTCAACCCGCTCATACCGCAGGTGGAGACCATCAGCAACAGTCCGGAACATCGAATCATGTCTGAGGCACAGTTCGACGTCCAGGTCTACTACGTCAACCCCGGCCGTGTCGCCGCGCTTCACGACAGGCGGCTGCGACAGGCTATCAGCGAGGCCATAGACCGTGAGACCGTCCTCAAAGACGTTCTCGGCGGGTTCGGTTCGCTGCTGCGAGGCAACGTGCCGACGACCAGCCTGATCTACGACGAGAGCGCGCCGCCGTTCCCGAACTTCGACCTCGAAAACGCCAAGAGGCTCGTCGCGGAGCTGAAAGCAGAAGGCGTGTACAACGATGAGCCGATCGAGTTCCTGGCCCCCAGGGGCGTGTACAACGAGGACGTGAGGCAGAACCAGGTCGTCGCCGATATGGTGTCGCAGGCCGGCATCAACGCGGTGGCGTTTATCGCGGACGACGCTATCCGGGAAGAGAAGACCGGCGCGGGCGCCTGCGACTGGGACTACCAGTTCAGGCTGCCGGTGGACACGCACGGCGACCCGGAGGGCTGGTACTGGCTAAACGTGAACCCAGAGGTTACCACCGTGCGCTGGTGCGGCTGGGAGGAGACCTCCCCCGGCGTCTGGGAGGACGAATACATCAACGAGTGGATTGCGCTGGGCAACGAGGCCAAAGTGCTCCCGGTTGGGGAAGCGCGCGATGCCAAGTGGATAGAGGCGTACGGCGCCCTCAACAAGTCTCATGCCGTCCTTGGCCTGTACCAGCTCAACTTCGTGTACGGGGTCTCCAACGAGTGGGACTGGAAGGTAGAGAAGCGAGAGGCGGCGTACATCTGGCTGTTCAAGAAGCGCTAATCCCGCGCTTTCCAATGCTAAGCGTCAGCGTCAGACAACACGAGTGGTGACTCCCACAGGCCACTAAAGTAACGCGCTCAGGCACCGGCGGGCATTTGAACCAAAGCCCGCCGGTGTCGATTAGGCCAGGCCTCGCGGCTGAGAGGTGAGGTGTAAGTCCACATGGGCAGATTCCTTGCAAGACGCATACCTCGCGCCTTAGTCGTCCTGATCATAATCTCCTCCATCGTCTTCTTTACGACTCGGCTTTCCGGCGACGTTGTGGGGATGATGCTTGGTGACCGCGTCGTACCCGGACAAGAAGAGATTATCCGCAAGCAACTCGGACTCGACCGCCCCCTCATCGTGCAGTTCGGCGACTTCTGGTGGGACATTCTTCACGGCGACTGGGGCGACTCTATCTGGAGGCATCAGTCCGCACTCTCGCTCGTGACCGCGCGGCTGCCGGCAACACTGGAACTTGCGGTAGCCTCTTTCATCATCACCATCGTTCTCTCCATCCCTGCGGGTATATTCGCCGCCGTGAAGAGAGGTTCGAAGTCAGACCAGGCGGTGATGTCCATTGCCGTGATAGGCCAGGCCTGGCCCAGCTTCTGGATGGGCATTATCCTGATCCTGGTTTTCTCGGTGCAGTTTGGGTGGTTCCCCACACACGGACGCGGAGACGCCACGGCGTTCTTCGGGGTCGAATGGCTGAACTTCAGCTTTCACACGCTGGATGGACTGAAGCACCTCGCCCTGCCGGCAATTGTGCTGGCTTTCCTCCCAACGGCCATCATCGCGCGCATCACACGCTCGGCGATGCTGGAGGTGCTCAGGCAGGACTACATACGCACGGCGAGGGCCAAGGGGCTTCACGAGAGTGCCGTCCTGCTGAGGCACGCGGTGAAGAATGCCGCGATACCCGTGGTAACTATCGTAGGCATTCAGACGGGCTTCTTCCTCGCGGGAGCGGTCATCACGGAGACGGTGTTCGCCTGGCCGGGACTCGGCCGCGAGACCATCGAGGCCATACAGAAGCGGGACTTCGCTGTGGTGCAGGCCGCGATTATCGTTATCGCTTCCATATTCGTCCTGGTAAACCTCATCATAGACATGATCTACGGTTTTCTGGACCCGCGGATCAGGTACAACTAGCCTTCCGGTAACACCATGCAGGATACAGGCATCGCAGCAGCGCCATTCCGGCGAAACGCGGAACTCAGCCTACTTCAGAAGATGAAGCGGCTGAGGATCCGGTTCATGGCGTGGTTCGGGATAGCCATGCTCATCCTGTTCTCCTTGGGCGCCATCCTGGCCGACGTGGTCTCCCCCTACGATCCCCTTGACCAGGAATTGTCTGACGTACTCAAGCCTCCCAGCTTCACTCCCGTCGAGAGAAGCGGCCGGACGTACATTCTGGGCAGCGACGACCTCGGCAGGGACGTGCTCAGCCGGGTGCTACACGGCTCCCGCATCTCCCTTGGCATCGGCTTCGCGGCCGTGGTCATCGGCGCCGTATCCGGCACGGCGGCCGGGCTGATTGCGGGGTTCTACTCGGGCGAGTCCGGCTTCAGAAAGTACATCGACGAGGTCATCATGGGGCTGGCGGACATCCAGCTCAGCATGCCCAGCATCCTGGTGGCCATCGCCATAATCGGCTCCCTGGGCCCCAGTCTCATCAAGCTGACGCTGGTAATCGCGTTGACGGGATGGGTTACCTATGCCCGCACCATGCGGGGCCAGGTTCTCAGCATCAAGGAAACGGAGTATGTCACGGCGGCGAAGGCGGTTGGCGCAAACACGCAGATCATAATGATCCGCCACATCCTTCCCAATGCCCTATCCTCCCTCTTCGTAGTGGCTACACTGGATATGGCAAGAGTGATTCTGCTGGAGGCCGGTCTGAGCTTCCTGGGCCTGGGTATCCAGCCCCCAACGGCAAGCTGGGGCCAGATGCTGCAGGAGGGCAGAGGCTATATGCACAACGGCTGGTGGCTGTCGAGCTTCCCGGGCATCGCGCTCACCCTGATAGTGCTGGGCGTGCAGCAGATTGGAGACTGGCTGAGGGACATTCTGGACCCCGCTCTCCGAGGCACCGACTAGGCTACCATCCGCAGCGAATTCGGCTGAAGAGACCCATCGACATAACTACAAGGTTGGCCGCGTCCGCCGCGCCAAAGACGGCTGCTGAGCTAACCGCTTTCTGCCGCGAAAGGAGTCGGAGAGCAGGTCGGCACCACCGGGATTTTCTCTAGTTGCGTTGTTTAGGAGGTAGGCGTGTGTTGAACCTACGACTGCGGCACACATAGTTGGTCATTGTCCTGGCAGGTGTCATGACGATTGTTCTCGCCTGCGGAGGCGCTGACGACGAGGGGGAACCTGCAACCGGCCCTGCCGCGGCGGCGCAGCCAACTCCGGTCGCCGCGACGGCGGCGCCCGCCGACATCACAGCGTCTGAGCACGTCAGGATGGCGCAGGGCGCGGAACCCAACAGCATGTACAGCCGTGACAGGGCCTCGATACAGAACGTGCTGTTCCAGAAGAACATATACGACCCGCTGGTCGAGGTCATCAACGACGAGTTGTCCGGGAGGCTCGCCGTCTCGTGGGAGGCGAACAGCGACTTCACCAAGTGGACCTTCAAGCTCCGTGAGGGAGTGACCTTCCACAATGGCGACCCCTTTAATGCCGAAGCCCTGAAGAAGGCCGTCGAGTACGTTAGGGACGCAGAGCCGGCATTGCGAGGAACGCCCAACTACCTGGACGTGATCGACGTCGTGGCGGAAAGCGAATACACGCTTAGCTGGACACTGAAGGCCCAACATCCAATTCAGGCGCATGAAGAAACGAACTTCTACAACGGCGTCGAAAACATCGACCTTCTATTTGGAGGTGGGCCTCGACAACTTCAGGATTGCGCCGGTTGGCGGCGCCACCGACGCCTACAAGTTCGTCGAGTGGACCGAACTCGAGTAGGTGGATTTGGAGGCGAACCGGGACTGGTGGGGTCCCCAGGCCTCCGTGATGCCCGAGAAGGCGACTGTCTACGCCATCCCGGACCCTGCCACGAGGCTGGCGGCGCTTCTAAACGACGAGATCGACTGGCTGGTCAACCCACTCATACCGCAGGTGGAAACCATCGACGGCAGCCCGGACCATCGGATCATGTCCAAGGGGCAGTTCGACGTCCAGGTCTACTACATCAACGTTGGTCGCGTGCCCGCACTCAAGGACAGGAGGCTTCGCCAGGCGATCAGCGAGGCCATAGACAGGGAGACAGTGCTCAACGACGTGCTCGGCGGGTTCGGTGCCCTGCTGAGGTTTAACGTGCCGACCACGAGCGAGCTCTATGGTGAGGACGTCCCACTGTTCCCGAACTTCGACCTCGACAACGCCAAGAGACTCGTCGAGGAGTTGAAGGCGGAGGGCGTGTACAACGGCGAAGAGATCGAATTCCTGGCTCCCCGCGGTGTGTACAATGAGGACGTAAGGCAAAACCAGGTAGTCGCCGACATGGTCTCGAAGGCAGGCATAAATGCGGTCGCGTTCATCGCTGACGACGCCATCCGAGAAGAGAAGACAAGCCCTGGCGCCTGCGACTGGGACTTCCAGTTCAGGCTGCCCGTGGACACCCACGGCGACCCCGCGGGTTGGTGGTGGAGGTGGCTGAATCCGGACAGGAGCAAAAACAACTGGTGCGGCTGGGAAGAGACCTCCCCGGGTGTCTGGGAGGACGAATATGTGAACGATTACCTCAGGCTGGGCCACGAGGCGCGGGTGATGCCGATCGGTCCGGGGCGGACCGCGAAGTGGAGAGAGGCTTACGACGCGTTCAACAAGTCCTACGCCGGTCTCGGCCTGTACCAGCTCAACTTCGTGTACGGAGTTTCCAACAAGTGGGACTGGGAGCCGGAGAAGCGGGAGGCGGCATACATCTGGCTGTTCAAGAAGCGCTAACTCTCACTTCCCGGGAACGGCAATCGAACAACACAGGCGGTGAACATTACAACCCACTGAAGAGCGAGCGAAGCCGCCGGCCGGCGCGACGTATCCGGCCGGCAGGAAGTGTTGCGCAAGCGGACGGGGCTTGGCCCGAGCCTATGGAGGCTATCCTGAAGCGGGACTTCGCCGTGTGGCGCGGGCCGCGACTGCGGTGCCGGCGGGCTACCATCCGTGGCGATTGCGCCAGTAGAGGCCGATCGGCACGGCAACGAGGTTGGCCGCGACCGCCGCCCCGAATATAGCCGTGGAAGTGACCGCCCTTCCGGTGAAAGGAGTCAGTGAGTCGGTCAGTACCACCTTGTAGAAGTAACCACCCCACGCCCCGCCGATCGCGGCCAGCAACACGATACCCAGAGTGGCGAAGAACAACTTTCGGGACGTGCGGACATTTTCGAGGTTCAGCCACGCGATGAACCCGCCAAGCCCGCCTCCGATGCCCACCGACGAGAACCACAAGAAGGTGAAAACTAAGCGAGACCATTCGCCCTCCGCGATTGCGAAAATCGTGCGTATGACAAACATGGCGCACGTACCCAAAACGAGTGAGAGCGCGAGCCCTACAATGGTCCGTATGAGCAGGGCAACTGCGATGTACCAGCTGTAGGACATTTCGCCCCCTGAGCCGATGAGCTACATACTGGGATGGAATTTCGGTGAGGCCAGAATGGCCCTTTAGCGCGTGTTGTTGCGAGTGTAAGCGGCCCAGTAATGGGTGTCAACGCGACTGTGAAATCATTGATCTCAGCGTATGGAAGGAGAAAGCATGACCCAGAGTACAGAGCGAGTAACATACGTAAACGGCAACACCGTGCCGGAAAGCCAGGCCGTCATCTCCGTCTTCGACAGGGGGTTTCGCTGGGGTGATTCGGTCTACGACATGACTCGCACGTTTGGAGGGGAACCCTTCAAGCTGGGTGCCCACCTCGACAGGCTCTATCGCTCCCTTCTCTACACTCGGATCGATCCGCAGCTTTCAAAGGATGAGATGGAGGAGGTCACCCTGGAAGTGGTCGCGGCGAATCGCCACCTGTTGGGGCTGGGCGACGACTACTCGATCACCCACGTTGTCAGCCGCGGACTGATCGACACGCGGCTCCACCAAGGCGCGAACGTGGCGATCTACTGCCTGCCGCTGGCTTTCGCGACCTTTGCGCGGCAGTACGTGGATGGGGCACGGGTGGTCACCCCTGCCGTTCGACGGACGCCGCCGCAGAGTCTCTCTCCAAAGGCGAAGATCGCCAACAAGATGAACCACTTCATGGCCGAGTTCGAGGCCAAGGAGGTGGACCCCGACGCGGTAGCCTTGATGCTGGACCTGGACGGCAACGTAGCCGAGTGTACAGGTGCGAACTTCATGTTCGTGGCCGACGGTACGATAAAGGTGCCCAATCGCCGCCACGTCCTCCCCGGCATAAGCATGGCGACAGTCATGGAACTGGCAGAGACCCTGGACATTCCTGTGCAGGAAGGCGACTACACACCCTTCGACGTCTACCAGGCGGACGAGGCATTCATTACCAGCACCAGCTACTCCATAGCTCCGGTCGCAACCCTGAACGGGCGGCCCATTGGAGACGAAATGCCCGGGCCTATCACGAGAGGCCTGCTGGCGGCTTGGAGCGACCTCGCCGGCGTGAACTTCGTGGACCAGGCTCTGAGCCACCTTCCGCGAACGGAGCGCGGGGACCTGTCGGCATAAGCCGGAGACGCCCGAGACCAACACCTATCGTATGGCGCGTACCCTCGCTGCGGTAACGACAAGAACAAGTCCGACCGCGACTATGAGCGCGCCACCGAAACCTATGGCGCGCTGGACGCCGACCAACTCGGTGAGATAGCCGAGAAGCAGAGATCCGAACGGGCCCACTCCCACGCATACGAGCCACCCACCCATCGCTCGGCCCCTCAACTCGTCCGGGACGTTCTGTTGCAGGATAACGATCTCCATGGTGTCGAAAGTGGACTGCGCCAGGCCAAAGCAGCAAAGAGTAAGAACAGTCAGCGGGAACAGGCTCGATTGGCCGACGAGGATTGTGACCAGGCCGTAACACAGAAAGGCTATGAGAATCAGGCGCCCCTTACGGCCGATCGAATTGAATGAGGCTATGGTGACCGCGGCGATCCCACCGCCGATTCCGACAGCGCCCTGCATTATCCCCAGGCCGTTGGCCCCCACGCCCAATGCTCCCTCGGCGGCCAGCACAGGCAGCATGGCAAGCGCTCCCAGCCCGAAAGACTCGGCCAGCACCGCCATCAGCAGGATTGTCGACAGCGACCGTGAGCGCGTGAATATTCTCATGCCTTCCAGAATGTTAGCCGCCAGGGGGCCGCGTGATTCGGGGCGCAATCTGGCCTTGTAACGCATCAGGCTGATCATCAGCAGGCTCAGGGCGTAGCTAAGCGTGGCGGCCATGAAGGCGTAGCCCATGCCTGCCGTTTCGATCAACGCTCCCCCGGCAACAGCTCCCAGCACTCCTACGGCCCTCATGCCTACCGACTGCAGTGACACCGCGTTGAGCACGCTTTCGGGACCGACTACGTCGAAGGCCATGGTCTGAGAGGTCGGAATCTTGAAGGCTGTGCCGACCCCTATGATTCCCACGATGAACAGGATCGACCACAGCTGGGCAATCTCGGTCATCACGAGGACTGTCAGCGCCAAGCTGGCGGCCAGGTTTATGCCAAGAACCGCCATCATCAGCCTGCGGCGATTAACCTGGTCGGCGACTGTGCCGGCGAACAGCGCCACGAAGAAGCTGGGCATGAAGTACAGGGCATAGGCCAACGCCACGAACACCGGGCTTTCGGTAATGATGAGCACCAGCCAGGAGGTGGCAATCCGCTGCATCCACGAGCCCAGCGACCAAAGCACCGTGCTCGTCCACAGAAAGCGGTATTCGCGGTGCTGGAACGACCTGAGAGTCCGAACCCCTCGGAGCTGCGCCCAGAAGGCCGAACTCGGGCGAGGCGCATTCTTGAGCAACAGATGGACCTCCAGCCGATTCAGCCCGCTGACGCCGAGAGCGTATCACCAGGCTGTCTGCCATACAATTGTCTTGCGGGCCGAGTTGGATTGAACCGCACTCGGTTCGATCACGTGAGTGGTAGACGGAGAGCCAGCCAGCCTGGACAGACGCCCTTTGACAGCCATTGGGGACAATGCTATCTTCCGCTCACGTATTGGTCGCGGCGTGTCCAAGTAATGCACGAACCGGGCATAGGCCCAAGGAGTTTACCAGTGGCAAATCACCTCATACCGCCCGGCCTCAAGCTCGCCCGGAGCATGATCATCAGCCCGGATATGAATATGCTCTCCGAAATGGTGACTCCATGGGACTTCAAGGAAGAAATAGACGTTGGCATAATCGGCGTCCCATTCGACTTCAATCGCAACTTCCAGGGCACCGGCGAAGGTCCCAACGCCATCCGAGAGGCGTTTCTCGCGTTCGCGTCGCGCAGCTTCGACTTCGAGACGGACATCAGCGACCTGAAGGTGCGGGACATCGGTGACATCCGTATGCATCCCACCGAGGTCCTGACGTGCCACTCTAACATCCGCGAGGGGCTGGCCGAGCTATACAAGGAGTCCCCTGACTTCATTCCTGTCGTCATCGGCGGCAACCATGCCATAGCCGCGCCGTCGATCAGGGCGTTCAGAGAGGGCAATGACTACAAGCGGGCAGGCCTGATAGACTTTGACGCCCACAACGACCTTGGCGACCCGTCTTTCTCCGGGCCGACCGCCGGTACGATGTTCCGGCAGGTCATAGACGCAGGTTACATAGAGGGGCGAAACGCGGTGCAAATCGGCCTTCACGGTTCGTTGGCCGCCATCCCGCAGCGCGAATACGCCCAGAGCAAGGGCATACGCGAGATTCCGGCGCGGGAGGTGTGGCAGCGAGGGGTCGGCACCGTGATGAACGAGGCCATAGCCCAGGCGAGCGAAGACACGGACGCGATATACGTGTCTTTCGACATAGACGCCATCGAAGACGCCTCGGCGCCAGGCACCGGCGTTCCCGCGCCGGGCGGAATGGCGCCGCGCGAGGCCATCGAGGCCGTTTACATGCTCGGAAAGCACCCGAAGGTCAAGGCGCTGGACCTGGTGGAAGTGGACCCCTTGAAAGACATTAGGAACATCACGAGCCGAATGGCGATCGGGCTGCTGGTGGCTTTCCTGGTGGGGCTCAAAGAGCGGCGCCTTCAGCACGGATAGCGAACGGGGAACAAAAGATGACACGTCCGGCCATAGAGCACCTCAACCCCCCTCAGATCATCCGCGTGACCCAGCGGGAGGCTGCGCACGAGCGGCGCGTCAGCAACTGGGTTACCGAGTGGGACTTCGAGGAGTCCATTGACGTGGGAATCGTTGGCGTTCCAATCGCGAAGGGAGCCATACTTCCCACCGGGGCTGATTCCACGCCGAACGCGATCCGCAAGGCGATGGTGTACTGCACGACCTACAACCCGGACCTCGACGTGGACATAGAGTCGCTGAAGGTGAGGCACGTCGGCGACGTCGCCCTCCACGTTACGGAGGTCCTGGAGAATCACAGGCGAATCGAAGGGGTATTCGCGAGCCTGTTCGACTTGGCACCCGGCATGGTGACGCTGGTCGTGGGCGGCAACGGCACAATTACGGCGCCGATACTGCGGGCGTTCGCCGGGGCCAGACGCGAGAGCATCGGCATGATCCAGTTCGACTCCAAGGTGGACAGCCGTGCGGTGTCCGAGGGTGGCCCCAGCGACGCCACCTCACTCCGCGACATACTGGACTCGGACGTTGGGGTGTCGGGAAGCAACGTGTTCCACGTCGGCAGCCATGGGTTCCTAAGCTCTTCGGAGGAGCGGCGTTGGGCCGCCGACCGCGGCGTCACGCTGGTGACGGCGCGCCAGGCACGGCGTGAAGGTGTGGGTCCGTTGGTCGAGAGAGCTTTGACAGCTATCGGCGAAGCGGTGGCCGCCATCTACATCAGCGTCGACGCCACCGCGCTGGAGATGTCGGCGAGCAGCTCGGCGTTGGCGTCCGCGCCGGGAGGGCTTTCCGTGACCGAGATGGAGGATGCCCTGTTCCTGATTGGCCGGAATCCCAAGGTGCGGGCACTCGACGTGGTTGGCATCGACACCTTCAATGACGTTAAAGAGATAGTCGCCAGGACATACCTGGGGCTGATGCTGGCGTTCCTGGCGGGCGTGAAGAGCAGAGACGATCCGCAGGGCGGACCGAAAGCGTAGTCAACGATGAGGCGAACGGAGTCTGAGGCCGAACAGGAGGAAAAGATGCAGGAGTTCACAGCGTTCTTCAACGGGGATTGGGTGCCCTACAGCGAGGTGAAGATAGACCCCTTCGACAGGGGCTTCCTCATGGGGGACTCGGTGTACGACGTCGAACGCACATTCGACGGCAAGATATTCCGGCTGAGGGAGCACATGGAGCGTCTGTACCGCTCGCTCCAGTACACCCGCATGGACCCCGGCCTGACACAGGAGGAGATGGGAGAGGTCACCGAGGAGGTCGTGCGCCGCAACGATAGCCTGAGGTCGCCAAGCGGAGACTTCACGGTCAGGCAGGTGGTCACGCGGGGCAGGTCGCCCTCCTACAGCCAGGGCATACCCGTCGAAACCGTCTCCCCGACCGTGATTGTCACCGCTCTCCCCATCGACTTCGGCCACGGCCGGTACTACGAAGAGGGCGCCTCGGTGGTGTTTCCGACGGCCCGAAGCTACTCGGCCAACTCGTTGGACCCCAAGGCGAAGCACTACAGCCGGGCCAACTTCGTGCAAGCCCAGCTCCAGGCCGCCGACATCGACCCCAACGCATACCCGGTGCTGCTCGACCAGGACGGCAACATCGCGGAGAACGTCGGGGGCAACTTCATGATCGTCTCCGGCGGAGCGATCCGCACTTCCAGCGACCGGAGCATCCTGCAGGGCATATCGAGGATGACGGTGTTCGACCTGGCGGAACAGCTCGAGATTCCCGTCGTGGAAGAGGACCTGCAGCCATACGACGCCTACACCGCCGACGAGGCATTCCTGACCAACTCGATCTATCAGCTCCTGCCGGTGGCCACCATCGACGGGAGGCAGATAGGGGACGAGGTACCGGGCCCTGTCAGCAAGCGTCTGCTGGCCGCGTGGAGCGAGCTGGTGGGCGTGGACATCGTCGACCAGGCGCTGCAGGCGGCGCGGTAGAGCCGGACGGTGCCCCGGTTTCGGCTCGCCGGAACTGGGGCTGAGGCGGCAGGATGGCTGCCCGGTCCACTCGTCTTAGATGCCAGTAGCCTACCTGAGCGCCGACTGGTGCTCTCTCAGGAAGGCGGTGGTGGCGTCGATGGTGCGCTGCACGTCCTCGTCGGTGTGGGCGGCGTACAGGTAGTTGCGGGCCGCCCTGGCCGGCTGAACGAAGATGCCGTTGTTGAGCATGTGGCGGGCGTAAGCCCCGAACTTCCGCATTCCGCCGGTCTCCTGGTAGCGCAGTATGTCCCGGTAGTTCGAGGGCGCTTCCCTCTGGAAGTATAGCCCCCACACCGAGCCGTAGCCGTAGCAGGTCGCGTCGACGCCCAGCTCTTCGATTACTGCGTTGACGGCGCCTCTCAGCGTGTCCCCCATCTCGTAGAGGCGCTCGTAGAAGCCCGGCCGGCCTAGAATCTCGATCGTCTTCAGCGTGGCCGCCGCCGAGAGGGGGTTGCCGTTGTACGTGCCGGAGAAGAACGCGGGGCCGTCCGGGGCCAGGGTGGACATGAACTGCTCGCGTCCGGTGACGGCGGAGATCACGTAGCCGTTGGCCATGGACTTGCCGTACACCGCCATGTCTGCCTCGATCTCCCACTTTCGCTGAAGTCCTCCGAGGTCGTGTCTGAATCCGGTGATTATCTCGTCCAGCACGAGCGGCACGTCGCACGACTGACAAAGCTCCTGGAGGCCCTGAAGGAATCCGGGTTTCGGGAGGATTCCGTGGCCGTGGACGATAGGCTCGACGATGACGCACGCGATATCCCGCTTCTCCCTTTCGAGGCGCTCGCTCGCGGCGTCCAGGTCGTTGTACGGCAGTACGATGGTGTTGTCGAGGATGGCCGGGAGCACTCCAGATGTGTCGGCGACAGTGTTGGGGCTCGACAACGGTCCTGCTTCATCCAGGGTGGGCTTGCTGCTGATGGCGAGGCCGTCCGCCCATCCGTGGTAGCCGCCCTCGAACTTCACCACCTTCCAGCGGCCGGTGTAGGTGCGGGCCATGCGCACCGCGTATTGCAGTGTGTCGGTGCCGGCGTTGCAGAGGGCGCTCTGTTCGGCGCAGGGGATGATCTCCCGCAGCTTTTTGGTCAGCTCGACCTCGAGCACGTGGGGCTGGGCCACCTGAACGCCCCGCGTCGCTATGGTCTCCATCACGGCGCGGTCAAGCTCGTCGTGGGAGTGGCCCAGGATGATGGGGCCTGCGCCGGCGTTGTAGTCGATGTACTCGTTGCCGTCGAGGTCCCACAGCCTGTTGCCCTTGGCCCGCTCGATGTAGAAGAGGTCCTGCTCCCAACTCTTGCCGTCGGGCGTGCCTCCAGGGGAGTACTGGCGCGCCTCCTCGAAATAGGCCTTAGATTTGGACAGGTCTACATTCAACGGTACATCAATCATGTCGCACCCCACATCTCTTTCGTTGCCCTACCCTCTTTCCGACTGCTGGCAGGTTATGGCCACACGGCGTGCAGTGTCAAGAAAGCGCGTGGTGAGGACATCCCGACGTGAGCGGAGCCTGGCCCAGTCCAGCAAGAGGGGCAGAAAGGGCTGGCTCGAGCAGTCGAGGAAGGGCCAAAAGCCGGCTATGGGCGACGAAAACACCGAAATCTGTCTCATTTTGACTCATTCTGACTCATTTCATAGCTGGGAGGCCTTGCGGTCCGCGCCGGTTGGGAGGCCTGGCGAGCACGTATGTGGGAATGGAAACGACAGAATGTGGCAGAAATGAGACAGGTCGGCGGGGGGTCACAATCGGCCCATCCGTGGCCGCCGGTCGCGGGGTCAGTCTCTTGGCGCGGGAATAATAGCACGGATGTGCGTGGAGTGCAAGGAGGCCAAATTCTAGCAGCCCGTCCGAGAAACACGGTAGGCGAGTGGTCGGGGGTATAATAGGCGCAGTTCAGTAGCGTGGAGTCGGCGATGAGCAAGACCTACCGTCCCTATGATCCAGACCAGCAGTTGCTGTTGCCAGCGGCGTTGCGGGAGTGGTTGCCGGACGACCATCTGGCTTACTTCATCTCCGACGTCGTGGACCAGTTGGAGCTGTCTGAGATCACCGCCCGCTACGAGCGGGAGAGTAGAGGCGGGCCACCGTATCATCCACGGATGATGGTCAAGGTGCTGTTGTACGGCTACTGCGTCGGGGTGGCATCTTCCCGACGAATCGCCCAGCGGCTCCACGAGGACATAGCCTTCCGGGTACTGGCGGCGAACAACACGCCGGATTTCCGCACTATATCGGACTTCCGCAAGGACAATCTGGAAGCGCTGTCGGGCCTGTTCTTGCAGGTATTGGCGTTGTGCCGGCAGGCGGGTCTGGTGAAGCTGGGTCACGTGGCGTTGGACGGGACCAAGGTGAGGGCCAACGCATCCAGGCACAAGGCGATGAGTTACGGTCGGATGAAGGAGAAGGAAGCGCAGTTGGCGGGGGAGGTTGAGGAGTTGCTGCGACAGGCCCAGGAGGTTGATGAGGAGGAGGACCGGCGGTACGGACAGAGCAAGCGCGGAGATGAACTGCCGCAGGAGTTGGCTTTTCGGGAGGGGCGATTGCAGAAGATACGAGAGGCGATGGCGGCGTTAGAGGCCGAAGCTCAGGCGGCTGCGGAACAGGCTGAGGCCGCGGGCAAGGGCCATTCGGGGGTGCCCGACGACAAGGCCCAGCGCAACTTCACCGATCCTGAATCGCACATCATGCCGGCGCCGGGCGGACGGGACTTCCTGCAGGCTTACAACTGTCAGGCGGTGGTGGACAGCGCCCACCAGGTGATCGTGGCGGCTCAGGCCACCAACCAGACTTCGGACAAGCAGCAGGCGGTGGCGATGGTGGAGGAGACCATCGACAACGTCGGCGCAGTGCCCAAAGAGGTGTCCGCCGACGCAGGCTACTACTCTGCACAGGCGGTTGAAGGTCTGTACGGGCTGGGCGTGGACCCGTTCGTCGCGCCGGAGCGGACCCGCCACGGTCGGGTTGTGCCGCCCGCGCCCCGGGGTCGCATACCCAGTCATCTGTCTCCCAGGGATCGGATGCGCCGGAAGCTGCAGACCAAACGGGGTCGGCAGCGCTACGCTCTGCGGATGCAAACGGTGGAGCCGGTATTCGGCCAGATCAAGCAGGGCCGAGGCTTCCGCCAGTTCCTGCTACGGGGCCTGGAGAAGGTCAGCGGCGAGTGGTCGCTGATCTGCACCGGTCACAACCTGCTCAAACTGTTCAGGTTTGGGGCGGCTCAGCCTCGTGAAACACCGACCAACAGGTTTGCCGGAAGTGTCCCGAACATCGTCAGGGTGGTCAACACAGTGAGGCGTACGAAACTATTGGGCCGTCAGTGGCTGCACCCGGCAACAATAGTTGTCGCCGTCTGACCTCGCCTGTACCAAAGGCCCGTCAGTCAATCCTCAGACGGGCTGCTAGTCCGGATACGCACGCCTGGATTCCGGCTCGGGGGCCGGAATGACGGGAGGGAGGGTAGCGGCCCAGGAATTGACAGCCGACCATGCTTATACAGGTTCGATGGCTTCGCGTGGCCCCGGCGCGTTGACACGTCCGGGGCAAGCTGTTAACTTCCGATTGTTCGAGCGTGTGCAGGTCCAGGCGGGGGATGTGGTCGAGGGGCGCGCTGTAGCGTCCCTGCGCAGGCGGTTTTAGGATGGCTAGAGTTTTTCTGACAGGCGGCACGGGATTCGTCGGGCGCAGACTGGCGGACATGTTGGTGGAACAGGGCCACGCCATCACCGCTATCGCGAGGGCGGCCAGCGATACGGACCACCTGGAGTCTCTCGGCGTGACGATAGTGCGGGGCGAGTTGTACGACGCGGACTTTCTCGCTGAGGCGATGGCAGGGTGCGGACAACTGCACCATGTGGCCAGCCTGGTAGACAACGACTGGGCCAGGCCGGAGGACTACTACCGGTCCAACGTCACTGCCACCAGGGCCGTCTTTCAAGCCGCGAAGCGGGTCGGCATTGAACAGGCAGTGTACACCAGTAGCATCACGGCGTTCGGCATTCATCCGAAGGGAGCCGTGGTTGACGAGCGGACCCAGCCCCGGTATGGGTTTCTTCACCCGTACGGACACAGCAAGTATCTGGGGGAGCTGGAGGCGCTCTCGCTCACAAAGAGCGGAATGCACGTCACCGCCATAAACCCGCCTCTCATCTATGGGCCGGGCGACCGCAACTTAAACCCGCCCGTAAAGCGTTACATCCTGGAAGGGGAGCTGGACCCTGTAGACCCCGAGTTAAAGGCCCCAATCGTCCACGTGGATGACGTGGCCAGGGGGCAGATTCTCGCGATGGAACGCGGGAAGCCGGGCGAACGCTACCTGATTTGCGCGGAGACGCTAACATCGGAAGCCTACTTCGGCATTCTCGCTGAGGCTCTCGGTTACCCGCCGCCGCAGTTGGCTGCCGAGACCGACGACTCGCCAATGACGGCGTTTCCCGGTTCCGGTTTTCCGGACTCGCCGCCGCGGTTCGGGGTGCGGCCCAGCATCGACAGCACCAAGTCCCGCGCGGAGCTGGGGATGGAGTATATGGACGTGCGCTCCTCGCTCGCGGACGCCTTCCGCGCCCTGAAAGCGGACTTCCCCGTGCAGGTAGACGAGGTTCCCCGCCGGGCTCTCTAGGCACGGCCGAAGGCCCGCCGGCGGGCAGCGCCTTCTCGCAAGGGCCCGGCGTCGCTAGAGGAACGTGAAGTGCCTGTGTGTTAGACCTGCCACTTCAAAGTCCGTGTTGCCTGATGCAACGCGGAGATGTATAGTCATGGACATACCGCGCCGAATCACCCCATGCAAGGAGGGTCCTCATGTATGAACGGGAAGTGATGCCTTACTATGGAGGATTGGTCTCTTTCTTCAGGGCACCTGGCATCGAGGTTGAGGATGTCACTGAGGGACTGGCCGTCGTAGCGGGAGTGCCCATCGACAATGGAATCCCGCAGGGAAGGGTCGGCGCCCGCTTTGGTCCGAGGGCGATCCGGGAGGCCTCGCTCGCCGGGCGTGGGGCGTTCGAGAGCGCTATCGACTTTACGCGAATTCACGTCGATACGGGCGAAGCCCTGCGACTGAAGGACGAGCTGAAGCTGGCGGACCTGGGCGACTTCAACATTTATCCCACGGACTTGATGAGGACGACCGATTCCGTGATCCAGGGCATGTCGGAAGTGGTCAAGCGCGGCGGATTCCCGATCGTGCTGGGAGGCGACCACTACGTCTCCTATCCCTCCTTTACCGGATTCGCCAATGGTATGCAGGAGAGGCAGCACAACGTCCGGCTGGGCTACGTTCACTTCGACAGCCACACGGACTTTCGCGACGAGACCGGCAGCATCGGCGGGCGGTACACGCACGGGACGATGGTGAGGCGTATCAGCGAGAATCCGACGGTCGACTTCAAGAACATCGTGTGGGTCGGGCTGAACGGCTACGGGATGAACACGGACCAGTACGAGCTCAAGAAGGAGCACAACCTGAGGATGCTGACGTCCCGGAACATACTGCAGCGCGGCATCGAGGAGATCGTGAGGGAGGCGATGGAGGCGGCATCCGACGGTGTCGACGCCGTGTACGTGAGCGTGGACATCGACGTGGTGGATGCTTCGGAGTCGCCGGGGACCGGTGCGCCGGAGTTCGAGGGGATACAGGCCAAGGAGTTCCTGCAGGCGATGAGCATCATAAACGAGTACGACACGCTGCGGGCCTTCGATCTGTGCGAGGTGGCGCCGGAGTGGGACCACTCGGGGCGAACGGTGATGCTTGCGAGCAGAGGAATCACCAACGTGCTGGCGCCGCGGCTGTTCGACAAGCTGGAATTGGGCTGAGGGAAATATCCTGCAAGTGAATTCTCCCTCGAATGGGAAGGGAGAGTCAGGTACTGGGGATTTGAGCGGTGTTGCCTGAGGCGTCACCCCCATCCTAACCTTCCCCCTGCGAGGGGGAAGGGACACAGCAGAAGGAGGACCGATGGCTTCCGAAAACGGCAGGGTAGAGCTGATGCTGCCCCCTCCTGTCATTACCAAGACGCGCCCGATTCAGCACTACAACATGCTGAGCAACTGGATAACTCCCTGGGACTACGAGGAGGCGATAGACGCGGCGATAATCGGTGCGCCCTACGGCTACACGGGCGAGGCGGCGGCGCCCAACGTGATCCGCCAGATGCTGCGCAAGTTCGCCACCAGAAACGCCAACTTCGACACCGACCCCGTCGATCTGAAGGTGAGAGACGTCGGCAACGTGGCCATGCATCCGACGAACGTGTACCGATGCCATGAGAACATCGAGAACGCCCTTACGGACGTGTACAACATCGACACGGGATTCGTGCCGATCGTGCTCGGCGGCGACCACTCGGTGGCAGCGCCGTCCTTTCGCGCGTTCAAGGGAGCACGCAACGAAACAGTGGGGCTGATAGACTTCGACGCCCACCCGGACACCAGAGACTTTCGCACCAACGGGCCCGGGTCCGGAACGCCGTTCCGGCAACTCCTGGAGGGCGGACATCTGGACGGGAACAACGCGGTCCAGATAGGTTTTCACGGCTTTCTGGGCTCCTCGGAACTTTTTGAGTACAACAGGGGGCATGGAATCAGCCTGTATCCGTCGGCGCAGGTGAGAAGGCGCGGAATCAGAGACATCATCAAGGAGGCCCTGGACAAGGCTTCGGATGGTACGGACTCGATCTACATTTCGCTGGACATCGACGTGATGGACACGCCTTGGGGCCCGGGCACCGGCGGCGAGGCTCCCGGAGGCCTGGACTCTCACGAAATCCTGGAGGCCATGTACCTGTTGGGACGCCATCCCAAGGTGAAGGTCATGGACCTCGTCGAAATCGACTGCATCAAGGACGTTAGAGACGTTACGTCCAAACTCGCGGTCAACATCATCATGAGTTTCCTGACGGGCGTCAACGAGCGGAAGCAGAGGGTGTACAGATAGGTGGGCCGGTAGGGTAGTCCGAAGGTAGCCGTGGTTGTCATCCAGGCCTCACCCCCTGCCCCGTATCGAGTACGGGGCAGGCTCTAACCTTCCCCCTTGACGGGGGAAGGGACTTGGAAATCTGTAGTTCCCAAGGAGGAATGCCTTGAATCTCGAGTATCTGGACCCTCCACAGCTTATTGTGCTCTCGGAGACCGAGGGCCGGGACGAACGAAGGGTCAGCAACTGGATAACCGAATGGGACTTTGCGGAGGAGATCGACGCCGGCATCATCGGAGTGCCGATGGATACCTCCACGATGGTCGATTCGGTGCTCACCGAAACGCCCAACAACATCAGAAAGGCCCTTGTCCACTTCACGACGTTCAATCCTGACTTCGGCGTGGACGTGCAGGGCTTGAAGGTGAGGTACGTCGGCGACGTATCGATTCACCAGACATACGTGGATGAGAACATTCGACGGCTGGAGGCTACGCTTCCACCGCTGTTCGAGTCCAACTCGTCGTACGTTCCGGTCGTCCTGGGCGGCGCCGGTGCGGTTACGTGGCTGACGGCTACCGCGTATGCCAGGGCCACCGGCAAGAAGCTGGGCATAGTCCACTTCGACTCCCGCAGCGACATGCGCAGCCTGGACGAGGGAGGCCCGACCGACTTCACGCCAATAAGGGCCATCCTCGAATCGGGGTCCGGCATCGAGGGCAAGAACGTCGCGCAAGTGGGGCTGCACGGGTTCGTAGGCACCCAGGCTGAGCACCAGTACGCCATCGACAACGGCGTGACGGTCGTCACGGCACGCGAGGTGCGCAGAGAGGGGATCGACTCGGCCATAGCCAGGGCGCTGGCGGCCGCCTCGGACGGAACGGACGCCGTGTACGTGACGGTCGACGGGAGCGTGTTGGACATTCCGTTGACCTACATCTCCAGGACGGCCACGACCGGCGGCGTTTCGGGGGCGGACATGTCGGAAGCCATGTTCATCCTGGGACAGGAGCCGAAGGTGGCCGCGCTGGACCTGGTGGACTTCTACACGTATCTGGACGAAAACGAGACGACAGCGAGAGTTGCGGCAAGCCTGCTAATGGCCTTTCTGGCGGGACTCAGCCAACGTAGCTAGGGCCGCGAACGCTTGCCATTACGAGGAGGAGCCATGTACGAAAGGGATCTTCTGCCATCCTTCGCGGGCATTAACACGTTCGCCAGGGCGCCCAGGGGCAGCGTGGACGGGCTTGGCGCCGGCGCGGTCGCCGTTGCGTCGATAACGCACGACGGCACCTCCAGCTCTCGCCAGGGCGTGCGACTAGGCCCAAAGTCCATCCGTGAGGCCAGCGCCGACTTCATATTCGACGTGCAAGGATCGTCCTCGCAGTCGATGGTGAACGTCCTGACCGGTCGCACGATAAGACTGCCGCGAGAGGGCACGCTGATCGACCTGGGGGATCTGCCGGTGTACCCGATGGACCTGGACAGGACCATGGCCTCCTGTAGAGAGGCGGTGTCTGCCATAGTGGCCAAGGGCGCGTTCCCCGTGATACTGGGGGGCGACCACTACGTGACTTTTCCTCTCGTCGAGGGGTTCAGGTCCGCGGTCGGCGGCAAAGTGGGGCTCATCCAGCTTTCGAGCCAACTCGACCTGGGAGACAGTGACGCCGTATGGGGCAGCGATTGGCACGGCGCCACGGTGCGCCGCATCCTGGACAACGGCCTCGTCGATGGAAAGAACATCGCCTTCGTGGGAACGCAGGGCTACATCCCGTACAGGGAATGGGAGCTCGCAAACGATTCCGGGGCCACGGTCATCACCGCGGACACCGTAAAGGAACAGGGTGTCCAGGAAACTGCACGCCAGGCCCTGGCGGCGGCGGGCGAGGGGTGCGATTCCATCTACGTCAGCCTGGACATCGACGTCGTGGACTCGGGGTTCGCCTCGGGAACGGGTGACGTCATCATTGGCGGCCTGACCCCCGCCGAGCTGTTGGGGCTGATGCTGGAGCTCTCTCAGTCCTCCACGATCGGGGCGATGGACGTGGTAGAGGTCGCCCCCGACCTCGACATACGAGGGCGCTCCCAGAGGCTGGCCGCCGAGGCGATCATCGAGCTCATCGCTCCCAGGGTGTTCGCTGGCTGACCGCTTTCGCGGGGGATGAGTGGCGGTTGCGCCAGCGCCGTCACCCCCATCCCCGTATCGAGCACGGGGCAGGCTCTAACCTTCCCCCGTCAAGTGGGAAGGGACTGAGGAGGCCTGCCTTCTCCCACCGAGGGAGAAGGGACTAAGGAGGAGAGAATGACGCTGAACAAGGGAGTGGAACAGCTTCGGATCGCGGGCATCATGTCCTTCATGCGCGCGCCGCAGGGCGACGTCGAGGACCTCGAGGAGGGGATGATCGCCATCGCGGGCGTCACCTACGATCTCTCCTGCACCTCAAGAATAGGCGCCCGATTCGCACCACGCGCCATAAGGGACACCTCCGCCTACTACGGCGGATATCTCAGCCGGGGAGAGATGGTGGAGATAACCACCGGCCAGAGGATGAAGTCCCCCGAGGGCGTCAAGGTAATCGACCTGGGAGACCTGAACGTCTATCCCGTCGATTGGGACCAGACGGCAGCCGCCCTGCGGGACTCCATGCACCAGATCGCGGGCACAGGCGCCCTACCCGTCATCCTGGGCGGAGACCACTTCATCACCTATCCGCTCGTGGAGGGGTTCAAGGACGCCGTGGCTGGGAGCGGCGACAAGAAGATAGGGTACATCCAGTTCTCCAGCCAGCTCGACCTGGGCGAACAGGACCCGGTCTGGGGGCGTGTATGGCGCGGGGCTACGGCCCGCCGGATACTGGACGGCGGGACCGTGGACTCGAAGAACATGGTATGGGTCGGCACGAACGGCTACATCAGGACGGACCAGTGGGAGCTTGCCCAGGAGCTCGGCCTGTCGGTGTTCACGCTGGCCGACATCCGGCGCGAGGGGATCGTGCGAATCGCCCAGCGGGCGGCCGAGATTGCCGGGGACGGCTGCGACGCCGTTTACCTAAGCGTCGATTTCGACGTGCTGGACGGCGGGTACGTGGCCATGACGGGCGCTCCGACGTTCGACGGGATCACGAACGTTGAGCTGCTCAAGGCGATCGACGTGCTCAGGAGAACCAAGGTCGGAGCATTGGACCTGGTAGGGATGAATCCCACGGTGGAGATGTCCGGAGCCACGGGCCAGCGCTTCGCAGTGTGGCTGGTGGTCAGGTTCATGTCCGAGAAGGTCCTGGCGTGGTCGTAGACCGATACGGCTTGGAGTGAGTGTGAAATGACTTCTTCAGAGAATCTGCCCTGGTTCGCCGGTCCAGCCACGTTCATGCGCTCCCCCCTGGGGGACTTCAAGGACATAAGGCCCGGCAACGTAGTGATCAGCGGCGCTCCCCACGCCATGAGAGAGCGGTTCAACGAGCGGCTCGGCCCCAAGGGGGTCAGAGAGGGCTCGCTGCCAATATTCGATAAGATGCGAAACGCATCATCGGACGGCTTCCTGGACATTTCCACCGGGAAGAGGCTTGCACTGCCCGAGGAGACGCGCCTGCTGGACATCGGCGACCTGAACAGCTACCCGACGGACGTGATGAAGGCTACAGAGGGCATGGCCGGGGGCGTTGCCGAGGTGGTGCGGCGAGGCGGCTGGTCGGTGTGTCTCGGCGGCGACCACTACGTGGGTTATCCGTCCTGCCTGGGATTCTGCCGTGCCGCCGCTGAGGCGAATCCGCGGGTCAAGGTGGGGTACATCCACATCGACGGGCACCTGGACTTCGCCGACGAGTCGCCGCCCAATGGCAAGTACAACAACGGCACGAATGCCCGCCGCATATCCGAGATCGACGTGATGGACCCGAGCAGCATGGTCTGGATTGGCATACAGGGGCTGTGCAACCTGAACGAGGTGGAACCCATCAGGCGAAACGGCGGGACCATATTCACGAGCGAGGACATCCACGAGATGGGCCCGGCGGAGGTCGGCAAGAGGGCCGGTGAGCTGGCCATGAAGGGGTGCGACTACATCTACATGAGCTTCGACATCGACGTCATAGACGCCGGATTCTCCAACGGCACCGGGTCCGTGACGATGGGCGCTCTGACCCCCATGGCGTTGCTGAAGATCCTGGACGAGCTGGCCAAGTATCCGATTGCCGCGATGGACCTCGTGGAGAACTCACCCGTGCTGGACCATTCCGGCCGCACCTCAAGGATGGCGGCGGAGTCGCTGTTGCGCCTCATCACGCCGAAAATCTTCGACACCCTGTAGGCCGCGGCGCCGTCACCCAAACAGGGCGTAACTGCCCGCTCCGCGACGTGGTCGAGAGAGGAGCCTCATGCCTCTTAGAAAGGATCCGCTACCGAGAACGGCGGGAATACTCACCTTCGTGAGGGCACCGGCGTCCACCACGGCCGATTTGGGCGAAGGCAAGATCGCGGTGGCCGGCGTGCCGTACGACATGTCCACCACCTCGCGCATAGGCGCCAGGTTCGGGCCGCGCGCGTACAGGGAGACGTCCAACTACTATGCCCCCCACATGGAGGGGCGAGGGTCCGGTGCGGTGGAGATAAACAGCAGGGAGAAGGTGAACCCCGAGCGTGTTCGCGAGAGCCTGAAGGATCTGGGCGACCTCGAGGTCTACGCCATCGAATGGGAGAAGAATCAAGCCTCCCTGCGGGAGTCCATGTACCAGATCGCGCGCACCCGAGCCCTGCCGGTCATGATGGGCGGCGACCACTTCATCACCTATCCGCTGGTGCAGGGGTTCAAGGACGCCGTGCTGGAGCGCGGCGGCTCGAAGATCGGCTACATCCAGTTTTCGAGCCAGCTGGACCTCGGCGACGAGGACCCCGCGTGGGGAAGGGTTTGGCGGGGGGCCACGGCGCGCCGCATCCTGGACGGCGGCATGGCGGAGGCCAAAAACATGGTGTGGGTGGGCACCAATGGCTACATCCGCACCGAACAGTGGGAGATGGCCGGGGAGCTTGGACTGAACGTGTTCACGCTCGCGGACGTGCGCAGCCAGGGGATAGCGGCGGTCGCGCAGCAGGCGGCTGAGCTTGCGGGCGACGGTTGCGATTCCATCTACCTGAGCGTGGATCTCGACGTGCTGGACGGTGGATACGTGGCCGGGACGGCGGCGCCGTCGTTCGACGGCATGAGGAACATCGACCTCTGGGAGGCCATGGACGTGCTTACGCACTCCAAAGTGGGTGCGCTCGACCTGTGCGGGCTGAACCCGATTATCGAGGTCGACGGCCTAGGCAAGACCGGACAGCGGTTCGGCGTTCACCTGATTCTCCGGTTCATCTATCCGCGCATCATGGGAGCGGCCTGATGGGCCGGCCATACCTTCTCGCCACGCAAATTGGGCTCTCCATGCAAATTGGGGGTGACATATGACCACAGCCGAGACATTGCCCTGGTTTTCGGGGGCGCAGACGTTCCTAAAGTCTCCCCTGGTGAGCCTCGACGAGGTGACTCCGGGCATGGTGGTGGTCGGCGGCGCGCCGCACGACAGCACTCACGCGAGCCGCTTCGGCACACGCATGGGGCCGAGGGGTATCCGCGAGGGGTCGCTGGCGTTCACCGAGAGGCTCGAAAACACGGCGGACGGCGGCCTGCTGGACCTCAACACCGGCGTGAGGCTGACGCTCCCCTCGGAGAGCAGGCTCGTGGACGTGGGGGACTTCAACGTCTATCCCACGGACGTGGTGAAAACGATAGGGGGAATCGCTGGAGGGGTGGCCGAGGTGGTGCGGCGCGGCGGTTTCTCGGTGTGCATGGGCGGCGACCACTACATCAGCTATCCGTCGTGCCTGGGCTACACGCGGGCGGTGGCGGAGGCCGATCCCAACGTCAAGATCGGGTACATCCACTTCGACGGCCACCTGGACTACGGCGACGTGAACCCGGTGTGGGGTAGGTACAACCAGGGGTCGAACGCGCGACGCATCTCGGAGATCGACGTGATCTCCCACCAAAACATGGCCTGGATCGGCATACACGGCTGGGTAGACGAAGACCAGATCACGCTAATCGAGAAGAACGGTGGCAAGGTGTTCACCGCCCTGGACGTTCACGAACAGGGTCCGGTGGAGATCGCCCGCAGGGCGGCGGAGCACGCCGCCGACGGATGCGACTTCATCTACATGACGCTGGACATCGACTTCATCGACACGGGCTTCTTCCCCGCTACCGGGTCCGTGGTCAACGATGCGATCACGCCCCAGATATGCCTTCAGATGCTCCAGGAGGTGCGGAAGTATCCCATCGCGGCCATGGACATTGTGGAGGTCTCGCCGAGGATCGACTCGTCCGAGCGCTCCATCATGATGTCAACCGAGCTACTGCTGGGAATAATCGCGCCCAGGATTTTCGACGTGACGCCCTTGCGAGGAGGGTAAGCCATGAGTTCAGAGACGGCATTTCCCTGGTACTCCGGATCGACGACGTTTCTCAAATCTCCCCAGGCGAATTTCGAGGACATCAAGCCCGGCATGGTCGCCATTGGCGGGGCGCCGCACGACTCCACGCACGGGCACCGGGCGGGTGCCAGGTACGGCCCACGGGGCATCCGCGAGGGGTCGCAGGTGTTGGCGGACCAACTGCGTCCCGCCGGCGAGGGCGGCCTGATACACGTGGGGTCGGGCAGCCGCCTGAGCCTTCCTACGGAGAGCAAGCTGGTGGACGTGGGGGACTACAACTCGTACCCGACCGACATAGACAGGGCCGTAGAGGGGATGGCCGGGGGAGTGTACGAGGTGGTGAAGCGGGGCGGATTCTCCGTCTGCCTGGGAGGCGACCACTTCGTGGGCTATCCTTCCTGCCTCGGCTTCACCAGGGCGGCTGCGGAACTGAATCCCAACGTGAGGGTGGGGTACATACACATCGACGGGCACCTGGACTTTACCGACATAACTCCCCTGTTTGGAAAGTACAGCAACGGCACCAATGCCCGCCGCATCTCGGAGATCGAAGTGGTCTCACCCAAGAACATGGTGTGGATAGGCACAGACGGATACGTGAACGCTGAGCAGGCCGACACCATCAAGAAGAACGGCGCGACGGTGTTCACAGGATTGGACGTCCAGGAGATGGGGCCTGTCGAGATTGCGCGCCGGGCGGGGGAGCTGGCGATCGACGGCTGCGACTACATATACCTGAGCATGGACATCGACGTCGTGGACTCGGGGTTTTCGCCCGGAACGGGTTCGCCGGTGTTCGCGGCGATAACACCCATGATGGCGATGCGAATGCTCTGGGAGCTGTCCAAGTTCCCGATCGGCTCGATGGACTTTTGCGAGACCTCTCCGCGGCTGGACCCGACGGACCGCTCCAACATGTTGGCTCCGCAGTTCATTCTGGGGATCATCGGCCCTAAGGTCTTCGACGTCGAAGATGAGTAAGGAGAGAACATGACCACCAACGGCAAGCCAATCACCCGCGTGACCGTTCCGGTGCAGTCGGGCAAGGGAGTCCTGGTGCAACGCGGCCAGCGGCTCAAGGTGATCGCAGAGCAGGGACCGCAGGTGGGAGACCTGTTCGCCTTCGTGCAGGACTCACTCGACGAGACGCTCTCGCCCAGCCAGACCCGGAGCAGGCTCGGCAAGTTCAGCCTGGAGGTGGGGCAGCCGCTCTACAGCATCAGGCGGAAGCCGCTGTTCGTTCTCGAGGAGGACACGGTCGGGGTACACGATCTGCTGGCCCCGGCGTGCGACACGCAGCGCTACCTGGAAGACTTCGGCATCGAGGGCCACCCGAGCTGCCGGGAGAACCTGAACGGCGCGCTGAGGGAACTGGGATACTCGCCTCCCGGCTATCCGGACCCCGTCAACCTCTTCCAGAACACGCCCATAAGCGACCTGCAGGGAACTCGCGATACCCGCGAGTCCATGGCGAAGCCCGGGGACTACGTGCTTCTCCGGGCCATGGAAGACCTCATCGCCGTGGTGTCCGCGTGTCCGCAGGACCAGACGAGGCTAAACGGCGACGGGCCCAAGGAGCTGGTGCTCGAGGTCTACGGGTAGGAAGCCCTTGTGCGGGGGCTAGCCGACACGCGTCGTGCCCAGCTCTCGAATAATCCGCTCGGCGTCCTCGCAGATCTGACGCACCACGTCCGCCGCGGGGCGAACTTCCTCGACCTGCCCCGCGCCCTGGCCAACGTAAACTGAGGAGATTTCCGGGTCTTGACGTGCACGGGCGGCTGCCACTTCCGTAACCAGCTCCTCCCGGTTGGCCAGGATATCCGCATCCCGGCCGTCCCATTCACGCACGAGGCGATTGCGGTACACGCGGCCGGCTATACCTTCCGGCCAAGACGAATCGCCGAGCAGGTCGTAGAGCCGCGTAAAGGCCGTGTCCTGTCCGTCGGACAAGATTATCCGCTCTTTGAATGCCTCCGGCACCTCCACCGCATCCGGCGTGGCCAGCAGGGCCGTGCCCAGTGAGGCACCCTGGGCACCCGCGGCCAGAACCGCGGCAAGGGCCCTCCCCGAGGTTATGCCGCCGGCGGCCAGAACCGGCACCTCGGGGTATCGTTCAACTAGGTCTACCAGCAGCGGCAGCAAGTTCATCCGGCCGGTGTGGCCGCCGGCCTCGTTGCCCTGGGCCAGCAGCACGTCGGCTCCGGCCAGCACCGCAAGTTCCGCCAACTCCGCCGACTGCACCTGGCAGATGGTGAATGCGCCGGCGTCTTTCGCCCGGCTCAGCCAGGGCTGCGGGTCGGTGAATGAGAAGACCACCACCGGCACGCGCTCCTCCAAGACAGTCTCGAAGTTGGTCGGGTCGGCCCCGATGCGCTGAGTGATGAACCCCACGCCAAAGGGCTGGTCGGTCCGCAACCTGATGAGCGCTAGCTGCTGGCGCAGCCAGCCGGGGCCGAGCTCGTTGGTTCCGCCAAAGGTGCCCAACCCGCCGGCCTCCGAGACCGCGGCGGCCAATTGGCCGCCGCTGTGGTTGCTCATTGGGGCGGACATAACGGGGAAGCCCAGACCCAGCAGTTCTGTAAATCGGGTTCGCAGCATTGGTGGTTCACCCCAAGTCGAGTTGTAGGCTATTGTGGCTTCTCAGCCGTGATGATGGCCAGCTGCGTGGGTAGAGCAGTCTCCCTGATGTTAGCGAAGCCAGAATCCGCCAGCCAGGAGACATACTCTTCACCGTGGCGGTCGCCGGCTCCCGGGCTGAAACCGATCAGCACGTACAGGTCCATCATGGTGTCCAGGAAGCTGCGCTCAGGACTGAAATCCAGCCGCATGAAGTCTTGAACGATGACCATGCCCCCCGGCACCAGTGCATCGTAGGCGCGGCGGATCACACGGCGGCACTCCGATTCCGACTTGATGAGCACGACTCCGGATATCAGGACCACGTCGCTGTCACTGCCCAGTTCCACCTCATCGAAGTCCCCTTCCACCAGTCCGATGCGGTCCTCGAGGCCGCTCTCCGCAATCTGCTCCGCCGCAATCTCCAGGGGCTCCTTCACATCGACGACGTAAGCCTTCAGTTCCGGGTTGTGATGGCAGAGAGCGATGCTGTAGCTACCGGCGCCTCCGCCCAGGTCCAGCATCTTCCTCTTGCCCCTGAGGTCCACGCTACTCACCAGGTTGTCCGCCTGGCCAGCCACCGCCCGATTGTGCTGGCCGTTCATGTAATCGGACCAGTAGGTTGGGACGTCCGTGAAGCCGTTTTCAAACGGAAGCTCGGTTCTGCCCTCTATGATGAGCTTGTCCAGGTTGCCCCAGCTTCGCCAATAGTTTGTGATGTGCAGCACCAGGTCGCCGACGTAGCCTTGCTTGCCCGGCACGAGATGGGCGGCGGACATGGCGGAGTTCGTGTACCTGTCCTCGCCGACTTTCTCCAGCAGTCCCAGGGCCACGTTCGCCTCGAGGAAGGCCGTCATGAACCGTGGCGCAGCGCCCAGGCGGTCGGAGATCTGTCGCGAGTTCAGTGATTCCTCCTCGAGAAGCGGGAACATCTTCAGGTTGATGCCCGCCCTCACGACGGCAGAGTTCCAGTACTGGCGACTCAGCTCGTTTACCCATTCCGGGCTTGTTTCGATTGCTGAAGCTAGTCTCGTGTTGATTTTATCACCTCGTGTCTCGGCTCGCGACGGAGCGCTAGGAATGGTATCTCTGGTTGAGTGCAATTCCCCGGCAGCCTGATCGTACCGCGTGCGTAGATGTTGTGACGACTAGGTCAGGCTCGAAGGCCGGACCGCACAGGGCAGCAGGGGGAAGTCAGTTCTCCGCCCGTGGCACCGCCGGCAAAGTCCGCAAGGCGGCATTGGCAAAGGAGGCCGGCGGCAGGGCTGGAAACTGGGGGACTGGAGAGAGGGAGCCGTAGTCCCGTAGGGTTGGGTGAGGAAGCTAAGGCTCGCAAGGGAGGACATGCCGTTGGCGGCCGCGCACTCGCGCGACCGTCAAGTAGCGGCTTTTCGGTTTACGTTTGTTGCGACATCTATGCATGGCATCTGTGCGGCACGCCCGCGGGACATCGTCTACGATTACCGAGATTAATCCTCACCTGACCTTCCGCCACGAGTCTAGCAGGCAGATTGGGGAGGGTCAAGTCAACCCATCGGACCGAGACTGTCCCAGATTACTAGGCGGACAACACGCGGAGGGCCCCTGCCCCCCTGGGTTCCCGCGTTCGCGGGAATGACGATTTCTGTCGCACCTAGTAATCTGACACAGGCTCCATCCGCGGCATCACTTGACATGCCCCTTTCGAACGCATACCATTCCCCGCACCACTGACATACAGCAAACTGCCCGTTCAGGTGCCCGTCCAGGGAGAATAGGGAAGGCGGTGAGAAGCCGCCGCGGTAGCGCCACTGTAAGCGGGATTTGGTGCCGGGGGCCCACTGCCGAGATTTTGAATGGCAAGGGTCCGGCGGACGAAATCCACCCGCAAGCCAGGAGACCTGCCTGATACGGGGGGTTACCACTCTCCGCAGCAGAGAGGGTTCCTCGGCCGTCGAGCACCAGCCCGGGCCGGAGCGAAAGCGACACCTCCAGCGGAGAACCGCCGGAGGTGTTTTCTTGTCGAGGGCCCTTGGATCCGCCACCCTGCGCGGCTACCGCCAAGCCGGCGTCGTTTCTCGACTGGCGGTGGGATCCTCAGTTCTCGGGCTGTTGATTCTCGCGGTGTCGCTGGTCTCGCTTAGCGTCGGACCAGTCAACATTCCGGTCGGCCACGTCGCCTCCATAGTGTTGTCCGTGTTCGGACTCGACCTCGCCGACTTCGGGCGCACCGAGCAGTTGGTCATCGAGCAGATCAGGCTTCCCAGGATAGTGGTGGGAGCGTCGGTCGGCGCCGCGTTGGGAGTTGCCGGGGCGACCATGCAGGGGCTGTTCCGCAACCCGATGGCAGACCCCGGAATCATAGGCGTGTCCGCCGGCGGCGCCGTTGGTGCTGTTGTGGCTATCGCCACCGGAATGGCGGGCCTGTTCTTTCTCGCGCTTCCTACTTTCGCATTCGTGGGGGCCATTTCGGCCACGTTCCTTGTCTACGGCATCGCCGCCGTCGGCGGTCGCTTCTCGATGGCCACGCTGCTGCTCGCCGGAGTCGCGGTCAACGCCTTCCTGGGCGCCGTCGTTTCGGCGATCATCATCGCCGTCCCCGACAACGGGGCGCTCCGCGAGATCCTGTTCTGGCTCGCCGGAGGGCTGGACTCCCGTTCCTGGGACCACGTCTGGACATCCACGCCGCTGGTCGTCGGAGGCACATTAGTGGTTCTGCTGATGTCGCGCGACCTCAATTTGCTCATGCTGGGCGACGACGAGGCCCGGTCGATGGGGGTACGCGTGCGCATTGCGCGTCCGGCTCTTCTGGCGGCGGCGGCGCTGGCCACCGGCGCAGCCGTGGCGGTGAGCGGCACCATCGCGTTCGTGGGCCTGGTGACGCCTCACGTGCTTCGGTTGACGTTGGGGCCGGACCACCGCGTGCTGGTCCCGATGAGCGCCGCGGGAGGCGCCGTCTTCGTCATCGTGGCCGATACCGTCGCCAGGACCATCGTCCAGCCCGCCGAGTTTCGCGTTGGCGTTCTCACCGCGTTCGTGGGCGCGCCCTTCTTCATATTCCTTCTCATAAAGAACAAACGCCAGGTCTACTCGCTGTGAGTCCCGCTCGTCGAAAGGAGTCCTGATGACAATCGGACAGCTACGCACATTTGCCGTTCCGCTGGCCCTGTTGCTCGCGCTTGCGCTTGCGGCGTGTTCGTCGGAATCACCGGATCCGACCGCGCCCGCCGTCTCGCCGACTACCGCATCGTCCGCGGTCCCCACCACCGCACCGATCCCGACCGCTGTGCCAACTGTCGCGCCCGCCCCCACCGCAGCGCCCGCCGCGACGCCGGAGCCTGCTCTGTCACCGGTGCCGACGCCGAACGCGCTCGAGGGCGTCCAGGGGATCGTCGACCCCACAAACTTCGGCTGGCCACGTGAAGTCGAGGGACTGAACGGGCTGGTAAGCATCCCGGCCAAGCCGCTGCGCATCATCACCGCCTCAGTTGGGCACGACGAGCTTACGTTGGCGCTGGTGCCCCGGAGCCGGTTAGTGGGGGTGGGAGGCGCTACCAAGAACTCGACATTCTCCAACGTCGCCGCGCTGGTGCAGGACATAACCGAGATTTCGCGGGACCCGGAGACGATAATCGCCCAGGCGCCGGACGTCGTGGTTACCAGCCCGTTCTTCCCGGCGGAGGCGATCGAGTCCCTTTCAAAGACCGGGATCCCGGTAATCCAGACGGAGTTGAAACACGACCCGGAGGCGCGAATCCACGGCATTCTCTTAATGGGGTACATTTTTGGCGAGGAGGTACGCGCCCTGGAGTTCGCGGAGGAGGTGCGCGACCGGCATGACGCCCTCGTCGCGGTGACGGGCGTGGCCGAGCCTCGCCCCCGTGTGCTCGCACTCACACAGTACTCGGACAAGCTGTGGGTCGCGGGCGGCAACTCGACAGAGGGCGGAGTCATCGTGGCCGCCGGCGGTATCAACGCGGCCGAGGAGGCGGGCATCGAGAGCAACCAGACCACCAGCCTCGAGGGCGTTATCGCCATGAATCCCGACGTTATCGTCATCGCCCAGCCGATCGAATACGGGGCCGGAGAGTTCCGACAGAGCCTGCTTGACAACGAGGCGCTGGCGGAGATTCCGGCAATCGCCGACGACCGAGTGTACGTGGTCGAGAGCAAGCACTTCACCACGCTCTCCTACTGGAACATACGAGGTGCCGAGGAACTTGCGAGTATGCTGTGGCCGGAGGACTTCCCCGAGCCATCGACGACCCCCTTCAGCCTGGCGGAGGAGCAGTGATGGACGGACCAAATCAGGCAATCGACGCCAGGGACGTCACCTACGAGGTCGACGGGAAGATTCTTCTGCACGGTGTAGACCTGTGCGCCAGCGAGGGTCAGCTCGTCGGCCTGATAGGCCCCAACGGCGCCGGGAAGTCCACGTTGCTGAGGACCATATCCGGCGCCCTGGGGCACCGAGACGGCGTGGTGAAGTTGGAAGGCACCAATATCAAGTCTCTGTCTTCCAGGGAGGTCGCCACGGGGCTCGCGCTCGTTCCGCAGATCGCCCCGTACACGCACGGCTTCACGGCGGTCGAGCTGGTGCTGATGGGCAGATACCCGCACCTTGGCCGCTTTCAGATCGAGGGCAGCAAGGACGAGGGCATCGCCCGGGACGCGATGCGGCTTACGGAGACGGAGTCGTTCACCGACCGGACGCTCGACACCCTGTCCGGCGGTGAGCGCCAGCGCGTGTTCGTCGCGCGCGCCCTGGCGCAGCAGCCCCGCATACTGCTGCTGGACGAACCGACGTCGAACCTGGACGTGCTCCACCAGCTCAAGGTGCTCGACCTTGTCCGCGAGCTCGTCGACGACGGACTTACGGCCGTCGCGGCCATCCACGACCTGAACCTGGCGGCCCGGTACTGCGACAGGCTGGTGCTGCTGCAACAAGGACGAGTGCTCGCGGAAGGGCCGCCCGCCGAGGTGCTGACGCCTGAGACGATAGAATCAGCCTTCGGGGTGAAGTCGGCGGTCTACCGGGACCCGATTACCGGGGCGCTCGCGATAAGCCTCATCGGGCCGGCCGACGAGCATTCCGCGAATAGGAAGGGCACCCGCCGAGGCATCGAATCCAATGCACCGGCGGTCCCAGGCAGGGACGGGGCGGCCGCCGTGCGGGGGAGGTGAAGCGTGAGCGGACCGGAGAGTGGAGAACGACCTGACGGGCTGGTGAAGCACCGTAGAGTCCGGCACGGGCTGGTGATCGTCAACACGGGCGAGGGTAAGGGCAAGACCACGGCGGCCCTGGGGGTGATCTTCCGCGCCTGGGGCAGGGACTTTCGCATCAGGATGTTCCAGTTCATCAAGCACACGGGCGCCAGGTTCGGCGAGCACCGGGCTGCGGCCAAGCTGGGCATACCTATCGAGGGCCTGGGCGACGGCTTCACGTGGCTGTCGAAGGACATGGACAGGACGGCCGCCCTCGCCGTGGAGCAGTGGGAGCGCTGCAAGGGCACCATCTTGGACGGCGACGAGGAGGTAGTCGTGCTGGACGAATTCACATACGCGATGCACTACGGCTGGGTCCAGGTCGGCGACGTCGTCGACACGCTGAAGAGGCGGCCCGACACGATGCACGTCATAATCACCGGGCGGTACGCCCCCCAGGAGCTGATCGACTGCGCCGACCTTGTCACCGAGATGAGGCTGATCAAGCATCCCTACGAGGACAAGGGAATCAGGGCGCAGCAGGGGATAGAGTTCTAGCGATGAACATCCAAGAAGTGGTCGCGGGAATCAAACCGGCTGACGCCCGCGCCATGCGGGCCGCCGAGCTGAGGCAGGGCCGCCTCACAAAGCCGCCCGGCAGCCTGGGACGGCTTGAGGAGCTGTCCGTCCGGCTCGCGGGGATGTTCGGGACGACGCGCCCAGTGCCGCGCGGCAAGATGATAGTCGTCGCCGCGGCGGACCACGGCGTGGTGGCCCAGGGCGTTACCGGCTACCCGCAAGAGGTCACGGGGCAGATGGTGCTCAACTTCCTGTCGGGCGGCGCGGCGGTCAGCGTCATGGCGAGGAGGGCGGGCGTGGAGTTGGTCATCGTGGATGCCGGCGTCGCCGCGCCGCTGCCCGACCACCCCGGCCTGCTATCGGTGGGCGTGGGCAGGGGCCGCCGACATGACGCACGGCCCGGCCATGACCCGCGAGCAGGCCGAGGCGTGCGTGGCCGCAGGAGTCCGGATAGCGACGGAGGCGGCGGAACGCGGCGCCGACATCATCGGCACAGGCGACATGGGAATCGGCAATACGACGGCGTCGAGCGCCATAGCCGCGGCGGTGACCGGCAAGCCACCGAGCGAGACGACCGGTCGGGGCACAGGCCGAAACGACCGCGAGATGCGGCACAAGATTGGCGTCGTCGAGCGTGCCCTGGCAGTCAATCGCCCCGACCCCGCGGACGGGCTGGACGTGCTCGCGAAGGTGGGTGGTTTCGAGATAGGGGTGCTGGCCGGCGTGGTGCTCGGCGCCGCGCTCGCGCGGAGGGTCGCGGTGCTCGACGGGTTCATCTCCGGCGCCGCCGGCCTCATCGCGCACAGCCTGTCCCCGCACGTGAGAGACTACATGTTAGCGGGTCACGTGTCGGCCGAGCCGGGGCACAGGATCATTCTGTCTCACCTGGGGCTGGAGCCGCTGCTGGACCTTGGCATGAGGTTGGGAGAGGGTACGGGCGCGGTGCTGGCCATCGGCCTCGTCGAAGCGTCCGCGGCGTGCCTCGCCGAGATGGCGACCTTCGACGAAGCGGGGGTTTCGGACAGGGAACCGGATGACGGGGGCGGGCAACAGGAGTGAGAGACCTGCGGACGGCGATAGGCTTTCTGACCGTCCTTCCCGTCGCGCCCCGCGCCGCGCCGCGCATGGGGCGGGCGCGGGCCTACTTCCCCGTCGTGGGCCTAGCGCTTGGGGCCGCGCTGGCGGGCCTGGACTATGCGGCGAGGCTGGCACTGCCGCTGCCCGTGATCGGCGCGGTGCTGGTCGTTGCGTTGCTGGTGCTGACGCGCGCGATACACGTCGAGGGCTTTCTCGACTGTTGCGACGGTCTGTTCGGCGGCTACTCCCCCGCGAGAAGGCTCGAAATCCTGCGCGACACCCACGTGGGCGCGTTCGCCGTCGCCGGCGGAGCCGGCCTTTTGCTTCTGAAATGGTCGCTGCTCGCGGGCGTCCCGGGCGAAATCCGCCCCGGCCTGCTGTTCGTGTTCCCGTGCCTCTCGCGGCTGGGGATGCTCGCGACGATGGCCGCGTTCGCGTACGTCCGGGAACAGGGGCTAGGCACGGCGTTTCAGTGCGGAACGGCCCGCTGGCAGGTGCCGTTCGGAATCGTCACGGCCCTTGTGGCGAGCGTGGCGATGCTGGGATACGCGGGGCCGATCCTGCTCGGGGCGGCCATCGTCGTCTCGATGGGGCTGGGCCGGTGGATTTCGGGTATGCTGGGCGGTATGACAGGGGACGCCTACGGCGCCGTGAACGAGGTGGCGGAGGTGGCGGTGCTGCTGCTGGGGGTCGCCCTGTTACCGCTGTTCCCCGAACTGTACCGGACACCACTGTGGTAGGTGGGCGCGGTACGCAGAGCTCTCCGGGAGGTCGAAAATGGGTAGCTGGTACCTGGTGCGCCACGGGGAGACGGAATGGAACGCGGCGGGCAGGATTCAGGGCCATGCGGACGTTCCGCTCAGCGAGCGTGGAAGGTTGCAGATGAGACTCCTGGAGGGCAGGCTGGCAGGCCGTGAGTTCTCTGCCGTGTACGCCAGCGACCTGTCGCGCGCAGTGGAGAGCGCCCGCGTCATAGTTGGCGAGGCCGGGTCGCCGGTCAGGACCGATGCCGACCTTCGCGAGTTCTGCTACGGCGAGTGGGAGGGCCTGGCGCTCGAAGAGGTCAAAGCGAGACACGGGGACACCTTCGCCGAGCGCCTTGGCCGGGATGAGAACGCGTTTGCCGCTCCCAGTGGCGAGGACTCCACGGAGGTGCTGCGGCGAGTGAGGCGCTTCTACGCGAAGACTGTGGCGGAGCACAGCGATTCCGAAGACCTGCTTGTGGTGGCACACGGGGGCTCCATACGCGCCCTGCTCGTCTGCCTGCTGGGCCTTGGGGGCGAATTCTTCTGGAGGTTTCGCGTCGACTGCGGAAGCCTGTCGGCCATCGCCAATCATTCCAACGGGCACGTGCTGGAGCTTTGGAACGATACCGTTCACATCCAGAAGGCAGCCCGCGAGGATTACAAGTGAGCAAGCGACTGACGCTGGTGCTGGGAGGCGTCCGGGCCGGCAAGAGCAGCTACGCCCAGCGGCTGGCCTCCGCCGGCGCTGGGCGCGTCCTGTTCGTCGCCACCGCCGAGGCCGGCGACCGGGACATGGCGGCGCGGATCGAGGCACACCGGCAGTCACGCCCGCCGGAGTGGGACACGCTGGAGGAGCCCATCGATCCGGCCGCGTCGCTGGCGGGGCTGTCGCAATGCTACGACACGGTGCTGTTGGACTGCCTGACGCTCTGGGTGAGCAACCTGCTGCTGCGCAACCCGGACGCCGAGATCTCGCGCAGTGACATTCTCGCGCAGGCGGGCAGGCTGCTGGAGGTGTACCGGAGCGGTAGCGCGTCGTGGGTTGTCGTCAGCAATGAGGTGGGACTGGGGGTCGTACCGCCGACACGGTTGGGCCGCATCTTCGCCGACGAGCTGGGGCGCGTGAACCAGCTCGTGGCCGCGGCGGCGGACGACGTCTACTTCATGGCCGCCGGGTTGCCGATGGCGATCAAGGCATCCAAAGGCTAAGGCGTCAGCCTGGGAGAATCCTGCCCTGAGACGGGTCGGCGGCGACCCGGAAGCACCTCGCACTCCAGTCTTGCCACTAACCGGGCGAGCACGATTTCCTATGGCTGCCCTCTTTCTCAAGACCGCACGTATGGTATATAATACTAATAAGTGTTAGGTTTTATGTCTACTATAACCCACACAGCGTGCGGTAGTTCCCATATGGTGAACCCGGATGGATAGAGAAGCCGTTCTCGCGGAAGCCAGGGAACAGTACGGCCAGGCCCAGGTCGCCGGCGAACTGAGTCTTGCGCGCGCAGTGATAGAAACGGCGCTGAGCCGAGGAGTTGAACGCACTGACGTCTATCTCGATGTGCTGGTGCCTGCCCAGACCAGACTGGGGGAACTGTGGCAAGAGGGCATGATCAACGTGGCCCAAGAGCACCTGGCGACTTCTATCACGATAGACGTGATGGACTCACTTCGTCAAGGGATGAAGCCGCGGGCAGGGTTGGGCATGAGGGCCGTGGTAATGCCGGTGGAGGGGGACCCGCACTGGATCGGCGCGCGAGTGATTGCCGATTTTCTGGCGATGGACGGCTGGGAGGTCGATTTCCTCTGGACAGGTACGCCCGCCAAGGACCTCGCCGAATATGTCCGGCGGCGGAACATCGATCTAGTTGCGCTCTCTGCTACGCAGGCCGAGTTTCTCCCCAACGCCGGGGACGCCGCCTCCGCGATTCGCGAACGGAACGGGTCGGCTGAGAAGATACTGCTGGGCGGGAGAGCGCTCGATGGAATGAACCTGGACTTAAGGAGCCTGCGATGCGACGCTGTCGCGGGCAATGCCTTGCAGGCTTTGACCGAAGCACGCCAACTGGTTGGCCTGACGAAAGAGAGAATGTCGCTCGAGGAGCAGTTGGCCCTGATGGGGCAACGGATCAGAGAGGCAAGGTCGGGCCTGAGTATGACTCAGCAAGCGCTGGGCGAGGCGTCCGGGACTCGACCGCACGTACATCAGCCTGGTGGAGCGTGGCAAGCAGAACGTCACAATTGGAGCGGCACTGAAGATTGCTCACGCGCTGGACGTGCCAATCTCGGTTCTCCTGGAACGACCATAGACTCGGTTCCGACTGCACGCGCATAGCGCGGCGTAGCTCGTGGATGGATCGACGGACTGGGCGGCCTAACCATTTTGCGGTCGGGGCGTTCAACGACAACGGGCGACATACTCACCGTAAAGAAACACTGGAGGACATAAATGAGATTCATCACCGGGTTGGCGGTCCGCAACCGGACGGTTACGGTTCTCGCCATAATCATTGTTCTGACGGCGGGAGTCGTCGCCTACAATTCGCTGCGCGTAGAGCTGTTCCCAGAGATCGAGTTCCCGCTTGTGACCGTTACGACAGCCCTACCCGTCCGCGAACCCTGACGCCGTCGTGCGGGACGTAACCGCACATATAGAGCGGGCAATTTCGGGAGCGGCGGGGTTGGAGTCCGTCCAGTCGACGACCTTCGAGGGCTACTCCCTGGTGTTGGCCACCTTCGCGTATGGGACGGACATGGCAGCGGCAGAGGACCATGTTTCGTCGGCAGTGAATGACATCGCGTTCGTCCCCGGCGTCGAGGAGTCCACGATTGGCCGATTCAATCCGGACCAGTTCCCTGTCATCCAGTTCAGCGTCCTCTCGGACCGGGACGCCGCGGAGCTGGATGACATAATCCAGTCACGCATTCTGCCCGCGATTTCCGACGTCGAGGGAGTTCTCCAGGTACAGGTTACTGGTGAGGTCGAGCCGCGTGTTCAGATCACCGCGGACCCTGACAGGATGACGGAGAAAGGGGTCTCGCTGCTCCAAATATCGTCCGCTCTGAGGGACAACAACGTCAGCCTGCCCGCGGGCGCCATATTCGATGGCAGGCAAGCCGTCCTCGCCAAGACGACGCACACGCTCGACTCCATCGACGATGTTAAGAGCCTCGTGGTCGGAATTTCGGATTCTGAACCGGTGCTCCTCGGTGACGTTGCGGACGTGAGGCTCGGTGTGGCCGCACCGACGAGCATATCCCGCACGAACGGCAAGCCCAGCGTGGGCGTGTCTATCATCAAGGAGGCCGAGGCCAATACGATAGACGTTACGAGCGACGTGCGGGAGGCGCTGGACGGGCTGGTGGGGCTGCCGCCGGACGTGGAAATCGTCATTGTTTCGGACCAGGGGCCCAGCATCCAGGGACAGATCGACACCCTGTTAAAGGAGGCGATGTACGGGTTCCTGTTCGCTGTCACCGTGGTGTTCGCGTTCATGCTGTCGTTCAGGCCGACGATACTGCGGGGGCTGTCCAACACTCTTCGCCCCACCATCGTGATAGGCATGTCGATTCCGCTGAGCGTGCTAACGGGCGTGCTGCTGCTTGCGTGGCAGGACTTGTCGCTCAACTTCATGACGCTGGGGGGGCTCGCAATTTCCGTTGGGCGGGTTGTCGATGACTCGATCGTGGTGCTGGAAAACGTCTATCGCCACATCCAGGCGGGGCGTGAGCGGTGGAGGGCCGCACTGGAGGCCACAGCCGAGGTCGGACCGGCGATCTTCGCTTCCACTATGACGACAATAGTGGTGTTCGCGCCCCTGGCATTCATCCAGGGTCTCGTTGGCGCCTTCTTCGCCCCGTTCGCTCTCACGGTCAGTTTCGCCCTCGTGGCGTCCCTGCTGGTCGCACTCACGGCCGTTCCGGTGCTGGGGGCCTACCTGCTGCGACCGGGCGACCTTCCCGACCAGGTCGATGAAGAGGGCGATGTCTTTCTGCAGGAAACGTGGATGCAGCGCCTGTACACGCCTGTCATCCGGTGGACGCTCCGCCACAAGGCGATTACGCTGGTGTCCGCCGTGCTGCTGACGGTTGGAAGCATGGGGCTGACGTACTTCCTCCCCGTGACGCTGTTCTCAGGCGGCGGAGACCGGTACCTGCAGATCGAGGTGGGAATGCCGCCGGGCACTCCGCCCGACCGGACTCTCGCCGAGGTCATCGAAATCGAGGACGAGGTCCAGGGCGTCGCGGAGGTGTACAGCTCGACGGTCGGAGCTAGGAACCTGTCATCCGGCGGTCAGCCGGGCGGGCTCAACCAGGCCAGCATCCTGGTGAACCTTGCCAGTGATGCTCCGGAAGACATCGATCAAGTCCTCAGGGACCGGCTCGACAAAGAGGGGCGAACTCTCAGGATACAGGAGATAGTAGACGGCCCCCCGACCGGCGGCGTAGAAATCAGTATCGCCGGCTCCAACTATGGAGATATAACAGCAGCGACCCAGAAGCTGATGGCTTCGATCGGATCACTCGAAGAGGTAATCAACCTGGAGAGCAACATAGCTCAGGCCCGTGACGAGGCCTCTATTCAGGTGGACCCGGCGAAGGCGGCGCGCATTGGACTGAGCACCAGGGAGGTAGGACTTCAGCTTAGCCAGTACCTCGTTGGGGAGACCGTCACGCGGATCACCATCGGCGGAGCGGTCACGGACGTCGTCCTGTCCGGCAACCGTGGTTCGGCCAACGGTATTGGAGCGTTGAAGAGCCTCACGATTACCGGGCCAATCGGCTCGGCTCCACTGGGAGAGCTTGCCGAAGTTGTCGTCAGCGAGGGCCCGGTGACCATCAGCCGGACGGATGGCCTGCGTTCAGCCACGATCACGGGGGACATCGTTGCCGAAGACACGCAGGCGGTCGGCCGCCTGGTCGACGAAAAGATCGCGGCGATCTCACTCCCTCCGGGCGTTTCAGTTTCCAGCGGCGGCATATTCGGGGACATCGAAGAAGGATTCCAGGCGATCTTCCTCTCGATGGGTATCGGGATAGTCCTAGTGTACCTCGTAATGGTGGCCAGCCTCGGGTCACTCAGGAACCCATTCATCATCGTAACGACGCTTCCATTCGCGCTCATCGGGGCGTTCGCCGCGCTGGTCATCACCGGCCGCACGCTCGGCCTGCCCGCCATGATGGGCATCCTGCTCCTCATCGGGATCGTGGTGACGAACGCCATCGTGCTGATAGCGTTCGTTGAGCAGCTTCGGGAGAAGGGCATGGGAGTTTACGACGCCCTGATAAACGGCGGGCGGATCCGGCTACGCCCGATCCTCATGACGGCGCTGACGACAAGCTTCGCCCTGCTGCCCCTGGCGGTTGCCTCTTCCGGCGAAGGCGGAATCATCAGCGCAGAGCTGGCGACCGTGGTGATCGGCGGCCTGATGAGCTCCACCGCGCTTACGCTCGTCGTGGTGCCGGTGGTGTACAGTATATTCAACGAGAGCATCCCGCAGACGTTCCAGCGAATCACCGCCGCCCTGGGCCGAAGGTCGGTGCCCGCGACCTGATGCGGTAAGAGGTTGGCGCTGTTGCCGCCGCCTGGGGGCCGCCTCGAACAGGGAGCCGCTGCGCGGTGGCATCGGGCGCCATGTGGGGCTCTGAGACAGGCCATTTGTCCGCGCCCGGCTAGTGTCGCTCACATCGCCTCTGGCCGGGCGTGCGAGTTTCTCACGCTGTTTGCCCCGCAAGGTGAGCAGATGATATAAGTATCTGATCAGCAGTGTGAGTGGCGCAGTGAAGATACTCCAGGTAATCCACGGCTATCCGATGCTGTACAACGCGGGCTCCGAGGTCTACACCCAGGGCCTGGCGCAGGCGCTTGCCGACCGCCACGAGGTGCACGTGTTCGCGAGGCAGGAAAACGCCTTCCTTCCCGAGTACGCCACGCAGCAGGAAACCGACCCTACCGACCACCGCATCACGCTTCACCTCATCAACATGGCGAGAGCACGTGACGGCTACCGGCACACTGCCGTCGATGGCGCATTTGGCCGCCTGTTGGACGACGTTCGCCCGCAAGTCGTGCATATCGGCCACCTGAATCATCTCTCGACCTCGCTCGTGTTTCAGGCGAAGGAGAGGCGGATTCCCGTTGTGTTCACCCTCCACGACTACTGGCTGATGTGTCCCAGGGGCCAGTTCATACAGATGTATCCAGCCAACCCCGCGGACGTCTGGGCCGTATGCGACGGGCAGGACGACAGGAAGTGCGCCGTTCGCTGCTACGTGCGCTACTTCTCGGGCGGCGAGGAGGAGTACGAGACGGACGCCGCCCACTGGACTGATTGGGTGGCAAGGCGGATGGGACACGTCCGGGAGGTGTGCGACGCCGTCGATATATTCATCGCGCCCTCGATGTACCTTCTGCGCCGGTTCAGGGACGACTTCGGGCTCCCGGACCGTAAACTCACGTACCTCGACTACGGATTCCACAGGCAGCGCATGGAGGGCCGCAACAGAGCGCGGGGCGAGCCGTTCACATTCGGATACATCGGAACGCACATACCGGCGAAGGGGATCAACCACTTGATTGAGTCTTTTGGCGGCGTGACGGGCAGTCCCCGTCTGCGAATCTGGGGACGGCACCGGGGAGTCGAAACCGAGGGACTGAAGGCGCTGGCCCGGAGTCTGCCGGGATCCGCGGGCGGCCGAGTCGAGTGGATGGGAGAGTACAGGAATCAGGACATCGTCGCCGACGTGTTCAACCGCTGCGACGCGATCGTGGTGCCCTCGATCTGGGCGGAGAACTCTCCCCTGGTCATTCACGAGGCGCTGCAGGCCAGGGTCCCTGTGATAACCGCCGACTTTGGCGGGATGGCCGAGTACGTCCACCACGAGCTGAACGGCCTGCTCTTCGCCCATCGCGACCCGCGCTCGCTTGCGGAGCAGATGCAGCGATTGGCCGGCGACCCGGAGCTCGGCAGACGGCTGGGAAGAAGGGGCTACGCGCAGTCCGGCGACGGGAACGTGCCGGACATGGAGGAGCACTCCCTCGCCGTGGAAAGAATCTACGACAGCCTGGTAAACGGGGGCAGAGAAGATGAGCGACGTATCAGCCGATCAGCTCGTAGTTACGAAGTCGCCGCCGGCCGAGCCGGCCAATCAGCGGTCCGGCCCGTGGCGTATCACGTTCGACACGAACCCCGACGACTGCAACCTCCACTGCATCATGTGCGAGGACCACTCGCCGTACAGCACGACACAGACCGACAGGCGGAAGGCGGGGCGTCCCAAGCGCCGTATGGGCATAGACCTCATCAGGCGCGTGATGGAGGAATCACAGGGAACAGGTCTTCAGGAGATTATCCCGTCGACAATGAGCGAGCCGCTGTTGTACCGGCACTTCGACGAAATCCTGGACCTGTGCGCGGAGTACGGGGTCAAGCTCAACCTGACGACCAACGGAACTTTTCCCAAGCGGGGAGCCAGGGCGTGGGCCGAGCGGATCGTGCCCGTCACGTCGGACGTAAAGGTCTCCTGGAACGGCGCCACGAAGGAGACCCATGAGAGCGTGATGCTCGGGTCGGACTGGGAGACCGTCGTCGAGAATGTTCGGACGTTCATTGGAATCAGGGACGTCCACGCGGCCAGCGGCGGGAACCGCTGCCGCATGACGTTCCAGCTGACGTTCATGGAAGTCAACGTGCACGAACTGCCCGGCATCGTCGAGCTGGCCGCCAACCTCGGAGTCGACAGGGTGAAGGGCCACCACTTGTGGGTACACTTCAGTCAGATGCGTCGCCAGTCCATGCGGAGAAACGCCGAGGCGATTGCACGCTGGAACGCCATCGTGGACTCAGCGTACGAGGTCGCCGAGCGCCACAGGCTGCCGGGCGGCGAGCGGGTGCTGCTCGATAACATCTTCAGGCTCGACGAAACCGGCGTAGAGGACATTGCCCCCAATGGCGAGTGTCCATTCCTGGGCCAGGAGGCCTGGGTGGCATCCGACGGCAGGTTCAACCCGTGCTGCGCCGGACGCTCGGCTACTTCGGGAACGTAAACGACACCAGCCTTTACGACATCTGGGGGAGCGCGGAGTACGGGCGCCTACGGGCCGACTACATGAAGAACGCGCTGTGCCAAGGCTGCAACATGCGAAGGCCGCCGGGCTGATGGGCTTGGAGCGGACGGACGCAGCAAGTCAGGGGATGGCGATATGACGGAGGATTCCTGGAGGACGCGCCTGGAGCGTGACGGTTTTGTGCACATCCCGCGCGTTCTCCCCATGGAAGATGTCAGCCCCTCGCCCTTCTTTCTTTGAGGTCAGTGGACGATTACTCGGAGTCTGAAGACCTGATAAGGACGGCGGGCGGCGTGCCACTTAAGCTCACCTATCCGCTCGATAAGTACCCGGCATTCCTGTCCGTGCTGGGCCGGAGAGAGATAAGTGACATCGTAGACAGGCTACTGCCCAAGGCCGATTCGGTGCTCACCTGGGAGGACGTGCTAATCAAGATGCCGCTCGTCGGCGAAGGAGTGGGAGTCCATCAGGACACAGGGCTGGACCCAACGCGCGAGACCATATTCAGCCTGGGCATATCGTTGCACGACGATAGCGAAAACCCCGTTTACTTTCTGCCTGGCAGCCATAGACTGGGGCCACTGACCTCAGACGCAGTCTCCGCGATACGTAGGGACTGCAAGCCGCAGTTTGTGCCGGTTGTCAGCCAGCCTGGCGACGTCGTCATCTATAACGTACACGTGCTCTAAGACTTCATTTAGATACGATTGCCCTGACCCCGGACGGGCCTACAACGCCGGGGAGATCAGGGTGCGAGGGCGTGCCAAGCCTCGTCAACATGAAACTCCTGTTCCTCAGGAACGGCTTCGAGCCACAGCCAACCGCCAGAGAACCATGCTGTTTGACAGGACAGCGATGACTGCCAGACATGCCAGTCCCTGTCCCAAAATCGCCCCAATCATCACAATCAGGAGCCGCGAGTCCCTGGATGCCAGGTTCCCAGCCAACCCTTGGAAGGTGAACCCCAAAGAGGCCTCCGCCCGAGCACGACTGTAGCTGATCATTAACGCTCCTACGATAGCCAACACGCCGATGATGACCGTAGGCTCGGGTGACAACCGCTCTTCAAAGGTGACAGACCAGTAAGTCAACCCTCCAAGGATGGCTACGTCGGAGTACCGGTCAAGGATGGCGTCAAAGAAGCCGCCGAACCGTGTCGCTATGCTCTTATGGCGTGCCAGGTCTCCGTCTACGCCGTCGACGATTGAAGACGCTTGAACGGCTCCGCCTGCCCACAAAGGATGGTCGTTGAAGAACAGTGCAAGAGACCCCACAGCGATGACAAGACTGAGCAAAGAGACCTGATTGGGAGTTACCGGGGTGTAGGCCAGCAACCTGGCAATAGGCCGGGAAAATCTCCGATTGATGTGGCGGGAGACAAAGCCGTCGTACGCAACGTTCAAAGCGTCGTCTCTGCCAGAGCCGCCGTGGCATGGCGAAGGTCTTCCCAGGTATCCACGTCTTGCCAGAAGCATCCGGAGATGTCGCACGCATTGAGGCAATACCCTTGGCTGATCATCCAGGTAACGGCCTCGCTGATCTGATGCTCATCTCGCTCCTCGCATGTCACCGCCGTGATAGCTTCGTAGATGGCTGGAGTCAGCCGGAACACGCCGGCGTCGACGCCGTCCCATTCGTGTAGGTCTTTCCCTATGCGGTTGATCCAGCCCTCAGAGTCCACACGCACCCGTGTCGCCTCTTCAATGTCGTGGATATCTGGGCTGAAGTCTACAGCCAGGGCACTGGAATCGGTTGCGGGCGCTAGCATCCTGGACAGCAGTTCAGGAGAGACCAGGTGGTCTCCCATAGAAAGCAAGAAAGGCTCTTCTTGGGTGAAGGACTTTGCGGTATTGAGAGAGAGAGCGTTTCCCCTTTCGTACTGGGGATTAAACAGGTACTCGAGGTGGATACCGTGGCGGGCGCCGTCGCCATTGTAGTCTCGCAGCAGCTCGGCACGATAGCCTACAACCATTGCAACGTCCGTGATCCCTGCCTTGCCAAACGCCTCCAGGGTGTAGTCGATGACCGCGCGGTTGCCTATACGAAGCAGGAGCTTGTGGAGACGCCCTTCGCCCAGAGCAAATCGTCTCCCGTATCCTGCGGCTAGGATGACACCCTTCATGTAACTATGATCTCCTTTACAGAGCAGTTTTTGACGTGTGGCTACCAGATTCTACGGTGTACGTCGAATGACCTTGCTATCGACGGACTTCTGTGAACACGGATAAGCTGCGCAGGAAGACACTCACAACCGACGATTGTCGAACTGGCGGCCTGACGCCTTGCTACGTTGCCATGGTGCTGCTTGCCCTGTCAAGGGCGGAGAGATATTAGACGACATTCCCCATATCAGACTGCGGGTGTCCAAAGAACCCGCCATCCTTCACGACGGTGATGGTAGGGGCATCCACGAACGCCGTCAACTATCCCATCGGGCTCACAAAACCATCTCTCGGTGCCGTGAATTAGTGTAAAGGGCGGAGTAATAATGGACCGGCGAGGCGGGGTCGAGCGCTGAGGAGTGGTGTCGACGCTCAGCGATTGTGTCCGCTTAAGTGTCAAGGGAAAATGTCATCTCGGTGGATTGCCATGCTAGCAGCCCGTCTGAGGATTGACTGACGGGCCTTTGGTACAGGCGAGGTCAGACGGCGACAGCTATCGTTGCCGGGTGCAGCCACTGACGGCCCAATAGCTTCGTACGCCTCACTGTGCCGACCACCCCGACGATGTTCGGGACACACTTGCGGCAAACCTGTTGCTCGGTGTTTGGCGAGGCTGAGCCGCCCCAAACCTGAACAGTTTGAGCAGGTTGTGACCGGTGCAGATCAGCGACCACTCGCCGCTGACCTTCTCCAGGCCCCGTAGCAGGAACTGGCGGAAGCCCCGGCCCTGCTTGATCTGGCCGAACACCGGCTCCACCGTTTGCATCCGCAGAGCGTAGCGCTGCCGACCCCGTTTGGTCTGCAGCTTCCGGCGCATCCGGTCCCTGGTAGACAGATGACTGGGTATGCGACCCCGGGGCGCGGGCGGCACAACCCGACCGTGGCGGGTCCGCTCCGGCGCGACGAACGGGTCCACGCCCAGCCCGTACAGACCTTCAACCGCCTGTGCAGAGTAGTAGCCTGCGTCGGCGGATACCTCTTTGGGCACTGCGCCGACGTTGTCGATGGCCTCCTCCACCATCGCCTGCTGCTTGTCCGAAGTCTGGTTGGTGGCCTGAGCCGCCACGATCACCTGGTGGGCGCTGTCCACCACCGCCTGGGACTCGGCTTCCAGCGCCGCCATCGCCTCCCGTATCTTCTGCAATCGCCCCTCCCGAAAAGCCAACTCCTGCGGCAGTTCATCTCCGCGCTTGCTCTGCCCGTACCGCCGGTCCTCCTCCTCATCAACCTCCTGGGCCTGTCGCAGCAACTCCTCGACCTCCCCCGCCAACTGCGCTTCCTTCTCCTTCATCCGACCGTAACTCATCGCCTTGTGCCTGGATTCGTTGGCCCTCACCTTGGTCCCGTCCAACGCCACGTGACGAAAGCTTCACCAGACCCGCCCGCCGGCACAACGCCAATACCTGCAGGAACAGGCCCGACAGCGCATCCAGATTGTCCTTGCGGAAGTCCGAGATGGTGCGGAAATCCGGCGTGTTGTTCACCGCCAGTACCCGGAAGGCTATGTCCTCGTGGAGCCGCTGGGCGATTCGTCGGGAAGATGCCACCCCGACGCAGTAGCCGTACAGCAACACCTTGACCATCATCCGTGGATGATACGGTGGACCGCCTCTGCTCTCCCGCTCGTAGCGGGCGGTGATCTCAGACAGATCCAACTGGTCGACGACGTCGGAGATGAAGTAAGCCAGATGGTCGTCCGGCAACCACTCCCGCAACGCCGCTGGCAACAGCAACTGCTGGTCTGGATCATAGGGACGGTAGGTCTTGCTCATCGCCGGCTCCACGCTACTGAACTGCGCCTGTTATACCCCCGACCACTCGCCTACCGTGTTTCTCGGACGGGCTGCTAGGCGATCTGCTGTCCGTCCCCGGCTGAGGGCGAGTGGCTTCAGCAGTAGGGCAGGCCCCCAAGGAGAGGAGCCCCTGACTTATAACGCATCTGGTCTTTCAGTCTGCTTGGCACACACCCGCTCAAGGCGTTGCCGTTGAGGTTCAGCCCTTCCACGTCGGAGAGGCTGCCCAACTCCGCCGGTATCTCCCCGCTCAACTTGTTCTCGACGAGCTGCAGTACCGTAACGCGCCCGTCGTTGTTGGTGGTGACGCCGTACCATTCGCCGAGGGGAGCGTCGCTCAGCCAGTTGACGCTATCCCACCAGTACTCACCGTTCGTTGCGTTGTAGAGGGCAGCCAGCGCCTCCCGGTCCGTTTCGGCAAAGCCGGAGGCCGCGGGCGGCGCTGTCGCGCAGGCGCATCGGTGGCAGTGGGCGCGTCCCCTGACCCTGTGGTGGAAGGCGTCGGTGCTGGGGAGACCGGCGTCTCCGTTGGGGTGGACGCGGTCCGGTCGGGGCCTGTCACGCCGGACGGCTCGTCAGAGCCGCAGGCCGCGAGCACCGCCGTAAGGGCCAGCGCAAGGACAACGCTCAACAGCGTCACGTATCTTGTCCCGCGTGTACTGGTCAATTTTCCCTCCTACTGGTCATTTTCTCTGCCGGTCTTGACCGGAGCATACATCTCCAGATTCATTCGGGTATCATGGCGGAGTTTCTATGGGTGTTAACGCTGAGATACCCTTTTCCCCATTCCCAAATATGTATTGGTATGCCCAACTTCCGCCGGGGTGCCAACCTCCCCTTTCCTGCTATCGTGGAGGTCATCCCGGAGCCCCCGAAACAGCTATAGCCCCTCGCCGGCGCGCCGTTCCCTATTCGGTGAATAGGTGGCTGAGGCCAAAGTCGTCGGCGAGGTCCAGAAGCGCCCTCATGTGATGTTGGTTGGGCCGCACCCCGGCCTTGCACCAACGCCCCACGGTGTGGCGGTAGGTTTCCAAGCGGCGGGCAATCTCAGACCACGACAGGCCCGACTCCTCTTTGAACCGCCTTAGTCGCTGCGGGAAGTTGTCGGGGATGAGGTAGGTTCTTCTGCTGTAGTTCGTGCGCTGTCGAGGCATGGCGCAAGCGCTCCCAGAGCACGGCCGTAGACCCTCTCCTATGGGAGGGCAGGGCTCCCATTCCCGTATCGCTCATGCCGCGGGAGATCCGGGTCCCGGTCGGAGCGCCTGCCGCGCCCGTTCGTACTTGCCTGCTTCTTCCCGTTTGCCCTCTACTGGCCCGGCCCGCTGACGGTGCGCTCCAGGCGGTTGGACAGCTTCTTGTCGCCGTCGGCGCAGATGGCCCCCTGCGCGTCGCAGTCCGTGGTGGCGGGCAGAGTGATCGTCACGTCCCCGTTGGAGTCCGGGCTGACGACGATCTCCCATCGGAGGTTCTTGCCGCTGACCAGCCTTCGCGCGCCGGTTACCGAGCCTCCGGTCACCGTGAAGGCGTGGTCGCGCATCGTGGTGTAGCTGAAGCCCGATTTGGGCGCCTCGCTGAGAGCGATCCTGATGCGGAACGAGTCGCTGCCGTTGTGGGATGTTGGGACGCTTTCGGAACTTGCCGTCAGCGGAGGCCCGCTGACGGTGAATTTCAGCGGGCTGGACAGCATCGTCCCGTCCTCGGTGCAGATGGCCCCCTGCGCGTCGCAGTCCGTGGTGGCGGGCAGCTCGACGGTGACGTCCGCGTTCGAGTCCGGGGTGACGCTGATCTCCCACTTGATGTTGCGGGTGTCGCTGTCCCCGTCCAGCCGCCGGGCCCCGGCCACCGTGCCTCTCGTCACCGTGAACGCGTGGTCCCGCAGCGTCTTATAGCTGAAGTCTTCCTTGGGGTCCTCGCTGAAGCGCAGCTCGAAGGTGAACTTGTCGCTGCCGTCGTGCGACTCCGGCGCGTCGTGGATGGCGGCCGTCAGCGGCGTCTCGGCCGTTTTCGTCGACTTCGGCGGCGTCTCCTTCTTGGGGATGGCCAAGGGTGGGGCGAACAGCCTTGCGTCGCTGGTCAGCGACTCGGCGTTGCCCGCGTCGTCGTCGAAGGTGACCCGCACCTTGATGGCCTTGCCCTCGTCGGCGTCGGTCACGGTGTATGTGGAGTTTGTCGCTCCCTCGATGTCCGCGTCGGTTCTTGTCGCCGGATCCTGGCGGACCCACCGGTAGGCGAAGACCGCGTCCGTCAGGCCGTCCTCGTCCTCGATCATGTCCGTGGTCGCCGTCAGCGTCTCGCCGGCCCGCACCGTCCCGGTGATGCCGGGCCAGCCCGTCGCCGGGCTGTTCGCGGCCTGATTCTGTGAGGATGTTTGCGCGCTGGCATAGACGGCCATCCTCATGCGCCGGCATCCCATGGGCGACACCTGCCACCTGGACCCCAGACCGAAGAAAAGACTTTCGCCCAGCGACCAGCCAACCTCTCCGGTGGTCACACCCTCAGGGGTCAAAAGCCGATCGCATATCGAGGTGTCGATACGGATGTTGTCGGACCCCCATTGTCTGTGGAGCACCAACCAATAGGTCGTATCGGCGGCAAGCACATAACCGGTCGTCGTGAGATCCTCGTGTGTGGTGATGAGCGAGTCGATGGTGGGGATCGTCAAGGCCTGCAGACTCCGTCCGGGTTCTCCCGAGTTGTCAGCGCGTATGGTGACAGCGGGCGCTGATCCGAGTCCGCGCAGATACAGCCGGACTTTTTCAAGCGTAACGGCAGTGCTGCCGGTATGGAATGAATGTGCGTAGGCCTGACCCTCGCCCACTATAATTCGACTGCGTTGGCGGGCCTCCGGCGCTTCTCCCAGATTGCTAACCATGACGGTCGCAGTTGACTGCGCCGTCGCCGGGGCGATATTGGACACCACGAGCATGAGCGCTATGGCGACGGCCGATAACCAGACCATGGATACCCGAACCAGAGTTACGTTGCTTGCTATATTCATCGGGTGAGTCCTTTCCTGTAGGCTTGAGACCCCTCTGCAACCGTGGAGGCGGTTTGACAGAGCCCGGTTGCCGGATCCGCGGCGGCCGCCTCTCCATTCAGCCACTGCCCGACCTGTGTTGCTGACCAGGTTGTTGACAATTGACCCCCCTACTTATATACAGGTCCATACAGAGGTGCACAAGGTTCATATGCATCGACTTTCAGGGGTATTTTTGACGCAACGTTTTAGCAAGAGAATGAAGCGCAACTGTGTGCATTCGGTAAGTCAAATTCACCTCCGACAGCGTGCGTTTCTATATTCAGGGGAGACCTTCAATTGAATCGAAGGTCTCCCCCTCGCGCAACCGCATATGCGATGTCGTTGTGCTCGCGGGGCTCGGCCTATCCGCCCGGCCCGCTGACGGTGAGCTCCAAGCGGTTGGACAGCATCCTGTCGACGTCGGCGCAGATGGCCCCCTGCGCGTCGCAGTCCGTGGTGGCGGGCAGAGTGATCGTCACGTCCCCGTTGGAGTCCGGGCTGACGACGATCTCCCATCGGAGGTTCTTGCCGCTGACCAGCCGCCGCGCGCCGGTTACCGAGCCTCCGGTCACCGTGAATGCGTGGTCGCGCATCGTGGTGTAGCTGAAGCCCGATTTGGGCGCCTCGCTAAAGGCGATCCTGATGCGGAACGTGTCGCTGCCGTTGTGGGACGTCGGGGCGCTCTCGACGCTCACCGTCAGAGCGCTCTCGACGATAGCCGGCGGCGACGTGGCCTCGGGAGCGTTGACCGTAAGCGTGAGCGGGCTGGACAGCACACTGCCGCCTTCCGTGCAGATGGCTCCCTGCGCGGCGCAGTTGGTGGTGGCCGGGAGTTCCACGGTAACATCGGCGTTCCCGGACGGCTGCACGGTTATCTCCCATCGGAGGTTCTTGCCGCTGACCAGCCTTCGCGCGCCGGTTACCGTGCCGCCCGTCACCGTGAACGCATGGTCCCGCAGCGTCTTGTAGCTGAAGTCTTCCTTGGGGTCCTCGCTGAACCGCAGTTCGAATTTGAACACGGCCTGCCCCTTGTGCGACCCCGGCGCGCCGTGGATGGTGCCCGTCAGCGGGGAGGGCGCTGAAGCCGCCGCTACGGTAGGCGTGCTCGTCAGCGTCTCCTGGTGACCTCTGTCGTCAGTGAAAGACACCCGAACCTTGATGGTCTTGCCCTCGTCTGATTCCACTAGCGTGTACGTGGAGCTGCTCGCTCCAGAGATGTCTGAGTCGCTGGCGCCGTCGCTGGACAGCCACTGGTAGGTGAAGGTCGCGTTGGTCAGCCCATCGCTGTCTGATATGCCCGATGTGGATGCGGTCAGCGTCTGTCCAACCTGCACCGTACCGCTGATCGCGGGCGCTCCGGTCGCGGCGCTGTTGAGTCTGACAACCACCGCTGCGGTAGCCGTGCTCGTCAGCGTCTCCTGTTTACCTCTGTCGTCAGTGAAAGACACCCGAACCTTGATGGTCTTGCCCTCGTCTGATTCCACTAGCGTGTACGTGGAACTGCTCGCTCCAGAGATGTCTGAGTCGCTGGCGCCGTCGCTGGACAGCCACTGGTAGGTGAAGGTCGCGTTGGTCAGCCCATCGCTGTCTGATATGCCCGATGTGGATGCGGTCAGCGTCTGTCCGACCTGCACCATACCGCTGATCGTCGGCGCGCCGGTCGCGGCACTGTTGAGTCTGGCAGCCAGCACTGCGTTACTCGTCAACGACTCCTCGTTGCCCGCGTCGTCGGTGAAGGTGACCCTCACCTCGATGGGTTTGCCTTCGTCTGCGGCAACCAGGGTGTAGCTGGAGTCCGTAGCGCCGTTGATTTCAGCGCCGTCGACCAGCCACTGGTAGGCGAAGACCGCGCCCGTCAGCCCGTCTTCGTCCTCGATCCCGTCCTTGGTCGCGGTCAGCGTCTCGCCGGCGAGAGCCGTCTCGGTGATGCCGGGCACTCCCGTTGCCGGCGTGTTCGAGGCCTGTTGCATAGAGGTCTCCCCGTCCGACTGCGCTGCCGCGACGGCGTTGTCGGACGTTGTCTCCGCCATTTTGCGGCACTGGTCGTTGAAGCTGTTCACGACGCGGCAATGGCGGTCGATGTAGAACAGGGTGACCTTCAGAAACTTTCCTTCGTCCGCTGCCTCGGGAGTGTAGGAAGCCCTACGGGGCGAGCTGATGTATTTGAAGCTGAGGACGGTGAACGGGCCATCTGCGGTATCTGCCCTGGACCACTGAACTGCGGAGAGCAGCACCCAGCCGTCGGGATCGTCTAGGGTGGCAAGCAAGGCGCTGCCCACCCTGGACGTGGCCTGTGACAGCGTGACGGTTCCCGGCTCGTCGAGGTTGGTAACTCTGATTCTCACTGAGACGGTGGCGTCGGTCGTTGCTTCGGACTCCGCGGCGCCGGAGGCGTCCTCCCCGTCTGTCGCGCTGACGGTGATCGAGTATGAACTGTCCGACTCATAGTCGATGGAAGCACCTGACTTGACGGTGATCTCGCCGGTGCTCGCGTCCAGGTCGAACACCTCTTTGAATCCCGCGGCGTCGGTTCCGCCGACAGAGTATGTAAGGGAGTCGCCGTCGAGGTCGCGGGCGGTCACTGACCCCACGACTGTGTTCGCGGTGGCGTTTTCGTTCACTGAGAACTCGTAGGAGTCTATCGTTCCGTTGCAGTCGGAGTCGGGAAAGGCCGGGGACGATATACTCGGGGAATCGCCGCTGGCATAGATGGCCATCCTCATGGCATAGCGTCGGTCGAGTTGGCTGAAATCACTCCAGCTATTGTCTGTGCGAGCGATATATTGGTCTCCGATTGTCCAGCCTGAAGCCGTTTCGGAGTCCTCAGCGGGCGATGACGTGAAGCCGAATGCAAAGCTGCCGGTGTGCCTTGGCCGGTTGACCACCACCCAGTAGGTGGTGGCAGCGTCCAGTTCATAACCGCTGCTCGTGAAGTCCTCGGCGGTGGCCTCGGAACCGTCGATGAGCGGGTTGGTCAGGGTATCCAGCACCGAGCTAGGTTCCCCCGACCTATCGGAGCGTATGGTCACGACGGGCGCCGAGTCGGATCCGTTGGACCTCGTGTACATACGCAACTTGTTCAGGGTAACAGCGACGCTGCCGGTGCAGAATGACTGTGCGTACTCCTGATCGAAGTTTAAGCCAATATAGCCGTCCGACGGCTCGTCGAGGTTGCTGACCCTGACGGTCACGGTCGCCTGCGATAGCGCAGGGGTGGCGTTGGTCATTACGAGCAGGAGTGGTACGACCATAGACAGTGTCAAGAGAACACCTGCACGAACCCGGTTACGCATGGTTGCCATCTTCATCCAGGACTCCTTCCGTCAGCTCACGACTGCGATGGTGGCCGTTTCTGTATCCGCTAAACTCAGCGTCTCGCTCGTAGCAGTCCCTGACCAGAAATGCGCTCACCTCCTCTTCGAGGGCGGCTGAAAGCATCCTTCTCTGACCATTGCTTCAAGCGTGTCATCGACTACGTTCGTGTCTTCCTCGCTCTGCTTTACTTCCTTCACGGCGTACTACTCCAGTTTTTCCTCCATCGACGTTCCGTTTGTCTCTGGAAGTTACGCCTTTTCTCAACCAGCGCATTTTCAATTCCCACAATTTCTGATGTTAGCTGCCTGATCTATCTGCTCGACCCACTGACGGTAAATACCAGGCGGTTGGACAGCATCCTGTCGTCGTCGGTGCAGATGGCCCCCTGCGCGTCGCAGTCCTCGGTGACGGGCAGAGTGATCGTCACGTCGCCGTTGGAGTCCGGTTTGACGACAATCTCCCAGCCGATGTTGCTGCCCTTGACCAGCCGCCGCGCGCCGGTTACCTTGCCTCCCTCCACCGTGAACACATGGTCGTCCCGCAGCGTCTTGTAGCTGAGCGAAAACTCCTCGCTGAAGGCGATCCTGAATCTGAATTCGCCGCTGCCGTTGTGGGATGTTGGGACGCTTACGGTATTTGCCGTCAGCGGAGGCCCCTTGACGGTGAATTTCAGCGGGCTGGACAGCATCCTGCCGTCATCGGTGCAGATGGCCCCCTGCGTGTCGCAATCCTCGGTGACGGGCAGCTCGACGGTGACGTCCGCGTTGGAGTCCGGGCTGACGGTGATCTCCCACTGGATGTTGGGGGTGGCGCTGTCCCCGTCCAGTTTCCGGGCCCCGGCCACCGTGCCTCTTGTCACCGTGAACGCATGGTCCCGCAGCGTCACGTCGCTGAAGCCTTCCTTGGGCTCCTCGCTGAAGCGCAGCTCGAAGGTGAAGTCCTCCTGTCCGTCGTGCGACTCAGGCGCGTCGTGGATGGCGGCCGTCAGCGGCGTCTCCGCGGACTCCTGCTCCCCTTGCGCTTCACGCGTCTCACGCGTCTCCGTAGACTTCGGCGGCGTCTCCTCATCGGGGATGATCAAGGGCGGGGCAGACAGCTTCGCGTAGCTGGTTAGCGACTCGGCGTTGCCCGCGTCGTCGGTGAAGGTGACCCGCACCTGGATGGGTTTGCCCTCGTCGTCGCCGGTCACGGTGTAGGTGGAGCTTGCCGCTCCCTCGATGTCGGCGCCGGACCGGACCCATTGGTAGGCGAACACCGCGCCGGTCAGGCCGTCCTCGTCCTCGATGCCGTCCGTGGTCGCGGTCAGCGTCTCGCCGGCCTGCACCGTCCCGGTGATGCCCGGCCCGCCCGTCGCCGGGCTGTTCGCCCTCTGGCCCATCGAGGTGGTGATGGTGCCGTCGACCTTGAGCGTGCCGTAGACGCCCCCGAACGGATGGCGCTTATTCTCAGGGTAATAGGACCCTCTGGCGGTGACGGCGACGTAGTAGTCGCCGTCGCCCGGCGCGGTGAACGCCATGGTGAGGTCGGTGCAAGTGCCGTCCGTTTTGCGCGCTATGCTTGATCCGCTGTCGGGCACCAGGGCGCCGTCGGAGTCGTAGATGCCCTCGATGATGCCTTCGTGCAAGCAGGCCACGTCATAGACGAACCGGTAGTGCACGTTTGCGGGCAGGGCGACCCGGATCCAGTCCACGTCGTCGGTGGCTGAGCTGTTGTAGTTTGTCTTCGTGCGCATCAGGTAGGTCTGCAGACTTCCGCCCACCTCGACCTCGGCCGTCGTGGTCGTGTCCGCGGGGTGATCGTCGGACCGCGCCGACAGCGTGTACACACGATCGGGCGCGTGGCCGCCCTTCGGGGCCGCTATGGACACGTAATAGGCGCCGGCCTGGTCCGTTCGGAAGGGCAGGCTGTTGAGCCGATTGGGGTGCTGGTACCAGTTTGGAGGCCCTCCTACGGGCTCGATGGCGCTGCTGCGCAGCTCTGTTCCCTGGTCGTCGTGGATCTTCAGCAGGTACAGCGTCGGCTGTGGGTCTGTTGGGTCTGCGTCGAACTGGTAGTCGACGTCGGCTTCGAGGCTGACGGCGTACCAGTCGACGTCCCGGGCGCTAGCGTGCTGGCCCTTCACGCCGTCACCGTCGACGACGAGGCGCCCGGCGGTGGTGGTGTCGCCGGGCAGGTCGCCGCAGGTGGGCTCGCCCAACCCGGCCGACGCGCTGGTCACGGGCTCGCCGAGAATGGCCATCTTGAGCAAATCAGCGTTCGGCGACCAAGCCGCGCCGGGTCTTTCCCGGAAATAGGCGACGTCGCCTATCGACCAATCCCGGATGGCGCAGGCGTCCTGCCCCGTACCGGAGGTGACGGCTGTCCGGAAGAAGTCCTCAGTAGGCGAATGCGCAATGTCGATGACCAGCCAGAAGGTCGTGTTTGCGGCAAGCGTGGTGTCGGCCGGGGCATCGAAAGTGAGCACACCGACCTGCGGATTGGCCCGCAGTCCCAGTTCGTGAAGCGCGACCCCCGGTTTCCCGCCGTCGTCTGAGTAGATGGAGGCCCTGATTGCCCCGAGGACCTGGAGCGGTGGGATGACCGTCACTTCAATTTGTACACCATGAAGGGTATGAACCGCATCGTTGCCGTTGGTGAATGAAGCCGCATACGCAATTTCCAGGTTGATTCTCTTGCCGACAAGTTGGCCCCTTGAGGTCGACGGCTGACCCAGGGTGCTGACCAACACGGGGCCGGGCGGCGGCGGAGCCGGGTTCGGGGCGGGCGGCAGCGGGTTCGGCCAGCCGTAGACGTTGAGCGGGATCCACTTGAACTCGTTGTCGAGGTTCCAGTCGTCCCCGCCGAAACCCACCGGATGGACAAAGCGGCTGCCGTAGGGTCCGCCGAGGGTCCAGCCGGCTTCGGCGCCCAGGTCCTCGCCGCGGCTGGCGTTGGGCGTTTCGTAGTAGCCGGCGGCGGCGTTTTGGAAGTAGGCCACGTAGGTAAGCCCCGGCTCGGCCTGGAATAGTTCGCTGCCGGTCCTCGGAGCGAACCGGTCGGGCGAACCGCCGATGCCCGCTGTCGCCTGGTAGCTGGCCAGGGGCGACTGGGGGTCGCGCGCGCCCTCGCGGGAGCTGAACGCGTCGGCGGCGTAGATGTTCGCTACCGGGTCCAGCGTCCCGCTCTCGAGGTCGATGTCCATCCCGAGGCCGGAGATAGTGTAGCCGGTCGGGTGGGGGCCGGTGGTGAACCCGCGCCCGCCGGCCCATTCGTGGTCGTAGTGTTTATTCGTGCTGCACAGCCGCCACGATGTCTCGGTATCGGGACCCTCCACGAACTGCGGATCGCAGTCAAGCCTGATGCTTGGGTTGGTCGCCCCGCCGTCGTACGTTCTGCCCTTCGGCAGATTGAGCCAGACCTTGGTCACGCGCTCGGTGCCGAAGCGCAGGAAGGGGCCGTCGTCGGCGGTGTCGCGCAGCCCGTGGGCGCCGACCAGCACGCGCTCCTCAACTAGGTAACCGTTTACTACCATCGCGATCGGATTGAGCGCAGAGGCTTGCCACGTGCGTCCGGTTAAGGAGAAGAAGTTGCGCTGGAGCGAGGTGTCGGAGATCGGCCAGCTGTCTGGGTCCTCATCGCCGTTCGGTGCGGTCGAAATCTCATAGACGCCGACCCCGGAAACCTCCTCGAACACCGCCCAGTAGGTCTGGTTGGGATACAGAGGCGTGTTGTCCGGGAACTCCAGGTAGAGATCTGGCTCTTCCTCGCTTGCGCCCCGGAAGTGTGTGACGTACAGGGGCTCGGCATGGGGACTTCCTTCGTGGTCGCGGTGGATGGACAGCCGGGCCAGGGGAGTCCCGGTGACCTTGGTGAAAATAAGCACTTCGACAAGCTGGTACCAGCCGGCGTCGCTGCCGGTGGTAAAGGAGACGGCGTAGGACCGGTAGCTGGCGGCGCTCGGAGGCGTGGCGCCGGGGTCGCCTGCAACGAATCCGGCGACGAGGCCGTCATCTTCATCGTCAACATCGTCGGTGTTGTCTGCTAGCTTTACAAGGCTGTTCTGCTGCTGCGCCACCGGCGGGTCGGACGAGGTGTCCGTGGTGGTCTCTTGCGCATGGGCCAGGGACACGAGGCCCACGAGCAGGGCCATGATTGCCAGCAAGGGCAGTAGTCTAATCAATTAGTGTTGTCCTCCTCGAAAGTTAATGCTGTCCCAGCCGCATCCTACCCGCAGTCCGGATGACCTTTCCCTCAGGTGGCGGCGTTGCACGGGGCTCGTCAATTACAGCAAGCGTTCTCAATCCCTATGCGCCTTATGCACAACAACATTTGAGCCAATGGCCCCCGCAGAAGGCTGGACAAGGTTTGTTTGCATCGCTTTGCAGAGGGAATTTGGATGCATCTTTGGTAGGCGAAAACCGTTCTTGATCCCGTCCGTAGTCGCCGTAGCAAAGACGGCGATTCGGGAGTTGTGGCGCCTCAGCGGAGGCCGCTGAGGCGCCACCCCCCTAGTTGGTGATCGTGCCATCGATCTTGTGGCCGGAGAGCGTGATTAGCTGGCCCGTGATGTTGTCGAAGACGGGCAGGTTGTCGTCGACGGCGACGATGGTGTCGACGGCGGCGTCGGGGTAGGAGAGCGGGCGGTTGTAGAGGAAGATGCCGTTGGTGTCGGTTTCCGTTGCGAGCACGGTGTAGGCGAACACCAGCGTGTTGCTGCCACTGCCGCTCACATAGGGCGCGTAATTGTCGCCCGCTCCGGAGACTTTGAAACGCAGCCGCGGAGCGCCCGTGATGGTCACTGGCTCGCTGAACTTCACTTCGAAGGTGATCACGTCGCCTGCCCCGTAGGTGTCTGAGTCCATGCCCCTGGTGGGATCGGAGGTCACTTCCTGCGAGACCGACAGCGGGTTGTGGCGCTCCCTGGCCCAGACTCCAATTGGGATTGATTTGCTGTTGCCGACTCCGAGCCAGGAAGCGGTGGTCTTGGTCACCGCGAGGTCGCCAATGCGCCAGCCGGGCTCATAGGCCGATTCGCCATTCGAATCCATTCCGCTTGGCCTGTAGTTGGTTCCTTCCATGACTATCCAGTAGTAGGTGTGAAGAGTTCCACTGCTGTCAGTGGGCATGAGGGTTATCTCCGCGCAGTCCGTGGCCAGGAATGTAGTGGCCGGTATGCCGGCTGACCACACCACGTGGTGTTGGACCTTGCTGGGGTTGCGGAAGTCGCACAGTTTGGTGCCCGGCGCATTGCTTGTGTTTGAGTACAGCGAGAACTGCGGGCTCCCCCCGTGAGTTATAAAGGTTTGTATCCGGTCAAGTTTGTAGCCGGCGGCGTTGTAGCCGGTCTCGAAAAACATTGCGTACTGTCTTGCGGCGCCGACTTCCAGAAGGTTGGTCCTCGTGTCCTGATAAAGGTTGCTTACGAATTCCCGGGTGCCGGTGATGTCCGTCATCTGGATCGTGTAGGGCCCGTTGTAGATCCTGGAATTGGTGTTGAGCTGGTCGTAGGCTGCGACGTGAAGCAGGTAGCTCGTGTTCCATTCCCTGGACTGGCGGGAGTGGGTGAAGTGGACGAAGGTGTGGCCGTCGTCGCGATTGTGGTCGGATTCGCAGCAGCCGCTCGCGTCCGGGTAATTGTCGTGGTCGGGGTCGATGAACTCGACCCCGGCCGAGCCCACAGTGTTGTTGTTCGGGCTGGCGCCGAACGTGACCTCGACGCGGTAGCTGTGGCCGGGTTGGGTGTCGAGATACCAGTAGTCGCCGGTTTGACCGTAGTTCCTGTCCACGCCGGCGGTCATATGGCCGTTGCTGACCGTGCCGGGCGTCACCAAGCCGCGCGTCTCGTGAGCGTTGAAGTCGGCGCCCGGGAAGTCCTCGCCGGCGGGCTCGTCGGTCACCCAATCGGACGAGCCGAGCACCGCCAGCTTGATGGGCCGCGCTGCGCTCACCCAAACGGGTGCGCCAACATCGCTATCATACTCATAACTCTGGTTGTCGATGAGCCAACCGGAAACCGGGGGCGGAGTCTGGTCCTCGGCTGTGGAGCTCGTGGTACGGAGAATCAGAGTTTGTGTGAGCGGGACCTCGAATACGACCCAGTACCTGACCCCGCCGGGAAGGATCGTCCCCGGCGGGGCTGAAAGGGTGTAGTCACTGAACCCGCCGGTTCTGACGAAGCCGTCCGGCACGGTCAGGGTGTGCAGACGGGACCCGGGGAGCCCGCTGTCGTCGCTATGCAGGCTGACGCGCACTACCTCCGGAATATAGAGGTCCGTACCAGACCCATCCGGACGTGCAGAGACCCGGATGCCCTCGAACCGGTAGCCGGAGTCGGCGAGGTGCGGGCCGGCCACAAAGGACTGTGCGCCTTTAAAGGTATCAAACACTCTTGCAGTTCCTTCATCCGTCTGTCCAAGGTTCGAGACGAGGACCGCATCGCTGCTCTGTTGCAGCGTGATCAGCTGCTCCTCTTCTTCCTCTTCTGCCGCTGGCACGGTCGCCGTGAGCGTGTTGGACAGGGGGCTGAGGCCAGTGGAGTTGCGGGCCTTCACGGCGTAGGTGTGGGTCTGGCCCGCGGGCGGCGCCGTGTCCGTGTAGCTGGTCCCGCTCGACCCCGTATCCTCTTCGATGACTACAAGGGAGTCGGCGGCCAGGCCCCGCAGGACCTGGTAGCCGGTGATCGAATCGTCCGACGGGTTCAGCCACGACAGCAAGACCTGCCCCGCGGGGGTCACCGCGGCTCCCGCGAGGTTGGGCGTCGCGGGCGCGGAGGAGTTGGGCGTCACGGAGTTGCGCGTCCCCGCCGCCAAGGAACCCTTCGACGGCTGACTCATCACCCGGGCCTGTACCTCGACCCAGGGCCCGCTCCAGGGGCTGCTCTTGTGCTCACCTTTGTGATAGCGGGCCCGCGCCTGCACCTTGAACTCGGTCCCCTCCGGAAGCCCGCTCAGGGTCAGCGAGGTCGCGTCGCCCGCCGGGTAGGCTGCCCCGGTCGGTCTCGTTGGTGCCCTTCCAGGAGAGGTAGCCGGACCCAACCGGCGCCCATCTGAGGCGGTAGTCGGTGGGCGCCGGGCTGGGCGTGTTCCAGGAGACGGTAAGGGTCCCGGGGGTATCGCTGGTCAGCGTCACACCGGTCATGGCTCCATCGGCTGCCTGGGCCTGGGCAACCGCGAAGACGCCCCCGAAAGCGACGGCGGCCAGCAGCAGGACCGCCAGCGCCAGCTTGCGCACCGGCAGGGAGTTCCCACGCCTGCTCCAAACGCCAAACATGCGGTGGAATAGGCCGGACGCTTGCACGGTTGGAGTCGCGGACTTCTTCATAGCTATTTACGCTCCTCAACATTCGAATATGACGGGCCGGCGGCCCTGCGTGGCCGCTGTTGAACCCGTCGTCGTTCGGCCTGTAGGGCCGGTCATGACCTCCTCGGTCCCAACGCAGCCCACGCTCTCCGACTTGCCATACGAAACCAGCCTCAACGGGCTGCCGCTGGGGCTGTTTCGACCCTATACACCAGCCTAATACACCAGCCTATATGCCTCTACAGAGACTGCACAAGGTTCGTTTGCAACGTTCCTCAGTAGGAATTTGGACGCAACGTTTAGCGAGCTAAAAGGGAGCGCTTCTGCGTGCATGCGGTGATGTGTATTCGCCTTCTTTTGAGGGTGTTATATAGCTATTTAGCGTGTGCTTTTAGTTAGGGTGTATGGCATTTCTTATGTAGGTACTAATGCCTACACCCCATTGGGTACATTTCAGTCTCGACAACGCCGCACCGTCGCGGTACGTTTGGGGGTGCAGCATGCAACGGCACTCACCCTGCACGTGAGAGGGGGCCACCTATATTGATGCCAGAGGACGGTTTCGGCGGAGCGCGTCCCACCCCCGCAACCCGCGTTGCGATGCTGCGGGGGTGGGCTAGCGGCCCGGCCATGCTCGGCGCCGAACTGCGCAGGCGGGTCCTCCGGGCCGTCCGCGCCGACCCGGACGTGATGCTGTACGCCGCGAGGGTCTCGGTCTGGGCGCGCTGGCTGGTCTGGCTCGTCGGCGTGTTCCAATTGGCCTATCGACCGGAGCTCTGGTACGCCACCGACAAGGAGTACCTGTTCCTGGGCGTGCCGCTGCTGGCGTTCAACGGGTTCGTCCACTACCGGCTCCGGAGGGACCGGACGGTGACGTGGCGCTGGCTGTTCTTCCTCAGCGGCATGGATATCGCGCTGATCACTGCCATCGTCATCATCGGCGGCGACTTCCACCTCTTCAGCTACGTGACCTACTATCCCGCCCTGGCGCTGTTCGCGGTTGTCTTCGCGTCCCTGTGGCTCAGCCTTGCCTGGGCGACGATAGCCGGGGCCATCTATGCCGTGGTCAGCCTGACGGTGGGCCCGGGCCTCGATTTCGATGCGGGTCAGGAGAAGGCCCTGCTCTTCAGGGTGGTGGCCATGTATGCGGTCGTCGCATCCGTAAGCCTCATCGCCCGGTTCGAACGGGTCAGGCGACAGGAGTCCGCGGAGCGGGAGAGGGATCTGCTCCGGGAGCGCATCGAGCTCTCCCAGGCCATCCACGACACGGCCGCGCAGACCGCGTACATGATCGGCCTGGGGGTCCGCAAGGCCATGAGGCTGGCCGGCGGCTCGAACGAAGAGCTGGCCGCCACGCTTGCCGCGACCGCATCGCTGTCGAAGGCGGCCATCTGGGAGCTGCGGCGTCCCATCGACGAGGGGCATCTCTTCGAGGGGAGGGAGCTGGGCCGGGTGCTCTGGTCGCACATCGAGACATTCGAGAGGGTCGCGTCGATCCCCGCCGAGATGCTGCAGTCCGGGACCGAGCCCCCGCTTGCCGTCGAGACCCGGGCCCGCCTCTTCTCCATCGCCCACAACGCGCTCACCAACGCATTCCTGCACGCCGGGGCCGGCAGGGTCGAGGTCCGGCTGGACTTCGAGACCGACTGTATCCGGCTGTCCGTCTCGGACGACGGGGTCGGCCTGCCCGACGACTACGCCGAGCGCGGACGGGGATTCAGGGGCATGAGGGCGGACGCCGAGCGCTTGGGCGGCAGGCTCATCGTGGAGACGGGCGGCCTCAATGGGGGAACGACCGTGACCTGCGAGACACCCTACAGGTAGTTGCTGAGAGGAGACCGAGATGTCGTCTATGACACGGATCAAGGTGATGCTGGCGGACGACCATCCCATCATGCGGGACGGCCTGCGTGACGCCCTGGAGGGCGAGGGGGACTTCGAGGTGGTCGGATCGGCGGTGGACGGGGTTGAGGCGGTGAGCATGGCGCAGAGCGTTGCGCCCGAGGTCGTCGTCATGGACGTGATGATGCCGAACATGGACGGCGTGGACGCCTGCCGGGAGATCATGGAGCTGCTGCCGGACACGCGGGTGCTGATGCTGACGGCCTCGACCACAGAGGACGCGGTCGTGGAGGCGATCGCCGCCGGCGCGACGGGCTATCTGCAGAAGGACTCCGGGCCTGAGGAGCTGGCGGAGGCGATTCGGGAGGTGGCCCAGGGCCGTCTGCGCATACCGGACAAGGCCATACGGCGGGTCTTCGCGCTGATCCGCGGCCAGCGGGCGCTCACCGCGAGTCGGGCCCTGAAAGCGCTGACCGACCGGGAGCGGGAGATCCTGCAGATGTTCGCCAGCGGCAAGTCCTACGCCCAGATCGCCGAGGCCAAGGGCAACAAGGTCGTGACCGTCAGGAACTCGGTCTACCGCATTCAGGACAAGCTGGGAGTCGAAACGAAACAGGAGATGGTGGTCTGGGCCGTGAAGAACGGCCTGCTGGACGAGGTGGAGCGGGGTGGGTGTTGACCTACGGCCAGCTGCTGCTCCGCGTCGGCTATCGGATGACGGAGGCGACCATCAAGGTAAAGGAAGATTCTTATCAGGGGAAAGACATGCCAATCCCTGAATCCACACTATCCCAGTGGAGCCATCATCAATCCGCCAAGGCTTCTGTAAAGGGCGGAGTAATAATGGACCGGCGAGGCGGGGTCGAGCGTTGAGGAGTGGCGCTTGAAGACTGTACCACCCGCCGCCTTCTATAGAGTTGGAGGCAACTCGATGGAAGGTGTGAAGGATGTACAAGGTGGAACTGTACGTTCGAGTGCGCCGGGCCTGCATGGTGGAGGGGATGAGCACACGGGAGGCTGCCCGGGTGTTCGGCCTGCACCGGGATACGGTGCGCAAGATGCTTCAGTACTCTGTGCCTCCCGGATACCGTCGACAGTCACCGCCGCGCCGCTCTAAGCTGGACCCGTACCGCGGGGTGATCGACCGTATCCTGGAGGATGGCCGCAGTCTTCCGAAGAAGCAACGCCACACGGCGAAGCGGATCTACGAGCGTCTGAGAGCGGAGCACGGCTTCCCCGGCAGGTACACGATAGTCAAGGACTACGTGCGTGAGCGGCGTCGCCGGACGCGTGAGATGTACGTGCCCGCTGTCTCACCCTCCCGGTCACGCCCAGTGCGACTTCGGCCAGGCCAAGGCGGTCATCGCAGGTGTGGAGCAGACCGTCCACTACTTCGTGCTGGACCTTCCCCACAGCGACGCGAGCTTCGTGAAGGCCTACCCCGCAGAGACGACCGAGGCGTTCTGCGACGGCCACGTCTCGGCATTTTCGTTCCTGGGCGGCGTGCCGCTTAGCATCCCCGGCCTTCGCCGGGGCAGGCTCTGTACGACAACACGAGGCTGGCGGTGGCCAGGATCCTGGGAGACGGTCGAAGGAAGCGTACCCGCGTCTTCTCGGAGTTGGTATCCCACTACCTGTTCGAGGACAGGTTCGGCCGTCCCGGCAAGGGTAAGGTCGAGGGGCTGGTTGGATATGCTCGCCGGAACTTCCTGGTGCCTGTGCCGTCGTTTCCGAGCTTCGATGCCCTCAACGCCTACCTCGAGGAGCGGTACGCCACCGACCGGAGCGTAGCAAGCGCGGCACAGCCACAAGCGTCACCATTGCCAATCCCAACGCTCTCTCCCACTCTTGCCCCAGCTCCCACACAAACGCCAACTCCTCAACCGCCAACCTCCTCGGTCGAGCATGTTGCGCCCGCATTGTCTGCTCCGCCTGTCTGGATTTCACCTAGCCGTACTCCTACGCCTACTCGCGTTCCCACTGCCTCCCCCAGTCCCACCGCTACGCCTATGTCACAAGCCGAGCGCGAGCGCTTGCGACTAGAGTACGAGGAGAGGCGGGCTAGCATTCAAGCAAGCGTAGCAAAGGCGCAGGAAACTGCCGAGAAAGCGACAGCAGCAGCAGCGAAGCAAAGTTGGGCGGAGACTAAGAAGGCCATCGAGGACGAGATAATCGCCCTTACCAACGAGGAGAGTGAAGGCCGGTTTGCCCGCGCTCGTACATGACGAGGCTATATCCGACATAGCGCGGGCGCATAGCGCAAACATGTGGTTTCAGCGTCGGCTGGACCACAACATGGATGGATTGAGCTCAACCGATAGAGCTCTGAACGCGGGCTATGACTGCAAGCGGCTCTTCTCGCCAACCACTTACACGTACGGGCTAAGCGAGAACATATGGCGCATTGAGGTTTGGGGCGGGATGTATGCGGAGGCCAGAGTTGCGCAGGCGGCGGTGGATGGATGGATGAACAGTCCGGGGCACCGGAAGAACATCTTGGACCCCCAAGCAGTCAGGATAGGCGTTGGTGTGGCCGGCGGCGGGGAGAGCTGGTACGCAACACAGAACTTCTCGTCATGCCTGACGACTGAACCAGCTCCGAGCAAGGATAAGCAGAGTAATCCCTTCCAACCGCAGCCAACGCCTACAACTCCCATAATCTACGGGTCTCCTTGACGAGGCCGCGATTGAGCGGGCGGTAGTCGTTTTGCACACCTCTTACAGCGGGATTCTATGGATGTGCCGTATTTAGTTATGGTGACGTGATTAATAGTAATCTGTCCTCGTTAAGTAATCGGAGGTGACCAACATGTTCCATGGGACGACTCGGCGCACTCCCCTACGCCTTTGCGCCCTTGCGCTGATTCTGGTCGCCTTGCTCGCCGCCTGTGGCGGGGATGCGGTGCCTGGGGAAGATGCTGCCACCGCTGCGCCTGCGCCGGGCTCGCCTGCAACGGACAGGGAAATCTTGGTCACCCTTTACAATGAACTAGATGGTCCAAACTGGAGGACCAATGAAAACTGGCTGAGCGATATGCCAGTCGGCGAATGGTATGGAGTCACCACCGACGACAACGGCAGAGTTACCCGGTTGCAGCTCAATATAAACCGATTGACCGGGAATATACCGCCCGCGTTGGGGGACCTTGCAAGCCTGGAAGGTCTCGAAATTGTTAGCAACCAACTGACCGGGAGTGTACCGCCGGAGTTGGGCAATCTCTCTAGGCTGCTGACTTTTGAGCTTGATGACAATCAGCTGAGTGGGGAGATACCGTCGGAGTTGGGCAATTTTGACCACTTAGCCACCTTGAGTCTCAGTGACAACTAATTGACCGGGAGTATACCCATTGCTGAACTAGGCAAGATTTCCAACCTGCGAAGCCTGAACCTCAGTGGAAATCAGCTGGGCGGGGAGATACCCTCCCCCGAATTGGGAGATTTTGACCTGTTGTCCACCTTGAATCTCAGTGACAACCAATATACTGGGAGTATACCGCCCGCTTTGGGGAACCTTGCAACGCTGGACAGTCTCCAGCTTGCTGACAACCAGCTGAGTGGGAGTATACCGCCGGAGTTAGGCAATCTCTCCAACCTAGGCAATCACCCCGACCGGAGGGCACTGGACCTCAGCGGAAATCAACTGAGCGGGGAGATACCACCGGAATTGGGTAATCTCTCCAACCTGACGGGGCTGTACCTCAGTAACAACCAGTTGAGCGGGGAGATACCGCCGGAGTTGGGCAATCTCTCCAACCTGACAGAGCTGCATTTGAGTAGCAACCAGCTGAGCGGGGAGATACCGCCGGAGGTTATACTGAAGCCCATAGACATCTGGTTTAACAATAACCAACTAAGTGGGTGCCTGCCCGAAGGGTGGTTTATCGGCAGTAGAGTTCTTGTGGGAACAGACAACCTCCCCTGCGAAGAATAGTCGTGGAAATGCCTGTAAACGGCGTAATAATGGACCGTGTAGGCGGGGGCTTCCGTTGCGCCGCCGGCCTACTTTGCAACTGCACATCTGTATAGCCCGGTCGCGCTGGTCCTTGTAGGGCTTGCGACATGGAGTTTTCTTATATGGAGGCAAGGCGGCGAAAGGAGCCGCGCCGGGTGAACCTCAGCAACAAGCAGTTAAACGGGACAATATCGCTAGATGCGGCTAACTTCCGCTGCTACAGACTAGTGGTCGAACATTGTTGAAATGAAGGTCTGAAAGGGCATATTCCTCCGAGAGATTCAATCATACGATTGAATTGAGGAGGAATCACCATGCCTGCCAAGAAGTACCGTATCAGACTGACAACGGACGAACAACAGGAACTCAAGGCGCTCGTCTCCCGCGGTCGGACCGCCGCGTACAGGCAAACGCATGCGCGCATCCTGATGATGAGCGACGAGGCGAGGGAAGACGGAGGAATGAAGGACGCAGACATATCCGGCGCGCTCGGTGTGGGGCTGTCAATGGTCGAGCGAGTGCGCCGACGCTGTGTAGAGGAATGCATCGAGTCGGCGTTGAACCGCAGAAAGCAGCTGCGGCGCCGTCAGAAGAGACTGGACGGCGAGGGCGAAGCCAGGTTGATAGCGATGGCCTGTGGGGAACCGCCAGAGGGGCGTGCCGTCTGGACCCTGAAGCTGTTGGCTGACCAGTTGGTCGAGTGCGAGATAGTTGAGACCATCAGCACCGAGACGGTTCGGAGGGTGTTGAAAAAAACGAACTCAAACCGTGGCTGAAGCAGAGTTGGTGCATCCCGCCCGGTCAGAGCGCGGACTTTGTGTGCGCGATGGAAGACGTGCTGGAGGTCTACCAACGGCCGTATGATGGGAATGAGGTTCTGGTGTGCATGGATGAGACGAGCAAACAGTTGGTCAAGGAGACGCGAGTGCCGCGTCCCGCAGCGCCCGGCACGGTGTCGGTCTACGACTACGAATACGAGCGCAATGGAGTGAGCAGTCTGTTCATGCTGTTCGCGCCCCTGGAAGGGGGGCGTCGAGTCGAGGTCAAGGAGCGTCGCACGAAGGTGGACTGGGCACATGTGATACAGAGACTGGTCGACGAGGACTACCCTGACAGAGATCGGATTGTGCTGGTTATGGACAATCTCAACACGCACAAACTGTCATCGCTCTACGAGGCGTTCGAGCCTTCTGAGGCGAGGCGTATAGCTGAGCGTCTGGAGATACACTACACACCCAAACACGGCAGTTGGCTGAATATGGCGGAGATAGAGATCGGAGTGCTGGCTCGACAGTGCCTGGAGCGTCGCATTCCAGACAGGGAGACCCTGCGTGGCGAGGTGGAAACGTGGCAGAAGAGCCGCAATCGTGATGCGGTGCGCGTGAACTGGCGCTTCACCACCGAGGATGCCCGCATCAGGCTGAGGTCGCTATATCCTTCAATACAAACATGTTGAACCACTAGTTTGGACTTTAGCCGAGCCTTCGAAGGAGGCTGGCATTACTGCAAGCCACTTGTGACAATAGACCTTCTCTCCCCCCCTGTAGAGCTTGCTACTGTGCTTCGACTCTTGGGCCGGCTGGCCGGTTTCTGCACTGACCACAATCACTCCGCCATTGACAACAAGGTCGAGACTACGGCCGGTCTCAACCGGTGGTATATCGCCGCTGACCCCCTCGGAGAGGACTTGAAAGGTCACTGTCTGTCTATGGGGAATCCCGCGAAATCAGGACATGCCAGATGAGCAGCGTCATCTCCTCGAAGCTCTTATCTGCAATCGTCTCACCGTTCTACAATTCCGGGGCCTCTAAAGGTGAGGAAACTTCTGAAGCAACAAAGTCTGTCAAGGGCGGAGGGATACTAGGCCACGGGGCGGAGCAATAGTGTACCAGTCGGGCGTCGATGTTCAGCGAAAATGTCACCCAGCGGCGGGTGTCAGCAGGAGCCGTCAGCCGGGGAGCGAGGTCGGTGGGATCTAGGCGTCAGGGGAATCGTCGGCTGCGCGTGTGGTGGCGGTCTGTCTGCTCTGCTTGAGGCGATAGCTCTCGCCGTTCAGCTCCAGGATGTGAACGCGGTGGGTGAGGCGGTCCAGCAGAGCGCCGGTGAGCCTCTCGGAGCCGAAGACCTCGGTCCACTCGTCGAAGGGAAGGTTGGTGGTGACCAGGATAGACCCTCTCTCGTAGCGCTGGCTGAAGACCTCGAAGAGGAGCTCCGCGCCGATCTTGGAGAGTGGGACGAAGCCCAGCTCGTCGACGATGAGCAGCTTGAGTCGGGCCAGCTTCTTCTGGAGGTTGAGCAGTCGCCGCTCGTCCCTGGCCTCCATCAGCTCGTGGACCAGCGAGGCGGCGGTGGTGAAGCCTACCGACAGCCCCCTCTGGCAGGCGGCGAACCCCAAGACCGAGGGCGACGTGGGTCTTGCCGGTGCCGCTGTTGCCGATAGCGATGACGTTCTCACGCCGGTCGACGTACTCGCAGCGTGCCAGCTGCATGACCAGGTGCTTGTTCACCGAGGGGATTGCCAGGAAGTCGAAGGTGTCGAGGCTCTTCGTGGCAGGGAAGCGCGCAGCCCTGATCCTGCGGTCCACCATGCGATGATGGCGGTCTATCAGCTCAAGCTCTGAGAGCCTCAGCAGGTAGCCCGGATGGTCGACGCCCTCGGCGGCGCACTGGCCGGCCACCTTGCCGTACTCTCTCAGGAAGGTCGGCAGCTTCAGCTCCCTCAGGCGGTGCTCCAGCAGCACCGTAGACCTGTCGCTCACCGCCTGCTCCCCGACGTGAGCGCCATGTAGTCGCTGGCCGAGGTCTTCGTCACGCTGACCCTGGGCAGGTAGGGGTACAGCTGTAGGTCGAGTCTCTGGGGACGACCCTCTATCCTGCACAGCACCAGGTGTTTGACGGCGTCGAAGCTTATGGCCCCGAGCCTGAGGGCATCGCGCACACCCTCGTACACCTCCTCCTTGCGGAAGCTCTCCATCAACCGCAGCACCTGCACGAACTCCCGCTTGCCGCGCCTGCCCATCCTCGACTCCAGCAGTCGCCTCAGCACGCCGAACTCCTTAGGCAACTCCCACCCGGCCAGCGGAGCGGCCTGGTCCAGCGCTCCCGTCTTGCGCTCCAGCAGCGGCAGGTAGTGGATGGGGTCGAAGACGAAGTCGTCGCGTTCGTATGAGCGGCGATGCCGGGCTATCACCTCTGCCCCGCAGCTGATCACCACCTCACCCAGATAGCCTCGCACCACAACCTCCACGTGGCCGTAGGCCACGGGCACCGAGTAGTCGTTGGTCCGGTACCGCACCAGGGACAGGGAGCTGGCACGGCTCACGTGCTTGTCGCTGGCGCCGTATGGCACGGCGGGAAGCGGCAGCAGGGTCTCGAGGTCACGCTCCATCCGCTGGCCTATCGTCTCGGTGTGTCCACGCAGCTGTCTCCCCATACGTTCCAGGCACCGCTCCTCGAGGTAGGCGTTGAGGGCATCGAAGCTCGTAAACGACGGCACAGGCACCAGGAAGTTCCGGCGCGCATATCCAACCAGCCCCTCGACCTTGCCCTTGTCGTTACCCTTGCCAGGACGCCGAACCGGTCCTCGAACAGGTAGTGGGACACAAGCTCTGAGAAGACGCGGGTACGCTTCCTTCGACCGTCTCCCAGGATCCTGGCCACCGCCAGCCTCGTGTTATCGTACAGGATGCTCCGCGGCACGCCGCCCAGGAACGACAACGCCGAGACGTGGCCGTCGCAGAACGCCTCGGTCGTCTCTGCGGGGTAGGCCTTCACGAAGCACGCGTCGCTGTGGGGAAGGTCCAGCACGAAGTAGTGGACGGTCTGCTCCACACCTGCGATGACCGCCTTGGCCTGGCCGAAGTCGCACTGGGCGTGACCGGGAGGGTGAGACAGCGGCACGTACATCTCACGCGTCCGGCGACGCCGCTCACGCACGTAGTCCTTGACTATCGTGTACCTGCCGGGGAAGCCGTGCTCAGCTCTCAGACGCTCGTAGATCCGCTTCGCCGTGTGGCGTTGCTTCTTCGGAAGACTGCGGTCATCCTCCAGGATACGGTCGATCACCCCGCGGTACGGGTCCAGCTTAGGGCGACGGGGCGGTGACTGTCGACGGTATCCGGGAGGCACAGAGTACTGAAGCATCTTGCGCACCGTATCCCGGTGCAGGCCAAACACCCGGGCAGCCTCCCGTGTGCTCATCCCCTCCACCATGCAGGCCCGGTGCACTCGAACGTACAGTTCCACCTTGTACATCCTTCACACCTTCCATCGAGTTGCCTCCAACTCTATAGAAGGCGGCGGGTGGTACAGTCTTCAAGCGCCACTCCTCAACGCTCGACCCCGCCTCGCCGGTCCATTATTACTCCGCCCTTTACAGATACCGGCTCGACATCCACCAGCTTCCAGCCGTCGGCGACCAGCAGGTCGTGAGCACCCCAGGCTTGGGCGAACACTGCCACGCGCCGGTCACGATACTCCCAGGCAGCAGCAACCTAGCCACATAGATTCTTCCGCAGCCCCAGAATGAGGACCCGCAGCAGCAAAGCTAAGTTCCGCTCCATCGGCGACTGATCCCGCCGTCTAACTCGCCTCAGGGAGAGGTCCCTAGCTCGAGCCGAGCATCGCCCGTCCCACGAGACTCGAACCGGCCATCAGGGTCGTGATGCTGAAAGGGGAGACGACGAGTCCTCCTCAGGGACGTTAGCACCGCGCAAGAATGGTGTCGTCCGACTACGTGCTGGCTTGAATTCCACCGCCCACGAGTACCTGAGTATTTCGTATCCTTTGTGAACTGCGAATGTTGGCTTACAGTCCGCCGAGCCACATCTCGAAGACGGTTCTGTCTACCGTACACGTTGGTGGAGACGGCCGGACAGGAAACATTTTGCGGAAGAAATGATCAACACCTTGGAGCAGCGGAAGTGGTCATGGCTGCAGGAAGACAGGCGGCCGATGTTGCTCGGTGTGTCGTGGTGTTGGAGCAGGCTTTCCTGAGCAAGCGCGTTTGGTACGGCGGTGTCCTCCCCAGCGTGGCCCGGTTTCCGGCCCTACCTCTCACCCAGAACCAGTGTCTGAAGAGATCGAACCCGCCACAGACTCAACTTGATGGTCACTTCCGTAGGAATTTGGTCACGTAGTCAACGTCGACTACGGGCATTCCCATACCGAGTTCCGACAATGCTTCGGAGAACCGGGTGATGTCGTAGACACTGGTATCGGATAGGTACGGCTCGACTGACTCCAGGGACCGGACCAGAACTTTCAACTCCATGTCCTCGTCCCGGTCGGCCATTGTTCCCAATCTTGATTTCCAGTCCCCTAATTGAGCGCGGTCCGCCACGTATCCGTGGTGCTCCATATAAGAAAAAACTTGATCGGCGGGTACGGGGGCCTGTTGGACCACGTTGTATACCCTGCCCAGGTGCCTGGGATCGTCGGACATTTTCGTTATCGCCTTGACCAGAAAATCGACCGGCGTCATCTCGAAGAACCAGTCCGGCGCCAAGGGGGCACATCCGAGGCGGGCGCAAGCCTTGATAGTCAACGAGAGAAAGTCATTCGGGTTGACCGTGCCCGTACCGCTGTGGTGGCCAATGTTGCCGGGACGGAAGATGCATACCGGCAGTCCTCGTGACTCAGCCTGCCAGAAGAGCCGTTCCGCAACCCATTTGGCTTGATTGTAGCCCCCCTCCATCCTGTCAACGAAGCTGTCTATGTCGCTGTTTTCAAGGTAGGGGTTGTCGTCTCCTCCCGGGAAGACGCCGTTGGATGAAATGTACTGGACCGGCTTGGTTACGTCGGTGCAGGCGAACTTGAGCACCTCCAAAGTCCCGCCGACAGTGTGGGGCTTGGCTGCGGAATAAGGGTAGGCGTAATTGACGGAGGCGGCGCAATGGAAAATCAGGTCGATCTCTTTTGCCAGCCGCCGGTACTCCTCATCGTCCAGACCCATCCGGGGCCGGGTGAGGTCTCCATAAACCGGAGCGATCCGTTGTTCGGGTGACTGGTCGGCCAGCCCGTAAAATCTCAGAGTGTCTAGGACGCGGTTGGTGGACCTGTCTTGTCCTGAATCCCGGTCCCTTACCAGGCAGTAGAACCGGGTATCGGTTCCCGCGGCGCGCAGCAGCTCGTCCAGCAGAAAGGCTCCCAGGAATCCGGTAGTTCCCGTCACGAGGACTGAGGACGCCTCGCTGAGACGTGTAATTCTCGGGGCGCCTCCTGGTGAAATATCCGGGTCCAGGATCGAGTCCTCGGCCAGCGGAATTCTGGGTTCCATATTCGGCCCTCTTTCTTCCAAGTACGCTCCCAACTCACTTATGGTGGGGTACTCGTAGATCTCTGTGCCCCGCAGCTCGATCCCGAAAAGCTGTTCGATGCCCAGGGTGAGTCCCAGGCCCGCCAGGGAATGGCCGCCGAGGTCAAAGAAGTTCCAGTCATCTTCCAGTGATTCAGTGTCGACATCCAGCGCTTCGCTCCATAGCTCCCGCAAGACCCTGTGACGCTCGGCTGCGGTTGCGTGCTTGGAAAGCCTACCGCGCCGCTTGACGGCGGGGCTCGTGGTCCGCAGTGCGGGCAACGCTTTGCGCTCCAGTTTGCCCGTCTGTTGATTTAATGGGAGCGTCTCCAGTTCCATGAAGTGGCTGGGCACCATGTAAAGCGGCAGATGCCGTTCCAGCAGGGCACGCAGGTCTCTGCTCGTCCGGCTCTTCGCATCGACCTTCCACGCCGCCTGCGGCCCCCGGACGACGTAAGCGACGAGTCGCTTGTTAGCTTCGTCCTCGTCCTCGTTCTCGGCCAACACCGCCGCATCCGCCGCGTCACAGTGCTGGCGGATGGTCTCCTCGATGGCGCTCAGGTAAACGGTGTAGCCCCTGATCTTGACCATCGAATCGTTACGGCCGATGATCGTTGTCAGACCCCGCGCATCAACCTTGGCCAAGTCTCCGGTGGCATAATACCTCTTGCCGTTCCATCTGACAAACCTCTCGGAATCCAGCCCGGGCCTGTTCAGATAGCCCCGGGCCAGCCCGCGACCGCCAATGAAGAGCTCCCCGACTCCGCTGGAAGCCAGGTCCGACTGCCCTTCCGGGAGCACCCGGAGTGTCACGCCGTCCATAGCGTAACCGACCGGGCACGCATCCCTGGTGTCGAGGCACAAGTCCGTCAGTTCAATGGTGCAAACGTCGTGGGTCTCACTGATGCTGTAGGTGTTGAACACGCGCGTAGACCGGGGTAGAACGTCCAGGGCCATCTTCAGCAGGCTGGTTGGCACCACCTCGCCGTTCAGCCAGACCACTCGCAGTGAGGACAGGCGGGCGCGCAATCGTTCTGGGCTTGCCGAGCTCAAAATCCCCTGTAGCAACGACGGAGTGAATAGGACCTCGGTTATCCGGTGCTCTGCTATAAACTTGGTTAGGGCGCGCGGTGCGAACACCACATCATCAGGAATCACGTAAACGGTTCCTCCCTTCAAAAGCGGCCGGAGGAACTCCCAGGGAAAGAAGACATTGCAGGCGACCCTGTCCCCGACACCGTAGGAGCTGAACTTGTACCTGGCCAAGTAGGATGAGATCAGGGAGCCGCTGGTCTGCATCACTCCCTTGGGCTGTCCTGTTGTGCCGGAGGTGTATGGGAGGAACGCCAGGTCGCCGGTGTCAACACAGGCTTCACCGTTCTCGGAAGGGACCGCTCTCCAGGACTGGTCGGAGTCAACGGCCAATAGACGAGGCCCAGCGAATTTACTCAGTCTCGGTAAGTGCCGCGCCTTGGTGATCACCACCTTGGGTTGGGACTCGGACACCAGCGTACCAAGCAGAGAATCGGGGAGGTCCAGGGGCACGGGCATGAAGGCCGCACCGGCCTTCAATGTTCCAATGCTCGCGGCGATGTACTCCGGGCAGGTCTCCATGCATATGCCTACCGGATCATCGGTTGACACGCCGCAACGTCGAAGGTAGGCCCCCAAGGCATCCGTCGCCTGGTCCAGTTGTGCATAGGATGTCTGCTCGGCGCCGAAGACTATCGCCGGAGTGTCTGGAGTCTCCGTCGCTTGAGCCTTGAAAAGCTGATGCAAACCACTCTCAGCGGGATTCAATTCGCCATCACAAGCATCCCTAAACGTATTCAAGCAAAACGGGCGTCTGTTCTAGATTGCTAAAGGATAATTACCCAGTTTACAAAATGTAGAACCTAAAGTAAATTATGACTCAATATCGATGGTAACTTTCCGTCGCAACGCAAACCGGCGTCTTCAAGGGTGTCCACATGCGAATCGACTCACTGGACTTTTACCGGGAACACGCCCGGAGATATTCCCAGCTGTCCCACGAGTTCACCCACTCGGTGTATACCGGTTCCTCTCACCCGGCGCTGAGAGGGGACCTAGACCTGCTCAATCGAGTTGTCGAGCTGGCGCGGGGGAGTCGCGGGCTGGACGCAGGGTGCGGGGCGGGAGCCCGGGACGTTCATCTGTTGTATACGTGGGGGTACGACATCTACGGAATTGACGCGGTGGACGAAAACATCAGCTTGGGCAGAGAGTTGCACCCGGAAATAGCGGACAAGCTCAACGTCGCCGATCTGCGAGAGCCCCTGCCGTTTGAGTCAGGCTGCTTCGATTTCATCCTATGCAACGCCGTCATACAGCATCTGGCGCCAGAGGTCGCTGAAACCACGACGATCCCGGAGTTGGCGAGAGTCCTGGCCCCCGGAGGTGTCCTGCAGCTCATGTTCAAGACCGGTTCAGGGGTAGCCACCGTAAGTGACCGGGCCTATGGAGCGGACGGCCTGTCCAGGTCGTTTCAACTTTACGACGAGCACCGTTTGCTGAGCATCCTCGAGGACTGCAGGTGCTTTCTGGTGAGACCGGAGGGGAGCAAGGACTTGGGCGGAGTGCTGTATTTCAGCGACCCGAAGCCGATGCGCTACTGTGCCTTCTGGGTGAGGAAGGCTTAGGCCTACCCGTTCACAAGGACAACGGGCGAACATCCAGGGTAGCCGCCGTCTCTTGGATCGCGGCTGCGGACAAGCCCGCGATACCGGCTACTTCGCACTTGAGCCCGGCGTAGCCCGTGGCGAACCGTGCGCTGCTTTCCAGCGGCCATCCTGCCCGGAAACCGTAGATGATTCCGGCCGAAAAGGCGGCGCCGGCCCCGTAGCAGTCAACCACCTTTACCCGCGGCGCCTTGATGCAATAGGCCTGCCGCCCTTGGGCCATCAGGCAACCCTCTCCGCCGAGGGTCACCAGCACAGTTTCCGTTCTGAAATTGTGTTGTTGTTCAGCATAAGCGTCACAAGTAACTGTTCAGCAAGAATGTCACATCATCCATAATGTGACGTTGAACCAAAAGGAACAGGCAAGGCTTCAGCCAGCGATACGTGAGGGGCTCTGTGCTTGTGACCACCAACCTGCCGTTCGACGAGTGGACCGAGGTGTTCGGGTCCGAGAGGCTCACCGGGGCCTTGCTGGACAGGCTGACACACCACGTGCACATTCTCGAGATGAACGGTGAGAGCTACAGACTGAAGCAGAGCAGACAGACCGCCACTACGCTGTCCTCTGACTGACCTCCGACCTCAATCCCACACCAGTCAGAGCCGACATTTTCCCTGACCAATTGGACGCAGGTGGTACACTTTGGCACCGCCCCGGAGGTCCAAAATGGCGCCGCCCTTGACATAGGTGGATGCCAGGGGTCCAGGCCACGCTTTCGATGTCTACTAGACACTTGCACCGGGTGCGTCATCGACTGTAAGGCTTGCCGCATGTGTACATCGAAGTTTTGGGTAGCCGCGCCAGGGCGGCGTGGGCTAATTCTTCTCTGCGCGAGCGGCTGCGGCCGCTCCGGTGAGTCTCGCCGTCAATGTGTAGGACAATGCGGCAAAGTTGTGCTGGTTAAGTCCTGGCGATGAACATAGACGAACCGCCCGTGATACCGGGAGACAGCACCATAAACAACTACCTAGTGAACGGAACTGCGACTATCGAAACCTACACTGCCGTGGATCCCGAGGGCGATACGTCAATTAGCTGGAGCCTGTCTGGAACAGATAGGGAGGATTTCACGATCACCGACGGTGAGTTGAAATTTGCGAGCAGCCCCAACCATGAACGACCGGAAGACTCCAACCGGGACAACCACTACGAGGTCACCGTCCAGGCTACAGACTCCAACAACATGAGGGGCGAGATTCATGTTGACGTCATTGTCACTGGAGTTAACGAACTCCCGGTACTGGAGGGTCCGGAAACCATCAACGACTATCCGGAGAATGCCAGCATCGGCAGACAGGTCGCCCGATTCACTGCAACCGATCCTGAGCGAGCCGCAGTCCGACTGTGGTTGACGGGAGCAGACAGTAGTGCCTTTACACTCAGTTTCAGCGGTGTCCTAACCTTCCACAACCCACCAGACTACGAAGACCAGTCCGGCTATACCATCACGGTGAACGCTGAGGCCGGAGGAGATTCGGTTACCAAAATCGTGACCATCAACATACAACACTTGGAGGAGGCCGGATCTGTAACGCTGTCGGCTGTGCAACCCCAGGCGGGTATTTCCTTTGCGGCTACTCTGGAGGATGACGATGGGCCCATTGGGACCGAATGGCAGTGGTACCGAACATCCAGCCGGGCAAGCACCGGCACCACCATCGTGAACGCGACCACCCGCTCATACACCCCAGATGACGATGATGTAGGCAGTTATCTTAGGGCCGTCGCAACGTACGACGACGACCACGGCCTGGACAAGACGACAAGCGCGGTAAGCGATTACAAGGTTCAAGCAGAGCAGGTGGAGAATTTTGCCCCCGAATTCGCCGATCCCGCAGCAGAACGAAGCGTCCCAGAAAATACGCCCCGAGGGAGAAACGTCGGTGCGCGGGTTAGGGCCACCTACCCCAACAACGAAAGGCTGACCTACACGCTGTCTGTCTCAAGCGAATTCGAAATTGACAGATCTTCCGGCCAATTGCGTACGAAGGGCGATCTAGATCACGAAGCCGACGAAACTCGATCGGTAACCGTTACAGCGACCGACCCGTCCAACGAGTCGGGCAGCATCACAATCACAATCAACATCGACGACATCGACGAAACGCCTATCGTAACAGGGCCGACCGGCCTTGAATTTCCGGAGGGCACGGAAGCGCTCAAACTCTTAGAATCCTACACAGCCACAGACCCGGATAGAGAAGGCATCGAGTTAGCCGTGACCGGCGCCGACAGCGAAGATTTTACCTTCACGGTGGGGGCCTCTATTTCAGCGCCGTCCCCGACTTCGAAGAACCCGCCGACTCCAACCGGGACAACCGATACCAATTGACAATCGAAGCTAGGGAACAAGGCGATGGCGTTAGTATCGGCAGACACAACGTCACTGTGCAAGTGACGAATGTAGACGAGCCAGGAATAGTGGGAGCTAACACGGAAGTACCACGCGTTGGACAAGTCGTGAGACTCAACGTAGATGATGAGGACGGCGGTGAGTCAGTCAGGAAGTGGAAGTGGGAAAGGGGTGTTCCCAATAGCCCATGCGTCACCAATGGTGTTTCGACGGTCACCAACTGGGAACTCATCCCAGGGGCTACCGGAAGCTCCTATACACCTACGACCACGGATGAGGGTAATTGCATAAGGACAACAGTCATTTGCAACGACAGAACGGGGACCGGCAAGATTCTCGAGTTCACAACGGAGAGCACCGTGGACCTAGCCCCTTACTTCACGCAAGACCCCCCGGTTTTCAGTGTTTAAGAGAACTCGGACTCTGGCCGGAACGTCGGTCAAGTGCAAGCCAGGCATGGTGCAAACGACACGCTGACCTACACTCTTACAGGATCGGACGCAATTTACTTCACTATCGACTCTGGAACCGGTCAGCTTCGCACAAGCTCTCAACTCCTTGACTACGAAACCCAGCCAAGTCCAGAGGCGCAAGTCGAGGTTCTGGCCACTGATTCTAACTGCAAAACTGCCACCATCACCGTAACCATTAACGTAACTGACGAATGCAGGTCGTCGAGCGAATCGCCGTGCGCTCCCGGTAGGCCCAGCGCTTCCTTGGCATCCAGCACCAGCCTACTAGTTTCTTGGTTCTCACCTAGTTCCATCACTGACATCACCGATCACGACCTACGTTATCAGGAATTAGGAAACGTTGACGCCTGGATAGTAGTGTTAAACGTAGGTACGGACCGATCGTACACCATCGAAAACCTTATCGAGAACACAAGCTACGAGGTACAAGTCAGAGCAAGAAATGCCAACGGAGAAGGCGAATGGTCAGCGTCGAGCACAGGGGGATCCGGAGTTATTGGCCCACCGCCACCTCCCCCCGGACCAGGCGGAGGAGGTGGCGGAAGCTCCAATAGTGCTCCTGAAATCACAGGGCCCGGGCAACTCCAATACCCGGAGCACAGCACTGAACCGGTAGCCACCTACGAGGCCGAAGACCCTGAGGGCACCGCAATTAGGTGGGAGATAGAAGACGCAGACCATGAGCATTTCCGTATCTCGGTGGATGGTGTCCTCCGTTTCATAATGCCTCCGGACTATGAAAACCCCATAGACTTTCGTCTGAGTAACACCTACGAGATTCGCCTCCTTGCCTTCGACAGCGGTATCCCTTCCCAGTCAGGCCGATTACAGGTAAGGATTGAGATCAAACGGGTCAACGAAATCGGTCCGGTCAAAGGAGAGACCCAAGTCTCGGTGGACGAAAACCTTTCCGGCCCCATTGCTCAATACCAGGCACAAGACCCGGAGGGCGACGCCATACAGTGGTTCCTCTCAGGCCCAGACTCGGCTGTATTCCAGATAGACGAAGGCGGAACTCTGTCTCTGAACGGCACTCTTGACTTCGAAGCCCCAGGGAGCGCCACCGGTACTAATGACTACGCTCTTACCGTTGTTGCCACCGATGACGGAAAGCCCCCAACATCCCAGGAGCTGCAAGTGACTGTCACGGTAACCGGCATTAACGAATAACCTGTGGATACTCCAGTACCTCTCGTTGAGTTGACCGCCGGTAATCCCGTCACGACCCTGGACCTCAAGGAGTTCTTCGCAGACCCTGATGGAGATTCACTAACTTATGCCGTCGATGGCGGCGAAGATACCAAGGCAGCCTTGGTCGTGGTGGAGGAAAGCATCCTGTACATAACTCCCCTGGACGATGGGACCGCATCCTTCCTCGTTACCGCCACCGACCCCGCAGGGTTGAGTGCAACTGGCGCCTTCGATGTGTCCGTAGTCAGTCCGCCGTCCCCGCCGATTACCACACCTACACCCACGCCGACCCCCGCACCCACACCCATCTCTGCGCCAACACTCCTGCCTTCTGCCACGCCTATTCCGGTACCCACTGCCACGCCTACACCGACACTGACGCCTGTGCCCACTCGTACACCCCTACCGACTCCCGTGTCTGCTGCCACGCCTATTCTTACGCCAACGCCCCTGCCCACCATGGAGTCTGCAACTACGCCTACACCGACTTCCATACTTTCGCCCACACCCGCAGCGACTCCAGCTCTCAAGCCCACATCAACCTCCACACCTGTATCCAGCCCCACACTGGACGACACAACAGTTGTTGAACCCGACACCCCCACAGCATCCGAGCAAACAGGTGTCCCGGCTTGGCTAACAGTCCTCATCATTGTCGTATCTTCCCTGGCCATTGTTGGCGCAGCCGCCTACGCCTATCGGAATCTACGGCAACCGTAGACATTCGGGGGAAAGCGAAGTGTGACGGGGAGACATAGCTAGTAGATTCATCTAGTACCGATTCCAGTTGTATGTGACAAGTTTAAGACATAGGTTAGTCTTGTGTATGATCCTATGAGGAGGACATACGAAGACATGGCTGCTCTCAAGTACAAGGTGGAGTTGAACGAGTCGGAACGGACACATCTCAAGCATATAGCGAGTCGTGGCGAGACTTCGGCCCGTAAGGTCAAGCGAGCGCTGGTGTTGCTGAAGGCAGACGGAGGCATGACCGACCGTGACATCGCGAGCGGTGATCGACGTCAACCATTTTTGCCGGTTGCGCGACAATCATTTTTGGCGGCCTGACTCCTTGTCTGTTTGACGATTCTGCGCCGCGTTGGTCCTATAGCTCGGCACATCAAACTCCAGAATCACAGAGTGATGAACGATCCTGTCTATCGCCGCCGCGGTCGCCATTGGGTTTGCAAACACCTTCTCCCACTCGCTGAACACAAGGTTCGAGGTGATGCCCAGAGACCTGCGCTCGTAGCGTTCGGCTATCAATGTGAACAGCACCTCGGACTCCTCGGCTCCCTGCGGCAGGTAACCCAGGTCGTCGAACACCAGCAGGTCGAAGTTGTCCAGCTTCCTGAGCATCCTGGGCAGCTCCAGGTCCCTCTTGGCAGCGAGCATGTCCTGCACCAGGCGGTAAGCTGGGATGAACAGGACCGAGCGGCCGGACTCGACCAGCCTGTGCCCTATGGCGCACATGGCATGGGTCTTGCCCGTGCCGGGCATCCCGAACGCCAGCACGTTGAGGCCACGGTCGACGAAGTCCCCCTCACCGAGCCTCTCGAGCTGCTGTCTGAGCTGCACCGGGGTCCTGTCGTGCTCGAAGGCGTCCCAGGTCTTGCCGGCAGGCAGCTTAGACGCTCTTCTCAGACGGTCCACCCGTCTGAGCCGCCTGTCCTCAGCCTCCTGCTCCAGTACCTCCACCAGGGTCACGAGAGCATCTGTGTGTCCGGCCTGACTGAACCTCCCGACGGTCTCGGCCGCAAGCGTTGGCAGCTTGAACTATCTGCACAGCTCCCTGACACGTTCCGCCACTATGCTCAGTGCACCTGTATCAACCATCATCGTGCACCTCCCACCAGCAGCCGGTCGTACACACCGAGGTCCACCGTCCCTGACAGCTTCAGGTCCGGCACCGGCGGCGGAGCAGGCGCCGACAACCTGCGCACCATCGCGTAGTCAAAGCTCAGGCCGGACTCAAGCAGTCTCCCAAGCGCTATGTTGCACGAGAAGTCTACTCCGCAATCCAGAAACCTGCTCAGATACTCGACCCAGATCCACCGTCTAGTTACAGAAGAAGGCCTCGTTGGAGCCGGCGGCAAAGCCGGCTATGATGGTATGTAGCAACAACAGCCCATCACCAACGAGGTGCGACCACTATGCAGCAAACGACACTTCCCTTCCACTACGCGGAGGAGAACGATTCTACTGGTATGACGGCGTTGTCGGGCCTGCCGGCGTATCTGGACCTGGCCGCGGTGGCACGACTGGGGGAGTGTCAAGGGCGGAGGGATATTAGGCCACGGGGCGGAGCAACAGTGTACCAGTTGAGCGGCGGTGTTCAGCGAAGATGTCCGTCTGCGACGGGTGTCGTCGGGATCCCTTAGCCCGAATCCACCGATTCATAGAGGTGGACGGCGTGAGGACAGCGGAAGGGTGTGAGGGAGTTACAGGCGCGATTATCCGGGCTTGTATTCGGGTAGGCGGGAGGTCGCCGGGGGGGGCAAGATGAGGACAGAGGACACGGAAGGAACCGCTCGCGGACCGTGGTGGCGCGAGTTTGCGGGGACCTCGGTTGTGCGCTGGGCGGGTCGGTGGCAAACGAGAGCCGTCAGGCTGGGAGTGGAATGGCTCGGAGCCGGGCGAGGGCGCGGCCGAACTTCTCCTGCCACGGCCAGCTCTGTGGCAAGGGTGCAGGCCGTCCCTCCGGTGCGCAACGCATCGGCGTCGTCAATGCAGTCGCCGCCAGCCAGCGCGGAAGCGACCAAGGTCATCACCTTGTCGCCGGTGTTGGCTCGGCCCGGGGCGTTACCCAGATTCAGGCGCTCCTGCACCAGTTGGGAAAGGCCGAGGTGGTGGGCCAGGGTGGCGGGAAGGAGCAGCCCGGCGTTGGCCACCAGGCGGTGGTCGTCGAAGGCGATTTTGATGCGGTCGGGGTGGTTGCGTGGTAGCATCTATTGGGTGCTCCATGTTCTGGGGTCGGTTTGCTGTTACAAAACCATTATCCCAGATTCAAAGGAGCACCTTCTTGCCTCTTCAGCAGGCTTCCCACACGCCACCGTTCGGTGGATTCGGGCTTAAACGGACATTTTCCCTGAACAGCGACACCGTGCCAGCACCATTCAACGCTGTCCTCCATCAACCGCGCGTGGCAATCCAGACGACATGATGTGCGCCTCCCTTGCGGCTGCTTCCACCACGCGCCCGCACCTTGACTTCATCCACCTCGAAGCCGGCACGGCGCAAACGTCTGACGAATGGCGGTTGAGAACCGGCAGACCATATCGCCAATACCCCGCCGCGCCGCAACGCCGCGTAGGTGGCGGTCAGCCCCGGCAGGCTGTAAAGCCAGTTGTTGCCCTTTCGGACCATCGCCTCCGCGCCATTGTCGACATCAAGCATGATGGTATCGTAGTCACCTCTGGCGGCCGTTATCAACTGGACAACGTCGGCTTCATGGAGTTCAGTCCGGCGGTCGTCAAGAGGTCGGCCGGCCAAATCGGCAAGCACTCCCCGGTTCCATTCAACCACGGCTGGCACCAGCTCCGCGACCACCACCCGGGCATCCTCGCCAAGGATGTCCAGCGCCGTTCTCACTGAGTAGCCCATTCCCAGACCGCCAATCAGAACGCGGGCCCTCAGCCGTTTTGCCAAGTTCTGACAGCCCAGTCTAGCCATGGCTTCTTCTGACCCATAAACCCGGCTGTTCATGAGTTCCTGGTTATCCGCTTTGAGCGAGAACTCAGAGTCACGTTGGTACAAAACGAGCTCCGCTCCTCCGCCAGGGGTTTGGGCCCGGCCGATCAACTGCCAAGGATTCATTGATACCTCACGATCATGTCTGGAGCAGCCGGGGCAATATCCTAGTATTACAACGACAGTTCATGGAGGGATGGCCCGTGGCAGGGGAACGGCGGCGCGGCGCTTGGCATGGGAGCGCCGGGCCCGTTCGTTACTATCCTGAGTCTCCTCCAGCCACCGCAGCAGTTCAAAGGGCCCGAACCGTTCCCGGGGCAGCATCTCCCGCACCACCCGGTACACTTGGGGCCGGGTTATATGGGGCATCTTTTTCCCCCCAAGCCTGCTGCAGGCTCAGCAGAAAGGCCCCGGCCAGCAGGCACAGGGCCACGTGGTGATGCCAGCCCGCCCAGGTGCGGGTCTCGTACTCGTCCAGCCCCACGTCGCTCTTCTCCGTCTCGAACTCGGTCTCAATACGCCACCTTGAGCCTCCCACGCAGGCCAAGGTCTCCAGGGGAGTGTCCTCAGGAGCATTGGACAGGTAGTAGCGAGGTTCGCTGCCGTCCAGGTTCCGGCGCCAGACGGCCCAGTGGATCTCGCCGGGCTTACGCCTGCTGGTCGGACGCACCCTCTGGGCGCTGAACAGGTAACTGCGGGGACCCTGGCTACCCTCGGCCACCGTTATCTCCCGCCAGGCCTCCTCCGGTAATTCATCACCACGCTCCCCCATAGTGCGCCGCTGTCCGGCTACGAGCCTGGGCTTGGGGGGACCACCCCGTCCCAGATAGGCAGAAGTGGTCCACACCGGTTCCACCGGCCACACCGTAAAGCCCGCCGGCACGTCCAGCACATAGCGCATCCCCAGGGCCGCCAGTCCCTCGCGGAAGGGCGGCGACATCCCGAAGGCGTCGTCTGCGGCCACCCATCCCGCCCTCATATGGCCCCGCTCCAGGGCCCGTTCCAACATTTCCAACGCCAACTCTGTCTTGCCTCGATACTTCCGCCTTTCCTCAGGCACTCCAGCCGACGCGCACCGTTCTTTGTCCGAGACCCAGCTCTCCGGCAGATAAAGCCCCTTGTCCACCAGGGCCCGGCCCAAGGGACTGACGTAGGCCAGGAACATCCCCGCCTGGCAGTTGGCCACCTTGCCAAGTCTGCCACAGTACTGCCTCGCCACTCCCACCGACTTCCTGCCCTGCTTGGGGAAATCGCTGCCGTCCAGCACCCATATCGCCTCCGGGTGCCCCAGCCGGGGTCCCAGATACTCCTGAAGACGTCCTATGACTATGTCGTCATTCCAGGGGGATTCAGCGAGAAACCGCTGCATCACCCTGGCTGATGCCGGAACCGTCTCCGACAGATTCTCGGCGTTGCGCCGCTCCCCGGACTGGACCAGGAGAGCCTGGAGATAATGACCGCTGTGGTCCCGCGCTTCCCTGCGGCCAAACAGCGCAGCGAAGTAAGCGTGAAACTCCCGAAAGTCCTGGTACACCTGCTCGAAAACCGCAGCATACACTTCCCTGCCTCACTTGCTCAAGCGTTGCCTGCCCCGCCCATCATGGTATCACGACAACCGTCGTTGTAATACTAGCAGCCCGTCTGAGGATTACCTGATGGGCCTTTGGTACAGGCGAGGTCAGACGGCGACAACTATTGTTGCCGGGTGCAGCCACTGACGGACCAATAGTTTCGTTCGCCTCACTGTGCCGACCACCCTGACTATGTTCGGGACACTTGCGGCAAACCTGTTAGTCGGTGTTTCGTGAGGCTGAGCCACCCCAAAGCGGAACAGTTTGAGCAGGTTGTGACCTGTAGTTGTTCAGCATAAGTGTCAGTAGGTAACTGTTCAGCAAAAATGTCACATTATGGAGAATGTGACGTTCAACCAAAAGGAACAGGCGAGGATTCGAGTACTCAATAGCTTCCTTACGAAGCATATGACGATAGAGCAGGCATCTACGCTGATGGGAGTGAGCATACGCCAAGCATAGCGCATTCTAGCGGCATACAGAGGAGGGAAGGAGCAGCCGCAGTTGCTCACGGTCATCGAGGGCGCAGAGCACCCAACGCGATATCGGAGGATACAAAGGCTGTTGTGCTTCATCTGGCACGCACCAGGTACGCTGGAACGAACCATACGCATATGAGCGAGTTGTTGAGTGAACACGAAGGCATAGACATAACTCGCAGCACGCTGCGTCGTCTGCTGGTAAGCGCCGGTGAGAACAGCCCACGAGGTAGGCGTCCACCCAAACACCGAGTCCGTCGTCAACGGATGCCGCGTGAGGGGATGCTGATACAGATAGACGGCAGCTACCACAGGTGGCTTGGAAAAGATAGACCGCAGTTCACACTGCTTCTGGCGGTGGATGATGCCACAGGGAAGGTGGTCAATGCCCTGTTCTGCGAACTGGAGAACACTCACAGCTACTTCCTGTTACTCGACGGACTGATGCGGCGTAGGGGCATACCCCTCGCACTTTATGCGGATCGGCCGCCGTCTTCAAGCATACGCCTTCACCGGAGACTGTCGGCGCTCCCACCCAGCTCAGTCGGGCTTTGGACGAGCTTGGCGTACAGCTGATATTCGCTCTATCGCCTCAGGCCAAGGGTCGGGTGGAACGCGCCGCGGGAACGTTCCAGGACAGGCTCGTCACGGAGCTGCGGCTTGCGGGCGCGACCACTGTCGACGATGCCAACCACGTGCTGAACGACTTCCTTCCTCGCTTCAACGGTCGCTTCAAGGTGCCTGCGCAGGAGTCGGAAGTCGCCTACTGCACCGTGGATGAGGAGACGCGCCTGGAGAGGATCCTGTGCTTCAAGTATAGGCGCAGAGTCGCCAGGGACAACACGGTCAGATACCGCTGGCGCACCCTGCAATTGCTGCCAGGCACCGACCGGCCGACCTACGCCGGCGCAGCTGTGGATGTGCTTGAAGGACTGGACGGTAACCTGGCGGTGCAGCACGAGGGACACGACATCCCTTCTCAGGAAGCGCCGCCGCGTCCGAGTGTCCTTCGGGGCTTCGCCGGAAGAACCACACACACCCTCGTCATCCAGCAGCCCACCAATGGGCTGAGTAGAAAATGGGCAGCCAGGCTGGCGACTCTGGACACCAACCACGATGCCGAGCAGCCCATCGACGCCTCCAGACGCAACGGCACGGGGCGAGTTCGCAAAACGGTGAGTCGGCGGCGCAGGAAGCCTACGCCGCTGCAGACGGCCAGGTGGAAAGCGGTGCAGCAAGCGAAGCGAAAGGGACTGTCCATTCGTGGGATCGCTCGAGAACTGGGCATACACAGGAACACTGTGAGGAAGTACATGAACGCTGAGAGCCCACCAATGGCCCGCCCTCGGCTGACATCCAGGACCAATTGATCTGATACCATCACCGATTTAGTTAGTGACATTTATGCTGGTCACTCACACTGACATTTATCCTGGACAGCGACACCCCGTGGCCTAATATCCTGCCGCCCTTGACAGACTACGGGGTAGGGCTTCAACAGGCGTAGTGAATTAGGATACGGCTTCTAGGTACTCCCCCAGGGCCTTTCGATTTTCAATGATTCACGCCATAATTCTCTTGGAAGCGGGACCCTATCACTCGCCACATCTGGACGCTGCATTTGCATGAGCGCCAAATTTGACCGTCAATTTGGGTAGACCAAAGAGCACTACTCGGGAGGGTGGAGATTCGGACATAGCCATGCTCAGACTCCTTAGTGTCACCAACTTCGCGACCATAGAACGGCTCGAAATAGAGTTGGCGCCCGGCTTTAGCGTACTAACCGGGGAGACGGGAGCCGGCAAGTCGATCATCGTGGATGCGCTGAGCCTTTTACTTGGAGGACGCGCCGATGTCGGCATGGTACGTTCCGGCGCTCGCCAGTCCAGAGTAGAGGGCATCTTCCTGCTTAGAGGCGACATCTCTCAGAAAATCAATGTTGCTATGGATGAGTACGAAATTGACGTAGGCGAAGAGGAGATAATTCTCGCTCGGGAGGTCAACGTGGACGGGCGCAACACCTGCCGTGTGAACGGGCGCATCGTACCTCTCAGGCTGTTGAGCGCACTGGCCCAACACCTAGTGGACATCCATGGCCAAAATCAGCACTTATCCCTTCTCCGTGTACGTGAGCACATGGATATCCTGGACAAGTATGGAGGGCTATGGCAGCTTCGCATCGAGGTGGCAGAGAGCGTCCGCCAACTAACGGATGTGCGTCAAGAGCTAGACCGGCTTCGGAAGGATGAACAAGAGCTTGCTCAACGGGTGGATTTTTTGAAGTATCAGGTAGGAGAGATCAGCGCAGCAAATCTACGCCCAACTGAAGATGATGACCTGACCCTGGAGAGGGACCGGGTTGCCAACGCAGAGCGAATTATCACACTGTCCGACCACGCTTACAGAGCGCTATACGATAGCTTCGTCGGGCACGAATCGGTCATGGACCTTATCGGCCAGGTGTCCAAGGACCTTTCCCAACTGGAGCGTCTGGACCCCTCAATGAGCCAGATCCTTGAGTCGGTAGACGCCTTGACGCACCAGGTGGACGAGTTGGCGCGTGCACTCCGAAGCTATCGTGACGGCATCGAATACAGCCCGGTCCGTCTTCAGGAGCTTGAGGAGCGTTTGGACTTGATCAACAGTCTCAAAAGGAAGTACGGCAGTACCATCGAAGAAATCCTGGAATTCGGCGAGAGGGCCTCGCAGGAGCTGGAAAAGCTAAATTACAGCGAAGAGCGAATGGAGGGATTGAAGTCCCGAGAGATCGATCTTCGAAGGCAGGTCGGCAGACTTGCGGGTCAGCTCTCCGAAGCCCGGCAACACGGAGCCAAGCGCCTGGCTGATGCCATACAGGAAGAGGTCGCTGGGCTGGCCTTGGGACATGCCCAAGTGCTTGTGGATATCCGTCAATCAGACTCGGAGGACGGTGTGCCGGTTGGGACCGCGGATCCGGTCCGGTACGCAACACCTTCTTTAGGTGGGGAGTCTATCAGGCACCTCGGGTACAACGGGACAGGCATAGACTCTGTGGAATTCTTGATGTCACTGAACCCGGGCGAACCGCCACGGCCCCTAGCCAGGATCGCCTCGGGAGGAGAAGCCTCCAGGCTAATGCTCGCCATAAAAACCATCCTATCCACGGCTGACCAGATCCCAATACTCGTGTTCGACGAGGTCGATGCGGGTATAGGAGGTCGAATCGGGAGTGTCCTGGGTCAGAAACTATGGGGTCTGTCCAAGACCCACCAGGTGTTATGCGTAACTCACCTCCCGCAAATAGCGTGCTACGCAGACCACCACGCTAAGGTTACAAAACTTGCCTCATATGACAGGACCGTGACATCGGTGCAGGGCTTGGACGGCGAGGCCAGGGTGACGGAACTTAGTCAGATGCTGGGCTCCGAAAGCGGCGCAACCCGCACCAACGCCTTAGAGATGCTACAACAAGCCAAGAGCTGGAAAGATAGCAAAAGGGTGCATCCCATCCAGGGAACTCTTGCATAACCGCCAAGGACGTAGACTCGAACCTATCTCATGTCTATTGGCGCCATCGGCCAGAGTGCTAAGCTAAACCTCAGCGAGAAGGATCCGCGTTCTATACGGTGGGGGTCATCAAACTGAACGGAATCGCGAGTGATATTCGCGAGCCGCGAACTCCCTGATTGGGGATGGCCCGAACCCGGGCGAGCGAAATAGGGGCATGCGCATCAAGAGCGTCGTGCCGTCGCATGAGGAAGGGCCGTAACCACCGCAAAGCGAGGCGTTACCGGGCGGGGGCATCCACGGGCAGATCGGTCGTGATTATGGCGAAAATTCCCTTGGCATCGCGTGCCGGGACAGAGCGGGTGATCATCCAGATCTCGCCGCCGCCCGCATCAAAGTAGGGGGCCGTCCAGACTCCCGCATTTGCGGAGAGTGGCGCCGTTAGCCAGTCCTGCGCCTCGATGTTATAGGAAGGCACGGCGAGGTCTATGGTGGCGTAGCCGTCGGCCGTGCGATAGACGTAGTGGCTCGTGATGACGGTGCCAGAGCGATCCAGCAGCGCAGCGGCACTGCCAAAGAATGCCGGATGGGCCTCCAAGTAGGCCTGTAAACGCTCCGTATGCGCGGCTGCATCGGCCGGTCGATTCTCCACCAACTCCGACACCAAGGTATCAAGGGCGGCTACCACGGCACTCCGCGAAGCCTCCTGGTTTGATGGGCTGTCGGTGCACGCCTGAGTGGCCACGAGGGCAAGCAGCGTGAGAAACACGGCGATCGGCGCGCGCATGGTCATTCTTCTTGTGCTCACAGCAACGGATGCCGCAGGGCGTTCACTAGACCGATTCCGATTTTCTTCCCCGCCGGAAAGCGCCAGCATGTGCGCCCTCTCCAAAGAAGTGGCTGCCGAAACCTATACGGTGAAATCCGAGCATTTGTCAATCTGATGCAATACGCTGGCAGGGCGAACTGCACAGCCTGTCGCCCCACTGTCGCAGAGTCAGGCTGAACAGGAAAACGGCGACCAAGTCTGCGGGGATACAGGAGCCCTTAGTGTGAGCGAGCTCGGTGGAGTCTAGGCGTCAGGGGAATCGCCGGCTGCGCGTGTGGTGGCGGTCTGCCTGCTCTGCTTGAGCCGGTAGCTCTCGCCGTTCAGCTCCAGGATGTGAACGCGGTGAGTGAGGCGGTCCAGCAGGGCGCCGGTCAGCCTCTCGGAGCCGAAGACCTCGGTCCACTCGTCGAAGGGAAGGTTGGTGGTGACCAGGATAGACCCTCTCTCGTAGCGCTGGCTGAAGACCTCGAAGAGGAGCTCCGCGCCGGTCTTGGAGAGTGGGACGAAGCCCAGCTCGTCGACGATGAGCAGCTTGAGTCGGGCCAGCTTCTTCTGGAGGTTGAGCAGTCGCCGCTCGTCCCTGGCCTCGATCAACTCGTGGACCAGCGAGGCGGCGGTGGTGAAGCCGACCGACAGCCCCCTCTGGCAGGCTGCGAGCCCCAGGCCGAGCGCCACGTGGGTCTTGCCGGTGCCGCTGTTGCCGATAGCGATGACGTTCTCACGCCGGTCGACGTACTCGCAGCGTGCCAGCTGCATGACCAGGTGCTTGTTCACCGAGGGGATTGCCAGGAAGTCGAAGGTGTCGAGGCTCTTGGTGGCAGGGAAGCGCGCAGCCCTGATCCTGCGGTCGACCATGCGATGATGGCGGTCTATCAGCTCAAGCTCTGAGAGCCTCAGCAGGTAGCCCGGATGGTCGACGCCCTCGGCGGCGCACTGGCCGGCCACCTTGCCGTACTCTCTCAGGAAGGTCGGCAGCTTCAGCTCCCTCAGGTGGTGCTCCAGCAGCACCGTAGACCTGTCGCTCACCGCCTGCTCCCCGACGTGAGCGCCATGTAGTCGCTGGCCGAGGTCTTCTGCACGCTGACCCTGGGCAGGTAGGGGTACAGCTGTAGGTCGAGTCTCTGGGGACGACCCTCTATCCTGCACAGCACCAGGTGCTTGACGGCGTCGAAGCTTATGGCCCCGAGCCTGAGGGCATCGCGCACACCCTCGTACACCTCCTCCTTGCGGAAGCTCTCCAGCAGTCGCCTCAGCACGCCGAACTCCTTAGGCAACTCCCACCCGGCCAGCGGAGCGGCCTGGTCCAGCGCTCCCGTCTTGCGCTCCAGCAGCGGCAGGTAGTGGATGGGGTCGAAGACGAAGTCGTCGCGTTCGTATGAGCGGCGATGCCGGGCTATCACCTCTGCCCCGCAGCTGATCACCACCTCACCCAGATAGCCTCGCACCACAACCTCCACGTGGCCGTAGGCCACGGGCACCGAGTAGTCGTTGGTCCGGTACCGCACCAGGGACAGGGAGCTGGCACGGCTCACGTGCTTGTCGCTGGCGCCGTATGGCACGGCGGGAAGCGGCAGCAGGGTCTCGAGGTCACGCTCCATCCGCTGGCCTATCGTCTCGGTGTGTCCACGCAGCTGTCTCCCCATACGTTCCAGGCACCGCTCCTCGAGGTAGGCGTTGAGGGCATCGAAGCTCGTAAACGACGGCACAGGCACCAGGAAGTTCCGGCGCGCATATCCAACCAGCCCCTCGACCTTGCCCTTGTCGTTACCCTTGCCGGGACGGCCGAACCGATCCTCGAACAGGTAGTGGGACACCAACTCCGAGAAGACGCGGGTACGCTTCCTTCGACCGTCTCCCAGGATCCTGGCCACCGCCAGCCTCGTGTTATCGTATCGTACAGGATGCTAAGCGGCACGCCGCCCAGGAACGACAACGCCGAGACGTGGCCGTCGCAGAACGCCTCGGTCGTCTCTGCGGGGTAGGCCTTCACGAAGCACGCGTCGCTGTGGGGAAGGTCCAGCACGAAGTAGTGGACGGTCTGCTCCACACCTGCGGTGACCGCCCTGGCCTGGCCGAAGTCGCACTGGGCGTGACCGGGAGGGTGAGACAGCGGCACGTACATCTCACGCGTCCGGCGACGCCGCTCACGCACGTAGTCCTTGACTATGGTGTAGCCGCCGGGGAAGCCGTGCTCAGCTCTCAGACGCTCGTAGATCCGCTTCGCCGTGTGGCGTTGCTTCTTCGGAAGACTGCGGTCATCCTCCAGGATACGGTCGATCACCCCGCGGTACGGGTCCAGCTTAGAGCGGCGCGGCGGTGACTGTCGACGGTATCCGGGAGGCACAGAGTACTGAAGCATCTTGCGCACCGTATCCCGGTGCAGGCCGAACACCCGGGCAGCCTCCCGTGTGCTCATCCCCTCCACCATGCAGGCCCGGTGCACTCGAACGTACAGTTCCACCTTGTACATCCTTCACACCTTCCATCGAGTTGCCTCCAACTCTATAGAAGGCGGCGGGTGGTACAGTCTTCAAGCGCCACTCCTCAGCGCTCGACCCCGCCTCGCCGGTCCATTATTACTCCGCCCCGTGTGTTGTTGCTCAGCGATTATGTCCTCGCTAACTGTCAAGCGAAAATGTCCACATCATGGAGAATGTGACATTGACGCAGAAAGAGCAGGCAAGACTACAGGTACTTAACAGCTTGATGGCGGACCACATGACGATGGAGCAGGCAGCGACATTGATGGGACTGAGCGCGCGCCACACCAGGCGTACTCTGGCGGCTTACAGAAAGGACGGCGCAGCCCCACTCGCCCACGGCAATCGAGGTCGCAGACCGGCCAACGCTACACCGGACTCGTTGGCGACGGAGGTGGTGGTCTTGGCGCGGACCCGATACGTGGGAGTCAACCACACGCACCTGAGCGAGCTGCTGAGGGAGCGAGAGGGCATAGACATCGGTCGTAACACGTTGCGCAAGATACTGACTAACGCCGGTGTGAACAGTCCTCGTCGTCGCAGGCCGCCGAAGCATCGTGTTCGACGGCAGCGGATGGCTCGCGAGGGAATGCTGATACAGATAGACGGCAGCTACCACAGATGGCTGGGAGAAGATGGGCCCCAGTTCACATTGCTGCTGGCGGTCGACGACGCCACTGGTTGTGTCGTCAATGCCCTGTTTTGCGAGTTGGAAAACACCCGCAGCTACTTGGTGCTGATGCGGAATCTGGTACAGAGCTACGGCATACCGCTCGCACTCTATTCAGACCGCCATGTCGTCTTCAAGCACACGCCGCCGTCAGAGACCGCCGCCGCCGCCACCCAGTTCTCTCGCGCGATGGGTGAGATCGGCGTACAGCTGATATTCGCGCGGTCACCGCAAGCCAAAGGTCGGGTGGAACGCACCGCGGGCACGCTCCAGGACAGGCTGGTCACGGAGCTGAGACTCGCAGGCGCGACCACCATCGATGACGCCAACCGCGTCCTCGACGACTTCCTTGCCCACTTCAACGAACGCTTTCGTGTGCCGGCGGAGCACGCAGACACCGCGTATCGGGTCCTGCATCCGGGGGTGAGCCTGGACACAGTCTTTTGCCTGAAGTACAGGCGCAGGGTTGGCCGGGATAACACTGTGAAGTACCGCTGGCGCACCCTGCAGTTGCTTCCCGACGAGGCTCGACCGAGCTATGCCGGATCGGTGGTAGATGTACTCGAAGGCCTGGACGGCCGACTGGCAGTGCAACACGAAGGGCGTATAGTCGCCTCCCAGGAAGCGCCGCCCCGTCCAAGTATCCTGCGCAGCTTCGACACGAGGACTGTGCACACGACTGTTCCCAGCCGCTACGTCAACGGTGTCATCAGAAGGTCGGAGGACGAAGTGCCGCTAGTGGGCCCTATGCTCGAAGCGGACAACCTCCACGACGATGCTGACCGCAACGGCGCCGTAAGAGTTCGCAAGACCGTGACTGCGCGATCAAGAAAGCCCACCCCACTTCAGACGGCGAGATGGAAGGCGGTGCAAAGGGCGAAACGAAAGGGGCTGTCCATTCGTGGGATCGCCCGTGAACTGGGCATACACAGAGAAACCGTGAGGAAGTACATGAATGCTGAAAGACCACCCATGGCGCGCGCTCGCGCAACGTCGGAAGTAACGTAATCTGCTAGCATGGAAATCCACCGAGATGACATGTTCCCTTGACACTTAGACGGACAGAATCGCTGAGCGTCGACACCACTCCTCAGCGCTCGACCCCGCCTCGCCGGTCCATTATTACTCCGCCCTTTACAAGAGGAGAAGCCGTCTCATACATCCCCATTTCACCGGTGTGACTCCCCTTCGTCATGGCTTGAAGAAGCCAACGTGACCCCTGGATAGAGTCGGCTGTCTCCAGTCCGTGGCGACTGCCGGTGCTGGGACTCGAAAAACTCGGTACTTAACAACCCACTTTCTGCCTGCACGCCCGTCTACCCTTTCTCTAGCTGGGACTTCGTTACGTCCCAGGACATGAGGAGGTGTTGACGATGATAGACATGCTATTGAGACGACGGGAGGTCGAGGAGATCGTGGGACTAAGCCGCTCGTCGATCTACAGGATGATGGAGAGTGGAGACTTTCCAAAGTCCGTGAAAATCAGTCGCGGCGCCGTCCGGTGGAGAGCGAGTGACATTAAGGCCTGGCTGGAGTCGAGGCCGGTGACGGGGAGCTAACTCGGGCCGAACAGAGATGCCTAGACGCCGACCGGTTGAACGGGGTCCTTGATGGGGTCCTCCTGGTCAAGCACTCCCTGAGGCTGGCCGGTCAGGTAGTCGGCCCAAAGCTGCATCAGCGCGCGGCGGCGCTCGAACAGGTCGGACCTGGCGTAGGCCTGCTCGGTCGAGTTGCCCAGGGTGTGGGCGAGTGCGGCCTCCGAGACTGCCCAAGGCGTGTCTGTCCGCTCAAGCGTCCAGTTCTTGAAGCTGCTTCGGAACCCGTGGACGGTGGCGCGGTCCGCGAGGCCGGTCGACCGCAGCACCTTCGTCAACGTCATGTCCGACATTGTCGTCTTTCGCTTCTGTGGCGACGGGAACACCAGCCCCGAATCGTCCCGCAGGGCAATCGCCTCGGCGACCACGTCGATGGCCTGTGCGCTGAGAGGCACCCGATGCTCCGCGCCCGCCTTCATCCGGTCGGGCGGTATCCGCCACACCCGGCCCTCCATGTCGATCTCATCCCAGAGGGCGCCTCTGGCCTCTCCCGAACGCGCTGCAGTGAGGACCAGGAACCTGAAGCACAACCTGGCAGGCATGGACGCTTGGGAGGCGTCGACAGTCCTGAGAGCCGCCCCGACCTCCTGGTAGGGTAGGGCCCTGAGGTGGGCCTTCACCTTCGGCATGGGGGCAAGAGCGCCGTCTATGGCCTCGCCCGCCGGGTTGGCGTCCATGAAGCCATGTGCCATCGCCCATCGGAAGACGGTTCTCATCCGCTGGCGCACCCTTCGGGCCGTCTCAGGACGGGTGGTCCAAATCGGGGTTAGAACTCGCAGCACACAGGCTCGGTCTATCCTATCCAGGGGCATGCTGCCCAGTGTCGGCATCGCGTGGCGCTCGAGGGTCTGGATCCAGGCTGCGACGTGCCTGGCGTTGCGCCAGCGGGGCATGTTCGCCTCGTGTACGGTGTAGGCGGCTTCTCTGAAGCTCGGCATCGCGGGCGCGTGCTTTTCGGCGAGAGGGTCTCGGCCCTCTGCAACGGCGGCGCGGTTGTCGGCAGCCTTACTGCGCGCCTGGGCAAGGCTCACCGTTGGAAATCCGCCCAGGCCTATGTCCCGCCTGCGCCAGTCGATTGTGATGCGCTGAACCCAGGACTTGGCGCCCTCCCTGCTGATGAAGAGGTGCAGGCCCCCACCGTCCGAGTACCGACCCGGTTCCTTGAGAGCCTTCGCACTCGTTGCTGACAGCGCCATGGTGGCCCTCCCACGCTAGAATGTGTTACCACAGCGTTTACCACACTTGACGTGGGATAGTGGGGGAAACGCCGGGCACAATTGGGCTCCGAATCTGGGCTTCTCAGCTACGAAATGGGGGCATTTTGGGACATCTAGGGCCGGGAGCGGAATGGCCGTTGGTGGAGCTGGGGGGACTCGAACCCCCTGCCTCTTCAATGCCATTGAAGCGCTCTCCCAGATGAGCTACAGCCCCTCCCGCGCCGCGGGACCGACCGCCGGCGCAGCGCCTCAATTCTAGCAAAGTGGCGGTGTCTTCCGCAACCGGACGCGCGGCGTGGCAACCACGCCGGGCTTGCGTTACAATCGGCCTGCCGGACTCGCCCAAGCCCCCAGCTAACGTCAGGATATGTCCGGTGGAGAGGCGTGGCCGTTGGCATCAGAGCAGGTCAATGCGACAGTGCGATACGAGCCGGATGAGAATCCGCCTCTCGCCGTTGCGGTGGGCGCGGGCGTCCAGGCGGCGCTGTCCATCCTCGCGGGCATCGTGCTCGGTGTCGTCATCATCGTAAAGGTGGCAGGAGAGAGCGAGGGCTACCTTGCCTGGGCCGTGTTCGCCGCGCTCCTGGTCAGCGGCGTGGCCACCATACTGCAGGCCGTGCGCGTCTGGCGCATCGGAGCCGGCCACGTCCTGATGATGGGCACGTCCGGCGCGTTCATCGCGGTCTGTGTCGCGGCGCTCGTCGAGGGCGGCCCCGCCACCATGGCCAGCCTGATAGTGGTGTCGTCACTCTTTCAGTTCCTGCTCGCCTCCAGGCTCTCGTGGTTCAGGCGGCTGCTCACTCCTGTCGTTGCCGGCACCGTAATCATGCTGATAACCGGTACCGTCGTACCCATCCTGTTCGACACCATGTCGACGGTGCCGGACGACGCCTCGGCCTCTGCGGGGCCGGTTGCCGCCGCCGTGACGGCCGTCGTGGTGTTGGGGCTGGCCATGCGCGGCCCGACGCCGCTGCGCATATGGGCGCCCATCATCGGCATCGCCGCCGGCTGCGCGGCCTCCGTGCCCTTCGGCCTGTACGACGTTAAGCCGGTGCTGGACGCCCCCTGGGTCGGCGTGCCCTTCGGCTCGTGGCCGGGGCTGGACCTCACTCCCGGCACGGAGTTCTGGGCGCTGCTTCCGGCCTTCGTGGTGGTTACCCTCGTGGGTGCGGTCGAGACGCTTGGCGACGCCGTCGTGATCCAGCGCGTCTCCCGCCGCAGGCCGCGCGCCACCGACTTCCGGGTCGTACAGGGCGCGCTCAACGCCGACGGCATGGGCAACCTGCTTTCAGGGCTCGCCGGCACGACGCCCAACACCACCTACTCGTCCAGCATTTCCCTTGCCGAGTTGACGGGAATTGGCGCGCGACGGGTGGGCGTAGTCATTGGGATCTTTCTCATACTGCTGGCCTTCTTCCCAAAGATGACGGCGCTTCTCATCGCAATTCCCGGTCCTGTGGCGGGGGCGTTCGTCACGTTTCTCATCGCGCTTCTGTTTATTCAGGGCATGAGAATCGTTCTGAGCGACGGTATCGACCGCCGCAAGGCCGTCATAGCCGGCGTGTCGTTCTGGGTCGGAGTGGGATTTCAATACCAGCTCATCTTTCCCGACGCTATTGGAGAGGGGTTTGTTGCGGTGCTGCTCGGCAACGGCATGACCGCGGGAGCCATCGTTGCCGTGGCGCTCTCGGCGTTCTCGGAGCTGACCAGCTCCCGGCGCAGGTCGCTCCAGGTCGGGCTGGACGACGAGGCGCTGCCCAAGGTGCTCGACTTCGCCCGCGGGTTCGCGACGCGCCACAAGTGGGACGACGTGGCAGCGGACAGACTGGCCGCCGCGAGCGAGGAGACGCTGGCCATACTCATGCAGTACGGCGAGGAGGACGGCAGGGCGCCGAAAAGGCTGTCGATGTCGGCGCGGCGGGAGGACGGCGCGGCGGAGCTCGAATTCACGTTAGCGCTGGAAGGCGAGAATGTGGAGGACTGCCTGGCCTACATCAGCGAGCTGCCGCAAGTGCCGGACGAGAGCGAGATCTCCTACCGCCTGCTCCGCCATTACGCCGCCGCGATAAACCACCAGAAGTACTACGGCATCGACGTAGTCTCGATACGTGTGGATGGCCCCGTCCAAAGCGCCGCGCCGTCCCACTAAACGCGGCAGCCCGGTGATGTCGTGAGGGCGGGATCATCCGTTACTGAAGGGAGAAGATATGGAACAGAGACAACTCGGGGATAGCGGCCTGTACACCTCGGCGATCGGTTTCGGTACGTGGGAAATGAGCACCACGATGTACGGACATATCGACGTTGACGAGGCGGCCCAGGCCGTGCACGCAGCGATCGATCACGGCATAACGCTGTTCGACACCGCCGAGGTTTACGGCCCGTACCACTCGGAGAGGCTGCTTGCCAAGGCGCTGGGCAAAAAGCGCGGTGACATAGTCCTGGTCAGCAAGGTGGGCTTCCAGTACGACGAGGACAACCGCAATGCCGGCCGTAACTCCAGCTATGACCACGTCATCGCGCGTACGGAGGGCTGCCTGCAGCGCCTGGAGACCGACTACCTGGACCTGCTTCTCATACACTGGCCCGACCACGACACGCCTTTCGAGGAAACGGTGTCGGCGCTCAACAAGCTGAAAGAGGACGGCAAGATAAGGCACTACGGTGTTTCCAACTTCACGCCGGAGATGATGGTCGAGTGCGAGCGATATGGCCACCTTGCCGCCAACCAGGTGGGGTACAACATGTTCGACCGCCGGATGGAGTCTGCGGTTCTGCCGTTCTGCGCCGAGCGGAACATCGGCTTCATGGCCTACGGTACGCTCGGCTTCGGCCTGCTTTCAGGCGCGTTCACGCCGGAGACCGCGTTCGGGGAGGGCGATTGGCGCAGCCGTGGGGTCGCATTCGGGCTTCCACTCTTCCAGCACGAGGAGTTCGCGCGGGAGCTGCGAGTCGTCGAGCGGCTGAAGGCCATCGCCGCCGACCACGGCAAGAGCGTCGCGCAGCTGGCCATCGCTTGGACGACCGGACATCAGGCGGTTTCCGTCGGACTGGTCGGAGTCAGGAACGAGTGGGAGCTGAAGGAGAACGTCGCAGCCGCTGATTGGAAGCTGGACGCCGAAACGCGCGACCGCATCGACGCGGCGTTCGAGGCGGAAGGCGTCCCTACGCACGTAGACTCCCCGCAGGCCGTATAGGCGCCGGGCGGGGCGTCCGCTACGGCGAGGGGGACTGTAGCCTGGTCGGGGTGTCGGCGATGAAGCCGGACAGGTTCAGGGCGGTGTGGATCAGGCCTATGTGCGAGTAGGCCTGGGGAAAGTTGCCGAGTTGTCGCTGGGTGACCGGGTCGAACATTTCGGCGAACAGGCCCAGGTGGTTCGACTGCGTCGTAATCACGTTGTGAAAATAGTCCATGGCCCTGTCGTTCTGGCCGGTGTAGATCAGGTTGCCAATCAGCCAGAAGCTCAGCAGCGTGAAGGCGCCCTCCTCCTGGCCGCCCAGCCCATCGTCGGTCTCGTTGGGCAGGTAGCGCCACACAAGCGGCCCTTGCGTAAGCTCCCGCTCGATGGCGTCCACGTTTAACCGAACGCGGGGGTCGTCGCGCTCTATCAGGTTCATGAACGGTATGCCCAGGTTCGATGCGTCCAGCGCCTCGCTGCCGTAGCGCTGCCGGAACGCCTGCTTGCTCTCCGACCAACCTTGGCTCACGATCTCCTGCTTGATGTCGTCGGCCGCCAGCGACCATCGGCGGTACAGCCGCCGCTGACCCATGGCAGCGGCAATGTACGCGGCGTGGTCCAGCGCGGCCCAGCACAGAGCCTTGGAGTAAACGAAGTGCTGCAATTCTCCCCGCACCTCCCAGACGCCCCTGTCCTTACGGTGCCAGTTGCCCATGACGAACTCAGCCAGGAACTGGACGAGCTCCCACACCTCGGGTGGCAGCTCTCCCTTGAGCACGAACAGCGAGTGGATCGTGACGATCACCTCGCCGAAAACGTCCAATTGGACGTGGTCCGCCGCGGCGTTGCCGATGCGCACGGGGCGCGAGTCCTCGTATCCGCGCAGGTGGTCCAGCGTGTACTCCCGCAGCGACGAAACCGGACTTATGCCGTACAGGATGCGCGTCTTGCGCCGGTTCAGGTTGCACTGTTCCAGCAGCCAGTTCAGGTATCTGTCGGCACCGTACTCGTCGCCCAGGCGGTACAGAATGTCGACGGTGAAGCTGGCGTCCCGAAGCCACGAGTAGCGGTAGTCCCAGTTCCGGGAGCCACCTATGGTCTCCGGCAGGCTGGTGGTTGGAGCAGCCACGACGGCGCCGGAGTTACGGTACATCATCAGGTGCAGCGCGAGGAACGAACGCACCACCGAATCGCGCCACAGGCCAGTGTAGTGCATCCGAGAGACGAGACCCTTCCAGTAGCTCGCCGTCGTCGCCAGCTTCTCGTCGGTGCGGTAGCGCTCGACGCCGGCAGGCCGCCGGTTGCCATAGGCGAGCACGAACCTGGCCGACTGCCCCTGGCGAAGGGTGAAGCGCGCATGAACGCCGCGGTCGTTGAACGGCAGGGGCACCGTAGCTGCCAGCGTCATAGTCTGGCGGCCGCCGCTCGCCCTGACCGCCGTCGAGCCGGAGCGCGATCGCTGCGCCGAGAAGGCAGGCATGGCGCGGGCGTAGTCGTGGCGGGGTTGGTAGTCGCAGAGGACCTCCACTTCGCCCGACTCGCAACTCACGATGCGGTGAATCTCGTCGTCGGCCCTTGGTGGAGTCTCCGGGTTGTCGTCGTCGTCGTGCTGGGCCGGCATGAAGTCCGTCAGGTTCAGCACGCCGCCGGTGGTGGTGAACGTGGTACGCAGTATGTTGGTGTCGGTTACGTAGGCCTGGTCGGTGGCGACCACCGGGGCCGTGGGAGCAATGCGAAAGTGCCCTCCCACGTCGGGGTCCAGTATGGCGGCGAAAACGCTAGGCGAGTCGAAGCGGGGGAAGCAGCACCAGTCGATAGAGCCGTCCGTCCCGACCAGTGCCGCCGACGACATATCGCCTATCAATCCGTAGCTATACACATCACTTGCCCAATGGGTTATGGCGCCAGGACTGGGAAGGCCAGTATAGCACCCGGCGCGGAGCCGCCGCAACCGCAGGAAGCCCCGCTGTTTGGGCAATCGCATTTCAGGCGCACTCGCGCAGATTTTTGACCCCGACCATGTCGTGAGTATGGCGCCGGCGGCGTTGCGCGCGTAGAAACTGCCGAAACAGTGCTCAGATGCAATATTTCGGCGTTGAATGTAGGCCTTAAGAGGGCGACTTCGCCCTGACGGAAGTCCGAAAAATGGAGTGCGATTGCGCTCGCGACGGGGCCATTTAGCTTGACTTTCAAATATCGAAATGCTATGTATAGACAGGGCTGGGGCAGCCGTCGGGTACATGCCAAACGCAGGCCGCGGCCTTGCCCGGCCCGCGCGTATGCGAGCAGCCCTATTATCCAGAGGAGACGAGAGTCCTATGGACATCAGCACCGAGCGTCAGGGTTCGACCCTTTTTGCCAACGTAGGTGACCGCATCGACGGTACTGAAGCACGCAACTTCCAGGAGACCCTGACGAGCGTTATCGACGAGGAAGTGAAGGCACTGATTCTCGATCTAGAAAAGCTCGCCTACATAAGCAGTGCCGGCCTGAGGGTAATCCTTCTTACTGCGAGGGTGCTGCAACGACAGGGCGGAAAGCTGGCGATTTGCTCGCTGTCTGGTCCCATTCGCGAGGTGTTCGAGATCAGCGGCTTCGACAAGATAATTCCGGTCCACTCCACCAGGGAAGAAGCAGCCTCGGCCATAGGCGCGTAGCTGCACGCTCAACGCCCGCGAAGTCAACGCCCGAGCGAAACGCCTGGCCGTTAAGCTTCGAGGGCTAAGCGCACTTGATTGCATGTCAATTAATCGACCTTACAAGATACTGGTTGTCGACGACGAGCCCGACCTCGAACCGTTGATTCTTCAGCGGATGCGCAGGGACATCCGAAGAAGACAGTACACATTCGTGTTCGCTCGCAACGGCTTGGAGGCGCTTGAAAAACTGGGCGCTGACGAGACTATCGACCTGGTACTGTCGGACATCAACATGCCCCAGATGGACGGGCTGACTCTGTTGAGTCAAATCCCCAATGTCAGCACCGACGTTCGCTCGGTCATCATCTCCGCTTATGGCGACATGAAGAACATTCGCACCGCCATGAACCGGGGCGCCTTTGACTTCGTGACCAAGCCCATAGACTTCGAGGACCTTCGAGTTACTATCGAGCGCACGCTGAGCCACCTGCTCGAATGGCGGGACGCGCTGGAGTCGCGCAACAAGCTGACGGTGCTGCAGAACGAACTGGACATCGCAAGCGCCATGCAGCAATCGATGCTGCCCAATCACTTCCCCGAGGATGAGACTTTCCAGGTGTTCGGCAGAATGGAGCCCGCGCGCAACGTGGGCGGAGATTTCTTCGATATCCTGAACCGCGACCACGACCGCCTGGGTGTCGTCGTGGCGGATGTTTCCGACAAGGGCGTGCCCGCCGCACTGTTCATGATGTCGAGCCGCACGCTCATCAGGGCCATGTCTATCGGCAGCGCCACGCCGGGCGAGGTGCTCGCGAGCGTCAACGAACTCCTGCAGGAAGATAACGACTCCACCATGTTCGTAACGCTCTTCTACGCGGTGTACGACCCCGAAAACGGCATGTTGACCTACGCCAATGGTGGACACAATCCGCCGCTGCTGGTACACCCGGACGGTTCGTCCGAGGAGCTTCCACTGACAGGGGGCATTGCGCTGGGACTTGTTTCCGAGTTCAAGTATGTGGAGCGCACGCTGAGGCTGATGCCCGGTGACGCGCTGATCCTGTACACCGACGGCGTAACCGAGGCCATGAACGAGGAGCTGCTGGAGTTCGGCGTCCCAAGGCTGATAAAGGTGTTCGAGGTCGACCCGCCCAGCAGTGCGGAAGATACCACGGGGCGCGTATTCGAGGCGGTGCACGACTTTGCGGGTGAGGCCGACCAGTCGGACGACATCACCTGCTTGGTGCTGTACCGCAGACAGTAAGCGCCGCGGAAGATAGGCCACTTCATTGACCGAGAAACTGAAACTCAAGTTCGAGACCAGAATTGAAGAGCTGATGCGTCTCCAGAGCGAGATAGAACAGCTCGGCGAGCGCGAGGACTGGGACCCCGCCCTGGTTTTCCACGTCAACCTCGCGGTTGAAGAATTGGCCACAAACATCATGAACTACGGCCATTCGGAAGGTCTGCACGAGTTCGAAGTCATCCTCAGTTCAGAGCCCGACCACCTGACGATAGATATCTGGGACGATGGTCGCCCGTTCGACCCCCTGACAGAGGCCCCCGAGCCAGACTTGGACGCTTCACTGGAAGATAGGCGCATAGGCGGACTTGGCATCTACTTCGCCGAGACCCTCATGGACGAGATGAGGTACGAGAGGGAGGATGACAGGAACCACCTGACGTTGATCAAGCGCAGGGTGTGATGACGGCGGGCCGACTATACGTGGCGCTAGCGCTGCTCGCGATTCTCGCCGCGGTGGGGACGCAGGGATGCGATTCCGGGACGGCCCAGCCGGAAGTCGGTTCCTCCCGGACCCCCCAGGCGGAAGCCGGCCAAGTAGATGGCCCGGTCACGGATACCGTTCCCGGCATTAGCGACGACACCGTGCTGTTCGGCCAGTCTGCGGCGTTCAGCGGTCCGGCTCAGGAACTCGGCTCCAACATGCACCTGGGCATCAGGGCCGCGTTCCAGGAACGAAACCTCGCCGGTGGCGTCTACGGCCGTCAGCTCGAATTGACCGCACTGGATGACGCCTACGAGCCTGAGGCCGCCGTGGCGAACACTACGCGACTCATAAGCGACAACGTGTTTGCCCTAATCGGCGCTGTCGGCACCCCCACATCGCGGTCCGCCGTGCCGGTTGCCTTGGCCGCCGAAGTTCCCTACATTGCTCCCTTCACCGGCGCGGCCTTTCTGCGCGACGAACAGCTGACCAACGTCATAAACGTTCGCGCCTCCTACTACCAGGAGACCGAGGAGATGGTCGAACGATTGACCACCGACCTGGGCATAACACGCATCGCAGTGATGTACCAGGACGATTCATACGGTCGCGCGGGCTATACCGGGGCGAGGCAAGCGCTTGAGCGAAGGAGTATGGAGCCGGTCGCTATAGGTGTCTATCCCCGCAACACCATCTCGGTGAAGACCGCCCTTGTAGACCTTCAGCAAGGCGACCCCGAGGCGGTGATCATGATAGGGGCGTACAAGCCGGTGTCCACACTGGTGTTGTGGGCGCGCCATATAGGGCTTGATCCCGTGTTCATGACCGTCTCGTTCGTGGGCAGCAACGCGCTTGCCAGGGAGCTTGGGGAGATGGGAGAAGGCGTGTACGTCACGCAGGTGGTGCCCTTCCCGAGCGACGACTCCATACCCATCGTGCGGGCGTACCTGGACGCGCTTGATGACTACGCCCCGGACGCGGTGCCCGGGTTCGTATCGCTTGAGGGTTACCTTGCGGGGCTTCTCGCTATTGCGGGCCTCGAGGCGTGCGGCCGCGACATCGACCGCGAGTGCTTTCTTGACGCCCTTCACCAACCGACTCTCGCGGAAATCGGCGCATTCCCGGTCAGCTTCGATATCGGTGACAACCAGGGCTCTGACGCCGTGTTTCTGACAGCCATAGGAAGCGATGGACAGTACCACCCCTTGGAGAGGATGGCGGAGGTTACGCCATGAGGGAGCGACTGCGCCGCTTTGCCGAATACCGACACCGCATTTCGATGCAGATGTACTTGGGGATCGGCGCCTCCGCCGCGCTGACGCTTCTGGCGGCGATGGTCGCTTTTTATTCCTTTTACCAAGTCACGCAACAGCAGGAGATTGTGAACGAGGAGACGGTGCCGAATCTGGCCGCCGCGTTCGGCGTCGCACAGCACAGCAACAGCCTCGTTGCGGCCGCTCCAAGGCTGACCACGGCGCAGTCCATCGAAGAGCTGGACGCCGTCGCAGATGAGATAACGGGCGTCCGACGCCTGTTCGAAGAGCAGCTTGCCGCTCTCGCTTCGCAGTCGGACGGCTCCGGTGGCGAGTACGAGACCGTCCGGGCGCTAGCCGAAGATCTAATCAACAACGTTCTGCTCATAAGGTACAACACGCTCGACCTGCAACTGTTAAGAGAAGAACGCGACCAGCTCGCCGCCAGGCTTGACATCCTGGTGGACGAGCTCACTTCGCTGCTCTACACGGCCTTGGACAACCAACTCTTCTACGCGATGACAGGCTACCAGGAGCTGGGGATGCCCGCCGCTCCCCGTACGGAGTACTTCTCCGAGGACGAGTTGCTCCTGTACCGCCGGCTTGCTGAGCTGCAAAGCGATGCCGGGGAGGCGACCCTTCACCTATCCGACGCCTTCACCGTCTCCGACCCGTCGTTCATCGAGCCTCTCAGGGAGAAGTTCGAGTCGGCCAAGGGCCGCATCGAGCGCAACATGGTCCCCCTGAGAGGAACGGAGTTCCACGCGGTACTTACGCCAATCATTGAGAAGATTGTCGAGGTTGGGGTGGGCGAAAACAACGGCTTCGACCTGCTGGACCGCGAACTCAGGCTGGTGGAACACGAGGTTGAGTTGCTGGCCATGAACCGCGAGCAGGCGGTCGACCTCGTGGCCGAAGTCGACGCCTTGGTGGGAAAGGCGCGGGCCGACTCGCAAGCGGCGACCATTGCGTCGGCGCAGGCGGTGGAAACCGGGCGAAACCTGCTGATTGGAATTACAGTCGTGAGCGTTGCCGGCGCGGTCCTGATCGCGTGGCTGTACATCGGACGTGGCCTGCTGCGCCGCATCGAACTGCTCTCGGTGTGGATGCGACGCATGGCTGGCGGCGACCTCGAGACGCGAATGGACGTTGGCGGGAGAGACGAAGTGGCGGACATGGCCGCGGCGTTGGACGTGTTCCGCCAGCACGCCCTGGAGGTGCAGCGCCTCAACCTAGTGGAACAGCTGGCCCAGGAGCTGCAGGGGAAGAACAGCGAACTGGAGGAGGTGCTGGAGGACCTTCGACTGGCCCAGGACCAGATTGTGGTCAGGGAGAAGCTGGCGGCGCTCGGTGAGCTAACCGCTGGAGTGGCCCACGAGATTCGTAACCCGCTCAACTTCATAAAGAACTTCTCTGAGTCTTCTCAAGAGTTGCTGGCGGAGCTTAAGGAGGTGTTGGAAGAGGAAGGCGACGACCAGGATGACCTGATCGAGGAGATATCGGAGGACCTGGTGGCAAACCTCGGCAGGATCCGGTCACACGGCGACCGAGCAAATCGCATCGTGCACGACATGCTGATGATGGGCCGCGGCGCAGGCGACTGGCACCCCACCAACATCAACCTGCTTCTCGAAGAGCACTCCCGTCTGGCCTACCACAGCGCCCGCGCGCTCGATCCCGATTTCAACCTGGACATACGGCACGAGTTCGACGAAAACGTGGGCGAGATTGCCGTGATACCGCAGGACCTGGCAAGGGTGTTTCTCAACATGGTAGGCAATGCCGCGTACGCCACCAATCAGAGGCGAGTAAGCACAGGCGAAGAGCTCACTTCCTTGAGCTCGTACTTCCCGACTCTGTGGCTCATCACCGAACGCCTCGAGGACTGCATTCGCATACGGGTAAAGGACAACGGGGGAGGCATTCCGGACGACGTGCTCGAAAAGATCTTCAACCCGTTCTTCACCACCAAGCCGACCGGCGAGGGGACCGGCCTCGGGCTGGCGATGTGTAACGACATCATCAGGCAGCACGGCGGCACTATTCGAGTGGACGTCGAGCCGGGCGAGGGCACCAGCATGATCATAGATCTGCCGCTCGAGCCGCCGGAAGCCGGAGCCGCAATGGAGGGCGAAGAGGAAGTCGCCGCGACGACCGGAGACTAGCTCGGTAGGTCGTCCCTTTTGGCGAGAATCGCGGCCTCCAGGTGGAATCTGCCGGCAAAGTTGTCTGTGGGCCACTCATTGTCCTCGTCCTCGTCCTCGTCTTCCGTCTCTCTGGGCAGCCGAGCGAGTGACACGTACTCGGGCATGACGATGCCGCCAGTAAACACCAGCCGCATTGCCATTTCCACGCTGATGTCCGTCTCGTACACGTCATCCTCGTTCACGAATGACATGTTGCCGGAAGTCGGGTTGGGCACTGTGGGAACATAGACAACCGCCAACGAAGTTTGGGTGTCGACGTTGTACGCTCGCCCTGTTACGAAGCCCAGCGCCAGCATTCCTTCCCTGGGCCACTCCAGAAAGACGACGCGGCTGAAGTTATACTTTGAAGACAGCACCTCTGTCAGCTGCTCGGTCACTCCGTAGATCGAGCCCACCACCGGTGTGTTGCGCAGGATCGTGCTCTTGACCTCGATAATCTTGCGTCCCCAAGCCGTTGCCACAATCAGGCCTACCGCGAAGAATATGATCAGGAAAACAATCACGCCGATTCCCGGAAAGTCAACCGGGTAGCCAAGCAGGGTCTGCTCACTTATGAACGGCAGACCTCGAATGAACGTGTCGGCGTTCTCGATCAGAAATGCGAGTACGAGTAGAGTCACAAGTAGTGGAATCAGCACCACCACCCCGTCAAACAACCGGCGTTGCACCGTCGACTTGAGCTGTCTGAGGAATCTTGGCTTTCGCTCCTCGGGTTTGTTGAGGTTCGCGTTGCTCACCTTCACACCTCCTGCTGTTCTCGCCAAGTGCACCCGGAACAAGCCGATTTCGCCAAGCCAGTATACTCTACCATTATTGTGTGCAAACGGTGGGTCAAGTTACCTCAAAGTTCTTGGGCCACGGGCAAGAACGGGGCTATGGGGTGGGTTTCGATGCCCGTCGGCCTTCTCACGCGGTCTACTCCGGTGTTAGAATTCGGGCCTCGGCCTGCCCCGCGTGCCGCGACCGCCAGGGTGATGGGTGCAAGACAGTGAAGTTACCACCCGTGTCTGAACGCCATCGAATGGGCGCACGTTGAGCGCCGACGGCCCCCGCGCGCAAAAGGCGCCACACGTCGACGGTGGAAGCCAGGCCGTCCGCGACTGGTGGAAGAGACCGTTTGACCTCGCGATACTTGTCGCCGTCCACGTGGTTCTCGCCCCCCTCTGGATCGCGCTGTGGACGTTTGTTCCATTGGCGATCTGGCTGTACGACCGCGGCCCCGTCTTCTATACCCAGCCGCGGCTGGGAAAGGGCGGGCGCGTGTTCAGGGTTTACAAGTTCAGGTCGATGGTGCCCGATGCAGAGCGGATGAGCGGGGCCGTCTGGGCGTCGGAAAACGACCCGAGAATCACGCCCGTGGGCCGTGTTCTGCGTAATCGCGCGCTGGATGAGCTCCCCCAGGTGATAAACATGTTCAGGGGCGACCTCAGCCTGGTGGGACCGCGCGCCGAGCGCCCGGAGCTCGCCGCCGAGATTACCAAGGGTGTGCCCAACTTCGAACGCCGTCTCCTCGTCAGGCCCGGCCTGACGGGGCTGGCGCAGGTCTACGGCACATACGATACGGATCCTCACCACAAGCTCCGCTATGACACCCTGTACATGCGGCGCATGTCACCCTGGCTGGACTTGAAGCTGCTCGTTGCGTCGGTGTGGGTGACCGTGCTGGCAAAGTGGCAGGACAGGGAGCGCTGACGGGCCCTAATCGTCCGGGCGGGCTGTTCCGCCGCTCCCGCGCAGCCTCGCGTCCTCCGCGGCGGCGGTAGCGCGGCCAGCCGCGACGTCTACCCAGCGCAGTAAGACTGATCCCACCAGAATGAGCAGTGCGACAGACGTTATCGCGGCGCGCGTGTCGAGGGCGGACGTTACGGATACGTAGAGCAGGGGACCGAACACGGCCGAAGCCTTGCTCATGAAGCCGAAGAAAGAGAAGAACTCGCCACTCCGCACAGTAGGGGTGATCTGCGAGAAGAGGCTTCGCGCCAACGCCTGGCTACCCCCGATTATGGCCCCCACGAACACGCCGACGAACAGCCACTGAAAGCCCGCGTCGAGGCCCAGAGGCTTCCACAGCAACTCGCGCACGGTTGCCGGCCACCAGTCGACCGGCCCGCTTCCCAGACGCGAGGCGTGCAGCCGGCCCACCGCCGTTTCGCCGTCCAGCGCGCCGCCTCGCACCGAAACCGAGTAGGCGGAATCGCGGGATTCCTCTACGCCGTCCACCAGACGCTCGGCGCGGCCCCTCGTCAGCATATCGCCTTTCGAGATCACGCTGACTTCGCGCTGCCAACTTTGCGCAGTTTTCGAGTCGGACACTTCGGGTGCGTGCGTTACCTCGTAGTGGCCACCAATGGAGCGATACTCCAGCCGGTAGTCGAAGTCTTCGTGCTCCTCCGGTTCGAGAGGGGCGATGGCGATGCCAAACCCGATGATGATAAACCAACCGCAGAGCGACGCGACGAGAGCCGCCTTCGTAGAGTACCTTGCCGCGAGCCACCCGAAGGCCAACGCGCCGGGCACGGCGACGAACTGAATGATGAGCACCGTCCCGGCATTGAAAATCAGCGGGATGCCAAGCGTGTCCGCGGCGAACGCCCCCGATATGGTAAGCACCGTCTGGATGCCGTCGTTGAACAACAGGTACGCGCCCAGATACAAGAGCACGACCCTGAACTTACGCAGTTCGCTAAGCGTGCGTTTGAACTCGCTGAAGGCGAGTGCCACCACCGAGAGCGGCCCCAGTCCCCTGACCGCGTTCGCGACCCTGGGCTCGGGTACCCCCACAAGCGTCCAGATCGCCCAGCCGAACCACCACACGCCGACCGACGCGATGGCGAGGCGAGTCACGAGGTCGGCGTACCCGGTGTCGCCGGCCAGGAAGATCGCGGCCATGTGCGCCAGCAACAGCAATCCGCCGCCGAGATAGCCGTAGGCGTAGCCCCGGCTGCTCACGTCGTCCAGCAGATTCTCCGGGGCCACGTGGGGCAACAGCGCGTTGTAGAAGACTTGCGCGCCCGAGAACCCCATGTTGGCGAAGAAGAACGAGCCGAACAGCCACACCCACGGCTGCGGGCTGTAGGGGGAAAAGAACGCCATCACCATGAAGAACGAGCCGCACGCCGTGTATATGCCGAGAAGCAGTTTCTTGATCGGCATCCGGTCGGCGATCACGCCGAGCACAGGGGTTGTGACCGCCACGATGGCCGTCGAGATGGCGACCGCAAAGGCCCACAGCGAGCTGCCGGTGACGCGGAGGCCGAGAAACTCGGCGTCGACTCCAAGCGCGTCCTTGAAAAGGAACACCGCGTAGACGGGCAGCACTGCCACGGCGTTGGTCGCGTATGCCGAGTTCGCCCAGTCGTACATGCACCAGGCGTGTATCGCGGCCCGCCGCTCCCCAGCCAGGTCCTTCAGTCTCGAGATGCCCACGTCAGCCGCCCCCCATTCGGTGTGCCTTCAACCGGCGGGGTAACCTAGACCGCGAGATAGCCGCCGTCTACCACGATCTCGGTTCCGGTGATGTACGACGCCTCGTCCGTTGCCAGGAACAGCACGGCGTAGCCGACCTCTTCCCGCCGGCCCTCACGGCCCATGGGCACGTGGGCCAACATCCGCTCCCTGGTCTCCGGCGCCGCCGTCACGGTCGAGGTGTCCATTGGAGGCATGATGCCCGGGTGAACCGAGTTGACGCGGATGCCCTCCCGCGCGTACCTCGCCGCCGCGGTCTTCGTCATGATGCGTACCGCGCCCTTGGAGGCGTTGTAGCCCATGTGAATGTATTCCTGCCCGACGAACCCGGAAATGGACGAAATGTTGATGATCGAGCCGCCTCCGGAGCGCCGCATCTCTGGAACGGCGTACTTTATCCCCAGGAACACGCCCTTGGCGTTCACGTCCATCAGCGTGTCCCAGGCGTCCGTGTCCAGGACGTCGCTCGCTATGCCGCCGCTCACGCCGGCGTTGTTCACCAGTACGTCGAGCCTGCCGAACCGCTCGACAGTCCGGGCCACGGCGTCGCTCCACTGCTGCTCGTCGGTGACGTCGAGCTTGACGAACACCGCTTCGCCTCCCGCCTCGGCTATTTCGGCCTCGACCTTCCGGCCCGACTCCTCGGACAAGTCGGCTATGACCACCTTCGCCCCCTCGGCGGCGAACATCTTCGCCTCCGTCTCGCCCATGCCGCGTGATCCTCCGGTTACTATCGCCACCTTGCAGGCAAGTCTCATATCAGCGCCTCCTCTACTGCGAAGTTCGGTTACCCTGGTGGTCGCTCAGGCTGGGGCAATACGCCGCCAGGCGTCGGGGTCACTCTCCGGCGCTCGCCTCCACCTTCATGCTCTGTTTCGGGCCCGACCTGGGGTCTGTTGCCTCCCCCTCGGCCTTCAGCGGCGCAGGTTCAGCCCTCGCGCCCTTGAACAGCGACACCACCATTCCCATCACCAGCAGCCCGCTCATCATCAGCAGGTAGACGTTGAACCCGTTGGTGAACGACTGAAGCAGGCCGAGGTCGCTCTCGGAGTTGACCCCGGACAGCGATGGCGCGTAGCCGCCCGCAGCCATGAACGCCGTCACGACCGCGGTGCCCATGGCGATGCTGGCCACGTTCGACGAGTTGCGGACCAGGTTCAGGAACCCGGCTACGACGCCGTACCTGCTCTTCTCGACCGCGGCCATGATGGAGCTGTTGTTCGGCCCGTAGAACACTCCCATCCCCAGGCTCTGCATCATCAGCCCCGCCAACACGAGCCAGACAGACGAGTCGGTGCGAAGGAGCCCCAGCAGGAACAGCCCAATTGCGGACAAGGCCAGCCCGCCCACGTTGAACGGCCGCCAGCCGAAGCGGTCCGACAGCCAGCCGCTGAGAGGCCCCACGAACGCAACTATAGCGAACCCGGGCACGATTATCAGGCCCACCTTGCTTGGGTTGAAGCCCAGCACGGCCTGCAGATAGAACGGTATCAGGAACCTTGTGGGCTGGTTCGCCAGGAAGGACAGTGTGTTGGCGAGAACCCCCAACGCGAACAGCTTTCTGGTGAACAGACGCACGTCCAGCATCGGGAGAGGAGTTCTCAACTCCCACCAGATGAAGCCACCGAGCAGCACCACGAACGATATCGCGATGATCGAAACGCTTGGCGACAACCATCCCAGAGACGGTCCGAGCGTCATGCCGACTAGCAGCGCCAGCAGTGCTCCGGTAGAGAGAGCGGCCCCACGCCAGTCGAAGTGGCGTCTTCTGCCCCCGTCCGGCGCGCTGACCTCCTCTACTATCACCGCCGCGGCGAGCAGCGCGAGCGCTCCCATTATCGCGTTTACGCCAAACACCCACTGCCAGCCGAAGATGGCGACGATGAAGCCGCCTATTGCCGGGCCGGCGACGCCGCCGGCGCCTACCATGCTCATCTGCAGGCCGAGCGCCTTTCCCCTCTCCTCGTCCGAGAACGCGGAGAGGATCATGGCCATGCCCGTGCCCTGCGTCATGCCGGCGCCCACGCCCTGGAAGATCTTCGCGCCTATGAGCATCCAAACGTTGAGGGATAGGCTGGCGAGCACCGACCCGATGATGAATACGACCAGCCCGGCCAGGTAGACTTTCTTGGGGCCTACGATGTCGCCCAGGCGGCCCATTGGCATGAGGAACGCGCTGATGGAGAGCGCGTATCCGATGACCACCCATTGCACCGTGGGCAGGTCGGTCAGGAAGTGGTCGGCGATGGTGGGCAGCGCGACGATTACGCTGCCGTGGTCCGCCACGTTCGTGAACATGCCGAGCGCAAGGGCCGCGAATGCCCACCACTTGTAGCCGGCCCTGCGCCGGATAGCCAATGACGCCAACGACGCGCGCCTTACTCGGCTTCTGGGTGAGTCGTGATGAACTTGCCGGCCTTTTCGGGATCGACGTGCGGAGCGCGCACTTCCACGCCCGCAGCCTCCTCCTGTAGCAGAAACGTGACGCCGGCGTCACGGTCGCCCCAGCCGCGGTTAATGGCCTGTATGGCCATCTGCTCGGCGAGGTTGGCTACCGGCATGGGCACGTCGTACTCACGACCTAGCTCGTTTGCCAGCAGTATGTCCTTCCGGGCGAGCTCCAGGGCGAAGCTGGCGCGGTCGAAGTCACCGCGGAACAGGCTGCCCGGTATGCCCCGGTGCAGTATGTTCATCTGCCCCAGCGAGCCGCGCCGCACGCACTCCCACAGCGATTCGGCGTCCACGCCCGCCTTGACGCCCAGTGTCAGCCCCTCGGCGATGGCCTGCCTCACGCCGTGGCCGATCATGTTGTGCACCAGCTTGCAGATGCTTCCCGCGCCGATGGATCCGGAGTAGAACACCTTGTCGCCGAACGAATCGAGCACCGGCTGGACGCGGTCGAAGATCTCGCGCTCGCCGCCCACCATCACGGCCAGGTTGCCGGTGATGGCGCCGGACTTGCCCCCGCTTACCGGGGCATCCAAGACGTGGGCGCCCTTCTGGCGAAACAGTGGCTCTATCTGCCGTATCAGCGTCGGTCGGCTGGTCGAGAGGTCCACGTAGACGCGGCCCTCGCGGATTCCGCTCAGCACGCCTTCCGGCCCGGTGGCAACCGCCTCGACCTCGCTGGGACCGGGCAGCGACGAGAACGTGACGTCGCTAAGCCGCGCCACCTCCGCCGGCGAGCTCGCCAGCCGCGCCCCGTTCTCCAGGAGCGGTTTCGTCGCCTCCTCCCTGATGTCGTAGACCACCATGGAATAACCGGCGCGCTGGATGTTCCGCGACATCCCCAGCCCCATGTTTCCCAGTCCAATGAATCCTATAGTCTCCATAAGGCCAACCTCCAGGCTAACCGGCTCTGCTCAGCGCGCGGCTTGCGTCTCCCCTTGACCCGAGCCGTTGAGGTCGGAGGGCTTCCACCACTTGGAGCGTCCGTAGTCGGACGGCTTGCCGACGTGGAATCCCTCGACAGGAAAGAAGTCGCCCTCCTTGAGCGCCTCCAGCAGGTCGCGCTCGTTGCGCACGTCGCCCCTGAATACCGTGACTCCCTTGCCCAGCCCGGCTGTGGAGTGGGCGTCGCTGCCGCCGGTGCCCCAGTGACCGAGATGCGCGGCCACGCCCTGGGCGAACCTGTTTTCCACCTCGATGTTGCCGCCGTTGACCACTTCGGTCTCGTCCACCAGATCGAAGATCGGGTGCTTCGCCGCCTCCTCATGAGTCTCCGGCACCGTCGCGGCGTCCTCGAACAGCTTGTTCTGCGTGTAGACGCCCGGCAGGTCGAATAGAAACCGGAAGGGGTGCGCCAGGATCATGAAGCCGCCCACGCGGTCGACCTCACGCCTCAGGTGGCGAATGGTCTCGATGTCGCGTGAGAAGCCCGAAACGTGGTTCTCGAGGCCGAGTGCGATGACGTGGCCGAGCGGGGTGTACACCTCCAGCGCCCTGACCATGATCAGGTCCTGGTTGCTCGCGAACTGCTCGAAGTCGTGGCGCGGCCAGCCGTCGTGCTCGGTGACCATAACGCCGGTGACGCCTATGCGGGTCGCTTCGGCGACCAGTTCGTCGGGGGAGAGGCCGCTGTCGGGGCTGCCCCTGTTGGTGTGTACGTGGAGATCGAATATGGATGCCAAACCGGCGCGTTCCTCCTGAGCGTGTTGATGGCCGAGCCGAATTGTAACACGCCCGTCGCGCAAGGGCACGGCGCCTTCCCGGGCTTAATGCGGTGGAGGCCCTGGCGTGGGCTGAGTCCCGGTCATCTAGGCCCCAGAAACTCTTCTCCGTCGGGAGACCAGTTTACGTGATTGATTTCAACTGGGCCTTCGAAAGCGTCTCTGGGCACTATCTGCTTCAGGCGTAGGCGCCCAAGGTCGTCGACTTCGGCCATGCACAGCGTCGAGTAAGGGTCGTCGCGAGCGTTTCTAGGTAGTAGCTTCCCAAAGGCGATCAGTCGACCTTCGGGCGCCCATGTCGCACCGGTCGTGACTGCCGTCACCCCGTGCAGTCCCAAACCGTCAGCGCCAACAGTGTAGAGCCGATGATAATCCCCTCCGTACTGCACGTAGGCAAGGCGTTTGCCATCTGGAGACCAGCTCGGAGGCTCGAAACCAACTAGATACCCAGGATCAAAGTAGGGGGTCAGTGCGTGCAGGTCATTGCCGCCCGATGCAATCGTGAACGGTGTAGTAATAGGTGAGGACCAAGATTGATACGGTGAACTTGAAATCACAAATGCTACTTGCTTGCCGTCAGGCGACCAGACGGAATTACTGTGGATACCGCCTCTCTCAGTCAGTTGTTGGGATGTGCCGCTCTCAACACTCAATGTGGCTATAACATACTCTTTCCAGCTGTCTTCAAACTCACAGGTGGAGTAGACCAGCGTCGAACCGTCGGGGGAGAGATCCGCATAGAATCTGGCAAGGAGATAGTACCCCGGATTGGCGTCGACAAGAAGCCGGAAGCTGGACTCGTCAGAATTCACGATGTAGATTCCAGAACCGACGGCTTCACTCTCATCGGGAACGTTGAGCATCAACTGGTTGCCATCAGGCGTCCATTCGATGAAATGGTTAGGTGAGTACCTCAAGCTAAGTGCGAGACCGTATTCGTCCTCTTCTTCGGTCGACGTTTCCATTAGGCTTAGGATCCCAGTGGACGCCTTTGGAGTGTCGCCGCAGTCAAAAATCACGGTTCCAACAAGGTTGTCTGAATGTGGAATTGGCTGCGGGCCGCCGTAGGCAGGCGTGGGATCGCCCAGTACGTCGGCCTGCGTACAACTTGACGTGAGGGGCGGTGGCGTAGGGATCGGCGTCCACCGTGGGGTGGGCTCCGGGCTGGCGACTGCCTCGGGTGTGTTGGTATGTGCCGCCGATGGAGGCGGCGTCGGAGAGGCCGAATCCCGCGGAGCTGGACCGGCGTCGCTAAGGCAACCCATGACGGTGGGAAAAAGCAACACAAGAGCCAGGACAGCCCGCAGGCACATAGGCCCCGTCCTCTTCATGACGCGAATGTCGGGCTTCAGGCTCATGCTCACCCACCTCACGGCCTCATCTCAATTTCGTCCCAGACTTGCGATCCCGGGGAATTCTCGACACGTACGAGTTCAATCGCCGCCAACAGTTTTGTGCAAACGCTCAACGAGGTCAAGCGGTTGTGGACTGTGCGGAATCAGGGAAGACCCGAAGGGTCCCGCACCCGAACAGCCACCCGCGGCCTGCAACGCGCGTTGACACCTCCGCTGGCTTTCCAATACCATTGGTTATCAGGCCGTGCTAGGCGGGGAGCTAGCGGTGCCCTGTTCTCGAAACCCGCTCATGCGAGGCTGAATTCCTCTTGGAGGTCGACTTTACGGGGCCACTGCTCCAGGTAGCTGATGTTGAGAGTTGGGTCCTGCGCGGCGGAGCGCCGTGAACCCCGTCAGATCCGGAAGGAAGCAGCGGTAAGCGGTTACCTTCGGGCGTCGCAGGTTCGCCTGGCTCGAGTCCGCTGTCTGGCGTATGCCGCCGGGGAAGATCGAAAAGAGGTGCACGGCCTATTCCAAGATTCAACGAGCGCGGCCCTCGCCACAGCGCGTGTGGCCCGCTCCGGTAACCATCCCGTCCCGGCCTCATTGCTATGTCCCCTCAGCACATCTCCGGCGCGGTAGGCCCGGCCCCACGGGCGAAGCGCTCCCTCGGCCAGAACTTCCTGGTGGACCGGCGTGTGCTCGCCCGCGTGGTGGACGCCGCCGAGCTTTCCCCCGCTGACCAAGTGCTCGAAATTGGCCCTGGACGCGGCATCCTCACCGAACGGCTCGCTGAGTCGGCTGGGCGCGTCGTCGCTGTCGAGCTGGACGACGTACTGGCCGCCCGTCTGTCGGACCGGTTCGCGGACCGGGCCAACGTCCGCATTGTCGCGGGCGACGCCAGGACGGTGGACGTGGCCGCGCTGCTTGACACGTCCACCGGCTACAAGCTGGTAGCCAACCTGCCGTACTACGCGGCCACGCCCATCGTGCGCCGCTTTCTGGAGATGGACAGCGGGCCGCGCCTGATGGTGGTCATGGTGCAGCGCGAGGTCGCCCGTTCGATGACCGCGTCGCCTGGGCAAATGTCGCTGCTGTCGGTCGCGACACAGCTCTATGGCCGCCCGCGCGTTGTGGCAAGTGTCCCGCCCCGCGCGTTCCGGCCCACACCCAAGGTCACCTCCGCAATCGTCCGGATTGACGTCTACGAGCGCCCCGCGCTCTGCCTGCGCTCGGAGACGGATTTCTTCGACCTCGTGAGGGCCGGATTCAGCGCCCGCCGCAAGCAGCTTCGCAACGCTCTGAGCCAGGGACTTTCGCTGCCGCCGGCCGACGTCGAACGCCTGCTGGCGCGCGCCGGAATCGATCCGAAGCGCCGCGCGGAGACCCTGGACCTGGCCGAGTGGGGTAGCCTGTACGAGGTCGCTTGCCCGGATTGACTCCATGGCGAACCACCAGATTACGCAAAACGCCTATGCCAAGGTCAACCTGACTCTCGAAGCGCTCGGACGCCGGGATGACGGCTATCACGACGTCGTCTCCGTGATCCAGACGGTGGACCTGCACGACACGCTGACGTTCGAGCCTGCCGAACAGCTTGAGTTGGTCTGCGACGATCCGGAACTTGCGGGGTGCGGCAACTTGGCCTGGAGGGCCGCCCGGCTGCTGCAAGAGGCCTCCGGCACCGCGGACGGAGCGGGAATATCGATCGTAAAACGCATACCCGTCGCGGCCGGCCTCGGCGGCGGCAGCAGCGACGCCGCCGTGACGCTTGTGGCGCTCAACAGGCTGTGGGGGCTCGGCTTGTCGACCGGGGAGCTGACCGCGCTCGCGGCACGTCTCGGCTCAGACGTGCCGTTCCTGCTGCGGGGTGGCACGGCGATGGTCAGCGGCCGCGGGGAGCGCGTCGCTCCGCTGCCTCCGACCGACTTGGAGTGGCTCGTCATCGCGTCCCCGCACATACACCTGCCGAACAAGACGGCCTCGCTGTACGGCAGGCTATCGACGGTCAACTTTACGCGTGGCGCGCTCACGCGCAGGCTGGCGGCGCGCATACGCGGAGGGGGCGACGTGCCTCCGCAGTTCCTGTTCAACGTGTTTGACGACGTGGCCTTCGACGCTTTCGCGGGACTGCGGGACTGCTGGGACGCGATGCACGCGCTGGGAGCGCGGGAGGTACACCTGGCCGGCAGCGGCCCCTCGCTGTTCGCCCCGGTGTCCAGCAGGGAGGTGGGCTCGGCGCTGCAGCTCCTTCTGACCCACCGGCACGGAGTGGAGGCGCACCTCGTCAGGACAAGGGGCAGTTACGGAGAGGGTGGAGAGTGTACGAGCTGATAGCCGGCGCCACGCTGGGGATGCTGATGGCGTCGGTGTTCATTTGCACGGTGGCGCTGATGCTCTTCTTCATGATGAAGAGCGGCTTGCCGGCGGCCCAACGCATCATCGAGAACCGCAGCCCCATGGTCGTCGGCCTTGGCGCCGTCGCCTTGGCCTATCCCACGTGGGCCGTCGTCGGCGCGGTGTGCGGCGTCCTCTACAGGATAAGCCTCGAGCAGGCGCCCGGCGGCGGGCTCGGAAGCCCCAACCTCGCCTACACGCTAGGCTTCGTAGCGGCCGCGCTGATGCTGGCGGCGCCCTTGGCCGTCCTGCTGAGGCGGGCGCTCGCGGGCGTCGTCGTCATCACGCTCACCGCTATAGGCGTTTTTGGCTGGTTTCTGCCATACTATGCGGCGTGATAGCGGAGCGGGCGCCATAGTCTCGGGCCGGACTTCTTCATTAAGAGGGGTGTAAGCAAGTTGAGAGAGATAGTCATCGAATCTCCCATAACGGGAACCGTGCTCGAGGTGGCTGTATCGCCGGGCGAGCAGGTCGGCCCCGGCGACGTGCTGGTGGTGGTGGAGTCGATGAAGATGGAAAATGAGGTCTTCTGCGAGCACGACGGCCAAGTTGTTTCCGTCGGCGTGGTAGAGGGCCAGAGCGTGGCCGAGGACGAGGCGTTGCTGACGCTTGCCGTCTCCTGACGCCTTCCGCCCCGAGCGCAACAGGCGGTCGAGGGCCGAGTGACCCCCCCGCTGCCAAACTAGGAGGATATTCTATGCCGATCGATCCGCAGCGCGAGACGTGGAAGCCCGGGATGAGCTGGGAGCACGCGGTTAAAGACATGTCGTACATTCGCGGCCTGGTCCGCGAGATGGGCGGCCCGGAGCGCATCAAGCGCCAGCATGACGGCGGGCGCTACACGGTGCGCGAGCGCGTCGACAAGATGGTCGATCCGGGCAGCTTTGTGGAGGCCGGCCCAATGGTGGGCGCTGCTGAGTATGACGAGGACGGCAACCTGTGCGCCTTCACGCCTGGAGCCTACGTCATGGGTCTGGCCGAGATCGATGGCAGACCCGTGGCAATCGGCGGCGACGACTTCACCATATCGGGCGGAAGCCCACACAACGTGCGCAAAGGCTCCGGCCACTTCACGCAGCCGCTGGCGCTCCAGTACGGCATACCCTACATCCAGTTGGTGGAGGGCGTGGGCCACAGTTCGAAGGCCGACGAGGCCGCCGGACACATGGGCCTGCCGGCGGGCGAGCTGTGGTGGCGCTCGGTCGAGCTGCTGCGCAAGGTTCCGGTGGCGGCAGGCGTCATGGGCTCCGTCGCGGGAGCGCCCGCGGCATTTGCCCTGATGTCCCACTTCACCGTCATGATCAAGGGCCAGTCGCAGATATTTCCCTCCGGGCCGCCCGTGGTCCGGCGCGCCATCGGCGAGACGTTGGACAAGGAGGAGCTCGGCGGCTACGAGATGCACGTCCACGAGAGCGGCCAGGTGGACAACGAGGCGGAATCTGAGGAAGACGCATTCGAGCAGATCAAGAAGTTTATCTCGTATCTGCCCAACACCACCGCCGACGTGGCGCCCCGCGTTGAGACGGGCGACCCGCCCGACCGTCGCCCCGAAGAGCTTCTGAACATAATACCGCCCAACCGGCGCCGCAGCTACGACGCCAGAAAGCTCATCCGTCTGGTGGTCGACAACGGCGAGTTCTTCGAGATGCGCAGGCACTGGGCTGGCGCGATCATAACCGGCTTCGCGAGGCTGGACGGCTACAGCGTGGGCGTGATGGCGAGCGACCCGCTCAAGCTCGCCGGCGCGATGGACGGCTGGGCTGCCGAGAAGTACACGCATTTCGTGGACCTGTGCGACGCCTTCAATCTGCCGGTGGTGGTGTTCCTCGACATGCCGGGGTTCATGCTCGGCTCGCACGCAGAGCGCAAGGCGACCATGCGCCGCGGCGTGCGAGCGCTGATAGCCAGCGCCGAGGCGAACGTGCCAAAGGTGGAGTTCAACGTTCGCAAGGCCTACGGCGTGGCGGCAGACGCCGTTCACAGCCTGGGACAACCCAACGGCTTGAACCTGCGGTTCGGCTGGCCCGCCGGCGAGTGGGGGGGCATCCCCATAGAGGGCGGCGTCGCGGCGGCGTACAGGCGCGAGATCGAGTCGGCGCCGGACCCGGACGCCCACAGGGAGATGATCGAGAACCGGCTGCTACGCCTGCGGTCGCCCTTCCGGGCGGCGCTCAAGGGCGATGTGGTGGACCTCATCGACCCGCGCGAGACGCGCCGCCTGGCGTGCACCTTCGTCAAGCTCGCTCAGCCCATGCTCGCCAAGCTGGCCCAGCAGCCCAAGCGCGCGGTGCGGCCGTAAGTGGGGTTTTCACAACTCGCTCAGGTGAAGGGACCGGAGTGTCCGGGGCCTTTCCCCTCTCCATCAAGGGAGAGGGTGAGCGCGACATGCGAGGTCGCGGCGCCCCCGCCCGTTTGACCGTCGCGACCACCAAGCTATAGAATCGACATCGGCGCGGGCTACTCTGAACAGGGGCACACCTACTTGGCGATATTCGATCTGCACGTTCACACCGTAAAGGGAAGCAGCGATAGCAGTTTGACGCCGGAACAGCTGATTTCGGAGGCCCGCAGGATCGGACTAGACGGGGTATGCCTTTCCGAACACGGCGGCGGCTGGGACGACCACGAGCTGCGGCGTGTATTCGAGGATTCGGGTCTCACGGTCGTAAGGGGTCTCGAGGTCGATACGGACATGGGCCACGTGCTGGTGTTCGGGATGCACTCATACGTGGGCGGGATGCACCGGGTGAAAGACCTCCGGCACGCCGCCGACCGCGCGGGCGGCTTCCTGGTTTCCGCGCACCCGTTCCGCAACCTCTTCAACAACCCGCCCTACAACCTCAACCTGCTCTTCCGGGAGCGCACCGGGCGCCCCAGCACCCCCGATCAGGCGGCGCTGCATCCGCTGTTCGAGGTGGTCGACGACGTGGAGATCGGCAACGGCTCCAACACCGAGCGCGAGAACCTGTTCGCGCTCGAAGTGGCCCGGACGCTCGACTTCGTAGGTACGGGCGGCAGCGACGCCCACTCGACACACGGTCTGGGCAAGTTTGCCACGCAGTTCGACGGCGAGATCAGGTCGGAGTCCGACTTCGTCGAGGCGCTCAGAGCGGGTGCCTACAGTGCGGTGCAGGGCCTGCACGTCGGCAAGCTTCGGGCGTTCGACGTGAATCGGGTGGCGTGACCACGGCGCGGGCGATGATGCGGCTACACCCAGTTTGCGTCGCGGCGCATCAGATCGACTGAGTGGGCTGATGGACCACGAGAGATACGTGTAATGGGGTCTGGAGAGCGAAAATGGAGCTTATCAACCCGCTGGTACAGAGCATCAGGCGCGAAGCGCTGGAAGACCCGGAACGGTTCTGGGCCAACGCCGCGGATGAACTCCACTGGTTCCGCAAGTGGGACAAGACCTTCGACTGGGATTATCCCACCTTCCGGTGGTTCGTCGGGGGCGAGACCAACATGGCGTACAACTGCCTCGACCTGAATGTCGCCAACGACTGGGGCGGCCACGCGGCGCTCATCTACGTCACGGAGGGCGGCGAAAGGCAGGTATTCACCTATGCCCAGATGCTACACGAGGTGCGCCGCCTCGCCGCCTCCCTGCGGGCCATGGGCGTGGGGAAGGGCGACCGCATCACCATCTACATGCCTCCCTGCCCGGAAGCAATCATGCTGATGCTCGCCGCGGTGCGCATCGGCGCCATCCACTCGGTCGTGTTCGCCGGCTTCGGATCGGGCGCGCTCGGTGACCGCGTACAGGCGAGCGGCTCACGGCTCGTGTTCGCAACCGACGTGACCTACCGGCGAGGGTCGAACGTGCCCCTCAAGGGCATAGTGGACGCCTCTATGGAGGTCGGCGGCGACTGCGTTGACAACGTGATCGTGCTACAGCGGGGCGACGAGCCGGTTTCCATGACCGACGGTCGCGACATCACCTGGCAGGAGTTTCTCGCGCGAGGCGAAGGCCACGACGGCGGATACGAAGTGATGGAAGCCAACGAGCCGGCCTTCATCCTCGCCACCTCCGGCACCACCGCGAAGCCCAAACTCGCGGTCCACGTGCACGGTGGCTACCAGGTGGGCATACACTCCATGGGCGACTGGTGCTTCGGGCTTCGCCCTACCGACGTGTGGTGGTCCACCTCTGACATAGGCTGGATCGTGGGCCACAGCTACATCGTCTACGCGCCTCTGTTGGCCGGGGCGACCACCATCGCGTTCGAGGGAGCCATCGACCACCCCGGCCCCGACCTGATCTGGAAGATCATCGAGGAGTTCGGCGTCACTGGCCTGTTCACCTCGCCGACAACGGTGAGAGCGCTCATGCGCTACGGCGACGAGCCGACGCGCGGCGCGGACCTGTCGTCCCTGGAGCGCGTGTTCTGCGCAGGCGAGGCGCTCAACGCTCCGGCGTGGGAGTGGCTGCAGAAGTCGGTGCTCGGCGACCGCATCCCCGTCATAGACCACTGGTGGCAGACCGAGACGGGCGGCCCGGCAATCGGCAACCCCTATGGCATCTCGACCCTGCCCATAAAGCCCGGTTCGGCGGGCATACCCCTGCCCGGCATCGACGTGGAGGTTTTGACGCCGGAGGGCGAGCCGGTCCCTACGGGCGAGAAGGGGATTCTCACCATCAAGCGACCCTGGCCCAGTCTTACGCCGCGGCTGTGGGGCGAACCTGAGCGCTACGGACAGGACTACTGGGGCATAATCCCGGAGCGCTACTTCACCGGCGACTCCGCGCATATCGACGAGGACGGCTACGTGTGGTTTGCGGGCCGGGCGGACGAGGTCATTAAGATCGCCGCACACCGAATAGGGACTGTCGAAGTCGAAACGGCTTTCCTCAAACACCAGGCGGTAGCCGAGGCTGGCGTGACGGGCCGGCCTGACGAGCTGCGAGGCGAGGTCATCTCGGCGTTCGTCGTGCTCAAGAACGACTACACGCCGTCTGACGAGCTTAGGCGCGAACTGCTCCAGACCGTCCGGAGGGAGCTGGGGCCAATCGCCGTGATCTCCGAGCTCAACTTCGTGGACATGCTACCGAAGACTCGCAGCGGCAAGATAATGCGGCGAGTGTTCAAGGCGGTCGTGCTGGACCAGGATCCCGGCGACATCACTACTATCGAGGACGAGGGTTCGGTTGAGGAGGCGCGGCAGGCGTGGGAGCAGATGAAGGCGGCGATGGCTCGCGAGAGCGATTGAGGCGAGGGGCGTGACACTGCTCCCACCTGTAACGCCGCTGTCGGATGAGGTATGGGTCGCCCTCGACCTGGAGACGACCGGCCTCAGCGTCGAGCGGGACGAGATAATCGAGGTCGGCGCCGTGAAGTTTCGCGGCGACGAGGTTCTCGACACGTTCACCTCGCTGGTGAACCCTCGCCGCCGCTTGGACGAATTCATCGTCCGCCTCACCGGCATCCCCCAGCACGAGGTAGACCGCGCCCCGGAATTCGGCGCGGTGCTTCGGCCCTTCGCCGAGTTCGTGGGCCAGTCGCCCATCGTCGGCCACAATCTGCCCTTCGACGTGGGTTTCCTGGCCAAGAGCGGCCTGCCGCTGCGTAACCCACGCTGCGACACCTGGGACCTGGCCTACGTTCTGTATCCCGGGCTACCCGAGTACTCGCTTGAACGGCTTGCCGACCGCTTCGGGGCGCGTAACCCGCAGCCCCACAGGGCGCTCGCGGACGCGCACGCGACCAGGAACGTATTCAACGTGCTGCTGCGCCGGGCAATGGAGCTCGACGCCTTCTCATTGTCCGAAATGGGCAGATTGGCCGGGCGGTCGTCCTGGGTGCTGGCCTACCTGCTCGACGGCATCGAGTCGCAGCCGCGCCAATGGCCCGGCGCCGCGGACGATGCGACGTCTGCCAGCATGGACACGTCTGGACTGGACCTGGGCGACCTCGGTGCTCGGCTCCAGCAGGCACGGCCCATCCGCCCCAACCAGGAAGTCGAAAAGATAGACGTCGACATGGTCGAGTCGCTCTTGCGCTCCGGCAGCCCGCTGGCCGAGGCGATGGACGGCTTCGAGGAGCGGCCCGAACAGATCGCCGTCGCCCGCGCCGTAGCCGAGGCCATAAACGAGGGCAAGCGGCTCGTGGTGGAAGCCGGCACCGGCGTCGGCAAGTCCGTCGCGTACCTGCTGCCCGCGCTGGTCTACGCGACAGCCAACAACAAGCGGGTTGTGGTCTCCACGAACACCATCAACCTCCAGGAACAGCTTGTCCAGAAGGACTTGCCCATGCTGGTCGAGGCGCTCGCGGACGCGCCCGTCGTGGATGCGGCAGCCGTTCGCTTCTCCCAGCTCAAGGGCAGGGCCAACTACTTGTGCCTGCGGCGGTGGTCGCGTATGAGGTCGGGCGACACGCTCGACGAGGACGAGGCTCGGCTGCTGGCCAAGACGCTTGTGTGGCTGGGAGAGACGTCGACGGGCGACAGGAGCGAACTGAACCTGGGCCACCGCAGCGCCGCGGCGCCGTGGAGCAGGCTTTCCTCCGAGCGGATGCACGAGTGCCTGGGCCTGGGCGGTCCGTGCTTCCTGCGCGCGGCGCGGGAAAAGGCCGCCGCTTCGCACGTGGTTGTGGTCAATCACGCCCTGCTGCTCGCGGACGTTCTTGCGGAAGGCTCCCTGATACCCGACTACGACGTGCTGATTGTCGACGAGGCGCACCACCTGGAGGAAGAGGCAACGCGGCGGTTCGGTTATGACCTGCCCCAGGCGGCCCTGCACGAGCACCTGCAGAGAATCGGCGGCGAGCGCGGCCTGCTGCGCGAGGCGGTGGACGCCCTGCGCGGTTCGGCGGCCGCGGCGTCGCGAATGGACGCCGCCGCAAAGGCGGCCTCCGAGGCGACGGATCTTTCCGGCAGAGCGCTCGGCCACTCGTCCAGCCTCTATTCGACCGTGGTGGAGCTCACTCTCAGCCAGGGCGCGTCGAACGACTACCGCGTAACCGGCGCGGACCGCAAGCAACCGGGCTGGTCCGACCTCGAGGTCATCTGGGAAAACCTGGACGTGACCCTCGCCGAGTTGGGCAACAGCATGCGCAGGGTGAGCACGTCGCTGGAAAACCTGGAAGAGGCCAACCTCGACGACTACGCGGGGATTTTGGGCGAACTGTCGGGCATGATGATAGCCAACGACGACTTTCGGCGTATGCTCAGGGAGTTCGTGCCGCATCCACAGGAGAGCGGAGTCTACTGGATAAGCAGAAGCCCGGCCAATTCCGAGCTGTTCCTGCACATGGCTCCTCTGGACGTCAGCGAGCAACTGGCTGAGAGTCTGTTCGCGGAGAGAAGCTGCGTATTGACCAGCGCAACACTCGCCACGGGCGGCAGCTTCGATCACGTGAGGGAGCGCCTGGGCCTGGACGACGCGGAGGAGCTGCTTGTCGGCTCGCCTTTCGACTACGAGAGCGCCGTGTTGTTGTGCGTGCCGGAAGACATGCCCGAACCCAACTCGTGGGCCTACCAGGATGCGCTGGAACAGGCCGTCAGTGACGTGGCCGTCGCCGCGAACGGCAGGACCATGGCGCTTTTCACCTCCCACGCTTCTCTGCGGGCAACGGCCCACGCCATACGTGGCCGGCTCAGCACGCGGGGCATCGGCGTGCTCGCACAGGGCCTGGACGGCTCACCGCAGCAACTGGTGCGCCGATTCCTGGAGAACCCCGAGACAGTTCTGCTCGGCACCGCCAGCTTCTGGGAGGGCGTGGACCTCGCCGGGGAGTCGCTCCAGGCACTGCTGGTGGCTCGGTTGCCGTTCAACGTACCCACCGAGCCGGTGTTCGAGGCGCGTTCGGAGCAGTTCGAGAACTCCTTCATGCAGTATGCCGTGCCGCAGGCCATCCTGCGGCTGAGGCAGGGTTTCGGCAGGCTGATTCGCACGAATACCGACAGGGGGGTGGCAGTCATCCTGGACCGCCGCATAGTGTCGCGGCGCTACGGCAGGGAATTCGTGCGGTCGCTTCCCCCCGCCACTCGCGAGCTCGTGCCTCTGTACGACCTTGGCGGCGCGGTCGAGCGCTGGTTGGGGGAGTAGCCGTGCTCATCCCGTTCACGGGCCCCTTTGATCTGACTACCACGCTGGAGAGCGGCCAGGCGTTCCGCTGGCGGCGCGAGGGAGAATGGCTGACCGGTGTCGTGTTCGACAACATCATAAGGACACGCAGGACGCCGGAGGGAGTGGAGTTCGAGTGCGCTCCCGACGACGAGACGGCTATCGCGCCTTTGTTCAGGGACTATCTGCGCATGGACGACGACCTGGAAGCCATCTGCGAAAGCATCCGCGTCGATGACCGCATCGGGGCCGCGCTGTGCCGGTATCCCGGATTGCGTGTGCTGCGCCAAGAGCCGTGGGAGTGCCTGATCTCGTTCATCTGCTCGGCGAACAACAACGTCAAGCGCATCAGCGTCAACGTGGAAGACATCGCCGACAGTTTTGGAAGGCCGCTGGCTCTCGGCGAATACCGTCGGAGATCGTTCCCTTCCCCGGCGAGGCTGGCAGAAGCGGGCGAGGCGAGGCTGCGGGCGCTTGGGCTGGGCTTCAGGGCCAAGTACGTCGCGCAGGCGGCCCGCATCGTGGCGGGAGGCGAGCTGGACCCATTCACGCTGCGCGAGGCGGACTACGATGAGGCCCTGGCCGCACTCACCGCGCTGCCCGGCGTCGGCGACAAGGTGGCCAACTGTGTGCTGCTGATGTCGCTGGACAAGCGGGAGGCGTTCCCGGTTGACGTGTGGATCGATCGCGCGCTCCGGGAGTGGTACCCGGAGCACATGGTCCGCGCCAACGGCAAGCCGCTGACCCGCGCGGCCATGCGCCCCTGGGCGCAGGCCTACTTCGGGGAGTTCGCGGGCCACGCCAACCAGTACCTTTTCCAGGGACGCCGCCTGCTGGGCAAGCGCGGCAATCAAGCCTGAACTGGGCGCAGGTGCGCTTGTGAGCAGCAGCCCCGCGTTTGAGCCCCTTGTGCTATGCTATATTCGATGATCGCCACCCGCCTTACGCTATTCGCCGCGATGCTGCTCTGGGTCGCAATCGCCTGCTCGTCGCCTGAGCCGACGCCGGTACCAACTCCGACGGCCACGCCGGCGCCGACGGCCACTCCCGAGCCGTCGTCGACTCCCGAGCCAACGCCCGAACCGACACCCACGCCGTCAGGCCAGCCCACGCGCGGGCTGTTCGAGTACATCCGCGCGGTTTCCTACCTGGAAGCGAACCTTTGGGAAGAGGCCATTCCCGCATACGGGCTGGTGGTCCGCATACTTCCGGATATGGCCGTCGCATACCACGGTCGGGGATACGCCTACTACAACGAGGCCATCGAGGAGGATAACGACAACCTGTTCAAGCCCGCGATGGAGGACTACGACAAGGCTATCGAGCTTAAGCCCGGTTTCGCGAGAGCGTACCAGGACCGGGCCATTCTGCACCACCGCCTGGGCGACACGGACGCGGCCATTGCCGATCTCGAGCGCGCCTTGCGCTTCTTCGATCCGCGCCGCCAGCCCGTCAGGTTGAACGAGGCCAGGGAGCTGCTGAACGAGTGGCGGCGCTAGCCGCCTAGTCTCGCTCGACCAACTGGATGAGCACCCCGTGCGAGTCGGCCGGGTGGATGTAGGGACCGCCGGGGCCTTCGATAATCCGGGCGCCGTTCGCCTTCAGCTCCTCGGCGGCCTTCTCGCGGTCCTCCACCGCGATGGCCAGCAGGTGAATGCCCTCGCCCCTGCGGGCGATGCTTCGGCCCACAGGCGTGTCGGGACCTAACGCCTCAACCAGCTCGATGAACCGGCCGCTCTCCCCAAGCGGAAGTATGGCCTGGCGCAAGCCCAACTGCGGCTGCTCCCTGTCCCGGATCTCCGCCTTTAGACCCAGTTTGGTCTCATAATCCTCGACCGCTCCCGCCAGGTCGTTGACGGCGATTACGACGTGATCTATCCGTTTGAACAATGAACTTCTCCATTTTTGAGATTTCCGATGCTGCCTCGGTGGGCGGAAGTCTAGGCGTGGTACGGAGCGGGTGTCAAGCCGGGGCACCTTGCGATAACCTTGCGCCGTCCTACACAATTGGGCCAAGTGGTTCGTGGCGTGGCGGGGACGGACTGAAGACCCTCTTGCGGAGGAGGACCCATGATTCGCAGCCTAGACGGCAAAAGCCCCAAGATTCACCCGACGGCGTTCGTGAGCGAGTTCGCCTACGTGGTGGGAGACGTGGAGATTGGCGAAGGCTCCAGCGTGTGGCCCGGCACCGTGATACGGGCGGACGCCGGAAAGATCGCGATTGGAAAGAATACCTGCATCCAGGACAACTCCGTGGTCCACGGCGACGACGACGTCAGCATCGGCGACAACGTGGTCATCGGCCACAGGGTGATGTGCCACGCCAAAACCGTCGGCAACAGCGTGCTCATCGGCAACGGCGCTGTGGTGAACGACGGAGTGGAGATAGGCGAATACAGCCTGCTGGCGTCCGGGTGCATGGTCGTCGATAACATGCAGATAGGGCCGCGTTCGCTGGTGATGGGTGTGCCGGCGAGGGCGCGTGGCGAAATCAGCGACCGCCACGCCGAGCTGATAGATCGCACCGGCGCTCACTACGTTGACCGCGCCCAGCGCTACAAGCAACAAGGCAATCTAGAGGCGTAGCCCCGCCTCACATCTTTTGCGGCGCCCCCACGTCCATCAGGCGCAGGCAGCGAGCGAGGACGACCCTTGCGGCGTCGACCAGCTTCAGCCGCGCCTTGGTGATGGCCTCCTCCCCCTCCACGACGGAGATGACGCGGCAGTTCTGGTAGAACCAGTGGAAGGCCGTGGCGAGTTCGCCCGCGTAGTGCGGCAGGTGGTGCGGCTCGAGCGAAATGGCCATCATCTCCACCACCTCGGGCAACTGCATCGCCTTCCGTATGAGTGCCAGCTCCGCTTCGTGCGTGAGAAGGGACACCTGGCCGTCCGAGAAGTCTATGCCTCTCTCTTCGGCAATACTCAGAATGCTCGCGATCCTGGCGTGGGCGTACTGGACGTAGTACACGGGGTTCTCGGACGACTGCTGCTTGGCCAGCTCCAGGTCGAACTCCATCTGGCTTTCCGCCGAGCGCGACAGGAAGAAGAACCGGCAGGCGTCTGCGCCTACCTCTTCGACAAGTTCTCGCAGCGTTACGATTTCGCCGCTGCGCTTGGACAACCGCACAAGCTCATCGCCTCGCCGCAGCGTTACAAGTTGGTTCAGCAATAGCGTCAGACGTTCCGGCGGGATGCCCAGCGCGTCGACAACGGCCTTCATCCGCGCTACGTGTCCCTGGTGGTCCGCGCCCCACACGTCGATCACCCGGTCGAATCCGCGCTCTACGAACTTGTTGAAGTGATAGGCGATGTCGGATGCGAAGTAGGTGGGAGTGCCGTTCGTTCGCACCACCACGGCCTGCTTGTGGTCGCCCGACTCCTCCCACTCGAACCAGGTCGCCCCGTCCCGCTCGGCAAGCTGTCCCCGTTGTCGAAGCAGCTCGACGCCGCGGTCGTACTGGCCGCACCGGTAGAGGCTGCGTTCGCTGAACCACACGTCGAAGTCGATCCTGAGCGCCTCGAGGTCTTCGCGTATGTCGTCGAGCATCATGCGCAGCCCTATCCCGCCCAGCTCGCTGATTGCGTCCGTAGGGGGCGCGTCGGCAAAGCGGTCGCCCTCCGCCTCGCGAATCTCCCGCGCCAGATCCACCATGTAGCCGCCTACGTAACCGTCCTCGGGGAATTCAGCGGGGTTGCCGAGCAGCTGCTGGTAGCGGGCGAACAGGCTCTCGTTGAACTTGTCCATCTGATTGCCGGCGTCGTTGATGTAGTACTCGCGCTGGACGTCGTATCCCGCCGCCGACAGCACGTTTGCGAGTGTGCTGCCGATGACCGCGCCCCGCGCGTGCGCCACGTGTAGCGGCCCGGTCGGATTGACGCTGACGAACTCGACCTGCACGCGCTCGCCTTGGCCAACACGCACGTTGCCGTACTTCTCGCCCGCCTCACGTATGGCGTCCACCTGCCGGGCAAGCCACGAGTCCAAAAGCGAGATGTTGATGAATCCCGGCCGGGCGACCCACACTTTACCGAGCGGCTCTTCGACAGCAATCCGAGAGGCGACGCACTCCGCGATGGCGATAGGACTCATCCGCATGGGTCGGGCCAGTTTCAGGGGCAGGCTGGACGCGAACTCTCCGTGCTCGGGATTGGGCGGGCGCTCTATGGCGGCGTCGTCAACGCCCGCGGGCGGCAGTAGCCCCTCTCTCTGGGCGTCCTTGAGCGCGTCGAGAACCAGTTGGGCGACGTGTCCTCTTACAGTATCCATCATTCTTTCGGCCATGTTCTCCGCCCGGTGTGCGAGTCCGCTCGATGCCGTCAACGATACCAGAATTGCCCTGAGTCACGCTAGACGCGGGACTCCATCCTAGCAGCCGGGTGGATAGCTCTTGGTCGAAACCAGCGCCCCGCCGGCGTCGTAGAGGCCCGCCTCGTCCGGGTTACTGTTGCTCCAGATTGCGCTGTTCGAGCCGAAGCTGAAGCCTCCCGAATCGGAGTGCGTCTGGTTGGTATAGACGCGAATCGTCTCGCCTGGTTCCAGTGTCCGGGGCGGAAACGCGAACTGCGGCCGGCCGTCCGCTATGTCCAGAAGCCGCCAGCCGGTCATGTCCTGACCGCTTCCGCCGTCGTTCACAATTGCCACGTACTCGTCGGACTCCGATCGAGGGACCGCGCCGTCGAAGAAGATGCAGGCGATGCGCACGTCCGGTGGTGTAGGCTCTGGCGTGGGAGTGTCGGTCGGTACTGGCGTAGGCGTGTGGATCGGCAGTGGTGTGGGGGTGTCGGTCGGCGCTGGTGTAGGGGTGTGGGTCGGGAGTGGTGTAGGCGTGTCGGTCGGCAGCGGGATAGGCGTGTCGCTGGGCTGCGCTTTTGGAGTGTCTGTCGGCACAGGTGTAGTTGTCGGGGTGGGTTCGGGCGTTGGCGAGGCCGAAGGCTGCGGCGTTCGTGTCGACGTGGGCTGACTTGTGGGAGTCGCCGTCGGCTCCGGTGTGGGCGTCTCGGTAGGCATCGGCAACGGCGTCGCGGTAGGTTCGGGCACAGGCGAGGCCGTTTGTGTCGGGGACGGCGTGGACTCAGGCGTGCGCACAACGGTGGGTTCGGGTACGGGCGAGGGCACAAGCGCCGCCACCAGCAAAGGAGTGGACGTGGGCGCGGGTGTCGGCGCCGTGGAAGGAGTGGCAGTGTCTACGGCGTCGGATTGCGCGCCGCCGCAAGCCGCCGCCAACAGAGCGAGCAAGGTGATAGCGAAGACGGCGACTGCAAACACGGGCGAGAGCCGCCGCCTACGCCATATGCCTGCCGGTGTGATTCCCTTCACCTGTGGCCGCGCGCTTGGTGCGTCGCCCCGCCAGGCGAGCGCCGCTAGGCGAGGGCCTCGATGAGAATGCCGTCCGGCAGTTCCTCCCTCGCGACCACCTCTCCGACAACGGCGCGGGTCTCGACGCCCGCACTCTCTAGCTCGCCGAGCAGGCCGTCCAGTCCATCCCTGGCGATGCTGATTAGAAGGCCGCCGGACGTCTGCGCGTCCACCAGAAGCAGCCGTTCATTCTCGGTCAAGCCGTGCCACTCCACAACGTCGTCGATGGAGGAAAGATTGCGGTGAGTGCCGCCCGGCGCTATGCCGGACTCCAGCAACTCCCATGCGCCCTTAAGCACCGGCACCGCGCCGAAATTCACGCGGGCGCCTACGCCGCTGCCCTGGCAGATGGCCCTGAGGTGGCCCAGCAGTCCGAATCCCGTGACGTCGGCGCAGGCGTTGGCGCCGGCAGCGGTCATAGCCTCCGCGGCGGCCCGGTTGAGCGTGGCCATCTCGCGGATCGCGTTGGCCAGGACGTCGTCGGGCACCCTCTGTTGCTTCCCGGCGGTGGTGATAATACCGGTGCCGATCGGCTTGGTCAGCACCAGCACGTCGCCCGGCCGGGCGCCGGCGTTGGTCACTTCCTCGCCCGGCGAGACCAGGCCGGTTACGGCAAGGCCGTACTTGGGCTCCTGGTCGTCGACGGTGTGGCCTCCCACTATCAGCACGCCGGCCTCTTGCGCCTTAGCGCCGCCGCCCTTCAGGATTTCGCCGAGAATCTCCTTGGGCAAGTCTATGGGAAATCCCACTATGTTGAGCGCCAGCAGCGGCCGCCCGCCCATGGCGTACACGTCGCTCAGGGCGTTGGCCGCGGCTATCTGGCCGTACGTGTAGGGGTCGTCAACTATTGGCGGAAAGAAGTCGAGCGTCTGGATGATCGCCGTGTGGTCGTCGAGCTTGTACACGGCGGCGTCGTCTCCGGTGGCGATGCCTACCAGTAGGTTTGGGTCGGTGACCGGGGGCAGCTGGCTCAGAACCTGGGCCAGGTCCGAAGGACTGAACTTTGACGCTCAACCGGCGCAGCTTGCGAGCTCGGTCAGCCTGATTTCGTCGCTTAGTAGAGCCACAGTAATCCTCCCCCTGGTGGTTCCGGCGCCTCCGAGCGGAGGCCGGTTGAGCAAGTATATCATAGGCCGTGGCCGCGCCGCCCCGTTTGCGGTTGCGAGGCGTGTAGGGGTAGAATGTGGCCAAAAGGCGCAGGAGGTAACCCCATGCCAGGATACTCGGCAAGAGTCGGTAACGTGGAACTGGTTTCGCTGACGGACGGGGAGGGCGCGGGTCCGCCCACCGCCGTATTCGCGGCGAGCACCATCGAACAGTGGCGGGAAGATTATCCCGATCTGTTGGACGCTAACGAGATGATACATCCCCGGTACGGTTCGCTCGCGATTCGCTCGGCAGGCAAGCTCATCGTGGTGGATACCGGGCTGAACGGTCCGGACGGCAAGCTGCTGGAGGAGATGAGCCAGAAGGGCGTCGACAGCTCCGCGGTCGACCTCGTGGTGCTGAGCCACCTTCATCCCGACCACGTGGGTTGGAACCTCACGGACGGCAGCCCCACTTTCCCCAACGCGCGCTACATCGTTTCTCGCACCGACTACGATTTTTGGACGTCGCCCGAACTGGCGGACTCGGACCACGTCAAGGGCCAGGTGTTGCCTCTCAACGACCTTAAAATTCTCGACCTGGTGGATGGGGAGTACAACGTCACCGACGAGCTGACCACTTTCCCCACCCCCGGCCACACCCCCGGCCACATCTCGCTTGTCATATCCTCCGGCGGCGAAAAGGGTTTCGTGCTGGCGGACGTGGCCCACAGCCCGGCGCAGGCGCACTACACCGACTGGAATCCCGGCTTCGACAATGACCCGGACACCGCGCAGAAGACGCGCCATGCCGTGCTGGACCGCCTGGAGGAAGATGGCTCGCTGGTAAGCGCCGGCCACTTCCCATCGCCCGGCTTCGGCCGGTTCGTGCGCAGCGGCGGCCGGCGCGTCTGGCAGGGAGTCTAGCCCGGCTGCGCCAACCACGGATCCTGATGGTCGCGATGGTCGCCCGGGCCGCCACGCTCGCCCGGGCGGCGCTCGGCGTGGTGCTGTCGGCCGCTGTGCTGTCGGCCTTGGCGTGCGGCGGCCCCGAAGTTCCGCCCGAATTCGAGGCGCGCGCCGAGTTCGAGCGGGGCCTGGCGTTCAAGGAGCAGGGCAACCTGCCGAGAGCGTTCGAATCGTATGATGCCGCCCTCGCCATCTACCCCAGGCTCGCGGAGGCCTACGCGGAGCGAGGGTTCGTCTACTACAGCCGCGGCGACTACCGCGCGGCCATGGCGAACTTGAACCGCGCCGTCAAGCTGGACGGTGAGCTGGCCTCCGGCTACAACTACCGGGGGCTGGTGTTCGAAGAGGTCGAGGACACCGACAACGCGCTGATCAACTACGGCAAGGCCATCCAGCTGGACCCGGAGTTGAAGGCCGCGTACCTCAATCGCTCCCGTGTGCACGTGGCCGACGAAGAGTACGAGTCCGCGATCGACGACCTTACCTCCGCCATCTCGCTGACCCCGGACGATGCCCTGCTTTACCTGCTGCGCGGCCAGTTGTACCTGCAGCTGGACGACGTCGCGAGGGCCGAGGCGGACTTCGAGCAGGTGCTCGGCCTCACCGACGACGAGGCCCTGGTGGTGCCGGCGAGGCAGTTGCTCACAGCGCTGCGGCTGCGGTGATTTCCTATAGTCCCTTCCCTCTTGACGGGGGAAGGTTAGGATGGGGGTGAAGACGACCCATGGCCGGAAATGGCAAATCATCCGCGGCCACTGGCGAGCATCGGTACGTCGCCCTGCTTAGAGGCGTCAACGTCGGCGGCAGGAACAAGCTGCCGATGGCGGAACTGAGGGACCTCTTCGCCTCTGCGGGCTGCGCGGCAGTACGCACCTACATTCAGAGTGGGAACGCCGTGTTCGAAGCGACGCAGGACCTGGCCGAAGCCGTGCCTGAGATTGTCACTGTGGCGATTCGCCGGCGGTTTGGCTTCGAGTCGGTGGTCGTCTTGCGTTCGGGCGAGGAACTGCGTCAGGTCGCGACCTCAAACCCCTTCGACACTTCTGGCGATCCGCGATTCCTCCACGTGGCTTTTCTCAAGGACACGCCCAACGCCGAAGCGGTATCTCGACTCGACCCTGAGCGTTCCCCCCCGGACGAGTTTGTGGTGCGAGGGCGCAATGTCTACCTGCGCTACCCCAACGGCGTAGCCCGCAGCAAGCTGACGAACGAATACCTTGCCGCGCAACTGCAAACCGTGAGCACTATGCGGAACTGGCGGACCGTCCTCAGACTGCTGGAGATTGTCGATACGCCGTGATGGCTAGGGCCGTTGTGTTCGCGTCCAACCTGACTCGCCAGCCGGTGCAGGCCGTTCGCGAGCAGCCCTGCGTCCGGCGGGGCGACGCAGTGGTCTGCTGATGCTGGTACGTTCGCCTGGCCTCTGGTTTGGCCGCCTCTTCGAGGGATTGAATCCGCGCGACCTGGTCTGGGTCTCGGCCATGTCGCTGATGTTGTCCGTCCTGCTGTTGCCGTTCGCAAGCTACGTGGCCGCTCTTCCGTTCATCCAGGACGAGTGGGGAATCAACAACACGCAGGCGGGCCTGGTCTTCTCGGCGTTCCAGGCAGGGTTCGCCGCCTCGGCACTGCTTGTCATACCGCTCACGGACAGGTTGAACGCCCGTCACATCCTGGTGGCGTCCGCAGCCGCGTGCGCGGTCGGCAACGCCCTCTTTCCGCTGGCCGCGCAGGACATCTTAACCGGCTCGTTGCTGCGAGCCCTCGCCGGCGCCGGTCTGGTCGGGGTCTACGTTCCGGGGCTGCGGGTCATTTCCGAGCGATTCGCGGACAAGGGGCGCGGCATGGCGATGGGCCTGTTCGTCACGGCGTTCTACGCCGGCAACGGCGCTTCGCTGATCGCTACGGGCTGGTTGCTGAACCGGCTCGAATGGCAGGACGCGTATCTCGTGCTCTCGCTCGCCTCTTTCGCGAGTTTGCCCCTCGCATGGATACTGCTGCGCGGCCAGCGCCCGTCGCAGAAAGCCGGTTCGTCCGGCGGCCGGCTCGACCTTTCCGTGCTCCGAAACGCCCGGGCACGAGTCTACACTATCGGCTACATACTGCACGCGGCGGAACTGTACATCGTGAGAGGCTGGTTGCCCTCCTTCCTGACCGCGGTGCTGGTCATGAGGGGCATGGGGCACGAACAGGCGGTCACGACCGGCGCGGCGGTGGGCGGCCTTGCTCTGGGTCTGGGGGCCGTGGGGCCGGTGATGGGCGGATTTGTCTCCGACAGGGTGGGGAGAGCAACCTCGGCGGCGGCCATCTTCGCCCTGAGCGGCCTGTGCTCGTTGGTGATGGGATGGCTGGGCGGCTTTCCGTGGCCGCTGGTCGTCGGCGTCGCGATCGTGTACGGCTGGGCCATCGCCGCGGACTCGGCAATCTACACCACCGCTGTCACGGAGGTCGCCGAGCCGGAGCAGCTTGGCTCCACCATGGCCATGCAGTCGTTCCTTGGCTTCATGGGCGGCGTGGTAGGGCCAATAGTGGCCGGCGGCGTGCTGGACCTCGCCCCGGCATCCATCGAGTGGGGCGCGGCATTCTCCGCCACCGGCCTGCTGGCGGTGGTGGCAGTCGTAGCGCTACTGCGGGCGCGCGAGGGGCGCGGGGGTGTACAATCCGTGAATGGGCGATGTAAGTGAGTTGAGTGAAGCAGTTAAGTCTAAGAGGTAGAAAGTCGGTCGAACCATGAAGAGAGTTGTTGCCGCCAGCATACACAGGGAGGGACAGTGGTACGTGGCGCAGGCATTGGACGTGGACGTAGCCAGCCAGGGAAAGTCAGAGGAGGAAGCGCTCGCGAACCTGGCGGAGGCATTGCGGCTTCACTTCGAGCCGCCACAAGCCACGTTCACGCCGCGCATTCGCCGCGTCGAGGTAGAAGTTGAAACTGTGGCTGCGCAATAGAGACTTTAGACGTGGCCGCCCTGCCTGAAGATCGCTTCGTCTATTCTAATCCACTTTGGGTCTGGTCCAGTGATGGCTGCCCCAGAAGCTGAAACGTACTGATGAGCGTAACATAAGAGCCAGTTGTTGACGGTCAACCTGATTCTAACCATGCGACTCCGTGTACCCTCCGGAAATCCAACTCTAGTTTGGCCAGACATCGTTCTGGCAACTTCCACGTAGGCTTGACCAGTCTGTAACTTTCTTCTAACCTCCAGAACATCGTAGAGTTCATAACGCACTTCGGCGCTTACCGGAATGGAAGTTGGTTGACCGGGTGAAATTGACATGAACAGCGGAATCCTTGAAATACTGACCAGCTACTCAACAGGTGACTTGGACCTTGCGTCACTTGAAGACCTTGTAATTCCACTCGCGTGGGAGGAGGAAGGTTCGGCGCAAGACCTTGTTGATCGAGTCGCCGCGGAGATAGCGATGGTCAAGGATGGCGCTTCTGACGAGGTGATGTTCAGAGCGCGCGTTGAAGAGATTGTCGCATCCCCTGTCTCGCCCGCTCGCCAGGCATAAGCAATCGTATCGTAGCCGGTTGAGACCTTCCGTGCCGTCCTAGCCCATACGCCGCCGCTTGCCCCGCAGCTCAAGGCCGATTCTCGCAAGCTCCGGTAGCACCCCACGTTTGCCGATGCCCAGGAATGTCTTGTAGCCGTCGTCGACCACCCCTCTTGGCGTTGAGCTTCCGGTTTCGTGTTCGGCTGGGTTTCTACGGTCGGCAAGCTGCCCAAGCAAGTTGGGCAATTCTACCCGCAAGAGCTGAACGTCCTTCGCAGCCAACTTCTGCCGGCAAAGATGGTCTTGGAAAAACCCTTGTTTGCACAGGCGAACGTAGTCTCGTGCCGATGGCGCGGAGTGTCTGTCGGTGGCTATCGCCTCGAACTTCAGAAACTCTATAGACGATTCCTTACTGTCTGCCAACGGCTGCCAGATGTACTCGTAGCACATCTCCTCTGTTGCCCTAAGCAACTCGTTCAGAATCGACTCTCGACGCCCTCCCTCCTTCGAGTTCCAGGTCTGGTCCGCAGATTTTAGCGACGCCTGTGCGCGAGAAGGCAACGTCAGCCAACTTTCGCCGAAGAAGTAGTTCTTCAGCCGCCTCTCCGCAGCGTCCTTTTCGTCCGCATCGCGCATCTTGCGGTGCTCGCTCGGACTGAGTTGGGCGCTCGCCCACGAGCGAGCACTCATCAAACGGGCAATCCACTCAGACACCTCAGCGTCTTCACCTATCTTCCAGCCTTCTAGAAGTTCGGTGTAATCTCTTGTGACCTGCTGCCAATCCTGAATGACAAGCCTATTGGACTCAATCGCTTCCAAAAGACTGAAGGCTTCAGAGCGTGGCATAATCAGTTGTTGCAGACGTTCTGCCATCTGTGATGGCATCTGAGTGTTAGAGTTGGCCAGGTAGAATAGAAGGTCTGCCCTGGCAAGATTGTGGAGTGCTGCCCCATATTCGCCGACTGCTCTCTGCAATCGGCAACTCTCCGCCAGCACTAGGGCGGCAACGGCATTGGTAGACAGCTCGACTAAAGTGACAGCCAGCAGACCAATGTCGTAGTCCCGAGTTGCACCCTTTGCTGAGCGGATCCTCTCGATCGCCCGTTCAGCCTCTACAAAACACTCCGCTGCCGCCTCAGAAAGGCCGTCTTCATTACGCATTATTCTGAAGGCGCGTGCAGCGGCGATATGGACGTAGACCTGAAGGTCCTCTATCCACTGTGATTCGTCGGCATCAGGCTCATAGGGGACGCGGCAAGACCCAAAGATATAATTCAGGCAATCTAGCATCAACGGCTCATGCTCTGGCGACAACGGTTCCGATGGCCGATATGTTTGCCAAAAGAGTTCGACCGCTGCCTGGCTAGGGCGAAAGCTCCGCTGTAAGCCTTCAACCGTAGTACGGTAAAGATCTTGGTCATCAATAATGTCTTTCAGCAGGTCAGTTTGGTCACTCAGGCTGAACAGGAAAGGCCTCAATGACTGCACATCAGTTCGACCTATGGCCAACACGCTCTTGAAAGGGCCACTCTGCATCCTATGAGCAGCGTAAGTCTGTGTCGCCAGTGATTCCCACTTCGCTCGAATGTCATGAAGATCAGCGTCTTTCATTGCCACTTACATCACCTCTGCCTTAGCATTCTGGTGCCCCAATTGAAGTGAACGCTTGACCAAAGGCCGTCCAAACAGGTGCCTGTTGATCGAGAGAACCGTCAATTCAGTCCCGACTTGGACAGCTACCCCCGCAGCCGCACCAGCCGCCACTGCCGCGCGCCGCGGCGCAGCACGAGCACACTGCCTCCCACCGCGTCCTCGAGGCGGACGGCGCGACGCGGGTCGGTCTCGCGTTGGCTGCCCAGCGCGACGCCGTTGCCCTGGATGAGACGGCGCGCCTCGGCGCGGGACGCGGCCAGCCCGGTGAGAGTCAGCAGCTCCGTGAGCGCAACGCCCTCGCCCTCGAGCCGCTCGCGCGGCATCTCCGACGACGGAACGTCGTGGAACACGTCCAGCAGCTCATCGGCGCTAAGGCTCGACACGTCGCCGCCGAATAGGGCCTCGGTGGCCGTCTGTGCGGTGCGCAGCGCGTCGTCGCCGTGGGTCATGCGCGTCACCTCTTCGGCCAGCCGCCGCTGGGCCTCCCGGCGCTCCGGGTGTTCGGTCAGCCTCTCCTCGATCTCGACTATCTCCTCCCGGCCGAGAAGCGTGAAGCAGCGCATCAGCTTGCCTACGTCCTCGTCGGCGGTGTTCAGCCAGTACTGGTAGAACTGGTAAGGCGAGGTCTTCTTGGGGTCGAGCCAGACGGCGCCGGACTCCGTTTTACCGAACTTGTTGCCGGCAGAGTCGGTGATGAGCGGCGCCACCAGCGCGTGGGCTTGGCCACCGCGATCCCTACGAATCAGATCGATACCGGCGATGATGTTGCCCCATTGGTCGCTTCCACCCATCTGGAGCACACATTCGAAGCGGTCGTACAGCGCCAGGTAGTCGTAGGCCTGTAGCAACATGTAGCTGAACTCGGTGTACGAGATTCCCTGCTGAATGCGGCTCCTCACCGATTCCTTGGCGAGCATGTAGTTGACGCTGAAGTGCTTGCCCACGTCTCTCAGGAAGTCTATGGCCAGGATTCGGTCCAGCCAGTCCAGGTTGTTCACGAGGTGCGCGGGGTTGTCCCGTGCGTCGAAATCGAGGAAGCGCGCAAGCTGCGTGCGGATGCCCGCGAGGTTCTCGGCCATCTGCTCGCGCGTGAGCAGTTGGCGCTCCTCGGTCTTGCCGCCGGGGTCACCTATCAGGCCCGTCCCGCCTCCCGCGATGGCGATGGGGGTGTGTCCGTGCCGCTGCATTCGCACCAGCAGCATGATGACGAGCAGATTGCCTATGTGCAGGCTGTCGGCCGAGGGGTCGAATCCGATGTAGGCGGTGATTTTCTCGTGGGCCAGCAGGTCATCGAGTCCGGGCGTGTAGAGCTCGTGGCCCTGCTCGGTGACGTGGATGAGGCCGCGCCATCGCAGCTCGCCGAGGACGCTGGCGTCTGTTTGCGTAGCCTGTTGAGTCATGGGTGCCCTCCGCCGTCGTGGTCTATGTGATGCTCTTTCTAAGCGCGGCGATTGATTCGTCCACGCTCGTCGTGTCGTTGTACACGGCCGATCCGGCGACCAGCACGCGGGCGCCGGCGTCCACGGCTGTCCTCGCCGTGGCCTGACTGATGCCGCCGTCCACTTCCAGGTCCGCGGTCAGCCCAAGGGCGTCCAATCGTTCGCGTACGCGCCGGATCTTGTCCACCGCGCCGTGTATGAACGCCTGTCCGCCGAATCCGGGGTTGACCGTCATCACCAGCACCTGGTCGAGGTCTGCCAGCACCTCCTCGACAGCGGAGGGCGGCGTCGCCGGGTTGAGCGCCGCGCCTGCCTTCGTCCCGCTCTCGCGTATCTGGTGCACCACGCGGTGAAGGTGGGCGCAGGCCTCGACGTGCACGGTGATAATGTCGGCGCCGGCGTCGACGAACTCGTCCACGTACCGCTCAGGCGAGGCGATCATCATGTGGACGTCGAGCGGCAGTGACGTGGAGCGCCGCACCGCACGCACCACCAGCGGCCCTATGGTGATGTTCGGCACGAAGTGGCCGTCCATGATGTCCACGTGAACGTAATCGGCTCCGGCGCGCTCGGCCTCCGCGACCTGCTCGCCCAGCCTGCCAAAGTCGGCGGACAGTATTGAAGGCGCGATCTTGATACGCGTTTCAGCTGCCACGCTCGGCCTCCAGCTCGGCCCTGGCCGCCTCGATTGCACCTGTCACCCTGGCGAAGGCGGTGCCTCCGTGGACGTCCCGCGCGCCGACGGATGTCTCGACAGTTATCCTCAGCACGTCTTCGTCGAAGAGTTCGGAGAATCGGCGATACACCTCCAGGGGTAGCTCGTCGAAGCGCCTGCCGAGCTCGGCGGCATGGTTCGAGAGCCGCGCGACGACGCCGTGGGCCTCTCGGAAGGGCATGCCGCGCTCCACGAGGTAGTCGGCGACGTCGGTTGCCAGCACGTAACCGCCGTTGGCTGCCTCCAGCATCCGCGCGCGGTCCGGCCGCATGCCCGGCAGCATGTCGGCGAACACCGCCAGCGTAGCGGCCAACGTGTCCGCGCTGTCGAAAAAGCCCTCTTTGTCCTCCTGCAGGTCGCGGTTGTACGCCAGCGGCAGGCCCTTGAGCAGAGTGAGCATCGCCATCAGGTTTCCGTACACGCGGCCCGTCTTGCCTCTGGCGATTTCGGCGAAGTCCGGGTTGCGTTTCTGGGGCATGATGCTGCTGCCGGTGGTGTACTCGTCACTCAGTCTGACGAAGCCGAACTCCTCGGACGACCAGATGATCAGCTCTTCGGCCATGCGTGAGACGTGCATCATGCAAATCGCGGCCGCGGCTTGGAACTCCAACAGGTAGTCGCGGTCGGAGACGGCGTCCATGCTGTTGGCGGAGACACGGGAGAAGCCCAGCTCGTCCGCGACGAAGCGCCGGTCTATGGGGTAGGGCAGCCCGGCGAGGGCGCCGCTGCCCAGCGGCATGACGTCGGCGCTGTCCAGCGCCTGTGCGAAGCGCCGGGCGTCTCTGCCGAACATCTCGAAGTAGGCGAGCAGGTGGTGGGCGAAGAGGACCGGCTGCGCCCTCTGTAGGTGGGTGTAGCCGGGCAGAATCACGCCGGAGTTGGCAGACGCCAGGTCGACCAGCACGCCACGCAGGTCGCGCAGCAGGACGATCACCTCGGCGCAGCGTTCACGCGCGTACATGCGCACGTCGAGCGCGACCTGGTCGTTACGCGAACGGGCGGTGTGGAGGCGCCCGGCGGTTTCGCCGATCCTCTCGAACAGCCGCCGCTCGATGTTCATGTGGATGTCTTCGAGGCCGGGCCGCCAGGGAAACTCGCCGCTTTCTATCTCCCGTTCGATCTCCTCTAGGCCGCGCACGATAGCCTCCGCCTCGCCCGCGGCGATAATCTCCTGCCGCGCCAGCATCCGGGCGTGCGCGATCGAGCCGGCGATGTCCTGCCTGTACAGGCGCTTGTCGTACTCGATAGAGACAGTGTAGCTCGACTGGACCTCTCGCATTCCCATGCCCCGCTAGCCCTCGCGCTTGGGAACGAGAAAGCGGCGGCGCAGCGTCAGGATCTGCTCCTCGCGCTGGTTGTAGCCGCGGCTCTCCATGTAGACGATTCCCCTGTCCGGCCGGCTGCGGGACTCCCTGACCTCCATGATCTCGCTCTCGGCGTAGATGGTGTCGCCGTGGAAGACCGGCCCCAGGTGACGTATCTGCTCGTACTCGAGATTGGCTATCGCCTTGCCGGACGTGTCCCTAACACTCATTCCCACGATCAGGCTAATCACGTAGGTGCCATCGACCAGTACCTTGCCGTGCTGGTGGTTCTCTCGCATGTGGTGCTCGTCAATGTGCAGCGGGTTGTGGTTCATGGTGAGCAGCGAGAACAGGTGGTTGTCGAACTCGGTTACCGTCTTGCCCGGCCAGTGTTTGAACACGTCGCCGGCGGTGAAATCTTCCAGGTATCCGCCGTAGCTGTCTCGGCCGTCGTGAATCATTGCATTGCCACCTCTTGCTGATTTTCGGGGTAGTCGCCCAAGGCGCGCAGCGTCTCTATAAGGGAGTCGCGGGGTTGGCCCACCAGTAGTTGGCGGGCAGTCACTTTTCGCGTTTCATGCTGCTCATCCTGAACGGTAACGTAGTCCAAGCCAACCTCTTTCACGCGGTAACTCTCGCGCTGCTTGGCAGCCACGAAGGGAAAACCGCGCGCCTTGTGTGACCTAAGCGTCTCTGAAAGCGTTGTCCAATGCGTGTCTAGTTTGACCGCCAACGGCTCTAGCTCAGACAACTTAAGCCGTTTGGACGCGCTCAAGACTTCAATGCCGATTACTTGGTCTTTCCGGTTGAAGTCTACGAGAATGTCCTGGTCCACTTGCTTGGTCGTTACGGTGCCGCCGCTTTGGGACAGACGGACGTAAACGGCGTCAGCCGCCGCGTCATATGTGATTCTCATGGCGAATTCTCCCATCGCCCGTATGGGGACATCGTCCTATATCTTATACTTTTGCAGCAGCCGGCGGGCAATCACGAGCTTCTGGATTTCGTTTGTCCCTTCGCCGATGATCATCAGCGGCGCGTCGCGGTAGTAGCGCTCCACCGGGTAGTCCTTGATGAAGCCGTAGCCGCCGTGAATGCGCATCGCGTCGAGCGCGACCTGCTGGCATATCTCGCTTGCGTACAGCTTTGCCATGCCGGCCTCCAGATCGATGCGCTCCTGGCCTGCGTCCTTCCTTGCGGCTGCGTCGTAGGTCAGCAGCCTTGCCGCCTGCACCTTCGTCGCCATGTCCGCCAACATAAGCTGTATCGCCTGGTGCTCGGCGATGGGCACGCCGAAGGTCTTGCGCTGCTGGGCGTAGCGAATGGCGGCGTCCAGCGCGGCTTCGGCGACGCCCACAGCCCTCGCGGCGACGTTGATGCGCCCCGTCTCAAGCGCGCTCATCACCTGCCGAAAGCCCCGGCCCTCTTCCTCGCCGACCAGGTTGTCCGCGCCCACGCGGCAGTCCTCGAACACCAACTCGCAGGACTCGATGCCGCGGTAGCCCAGCTTGTCCAGGTGGCGCCCCACGCTGAAGCCAGTTGACGGCTTCTCGACTACGAAGCAGCTTATGCCTCGGTAGGCCGGCTCGACCGCGGTGTCAGTCTTGGCGAGCACCGCGAAGGCGTTGCCGTTCTCCGCGTTCGTGATGAACATCTTGGAGCCGTTCAGAACGTACTCCTCGCCATCCTTCACCGCGGTCGTGCGGATGCCCTGTACGTCGCTGCCGGCGTCCGGCTCAGTAAGGCCGAGGCCGCCCCGGATCTCGCCCGAGGCCAGGCGCGGAAGGAACCGCTGCTTCTGCTCATCCGTGCCGCCCGTGGCCACGACGTGCGCGAGAACGTGGTGAGTGCCGATGATTCCACTTACGCTCATCCAGCCCTTGCTCAGCTCCTCGAATATCATGGCGAAGGTGGTGTAGTCCAACCCCATCCCGCCGTACTCTTCGGGGATGGTTATCCCAAACAGTCCCATCTCGCGCATCGGCGCTACAAGTTCGTGCGGGTAGATGTCCTCGTTGTCGTACCTGTCCGCGATCGGCTGGACTTCGCGTCGGACGAAGTCCCGAACCATGTTGACTATCTGGCCGCGGACTTCCGAAGAAGTGTCTGTGCTCAAGTCTCTATCCTTTCGGCATCAACTCAGTTACCTGATGGTCGTCGACTGCCGAGGCAATTCTGCTCATAAGCGTCTCGAACAGGGCCTGCCCCCTCTCGGTTTCGCGGTCCGCCGCCGCTGCCGCGATGACGCCCAGCATCAGGCAGGACAGCAGCGAGAGGCGGTAGTCCTCCAGGCAGCGTTCCGTGTCGTACCCCACAACACCGTTCTGTGCGAGTGTTGACACATACAGACCCAAGAGGTCCTGCTCCCACGACCTGCGCGTATCCGGGTTGAGGCAGCCCGAAAGAAACCACGCGACGTCGAACACGCCGCGGCCCCTGCGGAAGAGCTGCCAATCGATCGCGGCAAATGCCGCTCCTCCCCGGACGTCGAAGAACATGTTGTCGAGCCGGAAATCGCCATGAACCAGCGTCTGCGGGGGTTGGGCGGTCACGTTTCTTATGGCCGCGACGTTTCTCCCAAGCCTTTCCGCTACATCCGGCAGTGGGTCGGGCAGCACATCTCCCGGCTCCGACTTTAGCCGCGCCCACGAACGCTGGTAGAGACGCTCGAACCCGGCGGAGTCGCGGTCCGTGCGCCTCAGCCAGTCTAGTTCCGCAAGGCTCTCGGTCTCCCACCAGGACGCGTGGAAGCGCGCAATCTCCGTCACGGCAAGCGCGGCCTCCTCCATGGAGCATCCCGCAAGCTGATCTCCCGCACGGCCCGGAGCGAGATCCTCCAGCAGCAGAACGAAGTCGCCGGTGTCAGTATCGAACGTGCTGTAGTATGGCCGGGGAGTCCTCAACTCGATCCGGGAGGATATCCGCTCGTAAAACCGCACCTCACTCTCGTAGATGCCATTGGCGCGCGCTACGCCCCGCATCACACGATTCTCGGTGGGCAGCTTGACGATCACCGAGCCTGGAGCGCCTGTCTCATGTACAGAGTACTGAACACTCAGCCGGGCCAGCGTTCCAGCGAATCCCCGCCCTTCTGTCATATTCGCGGCGTCTATCGATGCGATAGTTGCATCCGCTATCGTTCCCGTCGAGCGCAGCGCCCCGGTCAGCCATTCGGGCGTGATGCCCTTCAGTCCCGCGGGGACTCTGGGGTGGGGTGGGGACCCCTCGTATGTTCTGCGGTTGTCCAACGCACTCCTCCCTGACGGGCTACCTGCCCAGCCTCGGATACTGCTTCACGCCAACGTTCTTCGCCGACACACCCAGCACCTTCAGAAAGCCCTCGGCATCGACGTGGTCGTAGCTGCCCATGGCCTCCATCGACGAATCATCGGTGTAGAGGGAGTGTGGCATGGCCTCCGGTGTGTCGTCGGCGGTCTCGAAGAAGATTCCGCCCCTGTACAGGCGCACCGCCATCGTGCCGGTGGCGAGCCTCCGTATGGGTTCGAGCGCGGCCAGTGCGGCGGTGGTCGCCAGGTCAAGCCAGTAGCCCTGGTATATCTGCAGGCTTATGGTACGCGAAAGCAGCTCGAACAGCTCGCGGGCGCGCCTGTCGAGCACGAACTGCAACAGGTACTCGTAGCTGCGGCCCAGCAGCTCCATGCCGGGCGCTTCGTAAAGCCCGCGCGACTTGACGCCGACGAAGCGGTTCTCGACGACGTGCGTGCCGATGCCCACGCCGTGTCTGCCAGCGACGCCGTTGGCCCGCTCGAACATCGCCACCAGGTCCAGCCGTTCGCCGTTCAGAGCGACGGGCACTCCCTCCTCCCAACGCACCGTCACCACCTCAGGTCGGTCGGGCGCGTCCCAGGGCCAGACCCCCATGCCGGGCTCCACGAAGCCAGGGGCGATTCGGACGTCCTCGAGGTCGCCGGCCTCGTGCGTAAGGCCAAGGAAGTTGGCGTCGGTCGAGTAGCGCGACTCCCGTGAAGGCCGGATGGGCAGGCCGTTGGACTCGCAGTACTCGATCATCTGCTGGCGGCCAGGGAAGCGCTCGACGAAATCGGGGTCGCGCCAGGGTGCGTAGACTTCCAGGCCAGGGTTCAGCACGTTGGACGCGAGATGGAATCGCACCTGGTCGTTGCCGCGGCCGGTCGCTCCGTGGAAGAGGACGCCGATGTCCTCGCGCTCAAGCTCGCCCAGCATAGCCGCCACGGTTACCGGGCGCGCGATGCCGGTGGTGTTCCAGTAGCCGCCCTCGTAACGCGCCTGCGCCTGGATGACTTTCAGGCCGGCTTCGGCCAGCGCCTCCTGCCCCGGTACGATGACGGCGGACTCCGCTCCGCAACCCAGCATCCTGTCGCGCACGGCGTCGAGGTTCTCCTCGTCGGGTTGGCCCAGGTCCACCGTGTAGCAGCGGACCGCGAAACCCTTTTCGCTAAGCCAGTGTGTCGCGGTGCAGCTATCGAGGCCGCCGGAAACAGCGCCCCCGACGGTTGCTAGCCCCTTGTCCTGTAGTTCACGCCAGTTCATGTCTTTGCTCCCAATGGTGTTGTCCGGGGGCGATGCACACGGCCCGCCCCTCACGATCCTGCTCCCGGCCCGGTCTATCCCTTTTGCCTGGCCTGTTCCTGGAATTGGTAGAGTTTGTTGATGGCCTCGATTGGAGTCAGCGAGTCGACGTCGAGGGCGAGCAACTCCTCCAGGACCGGTGGCGTGGCCGCCAGCATAGTGAGCTGGCGAGGCGCGGGTTCGCGTTTGGCGTAACCCCTGCGGTCCGCGGCGCCGGCGCGGCGGTCGGTGCTCTCCAGCTCCCGCAGCAGCTCCCACGCGCGGTTGACGACGCCGCCCGGCAGGCCGGCCAGCCGCGCCACGTGCACGCCGTAGCTCTTGTCCGCGCCCCCGGGCACGATGCGGCGCAGGAACACAACCTCGCCCCTGTCCTCGGACACCGCCACGTTGTAGTTGCGCGCGCGGGGCAGGGACTCCGCGAGCTGGGTCAGTTCGTGATAGTGCGTGGCGAACAGCGTCCTGCACCCAAGCCGCGGGTGGCTGTGGATGAACTCGGCCACCGCGCGCGCGATGGCCAGTCCGTCGTAAGTGCTGGTGCCGCGACCGATCTCGTCCAGAATGATAAACGAGCGCGGCGTGGCATGGTTGAGAATGGACGCCGTTTCCAGCATCTCCACCATGAAGGTGGACTGGCCCTTTGCGAGGTCGTCCTGTAGCCCGACGCGGGTGAAGATGCGGTCCACCAGGCCGATGGTGGCGGACTCCGCCGGCACGAAACTCCCGATCTGGGCCATGAGCGCGATGATCGCGCCCTGGCGTATGTACGTGGACTTCCCGGCCATGTTCGGCCCGGTCAGAATCACCAGCGCCTCGTTGCTGTTCGACAGACGCATGTCGTTGGGGACGAACGCCCCCGGCGGCATTGTGCGCTCGACCACCGGATGGCGGCCCTGCCGTATGTCCAAGGTGTCTCCGTCGTTCAGTTCTGGGCGCGCGTAGCCGTGCCGCGAGGCGACGTCGGCCAGCGAACAGTAGACGTCGACCTCGGCCATGCCCGCGGCCGTGCGCAGAATGGCCGCGCCCGAATCGGCGACCTGCCGGCACACCTGCCTGAACAGCGAGCTTTCCAATTCGCCGATCTTCTCCTGGGCGTTGAGGATGCGCGACTCGTACTCCTTCATTTCTGGGGTGATGAACCGCTCGCCGCCGACGAGGGTCTGCCGCCTCACGTAGTTGTCGGGCACCTGCGACAGGTTCGGCTTGCTGACCTCGATGTAGTAGCCGAACACCCTGTTATAGCCTACCTTGAGCGACTTGACCCCGGTGCGCTCGCGCTCGGTGCGTTCCAGGCGGGCGATGTAGTCCTGGGCCGTGCGCGACGCGCCTCGAAGCTCGTCCAACTCCGGGGAGAAACCTGGCCGGATGACCTTGCCGTCCCCCGGCGCGGGCGCGGGCTCGTCGTCGATCGCCGCCCTCACCAGATCCGACACCTCCCGGTTGTCCGCAATCTTGCGCGCGACGCCGCCGACCAGCCCCGAGTCGTCGTCCTCGCACAACACCGCCCGGATCTTGGGTGCGGCCTCCAGGCTGGTGGCAATCGACACCAGGTCGCGAGGGGAGGCGCTGAGGCCGCGTACGCGGTTGACCAGCCGCTCTAGGTCGGCCACGTCCTCGAGCAGCATCGCCACACGCTCCCTTCGCAACGCGCTTCGGTGCGCCCACGACACCGCGTCCTGTCTTTCGCCGAGCTCGCCCAGGTCCAGCAGCGGCTGGCCAATCCAGCGCCGCAGCAGGCGGCCGCCCATGGCGGTCTTGGTGCGGTCCAGCACCGAGAAGAGCGACGCGCCTGACTCGCCCCAGCGCCCGCTCTCGAACAGCTCAAGGCTGCGGCGCGTCTGCGTGTCGAGCGTCATGTACGACGAGGTGGAGTAGGTGTGGAGCGACGTTATCTGGCCCAGGGAGTCGCGCCGCGTTGCTACGAGGTAATCAATCACGGCGCCGGCCGCCCGAACGGCCAGGGGCAAACGGTCGCAGCCGAACGCCTCCAGGGAGGCGACGCCGAAGTGGCTGAGCAGCGCGTCTCTCGCCCACTCCGGGTGAAACGCGCCGGTAGGCACCTCCGTCACCGCCGTCTCAGGCTCCGCCGGAGGCGCGTCCTCGCCCTCCGGGATGAGCAGCTCGGCGGGCGCGAGGCGGGTCAGCTCTACGCCGAGCTGCGCCAGCGGCAATTGCGTCGTGGCGAACTCGCTCGTGGAGATGTCGACGTAGGCCACCCCGGCCTGGTCCCCCTGCACTACCGCAGCCGCGAGGTAGTTGTTGGCGTCCGCCGTAAGCAGCGAGTCTTCCAGCACCGTGCCCGGCGTCACCACCCGGACCACCTCGCGATCTACGAGGCCGCGGGAGGTAGCGGGGTCGCTGGTCTGCTCGCAGATTGCTACCTTGTAACCCTTGCGGATGAGCCGCGCCAGGTGCGGCTCCAGGGAGTGGTAGGGTATGCCGGCCAGGGGGACTCGCTGGCCGCGTCCCATCTCGCGGGACGTGAGAGCGATCTCGAGCTCTTTGGAAATTATGCGAGCGTCATCGTCGAAGGTCTCGTAGAAGTCCCCCATACGGAACAGCAGGATTTCGTCCTCGTGTTCCCCCTTGATGCGCAGGTACTGGCGCCTTGCCGGTGTGGTCATGTCGCTTGGCGAGCAGAGAGACGCCGTTTCCGGTGTCTAGTCCTCTTTCCAGAACCGTTCCTCCCTCACCTCGTACTCCTCCAGCAGCATAATCTCCTTTACCGACTCGATCATGCCAGGGTGGCCGCAGGCGTAGACCAGGGTGTTTTCGGGGCTGAGTCCGAACTCGGCTGCGTACTTGTCGAGCAGCGTGTTCACCCGCCCGGACTCGCCCTTCCACTCGCTGTTGTGTGGGTCGTTGGGGCGGCTGACGGTTGGCACGAATGTCACCAGGTCGGGGTGCTCGGCCTGCAGACGCCGCAGCTCGCCGTCGTAGATGAACTCGTCGTGGTAGCTCGCACCCATCAACACGAAGAAGCAATGGCCGCTCATGCCGTCGTGCAGGTACTGGCGCAGAAAACTGACGTAGGGCACCACGCCGGTCACGGTCGCCACCAGGAGTTGCGAAGGGTACTTGGGGTCGAAGGTGAAGATGCCCTTGGGGCGCGGCCTGATTGTTACGGAGTCGCCAACCTCCAACTCCCACAGCTTGGGCGTGAGCACGCCCCCCTCCTCGGGGTGTACGAGCTCGACGAATAGCTCCAGCGAGTCTTCGTAAGGCGCGGACGCGATGGAGTAGGCGCGTTCGATGCCGTCGATGCCGATTGTGCAGTACTGGCCCGCTTTGAAGGTGTAGCCCTCGGGCTTCTCGACCCACAAGAGCATTAGGTCCGGCGAGTAGTCCTCCCTCTTCAGCACTTTAACCTTGGAGAGCTTGACCTGTCTGAACCTTCTGAGCGTTGTCAAATTCCAATACCTCCTGCCATCTATCTTGCCACAAACCGGCCTGGCATTCAAAGCCGGAAGGCGTTCTTTGGACGGGTTTTCAGCCCCGCTCGATCTCCGACTTCATCTGGCCCAGGTCGTAGCCCTCGCGCCTGGCGCGCAGGTCGAAGTAGGTCAGCGTGCCTCCGATGGTTACCAGGGGTGTCGCGAATGAGGCGGCGGCGGCCCAGGCGGCGTTCAGTATCGTTTCATCTTCCGGGGCGAGCAGCATCGCCGGCCCGATAAACGCCAGGTGAATGAACGCTGCCACCAGGATAAACAACGTGCCAATCAGGATGACACGGAACATGTTTCCCCTTACCAGCTCCCGGCTCCGGCCCATCGCCAACAGCGGGTGCAACCGTTCTATGGTCACGGCGTGGGGCGCGAAGAAGAGAGTCGCCAGAAAGTATATGAACAGCGGAAAGCCAATGACCACCGCCATCAGGATGACGGACGCCAGCAGCGAGAATCCTATGATGAGCTGTACCAGCAACAGAGGTAGGGCGACCTGCGCCGACTCGGCCAGGCACCGCGATAGCTGGATGCGCCCATACACGTTCAAGTGGGCCACGGCGAGTATCGTGGCGGCGGTTGAGGCCACGAACAACAGCAGGCTGAAGATCAATGAGAAGAAGCCGCCAATGGAGGGTTCCTCCACGGACAGTGGGGATATGAGAAGCGGAATCTGGGGCAGCACGCCCAGCGGGAAGAACAGCCAGAAGCGTCGCAGGTAGACGGTCCTGGCGCGAAGCAGCAGTTCGCTCATGGTCGACGGAGGAATGTCCCCGTCACGCGAATCGGACGGCAGCGGCACCGGCAAGACGACGGCCGCGCGGTCGGGCGGTTCCTCCTCGTCACGCGAATCGGGCGGCAGCGGCGCCGGCAATACGACGGCCTCGCGTTCGGGCGGCTCCTCCCCGTCGCTCGCTTGTGGCTGCGTTTCGGCCGCCCGCGAGGCTTCGGAGTCGCCGCCGTCTCCCGCGACCGGCGCGCGCGTCACGCCGTAAGCCTCGCGCAGGTCTATGGGCGTTGGGCGCGGCGGCGTATGGCTTACGCTGTCGTGAGGCCGCCGCAACTCCGCGCCGCAGTCGGCGCAGAACCGGGCGTCGTTGTCATAGGGGTGTCCACAGACTTCGCAGTTCAAGACTCTACACGCGCCGCGTCACACCCTGGAAGTCTCAGCGGCCAAAACGTCCAGGTCGAAGCCCTCTTTGCGAACGCGAAGGTCGAAATAGATCAGGGTGCCGGCGATGTAGGCGAAAGGCGTAACCAGTATGGTTGCGGCCCCCCCTCCAATGCTTGCCACAATACCGCCGCCGACTGCCGCGAAGGCAAGGCCCCCTATGATGCCAATTGGAATCGAGATGACCATCGCTGCGACGACAATGACGATCGCGAAGACCAGCCCAATGCCGAAGATTCGCCACCAACTGCCCCTAACGAGGTTCCAGCTTCGACCGAGCCCGGCTATTGGGCCTTTGCCTTCGATTACCACCGCGTGGGCGGCGCAGAACCAATTGACCCCCAGCCAGACGGCGATCACAACCCCGGCCAGGGTCAACAGCCCTCCAATGACGAGCAATGCCTGGCCCGCGGTTTCCGCCCCGTCGCCGCCCAACTGCGCGAAAGCGCCGACTACTACCATCACGATGCCTGCGACGAATGCTGCGCCGAGAGCAACCGTAACCACTATCCCCTGTGCTATGAGCAGCACTCCGACCTGGAATGCGTGCGAGTAGCATTCCACCACGTCCACTTCACCGCGAACGTAGTGTCGCGCCACCCCGAAGACAATCGCACCCACGGCGATTATCGAGAGTACGATGTAGGCCAGGACGAAGATTGCTCCAAGCACCGCGAGCGGCGGTTGTTCGGTCGCGAATAACACGTTGGCGAGCACGTTTGCGGCCGCAGGTACAGCCGCTATCGCAACGAATTGCCAGAAGTTGGCCCGGTACACCCGGAGAGCCTCGTCCAGCAACGCGCCCAGACCCCTGGTCGGGATTGAACCGCTGCCGCTTGGCGCGACCGGCACGGCGGAGAGCTCCACGCCGCACGCGGCGCAGAAAGCCACGCCGGGCGCGTTGGCCGTCCCGCAGTTGGGGCAAGCCTCCCGCCGGCTCTCCGCCAGGTCGGCGTCACCCGGTTCCTGACGGAGTTCTACGCCGCAGCCGGCACAGTACCTGGCGCCCGGTTCGTTTGTGCGTCCGCAGTTTTCGCAATCCACGATGTGTCGCCCCTGTTGCGGGATAGAGTCTCGGCTTCCCGCTAGTCCGCGGCGGCCGCTGCGGGTTTGGTCACCCGCGCCGGCAGCATCGGCAGCCCTGGAGTCCTGAGCATGGGGTCCGGCAGATCGCTCGACTCAAGGTCGAGAATCAACTCGCCGAACAGCCCCGTGGTGCTGACCACGCCCTTCAGCGGCCCGTTGAGCCGGGCGACCCCGCTGAGCCCGCCCCTGGGATGGACCACCTCCACCCGCTCGCCATCGCCGACTCCGAGTTCTCGAGCGTCCTCCTGGTGAAGCTCGATCCGAGTCTCGCGGTCCATGGAGTAGCGAGTGTCGACCAGGTGCACGCCGGCGTCGATATTCGGCTGGTGCAGCACGCGGCCCCTTGCCAGCAGGAAGGGATACTCCGAACTGCCGCGCCGCGGCGTCGAGCGCATCGCGACCGGACTCATCCTTGGCCGGACGCCTGATTCGGCGCCGAGTACGGCGGTGCCCCGCGACTGCTCGTCCGGGCACGGCCACTGAATCCCGCCCGCGAGCAGGCGGCGGTGCGAAAGGCCGGCATAGTCCGGAAGGGCCGCGGCCAACTCGTTGAACACGGCAGCGCTGTCATTGAAGTCGAACCCTTGCGCGCCCATGCGCTCTGCGATCCGGCACAAGATGCGCCAGTCAGGTTCCTCCTCCGCCTTGGGGCCGAGGGCGGGACGCAGTAGCTGCACCCTGCGCTCGATGTTGGTGTACGTGCCGTCCTTCTCCGCGAATGTTGCCGATGGCAGCACCACGTCCGCCAGCTCGCTCACCTCGCTCGGGAAGGTGTCCTGCACCAGCAGGAAGTCGAGCTCCTTCAGCGCCTCTACGAACTCGCCCAGGTCGCCGTTCGTGAACGACGGGCTGTCGCCGATGATCTGGAGCGCCCTGATCCGCTTACCGCGGATTGCCTCGGTAAGCTCTCGTATGCCCACTCCCGACGCACCCCGCAGCGGCACGTAGCCGGGCAGGTGCTCCGGTGAGCAGCCGACGTCCATGGATCCCTGCAGGTTCGCCCCGGTAAACAGCGGATAGACGCCTCCCGATGGCACACCGAAGTTGCCGGTCAGCAGCGACAAGTCGACGAGCGCGCGCACACACTCCTCAGTCAGTCCGGCCGCGAGAGTCTCCAGCCCATAGAGCACAGACGCCGGCCCGTTCGCGGCGAATAGGCGCGCGGCCTGACGTATGCTGTCCTGGGATACTGCCGTTTCGCTTTCCACCCTGAGCAGATCGAAGTTCCACAGCGAGCGCCTGAGGCCATCCAGCCCTTCGCATCGGTCGACAGCGAAGGAGTGGTCTTCGAGCGATTCGTCCACTATGGCGCGCAACATCCCGCCGATCAACGCCGTCTCGCTGCCCGGGTTGGGGCGCAGCCAGACGTCGGCGTAACGGGTCAGCTCGGTTTCGCGCTGGTCGATGACTATCAGCTTGGCGCCGTTCTTGACCGCTCCCTTGATTGGCACGGCGACGACGTTCTGCTCCTCGGTCATGTTGCTGGAGACGACCAGGAAACAGCCCGATCCTTCCAGGTCCCAGATGGGATTGGTCGCTCCGCGAGCGCCCAGCGCTTCGGCTAGAGGCCTGACGAGTTCAGGCCTCAGGTTGGAAGATACGTCCACGTTGTTGGAGTTCATCACGTCGCGGGCGAACTTCTGGGCGAGGTAGTTGTCCTCGTTGGTGCCGCGCGGCGAGGCGATCAGCGCGAATCCGTCGCCCACGTGGGCGGCGAGGCCCTCGGCCGCCGCGTCCAGTGCGTCGTGCCAGGTCGCCTCCTCGAGCCGGCCGTCACGGCGCACGAGGGGCCGGCGAATCAGCTGGCGCCGGTTGTTCACGAAGTCCAGGCCGAACTTGCCCTTGAAGCAGCCCTGGCCCCGGTTGGCCTCGCCATTGCGGTCCGGAATGGCCCTGATCATGCGGTTGCGCCTGTCGACCTCGAGCGTCATCTGGCAGCCAACGGGACACTGCGGACAGATGCTCTCGATCTTCTGCACTGCCTTGTCCCACTTGTACTTGCGCTCCACCAGCGCCCCAGTGGGGCACACGTCGATGCAGGCCCCGCAGAACTCGCAGCCAGATTCGAGCAGCGAGTTGCCCTGTGAAGTGCCGATGAGGCTGCGCCCGGAGCGCTGCTCAAGCGTCAGCGCGTCGTCGCCGCGCACCTCGTCGCACACCCGCACGCAGCGCGCGCACACGATACACAGGTTCATGTCCATTTCCCACATCGGGTCGGCGGTCGCCAGCGGCAGGTGGCGGTTGTTGTAGGTGAGCGGGGTGTCCAGATCCATCTCCAGGTGCCGGACGGTATCCTTGAGCTCGCACCGCTCGTTCTTGGGACAGGTTAGGCACCGGTCGTTCACGGACACGTGCCGCAGGCAGATGCTGGAGGCCGAAGGCCCGCAGAGCTCTATGCGGTGGCAGGTGAGGCAGCCGTGGGGGTGCTCCGCAATGAGCAGCTCCATTATGCCCTTGCGAAGGTCGGTCAGCCCGTCGGACGAAGTGGTGACGCGCATACCCGGAGACACGGGAGTGGTGCATGACGCGGGACTGCCGGGCAGAGACCGGTACTCGCCGTCCCGGCCCGGCGCCTCCGCCGTGACGACACACATTCGGCAGGCGCCGTAGGGCTTCAAGCCCGGGTAGTAGCACAGGTACGGGATGTACATTCCCGCGTCCATGGCGGCCTGGATGATTGTGGCGCCGGGCCCGGTCTTCACCTCGACGCCGTCAATGGTGATTGTAATCTCGGCCACTGTCGTCATTGCCACGTTCCCCTTTTGGCTGCCGCTTCCAATAGTCCCTTCCCCCTTGATGGGGGAAGGTTATGATGGGGGCGAATTCGCAGGAGTGTAATCCCAGGCATATGGTCGCGTGTTCACCGGTGAAATCATGGGCGCGCCGCAACTGCCGGTCGGGCATCGCCCGTCTTCTATGTGCGCCCTGAAGTCGGCCTGGAAGTGCGTGAAAGCGGACCTGATGGGACCGAACCCCAGTTGGCCGTGGCCGCACAGCGAGCCGGCTTCCATGGTCATGCCCACCTTGCGCATTAGCTCCATGTCGCCTGGCCGGCTCTCGCAGCGGGCTATGCGCTCCACTATCTCCAGCAGGTGCTCCATTCCCAGGCGGCAGGGGAAGCACTTTCCGCAGGACTCGTACTGGCAGAACGCCACCAGCACGCGGGTCAAGTCCACGGCGCAGGTGTCCTCGTCCGCCACGATGATGCCGCCCGAGCCGAATATCGCTCCCGCCGCGCGCATCTCGTCGAAGTCGATGTGGATGTTAAGGCTGTCGGCGCCCAGAACGCCGCCGAGCGGCCCGCCCGTCTGGAGCAGCTTCAGCTTCTTGCCTCCGGGCACGCCGCCGCCAATCCCGTTTATCACCTCGCCCAGCGTCATGCCCATTGGCACCTCGTACAGGCCGGGGTACCTTATCTGGCCGTTGAGGCAGGCGATGGCGGTGCCGGTGCTTCGGTTGACACCTATGGACGAGAACCACTCGGCGCCGCGGGAGATTATCGCCGGCGCGTACGATAGCGTCTTCACATTGTTGATGTTGCTGGGTTTCCCCCACACCCCGGAGGCTGCCGGGAAGGGAGGCCTCGGCCTGGGCTGGGCGCGCTTGCCCTCGATGGCGTCCATCAGCGCCGTCTCCTCGCCCGAAACGTAGGACTCGCCGGTCAGGGCGACCTCCATGTCGAAGCTGAAGCCCGACCCGAGGATGTTCTCTCCGAGCAGCCCCAGCTCGTATGCCTGCTCGATCGCCCTGCGGGTGCGCGAAATCGGGCCGTCGTGGCCGTGCCGAATGAACACGAAACCGTTCGTCGAGTTGGTGGCGTACCCGGCTATGGCCATGCCCTCGATAAGCGTGAACGGGTCGCTTTCGAGAATGCCCTTGTCGTTGTAGGCGCCCGGGTCACCCTCCTCGCAGTTGCACAGGATGTACTTGGGTGGTCCGGGCGAGCCGACCAGGAAGCTCCACTTGATGCCGGTGGGAAAGGCCGCGCCCCCTCGACCGCGCAGCCCGGAGTCGGTTATCTCCTTGATGACGTCGGGCGGCTCCATCTCGAACAGCGCCTTGTTCAGGCCGCTATAGCCGTCGTTAGCAAGGTACTGGTAGATGTCGTCAAACGCGATGTTGCCTGCGTTGCGCAGGGCCACACGCTGTTGGAGCCGGATTCCCGGCAGCTCGGCGAGGTTGGGGACGCCGCGTATCGGCCTTTCGCCCAGGTATCCTAGCACCTTGTCGTCCGGGATCTCGCCCTTGGCGACGTAGGTGGCTATGATCTCGGACGAGTCGGCGGGCTCGACGTTGCGGAAGAACAGCCGCGAGCCGCCGGGGAGTGTGACGTCAACCAGCGGCTCGGCGTAGCAGATGCCCAGGCAGCCTACCTCATCCACCTCCGCGTCCACGCCAAGGCTCTGGAGCGTCTCCCGTATCGCGGCGAGGGTGTCGTAAGCTCCGGCAGCGTGGCCGCACATCGCGGTGCCCACCCTGATCCAAGGCTTCGACCCGTTCACGAGGCCACGCCAACGCGTGTCGGCCTCCGTCTTCAGCTCGTGGAGATCGGGCATGGCAAACGTCCTCTAGGCGCCGTCTCTCGCCTCTGAGACACGGGCGAGGGCCTTGTCGATAGTCAGCCGGCCAACCAACCGGTGGTCTACCATCATGACCGGCGCCTGCGAGCAGGCGCCCAGGCAGGTGTTGTACTTGAGGCTGGTCCGGTTGCCCTCGGTCTCCCCCTCGTCCTCCAGGCCGAGTTCGTCCATTACGGCCTTGAGTATGTGGGGGGCGCCGAGCAGGTGGCACGTAGGGCCCCAGCACACCTCGACCACGCGGTCGCCGGGGGGCGTAAACCGAAAGTTCGTGTAGAAGCTGGCCACGCCCCAGACCTCGTTGATGGTCGCGTCCATGTGCGAGGCCACTTCTTCCAGAGCCTCGTCCGGCAGGTAGCCGATTTCGTCCTGAACGGCCAGCAGGCAAGATAACACGGTTATCGTCGTCTGAATCTGCGACGACACGGCGGAGCGTATGCGCTCTCTCAGTTGCCCGCCATCCAGATTCAACGCCTGCGTCTCCTTTTCGCGCCCGGCTGGCACCCGGCCCGATGCACGTCGGTTCCCTGCCCGGCTGATTCCGTAACAGGATAAGGCCTAACGTGTTGCGGCGCAAGCCGAAGCGCCGTGGACGCGACGACGACGGCCTGTACGCCCTCCCGCGCGCTTGCCGACAGTCCGGCCAGCCACTACAATGGGGGCGGAACCGCGGCCGTGGAGGGGTGGCCGAGCGGTTTAAGGCACTGGTCTTGAAAACCGGCATCTCGAAAGGGATCATGGGTTCGAATCCCATCCCCTCCGCCAGAATTGAACGGCTGCGCAGACCTCCCCCACCGTGCGGAAAACAGGTGGTTACGCACGCCGTTCTGGAGTGTTTGAATGAAGATTCACGAATACCAGGCCAAGCGCATCCTCGCCGAGCGCGGCGTGCCCGTGCCACGGGGTAGCCTTGCGACTACGCCTGACGAGGCCGAGCAGGCCACGCGCGACCTGGGCGGCAAGGCTGTGCTCAAGGCCCAGGTGCATGCGGGCGGGCGCGGCAGAGCCGGTGGCATTAAGCTGGTCGACACGCCGGAAGAAGCGAGGGCCGCGGCTGACGCCATGCTTGGCACCCGCCTAGTGACCGCGCAGACAGGCGCCGGTGGCGTGCCCGTGCGGGCCGTGCTGGTAGAGGAGATAATAGAAGTCGAGCGCGAGCTATACGTCGGCATGGTTATCGACGGCGCCGCTCTCGGCGCGGTGGTTATGGCGAGCGATGCCGGCGGCATGGACATCGAAGAGGTCGCCGAGCAGACGCCGGAGCGCATACTGCGCGCGCCCGTCGACCCGATGCTGGGATTCGTACCCTACCAGGGCCGGACCCTCGCCTACGAACTGAAACTTACCGGCGGCCTCGTACGCCAGGCCGGGACGATCATCGAACGCCTTTACGCCGTCTTCGATGAGAACGACTGCTCACTGGCCGAAATTAACCCACTGGTGGTCACCAGGGACGGGCGGCTGTTGGCGGTGGATGCCAAGCTGGACGTGGACGACGATGCGCTGTTCCGGCACGCCGGCATCGCAGAGCTGCGGGACGCCGAGCAGGAGGACCCGCTCGAGGTCGAGGCGCGCAAGTACGACATCAACTACGTCAAGCTGGATGGCAGCATCGGCTGCATCGTGAACGGCGCGGGGCTCGCCATGGCGACAATGGACGTGATCGCCGCGGCGGGAACGTCGCCGGCGAACTTTCTGGACATTGGCGGCGGCGCCGACGATGAGAAGACGGCCGCGTCGCTTAGCCTGGTGCTGAAAGACCCAAGCGTTGCCATTGTGTTCGTCAACATTTTCGGCGGCATACTGCGCTGCGACGTGGCGGCCCGCGGGTTCGTTCTCACGGCGGTACGCGAACCGGCGGCGATGCGGCCCATGGTGGTTCGTATGCTTGGCGCCAACGCGGAGGAGGGGCGGCAGATTCTCGCTGAATCGGGCCTTGACGTGACCCTGGTCGACGACCTGAACCAGGCCGCCGAGGCTATAAAGGCGACCGGCGTTTAGCCTGCGGGTCAGGTCCAAAAAACCCGCCGCGAACCCACACGGGGACTATACATGAGCATTCTTGTAAACAGGGACAACCGCCTGCTGGTGCAGGGGATCACGGGCAGAGAGGGCAGCTACCACGCGCAGCGCTGCATGGAGTACGGCGCGCAACTCGTGGCGGGCGTCACGCCCGGCAGGGGCGGCGAGACGTTCGGCGAATCGGTGCCCGTGTTCAACACCGTCGAGCAGGCGGTCGTTGAGACCGGCGCGGACACGTCCCTGATTTTCGTTCCGGCCCCTTTCGCTCCCGACGCCATTATCGAGGCCGTCGACGCGGGCATCGGGCTGATAGCCTGCATTACCGAAGGCATACCGGTGATGGACACCGTGAAGGTGGTCAGGTACATTCAGGGTAGGCCCGTGACGCTGATTGGCCCCAACTGCCCGGGAGTGATTTCGCCCGGCGAGAATTTCAAGATGGGCATCATGCCCGGCCACATCCACATACCCGGCCGCACCGGCGTCGTGTCCAGGAGTGGCACACTGACCTACGAGGCGGTTGGGCAACTGACGGCGCTGGGCATCGGACAGTCTACCTGCGTGGGCATCGGCGGCGACCCTGTGAGCGGCACCTCGTTCATCGACATACTTCAGAAGTTTCAGGACGACCCAGACACGGACAACGTGGTGATGATCGGCGAAATCGGCGGGACCAAAGAGCAGGAGGCAGCCGAATACATCCGCGGTGGATTCACCAAACCCATAGCTGCCCTGATAGTGGGTGAGAGCGCACCGCCCGGCAAGCGCATGGGCCACGCAGGCGCCATCATCACGGGGTCGGCTGCCCGCGCCGTCGAGAAGAAGCGCGCGCTCGCCGCCGCCGGAGTCGCCATTATCCCTGCGCCCGGCGAGATAGGCCGCACCCTGCAAGAGCTGACTGGACAGGCTTAGCCGCGCACGCCTGGAGGCGAACATGAGGTTCAGATACGACCACATCCACCTGCGCTCGCGGGATCTCGAAGCCACCGCGGAGTATTACGCCAGGGTGTTCGGCGCGCAGGTGCTGCGGTCGGTACAGTCGGATGGGCAGAGCCGCATCGACCTGGACATCGACGGCCTAACGCTCTTCCTGGCGAAAGTGGGCGAAGGCGAAGACGTCCCCGAAGCGCCCGCCGAGCCGTACCTGGGGCTGGACCACTTCGGCTTTACGGTCGATAACCTGGAAGAGGCCGCCGCGGAGCTGAAGCAGCGCGGGGCCGAGTTCACAGTGGAGCCATTCCAGCTTCGCCCGGGGGTCAAGATCGCATTCGTACTCGCGCCGGAGAACGTGCGCATCGAGCTGCTGGAGCGAGGCTAGCCGCTGTCTCGCCTCTCCTGGCTACCTCTGCCATTCCGCCAGGGATAGGAAGTCCAGCCCCGTCACCCGCCAACGAGCTTGCGGGACAGGTTCTCCAGCATGTCGTCGACCATGGCGTCCAGGTCATATCGCGGATTCCAACCCCACTCTCGGCGGGCGGCCGAGTCGTCCAGGGAGTCCGGCCAGGAGTCCGCTATGGCCTGGCGCAACGGGTCTATCTCGTATTCCATCACGAATCCCGGGATGCGCCCGCGTATCGCCTCAGCGAGTTGGGCGGGTGTGAAGCTCATCGCGCCGACGTTGAAGTCGGCGTGGTGTTCCAGCCCACCGGCGTCGGCCTCTGCGAGCTGCACAAGCGAGTCGATGGCGTCCGGCATGTACATCATCGGCAGCGCGGTGTCGGGACGTAGGTAGCAGGTGTAGCGCCCTTCCCTGATTGCGCCGTAGAAGATAGCCACCGCGTAGTCGGTGGTGCCGGCCGTCGGCTCCGTCTTCCAGCTAATGATTCCGGGCAGACGCACGCCCCGGACGTCCAGGCCCCGCCTCTCTGCGTAGTAATTGCCCATCAGCTCGCCGAACACCTTGGCGATGCCATAGAGCGTCGTGGGCCGCAGAACGGTGTCGTTGGGCGTCGCGTCGCGGGGCGTGTCCGGCCCGAATGCGGCGATCGAACTCGGCACGATCACGCGCTGCAGGCCGTTGCTCCTGGCCGCCTCCAGCACGTTGTAGGTGCCGGCCACGTTCACGGCGTAGGCCGTCGCCGGGCTATTCTCCGCCAGCGCCGACAGGATCGAGCTCATGTGGTAGAGCGTCCCTATCTCGAACCGCTTGAGGGCGGCGTCGACGTCGTCGTAGCTGGAGACGTCGACCGTCGTCGACGGGCCGGCGTCCCGCACGTCGGGCGGCAGTGGCGTCACGTGGCCCGCAGCCACGACTCTGTCGTCGCCGTAGCGCTCCCTCAGCTCGGGCACCAGCTCTGAGCCAATCTGCCCGGCCGCGCCGGTTACCAGAATGCGTTCCACGCTACACCCAATCCCCTTCGGCGCTCAGATCATCAGGTCGCCGCCGTTGATGTCCAGCGACGCGCCCGTGATGTACGATGCCCGGTCCGACGCTAGAAACGCCACCAGCTCGGCGACCTCTCCCGGTTCGCCCAGCCGCTCTATGGGAAAGCCGCGGGCGTATGCGTCCGCGCGCTCCGGGTCGATGACCGTGCGCACCATCTCCGTGTCGATCAGGCCCGGACAGACTGCGTTCACGGTGATGCCGTAGGCGGCAACTTCCTTCGCGAGATGCCGCGTGAAGCCGAGCACGCCCGCCTTGGCGGCGGTGTAGTGCGCGCCGCCGACGGTGCTGACGTTCTTGCCCGCGGTCGACGAGAAGTTGACGATTCGCCCCCAGCCGGCCTCGCGCATGGGACCTATGGCTGCCTGGGAGCACAGGAACGTGCCCCTGAGGTTGACGGCGATAACCAGGTCCCACTCGTCCGCGTCCATGTCTTCGACCGCAGTTGGGTACAGAATGCCCGCGTTGTTGACCAGCACGTGCAGCGCGCCATAGTGGTCGACGGCGGTCCGGAACATCTCGCGCACGGCATCGGGCCGGGACACGTCGCCCGCGACCGCCGTGGCGTCATGCCCGGCGTCCGAGAGCGCCTTGGCCGTGCGCTCGGCCGATTCGGCGCTGATGTCGTTAACCACGACCCTTGCGCCTGCCGCCGCCAGCCTCGCGGCAACGGCGCGGCCCATTCCCTGCCCGGCGCCGGTGACCATCGCCACCTTGCCCGCGAATTCGGTGTTGCCGTTCACAATGGCCATTTCTACGACTTCAAACCCCGTTCAACCTTCTCTAAAGGGTGGTTCGCTAACCGCCACCAAGCGGAGAGCGCCGCCGCCCTGCTAGGCGTGGCGCTCTCGCATTCTACGTCGTGCAGGCCTCGCGCGTCTTACTTGACGAGCTGTTTGTAAGGCTTGGTGAAGACGTCCCAGTTCTTGGTGTTGGGATCGAACCGGGAGTTGACGAACACCCGCCAGTTCTCGTCGTCCAGGTCGGGATAGTCGCTGCGGTAGTAGTAACCGGGCCAGCGCGTCTCCTTCCGGTGCAGCAGGTGCCTCACGTGGGCCTCAGCGACCCAGGCGCGGTGTACTACCTCCCAGCCCCTGAGCAGCTCGTGGAAGTTACGCGCGGCAAGCTGATCGAGGTCCTGCCTCAGCCAGGTCAGCAACTCCAGCCCGCGGTTGAGAAGCGGCTCGTTCATGGTGTACTGCGTGGAGATGCCGCCGGCGTACTCGTCCATTATCTTCTGCAGCCGGATGAGCGCCTGCTTCGGCATGAGGTAGTTGGGGTTGACCTCTTCGGATGTGGACACCCCGCTGTGTGTCTTGAAGGTGTCGAGCGGCCTCAGAATCTCGCGGGCCAGCTCCTGCACCCTGTCCTCGTCTATCTGCGGGGCGTCGGCCACGTCACGGGCGTAGGCGACGGCCGACTTCGCGGCAATCTTGCCCTCGGTGAAGGAGCCGGACGAGAACTTGTGGGGCGCCCCGCCAACGCCGTCGCCGGCGGCGAACAGGCCGTTGATGGTGAGCATCCGGTTGTAGCCCCACTTGTACTCCGGAGGGGCCAGGTCGTCGGGACCGCTCACCCACGCGCCGGCCTCGCCGGAGTGCGAGCCCATGATGTAGGGCTCCGCCAGGACTATCTCGGAAGGAGTGTCCTCCGGGGCGATGTTCTGGGACGCCCACATCAGCGCCTGGGAGATCGTCATGTCCAGGAAGTCTTCCCAGGCCTCGCTGCGCACTTCCTCGAACTTGACTGGGTCGAACTCGCCGTTGTCGTCCTTCGACAGCCTGGCTATCGCCTCCTCGGTGCGGATGTAGATGGGCGACTTGCCATCCTTGATGTCCAGGAACATCTGGTGGTTGCGAAGAGGTGTCGGCGTTGGAACAGCGGAACCGTAGGGGTCGAACTTCTTCAGGTCGGCAGCCCTGGTCTGGGTGTAGTCCTCGCCGTAGGCGTTGGTGGCTCTCGCGCCGAAGAACTGGAACCACATGCCGATTGGCCCGTAGCCGTCCTTGAAGCGCGACGGCACGAAGCGGTGCTCCATCTGCGTCATCTCCGCGCCCAGCGGGATGACCAGGCCGTACACCGAGCCGGTGTCGAACACCGAGTACCAGGTGCGGCCCAGACCCTCACCGGTCGAGCGCGGGCGGAAGATGTTGGAAGCGCCTCCTGACGTGCAGACAACGGCGCGCGCCTTGAAGACGTAGATCTTGCCGTCGCGGACGCCCACGCCTATCGCTCCCGCTATGCGGTTCTCGTCGCGCTTGTCCGGCAGCAGGTGCGTAATGAGAATACGCTCGTACAGGTTGTCAGGTCCGAGGGCCGTGCGGGCCGGCTCGGCGACCACCGGCTTGATCGACTCGCCGTGGATGGGAAGCTGCCAGCGGCCGACGCGCTGGTAGGAGCCGTCGGGCTTCTTGAATATGGGCAGGCCCCACTCCTCCCACATGTGGACCGAAGCGTCGACGTGGCGGGCCACGTCGTACACCAGGTCTTCGCGCGCGATACCCATCATGTCGTTGCGAACGTACTCCACGAAGTCCTCGGGAGTGTTCCAGCCGGACCGCATGCCCATGTAGCAGTTGATGGCGGACAGGCCCTCGCCGGTGGCTCCGCTACGCTCGATCACGGCCTTCTCGACCATCACGACGCGCAAGTCTTTGCCCCAGAAGTTGGCCTCGAATGCCGCGCCGCAGCCGCTCATGCCGCCGCCGACGATGAGGACGTCGCACTCGATAGTCTGTATGTCAGGCGTTGTCATGTCCTATGAAACCTTCCTTATTAGCTCTGCATCGTGGACAGATTGTCCACGCCCAGCCAGATGGATTCGCCAGCCAGTCCCTGGCCTGCCGCGTCCTCCGGTCCGGGCTCGGGGAAGTCCTTGTACGGCTCCGTTGAGCCGACCGGCGTCGTGCGCACAGGGAAGTTGAAAGTGAGCGTCCTGCCGTCCCTGAACCTTACGTCCCAGGTGATGTCGCTGTCGGTCCTGTGGGGCTTGAGGGACGCGCCCAGCGGCACGAAGTCCGCATAGCCCCGCACTCCGATGGCTTCCTGCGGGCACATCTTCACGCAGGCGAAGCACTCGGAACACATTTCAGGCTCCTGGTTGAAGCCCTTGCGGGTGTCCTCGAGCAGCACCATAAGGTCGTTGGGGCAGATGTGCACGCATTGGGGCACATCCAACGAGCTGCAGCTGTCGCACACCTTGGGATCCACGAAAGTAGGCATTAGTTCACCTCGACTCTAGTTTGTTGGAAGCAAAAAAAGAGATGGCACTGCGGGCAGCAATGCCATCAAGCGCGCAAGCCTGTCGCGACCACCTGGCGGATGGGTACAGAAGCACGCCCTCAAACGCTCCCTTTCGACTTGCGATTGACGTTGTCGGCCTCGCGTCGCCATGCCGCACCCGCGACGGGCGACGCCGCGCCCGAAATGTTAGCATACATAATGGCCGGTTGTCACGAAGTGAGGAACGCAGTAGCCGTCGAAAAGAAAATGAGCCGCGCACGTGCTATGCTAGTCCCCGTTACTCGAATCACTCGAAACGGAGCCGTAATGCAACCCATCACGCTCGAACCAGTGGACTCGGTCAGCATCACGACCCTTGTGGACAACGTTTCCGATGCGCTGCTGAGGGACGAGGGCGCGGCCAAGCGGCCCTCCGCGGGGCCGGGCTCCCCGAGAGTCCCCGTGCGGTTCTTCGAGTCGGGGGAAGCGGCCGACAACCTGCGCGCGGAACACGGCTTCTCGGCACTCGTCAGCGTCGAGAAGGGCGGCTCCAGCCACACGGTCCTGTTCGACACGGGCGTCTCGCCCAACGGCATGATGGATAACATGAGGCGGCTCGAGATTTCGGCCAGGGACATCGAGGCCATCGTTCTGAGCCACGGCCACTACGACCACACGACGGGGTTGAACGGGCTGTTCGACGAACTTGGCGGAAGTGTGAAGATGCCGGTTACCATTCACCCCGACTTCTGGACTCAGCGTCGGGTTGCCATTCCGGGCCGCGAGCCGCGCGATATGCCCTCCACGAGCAAGCCGGCGCTGCTCGGCGCGGGGTTCGAGATCATCGAGGACCGCCAGCCCTCATTCCTGCTGGACGGGGCGCTGTTGGTGACCGGCGAGGTCGACCGCACCACGCCGTTCGAGCGCGGTTTTGCCGAACACCAGGCGCTCCGCGGCGGCGAGTGGCGCCCAGACCCGCTGATTCTGGACGACCAGGCCCTGCTGATGAACGTGCGTGATAAGGGGCTTGTGGTGCTCACCGGATGCGGCCACGCCGGCATCGTCAACATCGTCCGCTACGCCAGGCGGCTCACCGGCATTGACGCAGTCCACGCGGTCATCGGCGGCTTCCACCTCGGCGCGCCGTCGTTCTACCCCATAATCGCCGACACGTGCGCCGCCCTGGCGGACATCGACCCCAGTGTGCTCGTTCCCGCGCACTGCACCGGGTGGCGTGCAGCGCACGCGCTGGCCGCGGCGTTCCCCGACGCATTCGTGCAGAACACCGTGGGCACGCGGTTCGAGCTTTGACTCATCGACGTCGCACCGGCCTCCGACAACGGCCCCAGCCGGGTCGCCCAGCCACGCCGGCGCGCCGTTGTCGACCACTGTTTCGGCGTCTATAATTCGGCGCATACTCAAAAGGCGCGCGCACGTATGGCAATTCGAATCGCGATAGACGGCCCGGTGGCGTCGGGCAAGACAGTGGTGGGCATGGCGTTGGCCCGCAGGCTGGGCTGCGCCTTCCTGGACACGGGCTTGATGTACCGCGCGGTGGCGTGGGCCGCGCTAGCTCGCGGCGTCGGCGCGGACGACGAACACGCCGTGGCCGCGCTCGCCCGCCGCCTGGACATGAAACCGTTGGACGACGCCAGCGGGCGGCTGCTGGCGGACGGCGCGGACGTCACGGACTTCCTTAGACTGCCCGAAGTGGAGGATGTCGTGCCTGGCGTGGCTGCCATGCCCGACGTGCGCAAGGCGCTTATCGCGCGGCAGCGCGAAATCGCCGCGCAAGCGCCTGTGGTGATGGTGGGCCGCGACATCGGCCGCGTGGTGTTGCCCGACGCCCAGGTCAAGCTGTTCCTGACGGCGTCCGTCCGGACGCGCGCCCAACGCCGCCACGACGAACGCCTCCGCAAGGGCGCTGAGAGCCGTCTTGAGGATGTGGTGTGCGGCATAGAACGCCGCGACAGGCTGGACGCCAAACAGAGCCTGCCCGCGCCGAACGCCACCATAGTCGAGACGGATTGCATGAGCGTGGAGGAGGTCGTCGCGCTGGCGATGGCGCTGTGGGAGGACTGCCGGTGAGCTGGGTGTATTCGCTGTGCTCCACAATGCAGAGGGGCACGCTGAGGGCCTTCGCGGACTGCGAGGTGACGGGCGCGGAGAACGTTCCGCCGGTGGGTCCGCTGATCGTAGTGTGCAACCACCAGAGTTACGTGGACCCCTCGTTTCTCGCAAGCCTGCTGCCAAGGCGCCCGTGGTTCGTTGCCAAGCACTCGCTATTCTCCACTTCCCTGAGCAACTGGTTCCTCCGCTCCTGGGGGGCCTACCCGCTGCGCAGGGAGTCCGCGGACTCGCGCGCCTACCGCTGGATGCTGGACATGCTGAGCCGCGATCAGGTCATAGCGCTATTTCCCGAGGGCACGCGCAGCCCGGGGGCGATGCGTCGCGCGGTGCCGGGCATCGAACGGCTGGCGCTCAAGTCCCAAGCACCCATTCTACCCGTGGGCATGACCGGGACAGAGGGTCTTCAAAACTGGCACAGGCTGTGTTTTCCGACAGGCAAAATCCGGTTGAACATAGGCCAGGCCTTCTCGCTGCCGGTCATCGAGGGCAGGCCCACACGCGAGGTCTTGGGCAGCCTGAACGACATGATTATGGAGCGCGTGGCCCTGCTTCTGCCGGAAAGCTATCGCGGCGAGTACGGCGCCTCAACAGTCCCTTCCCCCTCGCAGGGGGAAGGTTAGGATGGGGGTGATATGGGGGGATGGGGGTGAACGGAGTCGTAACGTGTGCGGAATAATCGGCTACACCGGCAACAGGCAGGCCGCGCCCATACTGCTGGGGGGCCTGGCGAGCCTGGAGTACCGCGGCTACGACAGCGCCGGCATCGCGCTGCAGGGTCCGGCGGGAGGGCCCCAGGTGCGCAAGCTGGCGGGCAAGCTCGCCAACCTCCGGGCTCACATCGGCGAGTGTCTTCCCGAGGGTGAGACGGGCATCGGCCACACACGCTGGGCCACGCACGGCGCGCCCACCGACGAGAACGCGCACCCGCACGCGGACTGCACCGGCGACGTGGTTGTGGCCCACAACGGCATCGTGGAGAACTACGCGGAGCTGCGCCGTCAGCTCACGGCGCAAGGCCACCGTTTCGCCTCGCAAACGGACTCGGAGTGCATACCCCACCTGATCGAGTCCGAGATGGCGAAGGGCCTGCCTTTCGAGAACGCGGTGAGGGCCGCCTGCTCAGGGATGCGCGGCGCCAACGCACTGGTGGCCATGTGTCGGAGCGCGCCCGGCTCAGTCGTGGGTGTGCGGCTCGGCAACGCCGGCGGCATCGTCGTGGGTTACTGCGAGGACGAGATGCTGCTCGCGAGCGACCTGCCCGCGCTGCTCGGCCACGCCAAGAGGGTGGCATACCTGGAGAACGGGGAGATGGTTGCCATCCGCGGGGCCGGCGCCGAGTTTTCGACCGTGGACGGCAAGGCCGTGCGCAAGTCGCCCGTGCCCGCTCCGTACGACGGCCGCGCGGCGGCGAAGGGGACCTTCCGCCACTACATGCTCAAAGAAATTCACGAACAACCGGAGGCCGCGGTGGACGCCCTCCGCGGGCGCGTGGACTTCGACAAGCTGACCACGACGCTGGACGAGGTCCCCTACACCGGCAGCGAGCTGGCCGAAATCGACCGCGTGATTCTCGTGGGCATGGGCACCAGTCTGCACGCGGCCATGGTGGGCCGCATGTGGATGGAGTCGTTCGCACGCATACCTGCGGAGGCCGACAACGCCTCCGAGTTCAGGTACAGAGAGCCCGCGATCGACCGCCGCACCCTGGTCGTGTCCATATCCCAGTCCGGAGAGACGGCGGACACGCTCGCTGCGATGGAGGAGGCCGCCCGCAAGGGTGCGCGCCAGCTCACGCTGTGCAACTACGCTGGCGCGCAGTCGACGAGGGTCGCGGACGGCTCGCTGATGCTCAGGGCGGGCCCGGAGATAGGCGTCGCGTCCACCAAGACGTTCGTCTGCTCTCTGCTCGCGCTCTACCTGCTCGCGCTGCACGTCGGGTCCAGGCGCGGCGTGCTCAGCCCGGAGCGGGTGCGGGCGCTCAGCCGGGAGCTTGCCGCCGTGCCCGGTCTTCTGGGACGGCTCGTTGACGACGAAGAGCGCTACATGCGGCTGGCGGCGGTCTACCACCGTCGCGAAAACTTTCTGTACCTGGGCCGCGGCGCGAACTATCCACTGGCCATGGAGGGGGCGCTGAAGCTCAAGGAGCTGAGCTACATTCACGCCGAGGGCTATCCCGCCGGCGAGATGAAGCACGGTCCCATCTCGCTGATAGACGAGAACCTTCCGGTGGTCGCGCTCGCCCCGAGCGATGGGCTGTACGACAAGATGGTCGGCAACATCAACGAGGTGCGCACGCGCGGCGGAGCGGTCATCGCGGTTGCCACGGAGGGCAACGAGGAGATTTCGGAGCTGGCGAACGACGTGATCTACCTGCCAGAAGTGTCGCCGTCGCTCACCCCGGTTCTCATGGCCGTGCCCATGCAGCTGCTGGCCTACCACGTCGCCCTGCGCCGCGGCTGCGACGTGGACCAGCCCAGAAACCTGGCGAAGTCCGTGACCGTCGAGTAGGGGCGCGAGAAATCGTCATTCCCGCGAACGCGGGAACCCAGGGAGACAGGGGCCTCCGTGTGTTGTCCGCCTGGTAATCTGAGATAGGCACGCCCGCCCGGCGGGGATTTGGGAGCGCCGCCCCAAACCTGATATACTGTGGCGCGTCATTCCGGGCCGTGCATTGCGGCCCATCGCATTCACTGTCCAACAAGCTGGAACCCAGGAGTCTACGATGCTGGAGCACGCTTCTAAGTTTGGCATTTACCTGAACGCGGATGAGAAGAAGGTCGTCCGCATAACGTCTCCCTACTGGTTCCCGGAGGCTCCTGACTGGGTTTACGTCACCAATGAGGTCAACGCGACCCTTCTCGCGATCCGGGACATGATTCGCGACAAGTCGCTCTGCGACGAAGTCGACACCGTCACCTGGGGCCGCATCCCGCTCAAAGACTAGTCGTCCGGCTCGGCCTGCACGCGCAGTCGTGCGGTATCAGCGCAACCCCCGCGCGGCGCGCCGGTGATTCGCCTGGCCGGCGGTGATCCGGTCGAGTACCCCCACGTCGCCTGCCTAGAGGAGCGCGATTGGACCAGAACCTCCACATCGAAAAGAGCCCCCGCAGGACCCGCTTCACGCTTCCGCCGGCGTTGCGGTATCCTATGTATCGCCGATTCTGGCTCGGCTCTCTCGCGTCCGTTGCCGGCTTCCAGATGCTCATGTTCGCGCAGGGCTGGCTGGCATACGAGCTCACCGGCTCGGCCGCATTCCTCGGCACGGTGTGGATCGCCAGTTCGGCGTCCGCCATTTTGCTGAACCTCTTCGGGGGAGTGTACGCCGACAGGATGGACAAGCGGGCGGTGATAATCGTCACCCAGACCGCGAACGCCGCGCTCATACTTCTGCTGGCCGTCATAACCCTGTTCGAGCTGGTCCAGCCGTGGCACCTGGTCGCGATAGGATTCGTCGTGGGCGGCGTGAACGCGTTCGACCAGCCGGCGCGGCAGGCGCTCTACCCGCACCTGATAGAGCGCAAGGTCATGATGAGCGCCGTCGCCCTCAACTCCTCCGTATGGCAGGGCACGCGCATCGCGGCGCCGGCACTGGCGGGGATCGTGGTCGCGGTACTGAACACGCACGCCGCGTTCTTCCTGGGCGCGGCGGGGTTCTTCACCATGGCGCTCGTCATGCTCGTGGTCAGGGTCCCGCCGATAGAGACACGACGCGGCAGCAGTGCGGCGCAGGACCTTGTGGAAGGGCTGCGGTTCGTCAAGGACAACTCGACGTTCTCCATTCTCATCGGGATGACGTTCTTCAACAGCTTCTTCGGAATGGCCTACGTCGTGCTCATGCCCATCTTCGCGCGGGACATCCTGGAGGTGGGCGCGGCCGGGCAGGGCTGGCTGCTCAGCGCGGGCGGCGTGGGCGCACTGGGCGTGACGATGTGGCTCAGCTCGCAGAGCGACGTATCCAAGGTCGGCGCGATCATAGTGGGCGGCGCCACGCTCTTCGGCCTGCTCATAATCGCATTCGCGCTTACGTCCGAATACGTGGCATTCTATCCGCTCGCGCTCGCGATAATGCTGCTTATGGGCCTGACCAACTCCGCGTACATGATGTCCATCATGAGCTCGCTACAGACGCTGGTGCCGGACAGGATGCGGGGCCGGGTCATGGGGCTGTACGGGATGACCTACAACATTATGCCGCTCGGCGGCGGGCTGATGGGCCAGGTCGCCGGCAGGATAGGCGCGCCGTTCACGCTGGCGCTGGGTGGACTCGCCGTGGTCGGATTCGCGCTCGGGCCGGCGCTCGCCAACCGCCGGGTACGCAATCTCGGCTCGCTGCTGCTGAGCACGGAGGAAGAACGCTCGGCGCCTCGGGTACGTAGCAACGTCTAAGGAGGTCAACGTGAGCGGAAGCAGGATAACCGTAACCAAGGAAACGCTGATTGCGCTGGCGGCTGCCGCCGGCCTCGAACTGGGTGACGATAAGCTCGATGAGCTGTTGCCCCAGGTCACGCAGGCCATGGAGTCGTTGGGGGGCGTGGAGTCTCTGGACCTGGAGGGCGTCGAGCCTGCCGTGGGTTTCAGGGTCGATGCGCCGGGAGTGGGCGAAGATGAGTAATCCGGAACTGTGCTGGCTGTCAATCGCTGAGGCGTCGGAGCTGATCGCCTCCGGGCAGTTGTCGCCGGTCGAGCTGATCGACGCGCACCTGGAGCGCATCGAGCGGACCGACGGCGCCCTCAACTCCTTCATCACTGTGATGGCGGAGCAGGCCTCCGCCGAGGCCCGTGCGGCCGAGGACGCCGTCCGGTCGGGCGGACGCCTCGGGCCGCTGCACGGCATTCCCGTGGGCCTGAAGGACCTGTACTACACCCGCGGCGTGCGCACGGGCATCGGCTCCAGGATACTCGCCGACTTCGTGCCGGACTACGACGCGGGGGTTACGGAGAGCTTCCGCGAGGCGGGCGCGGTGCTGATGGGCAAGCTGCAAATGCACGAGTTCGCGCTGGGGGCGTCCAGCGAGAACCCCCACGACGGCGACGCCCACAACCCGTGGGACACCTCGCGGATTACCGGCGGCTCCAGCGGAGGGTCCGGCTCGTCGGTCGCGTCCGGGCAGTGCATGGCCGCGCTCGGCAGCGACACCGGCGGCTCGATTCGCATACCCTCGTCGTTCTGCGGCATAGTGGGACTGAAGCCCACGTTCGGGCGCGTAAGCCGCCACGGCGTCTACCCGCTCGCGTTCAGCCTGGACACGGCGGGGCCGATGACGCGCACGGCGCTGGACGCCGGACTCGTGCTCAACGCCATCGCCGGCCACGACCCGCGCGACCCCTCGTCGGCAGACAGGCCCGTGGAGGATTTTACGGCGGGGATACAGGGCGGCGTTGCAGGTCTGCGCGTGGGACTGCCCCAGGAATACTTCTACGACATCATCGACCCTGAGGTTACGCAGGCCGTGAAGACCGCCGCCGGTGTACTGGAGGAGTTAGGCGCTCACGTCGAGGAGGTGTCCATACCCGCGCTCGACCACGCGCTCGCGATTTCCAGCACGATTTTGTTCGTCGAGGCCGCCGAGGTGCACCTTGAGCACCTGCGCGAGCGCCCCGACGACATCGGCGACGACGTCCGCCAGCGATTCGAGGTGGGCGCGCTGACGCCCGCGCAGGGCTATATGAAGGCGCAGCGAGCACGGCGGGCCTTCAACGCGCAGATGGCGGAGGCGATGCGGACCTACGACGTGCTGCTGGCGCCGACGAACACGTTCTGCGCGCCGCCCATCGGCGAGCGCGAGTCGGTCGTCGCGGGCCAGGCCTATCCGACGCGGACGCTGCTTGCCCGCCTGACCCGGCCCTTCAACCTCACCGGCCAGCCCGCCGTCTCTGTGCCGTGCGGCTTCACCGAATCCGGGATGCCGATCGGCATGCAGGTAGCGACGCGCGTCTGGGACGAGGCGATGGCGCTCCGCGTGGCCCACGCCTACGAGCAGGCCGCCGGCTGGCACACCCGCCGTCCGGAGGTGTAGGGGTTGACAGGGGTAGGTATCAGCAATGAGCCTTCCCCAAAAGTCCCTTCCCCCTCGACAGACAATCGTAGGGGCGGGTTTGAAACCCGCCCGCGGGCGCTCGATACGGGGATGGGGGTGCCGCCACTTCAAGGAGGCCGCGATGGAGTTGTACCAGCTGAACTACATCCTGCACGAACCCTGTGAAGACCAGGGCTGGCTCTACATGGCCGAGATACCGGAACTGCCCGGGTGCCGGGCATGGGCGGAGACCCCCACTAGCGCCCTTGCCGAGTTGTCCGCCGTGGCTGAGCAATTCATACTCTCCTATCAGGAACGGGGCAAACCCCTGCCCGCGGGAATAATCCCGTCCCCGGCTGGCGAGGGCAAGCTCTCCGTGGCTGTATGACGTACAGGGATTTGGGCATCAGCAGGCAAGACTTCGACCGGACGTAGATAAGCGGAAACCGCCAAGCGGGAGTTCGGCATCCTTGGCGCACACGCGCCGCCCGCCGATCTAGGGGCCGCTTACGGCATAAGCTGCCGAAGGCTCGCCGCCACCGGCCCCGGATCGTCTATCTCCCCCATCCGCACCTTGTGCCGGGCGCCTATTCCGCTGGCCACCAGCACGCTGCCCCGGCCCGTCAGCGTCTCGATGAACCCCTTGGTTTCTGAGATGGAGTTGATGGCGTTCACCGGTATCTCGGTCGTGTCCAGCCAGATGAACCGGTACATGTGCACCGCCCGGCGGCTGGTCACGTAGTAGGTGGTGTGGTGGTTCACCCAGTACTTGATGCCCCCCGGAAGTACATGCAGCGCACCCATAGCAAAACGTGGCGTAGACAGGCCGAGAAAATCGCCCCAAGATCTGTCGGCATTCTCGCCATCAGCCTTGGCGATGGTGGCGAGACTATCGTTATTCAACTGACCCCCAGAACCAATGGAGTCTAAACGTTCGTGCAATTCTTCTGGACCCAACCCTGAAGAGTACGGCTGGGCAAGGCTAATCATGTCTTGAGCATCCTTCAATAGTTCTAAACACAGAGGTGAGTGACCACGCCGCAGTCTCTCTAGTGGCAATGTCCAATTGGTGCGCTCAGTGTGATGCGAATGAGGCGATATAGTGCCGGACGGGAATTGGATGGAAGTCGACGAATTGAAAAAGCATAGCTTGATGGCTGCTCATGGAACGATTGTGGACGCCGCAACACAAGCTGCTGTTGGTGGGCGCGATCTGGCGCTGGGCGACGTTTCCCAGGTAGCGTTTGGCCCTCATCTGCACCTATGTCTGGAGCAGGGTATCAAGTGGTTGGTTCGCCAGGAAACCGGCCAGAAGCATCCCGACGAAAAGTCCCATGGCATTGGGCCCGTGTACGACGCCTTGAGCGACGAGCACAAGTGCAGGCTGGGGATGGCCTTTGACGACGCAATGCGATTCTACGGGTACGCATACTTGGATTATGACGGCCTCGGCGAGTATCTCCAAGAGCATGGGTCAGTAAGCAACTTCAATCAGATGCGGTACTTCCTGTTGCCTGGCGAGTCTGACGATAAATTGAAGGGCATTGTCTTTGGGATTCACATACGGCTAGTTGAAGAGGTACACAGCCTGTTGCTGGGTGGGGATTATCGGTCACTCGATACGACAATGGGATGGGCTATTGAAGCGGCTATACCAATTACGTGGTCGTGGTCTTCCGAGGATGTAGACCGTGAGGGCGCAGTCAGTCGTGCAATGGCCCTTTTGCAGGAGGAAGCGAAACCCTTAGCCTCTGTTCTTCGAGATGTGGTTCAGCAGGGACTGGGAGATCCCAGCGTAAAATCGCTGCTGGGTCAACTAGTGAGGAAGCTGAAGGAGGGGCAGGCCGAGCATCCGACATACGCGATGCACCACTATCTGTGCACGTTGGAGTATCGGCTGCCTGGTTCAGAATCTGCCGTTGATGTGCAAGCTGCTGTTGAGTGGCCTAGAAAGGGGTCAGCTATTGTACGCACACCCTCTGGTGAGTGGTCGGGCATCATTGAGCGTCGCCATGACGGTACGTGGCTAGCTACTGCTTTTCGGAGTTCCGGCATCTTTGTGATATTCGACGATGCCGTCAGATATCTGGTCAACAAACGTACAGTCGTGCTTTTGATAAACGGTCAAGCGAAAAGAGTTATGGCTTTTGATTCTGACGCGCAGTTTCAGGTTCTTGAGGGAAATGGGCGGGAAGACTCCACCATTGAGTTGGCTTTCTGGGATGAATCGCACGGGATACGCGCGGGAGGCAATCTGAACATCGTCCAAGAAGGCAGCATAATGGTGCGTACAGTTGAAGGGAAGGTGGAGCATGTAGATGGTCGTAAGGTGTCCGTATCAGTCAAGAACAACTACTTCCGTGTACCCTCAACTCGTCAGAACGCCTAAGAAAGGCAGCCGACAATGAGGGGACGGTGGTCGCCGAAAACAGTGCTAACGGTGCCTCCAGCATGATTCGCCGTGTTAGCCTGTAAGCGGATCCTGTACAGCCGTCACCGTGAACCACGACCCCTTTGCCGCCATTCCAACCCCCATTGACACAGCCAGCACATCCGTACGAAACTCCCCCGTATCACAAATGACTGACCCACTGACAACCTCACCCCCCGCGCGACACCCATGTCAACCAACTGTCAAATCCGGAATCATCCAACCGAACTCCGTTCCATCCACAAACAGAAACGCAGCCCGCCCAGCTACGAAATCTGAGCCAAAGGAACAAAAGAATCAGAATGAGACACTAATCGCCAGGCGATCCGTCTCACACAGTAGTTTGCCCCCGCCATCGTCCGACGCAACTCCGCTCGGCAGCCCGTCACCCGTCCCACCCGCGGACCGGTGACCGATGCGGCAGCCGGCCCCGAGGCGCTGCGCGGCCGGCTCCCAGGCCGCCGCGCAGCCAGTCCCGGCCCGCGCCGCCAACACACGCCACTTGCCAACCCCGCGCCATACGGCGAAAATAGCCCTACGCCGCCAGACCCCCGGCTTTGGCTCGGCGTCCGGCGCGCGCAACACCAACGACAGGAGAAACACTTGACCTCACCACCCACCCCACAGGGCATGTCCCTTCACGACGCGGCGCGCGCGGCGGGCGTAACTTTCGCCGAAGACGCGCTGCCCCAGGACAGGTACGTCACCGCTAACGGGCTGCGCTTCCACTATCTCGAGTGGGGCGATCCGGCCAACCCCGACGTGCTGCTGCTCCACGGGTTCGCGCAGACGTGCCACTCCTGGGACTTCGTCGCGCTGTCCCTGTGCGACCGCTTCCACGTCGTGGCGCTCGACCAGCGGGGCCACGGCGACAGCGATTGGGCGCCGGACGGTGACTACACCCCCGACACTCAGCAGGAGGACCTGCACGCCGTGACACAGGCCATAGGGCTGCGGAACTTCGTGCTGATGGGCCTGTCGATGGGCGGCCGCAATTCCTTCACCTACGCGGCCAACCACCCCGAGGAGATCCGGGCGCTGGTGATAGTCGACTCCGCGCCGGAGACAGAGAACCCGGGAACTACGCGAATCCGCAGCTTCGCCTCGCAGAACGACGAGCTGGACTCCGTGGACGCCTTTGTGGAGCGCGTGATGGCCTACAACCACCGCCGCGACCCTCAGCAGATTCGGGGCAGCATCATGCACAACCTGATGCAGTTGCCCAACGGCAATTGGACGTGGAAGTATGACCGGCGGCTGAGAACGCGCGACCGCAATATCGGCCGCGACCCCGAAACAGCAAAGCGCCTGTGGGGATACATCGAGAGCCTGAGTTGCCCGACGCTGGTGGTGCGCGGCGGTGAGAGCGACGTGGTGGCGCAGGGCACGGCCGGCGCGATGCACGAGCGCATCCCCAACGGCCGCCTGACCACCGTGCTGGGCGCAGGCCACCTGGTGCCCGGCGACAATCCCGCTGGCTTCGAACGGGCTGTGATGGAGTTCCTGGGCGAACTTGGCTAGGACGATCAGCAACTATTCGGACTTCGTGATTGCCAAGAGTCCCTTCCCCCTCGCAGGGGGAAGGTTAGGATGGGGGTAAAGGCCCTTTGTTCAGACTCGCCTCATCAACTCTGAACAGTTACGCGATCATCACTCTTTTGACTTTTGGCGCGCCGTAGGCTATGCTCTTGACTGAAGCATACAAGCGAATACTATCGGTTGGGAGCTTGGGCAAGCCAGGCTGAGAGGGCGGCCATAATACGCCGCCGACCAACAGCTACCTGATCTGGATAATGCCAGCGTAGGGACGTGCCGAACACTGATGCAATCGGGGCCGCTGGCATTTCTCAGCGGCTCTTTCTTTTGCGGCGGTTGCGCCGAGAGTGTGAGGGTGAAATGAGTGACGCTCTGGTAATTGACGGCAAAGAATTCGGCTCGAGACTGATGGTCGGAACGGGCCGCCACAGGACCATGCAGGAGATGGTCGACTCGATCGAGGCATCGGGCGCGGATATCATCACCGTCGCCATCCGAAGGCTCGACCTCGACAACCTCGAAGAGAAGAACATTCTCGACTACTTCGACTGGGACAAGTACACCATCCTTCCCAACACCGCCGGCTGCAGAACGGCCGAGGAGGCCATCTTCACCGCCCGCCTTGCCCGCGAGGTTACCGGCTCGAACTGGATAAAGCTCGAGGTGATACCCGATTCGACCTACCTGCTCCCCGATCCGGTGGGCACATATGAGGCGGCCGGACGCCTCGTAGACGAGGGATTCGCCGTGCTGCCCTACATCCACGCCGACCCGGTGCTCGCGAGAAAGCTGGAGGACGTCGGCTGCGCCACCGTGATGCCGCTCGGCTCCGCCATCGGCTCGGGGCAGGGCATACAGACGATGGACGAAATCCGCATCATAATCGCCGAGGCGGGCGTGCCCGTCGTGGTCGACGCCGGGCTGGCCGTCCCCTCCGAGGCGGCGCAGGCGCTGGAGGCGGGGGCGGACGCCGTGCTCGTCAACACCGCCATCGCCCAGGCGGCCGATCCCTCGGCGATGGGCGAGGCGTTCAAGCTGGGCGTGCTGGCGGGCCGCATGGCCTACAATGCCGGTCGCATCGAGCGCAAGAACCTTGCCACCGCCAGCAGCCCGACAGTGGGTCTGGCTTCCGCCGCGCGGAGCTAGGCGTTGCCCTCGCGCCTGCCTTTCCCCGCGCTCTGCCTCGTCACCGACAGGCGGCAGACGGGAGGCAGGCCGCTCGGCGAGGTTGTCGCCCTGGCGCTTTGCGGAGGCGTGAACATGGTCCAGCTGCGAGAGAAAGACCTGCCGTCAGGAAAGCTGATGGAAATGGCGCAGGACCTGCGGCTCCTGACTAAGGGCAGGGCGCTGCTGTTCATCAACGACCGAGTGGACGTCGCCGTCGCAAGCGGCGCGGACGGCGTCCAACTGGGCGAGGAGGCGATGACAGTGGGCGATGCGCGTAAGGCCGGCCCGGGGCTGCTGGTCTCCCGGTCGGTACACGACGTCGAGGGGGCGGCGTGTGCGCAAAGAGATGGCGCGGACCTGCTGGTGGTGGGAACGATTTTCCCGTCCGGGTCGCACCCCGGCGCGTGTCCGGCCGGCGTGGAGCTACTGGAGCGGCTGCGGACGGAGGTCAGCGTGCCCTACATCGCCATAGGGGGCGTTAACGAGCGGAATGCGCCCCACGCGATCGCCGCGGGGGCGGCCGGCGTGGCGGTCATCGGGGCGATCACTCGCAGCGACGACCCGCAGCGCGCCGCCCGCGGTCTCATGAGCAGTATCGCCGACGCGGCCAGGAGGACCGGGAGATGATCGTCGTCATTGTGAACGGCAAGGAACGCCGGCTCGAAGGGCCGACCAACCTCCAGGAATACGTGGAATCGCTCGGCGTCAACGTCAACCACATCGCCGTCGCCCACAACAGCAACGTCCTGCGCAGGGACGAGATGCCCTCTGTCACGCTCGAGGAGGGCGACCGCCTGGAGATAGTCCGCGCCGTCGGCGGCGGGTAGGGCTGTCAGAAGTAGGTCAGCCCATGCCAAAGTCCCTTCCCCCTCGCAGGGGGAAGGTTAGGATGGGGGTGAAGTCGCCGCCGGACGCCCGCCGACAATCACGCCTATCGCCTTCAACTGCGATACAACGTGGTTCAGGACCTCTTCGTACTCCACCCCAGTCTTCAGGCGCACTGGAACCCATCGGAAATAATCGGCATCAGCAACCTGTTCGCTAAGCTCTTTGCCTATCTTACCCGCAGTCACCTTGCCGCTGTCATCGAGATAGAGTCCCAGCCACAACGGTGTGTCTCCATATCTGGCCCACAGACGGTGGTTGACGCCGAACCAGAACGACGAGTCTACGCCGGAAAAGCGGAACCACCTACCGGACCCCCACCTATTCGACGATGCAGCCATCTTCTCGGTGTTCATCCAATTCTCCTGCACACCCCTGGCATCGACTGCGTCATCGAAGAGTCGACAGTAACCCTGATAGCGACGCCCATGCTCTGGGCTCAAATCTCCAGAATGTAGCGGCAGGAAGGCCTCCGCGTCTTGCCGCTGGGCGAGCCCTCGAAGCTGTCGAATGTCGGAACGTACATCGGTATCGCCGGACTGGTTGTCCATCGTCTCGAGCAGCAGGTCCCAACTTACCAACAGAAGGTGAAGTTCCGTTGCGCTCGATTCCTTCCAGGCCATCCTGGCCCGTTTCACTCCCGCTTGCCTCGGCGTGACAGGTTCCAACTCGCCCAGATCGGACATCTGGCGGCCTATCTCAGCCCACAGGGTCTGCCTCCTGACCTCGGGGGCGATGACCAGGAGCATCGCCGGGCCGGGTTGATCGAGGTGTAGGGCGTACCGGCTCGCCTGATCTTCCTGGAGCGCGGCCCAGAACTTCGATTCTACCAGCAGGCGGGCGCCGCCGCTCGCGTCGTAACCTGCCATGTCCGGGGTGCAACCATCCTCATAGGTCACTTGGGTCTGCACCCTGGCGATAGATTCGATGCCAAAGCCGCCTTCCTGGAGCAGCTCGTTCAACGCGCTCATCGCGCCCCCCGACTTGTTCAGGATGTACGCCAGAGCCTCTGTTGCGGCGTCTTCGACGCCGCTGGTGAGTCTGGGCACAATGTAAGCCATCAAGGTGTCATCGTTAGCCATCGATACCTTCTCCTGCCGTCCGGATTCGACGCGCCGGGGTGGTCGGGTAGTCCTTCGGATTGCCGGTGTCTCCCGGCTGGATGACGAAGTCCCGGCGGTCCCGGTAGAGTCTGGCGCGGTTCAGCACGTAGTTCACGCCCGGCTTCAACTCCTCCCAGTGCGTCATCAACCAGTACTTGTGGTCGCCGATGAACAGGTAGGTGTTGGTCATGCTGAAGAAGCGGCAAGCCACGCCCTCTCCGTCGCGGAATCGCTCGCGAACGGCGTCCAGCAATTCCTGCTGGCAGTCCTTTTCGGTCAGCACGTACTCGTGGGGCCAGGTGTCCCGAAATGTGACCGCTTCCCTCCAGGGTGCCCGGGCTATGAGTTCCGTAAGCGACGCTGGCATTCTTCGGCTAGATCATGAAGTTCATCTGCCGGACTACGGTCTCGCCCAGCGCCCTGTCGCCATCTATGGCGAGCCTGTCCGTGGACAGCACCTCTTCTGGGTCCCAGCGCCCGCACGCCAGGCAGGCGAACGTCTCGGTGTCCGTCCGCAGGCGGACGGTTGGCTGGTCGGGAGCTTCGTCCAGCGGCCTGGCGAATCTGCCCTCCACGCCGATGGGCAGGCTCACCGGCGTCGGTCCTGTGACCTCGAACACCACTGACGAGCCGTCGGGCGCTTGCGCCTTCCTCCCGACAACGTAGGGCAGGGCCAGGACGATCCTGCTCATGGCGTGGTCGGCGACGGGGCCGTCCAGGCTGCCGGGCAGTTCGAGGGCGCGCCGGATGTCCTGCTCGTGCACCCAGGCGTCGAATATGCGGATGGCAAGGTAGGTCCTCATGCTGCCCGGGCCGACGGGCGTCTGCGTCTGCACCTCGAAGTCGTCGGCGGTCATGGCGCGCAGCCCGGTCATTCGCTCCGCCGTAACGTCGCGGAACTCCTCCAGCACGCTGGCCCCGGGCCAGGACCTGCGCCAGTCCACTACCACCTCGTTGCGCCTGCCAAGGTCGTTCTTCGTGTGGCTGAGGTCCGCCGGCGTGTGGTCCGGCTCGGGGCGCCCGAGGATGCCCGACTCGCTGCCCACGAGGTGTGAGATCTGGTCTTGGACCGACCAGCCGGGGCAGTCCGTCGGTGTCTTCCACTGCGCCTCGTCGAAGTCGGCGCACAACCGATCGATGGTCTGCCAGACTCTCTCCATGTTGTCAACCAATTGACTGTGGCTCATTTTTCGCCTCAACACTTTGGATCTTGGGGTCGCACGCCGCCTAGCCGCCTGCGGCGCGCATCCGCTCCCCCAGCCAGCGCTTCAGTGCGTCCAGGGCCGGCGGCGCCACGTAGAACACCTGCACGTCGGCGGGGAACTGCACGCCGTGGTCCTCGCTGATGAACAGCGCGCCGGTCTCGCCCTCCGCCAGCGTGGCGTCAATCCGTTGCCTCACCTGTTCGTTTCGGCTCTGCGCGGTCCTGCGGTAGCCCTCGACGGCGGCGTTCTGCACCGCCTCGCTGATCAGCCCGATGGTCAGGCAGCGCTGCCAGTCGAAATGCTCCTCAACGGTCGCCCGGTCTTCCGTTGCCACCAGCTCCGCGGTGGACTGGCACATCGCCGAGATGAAGGAGTACCCGGAAGGGTTGAGTTGCTCGAGCAGCCTCATGCCCTCTTCGCCGTCGGCGAACAGGGACTCGTGGTAGACGCGGACGACCGGCCCCAGCGACCGCTCCAGGTTGTAGACGTGGTCGCGCACCTCCGACCAGTAGCGGTCCAGCAGTCCGCGTTCCTCGTCCTCTCCACCAGGATACATGGCGAACGTGGGCACAAGGAACAGCTTGCGCCTCCCGCTGTACTGGCCCGCCTCGGGCTTCGGAAACTGGCTCAGCGTGGTCACGTGTCGCTACCTCGGTCTTGGGATGAGGGGTATGGCCGCTTGCTGGCGGCCCTGTCCGGACTACAGCCCCAGCACGTTTCCCTCGTCGTCCACGTCCAGCGCCCTCGGCGATCCGGGAAGGCCGGGCATGGTGACGATGTTGCCGGCGATGGGGTATATGAACCCGGCGCCCGCGGACACCCTGACGTCGGAAATCTGGAAGGTGTAGCCCGAAGGCCGGCCCTTGAGCCTGGGGTTGTGCGAGATGGACAGGTTTGTCTTGGCCATGCACACCGGCAGGCCGCCCCAACCCTGGCTCTCGAAGCTCCGGAGCCGTCGCCGCGCCGCGAGGCTCCAGCGGACGCTGTCGGCGTTGTACACGTTCCTGGCCAGGGCGAGCGTCTTGTCGCGTATGGAGTCCTCCGGCGAGTAGAAGTACTCGATGGTCGGCGGATCGCCCCTGGTGGCGTCCATCAACGCCTCCGCCAGATCCACGCCACCGGCGCCGCCCTCGGCGAAACCCCGGATCTCGACCGCCGAGTGCGCTCCCGCGGCCTCGGCCAGCTCCTTCATGGCCGCCAGTTCCTCCTCGGTGTCCGACGGGAACCGGTTGACGGCAACCACGACGGGCAGTCCCATCGACGTCACCACGCCCAGCAGGTGTTCCAGGTTGGGCGCGCCCGCCCGCAGCGCCTCCACGTTGGGCTCGTCGAGGTCACGGTCGCGCACCCCGCCGTGCGACTTGAGCGCCTTCGCCGAGGCGACTAGCACCGCGCCGCTCGGCTCGAGATCGTTGTAGCGCGCCTTGATGTTCATGAACTTCTCGAAGCCCAGGTCAGCGCCGAATCCGGCCTCGGTGAGTACGTAGTCGGCATATCCGAGCGCGAGGCGGTCACCGACCACCGAGCTGCAGCCGTGGGCGATGTTGCCGAACGGCCCGGTGTGGACAATCACCGGTTGGCCCTCGGAGGTCTGCACCAGGTTGGGCTGAATGGCGTAGCGCAGCAGCGACATCATCGACCCGACCGCGTTGATCTCCTCCGCCGTTACGGGCCGGCCGCCGTCCGTGAACCCGACTACGACCCGCGAAAGCCTGGCCCGCAGGTCCGCCAGACCGGAAGTCAACGCCAGCACCGCCATGATTTCCGACGCGGTTACAATGTCGAAGCCCGTCTCGGTCATGGGCGCGTTGGGCGAGCCCCCCACGCCGGCCACGACGTCGCGCAGGGCGCGGTCCTCCACGTCGGTTACGCGCCGCCAGCTTATGCCGAGGGGGTTGAAGCCCTCGATCTGCCCCCGCTGCACCACGTTGTCGGTCAGCGCGGCGAGCAGGTTGTGGGCGGAGCCTACGGCATGGGCGTCTCCGGTGAAGTGGATGTTGACCTCGTCTTCCGGCTCGACCCGCGCCTCGCCGCCGCCGGTGCCGCCGCCCTTGATGCCGAATATCGGTCCCAGCGATGGCTCCCGCAGCGTGGCCGCGACACTTTGGCCGAGCCTGCCCAGTCCCTGCGCGAGGCCGACGGTGGTGGTTGTCTTGCCCTCGCCGGCGCGTGTGGGCGTCATGCCGGTTACCACGATGAGCTTGCCCCGCGGCCCGCCTTCCCGTATGGCCTCAAGGCTTATCTTGGCCTTGTGGCGCCCGTAGGGAATGACGTGCTCCGCCTCCAGGCCCATTGAGTCCGCGATTTCCGCAATCGGCCGCATTGCCTGTTCTCCTTTAGCTAGCGCGCTGTTGGCGGGACGCGGCCTGAGCGCGTTACTCGATCAAAAAGAAAGCCGCCAGCGCATCGCAGTGGTTGCATTGCGCCGGCGGCCGAGAGGAAGAGAACACCTGAGGAGGTCAAGCTCCTCACCCCTTAGTGTAGCATATCGCTCGACTTGACGCCACCAACCGGGATGCCCGATTCGAAGAGCTTCCGCGCGAACATAGTACCAGCAGCCACGGCATCCGTGCCACCCGTCAACCTCCGCGGCGGCTCGGCGCAAGCGCGGCGGGGTGTGCTAAAATCGGGCGACACCACTATAGCGGGGGATGGCAGATATGGAACCAGGCTTGCGGTTTGGCACAGGGCTTATGGGAGGAGACTCCGAGACGGCGAACAGCGCCAGGCGCCTGGAGGAGTTGGGGTTCGACTTTCTGTCGACCGGCGAACACTTCATGCGCGGCGATCCGCCCACCCCCACGTCGCTGTCTCTGCCGGTGCTCGCGGTGGCAGCTGGCGCGACCGAGCGCATCCGGCTGGTGTCGTCGATTCTGCTCCTGCCGTTTTACCATCCCACGCTGCTCGCCAAGCTCACCACCACGCTGGACAGGGCCTCCAACGGGCGGCTGACGCTGGGCGTGGGTGTTGGCGGGGAGTTTCCGGTCGAGTTCGCGGCCGCGGGCCTAAACGTAAAGCAGAGAGGGCGGCGGTCCAACGAGTGCTTGGAGGCGCTCAGGGCGCTCTGGACCGGGGACCGCGTGGACTACGCGGGCCGCCACTTCCAACTGGACGGCGTGTCTATCAATCCGCCGCCGGCGCAGCAGCCGCACCCGCCAATCTGGGTCGCCGGCCGCCGCGACGCGGCGATTCGGCGAGCCGCACTTTTGGGCGATGGCTGGTATCCATACTTCTACAGCCCGGAGCTGTACCGCGAGAGCGTGTCCAAGGTACGGCAGTTCGCCTCGGACGCAGACAGGGACCTTTCGGGCTTCGATTGGGCCTTCTACTCCTTCATCTCGATCTATCCGGACGAGGAGGACGCCGCTCGCGCCGCGGCGGCGGCCCTCGGCGGTCGATACTCCTCCCAGGGCAGCTTCATGAACGTGGTGCGCCGCTACTGCGTCTTCGGCTCGGTGGAGGCGTGCGTCGAGCGGCTGAAGGAGTACGTGGACGCCGGGGCACGCGACATCGTGTTCAGTGTGTCCTGTCCGCCGGAGGACAGGCAGAGGCACCTGGAGCAGTTGGTGGGCGAGGTGATTCCTCGATTGCGAAAGGCCGTGGGCTAAGAGGGAGAGCAGGCCCCAAATGGGGTTCGCTACCTTCCCCTGAACACCGGCCCCCTGCTTTCCAGGAACGCCCGCACCGACTCGCGCTGGTCCTCGGTGCCCGATAGCGGCGCGGCGGCCTCGTCCTCGAGCGCGACGACCTCCTCCCAGCTGGGGCTGTGCCGCCACATGAGCCGTTTGGTCTCCCTTACCGCCAGCGGCGGATTGGCCGCCACGTCGCGGGCAAACGAACGCGCCTCTTCCATCAGGTCTTCCGGCGCGACGACCCTGCTCACCAGCCCCGCGCCGAGCGCCCATTCGGCGTTGTAGATGCGCCCCGTAAGCGCCATCTCGTTGGCCACTCCCTGGCCGGCCAGCGCGGCGAGCGTGTACGACGCCGCGGTGTCGGGCACGAGCGAGCGCCTGACGAAGATACAGGAAAATCTGGCGGCCTCCGAGGCTATCCGAATGTCCGACGCGAGCGCCAGCGAAAGGCCCGCGCCCACGGCGGCGCCGTTGACCGCCGCGATGACTGGCTGTGGCAGGCCGCGTATGCGCGAGGCCAGGCCCTGGATCCGCAGCGAGCGGTCGACCACCGGCCTGCGGGCGCCGTCCCCCGAGAGCGACAGCCCCATCTCCGCCAGGTCGGCGCCTGAGCAGAAGCCGCGGCCCTCGCCCGTCAGGATAAGCGCCCGCACCTCTGGGAACAGGTTGCCCACCTCAACCAGCGCCCCGTGGAGTTCCGACGTTAACCGCCGGTCCAGGGCGTTCATCACGTCGGGGCGGCACAGCGTGAGTACCGCCGTGTGATCGTCACGTTCCAGTCTCAGCGCTTCGTACTTCATTGGCAAAATCGCTCCGTCGGGGCGGTCGGGTCGGCCATGTCCCCCCGCTACGCCCCCAATACCGGCTGCCGGGCTACTCGCCTATGTTCGCCTCCATGACGCGCATGGTGTTCTCGCCCAGAATCTTCTTGATGTCGGCCGCAGAGTACTCCCTCCTGAGCAGCTCTTCGGTGACACCCGGGAACTTCGAACAGTCCTCCAGCCCGATGGGCCCGCCGCCTATGCCGTCGAAGTCCGATCCCAGGCCCACGTGGTCTGCGCCGGCTACCCTGGCGATGTGGTCGATGTGGTCCACGACCTCCGACAGTGTTGGGAGCTCGATCTCGCGTGACATGTGCCTGCGCCGCTGCCGGATCTCGGCTGTCTGCTGTTGCACGTATTCCGGCGTGCCTGAGTAGTGGGCGATGGCGGAGCGGCGGGCGAATTTCTCGACTTCCTCGATCTCCTCCCACATCTCGCCGCTGTTTTTCTCGGACTCCAGCCTGTGGCGCTCGGATACGAAGCTCGCCGCGAAATTGACGTTCACCACGCCGCCGTTCGTGGCCACGGCCCGCAGCATGTCGTCCTTCATGTTGCGCGCGTGCTGCGCCAGCGCCCACGCCGAGGAGTGGGATGCCATAATCGGCTTGGTTGCCACCTCGATGGAGTCCCAGAACGTCTTGTCGGACACGTGCGAGATGTCCACCACCATGCCGAGCTTGTTCATCTCGCGTATCACGTCGCGTCCGAAGAGGCTCAGGCCGTTGTTGCGTGAGGCGTCGGTGGATGCATCCGCCCAGGTGTTGGTGTTGAAGTGGGTCAACGTGATGTAACGCATTCCGAGCTCCCAGTAGGTGCGAAGCACCGCCAGGCTCTCGTTGATGCAGTGGCCGCCCTCGATGCAGGGTATGGCGGCGTGCTTGCCCTCGGCAACGATGCGGCGGCAGTCGGCGGCGGTGAGGGCTATCTCCACGTCGTCGGGATTCTCCCCGCAAAGCCGCTTCAGGCCGTCGAGCAGTTCCAGGCAACGGTCGATGGTGTTCATCTGCGGCACGTGGCTGGCCGCCACGAAGCAGGACCACCACTGCACGCCCAGGTTGCCGTCGCGAATGCGCGGCAGGTCCAGGTGTCCCCGTCCGGTCTCGGTCGCCAGGTCCTCGCCGTCATCCACGTAGCGGCTTATCGTGTCGGCGTGTGTGTCCACCACAAGCGACGAGAAGTGAAGGTCGAGCGCGCGTTGGCTGTAGACTTCCTTCGAGCGGGGAACCACGATTTTGGGGTCTTCCATCCAGCTTACCATGCGAGGCCTCCGTGGTATGGTCTAGGCGCGGGTGTGCGCCGCTGGCAGAATAGCGCAACGGTCGCCTTGCCGCAAGTGGCGGGGAGTGGCCAAGGGCGTTCGGGCCGGCGGCGCCCCGCTAGGTAACTGGCTGTGCTAGACTGAGAACCAGCCCGGGACGGCCCTGCCTCCCCAACAGAACCCCGCCCAATGACCAAGTTCGCCACCAACAAGTACCTGACGGGCGCCAGCCACCAGGACTATGCCATCTTCGAGCGCCAGCCGCTGTGGAAGAGATCCGAGAGGGCGCTCGCCGACCTTTGGCAGCGCACCGCACGGCTTCCCGCGCCGCTTGTGGCGCAGGACGGCCAGCGCTTCCGGGTCCTCTACCCGGGCAGGAGGAGCGCCCGCGCCGGCCCGGACTTCCGCGACGCCATCCTGCGTGGCGACGACGGGCGCCGCGTGGTGGGCGACGTCGAGTTGCACCTCCGGGCGCCGGACTGGTACAGCCATAGTCACCACGCCGACCCCAACTACAACGGAGTGGTCCTCCACGTCGTGCTTCGTCCCAAGGAGGCGTCCGATACGCGCAGCCAGGCGGGTGGCTCTGTCCCCGTGGTGGGCCTGGAGGCGCAGGCCGAGGCACTCGAGGGGGTAAGCGCCGCGCCGCCGCCGCTGCCTCAGGTGAGCGAGGCGAATACTCCTGAGGAGCTCGCCAGGCTGTTGGCGGAGGCGGGCGACAGGCGCTTCCTGCTGCGCAGCGGCGCGTTCTCGCTGGAGTTGCGGGGCGGCCACCCCGACCAGGTGCTGTACGCCGCGCTGATGGAGTCGCTCGGCTATTCGGCAAACCGCAAGCCCTTCCGAACGCTCGCGGCGCGCGTGCCCTACGCCGCCCTTTCGCGGCTGCGGAGCGAGCCGGCGTCAACCAGGCTGCTCGCGCTGGAAGCCGCGCTGGCGGGCGCATCTGGGCTGCTGCCCAGGCTGGCTCCGGGGGAGCATCGCGAGCTTGTGGAGAGGGCGCGGGCACTTATGCGGCGGGGACGCGCGATGTCCCTAAGCGACTGGACCCACTTCCGTGTGCGGCCGCCGAATCACCCCATCAGGCGCATTCTGGGCGCGGCGCGCATACTCGACCGCTTCCTGGACGCCGGGCTCGCTCGCGGCGTTCAGGCGAACGCCGATGACGGCGGCGTAGCGCTTCTGACCGGGCGGCTGGGCGCGCCTCCATACGTGGGAGCATCGCGGGCACGCGATATGGTCGTCAACGTGGCCCTGCCGTTCCTGCACGCCTACGTGGGCGTCGCGAGATCGCGCGAACTCCAGGCGGCCTACCTGGAGCTGTACGCCGGGTGTCCCAAGCTGAGCGAGAACGAGATCACGCGCGAGGCGATGCGCATGCTGCCGGACTGGGGCAGGCGTGCCGTGCGCGGCGCGCGCCGGCAGCAGGGGCTGATGGCGCTGTACGAGCGGATGGCCGCGCCGGGCCGCCATTCGGGCATCGCCGAAGCACGAGCGCCCCGCTACGCTGCGGCGCCGGGGCGTTACGGGTTAAGCGCCGCCGCCTGACCCGCCGTCCGCCGGTGGCCGCGTCCTGAGGTAGTCGGCGTAACTCTCCCGGTGGTTGCCCGCCATCGAGTGCAGAATGGCGCGGTGCCTGTAGGCGCTCCAGAACTCCGGGTCCAGCTCGATGGCCCGCGTCATATCCGCGATGGCCCCCTCCACGTCGCCCAGCTCCGCGCGGGCCAGGCCGCGATTGTGGTGGGCGTCGCGATAGCACGGACAGGCGGCGACGGCCTCGTCCAACCGTTGAAGGGCCGCGGCGAATTCCCCGGAGCACAGCAGCGCCATTCCGAGATTGTTGAGCAGAACGGCGTCCGAGGGCCGCAACGCGAGCGCTCGCCGGTAATCCGCCGCGGCGCGGGGGTATTCACTCAGGTTCGACAGCGCGTTGCCGCGGTCGTGGTACGCTTCCGCGTCTCCGCCACCGCGCTCGATCTCCTGGCTGAGAGTGTCGACCTTTCTCTCCAGGTCTTCTCGTGTCAACCGGTGGCCTGTTGTCATGGGATAACATTATGCGCGGGGCCGCCCGGCGCAGGCAAGCCGAAGCCGCCCATCAGCGGACGGCGCGGGAATCGGTCCGTCGCCGGGGCGGTCTTGGCCAACTACATGCGCCGAGAGCCGCCGTGACCGCAAAAGTGTTAAACTGGCTTCGCCGACCGAAGGCGCAAGGAGGGGCTACCGATGCGCACCATTGACGTTATAGCGCGGATTCTGAAGGCGGAGGGCGTGGAGTACCTGAGCGCCTTTCCCACAACCCCGATGATCGAGGCCGCCGCGGAGGCCGGCATACGGCCCATCATCTGCCGCCAGGAGCGCGTTGGAGTGGGTATAGCCGACGGCTACTCCCGCGCCACCAACGGGCGGCCTCCCGGTGTGTTCGCCATGCAGTACGGGCCGGGCGCCGAGAACGCCTACGCCGGCGTGGCGACGGCTTTCTCAGACGCGGTGCCGATGCTGCTGCTGCCGCTGGGCCATCCCACGCAGCGAGACGGCGTATTCCCGCTCTTCAGCTCGATGCGCAGCTACGAGTCGGTGACCAAGCGAGTTGAGCTGTTGAACTCGCCGGGCCGCGTCGTAGACGCCATGCGGCGCTCGTTCGCCGCGATGCGCATGGGCCGCCCCGGCCCGGTGATGCTGGAGATTCCGGCGGACGTCGCAATCGCCGAAGTCGACCCCTCCATACTCGAAGGCTACCGTCCGGTGCGAGCCGCTCGGTCTGCGGCTGACGAACAGGACGTCGAGCGCGCGGCGCGGGTCCTGCTGGGCGCCCACAACCCCGTGATTCATGCGGGGCAGGGCACCCTGTACGCGGACGCCACGCCGGAGCTGGTGGAGCTTTCCGAATTGCTCCAGGCGCCGGTGATGACCACGATGGCGGGCAAGAGCGCGTTTCCGGAAGAGCATCCACTTGCGCTGGGCAGCGGCTCCGGCGTGATGAGCGGCCCGTTGTACCGCTTCCTGGGCGGAGCCGACGTGGTGTTCGGGGTGGGCACCAGCTTCACCAGGCACGGCATGACCACCCCCATCCCGCCGGGCAAGACCATGATTCACGCTACCAACGACCCCGTCGACATCGGCAAGGACTACCACACCGACCACCCGTTGCTCGGCGACGCCAAGCTGGTTCTTCGCCAGGTGATCGAATGCTGCCGCGAGCTCTCGGACGGCGCTCCACGCCGGCCCGCGGGCGCGGTCGCCGAAGAGATCGCCAGCATCAAGGCGGAGTGGCTGGCGGAGTGGACGCCCAAGCTCACTTCGAACGAGACGCCGATCACGCCCTACCGCGTCATTTGGGAGTTCATGAATCTCGTGGACCCCGACGACGCCATAGTTACCCACGACTCGGGAAGCCCGCGCGACCAGATCATGCCCTTCTACCGGGCCGGAGGGCCGCGCACCTACCTGGGCTGGGGCAAGTCCCACGGCCTGGGCACGGGGCTGGGGCTGAACATAGGCGCCAAGCTCGCCCACCCCGACAAGTTCGTTGTCAACTTCATGGGCGACGCCGCCTTCGGCATGACCGGCCTGGACTTCGAGACGGCGGTCCGCTCCAACATCCCGATCCTCACCGTAGTGTTCAACAACTCCACCATGGCCATCGAGACGGCTGCGATGGCCGCATCCCACAGCCTGTACGGCACGCGCGACCTGGGCGGCGACTACGCCGGCATGGCGCGAAGCATGGGTGGATGGGCGGAGCGCGTCACCGACCCCTCCGAGGTCTCCCCCGCGTTAGGGCGCGCCCGCGAAGCGACCGAGAATGGCGAGGCGGCGCTGCTGGAGATCATCACCAGCGAGGAGAAGGACTTCTCCCACCGCCGCGCTTTCGCGTAGCCGGCGGGCGTGGGCCACAGCGGCCACGTAGGTGGGGGCGGAATTCGAACCCGCCCGAAAGGGGGCAACGTGTACACGGCGAAGAACTCGGAAACCGAGACGATCTACCCCGACAAGGTGGAGGGCAAGCCCTTCAGGGGCAGGGTGTCCCTGAAGGCCATGCTATCCGGCGAGAACATGGTGATGATTGAAATGCGCTATCCCAAAGGAGCGAGCTCGCCTGAACATGTCCACGACCACGAATCGGTCTGCTACGTGGTAAGCGGTCGCGTGCGCGGCGTCATTGAGGGCGCCGAGAGCATCCTCGCGGCGGGGGACGTCTGCCTGCACCCTAAAGGTGTTCCCCATAGCGTAGAGGCGCTCGAGGACTCGATGATCGTGGAGATCAAGTCCCCAGCAGTGCCTCTGGAAAACTTCCTTGGCCCGCGGTAGGCCCGTGTGAGCCGCGCCTACTCGGACAGAAAGCCCTGTACGATGCTCACGAACTCGTCGGTCTTCTCTATTTCCGGCATGTGGCCGCAGCCGTTGATTACCTCCAGGCGCGAGCCGGGAATCGACCGGTTGTACAACTCACCCGCGCTGAGGGGGATTATCGGGTCCTCGCGGCCCCAAACGATGAGAGTGGGCAGCCGCTTGAGCCGGCTGAGCAGGTTGGGCAATCCAAGGTAGTGCATGTAGGGACGCCACGACAGCCTGCACGCCTCCTCCCGAGATACCTCCCATGCCTCGGCCAGTTCGGGGCTCGGCTCCTCGGGGCACACCTGCTCGAACTCTGGTGTGGAGGCGGGGTCCAGCACACTCTCGGTGATGAACTCCTTAGCCACAACCAGGAACATATCGAATATCTCCCCGGTAGGAGGGCGGACGCCCGCCGGCGCGACCAGCACCAGCTTCTTGAACATGTCGGGGGCCATGGTGGCCATCTCCGCCGCGAGCCAACCGCCCAGCGACGACCCCATGAGGTTCACCTGTCCGAGACCGATGTCGTCTATCGCCTCCAGGTACCAGCCCGCGAGGTCCCGGATGTTCATTATCCAGTCCAGCCGAGGCGACGCGCCAAAGCCCGGGTGAGTGGGGACGTGCAGGGTGTTGTTCTGGGCCAGCGCCTCGTGGTGCCGCAGCCAGCCGTGGTAGCCCATCTCTCCGTGAAGCAGCAGCAGCGGGTCGCCCGAGCCTCCCTTTACCACTTGAATGTTGGCGCCGGCAACCTCTATGCTCTCCTGTGTCCAGGATTTGGCGGTCGTAGTCATGCTGGGGAGTCCTCCTAGCTTCGGGTTGAGGGCCTTCGCGGAACGGGAATGCCCGCGGCGACCGCCCCGATTGTGCGCCGCCACGCGCCGCCCTGTCAAGTCAGACGCGAATCCAAAGGCGCGGAGCGGGTGTCCCCTCTCCCTCGATGGGAGAGGGTTAGGGTGAGGGTGGAAACAGGGCGCCCACCGCGAAAAACCGACCAACTGACCAACTGACTAACTAATCCCCCAGGAGACACCATGAGTCCCGTACTGATCACCGTATTCGATGGATTGCAGCCGGCGCAGGTGACCCCCGAGCTGATGCCCAACCTTGCCCGTTTTGCGTCAGAGGGGGTCACGTTCGCGAACCACCACCCCGTGTACCCCAGCGTCACACGCATTAACGCCGCCAGCATGGTGACGGGCCGCTATCCCGGCGCCCACGGCCTCGCGGCCAACACGCTGGTCGTGCGCGAAATGGACCCTTACGTGGCGTTCTCCGCGTTGGAACCAACGCTGACACGGCTCAAGGAGCGCACGGGCCGCGTGCTGCTCGCGCCAACGCTGGCCGACCTGCTGGCGCGCCACGGAATGGAGTACGTCGCCATCGGGACGGGAACCACCGGCAACGCATTCGTCCACAATCCCAACGCCGACGAGTCGGGAGGTGCGACCATTCACCCCGAATTCACGCTTCCACGCGGCCTGTACGGGGAGCTGGAGGCCCGCTTTGGAGAGTGGCCCCCCGAGGCCATGCCCGCCGTGGACAGGTTGGCAAGGGCGGTGGACGTGATGACGGACTACATCCTGACCGAACGCCGGCCCGCGGTCGCGTTCATCTGGTTTTCGGAGCCGGACCACGCCCAGCACGCCCACGGCGTGGGCAGCGATGAAAGCGTGCGTGCGGTTGGCGCGGCAGACGAGCAGTTCGGTCGGCTGCTGGCGTGGCTGGAGCGCTCGGGGCGCGCTGCCGACTTCGACGTGATGGTGACGTCGGACCACGGCTACTCGACCATCAAGGGCGTGGTGGACATCGAGGCCGAGCTCAGCGCCGCGGGCTTCCCTGCCGCGAACATGCCCGGCGGCGTCGCGGTGGCGCCCAACGGCGCATCCGCGCTTTTCTACGTCCACGACCGCGACCCTGACGCGGCCGATGCGCTGGCCGCCTGGCTGATGGCCCAGCCCTGGTGCGGCCCCGTATTGGCGTCCGGGGCGGCGTCCGGCGTTGCGGGCACACTGCCGGCGGCGCTGCTGGGCAACGACGGCGAGCGTGCGCCGGAGCTCGCGGTGTCGCTCGCATGGGACGCAGGGTCGAACGAGGCCGGGTACGCCGGAATGGTGTACTCGACGGGAGGCGCGCCGGGTCTGGGGCAACACGGCTCGATAAGCCGCACCGAAATGCGCAACGCGCTGTTCGCGAGGGGTCCCAGTTTCGCTTCCGGCCTGCGAGTGGACTCGCCGTCGGGCAGCGCCGACGTGGCGCCCACCGTGCTGCGCCTGCTTGGGCTGGACCCGGGCGTCCCCATGGACGGAAGGCCTCTGACCGAGGCGCTCGCCGCCGCCGGCCCGGTGTCGTGGTCCACGGAGGTTCTGGAGGCCGAGCGGGCCGTCGAAGGCGGCGTGTACCGCCAGCGCGTCACGCTGTCCAGGGTCGGCGACTCCGTCTACGCCGACGAGGGGTGCGCCTCCCTGGAGCGGTAACCGGCGGGGGTGCGCACACTCCGCGCCGCCCCTTCCCCCTCGACGGGGGAAGGCTAGAGCCTGCCCCGTACTCGATACGGGGATGGGGGTGACAGCATGGCCCAATCTCCGCCGTCATTCCGAGCGTCCCCTTGCGTGTCATTCCGAGCGCCCCCTTGCGTGTCATTCCGAGCGCAGCCGAGGAATCTAAAGCCCTCGCCGGCAACACCACTTCGGGGCGCCGCCCCCTCTCCACCTACCCCACCCGCCCCTAACGGACTATTCGGTCACAAGGTCAGCGGCGGCCAATAGGACGACATCGTTAGGGTGTCGCAATGCCGTGCATCGGCTCCCAAGCTCAATATGAGCGTGCTCGACTAGCCGTCTCAGGGTCTGACTACGCTCTTGTGCACTTGCTGAATTGAAACTGGCGTTGCCTGGTACCGAATCGTAAAGAAGGCTTCCGAAGAAGGGGGGATTGGCTACCGGAATTTCTTGGCCATTTCGTAGAAAAATCGGCATTAGTGCTTCCCAACGGGGCATTCCTTGATCGTTCTGCCAGCGAATCTTGAAGAGACCGAGAGCTCCATCCTCCGGTCCCTGGATCGAGGCGTATTCCCCCCTAAATTCCGGTGACTTGGCTCGCTCGATCAGATTGGTAAAGAATATGCTTGCAAAGTCCATAGGGATCAGATTTGGTACTCTGGAAGCCAGCCTGCGATCCGAGGTCACACGAACTACAAGGGCGCGTTCGCCAAACTCCGAGTATTTGCCCCGCATTTCCTCGGGCAACTCCAATTCGAGCACGCGCCCATCATACAGCCTGTTCCTAACTGTAACGCCCGCCAGCGGGAGAATACCTTCAAGAAATGAAAGGACATCCTCCTGCCCGAAGGTGTACAGTGCTGTTCCGGCCTGTGGATCGTATCCTTCAATGCGCGAGAATAGCTGTTCTTGCTGCGACTTGGCTTCTCTCGCACGTTCGATCGCTTCGTCGACCTCCTCTTCGGAGCGCTCGAGATCCATTGTTCTGTTACTGGCCAGAAGTGAGGCAATGTCCACGCGCTCCAGTAATTCCCCTATTATTTCCGACTCTAATCCATCTTGAAATTCGGTACTAACCTCTGACATGTCCTTGGCAATACTAAACACACGATTGAGCATCATGCTAAGGGTCTTATTGTCAAAGCCATCAGAAGCGACCAAATTGAATACCATAACTCGCTCTTTCTGTCCGTAGCGATACAGCCGGCCTGCTCGCTGCACGAGGCGAGCCGGATTCCAGGGCAAGTCGAAATTCACTAGTATATGGCAGTTCTCGTGTAGATTGATGCCTTCCCCGCCAGCCTCCGTGGAGACCATGAACTGTGCATTGCTATTGAAACTAGCGATACTGGCCCTTTTGTCATTCAACGACATGCTGCCGTTTATCTGTACGACCCCACTTTCAGGATGGCATCTTTGCAGGGCTTCAACGAGGTAGTCCTGAGTTCCGCGGTATTCGGTGAAAATCAGCAGCCGTTTCCCCTCCCGCTGCAGTGGCTCAACGATTTTCTTAAGGAAGTACTTCAATTTGAGGTCGTCCTTCTTGACGCTGTCAGCAGTGGCGAGAAGGTCTGCAATTTGGCGTTCCTCGTCACTGAAGAATGGCTTGGCTCCCACGAATGAACTGGCGACTCGGTCAACAACTGTCACCGGGTCGTCATGTCCGTCGCCCCCCTCATCCGAAGACTCCTCAAGCTCGCCGAAATCCGTCTCACTTATGCCGGTGGTTTGAGCGAGGCCCTGCAATCTGTACTTTCTTCGTTCCAACGCTCTTTCAATGGCGGCGATGCTGGAAGATGCGAGCTTGCGATACGTGGTCATCACAAAACCGATGGCTCGACCCGTAGTACCACCCGCCGCCGCAGCGTCGTAGCCGAGCCTCAAGTACCGCTGAAGTCGTTCATCGAAATCTCTCGCTTCTTGCGAAAGCGGTATATCGACTAGGTTGGTGTCCTGGCCGCGGAAGATGAACTTGCCATTGGCATCTGTCACAAGACTTTTGCGATTGCGAAGTACGACTTCAGCCACCACAGAAGGATCAGAAAAGACAGTCGCGAACCGGCGCCCCAAATCGGGACGCAGCAACAGCAGTACATTGACGAACTGCTGTGTGCTGCCTTGGTGGGGCGTCCCAGTTAGGAATAACAGCGTATCGGTCTGCTGCTGAAGTCGCTCCGCGAGTTGGTATCGCTGCGTTACCGCCTGATGCTCAATTTTGCTGAGGTGGTGAGCCTCGTCAAATACGATTACATCCCACTCACCAGATTCCGTGAAGATTGGCCAGTGGGTGTCCGACTTTGCGCGGTCGATGGATACTATAGCCTTATCGAAACTCGACCAGTGAGAGGGTTGATTGATGTTAAAGTCGAGGCCATAGATGCGGTAGTCCTCGTTAAACTTGTACTTCATTTCGTCTTGCCACTGCCTTACAACACCGGCTGGACAGACTACAAGTACGCGCCGCGCCTGACGGCGCCTCTTCATAGCGGCCAGAAGCAATCCGACCTCTATCGTCTTGCCCAGACCAACGTCATCGGCAATGAGCCAGTTCGACTGCTCCGAAGTCATTATCCTGTGCACAAGGTCAATCTGGTGCGGAAGTGGATCAACATCGAGGCGGTCGAGAGCGCCGGTTACTTGGTTCCATGATTCAAGGGCGTAAGCGAGGGCCTTCAGCCGAAAACGTTCCGCGTTGTCAACCCCTGGCGCCTCGGCGCGCTGGTACTTTATGCCCGCGTCCCTTAGACGAATGAGCTTCTCGTAAGGCAACCACCTGCTTTCCCCCGTGGAGTGAAGTTGCACCAGGACCATGTCCCGCCCGGCGATGCGTCTTGCTGTTACCACTGTGCCGGTTCCCAGCGTCCTTCGCGTGTTAGATCTGGGCTTGTCCTGCACTACGTGCCCCGGGCGGAATCCGTTTCGTAACTCAGAGACGGGATGCCATCCGTGGGTGCCGTCTATTCCCCATTGTACTTTGACAGACTCTGAGTCAGCCTCACTTTTGTGATCCACCACTCGACCAAGTCGGTGCTTGTATTCTGGATGCGTAACGAAGCAATCAATTTGCGGTACGAGCAAGTTTTGAGAACTGGCTTCAACCACCTACATGGCCTCCCTAAATCGATTAGTGCTGTTGCCATGACGCATCCGGCAAGTAGGGATGCGTTGCATCGATCCAACCGGACGCCCAACCTAGATTGTCATGCCAGTCGGCGGCGTCGTGCCAGTCCTGAATCGCGAACCAGAATTCAGCATCCGAGTGACTGGCGTTCTCGAAATGGCAGCCTTCGTCTGGATCGCGATCCTTATCTGCCTGTGAACTGGACCTCAGGATTTCAAGCCAGTCTTCGTCTCTCTTCAAGCCAGCTCGAAAGAGAACGAACTCAGCAAATGACGAGACACTAAGTCTCCACGGTGAGTGCTCATTCCAATCGTTGAGCCAATTGCTGTCTATGATCTGCTCAGCCGGATACACCATTCGAAGATGAATCAACTCGTAGGTTGCATCAAGCGACAGAGTGCCTGGGTTCGAGTAAGTCCACCAGTGCCCCATCCGTTCGCGCCAAACATTGAGCTCCCACCATTCGGCGTTTTCCTCCCAGCAATTGATCCGAAACTCTATGAACAAAAGCAGGCTTCTTCCTGTCCAGACTTGGCGACGTAGCCATGTCAACCAATATCTCAGTCTTGCGGCACTCAACTCGCCTAACAACTCGGCACATTGCGATTTCTGATCCGAGTCGGCTTCCCCAATTTTGGCGATGAATTCGTCAATCTTTAGGGTTCGCGCCAGATCCTCGCTTGTGCCGGCTGGTTCGTAGAGGGCTTCCCCTAGTTCGCTGTCGTACTCCGCGACTGGTTCTGGTTCTTCGAACTCAACCTGGTCAAAGTAGTCATCTTCGAAATTCGGCTCACTATCTCCGGCCTCTAACAGCCATATGTCTTGGTCAGCAGGTCCGTTGGGTTCTCCATTCCCAATTGGCGTTAAGTTCGACACGTTGTCAGTGTAGGTGCCATTGTCAGACACACTAACATTCAAGCGGACATCCGAGGCTGTCCGCCCTCTTGCACTCCGCCCGGGAACAGAGCGAGGACTTTCGACTACTTGATCGCTCGCTGTTGAATGCGGGTCAGTCAACTGCTTCCCGGGGGCCGAAGTGCCCCATGGATCGTCCTCTTTGAGGACGGGCTCGCCGGCATCGATGAAGTCCTCATTGTTCCAGCCGAAGCCTGAGCCATATGTTTCATATTCATTCATGACTAGCCCATTGTACCTTTTCGTTCAACGCCGTGAGCATCCTTCCATCGATTTTCTCGGCCAATTGAAGCCTTCCCTTGGCCTACAACTGCACGTGGGCTACACCGGACAAGCCTCGCCAGTCAGACGTACAACGACACTGCGCACACGCTGTGAAGCTTGACTTGTTGATAAGATTCGACCATCAGGAATCCCCAACCCTCCCCCTTGACCCCTCCCGCACACCCGTGCTACGCTCCCCGCATCGAGGGACCGACCCCGCCATCCGCCCGCCACGCGCACGGCAGCCGGGCCCTCCCGCCCACCTGTCCCATCCCTGCCACACCTTGCGGCTTCCGCTCCCGTGTCCGTGCCAAAAGGCGACCCCGCCGGGGCCGCTCCAACAGCATTCACAGCTATGAGGTGGAACAGAATGGAACAAAACGGAACACATTTCGCCGAAAACCTGACCCAGAGGCAGCTCACGGCCCTCCCGCACCTGCTCAGGCCCGGATCGCTCTCTGTCCAGGCACGCCACGCCGGCGTCGGCCGCACCACCCTCTACCGCTGGCTCCAGGACGAAAAATTCCGCGAATGCCTCGAGTGGCTCCGCAAAGAGACCATGCGCTTCACCCAGGCCCAGCTTCAGGCAATGTCGTACAAGGCCGCCGCCGTTCTCGACGACGCCCTCGATGACCACGACACCCGAATCCGCCTCCAGGCTGCCCGGCTCGTCCTGGACCAAGCCCACAACGCCCAGCGCGACCAGACCCTCCACAGTAAGGTCGAAAACCTCATCGACGCCGTGACGCTCATGGACGACCCCATGTGGCGCCCTCGATAAGGCAGCATGGTCTTCCACCGCAGAGTGAGACAGGCTCGCCGATGCCCTCCGCGTTGTACGCGCGCTGTGCCTGTGCTATCCTATTCGCCACGGGGAGTAGCGCAGCTTGGTAGCGCACCTGCATGGGGTGCAGGGGGTCGCTGGTTCAATTCCAGTCTCCCCGACCAGCGCTGCACTCAGCCGTTCCGTTGGCCCGCCGCGACGCGTGGGCGCCAGCATTTCTCAGGCCTGCGCGAAGGCGTTGACCAACAGATTACCGCCCCCTAACATTGCCTCGAGCATTTCCAGCCAGGAGTCGCCCCATGCAAAGCCCAGACCTGCCCGTGCTGCCAACGTCGGTGGTCGGCAGCTACGCCACCCCGAGCTGGCTGTGGACTGCCATGGACGCCATCGAGCGAGGCGAGTACGGCGCAACCGACGTCAGAGAGACCTACGACGACGCGGTGAGCATGGCCCTGATGGACCAGGAACGGGCGGGAATCGACATAATCAGCGACGGTGAGATGCGCCGATTCTACTTTGTGCAGAGCTTCTATGGCAGGATGACCGGCATCGCAGAAGACCCGCCGCTACGGAAGGTCGGCCTTTACGGCTACGACTCCCCGCCGCGCTTCCACACCACCGGCAAGGTCGGCGTGCCCGACGGACTCGGAATCGTAGAGGATTACGAGTTCGCCAGGAGCCGCACCACGCTGCCAATGAAGGTTACCTGCCCCGGGCCGCTCACGCTTACCATCCACTTGAGGCCCCGGGAGGGCTACCGCGACAGGCTGGAGCTGGCGCAGGAGTTCGCCGGCGTCATCAACCGGGAGCTGCGCAGGCTGGTGGATCTCGGCGCCGACTTCATCCAGCTCGACGAGCCCTCGTTCGCAATCATACCCGGCTCGGTGCGTGACTGGGTGGAGCTTTACAACGCCTGCGTGGAGGGCGTGAATGCCAAGCTCGCGCTGCACGTCTGTTTCGGTAACCTGGGGAGCCGTCCCCGCGGCAAGCGCCGCTACGCCTGGATGTTGCCGGAGCTTCTCGACTGCCGCGCCGACCAATTCGTGTTCGAGTTCGCCAACCGCGAAATGGCGGAGAGCGGGCTGTGGAGCGAGTTCGACATAGATAGGGAGCTGGGCGCGGGAGTGGTGGACATCAAGTCGTTTTACGTCGAGAAGCCTGAGGACGTGGCGGAGCGCATTCGCGAGCTGCTGAGGCACGTCAGCCCTGAGAGGCTGTACCTCAACCCGGATTGCGGCTTCTTCCAGCTCCCCAGGTGGATCTCGTACCTCAAGCTGGATGCGCTGGCAAAGGGCGCGAAGATAGTACGCGAGGAGCTCGGAGCGGCGGGATAGCGGCCCGAACGGGCGGCGCCCACTCGCGCGGAGGAGAGCACGGCATGGCAGACGACAGGCCGAACATGACCGACTACGAGGCCGAGCGGCGGGAATTCCGATTGGACGTCCCGGAACACTTCAATTTCGGATTCGACGTGATTGACAAATGGGCGGAGGACCGAACCAAGCTCGCCCTGATATCGGTGGCGCCGGATGGCGAAAGCGCCCAGAAGCACACGTTCTGGGACCTCAAGGTGCAGTCCAACAAGTTCGCCAACCTGCTTGCCGGCCTTGGCGTGGATAGGGGCGAGCGCGCCTTCTTCATGGGGCCGCGTGTGCCTGAGTGGTACGTGGCCGTTCTGGGTATGATCAAGGCCGGCGTCATCCCCATGCCCGCGACCACGCTCTTGACGCCCCACGATATCGAGTATCGCGTGACCCTCGCGGACGCCACGGTGGCCATAGTTGACTTGGAGAATGCCCACAAAGTCGAAGAAGTGGTGGCCGACTGCCCGACGCTGGAGAGGATCATCCTGCTGGACGGCAGCAGGCGCGGCTGGACCAGCTGGCAGGACGAAATGGACGGGCTGTCCGCGTCGTACGAGCCGGCCGAGCCAACCCGCAGCGACGACGACATGATCATTTACTTCACGTCCGGCACGGTGGGCCCGCCCAAGATGGTGCTGCACACCCAGGCGTCCTACGCGATCGCCCACGTCATCACCGCCCGCTTCTGGCACGACCTCAAGCCCACGGACGTCCACTGGGCCATATCCGACACCGGCTGGGCCAAGACCGCCTACGGCAAGCTGTTCGGGCAGTGGACGGAAGGCGCGGCGGTGCTCCAGCACAACGCGCAAGGCCGCTTCGACCCCGACCTCACCCTGCGAATCTTGACCCGCTACGGAGTGTCTGCGTTTTGCGCGCCGCCCACCGTATACCGGATGATGGTGCTTGGCGACCTTTCGAAGTACGACCTGAGTTCGCTGCTCCACTGCACGGGAGCGGGTGAGCCGCTCAACCCTGAGGTCATCAAGCAGTGGGAGGACGGCACCGGCCACACTATCTATGACGGCTACGGCCAGACGGAAACGGTGCTGCTGGTTGGAAACTACCGCTGCATGCCCGTGAAGCCCGGCTCGATGGGCCTGCCCACACCCGGCTTCGACGTCGCGGTCATCGACGATGACGGCGCCGAGCTCGGTCCGAACGAGGAAGGCCAGATCGCGGTTCGAGTCTCCCCGGAGCGCCCCGTAGGCCTGATGAAGGAATACTGGCGCGACAAGGACGCGATGGACTCGTGCATGTTCGGTGACTGGTATTTAACGGGCGACAAGGCGTACGTGGATGAGGACGGCTACTACTGGTTCGTGGGCCGCGCGGACGATCTCATAATCTCGGCAGGCTACCGCATAGGCCCGTTCGAGGTGGAGAGCGCGCTCATCGAGCACCCCGCCGTGGCCGAGTCGGCCGTCGTTGCCAGCCCCGACGAGATTCGCGGAAGCATCGTCAAGGCGTTCGTGGTGCTCGCGCCCGGCTACGTGGAGTCGGACGAACTGACGGGCAGTCTGCAGGCCCACGTCAGGAGCGTGACCGCGCCCTACAAGTACCCCCGGGCTGTGGAATTCGTCTCCGAGCTGCCCAAGACCATCAGCGGAAAGATACGCCGGGTAGAGCTGCGCCAGCGAGAGTTGGACAGCGCCCGGTCCTAGGCCGCCGAGGGGCTACGCCAGGCGCTCGTGGCCGCCGTTATCGTCGAAGTCGCGGGCGCTGAACACGCCGATATCCCGTCCCTGGTGGACGTGGAAGATGATCTCCTGCCTGTTGATCCCCACGCAGTCGAGCAGTTCGTCGTCGATCAGGTCGATGAGGTCCTGTATCCCGTCCGTAGTCAGGCTCTCCTCCACGTTCAGCGTGGCGTGAATGACGGTGTGGGTGAAGTGTATGTCCAACCGTCCCACTGCTCTCTCGTCCTCCAGCACCACGTAGCACTCAGAGTAGGGAGTGCGGCACTCTCGTTCGAAGTAGAAGTTTTCCATTAACCCGCCTAGGCTTCCGGCCCGCGTGCAGCCGGGGATGTGATTGGGACACGCCGGATTCGCGGAGGCGCGGCGTGGGCCGTTACAGCCTCACCTGGCCGTTGCCAAGCACGACCCACTTGTAGGACGTCAGCTCCCGCAGCCCCATCGGCCCCCGCGCGTGCATCTTATTGGTGCTGATGGCGACTTCCGCGCCGAGCCCGAACTGGCCGCCGTCGTTGAAGCGAGTGGAGGTGTTGACCATCACGGCGCTGGAGTCCACGTCGTCCAGGAACCGCATAGCCGCCGAGTAGTCTTCCGTTACAATCGCCTCCGTGTGGCCGGAGCCGTAGCTGACTATGTGGTCCAGCGCCTCGTCCAGCGAGTCCACTATCTTGACGGCGGCAGTCAGCGACAAAAACTCGGTGCTCCAGTCCTCTTCGGTTGCCGGAATCACCTTCAGGGCCTCGGTCGGTCCAAGTATGCTGAGCGCGCGCCTGTCGCAGCGTGCCTCTACGCCGTCCTCACCGAACGCCTCGGCGAGCCGGGGCAGGTACGCCGGGGCGATGGCGGAGTGTACCAGCACGGTGTCGAGCGCGTTGCACACTGAAGGTCGCTGCACCTTGGCGTTGTGCACTATGTTCACCGCCATGTCAACGTCGGCCGACCTGTCCACGTAGGTGTGGCATACGCCCACGCCGCCCGTCACCGCGGGTACGGTGGCCTCGGCCGCCACTCGGTTTATCAGCTCCTGTCCGCCTCGGGGGATGATGAGGTCGATCACGCCGCGCATGGTGAGCATGCGTCCGACCAGCGCGCGGTCGGTGGACTCGACTCGCTGCACGGCGTCGCGCGGCAGCCCGGCCTCGTCAAGCGAGTCCCTTACGAGCGCCGCGAGCGCCGCGTTTGAATGAGCGGCCTCTCTGCCGCCACGCAATATCACCGAATTGCCCGACTTTAGACACAGCGCCGAGATGTCGACCGTAACATTGGGCCGGCTCTCGTAGATGGCGCCTATCACGCCCAGCGGCACCGTGCGCCGGCCTACGCGCAGGCCGTTGGGCATCTCCCGCATGTCGAGGGTCTCTCCCACCGGGTCGGGCAGCTTGGCCACCGCTCGCACGTCTGCCGCGAGGCCCTGGAGCCTTTCCTGGTCGAGCATTAGCCTGTCAAGCAGCGCGTCGCTGAGACCGGCCTGCCTTCCGGCCTCGAGGTCCTGCTCGTTTGCCGCTAGTATCTCGCTCCGCCTGCGGGCCAGCCCGTCGGCTACGATCTCGAGAGCCGTATTCTTAGCGTGGCCGCCGGCCTTCGCCAGCAATCGGGCCGCTTCCCTCGCTGCGGCGCCCTTATTCGTCAATTCGTCCGTCAAGTTCGCACCTCACCGTCAGTCCGCGGCGCTCCCTCGCTCCGCCGCCGGCACTCATTCACGCGGTTGCGCTTAGAGTACAACCATGTTGCTTCTGTGGACCACTTCCTCCCCGTACTGGTGGCCCAGGGTCTCGCCTATCTGTCCCGAATGGATACCCATTATCCTGGCCACCTCATGGGAGGCGTAGTTGGTTATTCCGCAGGCTATCTGGGCGCTGGAGGCGTCTGTGATAGAGATGATATCTCCGCGGTTGAACGGGCCTTTGACGCCCTTCACGCCGGCGGGCAGCAGGCTACGTTGCCTATCTCGCAATACGGCGGCCGCGCCATCATCGACCACTATCTCTCCTCGAGTGGATAGGCCGCTGAGCATCCACCGCTTGCGACTTTCCATCTTCGAGCTTGTGGCGGGGAAGTATGTGCCGATGCTCTCACCCTCCAGCAGCCTCAGAAGCACGTTACGCTCCTTGCCGCTGGCCATTACCACGCTTATGCCCGACGCGGCAGCGAGCCGCGCAGCGTACAGCTTCGTCGCCATTCCCCCGCGACCGCGGCCGTCCCACGAGCCGCCCGCGATTTCGTCAAGGTGCCTGCCCGCGCGCTCCACGTAGGGGATAAGCCGCGCATCGGGGTCGAGGTGCGGATCGGCAGTGTACAGCCCAGCCAACTCACCCAGGAGCACCAGCAGGTCGGCGTCCACCAAGTTCGCCACCATGGCCGATAGAGTGTCGTTGTCGCCGAACACGTCGCCCTCCAGCTCCTCCACCGCAACTACGTCGTTCTCGTTAATCACGGGCACAACGTGGCGATCGAGCAGCGCCAGCAGCGTGTTGCGTACGTTCAGGTACCCCAACCGGTCCACCAGGTCTCGGCGTGAGAGGAGCGCCTGCGCGACGTGTATCTCGTGCCAGGAGAACAGCTGCTCGTAGGCGTTCATAAGGTGCCCCTGGCCGATGGCGGCCAGCGCTTGCCGCAGACTGAGCGCCTTGCCGCCTGGCTTCAGCTTCAGCACGTGGCGACCCGCAGCCACGGCCCCGGACGACACAAGCAACACGTCGTAACCCCGCTCGCGAGCGCGGGCCACCTGGCCGACCACAGTGGACATAATCTCGAGGTCCAGTTTGTCCGTGCCACCGGTAAGCAGGCTGGTGCCCACCTTCAAGACTATTCTGCTGTTCGGGGGGACGCCGTTTCGTGTGCGGTCGCCGTAGCTCACGGTCCGGGTTGCCTCACGGGTTGGCTTGGGCTGGCGGCATGGCCTGGCGCCGCCGGATCACGCGCGCCGGGCACGGGTGCCATTATAGCAGCAACTCCCGTTCGCCGGGGAGGCCGGAGAATCGTTTCGTCCCGTGGTTCACACCGCTGGAGTCCGAACCGCTGCGGCCCGGACTTCCCCACCGTGCGCCTGGGATGATAGACTTGCTCGGCAAGAAAGCAGAGAAAGGAGCATACCAGCAATGGCCGGTTCAGATTGGGGAGACATCTACAGGGAGTTGGGGGCCAAGCCCATAATCAACGCCATTGGAAGCGTGACCATGCTGGGAGGCTCATCGCCCATTCCGGAGGTCAAGGAGGCCATGGAACGGGCGGACTCAGCCTACCTGCCGCTTATGGAGCTGGAGGAGAAGGCGGGGCAGGCCATCGCCGATATGGTCGACGTACCGGCGGCCTACATCACCGCGGGAGCGGGCTCTGCGCTGACGCTCGCGACCGCAGCTTTGATGGCCGGCGACGACGACGACAAGATACAGCAGCTGCCGGACACGTCCGGCATGAAGAACGAGATACTCATTCAGAGGCGGCAGCGCTACTGGTACGACAGGTGCCTCGAGCTCGCGGGCGCGAAGCTCGTCGAGTACGGTAGCGACGAGCGCACGACGCGCGCCGACCTGGAGGCCGCCATCGGCCCCAACACGGCGGCGGTTCACTACTACGCCGTGGAGCAGGTCATCGATCCCAACGCGTTGCCGTTAGAGGACACCATCGAGATAGCCCACGCTCGCGGCGTTCCGGTCACGGTTGACGCCGCGGGCCAGATCTACCCGCTGGACCTGTTCGGCAAATACGTTCGCATGGGCGCGGACTTTCAGTGCGTGGCTGCGAAGTACCTGGGAGCGACCCAGTCCGTTGGCCTCGCGCTGGGCACCGAGGAGATGATCCACAAGCTGTCGCTCCAGTCGTTCGTTGGATACGAGGGGCGTCGCATTCGAGGCGTGGGCCGGCCGCAAAAGGTGGACCGCCAGGAGATGGTGGGCGCGGTAGCGGCGGTTCGGCACTGGATGACGATGAACCACGAGGAGCGTCTGGCGTCCGTCGAGTCGCGGTGCCAGACCCTGCTGGGGCTGCTAAGGGGCACAGAGGAAAAGGGCCTCAAGGGCGTCATGCTCGACAACGTGATAGGCCACCAGCCATTCGGCCTCGAGCTGAACGTCGACGAGGCGGTGGCGGGCATGAGCGCCCAGGAAGTCGTCGACAAGCTGAAGGAAGGCGACCCGCCCATCTGGACACGGGTCCGCGAGGGCGAGGAGAACATAGTCATCCACATGTTCGGCCTCGCCGAGGGCGAGGAGGTCATCGTCGGCGAGCGAATCAGGGACCTGTTCATCTAGCTTCCGCGGAAAATGGCGGACGTGGGGGCCGTTCGCGAACGCCCCCACCTCCCCAACCCCAGAATGAGGTCGACAGTTCGCCGAGACGCCCTCGGCGGTTCCGAACTGTCGCATGAGGCCCGCGTCGTCAGAGAAGCCATCTAGTACCGCGTCAATCTGAATATGCTAGACATGTTTCCCTATCCGTCATTCCCGCGAAAGCGGGAACCCAGGGGCGGGGCAGCCTCACCATTGGCAAAACCATCTGGAATCGGTACTAGTACAGGCGTCACCTGCCTGAAAATGGGGCCCGCCTGCGGCTCAGCGCGTCTGAGTTGGTCGGGCCGCATTGCGCTCCGCCGGCTTTTGAAGGCATCGATGCCACGCCAGACTGCGGCTGCTAACAGCGCAAGCGACGCTATCCTCAGAGTCCACATGGCGCCGCGCCCTGCCACTGGTTCATTTCCAGCGCCTGTAGGCCGAGGAGCACCAGGAAGCTCGCCAAGAAGAAACAATCCTCGGACGCCAGTGCCTGGATACGGACACTGTGGATGGCCGTGCACCCGTTTGAAAACGTTGTCGGAGGTCAGTGGCAATGGCAGGCAAGCCTCCCACACAGAACCATATGAGGGAATACATCAGAACCGCTCTGAAAAAGGGTTGCCTCACCGACGAGGAGCACTCCCAGATCGCCCAATGGCTACCGCTACACACTGGCTACCAACCGCACTGGGTGCTCTGCAAACACGGGAAACGCAACCTGCAAGGCTGATACGGGGTGTGCGTATACGGAGACGGACAGCACTGGCTGACTAGCTATTACGCGCTCAACAGTAGCCAAGAAGCCTACGAGCGCCGTTGCCTGGAAACCGCCTGTCGCAACGCCATCCGTTCGTCGCGCGATGAGTTCCTAGCCAACCACCCCGGCCTTGAGGCCGATCACGCCAATCCTGGCGGGTTTAAGGCCATCCTGCAAGCGTTCATATCCAAACACGGGACCCCACCGGTCGAATACTCAACGGAGCGCAAAGAATGGTCTCTCAACCCGGACGAAGCAACTATGTTCAGGAAGTTCCACGATGCGATTGCAGAGTGGCAGGCGCTGTCTCCAGGGGAACATCACAGAATGACGGACGAAGGAGCGGCGACAGGGCACTGATTCAGGATAGGAAAATGATTGCAATTCAAACGGATACACTACCCTGCGATGGCTTCTCGAGACTTCGACCAGTTACGCGGATTGGACGGGGCGATGGTCGCTCCGCGCCCATTGAGCATCGCTGCGCATACCTGGAAGGCGAGGGCCAACCGTAAGTCCAGGCGCGAGTTGGGTAAGAAGGCTTGGTAACCGCCAGAGCCTTGACTGGAGCATGCTCAGTTTCGCTACCACCACCAGGAATGGCCCGTGGCTTTTTCCGCAGACCCTTGCTTCGCCGCCAGATGGCTCAGCAGTCCGGCGTTGTGCCGTTGTTTCTGCTCAAGCTGCCCTTGCGGAAACGCCACCTGCTGCTCCAGGCAGCGTTTGCGCTCCTGGGCCACGGCCAACTCCGTCTGTGGAGTTTCGGTGGCACTCAGCGGGTCGTCGTACAGCATCACGTAAACCCGGTGCCGCCGGCCGCGCGGGTCCCGTTTGGTTAGAACTTCACCCGAGCCGATGTCGCCCGTCGCATCGTAGAGAATGCCCGCCAAAACGGTCAACGCCCCAGGGTGCTCGGCAGCGACCTTATAGATGTAGGCGACGATTACGAAACTTGGAACACTCGACAGGCGGACGAAGTCGTTGAGAGCCTAACGCCGCTAAAGGACGAGCTACTCGGCGAAGATCGCAGTATCGCCAATGACCAGCAGTTCGACAGGGCAGCCGGCCCAATAATACACGAAGGCTTGAAGTTGCCCTTGAACCTCGCTGCGGTGGACGGTTTCTGGCGCTGGCTCGCCGTTGACAAGTTCTACGAAATCATCGAGTCCAGGCACAACCGAACTTCCGAACACGCGGGACTGGGCAACTTCGGCATCGACTCGTCGGCGGACTACGGGAGGCTCAAGATATTGTGGCTGCGCGCCGATGTAGTGTATGACGCAGAACATGACGACCCCTATCATCTCTCGGACCGCCTGTCTCCAACCGACTTTTGGGAGTCCGGCATCATCCGCCACTATTACGGCTGGGCGCCCAACCTTGCCAGGACCTTGGTGAGTTTCCAGTACCCGGACCCCGACTCTGGGAAAGGGGCGCTCCACCTTACACACGAGAACGGCATCAGGATGTTGTACAAGCGCCTTCGCCGTTTGCATACCACGGTCGCTTTCGAATATCTCGACGACGCGCAACTGGCCGACTTGCTGACGCGACTCAGCGAGGACCTCCGGCGCGGATGAGGACTTACCGTTGAAATTTGATAGGGCGACCATTGCCATAGCGGACGTGTTCTGCGGCGCCGGCGGGTTGACTTACGGGGTCGGCGAGGCCGTGCGCGAACTAGGCAAGGTCCCCAGGCACGTCCTGGCCATGGATAGCGACCCGGTCGCGCTGGATGTGTATCGGCGCAACTTCGATCCTCACATTTCGCTCACGGACAATGTCTGGACGTCCGTGACGACGCGCTACAAGGTGAACGCGGACGGCAGAGCGGAGTTTCTGCGCGGCGACGGGGTACAGATACTGTCGCCCGAGTTACATGGCGCGAAAGGTCGAGTGGACGTTCTGCTCGGCGCGCCACCCTGCGAGGGACACTCCACGTCCAACAACAACACGCGGCACACCGACCCGCGCAACATGTACTACGTGTCCATGCCGTTCTTGGCCATCGCGCTGGACGCCCCGGTGGTGGTCATAGAAAACGTGATTGGAATCAGGCGTGACCGGCTCAACGTATTTCGTCATACCATCGACCTTTTCCACCAGGCCGACTATGCGACGTCGGAGCACGTCATCGACGCCACTTCGCTCGGCCTGCCCCAGACTCGACGGCGGCACATATTGGTGGCCAGTCGGCACAGAAAGCCGGACATAGAAGGAGTTGTCAAATCCATCGATTGGAAGCCCAGGACCCTCGAGGAAACCATCGGAGACCTTAGGGACAGCTACTCTGACGACCTGATGGACAGGCCGGGTGACCTCTCCAGTGAAAACAGGAAACGCATAGACTTCTTGTTCGACCGCGGCGAATACGACCTTCGAAACGAGATGCGCCCGCTGAGTCACAAGAACGGCCACACCTACCCTTCCATCTACGGCAGGCTGAGTTGGGACAAGCCGGCGGGCACCATCACTACGGGATTCAATACCCCCGGACGCGGGCGCTACATCCACCCTGACCGGCGCAGAACGTTGACCCCGCACGAAGCCGCCCGCATACAGGGATTCCCCGACGGCTTCGAGTTCAGAATGGTCGATGGCAGCCCACTCACTCGTCAATCGCTGGCGAACATAATAGGAAATGCCGTCCCGCCGCCAATTGGCCGCGCGGCCGGACACGCGGCCCTCGCCACATTGATGGCCCGACCTGAGGAATCTGGCGAGCACAGTTGATACACATAGCTCCTCTGGCCTTTGCCTGCTGCACATTATCTGAGCGTACTGTCACAACCCTAGATGTCCTCGGTGGAAAACCGCGTGGGCAATTCATGCTCGGTGTCTGAGCCCTCGAGCCAAGTCTTGACCGACCTTACAATATGATTGAGTGTCGGTGCGTGCTTTCCCACTAGTGAACACTCCCAAACGACGAGAACATGCCATCCTCGCTTCAGAAGCGCTCGGCTTTTCCGTTCGTCTCGCTCCCTGTTGGCTCGAAACTTTTGCTCCCAGAACTCGCGGTTGGACTTGGGCACTGTCGACTTTTGGCAGCCATGCGAGTGCCAGAAACACCCGTGAACGAAGACGACCGCCTCGAATCTGGGGAACACCAAGTCGGGCGTGCCCGGCAAGTCCTTGGCGTGAAGGCGATAGCGAAGGCCGGAGCGATGTAAAGCCGATCTGAGTATCACCTCCGGCCCTGTGTTTTTCTGCCCGACTTTGGACATTAGGCGGGAGCGTGCTTCAGTTACTTCTGCGCCCATCGTCGTCCCCGGTTAGCGTCTCGAAGACTTGCCCGACCTGGCTAATGTGTAAAACGTTAAGAACGATAGATCATCCGAGTAAGGGCAAAAGTGATGGGGGAGACGCCGCGAGTCTCCGTGGCTGGTTAGTCTATGCCTCCCACGATGCGCGAGATGGGCGGAACAATTGGATCGGACCGCGAGGCGTCGCCCCTATTGTGGCTCCCGGAGCGGGGGCGACACTTTCTCGACGATGAGGCGCTGGGGCCGGCGGCCCACGGTGGATGACACCTCGATGCGAATGCCGTCGTATTCGACGGCGTCGCCGGGGCTCGGAATCTTCCCGAGCTGCTTGAAGACGAAGCCTCCGAGTGTGTCGAACCCCTCGCTCTCTACGGCAACGCCAAGCAACTGGTTCATGCGCTCGATGCTCACTCCCGCGTTCATCGCGTAGAGGTTTTCTCCCAGCGCCTCGACTTCCGGAGTGTACACGTCGAACTCGTCGTGAATCTCGCCGACGATCTCCTCCAGCAGGTCTTCCAGCGTGACGAGCCCGGACACACCGCCGTGCTCGTCGATAACGATGGCCATCTGCACGCGCTCCTGCAGGAACTCGCTGAGCAGCTCCTCCAGCGACTTGGATTCGGGGATGAACAGGGCAGGGCGCATAACGTCCTGAAGGGTGGCCTCGGCCCCTCCTCCCCCGCTGCCAAGCACCCGCAACACGTCCCGCGCATAGGCTATGCCCACCACGCTGTCCAGGTCTCCCTCGTAAACGGGAATTCTGCTGTGACCGCCCTCTGCCACCATCAGGTTCGCCAAATCGCCCAGGTCGATGCCCACGGACGCGGCCACTACGTCGACTCGCGGCACCATGATTTCGCGGGCTATCGTCTGGTCGAGGCGAAAGATGCCGCGGATCATGTACACCTCGTGCTCGTCGAGCTCGCCATCCTCGGCGTCCAGTCCCAGGTCCGAGGTGAAATAGGCGCGCTGGGCCGTTCCCGGTCCTATGCCGCGGCTCGCCAACCTGGCCTGAATCGCCAGCACCGGCCCCAGCGCAAACGCCGCCGCACGCACTCCGGCCGCGGCCCGCAACGCGATGGCCTCTCCGTGCTTCGCGGCGAGCCACATGGATAGGACGTGCACCCCCGCGAGGGCGGCAACGACGCAGACCGATACCACCGCCACCATCCCCCAGGAGGAGTCCAGGTAGCCGATGGCAAGAGCAACTCCGGCGAGCACGCAGGCGGCCGCTGCCGGCAGTGACAGGACTCGCACCACCATGGCCGGTCCCATTGGTGAGTCGAACAGCGCAAGCAGCGCCTTCGCGCCGGTGGCCTCTCTCGTGGCGAGCCGGAGCGCGCGCCCATAGCTGATCGACGCCAACGAGGTCTCTACGACCGTCACACCGAAGAATATCGACAACGTCAGCGCGGTGGCTATCGCGCCGTATAAGCCTACGCTCTCCAAGTCAGGTCATCCACCGCTTCTGGAAGTGTGCGCAAATGCGGTCACGGTCACCGGTCCTCACCGGAGCGGTCAGTGCGCCGCCGCGTCCTGGCCGGCATACCGACGGCGATTGAATCCGGCGGAACGTCCCTGGTGACCACGGAGCCGGCCCCCGTGGCCGCGTCCTCTCCGACGCTCACGGGCGCGACCAGCATGGTGCCCGAGCCGATGAAAGCGCGGTCGCCGATTGTCGTGGTGTGCTTCCGTTCACCGTCGTAGTTGCAGGTGACTGTGCCCGCGCCGACGTTTACCTCGGCGCCGACGTCCGCGTCCCCGATGTAGCTGAAGTGGCCCGACTTCGCGCCCTGACCCAAGCGGCTGTTCTTCACCTCGACGAAGTTGCCAAGGTGGACGCCGCTTTCGAGGCGCGCGCCACGGCGCAGCCTGCTGAATGGGCCGATCTCCACGCCTGATGCAAGGAACGCGCCTTCCACGTGGGAGGCGGTCACTCTGCATCCGGCTCCTATCTCTGAGTCCTCGACTACCGTGTTCGGGCCGATGACGCAGTCCGGGCCGACTCGCGTGTGGCCGAGCACGTGGGTGTTTGGCAGGATGTGGGTGTCGGCGCCGACTCGGACGCCGGCGTCGACGTAGACGGTCGAGGGGTCGGGCATGGTCACGCCGTCCATCATCAGCCGCTCACGTATGCGGGCACGCATCGCGCTCTCCGCCTCCGCAAGCTGCACGCGGTTGTTGACCCCCAAGGCCTCGGCCTGGTCAAGCGTGGGAACCGTCTCGACGGCGCGGCCCTGGCTTGCGGCGGCGGCGACCAGGGCGGTCAGGTAGGTCTCACCGTTCGGGGACGGACCGATCGATGGGAGGTTATCCCAGAGCCAACTCGCGCGGAAGCAGTAGACTCCGCAGTTGATCTCGCGGATGGCGAGCTCAGTTTCGCCCGCGTCGCGCTCCTCGACCACGGCCTCTACGGAGCCGCGTTCCGTGCGCACCACCCGGCCCAGGCCGTCCGGGCGGTCGGCGACGCACGTGAGCAGCGTCACGTCGGCATCGCTCTCGGCGTGCGCCTCGGCGACGCGTCGCACCGTTTCGGCGCGAATGAGGGGAACGTCGGCATTGAGGACGAGCACGGTATCCGCGCCGCCCAGCCTACCGCGGGCCTCCAGAAGCGCGTGGCCGCTGCCGAGCGGCTCGGACTGCGCCACCACTGCGGCGAAAGCGCCTATGGTGTCTCGAATGAGCCAGTAGCGGTCGCGGGGGGCGACCAGGGTGACCCAGTCGATGCGTGCTCCCCGCGCGGCCCGGATTACGTGGCGGGCCATCTCGATGCCGCACACGCGGTGAAGGGGCTTGGGGAGTTGCGATTTCATGCGGACGCCCCTACCGCCGGCAAGGACTACCGCCGCGGTGGAACTCATAAGCGCACACGAAAAAACGCCCGTCGCGGGGCAGAGCCGCCATCCGGGGGGCGTTTCGGGGATAAGTCGCTATGTGTGGAAACGTCCACTTCCAAGCGAACGCTATCAGAGGAGAGGCTGGGTTGTCAAGGTTCAGACTTCGTCGGAAGCGCCACCGGGAGGGCAGGCGCTACTGCTCCGGAGGCTCGACTATTTCCAGGACCTGGTTCGCGGCGATGCCACTCATCTGTTGCTCTCTGCCGCTGGGCCAGAAGACGAGGACCGTGTCGGTCGACGTCGCACTCGAAAGTCCGAACTCGACGCCGGCGCTGGCGGTCGAGGTCAAGCCGGAGCCTGCGCGCACCTCGCGGACCTGGACGATGGGCGGAGCGTCGGGGTCGGGCCGGGTGACGACGTACACACGCGCGCCGACGCCGTCCGCGTTGGAGCCGCTCTCGCCGAGCGCCGTGCGCCCGACCAGCCGCAGAGTGAGCCAGTTGTTGACACCGCCCCCGTTGATGAGCGCCAGCGCGGAAGCATCGGACTCGCCGGGCGCGGCGACGAGATCGGTGTAGCCGTCGCCATCGAGGTCACCGATGGCTGCCGGGCTTCCGAGCTTGGGCGGAGCGGGAGCAACTGTGGCCTCGAAAGCTGCCGCGCCTTCGGCGCGCAGCACAAGCCACGATTCTCCGCCAGGTCCTGCGATATCCGTGCTGGCGGATGGCCACAGCAAGTCCTGGTCCGCGTCGTTGTCGACGTCCAGGAACGCCGCTCCCGGACCGAGTTGGTGCGCCGCCAGTCCGGTCGGCGAGGGCCAAAACGGATGGACGCTGATCTGCTCGATCACGCCTGGCGTTTCGGCGGCTGGCGACAGCGTAATCGTGCTGGCGACGTCGGCGAAGAATGGCGCTTCCCCAATCACGCCGTCGTTTCTCAGCAGCATGTGGTGGCACGTGCCCAGGCTGAAGCGCGCGTGGTATGCGCAGTCACCGCTGGGATGCTCCGGTGGCGGCGTGGAAAGGCTACCCAGTCCGCCGTTGACCACCAGCACGTCAAGGTCGGCGTCGCCGTCGAAGTCGCCGACTGCCATGCCCATCCAGTTGCCGACCCGGTCCACACCCAGGGCCCTCGCGATCGGCGTGAACCTCGGTCTGCCCGGCGACGAGTTGTTACGGTAGACGCGCAGCCTGTCGCCGTCGTTGGCGACCCACAGGTCTGGGTCGCCGTCGTCGTCGTGGTCGAAGAACAGCACCGCGCGGGTGCGGCCTGAAGGCTCACCCACGGGGTTGCCCGCGGCGTCCCTCGCATTCGGGTGAAAGCCCTCGTACCGTCGTTCGGTGCCGGCCTCTTCGAAGAACACCGGCAGCCCGTCCAGGCCGTGCATGGCGACCTGACCGCCGCGCACTCCGGCGGCTTCCGCCACTTCTTCGAAAGTGAGGTCGCCGTTGTTGATGTAGAGAGCGTTGTAGAGTCCGGGCAGGGAAGCGCCGCCCTCGACCGGAACAGTCGGTGCCGGTCCGTTGCCGACGTAGACGTCGAGCCAGCCGTCGCCGTCCACGTCGGCGCAGGCGACGCTCGACGCGGCGCGGGGGTTGGCCGCACTTCCGAAGGCCGCCTCGGTGATGTCCGAGAACGTGCCGTCCCTGTTGTTGAGGAACAGCCTGTCCGTGCCGGCGCCTGAGGCCGTTCCGACGTACAGCTCCCGGTAGCCATCGTTGTTCAGGTCGCAGGCCGCGGCAGTGGAGCCGGGCGGACCGCCGGCGACGCCCGCGGCGGCCGCAACGTCGGTGAAGACACCGTCGCCGTCATTGCGCAGCAGGCGCGGTGCGTGGCCCGCCGGAGCGGTCGCGTAGACGTCGTTGTCGCCATCGCGGTCGTAGTCGAAGATGATCGCGGCGACAGCGCCGGGCGCGCCCAGAGCCAGCGGCACGAAGGGTGCGGGGGGCAGCGGCGGGTTGGCGATCACGCCGGAACCAGGGGACCCGGCCTCGCGCTCTACGCCCACACGCTCTACTCCGACGGATGCGCGGGCCGCGCGGATGGGCGGGTCCGCGTCGGGCTGGCGGAGGCCGCCCTGCAGATGGGGATACAGGGCGCTCACGCCGAGGATGGCGACGCCGCTTACCAAGCCGAACACCCAGGTTGCGCCGGCGAAGGCGGCGATGGCCTTGCGCGGCACGAACCGGGCCAGCGCCCAGAAGGTTGCCGGCCCGCCCGCGGCGGCGGTGAAGAGCAGCGCGGCGGCGGGAGCCTCTCCCATGCCGAGCAGCAGCAGCAGCGCAACCAGCGGAATCTCGAACAGGAGCGGCACGTTTACGAGCACACCGACCGTCGCCGCGACCGCCACACCGCGCAGGTCGTTGCCCAGGTAGGCGGACACCATGTCCGGGCTGATCCACTGGATGACGAGCCCGCTGACGAAACCTGCCGCGGCCATGATGGGCGCGAGCCGCAGCGCGTAGCCCAGGCTGTGGCGCGCCCAATCGCGGAGGCCTTCTGCCAGCGAGGTGCCCCAGGAGACGGCGAAGTCCGCGGAGTCATCGAGCGGTTGCGCCGGTTCCGGCTCAGGCGCCTTGATGTCTCTCACGATGAGCGCGACGAGCGGGCCGATGAGCAGCGCCCCCACCAGGCTGACGACAATGCGGCTGCTGCCCAGCATCGGCGAGAAGACCAGCGCGACCATCACGAGCGCGGGCACGTTGAGCGTGGCGCTGCCCTGGACCGTCGCTATGGTGCCTGCGACGCCCGCGCCGCGCCGCCAGAGGGACGCCGCGACCGGGGCGATGCACGCCGAGCAGAGCGTCATCACCGGCCCGACGGCCAGCCCCCTAAGCGTACCCTTCCAGATGCCTCCGGAGAGTCGCTCCCTGGCAGTCTGGGGGAATAGGAACGCCTCGGTAAGTCCGGCCATCAGGAATGCGAACGTCATGCCCACGGCCACCAGGCGGAGGTACTCGACCGAGAAGCTCCACCAGCGCTCCACGAACGGGGTATCCGGCTCGGCCTCGATGCAGAAGCCCTGGAAGCACTCGACGACGGGCGCGTTGACGGCTGCCAGGTCTTCGCGGACGGTATCGAGTTTGGGAAAGCGGTTGAACGCCAGGAAGGCGACTAGCAGCGCCAGCCCTATCGCCACACCGGCGGCGCGTTTCTTCCCGAGTGAGCTTCGGAGCACGGTCAGCCTCGAACAGGGTCTTTCGAATCGGCTTCAAGGTAACGGAAGACCGTCACGGCAAATCAAGCCCGGCGGGCGGGTTTGAAACCCGCCCCTACAGGCCGCGGCGGACGTGGCGTCACACCCATCCTAGCCCAGTGGGCGGGTTTGAAACCCGCCCCTACGGAGTGGAAGAGACAGGACTTTAGGCGGTTGCCCATGACTTTGCCCGCTGGACGGCGCGCTTCCAGTCATCGTAGAGGGCCTGGCTTGTGGCTGAGTCCATGCTCGGGACGAAGCGCGCGTCGGAGGTCCAGTGGTGCGCCAGCTCTTTCGTGTCGCGCCAGAATCCAACCGCGAGGCCGGCCAGATAGGCGACTCCCACCGCGGTCGTCTCCCGGACCGCCGAAGGCTCGATGGGGATGCCGAGCACGTCCGACTGGAACTGCATCAGCAGGCTGTTCGCCGCGCCGCCGCCGTCCACGCGCAGTACGGGGACCCGCATACCCGTGTCCGACTCCATGGCGTCCATCACGTCCTTCGCCTGGTAGGCCGTGGACTCCAGCGCGGCGCGTGCGATATGCCCACGCTCGGTGCCCCTGGTGATGCCCACGATTGTGCCCCTGGCGTACATGTCCCAGTGGGGCGCGCCCAGACCGGTGAAGGCGGGCACCAGGTAGACGCCGCCGTTGTCGGCCACAGACGCGGCGAGGTCCTCCACCTGGGCCGAGCTCTCTATCAGCTTCAGGCCGTCCCTCAGCCACTGCACGGTCGCGCCCGTCGAGAAGATGCTGCCCTCCAGCGCGTAGGTCGTCTTTCCGCCCATGCTCCATGCGACAATCGACATCAGGCCGTGGCTGGACTCCACGCGCTGCGCCCCCGTGTTCATCACCACGAACGAGCCTGTGCCGTAGGTGTTCTTGGCCATGCCCGGCTCGAAGCAGGCCTGGCCGAACAGGGCCGCCTGCTGGTCGCCCACCATGCTGGCGACAGGTATGTCATGGCCGCCCAGCACGCCGCTCGCCACGTGGCCGTACACCTGGCTGGACGGCAGGACCGCAGGAAGCAGGGCGGCCGGAAGGTCGAGCATCGCCAGTAGCTCGTCGTCCCAGCTCAGCGTGTCGATGTCGAACAGCATGGTGCTCGACGCGTTGCTGGTGTCCGTCGCGTGGACCTCGCCGCCGGTCAGATTCCACAGCAGCCAGGTATCCACCGTGCCGAACGCCAGCTCACCCGCCTCGGCCCTGCGCTGGCCGTCCGGTATCGCGTCCAGAATCCAGCGGATCTTGGTGGCCGAGAAATAGGCGTCGATGGGGAGGCCGGTCCTGGCGCGCACCGTCTCCTCCAGCCCCCTGGCTATCAGCGCGTCGCACATTTGAGCCGTCCGCCGGCACTGCCAGACTATGGCGTTGAACACCGGCCGGCCGGTTGTGCGCTCCCAGACGATGGTCGTCTCCCGCTGGTTGGTGATGCCCACCGCGGGCACCTCAGAGGGGCTGATGCCGGCGCCGGCCAGCAGCTCGGCGACCGTGGCCTCGCAGGTGTCGACCAGCTCCAGCGGGTCGTGCTCCACCCAGCCGGGCTGCGGGTAGATCTGCGTTATCTCCTTGTACGCCTGGCCGATCACCTTGCCAGAATGGTCCACGGCGAGGGCGGTCGTCCCTGTGGTTCCCTGGTCGATTGCCAGTATGTAACCTGACGTTGACATTGCTTCATTCTCTCGCGGGCAGCGGTTGCGGCAGGCGCGCCGAGTATATCAGAACGGGCGGCCTGGAGGCGTTATGCGGGCTTCCCTATCCGACATACCCCGGGGCCACTCGCGCCCTCGTTTTGGGCGCGTTCCGGCGCACGGCACTAGAGCGCGTGGTGTGCGATATGCTAGGATTTGATGAAAGAGTCTATGTCGGTGTCCGCCGCCTCGCCGCGAAATGGTGCATCGAGCCGTCGGTACACGGTGGCAAGGTGCGGGCTAGAGACACCTTTCCCGTTATGTAGACGTTACTCGGCAAAGGGAATTGGTGCAGATATGAGACCGATGGAGCATGAATAGCCCTACGACGCGACTTGCGTTCGCTGTTTATGGGGGGAGGTCCGGGCTATCGTCTTTCTAGGTCGGTATCGCGATTGTCCAACTAGAGCTCCCAGAGCCAACTGGAAGCGTCTTTCGAGACCAACCCCCAACTCTCCATGCGCGTTGTTTAGGAAGAGTTGGAATTGTTGACCGACTTACCTATAAACAACTGGATAGAGAGCGCTATAATTGACATAGGGAACCGTTGTGGATACTCTGGCAACCCCAGCAGAATGCTTGGGTTCTTCAAACCCGCTACTTTGTTGAAGCAGCCCTTAAGTGACCATTCTTGAAATAAGTCTAGCCTGATTCTCGCGGCCCTCAACTGCCTTTCAGCTTTAGTGAGAAGAGAAATGCCGACCGCACTGCGCGAAATCATCAATGTGAATGTGGTCATACTTGACCAGGATTTGCTTGGCGAAGATGCCCAGATTTTGGAGTTCCAAGAAGCTATGGGCGTTAACGTACGGCTATCAGCCGGCGTGGCCACCAACGTAATGACTGGGCAGAATCATCCAACCAGAACCCTTAATCTTGACAGGGATCGAATCTCACTAAACCTGGCGAGCTCACGTTCCACCATCATCAGGGAGTTTCCAGGAGTAGATTCACTGGAAAACGAACTACGCCGATTCGCAGAAGTTGCACACGCAGCATTCAGCACATCACGCCTCACTGGCACGCAATGCAACTTTGGCTACAACGTCGAAATGGTATTTGACCAAGACGCCGGGGAAACCGCATTGGAGTTTCTTGGGAAGCGAATTCTCAACTACGAAGTGCTTAGCGAACCTGGGCGCGAACTTATGGGAGGCACCTGTAGGTTCTTGGTCAACGACAAGGCAGGTCAGTGGACCTACACCATTGAACCCCGGGCTGGAGAACTCCAACGGCATAGGGTGTTCTTGGGAGTGAACTTACACCAAGAGCAGAAGGTACTGCCGGAACAGATAACAATTTCAAACGCCGTCAGCAATATTGTTTCCAGTGCCAAAGAGCTGATGCATCGCTTGGACACGTGACCAACATGTTAAGTGAGACTATCCCCAGTGGGGGAAGACTGCGTCTTCACCACGAAGGTGTTCAAGGGCTGGCCGCCGACGTAAAGTGGTCGGGGCATAACTTAGATGCTCTCGTCGAAAAGGTCGGCGAGTATTTGGTCATTAGCCAAAGCTCAAAGTATGACCTCTGGATAGGTAATCCACATTTCGATGCAAGGGACCTTCCAGCCTGGGTCGGCTTTTGGTCACCGCCTGGAGATTCCCCTCAGGGTTCTTTGGGACTCAATGCGAACCCAGGATACGGCTGTCCTTTTAACGCAAGTGAAATGCACGTTTGGCGCGACGTGCTGCCGCTTAACACCACTGTGTACTATTTTACTGACGAAACGCGCCCCGGATACATCCCCGCTAGTTTAAGCCAGTTTGCGCTTGAACTGGACGAAACTGTTCGGCACCATTACGGCTCCGTCACGGAGAGTGCGCAGTATGGCTCAATTCCTAAAGAGGTGCTTCGCCACTACACATCGTCGCTCGACTGGTCGCTCGATGAGGTAGTCGCTAAAATCAATGCTATGGGAGAGTATAGGATTGCAGCTCGGCTGGAGTACCTGGCTTCTGACGACCTCTTGGAGGATGGAGATATTCCCATCAGTCATCCGGTATGCGCAGGGTTCTTGGACTTCCTCTCCCAACTCACTAACGATGCTTATCTGAATCTTACTTGTGCTAAGGGTTGGCTGTGCACAGAGTGGGATTTCCCTGATGGCAGTTCAGCAGTTCTGTGGTTTTTCGACCGCGATTCGGCGAGGGTCACAGTATTCGACGGCGGAGGCAGAGTAGTTGACATAAATGCTGGTCTACGGGTCAGGGACCGCAGGACAATCATGAACAATCTAAGGCAAGCGGGGTATTTTTCTTGGCGGAACACACACTCCACCGAAGTGAACTCACGGCCAATGATAATATCGCCCGCTATTTTTCCAAGTCAAAGCAGCGCGACGACGGACGACCATCTCCCGCTGCATTTGTGATCGAGGAAGACCACGACTTTCTCTCTACAGCTTGGTTAGAGCACTTCCACGGCTCTGACAGGTTCATCCAGATTGATGGAGTAGCGAGAGCTCTCGACGCCAAGCTCACCCTCCGATCCAGCGGAAGAATCTGCGTGCTTAATGTGGGCAAGGCAGTTTCTGAATGCTACAAACAGGCAGGTGTCGATATTGAGGTTTGGCTTCTCGGCGAAATCGATGACCCTTCGCATACAGGGATATTCGGACACAAGGACATTTATGCCGAACCAGATCCGAGTGAGATTTTGTCCCGACTGGTGAAGGAAGAAGACGTTTACTGCGTACCCTAGGACTTGTTATAGACCGATGAACCAATGCAGTTCGCAATAATCCCCCTAGACTGCGTTAGTTTGGGCGTCAATGGCACACTGAAAGGCATAACAGCGCGCCGAATACAAGGACACAACGCCGAAATCCGTAGCTAAACGGAGGTTGTTCGTGGACTCATCCCTATCCCAAGATAAGACATCGACCCTCAACAGTTACGCGCTTTCGACAAACCGTCAGCGTTCTACAAGCCCTCACACCCCGTAAAAAACGTCACCCTCCCGTCCCACCCGTTCCCGCTCCTGCCCCATCCATCCCCACACACGTCTCACCTAGTCCCCACATTTGCGCCATTTCTCCCCACGAATTCGCCCTCATTCGGCAATTTCGCCAGCCCTCTTGAACAAGGCGCACATCCGTGCTAATCTCGCCAACGCGAGGGACCGACCCCGCGGCCCGGAAGCCCTTCTCCCTGTACAAGGGGAAGCCGCCGGGCGGCAACGAAGACACGGCCGGTCGACCCCGCTCCGCCCCCCTGTCCTCCTCTGCCACGCGGCGTGACACTTTTGCCGCGATCGCCCGCACTAGCATTACAAATTTGCGCGGGACCGCCGACACCCCCAGCTAGGAGGCGCACAGAATGTTGCAGAAACGAACAGATTTCGCCGAGAACCTCACCCAGAGGCAGATTATAGCCCTGCCGCATCTGCTGAGGCCCGGCCCCATAACCGAACAAGCCCGGAACGCAGGCATCTCCCGCAACACCCTGTACCGCTGGTTTGAAGACGAGAACTTCCGCGAGTGCCTCGAGCGACTTCGTGAAGAGACCCTGCGATTCTCGCAGTCCGAGTTTCAGGCCATAACCCTGAAGGCCGTCGAGGCCATCAATGACGCCCTCGACTCCAACGACATCCGCATACGCCTGCAAGCCGCCCGAATCGTTATGCAGGAATCCCGCAATGCACAGTACGACCAGACTATGCAACGCCGCGTCGAAAACCTCTTCGACGCCTTTCAACTACGCGAGGAGCGATAGTGGCGCCATCGATAGACAGCATGGTATTCAGCCTGAGGAGAAAGGCAGTCAGGGAGCGCACCGAGCTCGCGGCCGAAGACTTCGCGTTCGCATTCTACCTCCAGTGGAAGCGCGTCGCTCGCTCAGAAATCGAAGTCATCGACCTCATGCGCGAACTCTCGCCGAAGGACACATTCCTGCCCAATCTCAGCAGAGTGCTCTGCTACCTCGAACGCTGCAAACGCACCGGCCAGGCACCCAAGAGTCGCCAAATCACTATAAGAATATGCCCCTGGACCGCCACCGAGGCTGACGAGTTCTTGTAACCGAATGTGCCTTACTCGTTGACCAAAGAAAAGTCCAACAAGGAACACCCGGGCTGTTAAGGGCGGGAGAGGTAGGTGGAGAGGGGGGCTACGTTGTAGCGCATTTCGCCTTCGACTAGGCTTTCGACGGCGGCGCGGGCGGTGTCGAGCGAGGTGAAGCAGGGTATGCGGCGCTCGACGGCGGCGCGACGGATGTTGAAGCCGTCCTGGAGCACCTCGCGGTCGCCGGTGACGGTGTTCACTACTGCGTCGACCGTGCCGTCCATGATGACGTCGACGACGTTGGGGTGAACGTCTGACAGCACCTTGGCGATGGCGACGACAGGAAGGTTGAGGGCGCGAATCATGGCGGCCGTGCCGTCGGTGGCGTAGATGGTGTAGCCCCCGCGCGCGAGGTCGCGCACCATCGGAACCGCCTCGGCCTTGTCACGGTCGGCGATGCTGAGCAGAATCGAGCCGGAGGGGGGCAGCATCATGCCCGCGGCCATGAGAGCCTTCGCGACGGCGGCGGGGAAGTCGTAGTCGATCCCCATCACCTCGCCGGTCGACTTCATTTCGGGTCCAAGGTAGCTGTCCACTTGGGGCAGCTTGGACATGGAGAAGACGGGCGCTTTCACGCCCACGAGCTTTTGCCGCTTCCAGAGGCCGCCGGCGTAGCCCTGCTCCTTCAGGCTGACGCCGAGCATGGCCTTGACCGCCAGCCTGACCATGGGGACCCCGGTGACCTTGGAGATGAAGGGGATGGTGCGGCTGGAGCGGGGATTGACCTCGATGACGTAGACGCCGGTCTGCTCGGGCACGCCGGCGCTGCGCAGGCTCGCGGGGCTGCGGTACGCGGGGCCGCCCACGACCACGTACTGGACGTTCATCAGGCCGCGCACGCCGAGCGCCTTGGCTATGCGGGTGGTGTAGTCGACTATGGTGTCGACCTCGTCCTCGCTCAGAGTCAGGCCGGGGTAGATGGCCATGGAGTCGCCGCTGTGGACGCCGGCCCGCTCGACGTGCTCCATTATGCCGGGGATGAGCACGTCCTCGCCGTCGCACACGGCGTCCACCTCGACCTCGCGGCCCTCGAAGTACTTGTCGATGAGCACGCGGCGCCCGCCTCCGGCCTCGAAGGCGCCGCCCATGTAGCGCACCAACTCCGAGGCGTTCTTGACTATCTCCATGGCGCGGCCGCCGAGAACGTAGCTGGGGCGCACCAGGATGGGGTAGCCCACTTCCTCCGCCGCGTTCAGCGCCTGCTCCACGTTGGCGACCGTGGTGCCCGGAGGGTTGGGAATGCCCACGCGCTGCAGGAACTCCTCGAATAGCTGGCGGTCGGAGGCGACGTCGATAGACCGGGCGGTGGAACCGAGGATGGGCATGTTCGCCCGGTCGAGCGCCTGCGAGAGGTTGATGGCGGTCTGGCCGCCGAACTGGACTATCGACGCGGGGAACTCGACCTCGTTGTCCTCGGTGAGAGTGGCTTCGTTCTCGAGGATGTCGCGCACGCTCTCCTCGTCCAGCGGCTCGAAGTACAGCCGGCTGCTGGTGTCGAAATCGGTGGAAACGGTCTCCGGGTTGGAGTTGACCATAATGCTCTCGACGCCCTCTTCGTCGAGCGCCCAGGCGGCGTGGACCGAGCAGTAGTCGAACTCGATGCCCTGGCCGATGCGGATGGGGCCGCTGCCGACGACGAGGGACTTGGCGCGGGGCGTAGGCTCGGCCTCGTTTTCCTGCTCGTAGGTGCTGTAGAAGTAGGGCGTGAGCGCCTCGAACTCAGCGGCGCAGGTGTCGACCATCTTGTACACGGGGCGGATGTCCCAGTCTTGGCGCAGGCGGCGAACCTGCTGCGCGGTCATGTCCGTCAGCTCGCCAATTACGTCGTCGGGGAATCCCAGCCGCTTGGCCTCCCAGAGCAGGTCGCGGTCCAGGTTGGTCGAGAGCAGCCGCTTCTCCATGTCGGTTATGTTCTGGAAGGCGCGAATGAACCAGCAGTCTATGCCGGTCCGGCGGGACAGGTCCTCCGGGCTGACGCCTTTGCGCAGCTCGGCGAGCAGTGCCCACAGGCGTTCGTCGTTGGGCCGGAGCCGGGCTTCGGCGTTATGCGAGCCGCCTTCCCACAGGATGTCGCGGCTGCCTATTTCGAGTGAGCGGACCGCCTTCTGGAAGGCGGCCTCGAATGTGCGGTCGATGGCCATCACCTCGCCGGTCGCCTTCATCTGCGTGCCGATTGAGCGGTCGCCGCTGGGGAACTTGTCGAACGGCCAGCGGGGAATTTTTACAACGCAATAATCTAGCGCCGGTTCGAACGCCGCGGTGGTCTTCTGCGTCACGGCGTTCGTAATCTCGTCGAGGCGCTGGCCGGCGGCTATCTTGGCGGCGACCCTGGCGATGGGGTAGCCGGTGGCCTTGCTGGCCAGGGCGGAACTGCGGCTGACGCGGGGGTTCACCTCGATGACGTAGTAGGCGCTCCCGGCGCGGCCGCCGTTCGGCAGCGTGTCTCCCACGAGGGTGCTCGGCTCCAGGGCGTACTGCACGTTGCAGCCGCCCTCGATGCCCAGGGCCCTGATTATGCGGAGGCTGGCCGAGCGGAGCATCTGGTACTCCTTGTCGGAAAGCGTCTGGCTAGGGGCCACGACGATGCTGTCGCCGGTGTGGACGCCCATCGGGTCGATGTTCTCCATGTTGCAGATGGTGATGCAGTTGTCGGCGGCGTCGCGCATCACCTCGTACTCGATCTCCTTCCAGCCTACCAGCGAGCGTTCGATCAGCACCTGGCTTATGGGGCTGGCGGCGAGGCCGCCGCTGACGATGGCCTCGAATTCGTCCTCGGTGTTGGCTATGCCGCCGCCGGTGCCGCCGAGCGTGTAGGCGGGGCGCACCACGAGGGGCAGGCCGAGGTCGGCGAGCGCGGCGCGGGCCTCGTCCATCGATTCGACGATGGTGCTGGGGGGCACCGGCTCGCCCAGCTCCATGAGCAGAGAGCGGAACAGCTCGCGGTCCTCGGCGTTGCGGATGGTCTCCAGCGGGGTGCCCAGTAGCCGGACGCCGTAGTTCTCTAGAACGCCCGCGTCGGCCAGCTCGACGGCGAGGTTGAGGCCGGTCTGGCCACCGAGCGTGGGCAGGATGCCGTCGGGCCTCTCCGCGGCGATGATGCGGGTCACGACTTCCAGGGTGAGCGGCTCGATGTAGACCACGTCGGCAATGCCTTCGTCGGTCATGATGGTGGCGGGGTTGGAGTTGACGAGCACGGTGGTGACGCCCTGCTCGCGGAGGGCGCGGCAGGCCTGGGTGCCGGCGTAGTCGAACTCGGCGCCTTGGCCTATGACGATGGGGCCGGAGCCTATGACGAGGACTTTTTGGGGGGTGGTATTCACTGTTTGGTTGCTTCTCGGACTATCAGGACGCCACCTGACTCGCCTTGTGACGTCGGAGGCCAGGCACACGGTCGAAGTCGCCGTTGAGTGAGTAGACGGGCAAATCGTACTCCAGCGCCAGCGTAGCGATCATCAGATCGCCCAGCGCGAGCAGCTTACCTTGCTGCCTGAGCTGTTGATTCAGTTTCCCGGTGCTCACCCAAGTCTCTTGTTTTGCTTCCAGGAACGACAGGGCCGTAAGGTGGCTGGCGAAGAAGTCGAACTCGTCTTCTGAACGAGATCCTTGGAGGATCTCCGTCAGCACGGGCCCGACCATGACCACTTCGCCAGCGGCCAGAAGCCTATCGAGTTCCCTCCCAGCCTCGGAGTCTGGGTCTCGCTGGAAGTCAATCCACACCGACGAGTCGGCGATTACCAATCTAGCCGTTCCTCAACTTATCTAAGAACGCCTGCCTGCGCCGGTCCGCCTCTCTCTGCTCCGCACGTGTGTCATCAATTTGAACCGTTCCCGCCGAGGCTCTCAATTCGGCAATTTTCTTGCGCCGGATGTACTCCTTCAACGCCGCGTTGACTGCTTTGCTCTTGGTCTTCTCCCCGGTGGCCTCCACCGCATAGTCAATCAACTCCTTATCTATGTTGAGTGTGGTGCGCATAAGTTCTCCTCACCAAAGGTAGTCATCATAATTGTGTATCACAATCGCGCACCATGTCAAGGAAGTGGTCGAAGACCTGCTCGTTGTCGAGGGGACCGGGGGAGGCTTCGGAGTGGTACTGGATGCTCATGACGGGCAGGGAGCGGTGTCTGAGTCCCTCCACGGTGCCGTCGTTCAGGTTGACGTGGCTGACCTCGACTTCGGAGGGCAGGGTGTCGGCGTCCACGGCGAAGCCGTGGTTCTGGGATGTGATGTAGACGCGGCCCGTGGCGAGGTCGCGGACGGGGTGGTTCGCGCCGCGGTGGCCGAACTTGAGCTTGAACGTGCGACCTCCGAAGGCGCGGCCCAGGACCTGGTTGCCGAGGCAGATTCCGAGGATGGGCACGCGGCCGAGCAGGCCCGTGGCGGTCTCGACGGCGTAGTCGAGCAGCTCGGGGTTGCCAGGGCCGGGGGAGAGCAGGACGCCGTCCGGTTGCCGGTCGAGCACGGCCTGGGCGGACGCAGCGGCCGGCATGGCGACGACCTCGCAGCCGCGCGAGCGCAGCATGCGGAGGATGTTGTACTTCAGGCCGTAGTCGCTTACGAGGATACGAGGGGGAGGTTGGGAGCCGAACGACGGTTGAGGCCGTACAGACATTGAAGCAGACGCGGTAGCAGGCGGGAACGAGGCGTTAGCGCTGATGATGTGCCGCCCGCCCGACGGCCTGGGCTGCCTCCGCACTGACGCGAGGGGCTCGTCCCAGACGTAGGGGTGTTCGGTGCTGACGCGCGTGACGAGGTCCAGGTCGGCGTAGGGGGGCATCTCGGCGATGCGCCGCAGAGCCACTTCGGGCGACTCATCGACCGTGATGGCGCCCATCATCACGCCGCGGCTGCGGAGGCGGCGGGTTATGGCGCGGGTGTCGACGCCGGCGATACCGGCGATTCCCTGGCCCTGGAGGTACTCGTCGAGCGTCATGTCGCTGAGCGAGTGGCTCGGCCTGGTGTCGTGGCGGCGTACGACGAACCCGGACACCTGCACGCGGCGGGACTCGACGTCGCGGGCGTTGATGCCGTAGTTGCCGATGAGGGGGTAGGTGGGCATGACGATCTGTCCGGCGAAGGAGGGGTCGGTGAGCATCTCCTGGTAGCCGGTCATGGACGTGCTGAAGACGACCTCGCCGTAGGACGAGGTGCGGGCGCCGAAGGCCTCGCCTCGGTAGCGGGAGCCGTCTTCGAGGACGAGGTAGGCGGGGGTGGTCATGGGGTTGGTCACCTCGCTACCAAGCTTCTTTCGGGAGAGATAGCCACTGCATCTGGGCTACCACGGCGTCCAACTCCGGAGGATGATCGGCGTACACTTCGTTTAGCACGACTGTTACCTCGGCAAGTTCGAATTCTCGAGGGCGCGCCCTGCAACACGGTTGAGCCGCATTCGTTTGGGTCTGAGACATATCCTGCGTTGCATCAGGGCCATCGATGGCCCTGACTTGATGACGGCCATGGCCAACGCTCTTAACTCGGATGCATTGCGGCTCGCCACTCTCAGTATAGAAATGGCACGTCATAGGCACGGATCTTGGCGTCATAGGATACAATCGTGAGGCTGTGTTGGATCGCTTGACATAGCAACATGCGATCAAAGGGGTCACGATGCAGCAGTGGCAGCGTGGCAAGTTGAATGACATCAGCCTCGTCGATGGACAGTGCGTCTATCTCGTGGCGTTCACGTTGGACAGGCAGGTAAGTCTCTCCCGGGACCGGCAGAGACAGCCTGCCCGTCTGCTGCTTGACGATGGTCTCCCACAACGAAACGGAGCTAAGATACACCTGATTGTTGCGGTTTCGTATTGCTCTCAGCGCCGAGTCTGAGAGTCGATTGTGCTCAGTGATGAGCCACAAGAAGACGTGGGTATCGAGCAGGAGTCTCATTCGCCCTCAAACGTCCTCCGAACATCCCCAGGTAGTGGGTCGTTGAAATCGTCGGGCACAGTGAACTCACCAGCGCAAAGGCCAGCCGGCCGGAGCGAGTCCGCCTCAACGTCCTTCAGGAGGATGAGCAGTTCCTGCCAGTCCGTGTACTTTAGAAGCACCGCCGTCTTATTGCCGGTGGTGTCCACGAGGAATTGGGCTCTATTGAGAATTTCGGTCGAGTTCATAGCGGTCTCACCATTTCGCGCTACTGAAGAGCCGACTAATTTGTCTGCTCTCTCAAAGAATTATAGCGCACCTGGCCGGCGTAGATGGTGGCGGTTACTTTGCCTTTGAGGGTTTGGCCGTCGAGGGGGGTGTTTTTGCCTTTGGAGGCGAACTGGGCGGCGTCGACGATCCAGTGGGCGTTGGGGTCGAGGATGACGACGTCGGCGGCACTGCCCTGGGTGAGCGTGCCGAGGTCGGCGCGGCCCAGGAAGCGGGCCGGGGCGAGAGTCAGCTTCTCGATGAGAAGGGGCAGCGTTATGCGTCCGTCGTGGACGAGCGACATCAGCGAGCCGAATGCCGTCTCGAGGACGCTCATGCCGAACGCGGCGTCCTCGAACGTGCACATCTTGTCTACGGCGTTGTGCGGCGCGTGGTCTGTGGCAATGAAGTCGATGGCGCCGCTCGCCAGACCCTCGATCATCGCCTCAACGTCGTCGCGGCCCCGGAGCGGTGGGTTGACCTTCGCCCGCGTGTCGTACGAGGCGGGCGTCAGCGGGCCGAACGGCCCCTGTGCGCCATCTTGACCGCCGAGGGCTAGCACCGCGTCGTCGCCAAGCGTCAGGTGGTGGGGCGTGACCTCGCAGGTGACTTCCAGGCCCCTGCTCTTGGCGTCGAGCACCAAGCCTAGCGAGGCCGCCGTGCTTAGGTGGGCGACGTGGTAGCGTCCGCGGGTCAACTCGGCCAGCTTGAGATCGCGCGCCACCATGATCTCTTCCGCCGCGTTCGGGATGCCCGGGAGGCCGAGCCTGTTGGCTACCCAGCCTTCGCTCATGGAGCCGCCCTCGAACAGCTCCGGCTGCTCGCAATGGTTGATGATGGGCAGGCCGAAGGCGGCACTATAGCTGAGCGCTTGCCGCATGAGGTTGGCGTCGGCCAGCGGATTGCCGTCGTCGCTGAAGCCGACCACGCCCGCTTCGGCGAGTTCGCCCATCTGCGCCAGTTCCCGGCCGCGGCTGCCCTTGGTGATGCAGCCTATGGGGAGCACACGGACCGCGCCCACTTGCTGGGCCTTTCGCAGCACGAACTCGACGACGGCGGCGCTGTCGACGGCCGGGTTGGTGTTTGGCATGGCGCAGACGGTGGTGAACCCGCCTCGCGCGGCGGCACGCGTGCCGGTAGCTATGGTCTCCTTGTCTTCGTAGCCCGGCTCGCGAAGGTGGCAGTGGAGGTCGATGTACCCCGGGGCTACGACCAGGCCGCCGGCCTCGATGACGGCGCAGCCTTCCGGCGGGTCGATGCGGGACGCCACCGCCTTTACGAGGCCGCACTCAAGCAACACGTCGGTGATTGAGTCCATGCCCTGGCCGGGGTCGATGACCCTGCCTCCCCTTATCAGCGTGGGGCGCGATTCGGCGCTCATGGCGGCGAGACCTCGTGGTTGGGGGTGGCGGCCGCGTAGAACACGGCCATCCTGACGGCGACTCCGTTGGTGACCTGTTCTTCGATCACCGACCTTGCGCCGTGGGCCACCTCGGGATCAATCTCGATGCCCTCGTTCATGGGGCCGGGATGCATGACTAGGACGCCGGGTTTGGCGAGCTTCAGCCTGTCCGGCGTGATGGAATACATGCGGGAGTACTCCCTGAGCGTGGGCAGGTGGCCGCCTTGCTGCCGCTCAAGCTGGAGGCGCAGGGCCATTACCACGTCGGCGCCCTCCAGCGCCCGCTCGACGCTGGTCTCGACGCGGACGGAGGCGAAGGGATGTCCGGGCCGCGACCGGTAGCCGTCCAGGAAGTCCGGCGGGACAAGAGTGGGCGGCGCGCACAGCACCACCTCGGCGCCCATCCTGGTCAGGCCCCACAGGTTGGAGCGGGCCACCCTGGAGTACAGCAGGTCGCCAACTATCACCACCCTGGCTCCGCGTATGTGTCCCAGCCGGCTTTTGATGGTGTACATGTCCAGCAGCGCCTGGGTCGGGTGGGCGTGGGCGCCGTCTCCGCCGTTGATGACGCACGAGTCGAGGAAGCGGGCCATGAAGTGTGGCGCGCCGGCGTGCGGATGGCGAACGACTATGATGTCGGCGTTCATGGCCTGGATGGTGAGCGCGGTGTTGTACAGCGACTCGCCCTTTTCGACGCTGCTGCCGCCGCTCGACACGTTGATCACGTCGGCACTGAGGATCTTTCCGGCCTGCTCGAACGACACGCGGGTGCGGGTGCTGGCCTCGTAGAACAGGGTGATGATGCTCTTGCCCCTCAGCGTGGGAACCTTCTTGATGTCGCGGCGCAACACCTCGCGCATGACGTCGGTGTTCTGCAGGACGGACTCGATCTCGGCCTCGGTAAAGTCGTCGAGGTCGAGCAGGTGTCTGCGCGGGGGGGCGTTCCGCTCCGCGCTCGTCGCGCCGGCGTGACCGGTTGCTCCGCGAGCGGCAATCATGGGCCGGGCCTCCTGACGATTGCGACCTCTTCGGCGCCGTCGATCTCGTTCACTCTTACGTCCACCGCCTCGTCGCGGGAGGTGGGCACGTTCTTGCCTACGTAGTCGGCCCGTATCGGCAGCTCGCGATGTCCGCGGTCCACGAGCACCGCAAGCTGGATCTGTTCGGGCCTGCCGAAATCGTTGATGGCGTCCATAGCGGCGCGGATCGTGCGACCGGTGTACAGCACGTCGTCGACGATGACCACGCGCCAGCCCCGCAGGTCGACGGGAATGTGCGTGTGGCGGAGCGTCGGACGCGCCCGCCCGGAGAGGTCGTCGCGGTAGAGGCCGATGTCCAGCTCGCCCACGGGCGGGTCGACGCCCTCGAACTCGCTAAAGTACGCCGCCAGCCGGCGGGCGAGGGGGACTCCCCGCGTGTGCACGCCTATGAACACGACGTTCGAGCCGCCGCCGTTGCGTTCGAGCACCTCGTGGGCGATGCGCGCCAGCGCGCGCCTCGTCTGCTCGGACGACAGTATGATTCGTTCTTCGATCGCGTTCGTCACTTAACACTCGCCGCTTCGGCCGGCCCAGCAGGGCCGAGCTCGCAAAAAAACCTCTCGCCTGGCGGCAAGAGGTCTCGCGCCGTGCCGGTGCGGCAATTGACGGCCTTCGCCCTGAAGGCGCCGCGCCCGAACGCTATCGCACGTTTGCCCTTGCCAGCCTCTCCGGACTGCCTTAAAGGGGCCTGGGGGCTCCAAATGTTTTCAGCGCCCCGGTGCCGGCGGTCATTGTAGCGTCAAAGCGGCGGGGTTTCAAGAGTTGGCGCGGAAATGAGCCTGAAAAATTTGGCAGGTACGATGGTTCGGGTGAGGCGTGTGCCCGCGCCGCGCCACCCCTGGGTTCCCGCGTTCGCGGGAATGACGATGGAGAGGGGGCCGGAATGACGGGATAGGGGCTCCGCACCGGGGGAGATGCAGAGCCTGGCCCGCTAGCGCTCGGCCTTCTGTATGACGCGGCCCATCGGCCCGCGCAGGTCCGAGAAGAGCACCTGGTCGGGCCTGATGACCACCGAGCCCTCGCGCGGGCTGTCGTCGGTCTCAACCAGTACCCGGTCGCCGGTTTCCAGGTGTATGTCGCCCGCGTCGAAATAGCGGACGGGTCCGGACGCCTCCAAACGTACTCCTGCCAGGTTTGGCATTTTGCTATTCTCCTTGCCGAATCTTCCGCCACTTTGTCGCCCCAAGACTGCGGGCGGTGACATTGGGTTTGTGATGCCCGCAACCAGCAACGGGGGCGTTCCGGCTCAACCCACTGGCCGGGGTGACCGGTCGGTCGGTCTTGGCAGCTCGAGCATCAGCCCCTCGAGCGCCAACCTCGGGTTGACGTTGCCTTCCAGGCGGTCCAAAGTCTCGCCGATTGCTGCGATGGCCCCCGTCACCTGGTGCGGCGCTAGAGAGGCCGCCGCAGTGTCGATCTGCTCCCGGTAGTCTACGTTGGCGACCAGCTCCGGCGCGCCGCGGTTTGCCATCATTACGTCGCGCCACCAGCCGAGCCACAATGCGAGACGACTGACGGCGTCGCCCCGGTTGCGGGTGAAGCGGGTTGCGAGGCTGGACGCCAGGTCGAATCTCTGCTCCAGCGTGCCAAAGGTCGCGGCGAGCATTTCTTCCAGCTGCTCGGCGCGCGCTTCCAGGAGTGACTGGTCCGCGAGCGCCTCGAGCGCCCAGCCGAGGCTGCCCCGCGATGCGAGAGCGATGCGCTCGGCCAGCTCCGGGGTCGCGCCGTGCTCGTTCCGCAGCACCTCTCCGATGAGCGAGTGGCTCAACGGGCGCAGCCTCAGCACGGTGCACCTGGACACGATGGTCTCTGGCAATTGCTCCGCCGCGGTCGCCAGCAGCATCAGCGTCACTTGATCAGGCGGTTCCTCCAGCGTCTTGAGCAGGGCGTTCGCAGCCTGCTCACTCAGCAGTTCTGCGTTTTCGAAGATGAACACCCGCCCCGCCCCCTCGAACGGCTTGAGGGAGGCCATCTTCTGAGCTTCCCTAACCTGGTCGATGCCGACGGCGATTCGCGTGCGCGTATCGTCTCCCTGCTGTTGTTCGAGTCCGACGACGTACACGTCGGCGTGCAGGCCAAGGGAGACGCGCTGGCACTGGCGGCACTCTGCGCAGGGCCGGCACGAACCGGTGCAGTTGACGGCCCGCGCGATGTCCATGGCGAGCGTGTGTTTGCCAACTCGCGGCGGGCCGGCCAGCAGGTAGGCGTGCGAGAGCCGGCCGTTCTCGACGGCCAGCTTCAGAGAGTCGATGGCCTTATTGTGGCCGATGGTTTGCCACACCTAGTTTGTGCCTTTCGAGGATTCGTTCTCCCGACCCGGCTGCGGGGGCCGAGTCGGCGGTCCAGTTTCCGGAAGCGATACGTGCATCCTCGCCCTCGCCGAGCCCTTTGTTCAAGGGGCCGGGTGGGGCGGCTAAGCGTAACGCAGTGCCTCGGCCGGGTAGATGCCGGCCGCCTGGCGCGCCGGCACAATCGTCGTGAGCAGCGAGAAAACGTAGGCGAGCGCCACGATGACGCCAAGCTCGGCCCACGCGACCGTGAAGGTGAGGCCGGGCACCTCCTCCGCTATCTGGTCTACGACGTTCAGGGACAGGACCGTTCCCAGGCCGATGCCCAGGAGTATGCCCAGAAGCGATATGAACGACGATTCGATCAGGTAGCTGGCAAGAATCATGCTTCGCCTGTAGCCTATGGCTTTCAGGACGCCGATCTGTTGCCGGCGCTCGGCCACAGCACGCAGGCTGACCACGCCCAGCGCGGCGATTCCCACCAGAAGGCCGGTGGCCATGAAGCCCTGCAAGAGCCTGTTGATGGCGACGTTGGCCTCTCTTTCCTCGGCGATGTCGTTGGCAAGAATGGTGGTCTCCATGCCGTTTTCGAGGTAGGCCGCTTCCACCTCGCGGGCAATCTCGGCGGCGTCCGCATCCTCGGCGACCTTGATGCGATACACGGTGAAGGGCACGGGTTCGCCCGCGAGCCGATCGATAACGGATTTCGAAGTAATCACGCGGCGGAAGCGGTCCGACAGCGAGTCCAGCACGCCGATCACGGTTATGGTCGCCACGTTGCCGGTGCGGGCGTCGCGCAGCTCGATTCGCGTAGCCGGCATCTCGTCGTCTTCGGCGTAGAACCCTTCCATCGTGAAGTTGTCAGTCACAATCTGGCCGAAGTTGCCGTCGCCGGCGCGAGAGGGCACGGCGAGCCGGTCGATGACGGCGAGGCTGGGGTCGGCCTGAAGCGCGGCCCAGATCTCCTCGCCGGTCTCCCCGTAGTCCTTGCTCATAAGCTGTATGCCGTACTCGGAGTGCTCGAGGTATGCTGCGTCCGAGCCCTGAACGCGGTACTCTCGCCACTCCTGCTCGTCCGCGCCGGGCTGCCTGGCCTCGATTGGCAGGCTGCTGTACGCGCCGATGGCTTCGATGTCCCCGGCACGCTCGCCGAGCGACGTGGACAGGCTACTATTGAAGTCCTGGACCGGGTTGCTGTAGCTGGTGCTCCCTGAGATGTCCCAACCGCCGGTCACCAGGTCCACGTCTTCGAACGCCGCGTCGAATGAACTCGTCAGCGAGGACATGACGATCAGCGTGAAGATGACCAGCGACAGCATGGCCAGAGTGAGGCCGGTGCGAATCTTGGAGTAGAGCGCGTAAGCTACCGCGGTGTTGACGGCGGGTCTTATCCTGGGAAAGATCCCCAGTGCCCAGGAGAGGGCGCCGGTTATGAGATCCGAGTTGTAAATGACGGTCCAGACCGCGGCCGCCACCATGCACACGCCGGAAATCAGGAACATCTCGATACTGGAGTTCAATTCGGGCACGATGAAGTCGAGCGAGTCGAACGGGGTTGCCCAAAAGAGTGTGAGCGAGACGCCCACGAAAGTGAAGGCGTGCTTGTCCTCCAGCTCGACGTTTACGGCCTTCCTGCGAAGCGCGATCTGGCGCACCGCCTCGAAACCGAGGGCCACCAGGCTTATCACGACGGTGTAAGGCTGTGACTGTGCGCTACCTATGGCCAGCCAGAAGAGACACGTCACGGCGATGGCGCCGCCGGTGAGGTTGTGCTGCGCCCGCTCGCTCCACTGCCGCCGCGTGAACAGGCCTCTCATCATCAGGCCGATGCCGATGACCGCGGTGGTGGCGCCGAGGGTGAAGGGAGCGGCCTGCTTCGTCCACACTCCCAGGGCGATAAGCAGTACGCCCACGACAAAGGTGAGCCAGCCGTGCATCACGGCGGCGGCGCATATCTTCGCTAGCGTCCAGGCTATGTCGGCTATCCACACGGGGAACGCCACGACCCAGACGAGCGCGAGGACGAGCCGCACAGCGGCCACGGTTGTGCTGCCCTCCCGCAGCCTGGCGTATGCCTGTGCGGCGAAGACCACGGGGCGGCCCACGGAGCGCAGGACCAGCCGCAGGGAGGGCTCACGCTCGGACGCCTGGAACACCTCCGGAAGGTCGCGGATAGCCGACACTATGTTCAGCCTGCTGGCCCGGTACGACGAAAACAACACGGTGATGAACGTGAGCACCACGCCGAGGCTGTAGGAGATTATGAAGCTTCGCAATGTGTAGCTCGGCTCTATCTCGAAGCCGCCGCCGTCCCGCGAGAAGATGGCAGCCATGCCGGCCACCATGATCATGCCCACCGCGATGCCCGTGAGCGCGCCCACCAGCGCCGAGAGCAGGTCGTAGGCCATGCCCTCGTAGGCGAACGACTGCACGAGGTGGCGGCGCTTCATGCCCACCGCGCGGGCTATGCCCATCTCCGGCTTTCTCTCCGCGGCGAGCATCGTGAATATGAGGAAGATGAGCATCACCCCGGCTACGACGGAGAAGCTGCCGAATATCACGAAAATCGAGCTGACGGCGCTGGATGCCTGGTCCGCGATCTCGAGCAGCTCCTTCTTGATGGGCCGGACGGTCAGGGAGTTTAGGCCAGAGAACAGCCGGAAAGTCTCGAAGGCCGCCTCCTGGCCGCCGGCATTTTCGGTCGCGACCAAGAGTTGGGCCGCCACGCGCTCGTCGGCCAGGAGGCCGACAAGCTCGGGGGTCGTCTCGCCAGTGCGCAGCAGATCGGCCGTGCGAAGGAGGTCGTCCCTGAACGACTCGGGCTGGACGTCGGCCGCTGTGTCGGTGAGGGCGTCAATCACTTCGGTGTCGGACAGGCGACTTACGAGACTCTCGGCTACCGCATGGTCGGTCAGCAGGCCGCGCAGACGCTCGGTCACCTCGTCGGTCAGATCAACACCTTCTTCGGGGTCGCCCTTGTTGGACACTATCCCCACGTTGATCTGGCCGGGCTTGTCGAATATGCGCTGAGCCTCGGCCAGGGTGAGGAGAGCGGTCGGGTCGTCGCCGGCCAGGCCGCCGTCGCGCGCCACACCGCGCACCTTCAGCGTGGCCTCGCCGGCCTGCGTGTAGATGACGACAGAGTCGCCTATGGTCGCCTCCAGCTCTTCGGAAGCCTTCTTGTTCAGGTAGGCCTCATCGGCGCGGAGGTCCTCAAGCGGCAGTGGACTGCCCTCGGAATCGTAGATCGGGCCGAACACGCCGACCGAAGCCGGGTCGACAGCGACGACGCGCATGCCGCCTTCGCTCTGGCGACTCACCGGATTTACCGCGGGCACGGTTTCGCCGATCGAAGGGGCAAGGCCGTCGATGCCGGGGTCGCCGTCGAGCTCCGCCGCCAGGGTCTCGTAGCGCTCGATGGGGAAGTAGGGGTTGCCTCGGACGTCTCCCTGCGTGGCCTCGCTCGAGAAGAGCATCTCGTCTATCTCGCCGAGCGACTCGACAACCGTATTGCGTATGCTGTGGTAGATGGTGTCGCCGGTGCCCATGGCCGCGGAGATGATGAGCGTGCTGAGCATCAGGCCCACTACTATGAGGGCGGTTTGCGCGGGGCGCCTGGGCAGGTTTCTGACGCCGATCTTGAACATAACGCGGTTGATCGCGGCGGTAACAGCAAGCGCCACGAGGATGCCGACGAGCGCGCCGAGAACTACGAGCATCAGCACGTCGGTATCGATGCCGAAAAGGGTCTGCAAGTCAATGCCCTCCTGGCCGCGGGGCGGAATCCGCGGAGGGTGTATCAGTGTGGGCGAACATGGTATCAGAGAAGCGGCGCGGGTGACACCGGCGTTCACCCTCACGGTGTAGTCTGAATATTGCTGTATAATTCTGTATAATGCGCGGGGGCGCATCGCCAAATTGAGACTATCTTGAGAAGTCAAGCGCGTGAGGCGCGCATGAGGGGGATGCCGGATGAGGCAACACGGCTACGGAAGGGACACCGAGCTGACCTTCCGTATGATGATCACCGTGTTTCTGCTCGGTTGCCTGTATATAGCTTTTATTGGGTTGCTGCTGTTCGCGGGCGTGCCCTTGTTCTTCGTGTTGGCGATAGCGATCGTTATGGCGGTGGTCCAGTACTACTCGTCGGACAAGCTGGTGCTGATGGCAACAGGCGCCAGGATCGTCAGGCGAGTCGAGGAGCCGCGCCTCCACGCCATGGTGGAGCGGCTCGCCGCCATGGCGGACATGCCCAAGCCGAAGCACATCGCGGTAATGGACACGCCCGTGCCCAACGCGTTCGCGACCGGCCGCAACCCGAGCAACGCCGTTGTCGCCGTGACCACGGGGCTGATGCGCCGGCTGACAGACCGCGAGCTGGAGGCGGTGCTGGCACACGAGATGGCCCACGTGAAGAACCGCGACGTGGCCGTGCTCACCTGGGCCAGCATCATCGTCGTCGCGGCGGGTTTTTTGATGCAGATGCTGTTCTGGATCAGCCTGTTCGGCGGTTTCGGGGGGAACGACGACGACCTCGACGCCGGACAATTCATGATCGTTATGCTGGCGGTGTACGTTGGCACGATACTGGTGTACTTCTTGAGCCAGCTGCTTATCCTCTCGCTGTCGAGGTACAGGGAGTACGCGGCAGACAGAGGCGGCGCCGTGATGACCGGAGCGCCGCTTCAGCTTGCATCGGCGCTGGCAAAGATAAGCAATGACATGTACCGTATCCCCGAGAAGGACCTGCGGCGGGTGGAACATGCCAACGCCTTCTTCATCATACCCAACCTCAAACAGAGCGGAGGAGCCTCGCTCTTCGCCAGCCATCCGCCAGTCGAGGCGCGAATCGAGCGGCTGAGGGATATGCAGCGCGAGATGGAGCGGGGACTGCGAGGATAGTCTATGGGATTTCTAGACGCGCTTCTGGGTCGCAACAAGCTGCGCAAGCCCAGCCGGGACCAGTTCTTCGCGGTGGTGACCGCCGGTGCGTCGCTGCAGGGGCGCAGCGACGTCATGCTGACCGACCGGGCGGGCCTCGTCTTCAACCCGGTCGAGACGAGCTTCTTCGATAACCTCGAGCGGGAGATTTACGACATACTGGAGCTGAGCGAAAGGGCGACCGGCACTCAGTTCGAAGTCGTGGACGACACCTACGGCACAAAGTGGGTCACGCTGCAGGACGAGGACTTCGAGGACCTGGCGGCAACGCTCCACCTGGTGGGAGAGACCATAACCGAGCACGGCTTCGGCGATCGCCTGCTGGCCGCCGTGTTCGGGCTGGAGTACGATGATAAGCAGGCCTACTGGATTTACAACGTCAAGAGGGGAAGTTTCTATCCGCTGGTGCTGTCGGCGCCGGAGAGCCGTGACAAAGCGGCTGAGATGCGCCTGGGAGCGGTGATGGAGCGGGAGAATCTGCCGGTGGAGCGGAGCCTGGAGTCCTGGTACTCGTTATGGGGGATCCCGTTCTGATGTCCGCCCGGCGAGCGGGCCTGGGGACGCCGTGAAGGGTTCCCAGCGGCCGGCCGACCCCGGTACTGAACGGCTGATGCCGTTCGCCGTGCGGCCGCTGGTCGCGGAGGACGCGGCGCAGGCAGCCGAGATTGAGCGGGACGCCTTCCCGGAGATATTTCCTCCCACGTCCTTCACCCGCGAGCTTGGCAACAGGGTGGCGCGGTACCTGGTTGCCTGGCGCCGGGAGGAGGTCGAGAGCGACGACGCCCCCAATCCCTACGTCGACCCTGACCCGGGTGGCGACGGCGCGGGGGACGGCGTGCGGCGGTTCATCCGCAACGCCAGGGGGCTGTTGCCCTGGCGGACCACCACGTGGGAACCCGGCCAGCAGTTCCTGGCGGGCTTTCTGGGCACATGGCAGGTGATAGACGAGGCTCACATCGTGTCCGTCGGGGTGCGCTCCGGTTACCGCGGACTGGGGGTGGGCGAGTTGCTGCTCATTTCGGCCATCGAGCAGGCCTTGGAGCACAAGGCAGACCGCCTGACGTTGGAGGTGCGGGTGTCCAACTACGTCGCCCAAAGTCTGTACACCAAGTACGGCTTCAGTAAACAGGGCTTGCGCAAGGCGTACTACGCCGACAACCGCGAGGACGCCTTCATCATGACGACCGGCTCGATACGCTCGCTCTCGTATGCCGAGGAGTTCCGACACCTGGTCGCCGAGCACGAGCAGCGGTGGGGCCGCGCCACCCGAGACTGGTAGGCCTCCCGCGGGTCGGGGTAGGGCGGAGCCTCGAGACTAGAGCGGCATTTGGAGCGGCGTCGGCGAGGGCGGGCTGAGTTGCCACTGCCACTCGATGCCCTCGTTGCGCAGGGGTCTTATGACGGGCCTGCGCTCGAGCACGTGAAGGACGTACTGTAGCAGGTCTTCGCCGCAGCGGTCGCAGTAGTCGTACTGGTTGACCAGGCGGTTAAAGATAGCGCGCCGCTTGCGTGCCCACTCGACCTTTTCGCGCTCGCGGCGCGGCTCCGTAAGCGTATCCTGAAGCTTCTTGTCGTTGGGGAACAGCCGCTTCTCGATGGCCGAGGATATGCGCGGCTCGCTGGAGTAGTGGTAGGCCAATTCCCGCTCGTCCCACGACCTGAAGAGCCGGAAAATCTCGTGGCGGAAGTTGTTCTTGGACCGTTCCTGCACGTCGGCGTGGCGCTCCATCTCGCGCAAAAGCTGTTCGTTCACCTCGCGATTTTCTCCCGTGTTCTCGTCGAACACGCGCCCGCCGGTGCAATAGGCGGTCACATTTGCCAAGTAGTCCAGCAGCAGACCGGCGGCGGTGTTTTCGAAGTCCTCTTCGAACGCCTTCTGCACGTCCTTCTTGGCCCGCTCGCTGTAATCGTCCACCGTGTCGGTGAGAATCTGGACGTAGCGGTCGCGCTCTTCCTGGTCGATGCTGATGTTTTCGAACCTGCCCTGCCACAGGCTGTCCAGCGCGGCGAGGGGAGTGATGCAGGTGACGTCCTGCGGGTTGGCCGCCGTGCTCAGGCGGTTCATCACGAATCGGGGCGATATGCCAGTCATGCCCTCGTTGACGTGCTGGCGCTTGAGCTGCTTCACGTGGTCCTCGCTGCTGCGGTCGTTGTACAGCTTCATCTTGTCCGGCAGCGAAAGGCCCGAGGCGAAAGGAGCCGACTCGAGGCGGGAGAGCACGGCGAACACGCTCATGGTGGGCAGGGTGAGCGGCGGCACGTGCGTGCCCGTCAGGCCGCTTCTCTCGAGCATCTTCTCGTACACCCGCACTTCGTCGTCCACCCTGAGGTTGTAGGGAATCTGGATGGCGATGATCCTGTCCCTGAGGGCCTCGGAGGACTCGTTGGTCAGGAAGCTGTTGTAATCGCCCTCGTTTGAGTGGGCGATTAAGGCCTCGTCGGCGTAGACGGACCCGAAACGCTCCAGCTTGATTAGCTGCTCCTGCGCCAGGCTCAGCAGCGTGGTGAGCAGGTGAAAGTCGCCCTTGAAGATCTCGACGAACTCCATGATGCCCCGGTTCGCCACGTTCAACTCACCGTCCATGCGGTAGGTCTTGCCTGCCACTTCGTGGCGCTCGCCCTGGAGCTGGCTGGGGTCCATGCTGCCGACCAGCAGCGAGGCGTCGGTGGGGTTGGGGTTGGTCGCCAGGTAGTAGCCGATGCCCACGGCCTCCTGCTCGGAGAACACCACACGGGTCACGGGCACGTCGGAGATCTTGCCCTGGTATAGCGTGCGAACCCGGTATCTGCACCGGGGACAGAGGTCGCCTTCGACATAGACGCCGTGTTCCCGCAGCAGCCGGGGCCTGAGCTGGTGGGGTATCAGGTGGAGCGGCTCCTCCTGCATGGGGCAGCCCTTGATGGCGTACACGGCGCCCTCGTCGGTGCGAGTGTGGCTCTCGAGCGCCTGCTTGATGAGCGCTACGACGGATGACTTGCCGCCAGCGGGCGGGCCGACGAACAACAGGATGCGCTTGCGTATTTCGAGGCGGCGAGACGACGACTCGAAGTGCTGGACGATCCTCGCCAGCGTATCGTCGAGTCCGAACATCTCGTTCGCGAACAGCCGGTAGATGGGGTCGCCGCTGGGGGACTCGTCGACGCCCTGGGCAACAATGGCGTCGTACACCATTTTGTGGGACAGGCGGGAGACGGATGGGTCATCCATGACCATCTCCAGATAGTCCGCGAACGTAGCGTCCCAATCGAACCTGCCGAACTCGCGCTCAGCGTCGTGGAGCAGCCCCAGCGCGGTGTCGCTGATGTCTTTGCCAGTTATCATGTCAGTTCCCCGATTTCGGATTGGGGGGCGCAGGAGGGGCGCCTTTCCGCTGGGCGGCTATCGACGCGCGTCCGCAGTGGTCGCGCATCGGGACGCCGGGCCCAGTGTGTCAGCCAATGCCGGTGGTTAGTATGGCGACGCCGATGGCGGTAAGCACGACGGAGAAGACCAGCATGGTCCAAGCCGCCAGCGCGTTCAGCGCGCGCAGCGTCAACGCCAGGTTGAAGAACAGCACTATGCCGACCAAGCCAAGCAGCAGCCCGGAGACGGCGATGGACAGCCAGACAGTCCAGTCGTAGTTGTTCAGCATCTGCGTGGAGGCGAATACCGCGACGGTAATGCTGACCGCCGCGAGCGGGACGCCGAAGAATCCGATCGCCCTGTCGTCGAAGTCGTAGACGCCGTGGGCGGCTATCGCGCCGGCGTAGATCGCCCAGAACACGAGCAGTGTCTTGAAGACGTTGATCTCCGCGTCTTGCAGCGCTCCACTGGTCTCCACGCCCATGAGCACCGGGTCGACGGTAAGGGCGATGAGAGCGCCCGCGCCCAGAGCGCCGACGACTATGCCGGTGGTGCGCCCGTCGTTGTACATGCCCATCGCGTACCATGCGTGGGCGAACAGGGCGGCTCCAATGCAGATAAGAAAGATGGGTTCCATTGTTCGTGTCCCTCCGTAGTGTGCGGCTGGAGAATGGAGCTAATGCCGCTGCGCACCGTGTTGTCATTGCGCGGAGCCGGACCCTAGCAGCCTTACGGCAAACTCAAGCACATTTTGGGCCGCATTTCAAGGCCTTGCGGGTCAGGCTTTCGAGATTTCTGGAGTGCGCAAGCGCGGAGGGGGCGTTTAAGAGCGCCAGCACGCTTGAATTGGTCGGTTGCACACCTTCCTGGGAGAGGGGAGGCGCGCGTAGCTACAAGAGGTTGACGTCGCCCCCGACGTCGAGCCTGCCGGTGATGGCCTCGGCGGCGCGCAGGCTCGCGGACTCGATGAAGTGCTCCAGCTTCTCGATCCGATGGCGGTCTTCGATCCCGTCGCCGCCGCGGGCCTTGAGGGTTTTCAGCTCCACCTTGGCCTGCTCGATCTTGTTGGTAAGCTCGAGCGCGGTCAACTCCTCCTGCGCGCGCTCCTTGATGGAGTCGAGGTGATGCCGCCGCGTCTCAACGTCGTCGAGGCGTTCCTGCACCTCGTCCATTATGCCGAGGGAGGCGTCCAGGGAGTTCGCGCCGTAGATGGCGTGGGTGCGCGTGCGCGCCAGTTGTCGCTGAAACTGACGGCGCAGGGCGTCCAGCTCCCGCTCCTTGGCTTCGATGGAGGCGAGGGCCAGTCGCAGTTTGGACATGGCCTTCATCATTTCTGGCATGGTCATAGGCGAACCTGGGGGCTGCGCCTCAGCGCGCCGCGGCGGACTCGAGCCTGGCCCGTGGCAAGGCGGACTCTATGGCGTGTAATGCTTCTTCGATCTCTTCGGAGGTGCAGTACCCCATGTGGCCGATGCGTATGATCTGGCCGCTCAGCCGCTGCTGGCCGCCGGCCAGCACCACACCGTGCTCGCTCTGGGCCAGCGCAATCAGCTTGCCGGCGTCCACGCCGTCCGGCACGCGCACGGCGGTCACCGTATCGGAAGCGGACTCTTCTTTGGCGAAGAGGTCCAGCCCAAGGCGTTTCACGCCGGAGCGTGTCATCCGGCCTATCGTGGCGTGGCGCTCGAACACGGCGCCCATGCCCTCGTCGAGCAGCCGGCCGAGGGCCAGGTCCAGGGCGAACATGAGCGACACTGCCGGCGTGAATGGAGGCTGGCCTATTTCGAGGTAACGCTTGTACTGCGCCATGTCGAAGTAGAACTTGGGCATTGTGGATTCCTGGTAAGCGCGCCAGGCGCTCTCGCTGAACGTGATGAATGCGAGGCCGGGCGGGAGCATCCAGCCCTTTTGGGACGCGGCGGCCACAACGTCGCAGCCCCAGGCGTCGGTGGACAGCGGCAGCGAGCACGCGCTGCTGATGCCGTCTACGAGCAGCAGCTTGTCGAACTCACCCTTTACGACCGACGCCACCGCCCGCAAGTCGTTGGCAACGGCGGTAGACGTTTCGTTGTGGGTGACGAGTACGGCCTTGTACGCGGGGTCTTGGTCGAGCGCCGAGCGCACCGCGTCGGGGTCTATGGCCTCGCCCCAGGGGAATTCGAGGCGTGTCACCTCAGCGCCGTAGATTTCGGCAATCTGGGCGAAGCGGTCGCCGAATACACCGACGGACGCGGACAGCACCTTGTCGCCGGGCGAGAGGGTGTTCGCGATGGCGGCCTCCATGGCGCCGCTGCCTGAGGAGGTGAGGATGTAGGTGTCGTTGGCCGTCTCGAAAACCTGCTTAAGACGATCGGTCGTGCGGTGGAGAATCTCGGCGAACTCCGGTCCGCGATGGTTGATCATCGGCTCGCCCATCACCTCCAGGATGTCGTCGGGCACGGGAATCGGGCCGGGTGTTCGCAGGTTCAATTGGCTACCTCCGATGAGTTACGCAGAATCTGGCTTGTGGTCCGGACGTCGTCTCGCATCTGCGTGACGAGCGCTTCAACTGTGTCGAACTTGAGCTCATCACGCAGGTGGGCGACGAACTCGAGGCGCATCGTCTTGCCGTACAGGTTACCCTGATATTCTAGCAGATAGGCCTCGATTGCTCTCGGATGCTCGCCGAAAGTGGGCCTGACTCCTATGCTGACCGCGGCCATGTGCCGCTCGCCGTCCACCTCGGCCCACGCGGCGTAAATGCCGTTGGCGGGGACGGCCAGACCGGGCGTCGTCTCCAGGTTGGCTGTGGGAAAGCCCAGCTCACGGCCCCGCTTGTCGCCCTCGGCCACGACGCCCTGAGCGCTGAAGTTGCGTCCGAGCATGTTGGCGACCGCTTCCACGTCGCCTTCGGCCAGCGCGCGGCGAATGGAGGTGCTCTTCACGGTCAGGGGCCCGTCGGCGAGCAGGTCTACGGTCCGCACCGTAAAGCCCAGCTCCTCTCCAAGCCGGGTGAGCGCCGCGGGGTCGCCGCCGCGCCCGTGGCCCATCGCGAAATCGGCGCCTACGACCAGTCCTCTCATACGCAGCGTGGACACCAGCCGGGCGGCGAACTCCCTGGCGTCGAGTTGGGACAATTCCGTGTCGAACGTAATGGGCGCAACGAAGTCGACGCCCGTCGCTCGCAGCAAGTCGAGGCGCTGCTCGAGTGTGGTCAAGTACTGGGGTTGGAAATCGGTGCGAAGCACGGCGGCGGGGTGGTTGCGAAAAGTCACGACGCCGGCCGCTCGCCCGGCCAGGCGCGCCTGCTCCACAAGCTGGGAAATCAGGCGGCGGTGGCCGCGATGTACGCCGTCGAAGACGCCCACAGTCAGCATCGAGTCGCGCTCGACGCGGAGTGCGGCTAACTCCTGGTCGATCCTCATCATCGCGCGGGTGCCTCGCTGTTCGCCGCGCTCGCTCCGGCCGCCGCAGAGAACCTCATCTATTCTCCGTCCACGCCCCTGGCCCTGAGGTTCGCAGCCTGCCTGAGGTACACGTTGTCGAGCTGGTCGGGCTTCTTGTCCGTGTTCAGCAGGACCATGACCCTGATGCACATGGGCTGACCGTCGGGGACGGCCATTTCGTGACCGCACATGAGCGCTATCTGAGTCCAGCCCAGCAGGCGCGCGGCGACGGCGGGGAATTCAGCGTTGAGGTCCCGGGTAGTGGTGAAGAAGGCGGCCGCGACGTCGTCGAGATCGAGGTCGTTGCGGGACACCAACTCGGCGAGCAGCTCGCTCGTGGCGGAGACAATGGCCGACTTGGTGTTTGCGTCCGCGGTCGTTGCGCCGCGAAGTCCTCTCAGCTTGGTCATCGAGCCTAATCTACCCCGCTAACAGCCCACGCACGAAATTCCCTGCCACCTCCAGGCGCCGCTCCGGAGCGGCGGAGCCGATGGCGTCCAGCAGGGCGCTTGCGACTATCGCGCCGTCCGCGAACCGCCCTATGGCCTCGACGTGCTCGCGTCGCGAAACGCCAAAGCCGACGAGCAAGGGCAAGTCGGTGTGGCGGCGGACGCGTTCGACCAGGTTCTCAACCGTCGCGGAAAGCTGGCTGCGGGCGCCGGTTACACCTGTAAGGCTAACGCAGTATATAAACCCGCCCGCGGCCTTGCAAGCGCTGGCAATGCGTTCGTCGGTGCTGGTGGGCGCGAGAAGGGGAATGAGGTGGAGGCCGCGCGCCGCGCAGAGCGCGCCCAGCTCGCCCGACTCCTCCGCTGGCAGGTCGGGAACGATCAGACCGTCCACACCCGCCGACGCCGCGTCTTCGACGAATCGTTCCAGGCTGTAGCTCAGGTAGGGGTTGTAGTACCCCATGAAGACGAGCGGCGCTTCAACGCCCTTCGCCCGGAGGCGGCGGACGGTGGCGAGGGCGCCGGCCACGGTAACGCCGTTGCGAAGCGCCGCGAAGCTGGTAGCCTGTACCGTCGGCCCATCGGCGAGGGGGTCGCTGAAGGGGATGCCAAGCTCCAGCATGTCCGCGCCGCTGTGAAGCACTGACTCGACAAGCGCCTCGGAGGTCTCTACGTCCGGATAGCCAATGGTCAAGAACGGCGCGAGCGCCTTCCTGCCCTCCGCGCGGAGCGAGCGCATTACACGGTCGATTCTGTTTAGCCGGTCCTCGGTCATCAGTTTCTCACAACGACGGCTGTGGTCCGCATCAGCCTGGGCTGAGCATCGCCAGGGCGTTCTGCGTGGAGTGGGCGGCAATCGGGGGCCAGATGGAGCGCGTCCGCAGGTACAGCCACGCCAGCAGCATGCCCGCCGCGAACAGCGGAACGAACGTGCCGACCGAGGCGTGCATCACGGCGAACAGTGCCGAGCTTACGACGGCCGCGCGCAGGTCGCCGAGCGCGGCGACGAGGCCGCCCAGCACGAAACCGCGAAAGAACACCTCTTCGGCCACGGGCGCGACCACCACGATGGCAAGGCCGTTCAGCACCCGCTCGAAGCCGTGGCCGAACAACTCCGGCGATATTTCGGGGGGCCGCAGCCAGCTTATGGGCAGCTGGTCGGTGGTGAGCTTGTACGCGGCGAACAGGGTCAGGCTGGCGAGCAGCACGAGCGCGGCCAGGGCGAAGCTCCACCTGCCTTCCGGCGCGTGAAACCCCAGGCTGCGCCAGCCCACGCGGTACTTGCGCACGCTGAAGTACCAGACCGTCGCCACGAGAACGGCGTAGAAGGCCGCCAGCGTCCAGGTAGGAATCGAGCTAGTGCCGCGCTCGTCCACGATGCCCGAGAGTTTCGCGGCGATCACCACAAGCAGACCGAACACGATTGCGGACGCGACCGTGGCAAATGCGACGTCGCGCGGCCTCCACCGAGGCCGGTCGTCGGAGTTCTCCGGCGAGTCTAGGTGCTGAGCCAAAGAACGTCTCCGGCCAGATCGGCCGGGTGCTCCTTAGACGCGAAGACCGCATGCTCCTCTTTGCTGTTCTTCAGGTCGCCGTCGGAACCGTGGCCGGGGTATACGACGACATCGTCTCCCAGGGCGAACAGCTTGGTGGTGATGCTGTCGATGAGTTGCCGCAGCTTTTCGGGCGAGCCGGACTTTCCGGGTCCGCCGGGAAAGAGGGTATCTCCAGAAAAGAGCGCGTTGCCGACGGTGTAGCACGTCGAGCCGGGCGTGTGCCCCGGCGTGCCGACGGCCCGCAGCGTCACCGTACCGGCCACGATCTCGTCGCCGTCGCGCAGCAGCCGCGCAGGTGGGCGGGGAAGCGCGTCGGCGTCGGCCTCGCCTATGCCAACCGGCGCGTCTATGGCGCTCGTCACGTCGTCGAAGCCGAGGAGGTGGTCCCAGTGATTGTGGGTAATCAGTATGGCCTTGACGTCGGTTGACTTGGCCGCCTCGATGACCTTGCCGGGCTCGCCGGGCGTGTCGATGATGATGCTCTCATTGGTCTGGGGGCACACAACGAGGTATGCGTTGTTGCCGAAATCGCCACATTCGTACTTATGGATGATGATGGAGTCGTCCTGGTAGTGAGGGGCCATCGCGCGGTCTCCTGTGTTCGCGGCACGGGGACGCCGCGGGTGTTGTCGCCATAGGGCGTGCGGGCACGATTATAGCATAGGCGCCCGATGGAGCGGCGGGCTCCATGGAGACGGGGGGAGACGGGGGCCTGAGAATGCGTCGGTGCAGATTCGTCCCTCCGGGCGGGGCCCATCCGGGTGGCGAGTGACTGTGGCGAGAGAGGCCTGCGTGCGCGGCGCTACCCGCCGCGGCCTAACCGGGATCGACTATTTCGGCAGTCGCATGGGGGTATATCTCCTCGATGTCTTGGACAAGCCCCATACCACCGACCAGCAGCACCCTGCCGTCGGGCATGAGTGTCGCGGTGGCGCCGGCTCGCAGTACGGACAGATCAGGGCCCGGCGACCACGAGTTGGTCTGCGGATCGAATATCTCGGTTGTGGAGTAGGGCAGCGAATCTTTGGACCAGTAGTTCTCGCCGCCGGCGGCCAAAACCCTTCCGTCGGACAGCAGAGTCAGCGAGGCATTGTTCCGTGCATGAGTCATACCCTCGGCGGCAGACCACTCGTCGACGGCCGGGTGGTAAATTTTAGAGGCGGGATACTGCTCGGCTACCTGAGAGGCGGTCAGCCGCCTGCCGTCTGGAAGAATGACGTCCCCAGGGCTTCCACCTGGACTTTCATCGATGGACCACCTGGGGAGTGAGCCGAGCACAAGCACTCTGCCATCGGCCAAACCGATGGCGTTGCCGGGCGCATAATGGGTATCAGCACTGTTGATTGGCGTCCAGGAGTCGGCGGTGGGATCATACAGTTCCGCGAGAGCTATCCTTTCAATAAAGTTGTCGCCGCCGACTCCCATCGCCAGCACCCGCCCGTCGTTCAACAGAATGCAATAAGGCGGCTCTTTAAAATCTTGGATCAACGGGGCCGCCTGCCGCCATTCGCCGGTTTGGGGATCATAAACCTCGACCGCCTTCACTACCTCTTGCGAGAATGCGGTGTCCGATGGTGTGAAGTCCCAACCGCCTACGAGAAGAACGCGTCCGTCATCGAGCAGAAGAGTCTCCGGAAAACCACGAGGCGTGGAAGGTGCAGGGGTCCCTTCCCACGAGTTTGCGACAGGGTCAAACAGGCTCGCGAATGCTTCGACCGAGTCTTCGAAGCCTGCCAAGCCAACCAAAAGCACTCTGCCATCAGCCAGCTTCAGGGCCGAGTACAAAACCCCCGCGTCTTCCATGGGATCCTGGAACGACCACAGATCCGTCGAAGGGTCGTACGTCTGAATCAGACCTACTGGAAAGGGGACGACGACATTGTTGTTTGAGATTCCAGTGAATCCGCCGCCTACGAGGACTCGCCCGTCGTCCAGCAGCAACGCCTCATGTTGAAAACGCTGAAGGCCCAGGGTGGGGGAAACGACGTCTACCTGCCTTCCGTGGTCGGTCACCGTTGCCGTTAGCTCGACCGACGCCGACTCCGCGTCCGTACCGCCAATCAGCATCGTGTCGGCACCGACGTCCAGGGCACCTGAGGCGGACACCTTGAGTGGCAGACCATCGTCCACACCTATCCAGTAGGCGACGTCTAAATCGCCTCGGGAGCCGGCGACCGCGAAGTTTCGCAACTTTGCGGTGAAGACATGGACGTCAATGCCGTTCAACTCTTCCCTGCCTGATAGCTCTAAGTCAGTAAAGTCGTATGAAGGCGGCACAAAGAGCTTATCGAGCGCAAACGAATAGGACGAGTGACCGTAATTCGCTTCCCAGTTGCCTGATGATTCGTCGAGCACATGGACCGTCGTGAGGAAGGGAGCCGCAAGCGTCATGACTCGAGACTCAATCCCCAGAACGGGCGCAGCGACGACAAGGTCCGACCAGTTAAGGCCGCCGATTGCAAAGACTCCGGTGTACGAAATGGGTATCTGAACGGTGTGGCCGCCGGACAGCGCCTCGAGGTTGGCGCTAATCTCGATTGCGGCGCCTCCGGCTTCCCACAACTTCACTATGGCGGACCCGAAGGCGTCCATGGCGGGGTTGGGTGTCGGAGAAGAAGTGGGGGTAGGGAATGGTACGTTGGAGGCAGGCACAGGCGCCGTAGTGGGTGCGAGTGCGGGCGTTGCAGTCGGCATGGTCACGGCGCGGGCAGTGGTTGGCGTGCTGGCGGCCGCGGGCGCCGTTGTGGGTTCGGCGGGTTGCGTCTCGCCACCGCACGTCCACGTCAGGGCGGCTGTGACGAAAAACAGCCCGACAAGGGCTATCCGGCAACTGATCCTCAGCGTGGCGACCGTCATAGCGGCGGTTCCTTGTTCAGTGGGCCATGGGCGACCCACCCCGGGTTGGGATAGACTGACGGTAGTCGGCAACGTCTTCTAGATTTGGAGGAGGCTCCGAAGCCAGGCCAGCGAGCCTGCCAAGTGGCGCTGGGATGCGGCAGTCAATTCGGTCGCCGCAAAGGTGTGCGGGAAGGATTGTAGCATAAGAACCCAACCGACCGGGGGCCTGCGTAGGGGGCTGCGGGCGGTGCTACACTAGACATCGGGCGCGGCGCGCAACCGACACCGCAACGCGAGGGGAGACATGGCAGAGTACGGGATCACGGTCAAGCACGACACGGGCGGCAAGCGTATAGAGATGCAATGCGAACACCACAACGGGTTGGTGTACGTGGTGCCGGCAGAGGCTAGCTGGGTGTGCTCCGAGGAGTTGCTTCACGCGCACGCACTGGCGGGATTTTTTCGCCAGTTGTCGGAGCTCAGTTCGCCGGAGGTCGACGCGGCGATGCAGCGGTGGGGCATCTACTATCGCGAGCGTCCGCTGCCCGCCTCCGGCTCGACGCGGCGATGCAGCGGTGGGGCATCTACTATCGCGAGCGTCCGCTGCCCGCCTCCGGCTCGTAGACCGCAGGCGGGACGGGCCGCTAGTAATCGTCGTCGCCGTCCAGGTCGCTGCCGGGGCTGTTGATGATCCGGTGGATTACGGGCGTAAACGCCGCATCGTCGCCCGGCTCCGTGTCGTCGTTCGACCAGTCCTTGACCGACAGTTGCTCCTCGTCGTCGTCCAAGGCGTCGGATAGCCCGTATTCGACGGACGAATTCGGCATGTACATGGGGTACGGCCCGGTGACGCGCGCAGGGAACGACGGCACGTGCGCCTGGGAGTGGTGCCTGAACGACTCCCGGACGACTATGATCACCTCCCGCTCGGAGACGCTGCGAACGGCGGCGTCGTAGCGGTTGCCGCCCTGCATCAGCCTGGCGAGCCTGGAGGCCAGTCGCGATTCGACCTGCCCCAAGTATTCGCCGGACGCCCGGAACACCTTGAGCCCGCCGCCCTCGCATTGCAGGTCGATAGGGTGGCCCGGGGAGAGCTTGAGCAGCGCGTTGGGCGGAGCGAGGTTGACGAGAGACGTAACGCCGGAGTTGCCGCTCTCCTCGATGAACGCCTGGGCTGTGGCGCCACTGGTAACGAATGCAGGTTGATCGTACTCATCGAGTCTCTTCAGCCGCTCCAGGTTCTTACGGGCGATGCCGTTGTGCGGCGACACCTCCAGGGCCTTGCTAAAGGCCTCGCGGGCGTCGGCGAGGCAGCCGAGCTCGCTCAGCGCTTTGCCCAACCTGTTCCAGGCTTCAAGGTCGCGTGGGAAGTCTTTGAGTATGGCGCGATTGACGGCGGCCGCTTCCTTCCAGCGGCTCTTCATGGCGAAGGCTATGGCCTTCTTGGACCGGTCTTTGCGCAGCTTTACCCTATCTTCGACGTGGGACTGGCTCATTTGGTGGCATCCTCGGAGAAAGTTTGCGAATTGTAGCGCACGCCATTTTGGCCCGCAAGGACCTATGTCGACAACTTTTGGGGCAAGTGGCGGCGGGTTGTGTACCGTGGAATCACAATGGCAGATCGGAGGGCCAATTGTAAAGAACGGTACTCAGGAGTATAATGGCGCGAAATCTCATTTGCTGCCGCGGGAAGGCGTAATAGCGGCGCGAAACTCCGCATAATAGCGCAAGCGGCTCTAGGAGGCCAAAGATGGCAGTTGACGTAAGGTCGGAGACCGGTACCTGGAGAGTGAAGGTTGGGCTTGCCCAGATGCTCAAGGGCGGCGTGATCATGGACGTGGTTACGGCCGACCAGGCGAAAATCGCCGAGGACGCCGGCGCCGTCGCCGTCATGGCTCTGGAGCGTGTGCCATCTGACATTCGCGCGGCGGGGGGCGTGGCCCGCATGTCCGACCCGGAATTGATTAAGGACATCATCAACTCGGTCACCATACCCGTCATGGCAAAGTCGCGAATCGGTCACTTTGTCGAGGCGCAGATACTGGAGGAGCTGGGCGCGGACTACGTGGACGAGTCCGAGGTGCTCACTCCGGCCGACGAAAACAACCACGTCAACAAGCACGACTTCAAGATCCCCTTCGTGTGCGGCTGCCGCGACCTGGGCGAGGCGCTGCGGCGCATTGGCGAGGGCGCGGCCATGATCCGCACCAAGGGCGAGGCTGGCACCGGCAACATCGTCGAGGCCGTGCGGCACGCCAGGAAGGTGCTGGGCGAAGTCCGGCGCATAGTGGGGATGTCCGACGACGAGCTGATGGCGACGGCCAGGGACCTTCGCGCGCCCTACGAGCTGGTCAAAGAGATCCACGACAGCGGCCGGCTGCCTGTGGTCAATTTCGCCGCTGGCGGTATCGCCAGCCCCGCGGACGCCGCACTGATGATGCAGCTTGGCGTAGACGGCGTGTTCGTAGGCTCCGGCATATTCAAGTCGGAGACGCCGCAGATCATGGCCGAGGCCATCGTCAAGGCGACCACGCACTACAACGATCCCAAGATACTGGTAGAGGTCTCTACCGGACTTGGCAAGGCGATGCCCGGACTGGACGTCCGCACTATGCCCGTGGAGCAGCAGCTGGCGACGAGAGGCTGGTAGCTTGCCAACGCTGGGCGTTCTCGCAATTCAGGGGGACTTCGCAGAGCACCGCGAGGTACTGGACAAGCTGGGTGTGGAGTCGGCAGAGATCCGGCTCCCGCACCAGTTGGACGAAGTCGACGGCCTGATCATCCCCGGTGGCGAGAGCACCACGATCGTCCAGTTGATAGACATCTACGATTTCAGGGACACGCTTACACGGAAGGCGGCGGAGGGATTGCCCATCTGGGGCACCTGCGCCGGCATGATCGTCATTTCGAAGCGGCTGACCGACCACCGGCCCTCGCCGCTGGGGCTGATGGACATCGAAGTGAGCCGAAACGCCTTTGGCAGTCAGGTACACAGCTTCGAGGCCGACCTGGAGATGGGCGATATTTCCGGGCCGGCGTTCCGGGCCGTGTTCATACGCGCGCCGGTTGTCAACAAGGTTGGCGAGGGCGTACGGGTGTTGGCCCAGGTCAGCGACGGCCGTCCCGTGGCGGTGCGCCAGGACAGGCTGCTCGCCACGTCCTTTCATCCCGAGTTGACCGACGACACCAGGGTTCACGAACTGTTCGTCCGGATGGTCGAAGGAAGCGCGTAGCAACCCCTGGTCGCGGCCGGCGTCCGAGCGCGGAGCCATTCTACGCCGTCCCACGAGACGGCGCCTTCGGTCTTCCGCGCAGCTAGTAGAAGCGGTCCCATTTGGGTCGTCATCGATGAGTCCCAACTCCGGCATGTCAGCCCCGATAGGTCCCCTCCGACTCGCGGCGCTCGCCATTCCCAGGCGGCGTATCGCCGTCAACCACGCGCGCACGCTCACGGGCATCGTAACCGGACAGGGCGGCAGGCCGTCGTTAGCGACGATGGCCAGGTCGGCCGCCGCGGGCAGGGCGCGGGCGGGCGCCTGGGCGGCGCCGAGCGATGGCGAGATGGAAGCGGTGGCCTCCGCGAGCCGGCTCCACGGCCGGGGGAGCTGGCACGTGACGCAACTTCTCGCGGACGGTTGCGCCGAGGGAGCGGTCACGCGGGTGCTGGAGCGGGTCACCGCCGAGGCGGGCCGTTCCGGAGCGGAGCGCGTCTTCCTGAGGCTGCCCGCGGACTGCTCACTGCTGGACGCGGCGCAGCGCTCCGGCTACTTCCCCGCCTACCACGAGACGTTGATGCGCGCCCGACAGACCGAAATCGCGCCCGGACCCACCGGGACTTGGGCCACCACTCCCCGTGAGGGCTCGCGCCCGGATGAGTACGGCGTATTCCGCCTCTACAACGCCGCCGTGCCGCCCGGCGTCCGGCGATTTGCGGGCGTCACGTTCGACCAGTGGCGGGACTCGCGCGAGCGTGGTCCCGGCCGCACGCGCGAGTACGTGCTGGAGGGCGATCGCGGACTGGACGGCTGGCTGAGGGTTGGGCGCAGGAGGGCGAACGGCTGGCTGCAGGCGACGTTGTCTCCCGCGTCGAGGGACGCGGCCACAACCCTGGCCGCGTTCGCACTGGAGCGGCTCTCGGGCGCTCGGAGCGTCTTTGCGCTCGTGGCGGAGTACCAGCCCGACTTGCGCCGCGCGTTGGGCGAAGTGGGAATGGCGCCGTGCGCCGAGTTCGTGGTGTGCATAGCCAGGACGGCCTCTACGGTGCGGCTTACCGCGGGGGCGGAGGCGCGGGCGTAGGGGGGGGCGGGAGGGAGGTTTCCCGAACGGAACGGAGGGGAATGGATGTGTGTGGCTTACACTTCTGCGTGCTACACCAGGTCTGAAGGGCGGCCAGATCGCTTAAGCGAGCTTACCCGTTCTCGATCAATACTTGCCGCTCTTCCAAGCATTGTACTCGCCGGGCTCTCCCAGGCTTCGCGCTGCCGTTGCGTAACGCCTGCCCTTCACCTTGTCGCCGATGGCGAAGGCACAGCCTGCGGCGTGGAGCAAGCTCAAGGCATAGTCGGGTCGGTCATCGACGACGGACTCGAAATGGCCCAATGCCTCATCGAATCTGAACAGTTTCATCAGCACGTATCCCAGTGCAAATCGCAGATGGGGTGTCGCATATGGAAGATTGGTTGTCGCTTGAACGAGCTCGTCCAGGGCCTCTGAGTAACGGCCAACGTTTGCCAGGATGATTCCGGTTTCTACGGCTGGCGCATCCCAGTTGGGCATGAGTTTGGCAGCGAGCTTGCATTCGAGCACCCCCTCGTCGACCTGGTCCAGGCGGAGCAAGTGTTTCCCCGCCATACCCAGGAATTAGCCCAGTTCGTAGTGCGATTGCGGACTGAGTGGAAACTGGCGGACTAGAACCCGCCGCTTCGCTATCCCTGTTTCCAGCAACTGAGTCGGGTCGACGCTTTCCCGGCCGGTGATGAGACCACGCGCTCTCTTGGTTTCCGATTTCAGGAAGCGAGTTATGGCTTCTCGGGCAGGGTCGCCTGGACGAATGCCCAACTTTGATGCTCTGGATGGGACCTTGGGGTCGATGGCATCCATTGGGTCTTGGGCTAGACCAGCGGACATTCTTGGAAGCCCTGATTCTACGGCGGTCAGCTCAAACGACAATTCCCATGGAAGGGTTGCGGCGATTATGTCATCTCTCCAGTTGTCGTCCGGTTCGACAAGGGCCAGATTTCGCAGGAGGACATTGGATTCGGAAGCGGATGTGCCAAGCGTAAAGGCGACCCATTCCGTGCCTGAGACTTCCTCAATCGGCGGGCGGTCCATCTCTAGAACGTCTTCGGTTATCAGCCACACGAACCTGACGAGGGCGGTGCCTAGTTCAATGACCTGCTCTCTGCCGATCCAGGGCTCCAAGAGATCGGCGACGTGCGCGAACGCGAACATACGCCGAATTTCCTGCTCCAGTTGCCTTGAGTCCGTACCTGGGGAGGCCAACGAAGTGGCTAGCGCGGCAACGTGTTCGGGTTCGGGCTTGTGATTGCCGTCCAGCCAATTGTCGACCGAGTTATAGGAGACCCCCACCCGCGCCGCCAGCTGGTGACGAGTAAGTCCGGATCTTTCGATTAGCTGCCTGAGAGTTTTTCCGCCCCCATTTGCCTCGGCCCACGATGGCGTCGCCGGTCGGCTCGGTTTCTGCCCGGAGAGCCGAAGGAGCGCAAAGACCCTGAGCGCCAAATCCACTACGACGAGGCGAAGAAAGCGCTCGGCGGCCTGTTGGCGGTCGATGATGACGCCGGACCGGTTCTGAATTCTCGCCAGGAGACGGTCCCAGCGCGTCGAGGTGAGGGAGATGGCGTTGGCGACGCCGGTCTCAATTCTGAAGTCGTCATGCACAAGCGTTCTTGGAACCGGCACGATACCGAGTTGGACAAGTATTTCGGCGATTCCTTTCAGGATCTCTTTGCGACTGTGTTCGCTTACAGACCTTCCGTCGAAGAATCGTCGGGCAGTCCTTCTCGTAAGTACGCCTTCGTCGAGATCGAGTGCCTTGACTACAGCGCCAATTATCTTACTGCTGTATAGTCCGCCCAAGGGTGCCAGACTTTTCTTCCGGTCGTTCATGTTCAACGTGCCTCGTACATGATGTAGCGCTTCTTGTGGAATTTACGTATGCGCCCCTGTTTTTCCAGGGACTGTATGGCCTCTATGACTCTAGTGTCGCCGTGTCGCCGAAATCTTCCGGTTATCTTGCTGCGGGTCTTGGGAGTTCGGCAGTAGTCCAGTATGTCTTCAGACAGCAGTTCGGTCGAATCGGGAAGGCCCCTGAGTGGTCGCACAATCGTGCATCCCTGATTTCCGTCTATCTGCTCGCCGGGCGTGAATTCCAGGCACTCTTCGAATCTTGCGAGGAGGCTCCTGAACCTCTTTCGGAGTGTACCGCCTTCGCCCGTGGAGCCGTAGCCGTGAATCACCGTAATCGAGGCGTTGCCGGGAACGGCGTTCTCACAGATGACGTCCTCATACAAGCGCATGAAATCGCCAAGGGCATCCCGCCATGCCAGGCCGTGGAGGTCTATCTCGTATGTTCCCATAGTGCCTCTTGACACCTCGCGCGTTTTGGAGTGAGAAGACTTTAAGCGAGCGAAGGGTCCCCGTAAACCCAAGTAGGTTGGACAAAACGTTGTTCCACGCAGGTGGGTCGCGTCTCCCGTGACTGGCTGCGGGGGCGCGGATGGGGGCGTTGATGTTGTACACGACGTTGTTGGGGGGTGTGGCCTCACATTGGGCCGGCCAGCGAGACTTGCAGCGTGAAGGCGGCAGGTTCCTATTCGGCGTAGGTGGTGGCCTCGACGGCGTAGGTTCCGGCGTCCAGGCTGCGTGTGATGCGGGAATCGGTGTCGTCGCCACCGTCATCGTCCTCGTCCAGCACTTCAACGTCGTGAGCGTCACCGCCAATAAGTTAGAGGAATGTATCTACGTCGGATTTCAGGTTTATGGTTACACCCGCGGCTTGGGCCAGCGTGAAAGTGTAGTACCGGGCGTAGGAGCCTTCCCTCCGTTCAGAGACGCATTCGGGGCCCCAGGTTCCAATCAGGCTGGTGGAGGGGCTCGTCAAGACGCCCAGGCCCATTACCGCCGCCTGCTCTCGACTCCTGTAGTCTGTGACATCCATGCCAAAATTCTCCAGGTAGTCCGAAATATCCGGATTGTCCGATAATCGCCGAATAGCCTCATTGCGGACTGAGCCGTCCAGGCTGGGCGACCATTCCGGCCCTGGCCATGCATCGCAGCGCCAGTGGCTGGGCGTCGGGCAGGCCTGCCACGCTTCTGGCAACGAAGACCCACTCACCTGCGGTGTTTGCCGTTTCGTCACTCATCTTCATTCCTCCTAGTCTTCGGTTAAACTGTACATCAACACGGAATGACGTTCAAGCGGGATTGTGGTGAGTGTGGGTGGCGCGGCTTCGTCACCCCCATCCCCGTATCGAGTACGGGGCAGGCTCTGGCCTTCCCCCATCGAGGGGGAAGGGACTTTGGAATGGCCCTACCTGCGCAGCCCTTGCAATTGCCGCCCCCGCGCATCTGCTGTTATGCTGTATCTGGACAGTACTGCCTGGCGGCGACAGTGCCGCCAGGACGAGGACCCGGGCAGGCCGGAGGTGCGATTGCCTTGGTGGAAAGGCGGATAGTCGACGACATGGAGGCGCTCCTCTACAAGCTGCCTCCTCGCATAGAGGAGTCGGTGAGGAGCCGAGAGAACGTGGACGAACTGCTCGAGGTCGTGCTTGACCTGGGGCGAGAGGCGGAGGCCCGCGTGCCCAACGAGAGCGTTTCGCTGGGCACGGACGAGGTGACCTACGAAGACCTGCGTCACGTCATCGACCGGGTGGGCAATTTCGGCGAGGACAATCGGGCCGGCGTGGAGCGGACGTTGCACCGCATATCGGCGATACGCAACCGGCGGGGCGACGTCGTCGGCCTGACGCTGAGGTTCGGCCGTGCGGTCTATGGCACTATACGCATCATCGAGGACCTCATCTTCAGCGGCAAGAGCGTGCTGCTGCTGGGCAAGCCAGGGGTCGGCAAGACGACCATGCTGCGCGAGGTCGCGCGGGTGCTGGCGGACGACGCGGGCAAGCGCGTCATCGTGGTAGACACTTCCAACGAGATAGCCGGGGATGGCGACATTCCCCACCCCGGCATCGGGAGGGCCAGGCGAATGCAGGTGCCCAAGCCGGCGCTGCAACACGACGTGATGATCGAGGCAGTGGAGAACCACATGCCGGAGGTCATCATCATCGACGAGATCGGCACGGAGCTGGAGGCCAACGCCGCGCGCACCATCGCCGAGCGCGGCGTGCAGCTTGTGGCGACCGCGCACGGCAACACGCTCGAAAACCTTGTAATGAACCCGACACTGTCGGACCTCGTCGGGGGTGTGCAGTCGGTCACACTCGGCGACATCGAGGCGCGGAGACGGCGCACGCAGAAGACCGTTCTGGAGCGCAGGGCGCCTCCCACATTCGACGTTCTCGTCGAGATACAGGGCTGGAACGTGGTCACGGTCCACCCGGACGTGACCGACGTTGTGGACCGGATGCTGCGGGGATTCGCGGTATCGCCGGAGACGCGCGAGAGCGACGGCGAGGGCGGCTTCAGGGTGAAGCGGAGCGAGCAGCCGACTGCGCGCACCGAGCTGCGTGGCGTCGAAACGCCCCGGCGGAGGGAGCCGCCTTTCCCGGCGGCCAGGGACCTGGAGCCCGCCGAAATCGAGCCGCCCAAGACCACCCACATACTGCCATACGGCGTGAACCGGGGACGCCTACAGCACGTGGTGAGTAGCGCCAACGCGCCCATAGAGTTGGTCATGGAAATCAGCCAAGCGGACCTGCTCGTGACGACCAAGAACTACTACCGCCGCAAGACCAAGGCCCTTCGGGATGCGGAAGAGGTGGGCAAGCCGGTGTACGTGCTTCGCAAGAACACCACGGCGCAGCTCGAGCAGTTCATACAGGCGATTACCCGCAGGCAGGGCCTCGCGCCGGTATCGGTTGAGCACATGGACGGGGCAGTCCAGGAGGCCGAGGAGGCGGCAATCCGCGTCCGCAAGGGCGAGGGCCACGTGGAGCTGAACCCGCAGGGCGCCTACGTGCGTCGCCTGCAGCACGAGATCGCGGAAAAGTTCGGGCTTGCCTCGTCGAGTATGGGGAAGGACCCGGGCCGCCACGTGGTCATATTCAGACGATAGGCCGGCGCGGCTCGTAGCGGGCATCTCAGGGCTGATGCGGACGGGGCGTCGTCCGGCGGCCGCGAAGCCGGGAAGTCCGCGACACCCCCATCCCCGTATGCAGCACGGGGCAGGCTCTGACCTTCCTCCGTCGAGGGGGAAGGGACCAGAATGTACGGCAAGACGGGAGCGACAAGTGGCGCTATTCGTATCGTTCGAGGGCGGCGAGGGCAGCGGAAAGACCACCCAGTTCCAGCTTTTGTGCGAGCGCTTGCGAAGGTCGGGTCGCTCGGTGCTCGCCATAAAGGAGCCGGGAACCACGCCGCTCGGAATCCACCTCAGAGAGCTTATCAAGGGCCGGCCTTGGGGCGGCCAGCAGGCCAACCAGACCATATCAAGAGGGGCAGAGCTCTTCTTGTTCCTGGCGGCCAGGGCCGAGCTCGTGGCGAAGGTGCTACTGCTGGAGTCTGAAAGAGGCGGCGGCGTTCTCGTGGCGGACCGATACGCCGACTCCACGATTGCTTATCAGGGTTACGGGCGTCGTATGCCCTTGAAGGCGATCGAGGATATGAACCTTCTGGCGACTGAGGGCGTGATGCCGCGCCTGACGCTGCTGTTGGACTGTCCTCCGGAGGTTGGCTTGCGGCGCGTGGGCGCCGTGCAGATCGCGTTGCCGCTCGATGGCGCTGAGAGCGCGGAGCTGACGGCGGGCCGCCTGGACGAGGAGGGCTCGCGCCGTTTCGAGGAGGAGTCGCTGGCCTTTCACCAGCGGGTCCGGAGGGGCTACCAGGCGTTAGCCGAAGCCGAGCCGGACAGGTGGCGCGTGATTGACTCCACGGGCGCGGTAGATGCCATCCATGAAGAGGTGTGGCGCCACGTTGAGCCACTGCTGCCTTCCGTCGCCGGAGCGCCGACGGCCCAACTGGAGTTGCACAGCCCCACGTCAGCTTAGGCACCCGTTTGGCGCCCGCCTCCCAACCTTGCCCCGCTTGCCCCGTAAGGGGCTGAGACGGGTAGGTTTTGGGGACTTCAGCGGTTGTGCCTTTGCCGTCACCCCCATCCTAACCTTCCCCCGTCAAGGGGGAAGGGACGATTTGGAACCAGTCGGGGGCGGCCTAGTCGCGGTAGCGTAGCCCCTGCGCCGCCTGGTCGAGCAGCACGCCGTCGCGGATCTCCTTCACGTCGTCCGCCATCTCCAGCAGCGTGGAGTCGTGTGTGGCGGCGAGGACGCTTATGCCACGCTCCTGGACCATCTGCTTGAAGAGGCCGAAAATGGACCTGGCGTTCACCGAGTCGAGCTCGCCCGTCGGCTCGTCCGCCAGCAGAAGGGGCGGGTTGTTGACGATGGCGCGCGCTATGGCGACGCGCTGCTGTTCGCCGCCGGAGAGCTCGTAGGGCCGGTGCCGCGCCCTCGCCCAAAGGCCGACAATATCAAGCGCCTCACGCGCCCGCTCGCCCCGTTCGCGGGCCTTTACACCCGCTATCCGCAGGGGAAGCTCCACGTTTTCGAGCGCGGAGAGCAACGGCAACAGGCCGAACGACTGGAACACAAATCCGAGCTTGTGGCGGCGGATATCCAGCAGCTCGCGCTCGCCCATCTCCATGATGCTGCGCTCCTCGAACAGCACGTCGCCGGAAGTGGGTCTGTCGAGGCCGGCCAGGATGTTCAGAAGAGTCGTCTTTCCCGAACCCGACCTGCCCACGATTGCCAAGAACTGGCCGGGCAGCACTGTCAGGTTCACGCCGCGGAGGGCCGTAATCTCCTCGGAGCCGAGGCGGTAGGTCCGGGTCACGTCAATCGCGGCTGCCAGCCGCTGGTACCTGTTCACTCTAAAGCTCCTCCGGTCTGAGCGTCACGGCGCCGTTTTCGACCTCAACCCTGGCCCGGTCGCGAATTCGCAGGTCCTCCAGGTACTCTCGGGGTATCTGGACGCGCCCGCTGGCGTCCACCAGGATGAACTCCTCCAGAGGCTGGTCCGTGTTGGCCGAGCCGGACACCCTCTGGAATGTCACTCGGCGCCGGATTTCAGTCGACATCTTGCCGTCCCGTATCATCACGACCCTGCCGACCTTGTGGGCGATGTCGGGATCGTGGGTGACTATGAGAATGGTGGTGTCGAACTCCTGGTTGACCACTCCGAACAGGTCCAGAATCTCGGCGGCGGTGGCGTTGTCCAGCTCGCCAGTCGGCTCGTCGGCGAGCAGCAGCGGCGGGTGGTTGGCGAGGGCCACCGCGATGGCGACGCGCTGTTGCTCTCCGCCGGAAAGCCGCTCGGGGGTGTGCTCAAGCCTGTGTCCCAGGCCCACCAGATCCAGCAGGTGTTCGGCGCGCTCCTTGCGTTCCCTGCCGGGCATTTCGGTCAGCATCATGGGCAGCGCCACGTTCTCAACCGCGGAAAGATAGGGGAACATGTTGCGGCTGGTCTGCTGCCAGACGAAACCCACCACCTCGCGGCGGTATTCCTCTATGTCCCTCATGTTCATGCGCAGCAGGTCGTTTCCGCCTACGGACACGCCGCCCGCGGAGGGCGCGTCGTATCCGGCGAGTATGTTCAGCAATGTGCTCTTGCCGCTGCCGCTGGCGCCGACTATGGCCACCACCTCGCCCGGCATAACGCTCAGGTCGAGTCCTCGCAGGGCTACCACCTCGAGGTCGGCGATCTTGTATATCTTGAACAGGTCCTCGCACAGCACGTACGGGGAACTCTGGGTGCTTGTCATGCTCACCCCCATCCCCGTATCGAGTACGGGGCAGGCTCTAAACTTCCCCCCGCAAAGGGAGGAGGGACGTGACGGGTCACTACATCTCTCCGAGGCGCAGGATGCGCTGCAGGGAGATTCGGCGCACGAACCAGATCATGCCGGTTATGATCAGGGTGAACGCCACGGCCATTATAGCGTAGGTAATGGACAGCGTCGTCCAGTTGACCTCGAGGACGAATGGGGGCAACACCTGGCTGCCCTGGTCGTCGTTGCTCAGGAAGGGCATGATGATTGCGCCGATGCGTCCACCCATCCAGGTGCCCAGGGCGAGTCCGGCGACGATGATGAGCGCCTGCTCCAGCCAGATGAGGGTGGTGAGCTGGCGCGTGGAGAAGCCGATGGTACGCATCAGCGCGAACTCCATCTCGCGGCTTCTGAACGAGACGTAGGCGTGCACCAGGAAGCCCAGCGCGCTCAGTATGAGGACGGCGGTGAAGGCCATGAACAGCAGCGCGCGCCAGCCAGCCTGGACGAGCGGGTCCACCTGGGATTCAGCCAAGTTCTGCTGGGTGTCGTGCAGCCTTCGAGCGGGGAATGGGGGGTTGTCCGTAAGGAGTCCCACCAGCTCCGCGCGTTCCGAGCCGTTTGCGCTCGTCTCTATCCACATCTCGTTCGGACGCAACTCGCCGGCCGTGACGTCGAGGTTCGCGTACGCCGCGACCGCCTTCAGATCGGACACCAGGAACGTCCTGTTGAAGGTGTCCAGGGTGGGGAAGAAGTCCACGGCGTCGACTATGTGTACCTGCAGGCGGTGGCCCTGGACCGAGACCTCGAAGGAATCGCCCACGTCGTGTCCGGTCTCTCTGAGAAACAGTCCGCTCGCGAGCACAGGCACCGGGGTTATCGGCGGGCCGTGGAAGATGCCGCGGCTCACCAACGGGTTGCCCTCGCTCCAGACGAACTGCGCGGCGCCGGAGTCGCCGTCGAAGGAGGAGCCGGCGGGCTGTATGGCGTCGGATATGGACTCCGGCGCGGCCCTGACGATGCTCCAGCCGGACACGTCGTCGAATGCCTCCACGACTTGTTCGCCGTCAGACGTGCGAACGCTGATCTCGCTTATGGAGAGGGTGCCGGCCCGGAGCCTGCCGCGGCCGTCGAACTTGTTCACTGTGACCGAGACCAGCTCCAGCGGCCGCGCGGGCGTCAGAAGCTGACGCCTGCCGCTGAACACTCGCCCGGTGCGGCTGTAGAGGGGCGCGGTCATGCGCTCCCACCGCGTCGAATTCAGGGGTCCCATAATGTACGTGAAGTATCGCCCGTTGGAGTCTCTCATGCGGGCGATCACGCCCACGTCGGGCTGGGGCCGGTCGGTCTTGATCAACAGCGTAATCTCGGAGGAATCGGGGGGCAGAAGGAGACCCACGGGAAGGCTGGGATGCTCCAGCTCGGCCAGCAGGTCGGGCAGCGGCTCGTCGGCGAAGTCGTCGCGGAACCAGCCCACGTCGCTTACCACCCGGCTGTCGACCGCGACCATGGTGTAGCTCTCGCCGAGCAGCTCGGACAGATCGGTGCCCGCGCCCCGGAAGGCGGGCCCGACTTCCGACACGTTGGGGAGAGCCTTGTACTCGTCCACCACCGAGACGCTCTGGCCGCGCGTGTTGACGATGACGCCTTCCAGTCGGATGTCGGCGCCGGCGGAGTAGAGCGCCCGCTCTTCGAAACTGCGCTCCAAGGTGCCGCCGAAGCTTGCGGCAACGATGCCCAGCCCGGCCATCAGCACCAGCAGCAGCGACAGGCGGGCGTAGTGCGTGGGGCGTCGGGCCATCTGCCACATTCCCATGGAGAACCCCACGGGAGCGTTCAGCCCGTACACGTGCAGCAGCCGGAACGCCACCTGGGCGATGGGGACCGCTATCAGAATCGGGGCGAAGACCTGCGGCATGGGCAGCGTCGGCCCGACGAACAGCAGAACGGCCACGAGCGCGGCCTGCGCCGCCAGCCCGGCCCAGCGCCGCGGCGGCGAATCCGTCCTTGTCGTGAACCAGTACGCCACCACGAGCGCCGCCAGCGCGGCTAACTGCACGAGCCAGATGAGCGGCTCGCCGTTGCCGATGGCCCGCACCACAATCGCGGGCGCCAGGATGGCAGCGGTCGCGCCGGCCACCAGGTGCAGCAGGGAGGGCGAGTCACCGCTCAGGAAGCGGATCGCCAAGGGAAAGAGCCGCAGCAGCACCATTGCGACGGCGACGAGAACGAGCGCCGGCACCGCCAGCAGCGCCTGGTTCACCACCAGCTCGCCGAAGACGCTGCTGGCGACCACCGACCCCTGATCGGATAGCTGCCGGAACAGCACGACGCTGATGACCAGCAGTAGCACGTCGAAGTAGTAGCGCAGGAAGAACGGCTGCGCGGTGGGGCGCGACGACTCCTGCCGGTGCCGAGTTACGCCGACCCTGGACGCCTGGACGGCCGGGATGAGTAGCGCGGCGAAGCTGAGAATGCCGCCGAGCGCTCCCATTGCGAACGCGGCTCCGGATATCGCTACGTCGAGCCTGTCGCCGCCGCTCAGGCCGGAGAACGCCGGTGTGTAGCCGAGCACGCTTATCACGAGGGCGGCGATCGGCGGTGCGGCCGCCGCGGCGAGCAGGGATATCGTCAGGCCCTCGAGCACGAACACCGCCAGGATCTGAGGGGAGCTTGCCCCTCTGCTCCGCAACAGCGCGATCTCGCCCCGCTGCTGCTCGACCACCAGGGACGAGATGGTGACCACGTAGTAGAGGATGACGACCGAGATGAGCACGAGGACGACGAACATGGGAAGCTTGCTGAAGAAAAGCCGTTTGTCGTACTCGGCCAGCGCGTCCTCCAGTTCCGTAATCTGGCGGTAGCTGAAGAGGTTGCGCGAGAGGCGGTTCCTCATCGTCTCAAGGTTGCTACGGGCTATCCAGGCGTTGCGAGCGTCCAGCTTGGACTGGTCCACCTGCAGCAGCCAGGCGTAGGTGCTGTCCATGTCGGTGAACGACGCGCCCAGGGAGCCGAAGTAGGACTCCCGCGTCAGGAAGAACGGGACCGTGCGGAAGTTGCCGGAAGTGGAGGCGGAGAGGACGGCGTCGTTGAGGTGCCAGAACTCGTCGGGGCCGGTGCGCTCGAAGATGCCGGCGATGGTGACCGTGGCGTAGGGAATGGCGTCGTTCCAGTACGGAACGGTGGACAGGCTGTCTCCCACGCCGACACCGAACAGCTCGGCGGCCTCGGCAGGGATTATGGCCTGAAGCCGCAGGGGCTGGCCCGCCGGACTCGGGGCGGCGTCGGCGCCCCAGCCGCCGCTCACCATGCGGATGTGCTCGTCCAGCGTGGGAACGTAGGCGAAGTAGCTGCGGGCGTTGTCCTGGCCCGCGCCGGCCTCGCTGCCCACCTGGGAGAGGAAGAACGTGGCCGTCTTTGCGCCCATCACCCGCGACTCGAGGAACCAGGCGATTCTCGCGTCCACCTCCGCGTTCACGGCGCGGGCGACCTTGGCGAACTCCTCGACCGTGGTGGGGCCGCGGTCCGCCTTCACGAGAATGTTGGCCTCGTCCTCGGTGAGCCTCGCGAGAGTGCTCTTGAGCGCGAGCTCCCTCAGCGCGTCATAGTAGATAACGGTGCCGGCCATCACCGCCGAAGAGAGCACCACGCCCACCACAACGGTCGAAAGCAGCCGCCAGTGCGCCAGGCTGCGGCGCACGACCAGGGGCCACGCGGAAAGTGCTCTAGTGACCAGGTAGATCAGCTGTAGCAACTCAGCCCTCCAGCCTGGATATAGAGTGCAGCTCGAGGTTTCGCATCGACCTCGCCAGGGCGAGCGTCGATAGCAGGAATATCGACGCCGTTACCGCATAAATCAGAGCCAGCATCGGCCAGTCGGTAATCATGACGTAGGGAGGGATCACCGGGTCGCCCACCTCGGTCACGGCGACTGAGGACACCATTATCGAACTCATCTGAAATCCGGCCCAGGTGCCCATGCCCAGACCCACCAGCACTATGGCAAGGTGCTCGATGCTGAGCAGCCCCAGCACCTGCCGGCCGGTCATGCCCAGCGATTGCAGCAACCCCATCTCGTTGCGTCCGCGGTTGGTGAACGCCAGGAGGTAAATCAGGTATCCCAGGCTGGCGGTGAACACGATGAGGACTAGCGACAGCGCCATCATGGCCCGCCAGCCGGCGGTAATGAGCGGGTCGAGCCGCACCGCTTCCAGGCGCGCTTCGCGGTCGAACACCCGGTCGGTGGTGCCGGTCAGCCTGAGAATCGCCTCGCTCACCGAGTCACCGGCGCCGGGCGCTTCCGAGACGAACAGCTCGTTGGGGAAGAAGCTCGTGGTAGGGCTGAGAATGTTCAGATGCCGCAGCAGGTCGTCCAGGTCCGCCAAAATGAAGCCGCCCCTCCGCGACGACATCGTGGGGAAGTAGTCCACGCGGTTTGTGAACCGCACCGGCACCAGGCGGCTCATGATGTCCAGGATCATGACGTCGCCCACGCGGCCGCCGGTCACGTCGAGGAATCTGGAGCTGGCCACGATGGGAAGCGGTCCGCCGCTGGGGCTCTGGTAGAACCCCCTGATGCCGCGGTCGGTGTCCTTGCCGAATACGAACAGGCCCGCGGCCTGGCCGCTGCGAACGTCCTGGGACGTTTGGGCGATGCTGTCGGTCGAGAGGGCCGAGGTCGCCAGAGGAGTCCACGTCGAGCGTTCCTCGAACCCGTCGACCAGGACTATTTCCTCGCCATTGCCGAGAGTGACGTGCATGTCGTCCATCAGCAGCGATCCCGCGGTGCCCGAAGGGCCGAAGACGGGTTCGTAGGTCTGGATCGCGGCGAGCACCACCGGCGGGACCAGGCCCGTCGGCATCTCGCCGGTCATCAGTCTCCATTCCGGCGGGCCCACCTCGCCCAGGGAGAGCGTTTTGACTATACCGGTCGAGTCCTGCATCGCGGCCCAGAGGAACATGTTGGAATACTCGCCGCCCGGCTTGACCCACATCCCGAACGTTTCGGCGTCCGGCGGTAGCACGAGCGGCTCCTGGCGCGAGATGGGCTGGAGCGACCTCATTATGCCGCTCAGAGGCACGGCGGAAAAATCGTCGCGGTACCATGACATGTAGTGGAAGTCGTCGGATTCCACGGCCAGCAGGTCGAAGTGGATACCCGAGACCGTCGTGCCCACCAGCCCCTGTCCTCTGAGTCCCAGCGACACCTGGGTAACTCCGGGAATTCCGAGGTACGTCTCCTTCAGCGACCTGGTGCCGCGGGCTATGTATCCCGGCACGTCCGCCACGCGAATGTCGGTCGCGACGTCGTAGAGTATGCGCTCTTCGTAGCTGCGGTTCAGCGTGCCGCCAACCGTCGTCGCGAGCACGCCAAGTCCCGTGATCAGGACCAGCAGCAGGACCAGCCAGGTGTACTGGAGAGGGTTGCGCGCCATTCGCAGGAGGGCCATGGACACCCAGACGGGCGCGGCCCCGGCGAAGTGGCGCAGCGCCAGGAACAGCAGGTGCAGGGGCACAAGCGCCGCCAGCGCGATGGTGGGGACGAATGCGATCTCGTCGGGAGAGGGAGGGTCGCGGCCAACGAACAAGGCCGTGGCCACCGCCTGCGCCGCCATCGCGGCCCCACGGGAGACGGCGCCGCCCGCTCGGTGGGAGGACCAGTACGCCGCGGCGGCGACTACGAGGAGGGCGAGCGGCGCCGCGAAATCGGCCGCGTCCGAGCGCAGCGCATCCACCGCAACACCCACGCCGAGCGCGGCCAGCGCCGCACCGGCGAACAGGTGCAGCAGCGTTGGCGCGTCGCCGTTGATGAACCGCACGAACATTGGGAACAGGCGCATGAAGAGCAGCGCGACCGCGACGAGGAAGAGCACGGGGGCCAGCAGCATCGCCTCGTTGACCTGCACGTCCTCGAACAGCCCGCCCGAAACGAACTGGCCTCTCTGTCGCAGCTCCCAGAAGACCAGGCCCCCGATTATCAGCAGGCCCACGTCGACGTAGTACCGCTGGAACAGCGGCACGGACGGGGGGCGAGACGATCGCAGCTTGTGCGCGATCAGCCCTGTTCTGGAGCCTATCAGGGCGGGTACCACGAACATGGCGAGGCAGACGAATCCGACCGCGGCAGACAGCGCGAACGGGTACCAGTGGAGATCGACCGGGAGCAGCACGGTCTCCTTGATGTCGCGAAAGTAGGGCAGGGCGCCGGAGAGCGAGACGACCGCCATCGCGAGGAACGGCGCCACCACCGCGGCGGTCACCGCCAGTGTGGCGCCTTCCAGGGCGTAGAGGCGCAGCATGTGGACCGCGCTTACGCCGCGGCTTCGCAGCAGGGCGACGTCGTCTTCGCGGCTCTGCACAAGGTAGGACACCATCATGGCAATGGAGTAGAGGACCGTCAGTAGCATGACGGTCATAAGGAGTAGCAATGGGATGCCGCTGAAGAAGCTGCGCCGCTGGAAGTTGTCCAGCAGGCGGGTGATGCCGGTAAACACTGCCGCGCCGGGCAGCGACTCGGTGAACTCGTTCTCCATCTGCCCGATCCGCTCCTTGGTGAGCGGAATCGACCACGTCTTCAGCGGTTCCTTGTCGATAAACAGGTTCCAGTGCATACTCGCAATGGAGCCGGGATAGGCCTCGCCCACGCCGGCTATGAGCGATTCGAGCGTGACGAACAGGGAAAGCGGAGGCTCAGCCGGGTCCACGTTGACTTCGACGTCGACCTCTTCCTCGAGCGGCGCGGGGTTCAGGTAGGCCTCCGAGTTGCGGCTCCAATACTCTTCCGAGGGGTCGGTGGCGTCGATCACGCCCACAATCGTCGCGGTGACGCGCACAGGGTCGCCAAGCGACGGGGTTAGCACCAACTCGTCGCCGACTTCCAGGTCGAACACGCGCGCCTGCCTCGAGCCGAGCATGGCCTCGAAGTCCGCGCCACGCGGCTCCTGCGACAGCGCGTCCGTTGGGAGCCGTCCGGAAATCACGTTGACGTGCTCGCCCATGTTGGAGAGGTACTGCACGTAGCCGCGAGACACCTGGTCGGCCGCCCCGGGCTGGGTGGGCAACGGCGAGCTGGGCTTGCCGACGAGGAAGGTGGGCGATTGGATGTACCGCTCGTGGCCCCTGTAAATCTCCGAAATGTAGCGATCCACGGCGTCGACGAGGTAGGCCTCGCTCTTCAGGACGTTATCCCTGTCGAACTGCACGTGGGGGGCGTAGGCGAAGAAGTTGAGGAAGAAGACGGACGACCTATCAATGGCCGCGTTTACGCCTACCCTCTGTAGCGAGCGGAAGTAGATGGGCGTGCCAGCAACCAGCGTGGTCGTAACAACGAAGCCCAAGAAGATGCTGATTAGCAGCTTCCAATCGTCAAGCAGACGCCTGACAATCAGCCTGCGTGTGTTGAGGGGTCCCATCGGCCTCCCGGCGCCAGCTGAGCGCCTGTGGCAATTTTAGCACAACCGGCGGGCGGTAACCTGCGCGGGCCATTTGGGCTTCAGGTTGCGGTTACTCCAGCGTTCCCTTGCTGTGCCGCCGCACCCAGTGCCAATCGACTTCGTAGCCGAGGCCCGGCGAAGTGGGCGCGCTGATGGTGCAGCGTTCGTTGAGGACAATCTCCTCGACGAGGCCGAACTGGTGGGCGGACTGAGGCATCCAGTACTCGTAGAAGTCGCAGTTATCCACGGAGAAGATCACGTGGAGGTTTGCGGCCTGCAGGAGTGCGTTCCCGGCGGTGCCAATCTCGCAGTTGAGCCCGAAGCCCTCCGCCAGCGAGCAGAGCTTCTTGAGGCCGGTTATGCCCAGCTTGGCGGAGGTGCCGCGCACCAGGCGCGCCGCGCCCATGCGTGCGAGGCGCGCGCCGTTCGCGAACTGCAACTCCGGTTGGTCGCTCATGCACAGCGGCACGTCCAGCCTGCGGCTCAGCTCTGCGATGGCGTCGTACTGGTGCCACGGTATCGGGTCTTCGTACCAGTAGAAGCCGAAGTCGTCCAGCGCGCGGCCTATCTCAAGCGCCTTGCGGAAGCCGTAGCCGCCGTTGGGGTCCAGCATCAGGCGCACGTCGAATCCCACGGAGTCGCGGACGCGCCCCACCATCTCCGTGACGTCGCGCGCGGGCATCACGCCGAGATGGTGGATCTTGTAGGCGCGGAATCCCCGCGAGACCACCTTTTCCGCCTCCTCGACGTAGCCGTCCGGGGTATCGTGGCGCGGCGGGTATGTGGCGTACACCTCGGTCTCGCGCCTGCGAGCGCCCAGCAGGTGGTAGATTGGGACGCCCGCCGCCTTGCCGGCGATATCCCATAGGGCCACGTCCACGGGCGCCCACGCCTCCATCGAAAGGCCGCGGCGCCCACGCAGCAGGGGCAGCTTGGACCACAGCCACTCGCGGTCGGCGGGGTCGCGCCCGACAAGCTCCGGCTTGAGGACGGACAGGATGGGATCGAACAGGCTGCCGCCGCCCTGCCTGAAGTTGCCGACAAAGGCGTTGACCTCCACGCCCTTGTCGGTCAGCACGCGAAGCACGCCCTGAACCACGCCTCCTCCAAAGCGCCCCATGTCGGAGTCGAGGCCGGTGTGGTCCAGACGGCGCTCGACGACCTCTATTTGGATGTCGGTTATCTTCATCTGCGGTTGCTTTCGACGCGTGGTTGCGCGCGAATTGGCGCATTCGATGTTTGCACGATTATAGACGCACGCCGTTCTCATGCAAAGTGTCGCCGAGGGGGGCCGACGTGGCAATGCCAGCGGAGGCGGAGCCGGAAAACGCCCGGCGTTCCAGGCCGCGTCCAGGTTTGACAAGGCCCGTGCGGTTTGCTACTTTGAGCGTGGCGGCAACCGCCCCGAATGGGGCCGCGCGCAGTTGATAGCGACATTCGCGGCCCGGACGTTCAATGGGGTTTGCGGTAGAATGTGGCGGCGCAAATGATAAAGGAGGAGATACCTATGGCCAACAGAGAAGACATCGCCCTTATGTCTCACCTGATGCGGCGAGCCGGCTTCGGCGCGACCCGCGAGGAGATCGAGGCCAGGGTGGAGCGAGGCTACGAGGCCACCGTCGAGGAGCTGCTGGACGTGGACGCGCAGCCCCCTACGGACGAATATACCCTGTTCAGGCATCATCCCATCACCGAAATGCCCGGTGGAGCGGTGGGCCCGGGCCAGGCTTACTGGCTCTTTCACCTGCTCAACACCCAGCGCCCGCTGGAAGAGAAGATGGCCGTGTTCTGGCACCAGGTGTTCGCCACCGGCAACGGCAAGGTCGACAACTGCAACCATCTCATCGAGCAGATACGGATGTTCCGCGAGCACGGGATGGGCAACTATCGCGACCTGCTGTTGAAGCTGTCGAGCAACCCGGCCATGATCTTCTGGCTGGACAACAACGAGAACCACAAGTACGCGCCCAACGAGAACTGGGGACGCGAGCTGCTAGAGCTGTTCTCCCTCGGCGTCGGCAACTACACCGAAACCGACGTGTTCGAGTGCTCCCGCGCCTTCACCGGCTGGACCATTGCCGCCAAGATGCCCCGGTATCCCTATGGGAGACACCCCTGGTCGTTCGAGTTCCGGCCCGAAGACCACGACTTCAGCGAGAAGACTTTCCTGGGCCAGACCGGCAACTTCAACGGCAACGACATCATCGACATCATCGTCCAGCAGGAGGCGTGCCCGCGCTTCATCGCCCGACACCTGTACAACTTCTTCGTCGCCGACGAGCCGCAGGTGCCCGCCTGGGACATTGAGGAGCCACGCGACCCCGAGGCTATCAGGACGCTGTCCAAGGTGTTCGTCGACTCCGGCTACGAGATCGAGCCTGTGCTAAGGACGCTGTTCAACTCCGACTTCTTCAAGGAGTCGATGTACCAGAAGGTCAAGAGCCCCGTCGAGGTAGTAGTGGGCACCCTGAGGATGACGCGGGACGGCCTGGGCGTGGACCCGAGGCTGGAGGCGCTCTCGAAGGAGCCCGGCTACATGGGCCAGGAGATACTGGACCCGCCGAGTGTCGAGGGTTGGCACACGGGCAAGGAGTGGATCAACAGCGGTTCACTGGTCAAGCGGGTGAACTTCGTCGCGGACCGGCTGAACAACGTCAAGCTTCCCGGCGTGCAGAACATGATCAATCGGATCGCCGGTTCCAACGGGCAGTCGATGAGCGCTGAGGCGCTAGTGGACCACTGCCTTGACATGATGGGACCGATGGAGGTCGCGGAGTCGACTCGGGCGGAGTTGGTGAAGAACGTGGAGTCCGAGGGAGCCATCTCCTGGGCGACCGACGAGGACTACGCAACGTCTTCGAGGCGCGCCGGCGAGACGATGGCGCTCATATCGGCAACCAGAGAGTACCAGTTCGGCTAGGAATATCCACGAAGGACACTAAGAACAGTGAAGGGGAGACGTGCTCAGATCCGTAAACCGGGTCGGGCGTTCAAGGTCAGGCCCGGGACGGCCGCCCGCGCCGCACGGCGCGGCGATGGCCCCCGCTGCCTGCAGCCATATCGGGAGGACTTCATATGCTTACGACAACTGTTGCCGGCAGGACCTGGAGCTTCAGCCACGCCCTGGGCCGAAACGCCGCCGCGGGCAACGGCTTCACGCAGCCAATAGCGGTAGCCACCGCGCCCGAGGGCGTTCTCTACGTGCTCAGCCGCGGCCAGGAGGGCGCCGGCGGGGTGGTCGCACCCAACAAGCGCATCGGCAAGTTGACCATCGACCAGCAGTTCATCGGCGACTTCGGACGGGACCAGTTCATCTGGCCGGTAGGCCTCGCCGTGGACGGCCAGGGCAACCTGTACTGCTCCGACGAGTATTCCAACAGCATCGCGGTGTTCGACGAGGACGGCCAGAGTGTGGGCCAGTGGGGCGAGGAGGGCAGCGGCGAGGGCCAGCTGAGCGGACCGGCCGGCCTTGCGTTCGACGCCGACGACAACCTCTACGTGGTGGACGCGGGCAATGGCAGGGTGCAGAAGTTTACGAAGGACGGCGAATTCCTGGCGGCCTTCGGCTCTTCAGGCAGCGGAGAAGGGCAACTTTCCAAGCCGTGGGGCATCGCTCTCGACGGCAACGGCAACGTGTACGTCTCTGACTGGGGCAACAACCGTGTGCAGAAGTTCAGCGCGGACGGTGAATTTCTGCTGAGCTACGGCGGCGGCAACCGGCAGGACGGCAGCGACCTGGACCACCCGTCGGACGTGGCGGTGGACTCCGAGGGCGACGTGTACGTTGTCGACTGGGGCAACCTTCGCGTGCAGATATACGACCCTGAGGGCGACGTGATCACGGCCCTGTACGGCGACGCCACCGAGTTCTCGAACTGGGCGAAGGAGGTCGTGGAGGCCAACCCGGACGTGACGAAGGCCTACAGGCGTGTGAAGGATATCACGCCCATGGGCCGCTTCAACCGGCCGGTCGGCATCGCCGTCGACGAACAGGACCGCATCATCGTCACGGACAGCACGCGTGGCCGGCTGCAGGTGTACGTCAAAGAGAAGGACTACATGGACCCGCAGTTCAACCTGTAAATAGATTGCAAGGCGACGACATAGGGTTCATTTACGTCGAGGTAGACGTCTCAAATCCTGCTAGTCCGGGCGTGACAGAAAGCGTCTGGATGCTGGTGGACACGGGGGCGATCCTGAGCGTGTTGCCTTCAAATATGCTGGACAATCTCGGAATCTTGCGAGAGGGCAGGCGGCGATTCCTTGGATTTGGAGGCGCGGTGGCGCACGACACTGGCATCGTGCGGATGACCTACACTGGGGTCGCGACCGGCGCAAATGTGGTTTTTGGCGCTGAAGACGACCTGCCAATCATGGGTGTAACCGCGCTGGGATCGCTCGGCTACGAGGCGGACCCCGTCAACGGCAGGCTGAACCTCGTGGATATGCTGATGCTGTGAAGCTGCGCCCTACTTGAACGGCGCGCGCAGGGCGATGTTGAGCCCCTGCGCACCGGCGTCCGCGTACTCGCCTATGCGGTCCACCACCTCGCTGGCCGTGCCGAATAGCTGGCCGCCCGCCTGCTCGTCCGCGCGCTCGCCGTACTGCGCGGGGTAGCGCTCGCGCTCGGCGGACGAGACTCCCATACAGAAGCCCAGCACTTCAAATGGCCGCCCAATTGAGCCTGCCTGAAATGGAATCCGAAGTGCAACAGTCCAACCTGTTGACGCCTCGGCACATCAATCACGGCGTTCGCGAGGACGTGGGCTTGCAGGTGATCAAGGCGGTGCCCGGCCTTCAATTCGTGACCAGCTTTCTGACCCCGGAGCAAGAAGCGGATTTCGTAAGCAGAATTGACGCTGCTGAAGGCCAGTGGCTCAACGATCTACGCCGGAGGGTGCAGCACTACGGCTGGCGCTACGATTACAAGGCGCGCGCCATCACTCCGGACATGCACATTGGCGCGCTACCGGACTGGCTGGCCGATTTGGCCAAGAGGCTCTATGACGAGACCAGGCTCTTTGACCGCGTGCCCGAACAGGTCATTGTGAACGAGTACGAACCCGGCCAGGGGATAGCGACTCACATCGACCATCCCGGTTTCGGCCCGACCGTGTGCACCATCTCGTTGCTGGACGATTGGGAGATGGACTTCTCGGAGAATTGGAAGGACAAGTCCCCCGCGCTTCTGCACCGCCGGTCCTGTGTCTTGCTTGCAGGCGACTCCCGCTCCGTGTGGCAGCATGGCATTGCTCCACGCAAACGCGAGTACTCGGAATCGGGGAAACTTGAGCGGCGACGGAGTAGGCGATTGTCGCTGACCTTCCGAACTGTGCTCAACCGGGACGGCGTGAACGACGGCTAGCGGCTCTACTTGAAGGCTGGCAGCACCTCTTCGGCGAAGGCCTGCAGCGCCTCGAAGTTGAACGGCGCCCGCAGGGCAATGTTTAGCCCCTGCGCGCCGGCGTCCGCGTACTCGCCTATGCGGTCCACCACCTCGCTGGCCGTGCCGAATAGCTGGCCGCCCGCCTGCTCCTCAGCCCGCTCGCCGTACTGCGCGCGGAAGCGTTCGCGTTCGCGCTCGGCGTCTGCGGCGGACGTGCCCATCCAGAAGCCGACGTTGACCGAGCGGGAGATCTCCGTTGGGTCGCGCTCCTCCACGTCGCACCAGCGGTCGAGCACTCCTATCTTGTGGGCGTACTCCTCCGGCGAGATGTACGGGACGTTCCAGCCGCCGGCGTAGCGCGCCGCGATGCGCAGCGTGCGCCGTTCGCCCCGGCCGCCGACCCACACTCGCGGGGGGCGCTGTACCGGCATGGGGTAGCAGTTGGCGTTTTCGAGCTGGAAGTGCTTGCCCTCGAACGTTACCGATCCTTCAGTGAGCAGCGCCTTGATAACCTGTACGCCCTCCTCCATCACGTCCATGCGGTCGCGAACGGACAGAAACGGTATTCCGAACGTGGTGTGCTCCAGCTCGTACCAGCCGGCGCCCAAGCCCAGCTCCAGCCGGCCGCCGCTGACGTGGTCCACCGTCGCGGCCGCCTTCGCCAGCACCGCGGGGTAGCGATAGGCCATGCCGAACACCAGCGAGCCGACGCGGACGTTGGTCGTCTCGGCGGCCAGGGCGCTCATAATCGCCACGCCCTCGAAGCAGTCGCCCTTGGAGTCCCGCATCGGCTGCTCGTAGAAGTGGTCCCAGATGGACACCCAGTAGAAGCCTGTCGAGTCGGCGAGCCGCCAGACGCGGCGCAGATCGTCGTAGGTGCACTCCTGCTGTCCTGTGTGGATTCCCAATTTCAGTGTCATTGCGCACCTCCGTTTGTTTCGCTTTCCAAGTGGGGCAGCCAACCCTCGTCGGGCGAGACCTGCTCGACCGGAATGAACTCGAACCCCGCCAGCCCGGCGTAGTGGCGGTCCATATCGGTGTCGCCTACGTGGTAGTACTCGTCGGCGGCGAATCTTGACTTTACACCGTCCAGCCTGTGCTTCAGCGCGGTGAAGTCTACACCGATGCCATGTTCCTCCCACATACGCTGCTGCGCGCTGATGGGACGGTCGGAGCAGCTTCCGATGATGTAGCCGTGCGCCTTCACGCCGCGCACCATGCCCATGGTGATCACGCCGGGCGGGTTGCCCGTTTCGAGCGTGCCGTCTATGTCGAAGCTAATGAGCTTGGCCAAGTGGCTTTCCCCTGGTCATCGCGTTATTGGGCCGGCTACCTGACATCCCGGCCCTCGTCATCAGGGCACAACCTACAACACCCCGCGGTTGCATGGCAACCCGTGTTAGAGAGCTGGGGGACTTTGGCCGCCCTGGTGTGAACCGCACCGGCGTGGTTTCCCTGGTTATCGAACCCTGGCGCGACCAGCCGAAACAGGCCAAATTCCATTTGACACATATTTCACAAACTGCTATGTTCTTGGGCAGACGCAGCCGCCCTGTAACAGGAGGTGGTAGCGTCTATCAGTGTGCCCCCACTGCGGCTCCCGTCGGCAGTTGGCCCCAGGTAGGTCGGGACCGGAATTGCGTCGCTTAGGAGGCCGGGGTGGTCGTCTTTAGTTAGTGCGCGGGACGCGGACGCGCACCTGTTACGAACGCGGCTACACCTTACGATTGGCGGTCCAGCCATCGGGCCATTCTCCCTCTTAACATCTATACCGGGAAAAGTGTGCTATGAGTAGTCCCTACGTCCCCAACCTCACCAAGCAGGGACTCTACGACCCTCAGTTCGAGCGCGACGCTTGCGGCGTCGGGCTGGTTGCGAGCGTCAAAGGAGCAAGATCCCACGACATCGTAACCATGGGTCTGGAGGTCTTGAGGAATCTGGGCCACCGAGGCGCGTGCGGAGCCGATCCCGAGACGGGCGACGGCGCGGGCGTTCTGATGCAGATGCCGCACGAGTTTTTCGCGCGCGAGGCGGAGTCCATGGGCTTCGAGCTGCCCCAAGCGGGCGACTACGGCGTGGGGATGGTGTTTTTGCCGCCGGACGACGCCCAGCGCGAGCAGTGCGAGCGCGAAATCGAGCGCGTGGTCGCCGCTGAGGGTCTTCGGCTGCTGGGATGGCGGGACGTTCCGGTCTCGCCCGATGCAATCGGACGTATGGCCAGGGCGGTCATGCCCGCGATCAGGCAGTTCTTCGTCGCACGCCCGGACGGCATAGCCGCCGGCGACGCCTTCGCCCTCGAGCTTTACCTGGCCAGGCGGCGCATCGAAAATTCCGTCGCGCGCGAGGGACTGTCCGATTCAGGCCACTTTTACATCAGCAGCATGTCGGACAGGCAGATAGTTTACAAGGGCCTGGTGATGGCCCACCAACTGGAGAGCTTCTTCCACGATCTCGACGACGACCTGATAAAGACGGCCTACGTGCTGGTGCATTCCCGTTTCAGCACGAACACGCTCGGCTCGTGGAGGCTCGCCCACCCCTTCCGCTACATCATTCACAACGGCGAGATCAACACCATCCGTGGCAACGTGAACTGGATGATGGCCCGCGAGGGAATGTTCTCGTCCCCGGAGATGGGCGACCGGATAGACGAGCTGTTCCCGATCGTGTCGTCCGACCAGAGCGACACGGCCAGCTTCGACAACGCTCTGGAGCTGCTGTTGGCAACGGGCCGGTCGCTGCCTCACGCGCTGATGATGATGATCCCGGAGGCCTGGGGCGACCACATTCGGATGGAGCAGGCCAAGAAGGACTTTTACGACTATCACTCCAGGATCATGGAACCGTGGGACGGCCCCGCGTTGATCATCGGCGCGGACGGGGCCCGCGTGTGCGGAGTTCTGGACCGCAACGGGCTGAGGCCGTGCCGCTACCTGGTTACGACAGACGACATACTCGTTATGGCATCTGAGACCGGCGTGCTCGACGTTCCGATGGAGAAGGTGCGGTTCAAGGACCGTATCTATCCGGGGCGCATGTTCGAGCTGGACACGGAGCAGGGCCGGATAATCGAAGACCAGGAGGTGAAGGCGGAGCTGTCGGCCCGCCGTCCCTACGGCGAGTGGATGAGCAATAACAGCGTTGATCTGGCCTCGCTGCCGGAGCCCGGACTTGCGCCGGGACCGGAGTTCGAGACGCTCGGCGCGAGGCAAAAGGCCTTCGGCTACACGCTGGAGGACCTGTCCATGATAATGTTGCCCATGGCCGAGAACGGGGCGGAGCCTGTCGGCTCGATGGGAAACGACGCTCCTCTCGCGGTGCTGTCTGAGAAGCTGCCGCTGCTGTTCGACTACTTCAAGCAGATGTTCGCCCAGGTCAGCAACCCGCCGCTGGATGCCATCCGCGAAGAGCTCGTTACCTCGCTCGAGACAACGCTGGGGTCGGAGCAGAACCTGTTCGATGAGACCGCGGAGCACTGCCGGCAGCTTCGGCTGAAGGGGCTGTTGATCACCAACCGCGAGATGGCCCAGCTCAAGGAGCTGGACCTGCCCGGCCTGCGGTCGAGAACGCTGGAGGCGCTGTTCGACGTCGAGGGCGGCAGCGGCGCGCTCAAACAGGCAATGGACAGACTGTGCGCCGAGGCGGCGAGGGCTATCGAGGAAGGCTGCTCCATTCTGGTGATTTCCGACCGAGGCGCCGATTCCCGCCGCGCGCCCATTCCGAGCCTGCTTGCGACCGCCGGCGTCCATCACCACCTGATACGCGCCGGCACGCGCGCCAGGGTTGGCATCGCCGTCGAGTCCGGCGAGCCGCGAGAGATCTCCCACTTCGCGCTTCTCTCAGGCTACGGCGCGGGCACGATCAACCCATATCTGGCGCTGGAAACGCTGGCGGACCTGTCGCGCGGCGACGGCTTTACCGAGGCGCTCGACTACGAGACCGCCGAGTACAACTACTTCAAGGCAGCCCACAAAGGAGTGCTGAAGGTCATATCCAAGATGGGCGTGTCTACGTTGCAGGGCTATCGCGGCGCCCAGATATTCGAGGCGGTCGGGCTGAATGAGGAGTTGATAGACAGGTACTTCACCTGGACGCCCTCTCGAATCGGAGGGGTGGGACTCGAACAGATAGAGGAGGAGTGCCGCCAGCGCCATCGTGAAGCCTACGGCGGGCACGCGAACGGTCTGCCGGGGGGCGGCCGCTACCAGTGGCGGCGCGAGGGCGAGTACCACATGTGGAACCCCGATACCATCGCCAAGCTCCAGGACGCCGCACAGTCGAACCGCTATTCGAGCTACCGGGAGTTCGCCGAGTTTGCCGATGGCCTGAGCGAGAAGATGTGCACCATTCGCGGGCTGCTGGAGTTCAAGACATTGGACGAGCCTATCGACCTGGACGAGGTGGAGCCCGCGAGCGAGATAGTGAAACGCTTCGCCACGGGCGCTGTCTCCCTGGGCTCCATAAGTCGTGAGGCGCACGAGACGATGGCGATCGCGATGAACCGCATCGGCGCGCGCAGCAACACCGGCGAGGGCGGGGAGGACTACCACCGGTATACACTGGACCCCAACGGAGACTCCCGCAGCAGCTCAATGAAGCAGGTCGCGTCCGGCAGGTTCGGCGTGACGATAAACTACCTGGCCAACGCCACCGACCTGCAGATCAAGATGGCGCAGGGCTCCAAGCCCGGCGAGGGCGGGCAACTCCCCGGCCACAAGGTGGACGAGTACATCGGTTGGGTGCGCAACTCAACGCCGGGTGTAGAGCTGATTTCGCCGCCGCCGCACCACGACATCTACTCGATCGAGGACCTTGCCCAGCTAATTTACGACCTGAAGAACGCCAACCCGTCGTCTCGCGTGCACGTGAAGCTGGTGTCCGAGGCAGGGGTGGGCACCATCGCGGCGGGCGTGTCCAAGGGCCACGGGGACGTCGTGCTCATCAGCGGCGACAGCGGCGGGACGGGCGCCTCACCGGAGTCGTCCATCAAGTTCGCGGGCCTGCCGTGGGAAGTCGGCCTGGCGGAGACCCAGCAAGTGCTGGTGCTCAACGACCTGAGGGGCCGAATCGTAGTGCAGACCGACGGCCAGCTCAAGACGGGGCGGGACGTAGCCATCGCCTGCCTGCTCGGGGCCGAGGAGTTCGGGTTCGCGACCGCGCCGCTCATCACGCTGGGCTGCATCATGCTGCGCAAGTGCCACCTCAACACGTGCTCGGTGGGCATCGCGACACAGGACCCGGAGCTTCGCCGCATGTTCAGCGGCAAGCCGGAGCACCTCATCAACTACCTGTTCTTCATCGCTGAGCACATGCGGGAGATAATGGCCGAGCTCGGGTTCCGCACCGTGAACGAGATGGTTGGGCGCGTGGACAAGCTGGACGCGCGGAAGGCCGTCGATCACTGGAAGGCGAGCGGCGTGGACTTTTCGGCGCTGCTGCACCGTCCAGACGTGCCCGATGAGGTCGCCACATACTGCTGCCAGGAACAAGATCACTCGCTGTGGAAGGCGCTGGACAACGACCTGATCGAGCGCTTCGCCGACGCCATTGAAAACAGGCGGCCGCAACAGCTTTCCATGCCGATTCACAACTACAACCGCACCGTGGGCGCAATGCTCAGCCACGAGGTCGCCAAGCGGTACGGCGAAGAGGGGCTGCCGGACGACATGATCCGGGTATCGTTCACCGGGTCGGCGGGCCAGAGCTTCTCCGCGTTTCTCGCCAAGGGCGTGACGATGACCGTCGATGGCGACGCCAACGACTACTTCTGCAAGGGACTGTCAGGCGGCAAGGTGGTGATCAAGCCGCCGGCCGGGGCAAACTTCGTGCCCGAGACCACGATAGTCATAGGCAACGTGGCGCTGTATGGGGCTACGGGCGGCAAGGCGTTCATCCGAGGCGTGGCGGGCGAACGGTTTGCGGTTCGCAACAGCGGAGCGGAAACGGTAGTCGAGGGCGTGGGCGACCACGGCTGCGAGTACATGACGCGCGGCAAGGTTGTGGTGCTCGGCCCGACCGGGCGCAATTTCGCGGCGGGCATGAGCGGTGGCGAGGCTTACGTTCTCGACGAGGACGGCGACTTCGCCAACCGCTGCAATCCCGAAATGGTTGGCCTCGAGAGCGTGGAGGAGGAGGACACGCGGGTGCTACGACGGCTGGTAGAAGAGCACCTGGAGTTAACCGGCAGCGCCAACGCCAGGCGCGTGCTCGAAGACTGGGACGGGATGCTTCCAAAGTTCATCAAGGTTATGCCCTACGACTACAAACGGGTGCTGGCGGAGCGCGCCCGGGCGGTGAGCGTCTGATGGGCAAGGTCACCGGATTCAAGGAGAGCGGGCGGCTGACGATTCCGAGCACCCCCGCGACCGAGCGCATCCACCACTTCGGTGAGATTTACGGCAAGTGGAGCGAGACGCAGGCGCGCGAGCAGGGGTCGCGCTGCATGAACTGCTCGGTGCCGTTCTGCCACATGGGGTGCCCCCTGGGCAACCTGATTCCCGACTGGAACGACCACGTGTACAGGGGGCGGTGGAAGGAAGCGCTCGACGCCCTTCACCAGACCAACGCCTTCCCGGAGTTCACCGGCCGCATCTGTCCCGCGCCGTGCGAGGTCTCGTGCGTGCTATCCATCAACCAGGACCCGGTGACCATCGAGCATATCGAAAAGTCGATCGCCGACAGGGGTTGGGCCGAAGGGTGGATCACGCCGAATCCTCCCAGCACTCGCACCGGAAAGAGCGTCGCGGTGGTGGGCTCAGGCCCGGCTGGGCTGGCCGCGGCTCAGCAGCTCAACGCCAGCGGCCACAAGGTGACGGTGTTCGAGCGCGACGAGCACGTCGGCGGCCTGCTGAGGCTTGGCATCCCCGACTTCAAGCTGGAGAAGCACGTGGTGCAGCGCCGAGTTGACCTGTTGGCCGAGGAGGGGGTGGAATTCAGGACCGGCGTTTACGTCGGCCGCGACTGTCCTGTCTCCGAGCTGCGAGACGGCTACGACGCGCTGTTGCTCGCCGGTGGGTCGACGATTCCCCGCGACCTGCCGGTGCCGGGGCGCGAACTTGACGGCGTTCACTTCGCGATGGACTACCTGACCCAGCAGAACAGGATCAATGCGGGCCAGCACGTCGACCCTGGTACGCGCATCACCGCCGAGGGCAAGCGCGTGGTTGTAATGGGCGGAGGCGACACCGGGTCCGACTGCCTCGGTACGGCGCACCGGCAGGGCGCCGAGATTGTGTACCAGATCGAACTGCTCCCGGAACCGCCGGTCGAGCGCCGCCCGGACAACCCCTGGCCTGAGTGGTCGGCCGTTCTTCGCACCTCGTCCTCCCACGAAGAGGGAGGCGTTCGCGACTACAACATTTTGACCAAGCGGTTCACAGGCTCGGGCCGGGTCCAGCAGCTTCACGCTGTGCGCCTGGAGTGGGGCCCGCCCGACGAGACGGGCCGGCCGGCCATGCTGGAGATTCCGGGAAGCGAGTTCACGCTGGACGTGGACCTGGTGCTGCTGGCGATGGGATTCCTGCACCCGGAGCACGGCGACATGCTGGGCGACCTGGGGTTGGAGACGGACGCCCGCGGCAACGTCGGCAGGGACGCCGACATGATGACGAACGTCGAGGGCGTGTTCGCCGCGGGCGACATGTCGCGGGGCCAGTCGCTGGTAGTCTGGGCGCTCGCCGAGGGCAGGGAGGCCGCCCGCGGCATCGACCGCTACCTGATGGGAAGCACGCGGTTGCCCCGCGTCCTTGCCTGACGCCGAGCAATGGCAGTGGCAGACCCAACCCTCAAGATAGAGAACGCGCGGTTCGTCCTGACGCTCGACGCGGGACGACGGATCGTAGCCGACGGCGCCATCGTGGTCGAGGGGAGCCGCATCTCGCGCGTGGGCAAGAGCGCCGACCTGCTGGACGTTGCGGCGGACAGGACGATCGACGCGAGCGAGATGGTCGTCACGCCAGGGTTCGGCAATGGGCACATGCACATCAGCTATGCGCACGCGACGCGCGGCATCTTCCCCGACGACCTGGGGCCGGCCTATCTCCCGAACGTCTTCCGGCTGCAGTCGGCGATGACTCCGGAGGAGGAGTACTACACTTCGCTGCTCGCCATCACCGAACTGCTGAAGTACGGCACGACCAGTTTCCTCGATCCCGGCAGCACCAAGCACGTCGACGCCTGCATGAGGGCCTACGAAGAGTCCGGTTGCCGCATCGTAGTCGGAGCGCAGGTCGCAGACGTGTCCAACCCGCTGAACCTGCCAGTCTACTCCACCGCCCAGGCCGTTGAAGTGATGCGTTTGGCCATAGAGAGTTTCGACGGCGCACTCGATGGCCGCGTACGGGCGTGGGCCATGCCCTTTTCGGCCGACTACGCCTCGGACGAGTTGCTGACAGCCGCGAAAGGGCTCGCCGACGATCTAGGTACAGGGCTGACGCTGCACCACAGCACAGGGCCGGATGCGATAGCGGCGTCTATGTCCGAACACGGCGTCACGCCAACCGAACGGCTGGAGCGCCTGGGAGTATTGGGGGACAACGTCACCCTGGCGCACGGGCTGGGGCTGAGCGACGAGGAACTGGACAGCATCGCGCGATGCGGGGCGAGCGTAGTGATGTGCCCGACCGCGGCCATCAAGGGCGGGTCCGGCATGACGCGAACGGCAAAGCTGCCGGAGATGCTGGAGAGGGGCATACCCGTCGGCTTGGGCACCGACGCGGGCAACAACTCCAACCTGCTGGAGACCATGCGCTCGATGTACCTGGCCGCCGTCTTGTACAAGGACGGCAGGCAGGACGTGTCGATGGTGCCGGCCGAGACCGCGGTGGAGTTGGCCACGCTTGGCTCGGCGCGCGCAATGGGTCTGGGCGCGGACACCGGGTCCATTGAGGTTGGCAAGAAGGCCGACCTGGTGTTGTTCGACACGCGCCGCCCAGAGTGGCGAACGCTCTTCAACCCCGTCAACAACCTGGTGTACAGCGCGGACGGGCGCAGCGTTCACACAGTGATCGTGGACGGCCGCGTCGTGGTGGAGGACCACAGGGCGTTGTTCGTGGACGAATGGGAGCTGATACAGCGCGTGCAACGGATCGGGGCGGGGCTGATGGACCGCGCCGGGGTGTCGTTCGCCTCACGCTGGCCCGTGGTGTAGATTACCGCGGCATTAGTTCCCAGGGGTCTCGTGGCTATGCGTCTGGGAGGCCAAGACACTGTTGACGCCGTTCAGACGGGCCTGCTCCAGTTCCGAGTTCGATACCCTCACGCTCATCGCCCGTATCTCGTCTCTGAGTTCTCTGCCGTAGGTATCGATTTTGGCCTCGAGTCTGCCGACCTCCGAATCGACTGCAGCCTCGAGTCTGCCGACTTCCGTATCAATCTTGGCCTCGAGTCTGCTGTTCTGGGAGTTCATCTGCCACATCAGCGCGAAGATTGCAACCAAGACGGTTACGATGCCGAACATGGTGGCTGCAAGCGTGGTTACCTGTGCCGTATCCATGCCAGTGGCCTCCTTCCGGCCGTCTCAGTGGCAGGCCACCGCCCGCGCAAGCCAATTTTAGCACAGCGCATCAACTCACCAACGTCCATCGGCGGTGTTCAGCCTTGGTGACACGAATGCTCCCAACCCTCACCTCCGAATCGAGTACGGGGCAAGCTCTAACCCTCTCCCAGACTTGGGAGAGGGGGACTAGGAGGCCACTCCTACTCGTAGTCCATGCCTATGTGGCCTTCGCGCTCCAGCTCGGCGTATCGTTCGTCCGATATGCTGAGCAACTCCCTGTAGACGTACTCGTTGTCCTCGCCCAGGCGCACCGGCCCGCGCCGGATGCTTGGCGGAGTCCGGGACATCTTGAAGGGGGCACCCGGATACAGGTGTGTTCCCACGTCCTCCTGGTACGCCTCTTCGAACGCGCCGCGCGCCTCCAGGTGGGGGTCGGAGTAGGCGTCCGCCTGGTCTATCACGGCGCCCGCCGCCACACCGGACTCCTGTAGCGCGTGCATGACCTCGTAGTGGCCGCGCTCGCGGGTCCACTCGCTTATGCGGGCGTCCAGCACGTCGTGAGCCTGGTAGCGGCCGTGCTGGGTGTCGAACCGTGGATCTTGCGCCCACGCCGGCGAGCCAATCGCGGTGCGGAAGGCGGCCCAGTCGCCGTCATCGAAGATGGTGATGTTCACCCAGCGGTCTTCGCCTTTACAGGGGTAGCAACCTTGAATGGCATAAGGGTGGCGATTCCCGATGGTGGCACCGTTCCTGCGGTTCATCGAGTAGTCCATGAAGAACTGGCCCATAAATGGAGCCACGTTTTCGGCCTGCGCCAGCTCGATGAGCTGTCCCTCGCCCGTGCGCCGGCGGTGGTGCAGCCCGGCGAGCACGGCGAACGCGCCCTGCGCGCCTGCGGCTGCGTCCGCCACGTACACCTGCGTGTTCGCGGAGGGGTCCATGTCGGCATACCCCCGAAGCAGCGAATGTCCCACCGCGCCCTCCATGTGAATGCCGAGAGAGCGGAAGTTCTTGTAGGGCCCGGTGCTTCCATAGGCCGGCATTCGGAGCATGACTATGTCGGGGCGCTGCGCTCGAAGCGACTCGTACGAAATGCCCAGCTTGTCCATGGTCTCGGTGACGTTGTTCTCGACGAACACGTCGCTGACCTGGACCAGTCTGTTGAAGATGTCTTTGCCGTCAGGTTGCAGCAGGTCCACGGTCATGCTGAGCTTGTTACGACCGTGGGCGTTGAAGACGGGGAAGCGGTTCCAGGGACGGCGGCCAGGCACGCGGCCGGGCATACCGCCAAACATGGGGGGTGCGCTCTTTATCAGCTCCTCCGTCGGGTGCGTCATCGCGCCCCTCGTGAGCGGCGCGGGGTTCTTGGTCGATTCGACGCGGATGACTTCGGCGCCGAGGTCGGCGAGCAGGGTCGAACAGTACGTGCCCGCCCACACGACCGTCATGTCCATTACTCGAACACCTGAGAGGGGCAATGTTGGCATCGGCATTACTCCCTAAATCGCGCCCGTTTCGCGCAGCCGGACTAGCGCGGCCCGGTCGTAGCCCAGCTTGCCCAGCACTTCTTCGTTGTGCTGCCCCAGCGTCGGCGCGGCCATGCGGGCGGCCCAGGGCGACCGGTCCATGACGAAGGGCCGGCCCGGGTAGGTGAGCCGACCCGCGCTGGGGTGGTCGAACTCGGCGAAAGCGCCCCTGTCGTTGAAACTGGGGTCGCCGACGAGGTCTTCCATGGAGTTGATCGGGCCGCTGAGCACCCTGGCCTCCTGTGCGGCGTACCAAATCTCGTACTTGGTGCGTTCGAGGCACCAGGGAATGAAGAACTCCTCGAACTGCTCTCGTAGGTCGGGGTCGGTCTGCGCTTGCGGCGTGTACCACTTGGGGTCGTCGAATATGGCAGGCTGGCCCAGCATCTTGACCACCCTGCGGAAGTAGACGATGCCGCCGGTCACCTCCACGTAGCCGTCGGCGCAGGGGTAGACGCCGATGGGATAGCCCATGACGCCAAAGGGGGTCCTGTGACTTATCTCGCCGGTGTACTGGTAGGCAATGAGGGAACTCATGCGCCGGTCGATCGAGCCGACCTGGGTTTCCATGATCGAAACGTCGACGTGCTGCCCGTCGCCGTGCGCACGCGCGGCAAAGAGCGCCGCCATCGTGGCCACGGAGGCGGCCGCGCCTGCCTGGTACTGCACCATGTTGCCGCCCAGCTTGATTGGTTCTCTGTCCTCCAGTCCCGCTGAGTACATCTCGCCGCCCATGCCGTACAGGACGATCTCGGAGCCCCTGAAGTCGCTGTAAGGCCCGGTCTGCCCGAAGTTCGAAATGGAAGTCATAACCAGGGCCGGGTTTTCCCCACTGAGGGTGGCGTAGTCCAGGCCCAGGCGGGACATCACGCCGGGGCGGAAACTTTCTATCACTACGTCGGCCTCCGCTGCCAGGCTCCGGGCGATGCGGTTGCCAGCCGAGGTCTTGAGATCGAGGGTCACGCCGCGCTTGTTGGTGTTGAGATGGAGGAAGAGTCCGCTGCGCTCGTTGTGGGGGTCGTCGCCCGGGAACGGGCCAAGCCTTCTCGCACCGTCGCCGCCGTCCGGGCGTTCGACCTTGGTGACGTCCGCGCCGTAGTCCGCCATCAGCTTGGTGCAATAGGGGCCGGCGATCATGTGGGTGAAGTCCAGCACCTTCACGTCCGAGAGGGCACCCTCGGCCATCAGCGCCTCCTGCTTTCGAAACTGCCGCGGCGGCCTAAAGCAGGCCGGGCGCGGAGTGGAGTTCGTCTTCGAGGTCGACGCCGAGCGAACCGAGCGCCCTTGCCAGCATGACGTAGTAGCTGACCGCGACCACCAGATCTACGGTGAGCGCCGCGCCAAGCAGGTGGTGTATCGCCTGGAACGTGCGGTCGGTCAGCGTGCCGTTGCGAACGATCTCGCGGGCGGCCTGCGCGAACACGCCCTCTTTGGCGGGCAGGCCCATCGGCGCTCTGCCGGACCGGATGGCCTCTATGGTTGTATCGCGCACGCCCACTCGGCGGGCGACCGGCTCGTGGTGTTTCCAGACGTACTCGCTTCCCATCTCCATCGCGGCGGCAAGGATCGCTATCTCCCGCGCCGCGGGATCCAGCGGGCTTCTGAAGCGCACGTACTCGCCAAGCGCGCCCACGGCCTCTGCGGCGTCGGGGCTGTTGAGGAGTAGAGCGAACGAGTGGGGCAGCGCCCCGCCGGATTCGGGGCCGCCCCTGCGCTCCGCGATGCGGTCGAACACCGGGTGCTTGTCCTCGGGAAGGTCGTCCCTGGCTATGTAAGGAAGTCGCGCCATCACGCTCTCTCCGACATGGTTTCTCCGACGACCGCGCCGCTTCGCTTGCGGAGCCGTTCGGCTGTGCTCGAGTGCAGACTGGACAACTTGTCGCTGACCGTCACCTCGTAGGCGTCGGGGTTACGCAGCCTCTTGTAGCGCCTGTCGAGCTGCGCGAATTCCGCGCCAAACCTGCTCCTCAACTCTCCCAGATCAGGAAGGTCGACGGTGATCTCTCCGTTTCTCATTACTTCCTTCAGCATAGGCCGCGCGCCGGGCGACGGACGCGGCTCGCTGGCCGTCGCCATAATGTCGCGCAGGGGCTGGCCGGACCTGCCGTAGTATCGGTAGACTTGTTTTGAGCCGGGCATTGTTTCCTTGTCGTCGCTGAGCTTCATCGCGGGTCTGCCATCGTAGGCCACAAGCTTGTAAACGGAGTCCGCCCAGGGCGCGTCTTCCGACACACCCGCCTTTGTGCCTACGCCAAAGCCGTCGATAGGCGCGCGGACTCGAAGCAGCTCGTCTATGGAATACTCATCGAGCGCCCCGCTCGCCAGAATCCGGACCCCTCCGAATCCATCCCGATTCAGCAATGCCCGGCACTCAAAGGAGAGCTCGACGAGGTCGCCGCTGTCCAGCCGGATGGCCTTCAGCTCCTGGCCGGCTGTGCGCATTTCGCGGGCAACCTGTATGGCCCTCAGAGTCCCGTTTAGGGTATCATAGGTGTCAACTAGTAGAGTGCTCGCAGAAGGGAAAGAGCGGGAATAGCTGCGAAATGCGTCGGTCTCGTCACCGAACGCGGAGACGAAAGAATGTGCCATGGTGCCTACTACCGGGATGCCGTGGCGTGCTCCCGCCGTCAAGTTGCTGGTGCCGTCGAACCCGACCATATAGCTAACACGAGCAAAGTTGTCGGCTGCGTCCAGCCCGTGCGTACGACGGGCGGCAAAGTCGAACACGTTTCTTCCGCGGGCGGCGTGGACAATTCGGGCGGCCTTAGAGGCGAACAGGGTGTTGGCGTTTATGCTGTTGACGAGGAAAGTCTCGGGAATCTGCGCCTCTATGATGGGCGCAGAGACCTCGAACACCGGCTCGCCGGCGAACGCGATGGCGCCCTCGGGCATGGCCCTGACTCTTCCGGTGAATCTGAGATTGCCGAGATAGTCCAGGAATTCTTCGTCAAACAGGCCGGTAGAACGCAAGTACTCAATATCGCGAATTTCGAATGAAAGCCGCTGGAGGTGCTCCAGGGACTGGTGGAGGCCGGCGAAGACGTAGAAGACCCTTCCGGGCAAATGTTCGCGGAAATATAGGATAAATGTAGCTTCAGCCGTCGTTTCGCTTTGCCAAAGGGCCTGCGCCATGGTGAGTTGGTACAGGTCGGCGAACAGCGACGGCGAGGGATTGACTCGCTGCATGGCGTAATCACGTCCTGGGAAGCGAATGATTTCAGTGTAAGTATACGAGGCCGCGCGGGTCAAGCGCTTTAGCGCGCCTCATATCCTATTCCGCTCGCGGGATTCGAGCGCGGTGGGTCAGGAGATGGGCAGTTTGCGACTGCGAAAGCTTACTTCGACGCTGGTGATCGCGGCCTTTTCTTTGGCGGTATTGGCCCTGACCGGATGTGAAGATTCTTCCGCTGTAAGCGAGCCGGAGACGACGCCAGCCTCCGGCTCGGCAGGGCCGGCGGCCCCGGAAACGCCTCGACCGACGGCGGCCCCACAACCGACCGCCACGGCAGCGCCGACCACGACGCCGCCGCCGACTGTAACGGCGGCCCCACAACCGACCGCCACGGCAGCGCCGACCGCGCCGCCGCCGCCGCCGACCGCTACGGCGGCCCCGCAACCGACCGCAAGTCCGGCGCCGACGGCCACGCAACCGACCCCAAGTCCGGCGCCGACCGCGGCTACCGTGCCGCCACCGAGGGCTGCCCCGCAGCCGACCGTCCCACCGCCTACGGCTACCGCCGCGGTGCAGCCGCCCGCCACGATTGTCCCGTCAACGGCCACTGCGGTCCCACCAACCGCCACCGCGGTGCCGCCGACGCCAACCGCGGTGGTGCCGACCGCCGCTCCTCAGCCCCAGACGGGCACCGGGGTAGGGCAGCTAGCGCCTTCCTTTACGCTGCCGAAGTTCGACGGCGGGACATTCTCGACGGGGGAGCGTCTGGGGCAGGGCAACCTGGTGATCGTGTTCTATCGCGCCTACTGGTGACCGTTCTGCAAGCAGCAACTCGTCGAGTTGACAAACTTCTACAGCCAGATAAAGGAACATGACGCGATTGTAGTGGCCATCAGCGTGGACGACCTGTCGAACGCCCAGACTATGGCCAGGAATACGGGGGTGCCATTCCCGATTCTGTACAATCCCGAAAAGGACGTTGTGAATGCCTACGACGTGCTCAACCCACAAGACAACAATCTGGCCAGGCCTTCCACTTTCATAATCGACAGTTCCGGCGTGATCCGGTGGAAGTACCTGGGCAGCACCTACGACAGGCCTTCTCCGCAGCTGGTGCTGCAGGCGCTGGCCGGTCTCTCAGGCTAGCCGGTTGCGCCTCCGCGCGCTCCGGGCCGCGGGCTACAATTGATCAGACAACGCCGGGCGAGGTTGAGCCCGCGCACAGGCTAAACGGAGGACTACACCAATGGCAGAATCTGAAAGAGACAGGGGAGCTCCGGTCGGAAGAGTGGACCCGTTCCGGCTGGACGACCTCTTGTCTCAGTCCGCGAGGACGATAGGCGCCGGCAGCTCGTCGGACTCCGGCAGGTTCTGGCGTCTCCCCACCGAGCACCCGGACCCTATAGTGCTGGCCGCCGGCATCCCCGACGCGCCGACGCTGCCGATCGATCACATCCGTGGTGCGGTCAACCGCGCGCTCGACGCCGACCCGTCGGCAACGCTCACCTACGGCGGCTGGTACGGCTACGACGGCCTGCGCGAGGCTATCGCCGAACGGCAGAGCCGTATCGAGGGGGCCGCCATTGGGCAGGACAACATCATCGTCCACAACGGCAGCTCGGGCGCCATAGACAACGTTTCCAAGACTTTTCTCCAACCGGGAGACGTGGTGATTGCCGAGGCTCCCAGCTTTTCGGGCAGCGTGAGGTCGATGCGGGGGTACATGGTGGAGGTGGTGGAGGTCCCCATGGAAGACGAGGGCGTGTCCGTAGACGCGCTGTCCGAGGCCATCGAGCGTGTGAAGGCGGCCGGCAAGCGGCCCAAGCTCTTCTACACCGTCGCCGACTACCACAACCCCACTGGCGTGACGCTGGCCAGGCGGCGGCGCGAGGAGCTGCTGGAGGTGTGCGCTCGGCACGGAGTGCTGGTGCTCGAGGACGCCGCGTACACCGAACTGGGCTTCGACGACGGGCCGCCCGCCTCACTCTACAGCCTGGCCCAGGGCGAGGGCGTTCTTCGCCTGGGCAGCCTGAGCAAGACCGTCGCAACGGGGCTGCGTGTCGGCTGGGTTCAGGCGCGGCCGGACTTCATAGACGCCATGGCGCGCGTGCGGTTCGACATGGGCAACACGCCGCTTTTGCAATGGGCGCTGGCCGACTACATGGAGTCGGGCAATCTCGATGAACACGTCCGGCACATGAGGCCTCTCTACGCGGAGAAATGCGAGATACTCGTCGAGTCGCTGCTCGCCTACTGCGAGCCCTACGTCAGGTTCCGCAGGCCGGAGGGCGGCTTCTTCCTGTGGGTCGAGTGCGTGGGAGCGTCGGCGCGGGACGTAGCTCTGGCCGCGTCCCAGGAGGGGCTGGTGTTCCCGCTAGGCTCGAACTTCTTCAGCGACCGCGAGAGCTCCGACGACAACCACGTGAGGATGGCGTTCAGCGCGGCCCAGCCGGAGCAGCTTGCCGAGGTAGGGCCACGGCTGCGGGCGGCATTCCACCGCGTGGCAGACTGACGCGCCGGACAGCGAACGTCGCGTCGTGGGGGAACTTTCCGCTCACTGGGAGGATAGAGGATGAACCTGATAATCACAAACGCCAACGTGATAACGCTCGACGAGCAGAGCTCGCGGGCCGAGGGCGTGGCGATACTGGGCGGGCGAATCGTCCGCGTCGGCACCAACGAAGAGGCGATGAGCATGGCCGTGGACCCCGTGACGGTCCTGGACCTGCAGGGTAAGACGGTCGTGCCGGGGTTCGTGGAGTCCCACGTCCACCCCGTGATGGCGGCGCACTACAACCTGGAGATGGTGAACTGCGGCACACCGCCCAACCGCACCATCGCGGACATCGTTGAGAAGCTTGGCGAGGCCGCCAAGCAGGCGGGTAGGGGCGAGTGGATATCGGGACGCGGATTCGACGACTCGCTGGTCGAGGACATGCGACACATTACCCGACAGGACATCGACGCGGCCGTGCCCAACAACCCCGTATACGTCTCATACGTCGCGGGGCATCTGAGCTACGCCAACAGCCGCGCCCTGGAGCTGGCCGGCGTCACCAGGTCCACGCCGGACCCGGTGGGCGGGCGCATCGACCGCGACGCCAGCGGCAACGCCACCGGCCTGCTGTACGAGCGGGCCGGCAACCTGGTGCGTTTTCTGGTGCCGCAGCCGGGGATTCCGCAGATGGTGGACGGCCTGGAGTGGGCGGCGAAACAGATGCTGAAGACGGGCGTGACTTCGCTCCACGACACGGGCAACCCAATCGGCGGCTTCAGCGCCTACCAGATCGCGGCGAGGCAGGGCAAGTTTCCAATTCGCGCCTACGTTGCGCGCAGTTTCATGTCGATGCTGGAGCGCGAGTCGCCGCTGGACGTGGTGCCCAAGTACGCGGAGGCGGAGCTGCGGAGCGGCTTCGGAGGCGACGACATCAAGGTGGGCATCCTGAAGATCGGCGCCGACGGGTCCATTCAGGGCCACTCCGGCGCGCTCACAAGCCCCTACTACGACCGGCCGGACGAGAGCGGGATACTCATCATGCCGCAAGAGCAGTTGAACGTGCTCGTGGACCAGGGCAACCGGGCCGACTTCCAAGTGGGCATACACGGCAACGGGGACGCTGCCATCGACGCCATCCTGGACGCATTCGAGTACACGTTGGACCGCTATCCCAAGCGCGACCACCGGTTTCGCATAGAGCACTGCCAGGCGGTGCGCGAGGACCAGCTCGACCGCATGGCGGAGATGGGTGTGCTGGCTTCTTTCTTCAACCTTCACGTGTACCACTGGGGAGACCGGCACCGGGACCTGTTCCTCGGGCCGGAGCGCGGATCGCGCATCAGCCCGCTCAAGAGCGCGCTCGACCGGGGCATCAAGTTCGGAGGCCACTCCGACTGGTTCGTGACGCCGGTCGACCCCATGCTGAACGTCCACACCGCGGCCACCCGGCTGACGCGCGACGGGAACGAGCTTGGGCCGGAGTTCTGCCTGACGCCGGAGCAGTCGCTGCGCTCCATGACCATCGACGCCGCATACCTGGCGTTCGAGGAAAACGACAAGGGCACGATCGAGCCTGGCAAGCTGGGCGACGTGGTGGCGCTGTCGGATGACCCGCTGGAGGTCGGCGCCCGCAGGATCGACGACATCGAGATCGACGCGACCATCATCGGAGGGCGCGTGCTGTACGACCGGGCCGTTGACGGCGGGTCGCGCAAGGATGAACGCAACGCCCGCGACCCCCGCAACCCCGATGCCTTCTTTTAGGAGAACGCCATGACCGCCACCTACTGGAAAGAGAGCTACGCTGAGGGCGTATACCCTTACGAGGCCATGCACGGAGGCGACGGTACGGTGCGCATGAGGCGTTTCTTCAAGGACGTGAGCAAGGTTGGCGTCACGTTCGACGTGTGGGAGCTGGATCCCGGCGTGAGCGAGGGCAACCACGTTCACGAGGGCGAACGCAGCCTGGAGGAGACGTACTACTTTCTGGAGGGCGAGGGCGTGATGTGGATCGAGGGCGAAGACGTGCCTGTCGCCGCGGGCGACGCGGTGCTGGTGCCGCCCGGAGTCGACCACGGCTTCCGCAACACCGGCAGCGGCCCGCTGCGCCTCGTGCTGCTGTTCGGCAAGCCGTCCGAGTAGCCGGAATACGGCGCTTGCCGTAAGTGGTACAATGTCGGCGCCAGCATTTGGGCGTGGAATCACAGCCAGAAGAGGATGAGAAGCTTTGGCCGAAGAAAACGTAGCCGTCCTTGTCGACTATGAGAACGTAGGGCTGGAATCTATGGAGTCCCTGCTGGACCAGTTGTCCGACGTGGGGCGGGTCATAATCAAGCGCGCCTACGCCGACTGGTCCGTACACCGCAACAAGCGCGACCAGCTTCTGGAGTACGGCATCGAGGCGTCACACCATTTCCGCTCGACAAAGCAGAGCAAGAACTCCAGCGACATTTCTCTCACCATCGACGCGATAGACCTGCTTTACAGCGCGCCGGTGGACGTGTTCGTCATAGTGTCTTCCGACAGCGACTTCGTGCCGCTCGTGAACAAGCTGCGCTCGGCGGGCAAGTCGGCCATAGGCGCCGGGCGGCGCGGAGGCTCCTCGCCAACGCTCGTAAAGTCTTGCGACCGGTACATATACCTGGACGAACCCAAGCCGGCGGCGCAGGCCCAGCGACGCCAGCGCAGGTCGAGCGAGCCGCAGGGCGAAGTGTTGCTGCGCCGCGCGATAGACGCCTCGATGGACTCGGAAGGCCAGGTTGGCGGCTCGAAGCTCTACCAGACTATGCAGCGCATAGACCCGAGCTTCAGCTACAAGGAGCTCGGTCACAGCACCTTCACCCGATTCCTCGAGTCGTGCAAGACCGTCAACGTGGAGAGGCCCGCCGACGGCGGCGACACCATCGTCAGCTTCGGCCAGGCTCGACCCCAGATCGTGAACGGCGGCAGGACCCCAAGGCCGCAGGCCGCCGATGGCGGCGGCGCTGGCCGTGTCCAGCCTACCAACGGCGACAGGGCACAGCGGCCGCGGAGCGCGGGAGGCGGCGGCAGATCGCAGGCGGAGGACGGCGAAAAGGCGCAGCGGCCGCAGCCAAAGGAAGTTGTCTTGGAGATCCGGCCAAAGTCGGAGGACGGCGGTAAGGCGCAGCGGCCGCAGGCCGAGGACGACGTCAAGGTGCAACGGCCACAGACTGAGGATGAAGTCAAGGCGCCCAGGCAGAATGACCCCAAGTGGGATATCAACATCGACGAGGCGTGGACCAACCGGGAACGCGATCGCATCTCGGGCCAGGCCGCGGCGTCGGATGCCGCAAAGGTGCTCGGGGCGACCAAGCTCAGCGTGTCCGAATACCCCTCACTGGCTAGTCTGCTTGCCGCCAGCGACTACCTGAGCGCGCGCTGGCGCAGAGAGGGCAACGCCATCTTCAGGAAGTAGCCGTGGTGCCGGCGCAGGTCGGCTTCCGGTCGCCCCCCTGCCAGACATGGTGAACACATAATGCTTCTCGCTATCGACGTGGGCAACACAAACATCACGCTCGGCGTGTTTGATGGCGACACATTGATGGCCAGGGGACGCCTCGCTACGGACGCCGAGCGCATGTCTGACGAGTACGGCCTGCTCATCCGGCAACTGCTTCCCATCCGCGGCGTGGACCCAACCCAAGTCGATTCCGTGTCCATGTGCAGCGTGGTGCCGCCGCTTACCGCTTCGCTGGTGGACGTGTGCGAGGACTTCTTCGGGGTGGAGCCGCTCGTAGTCGGCGCCGACACCAAAACGGGGATACGCATCTTGTACGACAGCCCGCGCGACGTTGGCGCGGACCGCGTCGTGGACGCCGCCGCCGCGCTGCACATCTACGGCGGACCGGCCATCGTTGTCGACGTGGGCACGGCGACCGTGCTGGACGCCGTTACCGCGGATGGCGATTACCTGGGCGGGGCTATCTCTCCGGGCATTTCACTTGCTGCGGACACTCTCTTCAGGCGAACCTCCATGCTGCGCCGCGTCGAGCTGTCGGCGCCACCGGCCGCCATAGGCGGAAACACCGTACACGCCATCCAGTCGGGTCTGATACTGGGTTACGCGGAGCTGATCAAGGGCATGGTCCGGAGGTTTGACGCGGAGCTGGGCGGCGGGTCGAAGGTGATAGCGACCGGGGGGCTCGCTGGTGTCGTCGAAAAAGAGGTCGGGCTGTTCGACGCGGTCGATCCGGACCTCACGCTCGTCGGCCTGCGAATGATCTACGAGATGAACGCCGCGCCCGGCGCCAACCGGGGAGCGAGTGGCGATGCCTAGTCCGCTCGAGGGCCGGCGCATAGTTCTTGGCGTCACAGGCAGCATCGCCTGCTTCAAGGCCGTCGACCTGGCGAGCAAGCTGACGCAGGCCGGCGCGGCGGTGGACGTGGTGCTGACCAGGGGCGCGACCAACTTCCTGACGCCGCTGACGTTCGGCAGCATAACTCACGGCCCGGTAGTGACGGACGTGTACGATCCGCAGTCCGAGCTGAGTATGGACCACATCGCGATGGCGGAGCGGGCGGACGTGATCGTCATCGCGCCCGCTGCCGCCAACACCATCGCCAAGCTGGCGTGGGGCTTCGCCGACGACGCGCTGACGACCACGGTGCTGGCATCGCAAGCGCCGGTGATCGTGGCGCCCGCGATGGACGCCAACATGTACGAGCACGCCGCCACGCAGGAGAACGTGGAGAAACTGCGCGCCAGGGGCGTCGTAATCGCCGGACCGGGACGGGGCCGGATGGCGTCCGGGCTGGTGGGGAGAGGGCGCATGGTCGAGCCCGCGGAACTCATCGAGCTCACCAAGATCGCCCTCGCCAGGAACGGAAGCCTCGCCGGCCGCAAGATCGTGGTGAGCGCGGGTGGCACCGAAGAGCCGATCGACCCCGTGCGGGTGATAGCCAACCGCTCCTCCGGCAAGATGGGCTTCGCCATCGCCGAGGCGGCCCGCGACCGAGGCGCGAAAGCGGTCATCGTGTCCGCCCCGACGGCACTGCCGGACCCGGTCGGCGTGCGCGTCGTCAAGGTGGGCACGGCGCTCGAGATGCGCGACGCGGTATTCGCGGAGTGCCGTGACGCCGACGCGCTGATTATGGCCGCCGCCGTTGCGGACTGGCGACCGGCCGCCGCCGCCGTCCAGAAGGTGAAGAAGGGCGAGTCGGACACGTGGACAATCGAGCTGACCAAGAATCCCGACATCCTCGCGGAGGCGCGTGGCGAGAACCTTGTCAAGGTCGGGTTCGCCGCCGAGAGCGAGGACCTGCTGGAAAACGCCCAAGCCAAGCTAATCAGCAAGGGGCTGCACCTGATCGCCGCGAACGACATCACGTCGCCCGGCAGCGGGTTCGGGGTCGACACCAACAAGGTTGTGCTGCTGGACCGCGAGGGCGGAGTCGAGGAGCTGCCCCTGATGAGCAAGTACGACGTGGGATGCAGGCTGCTGGACAGGGTAGGGCGGCTGCTCGGACCGGCGGACTCCTCATCCGCGGTTGAGGTGGATTGAGGAGAGGGGGAAGGGACCACATGCGAGGTGGACTGTCCACCGCTTCCTCATTGTGGCTGTGGGGGTTCGCGGTCGTGTGCGCCGCTCTGTTGGTTTCGTGCGGTGAGCAAAGCGCCTCGCCGTCACCCACAGCAGCGGCGGACGTGCCGCCGCCATTGGCGGTCGTAACGACTGACTCGCGGCCAACAGTCGTCCCGACTCCAACGGCTGATCCGCCCCCCACGTCGACCGCGACACCGGCGCCGTCTGCTACGCCTATGCCAACTCATACGGCTACGCCAGTGGCCACGGACACGCCTACGCCCGTGCCGACGGATACACCGACGCCTGTGCCAACCACGACGCCTGCGCCTACGCCTGCACCCACGGAAACACCTACGCCCACGCCAACCGCGACGCCTGCCGCCGCACCCATGCCTACCGCCACGCCCACCCCGACCGCACGCGAGATCGCTGAAGGGCAGCTCTCGGAATTGCTCTCCTGGTTTGACGACCCGCCGGACGACACTTATTCGGCTGCCGCCGAGGAGATCGTTTCCATCTGGCTTGTGGATGTCGAACTGGCCAAGGCAGTCGTCGGGCTGGATTGGGCCGAGAACAGGGTAGGCATAGCGGAGGTGTCTTTTCTCGGCTGGCTTAGCAGCTTCGCTGGCACAGACCTCGAACTGAGCTTTCGGGTGCTGGGCTATCGATGGCTTGCGGATGACGTGACCAGAGACGAGATGGCCGCCCTCAGGGCCTTGGGAAGAGTCGCATCCAGCGACCTTGGGTTGGCGAGGCATATTGCAAGCCTCGCCTGGTTTAACGACGGGCTCACTGACAGCGAGCGGCGATTGCTGAGAGAGATAGAGCCTAAGACGCGCAATACCCTTGAGTTGGTAGGAGTGTATGCGGCCCTGTCCTGGTACGCGGATGGCTTGACAACGGAAGAGGAAAGAGGACTTTTCCACACCCTCCGTCTCATCGCGTCCAGGGACGCCGATCTGGCGAGGTTGTTGGCAAGCTACCAATGGCTTGCGGACGAAGTGTTGTATGACGAGTGGGGAGTCGTCCATGCCCTGTACGAATTGGCATCGAGTGACCTCGAGTTGGCGCGCACAGTGGCCGGATACACCTGGTTCGCCGACGATGTTACCGGTGATGACTGGCGAATGCTCATCAGGATCAATGAAATCGCTTCACTTGACCTGGAGTTCGCGAAATCGCTAACGGGGCTGCCCTGGTTCGCCGACGACTTGACCGAGGAAGAATCATGGGTCTTTTACTATCTGGGTGAAATTGCGGTCGAGGACATCGAGCTTGCGAGAGCCCTAACCGAATTCTCGAGTTCAAGAGACGATGCCTATCTCTTGCTCACGCTGGCCCGGATTGCGGAGCGAGGGGAAGACAAGCTTTCTCAATTGACCGCACAGCCGTGGTTCACCGACGGCATCGACGACGAAGAGGCCGCGCTGCTGATCGCGATGGAGGACGCGGCGGGGGACGCCAGAAACCTGTTTGTGAGCCTGGCTGCCAAGCACCACACACAGTCCAAGAGCGTTACTCTTCCCCTGTCAGGTGAGGTCAACTTCTGGGCCTTCCAGGCGATTCCTTTTCCTCGAAACAAAGACGTGGTGGGAATGATGGAGGAGGCGGTGCGCGCGGGCGAGAATCTGTTCGGGACGGCGTTCCCCATGAAGGACGTAGTCCTGGTGCTTCAGCCCGTAGGAGGCGCCACAAGAAACTACGGAGGGCAGTTTCGGGGGGACCACATCAGGGTGGTAATGTACGACTTCAGCGAGGTAAACAGGGGAGTAATATACCATGAGGTAGCGCACTACTACCTTGGAGGAGGAATCGGCCCCACGTGGCTCGTGGAGGGAGGAGCGGAATTCGCGGTAGCGTACGTCAGGGACCAGATCGGACAGGAAAGTCTGGAAGTCCGCACCCAAACGGCACGGACCCTCCTCAGAGCCAACTGCCACAACCAGGGCGTAAGCAAGATAAGCAAGTTGATCGAAAGACTTGAGGAGCGACCTGATTCGCTCTTCCGTGTGTAACTACAGCCTGGGAGCATACTTTCTGCACAATCTGTTCGACCTGATGGGTGAGGACGCGATGTCAGCGGCCCTAAGGGACCTGTTGCTGCTGCACGAGTCCACGGGTAAACAGCTCACCGAAGAGGAGATATACCAGACGTTCAGAGAGAACGTTCCGCGCGGCAGGGAGGATAGATTCAACGAGGCGTACAGGCTGTGGCACGGCGGCGAGTTCATCGAGCCGTAGTGCGGGTTCTTGCAGTGAGCATGGCACAGGGTGGGGTCGATTAGCTATTGGGTGTCGAAACCAACGCTTGACAGCGCCGAGAAGCGGTATCTATACTGGATTTGTCGTACGCGGCTCACCCAGAACTGGCGACCGAAGCGGCCGGACGCGGTCGACTGAGGCGAAAGAGGGAGGGCGGCGGTAACGAAAGTGTCGGGCAGATGAGGTGGCTGGACGCAGTTGACCGAACTTCCCCGACATCGTTCACTGTACGGCTGGACGCAGTTGGCCGCTACGGCTTGACAGACAACATACGAGCTAAAGGCTGAGAACAGGAGTAGTACGCTTTCAAGCGGAGCTCAGAGAGCCGGGTAAGGTGAGAGCCGGCGCTGGCGCGGAAGCCGAATGGACCTGGGAGCCGCCACCCGAATATCGGCCGTTGGCCGGTTGTAGGGCAGGACGGGATGGGCGCCGTTATCACAGCCCAAGATGCGGAGGCCGCGTGGAGCGCGGGTCCTCCCCGTCTGCCAGAGATGCCGCCCGTGCTGGCGGCTGAAATTGGGTGGCACCACGGATCGATGACCCGTCCCATTGTGAGGACGGGTTTTTTGTTGCCATGCGAATAGACAGGTGTCAGGTCTCGGGCGGAGCGAACGAAAATTCAGTAGTTGAAATGGAGTAAGGACGGCCGAAAGATGAGCACACAGATCAAGACCCAGCATGAACAGGCTGGCGCGCCCGGCCAGACCCGCAGGCGGGTGTTCAGCGGCATCCAGCCCAGCGGCGACGTGCAGCTCGGCAACTACCTGGGCGCCATCAAGGGCTGGGCCGACAGGCAGGCGGAGAAGGAGAACTTCTTCTGCATCGTCGACCTCCACGCGCTCACCACGCCGCAGGAGCCGGACGAGCTGCGCCACCAGACGCGCTCGCTGGCCGCGATGCTGTTCGCCGCCGGCCTCGACCCGGACAAGAGCACCATCTTCATCCAGAGCCACGTCACCGCGCACGCCGAGGGGTGCTGGCTGCTCAACTGCGTCACGCCGGTGGGCTGGCTTGAGCGCATGACCCAGTTCAAGGAAAAGGCCGACAACCAGGAGCGCGTGTCGACCGGGCTGCTCAGCTATCCGGTGCTGATGACGGGAGACATCATCCTGTACGACGCCCACGAGGTACCCGTTGGCGAGGACCAGCGCCAGCACGTGGAATTGGCACGGGACGTCGCCCAGCGGTTCAACCGCATCTACGGCGACACGTTCGTGGTGCCGGAGGCCGTCATACCCGAAATCGGCGGGCGCGTGATGGGGCTGAACGACCCCAACGTCAAGATGTCCAAGAGCTACTCCCACATTCGGGGCCATGCGGTCCGGCTGCTCGACGAGCCGGCAGAGATCGAGCGCTCCATACGGCGCGCCGTGACAGACAACGAGAACGAAATCCGGTTTTCCGACGACCCCGAGCGGGCCGGAGTCAACAACCTGTTGGGCATATACAAGGTGATAACCGGCAAGACTGAGGCGGAGGTGGAGGCCGACTTCGCTGACGCCCGCGGCTACGGCGACCTGAAGAATCGGGTGGCAGAGGTGGTCATAGAGGCGTTGAATCCCATCCGGGAGCGATACAACAGGCTGATGGGAGACGTCGCGGAACTGGACCGGCTGCTGGAGCGCGGCGCGGACCAGGCTCGCGCGGTTGCCGAGCCGAAGCTGGACGAGGTGAAGCACCGGATGGGGCTGATTCTGCCCGGGAGGAAGGGATGACTACAGCAGGGACGAAAGCAACCAAGCAGACCTACTATCCTTCGCTGGATGAGGCGAAGAGGCTGGCGGAATCGGCCAACCTCGTTCCGGTCTACGTCGAGATAAACGCGGACCTGGAGACGCCGGTGTCGGCCTATCTGAAGGTAGCGCGGCCACCGTTCTCCTTTCTGCTCGAAAGCGTGGAGGGCGGCGAGCAGCTCGCGCGCTACAGCTTCATCGGCACCGAGCCGACGCGCATCATCAAGACCGGCCCGGGACAGCCGGAGGGCGAAGTGGACCCGCTGATAACGGTGGAGCAGATTCTGTCCGAGTTCACAATCGCCGATACAGGGCAGGCGGTGCGTTTCAACGGGGGCATGGTAGGCTACCTCTCATACGAGGTAATCAACTACTTCGAGCGCCTGCCCTCCCCAGAGATGGACACCCTGGGCTTGCCGGAGTCCATCTTCATGCTGACGACCACGTTCGTGGTCTTCGACCACGTAAGGCACAAGCTGAGAGTGGTCAGCCACGCCCATGTGGACGAGGACGTGGAGGGCGCCTACCGTGAGGCCGTGGGCCGCATCGACGCGCTGGTTGACCGCCTTCGCGGGCCGCTGAATCTGCCTCGTCGCGAACCGAGCAACTCCCAGGATGTTACACCCAACATGGAGAGGGAGCAGTTCGAGGAGAACGTGCGGCGCGTCAAGCGGTACGTCGTCGACGGCGACGTCATCCAGGCCGTGCCGTCGCAGCGATTCGCACGGCCAACCGAGGCCGACCCGTTCGAGATTTACCGGGCGCTTCGAGCTATCAATCCGTCGCCGTACATGTACTACCTGGACCTGGACGGATTCCAGATAGTGGGGGCGTCGCCGGAGATGCTGGTGCAGGTCGAGGGCGGAAACATCGCCATGCACCCCATAGCCGGCACGCTTCCGCGGGGGCACGGAGGAGGAGGACGCGGAGTTGGAGCACCGCCTGCGCACCGACGAGAAGGAGCGCGCCGAACACATCATGCTGCTGGATCTGTCGCGCAACGACGTGGGCCGTGTGAGCAAGCCGGGAAGCGTCCGCGTCACCGAGCTCATGGAGGTCGAGCGCTACTCCCACGTGATGCACCTGGTCTCGCACGTCGAGGGCAAGATGAGCGAAGACGCCACCAGCTTCGACGCGCTGAGGGCCTGCTTTCCGGCGGGCACGGTGTCCGGCGCTCCCAAGATTCGCGCTATGGAGATAGTCGCCGAGCTGGAGCCGGTCAAGCGAGGGCCATACGCCGGCGCGGTCGGCTACTTCGACTTTTCGGGGAACATGGACACGGCGATAACGATTCGCACGCTCGTCGTAAAGGACGGCGTCGCATACGCGCAGGCCGGCGGCGGAGTCGTGTTCGACAGCATACCGGCGTCGGAATACCAGGAGACTATACACAAGGCGTCCGCCGTCATGCGCGCAATCGACGAGGCGGAAAGCGCCGGCTAGCCGGTTTGAGGCGAGCCGGCAGCAGGAGGCACCCGGTGATACTACTTATAGACAACTACGACAGCTTCACCTACAACATATACCAGTACCTGTGTGAGTTGGGAGCGGACGTGAGCGTGGTCCGCAACGACGAGACGACCCTGGAGGATATTGCGGAGCTGGCGCCCGAGAAGATCGTCATCTCGCCCGGGCCGTGCACGCCGGAAAAGGCCGGCATATCCAACGACGTGGTGCGCCACTTCGGGCCGAACATCACCCACATTAGGCGTGTGCCTCGGCCACCAGTGCATTGGGTACGCCTACGGAGGCACCGTCGGGGGCGCGGGAGAGATAATGCACGGCAAGACGTCGCTCATCAACCACGACGGCAAGGGCGTATTCGTGGGCCTGCCCAATCCGTTCGAGGCGATACGCTACCACTCGCTGGCCGTGTACCCCGAAGACCTGCCCGAAGAGCTTGAGATCACCGCGTGGACGGACAACGGCATAGTGATGGGGTTGCGTCACAAGCAGCACAAGGTGGAGGGCATCCAGTTCCACCCCGAGTCGATCATGACGAGTGTGGGTCACGACCTGCTACGCAATTTTCTAAACACCGAAGGGTGACTTCATGATTCAGGAAAGCATTGGCAAAGTAGTCGAGGGCAAGTCGCTGGGCTTGGAAGAGGCGGCGCAGGTGATGGAGGAGATCATGGGTGGGGAGGCGACACCCGCGCAGTTCGGCGCGTTCGTGACGGCGCTGCGGCTGAAGGGCGAGACGCCCGAAGAGATCGCGGGCATGGCGCGGGTGATGCGCGAGAAGGCGCTGCGCGTCAGCGTCGATGGCGCGCTTGTCGACACGTGCGGCACGGGCGGCGACGGCTCCGGGGCATACAACGTCTCCACCACCGCAGCGTTTGTCGCCGCCGGCGCGGGGGCCAAGGTCGCCAAGCACGGCAACCGGGCCATGTCGGGCGCGTGCGGCAGCGCGGACGTGCTGGAGGCGCTCGGCGTCAAGATAGATCTCAGCCCCGAGGGCGTGGCGCGCTGTCTGGACGAAGTGGGCTTCGGCTTCATGTTCGCGCAACGGTACCACCCGTCGATGCGGTTTGCGGCCGGCCCGCGGCGAGAAATCGGCATCCGCACCGTGTTCAACATACTCGGACCGCTGACCAACCCGGCGGGCGCAACAAGGCACCTGCTGGGTGTCGCGGACCCTTCCGTCGGCGAGAACATGGCGCGCGTGCTGGGCCGGCTTGGCAGCGAAAGGGCGCTCGTGGTACACGGGCTGGACGGCATGGACGAGATTACGCTTTCGGACGAGACGCAGGTGTGGGAGCTGAGGGACGGCTCGGTGTCGTCCTACCGGGTCTCTCCGGAGGAATTCGGTCTGCCGCGCGCCGGCAAGGGCGACATCGCGGTGGCCAGCGTCGATGAGAGCGCGGCGGCCCTCCGGGGCGTGCTGGACGGCGCGCCCGGCCCGGCGCGGAACATCGCGCTGGCGAACGCGGGCGCGGCGCTGTTGGCCGCCGGCCTGGCGGACACCCTGAAGGCCGGCGTGGCGCTCGCTGTCGATGCTGTGGACGGAGGCGCGGCGCGGCGCGCCCTGGATGGCCTGGTCGAGTTGAGCGTGACCCTTGAGTAGGCTCACTCGTTGCGCACCCGCGGGGTGGCCGCGCGCCATCGTGTTCGACTTCGATTACACGCTCGGTGACTCTTCGACCGGCGTCATCGAAAGCGCCAACTGCGCGCTCACCAGAATGGGTCTGCCCGCCGCGAGCGACGACGCCATCTGCGCAACGATTGGTCTGTCGCTGGAGGACTCGCTGGCCGCGCTGGCGGGCGAGGAGCACAGGGGCCGTGCGGAGGAGTACATCCGGCTGTTCGTCGAGCGGGCCGACGAGGTGATGGCCGACTCGACTGTCGTGTACGACTTTGTGCCCGGTATGCTGGCTGAGCTGAGGGAGCGTCGAGTGGCGATGGGAATCGTTACGCAAAAGTTCAAGACCCGCATTGATACTATCCTCGGGCGTGACGGGCTGGAGGGTATCTTCGACGTGGTCGTGGGTGCGGACACCGTCTCGGAGCTGAAGCCCCATCCTGGTGGGCTGCTTAGCGCCATCGCGCAGATAGGCTCCACACCGCCACAGGCGCTCTACGTCGGCGACAGCAAGACCGACGCTGAGACGGCCCGCAGGGCGTGCGTGCGGTTCCTGCCCGTGCTGACCGGAGTGACGCCGCAGGAGGCGTTCGACGGATACGACGCGTTCGGCCCGGCGCGTAGCGTGGCCGAGCTGCCGAAGCTGGTGGATACCTGGAGAGGCGCCGGATGATCGACCCCAATACGCCGGACATTCTTAAGGCCATCGTCGACGCCAAACGCCAGGAGGTCGAACGCCTGAAGGTCGAAGCGCCAATCGCCCTACTGGAAGAGCGCATCGATAGCCGGGATCGGCCGTTGAACTTCGCCGGGGCGCTCATGGGGTCGTCCGTGCGCGTTATCGCCGAGGTCAAGCGAGCTTCTCCTACGAGGGGAGTGCTCCGCGCCGACTTCGATCCGGCATGGCTGGCGAAGACCTACGCCGACGGTGGCGCGGCGGCGGTCTCGGTCCTCACAAACGCGGAGCACTTCCAGGGCAGCATCGAGCACTTGGCGGCGGCGCATCAAGCGGTGCGGGGGACGGGGGTCCCGGTGCTGCGCAAGGAGTTTATCTTCGACCCCTACCAGGTCTACGAGGCGCGGGCCTATGGTGCGGACGCAATTCTGCTCATCGTGGCGATGTTGACGTCCGATAGCCTTGCTGAGCTGTTCGCGCTGAGCCAACGCTTCTGGATGCAGTGCCTGGTAGAGGTACACGATGAGCGTGAGCTGGCCGCGGCGTTGGACGTGGGCGCTGAGATAATTGGCATAAACAACCGAGACCTGCGCACGTTCGTGACCGACCTTGCGACGACCGAGCGACTCGCCCCCCTCGCGCCGCCGGGCAGTATCGTGGTCAGCGAAAGCGGCATAGCCAGTCGCGGGGACGTGCAGCGCGTCGGCGCGGCGGGAGCGCACGCCGTCCTCATAGGCGAGTCACTTGTCACAGCGGAAGACGTGTCGGCCAAGCTGAGGGAGTTCGTATGACGGTCATGAAGATCTGTGGGATGCGCGAGGTGGCTCACGCCCTCGTAGCGGCAGAGGCGGGCGCCGACTTGCTGGGGTTCGTGTTCGTTCACGGAGTTCGGCGGCAGCTGGAGGTCGAGCAGGCGCGGTCCATCATCGACGAGTACCGGAGGCTGTCCGCATTGCCGGGCGTCCCCGCTAGCCCCGGCTCGCCCCGGCTCGTAGGCCTGTTCGCCAACCAGTCATTGAGCGAGGTCAACCACGTCATCGCGCGCTGCGGGCTGGAACTGGTTCAGCTATGCGGCGACGAGGAACGGGATTACTGGCGGCAGGTGGACGCCGACGTCATCCGGCAGGTGCGGATCGACGACACCGCGCCGCACTCGCAGGCGGTGTCCGACGCCCTTCGCCGGGTCGAAGAGGCGTCGTCCGCAGGCTGCATACCGCTGCTCGACAAGCAGGAGGCCGGTCAGCTTGGGGGAACCGGGCGCACGTTCGACTGGAGCATCGCCAAGGAAGTGGCGTCGCGGTTTGACGTGCTGCTGGCGGGCGGCCTGACGCCGGGCAACGTGCGTGAAGCCATAGATGCGGTCGTCCCGTGGGGCGTCGACGTGTCGAGCGGAGTGGAGGCGGGCGGCGCGAAGGACCCTGGGAAGATAGTGGAGTTTGCCAAGGCTGTCCGCGGCTCCATAGCTTCCACCCCTGGGCAGGTTTGAAACCTGCCCCTACCGAGGTGAAGGGGCAGCCTCCGTGTTCCAGTCGGGAATCAGTAGGGCGCGGGTGGACTCCAGCGCCAGGATGCTCACAGCACCGGCCACGCTGGCAACGACCGACAGCCACAGCACAATGTCGTAGCTTCCGGTCAGGTCGAAAATCGGACCGCCGAGCCAACCGCCCAGTGCCATACCCATGCTGGCGCCCAGCATCTGCACGCCGTAGGCCGATCCAACGGGCGCGTGGCCGTAGTACTTTCGGTTGAGAATGGGGAACCCGCCGGCCTCTCCGCCGTAGCCGATTCCGAATATCACCGCGAACAGGTAGAACGACCAGGCGTCGTGCGTCCAAAACAACATCAGCACCGTGACGCCCTGCATGACGAACCAGAACGCCATCACCTGCTTCGCACCGTATCGCTCGCACATCATCGGCGTGGTCATGCGGGTTATCGCGCTGACCGCGGACAGGACCGTCAGCAGTCCGGCGGCGGACACCAGCGACATTCCCTCCCGCATGGCCAGCGGAACGAGGTACACGAGGATGACGGCGTGCCCGACGCAGCCCAGGAAGTGGATCGAGCTCATGTTCCAGTAGGCCTTGGTCTGGCGCATGTAGCCGGTGAAGAGCTTTAATTGGACCTTGTCGATTCTCTTCGCCGGGCGTTCTGCCGCGACGTCGGAACTCTCGCCATAGGGCGGCACGCCCTTGTCCGAGGGCCAGTCTCGGAACAGCGCGATGAGCGCGAACATGGAGACACTGGACACGGCAGTGATGATCCACACCGAGTCGGCCCAGCCGTATTCGTTGACCAACAGGCCCACCACCGGCGCGGCCAGGGCTGGGCCGACTCCCCATGCCGCCATGATGATACCCATCGCGAGTCCAAGCCGCCTATGGAACCAGTTCATCGCGGCGGGAATCAGGGGCACCAGGAATATGGCCTGCGCTACTCCCAGGATGACGCCAAACGAGACGTAGAAGTGCCAGGGCTCCTTGACCAGCGCGGTGGCCGCCATGCCCACGACGAACATGGCGGTGCCGGCTATCATGCAGATCCGCGCGCCGTAGCGGTCGCCGAGCGATCCGGCCCAGGGCGACGCGACCGCCGTGACAACGCTCGTTATGCCGTAGGCAAGGGTGACCTCGCCCTGGCTCCATCCGAAGGTCTCGGTGAGTGGGTCGACAAGCACGCCGAAGGCCATGCGCATGGTTGTGCCCACCATCTGCATCGCTGCGATGATGGCGACGATGACCCATGCGTAATGGAGGTAGAACGCGCGATGTTCGGGGCGGCCCGCCGGGGGTCTTGCGGCCCTAACCATTGGCTGCCGGGGAACAGTCGCCGCGTGCTGGGCGGGTCAGCGGCGTGTGGGGCATCACGCGACGGAGGAGCAAGGAGTTTGGCACAGGGCTAGTGCAGCGGGCAGACGATCAATGCCGCCTGCTCCCATCCGGCCGCCCCGGCGCTGCCGCCCGCTGGGGACGTGGCGGCCCTGGCCTCGACCCGGCTGTCGGCGGTCGCCGCGATGAGGTAGATGGTGACGAGCAGGCTCACCACGACCACCGCCAGAAACTGTACAGGCAGCCCCATGACTCTCATGCGAAGTCACCAGCCCATCGCATAGGCGATGTTGTTCTTCGCGGAGGCGGCGCCGCTTATCACACCGGCCGCCTTGTCGTGGCGCACGCCCATGACCTTGCCGTTGGCCCACGGGCCGGTGAGCTGCACGTCGTGGCCGCGCCGCCGCAGCTCGTCCAGCACGTCCGCCGGAATGCGCGATTCGGCCACCACGCGCCCGCTGAAGGACGCGCGGGGGTAGAACGAAGACGGGAAGTGCGTGGTGTGCACGGTCGGCGCGTCCAGCGCCTCCTGAAGGTCCATCCCGAACTCCATGTGGTTGAGGAAGAACTGCAGCGTCCACTGTTCCTGGCTGTCTCCACCCGGCGTGCCGAAGGCCATGAAGGGGTCACCGTCGCGAGTGACGATGGTGGGAGTCAGGGTGGCGCGGGGACGCTTGCGCGGCTCCAGGGCGTTGGGGCGGGCGGAGTTCAGGTAGAACATCTGGCCGCGAGTTCCCAGGGGGAAGCCCAGGCCGCGAATCACGGGCGAGGTGCCAATCCAGCCGCCGCTTGGTGTTGCCGCGACCATGTTGCCCTCGGCATCCATCGCGTCCAGGTGGGTCGTATCTCCGATGTGGGCGTGGCCGAGTCCCAGGTCGCGCGTCTCGCGCGCGGCCACGCCGAGGGCGCGGCGGTTGTCGTCGGCCACGGCGACGGCGGCGAAAGCGGCGTCCCAGCCGGCGACCTCGCCGGGGCGCTGCTCGAGCGACGCGGCGGCCTCTATCTGCGCGCGGCGCCGATGGGCGTAGTCTCCGGACAATAGCGTGTCGAACGGGACGTCGTCGAACTTCGGGTCGCCGTAGTAGGCCTCCCTGTCGGCGAACGCCAGCTTGGCAGACTCGATCCAGAGGTGCAGGTAGTCGGCGCTGTTGTGGCCCAGCCCCCGCAGGTCGGCGTCCTTCAGGATGGCGAGGTGCTGGAGGAACACCGGGCCCTGCGTCCACGACGAGCACTTGCTGACGTCATAGCCGCGATAGCCGAGCGAGACCGGATCTTCCACGTCGGCCTGCCACTCGGCGATGTCGTCGTATGACAACAGCCCGGAGTGCGCCTCGCCGCTTGCGTCCTCCACCGGGTTGTCCGAGATAAACCTGGCTATGGTCTCGGCCACGCGGCCCTTGTAGAACTCGTCCCGGGCAGCTTCGATGCCCGCGATGCGGCTCTTGCGGGCGCCTTCCTTTTCGGCGGCGCACATCGACTTCAGCATGGCGGCGAAGTCGGGGTTGCGCAGAATCTCGCCGAGTTGGGGCGCGCCGCCGCCCGCGTAGTACACCTCGCCCGTGGTCGGGTAGAGGTCGGTGAACTTGTCCACGCTGTCGGCGAGCGTGTCGTGGAGCCGCTGGTAAACGGGGAACCCGTCCTGGGCGATGTCGATCGCGGGCTGGAGCACCTGGGCGAAGCTCATGGTGCCGAAACGCGCCACGGCGGTGGCCCAGGTGTCGACCGGGGCGGGAACGCAGGCTGGCAGATAGCCGTCGCCCGGAATCAGGTCTATGCCGTTGTCCCGGCACCAGTCGATTGTGAACGCCTTTGGCGACCAACCCATGCCCGAAATAGCGTAGGTCTTGAGCTCCTTCGCGGAGTAGACCAGCGTGGGCACCTCGCCGCCGATACCGCAGCTCTGCGGTTCAAGGAGCGTCTCGCAGATGCCCATGGCCGCCGCGGCGTCTATTGCGTTGCCGCCCTGCATGAGTATGCGCAGCCCCGCGGAGGCCGCGAGGTAGTGGCCGGCGGTTACGACGCCTCGCGCCCCCATGATGACGGGTCGAGTCGTGAAGCCTGCCATGTGCGTCCCCCTTGCGCCCGTGTCGGGGCATTTGGCTGTTTGGTCCGCCGCCATGGTAGTTGTGGCGCGGCTTGCCTCAAAATAGCACTGCAAGGGGGGCGCGTCAATTGGTGTGTGGGCCAGTCAAGCGAAACCAAATGGCAACCCTTGCGGTTGCCCCCCGGTGCGGCGGCCCACGAGACTCAGGTCGACACCTATGTTACAGGGTTCCGCCAGGCGTGAAGTCTCCACGCAGCCAACGCACGAAGTGCTTGGCGTGTATCAGGTACGTATGCTTGGTGCTGGGCCGGAGCTTCGATGCGTCGACCTCCTTCTCGTACTCCGTCAAGGCCTGTTCAACGTACTTCATGAAGACAGGCTCAATCTGCTCCGCAATCTCGTGTGGCAATTTGTAGCCGGACATCATGCCCCCTTCCACCTCTTCAGCACCAACAAGACACTGAATGCACTTCAACATTGTACTGCTATGTTTGGGGAGATGGCAATATGATGGCTCCTGATACATTGTTGACGGCGCGCGGCGGCGATGATAACTTGCAGCCAAGTTCAGAGGATACCCGGCTCAGGAGGGCAACATGGCAACTTCTCCACACGGCATCAATTATTCGGCTTATCGTCCGGTCGTGATGGGGCGACGCGGCGTGGTCTCGTCGTCCCACTACCTCGCCTCGCAGTCCGGCCTGCGTACGCTGCAGGCGGGCGGCAACGCGGTGGACGCGGCAATCGCCGTCGCCTCCTCGCTAAACGTGGTCGAGCCCGAAATGTCGGGCATCGGCGGCGACGGATTCATGCTCGTCTACATGGCTAAGACTGGGAAGGTGGAGGCGCTCAACGGCACGGGCGCGGCGCCGCTGTCCGCCAGCATCGACCGCTTCCGCGACACAGGCATCCCGCCCAAGGGCCAGGGCCCGGGGACGTCCGTGCTGCGAATAAGCACGCCCGGAATACTCGACGCGTGGCTGGAGGCGCACGGGCGGTACGGCGGTCTGTCGCTGGAAAAGGCGTTGGGGCCGGCCATTGAGCTCGCGGCCGAGGGATTCCCGGTGAGCCACCGGCTGGCGAATACCCTCTGGGGCCAGCGAGAGGTGCTCGCGGCCCATCCCGACACGGCGCGAACGTTTCTTCCGAACGGCAGGCCGCCCAGGGCGGGCGAGCTGCTCGCTAACTCCGGACTGGCCAGGACGCTGCAACGCGTCGCCGCGGAGGGGCGCGAGGTGTTCTACGGCGGCGAAATCGGCAAGGCCATAGTGGCCGCGTGCCAGAGTCTCGGCGGCCTGTTTACCGAGCGCGACTTTGCCGAACATCGGTGTGCGGGCTGGGGCGAGCCGCTTGTGACCACCTACCGCGGCGTGGAGGTGTTCGAGCACCCGCCCAACTCCCCTGGCCTCGTGCTGCTGGAGATGCTGAACATGCTGGAGACGTTCGACGTGGCGTCGATGGACTGCAACTCGTCGGAACTCATCCACCTGATGGTCGAGATAAAGAAGCTGGCCTTCGCCGACAGGGAGTACATCGCTGACCCGGCCTGGGTGGACGTCCCCACAGAGGGCCTACTGTCCAAGGAGTATGCCGCCAGCCAGGCGGCGCGCATCAACACGGAAAGGGCCAACCTCGAGGTGGCCAAGGGCGAACCGGTGGGCGCGGCCCACACCACGTACTTCTGCGTAGTGGACGGGGAGGGCAATGCCGTTTCCCACATACAGAGCCTGGGCGGCTACTTCGGATCGGGCATCGTGGCTGGGGATACGGGTGTGCTGCTCAACGACCGAATGACACAGTGGCACCTGGACCCGAACCACCCCAACGCCCTGATGGGCGGCAAGCGCGTCCGCCACACGATGAACCCTCCGATGGCGTTCAAGGACGGCAAGCTGTTCATGGTGTGGGGCACACCCGGCGGAGACACGCAGGTACAGACTAACATGCAGGTTCTCAGCCACGTTATGGACTTCGGGATGACAGTTCAGGAGGCGGTGGAGGCGGCGCGCTGGAACCACGACCAGCACGGCACGCATCCGTCGGGCTACGGCGGCGAGTTCGGCGACGAGGACCGGCTGGAGATAGAGAGCCGCTACCCGCCCGACACGCTGGACGCGCTTCGGGCCAAGGGCCACAAGCTGATCGTGGAGACCGATTGGGCCGCGTGGGACTACTGGTGGGGCTCGGCGCAGGCCATCATGGTGGACCAGGAGACCGGCACGCTGATGGGAGCCGCCGACCCCCGCGGCGACGGCTACGCGGTGAGCTGGTAGGCGCGTAGCGTTGTAGGGCCGGCAGGGGCGCCGAACGTGCGCCCCGCCGGCCGGCTCAGGCCATGCCAAAGGTTCGAGACGCGATCCGGATAGTGGCGCGCGACGGGTGGTATCATGTGCGCACGCGGGGCAGTCACCGGCAGTTCCACCATCCGGTGAAGCGGGGAAAGGTGAGCATACCTGGTCATCCGAGCACAGAACTCAAGCCAAAGACTTGGAGGAGCATCTTGAGACAGGCCGGACTCAGGGAGGAGGAGCTATGAGGTTGCGCTACGCAGTCGTCTTTGAACAGACTCCCAACAACTACTGCGCTTACGTGCCGGACGTTCCGGGCTGCATCAGCACAGGAAATACATGGTACAAGATGCTGTCCATGATTCACGAAGCGCTTACGTTTCACATCGAAATGATGGTAGAGGAAGGCGATCCCGTTCCGGAGCCCAGGATGTCTCTTGAAGATGCGATGAGGGACTACCTCGAGCCGATCAACGAGGAACACATGGAGTCCTACCTCAGCTATGGAGAACCGGCGCCTTCGCTTTCGGTAACCTTTCAAATGGTGGAGGTCGACGTCCGCGTCTCGGAGGGCGAGAAAGACAGATTGACGGCTCGCGTTATGAAATCGCTTAGTCTGGCCGGAGTCGATACGGAGAGCGAATAGAGCGATAGACGGGGCGGCACCCGCCGCCCCGTGCCCTACGCTACACCGCCGCGGTCACGCCGGCCAGCGCGTCGTAGCAGGCGCGCGACAGGCGGGCTATGTGCATGTTGGCCTCGGCGTCGCCCGGCAGGCCGTTCGGCATCTCGACCGGCAAGCGGTCGGTGTACACCGTCAGCACGTAGAGAGGCTCCTCGCCCAGGAACACCACTCCGGCGTCGTTGCGCGTGCGGGGGCCGTGGCCGGTCTTGTTCGCGACCTTCGTGTGCTGTGGCAGGTATGCGGGCAACTTTTCGGTCAGGTACTGCCAGCTTAGTATGTCTATGCCGAGCTGGCAAAGCTCAGTTGTGACGCCCAGCCGCGCCGCCTCGTCCGCGTCACGAGCCCCCTGAACGACCGAGTCCAGCAGCAGGCCGACGTCCCCGGGAGTTGTGGCGTTGGTCTCTTCGACGGGGTGGTCCCACACCAGGTCCTCCGGCGGCGTGCGCTGCCGGTGTGTGGTGCCCACCATGCCTATGGAGGCGCAGAACTCGTTGATGTAGTCCAGTCCCACCATGTCGACGACGGTCCCCGTGCAGGTGTTGTCGCTGAGGATGATCATCATGACCAGGAAGTCCTGGAAAGTCATCGAGAATCCCGGCGCGACCCTGCCGAACGGGCTGGAGTTGGTCCGCTGGTACTCCTCGAGCACCTCTACGGGCTGGTCCAGCGCGAAGCGGCCCTCGTTCACGCCCTTCAGGGCGGCCATCATGATGGCGATCTTGCGGGTGCTCGCCGAGTAGTAGATCTTGTCGCCGTTTCGGTCCCACGTCCGGCCGGTGCGCAGGTCCTTGAGCCACCAGCCCGTGTCGAAAGGCTGCTCGTCGCACAACGCGTTCAGCTTGTCGATAAGTTCTTCCATTTCGATCTACCCTCCTCAGTCTTTAGGGGTTTCCTACGGCATGGCCAGAAATGGCTTTCGGCGGCGTGGCCCTCGAAGCCAATTCTAGCGGCTCTTTGGTTGACGCCGGACAAGGCAGCGGCTTACTCCATTTCGCCCCACCTGTAACCGGTCTTCACTTCCACTTCCAGGGGCACCTTTAGCGTCATGGCCGACGGCATCAGCTCCATGACCAGGGCCCTCAGTTGCTCCATCTCCTCGTTTGGGGCCTCGAAGATGAGCTCGTCGTGGACCTGCAGGATCATCTTCGTGGCCATGTCGAGATCGTCCAATCGGTTCTGGATGTCTATCATTGCGATCTTGATGATGTCCGCGGCCGTTCCCTGGATTGGCAGGTTGACCGCCATTCGCTCTCCCGACGCCCGAACGTTTCGGTTGCCGGACCGGGCCTCGTGGATGTAGCGGCGGCGGCCGAGCTTGGTCTCGACGTACCCCTTGGCCCTGACCTCTTCCTTGGTGCCCTCGATGTAGTCGCGAATGCTCGGATACCTGCCGAAGTAGGTCTCGATAAAGCGCGCGCCCTCTTCGGCTGAGAAGCCCGTCTGCTGCCGAATGCCGAACGGACTCAGGCCGTAGATGACACCGAAGTTCATGATCTTGGCGACGCGCCGCATCTCCGCGTCCACGTCGTCCAGGCCTACCCCGTAGACCGCGGCGGCGGTCGAGGCGTGGATGTCCTCGCCGTTGCGAAACGCGTCGAGCAGCGCGGAGTCGCCGGAAAGATCGGCCAGGACGCGAAGCTCGATCTGCGAGTAGTCTGCGGCGAGCAGAGTCCAGTCCGGAGCACGTTCGGCGACGAACGCGCTTCGCACCTGCCGGCCCAGCTCCGTGCGCACGGGAATGTTCTGCACGTTTGGGTCGCTGCTGGAAACGCGGCCCGTTGCCGAGCCTGTCTGGTTGTACCTGGTGTGAATGCGCCTGGTGTGCGGGTTGACGAGGTTTGGAAGGGAGTCGACGTAGGTGGACTTGAGCTTGGAAAGCTGGCGGTAGTCCAACACGTTGCCGAGCACCGCGTAAGCGCGGGGGTCTGCATTTACCGCCTCGCCGCGGTCGAGCTGCTCTTTCAGGCCGTCCAGCGACGCGGCGTCAGTCGAGAATCCGGTCTTGGTGCGCTTGGTGGTCGGGAGGCGCAGCTCCTTGAAGAGCACGTCGCCGAGCTGCTGCCCGGAGTTGATGTTGAACTCGTGGCCGACCGTCTCATACATGTCGGCCGCAATCTCGCGGAGCCGGTCGCCGAGGTCGACGGACATGCGGCCCAGCGCCTCGGTGTCGAGCGCGACGCCGTTGCGCTGCATCCGGACCAACACCGGCACCAGCGGCATCTCCGCCTTGTGGAAGGCCTCGCTGAGGCCGTTGCTCTCCAGTTCCCGCTCGAACTCGCCCCTGAGCCTCTCCGTGAAATCGGCGTCCGCGGCGGCATACGGCGCGCAGCGCTCGATTTCGACTTGGTCCATCGTAATCTGCTTGCGCCCTTTGCCCAGCAGGTCGGAAATCGGCGTCATCTCGACGTGGAACAGATTGAGCGCCAGGGCCTTGAGTCCGATGGGTTGGCGGCCGCTGAAGTGGGCGGCCAGCATCGTGTCGAACTGCAGGTTGCGGACCTGTATGCCGTGGTTGGCGAGCACCGTTACGTCGTAGTTGGCGTTGTGCGCCGCCTTGGGCACATCCTGGGATTCGAACAGCGGCTTCAGCGCGGCGAGAGCTCGGTCCCGCGGGATTTGCCTTCCCTCGCGGTGCCCGACGGGGACGTACCACGCGGCGCCGGGGGCGTTAGAGAATGACAACCCCACCAGCCGCGCCGTCATGGGGTCGGTGGCGGTAGTTTCGGTGTCGAAGGAGAAGCCGGACGGCGAGTCCAGCTCCGCTACCAGGGCTGAGAGCGCCTCTTCGGTGTCCACGATCCGGTAGTCCGCCTCGGCGCCGCCGGCCTCCTCGAACATCCGCGCCTGGTCGTGCGCCGGCTCAGCGCCGGGCAACCGCGCGATTACGCTGTGAAACTCCAGTTCCCGCAGGAACTCGACGACCCTGTCCCTATCGTAGTCGGCCATGCGGGACAGCGACAGGTCGAGTTCGATTGGCACCTCGCGCGCGATGGTCGTGAGCCGCTTGTCTCGGGCGGACGTCTCCCTGCTATCCTCCAGCGCCTTCTGGAACCTCACGGGGGTGACTTCCTCGACGTGGTCGTAGATGCCCTCCAGCGTGCCAAACTGGGTGAGAAGGCGAATGGCGTGTTTGGGGCCAATGCCCCGCACCCCCGGTATGTTGTCGGACGGGTCGCCCTGTATGGCTTTGATGTCGGGGACCCGCTCCGGTCCCAGGCCGCCGTAGCGCTCCCGCACGGCCGCCTCGTCATACACCTTTTGGCCCCTCACGGTGGACGCCAGGACGACGCGAACCAGCGGCGACACGAGCTGTAGCAGGTCGCTGTCGCCGGACAGGACGATCGTTTTGACCTGCTGGCCCTCGGCCTGCTTGCACAGGGCGCCCAGCACGTCGTCGGCCTCGAAACCCTCGACCTCGAAGATGGGGATTCCGAACGCGGCCACGAGCTGGCGCACGCGCTCGAGCTGAGAGCGAAGCGCCGGCGGAGTGGGCGGCCGGTGGGCCTTGTACTCGTCGTACTCCGCGTGCCGGAACGTGGGGCCGGGAAGGTCGAATGCGACCGCACAGTGCGTGGGCTGCCAGTCTTCTCGCGCGCGCAATAGCATGTTCAGAAAACCGAAGACCGCCGAGACTTCCTCCCCGGTGCTCCGCACGGTCAGAGGGTCGCGGAAGGCATGGAAGGCGCGATGCACCAGGGCGTGGCCGTCGATGAGCATGAGCAGGGGCGATTGGCCGAGCATGGATCTGGTGGCGGAGGTCATGGGTCGTTCTCCCGTTGGCGCGTGGTCGATGCTGCGATTATACACGCGCCGGCGCGTAGAGGTATACGGCGGGGAGGGTTCGGTTCGTCGACCGGCACGCCGGGCGGGGCTAAACGCCCGCTATGTCTCGCAGCTCTTCCAGCAGCGACTGCACGGTGTCGGGGGATTCCGCCTCGGCGTACAGTCGCAGCAGGGGCTCCGTGCCCGAAAAGCGCACCAGGCCCCAGTAGCCGCCCTCCAGGCCAAACCGGTAGCCGTCTCGCGTGTCTATGCTGTCTACCTGCATTCCCGCCAGCGCGGAGACGCTGGCGTTGCGCAGACGCGAATGCACTTCGGCGGTCTCATCCGCGTCGAACTCCACGTCCCACCGGTCGTAGTGGTGAGGCCCCACAATGTCGGTCAGCATCTCCAGGAGTTGTGGCAGGCTCTTGCCGGTCTTCACAATCATGTCGAGGATGAGTAGCCCGCTCAGGATGCCGTCGCGCTCAGGCACGTTGCCCTGTATCGCGTATCCGCCGCTTTCCTCGCCCGCTAGCAGCGCGCTCTCCCGTATCATCACCGGGCCCAGGTGTTTGAAGCCGACCGGAGTGTCGAACACGGGTACGCCGTAACGCTCGCCGAGCTTGTCTACCATGCTGGTCATGGTGATGGAGCGCACAATGGGGCCGCGCCGGTGGAGGACTTCCAGGTGGTAGAGGCAGAGCAGGGCAAACGTTTCGAGCGTAGTCAGGAACCTGCCGTTCTCGTCCACTACGCCGAGGCGGTCGGCGTCGCCATCCGTTGCCAGCCCCACGTCAGCGCCGGTCGAGGGCACGAGCGCCAGCAGGCGGGCAAGATTGTGAGCCAGCGGCTCCGGCTGCGACAGGCCGGGAAAGGCCGGGTTGAACTCACCGTTGATCTCGGTGACCCGTGTCGAGCCGCCAGCAAGCAGCTTGTCGAAGTATCCCGCGCCCGCGCCGAACATCGAGTCGACCACTACGCTGAGGCCGGCGTCCCTTATGTCCTGCACGTCCACGAGTGAGGCGACGTGTCCCAGATAGGTCGGCTCGGGATCGATGTATTGCAGAATGCCTCGCGCCTCGGCCTCCGGCAGCGACAGTTCCTCTATGCCGGCTGGGTCCTCGGCGGCCTCCGCGATGAGCCGCTCCAGCTCGTCGACCGTCTCCTGGGGCGCGCTGCCGCCCGACTCGCCCTTGAACTTGTAGCCGTTCCATTCGGCCGGGTTGTGGCTGGCCGTTATGACCACGCCGCCGCCGGCGTCGAGTGTGACGAGGTTGTAGGAAACGACGGGCGTGGGCGCAGGCCGAGCGCACAGGAAGACCGGGATACCGTTGGCGGCGATCACCCCCGCCACGGTCGCGGCAAATCGGTCTGAGGCGAACCGCGTGTCGTAGCCCACGACGAGGCCGCGGGGAGCGAGACCGGCGCGTTTGAGGTAGGTGGCGGTGCCCTGCGCGCACAGCCGAACGTTGTCGAACGTAAAGTCCTCCGCGATGACCGCTCGCCAGCCGTCAGTGCCGAATCGTATTGTCATTGGGCCGGCCTCGTCCTACTAAGCCCTAGCCGAGGCCGCCGCGAACGCCTCCTGCCGCAGGGCGTCGGCCTTGTCGGTGCGCTCCCAGGGCAGATCGAGGTCGTCTCGCCCGAAGTGGCCGTAAGAGGCGGTCTGCTTGTAGATGGGGCGGCGCAGGTCGAGGTCGCGAATGATGGCTCCGGGGCGGAGGTCGAAGTGTTTGTCTATCAGCTCCACAATCCGGCTGTCGGGTATCTTGTTGGTCCCGAACGCCTCCACTGATATCGACGTTGGGGTCGCCACGCCAATTGCGTATGACACCTGGATTTCGAGGCGGTCGGCGAGGCCGGCGGCGACGATGTTCTTGGCGGCATAGCGAGCGGCGTAGGCGGCTGAGCGGTCGACCTTCGTGGGATCCTTGCCCGAGAAGGCTCCTCCTCCATGCCGGGCGAATCCTCCGTAGGTGTCGACCAGTATCTTGCGGCCAGTGAGTCCGGCGTCTCCAACGGGCCCACCCACCACGAACCGGCCGGACGGATTGACGACGTACTTGGTGTCGTCGTCGACGAGCTCTGGGGGAAGGATGTGGTTCGCCACGTGCTCCACCAAGTCTCTCTCAATGACTTTCTGCTCCACGTCAGGGCTGTGCTGCGTGCTCATCACCACGGTATCGATGCGCTTGGCGCGGCCGTGGGAATACTCCACGGTGACCTGCGATTTGCCGTCGGGACGCATGTAGTCGAGCAGGCCCTGCTCGCGGACCTGGGTCATCCTTTGGCAGAGCTTGTGCGATAGAAGAATGGGCAGAGGCATCAGCTCCGGGGTGTCGTTGCAGGCGAACCCGACCATCATGCCCTGGTCGCCCGCGCCTACCTCGGCTATGCCGTCGCCGGCATCCTGGCCGCGGCTCTCCAGTGCTGTGGTTACACCCTCGGAGATGTCTCGCGACTGGTCCTTCACTGATACGACAACACCGCAGGACTGGTAGTCGAACCCGAATGCCGAGTCGGAGTAACCTACGTCTCGGATGGTGTTGCGCACGAGCGTGGGAATGTCGACGTAGGTATCGGTGGTGATCTCGCCCATCACTACGACCAATCCCGTGGTGACGCAGACTTCACACGCTACGCGGGCCAGCGGGTCGCCCTCGAGTATGGCGTCCAGTACCGCGTCCGAAATCTGGTCGCACAGCTTGTCCGGATGACCCCCGGTCACGGACTCTGACGTGAACAGGTACGACTCTGCGTTGTTGAAGCTGTGGGACATATGGCAATTCTCCTTGCGGGCCGCTTCGGCCTCGTGTTTGTTGTTGGGTCTTCGATATTGGGTCGTCTAGGTGCCGACCTGCCAGCTGCCCAGATACTGACGCTGCTCGTCGTCCAGGGTGTCGATGGAGATGCCCATCGAAAGCAACTTGAGCCGGCCGACCTCCTCGTCGATGTCGCGCGGCACCTCGTAGACCTGCGGCTCCATCGAGTGCGCCCTCTGGGCGAGATACTCGGCGCAGAGCGCCTGGTTGGCGAAGCTCATATCCATTACGGCCGAGGGGTGGCCCTCGGCGGCCGCGAGGTTGATCAGCCGGCCCTCGCCAAGCAGGTAGAGCTTGCGGCCGTCGCCCATCAGGTACTCGTCGACGTTGGGGCGGGCCTCCTGCTTTCCGTCCGCCAGCTCCTCCAGAGCGCCGATGTCTATCTCCACGTTGAAGTGGCCGCTGTTCGCGATGATCGCGCCGTCCTTCATCGCCTCCAAGTGCCTGCGTCCGACAGCGGACATGCCGCCGGTAAGGGTGACGAACACGTCCCCGATTTCGGCAGCGTCGTTCATGGACATGACCTGGTGGCCGTCCATAACGGCCTCGAGCGCCCGGACGGGGTTGACCTCGGTCACGATGGTGTGCGCGCCCATGCCCTTGGCGCGCAGGGCGAAGCCCTTGCCGCACCAGCCGTAGCCGGCAATCACGACCTTCTTGCCCGCCCACAGGATGTTGGTCGCGCGGGTTATGCCGTCCAGTGTGCTCTGCCCGGTGCCGTAGCGGTTGTCGAAGAAGTGCTTGGTGTCGGCATCGTTCACGGCGATGATGGGGTAACGCAGCTGCCCGGCCTCAGCCAGGCTCTTGAGGCGGATTACGCCGGTGGTGGTCTCCTCGGCGCCGGCGAGCACGTCGGTCAAAAGATCGGTGCGCGAGGAGTGCAGCATGGCGACAAGATCTGCGCCGTCGTCCATCGTGAGATTGGGCCTGGTCTCGAGCGCCGAGGTCATGTGGTTGTAGTAGGTGTCGGTGTCCTCGCCCCGAATGGCGAATGTGGATATGCCGTACTCGGCGATAAGCGCCGCCGCGACGTCGTCCTGTGTGCTCAGCGGGTTGCTGGCGCAGAGCGCCACTTCGGCCCCGCCGTCCCGCAGGGCAAGCGCGAGGTTCGCCGTCTCAGAGGTCACGTGCAGGCAGGCGGCGATTCTCAGGCCGTTGAGCGGCTTCTCTCTGGCGAAGCGCTCGCGAATCTGCATCACGACCGGCATCTCGCGCGCGGCCCACGTAATGCGCCGTACGCCGTCGCCGGCTAGAGAAAGGTCGGCGACGTCTCCTGCGGTTGTCTTACTAGTCAAATCGTCCTCCTGATGTTTGCGCCGCGAATGCGGTCAGCGGTCGTTCCGCCACGGCAGTTCGCCGCCGGAATCGTGAAAACGGGTTATTTCGGCCAATTGCCGGAAACGACAGGCGATCTCGTCGCGGGTGAGTGCGCTCAGTCTGTCGGCGCTGAAGCTCTCGACGGCAAAGGAACCCATCACCGCGCCGACCATCGCAGCCCGCTTGAGGGCGTCCGGGCCAGTGTCGCCACTCGCAGCGAGGCAGCCCATAAATCCGCCAGCGAATGCGTCGCCCGCCCCGGTGGGGTCCACGGGGGACTCGAGCGGAAAGGCGGGGGCGGCGAAGGCGGATGACCCGTCGAACAACAATGCGCCGTGCTCGCCCCGCTTGGCCGCGACCGCGCGTGGACCCATGTTCTGTATGCGCCTGGCCGCCAGGAGCACGTTGGATTCCCGGGCGAACGAACGAATCTCACCGAAGTCCATGAAGAGCACGTCCACCTCCGACACGATCCGTGACAAGTCGTCGCGGCTGCCATCTATCCAGAAATCCATAGTGTCCAGCGCGGCGAACCTGGGGCGCGGCTCCATCTGGCGCAGCACGTCGAGCTGCAGTGCGGGGTGGATGTTCGCGAGAAACAGGTATGGCGCGCTCCGGTGCCCGCTCGCCAGCGTTGGCGAGAAGTCCGCGAACACGTTCAGCTGGGTGTCCAGCGTTTCGCGCGAATTGAGGTCCTCGCTGTACTCTCCGGCCCACCTGAACGTCTTCCCCGATGCCCGCTCCAAGCCGGACGTGTCCACGCCTTTTGCCTCGAGCAGGTCGAGATCGCGGGGGGCGAAGTCCTCGCCCACAACGGCCACCACGCTGACGGGGGTGAAGTAGCTGGCGGCTAAGGAGAAGTAGGTTGCGGAGCCGCCGAGCGCGCTTTCGCGGCGCCCGTACGGCGTCGACACCGTGTCGTACGCGACCGAACCGACTACTAGAAGCGACATGTGCGGCACTCTCTTTTGTGGCTACTCATCGTCACCGTAGCTGGTGGGGTGGCCTTTATCGATCCAAGCCGGCGTACCGTCGTCGATGTTGTACAGCAACTCGGTGTCGTAACCCAGCGAGGCGGCCATCTCGCAGGCCAGGCCGCTGCGCACGCCTACGGCGCATATGAACAGCAGCTTCTTGTCACGCGGCAACTCGTCGATTCGCGCCATCACGTCGTCCAGCGTTATGAACGTGGCGCCCTTGATGTGGCCCTCGAGGTACTCGTCGGTGCGGCGGACGTCCACGAAAACGGCGTCATCGTCTTCGTACATCGTCGAGGCCTCATCGGAGTCGACCCGATAGTAGGGTTCCCCAGGCTCTTGTCTCGGCATCTTCGGAATCCTCCAACATGGTGCTATGTGCCTTGCATTGGCTCTTTGTTGGCGCCCCGCCTCCGCTCATCGGAGGGTCGGTCGGGCCCCGTTTCACATGTACTTCTCGACGAGGACGCCAAGGCGCCGAACGGCGTCCTCCGGTATGCTTTCTCTCGCGGTCACGATGGCGCTGGCGGCGGCGGAAGCGCAATCGCAGTCGCGCTCCTTTTCCGCAACAGGCGCAATGGCACGGATGATGGCCCGGGCCAGCGACACGTTGCGGTGCAGGTTCGCAACCACGACCTCGACCGTGACGTCTTCCTCGCTGACGTGCCAGGTGTCGTAGTCCGTGACGCAGGCGAGCGTGGCGTAGCAGATTTCTGCCTCGCGCGCCAGTTTCGCCTCGGGCAACGCGGTCATGCCTATGATGTCCGCGTCCCACGACTGGTAGAGCCTGGACTCCGCACGTGTGGAGAACTGCGGCCCCTCTATCACTACGCACACGCCGCCCTCGTGCGTGGCCGCTCCTTGACCGGAGGCGGCTGCGGCCACTTCACGGCTCAACTCGGGGCAGAACGGGTCGGCGAACGCAATGTGGCCCACCAGCCCCCCCTCGAAGAAAGACGCGGGGCGCGACTTCGTGCGATCTATGAGCTGGTCGGGCACTACCATGTCGAGCGGCCGGATGCTCTCATTCAGGCTGCCGACGGCGCTGACCGACACTATCCGTTCGACGCCGAGCGACTTCAGCGCGTAGATGTTGGCCCGCGCGGGCAGCTCGGTGGGGGAGATGCGGTGGCCGCGGCCGTGGCGGGGCAGAAAAGCGACTCTCACGCCCCCAAGGGACCCAAGGACGATGGCGTCGCTCGGCGGACCGAATGGCGTGTCCACCTCGATCTCACCACGGTCCGAAAGCTCCGCTAGGTCGTAGAGGCCCGAGCCTCCGATGAAGGCGAGCTTCGCCTCAGCCAAGGTCCACCTCCGCAGATGCCGGGAACGCGCTAGGCACGGGCCGGCTCCAGCAGGCTCTCGAGTGCCAGGCGGTACGGCCCGCGTAGCGCGCCACGTTCGGTGATGATGGCGCTGACATACTCGGCGGGCGTGACGTCGAAAGCGGCGTTGAGCACTTGCACGCCCTCGATGGTGATGGGCACGCCGGCGACGCTGGTCACCTCGCCCGCCGGGCGGTGCTCCAACGGTATGTCGGCGCCGGTGTCTACGTCCAAGTCGATGGTGCTCGTTGGTGCGGCGACGTAGAAGGGGAGGCCATGCTCCTTGGCGAGCACAGCAAGTCCGTATGTTCCTATCTTGTTAGCGACGTCACCATTGGCAGCGATGCGGTCCGCGCCCACTATCACCGCGCCGACTGAGCCGAGGCGCATCAGGTAGGCGGCGGCCGAGTCGGGAATGAGCGTGAACGGTATGCCGGCACTGGCAAGCTCCCAGGCGGTGAGTCGAGCGCCCTGCAGCAGCGGCCGGGTCTCGGTGGCGTACACCGTTGCGATCTTGCCCTGGGACCACGCGGCCCGAATCACGCCAAGCGCGGTACCGTACCCGCCGGTCGCGAGGGCGCCGGTGTTGCAGTGCGTCAGCACCGACGCGCCGGATTCGAGCAGCCCAGCGCCGTGGCGTCCGATGTCGCGGTTGGCGGCAACGTCTTCATCGTGGATTCGCTTCGCCTCGTCCACGAGCGCGGTGGCTTCGCCGGACAGGCGAGCACGCTCCAGCATCGTGTCCACCGCCCAGGCCAGGTTCACTGCCGTGGGGCGCGCCGCGCGAATCTCGCGAGCGCGGGCGGGCAGCGCCTCAGCAAGGTCTTCTACGCCCTGTCGTTCAAGCTCCAGCGCCGCGAGTGCCACGGCGTATGCCCCCGCGATGCCAATTGCCGGCGCGCCGCGAACGCGCATCTCCTCAATGGCGCCGACGACGCCTCGATAGTCCTCGAATCGCAGCCACACCTCCTCGAGCGGGAGGCGCGTCTGATCTATCAGGGCGACGCTGTCGTCATCCTGCCATCGGATGGGGCGAAACTCGGTTAGGTCGTGGTTCAACTGGTGGTCCTGCAGCCCGCCGTCGCCGGTAAACCGGCGTGGAAGGGCGTCGATATCCTCAGTGGTGCGAATGCAGAAACGGGAGACGAGGAGTCGTCCGAAAGCAGACGGCCGGACACGCCGCGGGCGGCGGGCCAGGGCAGACTTCCTGCAACAAAAAAAGAGCTTCTCCATTTGCGTGGGGAAACTCTTACTTGAAAGGAAACTCTCATCTTTCGAGCGCTTCGCGCTCGTCGGACTTGGCACCGCGTTGCAGGCCTCTACGGCCAAACAACCGGTTGCCGGGCATCACTGGGCCGATCCCTCCGCCTCTCGTGATAAGAGCTACAGTTATTCAATTTGGCAGTGATAGTATCATGGCGAGAGACGCGGTGTCAAGAATGCGAATTCTTGAGCGCCGAAACGACTGTGTTCCAACGACTGTGTTCCAGAGACTCTGGCAAAGTAGGCCAGATCCCCGATTATGGCGTCTGCGGACGCGCCTAGCGGGGATTTGTTGTACAATTGGCGGTGGCACGTGCGGTGCGCAATTGGTGCGCGCCGCCAATGTGGACTTAGTCAGGAAGGAGTTTTTTTCTATGGCATATTCGGTAACCGAATTCGTGTCTGACGTAGACACCGCGCTCAACGAGCGGGGCGTGTCGATGGAGACGAGCTGGTCTCTAGGGCCCAAGCTTCAGCAGCTCGTGTCCGAGGGTGGTGACCTCACCTTGCAGGGCGAGGCCAGTCCGGGCAGCTCGGGACTGGGAGGCCGCATCCTCCACGTGGACGCCGACAAGCGCTTCCGCCTGGTGGTCGCCCGCTTCGCATCCGACGAGCCGACGCCGGTTCACGCCCACCATCGCTGGGGTCTGGAGTGCGGCATTTCGGGCAAGGAGCGGTTCACGGTCTGGACCAGGGTTGACGACGGAAGCGACCCAGACAAGGCGAACCTGCAGGTACTGACCGATCACCACATCGAGCGCGGCGACATTGGCTACTGGTACGACGCGCCCCGCAACATCCACAGGCAGTGGGCGGAGGGAGGCGAGCCTTCCTGTGTAGTGATCCTCATGGGCGGCGAAGGCGGCCGTGAGAGCACTATTGCACTCGACTCCGGGGCGGTTACGCCCGTCTAGCGGCAACCCAACCAAAAACAAGAGGCGGACCGGGTGCCCCTCGGGGCAATCGCGGTTCGCCTCTATGTTTGTATCTGATTCAGAACCGGCGCTTTATGCACCGGGACTTCCAAATCAACGCGGGCGCACACCCATATCAACGCGGGCGCACACCCATGCGGCACACCGGCGCTAACGCCGCCGTGCGCCGCTGGCCGGCGGCACGCCCGGTCCGGTGCTAGCCCGCCTTCCCAATTCTGAACACCGTCGCCGTGCAGACGGAACACTTGCCCCGTGTGGCGGGCCTTCCGTTCTTAAGTTTGACTTGCTCGGCGTCGCTGATATCACGGTGGTCACGGCACTTGAGACAGTAGGCCTGCATACAATACCTCCAAACTCCGAGCGGTGCGCGCCGCTCGCACTTATTCGTGAAGTGTCGCCTCGACATGACGGAATGGGCGGCTCCCCCCGGCGGGCGGAACGATGGTCCGATCCTCTTGCCGCCTCGACACTACAGGTGTGCTTCTTATATTATGGCCATGAACACCAGTCAACAACCCTTGTGGTGACCTTGTAATGAGCAATTGAGATTCTCCTTCTTCCACACACCACGGGAACACCGGGCCAAATCAGTTACAGCACTTTGCCAGCAGTGACTTTCGTTGGGGGTCGGAGTGGGGCGGCGCCCCTGGCTTTTGCCAAGTTGACCCTCCCTTGCGTGGCGCATATAATCGGCCTCACAGGCCCCCTCCGGCAGTCGGCGAAAGGTGACGTTCCCAAATGCTAGCACCCGCGTTGACCCCACGGCCCATCATCGAAGAGCTGACCAAGAATGGCGTTTCGCACGTGATCTGCCTGCCGGACAGCGAGACCCACTACCTCTACGAGCAGATGCAGGCGGAGGAGTCGTTACGCCTCGTGCCGGTCTGCCGGGAGGGTGAGACGCTCGCTATAGCCGCCGGACTGTGGGTGGGCGGCAAACGGCCAGTCGTGCTGATACAGAACACCGGGCTGTTCGAGGCGGGCGACTCGATCCGAGGCCTGGGCGTCGACGTGAACCTGCCCGTCGTGATTATCGTGGGATACCGTGGCTGGACGCGCCACGGCGTGACCCCCGACTCCGCCGGCAGGATTACGGAGCCCACGCTGAACGCCTGGGGCATCAGCTACTTCCTGGTGGAGACTGACGACGACGTCGGCCGGCTTTCGCTCTCGTTCGAGGAGGCGGAGCGCACGAATCGGCCCGTTGCGTGCCTGATGGGCGCGGAATACGTGTAGCAACCGCGACAGCCGCGGGCCGGCGGCAGGCGCATCCCAACTGCCAGGCTGGCACGGGGAGCGCCGGAAATCCTACAGATTTGGATGGCTTCAGCAGCATTCACGAGGCACATAGCCTCGCAAGGAGTGAGGATATGATCAGCAAATTCGATAGCCTGTACGCCGGGCACGTGGACATGACGGACGTCGGATACCGTGGGACAGCAGTGAACGACCGGATGTTTCCGAACGAGCACCTCGTGACCGTCTACGACAAGGCGGAGGCGATCGCCAAGCTGATGGACCGCTGCGGATACGACACGTTCTGGCTGGCCGAGCACCACTTCCAGCCGGAGGGCTACGAGTGCATCCCCAACATTTTGATGCTCGCCGTTCACCTCGCCCACGTGACCGAGAGGATCCAGCTGGGCTGCGGCTTCAATATCGCTCCGATGTGGCATCCTCTCCGGCTTGCGGAGGACTACGCCACCGCGGACATCCTCACCGGCGGGCGCGTTACATTCGGAGTGGGGCGCGGCTACCACACTCGCGAGGTGGAGACGTTCGACGCCCCGCTGCTGGACCAGCCGGCGAACCGCGACCTGTTCGAAGAGCAGGTCGAGATCATCTTCAAGGCGTTCAACGAGCAGTCGTTCAGCCATAAGGGCAAGTACTACACCATACCGCCGTCGGTGCCGTATCGCGGCTACCAACTGGAGGAGATCACGCTGGTGCCCAGGCCCGTCCGATTGCCGGTGGAGTGCTGGCAGCCGATCCAGAGCGCGACGCAGCGGGCCCTGGACTTCATGGCGAAGCACGGCATACAGGGGGTCATCGGCGGCGGCGTAGCCGAGGGCGGCGCCATGCACCAGGTTATCGAGGCGTTCCAGGCGGCCCAGCATCGCGCAGGGCGCGACGCCGAGCTGGGCGAGGGGCTTAGCTTCGGTTTCCACTTCTACATCGCCGAGACACAGGAGCAGGCAATCAAGGAGGCCGCCGGCTATTTTGAGGAGAACCTCAAGATGTTCGGCCCGCTGCGTCTCGTGCGCGCGCTCACCGACCAGCAGATCGAGGACATGAGCGACCCGGCCAAAGCCTTGACCGCAGGCCTTCCCACCCTGGAAGGCGCAGTCGAGGCGGGCGGCTTCCTGTGCGGCCCGCCCGAGCTGATCGTGGAGAAACTCATGCGGATACAAGAGCTGTACCCGGGCGCCGACCGCATCAGTGTCAGCCAACCTGTCGGCACTCCGCAGGACGTCATACTGGAGCAGATGCAGCGCTTCGCCGAAGAGGTCATGCCGGCTTTCACGTCGCAGGTCGCCGAGCCGGTGCCTGCCGACTAGGAGAGTTTCTTCCAAGTCGACGGGCAGGGAGGGGCACATGGAGAGAACGTATTGGGCTGTCTTGCACAAAGGTCGATTGGAGTGGATGGGAACGCAGCCAGAGATAGACCCTGACAGGCAGGTAGAAGTAAAGGTCGTCATCTCGGATGAACAGGCGTACGCCCCGAGGTACAACGAGGAGGCTGTGAACGCGCTACGCGAGATTGCGATAAGCGGGGGAGTGCAGAGCATAAAGGACCCTGTCGCCTGGCAGCGCGAGGTTCGGAAAGACCGCCCGCTGCCGGGGCGTGACTAGTCGATGCTGCTGGACAGCAACATCGTAATCTACGCGGCTGAACCTGAGCACGTGAGTTTGCGCCAGTTCATCAATACTCAGCCGTCTTTCGTCTCGGTCGTCTCTTACGTTGAGGTTCTCGGCCATCTTAGTTTGACGGAACATGAGAAGCGTTTCTTCGAGGATTTCTTCCGGTCGGCAACGACATTGGACGTTTCGTCGCAAATCGCGGACCAGGCAGTTGAACTCCGCCAGCAACGCCGCATGAGTTTGGGCGACGCCATCATAGCCGCAACCGCCTTGGTCCACGACCTGCCTTTGGCAACGCGCAACGTGCGAGACTTCCGCTGGATTAGCGACCTGAGAATCGTCAACCCCTTGGCAACGTGAATTGATCTCCAGCAGCAAGGAAGGAAGGACGCCATGACCACGAACGGCCACACAACCCACGTATACGTCGGGCTTGCGGGCGAGGGCGACAACATCGCCGAGGGAGGGCTGTATCGCATGGCCCTGGGAGGAGAGTGGCAGCCCTCCGAAAAGGGTCTGCCATCTCAACCACAGGTCAGGGCGCTGCTCGTGCATCCGGACAGGCCGTCCGTCTTGTACGCCGGCACGCAGCGGGGCGTGTACCGCAGCGATGACAGGGGCGAGCACTGGGAGGCGCTGGAGGCGCCGCGCGACGGGCAGGACGTCTGGTCGCTCGCGTTTCACCCCTCCGACCCGGACGTGATTTTCGCCGGTTACGAGCCTTGTTCGATCTACCGCACCCAGGACGGCGGCGAGACTTGGCGGCAGATGGACACGGAGCGCGTCCACTACCCCAACGTCACGACGTACATGCAGCCGCTCGCCAAGCGCGTTATCGGCATCGCCGCGGACCCGTCCGACCCGTCGGACGTGTACGGCGCAGTGGAGGTGGGCGGGCTGCTCGCCAGCAGGGACGGGGGCGATAGCTGGGACTCGATTACGGATGGCCTGTACGTCCGCAACAACACGGTGGACCTGCATGGTGTCCAGGTCAGCGCGGCGGCGCCCGGCGTGGTCTACATCATCACGCAGGTGGCCATGTTCCGCAGCCGCGACCGCGGCGGACGCTGGGAACACGTTAGATTCGGTGAAATGTTTCCGGGCGGCTCGTACTGCCGGGGGCTGATAGTCGCTCCCGACGACCCCCGCACTATGTATCTCGCCGCCGGCGCGGGTGGAGGAGGGGCGCCGCAGGGCACACAGGAGGCAGGGGCGCTGTTCCGCAGTCGTGACGTGGGCGAGACGTGGGAGCGGATCGACATAGGCGGTACGCCGCCGAGCCGCATGTTCCAGATCTCCATCGACCGGGCCGCGCCCTCCAACGTGTTCTGTAGCGCCGGATACGGACAGTTTTACGCAAGCGCCGACGGAGGCGAGACATGGATGGGCAGCGAGATCCCCGTCGAGATGTCCCGCAGCCGGCACGTATACCCGATGGTGAGCGGCTAACGCCGCGCGTAGCATAGGGAAGAAGGCCATGAAATTCGGTTTCAACCTGCCCGGCACGCTCGACGGAAACGCGCTGCTTGGTTTCGCAAAGCGCGCCGACGAGCTGGGCTTCGAGTCCATCTGGTCGGGCGACCACGTCGTCCTGCCCACCGCAGGCACGAACCAGTACCCGTACACCATTGACGGCTCCTTCCAGCGGCCGGCTGACGCGCCCTACCACGAGATGATGACCGTGCTGTCGTTCGTCGCGGGGGCGACTGAGCGCGTGCGAATCGGCTCGACCGTCATCATCCTGCCGTACCGCGACCCCGTAGTACAGGCCAAGATGTTCTCGTCCCTCGACGTGCTCACCAACGGCAGGGTCATTTGCGGCGTGGGTGTGGGCTGGCTGGAGAAGGAGTTCGACACGCTGCGGGTGCCCTACGCCGACCGGGGGCCGATGAGCGACGAATGCCTGGAGGTGATGAGGTGCCTGTGGACTGAAGACGAACCGGAGTACCACGGCCGTTTCTTCGACTTCGATGGCGTCCAGATGTACCCGAAGCCGGTCCAGAAGCCGCACATACCGATCTGGGTCGGCGGGCACACCGGCCGGGCGCTGCGCCGCACCGCGAAGTACGGTGACGCCTGGCACCCCACGCGGCAGACGCCGGACTACGTGGCGGCGATGCTCCCCCGGCTGGCGAACTACGCCGAGCAGGCGGGGCGCGACATGGCGGACATCACCATCTCGCTCAAGCGCAGCCTCTTCTTCACGGACCTCGGGCTGGCGGAGAGCGGCAGCGTGCGCACGGGCGGCGCGCTCATCGCGTCCACGCGGGAGATCATCGACGATGCGCTGCGTTGCCGCGAAATCGGCATCGACCAGCTCACTTTCGACTTCCGCACGCCGGACCCTGCCGACTGCATCCGCACCATCGAGCACTTCGCCGAGAGGGTGGTGCCCGCCCTGGAGTAGGGCGGGCTATCCGGCCTCGCGCACGACTACCCTGAACCGCCGCAGGATACACGCGCTGGACAGCTCCTCGAAGCTCACCACCTCCAGGGTCTCGCGCCCCGGCTCCACGGCAACGCGCTCACCAACGGTCGGCACCGCCTCCGGGTCCGTCTGCCTGTACACCCGCCCGACCGGCTCGCCGGTAGCCGAGTAGAGGAACCATGCCGCGGCGGGGGACACGGAGCGTCGTAGTTCAGCCAAGAAACATCCTCCGAATCATTTCGTCTATCATAGCCGCCTTTGGGCAAGTGGCAAGTGGCGCGTGGGCCGCCTCGGTCAGCGTCCGCCTCTACGGAGTCGAGTCTTGAGAAACGCCGTCTCCACCACGAACGCCGTGGCCCTGCAGTCCGGCGGATGCACGCCGGTGCTGAACCGCAGCCTGTGGGGCGTGGTGCGCTCGGCGAGGGACAGCGGCGCGTTCGGCGAGGTGTACGGCGCGCGGCGCGGCATAGAGGGCCTCATCGCGGGAGACCTCGCCCCTCTGTCCGGCGTCTCGGACGGGCACTGGGAGCGCGTGGCAGGCACTCCAGGGGCGGCGCTCGGCTCGACGAGGCGCAAGCTGCGGAACGACGATCTGCCCAGCGTGCTGGAGACGCTGGCCGCCCGGCGCGTGACGACGTGCTTCATCATCGGCGGTAACGACTCGGCAGACACGGGCCACACTCTTGGTCTCGCGGCGCGGGCTTCGGGCTACGACCTTCGCGTCATGAACGTGCCCAAGACCATCGACAACGACCTTGTCCTGACCGACCACACGCCGGGGTACGGCAGCGCGGCGCGGTTCGTGGCGCTGGCGACGATGGGCGCGGGCCGCGACGCGGAGTCGATGGGCACAGCGGCGCCGGTGACTGTGATCGAGGTGATGGGCAGGGACGCGGGCTGGCTTGCGGCGGCATCGGTGCTGGGCAAGCGCGAGGAGCGTGACGCTCCCCACGTGGTTTGCGTGCCGGAAGCGCCAGTGGACGAGGACGGGTTCGTAAAGGCGATTGAGCAGGCTCACCGCCGATTCGGCTTTGCCGTGGCCGTGGTGTCGGACAGCGTCCGCGGACCAGACGGCCCTTTGTGCGCGGACGCCGAGCCCTGGCACGTGGACGACTTCGGCCACGCCTACTACGACAGCCCGGCCCGCCACCTGGCGCGGCTCGTGGCGCGCAGCCTGGGAGTGCGGGCGCGGCACGAGGCCCCAGGCACCATCCAGCGCTCGCTCGTCGCTTGTGTGTCGGACGTGGACGCGCGGGAGGCGGAGATGGTGGGCAGAGCCGCCGTGCGCTACGCGCTGGAGGGCCACTCGGACCAGATAGTCACGCTGCGCCGATCGTCCGGGCCGGGATACGCCGTGGAGACCGGCCTCGCGCCGCTGGCGAAGGTCGCGGGCCGCGTAAGGCGGCTGCCGCCGGAGATGTTCCACGTCGACTCGGGGTTGGACGTGGAGCGGTTCGCGAGCTACGCGCTGCCGCTCATAGGCGGCCCGCTGCCGGAGTTCGGGCGGCTGTAGGACTATATGGCCATGCACTATCCTGTATGGCCATGCATTATCAAGGAGTCGCCCTCGCGTCATTCCGAGCGTAGTCGAGGAATCTTGAGCGTTTGCCAACAAGACCCTCAGATTCTTCGACAAGCTCAGAATGACATTAGATGTAAGCGCTGGTGTGACCAAATCTGGGCTGCTCCGCTCGCGCTTAATCGCTTGACATTCGCTCCTGTGTATAGAACACTAGTGCTATTCACTACACAGACAGGAGCCGACATGCTGATCAAGCGAACGCCGGACACCCTCGAAAAGCTGCACGCCCTGGGTGGCATGGCGAGCGACGACATCCTCTCTCGTCCTCAGCCGGGCGAAAGGCAGCATGGGCATTACGCAAGACGCGAGCGCAGCACCGTGCCTGGCGTGTACAAGGCGAGTATGCCGAACGGCAAGACTATCAGCCTGATGCGTGTGATGCTCACCGACTTCTGCAAGTACGATTGCCACTACTGCCCGAACAGCACGTGGGTGCCGAGGAAGCGTCTGGCGTTCAAGCCGGAAGAATTAGCGGGCGCGTTCGACGAGATGCGACGCCGCCACGTGGTGAACGGACTGTTCCTCAGTTCCGGAATCTTTGGCAGCGGCTCCAAGACGACTGAGCGGCTGCTCAAGGTCGTCGAGATAATCCGCAAGAAGCAGGGCTTTCGCGGCTACATCCACATGAAGGTCATGCCGGACACCGAACGGCAGTACGTGGAGGAGGCCTACCGGCTCGGAACTAGGCTCTCCATAAATATCGAGACCCCAACGCCCGAAATGCTGGCACGGATCAGTCCAATGAAGGACATGCGGCGCGACATACTGGAGCCTATGAGCTGGGTTGACGACATGATGCGCCGGAACGATCGCCGAGCCGGCGGTCCTGCCGAGGGAGCCGTGGGCCAGGCCACGCAGATGGTCGTGGGCGCGGCCGACGAGTCGGACTGGGACATCTTCCAGCGCATGGACCAACTGTACTCGGACTGGAACTTCAAGCGCGTCTACTACTCGCCCTTCCAGCCTGTACGCCACACGCCGCTCGAGGAGCACCCGGCGACGCCGATGATCCGGGAGCACCGCCTCTACCAGGTTGACTGGCTAAAGCGTGTCTACGCCTTCGACAACGACGAGCTCAGGCACGCCTACGACGGCAGCGGCTTCCTGCCCCACGAAGACGACCCCAAGACGTCGATCGCCCTGGCGAACCTCGACAGGTTTCCGGTCGACGTCAACGAGGCCTCCAGGGAGCGGCTGCTCCGCGTGCCCGGCGTCGGGCCCAAGTCGGCGGGCCGCATCCTGCGCAACCGCACCCGCCACTCCGTGGACAACTGGCGCGACCTCCAGGCGATGGGAGTGGTGCGCAAGTGGGCGTGGCCCTTCCTGGCGCTTCCGGGTCACCGGCCGCCGACGGCCAAGCAGTTACGAATGGACCTCTTCGGCGAGCAGGCACGGGAGGAGCGCAGGCAGAGTTTTGCCGCGCGACCGGCGGTAGCCTCTTCGCCGCGCCCCGGTGCAAACGCCGCACCGTGCGGGCAGGCCGGGTCATGCGCGGGCTGCCCGCTGTACGGCGCGCCGGGGCATCCGGGTTCGTAGGGGGGTGTGGGTGTGTGGACGATGCTCTGCTGCGATGTACGAGACGGCCGGTAGGGGCAGGTTTCAAACCTGCCCAGGGGGAGACGGGGCGAAGTGCGGCGCGTCCTACGCTAACCCGGCGGCGCCACGATTTCATCCAGCCGCTCCAGCAGCGCGCCGTATTCCCGCACCCACGCTTCTATGGCGTCGATTGTATCCGATGGCAGCTTCATTCGTCGGGCAAGGTCAACGAGATACCGGCGTTCCTCATCGCTCGTCTCTTCGTCCGCGATAGCCAGCATCACGGCGTCACGGTAAACGAGCACGCGCGTAGCCCAAGGCAGTTCCGTCAGGTCTTCCGGCACATCGGGCAGGTTGGTGAGGTCGATTCCGAATCGCGCGGCATGCTGGTCGAGTATCTCCTGCTCCGAGTCGTGAAGGCCGTCCACGTGGGCCAGCTTCGACAGGGTGGCGATGTACAATTCGGGCGCAAAGCCTTCGATGGGATTGTCGAGAATGTTCATGCTCACTCCGTCATAAACTCGTCGAGGTCGTCAGTGTTGCGTAGGATAAGTTCTCTTGGCACGCCGACTATCTCCGCGAATCGGGCGCTGGCGGTTAGCCTCAAGTCCAAGTTGACGTCACTGTCGAATGTGAACGCCGCCAATCGCTCAAGGCTGCCGAAATAGGCGTCCAGACGCCGTATGTGCGCCCGATACGCCTCGTCGAGCCGGGTTTGGGCGTTGTGCTCGTAAGCGCGTAGTTGAGCTATGAGCTCTGCCTCTGACTCACCGAGCGTTTCGGTGATGGCGTTGGCGACAAACTTGCCGGCGACGCTTCCGACAAGCGCACCGACGACTGGTACCGGGATCAACACCTGGCCGGTTGCGGATGCCAGGCCGACAATAGCGGCGTCCATCGCTACCATTTGCGACATGTCCACGAACTCGTGGCCGCTGATCTCTCCCGCGTGGTATTGGCGCAGCAGGCTGCCAATGCCCATTAGTCCGCTGACTACTGCGCCGGCGACGGGGGCTGCAAAGTTCGTGGAGTTGGCGAGCAGATACACGCCGCCGCCCGCGACAGCGCCACCGCCCGCGCCCTGGATTGCCGGAACGCCGACGTCGCGCCAGTCCTCCAGGGTGAACTCGCCCTTGAAAGGGTTCTTGCCTTCACGGTATTTGACCCAGACGCCCTGGGCCAACACCACGCCGCCCCCGACGGCGGCGCCGATGGCGGCCGCTTTCCCCAGCCCTGACAGGGATGGGCCGTGTTCAGACCTAGACGCTTCCTTCAACTCGTCGTTGGTCCGAGATAGTTCGCTCTCGCGGTCGCGGATTGTGTCGTGAACGCGACCCTGTTGCGCCTCACTATAGGTGGCGTCGCCGGGCCGCAACAGGTCGTCTGCGGACCGGCCAGTTTGCTGTTCCAGGGCGTCGACCCTGCCCCTGATTGCGTTCGCACTGTTGTCCGACAGTCCATCTACATGTCCCGTCCGGCCCAGCAGGCCAAGTTGCTCGTACTGGTCGCGCGGGATGTCGTAGATGCCTTCGCCGCCCGCGAAACCCGGATACTTGGTGGCGTGTTCGGAGACGCCGCCGAGGGAGTTTTGCAACCCGTTGTAGTACTTGGCCTGAACGCCCACGCCGTCACGCACGTAGTCGACGGGAGCGATTCGGCTCACTCCCTCGAAGGTGCTGGCGGGGGCGTTGCCCGAGAGGATGTCCCTGGCGCGGCTGATTGCAACGTTGACTTGCTCCGCAATCTCGCCGTGCTTGGTGGTGGCGCTGCCCAGGATGTTTTCCGGCGTGCCCACAAAGGCGCGGACGGCCTGCATCTCGCGGCTGGCCGCCAGGAACGCCCTGTCCTGGGACGCCAAGGAGCTGGCAAGTTCGGTGGCGCGGCCTGCGGCATCGAGGCTTGCCCACGCCGCGGCGACTTGGGCGGCGACGTGCGGGGGCTGCGGGCGTAGGCTCTCCTCGCGATTCATGGCGTCACCTTCGCCCGTAGCAGTTCGCTGAGAGATCGGATATGGTTGATGAGAACGGTTAGACGCTTCTTGTGTGTATCGTTGAATTCCTGGTAGTCAGTCGGAGCGGTGTTTAGCCAGGACAACATGGTATTGCACCCGTGGGTATGCCGTTCTGTAGTGCGATGTAGTCGGTCAATCTCGATACGCGCCGCATCTAGGGATCGTAGTTCCGACTCGATTTTCATTTGATTCTCGGTAGCCTGCCTGGCGTGTTTCTTGTTGCGGTTGTTCAGGAACACTCCAGACCCCACGAAGGCTGCTCCGGCTAGTCCCAACCCTACAGGACCGGCCAGGGCCAGTAGCGCAGTTCCACCAGCCATTCCGCCGCCACCGGCTGCAATCGCGCCGCCACCCAACCATGCGAGGGCGGCGTTGGTTGCCGCCGCACCGGACAAGGCGGAAATGGCTGTGCCAGTCGAAGCGGCCCCAAACGTGGTGGCAACCGCCATCGCCGCCGTAGGCCCCAACGCCGCGACGCCCACGCCTGCCGTGACTCCTGCCGCGCCAGTTCCGGCCCCGAGCCGTGTAGTCGTGGCAGCCTGTGTCTGAAGTCTCTTGACCGTTCCCTGAAACCTGTTCGCTTCCACCCGGAATTCGGCGACAGACGTGTCGAACTCCTTTGGTGAGTTGGCCAGCAGGTTCACGTAAGACTCCACATCGAGAATCAGCTCTGTGGCTGCGTCAATACGCAACTCATGCAGCGTGACGCTGGCCTGCTCGACCTGGTTGCGAGCGGCCTCGTGTCTTGCGACGGCCCTTCTGAGCTTCTCGATTGCCTCTCTACGTGCCTTTGAATTGAACAATTGATCACCTTCAGGTGCACAGACAGTTGCGTTTCGAATCGTGTTGAGAAGATACACCATTGTTTGGAAAGCTGTGCCGCATCTCACTGAAGTTTGTTTTGACTGTCAAATGCCTTCCTTGGCGGCAATATGTGTGGCCCGCCAGGGTGGCCATTCGGTCGCCCTCAACGCGCGCTCTGCCAAATACGCCGCACAGGACAGCCCTGGTGACCATAAGGGTTGCGACCATGAGCCGCCCAGAGTCATCCTGGAAAAGGTTCGCTGCCCGTCTGTAGAGCCTGTTTCAGATTACTAGGTGCGCCCAAAGCCGTCTCCCTCGCGAACAGCCTGCCCCCGCGCCCAACTCTGAACCTACGGCAATCGCCATGCGTTCGCCATATTGCTTAGCCAATTTCCCCCGGGCGCCCCAACGCACACCCCGGCCACACCCCCTCGCCCAAACCCGACCCACTCGCTCCCCCGTACCCGAAAAAACGTCACTCTCCCGTGCCACCCATTCCCCGGACCTGACCCATCCAACCCCACACACGACCCAAGTAGTCGCCACGTCTGCACCATTTCTCCCCACCAATCCGCCCCAATTCCGCAATTTCGCCACCCCACTTGAAATATACGCACAAGCGTGCTACCCTCGCCCACGCCAGGAACCGGCCCCGTGGCCGGAAACCCTACCCCCAAACGGGGAAGGCCCCAGGCATCCCTAGGGGCGTCCCTTTTGGGCGCCCTGTGGCAGTGAAGACACGGCTGAGTGACCCTGCTCCGTCCCCCTGTCCTCCTCTGCCACGCGGCGCCACTTTTGTGTCCCGACAACCCGCGCCAGCATTACAGATTCGCGCGGGGCCGGCGACACCCTCAGCTACGAGGCGCACAGAATGTCGCAGAAACGAACAGACTTCGCCTTCCCGCTTTCGCGGGAACAACGGTGTTGGGGGGCGCCAAGCAATCTGAAACAGGCTCCCGTCTGCATCTGCCGGTTGACTGGCGGGGGTGGATTGCCTACCATTTCCTATGCTTGGGGCACGACCGCGGACAATGCGGAGCTTGCCCTACCCATCCCTAGAAGAATTCCAGGTGCGCCACTATGAACAGCAACGACATACGCGAGCGGTTCCTGAGCTACTTCGAGAGCAAGGCGCACACTCGCGTCGCGAGCTCCTCGCTCATCCCCGTCGGCGACCCGACGCTGCTGCTGACGTCGGCGGGAATGGTGCAGTTCAAGCCGTACTTCTCCGGCGATGCCGAGCCGCCCAACCGGAGGCTCACCTCGTCCCAGAAGTCTTTCCGCACGGTGGACATCGACGAGGTGGGCGACTCCACGCATCTCACGCTGTTCGAAATGCTGGGCAACTTCAGCATTGGCGACTACTTCAAGAAAGAGGCGATAGATTTCGCGCTGGAGTTCTTCGAGACGGAGTTCGGGCTGGCAAAGGAACGCTTTGCCATCACTATCCACGACACGGATGACGAGAGCTTTCATCTATGGCGTGAGGCGGGCGTCGCCGCGGGCGAGATATACCGGTTCGGCGACGAGGACAACTGGTGGGGCCCGGCCGGCCTGGAAGGGCCCTTGCGGCCCGTGCAGCGAGCTTCACTACGATTTCGGCGAGGGCAGGGGGTGCCTGCGCTCCGACTGCGGCCCCAACTGTGCCTATCCGAAGAACGACGCCGGCGACGCCTGCGACAGGTACGTGGAGCTGTGGAACCTGGTCTTCATGCAGTACTACCACCACCTGGACGGCACGCGGGACCCGCTGCCCGCGCCGAGTGTGGACACCGGCATGGGCCTGGAACGGGCTGCCGTCGTCATGCAGGGAGTGACCACGATTTACGAGACTGACCTGTTCCTGCCGTTGCTAGCCCGCGTCGAGGCGCTGTCAGGGCGCAGCTATGGCGCCGACGCCGGTGACGATTACGCCATGAGGGTCGTCTCCGAGCACGCTCGCAGCTCGACGTTTCTAATCGGCGACGGCGTCGTCCCGGGCAACGAGGGCAGGGGATACGTGCTGCGCCGCGTCATTCGCCGCGGCATCCGGCACGGGCGTCAGCTAGGCATGGATGGCGCGTTTCTGGGAGACGTAGCGGGAGAGGTCATCGACCAGATGGGCGGCGTCTATCCTGAGCTGCGGAACCACCAGGATTTCATCCTGACGGTGCTGAGGCTGGAGGAGGACCGCTTCCAGCAGGCGTTCCGCAATGGCTACGAGGCGCTGTCCGAGGCGCTCCAAGGCGCCGAGTCGTTGCCCGGCGAGGTGGTCTTCCGGCTGTGGGACACATACGGCTTTCCGGTCGAGATGACAAGCGAGATAGCCAGGGAGCGGGGCATCGAGGTGGACATGGCCGGGTTCGAGGAGCAGATGGCCTCGCAGCGGGAGCGCGCCCGAGCGACGGCCCAGTTTGGTGGGGACCGAGCCAAGATCCGCGTGTACGAGAGCATGTCGGTGGGAGCGACGCGCTTCCTGGGCTACGAGCAGCTCACGGCGAGCTCGGTCGTGATCGGCCTCATCAGCGGCGACGAGCTAGCCACCGAGGCAGCGGAGGGCCAGGACGTCGAGATTGTGCTGGTGGAGACGCCGTTCTATCCCGAGGGCGGCGGCCAGGTGGGAGACGTCGGCCAGCTTGTCGGACCAAACGGAAGCGTGGAAGTCCACGACACGCTGGAGGTGATGCTCGAGGTGATCGTCCACTTCGGCAGGGTGTCCGCAGGCGCCATCGCCCTGGGAGACAGCGTGGAGGCCTACGTGGACGAGATTCGGCGGGAGGACACCGCCCGCAACCACACGGCGACCCACCTGCTCCACGCCGCGTTGCGCCAGGTGCTCGGCCCTCACGTGAGGCAGGCAGGCTCCCTCGTCGCGCCGGACCGGCTGCGCTTCGACTTTTCGCACGTGCAACCGGTCAGCGACGAGGAAATGTGGCAGGTGCAGCTTCTGGTGAACGAGAAGCTGCGCCAGAACGCCAGGATCGTAAAGAGCGAGGACACCTACGCCGCGGCGATCAGCAAAGGCGCGCTGGCGTTTTTCGGAGACAAGTACGGCGACAGGGTGCGCCTGGTCGAGATCGCGAACGGCGCGACGTTCAGCTTCGAGGTGTGCGGCGGGACTCACGTCGTGCGCACGGGCGAGCTGGGCGCGGTGTACGTGCTCGGCGAGTCCAGCGTCGGCGCGGGAATGCGGCGCATCGAGGCGGTGAGCGGGCGCGCGGCGGAGCGGCTGGTCTGGGAGCGCTTCCGGCGCGAGGAGGCCGTGGCGCGGCGGCTCCAGGTGCCGCCCACGGAGGCCGAGGACAGGGTAGAGTCGCTCGTTGCCGCGCTGGACGAGGCGAACAGGGCGCTCGCGGCGCTGGAGAGGCGCCAGTCGCTGTTGGCAGCGGAAAGCCTGCTCGCGGACTGCCAGGATGTCGGCGGCGTCAGCGTGCTTGCCGCCAGAACGACCGCTGCCAGCGCCGACTCCCTGCGCGAGGTGGGTGATTGGCTGCGCGACAAGCTCGGAAGCGGTGTCGTGGTGCTGGGGTCCGTAATAGGCGAGCGGCCGCTGCTCGTGTCCATGGTGACCGCCGACCTCGTTGAACGAGGACTGGACGCCAGCGTAATTGCCAGGGGGGCCGCAAAGGCGATTCAGGGCGGCGGCGGCGGACGGCCGGACGTGGCGCAGGCGGGCGGGCGGCGCGCCGACAGGCTGGACGACGCCCTGGCGCTGGTGCCCGGTCTGGTGCGCGAGAGCCAGGCCGGATGAGGATTCTCGCGCTCGACGTGGGGGAGAAGCGGATCGGACTGGCGCTCAGCGACCCCACGTGCCTGATAGCGTCGCCCATCGACGCAATTGAACTGGACGACGGCGAGGAGGCCCACGAGCAGGTCGCCCGCCACGCTTCCGGCTTTGAGCTGAGCGAGATCGTGGTCGGCATGCCCTACACGATGTCGGGCGCACGAGGACGCCAGGCGGGGCGCGTAGCCGCGTTCGTGCGCGAGCTCGTCAAGCTCGTTGACGTTCCCGTGACGACGGTCGACGAGAGGCTGTCCACGGCGCAGGCCGAGCGGCTCCTTAGAGGCCGCGGAGTGGAGCCGTCGCGCGACAAGGGGAGGCTGGACTCCGCCGCCGCCGCGGTGATACTCCAGAGCTATCTGGACTCGCGGCGGCTGGGGTGAGGTTCGCTTAGGCGGCAGCTTCTCGCAGGAGCGCTGCCATCCTGCGGCGGTGGTGCACCGCATCGCCCATGTAATGCTGCAGCGTGCGTGACTTCTGGGTGAAGTACGCCAATCCGTAGTTCATGTCCACGCCAATGCCGCCGTGGACGTGGTGCGCCGCCTCGCAGGCGGTGAAGTAGGCGTCGCTCGCCACCGCTTTGGCCATCGAAATCGCGATCTGTGCGTCCGACGTCGCGCCGTCCAGCTTCCACAGCGCCTCGTATGTTGTCCAACGGGTTGACTGCTCCGAGTTCAGCGCCTCGATCAGGTGGTCCTGGACGCGCTGGAAGTTGCCGATTGGCACGCCGAACTGGATGCGGTTCTGGCTGTACTCGACGCTGATTTCCAGTACCCGCCTGCAGCCGCCGAGCATGTAGGCGCATAGCAGCGCCGTCGCTTTGTCGATCGCCGACTCGAGCGCGGCGCCTGCCGTGCCGGGTTCGCCGATAGCCGCCGATGCCGGAACGCGCACCGCGTCCAGCGTGACCTCGCACAGCACGTCGCCGAGCCATCCGGTGTGCGGTCGCACGGTGAGGCCTCGCGCCGCCCTGTCCACCAGGAAGACGGACAGGCCAGGCGAGTCGTCAGACCTGCCCACAACCAGCAGGTAGTCGGCCAGATGGGCGTCGGGTACGAATGCCTTTGTGCCGTTCAGCTCGAACGAGTCGCCCTGCCGGGACGCGGTGAGCCTGACGGAATCAGGAACCCAGCTTCCGCTGGCCTCGGTGAACGCCACGGCGGTGATGAGGTCGCCGCGGGCGATGGAGGGCAGCAGTTGCCGTTTCTGGCCGTCGTTGCCCGCCTCCAGGACGATTTGCGCCGCCAGCACCGACGACAGCAGAGGGCTGGGGCACAGCGCCGCGCCCAGTTCCTCGAAAAGCACGCCTATCGTGGCGAAGTCGGAAGCCTGGCCGCCATACTCGGCCGGCAGCGACATCCCAGCCCATCCCAGGCTGCCCATCTTCTTCCAGAGCTCGGGGTCGTGGCCGGTCTCGGAGCGGAACAGCTCGTCCACGCGCTCCTTAGGCAACTCCTGCCGGAGGAACTCCTGGGCGGAGTTCTTTATCATCGTCTGTTCTTGGGATAGGGAGAGGTCCATTGTTTGCTCATCCTCGTTAGGCTATCCAAATTGTCCCTTCCCCCTGGCAGGGGGAAGGTTAGGATGGGGGTCAAGACAGGGAAATGCCCCTGCCATTCCCAAACCTACCCCTGTCAGCCTTTGACGGGGGTAGGGACTCGCGGACGGCGCCCTATCTGCGGGCCGTCGCCGTCGACGGCGTGGGCGCGGCGCGTTCCCGCGTGCGACTAACGCCGAGCCTGCGGGCTATGATGACCTTCTGGATTTCGATCGCGCCGCCAGGGTGGGCCGCGGTGAGGCTCGCGCGCTGGTGCACTTCGAGCTCGCCGTCCAATGGAGCCATGGCGTCATTGAAGTCCAGCATCGCCTTCAGGCCGCCCACCTCGCGGATGACGTCCGCGGTCCGCAGCCCGGCCTCCCTGCGCCAGAGCGACAGGTGCGAGCCGTGGAAGCTCATTTCCTGGTGGGTGCTGTACATCCAATGGTTGCGCGCGCCGAGAAGCCGTTGTACCTCGTTGTCGACGTAGGCCTTCATCAGCAGTTGCTCGTTGTGTTCGTCTTTGTCGAGGCCGTTCTCGGCGCAGTAGGCGAGGAACCTCTTGAACGTGGAGTTCCTGGGCACCACCTCGCCGCCGCCGCCGTGCTCGATTTCGAGCGTAGTCTGCGCGACCTGCCAGCCCTGGGTCTCGCCGCCAATCAGGCGGTTCGCCGGCACGCGCACGTTGTCCAGAAACATCTGGCGCTTGCCCTGGCCTACGAGCAGGTCCAGGGTCTGCACCGTAATGCCCGGCGTGTCGCCCGGTATCATGAAGTAGCCCATGTTGCGGTGGCGGGGAGCGTCGGGGTCGGTGACGGCGAGCGTGAACAGCTCGCCCATCTGAACGTCGTCGGGCACCTTGTTATCGGGGTCGGCATAGCCGGCGTCTCCCCCGACGAACACCTTCTGGCCGGTGATCACCCAGTCGTCGCCGTCTCTCACGGCGCGCGACTGAAGGCTCGCCAGATCGGAGCCAGCGCCCGGCTCGGTAAAAAGCTGCCAGCCGAGCTTCTCGCCGCTAAGACGCGGCCCAAGAATCTCGCGCTTCTGCTCCTCGGTGCCCCACACGAGTATGGCGGGAAGGTCGAGGCTGTTGTCGTAGAAGGGCGGCAGATCGGCCTTCTCCAGCTCTTCGCGGATTACCACGGCCTCCTCGGTAGACAGGCCGCCGCCGCCGTATTCCTTCGGGAAAGTGGGGTGCAGCCAGCCCTTTCTGCCGAGGTGCAGCCGGAACTGCCGAACCTGTTCCCACGTGTGGGCGTCGACGTGGCTGGACTCCAGAGGGCGGTCGATGTCGGTGGGCAGGTTCTCGGCGAGCCAGTCCTTCACCTCGCGGCGAAACTCATCCTGCTCATGAGTGTATCGATACATGAAGTCCATGGATGCCCCTCCTTGCCGTTTGGCGCTCCAACGACCCTTCGTGTGGTCGTCCCGGCGGCGCCTTTCGCGCAAGTCCACGATAATGGCGTTGCGAACAGATGTCAACGCGGCGCGGGTTGACTGGCGGGGCGAACTGGGAATAGTCTTTTCGTGTATCTGCGGCGCGCTGCGCGCCCAACGGACGATGGGAGGGACGGCGACGAGATGGAGCGAGACCCGTAAGAGGAGCGATATCAAATGGCGAAACTAGCACTGAAGACCGCGATAGGCCGCTACGGTCATACGCTGCCGCTGATGGACGGCTCGGTGGCCTCCGAGCGGTTTGCCTTCGATTGGGCGGAGTACGTGACCATCGTGGGCGTGTTCAGGACCATGGTGAGGACGAGCGCCTACGAAGTGTCCGAGATGGCGCTATCGACATACCTGTGCGCGCGGGCGCATGGCAAGCCGATGACGGCGATTCCGGTGTTCATTACGCGCAGCTTCAACCACGGTGACGTCGTCTACAACGCGGACTCAGGCATTGGGTCGCCCCGAGACCTGGCGGGCAAGCGCGTCGGTGTGCGGGCGTACACGGTGACGCCCGGCGTCTGGGCCAGGGGGATACTGAAGCACGAGTACGGCCTTGATCTGGACGCCGTGACCTGGGTGCTGGGATCCGACGAGCACGTGGCGGAGTTCGTGGAGCCGCCGAACGTGGTGTCCGCGCCCGCCGGCAGTGACTTGGGCGACATGCTGCTAAGTGGCGAACTGGACGCCGCGATAGGGGTGGGCGGCCTGGACTCGGCTCGCATCCGGCCACTGATCCCGGACGCACGCCACGCGGCGCTTAGCTTCCACGAGGAGACGGGCGTGTACCCGATAAGCCACATCGTCGTCATCAGGAACGACGCAATCGAGGCGCATCCGTGGCTTCCCTGCGAGCTGTTCGGACTGTTCGAGGCGGCCAGGGACGACTATGCGAGCCGCCTCGCCACCGGTGCGGCCCCGCACCCGGGCGACGACACCATAGCGCCGCTGCGCTCCGCCGGCGCCGCCGAGCCTTTGCCCTACGGCATCGAGGCAAACAGGGTGGCGCTGAAGACGTTCATCGAGTGGAACGTAGAACAGGGCATAATTCCCGCGCGGGTTAGCGTGGAGGAGGTGTTCGCGGAGGGCACGCTGGACCTGGGGTAGGGCGGCCGCGGCACGACACCAGCGAGCGCGGTTGGTCCGGGTTGGCCCGGCGTTCGGGTCATTTCCATCGCAACCGGGGAATCGGGGGTGACCGCCCGCAGAACGCTGGTGGAGCACTGAACTCAAAAGGGCGGCCCCCATCGGGAGCCGCCCTTGCTTTGTCTTTGCTGTCGGACCGGACCGGCTACAGGTTGAACTGCGGGTCCATGTAGTCCTTGTCCTTGGTGTAGACCTGGAGCCGGTTGCGAATGGTCTCGCTGATGATTACCCGGTCCTCCGAGTCGATGAGGATGCTGATCGGCCGGGCGAAGCGGCCCACGGGGGACATGTCCTTTAGCCTGCGGTACGCCTTGACGACGTCGGGGTTGGCCTCGACCACCTCGCGCGCCCAGTTGGACCACTCCAAGGCGTCGCCGTAGAGCGCCGTGATGATGTCGCCCTCGGCATCGTAGATCTGCACGCGGTTGTTGCCGAAGTCCACGACGTATACGTCCCCCTCGCTGTCCACCGCCACGTCGGACGGGTGGCTGAGGTCTGCGCCCGTCTCCGTCGAGCCTCCGAAGGTGAGCAGGTGCTCGCCGTCCGAGGAGAACTTCTGCACGCGGTCGTTGCCGAAGTCTGCGACGTAGATGGCGCCGTCCTGGTCTATTGTGATGCCCCAGGGCCGGCTGAGCTGGCCCTCGTCGCTTCCAGAGCTGCCGAAGCCGGACAGGTACTTGCCGTCCTTGGTGTACTTCTGCACGCGGTCGTTGCGGCTGTCCACCACGACCAGGTTGCCGTCAGCGTCGAACTGGATGCCTGTCGGGCTGAGGAACTGGCCCTCTCCAGAGCCCGCCTCGCCCCACTGGCCGATGCGCTGGCCGTCCGAGTCGTAGATGATGACGATGTTGTCGTACTCGTCGGAGCAGTAGACGTTGCCGTCCCCGTCCACCGCGAGTCCTACGGGCCACATGAAGTCCTTCTTGGCGAAGTCGCCGATGAACTCCTGTTCCATTGTTACGAGCCCGATGCGCTTGTTCTCGCCGAGCTGGACGCCCTGGCCCACGCGTTCCGTGCCGCGGTTCAGCACGTATATGGAGCCGTCCGGCGCGAAGGCCATGTCGTATGGGTTCGCGAAACCGGCGCCCGCGGCCGCGCCTCGGCCTATCGCGTGGCTGAAGCTCCAGGTGCGGCCGGCCACCGTAGTAGTAAGCATGTCACGCCTCCTGAAACACGCGCCACCGCCCGCGTGATCTCAACGAGCAACACGGAGGTGGTCTTAGGCGAGGGCAGCATCTCAGACGCCACCCTCGCCGCTATTTGCGATTCTTGTTGACTAGCCGCCGTTCTTGATGAACTTGGGCTGCTCGAACTGCCCGTTGACTATGGGCGCCGGATCCAGGTGCATCCAGTCCTCGAGCATCGTCGAGTAGACGCCGCGGTAGTCCATGTTGGGAACCAGGTCGCCCTGCTCGAGCGCCGCGGGCCGCGTGTCCGGGTAGTTGCTGTACATCCCGCCCTTGATGTTGGGGCCGATGGCGAACGCGACGCCGGCGGCGCCGTGGTCGGTGCCGGAACCGTTGTCGCGGACACGACGGCCGAACTCGGAGAACAGGAACATCGTCACGTTCTCGTCGGCGTCGTGCTCACGCAGGTCGTCCCAGAAGTCGGCGATGGCCTCGGATGCCTGCGTCCACAGCTGGGCGTGGGTCGCGGACTGCGCCGCGTGGGTGTCGAAGCTGCCGTGGCTGGTGTAGAAGACGCGGGTGCCGAGGTCGGCGGTGTGAATCATCGCGATGTCGCGCAGCTTCTTCGCGACGGGGCTCTCCGCGTACTCGACCGTGGACTCGTACTGGGCCGGCGCGGCCTTCAGGATGTCGGCGCCCTTGAGCGCGTCGAGGCCGGTCTGGCCGAGGTAGTCCATGACGGCGCCGGTGCCTACGGCGGGGCCGTACATGTTGGCGAACCGCTCGAGCACCTTGTTGCGCTGTTCTTCCTGCTCGATGCTGGTCAGCAGGCCGTAGGTGGTGAGGTCGGCGACGGACGCTACCGAAACGCCGGGGGCGACGAGCGCCCTGGGCAGCGCCTGGTCGACGTTAACGCCGGTGATGGGGTTCTCGCCCTCGGGGTCGATCTCGCGGATGGCTCGGCCCAGCCAGCCCTCGGTGCCAACCTTGTCGGGCTCGCAGGTGTGCCAGATGTCCATCGAGCGGAAGTGCGACCGCGGGGAGTTCGCGTAGCCGATGCCGTGGACAATGGCCATCTGGCCCGACTGGTAGATGTCCTTCATCGGACCCATGGCCGGGTGCATGCCGACCTCGTCGTCCAGCTGGAGGACGCGCTGCTGCGGGATCTGCAGCGAGCGCCGCGAGTCGAAGTAGTTCTGGTCGGTGTACGGGATGATGGTGTTGAAGTAGTCGTTCCCGCCCGTCAACTGGAGCACGACTATCACAGGGGGCTTGCTCGTCTTCGCCATTCTCCTTCTCCTTACTTGGACTTTCTGTCCTGCTTGCTCCGTGATCTGCCGTCTAGCCGAACTGGTACTCTCTGGTGGCCGCGATGAGCGCCATCGTCTCACCGGCGCGCCTCGAAGACGTTGCGTAGTCCTCGTCGGTCGCCCAGGAGATGGCTCCCTCGGACTCCACGTTCTTCACCAGCTCCGCACGCGTCGACTCCGCGACCTCCATCGGTCCCATCATGTCAAGGCAGTGGTCCACCAGCGCCTCAGCGCTCATCGACTGCCCGTTGGAACCGGCGATCCGCCTGATCATGTTCTGTACGCCGGGAAGCTCTACGTTGTTCACCCGGTCCGCGACGAAGTTCACTCGCTTGACCAGAGAGCCGCTGTTGATCCACTCCTTGCCAGTGTGCCAGCCCTCGACGCTCGGCGGGTCCAGTATCTCCTGGCCCATGTAGCCGGCCTCGTTGGCCATGGACTCCAGGCGCGGGTCGGCTCCCAACAGGTCCTGCGTCATCCTCAGAGTGCCGACCACGACTTCGACGGGACTCTTGACCTTCTGGTACATCGACTCCTTGAAGGAGTCGGAGTTGAACAGCGTCATGAGAACCGGCTTGATCTCGTAGCCGGAGTCGACGAACACCTTGGACAGCGTCCTGATAGCCTCGGGGTCGCGTGGCTCCTCGATGTCCCAGGCGGGCACCTGCGGCTCGTCTGCGACGAAGAAGTTGTACAGGTGTCGGGCGATGAAGCGCGGGCACGCCTCTTGCTCGATGATGATGTCGATGATGTCGTCGCCGTTGAGGTTGCCGGTCTGGCCCAGGAACGTCTTCTCGCTGAAGTCGTGGTCCTCGGGCCGGAACTCGAACGACCAGGGGTGCCTGCCGTAGGGGAACCGCGGAATCTTGGCGGCAATGGTCCAGCCGGTGAAGGCGCGGGAGCACTCGAACACGTCGGTCTCGGTGTAGTTGCCGACGCCGAGGGAGAACAGCTCTAGCAGCTCGCGTCCCCAGTTCTCGTTGGGCGCGTTCTTGTGGTTCTCGTTGTTGTCCAGCCAGAAGATCATGGCCGGGTTGCTGGCCAGCTTAACGAGCAGCTCACGATAGTTGCTCATTCCATAGTCGCGCAACATGTCGATCTGAATGATCATGTTGTCGCAGTTGTCGACCTTGCCGTTGCCGGTGGCGAACACATGGTGCCAGAACAGGGCCATCTTCTCTTCCAGCGGTCGCTGGGTGTTGAGCAGGTAGTAGAGCCAGTGCGCCTGCCCTCCGGCGTAGTGCTGGGCCGGGAACTCGGTTCCCGGATGGTAGCGGTAGAGCTCAACCTCGTCCACCGGCGGCGCGGTGGGATTGATCAGCTCCTCAACGGTGGCCTCGTAGCCTCGCTCCACCCTGGCCTCGACCTCCTCGCGGGTCGCGCCGAAGCCGGCTCGCCGCATCAGGTGAGACATAAGGGCGATGTCTTCTCTGTTGGCCATCAGTCCTCCTCCTTTCTTTGTATGCAAGGGTTATCGGTAGTGGAGCCTGTCGCGGAAATTACTATTGCGTTACGAGGGATGCTCACCCCCTTCCTTCCGGATGCGGCAGCCCAGGCTAGGGCTGCTCTGTGCGTCCCGACTGGCAGTCCGGGCACACACCGTAATAGTCCATCCGGCGGCCCGTGATTTCGTAACCGGTTGAATTGGACAGGTCGTCCAATTGTTCGCTGTGGTCGACCGAGTCCAAGTCTTCGATCTTCTCGCAATGCAGGCAAATGAGGTGTGGGTGATGGTGGCTGCGCCTACCGTCGTAGCGGTTGGCGGCGCCACTGAACTCGATCTCCTGCAGTTGGCCGGTCACTTTCAGCAACTCGATGGTGTTGTAGATGGTGGCGAGGCTGGTGCGAGGGTGAAAGCGCCTCACTTCTTCGTGAATTTCGCTGGCGCTCGGGTGTCGCTCGCTCGTGACGAGCACTTCCAGCATCTTGTCGCGCCTGGGCGTGAGCCGGGTACCCCTTTGCTTCAGGGCCGCCCGCATCTCGAATAGCCTTTGTTCCTCAGTGGCGTTCAATTTCCGTAACCTTGCCGAGTGTTTGTAGGGACCGGCGGCCCAATTCAAGCAAGTTAGAATTATTCTAACTCCATTTTCGCCCTAAAGGTATTGCAACGATGTACGGATGTCAATAGGAAATCCGGCAAAATAGATGATCGCAGCGCAGGCGGGCGGTCAGGCCGTTGGGAATTCCCAACGGCAGGTTTGCCTTGCGACGCGCGAAGCTTCACAATGGCCGGTGTAGATAGAGCGAGTGATAGGGAGTAGACATGAACGTTGGCGTATCGATGCCGCTGCCCGCCTACACCATCAACGCGGCCTTCATGGCCCGCAAGGCAGAGGAGCTTGGCTTCAGTTCGCTGTGGTACGGCGAACACCCGGTGATGCCGGTGGAGTCGGCAAGCCCCTTCCCGGGTTCCGACGACGGCGTGATTCCCTGGACGTACTCTCACTTCGCCGATCCATTTATCGCGCTGGCGCAGGCGTCAGGGGCGACCAGCACCATCAAGCTGGGCACGGGTATCACCCTGGTGCCGGAACGCAACCCCCTCGTGCTGGCTAAAGAGGTGGCTACGCTGGACCTGCTGAGCGGCGGACGCTTCCTGTTCGGAGTGGGTGCAGGATGGAACAGGGAGGAGACAGAGCTGCTGGGCGGCGACTTCGACCACCGCTGGACGCAGGTGCGCGAGTCCGTGCTGGCGATGAAGGAGCTGTGGACCAAGGAGGAAGCGGAGTTTCATGGCCGCTACTACGATTTTCCAAAGGTGAAGTGCTACCCCAAGCCGGCGCAAAAGCCGCATCCTCCCGTCATTCTGGGGGGTATGGCCCGCAACGTGCTGCGTCGCATCGTTGCCTGGGGGGACGGCTGGCTGCCTAACCGGATCACGCCCGAGCGGCTTCGCGAGGCCCGCGCCCAGCTTGATGCGCTGGCGGGCGAGGCCGGGCGCGACCCTGCGTCGCTCACGATCACGGTGTCCGGGCAGCCGGCTGACCGCGATCTTATCGAGGCATTGCACGACGCAGGGGCCAACGGCGTGGTGGTGCGTCCCGAGTACATGGAGACGGAAGAAGACATGGGGAACGAGCTGGAGCGGATAGCGGAGGCGGTGCTGAGGTAGCAGGCGATCCGCTCGGGTACGCCACCAGGATCGGTTGGGGAGGAGAAAGAGATGTCGCGTTCGCACGAAGATTGGATGAGAACCGCGCTGGAGGATGCCGCCAAGAGCGCCGAGGCCGGCAACTCCGCCGTGGGTTCTCTAGTAATCAGGGACGGCGAGATAATTGGGCGTGGCGGCAACGAGGTCAACTCGACGTCCGACCCCACCGCTCACGCCGAGATCGTCGCCATCCGCAACACGGGCCAGACCGACCTGTCCGGCTGCACGCTGTACACCACGTTCGAGCCGTGTCCTATGTGTTGCGGCGCCATCATGGTGAGTGGCGTGGACGTCCTGGTGCTCGGCGCGAGGCACGACCCGGTGGCGAGGAACTTTGGCGACTACTCCGTAGAGCGGCTGATCGAGCTGTCGGAGTACGGCGACCGGCTCAGCGTGGTAACCGGAGTGCTGACGCAGGAGTGCGCAGATATCCGCCAGTGAGGGAATTGTTCCGCTCCAACACCCCCTCACTCTGACACTCTTCCGCAGAGCGGAGTGGGGACTTTGGCAACTCACTGCTGCAAGGCGGAGAGAGGGATATTCACGGGCGTGCAGTAGGGGGGCTTCGTTTGACACGGCAATGGTGCGCAAATAGAATTGGGCGAGAACTCGGAACGGCGCGGCTATGCCGCCCAGACGTCTACGGAGGAGATTTTGAACAAGACCACCAAGTTGCGTGAGCTCATGGATAAGGGCCTGGTAGTCGCGCCTTTCACATTCGACGCCTTCCAGGCGAAGATCGCCGAGAAGGTCGGATTCGACGCCGTGTACATGACCGGTTTCGGTACCGCGGCAGCGCGCGGCTATCCCGACGTTGGGCTCGTTACGCAGACGGAGATGGTGCAGAACGCGAAGTACATCGCAAATGCCATCGAAGTGCCGCTGATTTGCGACGCTGACACCGCCTACGGCAACCCGATCAACACCTGGCGCACGGTGCGCGAGTACGAGTCGATTGGCGTGGCGGGGATTCACATCGAGGACCAGGTGTTCCCCAAGAAGTGCGGCTTCTTCGAGGGCAAGCTTGTCGTGCCGGTAGAGGAGCACGTGCAGAAGTTACGCGCGGCACTGGACGCCCGTCAGGACAAGGACTTCGTGATCATCGCCCGCTGCGACGCCCTGGCCGTGAACGGCTGGGACGACACCATTCAGCGCTGCCGCGCTTACCACGACGCAGGCGCCGATCTCGTGTTCGTCGACGGAATTCGCACTGACGAGGAGTTGGTCACATACGCGAGAGAGCTCGGCGACCTTCCTCGATTCTACAACGGCGGGCTGCGGCCAACCAGCGAAGTCGAGGAGATGGGCTTCAAGATAAACATTACCGGCAATACGCTCGGCGTCATCTTCAACGCCGTTGAAGACGCCATGAAAGAGTTGAAAGAGACCGGCAAGGTCCACAGAAACGGCCAGCGTGACGGTCTGACGGACATGCTCGGCCTGCCTCGTGTGTACGAGATGGAGCGTGAGTACGGCGTAGTCTAGCACTGCCCAAGAGAGCACGCGTCCCTTGCGGCGGCAGTTCGGTGGCTACTATTGGGGTACGATTCGCAGGGCAACAAGAAGAGGAGGAGAATTTGCGGAAGACAACTAAGCTCCAGGAGCTTTTCAACAGGGAAGAGGTCTTCGTCATTGCGGGCGGTGGCTGCGCGCTGCACGCGAAGATAGCCGAGGCAACCGGCTTCGAGTGCGCCTACATGTCCGGCGCCACCACCGCGGCCTACGTGCTGGGCATCCCGGACGCCGGCCTCATCACCATGACCGAGATGGTGCAGAACGCCGAGCGCATGGCAAACGCCATCAGCATCCCGCTCATCTCGGACTCCGACCAGGGCTTCGGCACGGCAATCAACGTTCGGCGCACCGTCGCGAGCTTCGTGCGTGCGGGCGTCGCGGGCATCCACGTCGAGGACCAGCCATTCCCCAAACGCTGCGGATTCGTCAAGGGTAAGGAGGTCATTCCCCTGGATGAGGCCATCGGCAAGTACAAGGCCGCCGTGGACGCGAAGAACGAGATTGATCCCGACTTCGTGATCATCGCCCGCTGCGACGCCCGCGGGGTGACCGGTGGCTCGCTGGAGGAGTTGATCACCAGGCTCAAGGCGTACAAGGCCGTGGGCGTGGACGTGCTCTACGCTGAGGCGCTGACCTCCGTGGAGGAGATACTCACCGTCCGCGCCGAGGTCGAGGGACCGCTGATGGGCACGATGGGCTACATCGACCCTGAGCCGACCCCGGCGCAGCTCCAGGAATGGGGCTGGGCGGCTTCGTTCAATCCTGGACTCGTCGGGGGCCCGGGCGTGCAGGGATCCTGGGAGCACGCCAAGGCCTACATGGACGGCCCCGAGGCGCTGCGCGACTACGAACAGCGCATAACCAAGAACTACAGGTACGAGATGCCTCACATGTTCGACATCGTGGGTTTCCCAGAGGTTGCCGAGTGGGAAGAGATGTACCTGCCGGAGGAGCAGCTCAAGAAGTACGAAGACTCGATCGGCGGCTACGACCCCAGGGCCTCGAGGGCTCCGGTCAAGGCCTAGCGCTTCGCGGAGGCCCTCCCCTCCTGTCGGCGGCGGAGGGCCATTGCGCAGAGTCATTGCATCAGCAGATAGACAGAGTGAGACGAGAGGTGACTAATGGGAATGACAATCGCTGAGAAGATTCTGGCTGCCCACGGGGGCAGGGACGAGGTCAAGCCCGGGGAGTTCCTGTGGTGCAAGGTGGACGCCTCTGTCGGCATACCCGCCGAGGCGCTGGCCGAGCTGGACGTCGAACGGCTGTTCAACCCGGACAGGACATTCGTGGTCGAGGACCACCAGGCCCCGCCGCCCAACATCGCGGCGGCCAACAACATGAAGAAGCTTCGCGAAAACGTGAAGAAGTACGGCATCAAGAACTTCTTCGACTATGGACGCCAGGGCATCCTACACCAGGTGTTCCCCGAGAACGGCATGATAGCTCCTGGAGAGCTGATCCCCATGCCGGACTCGCACTCCACCGCTGGGGGCGTGTTCAACGCCTGCGTGACCAACGCCGCGATGGACAGCATCCTGGGCCACATCTTTGGCGAGTACTGGTTCAGGGTTCCCGAGAGCCAGAAGTGGAATCTGGTGGGGGACTTCCCCGGACCCGACGGATTCATCGTCGGCAAGGACGTGGTGCTCAAGATCATGGGCACCTACGGCACCGATATCGGGCTGTACAAGTCAATGGAGATGACCGGACCGGTGGCCAAGGATATGACCCTGTCCAGCCGTTGGACCATCTCCAACATGGGCGTCGAGATGGGCGCGAAGTTCTGCATATTCGAGTACGACGAGACGACTGAGGACTTCCTGCGCGGAAGGATAAGCCGGCCGTACACGCCCGTCTTCGCCGACGCCGACGCCGAATACGAGGACGAGTTCACGCTCGACGTGACCGACCTGGAACCGCAGGTCGCCTGCCCGCACGACCCAGGCAACGTGAAGGGCATCACGGAGCTCGATGCGGAAAAGATCCGCATCGACCAGGGACTGATCGGCTCCTGCACCAACGCAAGGCTGGAGGACTTCCAGATGGCGGCGCGGATACTCGAGGGCAACAAGATACACCCGGACGTCCGCCTGCTGTGCAGCCCCGCGTCGATGAACGTGTGGCGCGAAGTGCTGGATGCCGGACTGTGGCAGACGTTCTCGGACGCGGGCGCCAACATCGAGCACTCCACGTGCGGCCCCTGCTACGGCGGCCACATGGGCGTTCTCGGCGACGGCGAAGTCTGCATCGCGTCCACGAACCGCAACTTCCAGGGCCGCCAGGGCAGCTCCAATGCGTTCGTGTACCTGGCCAACCCCGCCGTGGTGGCGGCGTCTTGTGTAAAGGGCTACATCGCCGACCCCAGGGACTTCCTCTAGGCCGGCGACCCGACGCACACCAGCAAGCAATAAGGAGCAACCAGAATGGCTGACGATCTGATCTACAAGGGGAAGGTCTGGAAGTTCGGCGACCGGATCAGCACCGACCTCATGATGCCCGGCGCGCAGGTGCTCGCCGGCGGCGGAATGGGCAAGCCCCCGCACAAGTGGTGCTTCAACGCCAACCGCCCCGGTTGGACAGACGAGGTGGAGGAGGGCGACATCATAGTCGCCGGCGTGAACTTCGGCTGCGGCTCTAGCCGCAACGGCGCAGATGCCATCCAGCGCAACGGCGTGGGCGCGATCATCGCCGAGTCGACCTCCCGCATATTCTTCCGCAACGCGGTCAACAGCGCCCTGCCCACGCTGTGGTGCAAGGGCGTGCAGGAGCTGTTCGACGAGGGCGACATCGCCGAGATCACCATGAACACCGGCGAGGTCAAGAACCTGACCAAGGGCACGTCCCTGACGGGCGAGGCCTGGGCCGAGGACACACCGCCGATGCAGATTCTCAGAGCCGGCGGATTCTACCCTTACGTCCGCAAGATGATACAGGAAAGGGGATTGCCCGAGCCCGTCAGCTAGGGTATCGGGACGCCAGCCATGCGAGGGATCGGCCTCCTCTCCCACAAAGGAGAGGAGGCCGGTTCTCCGCGGGCAAGCGGGCGATTCGGCTTTTCGCACGAGTGACACTAACGTAAGGATAAGAGATGCCAAACCCCAACATGCGACGCGATTTGGAAGCGGGCAGGATGGTGGTCGCCCCTGGCGCCTACGACGTAATCACCGCCCGTCTGTTCCGTCACATGGGATTCAAGACGCTCTATATTCCCGGCTCGCAGACGGGCACGGTACTCGGCACCACGGAGCCGCTGACGTCGCTGACGCAGATGGCGCAGGTGGGCGAGACGGTGGCAAAGGGCGTGCGATACGATCTGCCCGTGATCCTCGACGCGGGGGCCGGCTTCGGCGAGCCGGTCCACGTGATGCACGCGGTGGAGACGCTGGAGGACGCGGGCATAACCGCAATCCACATCGAAGACCAGTTCTACCCCAAGCGGGTGTCGTATCACCGCGGCCTGGAGCACATCGTCCCCATCGACGTGTACCAGCAGCGGCTGGAGTACGCGCTGAAGGCGCGCAGGAGCCGGGACTTCCTGATTATCGCCCGCAACGACGGCATCCGCGCCGTCGAGGGCGGCTCGCAGGAGGAGGCGGTCCGCCGCGCCCACGCCGCCATGGAGCTGGGCGTGGACGTGATTATGCCATTGGGCGTTCGCGACAGGGAGCAGTACGAGTACCTGCGGCGCGAGATCAAGGACATACCCATGCTGGCGCTCGCGGGCATTGGCCCGCTTGGGGTCAAGGAGTTCGAGTCGATCGGCTACCAGGTCGTCATCTACCCCGGCACGACGATTGGCAGCGCGTTGAACGGCATCGTTCACGCCTACAAGGACGTCCTGGAGACTGGACACGTCAACGTGAGCCAGGAAGAGGGCGACGCCGCGCGGGATCTCACCAACACTCTGCTCCGGTTCGACGACCTGTGGGAGGTGGAGGCGGCTACAACCGAAGGCGCAGACTGAAGCGCCTTCGCCGCCGTTGAATGTTAAGCGTCGGTTAGGATACTATAGGGCAAGATGGCGGCTTAAACGCGCCAGGGTCCGCAGACGCCGGGCATCTATCGCCCGCCAACCCAACGAGACGCTGGACCTCGTCCGAAGGCTCGCCTCTCCTGTCAGCGCGCTTGCTGCCGCCATTGTCGCCGTGTCAGTCCTGATTGTGCGGCCCGATGGAAGCTGGCCGGAGGCCCTATCGACCGACAGGCGCGTCAGTTGCCTTTCTCACCTTTCTAGCGGTGGAGGTGCCGAACATGGTACTGAACGAGTATAGAGTGCGGAGTGAGCGCGAAGCTCGTGAACGAGTCACGTTGGAACTCGAACGTGAGCGCAAGGCACGGGAGCGGGAGCGGGAGGCGCGAGAACGTGAGCACGCGGCGCGGTTGGTAGCGGAACGGCGCTCCGAACGCCTGATGGCGGTCCTGGTAGAGACCCTCAAAGACAAGGGCGTTAACCCAAAGCTGCTTGACGCGTTGTTGGACGAATAACCACAAGGCGCGCTCCGCTGTGCGCCTAACGCTACTCGGCCGCATGAGGGACCCAAACCCGAAGCGGTCAATATGGGTAGAGTCGTTTCCAGACGTGCGGTTGACGTAAGAAGAGTACGTGCGGAATCGGGCGCACTTGTAGAGGCTGCACCACCTGCCCCATAGACTGCCGTTCCCACCCGAGATTGAATCACTCAATGTCAACATACCATCACCCGGAGGACCTTGGCCCTGACCAAGACCAGCGAGACAAGACATCGCGATATCTGGTCGGCGCTTCTTTGTGTACGTGCTTGACACGGACAGTGGCCATTACGTAGGCCACACCGCTAGATTGAACGCCAGAATGCGCGAGCACAGAGGTGGCGAGGTTGCATCCACGGCAGGAACGAATCCAATGCTTGCCTGGCAGTCAGATCCCATGGCCAGACGAGGAGATGCGGCTCGGTTTGAGGCCGCGCTGAAGTCCTGGCGGGATTCCGGTTCTTCAATGTTTGAAGAAACAACAAGACTACGACCAAAGAAGTTTCTAGGTCCTACTCCGGTTCTTCAGTCGGGTACCGTTCGCGGAGTACCGTCCGGTGCTGGTCGCCGGTTTAAGTTGGGTGCCGACCACCGATTAAGGCCAACAACGGCCATCGGCTGGTTAATGTTCGTGGCCGGCATTTTCGGGTCACTCTTGGGCCTTCTGTGGGCCTTCAATTTCGAGCTAGGCGCACTTGGATTCGGGGCCCTCAAAGTTTTTGGATTGGCCGGCGCGTGCGCACTCGGCCTTGTGTTGGTGGTTAATGGCCGAGTCCTAGGACGTTGGCCCCGTCTGGACGGTTGGCTAAAGGCGTTCATTCGGAGGCCAACAATTACTGGCACCATTGCAGGGGCCACAGTTGGACTCTTATGGACTTTTGGCTTCGACCTTGGTGCGCTCGGCCTGGGAATCTTCAAGGTTGCTGGACTCGCTGCCGCGTGTGCACTTGGTGTCGCCTTTGTGGTGGTGTATGTGTCTAATGAGCGGAGCCCTACCCGACGACGAACGCGACGCTCCCGTCGGCGAAGCCGCAGCTGGCGTTGAGGATTGGCATAATGCGTCGCGATGAGGTCCTTTCAGAACGTCTAGGGGCATCAGCAAGTAAGTTCTCGTAACACATAAGGAGCCACGACATGGGACTGACAGACTCTATTGCGAGATGGATTATCGAAACCGAGTACGAGGACCTGCCGGATGAGGCGGTCACCGCCGCGAAGCGGGCGATGCTGGACACCCTGGGCGTGTCGCTGGCTGGGGCCACGCAGCCTATCGGCAGTATAGTGCTCGACTACACGCGGGGCGCGGCCGGTGCACCGCAGGCGTCCGTCATCGCGGGCGGCCTGCGCACCTCTCTCGCGGAAGCTGCGTTCGCTAACGGCGTGCTGGCCCACGCGACCGACTTCGACGACACCTGGTTGCCTGTTGGTCATCCCACGTGCACGGTGTTTCCGGTGGTGCTGGCGCTGGCCGAGAAGTCGGGAGCAACGGGCCGGGAAGTGGTGAACGCCTTCTGCATAGGTCTCGAGATACACGGCAAGCTGGGCATCGGGCACCACACGCCCGGCTTCCACAGCACCGGCGTCTACGGCGTGCTGGCCGCCGCCGCCGCCGCGTCGAAGATGCTGGGGCTGGACGAGTGGCAAATCCGCATGGCTCTGGCGATCGCCGCGTCGCACGCTAGCGGCATCGGCAAGAACGTCGGCACCATGACCAAGCCATACCATTCGGGCAATGCCGCGGCGGGCGGCCTTCGCGCTGCGCTGCTGGCCAGGGCGGGCTTCACCGGCGACCCGGAACCCATCGACGGCGAGCGGGGTTTCGCGGGGGTGTTCATGGACGGCGAGTACGACGCGAAGGCGACCATCGACTCGCTCGGCAAGCCCTTCCACGTCGTCAGCCCCGGGATCGGCGTGAAGAAGTATCCGACCTGCTACCTCAACCACCGCGCCCTCGACGCAATTCTGAAGCTGGTCATCGCCAACGACGTGAAGCCTGAGCAGGTAGAAGAGGTGGTGGTCACGGTCCCACATGAGGGCTGGCTTAACCGCATGGACCTCGACTTCGGGCTGCGCGCCAAGTTCAGCCTGCAATACAACATGGCCGAGGCCATCCTGTCGCGCCGAATTGTCATCGAGAGCTTCGATGACGACTACGTCAACCGGACGGAGGCGAGGGACATGATGGAGCGGGTCACGCTGCAAGAGGATCCGTCCATCCCGAGCGAGTACCAGGACGCCTCCAACCCGGTCACGCTGCACCTGAAGGATGGGCGCACGCTGTACGAGCAGGTTGACGTGCCGCACGGCGACTGGGACGACCTTCTGAGCCTCGAAGAGTTGCTTGGCAAGTACAGGGACAACGCCCTTCGAGTGCTAACCCCCGAGGACTGCGAGCGCACTATAGAGTTGATGCTGGGGCTGGAGACGCTTTCTGGCGTCGACGAGTTGGCCGCGCTGTACGCGCAGCGGGCGCTGGTAAGGGTCAGCTAGGCGGCGACTGGCGTGGTCGCGGCCCCCCACGGCGGGGGTTCACACCACCGGGCGGGTTGCTGGCGGCACCCCGCCACCTACTCGTCGAGGCCGAGGACCTCGCGGTAGTCGAGGTCCTGCGACGCGATGGCTTCCATGCGGAGTTGGCCCTCGATGTCCATGGGCTGCTGGCTAGGATATGCTCCACCTCCGTAAAGCAAATGCCACGACCTCGCCCTCGCGCTCTTTGATCGTCTTGTGATTCCATATAGCGTGAGAGGCCAGTTCCCTCTGGACACGCAGACTGGACTCTTTGTACTTCGGTCTCTTCTCCTTGAACGACTTGTTACCCATGCTGGCATTCCATGACTTGGATGCTAGAGTGAGATTGCCAAGCTTATGAACGTTCTGTTCATGTCGTGGTTTCATAGGTTCAGACAGGTTGAGTTTGCTCGCATCTTGTGCCCAGATGTGCTCAACTTGGTATTCGCCTGACAGGATTTCTTTCTGCGCCACCGACAATGGCTCACCTGACTTGTCCCTAAGGTCTGTCTCGTATTCGCTCAGCAGATACTTAATTTCGGCTGATGCCAAGTCAGTGTAAAAGTCCTCCGACCTAAGATCACTCTCGAATTTCCTGTCAGTTGCATAGTAGTCATTGATGCTCTTCAACTCGCCAATTAGGGCTCCGTGATTCATTTGTTGTTGATGAACTTTGTGAGCCAGGCTGTTAAGTCGAGTAATCCCGGTATCGCTTCTGCGTCCTCCAACTACATACGCGCGAAAAGTGAATGCCTCAAGAAGTCTTACAATCTGTGACATCTGGCGAGAACTCTTACCGAACCTTAGCCAGGACGTTATCAATAGGGGGAATATGTTACCCAGTCTTCCTATCATAAAGATGCTGCTCAGCAACCTGCCTAGCGTATCGCCCTCCTTCTCAGGCATCTCAACAATGTTCTTGACTGATTGGAAGGTTTGCGCTAGATCTTTGGCATATTCAAACGCGTAACTTGCAGACCCAACCGCGTTTTGCCTGAGCTTGGTCCTTATGATGTCCTTTAACTCATCCATGTATCGAGTCGAAGCGCTTTTGTCCCGATCGGAAGAAATTAAGCTAATGAAGTGGTACCGTTGGATGTCGTCTTCGCCAAGCCACTCAATGTTTCTCTTGGCCTTTGCTTCGTTCACGTCTTCAAAACGACGGTAGACTCGGGAAAACAGCTTATTCAATTCTTTGAGTCGGCTATCTACCGCTCCGTCTTCGTCCTCCAGACCAAGGTAGGACGTGTGCATGAGGAAGCTCTTCGTCTTCTCAAGGTTGCTCAAGGGTTTGCCTCTGTCATTAGAGGTCTCAAATATACGAATTGCGTCCGACTCCGAATTGACCAGGTACTGTATGAGTTGGAGTTCGTCAATTCTCTGTTTGAACTGAATCAGAAAGTCTTCGAACTGGCATGGCGCCAGTCTCTCCCTCTCATTGTTGAGTTTCCTTCTGAAGAGCAACTTGGCATTCATCAGACGCCGCTGCGAAATCGTTTCCGTTTCACTCGGATGCTCGCTATTGTCAATCACGAATTCTTTGAAAAACTCTGCGTCGTTCTCCTGCAAGTTTAGCTTGTAGTGTGCGCCGTCCTTTAAGTAACTCTTTTCCAAGTCGGAAACCTGGCCACGGAGTTCCGGATCACCGAAAGCCTTCATCTGGGTGATAATCTCCCTAAGTAGGATAAGAACTGTCGTAAGACGCTGTTGACCATCTATGACATCAAGTCGCTTGAATGACTTGAGCCCGAACTTAGTAGTCTTGTTTGAGTCCTTGAGAAGCACTGTTCCAAAGAAGTGCCTCTTGGAAGGTTCCAGGAAATAGAGGTCCTCCCATAGATCTTCCAGGTTCTTTCTTTCCCAAGCGTAGCTTCTTTGATAAACAGGGACATCAAACAGTTTGTCGCCGATGAGCAATTCGTTGAGATTGATAAGGCTTCCGTTCATTGAACGCGCCTTCCTCCACACACCTTTAGCGGCACATCAAGTCAATCAGGCCCACTTGAAAGCGAGGTCTACGATTTTACTCGTCGAGGCCGAGGACCTCGCGGTAGTCGAGGTCCTGCGACGCGATGGCTTCCATGCGCAGTTGGCCCTCGATGTCCATGGGTTGGGGATTCATAGACTCCACGCCCGTGGGGACGGTGCCAACTATGCCCGAGTCTACTAGGCCGGCGATGGAGGTATCGTCCATCCCGAGCAACTCTCGCAGCGCGTAGCCGTTGTGCTCGCCGAGTTGAGAGATCCCGCGAATCCGGCCCCGTGACCTGGAGAACCTGTAGGGTCGCCCGCCATACACGCGAGTGCCGACTCCCTCGACCTCAGGCGGGTCCTCGCTTCTCTCGAAGAATTCGCGGCTCCTGAAGTGAGGGTTGGTCATAACCTCACGAGCGTTGAGCACCGCGCCGGCGGGGACGCCGCGCTCCTGGAGAATGTGCATCACCTGCACGTGATCCAGCGCGCTCGTCCACGACTCGATGAGATCATCGAGCTCGTCCCTGTGCTCCCAGCGAGCCTCGCCCGACGAAAACCGCGGGTCGTCGGCCAACTCCGGTTGACCCATGGCGTCGCATAGAGCGCGCCACTCGCGCTCGTCCCGCGCGGTGAGCGTCACCCACTTGTCGTTACCAGCGCACGGGTAGCACCCGTGGGGAGCTACCCACGGGTGTTGGTTGCCCATGCGCTCGGGGTTGGTGCCCTTTAACTGGCGCTCCAACAGGGCGGTGCCCACGTTCGACACTCCGGTCTCGTACATCGACATGTCTATCTCGGCGCCCTCGCCCGTCCTGTTGCGGTGGTGCAGCGCCATCATCACGGCGAGCATGTTGTTCCACGACGTCGTAATGTCGACGTAGGACGTGTTGGCCCGGACTGGTGGCCCGTCGGCAAAGCCCGTCATGTGCGACAGGCTGCTCATCGCCTCCACCGTGCGGGCGAAGGCGCCGTAGCTGCGCCATTCCCCGGTCTGGCCGTACCCCGTCGAGCGCAGCATGATAAGGTCGGGTTTCACCTGCCGGAGCACGTCGTATGTCAGGCCGAAACGCTCCATGATGCCGGCGCGGTTGTTCTCGGCAACAACGTCGCTAACCGCGACGAGCTCCTTGAATGCCTCCGCCCCGTCCGGGGTCCTCAGGTCGAGCGTGAGGCTCTTCTTGCTGCGGTACCAGTTGTGGTACGTGGCGCCCTGGTTCCAGAAGCGCTCACCGACCTTGTTGTCGGGATACGGGCCGATGTTGCGCACCACCATGCGTCCGAGCGACTCGACGCGGATCACCTCCGCGCCCATCTCGGCGAGGTTGACTGTGGCCCACGGGAGCTGAAGCCACTCCTCGACGGTGACTATTCGCACTCCGCTCAGTGGCATGCGCTTGGCGTCTATTGCCATATGTGCCTCTCCGACCCGGCATGGTGAGACGCCGGGCGCAGCGGTGTTCGGGTAAATGGCCCGGCATCCTGGATGCGGATGCAGGCGGTGCGGCCACAGAGGACTGCGAAATAGTAGTGCAAGGGCTAGATCACGCCCAGTGCTCGCAGCCGGGCCAGCGACTCGCGGGACCTACCCAGCCAGTCGCAGAAGACCTCGGCGTTGTGTTGGCCGAGCCGCGGGGGCGGTGAGATGCCGATGCACTGCTCCCCGTCGACGCGGAAGCCGGAGCCGGTGTACCTGAGCTCGCCCATATCGGGGTGCTGGACGCGCTGGTAGTACTGTCTGTCCTCCAGGTGGGGGCAGTCCAGGACCTCCTGGGGAGTCTGCGCCACGCCGAACACGAAGCCATTCTTCATGCCCGCGTCGAATACGTCGTGCTTGTCGCGGTCGCTCAGCCGCGAGACCATCAGTTCGTTCAGCTCCTCGGCGTGGTTCGAACGGCTGAGGCGGTCGGCGAACTTGTCGTCCAGCAACTCCGGCGAATCAAGGAATACGGCTAGCTCCTCCCAGGTGTTGCCGCCGCTGCTGGCCATGGTGATGTAGCCGTCGCGGGTTGGGAGAAAGTCGCCGTCCACGGGCACGTTGACGCGCCTTGTTCGTTTCGAGATGATGCCCAGAAAGCTGTAGTGGGTGAACTGAAATGGCGGCTCGGTGGCCACCGCCTCGGCGATGGAAAGGTCCACGTATTGGCCCAGGCCGCTCATCTCTCGCTCGAGCACTGCCAGCATTATGGCATTGGCCGCGTTGCGCCCACCCATTATCTGCGCCTGTTCCAGCGGCGCACGGGCGGGCGGCTTGTCGGAGTTGCCGCTGAGGTAGAGAAAGCCGGTGAGCGCCTGGAGCGTGATGTCGTCCCAGGCGAATTCGCTGTAAGGGCCGGTCTGGCCGAAGGGCGTTATCGATACGACGATGAGGCCCGGGTTGATCTGCGACAGGCGCTCATAGTCCAGCCCCAGCTCGGCCATCTCGCCCGGCGGCAGGTCCTCGATCAACACGTCGGAGCGGCGCGCCATCTCGGTCAGCAGCTCAGCGCCGTCTGGTGTGCGCACGTCCAGCGTCACGCTCTTCTTGCTTGTGTTGAAAAAGGCATAAGTGAGGCTCTGCTCCGGGTCGGGCGCATCGCTGGCGAACGGTGCAAAGCGTCGGCTGCAATCGCCCTCGGGAGGTTCGACTTTAATCACCTCCGCGCCCTGGTCGGCGAGAAGTTTGGACGCCAGGGGGCCGGCCACCCCCTGTGATATGTCGATGATGCGTAGGTCGCTGACGAATCCTTTGTGCATGGTACGGTGAAGCCTGTCCGCGCGTGGGCCGGGGCGCGCCGCCGGTCCGCCACCACTGCGGCGACGGGGCGGCGCGACCGCCGGACGCGTTTAGCTGGTGCGCGGCACTATCGTCGGCACCTCCAGCTCGTGGACCAGGTTGTCGAACTCTGATACGTCCTTGTCGATAATCTCGTCCACCTGTTGGATGTAGGGGTCGATCTTCGACGCGAAGTCAACGTAGACTTCCTGCGTCTGGGTGGGCGGCGCGTAGTCCGCGCTCGACACCACGTCGACCAGGCCTGCAAGCTTGGCGTTTAGCTTGACCGGCTGGTTCAGGCGGTCGCGCGCGCCTCGGAAGTTGGTCTGGATCAGGTCCTCTTCGATGGCGGTGAGCTTGTCGTTCAGCGCCGCCGCGCTGGTGGAAATCGCTTCCTCCGCGGGGTGGTCCACGGCGCGCTTCGCCCACTCCTCGACCTGTTCGCGCACGCTGCGCAGCTTTATAACGCTCTCATGCGTCTCGGAGAGCTTGTCTCGAATCTTGAGCAGCAGCCCGAATTGCGCGTCGAAGTCCTCCTGCGTGGCGGTGACCCGCGGGTCCTTGACGAGGTTGAACTGCTGTGTCTCGGTGTGGCCGTCGACCGACAGCGTGACCTGGTAGCTGCCCGGCGGGGCGAGCGGACCGGACAGATCCTCGCTGACCGTCTTGTCGCCCGGCACCTTGGTAGCCGCGGTGTAGCGCATGTCCCACAGGAAGCGGTTCATGCCGGCGTTTGCGGGGACCCTGAGCGGCTTGTTAGCGTCGTCGCCTTCTGCCTCTTTGCTGGAGAAGGTCTGGATCGCGTTGCCCTCGGCGTCCGAGAACGTCAGCGTTAGCTCGTCCTCGGGCGCATCTGCCAGGTAGTAGGTAACGATGGGGCCGTATGGCGGGTTCTCGCCCGCGTCCAGGAAGTTGCGCACGGTCTGGCCGTACTCGTCCTTGGACTCGTAGTAGCACACCGCGCCGCCCAGCGCGAGTTGGTAGCTCTTGCCCGTGGTTCCCTCGCGGAAGCGGAACGGCCGCGCCAGCCTGAAGGTGTCGCGAGGCTTCAGCAGCTTAGCGGCGCTGCCCGTAACGGCGTCGTCGATCTGGCGCAGCTGCGTCAGGTCGTCCATGATCCAGAACGAACGGCCGTTGGTCGCGGCGACCAGGTCGTTATCCTTAATGACGAGGTCGTGCACCGGCACTTTGGGCAGATTGCCTGCCAGAGAGTGCCACGAGCCGCCGCCGTCGAGCGAGACGTAAGCGGCGGTCTCTGTTCCGACGTAGAGCATCCCGGCCCTTTCGGGGTCTTCGCGGATGCAGCGGGTGTAGTCGCCGTCGGGAATGCCGGCCGAGATGTCGGTCCAGGTCTTGCCGTAGTCGTTTGTCTTGTAGAGCATCGGCCGGGTCTCGTCCAGCTTGTAGCGGGACGCGGCCATGTACGCCGTCGCCGGATCGTGGTGGGACGCCTCGAGCATTCCCACGAGTGTGAAATCGCCCAGGTCCGGCGGAGTGATGTTCTCCCAGTTCGCGCCGCCGTCCTTCGTGATGTGCACCAAGCCGTCGTCTGAGCCCGCCCACAACACGTTGGCGTCGTGGTGCGACTCGGAGAACGCGAAGATGGTCGCGTATGTTTCCGCGCCTGACGTGTCCTTGGTGATGGCGCCGCCCGACGCCTCCAATGTCGAAGGGTCGGCCCGCGTCAGGTCGGGACTTACCGCCTCCCAGCTGCTGCCCACGTCGGACGTCTTGAAGACGACGTTGCCGGTCACGTAGAGCAGGTCGGGGTCGTGGTGTGAGAAGACGATGGGGTACGTCCACTGGAAGCGGTACTTCATCTCGCTCGCGCCGAGGCCCGTGTTCAGTTCGGGCCAGACGGTGATTATGCGCACCTGCCCCGTCTCGTGGTTGTAGTGCAGCATGTTGCCGCCGCCGCCGGGTGAGCTGCCGATGGAGCCGGAGACAACGGTGTTGTGGTCCTCGGGATGCACGGCGATGTAGCCGCTCTCGGAACTGCCGGTAGGATAGCAGTCGGTCCAGGGAATCGCGCCCTTGTGGGTCATGCTCGGCACGCAAATGGCGGAGTTGTCCTGTTGGGTGCCGTAGACGTGGTATGGGAAGCGGTTGTCGGTGATTACGTGGTAGAACTGCGAGGTGAGCTGGTTGTAGATGGTTGACCAGGAGTTGCCGCCGTTGAAGGTGATCGTCGCGCCGCCGTCGTTGCCCTCGATCATGCGTCGAGGGTTACGCGGGTCGATCCACAGGTCGTGGTTGTCGCCGTGGGGCGTGCCGACGGTGTTGAATGTCTTGCCGCCGTCGATGGACTTCCAGCACGAGTAGTTGAGCACCCAGACCGTGTCGGCGTCCTGTGGGTCGGCGAACACGTGCTGGTAGTACCACGGCCGGCCCTGGATGTCGCGGCTGTCGCTGGCGATCTCCCAGGTGTCGCCGTAGTCGTCGGACCGGAACAGCCCGCAGTCCTCGGCCTCCACAGTGGTGTAGACGAGCCCCGCCTTGGCGGGAGAGGCAGCGATGCCTACGCGGCCGATCAGCCCTTCCGGCAATCCCTTATTGCGGGTGATCTCGGTCCAGGTGTCGCCGCCGTCGGTCGAGCGATAGATGCCGCTTTCCGGGCCGCCGCTGGTCAGGCTCCAGGGGTTGCGGCGCACCTGCCAGATGGCCGCGTAGAGGATGCGGGGGTTGTTGGGGTCCAGAGAGAGGTCCGCGGCTCCCGAATTCTCGCTCTTGTACAGGATCCTTTCCCAGTTCTTGCCGCCGTCGGTGGAGCGAAAAATGCCGCGCTCCTCGTTTGGGCCAAATGCGTGGCCGAGCGCAGCGACGTACACGATGTCGGGGTTGGTGGGATGGATGCGCACGCGGGAGATGTGACGGGTGTCGGCCAGGCCCAGGTGAGACCAGGTCTTGCCGGCGTCGGTCGAGCGGTAGACGCCATCCCCGTACGTCACGTTGTTCCTGATGCAGGCCTCGCCCGTGCCAACGTAGATGACGTTGGGGTCGGAGTCGGACACGGCGATCGCGCCGACCGAGGCTGTATTGAACTGCCCATCGGAGATGTTCTGCCAATAGGTGCCCGCGTCGTCGGTCTTCCAAACGCCGCCCGCGCATGCTCCGAAGTAGAACACCGCCGGGTCTACGGGATCTCCCGCCACGGCGACCGTGCGACCGCCGCGCGGCGGGCCGATGCATCGCCATTGGACCGCGTTCAAAAGTCCGGAGTCGTTACCGTTGGAACCTTGCGTCATGTGACCACCTCTCGACTAGATGCGTGGTGAAGGCCCGGGCGATGCCCGAGCACTGTGCCCGGCGCGAGTCGGGCTGGCCTTTCGGGCCGCCCGTATTTTCGCACAACACGCGGCCCGCGTTCAACCGTACGCGACTGCTACAGCCGCCGCCGCAGAGTTGTCCACGAAGGGCACGAAGGTTCACCAAGGGGAAAAGAGCTGGTTACGGTGTGAATCCTGCTTCGGAACGGCGGCTCTTCGCGTAGTTTGTGTCCCTCATGGATGGTCAGAGTGCGCCCTGTGCTATAATCCGCCCAATTCTCGTCTGATGGGAGGTTGCGTAATGACTGCGGAGTATTCTGCAAGACCCGAGTTGAACAGGAGCACGCTTCTGTGGGCGTATGAGAAGGTGGTGACCATCCGTCGCTTCGAGGAGCAGGCGCGCCGGGAGGCGGATGCGGGCAAGCTGCGGGGGATGCACTCGTCAATCGGGCAGGAGGCCGTGCCCACCGGCGTATGCGCTCACCTTCGGGACAGCGATTTCGTGCTGGGGACACATCGGAGCCATCACCACTGCATCGCCAAGGGAGTCGACCTGAACGAGATGATGGCGGAACTGCTCGGCAAGGCGACCGGCACAAACAAGGGCAAGGGCGGCACGATGCACATTGCCGACATCGACAAGGGTATGCTCGGCGCGAACGGCGTTGTCGGCTCCAACATCCCCGTCGCCACCGGTGTGGCGCTCAGCGCGAGTGTTCGCGGCTCGGATCAGGTGAGCGTGGTGTTCTTCGGCGACGGCGCTTCCAGCCAGGGGAGTTTGCACGAGTCTATGAATCTCGCCAGCATCTGGAAGCTGCCCATCCTGTTCGTTTGCGAAAACAACCGCTACGCCGAGGCCACTCCTTTCGAGTACTCGGTGGCGGGGGCCTCGATTTCCAGACGCGCGGCGGGCTACGACATGCCCGGCGTAAACGTGGACGGCCAGTCGCTGCCTGACGTGTACGCGGCCGCTGGCGAGGCGGTCAGGCGGGCCAGGGCCGGCGAGGGGCCGACCCTCATAGAGGCGCAAACATACCGCTACCAGGGTCACTTTGGGGCCGACAACCCTCTCGGGTACAGGACAGAAGAAGAGGAAGCGTACTACCGCGACAGGGACTGCATCGACAGGCTCAGAGCGCACGTGCTGGAAGGGGAATACGCAACGGAGGCCGAGTTGTCCGCCATCGACGAGAGCGCGGTCGCCGCGGTCGCCGCGGCAGCCAGGTTCGCCGACGAGAGCCCGTTCCCGGCCGACGACGAGCTAACCTCAGACGTGTACGTGTCGTATCGGTGAGTCGGTTACCCGGAATCGGTTTACGGCAATCAGGAGACGAGATATGACGACCGCGAGCCAGACAAGGCGACTTTCGTACATTCAGGCTGTCAACGAGGCGCTGCGCCAGGAGATGGAGCGCGACCCGTCCGTCATCATAATGGGCGAAGACATCGCGGGCGGGGCCGGGCGACCCGACAAGGAGGACGCATGGGGCGGCCCCATGCGGCTCACTAAGGGACTCATCGGCCAGTTCGGCTCGGCCCGCGTGCGCGACACCCCCATATCCGAGGCAGGGTTCGTAGGCGCGGGAGTGGGAGCGGCGGCCACAGGCCTGCGCCCCGTCGTCGATCTCATGTACGTGGGATTTTTTGGTGTGTGCGCCGACCAGATAGTGAACAATGCCGCGAAGATCCACTACATGTTCGGCGGCAAGGTGCGCGTGCCACTTACCATCATGACGGGAATTGGCGCGGGAACCAACTCCGCTGCCCAGCACTCCGAAACCCTGTACTCGGTGTTCACGCACTTCCCCGGGCTGAAGTGCGTCGTGCCCTCCAACCCTTACAACGCCAAGGGGTTGTTCGTGTCGGCCATCCGTGACGATGACCCGGTCATCATCTTCAACAATCGCCAGCTTCTCGGCAGGCGCTTTGACGTGGACGTTCCGGAGGAGGCCTACGAGGTCCCAATAGGCAGCGCTTCGATAGCCAGGGAGGGAACGGACGTTACGCTCGTCGGTATTGGTTACACGACGGGGGTGTGCCTGGAAGCGGCGCAGGACCTGGAGTCGAAGGGTTACTCCGCCGAGGTGATTGACTTGCTGTCCCTGTCTCCGATGGACGACGAGGCCATCGTCGCGTCGGTCAAGAAGACGCGAAAGATAGTCGTCGTCGATGAGGACTACCCGCGATGCAGCATCGCAAGCGACGTTTCCGCGCTGGCCGCGGAGGAGGCGTTTGATTATCTGGACGCCCCTCCCAAGCGAGTAAACCCGCCTCATACATCCGTGCCGTACAGCCAACCGTTGGAGGCCCTGTACGTGCCCAACAAGGCCCAAGTCGTGGAAGCCGCGCTTGAGGTCCTCGCGTAGCTATCAGCTCGATATGACCCTACAGTGCGGGGCCAGGTTCCAAACTGCCCGCGTTCGATTTCTGAGCAGCGACCAGGAGAGGGCAAATGGCGACGCCCGTGGTGATGCCGAGACTCGGCGACTTCATGACCGAGGGACTGGTGAGCAGGTGGGCGAAGTCTGCCGGCGACTGGGTGAAACAGGGCGAGTTAATCGCCCAGATTGAGTCCGAAAAGCTCAACTACGACCTGGAAGCGTCCCAAGACGGATTCCTGCACACGCTTGCGGCAGAGGGCGAAACGGTTCCGGTGGATGGCCTTCTGGCTTATTTGCTGTCCGAGGGGGAGTTGCCGCCGTCCGCTCGCCCGAGCGGCGAGGCGAGGCATGTGTCGGAGGCCGCCGCGCCTGGGGCCGCGTCCGCATCGGCGCCGGCAAGAGGCCGAGCGCGGAGAGGCGGCGCAACCGTGCCTTCGACGCCCGGCGCGCGCCGGCTGGCGGCGCATCTTGGCGTTGACATCTCCCTCGTTACACCGACCGGCCCCCGCGGCAGAGTTGTGGATGCCGACGTGCGCGCCTACGCCGAACGGCGGGAAGCTGCCCCCGGCCCGAAGATTCCAGCGGGGCTGCCCGCACCCGCCAGGATCGTCCCCTTGGCGGGCATGAGAAAGAGTATCGCCGAGCACATGCGCGGCAGCATCGCCAACACCGCCCAGCTCTCATACTTCCTGGAAGTGGACGTCACCGAGGTGCAGCGGCTCAGGCGGGAGACGTCCAGGGAATCGGGCAGTGTCATCACCCTGGCGCACGCGCTCATCATGGCTTGCGCGGGAGCACTGAAGCGGGTTCCGGCCCACAACAGCGTGTTGGTGGACGGCAACGTGCTCTACTTCGACGAGGTGAACATCGGCGTGGCCGTCGCGCTCGATGAAGGCCTGATTGTTCCGGTTATCAGAAACGTACAGAATAAGAGCATCTTCGAGGTCTCGGAAGAGACGCACGACCTCGCTGTTCGCGCCCGAGAGAACCGGCTGTCCCCTGACGAAGTGGTCGGCGGCACATTCACGATAAGCGTGCTCGGAACCGTGGACGGCTTCACGCCGATATTGAACGCGGGGCAGAGCTCCATCCTCGGAGTGGGGAGGCCAGTCACGAAGCCTGTCGTGAGGGGCGGAGAAATTGTTGTAAGGGACATGCTGACGGTAAGCCTCACGTCTGACCACCAGGTCATTGACGGCGCGGTAGCGGCCGCATTCCTGCGGCGCTTACAGCGACTCATCGAGCAACCGTCTGAGCTGTTCAAGTAGGCCCGACCGAGCCTGGTTCAGGTTACCAGGTGCGCCCAAACCCTACCCACTTGCTCCCCCGTACCCGAAAAAAGCGTCACTTTCCCGCGCCACCCGTTCCCGGACATGACCTACACGCCCCCACACACGCCCCACTCCATCCTCACGTCTGCGCCATTTCTCCCCACCAATCCGCCCCAGTTCCGCAATTTCCCCCAAATCCACCGCCTGACTTTAGCGGGGGAGGTTTGTGGTGGGGTGGCGAGGGTGAATGTGTGGTTTAGGGCCGTAGGTTGGCACTGACAGGCTCCATGCCATGTCATGGACGGTCGAGGGGTTCCCGAGCTGGTTCGGGAGGCGTACCGGGGGACTTTCGGACGTGGCGAGACCGGCGACTTCGGTTCAGTCGCCTCGAGTGTGGGCGAACTCCTCGGGAGAGTCAGGCTCTGAGCGGCGTGTTTGCCAGGGCCTGTATCCTGCGACGCGCATTGATGAGCAGGTCATAGGTTGGGTGCCCTCTCGCGAGACGGATGATGAGCCTCCTTGCGTGTCTGACCACTCGCCCGGCAACGCAGATGATCCCGAAGCGCACCGCCTTCAGACGCTTGCTCACCCACTCTTCCCCCAGCACCAACTGCTTCATCGCCGAGTTCAGATTGAACGCCATCACCACTATCGCCCACCACGCCGCGTTCGACCCGAACTTCCCCGACGGCAGCCTGCCCCCCGCAAGGTCCTCCTTCAGCACCGAATGCACCTCCTCACCCTTGCCACACCTCTGCCTGTACCACCGGACCAGCTCATCCCCAGGCAACTCTCGGTTCGTCACCATCCCTGTCACCTTGTACCATTTGCCGTTCCCCATCTCCATAATGGGAACCGACAACTTCTCCCCATCCACGTCGAACAGCGGCGGGTTCATCAGACGCTCCCTTATCGCGATGAACCTGTAGTCGGGACTGTTCTTGCTGTATCCCGTCCAACCGGTCACGTAGCACACCTCGGCGTACTGCTGTCTTGTGGCCTCTCGATGCTCACCCTCGGTCCTGTACAGGTCGTGCCATCCTTCCTCCTCGACCTCACTCACCGCCGCCCTGAACTCGGACATCACGTTCACTCCCACACAGAACTCGATCACTCCGAACCGCTCATCCCTTCCCTCTGCGCAGTACTTCAACAGCTCCTTCTGGTAGCCCGCCGAGTCAGACCTCATCATCACCCCGTATCGAGTACGGGGCAGGCTCTTGCTCACGCCTGGGGGCAAACACTCCAGCGACTCCTTCAACACCCTGAGCTGCTCGTAGCCCGCAGGCACCCCGTATCCAGTACGGGGCAGGCCGTTGCCGTCTCTGAACTCGGAGTGCACCACAAGGTCCGCCTCATGCCAGTAGGTGGTCAGCGGCTGGTATGCCTTGTGCTTTTTGTAGCAGTAGCACGCCTGCCGCTTGTGCGTACCTATCAGCGTGGCGTCCATAGCCTGCCCCGTACTCGATACGGGGTCCAATGTCGCCTCGGTGTGCCCAGTATGGCCGCCTGCGAACCTGACCAGGTCCGCGTTGACCTTCCCAAGCCCTCTCAGCGCGTCGTTGGACGCCGGTATGAACGCCTCGCGAGACCGTCTCCTGGACTCCTCAGCCTCGTCGTGGAAACGGTCCAGATACCTGAACACCGCCGTGGGCGACGGCACCAAACGGCTACGCTCCTTACGCCACCTTCTGCGCTGTGCCCTGCGCTCCGCCCGCCGCATCCCGTGAGTCTCCGCGGTGAGCAGCGCCCTGCCCAGTCCCTCGTCCTTCTCCAGCAGCCGCAGGTCATCTACCGACTCCCCTCCGGCCAGGTTGAGCATCATCAGCGCCGTCACCATCTGGGCGCCTGTCCATCCCTGAGCGCCCTCTCTCACTCCCACGTGACTGCGCACCGACTCCCCCAGTCGCGCAACAGAGGCCAGGTCCAGGTATGCCGGCAACCCCGACCCTTCGGCAGGCTCAGGGCAGGCCAGGCTGTCATCCCTGTGGACTCGTTCTCCTCTGCGTAGTGGAAAGGAAGCGTACCCTGCTGCATAATAGTCGCACCTCGTTGGTGATGGGTTGTTGTTGTTACCTACCATCATAGCCAGCTTTACAGCTGGCTCCAACGAGGCCTTCTTTTGCAACTAGGCGGTGGATTTGGGTTTCGCCACCCCCCTTGAAATGTGCGCTCATACGTACTATCCTCACCCACGCGAGGAATCGACTCCGCAGCCCGGAATCCGTACCCCCAAGCGAGGTAAGGCCCCAGGCATCCGTAGGGGCGTCCCTCGTGGGCGCCCTGTGGCAGTGAAGACACGGCTGACGATTGAGTGACCCTGCTCCGTCCCCCTGTCCCCCTCTGTCACGCGGTGCCACACTTGTGTCCCAACAACCCGCGCCGGGCATTACAGATTAACGCAGCACCGGCGGCGCCCTCAGCTACGAGGCGCGCAGGATGTCGCAGAAAGGAACAGATTTCGCCTCCCCGCTTTCACGGGGGTAACGGTGTTGGGGGCGCCAAGCAATCTGAAATAGGCTCTGACCGACCACAGGTGTTGTAACCGCGAGTGACGCGCCCGTATAATGCGACCTATGACTGACAGACTAAACAATAAGGTAGCCATCATAACCGGCGGCTCGTCTGGAATAGGCCGCCAGACGGCGCTGCGATTCGCGCGCGAGGGAGCGTCCGTGGCCATCGCGGACCGCAACCGGCGCATGGGCGATGAGACACTACGCTTGGTGGAAGAGGCCGGCGGGGACGCGCTGTTCGTTCCGGTGGACGTCGCCGACCCGGCGCAAGTCGGGCGTATGGTGGAGCGGACGGTCGAGCGTTTCGGGCGCGTGGACGTGCTCGTGAATGCGGCCGCCATCCTGATTCGGACGCCGCCGCTCGCGGAGGTGGAAGAGCGCGACTGGGACCTGATGATGGACGTGAACCTGAAGGGCTTGTTCTTCTGCTGCAAGTACGCCATACCCGCCATGCTCGACAGCGGCGGCGGCTCCATTGTCAACATAGCCTCCATGGCCGGGCTACGCGGCTACGGCATGTCGCTGCCCTATGCGGTTACCAAGGCAGGCGTCATACACCTCACCACCACTGCCGCGGCCCAGTACACCCACCTGGGCGTGCGTGTCAACGTCATCGCGCCCGGATCGGTGGACACGCCCCAGTTCCGTGGCAGCACCGCGAGCAGCGAGGCCGTGCGAGAGAGGGCGTCGCAGCACCCGATGGGGCGCGTCGGCACGCCCGATGAGATAGCCAACGTCATCGTGTTCCTGGCGTCCGACGAGGCGTCGTACGTCAGCGGCAGCCTGTTCGTGGTGGACGGCGGCCTGGCGAGCGTGGGGCGCTAGGGGAGGCCGAATGGACGCATTGACCGAAATCGCCAATCGCGCAGTAGCCGACTATGGCTTTCGCCAGGCCGCGCTGTGGAGTCCGGGGGACGTCGCGGCGCGGTGGGAGTTGTCGGCTGGGGAGACGGCCGTGCTGGAGGGCGCGCTGCACGATGCGCTCGACGAGCTCCCCATTCCCGTGGAGCCTGCCGACGTCCCGGCGCAGCAGGAGCGAATCGCCGAGATTATCCGGCAGGCGCTGGCGGGGTAATGCGCTAGAGCGCGTTCTTCACGACCTGGCCGCCCTTGACCACGAGCGGGATGTTGGCGGCGTCAGCCAGCAGTTCGATGTCAGCGAGCGGGTCGCCTGCGACCGCTATCAGGTCGGCCTCGTAGCCCTCGCGAACCTCACCGATTCGGCCCTCCAGATTGAAGAGCCGCGCGTTTATGCTCGTGGCGCTGACGATGGCGGCCATTGGACCTAGCAACTGCGCCTTGTGCATCAGCTCTCCGCCGCGGCCGGTCTGGCGCTCGCCGAGTATGTCGGACCCCGAGCCGATGGACGCACCGGCCTCCCTTGCCATGCGGACGCTGTCCGGCATGAGTCCCCTGACTTGCTCCAGCTTCATCGCGCTGTAGTGCGAGACTCCCTCGGCCTCCGGCGACTCCGCCAGCCGCTCGATGACGAGCAGCGTCGGCACCACGAACGCGCCGAGCTCCGCGATTCGCACCGCTGTAGGCTCGTCGAGGATGCTGGCGTGTTCGAGCGACCGCACGCCAGCGTCCAGGGCGTTGTTCATCGACGGCGACGTGTGGCAGTGGGCCAGCACGTAGGTGCCCGCGGCCCTGGCCTCGTAGACCGCCGCGCTCAACTCCTGGACGCTGAACCCCAGGCTGTCCAGCTTGTCCATCTGCGACATCACGCCGCCGGACGCCATCACCTTGATTTGCGTGGCGCCCAGCCTGAGCTGCTGCCGGGCGGCGGCGCGTACCTCGTCCACGCCGTCCACCAGCGCGGTGGCGGCCAGAACGCCGGGAATCGCCACCTGAGGGGAGTTGTCGTAGCGCCCGCGGTGGTCGCCGTGTCCTCCGGTCTGGGACAGCGGGGAGCCGGATGGCAGGATGCGGGGTCCGCTTATCAGCCCCTGGTCGACCGCCCGCGCAAATGCCGGATCCAGCCCGCCGGCGTCGCGGACCGTGGTGAACCCCTCCTGGAGGGCGATGTTGATGTTGTCGATGGCGCCCAGGGTGTAGGTCACGAGATTGTCGTCGTCGCCGTACGACCCGGCGTTCACCCCCACGAGTCCGAAGTGGACATGGGCGTCGCTGAGGCCCGGCATGAGCGTATGCCCGGTCAGGTCGATGGCGGTCGCGCCGGGCGGCAGGCCCACCTCGGACGCGGGGCCGACGCGGGCGATTGCGCCGTCTTTGACCAGCACGCTCATGCCGGTCCGGGGGTCTGAGCCCGTGCCGTCTATGAGGGTCACGTTTTGCAGAAGGAGGTCAGTCATCTCTTCATCATCCTATGTGCTCACATTCGTTGACGTATACGCATTCGGTAGGGGCGGGTTTCAAACCCGCCCTATGTCTCGTGAATTGCGTCTTCACGCCGGCCCACATTCGCACGGAATGCCAGCCAGTCTTCAAGGATCCGGTAGTCGTGCGGGAAGGGCAGCGGTGGCATGTCGTCTATCTCGAAGAAGGCCGCTCCCTGCGCGTCGTGGCCCGCCGTCAGCTCGCCACACACGACCTCGGCCGCGTATACGGCCACCGCGACTGGCAGGCCGGTCTCGGAATACAGGCCGACCAGCCCGTTCAGCCGCACGTGCAGTCCGGTCTCCTCCAGAGTCTCACGGACAGCCGCGTCCTCCACGCGCTCGCCGCGGTCCACAAACCCCGACGGAAAGCTCCACCGGCCAAGGTGGGGTTCGACGCCGCGGCGCACCAGGGCGAGCCTGCCATCGAGGGCAACGAGCGTCACCGCCGCCAGCTTGGGGTCCTCGAAGACTGCTACTCCGCAATCGGAGCAGCGTGGTCGCGGCTTGGCCTCGACCAACTCGGTTTCCAGGGGGCCGCCGCAGTACTGGCAAAACCTCGGTTCGCGCTGCAAGTCTCCTCCCACACCGGCTGGGTGTGGGCTAATGCTAGCGCGTGCGCCCGTGGCTGTCCACTTGCGGATGGACTGCGGTGCGTTGGCAAGGCAGGCAGGCCTTCTACTACCTCGGCGGCGCCTGCCGGATGCGTACCATCAGCTTATCGCCGTCCGCCACGGCTGCGACATTACTGCCCAACTCAGCACGCCGCTGGCCGCATCCACCGTCGCGTTGGCAACGTTCAGGGACAAAGACACCGAGCCGTCCAAGGCGATAAAGTCCACGATATGGCCCGCGATGCCGAGACGAGGAGTGAGCCACATCATTACCTTGCCCGACTCTCCGTCATTGGGCTCCCACGCGATTCGGTGTATAGTGGCCGACGTTCCGCTGGCGTCGGCGAACGACGCGGGCTTCAGAACGCCGTATGCGCTGTCAGCGGCAACCGCATTGCCGGCCGTGACCGGGTCGAAGAACGCCTCGTGCAGCGTGCCCTCGGGGGCGTTGACGGTGACCGTCCACTCGTAGCGGATCGTGTAGCCGTCACAGAGGCTGTAGAAAGGCCCTCCGTAGTTGAAATGGAATCTGTAGTCGTTCTCAATGAGTGGGCGTGTTGTCGATACGCGAAAATCTCGGCTGGGTGTAACCGCTTCAAAGAAGCCTGCATGCCCGCCATCCAGCCATACCTGAATCGGGACATCGGGAGTAATGTCAGACTCTTCAGGAAGTTCATAAACAACTGAACCCCCAGCTAGACCGGAACTGATTTGGTGAATGTGAGGAGGACTAATGTTGGCTCCGGTGTACAACCTTTCAGGTCGAGTCTCCCTGAGATGGCGGTGCATCCTTTCTAGAAAGTACGATTCAACGACGCATTCTCTGTACTCCTCTGAGCCGTCGCTGGCATCGACCTTGGCGGTTACCGTCGCGATGCGTGCCTTCATCTCGCCCAGAGTAATCGTGGGCGCACTCCCCGTCGCCGGCGGCACGTCCAGCAGAAAGCGCTGCTGGTCGCCGCCGGGTTGAGCTGGCAACCACAGCCTGTTGTACGGGCTAGCTATGCTGTAGTAGTCGTCGAGAGTGTTACCGAAGTAGTGCTCCCCCGAGAGATAGAAGCGCCCCGGCTCCTGCGTGCTTGGCAGATACGTCTTGGAGTGCTGAAGGAAGAGAATCGCCTCGCGAAAGCCCCAACGGGTGTCCCGCGCCGCGGCAATAGCCGGAAGCTTAGCCTCAGCCTCCTGCCGTGTATCGAACAATTGACCGGAGTTCCATAAGGCTACAATGTTGCTGGCCCCGGTGCCCTTCAGGTATTCGAGAACGCTGAAGCGGAACTCCAAGACAGCTATGGGCTCCGACCCACGGTACGTAGGGCCGCACTCCACCGCCGATGAAACGGAGTCGAGCTGCACCCTGGCGATCACCGGAGACTCAAGAATCCTCTCCTCAAGCGAACTGGGACCGGGATAGATGGGCGACGACTGTGCCACCGCACCTGATGGTGTCCCCGGCTCTGCTGGCAGCGCCTCATCTTCACACTTCACGACCCTTTGTTCGGGTGACGTGGGACTATCAAGTCTAGGCAGAGTCGAGACCGCCAGGGCTGGAGGCGTTCCCGGCATCGTTGGCGTCATTGCGCCCTCACCCTCCGCGGCCTTCTGTCCGTCGCTGAAGAGGCCGCAGCCCACCAGCATCACTACCATTGCCATCGACACGGCGAGGGTGGGCATTCGCATCTTTGTAGTCCTTCTTGGTGGACTCAAATCGAACTCTGTGCGTTAGTTGCACGTCGTTCTCATTGTAACACTGCTTGACCTATGCCCCCCATGCGCAGTGGAAGAACGAGAGTCGGGCCAATTCGGGCGTCCAATTGACCGCCAACACGGGCGCGCCTATAATCGCGGCGCCGGGCGCAGGCGAGAACTCGTTCAGACCCAGCCCGCGCGCGGCCACAAAGGAGGCGCCAAATGGGCGACATAAGACCGAACGTTGTGAAGCGAAAGCTGGCGGCCGGACAGGCCGCGACCATCCTGAGCGGCTACAACTCCGCCGATGTGATCGACTTTCTGGGGCAGTTCGACTTCGACGGAATTTGGCTGGAGGGCGAGCACGGGCCGGTCGACTTCGGCGACGTGCCGGACCTGACGCGGGCGTGCGATCTGTGGGGCAAGACGTCGGTTGTGCGAGTCAACTCCAACAACTACGTCACTGTCTACAGAACGCTGGACCTGGGCGCGCAGGGGATTGTGATCCCACACGTGAACACCGCCGACGAGGCCAGGGCCGTGGTCGACGCGGGCAAGTTTCATCCGCTCGGCTCGCGCGGCATGTACACGAGCCGCCAGGGCTACGGCGTGCCCGACTACCTGCAACGTGCAAACGACGAGACGCTGCTGGTGGTGCTCATCGAGGATATAGCCGCGATCGGGAACCTGGGCGAGATCGTCGAGGTGGACAACATCGACGTGTTCTTCGTCGCGCCCAGCGACCTCGCGCAGAGCATGGGACACCTTGGAAGGGCGGACCACCCCGAGGTGCAAGAGGTCATCGACGGGGCGATTGCCCAGATAGTCGCGGCGGGAAGGACGCCAGGCACTGTGGTGTCGGACGCCACGGTTGAGAGCTACATCGCCAAGGGCGTGCGTTTCCTAATGACAAGCTGGAACGCCTGGCTGGCCGCCGCGGTGCAGGATTTCGCCCGAAAGGTCGACGCAGCCCCGCGCTAACCCTGCTCAGTCCCAGGGTTGACAGGCGCAGGGCCGAATCAGACCGCGCTAATCTCGTTTACCGGCGCTTGAGGGCGCGCCCGGGCAGGGCGCCGGTGTGCGCGCCGCCGTCGATCACTACCGTCCCGTTGACTATCACGTAGTCGATGCCAATGGGTAGCTGCTTCGGCTCGGTGCGCGTCGCCGGCGCGGACACTTTGTGCGGGTCGAATACCGTGATGTCGGCCTTCATGCCATCCCGCAGGAGGCCGCGGTCGGACAGCCCAAGCCGCTGCGCCGGGAACGACGTCATCTTGCGTATGGCCTCCGGCAGCGACATCTGCCTCTCCTCGCGCACGTACTCCGCCAGAATCACCGGGAAGCAGCCGTAGGTGCGGGGGCTCGGAAAGTCACCGAGCAGCACGGCGTCACTGCCCACCATCGACATGGGATGCGTGACGAACGCGGGCAGCGTGTTGCCGTTGGTGCCGGCCGCGACGTAGCACGTTTGCAGGTCTTCGGCGAGCAGCAGGTCGCAGAGAGCGTCGACCTCCGTCTTGCCCATCATCTCGGCAATCTCGGCCACCGACCGGCCCTCGTACTTGTGGTTTTCGGGCCGCTTGAAATAGGTCAGCCACATATCCTGCCAGGTGGGCGCCCTCGGTCCGATCTCCCTGCGCAGCCGTTCGCGTCCTTCCTCGGAGCGCAGCACCTCCTTCAGCCGTTCGGGGCCGCCGTCGTGCGTCCAGTCAGGGAAGACTATGAGAATGCGAGTGCTGCCGTAGACGTAGGGGTAGCTGTCGAAGGTCACGTCCTGGCCGCCGGCCTGGGTATCCTCCAGCAGCTCGAGCATTCGCCGCCCGCCGCCCGCGCTGGGCGCGCGCTGGTAGAAGTGGGTCACGTGGAGCGGAGCGCCGCTTCGCTGCCCAATCTCTATGGCCTCGCGGAACGGGTCCAGGAACTGGTCGCCCAGCCTATAGCGCACGTGGGTGTGATAGAACCCTCCCAACGCTGCCGTGGTGGACGCAAGCGCCGAGATTTCCGCGGTGTCGGCGTAGTTGCCCGGCGGGTAGTCGAGGCCGGTGGAGAGGCCCACCGCGCCTTCCTCCATGGCTTCCCTCACTATGGCCTGCATGTTGGCGATTTCCGCGGGGGTCGCGGGCCTGTCGTCCCAGCCGATGGCGTCTATGCGCACGGGCGAGTTGCCCAGTATGTAGGCGATGTTGACGGCGACCTTTCGGTCGAACATCGCCAGGTATTGCTCCACGGTGGACCACGACCCCGGCAGCGGCGGGTCGCCGTCCAGGCCGGAGTTCAGCTCGACAAATCGAAGGAAGTTCTCCCTGGTCCTGAACGGCGCGTAGGAGTTGCCGTCGACGCCGACCAGCTCCGTCGTGATGCCCTGGTGCACCTTCGGCTCGTGCCTGGGCTCCGACAGTATGACAAGGCCGGCGTGGGAGTGCATGTCGATGAAGCCGGGGCAGACTATCCGGCCCGACGCATCGATTGTGCGCGCCGCCTGTACGTGAGAGACGTCGCCGCGGAGCAGGCTCAGCGTGTCGCCCTCGACGCCCACCGAGCCGTAGAAGCCCTGGCTGCCGGTGCCGTCGATGATCATGCCGCCGGTGATGAGCAGGTCGAGCATAAGTATCCTTCCCCCGTTTCTGTCGATTCGCCGCGGCTCCGCGCCGGGCGGTCAAGCAACTGCGATTCTACATCTTGCGGACGCGCTTATCCAGACCGGCGACCCCTCACACGGGCGAAGAGACCAATGCGCACATTCGGGCCCTCCTGGGCCGTACACCGAATTACACACATCCTGATATACTTTCTGCTAACCATTCGCCCCGTAAAGGCGTTGCAATAGACAGCGGAGGAAAGCTTCGAAATGCTAGAACTCAGGAGTACAGTCGTTGGGTTACGAGAGCGCATTGCCGACACCATGGTGCGTCTTTGACCTCGAAGGCAAGCGGGGACAGATCACTCGCCTGGAAAAGCAGGCGATCGATCCTGACTTCTGGAACTCTCCGTCGAAGGCCCAGCACACCATGAGGCGAATATCCGCCCTGACTCAGGAGGTCCACGAGTGGCAGTCTCTGGACGAGGCGGCGGCTTCGGTGGAGGAGTGGCTGGAGTTGGCGCTGGAGGAGGAGGATGACTCACTGCTGAGCAGTCTGAGACAGGACCTCGCGGAGGTGAGCGAACGGCTGGGCGCTCTCGAGTTCAAACTGGCCCTTTCGGGCGAGTACGACGAGCGCAACGCCATCATCGCGCTGCACGCGGGCGCAGGCGGGGTCGACTCCCAGGACTGGACGCGAATGCTAATGCGAATGTACCTGAGGTGGGCCGAGCGGCGGGGCTTCTCCAGCGACGTTCTGGACGTCTCCTTCGGCGAGGATGGTGGCGTGAAGAGCGCGACCGTCCAGTTGTCCGGTGCATACGCATTCGGCTACATGCGGGCCGAGAGGGGAGTTCACCGGCTGGTCAGGATATCGCCGTTCGACGGAAACCACGCCCGGCACACGTCGTTCGCGCTGGTGGAGGCCCTGCCGGAGGCCGAGGAGGGCGTGGACGTTACGATCGACCCCGACGACGTCAAGCTCGATGTGTTCAGGGCCGGCGGCGCGGGCGGCCAGAGCGTTCAGAAGAACTCCACCGCGGTCCGAGTGACGCATTTGCCGACCGGCATACGGGTTAGCTGCCAGAACGAGCGCTCCCAGCGCCAGAACCGCGAGTTCGCCATGCGCATACTGTTGGCCCGGCTGGTGGAGCTCGAAATGCGTCGCCGGGCCGAAGAGATGTCGCGGTTGAAGGGAGAACACATCTCTCCCGAATGGGGCAATCAGATAAGAAGCTACGTCCTGCACCCGTACCAGATGGTGAAGGACCACCGGACGGGCCACGAGGACTCAGCCGCCGAGGACGTACTCGACGGCAACATCGACTCATTTATCGAGACGTTTCTAGCGTCGCAGGTTGGAGGGTGACATTGTTCAAGCTGAAGTGGATTCTGCTCGTCGTGATTGTGCTGGCCGCGTTCGTGGCGGTTGCGTGCGGTAGCGACTCTAGTGAGGGAGAGGCGGATTCGAGCGAGGCGTCCGCGCTGTCTACGGAACCGACGCCGGTTCCCGCTGAACCAACTGCCACGGCGCCCGCCAGCGCCGACCAGCAGCCGGCGAGCGAGCCGACGTCTGGCGGCGTCTTTCGCAGGCAGTGGGCAGACCCGCCTACGCTTGACCCGCATCTGACTACAGACACGACGTCGTCGTTCGTGGTGGTCGAGCTGTTCAGCGGCCTCGTCACACTCAACACCGACCTGGAGCTGGTGCCCGACATCGCCGAGCGCTGGGAGATCAGCAGCGACGGCCTCCAGTACACCTTCTACCTGCGGTCCAACGCCAAGTTCCACGATGGCAAACCGGTTACCGCACAGGACTTCAAGTGGTCCATCGAGCGGGCGGCCGCGCCGGAGACGGCCTCGCCCGTAGCGGACACTTATCTTAACGACATCGTCGGCGCGCTCGACTACATCAAGGGTGACGCGACCGAGATCTCTGGCATTCGGGTTGTGGACGACACGACGCTGAGCATAACCGTCGACCAGCCGAAGGCCTACTTCCTCGCGAAACTGACGTACCCGACGGCGTTTGTCGTAGACCGCGCCACCGTGGAGGCAGGCGGTCGCGGCTGGACCGACAACCCGAACGGAACCGGGCCGTTCAGGCTGAAGGAGTACAAGATCGGAGAGCGCATCGTCCTGGAGCGCAACGAGCATTTCTACCGAGAGCCGGCCAAGGTAGACACCATTCTGCTGAACCTCGCCGGCGGACAGTCCATGGCGATGTACGAAAACGACGAGATCGACATTACCGGCGTCAGCCTGTTCGACCTCGAGCGCGTGCTCGACCCCAATGAGCCGTTGAACAAAGAGCTGGTAGTGGCGCCGCCCGACTTCAGCATTTCCTACATCGGCTTCAACACCAGCATGGCGCCGTTCGACGATCCCAAGTTCAGGCAAGCGCTCAACCATGCCATAGACAAGGAGCTAATCGCAACCGAGGTTCTCTCCGACCTGGTGGTGCCCGCATTCGGCATATTGCCACCCGGGTTCCCCGGCTACAACGAGAATCTGGTTGGTCTGCGGCACGACAAGGAGCTCGCCCAGCGGCTCCTGAACGAGTCCAACTACGCAGACGCCGAGTCAAGGCCGCGGATCGTCATTACCGTGCCCGGCACCGGCGGCACGATTGGGCTGGACCTCGAGGTCGTGATCGAGATGTGGCGCCAGGTCCTAGGCGTGGAGGTCGAAATCCAACAGGTGGAATGGGCGACTTATCTCGAAGACCTCAACGATGCCAAGTTCCAGGCCTACGCCGGTCTGGGCTGGCAGGCGGACTATCCCGATCCGCAAGACTTCCTGGACATTCTGTTCCACACCGACAGTGCGCTCAACCACGGCGCGTACTCCAACCTGGAACTTGACGCCATACTGGAACGGGCCCGCACACAGCAGGACCCACAAGCTCGCATCTCAGAGTACAGGCGGGCAGAGGAGATAATCGTCGAGGATGGCGCCTGGGTACCGCTGTGGTACACCGGCGAGCGCCACCTGCTGCTCAAGCCTCACGTGCATGGCTACCGCGTTACACCGATGATCGTACCCAAGCTCAGGGAAGTGCGAATCAACTGATACGATAGAGGCCAAGGGCCATTGCGGCGGTGGAAGTTGCGAGATGCTGCTTCCGCCGCCGTTTCCTTTTGTCCTCGCCTTCTGACAGTGACGCGCTTTTTTGCTTGAATTTCTCCTTGAACCCGCTTGCACGGTGGACTTAGCCTCTATGCACGCGAACAAGTCGAAGGAGGTTGGCCATGAGCATCAATGCATATCTCAATTTCAACGGCAACTGCCGAGAAGCTTTTGAGTTCTACCAGTCCGTATTTGGTGGCGAGTTCAACCACGTCGCCACGTTCGCGGAAGGGCCGGACGAGATGCCGGTCAGCGACGCCGAAAAGAACAAGATAATGCATGTGTCGCTTGACGTGGGCTCAAGCGTTCTCATGGGAAGCGACATGCCGGAGCAATTCGGACCGCCTCGCACGTTCGGCGATAACGTCGCGCTCTCGTTCACTGCCGACAGCCGGCTGGATGCCGACGCCCTCTTTGCCGCCATGTCGATGGGGGGAAGGGTGGAGATGCCCATGCAGGACATGTTCTGGGGCGACTACTTCGGCGCCTGCGTCGACCGCTTCGGAGTCAACTGGCAGTTCCTCTACTCGCCCGCCCAGTAGCCGGCGGGCGTAGGCATGTGCGGCTTAAGGTATGGCGCGGCGGCTGGCAAATTGCGGCAAATCGCTGCCGCCGTGAATGAGCCAGGTCCGCTGTGCTGCGCCCAGAGTGAAAAGGGCACGCCAGGCAGAGAGCGCTAAAGTATCTGAGATAGGAACAGCTTGGTCCTGTCGCTCTGAGGGTCTTCGAAGATCTGCTCCGGCGGCCCTTCCTCGACCAACACGCCCTCGTCGAACATCATCATCCGGTCCGCCACCTCTCTCGCGAAACCCATTTCGTGCGAGACGACCAGCATCGTCATGCCGGATTGCGCCAGCTCCTGCATAACGTCGAGCACCTCTTTGATCATCTCCGGGTCGAGGGCCGAGGTGGGCTCGTCGAACAGCATAACCTTGGGCTGCATGGCGAGCGCCCGCGCAATGGCTACGCGCTGCTGCTGGCCTCCTGAAAGCTGGGCCGGGTACTTGTCGGCCTGCTCCTCGATTCCCACACGGCGCAGCAGTTCCAGGGCGGACTCTTTCGCCTCCGCGGCGGGTGTCTTGCGCACCTTGATGGGGGCCAGGGTGATGTTGCTCATAACGCTCAGGTGGGGAAACAGGTTGAAGGATTGGAAGACCATCCCCACTTCTCGCCGTATCGCGTCGATGTTTCGAATGTCATTCGACAGCTCGAGGCCGTCCACGATGATGTCGCCCTGCTGGTGCTGCTCCAGGCGGTTGATGGTGCGGATGAAGGTGGACTTGCCCGAGCCCGACGGTCCGAATATGACCACCACTTCACCGCGCCCAACGCTTGTGGTTATGCCCCTGAGCGCGTGAAACTCCCCGTACCACTTGTGCACGTCGCGGCATACGATGATGTCTTGAGTTTCGCTTCTTGCCTCTGAAGTGGCCAAAACACTCCCCCTATCTCTCTCCCACGCCCAGGTGCCGCTCATACCGGTGGCTGACGTATGACATGCTGTAGCAGAACACCCAGAACACCACGGCGATGAAAATGAATAGCTCTTTCGCGCTGGGAAGGAGTTCCGGATTGCCCTGGATGTACGCCCGGCTCTCCTCGACGATGTCCAGCATCCCGATGATGTACACCAGGCTGGTGTCCTTGAACAGTGAGATGAACTGACCCACGATCGCCGGAATGACGTTGCGTATTGCCTGTGGCATGGAGATGAGCAGCGTTGTCTGCCATCCCGGCAGACCCAACGCCCTGGCGGCCTCTGCCTGTCCTGGGTGCAACGACTGCAACCCTCCCCGTATGTTCTCCGCCATATACGCCGAGCTGAACAGCGTAATAATGATTGCGGCGCGAGGCAGGGGGTCCAGAGGGAAGTCCCTGGGAAACGCGAGGGGAACCAGCACCTGCGACATGAAAAGCAGCGTAATAAGGGGTACGCCTCGGAACACCTCGATGAACACGACGCAAATCGCCTTGACGACCTGAAGGTCGCTGCGGCGGCCCAGGGCCAGCCCAATGCCGAGGGGCAAGCTCAGCGATATGCCGGCCACTGCCAGCAAAATGTTGAGCATCAGCCCGCCCCAGTTTTTCAGGTCCACCACCGGCCCCAGGCCGGGAACCCAACCAAACAGCAGATCCGGCAACAGGCCGGGCCCACCGTCCTCCCATCCCCTCAGCAGCAACAGCGTCAGCAGGAACACCGCGAGGGCGAATATTCCGACGCCTTTGACAGTCCCGAAGAAGGAGGAGTAGCGGGCCAGCGCCCACCCCAATGCAAGTGCCGGCAGGTTCGCCAACAGCAGCAGCCGGACGTCCATCCCCATCCGCTCGAAGCTGTAAGGGAGGAACGCGAACGCCGCGGCCACCGCCGCGACCGTGATTGCCATCCGCCTGGCGACTACGCCGCCCGCGGCCACCCAGACCATTCCCAAAAGCACGGAGACCAGCAGAAGCCCCACCTGCGGTCTCCAGAAGCAGTTGTTTCCGGGGCAAGACTGGTCTGTGTTGTACGGGCCCAACACGAACAGCCCGCCGATCTCCGCCAGGAGGCCCCAGTCCGCGCCCAGTAACACCCACTTGAGGCCGAACCAACCCCCAACCAGCAGGATAGCAACGGAGACGATGGTCAGGACGCCGCTGAACCGCGAATCGAACAGGTTGGCGCGCATCCACCCAAGCACGCCCACTTCGGAGCGGGGCGGGGGAAGTCTGGGGACGGGCGCCGTTTGCGAATTTGTCGCCATGCTCTAGCCTTCCCTGTACCGTATGTGGCGGTTGTACAGGTTGCCGATCAGCGACCAGGTGAGGCTCATCGCGAGATATGACAGCATTATCAGTATGAATATGGACACCGCCGGCGCGGTCTGTGTCATGGTCTTGGCGACGTTGGTCAGGTCGGAGTAGCCGATGGCGCCCGCGAGGCTGCTGTTCTTGGTCAGATTCAGGCACTGGCTGATGAGGGGCGGGATGATAACGCGCAGGGCCTGGGGAAACGTAACGTGTCGCAGGGCCTTCATTGGGGACAGGCCGAGTGCGGAGGCCGCCTCGCGCTGGCCGCGGCTCACCGACTGAATCCCGGCCCGCACTATCTCCGCGATGAAGGAAGAGGTGTAGATTACCAGGCCGACCAGCAGCGCCAGCAGCCCCGCCGACGCGGTGAAGCCGCCCTCGATGCGTTCGAACCTTCCCTCCGGTGCGGGGTAGGTCGAGACAAACGGGGCCTCTCCGAAAACTAACCCGACCACCACCCAGCCGGCGACGCCAATCAGCAGCGTCGCTGCAAAGCTGTACACCAATGGGTAGGACGGCACGCCGGTCTGTATCTCGCGGCGGGTCTGCCAGCGGTGGACAGCGACGCCAATTGCGACCGCGATTGCGGCCACTGCAAGCCATGCCACCCCCCCACTGCTGGGTGACATCCAGGGAATCGACACGCCGGCGTTGTTTACGTAAATGTTCCCGGCGAAGAGGTAGCTCTCAGCCACAGGCGGCAGCACGAGCACAATGTAGAACCAGAAGAAAAGCTGCACCAGCAAAGGGACGTTGCGGAAGAATTCGATGTAGACCGTGGCGATCTTGGATACTATCCAGTTGGTGGAAATCCTCGCCACGCCGACGAAGATGCCCAGCATGACCGCGAGCACGATGCCGGCGATAGCGACGATAAGGGTATTGGTGAACGCGACTACCAGCGCGTAGCGGAAAGTGTCGGAGGAATCGAAGGGCAGGAAGTGCTGTCCGATGGGCGTCTGATAGGCCCTGGAAAGGAAATTGTATCCGAAGGGGATGTTGCGCTCTTGAATTGCGCTCCCGACATTGAAGAAGAACCAAGCAACCAGGACCACCACCACCACGCCCGACACGATCTGCGACGTCCAGCGGATGATGAGTTCATGCCGCCAGATAGGTATGCCCTGGTAGGTCAGGCTTCGCGGTATGGTCGTCATGCGCCTTGCCAGTCCACTGCCCTTACGGTTAAGGGTTAGAGCCTGCCGAAAATGAGAGATGTATCGCAAAGGGCGACTTCATAGCGCTGATGCGCAATCGACACCCCTTTCGAGTGTAATAGCAGGGGCAGGTTCGAAACCTGCCCCTGCCGTTCTCATGCCACGTAAATCCGGCAATCAGCCGAGCGCCTATGGCTCGGGCCGGCTGATTGCCGCCAACTTATTGCCGAAGGCTCGTCCCTTACCGCAGAGGCGCCGAGTAAATCTGTCCGCCCTTGGGGCAGTCGGTGCATGGGGCAGACGCCCACAGCGCGTTCCGGCCATTCTCCCTCGGGAGGTTGATTCCGTCCGGACCAAGGTTGCGGTCGTAGATTTCGCCGTAGTTGCCCACTGAGCGAATCACGTTCTGGGCGGCGGTCTGGCTTATGCCCAGGCTTTCCTGGCCGAATGACCCCTCGAGCCCGAACAGCCTGTCCACCTTGGTGTTACCGGTAGCGGCGGAGGGCACATTAGCCGAGCTTACGCCGTAGGCTTCCGAGTAGATGAGTATACCCATGACGGTCTTGACGATGTCGAACCACTGGTCGTCGCCGTGAGGCACCACTGGCCCGAGCGGCTCCTCCGAGATAGTCTCCGGAAGAATCACGTGCGCGCTCCTATCGGAGAGCGCCGTGCCCAACGCGGCGAGCTGAGACCGGTCGTTGGTGAAGGCGTCACACTGACCTTCTTCGTATGCGGCCACCACGGCGTCGGTGTCCTCGAACGTCAGCGGCGTGATATTCAGGCCGTTCTGGTTAGAGAAGTCCTGAAGGTTCAACTCGGTCGTCGTTCCCTGGGTGACGCAGACCGAGGCGCCCTCCAACTCAAGCGCGCTATCGACGCCAAGACTTTTCTTTATCATGAATCCCTGCCCGTCATAGAACATCGTCTGGGCATAGTTCCCCCACTGGGCATCGCGCGAAGACGTCCAGGTGACCGTGCGCACCAGCATGTCGACCTCGCCGGACTGTATGGTCGGGCCGCGTTCTGCCGCTGAAATCAGGCGAAGCTCGATGGCGTTGGAGTCGCCCAGCACGGCGGCCGCGAGAGCTCGGCACAAGTCGATGTCGAAACCGACGTTGTTGCCCGAACTGTCCAGGGAGCCATAGCCGGGAACGTCGTTGCGGCTGGCGCAAACCACTTTGCCGGCCTCTTTCACCGAATCCAGCCTCGATGATTGCGCCTCTTCCTCCTCTGGCGCCGTGCAAGCCACCAAAGCCAAGGCCACGAAAGCCGCAAGCGCGGCAAAGGCAAAGAGCTTGTACACCTTAGACATCTGGTCAACCTCCCGTATCCGTTTCCGTTATATGAAACTTGTGGCGCGTGCCTGCCGTCCCGCGGAGTTGTTGTCGCACGGCAAAGGCAATTCTAGTTGCGGGCAGCTAGAGTGTCAACGACAATTGGCCGCCTGTGCGCTAATTCTTAGTCTTGATAGGACGGTCGGCGGTCGGGGCGGCAGTATGAAAACCGTATTTCGCGTTCAGCCGGCCGCCGACCGAATGGCCTCTACCAGGTGCGCCGCGGCAGCCTCCGGGTCGTCGGCGAAGGTGACGGCGCTGACCACGCAGATGCAGTCCGCGCCAGCTCGCACGACGTCGGCAATGTTGGCCAGGTTGATGCCTCCAATTGCCACGACAGGCATTGAAACGGCTTCCTTGACCTCAGCGATGGCCTCTACGCCCAGGGATCTGCGTCCGCTCTTGCCCATTGTGGTCGTGCCGAAGATAGCGCCCACGGCGACGTAGTCCGCTCCGTCGGCCTGCGAACGGAGTGCCTCGGCGACATCGCCGTTAGAGGTCCCCACGAGCTGTCGCGCGTCGAGTACGGCGCGGGCGCTGGCAACCGGCAGGTCCGTCTGGCCCACGTGCAGCGCGTGGGAGCTGACGGCGCGGGCCAAGTCGGCGTCGTCGTTGACCACGAACAGACCGCCGTAGTCTTCGCACATCGCCTGTAGCCTTAGAGCGTCGGGCAGCATCTCACCCTTGTCGCGGGACTTGTCCCGAAGCTGCACCACGCTTGCTCCGCCCCTCAATGCCGCCTCGGCTACGTCCAGTATCGGGCGGCCCCTGGTTGCCTCCGGGTCGACGATGACGTACAGGCCCCGCACCCGGGCGGCGGCCGATGCGCGCAGGCCGGCGGCCACCTGCCCCGCGGCCTGCGCGAGCACGTTCCTGGCACGGTCGAACTGGCCAGCGCTTAGGGAAGGTACGCCGGCGGCAGCCCATCCGGCCAGCGCGTCGATCGACGCTGACATGGACTCGATGGAGGGCAGCGCGACCTGAAGGTTCTCGTCGGTGGTCGCGGCCGTCCCATCGTCTGGTTCGACGTTCCCCCCGGAGGGCGGGTCAGTTTCCAACTCCGTCTCTAGGGACTCTCTGAGAGCCCTGAAGTCCGAACGCAGGCCCGACGGCAAAGTCACCACCCTTTGCAGGAAGCGGCTGCTCTCCACGACAACCGCCAGATGAGCCTCGACTAACGGGTTCATGCTTGCGACCTCCACAACAGGCCAGACTTTGGTGGCGATCCCGTGCAGGGTGCCGGAGGGCGTTGGTTACGCCGGGCTGATGGTACACGGCCCGCGTTGCAGTCGTCCAGCACCGGGTGGCGCGACTGCTCGCCTCGTTGACAGCCTCTGACCGCCGCCTTACACTCACGCTTCAATGGCGTATGGTCATAGCTCACGTGAAGGAAGAGGACAAGAGCCATGGGAGCAACCCAAGACATCGCTCGCTTCGTCGTGGAGACTGACGTGGAGGCCCTGCCGGAGCGCCTCATGCACGAGGGCAAGCGGTGCCTCATCAACTATCTCGCCGTTTCGCTTTACGCCTCGACAGACCCTTCGCTGAACATACTGCTGGACGTGTTCCGAGAAGAGGGTGGTAATGCCAGCGCATCGGTCGTCGGCGCTGACGCCCGCACCTCGATGCAGAACGCAGCGCTGGCGAACGGTTACCTCGCACATCTTGAGGACTATGACGACACACACTTCCCGACGATCATCCACCCATCTGCGCCCACCTTTCCCGCGGCGCTTGCCGTGGCTGAGCGAGTCGGCGCCGACGGACGCAGCGCGCTGGCGGCGTCGGTGCTGGGCATGGAGATTACGTGCCGCATCGGTATGGCCGTTCACCCCGCGCACTACGACGAGGGCTGGCACATCACCGGCACGTGCGGCGTGTTCGGCGCTGCCGCCGCCTCGGGCAGGCTGCTCGGCATGGACGCCGACCGCATGGCCCACGCGCTGGGCGTCGCCGGCGCGCAGGCGTCGGGACTCCGCGTTTCGTTCGGATCGATGACCAAGCCGCTGCACCCCGGGCGGTCCGCCCAAAGCGGCGTGCTGGCCGCGCTTCTCGCCAGCCGCGGCTTCACCTCCACTACCGAAGTCCTTGAAGGCAGGAGGGGCTTCGCCGAAGTCTACTCCGCGGAAAGCGACCTCAGCCGCGCAACTGACGGGCTGGGAGACCATTGGGAGTTGTACCAGAACGGCCTCAAGCCATATGCCTGCGGCGTCGTCAACCATCCCCTGATCGACGCCATGGTGCGCTTCCGAGACACCCACGGCGTCACCAGCGAGATGGTCGCCGAGGTGCGGGCCAGAGTCCATCCGCTTGTGCTCGAGCTTGTCGACCGGCCCCATCCCAGAGTAGGGCTTGAAGGCAAGTTCTCGTACCAGCACAGCATGGCCGTCGGGCTGGTTGACGGGGCCGCGTTTCCGGCGCAGTACACCGACGCGCGTGTGGCCGACCCTGAGATCACGCGGCTGCGGGACAGGATAACCGCGACGGTGGACGACGCCCAGGAGGAGGGCTCCGGCGAGGTGTCCGTGGTGCTGAAGGACGGGCGGGAGCTGACAGAGGTGGTCGACCACGCGACGGGCACGCCAGAGAACCCTTTGAGCGACGCCCAGCTAGAGGACAAGTTCCGTGCCCTCGCGGCCCGCGTGCTGTCCGAAGCCCAGGTCGAGAGGGCGCTCGCCCGCCTGTGGGCGCTGGAAGAGTTGGAAAGCGTAGGGGAGTTGTTCCCGCTGCTCCGGGCCGGCGTGTAGACGCCGAGAGACTGAGAGCAATTCAGGCGGTCACGCCGCGGAGCAGGGGTGAATGACACAGTCGCTGCTGGACGGCCTCAACGTGCTTGAGCTTGGCGAAGGCGTATCGGCGGCCTACTGCGCCAGGCTCTTGGGGCAGCTGGGCGCGCGGGTGGTCAAAGTCGAGCCGCCGGAAGGCGATCGCACGAGGCGCGTAGGACCCTTTCCGGACGACGGGCCGAACCCTGAATGCAGTGCGCTCTTCCTGGCTCTCAACGTCAACAAGCACGGCGTGATCGTCGACCTCACGACCGAAGTGGGACGCCAGGCGGTGCGATCCCTGGTGAACGGCTCCAACGTCGTGGTGGAAAACCTGGGGCCGGGCGCGTTGGACCGGCTGGGGCTGGGCTACGATAGCCTTGCCGCCTCGAACAGCGGCCTGGTGTTCGCGTCGATTTCACCCTTCGGACCGTGGAGCACCCGCGACGGCGACCGCGCCACCGATCTGACTCTCTTCCACGGGAGTGGACACGCCCACGCGCTGCTCGGCCCTGTAGACGACCCCGCTCGCGCCGCGCCGGTGCGCGCGGGCGGCTGGCAGTCGCACATGGCCGCCGGGCTTGCTGCCGCGACCGCTGTGCTGACCGCGCTCTACCACAGGCAAATCACGGGCGAAGGGAGCCGCGTGGACGTATCGGAGTACGAAGCCCTGGCCACACAGCTCATAGCATCGTTCGCCGGCCACGCATACGGGCAGCCCGCGGCGTCTCGCGACCGCAGGGAGACCGGCTCGGTGGGCGCCATCGGCGGCGTCCTGCCGTGCAACGACGGCTACGTCGCCATTTCGCCGCGGGAGGAGGCACAGTGGAGGCAGTGGCTCGAGGTGATGGGCAATCCCGACTGGGGCGACGACGAACGATTCGCAACCAGGGAGGCCAGGGAGGCGAACACCTCGGAGCTGTGGGAATTGCTGAGCGCGTGGAGTCGGCGGTTTTCCAAGTTCGACGTCGCCCGATGGGGACAGGGTCGGCGGATACCGTGCTTCCCAGTGAACACCGCTGAAGACCTGTTCACTGACCCGCACCTGGCGCATAGGGAGTTCTTCAGCGAGCTGAAACATCCGGTCGCGGGCACACTTCGTTACCCGGGCGCGGCCTACAGGCTGTCGAACTCGCCGGCGAGCGCCAACCGGCGAGCAGCGCCGACGCTGGGCGAGCACAACCATCTGCTGTCAGGGCTGTCCCCGGTTCGCGGCGCCACTGCGCGTCCGCAAGTGAGGCGGGAGGTCTCCCGAGACTCTGCGGCGCGGCAGCCAACGGGCCGTTCCGGCGAGCTACCCCTCGCCGGGGTGAGGGTGGTTGACCTGAGCTGGATCATCGCCGGGCCGACGGCGGCGAGATTCCTTGCCGCCATGGGGGCGGAGGTCATCAAGTTGGGCAGCGCGAGACGCCCGGATCCCTCGTCCAGGGGCGCCGCCTTCCAGGTCTACAACCAGTCCAAGCTCTACAGCGCGCTGAACATCGCCCAGCCCGCAGGTCTCGATCTCGCGAAGGAGTTGATAGCCACCGCCGACGTCGTCCTGGAGAACTTCGCCGCCGGGGTGATAGAGCGGCTCGGGCTGGGATATCCGGTGCTCAGGGAGATCCGGCCGGACATAATCATGGTATCCTCGTCAGGCACGGGCCACTCCGGGCCGGACAGGGACTACGTGGCCTACGGCAGCTTGCTCCAGTACTACACAGGCTGGAACTCGGTGTCAGGCTATCCTGGCGGCGAACCGATCAAAGGTGGCCTGTGGGCGGACCCCTGGGTGGGCATGGAGCTCGCGATGGTGACCGTTGCGGCGCTGGCGCACCGGGCGTCTACGGGTCAGGGGCAGTACGTCGACTTCTCTATGGCCGAGGCGCTGACGGCCAGCATTTCCACGGCGCTGCTCGACTACCAGATGAGCGGCAGACTGAGGGAGCCGGCGGGCAACCTGGACCCGGCCCACTCCCCACACGACCTGTACCACTGTGCGGGAGACGACGAATGGGTCGCCATCGCTGTCACGTCGGCGGACGAGTGGCGGGCGCTCTGCCGCGAGATAGGGCGGGGCGAGCTCGCGGACGATCCGGCCTACGCGACGGCGGAGGGCCGCTGGCAGGGCCGGGAAGCGATCGACGCCGCGATCGGGGCTTGGACGGCAGGCCTGAAGGCCGATGATGCAGCACAAGTTCTCCAGGACGCCGGCGTGGCCGCGGAGCCGTCCCGGAACTCGCTCCAGGTGTACGAGGACGAGCCGCTGAGGCGAGGCGGCTACTTCGCGCCGGTGACGACGGGCGATGGAGAGTCGCGGCTGCTACCCGGAATAGGTTGGCGGTTCGCGGGCAGGCCGCCGGCCAGGCTGACGGCGGCGCCGAGGCTGGGTCAGCACAACGACTACGTGTACCGGCAGCTGCTTGGCGTGGCTGAGCCGGAGTTTGCCGCCATGGTGGATGAGGGCGTCATCTACTAGGCCGGTGGTGTCCCGCGGATGAGGCGTCACACTAATTCAGGCCCTGTCCAACCGAGTGAGCGGACTGCCTCAAGGGACGATTGACCTTTCATTTGCACGGGCAGGACAGTGAATCAAGGGGTTTTGACATATGCTGGCAGACCTGGTTGAAGTAACCAGTCCGGATGGGATAACGCTGTCCGGCGCGTACTTTGGGGCAGAGGGCGGCGGACAAGACAGCCCCGTCGACGCCGTCCTGTTCTTTCACGGCGACAGCGGCAACTTTTACAACGGCCTCTACCTGGGATTGGGCGAGCGCTTCGCCGAACGCGGCATCGCGTTTCTCACCGGCAACCGCAGGGGTCACGATCACGTCGCAAACGGCGTCCGCGGAGGTCCGCTCGCCGGATACGCCTTCGAGTCCGTGCATGACTCGCGGGCGGACTTCGCCGCGTGGCTGGAGCTGCTGCGGTCGCGCGGGCACCGCCGGATCGCGATAGGCGGCCACAGCGGTGGCGCGGTGCGGGCCGCATACGCCCAGGCCACAGAGCGCTACGAGAACGTCGTGGCCGTCGTGCCGGTGTCACCGGGGGAGTACAACCACGAGGGGGTCGTCGCGCTGCACGGCGAGGACTTCGCCGTGCCGTTCCGCGAGTCGGAGCGCAGCGTGGCCGAGGGCCGGCCCGATACGCTGCTGCGCCCCGGCGTGCCGTGGGGGTCGACCTGGAGCGCCCGCGCGTACGTGGACTGCTTCAACCCTGACAATCGCTACAGCGTCACCACGCACGCCGCCAACACCGGATGCCCGACGCGCTTCATCTTCGGTGGCGAGGAATGCGCCGTGGGCGGGCCGCAGGAGCTGCCGGTGTGCGGCGCGGCGCGGCGGAGCCTGGCCGCCGCGGGCTATCCCCACGTGGTAGTGAGCGAGATCGAGGGCGCCAATCACGGTTACCAGGGCCGGGAGCGGGAACTGTTCGACACCATGTACGGCTGGCTGTCGTCGTTGTAGCCCGCGCCGGCGCGGCGGCGTCCGCTACTTGTGGAACATGTTCAGCGCCCCGCCAATTCGGAACCACTCCACCTGTGACTCGCCTATCGAGTGGTTGAGGTGCAGCGTCTCGGACGTGCCGTCAGAGTGCGCAACTATGCACTCGACGGGCCGTCCGGGCGCGAGATCATTCAGGCCCACGAGGCTGATGCGGTCGTCCTCGCGGATGCGGTCGTAGTCCTCGCGTTCGGCGAATGTCAGCGGCAGCAGACCCTGCTTCTTCAGGTTGGTCTCGTGGATGCGTGCGAAGCTGCGGGCGATGATCGCCACGCCGCCGAGCAGCCTCGGCGACAGCGCAGCGTGCTCGCGGCTGCTGCCCTCACCGTAGTTGTCGTCGCCCACCACCACCCAATTCAGGCCCGCGTCCTGGTAATGCCGGGCGATGCGGGATATGCCATGTCTCGCGTCGCCGGTGACAACGTTTCGGCCCGTGCCCGCGTCGCCGGTGTAGGCGTTGGTGGCGCCCATGAACATGTTCTCGCTGAACTTGCTCAGGTGGCCGCGGAAGCGCAGCCAGGGCCCGGCGGGCGAGATATGGTCGGTGGTGGTCTTGCCCTGCGTCTTCATCAGCACCGGCATGTCACGGAAGTCGTTGCCGTCCCAGGCTGTCCAGGGCTCCATCAGCTCGATGCGTTCGCTGTCCGGGCTGACGCTCAACTCGATCGAGCTGCCGTCCTCGGGCGGCGCCACGTAGGACGACACGCCGCGGGCGAAGTCGCGCTCCGGCACCTCCGGCGCAGGCTTGGGAGGTTCCAGCTTGAAGGATTCGCCGTCGGCTCCGGTGAGCGCATCGGTCATGGGATTGAACGACAAGCGGCCCGATAGAGAAAGAGCCGTGACTATCTCCGGGCTGGCAATTAAATTCATCGTCTGGGCCTGGCCGTCGTTGCGGCGCGGGAAGTTGCGGTTGTACGACGTGACGATGGTGTTGGGAACACCCACCATCTCTTGGGCGCGCCGCCACTGGCCGATGCATGGGCCGCAGGCGTTAGCGAGAACCGTGCCGCCCATGCGCTTGAGCGAATCCATCTGGCCGTCGCGCTCGATGGTTGCCCGGACCTGCTCGGATCCCGGCGTCACCATAAACGGCACCGCGGCTCCAACGCCGTGCGCGGCGGCCTGCTCGGCAACGTCGGCGGCGCGGCTCATGTCCTCGTAGGACGAGTTGGTGCAGCTCCCTATGAGCGTGGAGGAGATCTGGTCCACGAGTTCGTCTGCGCTCCCGGACAGCTCCGACGCCAGCGCCGAGATCGGACGAGCGCGGTCGGGAGAATGCGGGCCGACGACGTGTGGCTCAAGTTGCGACAGGTCGATTTCCACCACGCGGTCGAAGTAGGCCTCGGGGTTGGCCTCGACCTCGGGATCGGGGGTCACAAGGCGCGAGTACCTGCCGGCCAGCTCCGCGAGCTCGGTTCGGCCTGTGGCGCGCAGGTAGGCGGCCATTCGGTCGTCGTATGGAAACATCGACGTGGTCGCTCCCAGCTCGGCGCCCATGTTGGTAATGGTCGCCTTGCCGGTACAGCTGATGGAACGGGCGCCCGGCCCGAAGTATTCGATAATGGCGTTGGTTCCGCCGGATACGGTAAGCAGGCCGGCCAGGTACAGGATGACGTCCTTGGGCGCGGTCCAGCCGCTCATCTCGCCGGTCAGGTGCACGCCGATGCGGCGTGGGTAGAGCACCTCCCACGGCAGGCCCGCCATCACCTCCACGGCGTCCGCGCCGCCAACGCCCACGGCGCAGCTTCCCAGGCCGCCCGCGTTGGGCGTGTGCGAATCGGTGCCGATGATTAGCGCGCCGGGGAAGGCGTAGTTCTCCAGGTTCACCTGGTGAATTATGCCAGCGCCCGGCCCCCAGAAGCCTACGCCGAACTTGGCGGACGCGGACTTGAGGAAGTCGTAGACCTCGTTGTTCTCCGCGATAGACTCGCGCAGGTCGGACTCGCCCTCGACACGCGCCTGGATGAGGTGGTCGCAGTGCACGGTGGTGGGCACCGCCGTGCGCTCCCTCCGGGTCTGCATGAACTGGAGCATCACCGTCTGCCCCAACACGTCCTGGAGCACGACGCGGTCGGGGCGCAGGTTGAGATAGCTGCTGCCGGACACCAGCTCCTGGCCCTCAGGGTCTTCGAGGTGGCTGAGCAGCACCTTGTCGGCGAGGCCGAGGGGCCGGCCAAGCCTGCGGCGCACCACCTCGAGATTGCGCTCCATCTTCTCGTAGGCGTCTGATACGAACTCCGGAGTCGAGTCTATGCTGGGCATTGGGGAGTCTCCTATTGTGTTGTGGTCATGATACGTTTGCGCGGCGGCCGGCTGCGAGGATCGGCCGCCTGCTCAAAGAAGAGGCCCGGACGAACTGAGCAAGCGTCCGGGCCTATCGGTATTCGAACATTGGCGGCGCCATGCCGTGGAGTCTCTCCGTTGGCTGACCACTCGCGGTTGCGACCGACCCGCCATTGCGGCGGGGCAGGGGAAGGGACGCCCTGCCGGGCGAGGCGTCCGGCAGAATGCGATGGGCTAACGGGACAGCCCGAAGTATTCGTAGTTGAGGTCTATGAACGGGCGCCACTCGGACGGGGTGTCGTCTTCGGCGAATATGGCCGTCACGGGACATACCGGCTCGCAGGCGGCGCAGTCGATGCACTCGTCCGGATTGATGTAGAACATGTTGTCTTCGTCGGTAGTGTAAATGCAGTCCACCGGGCAAACGTCTACGCAGGCTCCGTCTTTGAGGTCGATGCATGGTTCAGCGATGATGTAGGTCATACCTGATGGCTCCTCCTTGGGTTGTCACGGCGGCTGCCGCACCGCGAAGCTCCTGCCGCGCATCAATACACGCGGCCCGAGCGCCGCGACCCGTGCCGAGTACAATTATATTGCGGCGCGAGGCGCGTTTCAAGCCATAGGTGAAGGCCCGAGGGCGCGACAGTTCGGTGAGGGTCCGGGCTGTTGTGCAACGGGTGGGTTGCAAACCCGCCCCTACCGGTGGTGTACCAAGGGGGAAGGGACCTGGCGTCATGACCATCCTGGCCTTCCCCATCGACGGGGGAAGGAACTGGCGGTTTGAGCTATTTGCGAACATTTGCAGAAACCGATTGTAGCTCTTACATATTTCAGGGGTTGACGCAGTTTCGCTGTGGTGCTATGTTTGGCCTCGCGAACATTGGTGGAAGCCCATATGAGTTGCGAAGACAAGATAATCGAAACACTTAAGGAGTCCGGCCACCGGCCGACCCCGCAGCGGCTGATGATTCTGTCCGCCCTGCGGCACGCGCCGGGCCACGTCACGGCGGGCGAGGTGCTGGAGCAGGTGAAGGAGTCGTATTCCTTCATCGACCTGTCGACAGTGTATCGAACGCTCGACATGCTGAAGCAGATGCGCCTGGTTTCGGAGACCCACATGGGAGGCGACCAGCATTCCTACGAGTGGATCGACCAGGTGCGGCACCACCACCTCATTTGCCAGGGCTGCGAAGGCGTTGCGCTCCTCGACCAGGAGTTGCTCCAGTCGCTAGAGGACAGAATACTTGAGACTTACGGCTTCGAGGTGGACATCGACCACCTCGCGGTCTTCGGCAGTTGCAGCAGTTGCCGGGAGTCCGACCACGAGGGCGGCCGCTAGCCCGCCGCACGAGGTGGTACACCAATGTATCTGAGCATCGGCGTGAACATTCCCAGTTGGGTCTCGTGGGCGCCACTGCACGCCCCGGACGGATTCTTCAGCCTCCCTCTGGCCATAGCCGGCTACGTCGTGGTGGCGCTGGTGATCGCCTTCGCCGCACGACAAACGAACCGCGAGCTGAGCGAGCGCATGGTGCCCATGATGGGGGTGATGGGCGCCTTCATCTTCGCCGCCCAGATGATCAACTTCCCCGTGGCCGGCGGAACGTCCGGCCACCTGGTGGGTGGTGCGCTCGCGGCCATCATCCTCGGGCCGTGGGCGGCCATACTCGTGATGACCGCAGTGGTCGGCCTGCAGGCGCTGTTGTTCCAGGACGGCGGCCTGATGGTGCTGGGGATAAACCTGTTCAACATGTCGATCGTCAGCGTGCTTGCCGGTTACGGGGTCTACTCCGCCGTCGGTCTTGTAAAGGCGTCGTCGAAGACGACTCTGGCCGTCGGCGGATTCGCGGGCGCGTGGGTGTCCGTGATGGCGGCTGCGGTGCTGGTGGCGATCCAGCTAGCGGTGTCAGGCACCTCGCCGCTGCAGCTTGCGCTGCCGGTATTGGCTGGCGTACACGCGCTGATAGGCATAGGCGAGGGACTGATCACCGTTTTCGCGCTGTCGTTCATCCTGGCGGCGCGGCCAGAATTGCTCAGAGTGCGCCGAGGGGCCGACCCTGACCCGGCGCCCGCTTCAGGGCGCGGGATTGGCTTTCGAAGGGTGCTGATAGTCGGCTACTTGATCGCTGTCGGCGTGACATTGCTCGCGCCCCTCGCGTCCGGCTCGCCCGATGGCCTGGAGCGCGTAGCGGAAGACCAGGGCTTCATCGAGACCGCGTTGGACGCGCCTTATGCCATAATCGGCGACTATGCGGTGCCCGGCATCGAAAACGAAGCCGTCGCGACGATTCTCGCCGGGTTAATCGGCGTCACCGTGGTGTACGTCCTGTTCGCCGGCTTCGCATACCTGGTGTACAGGGCGACCGCCAACCGAGGCAGGGCCAGGGCAGACCAATTTCCACCGCCGGCGTCTTAGACCGTTATCTCGAGGGGGAGAGCTTCCTCCACCGGGCCGACGCGCGCGTCAAGCTGGTGACCGCGCTCGGCTTCATCTTCGCCACGACCTCGGTGCCGCCGGGCAAGTGGCCGGCGTTCGGCATCATGGTAGGGCTGGTGTGGCTGGCCGCGGCGCTCTCCGGAGTGGGCCTGGGCCGCGTGTTCCTGCGCTCGCTGATCGCGCTGCCGTTCATTATGATCGCGCTGCCCACGGTGTTCACCAAGCCGGGTGACCCTCTCTTCGACGTTTCGTTTCGGCTGTTCACCCTGACGGGCACCGTAGAAGGCCTGGAGTTCTTCGCAAGCGTGCTGATAAAGTCCTGGGCCAGCGTGACCGCCGCGGTGGTGCTCACGTCGACCACGCCGGCGTTCCAGCTTCTAGCGGCGCTCAGGGCGCTCAAGATTCCGCAGATCCTGGTGGTGGTGGTCATGCTCATGTACAGGTACCTGTTCGTGCTGGTGGACGAGGCCCAGCGCATGTTGCGCTCCAGAGCGGCTCGCAGCGCGGGCGGTGGCAGAGGGGCCGGCGGCTCCATCGTCTGGCGCGCGCGGAGCGCCGGCGGGATGGCCGGGTCGCTCTTCATTCGCACTATGGACCGCACGGAGCGCATCTACATGGCCATGCTGGCGCGAGGCTACGACGGCACGATCCGGCAGCGGGAGACGCTGCCGGTGAGCGGCCACGCCATCGCCGCGACAGTTCTCGCGCTGGTGCTGTTCGCGTCGATCGCAGTGTCGGCAAGGGTGCTGATGTGATTGCCGAGACGGCGCTGGAGGTGCGGGACCTGCGGTTCGCCTATCCGGACGGGCGGGAGGCCCTGCGCGGCGTGAGCTTCCGGCTCGGCGCCGGCGAGAAGGTGGCCATCCTCGGCCCGAACGGCGCGGGCAAGTCGACGCTGCTGCTCCACTTCAACGGCCTGCTGCACGGCAACGGCGAGGTGTCGGTGATGGGCGAGCGCGTCGTCGAGGACGACAAGAAGGCGCTCGCCCGCATCCGTTCGCTCGTTGGTCTGGTGTTCCAGGACCCCGACGACCAGCTATTCTCGCCAACGGTGTACGACGACGTGGCGTTCGGCCCCATCTACATGGGACTACCGCAGCAGGAGATAGACGAGCGGGTCGAGCTTGCCCTGGGCCAGGTCGGGCTGGAGGGGTACGACACCAGGATGCCCTTCCATCTGAGCGGCGGGGAGAAGAAGCGGGCCGCGATAGCGACGGTTCTGTCGATGCGGCCGAGAGTGCTGGTGCTGGACGAGCCGTCGGCCGGCCTCGACCCCAGGGCGCGCCGCGGCCTGATAACCCTTCTGGACGAGCTGGAACAGACCATCCTGATCACCACGCACGACATGCACATGGTCAAGGAAGTGTTCCCCCGGTCGATCATCATGGACGGGGGAGTGGTGGTGGCGGACGCCCCTACGGCGGAGATTCTCGCCGACCAGGAACTGCTCGAAACCCACGGCCTGGAACTGCCGTAGCACGGAGGCTCCCACCAGGACCGTGCGAGCCCGGGTCAGAATGCCAGGCGGCCCATTCGGGGTCCCTCCACTGACGTTGCTCACCCGGCCACGGCCTTGCTTCGCCGCAAGTCGGCTTCGCACACCCAACAGTGGACGCCATTCTCTGCGTGATGTGTATGCATTCTTTGGCGTCCTCTGCTATTATGGCGCTGGCGTAGCACTCTCCAGTAAAGTGAGAAAGTGTGCACACATCGCCACCTCTATTGTGGAGTGTGCCCGGTGATGGACCAACTTGTTTCGCGAGAGAGAATGGCTTGATGGCAACATTGTCCCGTCGAGGAATGCGCTCATCCAGGCTGCCACGACTGCTCGCGATTCTCGCAGTCGCGCCGCTGGCGCTTGCTCTCGTCCTCGCCGCCTTCTGGTTGTTTTCACTCCACGATTCAGTCCGCGCCCAGGATGATAACCACCAGGGAACAGGCCACGAGCGTCAGTCTCGATTTCGCACACTGGCGACGAGATAACGGTTAGGTACTCATCGCTCTTCGGCGCGGACTTCATGATTGTCGGATTGGAGCGAAAGCGCTCTGGCGGAAGTTTCACGCACTTCGATAGCACGGTAATTACGACCGACACGGGCACAGCTTCATCGACAAGCTTCGGGAACATAGATGCCGGCTACATCTACAGGGGTTATGTCAACGAGTGTTTCGAAGACGTAATTGAGGTAGAGTGTTTCGAATCTACATCCGGCACCATAACGATTCCGCATCCGCCCGACCCCACACCAGAACCTTCGCCCACCATCGATATCTTGAATCTTGCTTCTCCTATCCAAGAGGGAGATAGCGACTCGTTTTCCGTTCGTGCTATGGATGTAGAATCCAAGGTCGCATACACAATACAAGCTAGCACAGATAATGGAGATATTGGATTCGAGAGTCCCTGTCCCTCCAACGGTGACGAAAGTGTCAGTGGGACCCTGTCGGGAGCATACTCCTACACCGTGACATTTACCCTTGAAGCTTGCGACACCACAGGCGGCACTGTGACGGCCACTCTACGTCAGGGGACCAACGACGTGGTGAGCACCACCCAGAGGGTGACAGTCACCTCACGCCCGAACCGACCACCTACATTCGATGATGGCACCTCCACCACTCGCTCCATAGAGGAGAATGTCGTAGCCGGCACCGGAGTGTTCCCCGCAGTCGAAGCGGACGATCCCGACGATGACACCCTCACCTATTCGCTAAGCGGGGCCGACAGATCTTCGTTCAGTATCGTCTCCAACTCGGGCCTGATACGCACCAGGGCGTCGCTAAACTACGAAGCCAAGTCCAGCTACTCGGTGGACGTGGAAGCGAGCGACGGCGAGGACGACGACACAATCACAGTGACCATCAACGTCATAAACCTCGACGAACCGGGGCAAGTCAGTTTCCTGTCCGCGAGCGCACCCGAAGTGGGCAAGGCATTCATTGCCACCCTATACGACCCCGACGGCGGTGTTGAGGGCGAAGACTGGCAGTGGCAAGAGTCCTCGAACGGGTCATCTTGGGACGACATCTCAGGTGCTGAGCAGAGTTTCTACTCGCCGGAGCCCTCCGATGGCGGGAAGTACTTGAGGGCCACTGTCTTCTACAGAGACGCTCACGGCCCGCGTAAGAAATCCACTAGCGCCGCCAGTTCAAGAGTTCGGCCTGCTCCACCTACAAACATAAGCGTTGATATGCATTCAGTAGATCCGAACACCATAGTGGTGTCCTACCAGCTAGGCGGGCCTCCACACTATTACCAGTTCGAGCTGCATCGTTCGAGCACTGAGACCGGGGATTACACCGAGGTGGCAACCAAGGGCAAGGTCCTTTCGCCGGTGGAATTCGACGGAGTGGCCTCTGAATACTGGTACAAGGCCCGAGGTAGGAACTGCGTAACTTCAGACCCTTGGACCGAGTGCGGCACCTGGACCTCACTGTCGAGCGCCTTCTTTCTGCAAACCAAGCTCGGAACGCCCCAACCTATCGTAGAGCCTATAGTTCTTCGCAGGGCCTTGTTGTACTGGCAGCCTGTCGCCAACTCTGACCATAACACTCGCTACACTGTGAGTGTCAGAGATGGCAGCAGCTTTAGTGTCTTGCCGGACGGGACGGATATCGCGGAGAACTACTACGAGATCGACCTTGATGATATATGGTCCGGCAACGGGCTGGCGCAGCAGCCGTCGGGCTTTGACTTCATGGTAAAGGCGACTGACCAGGGCGGCGCCGTTCTGCCAAGTAACGACAGCAAGACTGTCCGAGTCATAGACAACCCCCTACTCCATGATGGTGGACGGGCTCATGCCGACGGCAGTGGGCGAGCAGCGCTTCGTTGGACGACCGATTCGCGTGGCTCCAACTACATTATCCGTTACAGGCAGCTGGGGTTTGGCACGTCTTTTGGCATCGGAGCGATAGACCACACAAACATAAACTGGCCAAAGTACAGTGGGTGGCCGTACTATCACGGCGCGACCGATGAACCATCGGATTCGTCTAGCAGCCACAACATACAAGGTCTCGACGACGACGAGATATACGCGATCCAAATCAACTATGAGATCGAAGACATCAAGGTTTTCTCGGCTAGAGACGCCTTCGTGTGGCCCTCATCAGAGTTGCCAGGAAACAACAAGCGCGTTGCGACCTATCCGTTCTTCGGACACCACGCCGGAAGAACATTCGAATACATCATCTGTCACACGACGTTTCCACTTTCCGAACGTGCCACGTGGGTCGATATCATCGTCGACGCATTCGAGCAGTGGGAGGAGGCAACCGACGGGTTTATCACAATGACACGCGACCTGACAGGTGGATGTCCCTTTGCCGCTGTCGGCACCGACCCCACGCGACGCTTCATAGTGCAGGACGATCGGCAGAACGAAGTCAGGATGTTCAACGTGACCTCTATGACGGCCATTCATGCCTTCCCCGAGTTCAAGTCGGATGCCTTCAAGAATTGCTTGAGGCCAGGGACAAGCGCCTGTGTCACCTCCTTCCACGGCTATTCGGGCCTGAGCACTCAGGATCCCGAAGAGAGAAGAGCAATCGCTGAGCACGTGGCAAGCCAGAATTGGAGAGCGTTGCTCGACATCCTAGGGGCATTGCTTAGTGACAGGCAAGCCAGCAATGCCATCCAGAGTGTTGATGTTAGCTTTAATCAGGCCAGATTCAAAAGCATCGCTGACCCTTCTGGGCTCTCGGACCTTAATATTCCCGCGAACGTTGCATTCAATACCTGCATGCCTGACACAACTCCCGCTTCGCTAGGCGATGATCCCGATGAAGGCTACAAGGCATACATGATCGCCGTTCATGAGGCTGGGCACGCGCTGGGCCTGTCGGGCTTCAGTTTTAGGGACCTTTTGAGCAGCTTTGTTCCTGACTTTATCGCCCCACTGCTCAACCGTCCCATCATCTGGTTTGAGGGGACCGACGGCCAGAGATACGTAACGTCCCACCCGACCATTCCCGACTCGGTGCTAAATTACGACGATGATGACAAGATAAGGTCCCCGATTGATGCAACATTTGCTGAACCGGACTGCTCGCCCCATCCCTTCGACATCGTGGCCATCTACGCTCTCTATCAGACAAAGTGAAATGGTCGGCGGATTGGTACAAGGAGTGAGAGTTGTTGCCCGGCCGGCCGCGGCCCTTGTTGCCTCACTTCTCTCCACGGCGTTGTTGGCCGGTGCCCTCTGTGAGTTAGATATCCAAAGTGGCTTCGCTCATCCCCCAAGGGAAGATTCCAGGCTAAACGTATCGCAATCGTCGCCCACGCCCAAGTGGTCACCCGACGGTAGTCAGATCGTCTTTTCGCACATTCAGAACGTCCCCGGCATATATGATGCGACGTCGATTAATGTCGCCGCGTCAGATGGCTCGACCTTGCGGACGATTTCCAAGGACAACGTATACTACTTCACTCCGGACATCTCCCCTGATGGCTCACGTGTAGCATACGTGACGGTGGCGCACGACTACGAGGATGAAATCGATGGCTTCGGCGACTTCGAGATAGAGATATCGGGGCTGGACGGCTCTGGCAGACGCAGGCTAACGAACAACACAGTTCATGACGTCTCCCCGCTATGGTCTCCGGATGGCAGCCGCATAGCGTTCGCAAAGAGCAGTGCCCTCACGGGCGCGGACGGCTCCGGGGATGGTTTCTACACTATGGCTGCGGACGGCTCTAATGTGCTCCGGGTTCTGCCCGACATCTCGACGGGTGGATTGGTCGGACGCAAACACGTGATTGATCAATACCCTTTAACAGGTTTGTCGTGGTCTCCGAACGGAAAGGCCCTGGCTTTCTTGGTGGCACTGATTGTGCGTGAAAACGACAGTGTTGGCGATAAGATCATTCGGGCCGCTCTCTACACGATTGGGGCAGAGGGCGCGGGATTAACACAGCTGTACGTCGCTTCGGTCGGTTGCTGTCACCAACATTGGCTATATGGACATCCGGCATGGTCCCCCGATGGCAGGGAGTTGGCGTTTTTCGCTTCAACCTACACTGAGGAAAGGGGATGGAGTGACAAGCTGTATGTAATCGGTCTGGACGGCTCCGACCCAAGACTGGTGATTGAAATGCAGCCGGGCTCCCACAAAAGGACTGCCAACCCACAATGGTCACCTAATGGCACGAAATTGCTGTTCGCATTTGGACACGACGGGTCGGGTAAAGCCAATTCGGCTGTATATGTTGTGAATGCAGATGGAACCGGGCTTCAGGTGGTCGGGGCAGGTACAAGTGCATCCTGGTCGCCGGATGGTTCACGGATTGCCATACTCGACTCAACCATCGAAGAAGACAAAGCCGCCATTCTCTTCACGGTAGCGTCGGACGGGTCGGACGTCCGTGTTGTTGTCAGGAGGGACGGAGATCACGGGCTGCGAGCTGCCAATGCGAAGTGTATCTTGTCCTTCTGCTGGTGAACGTCGCTGTCGCTGAGTGTATGGACGAAGAGCAATGAGTGAGACCCACATGCGTACATCCGTTTGGGGGCGGCCACGATGAGAACGAAAGTAGTCATGCTTGTCTTGGCGACCCTTGTGATCCTGGTCGCGGCGGTGTTCTTCACCGTTCGCCAGTACGGCCCGGGAACTATGCTCGCTGAGGCGGACTTCGTTGAGGGCACGACACTAGGCGGATCTTCCGACAACAACCGCTCGCGGGCGCTTGATGAGACCGCGCAAGTCAGTCCTCCGTGCGCCGGCAGCCTATGCGGGACACGTGACGTTAGCCTGGTCGACTTCTTTTCGAGCCCAGTGGGCCAGAACAGCGCCCCGTCAGGCGATACGGACATGCCAGGTGTCGAAGAAGTATTGACGCAGGGCCTTGCTCTGGTCGGAACGTCCCCAACTCATCTGGCATTCCGCGGTACTGCCCAAGTGGATTCCACACGATGCGAGTGGCGTGGCATCGCAAGAACTGTAGAGCAGCGGGAGGCCGCGGTACGTTTTTGGCTTGACTTGGATGACGACGAAGTGTTGCCATCCGCTTCAGAGGCCGAACGCAGATTTATGGAGGCGTTGAATCAATCGAACCCCGCCTACCCGGCAACTGTCAGGTCGAACTTTCTTGCACTTGCTCGAGGAGGTCTGTCTACCGAGTATCTGTTCCTATCTTGCTTCGTAGACTATGTCGCTCACGAATTCTTGCTTGGCTCCGGTGTCACGGCAACCACAACACTGACTGTCACTTATGACCGGCGCGGGGAAGCCCATGTGTACGATCTGTACAGGGAGGCCCACGAAGCGGGAGAGTTCGGCGGCCAAGAACTCATGAACGAGGCGGAGTACCTGGGGTGGTTAGGACTTCTGGTCTCAGACACGGAACGAGTCCTGAGCCTTATTTTCGAAGATCGCGAAAGCGTGGTCTTTCTTGCACCGATGGGAGCGCACCATGCAATTGCGTTGGAGGCATGGCAGGCGGTGGCGCAGTGGGACATCCAGGTAGATGCCCAAGGCACGGTGAACGCGGTGCGTTACGGGGCCCCGATTAACGATCCCGAGCACACCCAGACGCTTCCGAACCTGACGAACCGCATCGCTGCGGCAACGGCCACATCCACGGCCACGACGACCAGAATATCCGGCTTGTCGGGTTTGAACCAGTACTACCGGGACATTGGGGCCTATGACGACATCACCCCCGGCGACAACGCGACGACGACTTTCACGCCGTCGCAGCCGCCGCCTGTGTACGCGCCTCGGCCTGCGAGTCTTTCGGCCACGGCTTCGGGTGAGGATACGGCCAGGCTGTCTTGGTCGTCTGTGAGCGGTGGTTCGGGATACCAAGTGCAGCACCGACGGAGCGAAGCGGGCGACCGCTGGACGACGGCCACGTCGACTCTCACGAGCACGACATATGCGGTATCGGGACTGAGGTGCGGCGCCACGCACGACTTCAGGGTGGGAGCGTACGGCGACGGTGTGACTTACAACGCGCGCACGGGGCTGTGGACACAGGCCACCACAACGACTGACACCTGCAGCCCGCGTCCGCCGGAGTTCGAGTCGGCGTCGTACGAGTCCGACGTGAGCGTCGCGGCGAGGGCCGGCGAGTTCGTGGGCACGGTGACTGCGTTCGACCTGAACGACGATCCGATCGCGTACTCGATTACAGCGGGCAACGCGGCCGGGACGTTCGCGATCGCTTCCAGCACAGGCGAGATCACCGTGGCAGGCGGTCCGGGGGCCGCGGTGGGCGCGACGTACACACTGACGGTGGGTGCGAGCGACGGAGTGAGCGGGACGACGAGCGTGACGGTCACGGTCACGGTGGTCGAGGTCGACTGTAGCGTAGGCGCAGCGATCGCCAACCCGGGCAGCAACCTCGAGTTGGTGGGCGACTGCGAGACCCTTCTCGGCTTACGGAACTTGCTGTCCGGCACGGCGACTCTGAACTGGAGTGTCGACACGCCGATCACCAGTTGGGACGGGGTGACGGTCGGCGGCACGCCGCGGCGCGTGACGAGACTCGTGCTGGAGAGACGGGGTCTGACGGGCGAGTTGCCGGCGGAGCTGGGTCTACTGCCGGGCCTTGAGGAGTTGAATGTTAGCCTGAACTCGCAACTGACCGGTCTGATACCGGCGGAACTGGGGGACCTGGTAAATCTGCGCACGCTGCAGCTTCACTACAATAGGCTGACGGGCCCGATACCTCCCGAATTGGGCGGACTAACCAGACTGACGGATCTGCAGCTCCATGGCAACGCGCTGAACGGCCCGATACCCCCCGAGTTGGGCAACCTGTCCGAGCTGGTGAACCTCTATCTCGGCGTTAACTACCTGACCGGCCCGATCCCGGTCGAACTGTCCCGCTTGGCGCAGCTGGAAGATCTGTGGTTGTCCTTGAACCGCCTCAGCGGCCCGATACCTCCGGAGTTGGGGATGCTGCAGGCCCTGCGGAACCTGGAACTTGACGAGAACAGGCTGAGCGGCAGCGTTCCCTGGGAGTTGGGGAGCATCAGTAGCCTCAGCACGCTGCGCCTGTCGGGGAACTCCCTGGAGGGGTGCATACGGTCGTCTTTGAGAAACGTTCAGACAAACGACCTCGACCGCCTGGGACTTGCGGACTGCCCGCAGACGGTCCGGGTGCCGGCGCCTGTGGGACTGGGCGTATCCCTGGCCTCCTCGACGTTCACGGTGACGTGGGGGGCGGTGAGCGGCGCGGGGTACTACGAAGTGCAAGAGCGCACGGACGGCCCCGGCGGGGAGTGGACTCGTGTGGGCGCGACAACGGCCACCACGCTCACGTACAGTCTCTCCGGCGGCCCTGAGTGCGGCGCCACTTTCGAGTTCAGGGTGCGCTCCTTCGGGGACGCGACGACATACGCGGCCGGCTGGAGCGAGGGCTCCGGGGTGGAGTCCGTGGTCACGGCCTCGTGCAACCGCGCGCCGGAGTTTGCGACCTCCACTTATATGTTCATGGTGGCAGAGGACGCCACCACGACTGACCCTGTGGGAACGGTGTTCGCGACCGACCCCGACTCGGACCCGGTGTCTCACGCCATCACATCCGGCAACTCAGCAGGCAGGTTCGCCATAGCCATCAGCACGGGCGACATCACGGTTGCCGGGGAGTTGGACCACGAGAGCGTGCCTTCGTACACGCTGGTGGTTGACGCAAGGGACGACAGGGCCGGCGTTGCGACGACGACGGTGGAGATCGAGGTGACCGACGTAGCCGAGGACGCTCCGTCTGCACCGACGGAACTGGGCGTGTCGCTTGCCGGCGGTACGTTCGCGGCGACCTGGAGCGCAGTCGCGGGCGCATCGGTGTACGAGCTACAGCAGCAGGTGACCGGTTCTGGCGACGGCTGGGCCGCGGTCGCGACCACCGCCGGGTTGACGCAGACGTACAGCCCGACCGGCGGCCCTGCATGCGGCACGACCTACGAGTTCAGGGTGCGCGCGTACGGTGACGGGACGACGTATGCCGCGGTCTGGGGCGCGCCGTCCGAGCCCGCGGACCATACCACGTCGGCGTGCAACCGCGCGCCGGAGTTCGCGACTTCCACGTACACGTTCATGGTGGCGGAGGACGCCACCACGACTGACCCTGTGGGTACGGTGTTGGCGACTGACCCCGACTCGGACCCGGTGTCTCACGCCATCACCTCAGGCAACTCAGCGGGCAGGTTCGCCATCGCCACGAGCACGGGCGACGTCACGGTTGCCGGGGAGTTGGACCACGAGGGCGTGCCTTCGTACACGCTAGTTGTGGAGGCGCGGGACGACAGGGCCGGCGTTGCGACGACGACGGTGGAGATCGAGGTGACTGACGTAGCCGAGGACGCTCCGCCGGCTCCGACGGGGCTGGGCGTGTCCCTGGCCCAGGACACGTTCACGGCGACCTGGAGCGCCCTTGCGGGCGCATCGGTGTACGAGCTACAGCAGCAGGTGTCGGGCTCTGCCGACGGCTGGGCCGCGGTCGCGACCACCGCCGGGTTGACTGCAGCGTACAGCTCGACCGGCGGGCCTGCGTGCGGCACGACCTACGAGTTCAGGGTGCGTGCTTACGGTGACGGCACGGTGTATGCCGCCGTCTGGGGCGAGCCTTCCGAGCCCGCGGACCACACCACCGGGGCGTGCAACCGGGCGCCCGTGTTCGGCGCGTCGTCATACACGCTCACCATATCCGAGAACGCTGCTACGGGCACGTCGGCCGGCGCCATATCCGCCACCGATCCCGACGGCGATCCTGTGAGCCACTCGATCATTGTGGGCAACGGCGCGGGTAAGTTCACCATATCCACGAGCACCGGGGCGATCACGCTGACCGGGACAGTCGACCCCGACGCCGTGGCGTTCTACGCGCTGACGGTCGAGGCCAGCGACGATGAGGGCGAGACGTCCACCGCGTTGGTCGGCGTGGCCGTGCTGCTGGACGAGTGCTCCAACGGCACAGTGGTGCCCCGTCCCCGCAGCAACCCGCGGCTGGTGCGCGATTGCTCGATGCTCCTTGCTTCGAGGGACACGCTCGCCGGCGACGCCAGTCTCGACTGGAGCGCCGACACCGACGTCAACGACTGGCAGGGGGTGAGGGTGGAGCGCGGAGATTCCCCCTACGTCCGCGTGCTGCTGCTCCCCGACGCGGGCCTGACGGGGAGCATACCGGCGGCGCTGGGCGGTCTCGCGGACCTGCGCAGGATCGACCTCGACTACAACTCGTTGACCGGCGTGCTCCCGCGCGAGCTCGGCAGCCTGGCCGACGTGGAGCTGATGTACCTGAACCACAACAACCTCACCGGTGCGATACCACCAGAGTTGGGTCAGCTCAGGAACCTGAATTCCCTGTTCCTCACCAGCAACAACCTGACGGGCGGCATACCTCCCGAGTTGGGCAACCTGAGGAGTCTCACCGAGCTCATAATCGAAGAGAACTCCCTGACGGGGGCATCCCCGTGGAGCTCGGAGCGCTCTCGAACCTGAAGTCCCTGTACCTGAGCGAGAACAACCTGACGGGCGGCATACCCGCCGAACTGGGTAAGCTGAGCAACCTCAAGTATCTGCTGCTCGAAGGCAACCCCCTGGGAGGCGAGATACCGTCTGAGCTGGGAGGGCTGACCCGGCTTGAGAACGTGTACCTGAGACACATCGGTTTGACGGGGCAGATACCGGCGGCGTGGGGGGACCTGCCTAACCTGACGAGGCTGTACCTGAATGGCAACAGTCTCACGGGCTGCATACCGGCGGGACTTCGCGACGTCGAGGAGAGCGACCTCGAAGGGCTGGGACTCGACTATTGCAGCTAGCCCCGGGAGGAAGGACTGCCCCCTTCTCCGCTAGCCTGTTGTCGCCCACTCGCTAACGGACCCGATTGCGCGCTGCCCTCCATCAGCCTCTGCCCTGGCGGCGATTTGTCGTGACTATCACACGGAGCGTTCATGGGGGAGTGAAGCCTGTGTCAGATTACAAAGCGGCCATGTTGGGCGAGGCTTTTGAGGGCAGTCGCCCTTGGCCTTGCGGCTCAGCAGTTCGTCGTCAATCGCCTTCAGTCGGGCGACCATCCTATCGCGCGTAAAATCGCATCCCGCCCGATGGCGCATCTCCTCCACGGCTGTGTCCTCCGCACCCGGTTCACCTGTGATCCACTCATGTTCGCCAAATGTCGCCATCTGCTTTGCAACTGCCGGTTTCTTGGTTGAGGCAAGCGCAATCTTGTGGTGCCCGGTAATCCGACACACGCTCTGCGCCGCGTTCGCGAATTGCGGCGCACCTGGGTTGGTGCTACGCTGTACGCCCGGACTCCGGCTCGGCCTTGGCTTGCCGAGCGCAAACCTCACCCCCGGCGGCTCCGACACGCGCAGATGAGCGACTTCGTATACCTGATTCGATACCTCTACGCCTCGATCGGGTGGCGGCTGATCGCGTGGCTCGGCCTGGTCGGCGCGGCCTCTCTGCTCGAGGGCATCAGCATCAGCCTGATACTGCCCATACTCGCCGGGTCTGCCACCACCACGGACTCGACGCTTTACCAGACGCTCACGAGGGGCGCGGACCTCGTAGGCTTGCCATACAACCTCTGGGTGGCCGTAATCGGCATGGCCGCGCTCTACTCCGCCCGAACCGGTTGCATCATCTTCCAGGAGGTGGTCGCCGGAAGGATCACCGGCTCGCAGCTCGCCCGCATGAAGATAGAGCTGGTGGAGAGGGTGTTCAGGGCCGACTACCAACACGTGCTGGCGCGCGGCGTGAGCGCGTACACCAACGCGGCCACCATCGAGATAGGCAACGTCGCCCAGGTGCTCAACAATTGCGCGCGTTTCATGGTCGCCTTGGTCTACACCATCGTCTACGTGGCGCTGCCGCTTGCCATCAACCCCGTCTTCACCAGCGTCGTCATCTTGGTCGGCATTCCCGGCTACTTCCTCATCAAGCGCGCCTTTAGGCTTGCCGCCAGGTACTCCGTCAGGGCCACCGCCGCCAACGCGGCGTTGCAGTCCCAGCTCGTGCAGGCCTTTGGGTCGCTCAAGTACCTGAAATCCACGCACGGCAGCGGCAAGGTCACGCGGCGGCTGAGCGCGACCAGCACCGAGCAGGGCGACCTGGAATACCGCCAGAGAGCCTTGAGCGCGTTCGTGAGCAACGGCGCGGAGCTGTTCTTCATGATCGTCATCGCCGCGCTGCTGTTGTACTACGTGGAGATAGCGCGCCAGGAGGTGATAGAGATTCTCTTCATCCTCTTTATCGTGCGCCGCGGCATGAACTACGCGCTACAGGCCCAGAACTCGTTCCAGGGCTTCCTACGCTACGTGGGCAGCGCGCGCAACTTCCGCGAGCTGATACGCGAGCTCGAGGACAACGAGGAACGCACCGCGCCCGAGGGAAGGGCCCCCGACTTCGACCGGCCCATCGCGCTCGACGGGGTGACCTTCGGGTACGGCGACGCCGCGCCCGTGCTGGACGACCTGAGCCTCGAAATTCCGCCGCGCAGCACCGTCGCCTTCGTAGGCGCGTCCGGCGCGGGCAAGTCCACGCTCGCGACGCTTCTGACGGGCATACTGCCCCCGACGGCGGGAGCGGTGCGCGTGGGCGACACGCCCTACGGCGAGCTGGACCAGGCGGAGCTGCGGCGGCAGATCGGCTACGTGACGCAGGAGAGCGTCATCTTCAGCGACTCTGTGCGAAACAACATCACGCTGTGGGGCGGCGACGGCCGGGACGTGGACGCTGCGATGCGGGAGGCGGCCGAGGCGGCCAACATCGCCGAGTTCATCGAGTCCCTTCCCGACGGCTACGACACCGCGCTCGGCGAGAACGGCCTGAACATCTCCGGCGGGCAGCGGCAGCGCATAGCCATCGCGCGAGAGCTGTACAAGCGCGTACTCGTCCTCATACTCGACGAGGCCACCAGCGCGCTCGACAGCGAGTCCGAGAGGGTGGTGCAGCAGAGCATCGACTCTCTGAGGGGAGACAAGACGGTCATCGTCATAGCGCACAGGCTGTCCACCGTGCGAAACGCCGACACCATCTTCGTCCTCAGGGAGGGCCGACTCGTCGAGCGGGGCGGATACGCGGCGCTGTACGCGCGCAACGGCGTGTTCACGCGGATGGTGGACACGCAGTCCGCCACGCCCGACGCGGGGAGCGCGGCGGAGGCGGGGCGGGCGTAAGGGTGTGGCGGGTTGCGCGGTTGGCGGCGAAAACCTATGCTCTTGGCAAGTGAGAGGAACGGACGGCGCCAGCGATTTGCGGGCAGGGCTAGATTCAGTTGGGACGGCGCTCGATGAGCACGAACAGGATAGAGTCCATCAAAATACGGGGATTCCGCTCCCTGGCCGACGTCGAGATGTCAGGGATGCCTCAAGCGACGGTGCTCATCGGCGCGAACGGCTCCGGCAAGTCCAACTTCATGCGGTTCTTCGAGATGCTTAGCTGGATGCTGAGGTCGCGGCAACTGCAGGAGTACGTCCAGCGGCAGGGCGGGGCCGACGACCAGTTTTTTGGCGGAGCCGCAAGAACGCCGCGTATTGAAGCGGAAATCCGAATGCGGACTTCACAGGACTGGAGAGAGTACCGGTTCGCCCTTGCGCACGCCCACCCGGATCGGCTCTTGTTCACTGACGAGAGGTTTAGGTACAGCACCTCCTTCCCTGGGACAAAGGAGAATTGGCAGCACCTTGGTAGCGGCCACCTTGAAGCCAAGATAGTGGAAGCTGCTCAGTCGCCGGACAACCCGGTAGGCGTTAGGAACGACGCACTTCTGGTGGGCCTTCTGATGAGCGATTGGCAAATATTTCAGTTCCACGACACTTCCGACACTTCCGCGTTCAAGAAGAGTTGGGACGTTTCCGACAGCGGCCAACTACGCAGCCATGGAGGCAATCTCGCGGCGGTGCTCTATCGGCTCGAAAGGGAAGACCTGGCCCGCTACGAGACGATCTGCCGCCAGATTGGGCGCGTACTTCCCGGGTTCGACCGCTTCGACATCCAGGAGGACTACGGGCGAGTCTTGTTAAGGTGGCGGGCCAAGTGGAGCGGCAAGAGTTTTGGCGCGCATCTAACGTCGGACGGCTCGCTGCGTTTCTTCGCCCTGGTGACGCTGCTTAATCTGCCGCTCAATATGCTGCCCGATGTCATCCTGCTGGACGAGCCTGAGCTTGGGTTACACCCCGCGGCCATTGCGCTGGTTGGCGGTCTGATAAAGTCACTTTCCGTCGAGCGACAAGTGATAGTGGCCACACAATCTCCGCTGCTGGTCGATGCCTTCGACGTGGACGAGATCTTTGTCCTGGACCTCGAAGACGGGCGCACCAACTGCCGCAACCTGGACGCCGAAAGCAACCGGCACTGGCTTGATGACGGCTACAGTTCGGGAGAGCTTTGGCGCATGAATCTTTTTGGTGGGCGGCCGTGATTCGCCTGGCGATAGTGGTAGAGGGCGAAACGGAAGAAGCATTCGCAAAGTACGTGCTCACCAGCCGCTTGCTTTGGTTGGGTGTTGCACCTACTCCAATCCTTCTTGGAGGTGGGATCAATACTGAGGGCCTCGCCGTGAGCATGGCGAACCCGTTCGGAATGGTCCGCGGCTAGTTCTGAAAGCCGTGTCGGCAGTCGGCGATGCCCTCTTACCTGGTCTTCGGCGTGGGGATGTACCGCGGCCGCGGCGAGTTCGTGGCCGACGCGGCGACCGCGTAAGACCGGGCGCTCCGCCCCCGGTCTAGAGAGCGACCACCGTCTCAGTGTCGCCAGCGGCCAGCGCGCTCATGTAGGCGAGGACGAGCTCGCGGGTGCGGTAGCTGTCCGAACTCGGCTTCGTCCTTGCCGCCGAACTATGGGGAAGGTGTCCAGCACGTAGGCCGCGTCGTCGCGGTCGAGGCCGTAGAGGTGGAAGTAGAGCGCGTCCAGGCGGGCGCGGAGGTGGCGGCGCTCTTCCGTCGTCCCACTACGAACGGCGGGCCGAGGTATCCGAGGTCGCGGGCGAACGGCTCCATGTCGTGCGCCGTGTAGGTGAGCCGCAGCACGTGGTCGCGCACCAGCTCCCGCGCCGTAACGCCGCCGAACCGCCGGTCGTAGCCCTCCGGCGCAATGACGGGAAGCTGCTCGACGATGTACCAAGTTAGGTGGGTTGCGTGGACCTTTTGACGAGCCACATAGTCGAAGCCGAAGCTGTTCATATTGGCCAGATAACAAGCCGCTTCTACGGCGTCTAACCTCTCTTCACTGGGCAGTAGGACCGGCAAAGTGTGCCCACACCCAACGCGGGGAACTAACGCGGCCAACATTGTGCGAATGTTAGTTGATGCGGTAATGTCCTTGAAGGCCAGAATCCACTCGAACTTCTCTGTAACCGTATGCTCCCGTTGATCGACCCAGTAGCGAGGTCGAGGCGAGAATTCAGGGTCAAGACTTTCGTCTGTCAGAGTTCTGTCCGGCTGTCCGGGACGAAACAAATTGCCGTCCCGGCTGGTTATGCTCGCAGCGCGGTGATCGAAGGCCTGGACCATCTTCCCTTCGTACAAGGGTAAATAAAGCTCTTCACCCTTCTTCCAGCGGCTGCCCTCCACGGGATAGTACCCATCTTCTTCAAGTTCTGCCGCCGTCTTAAACAGATGTGAGGCTCCAGCCATATGGAACATTGTGGCGTATTTCACCGACCACAGGCGTCTCTCAGTCCCACCTGAGTGGTCCACGAGCACCGGCTGGCGCTTGTAGATGCTGCGGGTGATTTCGGCGTCGCGGCGCGTTCGGAAGACAGGAGCGGTGCCGGTGTTGGGGTTCACACGGGCGAAGTCCGAAGGGGCCAGCGGGAAGCAGCGGTCGGGGTCGGCGACGGTCGCCGTGTCGTGCAGAAAGAAGGCGCACTCGGTCTGCGGAAAGGTGCGTTTCTCCCCGCCGAAAACGATGGCGCAGAACTTGAACGATGCGTGAACGTCCTTGAAGAAAATCTTTTTGTTCTCGAAGTCGAATAGGCTCGACACGCGCCCCGCTGTGGAGACTGAACGGAAGAAGTCCGCCGCGGTCTTGTCGGCGTATATGCCAGACGGCGTGAGCAGACCCACGAAGCCGTCGGGCTTAACGAGCGCCATCGAGCGTTCGACGAAAAGCGAGTAGAGGTTGATGTCGCCGCGGCCCAGCAGGGGAAAATCGCCGGAGCCGCGCACGACCTGGCCCAGTCCGTCCGCCTGCGCTTTCGCCGCGTCGAACTGGTCCGCCAGCGGATCACCCTTGTCGCGCAGCCGCTGGATGCCCTGTCTCCGCGCCGCCGCCGTCGGAGCGTGCGCCAGTTCCAGATCACGCGTCGCGAACCATTCGACCTCCTGGAGCTTGATCCTATCCCAGGGAGGGTTGCCGATAACGGCGTCGAACCCGCCGCTGGGCCGGTCGTCCTGCCAGCCCTGCCAGACGCCCGGAAAGGCGGCCTCCCAGTGCAGGAAGGACTCGCGGTCGGCGATGGCCCTGGCCTCGCGCCACACATCCGCGAACCTGGGCAGGGACGTCTCGAGGTTGCCCTCGTTGACGGCTCCGGCGTTGTCCGGGCCGCGCGCCAGCAGCCTAAGGGCGTTCGTCGAATTCTGCTCGAGCAGGTCGGCCAACGGCTCCTCGAACTCCGTCCGCGCCTTCACCCTCATGCCGGCGGTGAGCCATCGCAGGCCGCAGAGGAAGTCGAGCAGCCCTCGAAGCTCGGAGGTGTTGTCCTCCACCACCTGGAACAGGGCGGCGGACTCGTGGACCTCGGCGATGTCGGCGTCCGAGATAGCCTCGATCTGCCTCATGCCCTCGGCGGCGTTCTCGGCGCCCTGTATGGCGCTCGACGCGAACAGCCCGCTCAGCCGGCGGAGCATGTCCAGTCCGTCCCGCACGCGCAGCCCTATCAGCGAGTCGCCGTGCCGCAGGTGGTGGTCGATAAACGACAGCGGCGCGCCTGTGGTGAAGCTGTGCAGCCAGAGCGACACCTTGGCGAGCTCCACTGTGAGCGGGTTCTTGTCCACGCCGTAGATGCAGCGTTTGAGCACCATACGCCGGATGATGGCGCGGTCGGTGAGCAGGGAGTTGTCGATTGCCCAGCCGGACTCTTACGGCTCTCCAGAGTATGTCATTGCGTATGGCGTCGATGCGCTTGACGAGCGGCGACTCGTAGCCATCGCGCAGCCATTCGACCGCCGCGGGCGCGGACTCCACAAGCTCGGCGACCAGGTCGGACAGGACGTCCACGGCGGTGACCAGGAAGTGGCCGCTGCCCATGGCGGGGTCGAGCACCTTCAGGTCCAGTACGGCTTCGGCAGGGTCGAGCTTTCGCAGTTCAGATAGGCGTTCGGCGCTGCGGCCTGCGGTCGCCCTTTAGCTCCGCGGCCTTCGCCTCGAACGCGGCGCGGCGCTCGTCCGCGAGCGGCTTGAGCGTGCGGTCGACGATGAGGTCGACGAGCTCCTGGGGGGTGTAGAAGCTGCCGCTGTCCTTGCGGGCGTAGGTGTTGGGCCGGATGACGATGCCGCCGTCCGCGCCGCGCACCGGCTCTTGCTCGAGCAGGCGCTGGTAGATGGACCCGAGCTGTTGCACGGACATGTCGCGGTAGTTGACGAAGCGGGGCTGTCCGTCAGAGCGGGTGTGGCTGAGGTCGTGGACGATGGGGGCCATGTCGACGTCAGCCAGCCGGACGCGCTCCAGCATCGGGGCGGAGTCGCCGGCGAACAGGCCGCCGTTGTATGGCGGCAAGCCGATGGACTGGTCGCCCTCGTCGATGAGCCTGCACAGGGTGGTGAAGTGGTCGTAGTAGTGTAGTTGGAGGCCACGCCTGGAGAAAGTGTCACCGGCTCTGGGTGCGCCGGGCCACGTCGTCGCGCACGCGCTTGCGGAGGCCGTAGTCGTCGTAGCGCGAGTCGTTGACGGGCAGCAGGCCGCGGTCTTCGGCGTAGAGCACAAACAGCAGCCGGTACAGGAAGATGAGTGCCGCCTGGCGGATGTCGGCGAGGCTCGCGCCGGAGGCGTCCGCCAGCGCCCCGACCAGGCTGGGGAAGGCGCGCTCGAAGACCACGCTGGAGAGATCCTGCGCCACCCTCTCCTCGTAGCGGCGTCCCTCCGCGAGCGCCGTTTCGAGAAAGGTCGCGGCGTCGCCCGAACGCGGGATGAACGAGTCGCGGCTGAACAGAAGTCGGAAGACGAGCAGCCGGTCGTCGTCCCCGCCTGCCAGCGTGTCGCCGAGGTCGACCTCGAAATATGCGGTGGCACGGGGACGGGCGCGGTTGTCGTAGAGCCGCCAGACGCGCCCGTTCGTCAGGATGCCCCAGCGTATGCGGCCCTCCGACACGCGGTCGGCGGTATTCAGATAGCGCAGTATCTGGCCGTGCGGAGTCTCCGAGCGGCGCGAACCGTCTCCGCCGCGGGCGTCGAGTGGCAGGCCGAACCGCTTGCTCTCCTGGACGACCAGGGCGTCCTGGTAGCGGTCGTCGGGCCTGGACCTCGCGTTGGCGCGGTCCTTCGCGTCGGCGTCGGCGAACAGCAGATGGTCGGGTATGTCCTCGTTGCGTGCGGCGGCCTGCTGGGGCAGGTAGTCTGCCCAGCCCAGCAACTCGAACAGCGGGCGGACCAGGTCCTGCTCGGTGGTGGCCTCGTTCGGACTCGCGGCGGCGGCGAGGCCGTCGTAGCGCCGCCGGACCTCAGCGCGGAAGGCGCCGAACTCCGTAGCGGCGTCTACCAACTCGCGCCACTCCCGCGTCTCGCGGATGCCCTCCGTCAGAAAGTATTCGGTGAAAAGCTGGCCCTGCAGTTCAAGGCCTCGTTGGCCGCGTCAGTTGTCAGTCCCTTCCCCCTTTATGGGGGAAGGTTAGGATGGGGGTGATGACAGCTCCCTTCCCCCACTACTCTTGTAGGGGCGGGTCTGTTCCCGCCCGCTTGGCTGGGCTCGCCCTACGCCTCGATGGGCTTGGTGGCGGAGCCGTAGATGCCCCAGAAGAACTCGCTCACGTTGCCGAGGCCGCCGGCTACGGCGACGATGAACGAGTCCGGGCTGGCGGCGATGGGCACCTCCACGTCGGGGTAGTTCTCAAGCCACTGGAGGTCCGGGCGTTCGTACCAGTTGCCCAGCTTGTCTCGCTTTATGTTGCCGTCGCCGTACAAGGTCTTGAACGGCAGCCGAGCCGTGCGGTGCAGGTAGTTTCGCACGTCCGCCTTGTCCCAGCCCGCCTGGGCCATGATCCGCGCGTGGTCCGGCGCCACCAGCAGGGTGTGCTGGGCGAGCACCTTCTTGTTCGTCGCCGGGTTGATCTTGCCGCCCCGCAGCCAGTCGCCCGAGGGCGCGCTGCCGGTGAAGTGCAGGGCGGACGCCGCGACGTCGAGGATGCTCTCAGGCTTGGTGCTGGATACGTCCACTATGGAAGCCACTCCCGAGACCGCGACCACGGTCACGGTGCTTTCGCGGGGCCGGTAGCCGGCGTCGACGTGGTAAGGAGACCAGGGGCTGGCGTCCTCGTTCTCCGCGATGCACATGCTGTACTTTGTGGGAAGGCCCATCGTGTTGATGTCCGCCTCGCCGGGGTAGCAGTCGCCAATGTTCATCAGCGAGAGGCGCAGCGACCGGCCAATCACGGTGTTGGCGTAGTTGATAGCGCCAGGGCCCATGGCCGTGGTGCCGGCGTTGATTCCGAGCCGCTTGGCGATGGGGCCGTTGACTATCATCAGCGGGGCCTCGGGCACCGTGGACACCTGCATCTCGCGCAGAATGCAGTCCGGCTCTGCCAGCGCCTCCACCGCCGCTATGAGAACGGGGAGGTGCTCGGGCCGGCATCCGGCGATCACCGCGTTTATCGCCAGCTTCTCCACGCTGGCGATGCCGAAGCCCGGCTCCATGATGGACACGACGTCCTGGGGATCGCGCTTGGTGCCCCCGAGCATGCGCTCGACGGCCTCGGGCGTGGGCGGCACGACGGGGAAGCCGTCGCCCCAGCCCCTGTCCAGGAACAGGCTGTTGACCGCCTCCACGGTCGACAGGAAGTCGTCGCCACCGACCGTCACGGACCCCAACGCGCCGTTCGCGCCCGGGGCCGCGGCAGGCTCTCTGACGGGGTCGAGCAGCCCGCGGACTATGCCGTCGATCTTCTCGTCGATCATGCTGCGAATCAGGTCGTGGTTCTGGCCTGCCACGACGTGGGGGATGGTGACGGAGGGCAGCAGTGGCTGGCCCCACGCCGATATGCTGGTGCGCCAGGCGGAGGAGAAGCGCTGGGCTACGACGGCCACGGCGGGGAGGCCCGCCTTTTCGACCGCTACCGTGTCGTGGGCAAGCCACGACGTGCATCCCCCTCAATCGGCCGTGGTGCCTATCACCCCCTGGCACTCCTCGGCGATGCGGTCGACGTCCTCTTCGGAGGCCACGGTGCGGCCCCAGCCGATGGAGCCGGTGTAGTTCTTGAACTGCACTTCCGGGAAGCGCTGGCGTATCAGCTCGGAGACGCGGGATAGCACCACGTCGCCGCCGGACTTCTGGTTCCAGTAGAGGCCGATGGTCTTGCCGTTCAGGGTGTCCAGCCGCGGCGCGGGACGCACCGTGAGGCCGGTGTACTTGGTTGCGACGGGGTTGAGGACTTCGATGTTTGGCATGGTTTCACCTTCCGTTCAGCTAAGGAGGCCTCCACCGGCCTGGCGTGCCGATGGTATGCGACTAACCTTGCCTTGCGCCCCGCGCGCTGTCAAGTGTGGGAGCGACATCGGCCTGGACGGTGGCCGGTTAGAGGGGACGCTGTCGGCCCCCTTGATGCACTCGCACAGCCGTGCTACTCTTTCTTCGACGAGGGACCGACCCCGCCACTCAAGAGTCCCTTCCCCCTCGATGGGGGAAGTCTAGTGCCTGCCCCGTACTGGATACGGGGATGGGGGTGAAGATGCGGCGTGTTTGGGACCTCCCGCCGACCTGTCTCATTTCTGTAACATTTTGTAACTTTTCTGCCCAATTCGGTCTCGCCAGCGTTTCAATATGTTGCACACAGCCAGCACTCCCAGCTAGGTAATGAGTCAAAATGAGTCAAAATGAGACAATGTTCGAGGTTTTTCCCACGAAAGGGCGGCATTTGGCCCTGTCTGGCCCACTCGGCCTGGCGCCCTGTATACCGCCAGGCACGGCCAATCCTCTTCGCTAACATCGGCATGTGTGTTTGTGTATAATCCCCGTATGTTTATGTTGAGGTCACAATTGCTATTATGCCGGTGTCTCCCACCGCCAAAACAAGCTCGAAATTGTACCACCGTGCCCACCGCGTCGCGGCGGTTGTGGCTATTACGTTGCTCGCATTGGCCTTCTTATCAACGCTTGCCGAAATCCCGATTACCGGCGACGCATTGGCCCAGGAAAACCGCTGCGTCCCGGTGGGGGGCGTCCCCTGCCCGGTGGTTACGCTTGAGAGCATCTCGCCGTCAGGTTCCGTGGGAGAAGGCACCCGCCTGATTGTCACTGTGCGAATCGACACTCCCATTCCGGCAACCTCGACCGACGATATAGGAGCCCCGACCGTCATCAAGGGAGGAATTTACGTCTTCGATTCTTGTGAGGCGCTTGAGCTCGGTGAGGATCCCAAGTCCAATGAGGCTTCTGAGGATGAGGTATGCAACGGGGAAGTGGTCGATGAATTGATTGCTTGGGCATTCTGGGCGGGACGCGGACCGACCACAACCATGTCCCACACAGTCAGCTTCGATCGCAAGGACACGAGGAACCGAGTTATTCGCGTTCGTCTTCACCCTGGCTGGGAAGACCACAACGTAAACGAAAGGGCGGAGCTTAGGGTCACGGTTGTCGACATAGACTCCGACCAGCAGCAGCAAGTTGTCAGTCCGCCGCCGCCTCGGCCGATATTCGTTCCAACCTCCACACCAAAGCCTACCGCCACGCACACGCCGACACCCACGCCCGAAGACGACACCCCCACGCCGACACCGACGCATACCGGGACCCCGACTCAGACTCCCACAATTACGCCCACGGTTGAGCCTGAGCCAACTCCCACGCCCACAGAGGAACCTCAGCCTACCAACACGCCGGTTCCCCCGCCTGTGCCCACCGCGACGCCGACGCCGACACCAACGGCCACTCCGACAGCCACTGCCACGCCTGCGCCGACGCCCACGGTAACGCCGACGGCGACTGCCACGCCGACACCAACCGCTACGGCAACGCCAGGCCCACACCGACGCCGACGGCCACCGCCACGCTGACACCGACGCCCACGCCGACGGCCACCGCCACGCTGACCCCGACGCCGACGCCGACGGCCACCGCCACGCTGACCCCGACACCGACGGCCACCGCCACGCTGACGCCGACACCTCGGCCCACGCCAACCCCTGAGCCTGAGCCTGAGCCGGGCTTGCTGCCGAGTCTGGACATTCCCTTGATCGGTGACGCCGTGCCCCGCATCCGCGATGCTCTGACCGGCGTGATCACTAATCCGCGTCAGCGAACGACGCTGATAGTTATCCTCGGCATTACCAGCGTCCTTGCCATCGGCGCGTTCGCCTACCTCGTGCTGCGAAGGCGTTCGCGAGACTCGTCACTGTAAAATGCCTTAGTCAGCTAACGCGGGCAGGCTCATGGTGAACTCCGTGTACTCGCCGTCCACGGTAACCACGGAAAGGTCGCCGCCGAAACGCCGTGCCACGTCGGCAGCTATAGGCAATCCCAGGCCGGCCCCCATCGCGCCGGCTCGAGTCGAGAAGAAGGGGTTGAAGATTCGGGGCAGCACGTCCTCCGGTATACCGGGGCCGTTGTCGCGGATTCGCACTTCCACGACGTCACCAACCAGCCGGCTCGACACAGCCAGCTCCGGCTCGTAGCTGCCGCCCAGTTCTTCTCGCTTCAGCCACATCGCGTAGCAGGCATTTGTGACCAGGCTCAGCATGGCCTCACTGAAGTCTCTCTCCACCAGAGGCACCTGACCCAGGGACGAGTCAAGGTCGAAAATCGGGCGCACAAGAAAGTCCTCGGACTCCGCCTCGAAAGATTCGCACGCGACCTGTGCCGACCTTTGCACCACCGGATTGAAGTCTGTCAACACCGGCTCGCTGCCGACGACTCCCAGACCTCGCATTCGCTCGACGATCGCCAGCGCGCGCCCCCCGTTGAAGGCCACTCTCCTAAGGCTGTCGGACATCTCCTGGCTGAACTCATCGAACATGGCCTCATCATCTTCGGACATCGCACCCCGGTATCTGTCCAACATCTCAGAGAGCTCCTCGTACACTTCCAACGAACCCTCACTGAAGTTCTTGACGAAGTTGAGAGGATTGGCCATTTCGTGGGCCACACCGGACACCAGCTCACCCAACGCGGCCAGCTTCTCTCGGGCCACGAGGCGGTCCTGCATTCGTTTCAGCTCGGCATTCGCCACGCGCAGCTCTTCGTAGAGCTGCTCGACCAGGTTCAGACGTTGCACTTCCAATGCCTGCTGCCGGAACACCTCAAGCGTGCCTGCCAGTTCCCCAATTTCATCTCTACCAACCTCGGGCACCTCTGTGACCAGGTCGCCGTCGGCCATGTTTCGCATACGGTCGGAAAGCCGGGACAGACGCTGGACCATGCCGTTACCCACCCACAGCCAGGCCGCCAGCGTGGCCGCTATCACGCTGATTACGCTGATCACGGTCAGCAGCAGCCTGCCCTGGTCGAAGCTGCTCACGGCCAGCTCGACCGTCTCGGAGGACAGGGCCCGAGACCCTGCCAGCAGGTCGGAAACGGACGCCTCCGCGGCCGCGCTGGACGCATCGAAAGAGGTGGCCAGACTCACGGATCTGTCCCTCAGGGCGAGCTGCTCGCCGCGCACCGCGAACACACCCCGTTCGTCTTCCAACACCGAGATCACGGCCGGGTCGAGGCCGGCCGTGAGCGAACCGGACAACTGGTTCAACAGCCTCTCCAGCTCGGCCAGCTCGTCTGCGGCCAACGCCTGCCTCAATACCGATAACGCGATTTCGGATTCTTCCGAGTCGGGTGTGATCCCGTTCAGACGCACCCACAGATCGTCCGCCGCCCCGTTGGCGGCCGACGTGGCGTCCCTGGCCAGGGCGAGGTCGTCGATGATGCCGGCCATTTCGTATGCGGCGTCCTGTACCTCGAGCGCGCCTGGAGCCAGCGTCTGGACACCGATGACACGTTCCAGGGCGTCGTCAAGCCGCCCCAGGGAATCGGTAACCGAGTTCGCCTGCGTGTCCACAAGTCCGGAATCGGGTTCGGTGAGCAGCCCCACCCCCAGGACGCGCAGCCGCTCAACTTCGCGAGCTGCGACCCACGACGACTCGAGCACGGGCACCGATTCCGAGCGGACCTGGTCGTTGAGGTCACCGCTCTTCTCGAAGTAGTACACACCCACGCCGCTGGAGATCAGGGTCAATAACACCGCGAAGCCAAGGGCCAGGTACAGCCGGGTCCCGATTTGATGCCACATGTCTTGGAAGAAACGCATAGCTGAAACCACCCCATGAAGTGTGTTCGATCGGCAAGCAGAACTTTGAATCGAAGGCTATCATACCAAACTCATACTTGAGTGGATAAGCCGGATACCGTTCTTGGCTGTCGGCCAGCGGGACTGATGCGGCGCAACACGATAGAACCGCGCCCCCGATGCGCTAGGGCCTGCTGCGCGAAACGGGGTACACTGCGCCAACGCGCAGGGTTCCAACACTTCCCGCACTCTCCCCTGCGCTCCCATCCCGTGACGGATGCCCAAGGCTTGGAGTTTCCGCGTGGCGTCCTTTTTGACAGAATCCGAATGGGCCCGGTCCTTTCAATACAGGGACTTCAGGCTCCTGTGGGCGGCCTCGCTCTTCCATTCGCTCTGCATGGGCATGGACCACGTGGCTTTGGGCTGGCTTGTGCTGGAGATGACCGATTCGCCGTTTATGGTCGGCGTGGCGTCCGCGGCTCGCATAGCTCCCTTCCTCTTTCTGGGCATCCTGTCCGGCGCGGTATCCGATCGAGTGGACCGGCGCAACTTACTGAGGGCCATCGCATGGTTAGGCGCCGTCATTTCGGGCACCATGTCTCTCATGCTGCTGGCTGGGGTGGAGCAGGTCTGGTATGTCATCGCGCTGGCGGCGGCCTCCGGTTCGTTCTGGGCGTTTCAGATGACCGCAAGGCATTCATACGTCTACGACATAGTGGGCGCCGAAAATGCGATGAACGGCCTTGCGCTTAGTGCCATGAACCAGAGGATCGGCGGAGTTATTGGCGCGCTGTTTGCGGGGACCTTCATTGCCGCCTGGGGCCTGGGAAACCAGTATGCCGTCATTTGCGTTAGCTATCTCGTCGCCGCCGCTCTAATGCTGACCGTGCGGAGCGCGGGCCAGGCGGCGCCCGTGAATCGCGAACCCGTCCTGAAGAACCTTGCGGGGTACGTCCAAGTTCTGCGGGAGAACCGCATACTACGGGCCATGATGTTCATGACCGCGATTACGGAGGTCTTCGGGTTCACCCACCAGAGCGTGCTGCCGGTGTTCGCGCGGGACGTCCTCGGCGTCGGCGCGGCCGGGCTCGGGGTTATGTCCGCCGTGCGCCAGGGCGGAGGTATACTTGCTCTGGTTCTTCTTGCCGCTATCAGCAACCTCAACCGAAAGGGACTGACCGCCTTCATAGTCGTGGCTGGATTCGGCTTGGGCCAGATGGCCTTCTATCTCACCTCCAATCTCGTGGTCTTTCTGGTGATACTTGCGTTCATCAACGCCTGCGCGTCCGCTTCGGACATAATCTACAGGACGATCATGCAGTCCAACGTTTCCAATGAGGAACGGGGCCGCGCGATGGGGTCGTGGACGCTCAGTATCGGCATGGCGCCGGTGGGGCACCTGGGCATTGGAGGAATGGCGGGCGTGCTGGGAGCACAGGGCGCCCTGCTGGTGAATGGAGGCATTCTGGCAATTCTCGCCGTGGTATCGGCGATCGCCATGCCCCGAATCAGACGTCTGCCGTAGTAAGTGCGCCCGTGTACGCGCGGCCGGCGCGGCCCATGACTTCAGCTCAAGCAGGCTGCTCCGCTATCGCGACCTCAACCTGCCCCAGCGTCCCGAAATCGGCGACGAACCGGTCAGTGTGGGCGGCGGGCGTGATCCCAGTACAGGTGCCTGTTGTCACAATCTGGCCCGCCTCGATGCTCTCGCCTCTGCTGGAGAGGTGGTTGGCGATCCAGAGCAATACCAGCAGCGGGTCTCCCAGGGCGTTCGATCCAACCCCGTCACGCACCGCTGCCCCGTTCCTGTACAGGCTGACGCGATGGGATTTGGCGTCTATCGCGCTCCAGTCGGTCTGCTCCCGGCCGTGAACGAAGGCGGTGTGAGCCGACATGTCCGCTATCAGCCGCCGCCGCCCGATTCCGCCCAGGCCGTCCTCGAAGCGTCCTCCGACCACCTCTATCGCAGGCAGAAGGCCGCAAACGGCTTCCAGGACTTCGTCCAGGCCGTAGGTTTCGGGCCGAGGCGGCAGGTCGCGGCAGAAGCGGAACGCGAACTCGCATTCGACGCTGGCGCTTTGGCCTGGAAAGACGGAGACCAACGCCGGCGTCTCGAAGCAGAACGGCGCGTGCATTGGGGCCGAGACCGGACCGTCGGAGTCGAGGCTTCGCTGGGCAGCCTCGCTAGTTGCGCCGACCTTCCACCCGAATCGCGGCTTGGAAGCCCGTGCCTCTACAAGGCGCTGGACGCGGTAGGCGTCTTCCACCGTCGCCAACTCGGCCGCGGCCGCGACCGGCACCTGGCCGCCCGACGTGTGAACGCGCCACAGGTTCTCCGCCAATGCCTCCAGGGATTCGCTCATGTCTACACCTCCTCGCAGGTTCCGTCGCATTCTTCGCATTCGTTCAGCGCGCCCCGTGCCTCAGCGGGCTGCCTGTGGCGATCACGTACAGCGCCCACGAGGCCGCCAGCACCGCGGCAGCGATCAGGAAGCCTCCCTGAAATCCGATTCTCGCCGCGATCAGGAATCCGGCGAATGGGCCCAGGGCCGAGCCCAGGTCCTGCCAGGTCGAGTACCTGCCCATTGCGGAGGCGCGGGCAGCGGCCGGCGCCGTCTCGCCCATCGCCGCGTCCAGCGCAGCGTTCACTCCCACGGCGGCGATAAACAGCACCGGCAGCGCGACGACCGCCGCGATAACGGAGTCGAACGCGGCTATGAGGGACAGCGGAGCGAACATCCAGGCCATTCCAATCGCGATTGACAAACGCCTGCCTATGCGGTCCGACAGGTGCCCCAGGGGTACACCGAGGCCGAGATCGGAAAACCACCTGAATCCGATCAGGATGCCGGAGAGAGTCACGACGGTCAATGCTCCTCCCAACACCATCTCGTCCTCCCCGGCGGCCTCGGCGAGGTAGGGGGCCACGGTAGCTATGGCGAGGCCGTTCGCCGCGAACGCCGTGGCGAACCGCATAAAGCTGATGGAGAGAATGGGAAATCTCAGACCGCCGCTGTCATCCGGGAGCCTCGACACGGCTAGGGTCCAGGGACCGAGGTGGCCTCGGAACCCTCTACCGCCAGAGTCCATGCGGCCGGGCCGGAGGTCGGGGACCAGGACTGCGGCTACCACGCCGAGAAGTCCGACACCGGCCAGGGCAGCGAACGTCGCCTCTCTCGACGTGATCTGGAACAACATCGCGCCGGCCGTGACCGCTATCAGGCTGCCGAGTCGCTGCCCGGAGTTGAAGAAGCCCATCAGCCTGCCCCGGATGTCGGAAGTGCCGACTCCAAACGCCGTCAGGTGCGCGGCAAGCCGCATGAAGGAGTACGAAATACCCCAAACGGCGCGGGCCAACAGCAGCAGCGCCAGGCCCCTGCCTAGACCATACGCGAGCGTCGTCAGAGCGCCGGCGGCAATGGACGCGACAAAGGGCCAGCGCACTCCGAACCGTTGATAGACTGAGGCGGCGGTGGCGTTGCTGACGAGGCGAATGAAGCGATTGATGCTGAGGGCGAGTCCAATCCAGAACGAGGCCGCGAAGCCGAGCCGGTCGCTTACGCCAAAGTCGTCCGCCGCCACTGGGAGCACGACGTACATCAGCGAGTCGCCCATGATGACCGCGGCAATCGGGGCCACCGCGAACACCATCCCGACTGGTATCATCGCCTTTACACGCATACCTTGAATAAGAACTGCCTTTCTGGACTTCCCCTGATACGAGAAGAGGTTTCGATTCCTTCTCGTTTGTTGATCTCATCGAGGCGCGCCAGGCCTGATCCCACAATGACTGGAGACACAGCCATGCTGGCAGGGACTTGGGCCGCACTAGACGCATCGCCGTCTGGTATCATGCGAATCCAAGTCCGCGGGGCTATGCCGAGCGGCGGCGCCGACATGATACCTGAACGACCGCACAACGGTGGAAAGTGCGTTGTCCCGTGCGGCGGCTCGACGGGCGGACGGATCGCACGAGCCTGGCAGAAGTCGACACATCCCGCTTGGCGGGTGACCTTCAGGAGGTTCCGACCGAGATGATACGTGGACGCTAGGCCGCGCCGGTTCTACTACGGCTGGGTGATAGTGTGGGTCATGGCAGCTACCGGCGCGGTGAGCATGGCGATGGGTTCGCTCAACTTCGGCCTGTTCATCAAGCCAATGGGCGACGACCTGGGCATAGGGCGCGCCGCGTTCGGCTGGGCGCACACCGCCCGGCAGGGCGCGAGCTCCGTGACGAGCCCTGCCGTCGGGTTGCTTCTCGACAGGTTCGGCGCACGGGTTTTGCTGCCGGTTGCCGCAATGATGACCGGCCTTTCCATGATAGGACTGTCCTTCATCGGCCAGGCTTGGCACCTGGTTGTCCTGTTCGCCGTTATGGGCCTGGTCGGGATGAGCGGCCCGGGCGCGCTGGTGACGTCGGTGCCGGTGCTCAAGTGGTTCGTCGCAGACCGCGGCAAGGCTATCGCGTTCATGTCGGTCGGTATCCCCGTGGGCGCATTGCTGTTCGTGCCGTTGACCCAGTACCTGATAGACACGGTCGGGTGGGGAAGGGCCTGGATCATACTGGCAGTGATCGGCATGGGCGTGATCGTTCCGCTGGCGGCCATATTCGTCAGGCGGCAGCCCGAGGACATGGGACTGCGGCCGGACGGCGCCACAAGCCCGGACCGCGTATTGCACGATCGGACGGCATCGCGAGGCGCCCCGGAGGAGGTCTCATGGAGCCTGTCTGAGGCCGTGCGCACGGCCACGCTGTGGAAGCTGGTGGTGGTGTTCAGCTCCGTCTCGCTCGCCACCGGCACCGTCGCTCTGCACAGGATAGCCGACTTCATGGACAAGGGACTCGACCCAACGCTCATCTCGTTCGCAACCGCGCTCGACGCCGTGTGCGCGGGGGTGACCACCTTCGCATTCGGGCTGATGGTCAGGCACGTTCCGGCGCGGGCGCTCGGCGCGGTTGGCTTTGTGATGCTTGCGATGGCAAGCGTCATGACAATCTACGCGGACAATCTCCCGGTCATGTTCGCGTCCATGGCGCTGTTCGGCCTGGGCATCGGTGGGATGATGTTCCTGCAGAACTTCATCTGGGCAGACTACTTCGGGCGCGAGAGCGTGGGTAGCATTCGCGGTCTCGTTAACCCCATCAATCTTGTCGTGGGCGGGCTGGGCGCTCCCGCCGCCGGTTACGTGCGGGACATCTGGGGAACTTACGATCCCGCATGGTGGGTGGGAGTGGCGCTCATGGCGTTCGCGGCGGCGCTCGTTCTCTCCACGCCCGCGCCCACCAGGCGCGTCGGCCGCGGGGCGGAATCGGCATCACGGCCGCGGGAGGTGACAGTGAACGCGAACCCGGCGCGGGAGGATTAGGCGCTCGTGCTAGCCTCCGGCGTGTTCGACAGACCCGCCTACAAATGGTGGGTGTTCTCCGCGGTCGCACTTGGGACACTGACTTCCGTCATCAACCACGGAGGCATGTCGGTTGCGCTTCCCACCATTGCCCAGCACTTCGACGCCGACCTGTCCGCGGCGCAGTGGGTGGTAGTCGCCGAGGGCCTCGCCGTCAGCGCGCTGATACTCCCCATGGGCCGGCTCTCCGACATAATAGGCCGCAAGACCGTGTATCTCACCGGCATGGCAATTTTCGCGGGAGCCGCGCTCCTGGCCGCAGGCTCGCAGAGCATACTGATGCTCATCGCCTTCAAGGCGGTGCAGGGAGTCGGCGCTGCCATGACGCAGGGCACCGGCATGGCGATGATCACGTCTGTCTTTCCAGCCGAGGAGCGGGGCAAGGGAATCGGCTCACATGCGAGCGTAGTGGGGACGGGCGGCGTACTCGGCCCCGTGGCCGGCGGGTTCCTGATAACCGCCTTGGATTGGCGCTGGCTGTTCTACGTGAACGTGTTGATGGGCGTCCTCGCCATGATGGTCATGGTGGCGGTAGTGAGGGGGCAGGTCTTCAGCCAGGACACCCGCAGCCGGTCGTACGACTTTCCGGGCGCGGCGCTGTCCACGGCGGTGCTCGTCACTTTCCTGCTTGCCGTGTCGAACGGCGCCAGCCTGGGATGGAGTTCGCCGCCCATCGTCGTGGCCGGGCTGGCGTTCGTCGTGCTCTTGGCCGCGTTCATCTGGTGGGAGAGCCGCGCCCCGTCGCCAATGTTGGACCTGGGACTGTTCAGGAACAGGGTATTCGGAATCGGCATCTCCACCAACTTCATGTCCTTCCTGGGAATAACCTCCGCGCGATTCCTGCTGCCGTTTTACCTGCAGGCCGCGCTCGGGTACACCCCCGCACTGGTCGGCCTGGTGCTGCTCCCAAACGCCGTAAGCAGGATCATTATGGGTCCGGTCAGCGGGCGGCTATCTGACCGGTACGGGTGGAGGCTGTTCAACGTAGCGGGGCTATTGCTTTCAGCGGCCGGGCTGTTCACGCTCGCCTCCATCACCGTGTCCTCTTCTATCGTCGTGGCGCTGGTGGGTATAGTGCTCCACAGTGCCGGTTCGGGCTTGTTCCAGTCTCCCAACTCCGTCTCGATTTTCAGTTCCGCCGACCCGAGAAGACACGGCGTGGTCGCGGCGTTCGTGAATCTTACCCGAAACGCCGGGAACGTGACCGGAATCGCAATCGCCGCGTCCATCGTGACCGCGGTAATGGCGAGCCAGGGATTCGAGCCGAACATCGACGCGGTGCTCGATGCGGGGCCCGCCTCCAGGCTGGTGGGCTCGTTCATGACCGGACTGAAGGCTGCCTTCCTGGTGATGGCCGTTCTGCAGTTGATTGGCGCCGCTGCGTCGGCGTTCAAGAAGAGCGCCCAGTCTGAGGCGGGGACTGCCGGCGAGAGGCCAGGCGTGGCGAGTTCCCGGTAAGCGCGGGGCCGGAATACGAAATTCAGGGATAGTCCTGCTCCGGGCAGGTTTGAAACCTGCCCCTACAGGATGGCCATAGGTGGGCCATCGGCGCTATCCTGGCGCGGCCCGTGTCGCTCCCGGCAGGCCTCCTTCACGGAGGGATAGCGCAGGTACTCCATGCGCTTCATCTCGCGCCGGCCCCTGTTCACGCTGTCCAGGATGACGCCGCTGAGAAAGCTGCCGAGAGATGCCAGCCCCAGGCTGGCGCACAGCACCGCCGTGGGCAGCCTCGGCACAAGGCCCGTCTCCCAGAAGGTGAGGACGATGGGCACCGCCAGAACAAATGCGACCAGGGCAAGCGCGGCGGCCGCCGACGTGAAGAACAAGAATGGGTGGAACTCCTTTAGAAGCAGCCCGATCGTGAGCAGGGCTCGCCTGCCGTCCCGCAGTGTGCGCAGTTTGCTCTCACCCCCCTCCGGACGCTCGACGTAGCGCGTTGGCACCTCGGCGCTGGGCAGTCGCAGGTGGGCACAGTGGGCGGCCAGTTCCGTTCGATCTCGAATTGCTGTGACAGGGCGGGGAAGGACTTCACAAGGCGGCGCGACATGACCCTGTAGCCGGAGCTGATATCCGTAAAGAGGCCACCGAACAGCCTCCGGATCATCCGGTTCAGCAGGGCGTTACCCATCCTGTGGCCCGGCCGGTAGGCGTCCTGGCCTTCTGTCTCGACGCGCACTCCCACCACCATGTCCAGGTTTTCGGCAATGAGCCTGTCCACCATGCCGGGCGCGGCAGAGGCGTCGTAGGTGCCGTCGCCATCGGCGAGTATGTAGACATCCGCCTCGACGTCCGCGAACATGCGGCGCACCACGTTGCCCTTGCCCCTCAGCGACTCCGACCTTACCACCGCGCCGGCCTCGAGAGCACGCTTTGCCGTGGCGTCGGTGGAACCGTTGTCGTACACGTAGACCTGCGCGTTCGGCAACGCCTGCCGGAACGCCTCGACGACGCCGGCTATAGCGGCCTCCTCGTCGAGGCACGGCAACAACACGGCCACGCTGAGGCACGAAATGCTCATCGAGCGAACCTCCGGCTCAACGCGCCAGTCCTCCAAAGACCTCGTATCCTCGGCAGCGCGATTCGTTCCAGAATCCAGCTTGCCGCCAGAGCTCCGGATATTGCCAAGAGCGGCCCCATAGCCCCGGCGTACCGCGTAGCCACGACGCCAGTCAATCCAATGAGGAGAAAGTGGGCGTGGACTGCCAGGCCCGCAATGGCGGCTGTTACGAGTCGGGCGTCTGGCGTGTGATCTTCGTCACGTAGTCGTTGCCACGCCGCCAGTACGATTGCCACTAATGAGACTAGCAATCCTGCCCCCAACGTCGTTCTGACTGCGAACGCAAGTAGAGGCCCCGGCGGCTCCTTGTAGCCAAAGATTGGACTGTCGTCGAACAATCTCTCCGGCACCAGGTTCACCGGGTCCGACCAGTGCAGCGCGGTGTAGCCGACCGCCAGCAGCGCAAGCAGCCACGGGAAGGCGGCGACCAGACGCCCACGTCGCACGTGCATCATGTTTGAGCCTGTCGAATCTCCGTCTACACTTGGGGACAGGACTTGGAAGTCTCGGTTAGGATCGTGCCTCATATGCTCAGCTAGTTGGGGTTGTTGTGCCACGTAAGTCTACCATCGACCAGCCCTGGAGGCGCTACTTGGTGAGGATTGCGAGTCTGCATCTTTCTGTCCTGATTCCTGGTTGGTTTGAGTCCATCGACTGGGGTCTTCCCAAGGGTGGAAGGCGTCCCAGATGAAGCCGGAATGCCGGTGGACGATGGGCAACAGGTCGCCCGCGAGAGGGGGATTTCGCCCAAATATGTGTCATTTTGTGCCATTCTGTGCCATCTCATAGCTGGGGGCACTGTCGGGTTGCACCTTTCGGGAGGCCTTGCGGGGCTGAATCTGGCAATGAAATCGCAGAAATGCGCCAGAAATGAGACAGCCGGCGAGTGGTCCCAGACAGTGCCTTCGTGGTTGGCTGGCGGCGATGCCGGTCTGTCATGCAAGGAAGAGTAGCACTGATGTGCGGACGATTCAATGGGGGTGTCGAAATCGAGCCTGTTTCAGATTTCCTGGCGCCCCCAACACCGTTATTCCCGCTCCCCGTTTCCACGGGGACAGGCTTCGCGGGAAGGCGAAGTCTGTTCGTTTCTGTGACATTCTGTGCGCCTCCTAGCTGAGGGTGTCGCCGGTCCCGCGCGAATCTGTAATGCTGGCGCGGGTTGCTGGGACACAAGAATGGCGCCGCGTGGCAGAGGAGGACAGGGGGACGGAGCAGGGTCACTCAGCCGTATCTTCACTGCCACAGTGCGCCCACGAGGGACGCCCCTACGGAATGGCACCCACAAGGGACGCCCCTACGGATGCCTGGGGCCTAACCCCGCTTGGGGGCAGGGATTCCGGGCCGCGGGGTCAATCGCGCGGGCGGGTTTGAAACCCGCCCCTACCGTGTGCGAGGGTAGCACGCATGTGCGTATCATTCAAGAGGGTTGGCGAAATTGCGGGATTTGGGCGGATTGGTGGGGGAGAAATGGCGCAGACGTGGTGAAGAGGTGGGACGTGTGTGGGATTGGATGGGGCAGTGCCGGTGAACGGATGGCGCAGGAAAGTGACGTTTTTTCGGGTGCGGAGGAGCGAGTGGGTCGGGTGTGGGCGCGGGTGTGCGGCCGGGGTGTGCGTTGGGGCGTCCGGGGGACATTGGCTGAGCAATATGGCGAACGCAAGGCGATGGCCGTAGGGGTTCAGAGTCGGGCGCGGGGGCAGGCTGATCGCGAGGGAGACGGTTTTGGGCGCACCTGGTAATCTGCAACAGGCTCGTCGAAATCTAGCCTGTGCCAGTTATGCTTGCCGTGGGCAAGACTTCCGGCGCCGGCTGAAGTGTCACAGCAGCTAGTACCGGTTCCAGTTGGTTTTGTCATAGGTGATGCTGCCCCGCCCCCGGGTTCCCGCTTTCGCGGGAATGACGGATAGGGAAAAATGTCCAGCATATTCAGATTGACCCGGTACTAGACTCTCGAGCTGTCGCACTCGCTTGGCTACGACCTGTGAAAGGTGGGCTTCGACCCCTTGATGGTGAGACGGTCAAATGCCCATAAGGCGAGAAGCGCGCCCGATACTGCCATAAAGGGCGCCATCGAGTCGGCGTAGCGGCCGGCCATCACCCCGAACAGACCGACAAACAGCAGATGTGTGTGGACAGCCCATGCGCCAACGGCTGCGACAACCAATCTGCCGTCAGGGCACGTCTGGCGAAGACGCTGCCACACCGCCAAAGCCACGGCGAACGGCAAAGTCATCAATCCCACACCCATCGCAAATCGAACTATGAATGGAGGCTTCGAACCGTGCTCCACTCCTTGAGTAAAGACCGAAACGGTCTCAAAGAGTTCGTTGCGTTCCGCTTCGTCGATGTACGACTGAAACTCTTTCAGGGTCGCGGGCGTGACAAATGCACGTGACCATAGCCCCGTGTAATGGGTCAAGGCGTTCCCAATCCAGGCGACGGGAGAGGACAGCATTGCCGGTCGCCCTATCTGGGCAACAACGCGATGCTCTTCAATTCCGCGCCGGTCGGCTACCGCCCTTACTTCCGGCGAAAACACACGCGAGTATGTCGCGTGTTGACCTGTGACCTCGAACTCCGCCAGAAGTATTGCACGAACGTAGTGGCTGGGCGCGCCGGCGATCAGCTCCCGCGCCGGGGCCATGACCTCGCGCCCCGTGTCGATGATTCCGGCAAGCTCCGGATCGGACAGTGGCGGACCAGGCTCGATTATCAGCGCCTTGGCGAACAGGTGCCTGTCGGCGAGACTGGGGCGCGAATCGGAATCGTGGGATGCGTGCCAGATTACGCTCTCCGCCACCAGGCAGAGGGCAATTGGCGCGACGACCGCCGCCGCCAGCGCGAGCCGGCGCCCGTCACAGCGCTTCCAGACGAGCCAGAACAGGAGCGGCCAGATCAACAACAGGCTTAACCCGGCCGGCCAGACCGCAATCGCCAGGCCGCAGGCCAGCGCCGCGAGCGCCATCCATTGCCACGTCGGGCGGCGGGCCGAGAGCGCGATGGCCCCAACCACGAGGCACAGAAGCGAGACGAAGATGGACTCGGTGAGGATGTAGCCGTGCAGGTCGGCAATGCGGGGATACAGCATCAGCGCGACGACCGGCACCAACGCGAAGAAGGGCGACCGAAAGGCGCGATGGACGCTCCAGCCCAGGAAGGCGAACGCCGTCGCAGCTATCACGAGCTGCACTTTCTGCGCCGCGTCCGTCGTGCCGAGGAGCGCCTCGACCGCGTTGAGGAAGAGCGGGTAGCCTGATGTCCGGTGTTCGCTGAACTGCAGGTAGCCTCCGCTGTCCGGAGCCAGAGTAACCGGATCCGACCAGTGAAACGCGATGTATCCGACCGCCAGCAGCGCGAGCAGCCACGGAAAGGCGGCCTCGAACGAGTAGTTGCGGTTGAGGCTTGCCTTGGCGAACGTGGATTCTGCTAACTGCCGCATGGCTGACCGACCTGTGGGTGCACTTGCCCCGCTGAATTCCGGTTCGGGGGCCGGGGTTACGATTTTGGGGGCTGTCTGGGCGTTTCCGAGCGCCGGCCTGTTTCGCATTCTACGGCACTGCGGTATTGTATTGGAACGCGGGACGTGTGAGGTAGAGTATAGGTATGGAATACAAGGCAAGCGACAATCGAGGCCTCAGTGCGGGCAGGTTGCTCGTGGGACGACAGTCGCCCGAATTGCGGGAAGCGGTCTGGCGGCTGGTTCGCGACGCAAAGCAGGGCGACCCGCTCGCGCCGGTGACCGTGGTCGGTCCGTCCAGCTACGCGAATCTCAGCCTGCGGCAGGAACTGGGACGGGGCGGCTTCGCGAATGTTCGATTTATCGTGCTGCCGGTGCTTTCGGAGTTGCTGGGAGGGGCGGCGATGGCCCGCTCGGGGCGAAGGCCGCTGACGTCCGTGCTGGAGAGGGTGTGGCTCAGAGAGGTGATGGCAGGAGCGACGGGGCCGCTTGCGCCGGTGAGGGACCACGCCGCGACACAGGCCAGCGTGCGCGCGTCCTTCGGCGAGCTGCGCCGGGCAGGTGAGGACGTGCTCGCCGCCCTCGAGAGGCAGGGCGGGTTGCGCCGCGACCTCGTCGGGCTGTATCGCGAGTTCCGCCGGAAGGTGGGCGGGGACTGGTACGACGCTGAGGACCTGGCGGAAGCGGCCGCCGACGCGGTGCGGCGCGGCGAGGCTCCCGCGTTGGCCGACCTGGGCCCGGTGATCGTCTACCTGCCCCGCAACGTCAGCCCGGCAGAGTTGAATCTCATGGAGTCATTGGCCGAGAGGGACCATTGTTGCGTGGTGCTGGGAACGACCGGAGACGCTGATGCGGACAGGCCGATCGTCACGCTGGCTGACTCGCTCGGTCCTCTCCTGGGAAGTCCCAGGTCGGTCGAGGACGACGAGGCTGATGAACAGCCACGGTCCGGCGGGGTTCGCTTGCACGTAGCGCCCAACGCCCACGAAGAGGTCAGGTGGGCGATAAGGAGAATCGTAAACGAGTCGAGGGAGCGGCGAGTTCCCTTCCATCGCATGGCGATTCTGTACAGAATGGACAACCCCTACGCCTCTCTGGTGCGGGACGAGCTGATGATGGTCGGCATTCCCATGGCCGGACCGGACCGGCAGACTCTTGCCGACAGCGCCGCGGGCCGGACGCTGACGGGCCTGCTCGCGATGCCGGGCGGCGACTTCCGCCGTGCGGACGTGATGGAGTGGCTGACCGGCTGCCCGGTTCGCCCCCCGGAGGCGCGAAACGGTGTCTTCAGCCCCAGCCAGTGGGACTCCTTGACCAGGATGGCGGGAATAGTTCGAGGGTTGGACCAGTGGCGCGACCGTCTCAGCCTGCATGGGGCGCGGCTGGAAGAGGAGGCTTCACGGCGCGTGGCCGCGGAAGAGATAACGGAGGCCCGCGCCGACCGCATGGTGTCCGAGGCTGCCACCGCCAGGGACGTGTTGGCGTTTGTCGAGAGCCTGGCGCGGGACGTCGAGCCGCCGGAGAATGGCAGCCGATGGCAGGAGTTCTGTGAGTGGGCCTCGCGTATCCTCGAGCGCTACCTGGACAGCCGCCTGCCGGAGGCCGAAGGCGTCGCGCTGGACAAGGTGCTGCGCGTGCTGAGGGAGCTGGGAGCCGCCGACAGCGTAGGGCGCGGGGCCACGCTGGACGAGTTCCGGCAGTCCGTGGAGGACTCCCTGCGGGCGACCGTGGGTCACCTTGGCGTTACCGGCCAGGGTGTGTTCGTCTCCTCGGTTGCCGCCGCGGCCGGCATGAGCTTTGACATGGTATGGCTTGTGGGCATGGTCGAGGGGGGGATGCCGCCGGCGATCCGTCCGGACCCGCTGCTCCCCGAGGCAGGCTGGCAGGCCGCTGGGGGGCAGTCGCGCGTATCCCAGCGCATCGCAGCGGAGCGCTACGACTACCTTTCCGCGCTGGCTACCGCGGCACACCGCGAGCTGTCGTATCCGGTCGCCAACGCGGCGTCGCAGCGCCAGGCGTATCCGTCGCGATGGTTTCTCGAGCAGGCGTCGTTGTTAGAGGGCGCACCGGTGCACGCCAGCGGCCTGGGACGTCTAGGGGACCGAGAATGGCTCTCGGTGGACTACTCGCCGGAGCACGCGCTGTCCGCCACCCCGGAGGCGGCGCTGTCCGACGGGCTCGACTACAACCTGAGCCGTTTGCTTCGGTGGAGAGGCAGCGGCTCGAGGCTGGACGACCACCCATTCGCGGGCGCGGGAACTCTCTTCCACGCCGTGCGCCTGGCCCGAAGCCGTAACTTCGACCGGCTGACGGAGTTCGACGGCAACCTATCGACGGTGAGCGGCGAGGCGCGGTTCCGGCGGAATCTGGGCCGGTCGCCGGTATCGGCCACGAGCCTGGAAAGCTGGGCTGCCTGCCCATTCCGGTACTTCCTGGGGCACGTGCTGAGGCTCAGCGCCCTGGAGTCGACGGAGGAAAACGCGTCTATCTCGCCACTGGACCGCGGTTCGCTGATACACCGGATTCTGGAGCGGTTCGCGCGGGAGGTCGACGCCGGAGGAGAAATTCCGGCCCCTGATGAGGAGCAGGCTCCGGCTTTGCGACGGAGGCTGTTCGACATCGCTGATGAGGAGTTCGACCGTGCTGAATCGCAGGGCGTCACCGGCAAACCGCTTCTGTGGGGGTTGGAGAAACGCGACATCCTGGCCGATCTGGAGACCTTCCTCGAAGAGGACTCCAAGCTGCGGGCAGGACATCGCACAGGGAAGATCGTAGTCGAGGCCGGGTTCGGCTTTGGCGGCGATTCCCTGGAAGTCGAAGATCCGGAAACGCGGCTGCGATTTCGAGGGTACATCGACCGGATTGACGTCAGCGCCGACGGACGATCCGCGCTGGTAATCGACTATAAGACCGGCAGCGCGAGACCGTACAAGGACCTGGACTCCGACCCCATCGACCGGGGCAAGCGCCTCCAGTTGGGCGTCTATTCACTCGCCGCAAGGCGGATGGTGCCTGCGGCCGACGTACGTGCGGTCTACTGGTTCACCACGAACCGGGGCGGCTTCGCAATGTCGCCTCAGGGGACATTCGACTTGCGGGACGAAGAAGTGCGTGAGCGGTTTAATGAGGGTCTTACGACGATAGTGTCCGGGATTGAATCCGGAATGTTCCCAGCGAATCCGGGGCCTCCCGGTTGGGGCGGCCCCTCGAACTGCTCGTACTGCGACTTTGATTCGCTGTGCGCCACGCGGCGGTCAGACCTCTGGGAACGAAAGAAGTCGGACCCTGGACTGGCCGCCTACCTGGCGCTTTCCAGCCAGGAATGACAGGACCAGCGATGGCACCTCTACCAAACTCTGACGGCGAACGCGGGAAGGGCTTTGTTCCCGTCGACGAAGACTCAAGGCGAGTAATCGCGGAACAGCTGAGTGAGACTCTTTTCGTAGAGGCCAGCGCGGGCACGGGCAAGACCGCCAGCCTGGTTGCGAGGTTGGTGAGCCTGGTGAGGACCGGCAGGACCACACTCGACCGCATAGCGGCCATAACGTTCACCGAGACGGCCGCCGCCGAGCTGCGAGACCGGGTGCGCCAGGGTCTCGAGGAGGCGGCCGCGGACGTCTCACTTGGTGAGCAAGAGCGCGCCCGGTGCGCCCAGGGAACGGTGGACCTGGACCAGGCCTCCATCCAGACGCTCCACTCGTTCGCCTCCGCATTGCTGCACGATAGGCCGCTGGAAGCAGGGCTTCCACCCGCGTTTGAGACCTCGGACGAAATCGCCGCCGGCCTGAGGTTCGACGAGGCCTGGACGGAATGGATAGACGCGGAACTGGAGGAGGACTCACCGCTCGCGCCGCATCTTAGCTTGGCACTCACGCTCGGCGTCACCCTTCCGCAGCTCAGGCAAGTGGCCATGGAGTTTCACCGCAACTACACCGACCTCGCCGGGCAGGCCTTGGTTTCGCCGCCAGCCACGCATAGCGGCTGGATGGACGAACTGCGACAGGCCTGCTCCGAGATGGAGCGTCTCTGCTCGTATTCGAAGCTGATGGATGAAGACCCGCTCTACCGCCACGTCCAGGTCAAGCTGAGGGAGATTCGCCGATTGGCGCAAGAGGAGCCGGGTTCGGTGTTGGCGTACCGCCAGCTCTCGCGAGTGCTTCCCCTGAGATATGGCAGGGGTAGGCAGGGCGACTGGGACACCGATCCGAGCACTGGAGTCAACGCCTGCAAGGCACTTAAGGAGCTTCTGGCGGAGATTCAGGAAGCGGGATCCGCAGCCCTCAAGCAGGCTCTGGCCGCGGCTATGACGCCAATTCTCGATGCCCTCCGGGAGTTCGTGCTCCAGTACGCGGAGCGCCGACGGGCCGAGGGCCGCGCCGAATTCCACGATTTGCTGGTGTGGGCGCGCGACCTGCTGCGCGACGACATTCAGGTGCGCGACTATTTCCGGGCGCGCTACTCGCACGTGCTCATCGACGAGGTGCAAGACACCGACCCGATACAGACCGAGATGGCAATGTTCCTGAGTGAGGCCGCGCCGGAAGGTGGGAAGAACGGGCCTCGTCCCTCGACCTGGGACGAGGTACTGCCCGAGACCGGCAAGCTGTTCGTTGTTGGGGACGCGAAACAGTCAATCTTCCGCTTTCGCCGCGCCGACGTGGTGCAGATGAACAGGCTCAGGGACCGGATGGAGCGGGCGGGTGGGCGCACGCTCAGCCTGGTGCAGAACTTCAGGTCGCAGGACAGTGTCGTGGCCTGGGTAAATCACGTGTTCGGGCAGTGGATGGGGGGAAACCCTGAACTGGTTGACGGTGACGGTTTCTTCCAGGCCGAGTACGAGTCCATGTCGGCCCGTTGGACAGGAGGGTCCGGCTTGCCATTCGGCCCGCGGGTCTGGGCGCTGGCAGACAAGGAGGTCGACGCACTGATCGACGGCGTTCGAATGGATGAGGCAAAGCAGATAGCCCGGCTGCTACGTCAAATGGTTGCCGATGAGTGGCAGACATTGGACCGTGAAGTCACAGACACGAGCGGGACCGAGACCTACAGGCCTGTCACTTACTCTGACATATGCATTTTGAAGCCAACGCGCACCGGCCTCTGGATGCTGGAGCGGGCATTGGAGGACCAGGACGTTCCCTACCGACTCGAGAGCGCGTCGCTCATATTCGAGACCCAGGAGATCAAAGACCTGTTGAACTGCCTCAAGGCCATCGACGATCCTGCCGACCAGGTGGCCATCGTCGCCGCTCTCCGTTCTCTTGCGTTCGGATGCAGCGACGTCGACCTGGCCAGGCACTACGAGAGCGGCGGACGGTTCGACTATCTGAGGCAGACCGCCGGTCGGGGACATGGTCCCGTGAACGAAGCCTTCGAGTCCCTGCTTGCCTTTCACGCGGCCCGCCTCTGGGAGTCCCCTGGCGCACTGATCGATCGTTTCGTGCGGGAGCGCGGGCTGATGGAGGCCGCGTCCGGCCACCCAAGAATGCGGGAGCAGTGGCGTCGCTACCGGTTTATGGTGGAGAGGGCGAGGCAATTCGCCGCCGCTGGGGGAACGTCGCTGAGGTCGTTCCTGAGGTGGGTCGAGGACCAGATGAACGAGCGGGCGCGCGTCAACGAAACGCCGGTCCCGGAGTCTGACGAGGAGGCCGTGCGGGTGATGACCGTTCACGCCTCCAAGGGGCTGGAATTTCCTGTTGTCGTCCTGACCGGAATCAACTCGGGCCGAGGTGGCCGGGAAGGGCCCGTTCTGTTCGACCGCTCGATGGGCGCTGTCGAGGTTGGACTGGGACCAAGGGACAGCGGGTTCGCCACCGCGGGTTACGTCGATCTTGCGGAGCGCGAGAAGAGGATGTCCGACGCGGAGAACGTCCGGCTGATGTACGTCGCAACCACACGCGCCCGCGACCATCTCGTGCTCAGCCTGCGACGACCCCAGCGAGGTGGCGCCAACTCGCCCGCTGGCGCAATTTCGTCGCTGCTGCAGAGCGGGCCTCGACTTTGGGAGCCGGTCGATCCGGCAATCCCGGGCGAGGTGCCCCCGCATGACACCGCCCGGGAGAACCGGACCCACGTGGACACGAACGCCGAGCACACGGTTGAGGCCCGCGACAGGTGGATGATGGAACGTGAGCGATTGATCGAGGAGATGCGCCGTCCTTCGTTCGTGTCGGCCACGTCGCTGGGGAGGTTGTCGAGGGAGGACAAGGGCGAGCCGGACAGCCCGGAGCCGTGGCGGCGTGGCCGGGCCGGGACTTCGGTGGGCCGGGCGGTCCACGCCGTGCTGCAGGCGATAGACCTGGCGAGCGGCGCGGACATCGACGACCGCTCCCGCGCGCAGGCCGCGGCGGAGGGAATACCTGAGCGCGAGGGCGAGATTGCCCGGTTGGCCCGCACGGCCGTGGAAAGCGAAGTCGTGAAGCGGGCGGTGGCGTCCGGCAGGTTCTGGCGAGAAGTCCCCGTGGCGGCGGCTGTCGGCGGCGGTTCCCTTCACGGCTTCATCGACTTGCTGTTCGAGGAGGAAGACGGACTTGTCGTGGTCGACTACAAGACCGACTCGGTAAACGCCGCCGAGACGCCCGACGCAGTATTGAGCTATCGACTGCAGGGAGGGGCCTACGCACACGCGATCGGCCAGGTTACGGGGAAGAGGGTTAAGGAAGTAGTGTTCCTGTATCTACAGCCCAAGCGCGAGGAGAGGCTGGAGGGCCTCGCCGAGGCGGTGCGTGACGCGGCTGGAGAGGCCGAGAAGTCGCTGGGAGTGGCGGCCAGACCCTGACACGAGCCTCCAGTCTCCGCAGACTGTAGCTACTCTTCTGGAAGGACGTCTTTGTTGACCCCTCAGCCTGCTTGTGCTAGTTTCGGCAATGCCAGGTAGCCTCGCAAACTGGACATGCAGCACCGCTTCGAGGAGGTTGCAATGATTATTTCCGAGGGCAAGAGATCAGATTCGGAGACCCGGCAGTTCACCTCCCATCCGCTGGACCCGCTCACGGCCGAGGAGATCGTGGAAGCCACGCGGATCCTCAGGTCGCAGCGCAATATCGGCCCAAGGGTGCGATTCGAGACAATCGTCTTGAAGGAGCCGGACAAGGAGGAGGTACTCGGCTGCCAGCCGGGCAACCCAGTCGAGAGGCGCGCATTCCTGGCAGTATTGGACAATGACGACAAGGCCACCTACGAAGCGATCGTCTCGCTAGATCAGGGGCGTGTAACCGACTGGAAGCGGCTCGAAGGTGTGCAGCCCCGGATAATGCTCGATGAATTCGTCGAGTGTGAGGCCGCGGTCAAAGCAAGTCCCGAATTCCGGGCAGCCCTGCGGAAGCGCGGCATATCCGACGCGGACCTGGTGATGGTCGAGCCATGGTCGGCGGGCAACTACGGATATGCCGAGGAGGAGGGACGGCGCCTGGTCCTGACCCGCAACTTTCTTCGCGCCGGCCCCAATGACAACGGCTACGCACGGCCCATAGAGGGACTGGGCGTGTTTGTGGACCTGAACGCGATGGAGGTGATGCGCGTCGACGACTACGGCGTGATCCCGCTGGCCCCCAACGACGGAAACTACGCCTCCGAGTTTGTCGGCGAGTTTCGCCAGGACTTGAAGCCCCTGGAAATCACCCAGCCGGAAGGGCCAAGCTTCACCGTGGACGGCTACAGCGTAACCTGGCAGAAGTGGCATCTGCGGGTGGGCTTCACTCCCAGGGAAGGGCTGGTGATTCACACCGTCGGCTACGAGGACCAGGGACGGACCAGGCCCATCCTGTACCGGGCCGCGCTGTCGGACATGGTGGTGCCCTACGGCGAGCCGGGCAAGGACCACTACCGCAAGAACGCTTTCGACGCCGGCGAGTACGGGATCGGCTCGCTGACCAACACCCTCACGCTTGGCTGCGACTGCCTGGGCGAGATCTACTACTTCGATGCTAATCTCAACGACGGCAAGGGAGGCGCCGTCACCATACCCAACGCAGTGTGCATGCACGAGGAGGACTACGGCATCCTGTGGAAGCACACCGACTGGCGCAACGGCCACGTGGAGGTGCGCCGTTCCAGAAGACTGGTCATATCCAGCATCGCCACGGTAGGCAACTACGAATACGGGTTCTTCTGGTACTTCTACCAGGACGGGACTATCCAGGTGGAAGTGAAGCTGACCGGCATTATCAACACCGCGGGCATCGCGGAGGGCGAGACGCCCAAGTACGGCGTTCTGGTGGCGCCCCAGCTCAACGCGCACGTCCACCAGCACTTCTTCAGCTTCCGCCTGGACATGGCCGTGGACGGCGAACGCAACTCGGTTCACGAGATGAACACGATAGCCGAGCCGCCAGGTCCGGACAATCCCCACGGCAACGCCTTCTACGCCAAGGCCACCCCGCTGAAGACCGAACTGGAGGCCCAGAGGGTCGTGGACCCGATGAGCGGCCGCTACTGGGTGGTGACCAACCCGTCCGCTAAGAACGCTCTTGGGTCGCCCGTGGGCTACAAGCTGATGCCTGGCGAGAACATCCTGCCTTTCGCTCACCCCAGTTCAAGCATCATCAAGCGGGCAGGCTTCATGACCAAGCATCTCTGGGTGACGCCGTACGAACCGGACGAACTGGCGGCCACCGGTGCTTATCCCAACCAGCACCCCGGCGGCGCCGGACTTCCCGAATACACGAGGAACGACCGCAGAGTCGAGAACACCGACGTTGTCCTGTGGTACACCCTCGGGTACCACCACGTGCCACGACCGGAGGACTGGCCCATTTCGCCGGTGGCCTACTGCGGCTTCAGCCTCAAGCCCGTCGGCTTCTTCGACACGAACCCGGTGTTGGACGTGCCGCCTAGTGTTCATCACAACGGCGCCTCGCATAGCTGCCACGCCTGACGCTCGGCCAGAGCTAGCGTGCGACAAACGAACTCGAGGCGTCGGAGTTTACGGTGACGGTGTACTCCACGCCCGACTCGAAATCCGAACCAAGTGGGATGACGGTCTCCACGATGGGAAAATCAGCGGTGCACACGACAAACGGATCGGCCACCTCGTGGTGTGTGACCGTCACGGCTATCGTGTTCGGCTGGCTCCGCCGGATTTCGTAGCCATTGAACTGAGAGCAGCCGCTGCCCTTTGGCATTCCGGAGACGACGCGCGCCCGGTACTGGAGCGGCGCGCCCTCCACCGTGATCACATCCACGCTCTCAATCGGCGACTCGGCAATGAAGGTGTGACCGAGGCCGGCCTTGGGAATTGTGAATCTGGTGGTCTCAATGTCGTTCACGATTACCCGGTAGGACTGGTCGGGTTGGAGGCCGGTTCCAAGGTGCACTACGGTGTCGAGCTCCACGAGTTCTTCGTCGCAGGGAATTGCCCAGGCCGTAGGCGGCGGCTGAAACAGGGTCACTCGGACGACAATGTCGTTGCCTTCCGGTTGCACTTCCTGGCTACCGGGACGGGCACAGCCCTCGATAGTGGACTGGAGGTACACAATCCTCAACACGTGCTCAGGCTCGTTGGCCATCAGGTTGGCCGAAACTATAGGGGCCGGGACCTCTATCCAGGTCCGCCAGTCCGGGCCTGAACCAAGGCTTTCGACGAGGTCGGGCGGGGGCTCCACCAGCACCAGGACCATGTCCGCCTTGTCGGGGTTGCCTTGCGTGATTACCTCATATGCGGTGTCGTTGGTGAAGGCGAGACGGCCATCGGACTCGAGAATACGCGCGCTGACGGAGTATCTGCTCGTGGGGTCAATGTCCTCGCGGTTGTATTCGACTCTGAACCCGATTGGAACCTGGCCCGGGCCGGAGACAGTCTGACGGGCGATGAGAGGGGCGTCGCCATCGGCGTATGACACGTCTCGCAGTTCGACGACGAGAGAGGCGTCCGGCGTGAGGGCCAGCCGCTCGCGGTAGGTGACGGTGCCCTGTACGGATGCGTTGGGGGCCCGTCCGGATACCACCTCGGACGTGGCGTTGGCAGGCGTCGGTCCGGCCTGGCAGCCTGCCGACGCAATAGCGACAATCCATTCGCCAATGAGCGAAAGCAGTCCTGCTTTGATTCCCGTTTTCATCCGGCATACTCCCTTGCCAATTACGGGCGTTCGATAAAATTGCGAACGGATAAACGACGCATATTAGATTGCTGGGTCTCCTTGCCCAGGGCCTTAGCCCCTGCAGTTCGAGCTATAAGGGGAGGACTCGTCTTCCAATGGTGTATAAGTCTGTCCTCACCGGGTAGAATGAACTGTAGCGCGTGTCGACCGGCGAGGCTTACCGCGAACTGGACGTTATCCTAAACATGGAACGGATTTCTGCCATCGGAGTTAGTGAGACGCCGCGAAAAGCTGGCCTGGCTCAGGGCAGGTTACGCGACTCTGGCGCTGGTTGCGCCGGTGCTCGCGATCCTGCTGCTTTCGGGGTCGCCGCAAGGGGTGAAGGCGCAGGGGACCGACAGCAGCACTTCTACGACACCGACCCTGATTGCCGAGCAGGTGTCCACGACCACCGTTGTGCAAATTCCCGATGACAGCCTTCGCGCCGCCTTGGAAGCGCAACTGGGGAAGAGTGAGGGGCAGCCCATAACTGCCGGTGAAACGGCGTCGCTGACGACGTTCACCGCGACTGGCACAGGCATCGTGGGCATCAGGGGAATTGAGCACGCCACAAACCTGACGGAGCTCAGCCTACAAGAGAATTCGAGCTGGGACCTCTCGCCGCTTGCCGGCCTCGACAAGCTGGAATTGCTGGAACTCTGGCATAACCTGATATCCGACCTGGAGCCGCTGAGGGGCCTCCCAGCCTTGAATGAGCTGCACCTGGGTGAAAACGCCATTTCGGACATCGAGCCGCTGCTGGATCTGCCAAGCCTCCAGATATTGCATGTCTGGAGAAACGATCTGGACGATGAAGACCTTGCACTCCTTGCACGTATCACCGGTCTGACAGAACTGTTCATTGACAGCAACTCCATTTCGGATGTCGGCCCGTTGGCTGATCTGACCAACCTGGAATCGCTGCACCTGACGAGGAACTCTATCACTGACCTTTCGCCATTCGCGAGCGCGGACCTGGGCAAACTGGAGCTGCTGTATCTGTGGAACTGCGAGATACAGGATTTGACTCCATTGTCAGGGCTGACAAGTGTTAAGGTGTTACATCTGTACGGCAACCAAGTGGAGGACCTGTCTCCTCTGTCGGGAATCACGAACCTGAACAGGGTTCATCTCTACGGCAACGACTTTGAGGATGTCTCGCCTCTTCTGGACAATGACGGTCTAGGCAAGGGAGACAGGCTCGATCTGAGCGGCAACCCCTTGGGCAAGGAGTCGTTGGAGACCCACATTTCCGAGCTGAGGCGTAGGGGAGAGTCAGGGTGGAATACGTTCCGGCGCCCAATTCGCCGTCAGAAGTGACGGCAAGGGCATGGGGCACAGACACTGTCGGCGTTTCCTGGATTGCGGACGACTCGACGACAACGGCCAGCACGACCGGATATCGTGTGGAGCGGTCTCCCACGAGAGACGGGCAGTGGACGGAATTGATTGCGGATACCGGCTCAACCGATACTACATTCTACGATACGGGCCTGAGCGCCGAGACTACTCGCTACTACCGCGTTTCCCCGCTCAGCGACATAGGTGACAGCTTCCCGCCGGGCGCGGCAGTGACTACGACGAGGCCGACAGAGGCCGAGGCGCTGGTGACCGCGGACGATAGGACGGTCGTACACGTAGGTCGCACGACCCTGACGTTCGCGCAAGGGTCGAGGGACAGCGAGTTCCGTGCGCTGGCGTCTGCCGACGCCGCGTCCTGCGGAGTCCAGAGAGAGCAAGGCTTCGCGCCCGGTGCTGTGCTGGAGTGCCTGCGAGTAGAGATCCTCGGCGATGACGGCAGCCTCGAACGGCCGGCGCGACTGCAGAGTCCGTTGGCCATCAGCATAGAGCTGTCGCCGGTACAGATTGAGGAGGAGGGAGGACTGGCGGAGCTGTACCAGCAGCACCTGAACGGCAACCTGAGGCTCCTTGCTCGCCGTGAGCCTGGTGACCCGTGGAGAGAGATCTCGTTGCGGTTCAGCGTCGTCGGAGCGAGGCCTGCGACGGTCAACGCCCGGACTAACAGCCTCGGCGACTTTGCATTGGTACGTCCCGGGCTTGCGGCGCCACAGGTGGCAGCCACCGCAGCCGCGCCCGTATCGCCCCGCGGCCGCGGTGGCTGCCGAGTCCGCCGGGCCTGAGCTGCCGGCCACGGGAGGCGTCATCGAGGCGGGTATGGTCAGGCTGGCGATGTTTGTTGCGCTTGCGTTCGTCGCGGCGGGCGCCATGTTGGCGAGTGTAGGAGGATACCTGGTATGGCAACGGAAAGAGACCTGATCGGTTACGGCGGCAACCCGCCGCAAGTCGAATGGCCCGGAGGCGCGCGCATCGCGATATCAGTCGTCGTCAACTACGAGGAAGGCTCCGAGTACTCCACCCTTGACGGTGACCCCGCGCACGAATCGAACAACGAGGTGCCGTCACCGGTCCCACGGGAGGAGCGTGATCTCGCGAACGAGTCCTTCTTCGAGTACGGCAGCCGCGTGGGTGTCTGGCGAATCATGGACTTGCTGGACGAATTCAACGTAAAGTCGACCTTCTTCTGCTGCGCGCTGGCCGTGGAGCGCAACCCTCAGGTAGGCCGCGCAATCGTTGAGCGTGGGCACGAGGTGTTCGGGCATGGCTACCGGTGGGAAGAGTACTTCAAGATGTCCCGGGAGGCCGAGCGTGAGGCGATCCGCATGACGGTGGAGTCCCTCGAACGCACGACGGGGGAGAGGCCGCTGGGCTGGTACGTCAGGTACGGGCCAGGCATCAACACGCGGGAGCTAGTCGTTGAAGAGGGCGGATTCGTCTATGACAGCATGGCCTACAACGACGACATCCCGTACTACGTGGGGGTGAACGGCAAGAAGTGGCTGGTGGTGCCTTACTCTCTCGAGGTCAACGACACGCGCTTCTGGCGTGGCGGGATGAACAGCCCGGGAGACTTCTTCGAGACCCTGAAGAACAGCTTCGACACGCTCTACATGGAGGGAGAAGAGAACCCGAAGATGATGAGCGTAGGGCTGCACTGCCGCATAGTTGGCAGGCCGTCACGAATTGTCGCCCTTAGGCGTTTCCTGGAGTACGCTCGAGGCTTCCCCGACGTCTGGTTTGCGCGGCGAATCGACATCGCTCGCTGGTGGCTGCAGAGATATCCGTAGGCCATTTCCACAATCTTGCGATCCGCAAGAGCCCTGCTCTCACATCATATACGTCATGATACACACTATCTATATGTAATTTATTGTGTAAACACTTCGATTAGTGGTAAGATGCGGGCCGTAAAGCCGTTTTCGGCCGCAGCCCGGCAATGAGCCGATTCGCCACATCCGGCGCGAACAAGCTCGTCCGCGCCCTAATCGAGGTGTTGAGATGGACCAGGTCGACCAGCGGGACAAGGAGATCGTGGAGCTTAGGGAACGCCTGTTCCGATTGAGCGAAGCCAGCCTCCGCATTAACGAAAGCCTCGAATTCGACTCAGTACTCCAAGGGGTCCTCGATGCCGCCCGATCGCTAACCTGTGCCCGGTTCGGTGCGATCACGCTTTTCGACGAAGCCGGCCGTGCCGAGGACTTTCTGTCCTCGGGGTCATCCGCGGAGGATGTCGACATGCCGTGGGCGCTCCCAGACGGAGTGAGGCAGTTAGAGTACCTCAGCAGCATTCCCGGCCCGCTCCGCGTTCCCGATCTGCGCGTCCACATCAGCTCGTTGGGCCCCCGCGAACCTGTTCCGCAACCGGCTGTGGATCCCGCTGTCTCCCTCCTTGCTGCTCCGGTTGAACACCGGGGAGAGCGTCTCGGGAACGTGTACCTGGCGGGCAAGGAAGACGGGCGGGAGTTCAGTTGGGAGGATGAGGAGACGCTGGTGATGTTTGCGTCCCAGGCGGCCATGGTGATAGCCAACTCCCGCAGACACCGAGATGAGAAGCGTGCCAGGAACGACCTGGAAACCCTGATCAATATCTCGCCAGTGGGTGTGGTTGTGTTCGACGCTCGGACGGGTGTACCGGAGTCCTTCAACCGGGAGGCGATGAGGATCGTAGACTGCCTACGGGATCCTGACCAGTCGCCTGAACAGCTACTTGGCGTGTTGACTTGCCGACGCGCGGATGGGCGTGAGCTCTCCCTCGCGGAACTTCCGATTGCCGAGTTGCTGAGGGCGGGTGAAACCGTGCGGGCTGAACAGATCGTCCTCCACGTCCCGGACGGCCGGAGTGTGCACGCCCTGATCAACGCTACACCCATCCGTTCAAGTGACGGAAGCGTCGAGTCTTTCGTCGTCACTTTGCAGGACGTGACGCCGTTGGAAGAGCTTGAGCGGGTGCGGGCCGAGTTTCTTGCTATGGTGAGCCACCAGCTTCGCGTCCCGCTGGCAACCATAAGGGGGTCCATCACGACCCTGATCGATGCCGCGTCCGAGCTGGACCCAGCAGAAACTGCTCAGTTCTACCGAATCATTCGCGACCAGGCGGACCAGATGCGCTATATGATCGGAGGCCTCCTGGATTTGGCTCAAATCGAGACGGGAACGCTGTCGGTGGCTTCCGGTCCCACAGAGGTCGCGGCAATCGCGAAAGAGGCGAAGTCCAAGTTCTTGAGCGAGGGCGGACGAACCAACGTACAGCTTGATCTGCCGTCGGACCTTCCGCAGGTAATGGCAGACCGGCGGCGCATTGTCCAGGTCTTGAGCAACCTGCTCTCCAACGCGGCCAGTTACACTCCGGAAGGATCTCCCATCCGCATTTCGGCGGCGCGGGACGGCGTCCACGTAACAATCTCAGTGGTCGACGAAGGACGGAGCATTCCAGATGACCTCATGCCCAACCTGTTTCGGAAACTCTCTTCGGTCAATGGGGCCGACCGCGGGAGCGATGTTGCAGGTTCCGGCCTTATGCTGGCGATTTGCAAGGGAATCGTGGAGGCGCACGGAGGTCGCATCTGGGTAGAACGCGATCGTCCCGGCCTCGGCGCCCGATTTACATTTACCATTCCCCATGCGGAAGGCGAATCCGCCGTCGACGAAGTACAACCGGCTCCGACGCCGGTGCGTCTGCGCCAGTTGAACAAGGGCAAGTTGCGTGTGCTGGTAGTGGACAGCGACCCCCAGGCGCTCAGGTACATTCAAGATTCTCTGGCCAATGCGGGCTACGCTCCCATCGTGTCCGGCCACCCCAGCGAAGTGATTCGGCTTATGGAGGAGGAAAGGCCGCACCTGCTTTTGCTCGATCCGATGCTGCCTGAAAGCGACGGCAACGAACTGATGAAGAACATCCTCAAGACGGCGGACATTCCGGTTATCTTCCTGTCCGTCTATGGCCAGGAACAGGCTGTCACAAAGGCTTACGATCTTGGAGCGGCCGACTATGTGGTCAAGCCGTTCTCTCCGACAGAGCTCGCCGTCAGGGTCAGGGCCGCGTTGAGAAAGCGTGTTCCTTCCCCGTTGGTCGAGCCGTCCGAACCGTACCTGACGCGGGAGCTGCGCATTGACTACGCCTCGCGCCGCGTGACTGTGGCCGAGCGCCAGGTGGCGCTTACCCCTACCGAGTACTCATTGCTATTTGAGCTTTCCGTTAACGTCGGGCGGGTGTTGTCCCATAACCATCTGCTCCATCGCGTTTGGGGTCCGTACAGGACTGGAGAACCATGGCTGGTACGCGACGTGGTGAAGCGGCTCCGGCGAAAGCTGGGCGACGACGCGAGCAACCCCGTGTACATCTTCACCGAGCCCCGGGTAGGCTACCTCATGCGCAAGTCGGAGACCGCGGACGCGCCTGCTGGTCAGGCAACCGGATAGATGGCCGCTTGACTGCAGTTCTGGGCGCGGCATCATTCTGGGGAAGGCGCCCAGCGCTGCAGTGAGAAGACATCCGCAGGCTCCGGTCAGGGTTACCTCGAGGGGCCGCCGCCGTCGAACCGAGAAGGCCCGCTTCCAGGCGAATCTTGAAGCGTGCTGTTCCGGATGAGCCTTCTTCCCGAGTACCCCGCGGCACCCTCGCCGTCGGAGAAGCCAGCGTGAACTGGTCCGGCGTCGAGAAAACTTGGTGTGGCGCCCTTGGCCACGTAGGGCTGAGCTCGCCCGGACACTGGGTCGCTCTCCAGGCTTCCGGACTGGGGAGCTCCGTACATAGGCCGGCTTGCGAAGGCCGGCGTGGCAGCCCCCGTACGTGCGCGGTCGACGCTGCCGATTTCCGCGTCGGCAGACTTCGAATCCGGTGCCGCCTTGGTGAACGAACGCCTGAAGTATCCAAAGATGCCCGACACTATGCGAAGCAGGAACTCCAGCGCAACTACGGCGATCAGGTAGTAGGTTACGGTCTCAATCCGCGAGGATGCCGCCTCGATGGTTTCGGCCGATTCGGGGATCTGGACTATAGTGCTGTCAATCAGCATGATACCGAGCAGGGCGAATGGCAGTATCTTGGCGATGTCCGTCGAGAGCGCGGTATTGTAGTAGGCGCAGACGCGTATCGTGGCCACGACACCCATGGCGCCAAGCATTACCCCGTCTATTGACTGGCCCCTGCCCATCAGCAGCATCAGACCTGCCAACGTGACAAACCAGAAGGCGACGAAGAGGGGAAACATGACCAGGCTCTTAATGAAGTAGAATATCACCGAGACGGTCTTCCTCAGTGCGGGATGCCCCGACTCGTTGTATTTGCTGAGGTCGAGTTGGAATATGTCCTTTCTTGCGAGGAACCTGTAGAAGTGGAATACGAAGACCCCGTAGATCACGACGCTGACGACGAACAGCGACAGCGGCCTCAGAACGTCGTAGGCTCTCCAAAAGTCTAGATAGAACTCTGGCAATACCATTATCAGACTCCCTCAGAATGGATAGTGTCGAGGATATCCCCTCACCACGAAGTGTGGCTAGCTGTTGTGGGTAGTCCAAATGGGAAATACGCCGGCGCGTGGCAGCGACGTATGAACAACGGCAATCAGAGTCCAGTGCCGCGGCCGGCAGCGCCACCGTGCCCAGTGAAGTGGACTGAGAGGCATTCCACTGTGCGGATAAAAAAGAGGTGACCTTCACCACCGCGGACGTCGTCGTCGTGGGAGGCGGCGTGATTGGGACCAGCATTGCCATGCACCTCGCCCGCATGGGCGCGGGCAGGGTGGTGCTGGCGGAGAGAGGGCACCTGGCCGGCGGCGCCAGCGGCCAGTCGGGCGCGATGATTCGCGAGCATTACTTGCATCCCGTGCTGGTCAGGATGGCCATGGAGTCCAGCAATGTGTTCCACAACTTCGCCGACGCGATAGGAGGGGATGCCGGGTTCAGATGGACTGGCAGGCTGCTGCTGTTCGCGGAAGGCGATCTGGAGGCCGTGGAGGCCAACGTGGCCATGAACCGAGAGCTCGGTGTCGACATCGAGGCCGTCGCTCCGGCGGAGATTGCCCGCATCGTGCCGAACATCGACTGCTCTGGAGTTGCCATTGGCGCATACGAGCCAGCTTCCGGCTACGCCGATCCTGTTGCCACGACCTACGCATACGCGAACCGGGCGCAGGGTCACGGCGCAGAGATTCTCACCCGGACTGCGGTCACGAGGCTGACCGCCTCCAGCGGGAAGGTCACCGGTGTTGAGACGAGCCGTGGCGTCATCGAATCGCCGGTGGTAGTCGTTGCGACCGGCCCCTGGTGCAATCGGCTCGCGGCGGACGTCGGCGAGAGGCTGCCCGTTACTCCAATCCGTGTCCAGATGGTCGGATTCAGGCGCCCGCCCGCCCTCGAATCGATGACGACAATTCTCATCGACCACACCATAGGCCTGTACTTCAGGGAGGACTCCGGCCTTCGTACACTGGTGGGTGGAGAGGCGCCAGATGACCTCAACGAGGTGGTCGACCCGGACTCCTATGTGTTCGGCGCCGACCACGACAAGATCGTAGACTTCTGGGGGCGCGCCAGGCGACGGCTCCCGGATTTCTCCGCCGCCGTCTATCGGGGCGGCTTCGCCGCTCTGTACGACATGACGCCGGATGGCAACCCGATCCTGGACCGCTCTCAGACCACCGAAGGTCTGTACTGGGCGGTTGGATTCAGTGGGCACGGGTTCAAACTGTCACCTGTCGTAGGGAGAATGGTGGCGGAGCTGGTGATGCACGGGGAGTCGAAGGGCCACCCGGTCCATCGATTCGGTGCGGCCCGGTTCGAGAGCGGTGAACTCTTGGAGGCCGAGCGGCCGTACCGCGCCGTCGGTCACCCCTGAGCGGAAGACGCCATCCCCACGCTCCGCGTTACCGGTTAGCGCAGGACCGGGCCGAAGCAGTCCCGAAGTGACCTAGCTATCAAGCGGATGTTGCCCGAAAATGTATACATTCGCGTATAAAACTGAACACCCTTGTCGAGGTCAGAAAGTGTTGAAGTTCCTGCTGTGGACCGCTGTCTCCGCATTGTTTCTCCTTGCATGTTCCCGGGCGGAAACTCCAACGCCCCAACCCACTGCGACACCCATGCCAGTGCCGACGGAAACCCCCGTGCCGGCACCGACCGCAACGGCCACTCCGAAGCCTGCCGCCACGCCCACGCCCGTACCTATCAGCGTTCCGACCGCAGCAGCCACCCAGGCGCCGAAGCCTGCGGATACTCCCATATCCGGGCCTAGTGCTTCCATCAGCGAGCAAGGGCAACTCAGTTCGCTCGACTTAGATGACCCTGAGGCCTTTGTATCCGGCCTGTCGGAGGCAGAACAGGCCTGCCTGTCGGGGAATTTGGAATCAACACAGGTTCCGCTTCTGCTAGCCAGTCCCGAGTTGGCGGGAGCGGAAGAGGCGACGACGTTCTTGGACTGCCTGGAGCAGGAAACGGCCTTGCGCCTGTTTTTGAGCGGATTCGTTGAGCCGGGCAGCTCTCTAAGTACGGAGAGTTCGGCTTGTATTCGCGGCGGTTCCGGTCAGATGGACGTCAAGGGCGTTATGCTCGCCGGGTTAAGCGGAGATGAGGAGACCGCGATGGTGCAGGGAATGGGGCTGTTCGTGCTGGCCCTGTCGTGTCTGAACGAGGAAGAATCGCAGGCAGCGGTCTCAGCGCTTGGCGCCAGTCCGGGGGAGCTTGAGAACCTGAAGTGCGTCTTGAGCGAGCTGGACGGTCCAGAGGGCATGGTCCGGGCACTCCAACCTGAGAATGGGGGTCCGCCGACCGAGTTCTTCGAAGCGGTCTTCAAGTGTGGTCTCAGCATGATGGGGCCACCGGGGCAGTAGTCCGGCTGGCCGCGGTTCCCGGGTCAGTTTGAGAGAGGCTCGATCAGGACCAGTGCTCCGGCAGGGACGCACTTCAGCATCTCCAGTTCGCCTCTCATCTGGCCGATGACGGTAACCGGGCTGGCCGGGCGGATTTCGTCTCCCCGACTGGCAGGGGTGCGACCAAAGAACATGCAGAAGGCGCGGCCAGTATGCCAAGTCGCCCAGGTCGACTACTTCCTGCCTGGGCTCTTCGTCGGGTGGGACAGGGATGCCGAAGTAGATCTCGTCTCCCCACAAGTTTGCGGAGGCCTGGATCGGCAGCGCCTTCCAGACGAGAGACGCGGTGGCTGTGTCGTTGAGAGATGCGAACACCGCAATCTCGCCCGCCGTAATGTTGATTTCGCGTTCACTCATTACGATGATCCTCCTTACCTGTCTTCCTGTGCGTCGCGGGACATTATGTTCAATTTGCCCCACGCTGTGCTCTGACAGGGAATCCGGGTGGTTGAGACTGGGCGTACCTCCCACCTGTCCACTCCCGTGCCGTGCTGTCGGTTGGCGTCCTGGTTCGCGTCGGGTAGGGCATGCCCATGCGTCCCAACCATGCCAACGCGATGTTATCAGGTTGCGCCTCAGGCGGGTGACGCGTCGCCAGAACTCACGGCCAGTGTGCTATCCTGAAAATGTCTGAAGCACCCAGCCCGATACCAAGGAGGACCGCCGTGTCCCAGAAGCTGAAACAGGGCGATCGCTTTCCCACAGTCGAGTTGAATCTTACGGATGGCTCCACGGCGACGCTGCCGCGTGACATCCCAGGCCGATACCTTGCCCTTCTGTTCTACCGGGGCGAGTGGTGACCGTACTGCAGGCGGCAGTTGGCCGCCTACCAGCGGAAGATGGACGAACTCAAACAGCTTGGGGTGTCCGTCATAGGCGCCACCGTGGAAGACCGCGAGACGGCCGCCCGCATGGCGGAAGAGGTGGGGCTTTCATTCCCGATTGCCTACGGCGTGACCCCAGACAGCGTGGAGTCCCTCGCGCCGTGGTGGACGGAGGATGAACGCCACGGGCGCTATCTGCAGCCGACGGAGTTCCTATTGCGGCGGGGGATCGTACTGGGCTCCATGTACGCATCCGGCCCCATCGGGCGCATGGACGTGGACGAGGCGACGGCGTTCATCAGGAATAGGGAGCGGCGGTAGCGTTTCATGGCGATTGCCATATCCGGATCTCTCGTGAGATAGCGGTCGTCGCCGTTGGCGAGCCCAACCTGCACAGCACGATCCCAACTCCGCCGGACAGCGCGGAATGAACGCCGACCAGTTGGCCATACCCATGCATTGCATCGCACCGCCCTATCTCAGTTCGAGACAAGGGCAATGTGAACGTGTTCAGAGGCGTTTGAGTAAGCCCTCCGTGGTATAGTCGTCCAGCAGTCCGTTATGCACGCACCAGAGCACCAACTCTTGCATCGTCCCGACCCTCAATTTTTGCTGGATGCCGTATATAGCGTTCCGGGCGGTCACCGGCTTGATCCCCCTCGCCTCCGCGATCCGAGCGTAGGACATACCCTGCGCGAAGGAGATGAGTATCTCCCGTTCCCTTGGAGTCAGCCCGCTCTCCGCTGCAGCATCTCCGGTCCCGGCGCCGTCGCGTAACGCCTTAAACGTCCTTCTCACAACGTCAACGGGCAAACGGAGCTCGCCTAGGGCCACGTCCCGCAGGGCTGACAGCAGTCGCTCCCTGTCGGTCTCTTTCTGGAGGTATCCGGTGGCGCCGGCGGCCACGGCCTCCACGACGGCGTCCTCCTCCGTCGAGGCGGTTAGCATGAGCACGCGGGTCTCGGGCGCGGACTCCATGATCTCCCGGCACGCCTCCACGCCATCCTTCCTCGGCATAATCACGTCCATCACCACCACGTCGGGCGATACCTCGGCGGCCACCCTGACCGCCTCCTCGCCATCCGCCGCCTCTCCCACCACCTCGAATTCGCCGGACTGTTCCAGGACCTGCTTCAGGCCAACCCTCACGATTGAATGGTCGTCAACGATCATCACCCTTATGCGCTCGTCCGCCGACATCCCGGACCCCCTCTCACTATCGTTCCCGCGGGATCACGCAGGTCACGGTCGCGCCGCCCATGGCGCCTCGCTGTTCCACGACGAGACGCCCGCCCAGCCGCTCGGCGGCCCTGCTCATGTTCGTGAAGCCGTTACCGCGCTCCGCGTAATCATCGGGAAGCCCGACCCCGTCATCCGACACCGACAGGCGACTATCCTCCTCGGCAAACACCAAGTCGATGACCACCCTGTTCGCTTTCGCATGGCGGTATGCGTTGGTGAGCGCGTTGTGCGCTATCGAGAAGAGCAGGCTCCTGGCCTCTATCGACAGCGGCGGCTCCTCCCCCGTGTGAGTCATCTCGACGGGCACCGAGGTGACGTTGGTAAAGCTGGTCGCGTGGGACCTGAGAGACCGGCTCAACTCCCTGCCCTCGTAGATACCGCCCATATTTATGGGACGCCGCAACTCCAATATGACGGACCGGGACAGCCGGGACGCCGCCTCGAGCGTGGCGGTCAGCTCCTGGTTCGCGCCTCCGGCAAGCGTCTTCGCCGTGTCGATGCCCAACCCAACCATGTACGCAGACTGGGCCACCGTGTCGTGAATGGCCTGGGACAGCTCGACCCGCTCACGCTGAAGCGCCCGCTCGCGCTCCACCGCCTGCCCCCATCTCATCCGCTCGAACCTGGTTGCCAGGTTGACCGCCGCCACGACCACATACATGACGGCTATCCTGGCCAGGAGCGTCTTCTCGTCCCCGGCCTCGGTGTCTATTCCATCCCCCACGGTCAGGCTGATCGCCACGTAGACGAGGGACGCTATCGTCACCCAGGCCATGTTGAGCCTGAAGGAATTGAACAGCACCGCCAAACCGGCCAGCGCGGGATAGTAGAACAGGTGGTGGAAGGAGTGACTGAAGCCATCGCTTAACGCCGCCGCTGCCGAAACAAGGAACACGTCCAACGCGTAGAGAGCCACAGGCCAGTGCCATGTGATGGGCCTGTTGGGCAGGAGACGGTAGTGAATGTACCCATTGAACCCGATCAACACTAGGAGGAGCAGCGGAAAGGGGGCATACCTGGCAACCCCGAAATACAGATAAGGGCGATACACCAGTTCAAAAAATAGTACGGCGATTACAAACCAGTGCGCTCTGACAGAAATGGTCGCCATGTACCTCAGTCCGTCCGGGTCGATCTGGTTGAGCGTCCAATCGTTTACCCGGAAGGCGTCGGTTGTCTTCGTGACTAGCTGCAGGACCCGGCTGTAGTGGGAATCGTGAGGCATCTCGTCTCCCGAACGACCGTGAGTCTTTGAGGCGTTTGATAGTTGCGGGCGGGCGTTCCACGCGCATCCTCAGTCAATCAATTTACTCAGCAGGGGTCATGTTCGCAAGAAGCATATGCCCTATCGACTATAGCGATAGTACCTGTGGTGAGGTCGCTACAGCTGGAGATGGGCGCAACTAGCCTAGAGCTGTGTGCGGCTATGAATGACTCTCTCCAAATCAGGCGGGGCCTAGGGTTGTGAGGTTCGTGCAGCGAGTGTGCACCTCTCAGAAGTGCTTTTGATTGTCTCTGGGTAAGGCAAGCGCCCCCTTCGAATGGGGCATTTGGTAATTGTCGGTGGCCAGGAAATCAGGGAATATGAGGCTGCTTAAGACGAGGGAGAGTCAATCGGAAGGACACCCTTTGCGGCAGTCCGACCTACAGGAGCGTAGCGTGGTCTTAGTTCGCGCGACCGGATTTAGGCTCACCCTCTGGACGGACGCCGCGCTGCTGGCGGTGACCGGCGCGCCCTGGGGCAGGCCCCAGAGCGCACTGGCCGCGCCGGACTGGCCCACGGGGCTCACCGCTACCGCCCTCGACCATGACACGGTGAGTCTGACCTGGAGCCACTCTGACGAGGACAACGTGGACCACTACCGGATCCTGCGCCGGTCATCGGACGAGAGCAGACTCAGTCAGATCGCCACGACGCGGGCCGCCTCCTTCCAGGATGACGGCCTGCAGCCCGAGACGAAGTACACGTGCTGTGTCAAGGCTGTGGGCTCCGAGGGCGCAGTCAGCGGGCGCTCGATCCGTAGTCAGACCACCACCGCCGCCGCGCCAACAATCACCCCGGTAACTCCCACCCCCGAGCCGACGCCGGAACACGTGCAAGCACAGGAGAACAAGAACGATGAGCAGGGCCAAAACGCAACGCCGCGCTCCAACCACACAGTCGCTCCGACCAACTTGCGTGCAACCGAAATAACGATCACTTCCATCAAGTTCGAGTGGGCCGCCCCAACGGACAGCGCCGTTACTCACACCTTTATCAAATACACCGTTCTCGGCAATTCAACAGAACAAACCTACGCTGATGTTCGCACTTCGTACACCGTGGTCAATCTGACACAGAACACACCCGTATACTTCGAACTGGCGTGGGCCACAGGTAGTGGCATTAACAGCCGCAGCTCCTTTACGACTCTGCAAGATATATCCACGCGGTCAACGGGGTTCACGGATACGACCGTGTCCGCCAGTACGGCCTACACCTACCGCGACACCATCAAGTACCTGCCGTCTGGCGAGAGCAGTCCCAGCAATGGCAATGACGTGGACCTCGATGTCACCACCCCGGCGCTCTCCGACGTCGGCGCGCCCATCAACTTCAAGGTCACGAACGCCACGCTCACAGACGGCGTCTACGTGTTAGCCAACCATGACGACGACCCGATACTCGATTGGGAGTACACCCCGATAACCATCACCATCACTGAGACTGATGATGGATATACTCTTTACGGGCCGTATTCTTACCAAGGTTACGACGAGACCGGCTTCAAGTTCACCCGAAAATGGATCGACAGCGACGCCACGTGCGGCGCCAACTGCCCCTGGCTCCTGGTTGCTCTCAATAGGAGCGCCGGCCACACCCACTTCACCGACGACCTCATCGCCCCGGGCACCTATACGTTCCGCATCCGGGCACTGAACGAAAACAAAAACCCGGGCGCGGCGGCCGAGATTACGCTCAGGGGGCAGCCGGCCCGGTACGGCCAGTGAGCAATCAGAAGAACCTGCGGCCGATAAGGTGGCGCCTGTGCGGTGGAGTCTAGTTAACAAATGAAACTTCGCCGACCAGCGTTGCCCTGCGCCTCCGACGCCATTAGGGTGGTGGGTGCCGGTCCCTTTCTCGTTGCCGCGCTATGCCTCGCGGGAGCGTTGGCCGCATTCTTGGTCTACCCGGCTTATGCCCGGAGCGGCGATGAGGCGTCAGCTCCCTCCAACCTTACCGCAGCGATAGCAGATAGCGGGGTAATCCTTAACTGGTCACCTCCGGTCCAGGACGCCGCTTCCGTCACGGGCTACAAGATACTGCGCCGGCGTCCGAAGGAGAGCGAGGGAACCCTGCCGGCCCTGGCGGCGGATACCGGCTCCACGGCCACCACCTACTTGGACGCCACGGCAAACGAGCCGGGGACACTCTACGTCTACCGGGTCAAGGCGCTTCGTGGCAGCGAGAAGAGCTCGAGGTCCAACTACGCCCGCGTCGACCTGCCCGGGGAAGCCGATGAGACTGAACCGACGCCGGCTCCCGCGTCCAGAGGCGTCACCGTCCAACAATCGGATGCCCAAAGCGGTGACCCGTGTCCAGGAGGGGACGATGACCCGACGCCAACGGAGATAGCTGTTTCAAACGTTCCCATCGTGGTGACCTCCACCACCGACAACTACTTTGTTCTCTACGCGAATGTGGGTGGAAATGATATTCCAGTCCAGGTGAAGCGTGGGGAGAGCGGCGCCACCACCTTAGAAGAGAACATCGAGGCGCTTCCGGCGTCAGACTACCGTGTGGAAAAGTATGCGGTTGCAGATCCGGCTGACGTGGATCGGGATTGCCTGGATGACTTGGCCGACCCATCGCCTCTGAATCATTCCCATAGACTTGAACTCGACCCTGAAGATGGGGCGATGATGATAGCTACCCGCGCCCGCTTCGAAGAGTTGGCCAATGCGGGTGTGGTGAAGTTTGTCCTGGTTGAGCTGACTTCATCGATGCCCGAGATCTACTTTCAGAACACCGAGAAGTACTTCAGACACACCGAGTTCGCCGCCCTTTTGGGAATAGATGGCGGAAACACAGTCTGGGCCCCTGCGGAGATTAAGTATGATTCGAACATTCTCCTCAACGGAAATGAGGGTGTTTTCTACTACACGTTGAACCGCGAATACACCTCCTCTCAGATCGAGCGGATTCACACGTTGCTTGCGGCGAACTTGCCGGTGGTCGACCACAACCTGGCCTACAGCCCGTGGTGGCTCTACGGGCTGCCGAGTGATTGGGTCCATGTTGAGAACCCCCGAGTTCCCGTGGTGGATGACGGGATTATTTTCCGTGACGTCAGCTTTAGCGCATTGAATGCCGGGGAGGGGTATGGGCGGCTGCAGGTATTGGAGCCCGATGACCGGCCCAATCCCCGTGACATTGTGCTCTATGAAACGCTGCCCAGTGAGCTTTCAAGGGTCGCGGGGATTATCAGCACGCAGCCACAGACGCCGCTCTCCCATGTTAACCTGCGGGCCAAGCAGGACCAGATCCCCAATGCCTTCATTCGGGATGCCCTGGACAATGCGGAGATTTCCTCACTTGTTGGGCAGTACGTCTATTACCGGGTAACTGAGAATGCGTTTGAAATCCGCGAGGCTACGAAGGCGGAAGTCGATGCCCACTACGAGGCTTCCCGACCGACCGCGACCCAGACGCCGGTGCGGGACCTCTCGGTCACTGAGATCACAGCGCTCAGCGACATTGGGTTCGACGACTGGGAAGCGTTCGGGGTGAAGGCGGCGAACGTGGCCGTGCTGGGGACTTTGGACTTCCCGGATGGCACCGTTCCCGACGGATTTGCCGTGCCCTTCTATTTCTACGACGAGTTCATGAAGGCCAATGACCTCTATTCCAAGGTCTCAACCATGCTGGCCGACTCCACTTTCCAGACGGATTACGACACACAGCAGACTGAGCTCAAGGAGCTGCGCGATGCGATCAAGGACGCCACCACGCCGGACTGGATCATCACCGCGCTGGAGGAGATGCATGGCGGCCGTTTCACGGGGCGGTCGCTGCGCTATCGGTCCAGCACCAACAATGAGGACCTGCCGGAATTCAGCGGCGCCGGGCTGTACGACTCCAAGACGCAGGACCCCGACGAGACCGAGGAAGACGGGATCGACAAGTCGATCAAAGGGGTATGGGCGAGCCTCTGGAATTTCCGAGCTTTTGTAGAGCGGGAGTTCTATCGCATCGACCACAATAAAACGGCGATGGGGATCTTGGTGCATCCCAACTACACTGACGAGTGGGTGAATGGCGTAGCAGTCAGCTTTGACCCGCTCTATGACAAGGCAGGCCACCACTACATTAACAGTCAAGTGGGTGAGGATCTGGTCACCAATCCGGAGGCGTATTCGCTGCCAGAGGAGTTGCTGCTGAAGCCGGACGGTAGTTACACCATCCTGCACTACTCCAATCTAATTGAATCGGTGCGGTTGCTGATGAGTGACAGCCAATTGAAACAGCTCCGACGCCACCTTGATACAATCCATGACCACTTCGAAGCGCTGTACAACCCCGCGGCCGGAGAACCGTTCGCCATGGAGATCGAGTTCAAGATCACCAGCCAGAATGCCCTGGCGATCAAGCAGGCTCGTCCCTGGGTCTTCGGTGGCGCTGCGCCGCCTTCGCCCGACAGGGCGGGAACAGCAGCCTTGCCGTCAAGACAACCTCAGGTTGTCGCGGTCCTGACCGCCACTCTGACGGACCCCGACGGCAGCATCTCCAACTTAACCTGGCAGTGGGCCAGTTCCCAGAATGGAAGCTCGAACTGGGCCTCTATCAGCGGGGCCGCATCGGCCAGGTACACGCCAGTGGATGGCGACGTGGGTAATTACCTGCGGGCGACCGCGTCCTACGCCGACGGCCACGGGACGGGTAAGAGCGCACAGGCGGTCTCGGCCAACCCGGTGGAGGATGCGCCGACGCCACCTCCGCCGCCACCTCCGCCACCGCCGGGCAACACGCCTCCGGCCTTCCCTACCGTGGAGCAGGGCCGGCGCAGCGTGGCCGAGAATTCGGCCGCGGGCGTGAGTATCGGCGCCCCGGTCACCGCCCTGGATCCCCAGGGCGACAGCCTGACATACTCCCTGAGCGGACGGGACGCCGACTTGTTCGACATCAATGCAGCCTCAGGTCAGCTGGTAACCAAGGCCCCACTGGACTACGAGTCCAAGGCAAGCTATGGAGTCATAGTGTGGGTCCAAGACGGCAGGGACTCTGACGGTAACGCGCACAACGAAACAGACGCCTCCAAGTACGTGACCATCACCGTCACCGACGTGAACGAGCCGCCGCTGGTCACGGGGTCTGCGATGCCGGTATACACCGAGAACGGAGTCGATGCGGTGGCCTCCTACATGGCAGTCGATCCTGAGGGCGGCGTGGTGGACTGGTCGCTTGCCGGCGACGACTCCGGTGTGTTCTCGCTAAGCGCGACCGGCACTCTCGCATTCGACACGCCGCCGGACTACGAGACGCCAGAAGACGCCGACGTGGACAACCGGTATCGGTTGACCGTACAGGCGTCGGATACCGCCGGTACGCTGGGCGCCCTGGAGGTGGAGGTCGTGATCACCGATGACGAAGACGAGAGCATAATCAGACACTACGACTCTGACAGAAACAGCATCATCGACAGACCGGAGGCCCTCGCTGCCGCCTTCGACTACTTCGAAGACCTCATCACGAACGAAGAGGTGCTGGAGGTGATCAGTTACTATTTCGCGGCTGGAGCTTAGCGGCCAATGATGAGACAGACCCCCAGTAACGAGAGCACATCTCGTTGGTGCGAGTAGTCTGGACGTGGACATTCCTGGTTTGTTTCGCCACTGTGGCGGTCGGACTCCTGGCCCACGGGCCCGTCTCGGCGTCGGGCCACAGCGCCACCAGGCACCTCTCCCAGGATTGGGTTGCCCCCGGAGAGGAGATTGTGGTGACCATCACCGCCACGGGATACGGCGGTTTGGGCCAGGTGGTAGAGACCCTGCCGCAGGGATTCACCTACGTGGAATCCACCCTGTCGGGAGGAGCAAGAGCCGTGGGCGGAAGGTTTTCTTCACTCTGCTGGGAGAAGAGAGCTTCAGCTACGCCGTAACCGCTTCCCACAGGGAAGGCGCTTACTCATTCTCCGGCGTGGTGAAGGATCTGAATAAAGACGAGCGCCCGGTAACGGGCGACTCTGATATAACGGTAAGCATCTCGCCGCCGCCCACACCCACGCCCACGCCAAGTCCGGTTCCCACCCCCACACCTTCGCCTACGGCGTCGCCCACCCCGGTACCCTCGCCAACCCCCGAGCCTACCGCGACGCCATCGCCCCTGCCGTCGCCTACTCCAGAGCCTACCGCGACGCCATCGCCCCTGCCGTCGCCTACTCCAGAGCCTACCGCGACGCCATCGCCCCTGCCGTCGCCTACTCCAGAACCCACCGCGACGCCATCGCCCACAGCCACCGCCTCTCCCCCACCGACACCGTCTGCAACGCCAAGCGTCAGCTCGACCCAAGAACCGGCTATTGAATCGTCCGTACTCGCCGTTCAACCCACGGCCTCGCCGACCCCGAAGAGCGTGCCTACGGACCGGGGTACGCTGCTTGCCTGGGCTGTATTACTAACAGTTGCGGGCACGGCGATTGCGGCCGGGCTTGCAATCGCTATTGTGCGTTTGCGAAGGAGATAGCCGGAAAGAATCTCTCCGACCTCAATGCCAGACCGGCTAATGCTGACATTTCCCCTGACCAGTTAGCTACTGTCATAATCGTAGAACAGCAACAAGGCAAAACTCCCAATTTCCGGACCACATAGAGGACCTCGGCTTCACATGGAATGCCGCGTACACCATGCGCATCGGCATGTGTCTGACCACCGACTGCGACCTCGACGATGTCGTCTTCGCCTCGAAACGCACGTTTACGACCGCTATGCAGCCCTAACAGATCAGGTTCGACGCGGCGGCGGAACACGCCAGAAACAGCCCTGAGAGAGGCGGCGTACAGGTTGGCTGCTCAGAGGGCAGTTGACACGCTACGACCCGCGAGCATTCCCCAGGTGGAACGAATCACCGCCTGCGCCAAAGAGATTAACGCCTTCCTCAAGAGAAGCGGCCTCACGGAGACCGACGCGCTCATCAGGTTCTTCGTCAAGGAATGCGCCTCCAGGCCCGCCGGTGCGCCCATCCATTACTCCCCCCGCGCCAGAGGACAACGCTATCGGAGGCGCGTACTTTGCCGAGGTCGCGCTCACTCCCGAGTAATGAGTTCGGTACACGGCAGCCCGGGCTGGAGGCCCGGCATTCAAGACCGCGCTGGGCCGGCGGGATGTGTGGAGGAGAAGCGTCAGAATTCCTTTCAGTAGGACATTGGCCATTGCCGTGGCGGGGCAAGTGCCCCCATGAAATGGGGCATTTGGCAATTGTCGGCGTCAGAGTAAATAAGAGAGCATTTAAGTTACTCGCGAAGGAACGTTACGAATGCAACCAAGAAGGCAGTTTGACAAGGGTGTCGATGCCGGCTTAAGTGCCGAGCCGGGGCGGCACGGGAGTTTGCGCGTCCGGACCCTACGCGGCGCGTGCCCTGACGGTCAGCGACGGGACGAACGACCTGACGCTTGACCCGGGCTTCGTCCCGGGCACCTACGTCTATGCGGCGGAAGTGGGCAACGCGGTGGACGAGGTGACACTGACCGCGACGGTGAACGACGACGGCGCGGAGGTGAGCGGCGTCACCCTGGGAGGGACCGCGATAGCCGACAGCGATTTCACCGACGGGATCACGGTTCCCTCGCTCGTCGTGGGTGACAACGAGATCGTTGTGACAGTAACTGTTGAGGACACCACCACCCTGACCTACACGATAGCGGTGACCCGCGCGACCGATGCTTCCGTGATTCCCTCGGACTGGAGCCTCAAGCCCTTAGGACTAAGCGGCGGCGACAAGTTTCGGCCTATCTTCCTCTCCTCCATGAAGCGCAACGCCAACCCGACAACCATTGCAACCTACGACACCTTCATACAGGATCTCGCTGCTGCGGGTCACACCGACATACAGGCCTACAGCGATGGCTTCCATGTGGTTGGCTGCACCGGAGACACCGACGCCCGAGACAATACCGAAGCCAGACACATGAGTGCCGACAGGGGCGTACCCATATACTGGCTCAACGGCGTAAACGTAGCCGATGATTATCAGGACTTCTACGACGGCGCCTGGGACGACGAGAACAACGAAAAGAACGAGTCCGGCAATGACGGCCTCAATTCCACCCAGACCGGGAATTACGCCTGGACTGGTTGCGCTCACAACGGAACGGAGCGGTTTTCAGGAAGCGAGTCAAGGGCCTTGGGCACGAACAGTGTTACGGTTGGTCGGCCCGGTTCCGCTCAGTCCAATCATGGTCCAATCGGAAGCAGCGTCGTTTACTCGAAATCCAACAGTCGCCCCATGTACGGGCTGTCTGGAGTCTTCCAGGTGGAAGCCGTTACCACCATCAGCATCTGCGGGCGCACCCTAGCAGCCCGTCCGAGAAACACGGTAGGCGAGTGGTCGGGGGTATAATAGGCGCAGTTCAGTAGCGTGGAGTCGGCGATGAGCAAGACCTACCGTCCCTATGATCCAGACCAGCAGTTGCTGTTGCCAGCGGCGTTGCGGGAGTGGTTGCCGGACGACCATCTGGCTTACTTCATCTCCGACGTCGTGGACCAGTTGGAGCTGTCTGAGATCACCGCCCGCTACGAGCGGGAGAGTAGAGGCGGGCCACCGTGTCATCCACGGATGATGGTCGAGGTGCTGTTGTACGGCTACTGCGTGGGGGTGGCATCTTCCCGACGAATCGCCCAGCGGCTCCACGAGGACATAGCCTTCCGGGTACTGTCGGCGAACAACACGCCGGATTTCCGCACCATCTCGGACTTCCGCAATGACAATCTGGAAGCGCTGTCGGGCCTGTTCCTGCAGGTATTGGCGTTGTGCCGGCAGGCGGGTCTGGTGAAGCTGGGTCACGTGGCGTTGGACGGGACCAAGGTGAGGGCCAACGCATCCAGGCACAAGGCGATGAGTTACGGTCGGATGAAGGAGAAGGAAGCGCAGTTAGCGGGGGAGGTCGAGGAGTTGCTGCGACAGGCCCAGGAGGTTGATGACGACGAGGATCGGCGGTACGGACAGAGCAAGCGCGGAGATGAACTGCCGCAGGAGTTGGCTCTTCGGGAGGGGCGGTTGGAGAAGATACGGGAGGCGGTGGCGATGGTGGAGGAGGCCATCGACAACGTCGGCGCAGTGCCCAAAGAGGTGTCCGCCGACGCAGGCTACTACTCTGCACAGGCGGTCGATGGTCTGTACGGGCTGTGCGTGGACCCGTTCGTCGCGCCGGAGCGGACCCGCCACGGTCGGGTTGTGCCGCCCGCGCCCCGGGGTCGCATACCCAGTCATCTGTCTACCAGGGACCGGATGCGCCGGAAGCTGCAGACCAAACGGGGTCGGCAGCGCTACGCTCTGCGGATGCAAACGGTGGAGCCGGTGTTCGGCCAGATCAAGCAGGGCCGAGGCTTCCGCCAGTTCCTGCTACGGGGCCTGGAGAAGGTCAGCGGCGAGTGGTCGCTGATCTGCACCGGCCACAACCTGCTCAAGCTGTTCAGGAAGTGTCCCGAACATCGTCAGGGTGGTCGGCACAGTGAGGCGTACGAAACTATTGGTCCGTCAGTGGCTGCACCCGGCAACAATAATTGTCGCCGTCTGACCTCGCCTGTATCCAAGACACGCCAGGTAATCCTCAGACGGGATGCTAGGTGGTGAGGCAGAAGCTAATCTAAGAACCAGCTATCAAAGATTTCCCACAAAATTGTCACCGACTGCTGGATGCCTCTTCAATCTGTCGAGCCCAGCCCCGGCACGGCGTAGGCGTAGATGGCTACGCCTACGCCGTCGTTGTCGACGACCCAGAGTATGGCGCCGTCGGACCACAGCGCTGATGCGAAGGCGACGCCTCCGGCGAGGGTGATGCCCCGCTCGGCCTGTTCCGCACCGTCCGCGAGAGAGTAGGCGCTGATCCGCCCGGTGATGGGATCGGTGATGACCCACATCGTGGCGCCGTCAGACCACAGGCCGGACGGCTGGGTACCGGAGCCTACCTCTATGTCACGGTCAGGTAGGCGCTCGCCCCAGACCGCGTCGAGTTCGGCCCGGGTCACGGTGACGGTGTAGACCCTCGTAGTGGTATCGCCCTCTGAGAGCACAGTCACTGTGATCTCGTTGTCGCCGGAGGACAGCGAGACCGTGCGCGAGGTCCCCTGTGTGCTGCCGTCGTCGCCGGCTTCCGCCGTTACGGTCGTGGTCAATACGTCGTGACCCACACTGGCAGAGTAGGTCGAGGTCCCGCTGTCGAAAGTGCCGATGTCTATGCTCGACAGGACCAGCGACGACAGTGTGGCATCCGTAGAGAGCGGCGTGTCGTTCGCAGGTATGGTCACCGTGGTCGAGCCAATGGCTTGCCCGTCGTATGACGCGGTGACGATCACAGTCTCGTCACTCTCTTCGGTTGTGTCGTCGTTGGCTGTGACGGCAGCCGTGACAGAGCTTGCTCCCGCGGCCAAAGTCAGCTCAGTGGCCGTCAGGGTGTAGTCCGAGCTTGACGCCGTGCCCGTGACGGCGAGTGAGACGGACTGGTCCGTGGCGAACGTCTTGCCGTTGGACACGGACACGGTCACCGTGGAACTCGCTCCCTCGGCTATCTCGGACGGTTCCCCGGACACCGCCCACGCAGGGGCGTCGTTGGACGGTATGGTCATGACGTCGAAGCCGATGACCTCATCGCCCCGGCTAGCCGTGATGACCAGCGTCTCGTCTTCCTCCACCAACTCGTCATCGATGGTGTACACGTTGGCGGCTGCCGAGGACTGACCGGGCTTCAGGCGGAGCGTCGTCTTCGAGATGGTGTAGTCGGTTCCGGTCGCCTGGCCGCTCACGGCCAGCTTGATGGTCTGTGGTTCGGAAACGGACTCGCCGCCGGTGAAGGACACTGTGAAGGACGCGTTGTCGCCCTCGACAATCCTCTCCCGGTTGAACTTGACCTTCCACTTGGTGTCGCCGGCGCCGGCGTCCTTGGTGTCTCTGCCTTCGTCCCGGATGGTGACGGTGGTGGAGCCGATGAACTGGCCGGCGTGGGTCGCAGTTACGATCACAGTCTCGTTGCCCTCTTCATCTTCGCTGTCGCTGACCGCCGTCAACGTCGCGGTTGCTGTTTTAGCTCCGGCCGGGAGGGTCAGCGACGGCAACAGGTTGTAGTCGGAACTTGTAGCCGTACCCGTAACTGCCAGGTCGATGGTCTGGTCGACTTGGAAGAGGGTTTTGGTTGTAATGGCTACCGTGATGGTTGCGGTCTCCCCCTCGGCAATCAGCACCGGTTCGGCAGATAGCGTCAAGGCTGGGTCAGGACCCTCCCTGGTTACGATTAAGGTGTAGGTGCTGGAGGCGGTGCGGTCGGCGGAGATGACGTGAACTTTGGTCTCGTTTTCGCCTTCGATCAGCTTAACCACAGCGTCGTCGCCGGCGGCCCCACCGGTTGCTGAGTAGATGGCGTAGTAGGCTAACGAGTTGGTAAGTGCGGGCTTCAGTGTGACCGATTCATCGTAGCTGGCCACCGTCGCGGTATGAGTGAAGACGTCACTGTCGAACGTGGGGGAGAGGCTATTCTCTCCAATGTCAATGTCCAACAGCTGAGCGTTGTCGCGCCAAGGGGAGTCGTTGGACAAGCTGGTGTTGAAGTTGCCAGACCCTCGGTCCCAGCATCTAACCTGGTTGTCCTTGCGCAGTCCGCAAGCCATCCCCGCGTCTATGGTGACAGTATGGTAGCCAATATCAACCTCACCGGTTGGGCTGCTCATGGAGTGCAGGAGTGCCCCGGTCTCGGTGTCCCAGCAGTCAACGGTTCCGTCAACTCTAACCCCGCAGGCTGTTCCAAGGCCGGCGTCGACAAAGGTGAATTCACCCGAAGGTGGGTTCCCGGTTTCAAGGGGAATCACTTCTATGGCGGCACCGGATGCGAAGTCTGTTTTCCACCGCCAGCAAAGAAGGGCGCCGTCGCTCTCTCGTATGCCGCAGGCGTCGCGGTAGCCCCCGGAGATGAACTTGAACGCCGTGTCGAGGTACTCGTCAGGGAGTTCGAGAGATCCGAAAGAGACTCTCCCCTCCCGGCTCTTCTTGTATGACCAGCAGCGGACCTTGTCGTCTGACCTTATGGCGCAGGCTCCCCAGCGGGTCTGGCCGATGGCCTTGAAGGGGCCTTTAACCACTCTTTTCGCGGAACCGCATTCAATGTCACCGTTCTCGATGAGAACACAGATGTCTGCGCCGTATTCGGCCGACATGCTGAAGTCATCTACCTTCAGACAGACCGGTCCTGCGTCCGTCACCTGCCGAGATGAGGTTTCCCCAGCAGTGCTGAGAATCATCGGACCGCAGGCCGCAGCCAACATAGCGCTTCACCGATACCCTATCGAAAACGCCCTTGGGCACGTTTCCCGTTATATTCTCCCACCCGGCATATGCATATGTGCCTCCTCCCCACCAAAGGCCGCAGTCAAGCGTGTGGTCCACCCGCAGCCCGCAATAGTTAATCCAGCCCGCGTCCACCTGCAAAAAGCCCGTGGTGGACGCGGGCGCGGGCGCGCGGAATACGGTCAGCGCGTACTCCCGGGTGGTCGTCGCGCCCGAGGCCGTGACGGTGACTTTGATCGTGTTCCGACCCTCCACGAGGTCAAGCTGGTAGCCGGTGGTGGTGGCGTTCTGGTCGGTCTGGTCCACCGAAACCATTCCCCCCTGGTTCTGGGCCGCGGCGGTCACGGTCACCCGGCCCTGGTCGTGGGCCACAAAGGCGGTGTAGGCCAGAACCTCAGAGTCGAAAGCAGGAAACAGCCTCGCACCCTCCACTGCCAGGCTCGCCAGCGGCGCCGACTCCATCTCGAGGGAGTTGCGACTGACGGTGAGGTTGTAGATCTCGGTGGTTACCCTGTCCTCGGCGGTGACGGTGATCGTCACGGAGTTGGTCCCCACATCGAGTGGGATCTGGATCCCCTCAGCATCGGTGTTGGCGTCGGGCGGGTCGGCCTCGATGGTCGCGCCGTCGTCGGTCTTCGGCTCCAGAGTGATACGGTCACTCTGGAGTTTACGGTCGCGGAGTATGTTTTGACCGCGGTCTGGAATTCGGGTGACAAGGTGACGTCGGGTACGACAAGGTCCTTTAGTGTGGCGTCCGTAGACGGAGACTCCGCCCGATTGATGGTCAGGTTATAGTCTTGGGTGGTTGACGCATTCGGGGCCGTGACGGTGATGGTGACCGGGTTGTCGCCGGCTGCAAGGGGGCGCTGGTAGTCGTCCGTGGTGTCGTCGGCGTCCAACGGTTCGTATGAAACGGTCGCATCTGGCTGGTTCGGCATAACCCTGATTGTGGCGGTGGCGATGTCGTGGTCGACCGAGGCCGTGTAGTCCAGCAGGTCGTACACGAAAGACGGAGACATCTCCGCTCCCAGCACCTCCAAGGCCTCCAGCGTAGCATCGGTTTCCGTGGGCGGACTCACCGATATAAACACACTGTAATAATTGATTGAGGTGTAACGCCCCGCGGTATGTGAGACGACAACTGTGAAGACGCTCATCGCCGGTCCGGCGCCCGGACGACTGGGGCGCAGGTTCACCTGGTGTCCCGGCTGGTTGGTGTCGGCGTCGGGAGGTACGACCCTAGCCTTACCACCGTCGACCGCAGTGTCCGTCACGGTTATCTGCCTGACTTCGCTGGGCAAGGTCAAGGTGTCTCGGCAGGAGTCGGAAATGTCCACGGTCTGGTCACCGTAGGAGATGATGAGGTCATCTATTCGTGAACATGCCCCGCTGTGCCGAGTGGTCCTGTCGGAGCGCCCGTCGTCGCGCTGGATGCTGTCCGGCTTCTCCAGCATCACACCGTACATGTCCTGACGCATCCCGTCCGCGGAGGTCACCCTCACCAGCACCAGGGAATCGGCGTCGGCTGGCGACAGTCGGGCTTGGTATCCCAGGGTGTTCGGGTCGGCATCCGCACTCTCCAGTACCATCTTCTTCCCGTCGACACGCACCGCAAATATCTCGGACGTGGCCCCGTCCTCGGTGGTCTCGTAGCTAATGGTAGTCTCGGTCACATTGGGGTGTAGACGTACCAGGTAATGGGACTCGTAGGGCGCGAAGTGCAACTCAGGCGTGCCGGTCAGCGTGATGCCGGACAGTGTCGCCGGAGCGTGATCTGGAGCCAAGGCCGGCCGAGTCTTACGAACCGGCCCTACGCCAACCCTGTTACGTGAGTACACCGCTGCTTTGTACTCCACGCCGCCTTCCGCCCGTGAAAGTCACCCACAGCAGTTCTCCCCTTGTGTCCGATGGTGTGAACACCCGCGTCTGGGCTTCAGACCACTCACCGTCGTTGCGCGTCAGGTATACGGTATAGTCACGCAGGCGTGTGTCTACGGCGTTGGCGGGCGACTCCCAGCGAACGGTCAGTCCAGCGGACTCGGTTGGCACCAGTGTCGCCTCCGGCACACGACCCGGAAGCTTCAGACGCTGCAGAGTGGGGGCAGGCTCGTCCGTGAGGTGATACAACTTCAACTCCACGCTGTCGCCGACCGACCAGTCCTCACCCTCCTCAGGCCAGGCGTAGGGTGTTCTACCGACGGCGTTTGCGACTATGACGGCGTCTGACAGGGCCAGTTCCTTCTCACCCACCATCAGCATCAGAGCGTGCTCGTGGAAGTTGTCCGTCGTACCGCTCACAGTGAAGTACAGCGGCAGTCCCGCGCCCGCAGTGGCGGCGTTCGCCAACCACGCGGTCGTACCGCCGGGAAGGGTGATCCTCCGGTGGTCGACTTCGTCGTCGTCGAGGGCGTTGAAACCCATGTGCGAAATCGGGTATGTAAACTTCTCCACAGTAAAGGTGTGCGACCACAGCAACTCCCGGGCGGAATCGGGCGAGGTGGTTGCGGAAGTCGTGGTGGCCGCAGGTGTCGTGGTGGCCACGGGTGTCGTCGCCGCCGCAGGGGTCGTGGAACCTGGGCGAGTGGGCTCGGGCGCGCTGGGCAGGGTTGTGGTGGCATTAACCCAGGGGCCGCTCCAGGGGTCCGAGGCATACACCCCATCATTGTACCTTGCGCGCATCCGCACCCGGTACTCGGCGCCTGCCCGGAGGTCGACAACCGTGAAGGAGAGGAGGTCGCCATCCGGGTAGGCGTTGCCACGGTCTTCCTCGTTAGGGGCCGCCCAGCCAACGAACTTCTCGCCTGCGGGTGTCCATGAGATCCGGTAGTCGGAGGGTTCCGGGTCGGGCTTGTCCCAGGAGATCAGAAGCTCCCCGGGGTTATCGCTTGCCAAGGTCAGGCCGGTGATGGCTCCGCGGTTGTCCTGCTGGGCCAAGACCGGAGCGCCTGGCGTGTTGGAGATGAACAGGACCAGGGCCACCGCCAGACTGGTCAGAGCGAGAAGTATCGACTTCTGCGGTTGGGGACTGATGTCGCTTCCAGGATTGGCCAACATGCTGCACTCCCTCAGTCGCCGCTAGCCTAAGCCCACAACTCGTTAGGAGAGACCTGGGCCGTTCTCCCTGGTACTTATCGAAACACCTAAACAGGTCTCGACCCTAAACATCTTCGGGTGGCGAGCAGAGCAACGTCTCCAGTCATCGACGGCTACCCCAAAACGTTGTACATCACGCCACGGTGTTGGAATAGGTCACTAGGAAAAAACGGCCTTTGTCTTTTGCTCGTTTACAGAACAGAGTCTTGCCTATTCCCATTGGTACATTTCGCTCTAGCAGCCCGTCCGAGAAACACGGTAGGCGAGTGTTCTCGGGGGTATAACAGGCGCAGTTCAGTAGCGTGGAGTCGGCGATGAGCAAGACGTACCGTCCCTATGATCCAGACCGGCAGTTGCTGTTGCCAGCGGCATTGCGGGAGTGGTTGCCGGACGACCATCCGGCTTACTTCATCTCCGACGTCGTTGACCAGTTGGAGCTGTTTGAGATCACCGCCTGCTACGAGCGGGAGAGCAGAGGCGGGCCACCGTATCATCCGCGGATGATGGTCGAGGTGTTGCTCTACGGCTACTGCGTGGGAGTGGCGTCCTCCCGACGAATCGCCCAGCAGCTCCACGAGGACATAGCCTTCCGGGTGTTGGCGGCGAACAACACGCCGGATTTCCGCACCATCTCGGACTTCCGCAATGACAATCTGGAAGCGCTGTCGGGCCTGTTCCTGCAGGTATTGGCGTTGTGCCGGCAGGCGGGTCTGGTGAAGCTGGGTCACGTGGCGTTGGACGGCACCAAGGTGAGGGCCAACGCATCCAGGCACAAGGCGATGAGTTACGGTCGGCGGTGACGATGGTGGAGGAGGCCATCGACAACGTCGGCGCAGTGCCCAAAGAGGTGTCCGCCGACGCAGGCTACTACTCTGCACAGGCGGTCGATGGTCTGTACGGGCTGTGCGTGGACCCGTTCGTCGCGCCGGAGCAGACCCGCCACGGTCGAGTTGTGCCGCCAGCGCCCCGAGGTCGCATACCCAGCAATCTGTCTCCCAGGGATCGGATGCGCCGGAAGCTGCAGACCAAACGGGGCCGGCAACACTACGCTCTGCGCATACAGACGGTGGAGCCGGTGTTCGGCCGGATCAAGCAGGGCCGAGGCTTCCGCCAGTTCCTGCTGCGGGGCCTGGAGAAGGTCAGCGGAGAGTGGTCGCTGATCTGCACCGGTCCCAACCTGCTCAAGCTGTTCAGGTTTGGGGCGGCTCAGCCTCGTGAAACACCGGCCAACAGGTTTGCCGCAAGTGTCCCGAACATCGTCAGGGTGGTCGGCACAGTGAGGCGTACGAAACTATTGGTCCGCCAGTGGCTGCACCCGGCAACAATAGCTGTCGCCGTCTGACCTCGCCTGTATCCAAGACACGCCAGGTAATCCTCAGACGGGCTGCTAGGAATACTCTGAACAAGTCTGGTGTATTGTGGCATGGTAATATGCCATACACAAAGCAGAGATGTTTGGGGTGAAGGCACGATGGACCAGCCAACATTTGCCGACTTGGAATACGAGAGCAAGAAGCGCAAGACCCGGCGGGAGATATTCCTTGAGCGCATGGACGGTCTGATCCCGTGGGAACAGCTCGTAGAACGCATCCGCCCGTTCTATCCCAGGGCAGGCCGGGGCCGGCGACCCTATGAGTTGTCTGTGATGCTGCGGATTCACTGCGTGCAGATGTTCTACAACCTTAGTGATCCTGGTATGGAGGACATGCTCTACGAGGTCGAGGCGGTGAGACGGTTCGCAGGGTTGAGGCTGTCGGGCCCGCTCCCGGACGAGACGACGATCCTGAACTTCCGCCATCTGCTGGAAGAGCACGAGTTGGGACAGGGTCTGTTCGAGGAGATCAGCCGTCATCTGGAGTCCCAGGGGCTGCGGCTTCGGGAGGGAACGATCGTGGACGCGAGCATCATCGAGGCGCCATCGTCAACGAAGAATCGTGCAGGCAAGCGAGATCCTGAGATGCGTCAGACGAAGAAGGGGAATGAGTGGCGCTTCGGGATGAAGGTACACGTCGGTGCGGACGCTGAGACGGGAGTAGTACATAGCGTGACGACGACACCTGCGAACGTTCATGACGTGACGGAGGCTCACCGGCTGCTGCACGGTGGAGAGAATCGAGTGTGGGGCGATGCGGGGTATCAGGGAGTCGACAAGCGATTGGAGAATCGCGAGTTGGATGTGGACTGGCAGGTAGCGATGAGGCCCGGGAGACGTCGGCAACTGGAGCCGGGAAGCTATGAGGCGCTTATGGAGAAGCGCAAGGCGTCGACCAGGGCGAAGGTGGAGCATCCGTTCCTGTACGTGAAGCGGCACTTCGGATACGCCAAGGTGCGTTACCGAGGGTTGGCAAAGAACACGCAACGACTGACGTTGCTACTGGGGATGACGAACTTGATAAGGGCGGAGCGGTACCTGGCAGCCTGACGAGGGCGAAGTGCGCCCAAGCTGGACAAACGAACGTAGATACGCCTTAGCAGAGCCGTTTCAGGACCACAAGACCTCTATCGACACACCGTAGCAGGAAGAAACACCTCGGACAGTCCACTTACTGTCCATCACATACGATATGCCCTCAATTGTTCAGAGGTTCCCTAGCAAGATTCTGGTCGGATGGCCGTAGACCATGGTACAGCCTGGCTTCCACTGAGTTGTCATTTGCCCCTACTGATTCGGCGAATCTGTTTAGGGAAACTCCCGCATCACCACGCATTCTGTTCAGGTAGTCTGCACGGCGGTTGACGCTGGCCCAGTCCAGGAAGTCGAGGGTGGTCGGGGACGCGCCTGTTAGGTGAAGATGGGCAGCGACTCTCACGGCCATGTCGATTGCCGCGAGCCTTGAGTACGTCTGCCATACATCGGGCAAATGGCGGGGATACACCCGCAACATCCGGGGTTTGAGGAAAGCTCTGAACTGGTCCCACCAAGCCGCGTGCCAACAGAGTGCTTTGGCCACCTCGGCAGAAGCCGATGAAGGCTCACTTGCCGAATGGGTGGGTAGGCCGAATCCCAATTCTGACAATGCGTCTGAGGATGCCTCGATTATCTCGTCTCGACTGGAGTCCTTAACACGGTCTTGTAAGTGCCCTGAGAAGTATCGACGGTCCGTACGGGGTTGAAGCCTGGGATCGTTCACACCCAGACTCTTCACCAAGGTACCCAGTATCTGCCTGCTGGTAGGCAGCTGCGGCAAAACCTCCAGTTCAGGCTTGCCATGTGAGTCTCGGCTATCGTCTCTCTCTGACACTTCGCTCTCGCTTTCCGTTAGTTCTCCCAATCATACAAGCCGTTTCTCAACAAGAACCTGTTGGGGTCCAACGAAACGTCCTTCAACGCTTCTTCAACTCCCACCTCAATTGTGGGTCGACTGTAAGTGTGGAATCCAGAAACATTATCAAAGAAGCGTCCTGCGGGATCCACCATCACGTAACTCCCGGTCATTAGCTCATTACTTTCCGGTACTACTACGACTCCATAAGACTCGACGCAAAGGCTGCGCTGTACGTACCGGTCGAATTCGTCGGAGGAAACCACGTGCTCTCCAACAAGGCGGTCGTTCTGACCCTTTACGGGGAGCACTTGGAGCAGCTTCCATCTCTCCGGTCGGGCCTCCAGTATGAAGTCGGTCAACCCCTCGTTAAGGTTGCTCCTCGTCACAACGGTGTTGATCTTTGCACGGACATCGTGCTGTTTGAGGATAGCAATTGCCCTGAGGTAGTCGTGCTGACTAATGGGACCTGATCGGGTTGTCCTGCCAGTCCGCGACAACGTTTTTGGGTCCACCGAGTCTATGCTCAAAGCAACCCAATCGAGACAGCCATCTATTTCTTCCAGCCATTCCGCGGTGATTCTGCTCCCGTTGGTCGCCACTGATGTTGTGAAGGCCATTTCCTTAGCCTTCTGGATTAGATCGGGCAGCCACGGGCAAAGTGTGGGTTCTCCACCGGCGAAGTTGATCTTCTGGAAACCGGCTTGAGCGAGGGACTCCACCACTGTGATGGAGACGCCTATTCCAAGATGGCCCTTAGGCAGGATGTGAGGATCGATGTCTTGGAAGGTTGCGAAGCAGAAGCTGCATCTCATGTTGCAGGACTTCCAGAGGTGGTAGTTGACCGAGGGTATCTCGTTCGCGATGCTCATGTTGCTCCTTGAGTCCTGATGGACAAGGACACCTGATGTCCTGATGTTACGGGACTAAACTGCTTGCCGAATCCCCAGTTGAATGGACGATTTCCCTTGCTGGATAGCGAACGCAAGGGCATTCCTCGGCTTTGGGTGGGAACTTGACCGTCAGATTGGTCTACACACTCAACCAGTCCGCTACTCGGGCAAAGGCCGGTCATGGCCGCGCCGGCTTGGACTCAGCGCAATTTTTTGGCGTGGCGGTTGAAGAAGACCATCGGTTGGAATGGCGGAACGTAGACGGTACCACTCTTGAGGGGCGCGTCAACGACTCTTGGAGCGTCGGCGAAGACGGTTCTGTTTTGTCTTGGAGGCACAGAGATTGACGGATAAGTACTCAGGTCGTGTAAACGCCAACGCAGAACTGGAGATTCAGGACCAAAACGCCGTGCGATTCGGCATTGACCTCGGCAATCTCTCCGGGCGTATGCAACTGCCAAGGGAGAACGTCGACTCAGTCTCGTCGTGTGTGCGGCACTACAGGTTGCCGCTGGAGCGGGCTAGGCAATGTAAGCTGGTTCTGACCCGTGTGAGGGGAGTGGTCTGAGGCATATGGACCCACTGAGTGGATGGGAGCGGCGCCCGATAGAGTCCCGTGGGAAAGCATGCACTGGAACTGTTTCGAGAGTTAACCCGGGGGTCTAGACGTAAGGCGTTCTCATTTGTGCGATGGGCCGACCTGAGCAGCGAAGATCCCGGCCTAGAAGGACAGAACAGATGAAGGATGTGCCGGTGAGGCTAGGTGTTCGCGCGAGGGAGCCGCCCTGACTAATGCCCTATTCTTAGCGCACCTCACCGACCCGCTACGTCGTAGAAAGAGCCGGAGTCCGGCAAGGGCCACTGGTTGTGGTATTTTCTCACCTCTGCCCATGGCCGGGCTCAGCTCGCCCGGCGCATGACTGTCACCGCTGCCGCTCGCCAAACAGGAACTGGAGTCGAAGCTGTGGCAAGCCGCCGATATACTACGCGGCCAGGTCGACGCCGCCGACTACAAGAACTACATCTTCTCCATCCTCTTCCTGAAGCGACTCTCCTTCCTGAAGCGACTCTCCGACCGCTTTAGCGAGGAGGTGGAGACCACCGTGGCCTCCGGCGTTCCTCGTGACGCGGCTCTCAACGATCGCGACGAGCACGAGTTCTTCGTCCCGGAGTCGGCGCGATGGGAGACGATAACCGCAGCCTCCATGTATTTGGGCGAGACTCTCAACATCGCCAGCCATGCTGTGGAGGTGGCCAACACCCCCAGGCTGGACGGCGTTCTGGCCGCCACCAACTGGAACAACGAGTCGAAGCTCGGCAGCCCTGCCAACCGTGAGGGCATCATACGCAGCCTGCTCAACCATTTCGGCGACCTTGATCTGCGCGACGAGAACCTGCGCGAGGACGCGGCCGGCGGCGGCAACGTTCTCGGCGGCGCCTACGAGTACCTGATCAACCGCTTTGCCGACGACGCAGGCAAGAAGGGCGGCGAGTTCTACACTCCGCGGTCGGTGGTCCGCCTCATCATCGAGCTGCTCCGGCCCAGCGCGGGCATGCGTATCTGCGACCCCGCCGCCGGCTCGGGCGGAATGCTCATCTACGCCGCCCAGTACGTGCGCGAGCACGGCAGAGATATCGGCAATCTCGCGATCCACGGCCAGGAGCGTAACCTCGGCACGCTCGCCATCGGCAAGCTCAACCTGCTGCTCCATGGCCTGCGCGCCGCCCGCCTGGAGTCCGGTGACGTCATCGCCGAGCCTGGGCTGGTAGACCCATCGGGGCAGCTGCTCTCATACGACAGGGTGATCGCGAACCCGCTCTTCAACCTCAAGAACTGGGGCCACGACTTCGCCCCCAACGACCCTCACCACCGCTTCGACCGCTACGGCGCGATACCACCCAGAACCAGGGGCGACCTCGCCTTCCTGCTGCACATGCTCAGCGTGACCAACTCCAGAGGCATGGTGGGCGTGGTGATGCCGCATGGCATCCTGTTCCGGGGCGGCTCCGAGGGCAAGATACGCCGGGGCATCGTGAGGCCGACCTGTTCGAGGCGGTGATTGGCCTGGCTCCCAACCTCTTCTCCGGCGCCAGCATCCCCGTCGCCATCTGCGTCCTGAACAAGGCCAAGCCCGCCGCTAGGCGCGGCAGGGTCCTCTTCGTGGATGCGGCGCAGAAGGGATACTACCGGCAGGAAAAGGCGCGCAACCACATCGACCGCGACCACATTGACAAGATAGTCGAGGCATACCAGGCCTTCGAGGACATGGAGCGCTTCGCCCACGTCGCGGACCTGGAGGAGATCGAGGCCAACGACTTCAACCTGAACATCAGCCGCTACGTCGTCACGACCGAGCCGGTGGAGGTGATGTGCGTGGAGGACACCCTGACGCAGCTCCGGGACGCCGAACGCCGGCGCGACGAGGCGGTCGCTAAGATGGACGAACTGCTGGCCGAGTTGGGATTTACCCGGCGGCCCGAAGCATGACCATGGTCATAACCATGCTACAATAGTGGTCGTATTCCACGCGAGAAGGAGCAGCCGATGACGACCGACGGGAGCACTGTCGGCGCCTCGAGGACCATGAAGGCCTCCGAGTTCAAGGCGAAATGCCTTAAGCTCATGGACGAGGTGGCCGAGACGGGCGAGGAGATAGTGATAACCAAGAACGGCAAGCCCACGGCGAGGCTGGTGGCATACCGGGCAACGCCGAAATCGTGGTTTGGCGCAGACCGTGGGAAGATCGAGATACTCGGCGACATCGTCTCCCCGATAGACGTGGAGTGGGAAGCCGAGTCCAATCCTGACTAGGTGCTTAACCCGTGATACTGATGGATACTCACGTCCTGCTCTGGTCCAGAACTGGAGCAGGACAAACGGGGCCGAGATCGCGCCGGCGGATTGAGCAGGCAATGCACGAGTCCGACTTGGCGGTGTCGGCATTCTCGTTTTGGGAAATCGCTATGCTGCAGGCCAAGGGACGCATAAGTCTTCTCAGCGACATCGGAGCCTGGCGCAGGGGTTTGCTGGACGACGGGCTGGTCGAGATTCCCGTCGATGGCGAGATAAGCATCCGCGCTAACTCCCTTGCGGACTTTCACGCCGACCCGGCCGACCGCATCATCGTCGCCAGCGCCTTGCAAGGCCACAGGCTGCTCACGGCCGACGATCGCATCCTCGGCTGGCCCGGTCCGCTCTACCGGCTCGACGCGAGGGAGTAGCGGGATAGTGGGAAAGTTGACGCAGCACGAGACACCGGTGCCGGAGGGGTGGGAGCTGGTGCGGTTGGGGGATGTGGCGGAGGTCGGCTTCAGTAGCGTCGACAAAAAGACTGTGACCGGTGAAGTTCCGGTCGAACTCTGCAACTGCACCGACGTCTTCTACAACCGCCGCATCCGACCCGGAATGAATTTTATGACCGCGACTGCTGATCCAACGGAGTGCCAGCGCTGGGCCTTGAGAAAGGGTGACGTACTGTTTACGAAGGACTCTGAGACTCGTGAAGAGATCGGCATTCCGACCTACGTAACGGATGACTTACCCAACCTCCTGTGTGGCTATCATCTCGCTAGCAGCCCGTCCGAGAAACACGGTAGGCGAGTGGTCGGGGGTATAACAGGCGCAGTTCAGTAGCGTGGAGTCGGCGATGAGCAAGACCTACCGTCCCTATGATCCAGACCAGCAGTTGCTGTTGCCAGCGGCGTTGCGGGAGTGGTTGCCGGACGACCATCTGGCTTACTTCATCTCCGACGTCGTGGACCAGTTGGATCTGTCTGAGATCACCGCCCGCTACGAGCGGGAGAGCAGAGGCGGGCCACCGTATCATCCACGGATGATGGTCAAGGTGCTGTTGTACGGCTACTGCGTCGGGAGTGGCGTCCTCCCGACGAATCGCCCAGCGGCTCCACGAGGACATAGCCTTCCGGGTACTGGCGGCGAACAACACGCCGGATTTCCGCACCATCTCGGACTTCCGCAAGGACAATCTGGAAGCGCTGTCGGGCCTGTTCCTGCAGGTATTGGCGTTGTGCCGGCGGGCGGGTCTGGTGAAGCTGGGTCACGTGGCGTTGGACGGGACCAAGGTGAGGGCCAACGCATCCAGGCACAAGGCGATGAGTTACGGTCGGATGAAAGAGAAGGAAGCGCAGTTGGCGGCGGAGGTAGCGGAGTTGCTGCGACAGGCCCAGGAGGTTGATGAGGAGGAGGACCGGCGGTACGGACAGAGCAAGCGCGGAGATGAACTGCCGCAGGAGTTGTCCTTTCGGGAGGGGCGGTTGGAGAAGATACGGGAGGCGATGGCGGCGCTGGAAGCCGAGTCCCAGGCGGTGGTGGACAGTGCCCACCAGGTGATCGTGGCGGCTCAGGCCACCAACCAGACTTCGGACAAGCAGCAGGCGGTGGCGATGGTGGAGGAGGTCATAGACAACGTCGGCGCAGTGCCCAAAGAGGTGTCCGCCGACGCCGGTTACTACTCTGCACAGGCGGTCGATGGTCTGTACAGGCTGTGCGTGGACCCGTTCGTCGCGCCGGAGCGGACCCGCCACGGTCGGGTTGTGCCGCCCGCGCCCCGGGGTCGCATACCCAGTCATCTGTCTCCCAGGGACCGGATGCGCCGGAAGCTGCAGACCAAACGGGGTCGGCAGCGCTACGCTCTGCGGATGCAAACGGTGGAGCCGGTGTTCGGCCAGATCAAGCAGGGCCGAGTGTAAACGGCGGAGCGTTAATGTACCCAGCGGTCGAGTCGCTGGCTGGCCCACGGCGGTTGAAGACTGAGCCGTCTTCGACCCAACAAAAGGTTCAGATGATGGGAACCAGAAGCCAACAAGAGTGCCAGCGGCCCTATAAAGCCAGACGATCAATTGGGGCAAAGGTCAAATCCTACCCTCACCCGCCCTTCAGGAGCCTTCCATGAATTTCACCGCCCTGGTCCAAGGGGCGATTCTGAATTCTACTCTTCAGAACATAATCTCCTTATGATGGTCTGGGCAGACTCCGCGCCAGCGATTGTGGCGCCAGAGGAGGTTTCCAAATGAAGGGACTTTTTCAAGAACGGTGCGTGCCCTGCCGCAGAGGCGCGCCAAGAGTGACGGATTCGGGGATTGAGTTGCTGCACCCGGTCATCCCGAATTGGGAGGTCATAGAAGATGGGCCAGTCAAGAAGCTGCACCGTAGCTTCCGGTTCCGTGATTTCCGGCAAGCCATGGACTTCACAATGGAAGTAGCGAAACTGGCCGAGGAAGAGGGGCATCATCCCAAGTTGGTCACCGAGTGGGGGCGGGTTACCATCGACTGGTGGACCCACACGATTCGCGGCCTTCATCGCAACGACTTCATAATGGCCGCCAAAACCGACTACTGCTTCGAGAATACAGGTGCGGATGCGTAAAACTAGGGGTGCCCTCTCTCCTCCAGGCTCCTGGGGCAGCGTGCCGAGCCGACGAAATGATGTGTCCCCAAGGGAAGGCGCACATGCGATAAGGCCGTTGGACAGTCACTGCTCGTAATGCAGGAGCCAGCCGTTAGGGCCGCTACAACGGGAGATTGAAAGCGAACCATCCCGGCAAGGTTGAGTCCCTGTAGGGACGCAGACACTTCGGCCTCGCCAGTTGTGAGTCGAAGGCGCGGAGCCGCAGAGCTTTCAAATGAAGGAGGGGATTGGAAGCCAGGTTCCGGTCTGTTACTTCACGGGTTGGAACAAACGGCAACAGGCAACACCGAGACACGCCTACTGGCGAGTCGCGACGGAACCACCTTTGGAGCCTACAGTCAAAGTTCGGTGGTGATGGATTACGAACGGGCTGAAACTACACAGAATGATGACGCCTGACCTAGACATGGTGGCCAAAAGGGGGAATCATTAGCCACGTTACGAGGCTTCTCGAATTGCGTACCGCCATATAGTGTCAGGGCTAAGGGGGTAACAAATGGCTGGCCTAGTCATTCGCTACCGTCTTGCCGGTAGAATCAGATTTAGGGCGTTCGAGTGGACGCCGGAAGCTCGACAGTTGGAGCGGGAAGTAGACAGAATCAAAGGCATGCCCGGATTCGAGGAGGTTTTGGACTACTTGGACTATGACCTCGTTCGCACCTGCGGGGGCCTCGACACGGCTAACGCCGTCTGGGGCGCTGGCGGGACCGGCCCGGGACCTAGCGTGCGTCCCTTACGGGGCCCTTCTGGAATCCAGGGTGTACTACGGGCCGCTATGCGGGGTTATGAGACGGGCCCCTTTAGCTAGGCCGCGGCGCCTCAATGTCGCCTATCCCCGCCGACGCCTAGATCCCACCGGACTCACTCCTTCCAACGACTTCTGCTCAGACCCGTCGCAGCGTGATATCTATGCTGAACACCTACGCCCGAGTGGTACACTTTTGTGTCTGTCTCATTGTAGTTCATGGACAGGACTTAACCAGCACAACATTGCTGCTCTGTCCTACACATTGACGGCGAGACTCATCGGAGCGGCCGCAGACGCTAGCACAGAGAAGAAGTAACCCACGCCGCCCCGGCGCGGCTACCCAATATTCCGATGGACAAATGCGGCAAGCCTTGCAGTCGATGACGCACCTGACGCAAGCGTCTAGTGGACACCGAGAGCGTGGCCTCGACTCCTGGCATCCACCTCGCAGGGCCACGTCCCCTCGTGTCCCTCCGCCCTTGTGTTGCTGTTCTACGAGTCACAGCCTGAAAACATGGCAGCAGATTACCCCGACATTTTCTCCGAACAATTGGACGGACTTGGTCGCTAGACATTGGCACAGGCCAAACGTCGATCTTGACCCTTCGCAGAGGGCTGATATATCACGGAGGAAATCGTCTTGGCCAATGGTGCGCCCCGCTAGTATTACAACGACGGTTGTCGTGATACCATGATGGGCGGGGCAGGCAACGCTTGAGCAAGTGAGGCAGGGAAGTGTATGCTGCGGTTTTCGAGCAGGTGTACCAGGACTTTCGGGAGTTTCACGCTTACTTCGCTGCGCTGTTTGGCCGCAGGGAAGCGCGGGACCACAGCGGTCATTATCTCCAGGCTCTCCTGGTCCAGTCCGGGGAGCGGCGCAACGCCGAGAATCTGTCGGAGACGGTTCCGGCATCAGCCAGGGTGATGCAGCGCTTTCTCGCTGAATCCCCCTGGAATGACGACATAGTCATAGGACGTCTTCAGGAGTATCTGGGACCCCGGCTGGGACACCCGGAGGCGATATGGGTGCTGGACGGCAGCGATTTCCCCAAGCAGGGCAGGAAGTCGGTGGGAGTGGCGAGGCAGTACTGTGGCAGACTTGGCAATGTGGCCAACTGCCAGGCGGGGATGTTCCTGGCCTACGTCAGTCCCTTGGGCCGGGCCCTGGTGGACAAGGGGCTTTATCTGCCGGAGAGCTGGGTCTCGGACAAAGAACGGTGCGCGTCGGCTGGAGTGCCCGAGGAAAGGCGGAAGTATCGAGGCAAGACAGGGTTGGCGTTGGAAATGTTGGAACGGGCCCTGGAGCGGGGCCATATGAGGGCGGGATGGGTGGCCGCAGACGACGCTTTCGGGATGTCGCCGTCCTTCCGCGAGGGACTGGCGGCCCTGGGGATGCGCTATGTGCTGGACGTGCCGGCGGGCTTTACGGTGTGGCCGGTGGAACCGGTGTGGACCACTTCTGCCTATCTGGGACGGGGTGGTCCCCCCAAGCCCAGGCTCGTAGCCGGACAGCGGCGCACTATGGGGGAGCGTGGTGATGAATTACCGGAGGAGGCCTGGCGGGAGATAACGGTGGCCGAGGGCAGCCAGGGTCCCCGCAGTTACCTGTTCAGCGCCCAGAGGGTGCGTCCGACCAGCAGGCGTAAGCCCGGCGAGATCCACTGGGCCGTCTGGCGCCGGAACCTGGACGGCAGCGAACCTCGCTACTACCTGTCCAATGCTCCTGAGGACACTCCCCTGGAGACCTTGGCCTGTGTGGGAGGCTCAAGGTGGCGTATTGAGACCGAGTTCGAGACGGAGAAGAGCGACGTGGGGCTGGACGAGTACGAGACCCGCACCTGGGCGGGCTGGCATCACCACGTGGCCCTGTGCCTGCTGGCCGGGGCCTTTCTGCTGAGCCTGCAGCAGGCTTGGGGGGAAAAAGATGCCCCATATAACCCGGCCCCAAGTGTACCGGGTGGTGCGGGAGATGCTGCCCCGGGAACGGTTCGGGCCCTTTGAACTGCTGCGGTGGCTGGAGGAGACTCAGGATAGTAACGAACGGGCCCGGCGCTCCCATGCCAAGCGCCGCGCCGCCGTTCACCTGCCACGGGCCATCCCTCCATGAACCGTCGTTGTAATACTAAGAAGCCATCTAAGATGCGATGCCTCATAGAGACACCACGTCTATCCATCTACCGGATACGCACATGGTCAGATTATCTCACTTGAAGCTTCAGCATCACCACTCTGTCAACTTCGACCAGATATAGCCTCCTCCCCTCCGCTCGCCACCACCATGCTCCCCATCGGACTCGCTCCCTTCACCTCCGTCACCAACCTCGGCATGTGCCGTCCATCCGGTGAACGATGCAGGCGTCGCAGGTAGGTTGATCGTTACAACCTCGCCTGGAGCCATTTCAGTCGGAGTCGTGGGACCGAGTCCCGTTCCGTTCGAAAGGTGCACTTCGATCCTGACCCGATCCAGGACGCCGTTGGTCGTGTTCTCCACAGTGCCTATGAAGGAGTTGCTTGCAGCGTCGTACTTCAGAATCAGTCGGGCGCCGCTACGAACTGCATCGAAGGTCTCATCCAGCGCCAACGTATTGGCACCGCTACCTTCTTCGCCACCAGCTCCAACGGATTCATTACCGCTTTCACCACCAACGCCGTGTTCACCGCTGCCTTCGCCTCTTTCTTCTCCTGCGTGAGCCGTGGGGCCAGGGCCGTCGCAGTCGAATACTTCCATGTGAACGACGCATCCATCGTAAGAGACTCCAGCAAGTTTCGGTTCACTGGCAACCGTCAGGCTTGTCGTTGCTTCCTGTCCAGGGTTCAGCTGTCCCAGAATCTCGGGACCAAGCTCTCCCACTGTCTTCGTTCCTGACTTCAGATGTGGTTCGGCTTGTACATAGCAGAGTTTCTGTGAGAGCGTGTTTCGTACCGTTCCGTGAACAGTTAGGGTTGCTGCGTCGTACTGCATGGAAACAGCTAGTCCGCCGAGAATACCGTTCCACGACTGTCCAAGAGGAGTGATTGAGCTCGACATGGCGGCTTCACTGCTCTCTCCGCTGCCGGCAGCGCCTTCACTGTTACCATCCGCCTCCAGAGCCGTGTTCTCCGCTGCTTTCACCACCTTCTCCCCTGGATTCCGTGCCTTCGCGTCTGCCGCCATGCTCACCTCCAGAGCCGCCCCCTTCTCGCTCAGAGACAGCCTGACTTACCGTGGCGCGGTTAGGATCTCGGCCGTTTCCGAGTCCGGCGTCGTCCGCGCAGCCGCTGACTATCACCGCGGAGAGTATAGTCCCCAAGACGGGCCCAAACAGGAACGCCTTCATTATCAGGTTCTTGCAATTCATTCTTCCATCCCTTTCGTGAATTATCTGCGGTACTACTCACGATAGCGATGAAATGTCGCAGAAATAAGTCGTCCGCATTTCGCGTCTATTTTGCACTGTGAATTTTGACGCTGCGGGACGACATGGGGCTGCGAGCATGGGCGACAACAATGCCGCCCATGCCGCCCTCGTTATAATCGCGGACTAGCAGACTTTGGTGAGCCTGCCAGGATCAGCCACATCTCGAAGATGGTTTTGCCTATCGTCAAGTTTGGTGGGCCTCGCTTCCTGCGAGACTCCTGACAGTTCATTGATTATCTTTCCGCATTCATCATATTCTTGCCATACAGTAGTCAACTTAGCGAGGTGCAGGCGACTGACCCAGCTAAGCCAGGACCGGGGAGAGTGGACCGTGATCATAGCCCACCGCGAGCTCCGCAAATGGCTGCGAGAGTCGAAGGAGGGCAAGGCCGTGGAGAAGGCCGTCGAAGAATTCCTGGCGGGGATGTGAAGCTAGGACAAGCTAGACCCCTAACGGAGGTAACAATGAACCACTATGAGTGTCAAAAGCTTTTCGGGGCAGGGAGGAGTCTGTTGGAATCAAGCAGGCTCGTTCGCTACTGGGGCGATTCTTTCGCGTCCAATGACAACGAGACGACTTTGAAGAATACTGGGCGGGGAGATTTGACCCAGATTTCGGCAGATACATGGCGTGGGTTTGGTTTTCGGTCGGTGCGGAAAACTTGGTGGAAGCGGCCCTGGTCTACAACGAACTGTTAGAAGGAGAACCCCAGGACGGCGGATACCCAGTCTTTTTGTAAGGGGCGGAGTAATCGGCCTGTTGAAAAAGTCTTGGTTGTGGCCGGGCCAGGTGACGAATAAGATGGGGCGAGCATCATGATAGGGAGGAACTTCGATGCTCGACCCATTGGACCGCTTCAGCAGAGACTCCTCGCTGTTCCAATTCACCGACAAGCGACTGCGGGACTTCATAGACCCAAGACATCTGTTGATTCAGATCGATGAGCAGTTTGACTTCCCGAAGCTCGTTGAGCCTCTGGAGGAATACTACTGCCGTGACCAGGGCAGGCCCGCCATCCATCCGGAAGTGCTTGTCAGGGCCCTACTCATCTCGTCCTTGTACAACATCACCTCCTTCCGGCGGCTGTGCTTTGCTATCTCTGAGAACATCGCCTTTCGCTGGTTCTGCTTCCTGACCATAGATGACAAGGTGTTCGTGTCGATCGCCAGGAACATTAGGCCAGTCGTCGCCAAGCTGAATTCCCCGCATCCAGAAGATCAGATACCGAGAGAGCCGTCTTCACCCTACTCTTTCAACAGGCCGGTAACAATGGACCGGCGAGGCGGGGTCGAGCTGTTGTTGTTCAGCATAAGCGTCACAGGTGACTGTTCAGCAAGAATGTCACATTATGGAGAATGTGACGTTGAACCAAAAGGAACAGGCAAGGCTTCAGGTTCTCAACAGCTTGCTGGCGGGGCATATGACGATAGAGCAGGCATCTGCGCTGATGGGAGTGAGCATACGCCATGCCTGGCGCTTTCTGGCGGCATACAGGAAGGAAGCAGCAGCCGCCCTGGCTCACGGTCATCGAGGTCGCAGAGCGCCCAACGCGATATTGGAGGCAACGAAGGCCGCTGTGCTGCATCTGGCACGCACACGGTACGCGGGAACCAACCACACACATATGAGCGAGTTGTTGAGAGAACACGAAGGCATAGACGTAACTCGCAGCACGCTGCGGCGTCTGCTGGTGAGCGCCGGCGAGAGTAGCCCGCGCGGTAGGCGTCCACCCAAGCACCGAGTTCGGCGGCAGCGGATGCCGCGTGAAGGTATGCTGATTCAGATAGACGGAAGTCATCATCGCTGGTTAGGAGAAGATGGACCGCAGTTCACGCTGCTTTTGGCGGTGGACGACGCCACCGGAGTCGTGGTCAATGCTATGTTTAGCGAGGTGGAGAACACACGCAGCTACTTCCTGCTGATGCGGGACCTGATACGGCATAGCGGTGTACCGCTCGCACTCTATGCAGATCGGCATGCCGTCTTCAAGCATACGCCTTCGCCAGAGACTGCCGCTGCTCCCACTCAGCTCTCTCGAGCTATGGATGAACTTGGAATACAGCTGATGTTCGCGCGATCACCACAAGCCAAGGGTCGTGTGGAACGCACCGCAGGAACGTTCCAGTACAGGCTCGTTACGGAGCTCCGGCTTGCGGGCGCGACCACCATCGACGATGCCAACCGCGTGCTGGAGGGCTTTCTGCCACGCTTCAACACGCGTTTTGGTGTAGTGTGCGCAGGAGTCGGAAGTCGCCTATCGAGCCGTGGACGAAGGGATGTGTCTGGAGAGGATCCTGTGCTTCAAGTACAGGCGTAGAGTCGCCAGGGACAACACGGTCAGATACCGCTGGCGCACCCTACAACTGCTGCCCGGCACGGACCGGCCAAGCTACGCCGGAGCAGTGGTGAATGTACTTGAGGGACCGGACGGACGGCTGGAAGTGCAGCACGAAGAACGCATCATCCCCTCTCAGGAGGCGCCACCACGCCCGAGCGTCCTTCGGGGCTTCGTTGGCAGAACCGTACATACGCCAATACCTCATCTTCCCAGCTACGGACTTGGTAGAAAATGGGTGGCCAGACTGGCGACTCTGGAAGCCGAGGTCTCCCACGACACCGCCGACCGCAACGGTGGCGGAAGAGTCCGCAAAGTTGCAACTCAGAGAAGCAGGAAGCCCACGCCACTACAGACTGCCAGATGGAAAGCGGTGCGTAAGGCGAAGCGCAAGGGTCTGTCCATTCGTGGGATCGCCCGAGAGCTGGATATACACGGAGACACGGTGAAGAAGTACATGAACGCTGAGAGTCCACCCGTGGCGCGACCTGGACTGACATCGAAGCGCGCTCGATCTCTTACGATCAGGGTGCAAGTTGATGACATTTATGCTGGTCACTTACACTGACACTTGTCCTGGACAGCGACAGCCCCGTGGCCTAATATCCCTCCGCCCTTGACACGGCCTCACGCATACCCCGGACAACGTCTTGGGCAAGATGTTCGCTGTAGAACTCATCCACGCTCTCGATGATGGCCTCCATGAGCTTGCCCGTGGGGGAGTCGTCGGCGTGCTCGGTGATGGACACTACGCGGATGCCCTTTCTCCTCAGCATGGACTTGAAGACGACGACATGCTCCCGCTTGCGGGTGAAGCGGCTGAACTTCCAAACGAGGATGACCTCAAAGGGGGCCTTCGGCTGACTGCCCTCCTTGATCATCTCCCTGAACTGGGGCCTGTCGGCCACTCGTCCGCTGTCGGCCTCGTCCGCGTACTCGCGGGCGACGGAGTAGCCGTTGGCTTTGACGAAGTCCTTGAGCGCCCCGAGCTGGGCGGACACAGACAGGGTCCACGTCCTGCCTGTCGCTGGACACTCTGTCATAGAGGGCCGCCGGTGTGAGCGGCTATAGGTGCTTCATGATGTCGTCCTCCTCACTTGGTTACTGTATCTACGCAACAGGGACCGGCTGGGCATTCTCGGCGTGGCGCAGGGTTGTTATCACTCGGTCGCCTATGGGCTGCACAGGACGATTGTTGGGACCGCCGCTCAGCATCAGAAGGCTATCGACCTGCTCTTGGGAGATGGTTTGCGGCTGGCGCATCACATACCAGTCAACCGGTTCGTCGCAAGGCGGCGTCGTCTTTGAGCCATCGTACCGATAATAGCCCAACTCGCCCGGCACGAAGTCTCTGGCGCTGAGTGCAAGACCTTCGATGACGGTATCGCCGGCAGCTGGGGCGGCGTCGAGAATCTCCTGCGCCACGGGACTGGGTGCGCCCAGCCTGAATAGCAGCCCCACCACCGCCAGGTTGCCGTCGGCGTCCGCGTGGACCAGGTGCAACTCTGCCGCAAAACTCGCGCCGTCTATCAGATGCTCCGAGGGCGAATGAAAGTGAGCCGACTTCAACTCGTAGGTCTGACGGCCCACACTCAGAGTGTTGCCACGTCCATAGTCAACGTGCACAAATCTACCGTCGTTGCGGACGGCTGCGGCATCGCCGCTGTATGAGAGCGCAATGGGCGCGGCGTCACCCCGGTCGTATCCGGCAATGTCGATTGGAGATTGCCGCTGGCCGTCGGCGCAGGTTGCGTACTCTTCGGACAACAAGGCCCAGCGTTCCGGCGCGCCCGGTCCATCGTATACCCATTTCACCCCCTGATCGTGACCGGCGCAAGCCGCGCCTGTGAGCAAGGCTGCCAGCAGGCAAAACGCCAGCGTCGGCCAAATGACTTTCGGCACTGGCTTACTCCTCAAGCTGAACCGGGTACCTGCCATTGCCCGGTTGTCCCCGATAGTGGTCGTTCATTCTCCGGTTACTCCCGGCGCGGCGGACGCGTGAAGTTGTAGTCCCAAGGCGCGGACCACCTTGAGCACCGTTTGGCCTCCCGCGCCATTGATGCTATGGCTTGGTCCGGAGCCTTCCAGAGGGGCGACGGCGATTGCCCTCAGCATACCAGGACGCGGCGGAGCCTACTGTGTAGGGATAACCTGCCATTGGTACTGCACCCGGAGCCAGCCCTCCAGGTCCTCTTGGACTTCCACCTGCGCCCCGGCGTAAGTAGGGTGGGTCTCGCCGGGCAGCAGTTGCAGGGTGCGCCGGTTGTACTTGACAGTGTTGTCTCTGGACACCTTGCGGCGGTGTTTGAAGCACAGGATCTGATCAAGGGACACTGACTGCTCAAGGCGACGGTAGGCACGATAATCCCGCTCGGCCTGTACGCCAAACTTCTCGTTGCATCGTGGGACGAAGTTGTTCAGGACCTCGTTGGCCTCAGCTATGGTGGCAGCCCCAGCTAGCCGAAGCTCGGTTACCAGCCGGTCCTGGAATGTGGCGGCAGCACGCTCCACCCTGCCCTTGGCTTGGGGTGAACTGGCGAAGATCTGTCGGATCCCCAACTCCTCCATTGCCTGGGCAAACTGAGTTGGGCCTGCGGGGTAGCGGTCGATGTCGCCGGTAAACTTGAAGACCGGGTGCCGGTCGCTGTAGATGGCGATGGGTATTCCGTATCTCGTGATCAGCCTGTTCATGAGCAGGAAGTAGCTTGGAGTGTCCTCTTCCTGGCAGAACATAGCAGCGGACACGGTGCCGGTGGCGTCATCTACTGTCAGCAGCAGGGCGAACCTGGGCCCATCCTCCCCCAGCCAGTGGTGGTGGCTGCCGTCAATCTGCACCAGCATTCCCTCCTGGGGCATTCGCTGCCGGCGGACCCTGTGCTGCTGGGAACGGCGGCTGCGCGGGCTGCCGATGCCTGCCTTCACCAGGATGCGACGTACAGTAGAACGGCTCAGATTTATGCCCTCCCGTTCCCGAAATAGCTCTGTCAGGTGGGTGTGGTTGGTTCCCGCGTACTTGGTTCTGGCCAGCCGCACCACTGCGGCAGCCTCTGATTCCAAGACGGCGTTGTGCGGCTGGCATCCCCGGTTCCCATGGACCAAGGCGGCTGCTCCGTTCATCCGGTAAGCATTCAACAGTCGCCTCATATGGCGCTCGCTTACCCCGAGAATCTCGGCAGCCTGTAGAGTGGGGACCTGGAATTCCAGGATGTCGTCAAGCACTTGGAGTCTCGCTAGTTCTCGCTGTTTCAATGTCACATCCTTCATGGATGGACATTTTCGCTGAACAGTTAACTACGGACATAATCGTAGACCATCAACATGACCTGCCCTCGTTAGTTGTACCACCTACTATGTTACACCTACAGGCACTCCATGGGTAATCAGTTTCAACTGCTTTGCCGGTCTGACTCCCTTACAACTGGGATGAGTCCATTATCCGGTAGTCGGCGAAGCGGGGGCTACAGCCGGCACTCTACTTCGCCCTACATGTCTCTCACAGAACGAACCCTTGCCCTGGAAGGATTCGGAGGCGCTGCTGGTCGGCATAGGGCGTCAGGACAACTCAAGTGAAGGTGGGGTCGTCGAGGTGCCCATGAGGGAGAAAGAGTGGGCGCCAACTGGGGCTTTCAATGGACGATTGCGACGCAATGCGGTCCTGGCCAAGCTCGCCCCACCTCGATTGCCCCGTACACTCTCGACTTCCCAACTGGCTCTCTACTTCTGATGGGTAACAGCTCTCTGGGCCAGCAAACAACTGAGGCCCAGGCGCATTCCATCCTGCCCTTTCTCTCCCCGTGCCAGTCGGTGTAACATATTTGGCGATGCAACTCTTGGGTGCGGGTCAATGATTCATATCCTGTCCGCTTTCGCGGGACTGTTCACTCGCTGGTACGTCCTTGCGCCAATCATGGCGGTGCTGGGCATAGCGGCAGGGGCATCGATTTTCATTTATGTGTCTCCCGGCAAACCCAGGATTGGCATAATAGACGTGCCCTTCACCGTAATCACCGAGGAATCGGCCTATGTGATTGGGGAGTACATCGACTACGCGCGTCGGGACGACTCCATTAGAGCGGTGGTCGTCAGGTTGAGTTCGCCCGGCGGAGGTGCCTCCGCCAGCGAACGCTTGTACATCGAGACCCGCAAGCTGCGGGAGGAAAAGCCTGTGGTGCTGGTCATGGGTGACCTCGTTGCCAGCGGGGGATACATGATGTCGATGGGTGCTTCGTATTCCTACGCACAGACATCCTCGCTGGTTGGGAACGTGGGCGTGATTCTCGTCGCTGGGCCTCTGATCCCTCAACTGCCGGATGAGACGACGGTTGTCAGCAGTCCCTACAAGCTGGATGGGGCCACCCGAAGAGAGTGGGTCGGTACGGTGGACATGCTGAAATCCGCCTTTGCTGAAATCGTGATTGGTGAACGAGGAGACAAGCTGCGCATTTCCAGGGAAGAACTGGTCGAGGGGCGCATCTATCCTGGCATGGTCGCTGTGAGGCTGGGATTGGTCGACGAGATCGGCGGCGATAGCGACGCCATCCGAAAGGCGGCTGACCTTGCCGGGATTTCCAATTATGATTTCGTGAACGTTAACCTCGAGGTTCTCGGAGAATTTTTCAACGACCTGCAACGGATCCTGCCGGCGGAAGCCGGGGACAGCGGGAGTGATGCCGGCCTCGGCGATGTGCTGGCCCTGCTTTCCGGAGGCTACGGTATTGGAAGCGACGGGCCCACGGGGTCTGAGCCTGACAGCAGCAGAGCCGGACTCCACGGTCTGCGAGAACTGATGTTGCACGGAGGCCTGGCAGCGAACGAGGAAGACCCGCTTCCGGATTTCCCAATGGAGGTACACCGCCCGAACATGTACTACCTATACGTGGGTCATGGTCCGTAAGCTTGCGGTGGTTGCGCTGTTCCCATTATTCGCCGCAGTCACTGTTGCGGGCGCGTTCCTATTCTTTTATCCGAGTAGATACGATCCGCCACCCTCGGTGGATATTCCCTTCCAGCAGATAACCTCGCCAGGCGTGGCCCCGGCTGTAGCAGTGGATTCGGACACCGCCCAGGTCCGGCGAGGGCTTATGCTGGTGGACGCGCTGCACGTAAACTCCTTTGAAGAAGAAGAGGTTGTGACTCTCAAGTCGTGGGTAGCCAACCGTGGATATGACGTGGAGGTCGTTGGCGGCTTCGCTCCGATGGAAGTAGAGACCAGACTGACGCTGTTGGAGGATAAGCTGAGGCGTGCCGACAGTTTACTGGTTGTACTCCCCCGAGTGGGTTACTCGGAGGCTGAAGTTGACCTGGTGGAACGGTTCGTAGAGAAGGGCGGCAAACTGCTGTTGATTTCGGACCCGACGCGGCCCAGCCGCATAAACATCCTGGCCAAGCGATTCGGCGTGGAGTTTCAGCCTGACTACCTGTTCAATACGTTGGAGTATGATCTGAATTTCCGGCACATCTTCGTCAGAGACTTCCAACCCGCGCCGCTTACCAGCGGACTGGACACGATAGCCCTGTACATCGCGGGATCGGTCCGGTCTTCCGGACACGGGCTGGCCTTCACAGATGTCAATACCAGGTCTTCACTCGTGGAGGCTGCCGAGGACTTCTATCCTATTGCATGGGGCGAAAGCCAAAACGTCCTGGCAATAGGGGACTTCACCTTTATGGTTCCTCCCTACAATTCATTGGTGGACAACGGCAAGTTTCTGTCGAATCTAGCGGACTATCTGACGGACAGCCGGCGAGAGTTCGATCTGGAAGACTTTCCCCAATTCTACGTTGGCCGCCCGGACGATTCTGTAGACATTCTGCTGGGACAGCCCTCCCTTTGGAGTGTCGGCACTGAGATGAGAAACGGTCTTTCGGCCTATGGGTTGTCTTCCGAAGTTCGCGGAGTGGAAGACGTAAGCCGGGACACTGCGTTCTTGGGCCTATACGAGGACGCTCTCCAGGTGGGTCAATACCTTCAAGCGGCGGGGATTCGCGTCGACGAATTCCTGAGCACCGCCTTCGCCGAAGATCTGAACACCAAGGGGACCGCAGTTGTCGTTCTCCACAGGGACCAGGACCGGCATGTGCTGGTAGTCCTCGCGGACACTCCGGATGGTTTAGCCGAGGCCGTAGGCGGCCTGTTCAACGGTGAGTTCAGAAAGGACCTGATAAGCGATTCCGTGGGGTTGCGCAGCAGCTCATGAAATCACGAATCATCACCTGTCTTATTCTGCCCGCACTGTTGTTGATGCTGGCATCGTTGTTGGCCTGCAGAGAGACCGAGGGCCCTGCTACCACACCCGTAACCCTGCCTCCCGACTCGACTCCTCTGTCCGTGAGGCCACTGTCGGAAAGCGACCTGAGGGCCGTGGCCGAGTTTGCGAAACGACAACGGACCGTGGACCAGGAATGGGACCAGTACCACCGGGAGTTCGACCAGTGGCGCGCCGGGCTGACCTCCTGTCACAGGAGCGCCGTGCAGGAGGCGCTGCAGGGCTTCACCGTCGGTTTTAACGCTGTGACGGAGCGAGCAAGGGATCTTCCGAGGGCATCGGTCAGTAAGGAGCTAGCCGACATATTGATAGCGGCTGCCGAGGCAGAGGAGACGGCGTTCCGTCAGCTGCGGGACCGCTGGCAGCCCAACATCTTCTCATTGTTCGAGGCGGTGGAGCAGCAGCGTTCAATGGCGGCCAGGGCACAGAAGGAAGTGGAAGACCTGGCATTGGAGTCGCAGGAAAAGCTAGAGAAGGCCTCTGACCCGGAAGAATTGCTGGCAATGGAAGATTTCGACGCGGCCTTCGATCTCGTCAGAGACGACTGGGATGAGTTCCATGATGACTACGCCAGCCTGTCACAAGAAGCGGAAAACACGGATACCGCCGATAGCCTCCTCCGGGTCAAGAGGCTCAGCAGACAACTCAGTGCGGTGTCTAAGGCCGTAGACCAACTACCTGCGCCATTTGCCGCAGAAGACTCGGTGGACATGCTGCAAGACGCTGCGGAAGCCGAGGTCACGGCTTTGGCAAAAGTACATGAGGCCTTGGCGGTAGTGGCCGCCCAGGAGGCAGCTTCCGCCCGTGAAAAGCCAGCAGCACCGGGAGAGAACGAATCCGGCCAGCAAGTTGAACAACTTCTGGAGACCATGAACCCCGTCATAAAGAGCGTCGAGGCAACCCTGAGGGAGGTGAGGCGAACCAACAGGGAGTTCCTTGATGGAAGCGCGCTGGAGGATCTGGAGGAATTGCAGGATTTTGTTGGCGAATATGAGAAATTGATTGGGGACTGGGATGCGTTCCACGAGCGCTACAACGACTGGCGGAACGCTGAGGGCGGCTGTAACCGAGCCGAGGTCTTCCAGGCTCTCGGCCAGTTTGACGGGAGCTTGGCCGAGCTTGGCCGGCAGGTACGGGACCTTCCCCAGTCAGGCTATCTGCTGCCCGTGTACAATTTGCTGGTGGAAGCAGTGGAAAAGGAGGCGGACGCCATCAGGGCTCTGCGCAACTCCTGGCAGCCCTTCACAGTTGACGCATTCATAGCGCTGGAGCGTGCACGGGAAAATGCCAGCAGACTACGGCGCGAGGCGAACATAGCCCTGCAGGAGCTTCGTAACCGGCGCTGAAGTATTCGGGCCACGGCGAGCTGCTATCACGACATACGTCATCAGAGGTTGAAGACGGTTCAGTTTTCAACCGCCTTCTACCAAAGATCGAGCTGTCCACTAGGTACAGTATTGGTCCGCAGGTTACATACGAGAGCGGGGTCTTTCGATTGTCCCGTGAGCCATGACTTTGCCCGCCAATTCCCCAGCACACGACCGAAGGCACAGCTACGGTTAATCCTGACGGGGAGGTTGAATCCTGAATCTGCCACAGTAGGGAGTCGATAATCGAAAGACACTGCGTACGAGAGGGGCTGCGACACGTGCCGAGCAACAACTTGGCGCAGGTTGGCCCGCCGTTTTGCGTCACCCCTTGAGACCCGAGGCTATTGCTGCCACCTGGGCAAAGCTGCACTCGCGTAAATCCAAAAGGCCTACAGTGAACAGCGGCAATTGTCCTGGTTCCTGCTGCCTTACCGACCAAAATTGGTGACCCGGTACTTCCTCCAGCTGCCCCTGAAAGAGTTCGAGTCCCCTTTGGCTCTCGGTATGAACTGGTGGGCCAGCGTGTCCTGTACTGCGAACTTTTCGCTGTGAAATCCTGATATGAGGAGCGGACGGGCCCGGGTGATCGACCGCCCGCCCGCCTGCGCGATTCGAGATTCCAACATGTTTGCCTGCGCTTCAGATTCTGAACAGTAACGCCAGTAGCGGTAGAGTCCATTCGTATCCAGCCCCGTGATACACTGGCTGGAACAAACAGACCACGCTGGTGACTGAGATGAACGTCATATGGATAGTGTCCGACACATTTCGCAGAGACCATCTGGGCGCGTACGGAAACCCGCATATCAGGACACCCTCTCTGGACAAGCTGGCGGCGGAGTCGGTCAGGTTCGATGCTCACTACTCTGCCGGATTCCCTACCATGCCCACCAGGGCGGACCATCAGACGGGAAGATGGACGATGTCCTTCATGGGCTGGGAGCCTCTTCCGGCGGGCGTGACCACGCTGGCGGAGATTCTGGCCAATCACGGCCTTCACACGGCGGCGTCCGTCGACACCCCCTACTACCTCAGAGACGGAATGAACTACGACCGGGGCTTCCAGTCCTTCTTCATGAACACTGGACAGGACACGCTGTGGTCGTTGATTCCGGAACCCGGCTACCACAACGAGGCGTTGGATGTCAGGTCCAGATGGCGTAACGAAGCCGACAGGAATGCCCCCAAGACATTCATGACCGCCATGCAGTGGCTGGAGCGTCATTACAAAGAGGACTTCTTCCTGTACGTGGACACCTGGGATCCCCACGAACCGTGGGACGCCCCGGCCTACTACACCGAGCTCTACATGCCGGACTACGACGGCGAGCTAGTGCTGCCACTGTATGGGAATTGGCATGACGTGCCCGGATACCGCGAGTCGCAGCTCCGCAAGGCACACGCCACGTACTGCGGCGAGATCACCATGGTGGATACCTGGGTGGGATTTCTGCTGAAGTATGTTGAGAACATGGGGCTCGCGGACAACACGGCTGTCATATTCACCACCGACCACGGCTTCTACTTCGGAGAGCACGGAGGTCTCTTCGGCAAGATGAGCTCGGACAAGTACCCTGACGGGACTCTCCGGCCATACGACGAGCCGGGCTCGAAGTGGAGCTACTCGCCGCTCTTCGAGGAGATCGTCCACCTGCCTCTGCTGATCCTCGCTCCCGGAGTACCGCCAGGCTCCTACGGTGGCCTGAGTTCCGCTGTCGACGTGATGCCCACAGTGCTCGACCTGCTGGGTCTGGACATCCCGGCCTTCGTGCAGGGCCGTTCACTTGCGCCCGCCATGCGAGACACGACACGTCCCGGGCGCGAGTACGTGGTTAGCAGCCTGCCATTCGCCAATCCCGGCGACCCTGTCCAGTCGGTGGACAACTTCCTCCGTGACCTCGAGGAAGCCCCGATCACTACCGTCACCGCGGGACAGTGGAGCTTACTCTACAGCCCCGGCGCCGGGGTGTCTCAGCTCTACGACCTGGCATCCGATCCACGGCAGCTAGACAACGTGATAGAGAGGCACGTCGACCAGGCAGGGGAGTTACACCGGCTGCTGGTGGAATTCATGCGCGAGAACGAGGTGCCGGAACGGCTGCTCCGGCCACGTCTGGAACTGCGGATGTAAAAGCGTCCAGACAGCATGAATAGGGGATACGATTACATAGTGGTCGGAGCCGGTTCGGCTAGAGCCGTGCTTGCGGCCCGCCTTACAGAAGACCCTCAGCGGCCCGCCTTACAGAAGACCCTCAGCGGTCGGTGCTGCCTGGAAGCGGGAGCGGACTATCCCGTGAGGGAACTGATGCCGGACGCGGGCAAGTACGCCTAAGGCTCGGACACGTCCATCCGGGACGGTGGACACATGTGGGACTTTCGTGCCAGGGCGACAGACCGCGCCCATATAGACATCCCTCGGGGCAGGGTCACCGGAGGCTCGAGCGCGGTGAACGACGGCCAATTCCTGCGGGGAATGACGGAGGACTTCGACCGCTGGGCGGAGTGGGGTAACCCTGAGTGGAGCTACGAAAAGGTCTTCCCGTACATGCTGAAGCTGGAGTCGGACGAGGACTTCGACGATGAGTTCCACGGTTCGGACGGCCCAATCAGCTGTCGCCGGTACCGTCCCGATGAGTGGGGACCTCATCAACACGATTTCTATCGCGCATGCCTGGATACCGGGTTTCCCGACTGCCCCGATCACAACAGGCCGGGCTCCACCGGCGTCGACCCTCTGCCGTTCAACATAGCGGGGCGCGTTCGGGTGAGCTCGGCGTAGGATACCTCGACCCATCGCGCGGTCGACCGGGGCTGAGCATCAGGCCCCACAGCCTCGTATCTGGGATTGTCTTCGAGGGCAGTCGGGCAATCGGTGTTCGCGTGCTGAGGGGGCGCGAGGAGTCTGTCGTCTATGGCGACGAGGTGGTCATTTGCGCGGGAGCCGTAGGGACACCCCACGTGCTCGCCCTATCGGGCATCGGCCCCGGAGAGCAACTGCGTCGCCTGTTCATCCCGGTGGTCCAGGACACTCCCGGAGTCGGGCGCAATCTCAGGGATCACCCGAACGTTCCGATAGCCTGGCGTACATACGCAGACTTCCCGCTGCATACCAATCAGGTCAGCACCGGCAACGTAACGCTACGGTTTACGGCATCGGGCTCCCGCTACGAGAACGACCTGGTGATCTACATGGGCAACTATGCGGCGGCTCGCCCGATGAGGGGAATGGACCACGCCGACCCGGTGGGAATAGGCGTGAGCCAGTGTCTCTACATGGCATTGAGCCAGGGCGAACTGCGCATCCGGTCACGCGACCCATGAGGGCCTCCCGAGCTCGACTTCAACCTGCTGGCCGATCCGTTCGATCTGGCTCGACTGCGCGAGAGCGTCAGGCTGTGCGCTGATCTTTTCAGGCACGGGGCCTTCGATCAGATAGTCGAGGAGCGCATCGCCCCTTCTAAGCGGGTTCTGAGCGACGACGACGCCCTGGATGCATGGATGAAACGAGAGGTCATTACGGCGCATCACGTATCCAGCACCTGCAAGATGGGACCTTCAGGCGACCAAATGGCGGTTGTGGACCAGTACGGCCGTGTGCACGGCATCGATGGCCTGAGGATCGTCGACGCATCGATTATGCCCGACACCGTGCGGGCTAACCTGAACCTGACAGTTATGGCTATGGCGGAGAAGGTCGCCGATTTCATAAGACGGGGTTAACTGGCGGGTGCAGCCCATACCGCAATGTGCTCAGCGAGCAGGGCAGCAACTGCCGTAGACCAGCCTCACGTGCCATAAGACCCGGCAAGGAGGGAACTCTGGCGCGAAGCACCTTCAGTCTGGCCCCACCTCGAAACCGGCGCTGGCACTTCCGAAGGGATTGAGTTTGAGGTGTGTTGGGTATGCTGCCTGACCAAATACACGAGCTTGCCGCAGCCCAGAGTGACTTACTGGCAGAGTTGGGCGCGTCCCTGCATTGTTTGGGATAGCGATCAAACCATTAACCGAGATTCGGACCCAGAATCCTCAACACTCCACGTCCTTCTTGTGCCTGTCTCCGATTGACACAGTTGGTAAAGGGTGGCTCACACAGGCATGAAGCTAGGATGTCATCCCCCCCAGCGCCCGCCGCTGGACAACCGCACCGCCGGGGTCGACGCCCAAGCGAAACCAGTCCGCTGTTGAAGCCAACTAGGGCCTGTTCACACTACGTAGAGCGTCGAAGATGATTGCGAACAAGACAAAGCCGGCATAGAGCGCATCGAGCTTGTCATAGCGCGTGAATACTCTTCGATACCCCTTCAATCGACGGAACAGGCGCTCCACTTCATTCCGCCTCTTGTACAGCTCCTTGTCATACTCCCAAGGGTCCACGCGACTTTTCAGGGGTGGAACAACAGGCGTGAACCCCATATCGAACGCCAATCGGCGTGTTTGGTCGCCCGAATATGCGCGATCCATCACCAGAGGCGGATTCCCCCGTTGTGGCCCCAGCCGGTTGAGCAGTTTGCGCCCCTCCGGTCCATCGTGGGCCTGGCCCGGAGAGAGCGAGAACGCTAAGGGTGTCCGATCATCCGCGGCAACCATATGAAGCTTGGTCGTCCATCCGCCTCGGGACTTGCCGATGGACTGTGGTCCGTTTTTTTGGCCGCACCCGTGCCGTCGGGATGCACCTTGACGGAGGTGCTGTCCAGTGAAGCTACCTCGATGGTGACCTTCACAATCCCCTTTCGCTGAAGCTGTTCGAACACTCGGTCGAGCACTCCGCTCTTGGCCCAACGGTTCATGCGCATGTAGATGGTGTGCCAGTTGCCAAAACGACTCGGCAACCCTCGCCACTTGCAACCGTGTTCTGCGACGTACAGAATAGCGTTGAGCACCCGTATGTTTGGAATGGTCACATTGCCACGCTGCACGGGTAGGTACGGTTTGATGAGTTGGTAATGAGCTTGTGTAAGTTCCATATATGTATGATAACATGTCCAGACCCCTTAGTGTGAACAGACCCTAGTCGCTAATGACCAACTGTCTATCAAGAACAACGCCAACACCCAGCGAACCTTCATACGCCCACCACACGGCTCAGAGTCGGGATCGCCACATCGGCCGCGGGGCCCTGGACGAAGTAAAAAATCCCAGAGAAGAGATTAGAAGAACCGCAGCTACAGTGTAACTGCATCTTGAGCGCCATAAGGCAAAGCGGAGTGGGTACGCGGGAGATGTACGACTGACGCCGTAGCGCACCAATACTATGTAAAGGCTGTTCCGCGACGCGTTCCCGGTGTGATGCAACCCTGAAGGTATAGTGAAGTGCCGAACGGCCACAGGCGTGTGCTCATCCACTGCCTGCGGGCCTTGGCCCACGCCGCCGCGCGCGCCCGGGCCAAGGCCCCGCGCCGACGAGCGCCGAACGCGCGGCGCTCGCGCCTTCTGTTAAGCTGCAAGTCTGCCAGATGAGCCTTCTGGCTGGCTTGGCTCGAAAACATACCGACTTAAAAAAACAGAACGCCCTACGAAAGTTATTTATGTAACAGTGGGTTTTGTTCCCAACCGTTCCCAGGACTCGCCGCCCTGGCGGTCCGTGTGCGACGGCATTTCAAGCCGCGACTTCCGCCCGATTTGCAGGTCTTGCACGTAGTCATGCACTCTGCACCCCCACTTTCCGCCCAAGGATGCGCTCAAAGTGCGATCTGTGCGCACGAGCAGCCTACGCGTACGTATCGGTGGGTCTCCGGCGCTTGCGTGTCGCATGGAGGAGCCCCCACTCTCCGGCGTCGGTCTCGAACTCCGCCTCCGCCACTATCCCGAGCGGGATTCGTGCCCAGGCGTCCGGTTACTTGCCGAGGCTGTGGGGGCGCGGCATGGCGGGGGAGTCCCCGCGATACGTGGCTCCCCGCTGACGATCTCGTGTTGGTCGCCGAGACGAAGCCACCCGAAGTCGCTTAGTGGTCCGGATGCAGGATCAACGCCTGGCCCTCGCCCCCGCCCACTCAGCAGCGGCACATCCCCGACTCTGGTGAGCCGCGCGAACCGCCCGGCGTCCGGTGTGTCCTGCACCTACCGACCCGGGGGCTCAGCGTCGGATGTGGACGCGCTGCGCAGCGCCCATCTGCCTGCCGCCGATATCTTGAGAACCCAGCGCGCTCGGGTCGGCCGCTCCAGCTCTCGGCGGCTTCTCCGAGCACCCTCACATCGTCTCGGGTGAGATTGGCGATGACGTTCCGCACCCGAACCGTCGGCTGTTCTTCGTTCGTGTTCGCCCCCTCGAACGCCCCGCCATACACTCAGGTGGACCGCTAGCCTCTCTGGTGCCTTGCGCTGCCTTGTAGGCGGCCGGGGCTCTCACAGGGATTACGGCAGCGATGGCACGGTGCCGTCAGGCTAAGAAGGGGCGCAGCCTCGGGGAGCGATCGATAGCAAGGGCGAGGGACAGGACCACCTTCACCTCAGTCGCCAGATGGGGCATCCCGTGAATGATCCGGCGTCACCCGCGGCGGCGAGGCACGGACGCGAACCCCACGAAGAGTCCACTCCGTCGCTCCAAATCAGCCGGATGGCGCTTTCGGACTTCGGTTCGGGCTGGCACAACCCTGCCTCCCATCGCAAAATCGCCGTTATCGCTTCGTGAGTGTGTGCAGTGCCCAAGACTCACTCAAGTAATACCATGACTAGGGTCGGGTGTTTTGCGCCTCGGATTGGCTTGTAGGGCACTTTGGGCGGCTTCGCCGTCGTGAACGTCCTGCAGCCTGTGCCATCGGATCTCTACCGCGCCGCCGGCCCGGGCACACAGGGCGTTGGTTGGTGTTGAGTTCCTCGCGCCATCGCACCGGCAGATGCGACCATCACCGTTCCAGCGGGGCCCTCCCCACGGTGATCAGGCGGCTGCCCGGCCGCGGACGAAATCCCATCGGGGCGGGTCCGCTAATTCGGGTGTGCTATGCTGGAAGAGAGCCGTAGCTAAGTTGGCCAATGGACGGAGTGGCTTCGGAAGCGGCAGTACAGCGCCGGTTTACCGCGCAGTCTCAGACAAAGGGCGACGGGCAGCACTAAGCTCAGCAGCCCACCGCCGGCCTGCCCGCCACTTCGCCGGCGCGGTTCTCGCCGGTGCACCGAGGCACGGCGGGGTACATCCGAAGCTACCTTTCAGACTTCCGGCACCGCCGGAGTAAGTAAAGGAATGAGCGGGCATCCGGAAGGAGGACGGACCGGATGAGAACGGTTCCCGAAGAGTTGGCAGCGCGCGTTGAGACCATCCGTTGGACCATTGCAAAGCGCCCACAGGTGCTTGAAGAGCTCGCCAGCAGTCCCGACGTCGCCGACTTGATCGTGCCTGACGGAAAGGAAACGAATGAACAGATTCGCGTGGCTGTGGAGCGCGGAGCCGCTGAGGCCGTGGACGAGGCCATCGTGGACACTATCAGGGCCGAGATGAAGAAATGGTGGCCGGCCTTTCCGGAACGCCGGCTTCTCACCGAACTGTTTAGGCGTGCCGCCCGACAAAGGGCGGGAAGCGGTCTCAAGGATAGCCGTCGCCCTACCACTCATAGGGAGGGTCTCTGCGTGGCGAAAGCACTCCTGGCCCAAGTCCCGGACACCAGCCGACTAGACTCACGCCGGGAGTCCTTGCAAGTCTCGGCAACTCTTGCATCCGATTGGGTACGCTCTCCCGCTGGTGCGCGATGCCCCGAAGAACTGCTGGACTTCATCAGTCTCTCCCAGTCCAGCCGGGCATACTTCGACGCACTATGGCTCATATATGACCACCTTGATGAGCAGGGCGTGGACATCCCCATCACGCTCAGCTGGTGGCGGAATGTGATTGACTCCGGGCTCAGGGTGCGCCCCGCCCTGAATCCCATTGCACCCCACCGTCCCGTCAACTCTGCCAACCTCGAGCGTGACGTACAGATCCATTTCACCATCGAGATCCTGCGCAGGGTTGCTGTGCCACCGAGGGACAGACGCGCCTCCGGCTGCCGCATGGTGGCTGAGGCTCTTGGGCTTTCCGAGGACACAGTGGAGCGCATCTGGAAGGAACTCTCCTCGACAGAGAAGTTCGAGGGCTTCGTCTTGAAACACCTTGACGCCATCTCCGAACGCGGCGGGCTGGTCTACGCCACTGAGGACTGAGCCCGGATAGGACCACAGTCCTTCCCCAACTCCTCCCGGTCGAAGAACTTCACCCGCATCGCCAGGCCACTTGTGCTGTTCCGTCGCGGTTAGAGCCTGGAACAGCACACGCCCCCCCGTCCAAGCCATCTGCCTTTGACTTGTGGAGGCTCTCGCTAGAAGACATGGCTAAACTGGCTACACTTAATGACCCACTCTCGGTCTGCAGACCCGTCTACGCTCTCTCCAGAGGGACATCATGGCGTCCCGATCCAGATGAGGAGGTGCAGAGAGTGCGTGACAGACTGTTGAGGCGGCGGGAGGTAGAGAGGATTACGGGGTTGAGCAGGTCGTCGATCTACAGACACATGCAGGCCGGGGACTTTCCACGGCCCGTACGTGTCGGCCCCAGTGCCGTCCGGTGGAAGGAAAGTGACATCACGGCGTGGCTGGAGTCCCGGCCTGTGGCGAGGAGCGAAGTCGGCCCGTCCGGCGATGCCTAGGCGCTGACCGCAAGACCAGAGCCCTCCACAGAGTACTCCCGCTCCGGTGCCCCCGGAGGCGAACCGGTCAGCTAGTCCGCCCACAGCTGCATCAGCGCACGGCGGCGCTCAAAGAGGTCGGACCTGGCGTACGCCCGCTCTGTGGAGTTGCCCAGCGTGTGGGCGAGCGCGGCCTCGGAGACGGCCCAGGGCGTGTCCGTCCGCTCGAGCGTCCAGTTCTTGAAGCTGGTTCGAAACCCGTGGACGGTGGCGCGCTCAGCGAGGCCGGTCGACCGCAGCACCTTCGTCAGCGTCATGTCCGACATCTGCGACTTCCGCTTCATCGGCGACGGGAACACCAGGCCGGACTACGTCATGCAGGCCGGGCGCCTCGCCGAGCACCTCGAGGGCCTGCTGGCTAAGGGGCACCCGGTGTTCCACGCCCGCCTTCATCCGCTCAGAGGGAATCCGCCACACGCGGTCCCGGAGCTCTATCTCATCCCCGGGTGGCGCCCCTCACCTCACCGGAGCGCGCCGCCGTGAGAACCAGGAACCGAAAGCACAGCCTGGCGGACAGAGAAGCCTGGGACGCTTCGACGGTCCTGAGGACCTCACCGACCTCCTGGTAAGGCAGGGCCCTGAGGTGGGCTTTCACCTTAGGCATGGGGGGAAGAGCACCGTCTATGGCCTAGTCCGCGGGGTTGGTATCCATGAAGCCACGTGCCATCGGCCATCGGAAGACGGTTCTCATCCGCTGTCGACCCGCCGGGCCGTCTCCGGCCGTGTGGCCCAAATCGGGGTTAGAACTCGCAGCACGGCGGACCTGTCTATCCTGTCCAGGGGCATGCTGCCCAGGGTCGGCATGGCGTGGCGCTCCAGGGTCTGCATCCAGCTTGCTATGTGCCTGCCGTTGCGCCAGCGGGGCCTGTTCGCCTCGTGTACCGTGAGGGCGGCTTCCCGAAAGGTAGGCATCGCGGGGGCGTGCTTTTCGGCGAGAGGGTCTCGGCCCTCGGCCACGGCAGCCCGGTAATCTGCCGCCTTTTCACAGGCCTGGTTCAGGCGCACCGTCGGATATCCGCCAAGTCTGATGTTGCGCCTTCGACCGTCGATTGTGATACGCAGGACCCAGGACTTGCGGCCCGCCTTGCCTAGGCAAAGATGTAGCCCCCCATCCGAGTATCTGCCGGGGTCTTTGAGAGCCCTGACCCGTGTTGCCGACAGTGCCACATCGGTCCTCCCATCTTAAGAAGTGTTACCACATTTGACGTGGGACAGTGAGGGCCGCATAAGGCACAGCTGGGAGCAGATTCAGGGCCTGTCAGCTACGAATGCGGATCATTACGGGACCAGCAGGGACAGGGTTGGGAACCTCACTGGTGGAGCTGGGGGGACTCGGAATTAGCTATGCATATGGCGCGTATAGTTACTAGTTCCCACATTCGTTACCACAGAATCGACGGATTGGTTTGAGTCTTCGATGGTGGGGGAGTTCCAGAGGACGCGCGACCAATATGTGGGCCGCACAGGCTTTGCTTGGTTGCCTCGTGGTGACAGCCCGCAACCATGTGCGGTAGGCCGATGCTGATGACTGCTGAGACGCCAGCTCTTCAAGCCGTGAGACGACGACTCGCGCCGAGGTTGCTCCTGCAGTCGCAGGCCTCGAGACCGAGCCCTCCACAGGCAGTCACACCACCAGCCAGTGCGTTTTCGGCGATATCGCCGGTCATGCCGTAGCCCTTACATCGCCACGAAAAACCTACTTACGCACCCTGCTAGAGAGAAACTACTTGCGCCCTGCCGATATGGGCATAGCGTCCTGGAGTGCAGGTAAGCACAATAACCTGGCATTGTTTGCTTGCTGCAGCAATGGCAGCGCCCATACCTTGGAGACGTTGGGGATCACTCCAGCCTAGTGCGTCGTCGATCATCACGGGAGCCCCACCGTCCATGGGGCTGACGATGGTTGCGCATGCCAGTCGAGAGAGCACGCCGAGTTGCTCACGGGCTCCAGTACTGAGCTGGTCGACATCTAGCATGGTGCCGTATAGCGTGCGATGCACAATCCGCAGATCTTCGTCGAGTTCCACCGCGAAGGTCGGTCCAAACACGATGCGCCCGAGTTGGTCTACACAGTCCTTGAAAGGCTCAATGTAGTGCTGGTGGGCTTGCTGGCGATGCACCGCGAACGTATCGCGCAACAATTTCGCCGCTTCCGCGCGCGCTTCTTGGCGCTCATGCTCGCGGGCGACACGGTTCAATTGGTTGGCGGCCTCATCATATGCGGTATGCAGGCCCTGTTCCCCCCGCAGGTCAAGGCTGCTCCTCAGTCCGTTCTGGCAGTCCCTGTTGGACTGAAGCTCGTCGGTTGCCCGTTTCGTGGCCTGCCTAGCGTTGTCCAGCAACGTTGCCACAGTATCAGGATCCGCATCACTGAGCTGTACTCTGGCTTCAGCAAGGAGTTTCCGGTCTCGGGCCTCCCCTTCCCGCGCTGCTGCGACAGCGGCTATGAGAGCCTCATCGGCCTGTCCCTCCCTGTCCAGGGCAAGCTGGCTGGCAGCGGCACTCTTGCTGCTGCAGGCCACCTCGATTCTCGCCTTGCGGCCGGCCTCATCTATCCGAGCTTCATTGAGTACCGCCACTGCATTCCGCGAGGCATCTTCGCAGGCACGCAGCTTTGCATCGCAGGCCTTTACCAGTTCTGACACATCTGCCTCGATACGCTGGCCTTCGTCAAGGTCAGGCGGAAGAGGAGGGTTTTCAGTGCGCTCCCGGGGATAAGAGGAAACCCTCTCTGTCAAGCTCTTTACTTTCCCAACCAGGACATCTGGAGTGAGGTCTCGAAGGTCTCTTGCGATGGCCTTGAGGGCCTCCTCCTTGTTTCGCCGGGCCTCCCGCCGTTCTTGCGCGGCTCTTCTCGCCTCAGTCGCGTCAGCAACGCCCACCTCTTCGCACAGGCGCTGGTAGGTCTCTTGGGTTTTGCGACGCTGGTCGGCTAGCCCCTTCGACTCAGGCCCCGCGCTCACACGTATATGTGCGACGTCAGGAATGGTCAATAGCACTTCGTCTTCGACTAGGGTACGGTTGGTTTCGTCGACGGCAAGTTCAACGATTTCGTCTCTGGCCTGCAGGGTCATGTCGCTTAGTGCGGTCACCTCGACCGACGCGGCCGCACTTCCAGCAGCTGACCTGGCACGTTCATCCTCAATGTAGGCTTCTTCGATTTGTCTAGCTACTTCATCATCAACCCTTGCAGATTCCAGGTATGCCTCGGCCTGCTTGAGGGTTTCTTCCGAAGCCAAGTATCGCTCGTGGCGCTCCTTCAGTTGCTCTACCTCAATCAACTGACGTAGGTAGTCGCGGTCAGCTATAGCCCTGCTGAGTCTTGCCTTGGCCTTCCGCTCCTCGGCGTCGGCATCCTTCAGAGCGGCAGCGGCCTTTTCGCGGCTACGAGTTGCAGCTTCGAGACCTGGCGTCGCAGCCTCAGCCTCGCTTTCAAGTTCTGCTAGCTCGCTTATGGAGTTTTCGAGGTTGGCGATCAGGGTTTGGCGGCGCTGCCACTTGCCGGCGGCACCGTCGCGCTGGGCCTCCGAGGCACTGTGAATTGCATGAAGGCGGTCAACCTCGTTTGCCAGGCGTTCTATCGCGTTCCAACGCTGTTCAATTTCCCGTTCTCGTTTCTCGCACTCCTGAATTGCCACAGAAAGTCGACTTGACTCTTCTATCATCCTGCTCATCAGGACAACATCGCTCTCGATGTCCTGAAGCTGCTCTTCAAGCCTCGTAACTCTGTCCTGGGCCTCCTGGACGCCTTGTTCTAATGTCCTCCGCCCTATTCTCACCTGGCCGGTGGGAGTCCAGTACTTGTCGTACTCCTCATTGATGCGGGTCCACAGAGTCTCTTCACGGTCAGTTGCAAGGTCGCCGCCAGCGGCACGGTCCAGGGCCTTACCCATCGACGGCAGACCAAAATTGGGCAATATCAGTTCGGTGCCCTGCTCGATCCGCAATGCCCGCCAAAGATCGTCGTCGAGGGTTTCGGCAAGAATCTCTTTCATCCGGTCGTGCGCCTCCCGTCCCACTAGGCTCTCGGTGCGAGGCGTCTTCACCTCAAGAGTGGTACGTGGCTGGCGCAGCCAACGCTTATGGTAGACGAGCTCGTACTTACCAGTCGACAGTGAAATCTCAACTTCCGGCCCTTCATCACGACCAACGGGCTGCACGACCTTTACTCTCGCGTGCTGCGACGAGTCAGGGTAATCGATGGCCAACTGTAGTCCCTCGGAGATGGCGGTCTTGCCGACCTCGTTGGGCCCCTGAACGATCGTTACGCCATTCTGTGAAAAGCTCACGTCGCTTTCGACGACGCCGCGGTAGTTGCGCAGCTGCACCCGGTGTAGCCTCATGAGCGTGTCCCCCCAAGCCGGTACAGCAGCGCAAGAGCGTCACGGGCCGCGGGGGCCGAATCCCCATTCTCTGCCAGCGTATGCAACTCGGTCAACGCAGCGTTCGCAAATCCTGATAGCCCAAAGTGGTCTAGATCTGCGTCGTCGGGAATCACCACGAGGTCGCTGCGACTCTCCCATCTCTCAATGACTGCGAGAAGATCGGTGTAATGTTCCAGTACCTCGTCGAGGCGGGCTTTCTGGGCCACAGAGACCTGGCCTACCATTGACATCTTGACGATCGTGCGGTCCTTGTCCTCAAGGCTGGACAACCATTCCTCCACCGCCTCAATGTCCTTGTCGGAACTTAACTGCCAATCCCTGCGCCGGAATCGCCATGTGCCTATATGCTTGACAACGACATCCACTTTATCGGTGCCAAGGTCGACGATGAGCACGTTGCCCGGGTCGGTCTCGTCGTAATCGGTGGGCTCGGGGGCACCCGAGTAGTAGACTCGGCCGGTGGTGCCCACATTCGTCGTAGAATGCCGATCCCCAAGGGCAACGTATTGGATTAGCCCTGTCGCGATTTGCCCCTCTAGTCGCTCCAATCCGATGGCCTTTGGATCTTTTGGGTCGGGGGACATGGAGTCAATGGCCCCGTGCCCCACTACAATGCTTAGAGAACTGGATTGCGCAAGTCCACCGCAGGAGACCTCCACCAAGTCAGTAGTCGGGTGTTTGTTGGGCCAAGGAGAGGGAATCAACTCGACCCCAGGTACTGCTTGAACTGGCTCAACCCCTTTCAAAACTTTAACATTTTCGGGGCATCTCTCAATGAAGGTCGGAGAACTGTAGATCGACGACGCATCGAGAGGGTCGTGGTTGCCGGGAAGCAGGAAGAAGTTGAGCTGAGGAAAGGCGGACATCTTCTCAAGGGCCCGGACTAGGATCTTCCTCTCAACCTGATTCGATTCGAAGACATCGCCGCACACAACCACGAATTCGCATCGCTCATCTATGGCGAGCGTTGCCATCCTTTCAATTGCGTCCAGCCGTGCAGCGCTGAAGCGGGCCTGAGCGTCACGGCTTAGAAAGTGTCTAGCCATTCCAATTTGCCAATCGGCAGTGTGAAGAAACTTAACCATGCCCTTAAGGATAACCCTCCTGTTCTAGGAAAAACAATAACCTGTCACCTAACACCGATCCAAAACAGGTGCTGACCTCGGGCGGATGGGACCTTGTCACCGTAGCCAGATCCTACCCAAAGAACACCAGCTGTAGGGAAAAGTAAGCAACAGGGTGCTAACCTTCCGAATGAACGTGACGGGAGTGAAATGCCAATTCAATGGTAGACCTAGGTCACCGCGATTGACTCAATAAATTGTATGGCTCAAGTGACCCTACATGCTCGGTTAGGGCTGACGGGTGGGGAGACAGGTCAATCAGCATATAGACAGCAACTCTAGATACTCGCGAAGTGCGACTTCGTACTCCACGGCGTAAATATCTCTGGACTCGGAAAGCGCGACAGTGGCATGTCCAGTGCGACTTGCGGTATCGGCCACGAGCTTGACGAGTCAGGACGCCCTCTGTTGTTCGGTCCCGTCACGGGCCTGTCCCGCACATGCTAGGTATGGCGACGGACCCGGAGGTGCAGACCTAATGGACTGATTCGGCACAGAATCGTCAGACGGGCAGGGAGGCAGACCGTTAACGAAAGTTGACGCAGTTCAATTATTCCGAAATAATTGGCCTGATTCCATACTTGCTAAACTGTCTTGGACACACCCCTATTTCACGACTGATTGCCAGGATTCGTTTGAAATGTAAGGGAGAGGACACTTGAGCCTCATTCGACTGCTTAGAATTTTGGTTGGACGGGGGCAAAGCGGAACTGAACTCAGTTCGGATACGTCAGCCCGTTCAAAGCCAAACGAGAAGTCGACTTCGGCGCGTGCGGAATCACCTACAATTGGAGGACGGGCCGATGCTTCAGTTGCAGGTGGTGGCGAGTCATTGACTAGAGATCGTAGTTCTTCGAGTGATGACGCGCGCTGGGTTGAGCCAGGCGAAGTGGTGACAGTTGCAGGTCGTGCCATTCCTGGGATGGTCTATTTGGGTTCAAGCTCCGCCGACCTCGGCCGGTCATGGGAAGGTAGCCCGTTCATTGACCCCAGGCTACGAGTGGCGGTGGATGACCCGGATGTTGCTGGTAGCAGATTCTCTTATTTCCCTAGATACCGAGAGATTCCGCCGCAGGCTCGCGCAGCGTATCTCGACTGGCTAGCCGATGGCCGCCGGGACAACAGCTACGGCCTCGGATATGTCTTCTTGTTCTTCTACGGACTCGAACGACGGTTCTTTGTGGACTCTCCGCCTGAAGACGAAAAACGAATACTAGTCGCAGAGACGGAGAGGCTGCTTGGAATATACGGGGGGAACCGCTCGATACAGGGATATCTCGGGATGTTTCTAGACACTGCGCGAGTCGTGCTTGCAAGAGATCATGAGCTAGAACCTCATACGGAAAGCTCAGGTTACGGGTTACCGCTCGGACTGCAGGTGGCCATAGGACGCATGACAAAGAAGGGAGTCCCACTAAGTGCGGACTGGCTCCTGGCTTGGTACTCCGCCCATCCTGACTGCTCGTTTCGGACACCGGCAAGACGAGCCCAACCCGAATTCAAGGAGCTCTTCAGGTTGCTCTTCGACGAACGGCATCCGAACGGCCTGAAGGTCAGGGTATCTAAGCGTGTCCTCAGCGCCCAATACCGTGCATCATCGGGGGCATTTGAGGTCAACCTAAGGCCCTTCATCGGCGACATCCCGGATATTTCTCGTCTATCCCAACCTTTGAACGCGGCGAAGAAGATTGTGGATGAGGCTACGAATGCACTGGATCGATATAGCCGTTTTCTCGGGCGCAATCCTAATGGCCGTGGCACGATGGAGGCGCATGTCCTGCTCCCAAAGTGCCTCTGGACAGAGTTCCCTTGTCCCGAACTAGAGGAACTGCGCAACTGGGCCAAAGGCCTCATTACGTCGGGTCATCTGCCACTCATTGAAGAGGTCATCGAGCGTATCGAAGGGAATCGTCCGGAGAAAGTCAACACACGCCAGCTGACATGGGCAAGTGACTTCCTGGCCCGGCTCTCAATTGGCATGGCTCCCGATCCGCGCTTTGCATTACGTAAGCCAAGGGTCGGAGATCCCGTGGTTCTATTTCACCTTCCTGATGACACGTTGGATGCCGGGGAGGTGAGCGAGAAGTTCAGGGAAGTCCTGATCATGATAGCGATGGGGAGTTTTGTCGCTGGTGCTGATGGGACAGTAGCGAGAGTGGAACGCAAGGCCCTCCGCTCCATGGTTGAGTCCGCCGAGCTATCTGATAGCGAACGCGAACGCCTATTAGCCAATCTCAGATGGATGACAGAGGTCCCGCCTGATCTAGCTGTGTTCCGTCGTCAATTGGCGAACGTATCTGAGAACTTGTCCCAAGAAGTCGGACGGGTAGCTCTAGCTATGGCCGCTGTGGACGATTCAATCAGTCCTAGAGAGATTCAAGCGATCGAGAGACTCTATGGTGCCATAGGACTTAGTACAGACGGCATCTATTCAGCCCTTCATGACCTGACATCTACCACTGAGCCCGTAATGGTCCGTGCTGCTGCTGATCAAAATATAGACTTTTTGATTCCCAAGAGGCCGGACCCTGACGGAGGAATCGTTCTAAATGCCGAGCGAGTAGCAGGCATCAGGTCCAACACAGAGCGTGTTTCAACAATTCTCGGGGCAATTTTCCGGGAAGACGATGCACAGACTGAATTGGAAGAGACGTCGCGTGAGGACTACGCCAACTATTTCGGACTCGACGATAGACACGCTGACTTAGTCAATGAACTGCTGACTCGACCACACTGGAAAGAGTCAGAATTCGAGGCACTTGCCGGTCGATTCCAGCTGATGGCGGGAGGGGCTCTCGAGACAATAAATGAGTGGTCTTTCGAACGCTTTGACGACGTTCTTATCGAAGAGTACGAAGGATACGAGTTGAATGCTGAAGTTGTCGCAGAACTTAAAGATTAGGAAGAGCACATGCCCACTTCTAGTATCAAACCCAGGGAACGGGATGCCATCATCCAGGCCCTTAGGGCAGGCGTCGTACCCAAAGTAGGGTTGCGGCACATCCAAGTCGGACGTACCGGGGAGATTGAAGAACTTGTTCGTGATGTAGAGCGGATTGAAGATGGTGGGGCTACCATACGCTTTGTCATTGGCGAATATGGCTCAGGCAAGACGTTCTTCATTAACTTGGTTCGGTTAATCGCCCTCGAGAAGGGCATGGTGTGCCTGTCCGCAGATGTCACCCCCGACCGCCGCCTTCACGCAACAGGTGGACAGGCACGATCGCTCTATTCCGAGCTGACTCGCAATGCATCCACCCGTAGCAAGCCAGACGGCGGAGCGATGGCATCGATCGTCGAACGCTTTGCGATGCAGGCCGTCAGTGCCGCGGAGACAAGTGAGCGCGAGCCTGGCGATGTCATTCGAGACAAACTGGCTCATCTACAGGAACTGACCGGGGGTTATGATTTCGCCACTGTCATTTCCCGCTACTGGGAAGGCTTTGACACCGGCAATGATGAATTGAAGGTAGCCGCCCTCAGATGGTTGAGGGCCGAGTACTCGACCCGGACGGAGGCTCGAGTGGCACTGGGCGTTCGAACAATTGTTAACGATGCATCTTTCTATGACCAACTGAAGCTCCTATCTTTGTTTGTGCGGCAGGCTGGCTATCAGGGTTTGCTCGTGTCCCTTGACGAACTCGTTAACCTGTACAAACTTACCTCGTCCAGGGCGAGACAGTCGAACTATGAACAGATCCTTAGGATCCTGAATGACGTGCTGCAGGGTACGGCCCGTAATCTGGGTTTCGTCTTCGGTGGAACACCCGAGTTTCTTATGGACACACGGAGGGGTCTATACAGTTACGAAGCTCTTCAGTCCAGATTGGCCGAAAACACTTTTGCGCGTGACGGACTAGTTGATCTGACTGGACCTGTGGTTCGGCTTGCCAATCTGACTCCAGAGGACATGTTCGTCCTACTGACGAACATCCGGCGCGTGATGCAGGAAGAGAACTCCGCTCTGCCAGATGAGGCACTCACCGGCTTCATGTCACACTGCTCTCAGCGCATTGGAGATGCCTACTTCCGCACCCCCAGAAATACCGTCACCGCCTTCGTAAACATGCTTTCTGTTCTAGACCAGAACCCGAGTATTGACTGGCAGTCACTTATTGGGTCGGTCAATGTTGCTGAAGATCACACCAACGATGAAGACGTCAACACAGATGGCGAAACCAATGACGAACTCGCTTCATTCAGACTCTGAACACTCAACCGCATTCGATCGCCTGGCTGAACCGGTCCGCCGTTGGATATGGGACAAGAAATGGAACAGCCTGCGAGACATTCAAGAACGTGCGATTCACACGCTCCTGAACCACAATGGGGACGTCATCATTGCTGCGCCTACTGCGGGAGGCAAGACTGAGGCCGCCTTCCTACCGCTTATCTCATCAGTCATAGAAGAGCGAGGTGAGGGTGGCTTCGACCTTGTTTATGTAGGCCCACTCCGAGCACTCATCAATGACCAGTTTCAGCGACTGGAGGACCTATGCAGAAGGTCTGACTTACCGGTGTACCCATGGCACGGAGATATCTCTCAAGGTATCAAGACCAAGGCGCGAAGGAATCCGAGTGGGGTGTTGCTGATTACACCAGAGTCACTCGAAGCCCTTTTCGTGCTCCGAGGTTTGGAGATACCAACTCTGTTCGCAGGTACGCGCGCAGTGATTATTGATGAGCTCCATTCCCTGCTGGATAGCGAACGAGGCGTTCACCTTCGATCCCTGCTTACTCGCCTCGAGTTGGCAACTGACAGGCGTATTCGGCGAATCGGACTCTCAGCAACGCTTAGCGAGATGGACCTGGTCAAGGAGTATCTTCGCCCTGAAATGCCTGAGTCGGTAGTTCTATTGGAGAGCAGTGCTGATCGGAGTGAACTTCGGGTTCAGCTTCGAGGCTATGTGGACAGAACTGACGAAACTGAAGTCGATGCTGTGGCGGCGAAGCGTGCAGTTGCCGAGCATCTCTACTTGAACCTACGAGGTTCTCCGAGTCTAGTCTTTGCCGGCTCGCGTCAGAACGTCGAGTGGTACTCCGACGCTTTGCGCGAGATATCTGAAGAGGCACACGTTCCATTGGAGTTCTATCCCCACCACGCTAGCCTCTCACGCGAACACCGACTCGATCTTGAATGGCGCCTGAAGACACGCAGGACAACGACAGCCATCTGCACGTCAACTCTGGAACTCGGCATCGATATCGGCGACATTGTCTGCGTGGCTCAGATTGGAGCTCCGTTCTCAGTTTCATCACTTCGGCAACGACTTGGGCGGTCCGGCCGTCGTCCCGGGGACGCTTCCGTTCTCCGCATGTATGCCATCGAAGCTGAGCCTGAGCCCACTTCCCATCCACTGGACCGTTTGCACTTGGGTCTCATTAGATCTACCGCAATGATTGAGCTCCTGATTCAGAGATGGTGCGAACCACCTTCGCCACAAGCTCTACACCTATCTACGCTTACGCATCAGATTCTGTCGGTCATCGCTGAACATGGGGGTGTGAGAGCCAATCGCCTTTACAATACTCTCTGCGGCAGTGGACCATTCCGAAAAGTCGATCATTCACTCTTCGCCAGAGTACTGCGGCACTTGGGCCGGGCTGACGTAGCCCTGATCGAACAGGCACCTGACGGTGTGCTATTACTAGGCGCTCGTGGTGAGAAGCTAGTCGAACATTACAGCTTTTATGCGGTATTCCAGACACCCGAAGAGTACAGAATAATCGCTGATGGCAAACATCTGGGGACCCTACCTTCGACTTCGATAATTGCCGAGGGCATGTCAATTGTCTTCTCTGGCCGGAGATGGAGGGTTACTAATGTCCATGATGCAGACAAGGTCATCGAGGTAACTGCTGACCGTGTAGGTCGAACGCCTCCCTTCGGCGGTCAGGGTGGCCTTATTCACGACACTGTAGTTCAAGAGATGAGGAGCGTTCTCTCAAGTGAGAGCATTCCGCGCTATCTGGACGGTGGAGCCAAGGAACTTCTGAGTAACGCACGATCTGAGTTCAGACGACTTGGGCTTGATCGACATTCGATCTACAGTACTGGGAAGCGTGGACGTGTGCTCGCCACATGGGCTGGCTCGATCAAGACTTCCACGCTCGCTCTCCGACTGCGAGCTATGGGATATACAGTAGCCGCCTATGATGGGTTTCTTGACGTCAACTATGGGGAGGACGTACCTCCCGCAGAGGAAGCTCTGCGGGAAATTGCAGACGCAACCGACACTTCTGCCGAAAGATTGCTGGCCGGCAGCGCGAATTTTATAACCGAAAAATTCCACCCTTACTTGAACCGAGATCTATTGCTTGAAGAAGCAGCAAGCTCGAGACTCGACCTAGCAGCCCTTCCGGCGTTGGCGAGCAGCATTGTCGAGGATTGGCAGTGAGGTCGAATCCTCGCCCCAGTCCCAAGACTCAAATGGTCCGCCTTGAACAGAGCGAAATCAGTTTCTGGGAACGCAATCCTATATGTCAAGGGCGGAGGGATATTAGGCCACGGGGCGGAGCAACAGTGTACCAGTCGGTCGTCGGTGTTCAGCGAAAATGTCACCCTGCGACGGGTGTCGTCGGGAGCCCTTAGTGTGAGCGAGGTCGGTGGAGTCTAGGCGTCAGGGGAATCGCCGGCTGCGCGTGTGGTGGCGGTCTGTCTGCTCTGCTTGAGGCGGTAGCTCTCGCCGTTCAGCTCCAGGATGTGAACGCGGTGAGTGAGGCGGTCCAGCAGGGCGCCGGTCAGCCTCTCGGAGCCGAAGACCTCGGTCCACTCGTCGAAGGGAAGGTTGGTGGTGACCAGGATAGACCCTCTCTCGTAGCGCTGGCTGAAGACCTCGAAGAGGAGCTCCGCGCCGGTCTTGGAGAGTGGGACGAAGCCCAGCTCGTCGATGATGAGCAGCTTGAGGCGGGCAAGCTTCTTCTGAAGGTTGAGCAGTCGCCGCTCGTCCCTGGCCTCGATCAGCTCGTGGACCAGCGATGCGGCCGTGGTGAAGCCGACCGACAGCCCCCTCTGGCAGGCGGCGAGCCCCAGGCCGAGCGCCACGTGGGTCTTGCCGGTGCCGCTGTTGCCGATAGCGATGACGTTCTCTCGCCGGTCGACGTACTCGCAGCGTGCCAGCTGCATTACCAGGTGCTTGTTCACCGAGGGGATTGCCAGGAAGTCGAAGGTGTCGAGGCTCTTGGTGGCAGGGAAGCGCGCAGCCTTGATCCTGCGGTCGACCATGCGATGATGGCGGTCTATCAGCTCAAGCTCTGAGAGCCTCAGCAGGTAGCCCGGATGGTCGACGCCCTCGGCGGCGCACTGAGCCGCCACCTTGCCGTACTCTCTCAGGAAGGTGGGCAGCTTCAGCTCCTTCAGGTGGTGCTCCAGCAGCACCGTAGACCTGTCGCTCACCGCCTGCTCCCCGACGTGAGCGCCATGTAGTCGCTGGCCGAGGTCTTCTGCACGCTGACCCTGGGCAGGTAGGGGTACAGCTGTAGGTCGAGTCTCTGGGGACGACCCTCTATCCCGCACAGCACCAGGTGCTTGACGGCGTCGAAGCTTATGGCCCCGAGCCTGAGTGCATCGCGCACACCCTCGTACACCTCCTCCTTGCGGAAGCTCTCCATCAGCCGCAGCACCTGCACGAACTCCCGCTTGCCGCGCCTGCCCATCCTCGACTCCAAAAGACGCCGCAGCACACCGAACTCCTTAGCTGGACTTTACGCAATTCAAGCGGCGTAAGCGAGGGAGTCGACAAGTCGGTGGAACAGAGCGACGGGGAGTTCCTGAATATCGGAGTCTGGGGCCGACAGTGAAAAACCCTCCGACGCAAGCCACAGGTGACGCCTCACCAGGGCGATGGCGTCGACGAAGGTCGGCGACGGCTTGTCGTACCAGGCCGCGGTGCGGTGGGTCATGGGGCGGCGGTTCTGCAGGGCGTGTGCGGCCAGGGTGGTCCAGGAGAACAGACCCATCAGGACCGGGGTGGTGCGTGCGATGGCCAGGTCGGACCACTGACGCTGGGTCTCGACGCCCAGGTGTGTTCGAACCTCCTGAAAAGTGACCTCCAGTTGCCAGCGCAGCACAAACCATTGCAGTATCCGGGTCGGGTCCTGCGCCGGGTCGGTGCAGAGCAGTGCCTGCGGGGCGAAGGAGCCCTGGGGGTCTCGGATCAGCACCCAGCGATGGGTACAGGGGACTTGCCGGAGCGGTACCAGACCGCCGTCTGGGAGGTGAGCTCCACCGTTCGGGTGGCGCCGTCATACCAGGCCACCGCGGCGCTGGCCCAGGTTGTTTGGGGCTGGTCAAGGAGGGCTTTGAGCGAGGGCCGCCGCGCGCCTTTGAGCGGCGGACGACCGTTCTGTCCCGGCTGACGGGCTGGCGCTGGAGCATAGAGGGCGGCGTCCATGCGCAAACGGACTATCAGGGTGACGGGTTCCCGGAGGGACTGGCAGCGGTGGAGCAGGTCCAGCACGGCGTAGCCGTTATCGCCCACCAGCACCAGCGGGGGTTGCGGCAGCCAGCGACGCAGTTGCAGTATCATCTGCCTGGCCCAGTCGGTGAGTTTCTTGTGCCGGCGTCCCTGCTGTTGGTGGTACCGTGCCGATGGCGCCAGCACCGTGAGCACCGGCAGGGCCCAGTGCCGACCGGCCCAGGGGACATGGCCCAGCCACATCAGGGAGATCCAGCGCAGGCCACTGGCCTTGACCAGTTGGTGGCGACTGGAGCGCACCGCGTCGCGGTAGATGCCCCGGGTGTTGATCCTGGGACCGCGACGTCGTTCGAGGGTCTCATCAATGCCGAAGACCAGAGGGTCGTCGCCATGGTCGAGGTGCTGGAGCAGCAGCATTAGCAGGATGCGGGCCGCCTGACGGGGCGACCAGACCGCCCGGTTCAGCACCTCATGGTAGCGGGCGTAGTCGCGGTGGTCGCTGCGGCCCATGACACGCAGCGCCGCGGTAACAGTACGTTGTCCCGGGGTCAGAATCGCGCCGACTACCAACACCTGGGCTTTCCGCCAGGTCGGGTTGGTGAACAGCTTTGCGAACGGAACGAGTACGGCTACAATGGCGTCGGGCGGGGTGAGCATGGCTGGACCTCTCCGTGAGAAGTGTGGTCAGGCCAGCTTACCCTGTTCTTATACCTTTACCAATTTATGCGTAAAGTCCAGCTTATATGTGTCCCATTATCGCTGACGGTCTACAAATAGGGATTCACGAGGTTGACACCTGTCGCTACCGAGCGTATCATCCTCGCGTATCATCCTCTCCTGAAAGCGGAGACCTGGCGACAAAAGCTTGTGGATTGGGTGAAAAATAACGACATAGTTATGAGGAGGCCATCATGAAGGTGCGTAACTGGCTGTTAGGTTTATTGCTAGTAGCTGGGTTCGCCGTACTGGTTGGGTGTGGTAGCGCAGAAGAAGAGGAAACGCCAGCAGCACCTGCCCCGGCGGCACCCGCGCCAGCACCGGCGGCACCCGCGCCAGCACCGGCGGCACCCGCGCCAGCACCGGCGCCCGCGCCAGCAGCGTCGGCGGCGAAGCGTGGTGGCATCATAAATTATGCCATGCCTGAGATACCGACGCTGGACCCCTTCGCTTCTGGCAGCACACAAGCCGGAAACCTGATAGGCCAGAACTCCGACGTCCTGATCTTCCGTAACCCAATAACCTATGAGTTTGAGCCAGGCGGCCTCCTCACCTCCTGGAAACTGTCGGCAGACGGCTTGACCTGGACCTTCAACTTAAAGGAGGGCGTCAAGTTCCATAACGGTGACCCGTTCAACGCCGAGGCGATGGCCGCGTCCTTCACGTACGGCCAGGCAGAAGGCGTGGTGCCGCCAATTTACCTACCCCAGCAACCCGCCATGGTGGCGTTGGACGAGCACACCTTCCAGATAACCGCCGACAAGGTGTATGGGCCCATGCTGGACCATTTGTCTTGGGCAGCGTGGTTCGCGGTAACCAACGAGAAGCACCGTCAGGCGATTGGCGCGGATGAGTACGGCAGAGATCCGGTCGGCACCGGTCCCTTCAAGTTCAAGAAGTGGGTCGCCGGGGCGTCCGTTGAATTTGAACGATATGAAGACTATGCCTGGGCGCCTGATTTCTTTGATAACCGCTCTGCTGCCTATCTGGACGGCTTCAAGGTGGTCTTCCTGCAGGAGTTAGCCACCGTAGCCGCAGCACTCCAGGCCGGGCAGGTGGACGTTGCCTATGCGCCTAACCCATTCACGGCCCGGTTGCGCAGAGATGACCAGTTCGTGGTACATACAGTGGCCTCTGGCCGTCTTCTGAGCATTAACCCCAACATATCACGCAAGTCATTCGATGATGTGAATGTGCGCAGGGCCTTGCAGCATGCCTTTGACAGGGAGAAGTTCGTCCAGTCGATGGAGAACGGCGAGGGAGTGGCCCAGTACTGCGTGCTGGTTCAGCCCCTTCCCTTCTATTCCGCAGTGATAGAACAGGAGTGTGCGGAGAAGCTGGACTACAACCCCGACAAGGCGTTGGCGATGCTTGGCAAAGCTGGCTGGACTCAGGACGCCAATGGCATCGTCCAGAAGGACGGCGTCGCGATGGAGCTGGACATGATCCACCAGGGCAGGACTGACTCAGTGCAGTTTGCCAGCCTGGTGCAGGGGCAGTTGAAGGAACTGGGCATAAAAGTAAACCTGGAGTCCCTGGAACGTGCCGCCTTCTCCCCCAGACGAAATAGCGGCGATTGGGATATGTCCAGGGGTGGCTATGGAACCCTCACTGCCGACATTGTGTTGTACCAGTGGCACCCGGAGCAGGGCAAGGGATACAATCGTTCCTTCGTCCCGGACGATGCCCCCCTTTGGGGGCAGACAGTCACCGTCATGGATGCTTGCCGCCACAACAGTGGAGACCAGCGGGCGAAGAAGTGCGAGGACATGGTCCGGTGGGTGAGTGACCAGGCTATCACCATTCCCATTTTGAACCCCAACCAGAACACTGTCGTCAACAAGCGAGTCAATGGCTTCATTGTCCACCGCAACTCTATGGACTGGTTCGCCAGGGACGCCTGGCTGGAGGAGTAAGACTCCACGGGTAGTACCAGCTAGAGTCATGCCGTGTGTGAGCACGGAGGCGCAGGGAAACCCCGCACATAGCGTGGGGGATACCCTCATATCGCTTAAGCTAGCTCTTTTCTGATAGTGTCCTAACGAGGGTGTATTGGAGCAGGTGAATGTGGAAGTACACCACGCGCCGATTCCTCCTGCTCATACCGTTGATGTGGGCGGTGGCAACGGTCGTCTTCTTCGGTCTGCATCTTACCCCGGGCGATCCCATAACGGAGATGCTGGGGGAGATAGGCGCTACCCCTCAGATGGAAGAGGAAATACGGGCCAAGTTTGGGCTGGACAAACCCCTGCATATACAATACGGCAAGTTCCTGTGGGACGCAGCGAGGCTCGACTTTGGCAAGTCCATACATACCCGTGTGCCCGTAATTGAGGAGATAATATCCCGCTTTCCGGCCACCATGCAGCTGGCCTTCGCCGCGATGGGAGTTACATTGGTGGTAGGGCTGACCTTCGGCATTCTGGCTGCCAGAGCGCGCAGCCGCTTTTTCCAGTTCCTGTTCATGGTGGTGGCTCTGCTGGGCATATCCACCCCTAATTTTTGGCTGGGGCTTATTCTGATCTTGGTCTTTGGTGTCCTCTTGGGGTGGCTTCCAGTGGTTGGCTCCTCCTCAACGACCGGCCTTATTCTGCCGGCTTTAGCGTTGGGCTTCTCATCCGGTGGTCTCCTGGCGCGCCTGGTCCGCTCCACCATGCTGGAAGTGACAAGCGAGGACTATATCCGCACTGCCTACGCCAAGGGCCTACGAGAACGGGTGGTTGTCCTAAGACACGCACTGAGAAACGCCTTAATACCGGTGGTAACCGTATCCGGCATGCTGTTTGGCGGTCTGCTGGGCGGGTCGGTGATCATCGAGGCGGTTTTCGCCCGTGGGGGCCTGGGATCGCTAATTATTTTGGCCATCAACCTGCGGGATATCCCGGTGGTAGTGGGTGTTATCATGTTCTTTGCTCTCATCGTTGTGTTGACCAATCTAGTCGTGGACCTCACCTACGGGTTCTTGGATCCACGCATTCGACACCAGTAGGTGGCTTGACCCGATGATGGACCAAAGAGCGTTAGAGGCGCTAAGGAGAAGCGGACGCCGGACCGACCTGAGGCGTGCTGTAAGGTATATGCGGACCAACCCGGTCCTGTTGTTCTGGACGACAGCGTTCCTGGGAATAATTCTGGCCTCCATATTTGCCCCGGTAGTGGCCACCCATGACCCCCAAGACCAGACCAACCCTCTTCTGCTGAACCCCGGCGCGGAGCACTGGATGGGCACCGACGAGTTGGGTCGGGACATCTACAGCAGGATAGTATACGGTGGCCGTACCTCGCTCACAGTAGGTCTTATAGCAGTGTCCATTGCCCTGATAGTGGGGACTACGGTCGGCCTCGTTTCTGGTTTTGCCGGTGGCCTCGTGGAAGCCGTGATGATGAGGTTTATTGATGCCCTCATGGCCTTCCCATCCATTCTGCTGGCCATCTTCATAATAGCCCTCCTTGGAAGCGGCCTGGTCAACATGATGATAGCCATAGGTATAAGCGCCATCCCCTGGTACGCCAGGACCGCACGGGGTTCAACTCTCTCGGTCAAGGAGAGCATGTACGCGGAGGCGGCCCGCGCCATCGGTGCGCCGTCCTGGCGCATAGTCGCCTTTCACATCTTGCCAAACATCTTCGCCCCCATTCTCATCTTGGGCACTCTGGGTACCGCGACGGCCATACTTGCCGTGGCAGGCCTGAGCTTTCTGGGGCTGGGTGCACACCCTCCCACTCCGGAGTGGGGAGCCATGCTTTCTGGCGCCCGAAACTATATTGGGGTATCCACATGGTATTCGGTATTCCCTGGTCTAGCGATTCTGGTGTCTGTGCTCTCAATCAACCTCATCGGGGACGCGCTCAGAGACCTCCTGGACCCACGTCTGAGAGGGGCTGCCAGCAGTGGGCTCTAGGAGGCTGCGTCTTCTACCCCCCTTGGGGTCGCACACTGTGCACCACCGTAGATACTCGGCTTGCGAAAGCTCCGCGAGGTCGCGCTGGTCTGGTGTGAGAGTCTAGCGTCTGGCTCGAATCATATACACGCTTGATAGGAGGTATCCTGACCATGGCTAAGGAGAACAGACTGGGCCTGCCGTACCGTATTCAGATAGACGTGAAGGTTCCTATGAGGGATGGGGTCAGGCTCTCGGGGGATGTCTATATGCCATTCTCCAACGGACCATTTCCGGTCCTGATGATGCTGACGCCCTACGACAACCAGTCCGAGCGGTACCTCCACCAGCACGTGCCCCGGTTCGTGGAAGCCGACTATGCTGTGATAATCATAGATTCTCGCGGCCGCCACGACTCGGAGGGCGAGTGGTACGCCTACGTGAACGAGGGACGGGACGGGCACGATGCCCAAGAATGGCTGGGCAAGCAGTCCTGGTGTGACGGCAACATTGGCACGTTCGGTAGCTCCTATCCGGGCGGAACGCAGATATGGCCCGCGCCGTACCGGAGCCAGTATTTGAAGGCCCTGGTTCCCGTGGCTGCCCAGGTGGACAACTACGTGGGCATGGCCTACATGAACGGGGTGCTTCATCACCCGTGGGGCCTGTGGCACATCGGAATGTCGGGGAGGACCATGCAGCGGAGCACGGTCGGCCTCATGGACCGGCTTGGGCTCGCCACGCGGCTGCCTCTGGTCTCGGCACTGGACGACATCTGCGAGTCCCGGGCGTACAGGGAAGCCATTCAGCACTACACCCACGATGAGCTGTGGAAGAGCTACGGAGTCCAAGACAAGTACCATGAGATCGAGGCCCCCGCCTACTTCATCACCGGCTGGTATGACACCCTCATACACGACAACTTCAATATGATCCAGGGTTGGCGAAACCACGCGCGCTCTGAGGATGCCCGGCGCTTTACGCGATTGCTGGTTGGGCCCTGGCCCCACGGAGGCATAGGATCCTCGAGACGGACCGGTGACGTCGCGTTTGGTACCCAAGCCGAGGTCGACATTCTAGGAGAGCACGTCCGCTGGTACGATCAACGCCTCAGGGGAGTGGACACGGGTATCGACGACGAACCACCCATCAGGCTCTTCGTCATGGGAGACAACGTGTGGCGCGACGAGCACGAGTGGCCTCTGGCTCGCACGCAATACACCGACTTCTACCTTCACAGCGAAGGCAAGGCCAACTCACTGCACGGCGACGGTAGCCTCAGCCAGACGCCTTCGGAGATGGAGCCCACGGACCAGTATGACTATAACCCCGAGAACCCCGTGCCCACCATCGGGGGACAGATCATGGACGGGGAGCGCTCCGGCCCTCGGGACAGGAGACCGGCCGAACGACGGGATGACGTGCTGGTCTATACTTCGGAAGTCCTGCGAGAGGACTTAGAGGTGACGGGCCCCATAGAGATGACTCTGTATGCGGCCTCCAGCGCCCCAGATACCGACTTCACCGCCACGCTGGTGGACGTACACCCGGACGGGATGGCCATAAACATCACTGAGGGAATAGTGAGGGCTCGCTTTCGGGAGTCCCTGGAGAACCCCTCTCTCATTCAGCCTGGACAGGTGTACGAGTACAAGATACTCGTGTGGGAGACCAGCAACGTGTTCAAGGCAGGCCATCGCATTCGAGTGGAGGTATCTAGCAGCAACTTCCCGCGATTGGCCCGGAATCTGAACACTGGAGAGCACCCCGGGGAAGATGCCAGCATGCAAGTGGCCAACCAGACCATTCATCACAGTTCCCAATATGCCTCCCGTATCACCCTGCCGATTATCCCCCCGATAGGGGAGGGTGCTGGCGGGCCGAAAAGTAGGATGTTATGAGGGCGTTGGTGGTTGGCGGAAGTCGCTTTATAGGGCTGCATCTGGTACGCACGCTGTCCAAAGAGGGACATAGCGTCACCGTACTAAACAGGGGCCAGACGGAGGTAACCTTTCCAGGGGGAGTGGAGCGACTCTACGCCGACCGTAACGATTCGTCACAGGTAGAGGCGGCGCTTCATGGCAAGTCCTTCGATACGGTGTTTGACATCTCGGCCTACACGCCTTCCGTGTTGGGACTTACCGTCAAGGCCCTACAGGGGAACATTGGACATTATCTGTTCTGCAGCACCGGCGCTGTCTTCGGCCCTCCGGACCATCCCATACATATCGCCCCCATTCCTGCGGGTTATCCCCTGGACCGCAACCCTCAATCTCACCCCTACACCGTGGGGAAGGTTCAGTGCGAAGACCTGCTCGCGGAGGCATTCAGGGGTAACGGCTTCCCCGCAACCTCGCTGAGGCCGGTGTACGTCTATGGCCCTGGCAACCTCTCAAGAGCAACAGAGCCCAGCTACTTCGCCAGGCTCACCCTACGGAGGAAGGTGATAATACCAGGCGATGGATTTACGCTGTTCCACCTGGTACACGTTGAAGATGTTGTTGGCGCCTTTATGGCGGCTGCCACCACCTCCGCATCCATCGGTCAGGCCTACAACATCGGTGGGCCTGAGGGAGTCACCGGTGACGGGTACGTGCAGACCATAGCTCTGATTATGGGAGTGGAGCCCGACGTCGTCCACGTAGAGATTTCGGAGTTAGAAGCTATTTCCCAGAGGCTGGGACTGGAGCAAGTGCCGCGCATATATCCCTTCCCGCACCAAGTCAGCCGAGTGTGTGGTATAGAAAAGGCCAAACAGGATCTTGGATGGTCGCCCCGCTACGGGACCAGCGAAGGCCTCAGTATGACTTACGACTGGTGGCGACGGCACGGAGAGCGCGCGGAATCCTGGGACTTTTCTACGGAAGACAGCATCCTAAAGCTTATCAACTCTAACGGGGTACCATAGCAGTGGCCGCAGAATAGTACTGCGGGAGAAACATTACAGTCCTTCCCAGGGACCTCGCAGGACTGAAGGTCAGGACCCCCGGCGGGTGGGAGAGGGCTTCTCCCCTCGAGGTAGTGCAGCCACGCGCGCGGTGAAGTGCCGCCGACGAGTTTTGAAGATGTATGACGTTGCCTAACGTGGTCAGCAGACCGATTGCCAGAGGTTGCCTGGCAAGTTTAGGGGAGCGCTGCGGAAGACAACGGAGATTCCCGAAGAAGCAGGGTTTCCAAGGTGAGACAGGAAGACGACAACGAGGGCACTGACGGACGAGCGCGTTCAAGCCTCTGCTCTATCCGCGGCCCCATTAACAGTCCCGACGGATGGCGGCGGGTCCTTTACGCACCCCCACTCCAAGCGCTCCGGCATCTAGCGTTCAGATGGCGTAGTGCGGCAATAATACTGGTTGTGCTCCTGGCAGCCGGAATACTCACCTTCTTCGACATCGGTCCCCTTCCGCCGGAGGCTACAACTTCTCTGGCCACCCTGACAGTGGGCGATACCTGGGCCACCCCTGGGCGTGATCCCCAAAATACTGCCTTCGCGCCCGTATCTACTCTTGGCATGAGCCAGGAAGCTGAGCTGATCTTCCATGTGCCGGCTGGTATATCGTCATCACCCGCAGTCACCCGTAGCCACATCTTTCTGGCCACCAAGGACAATCGGCTGCTGGCCTTGGATCGACAGAGTAGGAAGGTGGCCTGGGACTTCCAGGCCTCGACGTCGATAAACTCCGGCCCGGTGGTCGTAGGCAATCTGGTTGTGATAGGTCTACTAGACGGCAGCGTTGTGTCGCTAGATAGCTCCAGCGGTCAGGAGAGCTGGAGGTTCGGCACCGACGACTCGGTGGTGGGAGCCGGCATTGCGGCAGACGGGACTCTCTATATAGGCTCGGGAGACCACCGGCTATATGCCCTGGATGCCGGGACGGGTCAGGAGCGTTGGAGGTTCGATGTCGGAGCATGGATCATCAGTAGCATTGCCTATATAGACGAGAAGGTGGTGGTGGTCTCCAAGCAGGGCCTGCTGCATGTGATAGATGCCCGGACGGGGCGCAAGAGGCTGGTGTACGATTTAGGGTGGCCGGTAACAGGAGCGCCCGCCGTGAACCAACACCACGCCTACGTGGCCACCGACAGCGGTGTTGTTTGGGTAATAGACCACTCCGCCATCACGTATCCGTTTGAGCGTGCCTGGAGTTCCATCCGCTGGAGGCTGTTCCTGTGGGGGGCCATTTCCCACGCGCCCATGCAGAAGGGTACCGTGTGGAGCGAAAAGATACCGTACCGGATGGCGACCTCACCCGCGCTGGATGGGGAGATGATGTACGTTGCGGCACGCAGTGGCGCCGCTGCCTTTTCCGCCGATAGCGGAGCCCTCAAGTGGGAAGTATCGCTGGACTCGACACCCGCTTCCGCCACTGACATCGTTATAACCAGGGACGCCGCCATTTTCGGCACCAGTGATGGGTTTATTTATGTTTTGGACAAAGACACTGGGGAGCAACGCGCGCGGATTCCGGTTGATGGGGGGGTAGCCTGCGTGCCAGCGGTCACCAGCGACCAGGTGTTTGTGGCAACTGACAAGGGCAAGCTATACTCGATACCTGTTCAATAATAGTCCTGCGATAAGCTGTAGGCGTTTCACAAGTGCACGCAAGTGGTAGACTTTTCACTGAAGCGGGCCGAGTCCGCCAGAGATAGCGCCGTCAACGCATATACTTGATTCTCTCGTAAAAAGTCTGTGTAGGTCGAATTAGAACAAACGTACCCACGTCTGGGTACAATATACAGTCTCTGTTCCGTATACTACCCCAGCATACGGTAGCGCTCAGATGTGCCAAATCGCTGGAACTTCCTCAAAACGGGTTTTTACGAGGGAATCATACTTGCTTTGCGAAAGTAGTGATGAAAGCGGCCTTCATGAGGGCACCAAGGGCTGCTTCGATAGCGCCAAGCGAGCGGTATGTGCCAGGCATAATTCAACATTTTCGAGTCCTGTGCTTATGGGCAGTGACAGCGCACAGGTACGCGTAGGCAAGAGGGGGGCATGCCTGAGCGAGCGTAGTACTCAGGACCAGAGTTAGGATCCCTAACTCCGCGAGCCGCTCCGACGAGGTTGGCGGCAGGCGTCAACTTTCCAAATGGGCGCTATGGTCAAGTGCGGAGACGCAAAGAAGGTGTCGGCGGTCCCATGCATGAGCCTGTCGTACCTCGAAGAGGGCACTCCGATCTGGTCGAGCAGCGTCAGGCCCAACGAGCTCCGAGCGCTGGCGGTCGAAGTATCGCAGAGCAGGAGAAACATGGCGATCTGCGTGGGGGGCCAAGGGGTGCGCTTCCCGAACCCACCTCAACAACCGGCTAGACACCGATTTGCTCAAACCGGTAGGATGATAGCTTCACGATCCGATACCACGCAAAGTTGTCGTTCGGGTCCAAACCGAACTCAGACGCCCGCGCCTTCTCCGCCTTCGACTTGGAATCATAAATCGTCCGAAGTTTCTGTCCTTCACCGAAAGAACAAGACCGAACACAGGCCGGGTCTAAGACGACCAGAAGATTTTCCAGCAACATCTTCCTGGCTGCATCCGACTACCAAACTCAATCGCGAGGAATGATGGGCAAGGAAACGTGAGAAGGACGCTCAGAGTCGTGGTAGATGGTCTGATCGGCAACTTTAATCTCCGCATCCAAACCTGGTTGGTGTCCGGTGTTGAGGTTGCGGTCGAAGCGGGGGAAGTTGCTGCTGGAGATTTCCAGACGAATCCGGTGACCCGCTTTGAATACGTTGCCAGTCTCCCATAGGCTAATCTGGTACTCGTAGGTCCTTCCGGGCTCTATCAGGGTCGGGGTTTCTAGGGACTCACGAAATCGTGTGCGGCGGATCCCCTCGCAGATGTTGATAGCCTGCCCGCTGGGGTAGACGTCCACCAGCGTAGCAGTGAAGTCGGTATCAGGCGCGCTCGAGGAAGCGTACAACGTCACGACCACAGGGCCTGTTACCTCCGCGTCTCGGGTCAAGGGCTCTGATGTAAAGACCAGCACATCATCACGGCGCTCTACAGACCGACGGTCGCGTGGGCCTGTGAGTTCTGGGCTCATCACTGGGCCGCCCATGGTGGGAACGGGGTTCTCAGGGTCGTAGCTGTAGCGGTCCGTGGGCTCTCCAGCCGGAGACGCGGGGCTCAAGACGCCGTCCCCTAAGAGGGAATTGGCTCGTCCTCCGCTGTGCATATAGTAGTTGGTGTACTGGGTGCGGGCCAAAGGCCACTCTCGCTCGTAGCGCCACACGTTCTCCCCCATGACAAACAGCCTGATGGGAGGCTCGTCATCCATGCCGTTTTCGATGCCTTTGAGGCGTCGGTCATACCAGCGTATGTGCTCTGCAATTATATCAACCCCAGCGGGTAGTCCGAAGTCGATGTCGCCAGGGGGCTGCGCTGAACCAATACTCCCATGGGTCCAGGGTCCGACCAGCAGTCTGGTTACCTCCCTGGCCTCCACCGAACGGGCCCTGCTCCTCCAGCCCCGCAGCATCTTAAAGGTCTCGTGAACCAAGGTGTCGTACCAGCCAGTGAGGAAATAAGCCGGCGTTTCTATCTCTTCGTACTTGTCCCTCACCCCGTAGCCTTTCCAGTACTCGTCCAGGGTGTAGTGTCGAATGAAATCTCTGAAGACAGGCATATCACATATATCGTCTAGCGCTGAGATCAGGGGAAGTCTCTTATGCAACTCAAGGTCATTCATCAGACCTGGACTCTCCGACTGCATGGTCTTTCCAGTCATGCGGATGAACCATGTGGTGAACGGGACCATTTGGTAGACTCCATCGACATAGGCCAGGCCGTAGTTGTCTTGCTGAGTGGCGCTGGGGACGAGAGCCTTCACATGGGGGCTACGAAGCGGGGCAGGCATTGTCTGCGTAAACCCGGGGTAGGAACTCCCGAATGTCCCGATGTTGCCATTGCACCAGGGCTGTGCACCTATCCACTGCTGCGTATCGTACCCGTCGTTGGTCTCATCCAGGTATGGTCGCCATTCGCCGTCGGAGTCGTGCCTGCCTCGACTGTCCTGAATAACAACTGCATAGCCGTTCCGAACAAAACGAGGAACGAAGTCGTGGACATAGCGGGCTGACTGATTGTTGTAAGGAGTGCGTTGAAGCAGGGTAGGAAAAGGCCCCACCGAGGCTGGCAAGTAGATATCGGCCGAGAGACGCACGCCGTCCCTCATTGGAGTCTTCACATCCAGCTGTATGCGAAACGGCAGTCCGCGGTCGGTCGAAGCGCTCATGAATCTTCACCTTCTCATTCCTGGACTATAATCCGGGGGTTAGTAATCGGGGTTCACTCTCGCGAGCACTTGTCTTCGACGGAAAAGTCCCGTAGTCAGACCCTGATCGACCCGGTAGGTCATTGCGAGGCCGTCAAACAGATGGTATCTGGGTGACCGGTCCAAATCGTGCTCGGCCTTGGCAATGCCACAGAACCGGCTTACGCGCCATGGGTAGGAAAATACTCGCAGGTTCCGAGATAGACCCAGTTGAAGCCTGTATTCTGTGGGTTCGAGTAATGCCTGTCAAGGGCGGAGGGATATTAGGCCACGGGGCGGAGCAACAGTGTACCAGTCGGTCGTCGGTGTTCAGCGAAAATGTCACCCTGCGACGGGTGTCGTCGGGAGCCCTTAGTGTGAGCGAGGTCGGTGGAGTCTAGGCGTCAGGGGAATCGCCGGCTGCGCGTGTGGTGGCGGTCTGTCTGCTCTGCTTGAGGCGGTAGCTCTCGCCGTTCAGCTCCAGGATGTGAACGCGGTGAGTGAGGCGGTCCAGCAGGGCGCCGGTCAGCCTCTCGGAGCCGAAGACCTCGGTCCACTCGTCGAAGGGAAGGTTGGTGGTGACCAGGATAGACCCTCTCTCGTAGCGCTGGCTGAAGACCTCGAAGAGGAGCTCCGCGCCGGTCTTGGAGAGTGGGACGAAGCCCAGCTCGTCGATGATGAGCAGCTTGAGGCGGGCAAGCTTCTTCTGAAGGTTGAGCAGTCGCCGCTCGTCCCTGGCCTCGATCAGCTCGTGGACCAGCGATGCGGCCGTGGTGAAGCCGACCGACAGCCCCCTCTGGCAGGCGGCGAGCCCCAGGCCGAGCGCCACGTGGGTCTTGCCGGTGCCGCTGTTGCCGATAGCGATGACGTTCTCTCGCCGGTCGACGTACTCGCAGCGTGCCAGCTGCATTACCAGGTGCTTGTTCACCGAGGGGATTGCCAGGAAGTCGAAGGTGTCGAGGCTCTTGGTGGCAGGGAAGCGCGCAGCCTTGATCCTGCGGTCGACCATGCGATGATGGCGGTCTATCAGCTCAAGCTCTGAGAGCCTCAGCAGGTAGCCCGGATGGTCGACGCCCTCGGCGGCGCACTGAGCCGCCACCTTGCCGTACTCTCTCAGGAAGGTGGGCAGCTTCAGCTCCTTCAGGTGGTGCTCCAGCAGCACCGTAGACCTGTCGCTCACCGCCTGCTCCCCGACGTGAGCGCCATGTAGTCGCTGGCCGAGGTCTTCTGCACGCTGACCCTGGGCAGGTAGGGGTACAGCTGTAGGTCGAGTCTCTGGGGACGACCCTCTATCCCGCACAGCACCAGGTGCTTGACGGCGTCGAAGCTTATGGCCCCGAGCCTGAGTGCATCGCGCACACCCTCGTACACCTCCTCCTTGCGGAAGCTCTCCATCAGCCGCAGCACCTGCACGAACTCCCGCTTGCCGCGCCTGCCCATCCTCGACTCCAAAAGACGCCGCAGCACACCGAACTCCTTAGCCCGAATCCACCGAAGGAGTGGCGTTACAGCAGCGGAAAGGGCGACGAGTGGCAAAGGGGGGCGATGGTTCGGGCAGGATTCAGGGTAGATGGGTCCGGTGGCGGCCTTTCGGCAGCCGCGTGGAGACTTTGTGGCCGTTTGCAGACGTTGGCAGGGCGAGATGGCGGGGAGAGGACGCAGCAAGAGACACTGGCGGACCGGGGTGACGCGAGTTTGCGGGGCGGTTTGGGTAGTCTGGTGGATGGGTCAGACGCCGTGGGCGCCGTCAAGATGGCAGTGGCAGGGCGCGCAACCGAGCGAGGGCGCGACTGAACTGGGTTTCCCAGGGCCAGTGCTGGGGAAGATGCAAAGTGAGTCGGCGGGCCTTGCGGGTGAGCCGTCCGGCGATGGAGAAGAAGCGCCGTCTGAGGGTCTTGGTGGTCACCACCTGCTGGCCCAGACCGATGCGCACGGTCCAGCGGGCCAGGTTATGGGCCACCACCCCGTATCGAGTACGGGGCAGGCTCTGTATCGCCAGCCAGGCACCGTTGGCGGCGAAGCGCCCCGAGGGGAGATGGTTGAGTCCGACGCCGTACTTGAGGTCTCTTATGGCGTTCTCGACTTCGGCATGGCGGCGGTGGTCGGCCTCCAGTTCCAGGGTATCGCCGTCGCGGTTGGTGATGAAGCCGTGATAGCTGTAGGTGGCGAAGAGGGCCAGTTGGGAACCGGGCGTGGGCTTCACCCGCCGGACGACGAGCCGCACCGGGGCGGTGTCGGACTCACCCTGGAAGGGGGTGTAGACGGTCTCGGCCACGTCGGCTGCGCCGTCCATCCAGTAGGGGATCGGCGTCCAGTCCGTCTCGGGTATGGCCTCGATCAGGTTCCGCAGGCGGGCGTGCTGGCGGATGGTGATGGAGAAGCGTACGTTCAGCTTGCGGCAGACCGATACCATGCTATGGGCGTAGAAGCCGCTGTCGGCGCGCACCGTGAGTTGTCCTGTGGCTCCGGCATGGCGCACCCGTCCCACCGTCTCCCGCAGGAAGTGGGCGGCGCCCCGAGCGGTGTTGGCACGGCCCTCCCGCAGCCGGGCCATCAGCACGTCACCGGTTCCTGCGGCGATGGCCAGCAGCGGGTGATAGCCCCGCTGGCCGGTGTAGCCGTGATGGCGGGCCCCTTGCTTGGCCAGCCCGTAGGTCTCGCACATGGTGGAGTCCAGGTCGATGGTCAACGGCCCGTCGCCGGGTCCACCACCAGCGGTCCAGGCCCGGGACAGCAGCTCCCGGCTCACCCGGTCCAGTTGGCGCACGTGCCCCCACCGGAAGCTGCGCAGGAAGGTTCCCAGGGTGGATGGCGCCTTGACCACACAGCCGATGGCGCCAGCCGTCCCGCCGGTGCGCAACACGTCCGCGTCGTCGATGCAGTCTCCCCCGGCTAGTGCAGACGCAACCAGCGTCATCAGCTTGTCTCCCGTGTTCGCCCGCCCCGGCGCATCCCCCAGGTCAACGTGGTTGTCGACCAGTTCACCCAGACCCAGGTGCTCGGCCAGGGTGGCCGGAAGGAGCAGCCCGGCATTGGCCACCAGGCGGTGATCGTCGAAGGCGATTTTGATGCGGTCAGGGTGATTGCGTGGTAGCATCTATTGGGTGCTCCTTTCCTGGGGACGGTTTGGTCTTACAAAACCATTATCCCAGATTCAAAGGAGCACCTTCTTGCCGCTTCAGGACACTGACCCGACCCCCTCCCTCGGTGGATTCGGGCTTAGGCAACTCCCACCCGGCCAGCGGAGCGGCCTGGTCCAGCGCTCCCGTCTTGCGCTCCAGCAGCGGCAGGTAGTGGAGCGGGTCGAAGACGAAGTCGTCGCGTTCGTATGAGCGCCGATGCCGGGCTATCACCTCTGCCCCGCAGCTGATCACCACCTCTCCCACATAGCCTCGCACCACAACCTCCATGTGACCGTAGGCCACGGGCACCGAGTAGTCGTTGGTCCGGCACCGCACAAGCGACAGGGAGCTGACACGGCTCACGTGCTTGTCGTTGGCGTCGTATGGTGTGGCCGGCAGCGGCAGCAGGGTCTCCAGGTCACGCTCCATCCGCTGGCCTATCGTCTCCTTGTGCCCACGCAGCTGTCTCCCCATATGTTCCAGGCACCGCTCCTCGAGGTAGGCGTTGAGCGCATCGAAGCTCGCAAACGACGGCACTGGCACCAGGAAGTTCCGGCGCGCATATCCCACCAGTCCCTCGACCTTGCCCTTGTCGTTACCCTTCCCTGGACGACCGAACCGGTCCTCGAACAGGTAGTGGGACACAAGCTCTGAGAACACGCGGGTACGCTTCCTTCGACCGTCTCCCAGGATCCTGGCCACGGCCAGTCTCGTGTTGTCGTACAGAGCCTGCCCCGGCGAAGGCCGGGGATGCTCCGGGGCACGCCGCCCAGGAACGAAAACGCAGACACGTGACCGTCGCAGAACGCCTCGGTCGTCTCTGCGGGGTAGGCCTTGACGAAGCACGCGTCGCTGTGGGGAAGGTCCAGCACGAAGTAGTGGACGGTCTGCTCCACACCTGCGATGACCGCCTTGGCCTGGCCGAAGTCGCACTGGGCGTGACCGGGAGGGTGAGACAGCGGAACATACATCTCACGCGTCCGGCGGCGACGCTCGCGCACGTAGTCCTTGATCTATGGTGTACCCGCCGGGGAAGCCGTGCTCCGCTCTCAGACGCTCGTAGATCCGCTTGGCCGTGTGGCGCTGCTTCTTCGGAAGACTGCGGTCATCCTCCAGGATACGGTCGATCACCCCGCGGTACGGGTCCAGCTTGGGGCGGCGCGGCGGTGACTGTCGACGGTATCCGGGAGGCACCGAGTACTGAAGCATCTTGCGCACCGTATCCCGGTGCAGGCCGAACACCCGGGCAGCCTCCCGTGTGCTCATCCCCTCCACCATGCAGGCCCGGCGCACTCGAACGTACAGTTCCACTTTGTACATCCTTCACACCTTCCATCGAGTTGCCTCCAACTCTATAGAAGGCGGCGGCGGGTACAGTTTTCAAACGCCACTCCTCAGCGTTCGACCCCGCCTCGCCGGTACATTATTACTCCGCCCTTTACACTGACCAGCGCCGCTACGACCGCCGTCGCCAAACCGCCATTGACGGCCACGGTCCACGACGCATCGGCATCCCACGACGGCAGCGCCTCGTTCACCTTCGAGCTGCGGTTCAGCGAGAACATGGAGAGCTTCAGCTACACGACGTTGCAGGAGCACGCTTTGACGGTGACTGGTGGCTCGGTGAGCAAGGCGCGGAGGCTGGAGACTGGCAAGAATATCAGGTGGGAGATCACCGTCACGCCGTCCTCCAACGCCGATGTCACCATCGTGCTGCCCACCACCACGGACTGCTCCGTACAGGGAGCCATCTGCACAAGTGACGGCAGGAAGCTGTCCAATCGCTTGGAGGTCACCGTCTCCGGGCCCGGCGGGTAGGACCGCGCTATAGAACACCGCTTCGTTTTTCGGACAACAAGAAAAGGTCCGCATACATAGACACACACGGGGCCGCAGCAGCAGCAATCGAAGCGGCCTTCCCCTGTGTGTCTGCGGTCAGGCGTCCTGCACCGACCCCTGCCCACGGCGACCCCGACGCCTGGCCGGGAGAGCGGGTTTCTCGTGGGCCGGATGCCTGGGTTCGTCCTCCCACTTGGCTCTGGCCCGTTCGACCACCGCCAGGGTCTCCTGCGTCAGCCCGGCCAGGTCCCCGTCATCGAAGGTCTCGATGTGCGGGTCGGACGAGGGCCGTTGCACCCCGATGGTGGCCCGGCCGCCCTCGATGGACACGACGACCTTCAGTTCCTCCTGCGGACCGGCATTTTCCTCGGCCTCATCGGGAGCCTGCCCGCCCTGTTCGGTCTCCTTGTCGGCGTCCTGCTCTTCGGCAACCGCGTCGTCTGTCGCATCGCCGAAGTGACTCTCATCAGTGCTCGGGGCGTCCGAGCGGGTTGCTTCCGTACCAGTTTCGTCAGGCATGGTTGCTCCTCTCCTCTGTTTGTTCTCAGACTGCGTCGATGTACGCCGTTCACTACGCCGCCATTGAGCCCGACTCTCTTCTGATCCCGCCAAGGGTCTGCGGCTCCCAGTACAGGTCGCGCTCCGCGGCGGGGACGCTGCCGAACACGGTCACTTCCGACAGTTCCGTCAGGTCGAAATAGCCCAGCTCGGTCTCGAATCCCTCGACGAGGCCGAAGCGCAGTCCGGTCTCGGGGTCCCACTCGGTGATGTACCAGTACCAGCCGTTGTAGGGGCTGAACAGCTTGGCCCTGGCAACGACGGCGTCGGGGTCGTCCGCGCCGTCATTGGCGTACAGGGGCGGGATGGTGTCTCCGAGCTCCTTGGTCATGAGCTTGTGCCTGCAGAGCCCGCTGTGGTTGTCCTGCCAGAGCCTGCCCCGCACTTTATGCGGGGTCGTGGCGTTTCCTTTCTTGTCAGTCATGGTTTCTCCTTGTTGCTTCTCTGGTTGCGTTCATGTGCCGTTGATCGCTAGGCCGATATTTCCCATTCGGAGCCGGGTCCCACCACCCGCGCCACCGCCTCCGGGGTGACGTAGCTGGGGGTGACCGTTCCCATCTCCATGTCCAGGTAGATGCCCATGAAGGGGCAGGTGCCCGCCACCATGCGGCGGACCACCTGTAAGACCAGCGACGCCATCATCTGGTTGATGGTGGGGTCCTGGTCGGTGAAGTCGAGGGTCGCCGCGCAGTCCACGCCCGGCGGCCTGGTCGACACGGCCGTCAGCAGGTCGGGCCGCTGGACGGTGGGCGCGGGGGCCAGGTAGCAGGTGTCCTCCGTGAGGGGTGGCTCGTCCCGGCTCACGCGGTCGGACACGTTTCCGACCGGGACTTGGCCCCAGTTGGTGTCGTTGCCCGCGTCGATGAGCCAGCGTCGCGGGTCTCCCGGCAGGCACTTGGCCATCGCCTTCCGTGTGAGGGCGTTGTCGGCACAGCCCATGATAAGGCTGTCCCGGTAGGCGGGCAGGCCGGGGATTGCGCCACACGCCCCACTCACCTCCGCTCAGCGCGCTCGTGTCGCGGCGGAGACCCTGCACGATTATGGAGGTTCTGACGGTGGAGATAGGCGATCTGACGGGTTTCAAGAACAATAGAAGAAAGTGTTGTCCTTTAGGCCCATCGAAGTTCTGATTCCGCTCAAAACGAGTCATGAGTCTCAGAGGCTGGCGCGAAAGAACAAGGTGACTGGCACGGCTTCATTGGTGAGTGCTGTGGTGAAGGGGCGGGAGAGCTTCCAGCAGGGGGCAGAAGTGACGGCCGTCCGGTGGGTATTGGACAATCGGGCACAAGTGAAACCGAGACCCTATGCGGGCGGGGATTACCTGCGACGCCTGGGTGCCTGTAACGCCTCGGATTTAGGGGTCAGAATCGCCGCACGGCGGTGTTCCGAAGCTTAGGCAACCTCCGCCGTCAGCTTATTTTCGCGACAACGCCGCTCGGCGCTGATGCTCACCACCTTTCGAGTGCGGCGGCATTCGTCCCTGCAAGGGTTTCTGCGTCACATGTGGCGGCAACCCACGGCAGGCGCAGGTTAGCGGCCTTCGAAGTGGGCGGGTTGGCAGGGTTGGCAGCATCGCGATTTGTAGTCGGCGCCCACGAGCACGGGCGGAATCCTGCGCTTGCCGCAGTCCGTGTTATGGGCGGCCCACACATCGGCGCCGACGCAAGCATACACGCAGTGGACTGGTCCGTGGTGGCTGTACTACACCACCGAGTCAGGGTGGTGAGCCGTACGGCCCTTTCGTCATTGCAGTCTTCGCACGCGGCGGATACACATCGAGTGACGGGGGCGGCGTCACGACCGCAATGCAAGGTCTTGGCCACGGTGCCCATGTCCGCGCTGTCGGCGCAGCAGTAGCGGCCGCATGCGATCATATCGAACCGGCGGAGCCTGCAAGAGTGCGCATGTTCTAAGGGCGCACCATGAACTTACCCCCGAGCGCCCTATCGCGCGCGTCTTGTACAGCGAGAGTCTGCGTGGCGAGCGTCTTCACGACAAGCGAGACACTCCTGCATAACAACCGCCGTCGGCCCTCTGCGAAGCCCTAGATGCGTCCATCGACTCGCCCAGGGCAACTCCGCGCTCGTCGTCCGCGTCGCCACAACCGTATTTTACGGCAACCTTGATCGGCGTCCGAAGTAGCACGCCTGCGTCGGCGGGCGACAGCACCACGCGCGTAACCACAACCGAACCCTTTCAATTCCTCCCCTTCTATGCTAAATGCACCTTGCTCTCCGGCAAGAGTGAAATCAGGTCATACGAAACTTGTGGGCCTTGTGCCCCCTTGTGGCTCGCATGACTGGGTCGAGTCTTGCCGGAGGAGCCCACATTGCCTCAAGGGAGTTCCTCTATGTGCGGCGGTACGATTGATCGGGGCGATGCTACTACAGGCGATGGCAGCCCTTCACTGTTCGCCTTCACGTTAGACTCTCTCTTCACCTTCCCTCCCCCGTTGAGGTCCCACGGCTTTTCCCATTAGGCACGCCCTGGGCAGTTTTCGAAACCGCCTCGTTCTGGTATACTCTGTGTTGCGTGTGGATACATTCAACAGCATAATTGCTTTGACATCACTAAATGAAACAATCCCAGCCAGAGAAGTTAGATGGACGAAAATCAAAGGGCAACCAGGAGCGAACTGACTCCGATTGCGCTATTCGGCGCTGCGGCATGCCTAATGCCTCTGTTTTTCAGTGTGCAGTTCGTTCTGGAGCGCGAGTTGTGGTCGCTGTTCGCCGTGGGTGTGCTCGAATTGGCGGCCATTGGCCTGACCGTATGGGTGTGGTCGAGTTGGCGCGGGGCTGCCCGTGACACTGAAGAGGCCCGCCGGAGAGCGGCCGCCGAGCAGATAGAGCAGTCCACACCTCCTGAACCCAGAACAACTTGGGGTTGGGTGTGGCGCATCCTGCTCGGCCTGTGGTTTTTCCAGGTTCTCTGGGTCTTGTTTGCCTACGGGTCTGGATTTGCAGCACCCGCGCATCTGCCCATGTTTGTCATGCTCGCGGCGCTCTTTGCCTGGGCATGGTGGCACTTCGTACTTCGCAGGAAGAAAGTGGCGGACGTCGGACGAGAGATTACATCTCAGAATCAGCCTCTAACGGCATAAGGAGGGAATCGTGCACTTCAGGGCAGTAGGCTACGCTTCAACCGGACTGTACGCGCTCATACTGGCAACATTCTTGCTTCCCTGGTTGGATGTGTCGTCAGTCGGGATTGCCGGCTTCAAGATTGCCATGGGCGAGTACGACATCCCGCCCACCGAGTTGTACGTGATCTTGGTGGGGCTGGCGGCACTCTGTGGCGTGATCATACCGCACGTCATACTGCGCGGGAGGATGTGGGCACGCATGTGGATTTCACTTCTCGGACTGGGCTTCATGGCCCTGACTCTCCTGCACAGATCGGATGAGGTCAAGGCGGTAGACCCACAGCCGGAGTTGGGGCTGTACCTCGCCATAGCAGGGTTTGGGCTTGTCCTGTTTCTCAGCATTGGCGCAATCAACGGTCTGTTCACTCCGCGGCCGCAGTCGGCGTCCAGGAGGCCAGTATGGAAAGAGTAGCGCGGTATGGACTAGCCCTGAGCGTGCTTGTCGTCGGGCTACTGGCGAGTGCGTGCGATGAGGCGGAGACTGAGGTGATCGCCCAATCCGACACTTCAAATCCGTTCGAGTCTGGCAGCGCTGCCAGTGTCTCCCCGTCCAACAACCCGTTCAAGACCACCAATTCGGAACAGTCCCAGACTGGCAACCTGTTCGAGCCCACCAAGCCGGGAGTGCCGCAAACTGTCATTGTAGGCGGTCAGGAACTGATTGTGGGCAGTGGGACGGTGACGGAGCTTAAAGAGGGCGCTTCGAGCGATAGGCCTATCAAAGTGTCAGCCAAGTCTCTCTATAAGGACCGCGAGGGTAACCCCGTGCGATTCGGGGAAAAGTACGGTTTCCCATTATGGCTGAAAATCACCGGCACCGTCGATCGGATCGCGGACGGCGCAATCAGCATGGAAGAGTTGCGTCCAGGGTTAGGGTGGTCTTCGAGTTTTGGCGTCATGAAGATTGCCGATGGCTCGAAAGGGCGCGAACTGGTTCTCTCAGCAACAATAGGGAAGTCTCTGACAGTTACGTGCCTGATGTCACCCAAGAGTGCGTACATGGGAGAGCGCTACACTTTCGAGCAGTGTCAGACGCCTTAGCCGGTCCACTGACGAGAGAGGCGGTTAACTGCAAATGGACGGCGGAACACTCGGCGACATGGTGGCGCGACTTGCGCCCCAAGTCTAAGACTCAGACGGAAAGGAGCAAACCAATGGCAGAAGAGCTAACTGGCCGCGTTGGTGCGAAGATCGAGAAAGCGCAGGACGAGCTCGGCGACCTTGTGGCTGCCGCAGTCCATAAAGTGCAGGTTGAGCAGTTGAGCCGAACCACCGATCATCTGGACAGGAAGGACGACCAACTGGACGACACGATTACCGCGGCCATCGAAGAGCTCGAGCGGAGGCTGATGGCCCAGACACACGGGAGCACTAAAATGGCAGAGGAGATGACTGAACGAGTTGAGGCGATGATTGAGGAAGCGGAGGAAGAGCTCCGCAGTCTGGTCGAAGCCGAAGTCCACAAAGCGCAGATGGACCTTATCAAAAGCGTCGGCCAACTGCTGGACAAAAGGGACAACCAGCTTGACGCCACGGTTACCGCCGCCATCCGGCGAGTTGAACGGCGGCTGATGTCCCAGGTTCGGAAGCTGGAAAAGGAATGACGGCCATTCTTGGGCGGCCAGACCGATTGGAGTTAGTGGCGGCGACGCCCTAGTGGCACCAACTGGCGTAGGTGGTTACCGCAGACGGCGATATGCATATGCGGTTGCTCCCGCGATGGTTGCCAAAAGGCCCGCAACTACTAGGGCGATCGGCCAGACTGGTACGCCTACGCGCTCCGAGGTTGCGGCCACTTCGGGGTCCGCAGGCCCCAAAGCATCCGCTTGCGGACTCGCTACGGGAGTAAACGTCGACGTTGGCTCGACGGCTATGGCCGCCGGGGGGGCCGGAGTGGGAGTATGGGTGGGTGTGGGCGTGATCATCGGCGTCGGCAGCGGCGTAGACGTGGGAGTAGGCGCAGGTGTGGGCGTGTGTGTAGGGACGGGCGATGGCGTCGCGATGGGCACGGGCGTGGCGGTCGGCGTCGCGGTGGGGGCCGGAGTAGCGGTTGGCCTGGGCGTGGGTTCCGCCGTCGGCACCGGGGTGGGCGTGGGCGTCGGCGTTGGCGGATTGGACACGACCACCTCGACAGTACCGGTCGCGCTCAGCCCCTCAGCGTCGGCGGCCTTTACAGCCAGCGATGCAGTTCCGGCTCCCAGCGGAGTCATGGACAGGGTTCCTCGCTCCACGACTGCCAGCACGACACCCGAACTCTCGGCGCTTTCGAGGGTATAGGTCAGCGGGTCTCCGTCCGGGTCGGTGAAGAACCGGCCGAGATCCAGGGAGGCGGTGGCGTGTCCAGCGGTCAGCTCGACTAGCGGGGAGGGGAGTGACACCGGCACTTCGTTGACATCCGTGACAGTCACGGCGACCCGTAGCTGCTGGGACAGCGGAGGATTGCCGTCGTCGGTTGCTATGACGGTGATGTCGTACTCGTTGCTCCCAGCGGCGCTGCCCGGAGATTCGAAGTCCAGAGCGCGGTTCGGAGTCAGGGCGCACTCTTCACCGAACGAGAAAAGGGCCGCGTCCGCTCCGGATAGGGACCACCGTATGGTGTCGCCCTCCGGGTCCCGGACCGCGTACTTGGTGATGGCGCCGGACTGGTTCTCCTCCATCGAGACCTTCGCCTCGCCATCGACCGGCCCAATCTCGTTTATCTGTTTGATTTCGACCCTGATCTCCCTGCGGGCGGTCTGGGCAGGGGTGCCGCTATCGATGGCGATGAGGTGGATCTCGTACAGGTTGTCCATTCGAAAATCTATGGGGTTTTCGTAGTCCGGAGACGTTATGAAGCTGAGGACTCCCTTCTCGGTGATGCGGAAATGCTGACGGTCCAGCCTTTCTGTCTCCCACCTGGTCTCGTGGCCGCCGGGGTCATCGGCCCGGTATGTGTGCACCGGTTCGGAGCCGTGCTCCGGATACCGCAATTCTCTCGGCCCCGTGATTTCGGGAGCGGTGTTCAGCGGTGCGCCACCGCCGCCGAAGCCGCCGAAGCCGCCACTTCCTAGACCTGTGATGGGCGGGAGTAGGATTGGAGCGGCCGCTCCGGGACCGCCGGTACCGGGCTGAGACCACTCGCCGAAGCCGCTACCGTCGTTTCTCGCCCTCAACCGCACCTCGTAGTCCGTGCCCTCGGTGAGATTCTCGATGGTGTGGGAGAGGCCGGTTCCGGTCACGCTAACCGGGATCCAGTTTCCCCCGCCGTCCACCTCCCTATACTCGAGATCGTAACCAGTGATGGACGTGCCCGAAGGAGTCCCGGGAGCGGACCATGAGACCTTCAGGCTGGAAGTGGACATCGACGACACGTTGGGCTTGCCGGGGGCGCAGGGTGGCTCGCCGGCGCTACTGCACTCGTCGCCCAAGCTGATGGTCACGACAATGGTGGCGGTCCGGCCACTATTGTCCTCTGCCGTTATCTCCACCACGGCTTCCTTCCCCAGCTGGGGGTCCATTTGGAAGTGGGGTATTTGGGCTTCAAAACGCCCTCGCTAGGGGCTGGCGGTATGTTCACATCCCATATCCAAACGGAACCTCCCTCGCACTCAGGGCAAAACTCGTAAGATAGAGTGGGAGCGATAGAGCCCTTGATGCAATGTAACGCGGCAGATCTCACCAACACCTGGCAGAGGCCGAACATCGTGGACGGGATAAACACGACCGCCTAGAAGATAAAAACCGGCGCCGCAGAGGCAGCGGGCAGTTCGGAACAGTTGATAAACGAATCGGTCGCTGTGTTCCAGCAATTCTTGGGGCGAATGTCTGAGACGATAAGCTCTGATTTCGACGAGGCCCTTGACGTGGATCGGCAGCAATCCTGGATGCTAAAAAATCCGGTCGGGGTAACGTTCCCTGGCAGCGATTGGTATATATAGCGAGGCAGCACGGGTGGCAAATGGGTGATATAGAGACCCTGGGGATCATCAATGAGCTTCTTTCGATGAACACACGGTACAAGATGAGCCTCGCAGACCCTGCGAAGTCGTTCGATCTGGGCGATTGACGGCCACATCGTAGCTGATAAGAGAACAGGCCAAGCTGTTGATAGAGAATCAATCGGCAGCCGATATGACAGTGTTCTATGCGAGTTCTAAAATATAAAAAAACTGAGAGCCCAGGAATATATTCTTTATATACAAGGGAATCAGCTACAAAATTGTTCTCTTAGTACAACATCCAACACCGGGACTTGGACCTGCCCGCCTTCTGTCCCCGCTGCCGTCCGACCAGGGTCTGTGCGGCCGGCTCGCCACCGCCGCCACACTCAGCCACAGCGGTTGCCGAGGCAGACCGGTGAGGGTAATCGCCTGCTTCAGGCAACGAGTGCTGAAGGGCCCTACAAGGATCCACTCCAGGCTCAAGCAGGCTCCGTGCCTTGGTTTCCAACCCACCCACAGGCCCATCGACGAACCCTCATGCCGTACGTGCATGGGCCGGGGGAGCCGCCACCGCCCGCCGACCCTCGATAGCTCGCAGAAGCCAGACTCCACATTCAGGACGTGCGTAAGACCGCCGGCTGCGCCATAACGTAGTGAGGGTTTGACAGCCCGCGTCCTCGACGAGCGCACCCAACTCATGTGCACTCGTTCGCGTAGACCGGTCAACTCATGATCTCCACCGTGCCGTCGCCTGCCAGCCGTACTGTCTGGAAAGACCCTATGCCACACATTTGGCATGGCCGAACGTGGCGGCGCTCAGAACGGCATTGACTCCATCTCCGTCCCGTTTACCGCGTCAAGCGTCGGCGCCTCTCTCTTTGAAGACAGCCTCACTGGTCCCCATGAACCTGAGCACAGCTCTCATCTTGCCGGCGCGCACCGCCGGACCGCACCACGGACGTCCACATAGGGGTAGCTCAAGGCTCAGGAATGCCCCATAGCGGGCGCTGGAGCGTCTGTGACGCGCTCCCGAGGGCGTTAGGGAGTCCGGATGCCGCCCGCCGGTTTAGCGAGCGAACTTCTATGCAATGGAACTCTCGGCGCAACAGCCGCAGACTGCGAGACTTGGGCCTGGGGGCCGGCGCCGAAGTGGTATGGTAAGAAACGTCGTCCCGCGGCGTTGTGAGCGCGCTAGGGCGCTTGCTTACTCAACCAATGTTTCGGAATCGCCACGTTCGGCTCCTCTTGGGCACGTCGGCGGACAGCGGATAGGAGTACATTCGCTGCGGCCCTGCGGAGCTCGAGGGCAGCGCAAGACAATCGAGCGGCCATGTACCGCACGGAGGGACAGATGGAGAATCTGCCATCTATGAGAGTCGACGACGTCCCGTGGCTCATCGAGAAGCGTGTACAAGTCCTTGAGGAGGTCGCGCTGGATCCGGAGGGTTGCGGTTCCGCCATTGGGGAAACGAAGGAAATCAACGGACGGATTCGCCCGGCCGTCGCGGACCAAGACAGGCAGGCCGTCGTGGACGACCTCAGAGCCGGGTTTAGAGAATGGTGGCCGGATTTTGCCGAGAGGCAGCTCCTTAGCGACCTCTACCGGCGGGCCGCCCGTCGCAAGTCAAAATCTGGCACTAAGGACAGCAGACGGCGTCCGGACCACCCGGAGGGTGTCAGGGTTGCAGAGGCACTGCTGGCCGACGTCAAGGGCAAGAGCCACCTGGACCTCGCGGATGAATCCAATGCCGTAACCGTTACTCGGCTAGGCCTGTGGCTGTCCCAGCCTGAGCAGGGCAAGAACCGCCTGCTGGAGGACTACATTCAGCGTTCAGTGGACAGCCGCGCATATTTTGACGCGGTGTTCTTCATTTTCGATTTTCTAGTTGACGAGTTCGCGGATATACCGCGGCCACTCGCAGCATGGATCGACGAATTTACCGATGGGCGCCGCAGTAGACCTTCTCTGGCGCCACTTGACCCCTATCGCCCGGTCAACTCTGCCAACCTGGTGCGCGACGTACAGATACAGTTCGTAATCCTCGTACTGAGCGGCTTGGGCGTGGCGCCATGGGGGACGCACGTCTCCGGCTGTCGCATCGTGGCGGAGGCACTGGAGATTTCCGAGGACACCGTGGGTCGGATCTGGAAAGAACGCATGTGGGTAAGCCCCTTTGAGCCGATGTTTTGGAAGTACGTGAACGCCGTCTCCGAACGCACGGGGTTTTCGCCCTACGTTGAGGACTAAGCACCCACAGGTCGCACTTTCGCTCGGACTACCTTGGGAAGAGGCCGCCCCCCTTGGCGCCCGGATACAACTGTGACTCCGTCCGGCCACGAGGTGTTGGAGTCAACATGGCCAGCGGCGCAGCAAATCTCCTCATGCGCAGCGGCCATGAAATCACCGACGCGGGTTATATAAAAAGTTTTTGGGTACTTTTTGACCAACTTTTGGCTTCAGCGCCGGCCTACGCTTCTCGGAAAGGGATGCTCTTGTGTCCCCATAACGCCGAGGAGGTATTGGAAATGCGCGACAAGCTGCTGAGACGGAGAGAGGTCGAGGAAGTAACGGGGATGAGTCGTTCGACGATTTACCGGAAGATGGACGTGGGATTCTTTCCTAGACCCGTGAAGATCGGACCCTCGGCCGTCCGCTGGAAGGAGAGCGACATCGAGACGTGGCTGGAATCACTCCCCGACGCAGAGAGTGAACAATACACACACGATAAGGGCTAGAAGTCGACCGCGATGCCTCGCGTTGTGGATCAGTCTATCCCGCCGCGGTATCCACATGAAACTCGCTGGCCAGGTAGTCGGCCCACCGCTGCATAAGGGCGCGGCGACGCTCGAACAAGTCGGACCTGGCGTACGCCTGCTCCGTCGAGTTGCCCAGGGTGTGGGCGAGAGCAGACTCTGAGACGGCCCATGGCGTGTCAGTCCGCTCGAGCGTCCAGTTCTTGAAGCTGCTTCGGAACCCGTGCACCGTGGCGCGGTCCGCCAGGCCAACTGAGCGCAGCACCTTCGTGAGCGTCATGTCCGACATCGCGGACTTTCGCCTCTGTGGCGACGGGAACACCAGGACCGGACTCGTCACGCAACGCGGACGCCCTGTCGAGCACGCAGAGGGCCTGCCCACTCAGCGGCACACGATGCTCGACTCCCGCCTTCATTCTCTCAGGCGGTATCCGCCACACCCGGCCCCCTGTGTCGATCTCGTCCCAGGTCGCGCCCCTGGCCTCACCGGACCGTGCCGCGGTCAGCACCAGGAACCGAAAACACAGCTTGGCCGCCATAGACGCCTGGGATACGTCGACGGTCCTGAGCGCCTCACTTACCTCCTGGTAGGGAAGGGACCTGAGATGTTCTTTCACCTTCGGCATCGGCGGCAATGCGCCGTCGATGGCCTCACCCGCGGGATTGGTGTCCATGAAGCCGTGGGCCATCGCCCATCGGAATATCGTTCTCATCCGCTGGCGCACTCTCCGGGCGGTCTCTGGCCTGGTGGTCCATATAGGCGTGAGCACTCGCAGAACAGCGGTACGGTCTATCCTGTCCAGGGGAGAGTCCCCCAGGGTGGGCATGGCGTGGCGCTCGAGAGTTTGAATCCAGGCTCCAACGTGCCTGGCGTTGCGCCAGCGGGGCTTGTTGGCAGCGTGGACTGTGTGGGCGGCCTCCCTGAAGGTGGGCATCGCGGGCGCGTGCTTTGCTGCGAGGGGGTCTCGGCCCTCGGCAACGGCCTCCCGGTTGTCCGCAGTCTTTCTACGGGCTTGCGCAAGGCTCACTGCTGGAAACCCGCCAAGACCGATGTCACGTCTTCGACTGTCGATTGTGATGCGCTGAACCCAGGATTTGCCGCCCCTCTTGTTGACGAACAGATGCAGGCCACTGCCGTCGGAGTAGCGCCCCGGTTCCCTGAGAGCCCTTGCCCTTGTTGCTGACAGCGCCAATTTGGTACCTCCATGCCGCAATCTATTCCCACACATGTTACCACACTTGACGTGGGATAGAGGGGGATAGCTTGGGCACGGGTAGGCATCGATTTGATGCTTTCCAGCTACGGATTGGGGGCCTTCTGGGAAACCCGAGGCCGAATGCGGAAGGGCTGTTGGTGGAGCTGGGGGGACTCGAACCCCCTGCCTCCTGCTTGCAAAGCAGGCGCTCTCCCAGATGAGCTACAGCCCCAACTTCGCCCGCCGCTGAACACACGGGCAGGCTAGGCCAGCATCCCGTTTCTCCGCGGTCGCTTTTGAGCTGCGAATGGCTTTGTCTCTCGACGGCCGCGGCGGCGATCCGGCCGCTGCCAGACAAGTCTGGCAGCACGTCACCGGCCTGCACTCGGCTGACGGGCGCTCGGCGACGGCCAAAGATAAGGGGCCGGCCTTGCGTGAGGCCCGCCCCTTATGGTTTGCCCTTAACAGTTGGATAGTGGAAGGAAACAGTTGAGTTGTGCTAAGTGAATGAACGGCGGGCTTTCTCAGGGAGACGTTTCAGTCCTCAGAGGAGCTCCTCTGCCAGAGGCAGATCCGGCTCGACTCGATTTCCTTAGCGTCCCACCCACCGATCGACCTAGGAGTAACTCCGTTTCGCCCTGTGTCCGGCTTTTGGCCGAGCATTCGGACTGTGGAGTGTTCTCCCTAGAAAGGAGGTGATCCAGCCGCACCTTCCGGTACAGCTACCTTGTTACGACTTCGTCCCAGTTACCAGCCCCACCCTCGGCGCCTACCTCCCTTGCGGGTTGGCCCAGCGACTTCAAGTGTTGCCGACTTCCATGACGTGACGGGCGGTGTGTACAAGGCCCGGGAACGTATTCACCGCAGTGTGCTGACCTGCGGTTACTAGCAACTCCGCGTTCATGCAGGCGAGTTGCAGCCTGCAATTCCAACTGGGGCCGGCTTTGTGGGATTAGCTCCGACTCGCATCATCGCGACCCTCTGTACCGGCCATTGTAGCGTGTGTGTAGCCCAGGGCGTAAGAGCCATGCTGACTTGACGTCGTCCCCACCTTCCTCTCCCTTTTTAGGAGCAGTCTCGCTAGACAGAGTAACTAACGACAAGGGTTGCGCTCGTTGCGGGACTTAACCCAACACCTCACGGCACGAGCTGACGACAGCCATGCAACATCTGTGCATCTGTCCCGAAGGAGGCCCCGCTTTCGCGGGGTTTCAAAAGCATGTCAAGCCCTGGTAAGGTTCTTCGCTTACCATCGAATTAAACCACACGCTCCGCTGCTTGTGCGGGCCCCCGTCAATTCCTTTGAGTTTTAGCCTTGCGGCCGTACTCCCCAGGCGGGATACTTATTGCGTTAGCTGCGGCACGGGAGGGGTCGATACCCCCCATACCTAGTATCCATCGTTTAGGGCGTGGACTACCCGGGTATCTAATCCGGTTTGCTCCCCACGCTTTCGCGCCTCAGCGTCAGGGACAGCCCAGGAAGCCGCTTTCGCCTCTGGTGTTCCTCCCGGTATCTACGCATTCCACCACTACTCCGGGAATTCCGCTTCCCTCTACTGCCCTCGAGCCTGCCAGTTTCCCATGTCCCCTCCCAGTTGAGCCGGGAGATTTCACATAGGACTTAACGGGCCGCCTACGCGCCCTTTACGCCCAGTAAATTCGGACAACGCTCGGTTCCTACGTATTACCGCGGCTGCTGGCACGTAGTTAGCCGAACCTTATTCCTCAGGTACTGTCCATTCTCCTCCCTGAGAAAAGGGGTTTACGACCCTAAAGCCTTCTTCCCCCACGCGGTGTCGCTGCGTCAGGCTTTCGCCCATTGCGCAAGATTCCCTGCTGCTGCCTCCCGTAGGAGTGGGGGCCGTGTCTCAGTCCCCCTCTGACCGATCATGCTCTCACACCGGTTACCCGTATTCGGCTTGGTAGGCCATTACCCCACCAACTACCTGATAGGCCGCAAGCCCCTCCTGAAGCGGAACCCGAACTAGTCGAATACCTCTCCTCCGACCGCCTTAACGACCGGAGCTTACGGGGTATTAGGCCCGATTTCTCGGGGTTATCCCCCTCTTCAGGGTAGGTCACTTACGTGTTACTCAGCCGTCCGCCACTAACGACAAAGACGAATCTAAGCCGTCCGTTCGACTTGCATGCATTAGGCGCACCGCCAGCGTTCGTCCTGAGCCAGGATCAAACTCTGCAAGAATTGTTTCCTTCCACTATCCAATTGTTAAGGTGCTGCCCCTCTTATGCGAGGGGTATATCAGTGTATGCCCTCACCAGAGAAATGTCAACATCTCGGCGGGCACATAAATACATTACCCGGTTCGCGCCCCCGTGTCAAGTGCTGCTTCCCTTGCGGCACGGCGTAATATAGAATTGGAGGCGAACCCCGCTATCACAATGCCTCCGGCCGCACTGTCCCGCGGTCCGTAGGCCGGGACGACGCGATGCCATTCCAAAACGACAGCCTCTTCCCCTTAACCGCAAACGTTAACGAGGCCGGGCGCCTCGAAATTGGCGGCTGCGACACAGTCGACCTCGCCGCTGAGTTCGGGACGCCGCTGTACGTGTACGACGAGGACACGTTGCGCCGGATTTGCCGCGAGTTCGTCGGCGAGTTCGCCGGTCGATATCCGGACTCTCTGGTGGCTTATGCCTCCAAGGCATTCCTCAATCCGGCCATCGGAAGGCTTGCCATGGAGGAGGGCCTTGGCCTGGACGTGGTGTCGGGCGGCGAGTTGGCGCTCGGCAGGGCTATCGAGTTCCCACCGGAGCTGATGTACTTCCACGGCAACAACAAGACGCGTCCGGAGCTGGAGCTGGCGCTGGATTACGGCGTGGGCCGCGTTGTAGTGGACAGCTTTCATGAGCTCCGGATGCTGGACGAGCTGGCCGGCTCCCGCGGCGAGGTGCAAGACGTAATGCTTCGTCTGTCCCCCGGCGTGGACCCCCACACGCATGTTCATACCACAACGGGCATTCTGGACAGCAAATTCGGTTTTTCGGTAGAGACGGGCCACGCGGCGCTGGCGATCCGCCAGGCTCTCGCGGCGCCGAACCTGGACCTGGTCGGGGTTCACTTCCACCTTGGGTCGCCTATTTTCGAGCTGGAGCCATACTCGATCGCCATCGACACGGTGTTGACGTTCGTTTCGCAGTTCAGGGACGAAGGCCTGGAGTTGCGCGAGTTCAGCCCGGGCGGAGGATTCGCCATTGGATACGTGCGCGAGCAGCCGCCGCCCGCCATTGCCGACTACGCGCAGGTTATCGCCTCGGCCACGAGGGACCGCTGTGCCGACCTTTCGCTGGGCACACCCCGGCTGGTCGTGGAGCCGGGCCGGTCGGTCGTGGGCCGCGCGGGCGTAGCTCTGTACAGCGTGGGCGGCACGAAGGATATCCCGACGGTGCGCCGGTACGTGTCGCTGGACGGCGGCATGGGGGACAACATCCGGCCCGCCCTCTACGAGGCACGCTATGAGGCGGTGTTGGCCAGCCGCATGAACGACGTGCCCGAGGACACGGTGACCTTGGTCGGCAAATATTGTGAATCGGGCGACATCCTGATTCGCGACATCGAGCTGCCCACACTCGCAGAGGGCGACGTCGTAGCGATCCCTTCTTCGGGAGCGTACGCCCCGCCCATGTCAAGCAACTACAACTTGAACCCGAGGCCTGCGATAGTCATGGTGAAGGACGGCGCTGCGCGCCTGATTCGGAGGCGCGAGACGTTCGAAGACATGATGCGGACCGAGGTGTTCTGAGTCGGCCTCGCCCTCGCCGGACGAGACTTGTCCGCGGGAAGGTGCGGTCTCCCAGGTAGTCTATGTTTGAGTCGTGGCGCCGCCGGAGCGGCATGGACGCGCCAGGCGGCTTGACCCTCCGCAACCGCCCGCTGGCGACATGGCTGCTCCTTGCCGCCAACGCCGCATGGTGGCTCGTCGCCGAGCTGCTAGGCAACACCCGGGACCCCGCATCACTTCTGGATTTCGGCGCGAACCACGGGCCTTTGGTAGCCGGAGGCGAGTACTGGCGGCTTCTCACGTCCGTGTTCCTTCACATCGGCATTATGCACCTGATGCTCAACAGCCTGGGGCTGCTGATCTACGGCATGTTGCTGGAGCAGGCATTCGGACGTCTGCGGTTCGTTCTCATTTACGTCGCGGCGGGTCTTGCCGGCTCGACGGCGAGCTTTGTCGCTAGTCCAATGGCTATCAGCGCCGGGGCGAGCGGGGCGATATTCGGTTTGCTCGGCGCGCTGGCGGCCAGCTTTCTGACGGGTAGAGGACCGCAGAGCCGCGGAAGCCGGCGGGACGCCGCGGGCATTGCGGTGCTGGTTGCGATCAACCTGGCTTACGGCCTCGTGGCGCCGGGCATCGACAACTGGGCGCACATTGGCGGGCTTGCGATGGGGTTCGCACTCGGTATCATTCTCGCCGATCCGCCCGACCGGCACCGCGCCTACCCGGTTCTCCCACGTCCGGCGCGGCGCAGTCCTGGTTCGAATCGCCGCGTCATGCTCGCGGTACCGCCAATTGCGTTGCTGCTTGTGGCGGGAGTGTGGCTGGGCAGTTCGGGCGTTGCGGGCGGTCTGGGCAGGGCCGAACGCCTGCTGGAAGGCCAACAGTACAGCGAGGCGCTCCAGGAGGTCGAAGAGGTCATCGAGGGAGGCTGGGATACGGGCGAGGCCTTCCTGTTGCGCGGCATCATCCGCGAGCGGCTTGGGGACGACGCAGGGGCCTTGGCCGACTTGGGCCAGGCGCTGGTGCGCGGCCTTACCACGGAAGACCGCGGGAGGGCCGTCTCGCTGCTGGTGTCGATACGGGAGGGTGGATAGGTGGAAGACAAGGGGAGGCGTGCCCTCCGGCTGGGTTGGTGGTCGACGGGGCGGGGCGAGGGCTCCCGCGGACTGCTTCGCGCGGTGCGCGGCGCCATCGCCTCCAGTGAGCTGAATGCCTCGATTCAGTACGTTTTCAGCAACCGGGAGCAAGGCGAGGCGGGCGGCAGCGATGAGTTTTTCAAAATGGTAGAAAACATGGGAGTGCCACTGGTGAGGCTGTCGTCCCAGAGGTTCCGCCGCGAGAGCGGCGGGGGTGGGATGGCGCTCCACCGAGACGCCTACCACGACGAGGCGATGCGCCTGACGGCACTATACCAGACCGACCTGTCGGTGCTGGCCGGCTACATGCTCATCACCAGCCCGCGCATGTGCCGGGAGCGCACTATGATCAACCTTCATCCCGCGCTCCCGGACGCTCCGGCCGGCATGTGGCAGAGTGTAATCTGGCAGCTCATCGAGAGGGGTGCGGCCGAGCACGGCGCCATGTTGCACCTCGCCACGGAAGTTCTCGACGCCGGGCCGCCCTTAGGCTATTGCAGCTTCCCAATTCGGGACCCCGCGCTTGCCCCGCTTTGGAGTCGGCTCGACAGCGTGGGGCTGGACGCGGCACGGGCCGAGGGAGAGCGGCAGCCGCTGTTCGCGGAAATCCGGCGTAGGGGCGTCGCGCGCGAGCGCCCGCTTCTAGTGGCTACCCTCATCGCGCTGGCCGAAGGCGCGATCCGAATCGAAGGAGGCAGGCCGCACGGCCCCAGCGGTCCGATCGAGGGCGGCCTGTGCATGAACGACGAGGTCGAGAGGCTGATGCGGATATGGGGCTACCAAGGACGTGTTGACAGGCGACGAGGAGGTTGAACGCGATATGGGTAAGATAGTGACTATTGGCGGCGGGATGATGGGCGAGCTGGAGACCCTGCCCATCGACCGGGAGATCGTGGAGCTTTCTGGCAAGACGCGGCCCAGGGCGCTGCTGATCCCAACCGCGACCTACGACGCCCCCGAACCCTGGGAGACATTTCAGGCCGTCTACGGCAAAAGGCTCGGCTGCGAGACAGAGGTGCTGCACCTTCTCAACTCAAAGCCCAGCCTGGCCGAACTGGAGTCTGTCATCCTGTCGGCTGACCTCATCTACGTGAGCGGCGGCAATACGCAGAAAGCAGTGACGCGGTGGCGAAGACTGGGCGTGGACGGCGTGCTCGAGCGGGCCTGGCACAAAGGTATACCGCTTGCGGGCCTGAGCGCAGGGTGCATTTGCTGGTACAGCTACGGGCACAGCAACTCGGGGTTCTTTTACAACGCCGCGAACTGGAGCGGATTCACCCGCGTTCGTGGTCTGGGGTTCATCGACGCATTCGCGTGCCCTCATCCGGGTGGCGTCACGGATGGCCAACTGCGGGAGCCCGACTTTCACGCCAAGGTGATGAAGCACGGCGGCATAGGTCTCGGCATAGGGTACAACTGCGCAGTGGAGTGGGTGGATGGCGGCTATCGGCTGTTGACGTCGAGCGAAGACGCCGGGGCGTACCGGGTCTACAAGAGACGGGGGAAGCTGGTGAAAGAGGACATTCCGAAACGATGCGACTTCGCGCCCGAAGCGGAGTTGCTCGCCGTCTGAGGGGTCGCTCCCGCGCTCCGGGGGCTGCTCCCCTCAGGAGGCGGCGGGGTGAAAGCCCTGGTCGTCGTTGATGTCGGCTGCCGGCGCAGGTGACGCTTCCGCGGTAGCAATCGCGACGTCGAGCTTAACGGTCTCGCCGCCGGCCAATTCGAGGGAAACGCCGGCGTCGTCCTGGAATGCATCGGCGTCCACGATGCACTTTGCCACGTCGAGAATGCTGGGCAATTCGTACATGACGTCGAGCAGCGTGTCCTCGAGTATCGCCCGGAGCCGGCGCGCCCCCGTCTTGTGGCCGATGGCCTGTGCCGCCGCCGCCTGGAGGCCGTCGTCCGTAAACTCCAACTCCACGCCGTCCATCTTGAACAGAGCCTGATACTGCTTCACCAGCGCGTCTTTCGGCTCAGTGAGCACTCGCACCAGCGTCGCGGGGTCCAGCCCGGCTAGACTGACCACCACCGGGAACCTGCCAACAAACTCCGGAATGAAGCCGTACTCCAGCAGGTCGTCGGCCTCCACGTACCGCAAGATGTCTTCGTCTTCCGCCGGGCCGTGGCCGTTCGTGCTCATAGCGCCGGACCTGAAACCCAGCGATCGCCTGTCCCTGAACGCGCGCTTCTCGATAATGTCCGAGATGCCTTCGAAAGCGCCGCCGCACATGAAGAGTATCCGCTCGGTGTTGATTTGCAGGAACTCCTGGTGGGGGTGCTTACGCCCGCCCTGCGGCGGCACGTTGGCCACGCAGCCCTCCACTATCTTGAGCAGCGCCTGCTGCACACCCTCGCCGGAGACGTCTCGCGTGATCGACGGGTTTGCCATCTTGCGGGCCATCTTGTCGATCTCGTCGATGTAGATAATGCCGTGCTCGGCACGGCCAATATCGAAATCCGCGGCCTGGATAAGGCGCAGCAGGATGTTCTCAACGTCTTCGCCCACGTACCCCGCTTCCGTCAGCGAGGTCGCGTCAACAATGGTGAATGGCATCTCCAGTATCTTCGCGAGTGTCTGCGCGAGCAGGGTCTTGCCGGAGCCGGAAGGGCCGAGCATCAGGATGTTGGACTTCTGCAGCTCCACGTCGGCGTGCTGCTGGTTCGACCCCACCCTCTTGTAGTGGTTGTAGACAGCTACGCTGAGGACCTTCTTGGCGCGTTCCTGACCAACGACGTACTCATCGAGTTTCTCGCAGATCACTTTGGGGCTGAATGAGCTCGGCTGGGGGCCGGGTAGGGACTTGGGAGCTTGCTCCCGGATGTCTCGCGCCATGGCCTGCTCACACAGAATGACGCACTCGTGGCAGATGTAAACACCGTCTACGCCCGCGAGCAGCCTGCCGCCCTGGCTCTGGAGCTTGCCGCAAAAGGAGCACTGGTGGTCCGTTCGGCGACTCATCCTAGTGGAGCCCCCCGTCACGTTTCCGGGCGCCGCACGCAGACACCGGGGGCGTCGACGCGCCTGGGTGTCTAAGCGCCGGCTCCTTCAGAGGCCTCAACAGCGACGCCGTTCGCGTCATAGAGGTGTGTTCTCCTCACTTTTTGAACCATTGGTGCCCGCGCTTTTGGACTCACTCTCCGCCTGGCCGTCGGACGGCGGGTGAAGCACCTCGTCTATCAGGCCATACTCTACGGCTTGCTCGGCGTTCAGGAAGTAGTCTCTGTCGGAGTCCCTGGCCACCTTGTCGTAGGGTTGACCAGTAGATTGTGAGATAATCTGGCGGATCTTGTCTTGCATCCGCAGTATCTCTCTTGCGTGAATCTCGATGTCCGACGCCTGGCCCTGCGCGCCGCCGAGTGGCTGGTGCATGTGAACCGTGGAGTTGGGCAGGGCGTAGCGCTTGCCGGGCGCGCCCGCGGTGAGAAGCACTGTACCCATGCTGGCGGCGAGGCCGACGCAGATGGTGGACACGTCGGGGCGAATCAGGTGCATCGTGTCGAAGATGGCGAGCCCGGCGCTGATGACGCCTCCCGGAGAGTTGATGTAGAGGCTGATGTCCCTGTCGGGGTCCTCCCGGTCCAGGTAGAGGAGCTGCGCGACAATGTTGTTGGCTATGTGGTCGACGATTGGCGTGCCCAGAAAGATAATCCGCTCCTTCAGCAGCAGCGAATAGATGTCGTAGGCCCGTTCTCCCCTGGCGTCACCTTCAACCACCATGGGGATGATGTTTTCAGGTCTGTAAATCACCGGAGTGTTCTCCTTAAGCTTCGGAAGTGCAGGCACTTTCGTCGTTGGGGTCTTCGGCCGATTCGGAAGCGTCCTCACTGGACGCCGGCTCGGCTTCATCGTCTTCACTCTGTTGTTCGCCCCTGGCTATGGCCCTGAGGCGCTCCATGGCCATTTCGCTCAGCATGGAGTTGCGGACCGAGGCTATCTCCTCTTCGGTCGGTTCCCGCTCAAGCGAGTTTTCCGCCAGGAGTTCTCTGACCCGTGCCTCGGCTTCTTCTTCGGATACCTCCAGGTTTTCGAGGTCGGCAAACCTGGTCATCGCGTAACTGCGGACCAGCCTCCCCCTAACGTCCTCTTGCGCCTGGGCCAGGAACGCCTCCTCGGTACTTCCGGTCGAGCGTAGGTAGTCGTCGAGGCGAATGCCGAGCCTGTCCAGGAACTGCTGCTGCTCATGCCACTGGTGCTCGGCACCGTGCTCGACGAGCAGTGGGGGCAGCTCGACCGTGGCGCGCTCCATCAGCGCTTCCAGCGCCTTCTCCGTGAATTCGCCGATGGCCTTGTTCTCCGCGCCCTGGCGTTCCTCGTCGTGAATGCGTTCGGTTAGCTGCTCCAGCGTCTCCTCCTCCCCACCCAGGCTCACGACAAAGTCGTCGTCCAGGTCGGGGAGTTCGCGTTCCTTGTACTCTTTCACCGTGGTACGCACGTGCACCGTCTTCCCGGCGATGGCGTTCATATAGAAGTCGCTGGGAACGTCCAGGTCGAACTCGCGTTCGTCGCCCGCCTGTGCGCCAGCCAGTTGCTCGCCCAGACCGGGAAGGGACCTGACCGCCCCATCGCCCGTCAAGGCGATGTAGTCCGGGTCTTCCAACACGGTTTCGCCTTCCGAAGTGATGACAAGGTCTGCTGTGACCATGTCGCCGACTTCCAGGGGACGGTCGACCGGGTTCCAGGTCGCCAACCTCTCGCGCAGCCCTTCCAGGCGTTGCTGAACGGACTCCTCGTCGAACTCGAACGACTCCTCGTCGACCCGGATGTCGCGGTACGCGCCGAGGGCGACGTCCGGTTTGAGGGGAACCGTGGCTTTGAACGAGAGCGGCTCGAAGTCGACCATCTCGATCCTGGGCAAACCGACGGACTCCAGCTCCTGGTCGTCGATAGCGCGATTGGTTGTCTCCGCAACCAGTGCGTCCAGCACCTCGTTCAGCAGGCTCTCCCTGCCGACCATGCGCTCGACAATGCTACGGGGGGCCTTGCCTTTTCGAAATCCGGGAATGTTTACGCGCTGGACGATTCGCCTGTAGCCGCGATCGAGGTACGGGCTGAGGTCGTCGTCTTCCAACTCGATAGTGAGCACAGTTTGCCGGTCAACAACTTCCTCGCGGTCGACTTTCACAGGCGGCTCCTAGGTGGGGATGATGTGCAAGATTATATCACGCCTATTGTGTTAGCAAAAGCATACATGTTCTCTAGCGGGCCTTGTCAGTCCAGCAGGCCGTATTGGAAGGGCCTCGACCTGAACGGATGAGCAAGGGGAATGTTCTGCCCAGGAACGAAAATTTCGGCGAAATCTGTATCATTATGTTTCATTCCGTCTCACCTCATAGCTGGGAGTGTTGCCGGTCTGCGACGGATTGAAACGCTGGCGGGACAGATTTGGGCAGGAATGAGACATTTTGTGGCAGGAATGAGACAGGTCTACGGAGGTATCGACGACACCGTCCGCGGTCGCCGGTTGGCCGGGTCAGTCCCACGTCTGGTGGAGAATAGCACTGATGTGCGGAGAGTTCAAGAGGATCTGGAAAATCGACTCTGCGCCTGCGGTGAGGAGTCGACGCCATTGCCCGTGAGTCACCGCGGCGCCCCGTCCATACCGTCGTCCGCTCGTAAGAGGTGGATAGAAACGTCTTCCCCAGGCTTCGCCACGACCCTTGGCGCCTCGGCCTCAAGTTGACACACGAGAACGCTCGGTGCGATAATTTCGGGCGGTCTTGAAACGTGCCCGCGGCACAGTGTTCACGCCGCGAGCTTCAATTTGCTAGGGGGAAGAGATGGCGGTAAACATCTTGGTGTGCGTCAAGCAGGTAATGGATCCTGAAACGCCGGCCTCCGCATTTCGCGTCGACTCGTCAACGAAGAAGGTAGTGCCGGCCGCCGGCATTCCGCCCGTGGTCAACGGCTTCTGCGAGAATGCCGTAGAGGCGGCGCTTCGCATCAAGGACGCCGAGGGTGGCAGTGTAACCGTGCTCTCTATGGGAAGCGGTTTCGTGATGGACGTGATGAAAAAGCCGCTGTCGATGGGCGCGGACGAAATGATCCTGATCGACGACGAGGCGGCGCTCGAGCTGGATCCGTTTGGCACGGCTTACGCGCTCTCTGAGGCGATCAGGGGCGCCGGCGAGTTTGATCTCATACTGTGCGGCCGCCAGGCCTCGGACTGGGACAACGCCCACGTTCCGCTTGGCATCGCCGAGATGCTGGGCCTGCCCTGCGTCACCCTGGCGCAGAAGGTGGAGATCGCGGAAAACGGCCTGCTGGTCCACCGCACGCTGTCCGACGGATACGAGGTGTTCGAGTCGGCGCTGCCCGCGGTCGTGACGGTCAGCAACGAGCTGGGCGAGCCTCGCTACCCAACGCTGAGGGGCATTATGGCGGCGAGCCGGAAGCGGCCCGTCACCAAGACTATCGCGGACCTCGGCCTCGATGAGTCGAGGCTGAGCGCCAGATTGCAGACGCTCGAACTGTACGTTCCAGTCAGCGAGAGCGACGTCGAGATTGTCGAGGGCGAGGACGAGGCGGACGCGGGTCGCAAGCTGGCGCTGCGGCTGCGCGAAGAGAAGATCATATAGCGGCGGCGGCGCGCCGTTTCCAGGAGGCCGAGGGCCCTGGATTCGGTGGTGACGCAACCGAGACGCGCGGCTGAACGCCGATAACACGCGGAGTGTGATGATGGCAGGAGTTCTGGTTCTGGCCGAGGTGGGTGGTGGCAGAATACAATCGTCGTCGCTTGAGCTACTGGCAGCGGCCCGGAAGCTGGCAGATTCGCTAGGCGAAGACGTCGGGGCGGTACTGCTGGGCGGAGATAGCGCCGGCCTGGCCGACACCGCGATCGCTCACGGCGCCGACAGGGTGTTCGTCGTAGACGATCCGCTATTGGCGGACTCGCAGATCGACGCCGACCTCGCGGCCTACGAGCACGTCGCGGGCGTTGCGTCGGCGAGCGTAGTTCTGGTTGGGCGGACGCCGAACGGGCGCGACATCGGGCCTCGCCTGGCGTTCAGGCTGGGCGTCGGCGTGGCGCAGGACTGCGTGGAAGTGGAAGTGGATTCCGAGACCGGGCGCGTCGTCGCAACCCGGCCCGTGTACGGGGGCAACGCACTGGCCAAAGTTACCTTCCCGGGCGACGGGCCACAGGTCGTCGTCTTGCGGGGCAAGGTTTTCGAACCGCTGGAGGCGGACTCGTCGCGGAGCGGCGAGGTGGTGAACCTGCAGCCAGGCCTCGACGCTTCGGTGGTGAAGGCCAGGCTGGTCGACACGGTGCAGAGCGAGTCCGAGGGCGTGCGGCTGGAGGACGCGGTGGTGGTGGTGAGCGGCGGGCGTGGCCTGGGCGGCCCCGAACCGTTCGAGGACATCGAGGCGCTTGCCAAGCTCTTTGGCGGAGCGATGGGCGCTTCGCGCGCCGCCTGCGACGCCGGATGGCTCGACCACAGTTACCAGGTAGGCCTGACCGGCAAGACCATCACACCGGACCTGTATATAACCGTCGCCATTTCCGGCGCGAGCCAGCATCTCGCGGGCTGCTCTGGTTCCAAGCACATCGTTGCGATAAACAGGGACCCCGAGGCCAACATCTTCAAGGAGGCCAGCTTCGGCGTCGTCGGCGACTGGAAGGCTGTGCTTCCCGCATTCACGGAGACAGTGCGAGAACTGCTGGAGCCCTGACCCGGGAGTACTTCACAAGGGCGTGATGACTTGGGCAAAAATTAGGGGCGGTTCTCGAACCGCCCCTCTTGGCGTCCGGCGTCCGGGCGTAGCCGGACGGCCAGTGCCTAGACGCCCGCCGCCTCTCGCTCCTGTAACTGTTCCACGAGTCTGCCGACGATATGCTGCGGCACCTGTTCGTAGTGGTCGAAGTCCATCGTGAACGAGCCGACACCCTGCGTCTGAGACCGCAAGTCCGTTGCGTATCTCAGCATTTCCGCCTGGGGCACCACGACCTCGATGAGTGTTTCGCCGTCCCCGTTTGGCGTCATTCCCAGTATGCGGCCACGCTTGCTGTTAAGGTCGCCGATGATGTCGCCCGCGAACATATCCGGCACCGTGACGCTCGCCCTCATGATCGGCTCCAGCAGGACAGGGGTGGCCTCGCGCACGCCCTTGGAGAAGGCGTAAGCCCCGGCAATCTCGAACGACATGCCCGACGAGTCCACTGAGTGGTAGCTGCCGTCCACCAGCGTGACTTTGAGGTCGACGACGGGGAAGCCCGCGACAACGCCGCCGGATAGTGATCTCTGCACACCCTTTTCGACTGACGGTATGTACTCGCGTGGCACCACGCCGCCGACGATCTTGGAGTCGAATGAGAAGCCCTCGCCCCTGGACAGCGGCTCGAGGTGCAGCCAAACGTGTCCGAACTGGCCGTGGCCGCCGCTCTGCTTTTTGTGCCGGTACTCCACCCGCGCGGGAGAGGCGATGGTCTCCTTGTAGGCCACCCTGGGCACTTCCAGCAGGATCTCCACACCGAACTTGCGCTTCATCTTGTCCACGGCGACGTCGACGTGAGTGTCGCCGAGGCCGCCCAGCAGCACCTCCAGCGTATCCGGCTCTCTGGACACCACCAGGCTCGGGTCCTCCTCCGCGATGCGGCTAAGTGAGCTGGTCATCTTGTCCACGTCGGCCTTGGACTTGGGGAATACCGCCATGTGGAAGACCGGCGCGGGGAACATGAGGCCGGGCAGCGTGAAGGGCTTCTCCCGGGTGGTCAGGGTGTGGCCCGTGAGCACGGTCGAAAGCTTGGAAACGGCGCCGATGTCGCCGGCTGCCAGCTCGCCGGTGGCCGACTGCGTCTTGCCGGTCAGCACGAAGACCTGGCCGATTCGCTCTCCCTCGCCCTCATTGGCGTTCCAAATCTGGCTGTCGCTGGCAAAGGTGCCGCTGTACACGCGGAAATAGGACAGCTTGCCGACGAACGGGTCGGCCGCCGTCTTGAACACCAGCGCCGCCAGCGGGCCGGAGCTGTCGCAAACCAGCTCGACAATCTCATCCGAACTGGGGACGGCCGCATCGACGGCGCCCACGTCAGCCGGAGAGGGCAGAAGGTCGATCAGTGCATCCATCAGCTCGGCGGTGCCCAGCTCGGCCGCGGAATTGCCGGCGAACACCGGAACGATGTCGCCCGAAGCGATGCCGGCCTTCAGCCCTTCACGCATTTCCTCCAGCGTCAGAGGCTCGCCTTCGAGGTACTTCATCGTGAGGTCGTCGTCGGTCTCCGCCACCGCCTCGGTGAGCAACTCGCGGGCCTCTTCCACCGCATCCTCCAGGTCCGCTGGCACTTCCGCGTCCTGGTCCAGCAGGTTGATGCTGCCGGAGAAGGTGTTCTCTGAGCCAATCGGTACCTGCACCGCCACGCATTTCCTGCCGAACGCCTGGGTAAGCGACTCCATAACGCGGCCAAAGTCGGCGTTGTCCCGGTCGAGCTTGCTCACGAACACCAGCCGAGACAGGTTAGCATTGTCGGCGAACTGCCACATCTGCCTGGTGCCAACCTCGACACCGGCCTGCCCTGCGACCACGATTACCGCGCTGTCCGCGACGCGCACGCCGGAGACTACTTCACCGCGATAGTCGGCGTAGCCCGGGGTGTCGATAATGTTGATCTTGCCACCCTTCCAGGGGCAGGCCGCGATGGCCGTCTGGATGCTCGTTCCGCGGCGGGCCTCCTCCGGTTCGAAGTCGGATGTCGTCGTTCCGTCCTCGATGCTGCCCAGCCGGTTGTTGACGCCAGCAACGTGCAGCATTGCCTCGCTAAGCATAGTCTTGCCGGCCCCGCTGTGAGATAGCAGCACGATGTTGCGGATGCTGTCGGTCGTGAAGTCCGGCATGGTCTGTACTCCTCCCAAGTTTGGTGGTGGCCCCATTGTAGGCAAACTCACCAACGCGCGCAACGGGTGGGCTTCCGTACCGGGATACAGGGATAGAAGCGTCCCGGCACGCCTGAAGTTGCAATGGCGAGACCCTACCAATTAGAGTAGTATCAACGAGTCAGCAACAGTAGCGTCGAGGAGAACATACCTGATGAGGTTGTATTGGCGTTATACAAAGAGAGGCCAGCGCCTGGTGCTCGGCGCGGACGACGGGGACTTGGAGGAGGAGGTCGGAGGCGTCAGGGAGACCAAGCGGGGTTTTGACGCTTTCGCGAAGACCTTTGGCTACGAGCCGGGCCGCGCCGAGAAGGGCATGGCGTCCATGGACGAAGCAAAACAGTTCGTGGAGTCGTTCAAGCCGTGGGAACTCTACGACGAGGGCCAGGGGCTCGCGGTCGACTCCGAGGTGATGCCGCTGCCTGAGTAGGGAAACGTGCCTCCGGAGAAGCGGTTTAAGTTGAGGTTGCCAGCATGTTGGGAATCGTAGGCGGCACCGGACCGGAGGGCAGGGGGCTCGCGCTCAGATTCGCCCTGGCGGGCGAGCACGTGCTCATTGGATCACGGGACGAGTCGCGTGCCAGAAGCGCGGCCGAGAGCGTGCTGGAGCACGCGCCCGCCGAGTCGGTAGGCGGTGGGGCCAACGCCGAGGTCGCGGCCAGGGCCGACGTGGTGCTGGTGTCGGTCCCGTATGCGGCCCAGCGCGACACCCTGGCAGCCCTGACCGAGGAACTGGCCGGAAAGACCGTAGTCAGCCTCGTGGCCCCGCTGGAGTTCAACAGGGGTTGGGCCAGCGCGGTGCGGGTGGAGGAGGGCTCGGCGGCGCTCCAGGCCCAGGCCATTCTGCCCGATTCGACCGTGGCCGCCGCGTTCCAGAACGTCAGCGCGGAGGACCTGCTCGTCCCCGACAAGCCCATCGACTCGGACGTGATTGTCTGCGCTGATGACGCCGACGCCCGGCGGCTTGTGATGGACATGGCGGAGCGGATTGAGGGCGTTCGCGCGGTAAACGGCGGGGGGCTGGCAAATGCCCGCTACGTCGAGGATCTGACCGCCCTGCTTCTCAACATAAACCGCATCTACAGGGCGCACTCGTCCATTAGAATCACGGGAATCTAGGAGAGACTGGCCGCGATGCCACTGCTCGCAACGATACTGGCCGCGCTGATCGCCCTCGCCTCGCCCGGTGGCGACCAGCCATTGCCGTCGCCAAACCAGGGCGTCACGCCCATCCGGGTCATTTCCAGCTCGCACTCGATTGCGTTTCCGGAGGAGATAGCGCTCAGATTGGTCGCAGAGTCCGACTCGCCCATAACCAACGTGAGGCTGGTGTACCAGCTGGGACGGCAGGACACCAGGATTTACGGCTACCCCGAGTTCACGGCCTCCAGCCGGATTGACGCGGACTTCCGGATCAAGACGGGCGGAGCCAACTTCCTGCCAAGCGGCGTCGACGTCACCTACTACTACCACATAGGCGACGCGAACGGGAACGAGTTCGACAGCGAGAGCTACAGCGTCGAGTATCTGAATCCCAGATACGACTGGCAACGCTACCGCCTGCCTGGGCTGGAGGTGCTGTGGCACGACCGCCCGGCGAGCGAGGTGCGCGCCGTGGCCGATGACGTGAACGAGCGCCTGGAGGAAGTGCGAGCACTGCTCCGGCTCGACGAGACTTCGACGATGAAGGCCGTCATCCTGAACGGCCAGCGCGAGGCGGGCAGCAGCCTGCCCAAGGTGAGCGACGCCGCGACGGCGGGGCACCTGTACGGCGGTTTCGCCTATGGCGCGCTCGATGTGTTCGTGCTGGTGGGACTCGGACGCGAGGGGATGGTACACGAGATGACGCACCTGCTCATCGACGAAGCGATGGCTTCGCCGTTGGGCCGGATGCCGGCGTGGCTGAACGAGGGACTGGCGATGTACTTCGAAGGCCCGAACACCTGGCGCGAGCGCACCGTGTTGGATGCTTACCATAACCGCCGGCTGATGCCGCTGCGGTCGATGGGCGCCGTGCCCGGCGTGCCGAGCGACGTGCGCCGCTTCTACTCCCAGTCCTGGAGCGTGGTCGACTATATGATGGAGACCTACGGGCCGGGCCGGATGACGGCGCTGCTGGGCGCGATCGATGCCGGCATGGGCGTCGAGGAGGCGGTGCGGGTGGCGTACGACATCAGCCTGGACGAGCTGGAATCACGCTGGAAGCGGCAGCTTGGCGGGAGCGTGATGGATAGGCTGCCAGCGGATCCGGGCACCATAGGCACGTCGTTCATAATCGGAGGAGCGGTGGTGGCGACGCTCGCCGCGGCTCTCTTCCGGTGGTTGCGGAACTCCCCAAAGAACGAGGTCGCGGACGACAACTAGCCGCCGGGGAAAAGTAGCGTTGCGGCGACCGCCGCGCTTCGACGCAGATGTGAGGTAGAACATGGAACTGCGCGTGCTTGGCGCACATAACCTGGAGAGCAGAAACACGCGAATGGAGTCCCACCTGATCGACGGTCAGCTCGCGCTCGACGCCGGCAGCCTGACCAGGTCGCTCAGCTTTGGAGAGCAGGAGGGCATTCGCGCGGTGCTGCTATCCCACCGCCACTTCGACCACGTGAGGGACCTGCTGCCACTGGGGATGGCGCTGCGCGAGGTGGACGAGGCGGTGAAGGTCCACGCCATCCCGGATACAATCGACTTCGTAGGCCGAAAGCTGCTGGACGGCAGCCTTTACCCCAACTTCGTCAACCCGGACCCTCCGCGCGAACCGTCATTCACGCTTGTGCCTGTGGAGTTCTACAAGGAATTCAGCGTGCTGGACTACACCGTGAAGGCGGTGCCGGTGCCCCACGCAGTGCCCGCGGCGGGCTACCTGATATCCTCGGAAGACGTGAGCCTGTTCTACACTGGGGACGCGGGAGAAGGGGTCGAGGCGGCTTGGGAGCACGTGTGCCCCGACGTGCTGCTGACCGAGTGCACCTACGGCAATGATGGCGCGAGTTCGGCAACGAGGGCAGGCCACCTGATTCCCGAAAGGTTGGAGAACGTCCTGGTAGCATTTCGAGACAGGTGGTCGCGCCTACCGCGCGTGATCGTATCCCACATCAGCCCGCCCTGGGAGCCTATGGTGCGCCGCGAGTTGGCCGGCGTCGGGGAGCGTCTCGACATCCGCATAGAGGTTTCGTCCGAGGACATGAGCTTCGCGCTATGACCGCAGATCCTTACGGCGAGTTCCGGTGTCACCCGACGAGCGCCCGGCTTTGAGCCGCACAGCTTTCGTCTATGACGACCGGCTGTCGCGCCACACGCTGAGCGACACTCACCCCATGAAGCCGGCGCGCCTGCGGTACACCTACGAGTTGCTGGACTCATACGGGGCGTTCGCCGCGCCGGACGTGGACCTCGTATCGTCGGCCAGCGCGAGCGAGGCAGACGTGCTCTCGCATCACTCGCCGGAATACGTTGCGGCCGTCCAGGGCCTCAGCCGAGGGGATGCGGCGACAGACCCGGCAGCGTTCAACTTCGGCGCCGGCGACAATCCGTACTACGATGGCATGTACGACGCGGCGATGCTGTCCACGGGCGCGTCGCTCAGGGCGGCGTCGATGCTGCTGGACGGTGAGCATTCGCGCGCGTTCAGCATATCGGGCGGGCTTCACCACGCGATGCCCGGATACGCATTCGGGTTTTGCGTGTTCAACGACCCCGTCATAGCTATCAAGGCGCTGATCGCCCGGGGTGCTCGCGTTGCCTACGTCGACATCGATTGCCACCACGGGGACGGCGTACAGCACGCCTTCTACGACACCGACCGGGTTCTGACGATCTCGCTCCACGAGTCCGGCGCGTTCCTGTTCCCCGGAACGGGCTTCACGCAGGAGATTGGCGCGGGCAGGGGACGGGGATACTCCGTCAACATTCCGCTGTATCCCTACACCTCCGACGAGGTGTACCTGTGGGCGTTGCAGCAGGTCGTACCCAGGCTGGTCGCGGCCTTCAGGCCCGACGTCCTGGTGACGCAGCTCGGCATCGACACCCACGTACTCGACCCGATTACGCACCTGGGACTCACGACGCAGGGGTTCGCGGCGGCGGTTGGAGAGTTCGGCAAGATCGCGGCGCCCGCCTGGCTGGCGCTGGGGGGAGGCGGGTACGACCTTCAGGCGGTGAGCCGCGCCTGGACGCTGGCGTTCGCGGAGATGGCGGGCCAGAAACTGCCGGACGAGGTGCCGGAGCCGTACCGAAGCCGATACGGGGTGGACAGGCTGAGCGACGAGCCGCCCGAGATACAGCAATCGGTATCCAGCGATACCAGGGTGTTCGCGGAGGTGAGCGTGCAGGCCGTTCACAGCCTGGTGTTTCCACTTCACGGCATCAGGTTCGCCTGAGCCCGGCGGGCTTCCCGTCAGCCGCCCAACATCTCCCGCAGCGTGGCCTCAATCTCCGTGTGCCGAAAGGTGAAGCCCGATTCCACGAGCCTTGCCGGGGAGATGTTCGCGCCGAACAGCAACACGTCTGCCATCTCCCCCAGCGCGACACGCAACGCGAGTCTGGGTGCCGCGAGGAACGCCGGGCGGCCCAACGCCGTCGCCAGCGCGCGGGTGAACTCGGCGTTGGTGATGGGCTGCGGAGCGGCCACGTTGACCGGCCCCGACAGAGTGTCCGTGGTGAGCGTGTGAACGAAGGAACGAACGGCGTCCTCCAGCGAGAGCCAGCTCATGTGCTGGCGCCCGCTGCCGAGTCTGCTGCCGAGACCGAGTCGAAACGGCCGAACGATACGCTTCAGCGGCCCGCCCACGGGGTCCAGCGTCATTCCCAGCCGCATATTGGTTACGCGCATACCCGCGTCCGCGGCCGGCTGGGCCGCCGCCTCCCATTCCGCGGTCGCCTGCGCGATGAAGTCCGTGCCAGGCGGCTCGTCCTCGCCGAGCGGCTCAGGACCGCGGTCGCCGTAGTAGCCCACGGCGGAAGCGCTCACGAAGCAGTGAGGCGGCGGATTTGTCTGCGCCAGGGCGTTCGCCAGCAGCGCGGTGCCCTGTGTGCGGCTGTTTCGTATCCTGGCCTTCTGCGCGTCGTTCCAGCGCCTGTTGACGATGTTCTCGCCCGCGAGATGGACCACGCCGTCGATCCCCTCGAGCGCGGCGGCGTCGATATAGCCCGACTCGGGGTCCCAGCGCGCCTCTCCCGATCCCGACGCGGGTTCACGCCGCACAAGGCGAACAACTCTGTGGCCCTCGGCCTGCAGCCGTGCCGATAGCGCAGAGCCTATGAAGCCGGACGAGCCGGTTATGAGCACGTTCAATGCAGACACACTCCCGCAGGTTGGCCAGATTCTAACACAGTACGCAGCCGAGCCCGAACCGGGTTCCGCGGCCGCGCTGTCCTTTACAGAGCCGCGCGATGGCGGATATAATCACGAGGCGTATCTGCGGCGGCCATGGGCATAGGCCGCGCGCCGAGGAGAATCGCTTGGCAGTCTTGCCGATATTGATGCTCCCGCATCCTATTTTGCGAAAGCGGGCCAGGAAGGTGCGGAGCATAGACGCCTCGGTGCTGCGTCTGGCCCACGACATGATTGACACACTGGCCGACGTGGACGGAGTGGGTCTCGCGGCCAACCAGGTGGGCGAGCTGCAACGGATTATTGTCGTGCAGTTGCCCGAAGAGGAGCCAAGAATTTACATCAACCCGGAGATTATCCGTCGCGAGGGCGAGAGGGAGGTCGAGGAGGGCTGTCTCAGCATACCGGGGTACAGGGGTACCATCACGAGGTCCCTCTGGGTCACCTTCGGCGCACTGGACCAGACGTCGCAGACCGTCAAGCTGAAGGCCGAAGGACTGCTAGGGCAGGCTCTCGAGCACGAAGTAGACCACCTCAACGGCATTCTGTACCTCGACCACCTCAAGAGCCACGACGATTTGGTGAAGCTGGAGAGCGGTGACGCGGGGAGCGATGGGGCCGACGAACCCGAAGCCGCCCTGGACTCGGAGGAACTAGAGTCCCCCGCCACGATGAAGATCGGTTAGGTCGCCGAGTTGCAGCTTTCGTCCAGACTTGCCGCACCCGCGAGTCCGCTAATCTCGCCGCGGCAGACAGCCAACCAATCCACATGAGCGTTTATCCCCCCGACCTCCTGACCTTACACCCGCACGCGCCCGTGCGCATAGCAATGGGCGGCTGGCGAATCGCGCCTGCCGTCGAGTCGGTCCGCGCGCGCCTCGACGCATGGGGCGTCCGGAGCTGGCTGGTCGGCGGCGCGGTGCGCGACGCGCTGTTGGGCAGGGAGGCTGTGGACATCGACATCGCGGTTGAGGGCCGCGCGCACAGCGCGGGCGTCCGGCTGGCGTCGGACCTGGACGGCGCCTTCGTGCCCTGGGCGGGCTGCGACGAGGAGATGGTGCGTGTGGTGCTGCGTGTAAAGGGCGACAACTGCGTCGTGGACTTCAGTTCTGCGACCAATGGGATCGTTTCCGACCTGTCCAGGCGCGACTTCACGGTGAACGCGATGGCGGTCCCCCTTACGGGCGACCCGCTTCCCGGTCCGGACTCATGCTCGTTGGTGGACCCATTCGGTGGTCTGGCGGACTTGCGTGCTCGCACGATTCGCGCCGTTAGCCCCGGCGTCTTCTCGGACGACCCTGCGCGCCTGATACGCGCGCCAAGACTCGCGGCACAGCTCGGCTTCGCGATCGATGGCGAGACGCGCACGCTGATACGCGAAAGCTCCCGTCTACTCAGAGAGGTGTCCGCCGAGCGGGTAAGCCAGGAACTGTTCAAGCTGCTCGGCGAGCCTGGCGCGACGCGGAACGTTCGCGATCTGGACGACCTGGGTGTGCTGTGCGACGTGTTGCCGGAGCTTGCGGACGCGAAGGGCGTCACGCAGCCCAGGGAGCACTACTACGACGTGTTTAACCACCTCGTCGAGTCGGTGGGACAGGCCGAGCGCATCGTGCTGGGCCAGCCGGGGACCGGCGACTGGGTGGTGGACGCGCTCCCGCGATTCGATGGAATCGCGGAGCGATTCGCCGAATCCGTCGGCAACGGATTCGACAGGTTGACTCACCTGAAGCTGGCCGCGCTTCTTCACGACGTCGCCAAGCCGTGCACCAGGACGGTGGAGCAGTCCGGCCGCATCCGATTTCTGGGCCATCACATCGAGGGCGAGCGCATGACCGCCGCGATAGCGGAGCGGTTGAGGCTGAGCGGCCGCAGCTCCCGCCTGCTGAGCGGGATGGTGCGCCACCACCTGCGGCCCGGGCAGCTGGGTTACGGCGGGGAGCTACCGACTCGCAGGGCGATATTCCGCTTCTTTCGGGACGCCGGCGACGCCGCGATCGACACCATCTACCTGAACCTGGCGGACTTCCTGGCGGCGCGCGGGCCGCTGCTAGAGCGCGAAGAGTGGGCGCACGCCTGCGAGGTCGCGGGCGAATTGCTTGCCTGGCGGCTGGAGAGAGATTCCGAGGAGCCTTTCGCCAAACTGGTCAGTGGCCATGACATCATGGACGGCTTCGATCTGCCCCCCGGCCCTGTCGTGGGGAAGATGCTGGCGATCGTGGCGGAGGCCGCCGCAAGCGGAGAGATCGAGACGAAGGAGGACGCCATGGCCCTGGTCGAAGCGCGCCTCCGTTCTGGAGGAGACCTTGCGTAGGTATGCCCGGTCGCTGATTCTCATCGCCGTGTTGCTGATCGTGGCCGTGGCGGTGCTGGCGGTGCAAAAGATTTCGTTTGGCGGATTCGAGCGCGGAGGGGACACGGTCCTCGGCCTTAGCCTGGGGCTTGACCTCCAGGGCGGCATACATCTGGTCTACCAGGTGGAGGACGTGGTTGACCCCGTCACCGGCTTGGTCACGTCTCCAGACTCCGACGACATGGAAGGGCTGAAGCGGATTATCGAGCGTAGGGTGAACAGCTCCGGCCTTGGAGAGCCGATTATCCAGATTCTGGGGCAAGACAGGCTGCTGGTGCAGCTCCCGGGCGTAAGCGACCCGGGCCGGGCCAAGGAGATCATCGGCGAGACCGCGCTGCTGGAGTTCATGCACCGTAGGCTCGACGTTCCCGTGAAGCTGGAGCAATTCGTGCCCGCCGACGTCGTGAGTCTGACCGCTCGCCGGCTGCCCACCGAGGATGAACTCGCGGCGGAGTTCGCGACTACTACCGACGAGGGTCTCGCCACGACAACCGATGCCGCGGCAACCTCCACGGAGGAGGCCCAGGCGGCCGCCGCGGAGGCGACGTCCACGGAAGAGGCCCAACCCGCGCTGGAACAGCCGCCGGTGCTGGTGTTCGAGTTCAGCGATGCCGGCGCCGACAAGTTTCGCGCCGTGCTCGACAAGCTGGCCGCATCCTTCAGAGAGGCGTCGCCGCGGCTGAGCCGCCTTGAGATCGCCATCGAGGGCGACGAACCGCTCAGGTATACCGACGTCCCGTCGTTCTACTTCCAGCAACTGGCCTCCAGCACACGCTATGCCATGGCGCTGGAGCCATACGCCGAACCGGACCAGGATGCCGATGCGCTGATCGCGTACACCAACGAGCGCCTGGGAGCGAACCCGCGGACCAGTTTCACGGAGATTCAGGGCTCTTTCGACGAGAACATCGGGCTTACGGGCGACGACCTCGCGAGGGCGTTCGCGGGGACGCACAGCGGGTCCGGCGTACCTATTGTCAACATTGAGTTCAACGACCGCGGCACACGCATCTTTGGAGAGCTGACACAGCAGATCGTGGGGACCGAGGAGTCCATCGCCATCTTTCTGGACAAGGAGGAGTTGATCGCTCCTGTGGTGACCTCCGTAATCACGTCCGGCACGGGCTTCATTCAGGGTAACTTCACGCTCGAACGCGCCCAGGACATCGCGCTGCTGCTCGAGTCCGGTCGGCTGCCCGTGCCTGTGGAGCTGGTCCAGGAGCGGGACATCGACGCCATACTGGGCGTCGACTCGCTCAACAAAAGCGTGATTGCGGGGCTCGTTGGCCTGGGGCTGGTGCTCCTGTTCATGACGCTGTACTATCGGGTGCCGGGCGCGATCGCCGCAGTCGCGCTACTCATCTACGCCGCGCTGCTGCTGGCCATCTTCAAGGTGCTGCCGGTCACCCTTACCCTTTCGGGCGTTGCGGCCGCCATACTGTCCGTGGGCATGGCCGTCGACGCCAACATACTGATATTCGAGCGCATGAAGGACGAACTGCGCGCCGGGCGGACGCTGCTTTCGGCGATTAACATTGGATTCGACAGGGCGTGGCCGGCGATACGGGACGGCAACGTGTCCACGCTGATCACTTGCGGCATCCTGTTCTGGTTCTCGGACCAGCTCGGGACCACAATCGTGCAGGGATTCGCAGCCACACTGGCCATCGGCGTGCTGGTGAGCATGTTCTCGGCCATAACGGTCAGCAGGACATTGTTGAGAGTGCTGGCCACGACCCCCATTTCTCGAAGGCTCGGGGTGTTCGTGCCGACCGGCGGCGGGGAGCTGCCACAGCGGCAGATCTCGCCGGGCGCGGCATAGAGGAGCGTGCAATTGGATTTCGCGGGCAAAAGGGCCTGGTTCTTTCTCGTTTCCCTGGTGGTTATCCTGCCGGGCGTGGTGTTTCTCATTCTCGCGCCGGGCCTGAAACCGGGCATCGACTTCACCGGCGGCTCCACGCTGATTGTGGAGTTCGACGAAAGCGTAGACCAGCCGAACCTGCGCGTAACCCTCGAAGAGATGGGCCGGCCCGAGGCGGTAGTGCAGAGCATGGGCGACGACACGTACTTCATCCGCACGGTGGAGTTGAACGAGGAGGCCAAGGACGCCCTCGTGGAGGGTTTGGAATCGGACCTGTCGCCGAGCGGGTCGAACGTGCTGGCCTTCGACCTCGTGTCCCCCGTCGTCGCGCGCGAAACGGTGCTCAACGCGATGTGGGCCGTGCTGGCGGCGGCGGTGGGCATCTTCCTGTACGTGTGGTGGGCATTCCGAAACGTGCCCAGCCCGTTCCGGTACGGCGCGGCCGCAATTGTGGCCCTGCTTCACGACACCTTCATCGTGATTGGGGTGTTTGCCATTCTGGGCTACGTGTGGGACGTGGAAGTGAACACCATGTTCCTGATTGCGCTGCTCACCGTAATCGGCTACAGCGTCAACGACACGATCGTGGTGTTTGACCGGCTGCGCGAGAACGTGCTCCTCAATCCGAACAACAACTTCGCTGACAACGTAAACATCAGCATATCCGAGACCCTGGGCCGGTCGCTCAACACCAGCTTTACGCTGCTGTTCACGCTGCTGGCGCTGATGCTTTTCGGCGGCACGACGATACGGACGTTCCTGCTGGTGCTGCTGATTGGCGTCGTGGTGGGGACCTACAGCTCCATAGGCATCGCGAGCCAGATGCTGGTGTCGTGGGAGTACGGCGACGTGCGCTCGCTGTTCCGGAGGGTGTTCCGCAGGCCCAGCCCCGCGGCGGCGGGCTAGGGCGTCAGCACCACGCGACCGAACGTGCGGCGCTCGCGCATCGCGTCGTAGGCTAGCCTCCAGTCTTCGAGCGGGTAGCGCGCGGACACAACGGGTGAAATGCGCCCCTCGGCGACCATCTCCGCCGCGTCCTCGATGTCACGCGGCCCGGCACCGGTCGACGACGTGATAGTCGCGTCCCGGAAGAGTATCTCCGCGAGGTTTATGGAGACGCGCTGCCCAGCGATTTCACCAAGCAGCGTCATCCTTCCAAACTGCGCGAGGCTGTTCAGCACCGACCGGAAGACCGCCGAGCCTACAGTGTCTATGGCCACGTCCACTCCGGCGTCTTCCGTGAGCGCGAGTACTATCTCCGCAAAGTCGAGCTCGCCGTCCGCGAGTATCACCTCGCATGGGGCGGCCTGTTCCAGTGGCTCCAGCTTGTCCAGCGATCCCGTGACCGCGAGCGTCCTAGCTCCCAGGGCGGCGGCGATCTGCGCCGCGTGGATGCCGAGGCCGCCGCCCGCACCCGTCACCAGCACCGTCTGGCCGGCGCGAACGCGCGCGACGTCCCGCACCGCGCGTAGCGCCACGCCCATAGGGCAGCCGAGCACCGCGGCCCCCACAAGGTCGATCCCGTCGGGCAGGCGCACGAAGCAGTTCTGGGGCAGGCAGACGTACTGCGCAAATCCTCCATCCAGGGCGTGACCCACGCCTTGCCCGGATTCGCACCTGTACTGGCGCCCCGACAAGCAGTTCGCGCACCGTCCGCAGTGGGTGGTAAGTGTGGCGACTACCCTGTCGTCCGCCTTCAGGTCGCTGACTCCCTCGCCGACTTCTGCAATGCGGCCCGAGATCTCGTGTCCCAGTACGACATTGGGTTTGACGCCCCGGCGCAGTGTGCCGCCAATCACGGCGACGTCGTGGTAGCACATGCCGCAGGCCGCCACCTCCAGCACCGCCTCCCCCGGCCCCGGCGACGGGATGGGCAGTTCGCGGACGGCGAGCACCGGCTCCTCGCCCGGTCTTTCGAGAACCAGCGCTTTCATCGTCATGGGCTAGTCGCTCGCCGGGGCAGGGGCCGCCAGGACTTCGGCCAGAGCGGCGACGGTGTCGTCGAGCGTTCGGGCCCTGTCGATTGTTTCCGGCGTCTCGCCCGCGAAGGGGGTCTCGCTCATAAGCCGGTACATCTCGGCGGCGCCCTTGTGGAAGAATGGGGTCACGCCCGCTCCGTCGAATGTGGCGGCGATCTCCTCCATCTCGCCAATCCAACGGAATGCCTTGGAGGGCAGGCCTGGCAGGCCCTTGTTCATCGAGTTGAAGGCGGCGGGTTGAGAGGAAACGAATTCCGCTGCCAATTCGTCAGAAACGCCCAGCACTTTTGCGGTAGTCAGCAGCGCCAGTTGCAGCGACGAGGTGCCTTTGGTCAGCGCCGCGTAGCACATCTTGATAGCGGAGGCGCGGCCCACCTCGTCGCCCATCTGCATGACGGCCACGCCTTCGCAGTCTAAGGCGGAAAGCTCGGCGGCGCGTTCGCCAGACACATAGATGCGCACGCGCGGCGCGCCGGGAGCGGGCGGGCCGCCGATGATGCCGCCGTCGACGTAACAGCCGCCCGAGCGCGTGATAGTCTCGCACATGGCGGCGGCCGTGCTGGGCGAAACAGCATTGCAGTCCACGAACATGGTGTCCGCTCCGGTGGCGCGAATCGCCCCGGCTACGGACTCCGCGACCCCGGATGCCTCGGACGGCACAAGTATCGAGAGCACCACGTCCGCCTTGCCAACCAGCTCCTCCAGGCTCGCCACACCGGCGATGCCGGCCCGGTGGGCTAGTTCCCTGGTGCGTTGGCTCCTCCCCTCGAGGTGGGATATGACGCTCAGCCCGTGCTCGCGCAGCGCGCGGCCCACGGCGTGCCCCATGTCGCCGGGGCTGAGAATTGCCACTGTTTCGATTCGCATTTACGGCTCCGTTCTTCAGGTGCGTCACAGGCAGGTGGAATTGCGCCCCACGATGATCCGGGTCACCCATCTGCCGCGGCCTGATTATAGGCTAATTCGGCCTACGGCTCAATCGCGGCCCACACTATAATGGGGCTGAGGCCCGTGGCCCGCGTGTCGCCGGTGCGGGCGAACCGAGCGTGGCCGTGCCGCAAATCGCAGGGACAGGAGAGCAACCACATGAGGCTAGGCGCACACGTATCCTCCGCGGGGGGCGCATCGAATGCCATCGGGAGGGCGCAGGAGATCGGCGCGGAAGCCATCCAGATATTCGCGTCGTCGCCCAGGGCATGGAAATTCCGGCCGATTCAAGAGGAACAGGCGGCTGCCTTTCGAGAGAGCTCTGCGGCCGCGGGCGGGCTGCCGGCCTTCCTCCACGGCAGCTATCTGGTCAACATCGCGGCCGGGCCCGACCTGCTGCGCAAGTCTATAGATTCGCTGGTGAACCACATGGGCGCCGCGTCCCAGCTCGGCGCGGTGGGTGTTATCTTCCACTGCGGAAGCCACAAGTCCGCCGGATTCGACGCCGTGAAGGACGCGGCGGCCGCGGCGCTGGCGGAGGTGATCGCCAGCACGCCGGACGACGCGTACCTCATTCTGGAGAACAGCGCCGGTATGGGATCGCACCTCGGGGCGTCGTTCGAGGAGATCGGCCTGCTGATGGAGCTGGCGGGCAGCTCGAGGGTCAAGGTGTGCCTGGACACCCAGCACGCATTCGCGGCGGGGTACCGCCTGGCGGACCCGCAGGGGATCGACGAGGCGATGCGGGACTTCGACAGCAGCATCGGGCTCGCGAACCTGGTCGCCGTGCACGCCAACGACTCCAAGGTGGATTTCGGTTCCGGCGTAGACCGCCACGAGAACATAGGCCAGGGCTTCATCGGCCTGGACGGCTTTCGCACCATCATGGGGCACGAGGCGTTCGGAGGCGTGCCATTCCTGCTTGAGGTGCCCGGCGACGACAGAAAGGGGCCGGACAAGCCGAACCTCGACAGGCTCAAGGCGATACGAGACGAGCTGGGCCTAAACACATAGCACGTCAGCCTGCTCTCGTTTTGCCCTATAATAGAGGGGTATGAGAGAGTCAGACAGAAGGCGCTACAGGGAATTTCTGGACGCGGAGCTGGAAGCGGCGGCAATGTACGCCTCCATGGCGCAGGCCGAAGACAACGCCTCAAAGGCAGAGATTTTCGAGCAACTCGTGGAGTCGGAAATGCGGCACGCTCGCCGGTGGGCGCAGAAGCTCGGCGTAGAGGACGCCAAGCCTATGCAGCCCAAAGTCAACCTCAGGGTGCGCCTGTTCCAGCTAGCCCTGAGCGTATTGGGCGTCAAGCGTATGCTGCCATGGCTAATCCGCGTCGAGGCGAAGGAGATAGACGCCTACGACTACGAGCCGGGCGCGGAGGACATGGCGGAGGAGGAACGCAAACATGCCCGCACCCTGCGCCGGCTGGACTCCGGAGAAGAAGGCGCCGCGGGGTGGGAACTGCGTCGCTCCGGCGCAGCTGGCGGGGGTGGTCTGAGGGCCGCGGTGCTGGGCGTGAACGATGGGCTGGTCTCCAACTTCAGCCTCGTGATGGGGGTTGCGGGCGGCTCCGGCAATCCTGAAATAGTCCTGCTCGCGGGTCTTGCCGGGCTGCTTGCCGGCGCGTTCTCGATGGCGGCCGGCGAATACGTCTCCATGCGCTCCCAGCGGGACGTGTACGAACGCAGTATCAGAGTCGAGCGCGCCGAGCTCGAAGCCTGGCCCGAGGAGGAGGAGCAGGAGTTGGTGCTGATATACCGGGCGAAGGGACTGAGCCAGGAAGAGGCCGAGAGATTCGCCAAACGCATCATGGAGCGCCCGGAGGTGGCGCTGGACACGATGGCGAGGGAGGAGCTGGGCCTGGACCCGAACCAGCTTGGTTCGCCGTGGCAGGCTGCGCTCAGCTCATTTGCGGCGTTCGTAGTGGGGGCGGTCGTTCCGATTCTCGCGTACCTGTTCGACACCGGCCTGTCGGCCTTCGTCCTGAGCGCCGCCATGAGTGCGGGAGCGCTCGTGGTCGTGGGCGGTGCACTCGGCCTGTTTTCGGCGAACAACCCGGCCTGGGGCGCGCTCAGGATGCTGGCGCTGGGGAGCGCCGCGGCCGGCGTCACATACGGCATTGGCCGGCTCATCGGTGCGACGGTCATGGGCTGACGGACTTGGCTAGTCGGCAAAATCGCCCAGGGCGAATCAGACGTCTTGGCTCGGCGGCGCGACGTTTCCTGCTTGGTCCAATGGGTCGAGGCTCGACCCTCAACATCGCCAGCATATCGGGCATTCCAGTCGGGCTCCACTACTCGTGGTTCCTGCTGCTCGTTCTGGTTACTTGGAGCCTGGCGACCCAGTTCTACCCTTCGCTCTACTGGGGCTGGAGCGGCCCGCAGTACTGGGCCACCGCCCTCGTCGCCGCGTTGCTGCTGTTCGCGTCCGTGCTGGCCCACGAGTTTGCCCACTCCATCGTCGCCAGACGGCGTGGCATAGAGGTGCAGGGCATCACGCTTTTCCTGCTGGGAGGCATCAGCCAATTGAAGGAGGAGCCGCGCACCGCCTGGGAGGAGCTCTCGATAGCGTCGGTCGGCCCCGCGACGAGCTTGGTGCTCGCCGGTCTGTTCTGGCTGGCGCTGCAACCGCTCAGCAACACGTACCCGCCGCTACAGGGGATCCTGGTATACCTCTCGGTGGTGAATCTTGTGCTGGGCCTTTTCAACCTGATACCGGCCTACCCCATGGACGGGGGCAGGATCTTTCGCTCGATAGTGTGGGCAGTCAGCGGCAACTTCCGCCTCGCGGCGACCATTGCCGGGTGGGGAGGGCAGCTGTTCGGCTTGGCATTCGTGGCTTGGGGCCTGTTCCGGGTGTTGCAGGGCAATCCGGGCGGGCTGCTGCTCGTGCTCGTTGGCCTGTTCCTGTTCGCGGCCGCGGCAGCCTCCTCCCGCAGGCCGGAGGCCGCTAAAACCGAGGACGCGCCGCTCGTGTCCTCCGCCATGTGGGCGAAGCCGCTGGTCGCTCCGCCGGACATGCCGTTGCGCGACGCCGTTCATCGCCGGCTGCTTCCCTCGGGCCGGCGGGCGCTGTTCGTGTGTGAGGGCGACAGGCTGGTCGGAGTGCTCACCGGAGAGGACGCCGCCTCTGTGCCGACTGCGCTCTGGCGGGCGGTCCCGGTGCGCAATGCCATGAGGCCGCTGCCGCTGCCATACGTGCGCCCCGACGACGACTTGTGGGACGCCATGGCGTTGCTGGCGACGCTGCCGGACGGCGAGCTTCCGGTCGTCGACGGCGAGCGGCTTGTCGGCAGCGTCTCAGCGTCCGACGCCTTGCCGCACGTGCGCGGCGCCGGTCCCGCCGCCGGCGCGCGCTAGCCGACCGGCGGATGGTAATCGAGAGCCTCGCATTTGGGCTGCTGGCCGCCATAGGTTGGGGAGCGTCCGATTTTGCGGCCGCGCTGGTTACGAAGCGGATCGGCGGCCTTAGAACCGTATTCTGGGTGCACGCCGGCTCGGTCGCGCTCTCGTCCGCCTACCTGCTCGTCGCCAACGACCTCGGGGAAGTCGGGGCGGGCCAGTGGGCCGAGATGGCGGCGATCTCCGCCTTAGCGTTCGGCACCTACATATTCTTCTATCGAGCGCTCCAGATAGGCCCGATAGCCATCGTCACGCCGATCATCGGCGCGAACGCGGTTGTGGTTATACTGCTGGCGGTCGCGCTGTCGGGGGAGCGTCTCAACGCCATTCAGCTCGCCGCGATGCCGGCGGTGATAGGCGGCGTGGCGCTGGTGTCGGTCGACCTGCGCAACCTGAAGTCCAGGCGGGGACTTGTCGGGCAGGGCGTCCTGTTCGCCATCGTGGCTATGTTCTGCCTGGGAAGCTGGCAGTACGTGATAAGCCTTGCCTCGCGGGAGCTGGGCTGGTTCCTGCCCGTCTTCCTGACGAGGATGCTGACGCTGGCCATGGTGACGCCGGCGCTGGCTGTGACGCGAACCGCGCCCTGGCGGATGCTCACCCCAATGCTGCTCGCGGGCGCGGTGTTCGTCGCGCTGCTCGAGACGATGGGCCTGTTCGCGTTTGCCCGGGGCGCAGAAGTGGGTGTCATTTCCATCGTCGCCGCGGCGGCGACGATCTACCCGGTGCTGCCCATACTGGGCGGGCTGGTGTTCTTCCGCGAGAGGATCGCCCCCAACCAGTGGGTGGGCCTGGCGGCGGCCATGGCCGGGTTGATGTTGCTGGCTGCGAGCGCCTAGAATTCAACAGCGGGTCGGTCTAGGCGAGCTTCGGATCGGTCGCTTGCACTAAGCTTGGACTTGGTTTATTCTCGGTCGACCTATTCGTGGAGCGGAGCGAATGTATGGCTTTCTTGAAATCTAGGGCTCGACCCCGCGCGACCGAACTGGGGTTGCAGCTTGGACTCCTCCCCCGTGGGGAGCACAACTCGATAACTGACGTCGAGGGTGTGGCCGTGGGCCACACGACTTTGATAGAAGGGAGTGGCCCTATTATGCGGATCGGCAGTGGGCCGGTGCGTACGGGCGTTACGGTAATCATGCCCCACCAGCGCAACCTGTTCAGGCACAAGGTTACCGCGGCCGTGCACGTGCTGAACGGGTTCGGCAAGGCGGTCGGCTTTCTGCAAGTCCAGGAGCTGGGCGTAATCGAGACTCCCATCGCCCTGACCGGGACTCTGAGCACCTGGCGCGTTGCCGACGCGCTGGTGGACTTCCTGGCAGGCTCCAACCCGGGCATCTACTCTTTCAACCCCATTGTAGGGGAGTGCAACGATGGCTTCCTCAACGACATTATCGGCAGGCACGTCGAGGCGAAGCACGTTTTCGACGCGATTAAAGGCGCGACGACGCCGAACGTGGAAGAGGGCAACATCGGTGCAGGCGCGGGCATGACAGGGTTCGGGTGGAAAGCGGGAATTGGCACGGCTTCCCGCATTTGCCACGGACTTGACGCTACCTACACGGTAGGGGCGCTGACGCTGACCAACACAGGTGACCCCCGCGAGCTTCGCATCGGCGGTGTGGAGGTGGGCCGCCATATCCTGCCGCCCGGCATGGGCGACGACTCCGGCGGGTCTACCATGATGGTGCTCGGCACCGACGCCCCAGTGACGGCGCGCCAGCTCGGTCGCATAGCAAGGCGTGCCGGCCTGGGCCTCGCGCGGGTAGGGGGCATTGCGAGCCACGGCAGCGGCGACTTCGTGATAGCGTTTTCGAGCTCGTTCGAGCGGCCCGACATCGACGACGCGGCCCTGACGCCGCTGTTCCGGGCCGCCGTCGAGGCGACCGAAGAGGCGATCGTGAACTCGATTCTGAGATCCGAAACCATGGTCGGCCGGGATGGCAACACCCGCCACGAGATGCCGATCGACAGGCTCAGCGAGCTGCTGGCCGCCAAGGGCTAGATATCGAGCGTGTCCACCATCAGCCTGCGGTGGTGGAGCGGATCTCCGAGCATGTGATATAGCGTGCGCGACATCCGCGTGTGTAGCGTGAGTCCGTACTCCCTCATCACGCCCAGGCCCGCGTGCACCTCATGGGCGCCGTTGCACGCCTGCATGTACGCCTCGCTCGAGACAGCCTTCGCCATGTGAACGCTCGTGTCGGCCGGCCTTCCGGTATCGAGCTTCCACAGCGCCTCGAATGTGGTCCAGCGCGCGGCGTCGAGATGGTTCACGATGCTGATGATGTGGTCCTGCACACGCTGAAACCGGCCTATGGGCGTGCCGAACTGGCGTCGCGTGCGGCTGTACTCCACCGACATGTCGAACACCGCCTGCGAGCCGCCCACCTTGTAGGCGCACAGCACCGGCGCGGCGCGGCGGAGGGCCCGTTGGAGTGGCGCCCAGCCGCCGCCGGCCTCCCCGAGGACCGTGGACTCGTTCACGCGCACGCCCTCGAAGTTGACCTCGCCTACCCAGCCCATGAAGCCCGACAACTTGCGGGAGGTCATGCCCTCCGCGCTGGAGTCCACGACGAGGAGGGATACGCCGTCCGCGGGATTGTCGGAGTCTCCCGTGCGAACAGGGCAAATCAGCCTGGACGCCGCGAGCGCGTCGTGAACGAACAGCTTGGTGCCGCTCAGTGTGTAACCGCCGTCGGTGCGCTCGGCGCGAAGCTGAATCGACGCGGGGCCCCATCCGTAGCTGGGTTCGGTGAAGGCGAGCGCAAAAATCTCCTGGCCGCTTGCGATTCCAGGCAGGTAGCGCTGTTTCTGCTCGTCGCTGCCGCTCTCCTCGACTATGAGCGCGCCCAGCACTCCCGACGAGAAGAACGGACCGGAGAGCGGCCCGCTGCCAAGTTGTTCGTAGACGACCGCCGCGTCCGTCAGCGAGCCGCCCGCGCCGCCGTACTCCGCCGGCACCAGCATCCCCAGCCATCCGATTTCCGAGGCCTTTTGCCAGATGTCGTCGCTGTAGCCCGTGTCCGACTCGTCCAGGTCCAGCAGTGTCTCCTTGGGGCACTCGCGGTCCATGAAGTCCCGCGCGGTGTTCTTTAGCTGCTGCTGGTACTCGCTCAGCGATAGGTCCATGACGCGCCCTCTCCTGGTCTAGCCGATTCGCGTTGTCGCCGGGCCGCGCTACGCTAGCGCTCCTTGCCTCTCCTTGACCTCGCGCCCGATGCCGATTCGCCTGGCCATGATCACCTTCTGGATGTCGGTAGTGCCGCCAGGGTGAAGGGCCACTATGCTGGAGCGCTGGTACACCTCCATGTGCTCGTCGGACAGGTCCCACTTGGGGTCGTTGGTGAGCGCGTAGGGGCCAATCAGGTCCAGTATGCGCTGCGCCATCTTCAGCCCGGTATTCTTGCGATAGAAGGAGGACTGCGGACCTTCGTAGGACAATGGCACGCCCGAGTTGCGCATCCAGTAGTTGCGGAGCCCGAAGAGCCTGGAAATCTCGGCCTCGATGTAAAAGTCCCCCAGCGCGTCACGGGCGTCTTGGTTTTCCAGCAGCGGCTTGCCGTCCCGCTTGAGTGTGCCCATGTACTCGAACAGCCGGTCCACCATTCGATTGCGCCGGATGGTGCCTCCGGACCCGTGCTCCAGCTCGAGGTGCGTGGTGGCGACGCGCCAACCGTTGTTCTCACCGCCTATGAGATTAAACGCCGGAACCCTCACGTTGTCGAAGAAGATGGTGTTCTTAACGCCGGTGCCGGCGCCGCCCTCGCCGCCGGCGATGAGCAGGTCCATTGGCGTGACGGTGATGCCGGGGCTGTCGGCGGGAATGATGAACCAGCTCAGGTTCTGGTGCCGCTCTCCCTCCGGGTCGGTGCAGGTAATCATCCAGAACTGTTCCGCCCCGTTGGAGCTGCCCACGTAAATCTTCTGGCCGTTGATCACGTACTCGTCGCCGTCGCGGACGGCGCTGATCTTGACGCCGGCCAGGTCGGAGCCGGCCCCGGGCTCGGTCAGCAGCTGCCAGGTGCGCACCTCGCCCTTGAAGATGGGGGGCAGGAAGTGGTCCTTCTGTTCGTCGCTGCCCCACACCAGTATGCTCGCACCTCCCAGGCGTCCACCGCTGTCGTAGTAGGGAGGCACGGACAGGTCGTGCCTGTCCAGCTCCTCTTCTATCACAATCGCGTGGTCGATGGAGAGGCCGCCTCCGCCGTATTGTGTCGGCGCGGTGGCCCAGAGCCAGCCTTTATCGCCGAGCTTCCTGCCGAGACCCCTGTACTTCAGATAGTCCTCATACGACGTCTTGGCGGAGTCGGCGGGATTGGCGAGGTCCTCAGGAACGTGCTCCTCAAGCCACTCTCGCACTTCGGTCCTGAACTGCTGCTGCTCTTCGGAATACCTGGGTTCGAAGTCCACGCGTGACCTCCTCGGCGCTGGTTGGCCTACTACGGATTCGGGGCACCATGGCCGAGGCCAATTGTATTTCAGGCCGCACGACTTCGCAAGGACAGTCTGCGGCAGGCCTCTGCGGCTGTGCGCCACGCCGGACCGGGGTCGACCGCGGGGCCGCAACCGCGCTAGAATGGCGACATTCGAACAATGCGGGAGGTGACGAGTGTCGAAAGCGGACATCAACGGAATCGAGATGCACTACCAGGAATTCGGAGAAGGGGACGCCATCGTGTTCGCCCACGGCGCCGGCGGCAACCTGCTGAGCTGGTGGCAGCAGATACCCTACTTCTCGAGGAGCTACCGCTGCATCACTATCGACCATCGAGGCTTCGGGCGCTCATTGGACAGCGCCGACGCGCCCGGCAGGTCGATGTTCGTCGAGGACCTGCGAGCGCTGCTCGACCACCTGGGAATCGACAGCGCGCACCTTGTGGCGCAGTCCATGGGTGGATGGACTTGCCTGGGGCTGACGGTGGAGCACCCGGAGCGGGTGAAGAGCCTCGTAATGGCGGACACGCCTGGCGGCATCGCGGAGCCGGAGCTGCAGCAGACCTTTGCCAGCTTCCGCGAGGCGCAGGCGGCGACACAGGAGATTGGCGTGAGGGCGCTTGCGAGAGGATTCCAGGCGCGCAACCCGAACCTGGCGAACCTGTACCTCCAGATTTCGAGGACAAATCCGCCGCGCGTGCCCTTCGGGACGGAGGGCCTTTCGGGCGGGCCGCTGGCCTCGGACCTGGCGAAGGTTACGACGCCAACGCTGTTTATCGTCGGCGACGAGGACGACGTCACGCCGCCACACGTGATCGAAATGGCCGCCGGTTACGTGCCCAGCGCAAGCCTGCTGCGGGTGCCCGACGCGGGCCACTCGGTCTACTTCGAGAGGCCGGACGTGTTCAACTTCGAGGTCGAGCGTTTTCTGAACGGGCTTTAAGGGCGCGGCCGCAAACACTGGGCAGGATGGGCGGCCGCCCCGCACTTCGCAGCGTAAGGCCGCCTACCTGCCGGTGAAGCTGGGCTGGCGCTTCTCGGCGAACGCCCGGGGGCCTTCCTTCGAATCGTTGGTTGTCCTGAGCAGCCTGCCGAGCGTCGCGTACAGTCGCATCCCTTCGCGCAGCCCCTGGTTGACTCTGAGGGACGCCAGCTCCTTGGTCACCCTTATGGCGAGCGGAGCGTTCCGGCAAATCTTCTCGCACAGCTCCTCAGCGGCCTCCAGGTGCCTCCCGTCTTCGACCACGCGGGAGACGAGCCCGATTCGCCTGGCCTCCTGGGCGTCGACGAACTCGCCCGTCAGCAACAGCTCCATCATGCTGGACATGTGGGCGTTGAAGGGCATGACCTGTGCGCCGAAGCCGTGCAGCAGGTTCCACTTCACTTCCGGGCAGCCAAACTGGGACCGCTCGGTTGCTATGCGGATGTCGCAGGCGAGCGCGAGCTCCAGGCCCCCCGCGAGGCAGTATCCGTCGATGGCGGCCACCACGGGCTTGCTGACTCCCTTGACCGACGGCCCCAGCGAGCCGTCCTCGCGCGCCGCCGGAACCACCGGCTCGCCCCGGTCGTCGCCGGTCTCCATCGTCTTCAGGTCGGCTCCCGCCGAGAACGCGCGGCCGCCAGCGCCGGACAGCACCGCGGCGAACACGTCCGGGTCCGATTCCACTTCCCGCCAGGCGTCGGCGAGGCCCGTCTGCACTTCGCGGTTGAGGGCGTTCATGGCCTCAGGCCGGTTAATGGTCACGTAGGCGACCCTGCCTCTCTTTTCGTACTCTATCACAGCCATATTGGCCTCCTATCAGCTTTGTTTCGTCAGAACTTGGGAAGGATGTCCAGCGTCACTTCCAACTCCCGCAGCCGGTCGATATGCCGGTCGGGGTATCCGAGCAGCTCACTAAGAACGTAAGAGTTGTCCTCCCCGAACGCGGGCGCGCGACGCATCACGTCGTTGGGCGCCCCTTCGTAGACGGCCCTGCCACCCGGAAAAGCGATCGTCGGGTGGCCGTCGAGGTTCTCCGCGTAGTGCCAGAAATAGCCCCGCTCGTTCAGGTGTGCGTCCGCCACGAGGTCGCTGGCATTTTGGACCCCGCCCGCAGCGACGCCGGCGCCCTGGAGGGTTGCCGTAACCTCGGACTTAGCGCGCCGGCGGGTCCAGTCCGCTATGTGTTCGTCGAGTTCGTCCTGGTTGGCGTGGCGGGCGAGCAGGTCGGCGAACTGCGGCTCGCGAGTCCAGTCGGGATCGCCCAGCGCCGCTCGGAAGGCGTCCCACTCCTCTTCGCCGCCCACGTCTATGGCGACCCACTCGTCCTCGCCGGCGCAGGGATAGACGCCGTGGGGAGCGCGGTACTTGTTGTGGCTGCCCATCCTGCGGCCGTTTCGCCCGTTCATGGCGAAATCCAGGATGGCCTCGCCCGAAAGCTGCGATGCGGATTCCAGGTGGCTGACCGTGACGTGCTGCCCCTGGCCCGTCTTGGAGCGCTGGTTGAGGCACACCATGGCAGCCATGGCGGCGTACATGCCGCTGAAGGGGTCGGGCATGTAGATGGCGGAGCGCAGCGGCGGGCCGTCCTCGTAGCCGGTCATCTGGGTCAGTCCGGCCGTGGACTCGATTGTCTCGCCCCAGGAGGCGTACTCCCGGTACGGACCTTCGCGCCCATAGCCCGGCATTGAGATTACTATGATGCCGGGGTTGATTTCCCTGAGAGCCGGGTACTCGAATCCGAAGTTTCGCATTACTCGAAGGCTGTAGTTTTCGACGATCAGGTCGCTGATGCGCACGAGGTCGCGAAAGACCTGCTTGCCCTCGTCGGAGGCAAGGTTGAGCACCACGCTCCGCTTGTTCCGGTTGAGGAAGTTGAAGCCGGTGTAGGCTACCACGACGCGTGGCCGGGAGCCGCCGTTCTCGGGCGTCTCGTCGACTCGTGTCCTGGTCGACGCGAAGGGGCCTTCGACCTTGATGGTCTCCGCGCCGAGGTCGGCAAGCACCTGCGTGCCGACGGGCCCGGCGATGTAGTACGTGAGATCGAGTATTCGGACACCTTGCAGTAGCATTAGATCACCCCCGCGCCGCGCAGCGACGCCAACTCGGCCCCGCCCAGGCCCAGCAACTCAGTGTAGACTTCGCGGTTGTGCTCGCCAAGTGACGGCGCGCGCGCCATGCGCACGTGCAGGCCATCACCACGCAGCGGCAGGCGCGGGAAGGGCAGCATGGAGCCATCGGCCTGCTCGAGCTGCTGGAAGAACCCAACGCTCTCGTGCTGCGGGTCTTCCAGTATCTCTTCCGCGGTATAGGCCATGCCGCAGGGGATTCGGTACTGGCCGAGCAGGTCGAAAATCTCGCGCCGCGTCCGCTCCATGAACCAGGGCGCGACGACCGCGTTGAACTCCCGCACGTGGCGTCCCCGCTCTGAGTAGTTGGTGGCGAATCTCGGGTCCGTCTCCAGCTCCGGAATGCCCAATGCCAGCGTGAACATCTCCCACTGGCCTTGCGTCTGCACCGCGACACCCACGTGGCCGTCCTTGCACTCGTAAATCTCGGTCGGGTGGCTGCGGGGGCCGACCCAGCCCTTGAGCATCGACGTCCAGCTTCCGGCGCGCACCTGCAGGTCGCCTGAGCTGGAGTACATGGAGATGCCCGAGCCAACGAAGTGGGCGGCTGTTTCCATGACGGACACCTCGACGTTTCGGCCCTCACCGGTCGCCTGCCGCACGTTCAGAGCCGCCAAAGAATGGATTGCGGCATTCAGGCCCGCTGAATACTGCGCCTGGAACAGGCCCGGCTTCACCGGATCACGTTCCGGCTCCCCGGTGACGAATATCCAGCCGCCGAGCGCATCCATCACCAGCTCGCCGCCCTTGTACCCCTTGTACGGCCCCGAGCGCCCGAAGTTGGTCACCGACGTCACCACCACCGCCGGATTGCCGCTGCGTATCCTGCGTCCGTCCAGGGCGTCGAACAGGGGCGAGCCAGGTTCGGAGTTGTCGATTACCACGTCCGCGACATTGATTAGCCGCCGCGCGAGAGCCAGGCCGGTAGGTGTGCGCAAGTCCAGGGTCACGCCGCGCTTGTTGCGGTTCAGGTACAGAAACGGAGCGCTGCGGTTGGGGTCCGGATCGTCGTTGGCAAAGGGGCCCCGTCGGCGCGTCAGGTCGCCCGCGCCGGGCGGCTCGACCTTGATCACGTCCGCGCCGAACGCGCCGATCAGGCAGGCCGCATAAGGCCCCGCGATGTCTTGCGACAGGTCTAAGACGCGAACGTCGCTCAACCCCGCGGCTGTGGTGACCATCAGACTTTGCCTCTGGCTTTCGCGTCCGCCGCCGGGACCACCCGCTCTACCTGCGCCAGTGTGTGGGCGACAGGTGCGGACCAGCGGTGACGAGCCGTCTACACGGGGCTTATTCTAAGTTGAAAGGGCAGCGCGGGCAAGGCTACGCGGCGCGTCCTACCGTCCCTTCCAGGTTGGGCTGCGCTTCTCCGAAAAGGCCTTCGGCCCCTCCAGGCGGTCGTCGGACACCGCCGAGCGAACGCGCCAATCGTACTCCAGGCGAGCCGCTGTCTCCAGGGGCAGGCCCAGCCCGGCGTACGCGGCCTGCTTGGTGCCGCGTACCGAGAGAGGGGCGCACTCCAGGATCTGCGCCGCCCACCGCTCCGCGGCCGCCATCAGCTCTGCCGCCGGGACGACCTCGTTGACCAGCCCGATCTGCCTGGCCTCCTGGGCGTCGATGAACCTGCCCGTGAGCAGCATGCCCATGGCCGTCTTGGTGGGGACCTGGCGCACAAGCCGGTGAAAGCCGGTCGGCCCCGCGTCCAGCCCCCAGCGTGGCTCCGGCAGCCCGAACTGCGCGTGCTCCGCCGCGACGACAATGTCGCAGGCCAGCATCAGCTCGAAACCCCCGGCCAGGCAGTATCCGTTGACGGCGGCAATCACGGGCTTCCACAGGTCGAACCGGGTGTCCAAGCCGCCGAATCCGCCGCGGTTAGCCAGGTGGCGATTGTCACCCCGACCCTGAAATTGGGCCATGTGCTTAAGGTCGGCGCCCGCGCAGAAGGCCCGCTCGCCCGTCCCGGTCAGCACCGCCAACCACATCTCGTCGTCTTCCTGAAAGTCGGTCCAGATGCGGGAAAGCTCCTCATTGGCCGGCGGGTGCAGGGCGTTCATGACCTCGGGGCGGTCGATCGTCACGTAGGCGACGTTCCCCTTCTTCTCGTACCTGGCGAACTGGTATGCCATATGGCGGTCCCTTCAGTGGCCGGCGTTGAAAGGCCGGGCCGTTAACGCGGTCACCCCAAGCCCACCGAAGCGAGCTTGGGGCGAGCCGGACTATCAGGCGTCACGCCGAGACGCGCGTTGCGCGCGCCCCGGCACTAACACCGCTATTGTGTCTTCCAGAGGAACTCCAGGTTGTAGTTGGGGATGATGCCAACGGACGGCCCCAGGTGCTCCTCGACCCCGTGCACTCTGTCGTTGTAGAGAATGCTGTACTTGGGGTCCCACACCAGCGCCTTCCACACCTGGTCTATGGTGTAGCGCTGAAGGTCGTGAAGCAGTTCCTGGCGCTTGGCCGGGTCCAGCTCCGATTGCTGTGCCTGCCACTTGGACTGCCACGTGTCGTCGCACAGGTCTTCGTCGCGGTCGCGCGGCCAGACGTAGTTGCGCCCGCCCTCGCAGCCGTAGGTAAGCTGTAGCTGTAGGCCAGGGTCCATCTCGTAGGTGTAGCTCCACCAGAACACGCCCGGATGCAGGTAGTTGACGTTGCGTTCGTGCATGTTGTCGAAGGTCTTAACGGTTACCTTAAGGTCAGGCAGCTCGCCGGAGACCTCGTAGTCGCGGATGAACTGCGCCTGGACGAGGAAGCAGCCGTCGGCGTCGCCGTGGACGGCGCCTCTGCCGCTGGCCGAAGCGTCGCATTGGAACTCTAAGCCGTCCGGGAAGCCGGCTTCGGCGAGCAACCGCTTGGCCTCCGCGATGTCGTCAGTCTTGGGCTGGCGGAATCCAGGCAGGGTCTTCACCTCTTCCTGGGGCAGCGCGTAGTCGATGAACAGGGACGACGCGGGGGTGCCGTAGTTCCAGTCCCGACCATAGCTCTCGGGGCCGCCACCGAAGTGGACGCCAGAGGTCGTGTCGCGGTCTATCAGCAGGTGGATCGCGCGGCGCACGCGAAGGTCGTCAAACGGCTTCTTGGTGATGTCGAACTGAATGCCGATGTTGCCGCAGCAGGCGCCCACGTAGGCATGCCGCTTGATCTCGGGGTTGGTGCTCTGGATGTCCAGCACGTTGCGGGGCATCACCTGTGAGGATGCCCACATGTCGAGCTGGCTGGAGCGCAGTCCCGCTATGATAGCCGCCTTGTCGGAAATGGCGGTATAGCGCAGCCCTTCGAGGTACGGCAGGCCCTCGCCCTTTTCGTTCTGGCGCCAGTAGTTGTCGTTCTTGACGTAGTCGTACTTGACCTGCTCATCGAACAGGTCGAGGATGAACGGCCCTATGCCTAAGGTGCAGTTGGCGGTGTCCTTGAGGTTGCCGCACTGGTCCACAAGCTCCTTGGGCACGACCATGTTGCGAATGTCGCCCAAGCCGAGCAGGAAGCCGCCATCGACGTTGTTCAGGGTGACTTCGACCGTCGTGTCGTCCACTGCCTGCGCGTCAGCCATCGAGCGGAGCACGCTGGAGCGAGGCCAGTTCACCTCGTCCAGGTTTTCGGGGTTTTCGAGGCCCCTGGACCTGCGCAGCGAGTAGGCGACGTCTTCAGCGACCATCTTGCGCCCGTTTGCCGGCGCCCTGTCCTGGAAGGAGATGTCGTCGCGAATGACAAGCGTAAGCGTCAGGAGGTCGCTGGACCACTCCCAGCTTTCGGCCACCTGGGGCCTCGGCTCCAGGGTCAGCGGGTGCAGGTCGACCACGCGGTTGCTCACCGGCTGCCACCAGGTGGTGCAACAGGGGGTCATGTGCGGGTCGGTGTTCGTCTGGCGGCCTGTGCCGGTAGGCAAATCGAGGAAGCCGCCGAACTGGGCCTCCATCATGTCATCATCGGGCGCCATGGCTGGCTCGGCGGCCGGCGCGGCTGTGGGCGCAACTTGCGCCGCCGGCGCGGCAGTAGGGGCCACGGCGGGTACCGGCGTATCCTCCGGCTCGTCGCTGGTGCACGCGACCGCGAGCATCATGGCCAAAGCGGCGGTGAGAGCCAGCACAAGGGGCACGGCTAACCCTCCCCGCGAGCGCAATATGCCAATCTTGCCGAAGATTCTGGCAGTCAACATGTCCTTCCTCCTCTTTGTAGCTTGGAATGATTCCACAGACTATTCGTTTGGCTAAAGTCTGTCAAAGGCGGATGAGGCGACGCCCCAACGCCTGGCTGTCGTGGTCGTATTCTACTTGGACCTAACCTCCTTTGGAACTGTACCCGCACTTGACTCTTGAAACACCGCGGCCTATTGGGCCTCGGTGCGGCTTCCTCGGAGGCGGGGGTCGAGAACGTCCCTGACCCCGTCGCCGAACATATTCATGCTGAACACCACGATGGTGAGAATCACGCCGGGAGCGACAGCCATGGTCCATTGCTGGCGGAAGAAATCGCGGCTCTCGAAGGCCAGCATGCCGCCCCAGGTAGGGCTGGGCGGGGGAACGCCGTATCCCAGGAAGCTCAGCGACGCCTCTGCCAGTATCGCCCAGCCCACGGCGGCGGTGGCGAGCACCAGCGCGGTGGGGCCGACGTTGGGCAGCACGTAGCGCCACAGTATGCCAATCAAAGGCACACCTATGGCCTTTGCGCCGTCGAAGTACTGGTTCTCCTTGATTGAGATGACGGACCCTCTAATGAGACGCGATTGGGTGAAGGTGTACCTCACGGCTAGGATGACGATCACCGTCTGCAGGCTCGGGCCGAGCGCACCAGCGGCCACCAGCAGGAACACGAGCGCGGGAATGCTCATGAAGGCGTCGACGAACCGCTGGGCGTAGCGGTCCACTCTTCCGCCGACGTAGCCCGTCACCATTCCAAGCGCGGTAGCGCCGGTTACGCCGACACCAACCGATACTGCGGCTACGATCAGCGACACCCTGGCTCCGTGTATGACCCGGCTGAGTATATCGCGGCCGAAGTTGTCAGTGCCCATCCAGTAGGTGGTGCTGATGCCCTTCAGCTCGTCACCCAGGTTCGGATACAGCGGATGGTAGGGGGAAATCCAGGGTGCGAGCAGGGCAACGATGACTACGAACAGCACCACCAAGCCGCCAGCGGCTGCCAACGGCTTGTGGCGCCAGGCGCGCCAAAATCGAAAGAGAAGACTTCGCTGCGGCCTGAGCCCTTCGACCAGGAGGCTCTGCTCGGCCGCGGCGGCATCGCCAGCGGTGCTCTGTCCGAATCTCATGCCCATCGCTATCCGTCCTCGCCGGGTGCCTGGCGCGCGTTACTCATAGCGGACTCGGGGGTCCAGCCAACCGTAGCTCAGGTCCACAATCAGGTTCACTAGCAGAATCCAGATGGTGAAGAAGAGGGCCGCGCCCTGGATCATCGGCCAGTCGCGCAGGTCGATCGAGTCCACGAGCAGCCTTCCCATGCCGGGCAGGGTGAAAATCTGCTCGATAACCACGGTCCCGCCAATGAGGAACGCGATGTCCAGGCCTATCCAGGTGGCGACCGGGATCATCGCGTTCTTGAGCGCGTGCTTGTATATGACTACGCGCTCCACAAGGCCCTTGGCCCTTGCCGTTCTGATGTAGTCCTGCCGGAGCACCTCCAGCATCATGGCCCGCGTGATTCGAACGAGGCTGCCTGATAGCCCCAGGCCCAGGATGAGCGCCGGCACTATAAACTGTTGAAGGTTGGTTACGGGGTCTTCGGTTATACGAGCGTAGCGGATTGGCGCGAGGTAGCCCCACCATATCGCCGGGAACGTAATCACTATGGTGCCGACCCAAAAGGTGGGGGCGGCGACCCACATGAACGCGGACGAGCGAAACAAATAGTCGAGGATACTGTCCTGCCGCAGAGCGGCGAACACCCCCACTGGAATAGCCACAGTCACGGCGACGAGCATCCCCAGGAAGGTGATCTCCAGCGTGACGGGCAGGGCAGTGCCGATCCTGTTGATCACCTTGCGGTCGGTCCAAAGCGACTTACCCAGGTCGCCGCGGAAGATGTCGCCTATGAACTCGAAGTACTGGTTGACGAGGGGACGGTTGATGCCCATCTCGGTGCGCATGATCTCAAGCTGTTCCTGGTTGGCGATGAGGCCGTCCTGCAGCAGCCGGTCGAGAACGTCACCCGGCATGACGCGCACCAGCATGAATATGATGAACGTCGTGATGAAAAACGTCGGTATCAGTAGGATGAGTCGGTTTACCGCGTAGTCCCGCATAAGTCACCGCTCCTCTACTGCCTGCGCCGCCCTGCCAAATCCGGCCTGGACGGCGGCAACCGGTGGCCTGCCGCCGGGGGTCGTGGATTTTCCACACGATGGCGTCGGGCCTAGGTCGCCTAGAGAGTAAGCTCTAAGGCGTGCGGATGTCAACACCTTTTGATTTTCGCCCCACAGAGGACAAGCCTTTCCACCATGCGGAGCCGTGTTTGGTTTTCCCACAACCTGCGCCATGCGGTTCTCGGCGCCGCGACAGATTGACACTGTTTTTCTCATTTGCTAGTCTGGTGCCAACGCAACGGGTTGGCGAGACTCGTGGTGGCGCGTCGCATGGCGGAATAGCCGCCCGGGCCGCAGAGCATAGTTTGAAGGAGTACTGCCTATGAGCAACACAGACATCGAATTGATGGCGCACCTGATGCGCAGGGCAGGGTTCGGAGCGGCGAGGGAAGAAATAGAGGCGAGGGTCGCCAGGGGATACGAGGCCACCGTCGAGGAGCTTCTGCACCCGGAGAACCAGGAGCCGGTCGACATCTACGAGTTTCTGCGCTACCAGTTTCTGCAGTGGAAGCCCGGCACGCTTGGCGGCATCGGCCAATCCGGGTGGGTCTGGAGAATGATCAACACGAAGGCGCCGCTCCAGGAAAAGCTGTGCCTCTTCTATCACCAGATCTTCGCTACCGGCGTGTCGAAGGTAGACCACTACGACGAGATCATCGACATGGTGGACATGTTCCGCGAAAACGGGCTCGGCAATTACCGCGACATCCTTCTCGGGGTCGCAAGGTGCCCGGGCATGATCTACTGGCTCGACAACAACGAAAACCACGCAACCGCCGTCAACGAGAATTGGGGAAGGGAGTTGCTCGAGCTCTTCACAATGGGAGTGGGCAACTACACCGAGACGGACGTCAGGGAGTGCTCCCGCGCCTTCACTGGCTGGACGATGTCTCCCAAGCTGCCCAGGTTCCATATGGGCAGGTGGGACTGGTATTTCGAATACAAGGAAGAGGATCACGACAACGGAGAGAAGACGTTCCTGGGCCACACGGGCAACTTCAACGGCGAAGACATCATCGAGATCGTCCTTCAGCAGCGGGCGACCGCCAGGTTCATCGCCCGCCACCTGTACAACTTCTTCGTCGCCGACGAGCCACAGGTGCCGGCGTGGTCTGTCACTCCGCCCAACGATCCGGAGGCTGTCGAGCTGCTCGTGGACACCCTCATTGAGTCCGACTACGACATGCGGGCCGCGCTGGGGGTGCTGTTCAACTCGGACTTCTTCAAGGAGTCCCGCCTCAACAAGGTCAAGAACCCAACCGAGGTCGTCATTGGCGCGCTGCGTTTCGTGGGCGACACCGAGCTGCCGTGCCCCGAGGTGTTCGACTGGTCGAACCAGATCAGCTACATGGGCCAGGACCTGCTCAATCCGCCCAGCGTGGAAGGCTGGCACGCCGGCCCGGAGTGGATCAACAGCGGCTCGCTGATGAAACGCACCAACTTTGTTGCGGAGATGGTCGGGGACGTAAGCCGCCCCGGCATCCGCTCTATCATGGACAGGGTGAAGGCCCAGGCAAGCACCCCAGAGGAGCTCGTCGACATCTGCCTCGACCTCATGGGCCCGCTGGACATCAACGAAAACTCCCGCAAGGAGCTGATAGCCCACGTGGAGATGGACGGCGACCTGTGTTGGGACGGCGACAAGGCGGTGGAGTCCGAGGGCCGCGTGGCCGAGATTCTGCAGCTGATCGTCTCGCTTAGAGAGTTCCAGTTCGCCTAACGCGGCACATGGCCGGGGCCGCTGGGCCCCGGCTTCGAACCCGGCAACCGGGTTGAGAGGAGAGTGAATTGAACGGCGAAACCAAAGATCCCGTCCTGGTAGTGTTGCAACTTACCGGCGGAAACGACTACATGAACACGGTGGTGCCCTACGGGGATTCTCTCTACAGGGACTACCGCCCCTACGTAAACATCGCGGACGACGAGGTGCTGGCGCTCGACAACCACATCGGGTTCCACCCCAACATGGCCCCTATGCGGGACATGTACAACGAGGGCAAGGTGGCCATTCTGCACGGCGTTGGGTACGCCAACTCGCCCCGCTCGCACTTCAGGTCGATGGACATCTGGCACACTTGCGAGCCCGACAAGCTGGGCACCGAGGGCTGGCTGGGACGCGCGGTGCGCGAGATCGACCCCAACAAGGAGAACGTGGTGACCGCCGTGAGCATGGGGCCGAGCCTGTTCCGCGCCCTCGCCGCTCCAGGCGTTCCGGTGGCGACGGTCGAGGACCTCGACAACTACGGCATGCTGACCGATATCAGCCATGAGCAGAAGCGGAACAGGGTGTTGGAGCGATACAAGCGCATGTACGCTCCCGCGATGGGCAGCGGGCCGGTGATGGACTTCCTGGGCCAGACGGGGTTGGACGCATTGAAGGGCGCCGACATCCTGAAGGTGGCGCCACAGCAGTACTCCTCCTCCATCGAGTACGCCGATACCAGCATTGCGCGCAAGCTCAAGGGCATCGCGCAGGTGCACACCGCCAACCTGGGCACGCGCGTCTTCTACTGCGACCACGGCAGCTTCGACACCCACGCCGACCAGATGGGCAGCCACGCCACTCTGTGGCGGGACGTGTCGGACGCCATTGGCGACTTCTTCGACGACCTCGAGGAGCACGACGCGGCGGACAACGTGGCCATGCTCATCTTCTCCGAGTTCGGGCGCCGCGTCTACGACAACGGCTCCGGCACCGACCACGGCGCGGGCGGCGTCTCGTTCGTCATCGGCAAAAACGTCAAGGGCGGCCAGTATGGTGTCTATCCCTCCACCAGGGCGAGCGACCTCGAGCAGGGCGACCTCGTCCCGAACATGGACTTCCGCGGAGTCTACTCGACGATACTCGAGGACTGGCTCGGTCTGGACGCCGTGCCCATTGTGGAAGGGACCTTCGAAAAGCCCGCGTTCATCTAGCGGCACGCGGCCGCCGCCTACGCCATTGTGTGGGCGGCGGCGGCGCGTGCAAACAGCGACGAGAGGGTAGCATGTTAACCAGAATCGTCTCCAATCGCGTTTACGACTTCAGCCACGTAGTGGGCGGTCGCCAGCTTACTGGCATCGTCCAGCTCGCCCTTGGCGGCGACGACGACGTGTACCTGGTCATGCGCAGGCGCAATGGCGGAAACCTGACGAAGCTCACTATAGGGCCGGTCCCCGGTGACGAGGAGATCGTCGGGCAGATTGGCAAGGCCGGAAGCGGCCCCGGCGAGTTCGTGTGGCCCACAAGCGCCGCCATCGATAGCAAGGGCGACATCTACGTGACCGACGAGTGGCTGCACCGGGTCACGGTGTTCGACCGGGACGGCAACCTTGTCAGGACGTTCGGCGAGCAGGGGAGCGGTGAGGGCCAGTTTGACCGGCCCTCCGGCATAGCTGTGGACAGCGAGGACAACGTTTTCGTGTCCGACACGCTGAACCACCGCGTGCAGAAGCTGACCCCGGAGGGCGAGTGCATCGCCGCCTGGGGATGCAAGGGCGACGGACCCGGCGAGTTCGACTCGCCTTGGGGAGTCACCACGGACGGCTCCGGTGCCATCTACGTAGCGGACCACAGGAATCACCGGATGCAGAAGTTCGACTCCGAAGGCGGCTTTCTGTTCTCGATAGGCAGCCAGGGCACAGGCGAGGACCAGTTCGATCACCCGTCGGACGTCGCGGTAGACCCGGACGGCGATATCTACGTGTGCGACTGGGTCAACAACAGGGTCGGCTGCTTCGACAGCGAAGGTGCGCCTGTAACGACTTTCGCGGGCGACGCCCAGGAGCTGTCCAAGTGGCAGCGTCAGTACGTGGCCGGCAACCCGGACGTGTACAAGGCCAGGCGGCGCGTCTACACCCTGGAGCCGGAGTGGCGCTTCGCGCTGCCCATGGCCGTCGTCTTCGACGAAGAGAAGTCCAGGCTCATGGTCGTTGACTCCCAGCGCCACCGCATACAGATCTACAACAAGCTTCCGGACTACCGGGACCCGCAATTCAACATATAGCGACCCTGCATCAACAGAGATAGACCAATCGGCGCGAGGGTTGCCCAATCAATGGGCTGCCCTCGTTGCTTTCTGGGAATAGGCAGGAGGATTTGCCATGGTTGCCGTAACGGACAGCGAAGCCCTTCGCAGAAGCTCCCTGAAGTACCTGTGGATGCACAACCGAGACTGGACGCAGATGGCGGAGGATGGCGAGCCGCGCATCATGGTCGGAGGCGAGGGTGTAAGGGTCACCGACTCTGACGGCAAGACCTGGATCGACGTGAACGGCGGCTACAACTCCGTGAACGTGGGGTACGGACGCACGGAGATCGCCGACGCCGCCTACGAGCAGATGGTGAAGCTCCCGTACTTTCCCCAGGGCACTACCACCGCTCCGACCGTCATGTTTGCCGAAAAACTGGCGCAGATTACGCCGGGAAGTCTGGAGCGCACCTGGCCGGTGAGCGGCGGCTCCGAGGCCAACGAAACGGCCCTGAAGATTGCGCGGAGCTACCACAAACGCAGGGGAGAGACCGGCCGGTACAAGGTGATCAGCAGGAAAGGTTCGTATCACGGCATGACCGGCGGCGTGCTTTGGCTGGGCGGGGCGGGCAGGGCCGTTCGCGAGGACTTCGAGCCGGCCTATCCGGGCATGGTGTACGCCCCGCAACCCCTGCCGTACCGTTGCGAGTTGGGTGGCGCGTCCCCATCGGAGTGCGCGGTTCGCTGCGCGCAGGCCATCGAAGACCTGATTCTCTTCCACGGCCCGAAGACCGTTGCCGCGGTAATCGCGGAGCCCGTTTCAGCGGCCTCGGCCGCCGCGGTTCCCGGCGACGAGTACTGGCCCATGCTGAGGGACATCTGCGACCGGTACGGCGTGCTGCTCATTGCGGACGAGGTGATTTGCGGTTTCGGGCGCACCGGCAAGATGTTCGCGGTCGAGCACTGGGACGTGACGCCAGACATCATGACCGTGGCCAAGGGCGTCATCAGCAGCTACCTGCCACTGGCCGCGACCGTGGTGTCGCGCGAGGTGGCCGATGCCTTCGCCGGAGAGGACAACATCTTCCGGCAGGCACTGACGTTTGGAGGCCATCCCGTCTCCGCGGCGGCAGCGCTGAAGAACATCGAGATAATCGAGAACGAGGGCCTTGTGCAGAACTCCGCGGACGTGGGCGCGTACTTCCTGGAGCAGCTAAGGGAGCTGAAGGAGGACCACACGATTATAGGCGACGTTCGCGGCATCGGGCTGTTACTCGGCATGGAGCTAGTCAGCGATCGTGCGACGAAGAGCTACTTCCCCGACGAGTTGAAGCTGGGCGATCGCCTCACCGAGAAGCTCAGCGAGGAGGGGCTCATACTCCGCTGCGCCGGCCAGACGATAAGCATTGGGCCGCCACTCGGAATAACCTACGAAGATGTAGACCAGATTGTGGCCGGGCTCGACAAGGCGATCGGTGAAGTCGAAAGCGAGATTGGCGTAGGCTAGTCCCTGGGAGTAGCTAGCGCGTCCAGGGGTGCGCCAGCGCCACCTCTTCGTTGACGTCGGCGCCCCAACCCGGCGCGGTAGGCACGGTCATGTAGCCGTCGACGATGTGCGGCGTCGCGGTCGCCAGGTCGTCCTTCCACGGCACGTCGTCGATGTCGATCTCCATGATACGCACGTTGGGCAGCACCGCGCACAGGCTGGCGCTCATGAACGACGACAGGTGGCTGTAGTAGTTGTGCGGCGCGGCGTTCAACTGGAACACCTCCGCAAGGTCGCCTACCTTCTTTGACTGGCTGAAGCCGTTCCACGGCACGTCGATCATGAAGATGTCCGCGGCGTGCAGTTGGAAGTAGGGCAGATACTCCCGCATGTAGTACAGGTTCTCGCCGGTGCAGATTCTGGTCGAAGTTGACTGCTTGATTTGCAGGATGGCCTGAGGGTCGTACATGTCGATTTCGAGCCAGAGCATGTTGAACTGCTCCAGAACCTTCGCGATGCGCATCGACGCCTCTGGCTTGAAGTTGAAGTTGAGGTCCAGGTTGATGTCGACGTTGGGCCCGACAGCGTCGCGGAATGTGCCGATCAGCTCTTCGATGTGTGACAACAGCTCCGTGCTCACTGTCTGGTCGGTGGAGCCTTTGCCGTTGGTGAAACCGGGCGAGTGAACGTAGGCGTCCTCGCCCGGCATAAGGATGTTCGTCTTCAGCGCGGTGAAACCCCGCTCCACGACCTCCTTGCCCAATTCGGCGACGCTGTTCATGCTAGCGATCGGCGGCACACCGATGAGCTCGTGGTTCCGGATTCGCGAGGTGCCGCAGTGCGACCAGTAGACGCGCACGATGTCGCGGGTCGGCCCACCGAACAGCTCGACCACGGAAATTCCGAGCGCCTTGGCCTTGATGTCGATGAGCGCAAGCTCCACGCCGGCGATGGCCTTGGACGCGATTCCTCCCGGGCTCTGTCGTGACGCGCGGTACATGTCCCAGAAGCGCATTTCGAACGCCCTGGGGTCGCTGCCTATCAGCAGCGGCTTGAAATCTTCGATTGTGCCGACAACGCCCCTGGGAGTGCGCCCGTCGCTGCACTCGCCCCAGCCGGTGATGCCCTCGTCGGTCTCCACCTTGACGAACGTCCAGGGACGCCAACCGGCGTCCACGATGAAAGTTTCCACGTTGGTTATCTTCATGTCCTCTTCTCCACCTGCTTAGTTCGCGTCCGCGAGCGTCGCCACACTGAACACCACGCGGAAGGGGTAGCAGTAGATCACTACGCTCTGCTGGTCGGCGACGTCGACGTCTTCGGGAATCTCGTAGTTCTGGTTGCCGACGTTCCCCTTGAGAAGGCCGAGGTCCACGAAGCCAGCCTCCTCGAGATCCGAGTGCCTGTCAGGGTCCGGGTGCTGCGTCAGAATCACGTGAAGCTCCGGACCGTTGGTGACTCTGAAGTTCTCCAGCCTAAGCAGCCTGTTGGCCCCGGGCAGGTCGAAGATCAGCGCCTGCCCGCTGCCCTTGTGGAAGCTGTCGGCGTCCCTGAACTCTCCTGACTTGAGCTTCGTGGGACTGGGGGCAGCGGCGGCTTCCGGTTGCGCCGTCGGCTCCGGCGTGGCGGCCGCCGGAGGCACGGCGGTTGGCGTGAGCTGCGACGCCGGCGTGAATGTGCCCTGGAACGTGGAAGCCGCGCCCAGCATTTCAGGCATTGGCTCCGCAACCGGAGGCATGTCCATCTTCGACACGGTCGACATCACCATTTCGATCTCTTCCATGGTCATGTCCGCCGGCACTTCCGCGGCGTACGCGAATGGGAACTCCTCCTCCACCGTGACGTTGATGAACAGAGGAGAACCCAGGTCCCACCCCACGATGCCCAGCAATACCAGGACTGGAATGCCAATGATCGCGACTCGAAGCCGACGCTGCCACGCCCACAGGTGGAACCCCCTGCGGTAGGCGTAGTAAGCCACCGCCGCAATGACGATCAGGATGACCACTCCTATCGGCAAGCGATATGGGTAGAGGTCGGCCGCCAGCCGCTCCAGGTTTCCGAAGAAGTCTGCCAACATGGTGCCGTGTCCTTTTGCGGTTAGTGCTACCTACGCCGTCGCCGACAACGCGGCGGCCGCCTTACGCGCGGCCATGCCACGGTGGCTCAGGCGGTTCTTCTCTGCTGGTGACAGTTCGGCCATCGTCCTGCCGAGATTGGGGAATAAGAAAGCGGGATCGTATCCGAAGCCGTCGTTTCCCCTCGGCGGGCTGATGATGCGGCCGTTGCACACGCCCTCGAAAAGCTGAACGTCGGATTCGCAAGTGTCAGGCCGCACGATCGCTATCACGCACCTGAAGCGGGCGGCCCACTCGCGGGGCGGTACCCCTTCCAAGCGTTCGTACAGGCGGGCGATGCGCTGCTCGTCGGTGGCGCCCTCGCCGGCGTACCGCGCCGAGTAGACGCCCGGCTCGCCGCCCAGGGCCTCCACCTCCAGCCCCGAGTCGTCGGCCAGAGTGGGCAGGCCGCTCAGGGCGCAGTAGCAGCGCGCCTTGAGCGCGGCATTGGCCTCAAAGGTGGAGCCTGTTTCCTCGACGTCCACTTCGATACCCACGTCGGCCAGCGATACCAACTGCCTGGGAACCCCAGCAAGCAACGCGCTGAGTTCGCGCATCTTGCCGAGGTTCCTGGTCGCTATCAAGAGCCTTTCCGGCATTACGTTGACACCCGGCTGCGCGTGGGGCCGTCTCGGCGAACCCGCGCTAGTTGTCGTCGGCGGGAACGCCCGCCCGTGCGCCGTTCTTGAAGGAGAACCTGTCCACCAGGCCGGTCACCGTGTCCCGGAAGCCTCCGTACTCGAGCTCGCTGTAGGGCAGCATGGCGGCGCCCGACCAGCCCTGGGAGCGCATGTCGATGCCCTTGCGCTGGGCGTGCCCGCGCACTTCGTCCCATACAGGGTTGTCGAAGAAGTCGATGTGAGAATCCGAGAAAAAGCCGTCGCGATTGACGGAGAATCCGGCAGCGGATACGAGCGGCAGGCAGTAGGGTCCGGTTACGGGAGTGTTAAGCGCCACCGGCATAATGGGCATTACGTGGGAGCCGCGGGCGTCGCCCCCGACGAAGTGGGCCTTGGTGAAGGTCGAGATGACCTCCTCAGGCGCCGGGAAGATGCCTTGGTTGCGCACCAGCGCGATGGGGTCGTCTTTCCCTGTGTAGACTCCCGCGATCGAGTGGAGGCGCTGCGCCGATACGGACACCGCGCGTTGCCCATTTGTCCGCGAGTAGATGCCGTCTATGCCGAAGCGCTCGTTGTCCCGCAGGAGGGCGGTAATCTGATAGTAGTCCTCGGGGGCGTTCAGCTCAATGATGCTGTCGCCGCCCGTGTTGTCCATGTCGATGACGTGGAAGGTGAAGCCCTTGATCATCTGGGGCAGCATCAGGCCGCCGCAGTACATGGGATCGGCGAATCCGAGGAATAGCGGCAGGTTGTACGCGCCCGGGCCGCACTTGTCGGCGGCAAACAGCATGAACGACTCGGCAGGTCGGGGAGATTCGAGCGTGTGGTCCATCTCGATTTCCGCGACCGCGGGGCCCGCGCCTCTCACGTTGCCTGAGGGCGCGTCCACCAGCAGGTCCTGGCCGGCGCCGTACAGGCCGTACTCCCTCGCGACCTCAGTTGCCTTGATGAACGTGTCCCAGGCGAACTGGTGAATGCCTTCGTCGTTTTCGCCCCGGATGTGCGACATGAGGATGGCGATATCGTCACCGGTGTGCGATATCCAACCGTCTATGATCAGCCCGTTTTCGATGGCGCTCGCGACCTCTTCCCTTACGGCGTCCATCATTCTCTCCGACGGCTTGGTGTGCCCGCCGATGGATCCCACGTCCGCCTTTATGCAGGAAATGGTAAGTTTCACGATGCCTCCTTTGCGGTGACGCTTGCCCGCCGCCGCGGGCGAAGGTTGCTTCTAAGTGACCGTTGTACGGTTGAACCGTGATGGCCCTATGGTACCACAAACATGGTTCATCCTCTAACCGCCCGGACCGTTGGATGCAGACCACAGATTGACCGGCGCACGCGCACAAACCTATAATTGCGCGAGCGCTCAAGGACGCTAACCCAGCCGGGGGACAGATCGATGGCGACACTCGCAAACAGACAGCCGGACGAAGTATTGACGCAGGGCTTGCTGACTGTCGTCTTCGTCGCTGTCGGGCTGACCTTGCTGACCCCACTAGTGGTCACCTTCAGCACTATATTCCCATTTATTGTCGGCAAGGCGGTCTACTCGCACGTGCTGATCGAGGTGGCATTCGGCGCGTGGATACTGCTGGCATGGAAGCGCCCCGAGTACCGGCTGCCCAGGTCGCGGATAGTACAGGCGCTGGCGCTCTACCTGGCCGTCGCGCTGTTGGCCGGACTGTTCGGCGTGAGCTTCTTGCGCAGCATGTGGTCGACCTACGAGAGGATGCAGGGCATCGTCGACCTGGCCCACTGGCTTGCCTTCGCGGTGGTGCTGGTCTCCACCTTGCGGACGACCGGCAACTGGCGAACGCTTCTGAACGTCAACCTTGGCGTGAGCCTGTTTTTGTCGCTGCTAGGCGTGGGGAAACTGGTCGGCATACAGGTCCCTCTATTCGATTTCTTCGAGCAGAACGCGCGGCTTGAACTGACGCTCGGCAACGCAACGTATGTTGGCGCGTACATGCTCGTGAACTTCCTGATAGCGCTCGGATTCCTGGCCCAGTCGTTGGTTCAGGGACGCGACCGCGCCGAGCAGTCGGTGAGACCGTTGCCCAGAGGCCGCGCGGCGAGGCGGCGGCGTGCCGAGCGGCGCGCGGCCGAGAGGGACTTTGGCCTCTCGACGTGGGGCTGGAGGGTCTTCTGGGTCGCCACGGCGTCGTCCAATCTTTGGGTCATGATCTACAGCGGAACGCGCGGCGTCGTGGTAGGCGGCGTCGCGGCGCTTCTGGCCGTGTGCGTGTGTTACGTGGTCATTGGCAGGCTGCGGCCGCTCAGGATCGCGGCTGCCGTACTCGTCGGGCTGTTGGTGCTGGGAGGCGTGTCTTTCCTCGCCGTCAGGAACACGCCGGCATTCGAGCCGGTAGCGCAGTCGAACGTGATGCTCAAGAGGCTGGCGAGCGCCGGTGCGGACGACAAGTCGATTCAGGGCCGCATACATTCCGTAGCCGCCGGTCTCGGAGCCTTCGCCGCGAGGCCCATACTCGGCTGGGGCCCCGAAAACTATCACGTGGCCTTTGGGCGGTACGTCTCGGAGGCCAACCCGTCCCTGGAAAAGTTCGACCAGGCCCACAGCAAGCCGGTGGAGGAGCTGGCCACCAAGGGCGCCCTGGGTTTCCTCAGTTACATGGCCATCTGGGTCCTGATGTTCTGGGTAGTGCTGAAACGCGCCCGCCGGGAGAACGCGGCCGACCAGGCGTTTACGCTCGTCATCGGCGCTTGCCTGGTGGGCTACTTCGTCCAGAACCTGTTCCTGTTTGACACGGCGACCATGCTTTTGCAATTCGTGATGCTGGCCGCGTTCGTCGCGAGCATCGAGACGTCGACGGATTCGCCCACGAGTCCGCCCGCAAAGGACGAAACCCGCATTTCCGCGTTCCGCCAGCTGTTGAGCCGGTTCGACTCGGTGCCGGCGCTCCAACGAGATGCCCGTTTCCTCTACGGTTCTATAGCCGTCGTGGCGCTGGTCGTTGCCGCCATTCTATTCGTGAACATCCGGGTCTGGGTCGCCTCGCAAAGCTACAGGGACGTTAGAATCGCATCCGTAGAGCTCGAGGAGAGGATAGACGGCCTGGCCGAGTCCGCGGACATGTTCCCGGGTCTCGGCAACTATCCGCGCCGCGATCTGTTCGACTTCGTCGCAAGAGAGCTGACGAAGTTTCCGCCGGAGCGGGTGGACGGCGTGATGCGGGCTACCGAAAGTGAGGCGGAGGAGGCGCTCGATGTCGAACCGGAGAACTGGCACCTGGTAGTGGCCCTTGGCCTGGCGTACCAGACGGCAGTATCCCAAGACCAGCGCTACCTGGCGCTCGCGAGGGCGTTCACGGACCAGGCGACGGAGCTTGCGCCGGGCAGGTGGGAAGTGTTCCAGCTACGGGCCAGGCAGCTATCCATAGAGGGTGAGCACGAGGCCGGCGCCGAACTGCTGAACGAGTTGTTCGAGGCGAACCCGGAACCGGAGCGGGTCCTGGGCCGGCTCAGGGACCAGCTCGTTAGCGCCTCCCAGCAGTAGCCGGCTGTCGGCTCATCTGGGCCACCTTGTGCTGGCTCTCGAGCATCTGCAGATATTCAGCGTTGCTTCTGCTCTTCTTCAGCCGTTGCAACAGCTCTTCGGTCGCCTCCCATGCGTTGGTGCCGTCGGACGAGACCATCATGCCGAACATCCGGCGGTAGAGCCAGATCTGGCGCAGCGTGTCCTCGGCCAACAGCAGCTCCTCTCGGCGCGTGCCGCTGCGGTGAATGTCCATCGCCGGGAAGACGCGGCGCTCTGCCAGCCGCCGGTCCAGGTGCACCTCCATGTTGCCGGTACCCTTGAACTCCTCGTAGATCACTTCGTCCATGCGGCTGCCGGTGTCAACCAGGCACGCGGCCAGAATTGTGAGGCTGCCGCCCTCCTCCGTGTTGCGGGCGGCTCCGAAAAAGCGCTTGGGCGGGTAGAGCGCGACGGGATCCATGCCGCCGGACAGTGTGCGTCCGCTGGACGGCACGGCGAGGTTGTAGGCCCTCGTAAGCCGCGTAATGCTGTCGAGCAGAATTACCACGTCATTTCCGCTCTCCACCAGACGCTTAGCTCGTTCCAGCACCAGCTCGGCGACCCGGCAGTGGTCTTCGACAGGCTCGTCGAACGTCGAGCTGAACACCTCGCCCGAGATGGAGCGCCGCATGTCCGTGACTTCTTCCGGCCGCTCGCCGATGAGCGCAACCATAAGCAGTATATCGGGGCAGTTCGTGGCGATGCCGTTTGCGATGTCCTTCAGGAGCGTGGTCTTGCCGGCCTTGGGCGGCGACACAATCAGCCCGCGCTGGCCGCGGCCGACTGGAGCGAACATGTCCATCAGCCTCGGCGAGAGGTAGCTGGGCTCAGTCTCAAGAATGATCTGCTCCGTGGGGAACACAGGGGTCAGGCTTTCGAACGGAGGCCGGTTCCCCGCCGCGTCGGGTTGGGAGCCGTTCACGCTTCTGACTCGCAGCAGTCCGAAGTAGCGTTCGCCGTCCTTTGGCGGGCGCACCTGGCCCGCCACCATGTCGCCCGTGCGCAGGCCGAAGCGCCTTATCTGTGACTGGGAAACGTAGACGTCGCCAGAGCCTTGCTGGCTGCCGTTCTGACGCAGGAAGCCGTACCCGTCATTAACTACCGACAGTATCCCGCTCGCGCTAATCTGCTCGTTTTTCTCGGCCACCGCATGGAGTATGCGATTCAATATGTCGTGGTGCTTGGGCGTTGAGCCTTCGTTTATCACGCCCATCTGGACGCCAAGCTCGAGCATCTGGTCGTTGCTCTTGCCCTGTAGTTCGATCAGGTCCATTGTTCTCTCCAGGGTTCCGCGCCGGGTGGCGCATGTCGTGTGTGGCATAGTCATCGCCCCGCCATTAGCGGGAAGCTTGCAATGTGTGGGTCACGCTCTTGTGATAGTGGTGTTGGCGGGAACCACACCGGCTGTACATTCGGCCGCCGGGGCAGCGATTGCCGCGACAAGTGTGGGAGCTGAATGCCGCCTGAACAACGTGGGGTAATGGGGTAAGATGTCGCCTCTTCAATGTGCACCAAACCGTCCGCACCGACGCATGTCGGGATCCCGGTAAGTTACAGTCAGATTGCGTGATTGGACTGCGCAATCAATGGTGAGATCGGGAGCGGAGGGAAAGTCGCCAGCCGGGCGTTGGCCCGCTGATTGCCAGCCCTCTAAGCGACCATGTGATCCGGCCGCGGGCTTGGCTGTGACTCGGCAATTGGGGTGTATTTTGGTATCTTAGCACATGTGATTCCCACAGTCTACACTTTTTGCAGCGAAGCAACCGTATCAGCGTCGTCCAGGGGCAGCGATCTCTGGCTGCCCTCTCTCAACGTCTTTACGGCGGCGTTGACGAAGGCCTCGAATAGCGGGTGAGGCCTGTTCGGCCTGGACAGAAACTCCGGGTGGAACTGTACTCCAACCATGAAGCTCGAATCCACCATCTCGAGTATCTCGACCAGGGTCCCGTCGGGCGAAAGGCCGGTCGGCATAAGACCCACCGACTGCAGCTCCTCCCGGTAGCCGTTGTTGAACTCCAGCCGGTGCCTGTGTCGTTCTTTGATGGTCTTCACGCCGTAGGCTTTCGACGCCATGCTTTCCTTACCCGTCGGCAGCATGGCGACGCTGCAGGGATAGACACCAAGCCTCATGGTGCCGCCCATGTCCACGATGTCTCTCTGTTCCGGCATGTAATCGATCACCGGGTCGGGCGTTTCGGGATTGAACTCGGTGGAGTTGGCCTGCTCCTTGCCGAGCAGTCCCCGGGCGGCCTCTATCACCATCACCTGCAGGCCCAGGCACAGTCCCAGATAGGGCACGTTACGCTTCCTCGCGTAGTGGGCCGTTTCTATCATTCCTTCTATGCCGCGAGGCCCGAACCCGCCCGGCACCACAATGCCTTGCACCGAGTCCAGGTACTGTTCGGGGCCGGACCGCTCTATATCCTCGGAGTGCACCCAGCGAACTTCCACGTCCCGCTCGAAGATCAGGCCCGCGTGCGTGAGCGCCTCCTTAACCGAAATATAGGCGTCGTGCAGGTCGACGTACTTCCCTACGACGGCTATTGGAAGCTTGTCCTTTGGCCGCTTGATGGCGCTCACCATCTCTTGCCAATCGACCAAGTTACGCTGTTCCGCGGGCAGGTCCAGGCTCTCCACAATGAGCTTGCCCAGGCCCTGCTCATCGAGTATGAGCGGCACTTCGTAGATGGTGGATACGGTGGGAAGTGTGAATACGGCGTCGACGGCCACGTCGCAGTGGACGGTTATCTTTTGGCGTATGTCGTCGGTGACCTCCTGGTCGCTGCGGCACACGATGGCGTCGGGATGGATGCCGATGCTGCGAAGCTCCCTGACGCTGTGCTGCGTCGGCTTCGTCTTGAGCTCGCCCGTCGACGTGATGTAGGGCAGAAAGGTCACGTGCATGTAGAGGACGTTGTCCCGACCGACCTCGTTGCGCATCTGCCGGATCGCTTCGAGAAAAGGCAGGCCCTCGATGTCGCCGACAGTGCCCCCGACCTCGACCACGATGACCTGGGCCTCGCTCTCGGCGGCCAGGCCGAGAATCCGCTGCTTGATCGCATCTGTTACGTGCGGCACGGTCTGTATGGTGCCGCCCAGGAACTCACCTCTACGCTCACGGGAGATTACGTCGCTGTACACCTGGCCGGCGGTCACGTTGCAGGAACTGGTCAGGTGAGCGTCGATGAAGCGCTCGTAGTGGCCGAGGTCCAGGTCTGTCTCACTTCCGTCGCTGGTGACGAAGACCTCCCCGTGCTGGTAGGGAGACATCGTTCCCGGGTCGACGTTCAAGTAAGGGTCGAGCTTCAGAAGAGAGACCGTGATGCCCATGCTCTTGAGGATGCGGCCGATCGAGCCGACGGTCACTCCCTTTCCAACGGAGCTTACGACCCCGCCGGTTACGAACACGAACTTGGTTGGCTCAGCGCAGACGGCCAATCGTTGGCGCTCCTATCCTGTGCCGCCCGGCACAACGCATCGCAATGCACCGGACGCGACAATAGGACTGCTCGGGGGTGGCATTTCAAGAGGACGGGTTTCGCGCATTGGCGTTAGGTGACCGCCGGATCTCGGAGGCCGCGTGCCGGTCTGGGAACGTCCATGGCGTGGACCTAGGCCGCCTGTCCTTGCGCTCGGCAAAGTATAGGCGGGCCGGTGCGGGCTTGTCAATCGACGATTGTGCGATTCGAGCAAGCGGGATATGGCAAACAAGTTCACAGTCTTCATACCGCATGGCGCTACAGCGGGAACTGGCCGGCCGCGGTTCGAGCCGTTTATGACCGGCCTTCCGATCCGGTCGGGCCGGCCTCCCTGGGCATCTGTTCGACGGATTGCCGGATAAAGTTGACACCCACGAGGTTCCGCCAAGCGGCAAGAAGCTTGATCGTAACGGGTCCAGGCGTCTGGTCGCCCAGACGATAGCCGTTGACAGTCGCTACCGGGAGAAGACAGAACCGGGTGCTGGACACGAACGCCTCGCTGGCGTGATATACGTCGCCAATGGAGTATTCAGCTTCGTCTACCTCGATTTCAAGGGAGCCGCACAACTCCAACGCGGTACGCATACTCACTCCGGGCAGCACGTTGCGGCGGTTGGGCAGCTTTACCCGGTCATCGCGAACGAACATGAAATTCGCGCCCTGGCACTCCGTGATACGACCGTTCGATCCGGTCATGAGCAAGAGCTGCCTCGGACTACCGGCCTTCGCGTCCGAACCGCCGGCGTTGGGCGCCCCGTACGTGACGGGCGTCACCACCCTTACACCCTGGATGTAGCTGCTCGCGAATGCGCCCACGTCGAGAGGCTGGCAGTAGATGGCGACCGTTACGCGTCGGGGGCCGTCGGGCGTTTCCGGCTGGCTAAGCGCGACCAGCTGGGTGATGGTCAGCTCGCTGCCCGCAGGTAAGGGCCGGTTGGCCTCGAGCACCTTAAGGGTGAGCGCCTCCATCTCGTCGATCGAGACTCCGGCGTCGATACCGGAGTAGCTGAGCCCGTTGTAGAGCCGCTCCAAGTGGGACCGCAGCCGAAACGGTTCGCCGCCGAAAGTGCGCTCGGTGTCGTAGTAGCCGCCGATGGACTGTCCCATCTGCTGCATTTCCCGGAGACCCTCGTCCTGAGGAACGAATCGGCCATTCAGGTACATCAACACTGGCATCGGACCTGCCGCCTTATCAAGCAGGCTTTCAAAGCACGCCCCCTGAACTACACCGCGCTAGCTGAAAAGCTCGCGGCGCACCTCTTCGCGGCGTTCCCTATCCTCTGGATCGACTTCGGGGTAGGGCTCGCCGGGCATTCGCAGCGTGCCGCCGAACTCAGGAGGCCGCTTCTCGAAGAACGCCTTGCGGCCTTCGTCGCCGTCGGTGCTCATCTGCGTTACGAGCGTGTTCATCAGCGTCTGGACGCGCCAGGCCTCCGTGACCGGAATGTCGCTGAACCTGATTACGAACTCCTTCATCATGCGAACGGCCAGCGGAGGCATCTTAGCGATGGAGTCCGCGATCTCCTCCGCGCGGGACATCAGGCTCTCGTGCGGCGTGACCTCGTTGATGAGGTTGATGCGCAGGGCCTCCTTCGCGTCGAAGGGCTCGTCGGTCAGCAGAATGCGCATAGCGTCGACGTAAGACACCTGGCGGGGCAGGTAAGTTGCGCCAGGGCCGTTTCCCACCCAACCCTGGCTGAGCAGCGCGTACTTGAACCGGGCGTGCTCCTCACATGCGATGCGTATATCAGTCGAAGTCAACATCAGGTAGAAGCCGGCTCCGGCCGCCCAGCCATTGATCGCGCCGATGACCGGCTTCCAGATCTGGGGGTAGTGGTCACCAAGGCGCCCGTCTGCGCCAAACCTGGCCGCGCCATTGACGCTGCCCGCAAGCGGCCAGAAGATGGCCTCGGTGCGCGCGCGTTCTCGCTCCTCGGCTGTTATGTCAGGCCGCACCGCCAGATTGTGGCCGGCGCAGAAATGGCGTTGCCCGACGGCGGTCAGAATCGCCACCCGCACGTCCATGTCCTCCCACGTCTCTTTCCAGACCTCGCTCAGCTCTTCGGCCGTTGGACGGTCGAGAATGTTCGCCTTCTCAGGGTTGTTGAGAGTGATGTGCGCGACGTGGCCCTTCTTTTCGTAGAGAACGCGCATGGACGCTCAACCTCCTGCGGGTAGCCTGCGCCTGGGTGAGTGGGGGCGTAAGGTGCGAGGGGCTGCTAGGCCGTTATGTCGATGATCGAGTATTGAGACTTGCCGCGGGGCGTCTGCACGTCGACCGTTTGGCCCTTCCTCTGGCCGATGAGCGCCTTGCCGAGCGGGGAGACGTCGGAGATCTTTCTCTCAAGCGAGTTCGCTTCGCTTCGGCTTACCAGCATGTAGGTCTGTTCCCGTTTGGTTTTGGACTCTCGCACCCGGACGCGCATTCCAAGTCTCACTGTGGTGACGATTCCGCCGGTCCTGGCCTCGATTATAACCGAGGACTCGAGCGTCGATTGTATGGAACGGATTCGGGACTCGACCAGGCCCATCTGCTCCCTGGCGGCCTCGAGGGGTGCGTTCTCCCGGACGTCCTTGTCCGCGGCGGCGCGCTGTATCTGGCCAGCCGTCTTGGTACGTTCGGACTTCAGCTTGCCCAGTTCTTCCGCCAGCTGCTCGTACCCCTCTCGGGTGATCTCGTTGGGGGCATGCTTGTCCGCGCTACCGGTCTTCACCGCGCTGTTGCGGGGCCGGCGGATTCGGAGGTGCTGAGCGAGTTTCTGGTCGGTAAACCCGCTCTTGTGAGAGTAGGTGAGGAACTCACGCACTATCTGGAGCCGCTCGGCAGCCTGAGGAGTGGTGCCGTTGCCGGCCATCTTTTCGGCGTAGGTGCCAATGTCCGCGGGCTTCACCTTGGCGAAGGGCGTGTCGGGCTTGCACCACCTTATGAACTTGTCCAGCTCCGTATTGTTGCGGGACACGGAGAGCGAATCAGCCTCGCTCTTGGCAGTGCGAGATTTGGCGCTCGCGCGCTTGGCCTTGCGCGCAGCCACATACTCGGCGTACTTGCCCGCAGCCTGAAGGATAGTTATGGACTCGTTGGATTCCATAGATCGGCCTCCTTCGCCCTAAGTCCGTTAACCTCATGTTAATGAAGTGTTAAGCTGCATGTCAAACATTCGGGAGCTCGCCATAACTGAGACTTGCAGCCACAGCCGCCGGCCATGGGAAGCAACACCGCGGTGGGGCAGAGAAGACCCGCCTACTTCTCGTCTTCGACGGCGTAGGTGCTGATGTCGAACCCGTAGAGTCGCTTGCGGATGTCGAGGTTGATGAAGGTCTCGGTCTTTCGCACGCCAGGAATGACACCGACCTTGGTCAGCAGCAGGTTACTCAGTTCGGCTGACGTCTTGAGTGTCGCCCAGGCGAACACGTCGTAGGCGCCTGTGCTCACGGTAACCCAGGTGATGGCGGTTATCTGGGTGAGCGCGTCCGCCACGTCGCCCACCTTATCAGCCTCCACCTGCACCCCGATGAGAACCTCGGACTGATAACCCAGCTTGTTAGGGTCCGGGACCGCGACGATTCTTATCAGGCCCTCTTTGACCAACCGCTTTATGCGGCGCCGGACCGTCTCCTCGCTAACGTCCACGCCCTTCCGCTTGGCAATGCCGGCGTTGGTGAGCGACCCGTTCTCCTGGAGGTGCGAAACTATGGCAACGTCAAGGGCATCCAACTGGTAGGTCATTTGATTGGACTCAACCTCGTCCCGTCAGGTAGCGCTTCAATCCGCGTGGCATCCGCGTTCGCCGTCAACGGGTCTTGGCTCCGACGGCGAAGGCTTTCTATAGGTGGCATGTCTAGGTACATTTTATAGGACGCGGGCGCGCTTTTCAAAGTCCCGAAATGTTTCGCGCAAGCCGACTCCATGGTCGGACAAGCTTTGTTGACACCCAATTTGGGTGGTGCTAGAATCAGCGTGCGTCGAGGGTGCGGAGATGGTGCACTCAGGGTGGCCATCGCGTTCGATTTAGTGAACGCACGCGCATGGTGAAACTACAATCGAGGCCTGGGAGGGTTGTCATATGACCGAAGAGAAGGTCGAGCTACATCGTGGCCTCCGCGACGTATACATAGACAGGACGACTTCGAGCTTCATCGACGGAAATATCGGTAAGCTCCTGTACAGAGGCTACAACATAGACGATCTGGCAGAGAACGCCTCCTTCGAGGAGACAATCTACCTGCTGCTTTACGGCAAACTGCCGAACAGGGCGGAGCTCGATGAGTTCGACGCGGTGTTGAAGGCGAACCGCCAACTGCCGAACGAAATCGTCGACATCATAAAGCTGACCAAGAACGCCCACCCGATGGACGTGTTGCGAACGGCCATTTCCGCCCTCGCCACGTTCGACCCGGAAGTAGATGACAACTCGAAAGAAGCTACGCTGCGCAAGGGAGTGCGCCTGACGGCCCAGGCCCCAACCATCGTCGCCTCTCACGCCCGCATACGAGAGGGCAAGGACCCGATTACTCCCAACGAATCTCTGAGCCACGCGGGCAATTTCCTCTATATGCTCTCAGGCGATCTACCCGATCCCGAGGACGTTCGCCTCATCGACAAGGACTTCGTGTTGCACGCGGAACACGGCGTCAATGCCTCCTCGTTCGGCGCCAGGGTCGCCGCCTCCACGCAGGCCGACCTTCATTGCGCAGTCGCCACCGGCGTGTCCGTCCTCAAGGGACCTTCGCACGGAGGCGCGGCCGAAGAAGTGATGAAGATGGCTCTGGACATTGGCAATGAAGAGAATGCCGAGAGCTACGTGCGAGACATGCTGAGCAGGCGCGAAAGGGTGATGGGCTTCGGCCACCGCGTCTACAAGGCCGTGGACCCACGCGCCAACCATCTGCGTCCCGACGCCAAGGCGCTCGGCGAGCGTAAGGGCCAACCCAAGTGGTTCTCCATCCTGCAAACCGTCTCAGAGGTAATGGAACCCTACGCCCGCAGGGGTATTTGCGAAAACGTCGACTTCTGGTCCGGGTCGATCTACTACCTGCTCGACATCCCCGATGACCTGTTCATATCCATCTTCACCATGGGGCGCATACCCGGTTGGACCTCCCAGGTGATCGAACAGTTCGAGAACAACATCCTGCTGAGGCCGCGACTCCAGTACACGGGACCAATGGACCTCGAGTACACGCCCATCGACGAGAGGGAGTAAGCCGGCGCGAATACCGGCGACCCGTTAGTTCGCAGAGGAAGAGATTTTGGTGGATGAAGAGACGCAGGACGACGCTGAGGCGTCAGACTGCCAACACTACTGGAAGATAGCCAGCCCCAACGGGCCAACCAGTATGGGCGAGTGCAAGCTGTGCGGTGCGCAGGCCGAGTTTCGCAACTCCATACCCGGCTCCGGCTGGGACAGGGAGAGCGCCCAGAGCAGAAGGGCCCGCCAGGCGCGCGGAGGCTAAGCGCGCACCGAAGACCTAGGACGCCTTGCTTGCCCTCCCATGGCAGACTCTCGGTGCCATCGAGGGTGAGGCCAATGTCCGCTCCGAAGAATCGCATCGACACATAAAACCAACGGCAGGGACGCGCATTCTGCTGTTTTGGCGAACCCGGCCAGGCCGGTTCCCGCAATTGCCCGCTTCTCTATGCCCCCTGCCAATTCCGAGCTTACGTCCCGTCTCCATTCCACCGCGGCCGGCGGCGGTCGCGTAGCGCCCACCGGCACTGCCCAGCATCGCCCCACTTCGACGATAAGCGCCGCCGGTCCTCCGTTCCATGTCCGCTAGCTCGCTCGTTGCCCTCGTCAGGGCGGAGGCGGAAGCCAGGGGGAGGCTGACGTTCGCGGAATTCATGTCGATGGCGCTGTACCACCCCGCGGGCGGATACTACACCCAGAGCGGTCGCGTCGGGGAAGGAGGCGACTTCTACACCAGTCCCGCGGCGCATCCCGCCTTCGGCGCCCTATTGTGCGTGCAGCTTTGGCGGATGTGGCATCGGCTGGGGTGCCCTTCGCGATTTACCGCGGTCGAGCTTGGCGCCGGGGACGGCCTGCTGGCCCGCGACATCTGCTCCTACGCCGACCGGCTGTCGCCGCAGTTCTCCGGGGCGCTGGTCTACCTGGCTGTCGACCTCCGACGGCCGGGCGGCCCGCCGCCGGCCCCTGGCCAGGTGCAGCCAATCATCAGCGACCGCCTGCCCCTTCGCGGCGTGACCGGCTGCGTCATCGCTAACGAACTGCTGGACGCCCTGCCATTCCACCGATTTCGCATTGGCGAAGGCGCAGTTCGCGAAGTCTATGTCGTGCCGCACAGCGAGGGAGGCCTGGCGGAGGCGCTGGGCGAGCCGTCCACGCCGCTGTTGGCAGAGCGGTTGGAGAGCCTGGGGCTGTTGCTGCCGGAAGGCTTTCTGGGCGAGGTCTGCCTCGAGTTGCGGCCCTGGCTGAAAAGCGTGGCGGAGGCGCTGGACGAGGGCTACCTGCTGACCTTAGACTACGGCTTCCCTGCGGGGGAGCTATACGCCCCGGAGAGGATGGGCGGTACCCTGCAGACCCACTTCCGGCACACCAGCGGCGCCGACCCATACGCCAGAATAGGGGAGCAGGACATAACCGCCCACGTGGACTTCACGTCGGTCATGTCGGAGGGCCGCGAAGCAGGACTCGACCCTGTGGCGTTCGGGCCGCAAGCGCGGTTCCTGCGTCACCTGGGCTTCGCGGACATGCTCCAGCGACTCCGAGCTATGCCAATGGGAGACGCTGAGCGAAACGCGAACAGAATGGGGATGCTCGAACTGGTCAGACCGGGCGGCCTGGGGGACTTCCGGGTGCTGCTACAGCGCCGCGGCGAAACCACGGGCCACCGCGAGGACCAGGCGTATTCGCCACCGCAACCGCTGGAACCGCCTCTGCTCAGCACCGGCCACGCGCGGCTGATCTCCGGCCGCTATCCGCACGCCGCGGAAGGCGTACCACCGGACCTCGAGCGGCTGTGGCCGTTCGGGCACAACCCTGGCGAAGACTCGAGATCGCCTACTCGTTGAGGCCCAGCTCCGCTGCCACCGGCTTGAGAGACTCGATGATGAATTCGATGTGCTCGTCGAGGTCTACTTCCAGCTCCTCGGCGCCCTGGAAGATGTCCTCCCTGCTCACCGAAGCAGCGAACCGCTTGTCCTTGAACTTCCGCTTCACCGACCTGACCTTGGTGTCGGACAGGCTTTTGGTGGGCCGTACGAGCGCAACCGCCGTCACGAAGCCCGACAGCTCGTCGCAGGCGAAGAGGGCCTTCTCAAGCTGCGTCTCGCGGGCTATGCCGGTGTGGTTGCCATGTGAGAGCACCGCGCGGACGATTTCCTCGGGAAAGCCGCGAGAGCGCAGAATCTCAGCGCCGTAGGTGGGATGGGACTCGGGGGTCGGGCAGACCTCCCAATCGAAGTCGTGCACCAGGCCCGCGATTCCCCACAGCTCCTCGTCCTCGCCGTACTTGCGGGCATAGGCCCTCATGCAGGTCTCTACGGCACGCAGATGCTTGCGCAGGCTCTCGCTCTTGGCGTACTCTTCCACAACCTCTTTTGCAGTAGTGCTGTCCATAATTCACCTCCGCTACCGGCAGTTGCCCTGGGCGGCTTGGAATCCCTTCCCGTATGCCGCGAGGCCGTTCGCGCCCGCTATGCCCCGCCGCCGTCCGGCTGAGGGCGCGGCGAGCACCTGCGAGCCGTGGTGATGAAGCCGGTGTGCGCCACCATGCGATGGTCCGGGCGCACGTTGCGCCGGCCCACCGTCCAGCCGCGCTGCATAACCTCGAAGGTCTCGATCAGGTCGAAAGTACGCCGTTCCCGCAGCTCCTGCGTCAACTGGTGCACCTGTAGTACGGTCGGCAGAAAGCTCAGAAATATGCCGCCGGGCAGCAGCCGCTCTTCGGCATGCGGGGCCACGTGCCACGGCTCCGGCAGATCGAGCACGATGCGATCGAGACCCTCTTCGGAGAAACCCTCACCCACGTCGCCGAGATTCAGGCTGAGATTGCTCGTGTCAGAGAACAGCGATTCGACGTTTGACCGTGCCCGCTCGAGCATGTCGGCGCGCACGTCGTAAGAGGCTACGGACCCCGTAGGCCCGACTGCCCTCAGCAGCGCCGCCGTGAGCGCGCCCGACCCGGTGCCCGCTTCGAGAACCCTGGCCCCCGGGAAGATGTCGCCGTAGACCAGGATCGCGCCGAGATCCTTGGGATAGACAACGGTGGCGATGCGGGGCATCTCTAGCGTGAAGTCGGCCATCGTCGGCTTTACCGCGAGAAGGTAGTGGCCTTTGGAAGTGAGTAGCCACGCGCCCTCATCCTGGCCCAGCAACTCGTCGTGGCTTACGTGCCCGATGTGGGTGTGAAACTCCGCGAACCGCTCGAGCCGCACCATGTAGCGCCGGCCCTTGCGGTCTATCAGCAGTGCGGAATCGCCTTCCCTGAACACGGGCGATCGTGTGGCGTTGGCGTGCATCTTCGCTCCACGCGCGGAAGGGCGCCGAAGCCGGTGCTCCCCGGCCCCGGCCGCCGGACCGCCGCTAAAGCTTGTCCACCTCTTCCAGGACGGCCTCGGGGCTGAGTCCGGCCATGCCCTCGTAGGTGCGCACGTACCGCACCACACCTTCCTTGTCGATGATTATGATGGCGCGGTTGGACGTGCCTCGGTCGTCGTTGTAGATGCCGAAGAGCTGCGCCACGTTACCCTTGGGGTGGAAGTCGCCCAGCAGAGGATACGGCAACCCGCCGATGGACGACGCGAAAGCGGTTTGGGTGGGGGCGGCATCGGTGCTTATACCCAGTACCTGGGTATCCTTCCTCTCGAAGGCCGCGTTGGCCATTCGGAAAGAGGAGACTTGGTGCGTTCAACCGCCTGTGAAGGAGAACAGGTGGAACGACAGGACTACGTTCTTGTCGCCTTTGTACTGGCTGAGTGTAACACTCTCGCCATTATGGGCCCGTAGCGTAAAGTCGGGCGCGGCTTGGCCTACCTCGATCATGTGTTTCTCCTGGCTTTGGATTGTTGTTGAGTTGCTTTTGGATGGCCGCCCGGGGCGGGCGTGATATTTGCGGCACCCGGATGGGCGCCGCGTTCGACGCATGGCCGGCTAGGATTCGGGGCGCCAGCGCAGATAGGGCCGGCGGGCGGCCAGCGCCTCGTCCAGCCGCGTGTTGGGGGTGTCGTGCGGCGCGTCGTGGAGCAGGTCCGGTTCGTCGGCGGCCTCTTGCGCGATAGTCTTCATCACTTCGATGAAGTAGTCCAGCGTCTCCCTCGACTCCGTTTCGGTCGGCTCGATCATCAGCGCTTCCTCGACGATGAGAGGGAAGTACATCGTGGGAGGGTGTATGCCGTAATCGATGAGTCGCTTGGCTACGTCGAGCGCGTTCACGCCGTGCGCCCGCTTCAGGCTGCGCGCGGAAAGCACCACCTCGTGCATGCAGACGCGGTCGTAGGGCAGGTCGTAAGAGTCTTTGAGCTGGCTCAGAATGTAGTTCGCGTTGATGACCGCGTCCTCGCTGATGCCAGCTACGCCCGGGCCTCCGAGCGTGGCGATGTAGGCGTAGGCGCGGAGCAGCGCGCCGAAGTTGCCGTGGAACGCGCCCATGCGTCCTATACTGTTCTCAGGCGCGGACAGCGAGTAGCGCTCCGAGCCGTCCTCCTCTACGTGGCGCGTCACGATCGGCGTCGGCAGGTACGGTTCCAGCTTAGGTCCGGCAATCACCGGACCGGCGCCCGGCCCGCCGCCGCCGTGAGGCTGCGTGAAGGTCTTGTGAAGGTTCGAGTGGACGACGTCGAATCCCAGGTCGCCCAGCTTGACGCGGCCCAACAGCGCGTTCAGGTTCGCACCGTCTCCGTAGACTATCCCGCCCGCCTCACTGACGATGCGGCACACCTCCAGTATGTGTCCGTCGAACAGGCCCAGCGTGCTTGGCAGCGTGATCATCAGTCCCGCGAGCTCGTCGTTGACCGTGCTACGCAGCGCGTCTAGGTCGGTGTCGCCCCTCGCGTCCGACGGCAGCGTGACGACCTCGAATCCCGCCATCGCGGCAGACGCCGGATTGGTGCCGTGCGCGCTGTCCGGTATCAGCACGTACTTGCGCTGTGCGTCGCCGTTGGCGAGGTGGTAGGCCCGCGTCATCAGCATCCCGGCCAGCTCGCCGTCCGCGCCCGCCATCGGGGCGAGCGAGGTTGCGGACATACCGGTAATCTCGTTCAGGTAGCCCTGTAGCTCGTACATGAGCTTCAGGGCGCCTTGCACCGTAGACTCCGGCTGATAGGGGTGGAGCTGGGCCATGCCCGGTGTTGACGCGACTTCGTCGTTCAGCTTGGGGTTGTACTTCATAGTACAACTGCCAAGCGGGTAGAAGTTGTGGTCGATCGAGAAGTTGAACTGGCTGAGATGCGAGAAGTAGCGAACAATCTCACCTTCGCTCACTTCCGGCATGGGCAACTCCCCGCGCAACATATCCGAGGGGGGCAACGGCTGCTCCGGCACGTCCAGCGGCGGCAGGGTCGTGCCGAGCCGGCCGCTCACGCTGCGCTCCATGAGGAGGCGCCGGCGGTCCCGCTCGTATCTGTCAAGCAGTGGGTTCATGCCTGCGCGCCTATCTCCTCGAGGGCCGCGGCAAGCCGCTCGATCTCGTCCCGGCTGTTGACCTCTGTGACGCACAGGAGCATGCCGTTCGGAGCGTTTTCGCTCACGTCCAGCCCACCGATGATCTTGTGCTCGAGCAGCCGCTCGTTTAACTCCGCGGGAGGCAGCGGGCAGCTAACCACGAACTCCTGGAAAAACGGGCCATCCATGGGTAGGGAGTAGCCCGGAATCTTCTCGATCAGTGACGCGGCATAGTGGGACTTATGGTAGGTCAACTCGGAGATGTGCCGAAGGCCGCGCTTGCCGTTGGCCGCCATATACACGGTGGTCATCAACGCGATCAGCGCGACGCTGGTGCAGATGTTGGACGTGGCGCGCTCTCGCCGGATGTGCTGCTCCCTGGTCTGGAGGGTCAGCACGTAGGCGGTGCGGCCCCGGGTGTCGACGGTCCGCCCGACAATGCGCCCGGGCATCTGGCGTATGTACCGCTCCTTGCAGGCGAATATGCCCACGTACGGCCCCCCAAAGGTAGGGGCGACTCCCAGCGCCTGGCCCTCTGCCGCCACGATGTCGGCGTCGTACTCTCCCGGCGGCTTGAACATGCCGAGCGACAGCGGGTCCACGTAGCATACGAGCAGCGCACCGCTGGAGTGCGCCAGCTCCGACAGCCGCTCCATCTCCTCCATGTAGCCGAAGAAGTTGGGCTGTTGCACCACCAGGCAGGCAGTGCCCTCCCGCAGTTCGGAGGCGTCGTTCGGCACAGTGTAGAGTTCGATACCCGGTGCCTGTGTGTAGGTGTCAAGCACCTCCGTGTACATCGGCGAGACGCTGGACAGGACCGCGACGCGGTCGCGCCTGGTAACCCGCGCGGCCATCAGCACACCCTCGGCGAGTGACGTGGAGCCATCGTACATGCCGGCGTTGGCGACCTCCATACCCGTTAGCTGGGCACACAGGGTCTGAAACTCGAACTCGGTCTGTAGCGTGCCTTGCGACACCTCGGGCTGATAGGGAGTGTACGAGGTCACGAACTCGCTGCGGCTGGTGATCTGCCGCACGATGGCGGGCACGTGGTGGCGGTATGAGCCCGCGCCCAGGAAGCAGGCGAATTCGCCCGGCACGCTGTTCATCGCCGACAGATCGGCGACGTGGCGCATCAACTCGAATTCAGATTTCGGAGATGGAAGGTCAAGCGGGGGGTTGCGGTGCTGTTCGGGTATGTCCTGGAACAGCTCTTCGACCGAATCGACGCCTATAGCGTCCAGCATATAGCGGCGGTCGCTCTCTGTGCTTGGGACGTAGGGAGAAACGAAATTGCCATTCTCCATCAGGCGGGCTAAGCCTCCTCTGCGGAGATGAGAGCGTCGTATTCCTCCGCGCTCAGCAATTTGTCGATCTCGGACCTGTCGCTGATTTGAACGCGCAGCATCCATCCAAAATGGAAGGGGGAATCGTTGACGAGCTGCGGGCCGTCTTCGAGCTGCTCGTTTCTCTCCAGCACCTCGCCGCTGACGGGCGTGAACAAGTCGGATACGGCCTTGACCGATTCGATCTCGCCCATCTTCTCGAACTGGGCAAATTTCGCTCCCGCGTCCGGCAACTCCACGAAGACCACGTCGCCGAGGCTATCCGCCGCGAATTCGGTGATGCCCACGACCCCGACGTCGTCCGACTCCATTCGCAGCCACTCATGCTCCTTGGAATACCTAAGGTCAGGAGGGTTCATGTGTTACTTCTCCGCTCCCGCGTGTAAAAGGGAAGACTAGTCACCTCAGCTTGCGCGCGCCGTCCCCTGATGTCTATGTGGAAGCGCGAACCCTCGGCAGAATAGTCGGTTTGAACGTAGCCGATACCAATACTTCTGTCAAGAGTAGGCGAGTAGCCTCCGCTGGTGACCTCCCCGATCTGCCCCGAGTCGTCCAGAATAGCGTAGCCGTGCCGCGGGATGCCGCGCTCCACCATGTTGAAGCCCACGATGCGCCTGCTGACGCCCTCGTCACGTATGCGCCGCAGCGCCGGCCCGGCGACGTACCTCTTGCGGTTTGGCCGCACGAATCTCTCCAGTGCGGCCTCGTAGGGGTTTATCGACGTGTTCATGTCGTTTCCGTGAAGCAGCAGCCCCGCCTCCATGCGCAGCACGTCCCTCGCGCCAAGTCCCGCGGCTATCGCGCCCTTGTCCATCAGCAGCGACCAGATGCGCTCCGCGCTCTCGCTCGGCAGGATCAGCTCGAAGCCGTCCTCGCCGGTGTAGCCGGTGCGGGCGAACATCGTGTCGACGCCGTCGAGCTGGGCGTCCAGATAACGGAAGGGGCGAATCTTCGACAAGTCCGTGGACGCAATTGGCTGAAGAATGAACTCCGCCGCCGGTCCCTGGCAGGCTATCATGGCATAATCGTCGGACACGTCCACGATGTCCGCCTTGTCAGGCCCCGAGTTCCACCTGACGATCCAGTCGAACACCGCGGCGTGGTTCCCGGCATTCGGTATCACCAGGAACAGCTCTTCGGCCTTGCGGTACACGATACCGTCGTCGATAATGCCGCCGTTTTCGTCGCAGATAACGTTGTAGCGGGCGCTGCCCGCACGTAGAGCCATAGCGCTCACGCTGAGAACACTGCTCAGCAGAGAAGCCGCCCCCGGCCCGCTGATCTCGACGCGCCCCATGTGGGACACGTCGAAAAGACCCACTCCGAAGCGCACCAGCCTGGCCTCGTAAAGGATGCTGTCATACTGGATGGGCATCTCCCATCCGGAGAAGGGCACCATCCTGCCACCCAGCTCAACGTGGGTGTTGTACAGCGGTGTTCGCCTGAGTGTTTCTGTCATAATCGCACGTCGTCCCGAAAGATCCGACAGGTGTGAGTGCCACCCGCGACCGACCGCACAGGCCGCCGCGGGAGCCAAAACTATGGTAAGCGGTTGCCTTCAGAGTGTCAACGCAACGGCGCTCGCTTGACCTGTACGAACCCCTCTCGATGCCGGCGGCGGCCCACGACCGTTGGTGGTACAATTGCCCCCGAAACGACACCCTCAAGACATCGGGTAATACACAGGAGAGATTCATGGCAGCAGTAAGACGAGCCGACGCGACCTGGACGGGCGACCTTCCATCCGGGAGCGGGGTCGTGACAGCGACCACGAGCCAGGCGTTCGCCGACCTGGGCGTAAGCTGGCCCGCGCGAACCGAACAGCCGGACGGGCGCACCAGCCCCGAAGAGTTGATCGCAGCCGCCCACGCCAGCTGCTTCTCGATGGCGCTCTCGGCCGGTCTGGGCAGGGCGGGCACGCCGCCACAACAGTTGCGAGTGAGCGCAACGGTAACGTTCGACAACGTGGACGGCGGCTTCAAGGTCGTGTCGAGCGCCCTGACCGTCCAGGGCAAAGTCGACGGCATCGATGAGGACGCCTTCCGGCAGGCAGCCGAAGCGGCCAAGGACGGCTGCCCCATATCGCAGGCTCTGTCCGGCAACGTCGAGCTGAGCGTAGAGGCCTCGCTGGACTAGGCGGCTCCACCCGCGTGGCGGCGCAGGCAGCCCGCCAACGCCATCACCTCCTCCGCGCCCGTTCCCTCGACGTACACCCTCGATACGGGCCGACCCAGCGACGCCAGCGCGCCAAGGTCGCCGTCCGCTTGCGCCCTTGCCAGCCGGCCGAAAGTGTAACCGGCGCCCGGGACGTCCACGTCGCCCCCGCAACCCCCGCGCGGCTGCTCCAGTAGCTGAAGGAACCGCGCGTTCGCCGGACCGCCCTTGTGCAGCTGCCCGGTGGAGTGCAGGTAACGCGGCCCATAGCCTACGGTGGTGGCGACGCCGTGCACCTCGCCGATTGCGCGGCGGAGTTCGGCCAGTGCAGAGTCGAGTTCGGCAGTGCGGCGAACAAACACAAGGATGGCAAGGTAGCCGCCCGGCTGCGCATCGGCCAGAAGTTCGGCCGGCGATACGCCGCATGGCGCGTCGTCCGCAGCGCCCGCTCCGGCTCCGTCGAGGGCGCTTATCGTCATTCGCTTGGACAACTCGACGTCCGGCTGGTCGAACGGATTCAATCCGAGCAGTGCACCCGCGACTGCCGTAGCGAACTCCCAACGGAAAAACTCCCCCCACAGCTCGTTCCTGTCGCCAAGGTTCATAGTCGTAAGCGGCCTGTGGTCTCGCGCGGCAGAGTCTGCGACCGCGTCGGTGGCGGCGTTATCGTCGCCTTCCAGCCGCACGTAGACAAGCAGCCGGTCGCCGCTGAGGCGTGCCGACGGCATAAGTGGCTCGCCGACGACCGGAACGATCCCCTTGCCCTCCTTACCCAGGCTCTCCGCGACAAGCTGCTCAACCCACGGCGCGAACGACGCCACCGACGGCGAGGTGGACAGGGTCAGCCTGCAGCGCCCCCTCGCCGCGTGGGCCGCGACAGCCGCGCCGAGCTGCGCGCCGGGGTTGTCGCGCGCGCCCTGGCCATGCGAGCAACACCGGGCCATAGCGTCGATCTGATCGAGGGCAGCGTCGAGATCCAGGCCCAGGAGCGCCGCCGGCACGAGGCCCACATACGATTGCACCGAGTACCGCCCGCCCAGGTCCGCGGGGTTCGTGAACACGCGCCGGAATCCCTCGCGAACGGCAAGGCCGGCCAGTGGGGTCCCGTGATCTGTGACGGCCGCGAAATGGCGTCCCGCCTCGGCGGCGCCAACGCAGGCCTCCACCTCCCGCCTGAAGTGGCGGTAGAGCGCGTTCGTCTCGACGGTCGTGCCCGACTTGGACGAGACCAGAAACAGCGTCCGCGCGGGGTCGATGGCGTTCGTGGCGGCGTGGACTTCCGAGGGTAGCACCGAGTCAAGCACGCGCAGTTCGGGGTATCCGTCCGCGCTGCCGAAGGTGCGGGACAGCGCTTCGGGCCCGAGGCTGCTGCCGCCCATGCCCAGCAACAGGACGCGCCGGAAGCCATCGGCGCGGACCTCGTCCGCGAAGCGTCGCAAGGAGGGGAGCTCCCTTCGCATTGCTACCGAAACGTCCAGCCAACCCAGCCTGTCGACTATCTCAATGGGACTCGGCTTCCATACGGTGTGGTCGCGCCGCCAGATTCTTCCCACGATGTCGCGACGGTCGAATTCTTCGCAGGCGAGTTCCGTTATCACCTCGCCTTCAGTCGCGCCCTCCGTCATGGCGCGCCGGCAGCCGCTAGGCGCCTTGCCTTCGCCTTCGCCTCTATGTTGGCGAGCAGCGCGTCGTATGAGTCGGCGAAGGCCTTAACGCCGGCATCGAGTAGGTCGGCGGTCGTGCTCTCCATGCTGACGCCCGCCGCCTCAAGCGCCGCGACGTGGGCCTCCGCCTGCTCCAACTCGCTCTCAAGCGTGGGCAAGGCGAGACCGTGGTCCAGAAACGCCTCGAGTGTCGCGTCGGGCATAGTGTTGACGGTATCGGGGCCGACCAGGCCCTCGACGTAAAGGACGTCGCTCAGCGCGGGATTCTTGGTGCTCGTACTCGCCCACAGGGGACGCTGTACCTTCGCGCCCTTGGAGGCGAGCTCCGCGAACCGTGCCGTGCCGAACGTCGCCTTGAAGTCGCGATATGCCAATTTCGCGTTTGCGACGGCGGCCCTGCTCGATAGCCGTGCTGCCGCGTCTCCGCCCAGCTCGGCCAACCTCGCGTCGACGGACGTGTCGACGCGGCTGACGAAAAACGACGCCACCGATGCCACGCGCGAGACTTCCCCTCCGGCCGCGGCGAGGTCTTCCAGGCCGCTTATGTAGGCCTCCCTGACGCTGGCGTACGCCTCCAGCGAGAAGATGAGGGTGACGTTCACGTTGACGCCGCTTCCGATGAGCCGGCGAATGGCGGGGATGCCCGCCGGTGTCCCGGGAACCTTAATCATCACGTTTGGCCTGTCCAGCAGCGCGAACAGCCGCATGGCGGCGCGCACCGTTCCCTCCGTGTCGTGGGCCAGGTGCGGGCTGACCTCGAAAGAGGCGAAGCCGTCCGCCCCGCCGGCGGCGTCGTAGGCCGGGCGCAGCATGTCCGCCGCGGCCCGTATGTCGTCGCCCGCCAGAGCCTCGAACACCTCCGACGGCCCCTTGCCCGCGCCTATCAGGGCGTCCAGGTCGGCGTCGTAGTCCGTACTCTCCGAGATTGCCTTCTCGAATATAGTCGGGTTTGAGGTCAGGCCGCTTACGCCGAGGTTTATCAGGCGCTGGAGCTCGCCCGACCGCAGGTGCGCGCGGCTGATGTTGTCGTACCAGATCGATTGGCCGAGGTCCCTGACGCGGGTAATTGGGTTGGTCATCGAGCGAGAGCCTCCATGCAGAATTTGACTGCGGACATGATACTTCAACGGGGAACTGCTTGGGAAACGGCCTGCGGTCAGGAACGCAAACGGACCGGCAGATTCGCTGGCCGCGAGCGGCTCACTCCCGCTGGAAGGCGATGAACGGGCCGCTTCGCCGCGAATGCAATGTTACGCGCGTCGCGGGCTCGATCTGCTCGTCCAGCGTATGGCTGCACCTGATGGTGAACCCGGAAGGCGTCTCCACGTAAAGGACGACCCTGTCGCCCAGGTACTCCGAAGAGCTTACGACGCAAGCTCCGTCCTCGTCGGGCACGGCGCGGAAGTCGTCGAGGTGCACCAGCACGTCGACGGCGGCATTCTCTTCCAACGTTCGCACCGGACCGGTCACTGGCAGCGCGCCCGCGTCACCGTAGGCGACACCGCACGAGTACCTGCCTGGCAGCAGGTCGCACGTGCGCGTCATCCGGGCCACGAACGCCGTGGCGGGCGAGCTGTACATCCTGGCGGGAGTGTCGATCTGGTCGATGTGACCGGCGTTCATCACGGCTATGCGGTCGGCCATGGCGAACGCCTCCTGCCGGTTGTGCGTGACCAGGACAGTCGCGATCTCCCCGGCGCGTAGAATCGCCTCGACCTGCTGTCGCATCCGCGTGGCCATCTGCGCGTCGAGATTACTGAATGGCTCGTCCAGGAGCATCGTAATGGGACGCGGCGCCAGCGTGCGCGCGAGAGCGACCCGCTGCTGCTGGCCGCCCGAAAGCTCGTGAGGATAGCTGTGCTCCAGCCGCGCGAGCTGCACCAGGTCTAGCACCTGCCTCAGCCGCTCCTGGCGCAATTCCCCGGACAGCTTGCGCAGCCCGAACCCCACGTTCTGACCGACTGTGAGGTGCGGGAAGAGCGCGTACTCCTGGAACACCAAACCCACGCTGCGCCGCTCAGGCGCGACGTGGGCCGCGGACTGTGACACCCGCCGACCCTTGATCTCGATCACCCCGGAGTCGAGGTACTCGAACCCCGCTATCAGCCGCAGCAGCGTAGTCTTTCCGCAGCCGCTGTCTCCGAGAATCGCGAGAATCTCGCCCGGCTCCAGGTGGAGTGTGGCACGTCTGACGGCCTGCACGGCGCCGAATGCTTTGCTCACATCCCGGCACGACAGGACCGGCGAGGTCAATCCCTGGTCCTCCCGGACGCGGCCAGCACGAAAGCCATGGGTATGGAAGAGATGAGGACGAGCATCATGGCCGGTGCGGCGGCGCGCGCGAAAAAGGCCTCGGACGATGCGGACCACACCGCCGTGGCGAGCGTTCCGAACCCCAGCGGCCCCAGTATGAGCGTCGCCGGCAGCTCCTTGATGGTTATCAGAAAGGCGAGCGCCGCCCCCATGAGGACCCCAGGGCTGAGCAGAGGCAGTGTGACGGACCCCAGCACCTGCCAGGGACGCCTCCCCAGCCCCCGTGCGGCGTCCTCGAGCCGCGGGCTGATCTGCTGGAGCCGCGAGCTTACCGCTCCGAGCGCGACGGGAAAGAAGAGCACGACGTAGGCGAAGACCAACAGCCAAAGCGTCTGGTAAAGCGGGCGTGCATAGTTCGCGCCGAAGTAGACGAGCGCCAGCGCGATGACCACTCCGGGCAGCGCGTACCCCGTAAAGCTCGTCGTCTCCAGCACGCGGCTGAGTCTGCCCCTGTGGCGCACGATCACGACCGCGACCGGAATCGCCAACGCGGCAGTGGCGAACGCCGCCAGGCCGGACGCTACCACTGAGTTGCGCGTGGCCTCCCAGAGCGGCTGAAGCGGCTCGCCGAGGCCGAGGCCGCGCACAAGCCAGTAGGCGAGCATGGCCATCGGCACCCCAAGCGAAAACAGCGCCACGCCGCCGCACAACGTCAACGCCGGCCACTTCCACCTGCCGAGGCGGAGACGCCGGGGCACCCGCGCCGCAGCGGCGTTGGACTGGTAGTAACGCTCGCGGCCTTGGGTCACGTGCACCAGCACCAGCACAACGCCGGCCATAGCGACCAGCCCGAGCGCCAGCACGGCGGCGACGGAGCGGTCGTAGGCCGATTCGTACTGCTGGTAGATGACCCATGTGAAAGTCTGGTAACGCATCAGCGACACCGCGCCAAAGTCGCTGAGCGTGTACAGTGCGACCAGAAGCCCGCCGGAGGCTATCGAAGGTCGAAGCTGAGGCAGCGTGACGCGCCACAGGGCCGCGAGCGGGCTGCAGCCCAGGCCGCGGGCAGACTCTTCCGTGGCGGGGTCGAGGTTGGATAGCGACGCTCTTATGGTGAGCAGCATGTAGGGGAAACTGAGCAGCGCCAATGTCAGCGTCGCTCCCGGAAGGCCGTATATCTCCGGCAGCCTCTCCAGGCCGAACGCATCTTGCAACGCGCCTTGAAGCAGGCCCCTGGGTCCAAGGACGGAGATGTACAGAAACGCTCCAACGAAGCTGGGGATCACCAGCGGGAGCACGCTCACCACGCCCCAGGTCCTGCGAAACGGCAGGTCGGTGCGGACCGTGAGCCAGGCCAGGGGCACCGCGATGGCGCCGGAGATCAATGTCACGCTCGCCATCAGCAACAGGGTGCGACCGAGCGTGTAGAGTGTCTGGACGCGAAACAGCAGGCCCCAGGCGTCGGCGGTCGCCCCGGAGCCGCGTACCACGAGGTACACGAGCGGCAACAGCATCGCCGCGCCGACGAGCAGCGCCGGCGCCAGAACAGCGATGGGTGGCATGGCCGGCCAAAGCCGCCGAATCCCTCCGCTGGCAGCGGCCCGCGACGCAACGCCGCTTATACTGTGCCCAATGGTTGCCAAGTGCCTAGCCTTCCTTCAAGTCAATCGCACCACTTGGGCAGTCTCCTTACTTTGCACGGCCACGCCACGCAAGAAAGCTCGTGCTAATTGCGAGGGTTAGGATATACTAAGTGTTAAAGTACGTCAACACATACTAACGGAATTAGGCAAGGCATTGGCGTCGCCAGTGGCAAGGCTAATCCGTCGTGTCGTCGTGGTGTTGGGCAGTGCCCCTCCGCGCCCGACTCCCTGATCTGTCCTTTTTCCTCGCACTTCACTCGGAGTACAGTGCGGACTGTGGCCGGAAAGCCTACCGCCCGGAAGGCCGCCCCGTCAGGGCCGCCACCAGCCCGGTGTCGTAGTCGCCGGAGCGAAACCGCGGCGAGGCCAGCGCCCGCAGCAGAAAGGGGATGTTGGTGGCCACCCCTTCGATCGCAAACTCGCCCAGAGCGTCCGACATGGCGTCGATAGCGGCGTCCCTGGAGTCTCTAAGCACCATCACTTTGGCGAGCAGCGGGTCGAAGTAGGGAGTCACCTCGTCGCCCTCCCGCACGCCGGTATCGACGCGCACACCGTTGCCCGCTGGCGGGCGCCACGTGCTGAGGGCGCCAGGCGACGGCAGAAACGTGTCGGGCCGCTCGGCGTACACGCGGCACTCCAGCGCGTGGCCCCGTGGTACGATGTCATCCTGCCCGAGCGCGAGCGGCTCTCCGGCGGCGATCCGAAGCTGAAGCTCCACCAGGTCGACGCCCGTCGTCAGCTCGGTTATGCCGTGTTCCACCTGCAGGCGCGTGTTGGCCTCCAGGAAGTAGCAAGTGCCGTCGGGCGCCCGCAGAAACTCGAACGTGCCGGCATTCCGGTAGCCGATCCCCTTTGCCGCGGTCAACGCATTGTCCATCAGGTCGTCGCGCTGCTTCGCTGTCAGGGCGGGGGAGGGCGTCTCCTCGATCACCTTCTGGTGCCTGCGCTGCACCGAGCACTCGCGCTCGAACAGGTGTAAGCAGCTGCCCTCCCCGTCGGCCAGTACCTGGGCCTCCACGTGGCGCGCGCCCGGAATGTACCTCTCCAGGTATAATTCGCCACTGCCGAACGCCCTGCGCGCGGAAGACCGCGCCCTGTTGGCGGCCCGCGCGAGCCAGGCCGGAGAATCGGCGACGGCCAGGCCAATGCCGCCTCCGCCCGCGCTGGCCTTGACCATCAGCGGAAAGCCCACGTCGTTCGCCGCGTCCTCGAGAGCGCCCTCCGCCTTCACAAAGGCCGCGGGCAGAACGGGTACGCCGAACTGCGCGACAAACTGCCGCGCCTTCCACTTGTCGGCCATGGCCTCCATTACGGAGGGCGGCGGCCCGACAAAGGCCAGCCCCGCCCGCTCGCACGCGCGAGCGAACTCGGCGTTTTCGGAGAGAAAGCCGTAGCCCGGATGCACGGCCTCCGCGCCGGACCGGCGCGCCGCGTCGACCACAGCGTCGACGTCCAGATAGCTCGCCGCGGGCGTCGCCCTGGCCGGCAAGGGCACAGCACGGTCGGCTGACTCAGTGTGCAACGCGCCCCGCTCCAGCTCAGCGAACACGGCAACGGTCTCGACCCCCAGACGGCGACAGGTGGCAATCACGCGGCACGCCACTTCGCCGCGGTTCGCGACCAGAATCCGGCTGAACAAGCCCTCTCCCCGGTTGGCCGTCGTTACAGCGTGCGACCGACGGCCGCTATGACTTCGAGGGCGCGATCCGCCGATGCTTCACGATCGGTCCCTGCCAACACCGGGTGGGCTATGATCTCCGTCGCGCCCATCGCGAACAGCTCCCGGAGCCGGTCCGCAACTGCTTCCTCGCTGCCCATGAACACCACGTCGTCTATCATGCCGTCGCTCCACTCGCCGGAAGATGCCTCCGGGTGTCCGGAGTCGGCGAACATCTGTTGGTAGAACGGCGAACGCGGGTAGTTGGACAACTGCTCTCTGGATGCCGCGCGCGCCTCGTCGGCGTTGTCGTGGACGCACACCGGCGCGTGTGCGACGAGCGGGGGCGTCGGGCGGCCGGCGCGCTCGGCGCCGCGCCGCATGGCCGGCAGGGCTACGTCGCGCAGGTAGTTGCCCGGGCACACCCAGCTTATTGCGCCGTCCGCTACCTCTCCGCACGCCTCGAACGACCGCCGCCGAAGTGCCGAAGCCATCACCGGCACGTCGGGGATGGGGTCGTTTGCCAGCCGTGCGTGGGCGTGGTATTGCGTGCCGTCGTAGTCGACCTCGCCATCCCATAGAAGCGACTTGCAGACCTGGATGTACTCCTTCAGGTTGGTCAGCGGCGCCGTGTGCTCGATTCCGAACGTGGGCTCGATGCTGACCTTGTGGCTCGGGCCGAGTCCAAGCCGGAAACGGCCCGGCGCAAGCTGCGCCACGACCTGGACCTGTTGAACGGTCGTTATCGGGTGCCTCGGATAGGTTGGCGTGATGCAGGTGCCGAGCAGGATGCTCTCAGTGCGCGCCGCCGCCGCCGCGAACAACGTGATGCCGTCGATTCCGGCGCCTCCGGTGGTGAGCCACGCGGCCCCGATGCCGCGCCTCTCCAAGTCCTCGATTCGCGCCAGAACGTGGCTGCTGTCGCCGCCCATCGCGGCCACGCCGATACGCTTCTCACCCATTTGTCGCCTCCAATGTGATTTCGCCGCCCGCGCGGACGCCCCGCGCCGGCCCCATTGTACGCCATCGCGTCCGGCGCGTCAGTCGCTGCCCGCCCGTCCCGCCGCGCCGGGGTTGAACAGGCACGGCGGGGGCGTATACCATTGGCGCGCGGAGGGACCCAGAGAGGCCGCCATCCGGCGACGGTGAGAAATTGCCAATACTGCGAATCAACACCCATATCGACGCTCCCCCGGAGGAATTGTACCGGCACGTCACGCTCTGGGACAGCGGCGGGCCTACCGACGAGGCGCGTTTCGTATCGCACTACGGCGAAATCGTGGAGCGGGACGGGGGCGCGCTGGTAATCGACGAGGACGTTGCGCGATACCCGGACGACCCGCCCGACATCGTGCGCTGGCGATGCTTCTTCGAGTTCCCCGCGCGCCGGCAGATGGTCGCTGTGGATTCGGCGTGGGCAGACCGCGAGGACACCTTTTCCGCCGAGAACGGAGGCACGCGCTGGCACGTTCGATGGCGCACCAAGATGGGCGGCTATAGGGGCGTGTTGCAGCTGGTCTTCTTCTGGCTTGTTCAGGGGCGGGGTATGAGCCGCGATGTGTTCGGTCCAGTCAGGGAGCGGTTCCCACCGCCCGTGTAGGAGACCCATGCATGATCGTCATTCCGGCCCCCGAGCCGGATTCCAGAGCCGGGTTGGGCCGCGCGGCAGGCCGGCAGCCTACTCCCAGTCGAGCACGCGGCGCTCCCGCAGCGCCAGCACATCTTCCCTGGAGTAGCCCAGCTCGCCCAGTATCTCGAACGTATGCTGCCCCCTGGTGATGCCAGGGCCCGCCTTGCTCGGCGTGCGGGAGAACGTCAGCACCGGACTGTATCTCCAGAAGCTGCCCAGCCGGTCGCTCTCGACCTCCGTTATGAAGCCATTTTCGGCGACGTGGTCGTCGTCATTGAAGAAGTGGTACATGCCACGCTCTTCGACCTCTACGCAACCAAGGTCGGCGGCGGTCAGGGTCCGCTCCCAGTGCGCGGCCGGCGCGGTGGCGAAGGAGCCAGCCAGCTCGCCCGCCAGCTCAACGTCGTTGGCCCGCCGCGCGTCGGCGGTGGCGAATCGAGGGTCGTCGGCAAGGTCGGGCCGTCCGACGGCCTCGCACAGAGGCCGCCACTCCCTGGCGAGCGGGCAGGCCAGGTAGACCCAGCCGTGTTCGGCCTCGTAGAGCCGGTACAAGGCGTTTGGGCCGAATCCGGCGGCGTCGGATACCTCCCGCGGAGGCTTGCCCTCGTAGTCGAAAAAGTCGTCGGCGTTCGCGTAGGCATTCGCGCCAATCATCGTCGTCTCTATGTACTGGCCTTCACCGTAGCGATCACGCGCGTACAGCCCCATTGCGACGGCGGTCGACGCCACCATCGAAGTGTTCGGGTCGGGGTTCACGTCCTGGGCGCGGCCCAGTACCCGGGACACTTCCACTATCTCGTCCATGGTCATGGCCGCGTCCGGGTCTGGAAGCGCGCCCCGCCCGGCCTGCGCCATCGCGCCGCCGGACACCGCGCCGCCAATGGGGTGCATGGCTGGCCGGCGGTGGTACGGTCCGGTGGAACCGTAGCCGCCCACGTACACGTAGACGATATTCGGGTTCAGCTTCCTCGCCTGCTCCAGCCCGACGCCGAGCCGCTCCGGCGCTCCGGGCCGCATGTTGTGCATGAGCACGTCGACCCTTTCAACCAGGGAGTAGAGTATCGCCTGGCCCTCCGGCGTCTTCAGGTCAATCGACAGCCCCTCGGTGCCTGCCATGGTCCGGTTGGACGCGATGCCATTGTTCATCTGGCGCATCCAGTCGCCCTCCAGCGTCTCGATGCGGATGACTCGTGCCCCCAACTCGGCGAGCAGCGATCCCCCCAGCGGTCCGGCGATGACCGTTGACAAGTCCAGGACCGTCACGCCCTCGAAAGGATGACGGGGCAGCTTGCCAGTCGAAGCCTCTGCTCGATCGGTCTGCCTTGCCCCGTTCAGCCGGGCGAGCAGCTCGGCCGTGTGCTGGCCCGCCTTGGGCGCGGGGCCCTGGATTCTGGGCGGCGTGGCGCTCATCGCGCACAGCGGCCCGAGTTGCCTGGTGGAGCCGACCGCGGGGTCCAAAAGGCGCTGGACGTGGCCGTTGTGAACCATCTGAACGTGGTCCAGGGCGTCTCCGGAAGTCATGAACGGCTCCGCGGCAACGTCGGTCGTGTCGTTGACGAACACCGACATCCACTCGTCGAGCGTCTTCTGACCAACGCGCTCAAGGATAATCTTGCGCAGGACGTCGCGGTCCTCCTCCAGGAGCGTAGGCGCGGTCTTGAATCGCGGGTCCTCGTATATGTAGTCGAGCTCCAGGGCGCGAATCTCGGCGTGGAAGAGCCGGAACATCAGGTTGGCGAGCTGCACCCACTTGCCGTCCTTCGTCCGGGCGGGCAGATACTGGATAGGTCCCGACCTGCGCAGGTTCACCATGGCGTCTTCGGGGAAACTGTCGGGGTCCTTGATCATCATCTGCCAGATAAGCCACTGGAGCATGTCGTAGTAGGTAACCGCCTGAAGCAGGCTGGTCTCCACTAGCTGGCCCACGCCCGTCCTGTCGCGCACCATCAGTGCGGCGATGACTCCCCGCACAGTCGCCATCGCGGCCGCGTGGTTGGCGACCTTCACGGCGGCGTGGTGCGGTCCCTGGCGCGGTGTCTGGCCGGCGAAGTTCATCAGCCGGCCGGTCTTCGCCTGCACGAGGCCCTCATAGCCCCGATAGTTGGCGTAGGGGCCTTTCGGCCCGAATCCAGTGATGGAGGCGTAGACCAGGTCTGGCCGCTGCTTCTCGAGCGTTTCGTAGCCGAGGCGGAGTCTATTCACGGTGGCGGGGCGGTAGCCGACAACCACGACGTCCGACTGGCGAGCCAGGCCAAGAGCGTCGCGGTAGCCTTCGGGCGACGTCAGGTCGAGGCACACGCTCTTCTTGCCCCGGTGCCAGAGCACCGAGGCCGGGAAGGCTCTGAACGAGTCTCCGCCGGGAGGCTCGACCTTAACTACTTCGGCCCCGAAGTCGGAGAGAACCATGGTGGCGACTGAGCCTGCCATGCCCTTAGTGAAGTCCAGGACGCGGATGCCCTCGAGAACCTGTCGCAATTCGTCCCTCCTGGGCCGCTCCGGCGGCTATCTACGTTCCGGGGTCGCCTGCCCTCCTGCCGATTGTGGAGTCGTAGTCGCGTTGGAGATCCTCTGGCAGGTAGGTCTCCTCGAGTTCGCGCACCCGTGCGATCGACAGCAGATCTGCGGGGAGCTGACGCTCGGGCGGCTTGGCATCGACCTCTTTGCGCCACTCGTACAGCGACTGCACGCCGCGTTCCTTGAAGTCGAGCAGCGCCTCCCAGCCTGCCTGGCCCATAGGTCCGCCCGAAAGCCCCACGTAGAGCGCGATCTTCTGCCCATCGGCCTCCTGCTCTTCAAGCGTCGGGCCGGGGATGTAGTTGCCCTCGTCGTCGCGGTAGATCACGTCGTGGAGCAGGCAGAACGACGGGAGATCCACCGACGCCATCGCTATCTTGCACTCCTCCCACGACTGGAGCGACTCGAAGAAGATGACGTCCACGCCGGCCTCCTCGTACGCCTTGCCGCGGGCCAGCACTTCGTCGAAGCCGCCGCCCTCCGCGCCGCGGGCGTCGCTGCGCGCCACGATAACGAAGTTGGGGTCGAGCTCGTTGCGGGCGTCGATGGCGGCCTTGTACTTGCCGACGGCCTCATCTGTGCTGATGAGCCGGCGGCCCGCCATGCTGCCCGACTTCTTGGGGAAGTCCTGGTCCTCGAGGTGCACCCCCGCGACGCCCTGGCTGATGTACTCCTTGATGGAGCGATAGACGTTGAGCGCGTTGCCGTAGCCGGTGTCTATGTCGGCGAAGACGGGGATGTTGACCGTCCTTGCGATCCTTCCGGCGTTGTCAGCCATCTCCTTCATCGAGATGACGCCCACGTCGGGCCAGCCGATGGTCCAGCCCGAAGTCATCGAGCCGGACATGTAGAACGCCTCGTAGCCCGCCCGCTCGGTCATCATAGCGTGGTAGGGCGTGGACCCGCCCGGCACGATGGTCAGGCCGGGACGGTAGAAAATCTCCCTCAGCTTCTTGGTCATCTCCGGGTTGGTGGGCGGCATGTGCTGAACCTCCTGATTCACGGATGCTGTGCCGGCGGGGTGGCGCGGCGGTTGTTGCCGCGGCCCTGCTAGCCGCCGACGTTGTAAAGCCTCGCGCAGTTGTCCCAAAGAATCTTGCGCTTGGACTGCTCGCTTACGTTAGGAAGATCGATGAAAGTCTTCATCGCCTCTGGATAAAGCGAGTCCAGATGCGGGTAGTCCGTAGATATTACAATGTTATCGTCGCCGATGTCATCTATCACCTGCGACACAAGCGCCTCCCCCGGGTCGACGGCGATGTAGCACTGCCGCAGAAAGTACTCGGACGGCTTCAGGCTGAGCGGTATCTCCTCCGCGTCCTCGAACAGCTCCCACTGCTCGTCGAGACGCCAAAGCAGCCAGGGCAGCCACGCGCAGTTGCCCTCCAGAAACCCCATTCGCAGGCTTGGAAAGCGCTCCAGAACGCCGCCCAGTATAACCGAGCCGATGGCCCACATAATGTTGAGTGGGGCGGTGAAGGCGTGGGATAGCACGGTGGGGTTGGGATGGTCCCGAAACCAGTTGCCCGGGCTTTCGACCGCGTATCCCCCGGACTGGCTGTGAAAGGTAGCGGGGACGTCCAACTCCTGGAGCGCAGACCATAGGACGTCCACGTCCGGGTCGTGCAGGTACCGGCCCCTGACCGGATGCGGCAGCAGCGTTACCGCCTTCATCCCCAGTTCGCCGACGGCCCGCCGGGCCTCTCGCGCCGCCAGATCCGGGTCGTGCAGCGTGACGATGGCCGACGGCAACAGCCGCGTTGGCTCCGCGGTGGCGAAGTCCGCGAGCCAGTCATTGTACGCCCGGCAAATGGCGGTCGCGTACTCGGCGTCCAGGTCATCGCGGTCCACGTACATGTGGCTGCGGGAGCGGAACAACAGCGCCACGTCCACTCCCTCTTTGTCCATGGCCTCCAACAGCAGCTCCGCCGTATAGCCCCGCATCCGCTCCTCGACGTAGTGGTCCTGGACGCGCGCGCCCAGTACGGCCTGTGCCCTGAGCATCTTCTGCCGGTTGGCCTCGAACTCCGGACTTCCGGCGTCGGGCGGCTCGGTCACCAGATCGAAGAATTGCCCCGCGCCGGTGTGTACCCGCATACTGGGGTCGAGATAGCGGTCGAACATGTCCGGCGGCTCCATCACGTGGATGTCGCTGTCGAGGATTCTGTAACCGTGCTTGGGCATCGACCACCTCGTGAAACTGGCCCCCGGCTTGGCCCCTGCCGGCGGCCAAGCGCAGTATAGCAGCACAGGCGGACAACAGGCGGACAACGGTAAGCGAGCGCTGTCGGCCCTGTAGTCCGAATCGCAACGGCCGGCGCGGGCTAGTCCTCCGCAAAGTTGACAAGGTTGCGCCTTCTGATTAACCTTCTGGTACAAATACACGGTACGAGTCTGCGGCGAGTTGGAAGTGACTGATCACGTGACGGCAACACCGAACGTCGAGGCGGAGCTGGCCGCTTTGCGGAAGCGGGTCGGCGAGTTGGAGGCCGTTCTGGCACAAAGACGGCCCTTGTGGGAGGCAGTCGGAAGCGACGAGGCCCACTACAAGGCGGCTTTCGACAACGTGGCCGACGCGATCGTGATCAACGTCGGGCGCCGGCGGGTTCTGATGAACCGTGCGTTCCTGACACTGCACGGCCTCACCGATGAGTCCGAGGTGTCGGGAGTGCCGCTAGACCATTTCGTCGTTCCCGAAGACCGCCCGATTATCGGCGATTACATGGCCGCCAGGGAGCGGGGCGAACCCGTGCCGGGAGTGTTCCGTTACAGAATCAAACGCTCGGATAGCGAAGTCCGAATGGTAGAAGCCACGGCTGTGGCCACGGCCTTCCTGGGGCGCCGGGCCACCTTCGCTGTTCTGCGGGACGTGACCGAACGCAGTGAGGCCGAGGAAGAGGCTCGGCGCCGTTCCGAAGAGGCGGCTGCCCTCTACACCATGGCCCACGCGCTGGCTCAGCCGGGCAGCTACACAGAGCGCGTGACCAGTCTCCTGGAGGCCCTGGTCGATCTGACGCGCGCCGACCAGGTGGGTCTGAGGGTGCCCGAACAGAGTGGCGAAGGGTTGGTGGTGCTGGCCGTGGTCGGTCCGGCAGTCGGCGCCGACAGGCAGCATCTGCTCCCGTATGCCCAGAGCGTGACCGGCAAGGCCTTCACGCAGGGTGAACCGGTCATCGTGAACGACTATCGCAACAGCGATATGGCCATCCCAACGCTGCTGGACAGGGGAATCGGGTCAATGGCCTCTTTGCCTGTCAAGGTTACCGGGCGAATAATCGGGGTGATCAATATCCTCTCTAGTCTTCCCAACCACTTCACCGCTGACCGCGTCAGGTTTCTCACCACCATCGCCGGGGGCGTTGGAGCGCTGCTGGAAAACGCGCGGCTGCAAGAAGCGCTTGAACTGCGAGCGGTGGAGCTGGCCCGCTCGAACGCCGACTTGGAGCAATTCGCCTACGTCGCTTCCCACGATCTTCAGGAGCCGCTGCGGTCGGTCGTCGGGTTTACGAGCCTGCTGTCGCGGCGCTACAGCGGCAAGCTGGATGATGACGCGGACAGGTTCATCGGGAGAGCGGTGGCCGCCGCTTCCAGGATGCAGGTGTTGATAAACGACCTGCTATCCTACAGCGGCGTCGGCCGGAATCTGGATGACCTGGAGAATGTGGACGTCCGTGCGCTGCTTGACCGTGAGTTGAACTCGCTCCAGGCGTCCATCGAAGAGAGCGGGGCGACCATATCCTGTGGCCGGTTGCCCACTATTATGGCGGACTCCACGCTCCTTGGGCACGTGTTTCGCAATCTCATAGGAAATGCCATCAAGTATCGTGGCGAGGAACCGCCTGAAGTCCACGTCTCGGCGGAGGACCTCGGCGATGAGTGGAAATTCGGCGTGCAAGACAACGGCATAGGCATCGAACCCCAATTCGCCGACCGCATCTTCACGATATTCCAACGCCTTCACCCACGCGGGAAGTACCCCGGCACTGGCATCGGCCTGTCGATCAGCAAGAAGGCCGTCGAACGCCTGGGCGGGCGGATATGGGTGGAGTCACAGCTGGGGCAGGGCTCCACTTTCTGCTTCACTCTCCCGGCGCGATTGGGCCGAGGGCCGGCGGTAGGCACCGAGATGCGCGCGATAGAGGATTCCCTTTGACCGGTTTCCCAGCCCCCTGTGAAAGGCTTGGAGAAGCGTATGCAAGCGAGAAAGTTGACGCGGCCAATCGAGATACTTCACGTCGAGGACTCTCCTGACGACGTTGAGTTGACGCTTGAGGGCCTGAAGGACAGCAGTCTGCCGTACAACCTGACGGCCCTGCCCGATGGCGTGGAGGCTCTCGCGTTCCTCCGAAAGCAACGGGAGTACGCCGGCGCCCCCGACCCCGACATTATCCTGCTCGACTTGAACTTGCCGAAGATGGACGGACGCCAGGTGCTGAAGGAGATCAAGACCGACGAGGGTCTGAAACACATACCGGTGGTGGTGCTGACCACGTCCCAGGCCGAAGAGGATATCCTGAGGAGCTACCAGCTCCACGCGAACTGCTACATTACGAAGCCTGTGGAACTGGACCAGTTCTTCGCAGCGATTAACTCAATCGAAGACTTCTGGCTGAGCCAGGCGCAGCTTCCATGCGGCGGGAACTGATCTGAACCCCGGCAATCGATGCGAAATTGCGCCTGGTGGCACAGGCGAGGGATGGATCATGGCTGACGGGCGAACGACTATACTGCTTGTAGAAGACAATCCGGACGACGCGCTGCTGATCCAGGAAATGCTTGCCGACGCTGACGGCGGATCGTTCGAGTGGATTCACGCCGAGAGGCTGTCGGAGGGTCTGGAAGAGTTGGCCGCGGGCAGGGCCGACGTGGTGCTGCTCGACTTGTCCCTTCCCGATAGCCACGGCCTGGAAACCTTTGCCACGGCGCACTCGCAGGCGCCCGAAACTCCCATAATCCTCTTGACAGGATTGGACGACGAAGAGCTGGCGGTGCAGGCGGTACAGCTGGGAGCGCAGGACTACCTCTCGAAGAGCCGGATGGAAGGTCAACTGCTCGTCCGCTCGCTGCGTTACGCGATCGAAAGGCAAACCCTCCTGGCGGAGTTGGTGAGGCAGTCCGACGAACTCGCCCGGCTCAATGAAGATCTGAGACGCTCCAACGCCGAGCTGGAGCAGTTCGCATACGTGGCATCCCACGACCTGCAAGAGCCGCTGCGCATGGTTTCCAGCTACGTCGAAATTCTCGCGGAGGACTACTCCGGACGGCTGGACGCCGACGCCGACAGATTCATCGGCTACGTGGTAGATGGCGCGACACGAATGAAGGGTCTCATCAACGACCTACTGACGTACTCCCGCGTCGGAACACAGGGGAAGTCTTTCGGTCCCGCCGATTGCAACCTGATTGTGGAGCGCGTGCTAATGGACCAGGCCCGCGCCCTGGAGGAGTGCGGCGGCACGGTCACCTACATGGAGCTGCCCGTTGTAATGGCGGATGATACGCAGCTGACGCAGCTGCTGCAAAACCTTCTGAGCAACGCCCTGAAGTACAGGCGCGACGTTGCCCCGCGTGTGCACGTCTGCGCTGAGGAACGGCCCGATGCGTGGGCCTTCTCGGTCAGCGACAACGGAATCGGAATTGCGCCCCGTCACTCGGAGCGCATTTTCCAGATGTTCCAGCGGCTTCACCACCGGAGCGAGTATCCCGGCTCGGGAATCGGTCTGGCCGTATGCCAGAAAATCGTGGAAAGACACGGCGGAAGAATCTGGGTAGAGTCCGAACCGGGCAAGGGGTCTACTTTCCATTTCACAATTTCGACTTTACTGGAGGAGGCTGACCATGGTAGTAGAAGATTCGGACATCAAACCCGTTGACGTACTGCTGGTAGAAGACAACCCCGCGGACGTGGAGCTGACGCAGCGAATACTGAGAGACTCCGATCACCCCCTGCGCGTGACCGTCGCCCAAGATGGGGAAGTAGCGATGGCGATGCTGCGCAAGGTAGGCGACCACTCCGACACACCAACGCCCGACCTGGTGCTGCTTGACCTGAACATGCCCAGGATGAACGGGTACGAAGTGTTGCAGGAGATGAGCCAGAACCAGGACCTGAATCGCATTCCGATTCTGATTCTGACGTCGACGCAGGCCGAGAGAGACCGGCTGCAGTTCTCCAACGTCAGTCCAAGCCGTTACTGCACCAAGCCCCTGCCTATCACGCGGTTCAACGACATCTTGGGTTGGCTCAGGTCGGAGGAGTACGTTTCCTGGTTCGCCCTCGGCGCGCAGGGCGTCCAGGAGAGAGAGCCGGCGATGCTGGAGAAGTTCTCCGAAATTGCCAGGCTCGCTGACCGTGACCGGTCGGATCGCGTGGCGATGCTGCTCCGCGCCGAACACGACATGCTGGCAGACGGGATCCGGGGGATTATGGCGTCCAAACTGCGCGTCCTACTCCAGATGGACGAGGAGGCCGCGAAAAACATCGCCACTTCGTATAGCGGGGCTGTACAACTTCTGTCCTCCGAACAGGCCATGCTTCACGTCGCGATTTCGCAACGCCTGAGCCAGGATTTCTCGGAAGAGGACCGCGATAGGTTGCTCGCCATCGACCCCAGACTCTTCGGCGCGAGACCCCAACCGGCGCGAGCACCCCGGCAGGAGACCGCGCCGCCCGCCCCCCGCCGATGGTGGTGGCCGTTCGGCGGCTAGCCGGGATTCCGACCCCAGCCTTGGTCAGGACGGCTTGTGTTCAGCACTCCAAACCTCGCGGTGCTCTTGCGGCCCGCGAGGTCGGCGCGTCACGCTATAACGCGCTCGCGTGCTATAATTTGGGGTGCATCGGTGAAGACACACGCACTTGAAAGGCCATCTGTGACAGACGACACAACACCAATCGACCTGGAGAAGATAGTGTCGCTGTGCAAGCGGCGAGGCTTCATCTTCCAGAACAGCGAGGTCTACGGAGGCCTGGCAAGCACCTACGACTACGGGCCGCTCGGCGTCGAGCTCAAGCGCAACGTGAAGGACGCCTGGTGGCGCAGGTTCGTTTGGGGCCGGGACGACATGGTAGGCCTGGACTCGGCAATCATCATGCACCCGGACGTCTGGCGCGCCAGCGGCCACCTGGACAGTTTCACCGACCCGCTCGTGGACTGCCGCGACTGCCGCAAGCGTTGGCGCGAGGACCAGCTCGAGGAGCCGAGCTGCCCCGACTGCGGCGGCCTTCTGACCGACTCGCGCAACTTCAACCTGATGTTCCGCACCTACATGGGGCCGGTCGAGGAAGAGGCGTCGACCGTCTACCTCAGGCCCGAAACGGCCCAGGGCATATTCGTCAACTTCAACAACGTGCTCAACACCACCCGCCGCAAGCTGCCTTTCGGCGTGGCGCAGATTGGCAAGGCGTTCCGCAACGAGATCACCACCGGCAACTTCATATTCCGCACCCGTGAGTTCGAGATAATGGAGATCGAGTATTTCGTGAAGCCGGGCGAGGACGATGAGTCCCACCGCCAATGGGTCGAGGAGTGCCTGGACTGGTACCGCGAGCTCGGCGTCAGACCGGAGCGGCTGCGAGTCCGGGAACACGAGGGCAGAGAGCTGGCCCACTACTCCAAGGCGACGCACGACATCGAGTACCGCTTTCCCTGGGGCTGGGGAGAGATACAGGGAATCGCCAACCGGACGGACTACGATCTGTCCGCCCACGGTTCGGCAAGCGGGGAGTCGCTGTCCTGGTTCGACGACGAGACCGGCCAACGGGTGGTGCCCTACGTTGTCGAGCCGTCCGCCGGCGTCGACCGCGCCCTGATGACTTTCCTGGTGGACGCCTACACAGAAGAGGAGGCCCCCACCGCGTCGGGCCGCACCGAGCGCCGCGTTGTTCTGCGGCTCCACCCGTCACTTGCGCCGGTGAAGGTCGCGGTGCTGCCGCTCAGCCGAAACCAGAGGCTGGAGCCGCTGGCCCGGAGCGTATTCGAGAGCGTCAGGCGCTCGGCGGGGATGAACGGCGTGGTGCAATACGACTCGGCCCAAAGCATTGGGCGGCGCTACCGCCGGCAGGACGAGATCGGAACACCCATCTGCGTCACGGTGGACTTCGACTCGCTTGACGACCACGCTGTCACCATACGCGAGCGCGACTCGATGGCGCAGACGCGCGTCGCCATCGACGCGCTGTCCGGGGAGCTGGCGAGCCGCCTGGCCGGCTGACCCGTGACCCGGTCACGGCAGGGTCCCAAGAGCCACGTGCGCCACTTTACCGCGAGACGACAGGGGGAAACGCCGCCATGGGCCTCGAGGTAGCCGAAATCACCATGAACTGGCTCGAAGCCCCCACCGGCTCGGCCCACAGCTTCGCGAACAGCCTGGTGGAGGGCTCGGACGCCTGGGGACCCGGCATCGCCTTCGGGTTCTACTCCAAAGACGACCTGGTCAGTGAGGCGAGACGGTACTGCGAATCGAATCCGGCTTCCCCGGAGGAGCGAGACCAGATACGGCGATGGATCGAGGGTCTGCCATTCGACGACAGCGACTTCGTGGCGCTTTACTTCAGCTGGTAGGCCGGCGGGCACGCGCATGAAGATAGTACATTTCAGCGACGTCCACGTAGGCGTCGAAAACTACGGCCGGATCGACCCTGACACAGGTCTTTCGGCGCGCCTGGGCGACTTCCTCTCCACGTTCGACGAGGTCGTCGAGTACGCCATTGCCGAACGCGCCGACCTCGCACTGTTCACGGGAGACGCCTACAAGAGCCGCAACCCGAGCCAGACGCACCAGCGTGAGTTCGCCGCTCGCATCGCCCGGCTCGCCAACGCCGGCATTCCGGTGTTCCTGGTGGTCGGCAACCACGACATGCCCCTCACCGCCGGCCCCGCGACGGCGGTCGAGATCTTCGACACGCTGGGCGTCCGCATGGTGCACGTCGGCGAACGGCTGGCCACCCTCGTCGTTGACACTCCTTCGGGGCCGGTGCAGATCGTCTCTGTTCCATGGGTCAGGCGCAGCCACTTCCTGGCATCCGAGGAGAGGAGCGGGCTGACGATCGACGCGATTAACTCCCTGATCCAGGACCGCCTGACCGAGGGCGTGAAGTCACTCGCGGAGCGGCTGGATCCGTCCCTGCCCGCCGTGCTGGCCGCGCACGTGACCGTAAGCTCAGCAGTGGTGGGCGGCTCGACACGCGATAGCGTGCGGCACGGCTCCGAGCGCAGCATGATGCTGGGCCGGGACCACGTGCTGCTGCGCAGCAGCCTGGCGCGTCCGCAGTTCGACTACGTGGCCCTGGGCCACATTCACAAGCACCAAGTCGTTGGCGAGCAGCCCATGATGGCCTACGCCGGCAGCCTCGAGCGCGTGGACTTCGGCGAGGAGGGTGACGACAAGGGCTTCTGCGTTGTAGAGTTGGACTCTTCGCTTCCCGCGGGGTCACGGCTGAAGTCCTTCCGGTTCCAGAAGGTGAACGCGAGAAAGTTCATCACCATCAACGTCAGGCTGCAATACGGAGACCCCGATCCGACGGCCACGGTGTTGAGTGAGATCGAGCGTCGGCGCGTTGAAGGCGCCATAGTCAAGCTAAACATCGAGTTTCCTATCCAGTTGCAGGGCCACCTCAGAGACGCCGACATACGGCAGGCCCTGAACAGCGCATTCTACGTCGCCTCCGTCTCCAAGAGGCCCATAGAGCAGCCCAAGAACAGACTAGGCGCGGCATACTCCAAGGGCACTACACCACAGGAGTTGCTGCGCCTCTACCTGGACAGCAAGAACGTAGCGGAGAATAGGGCGGCTATCCTGATTCGCAGGGCGGAGGAGCTGTTTGTGGAGGAAATCTGACCGATGGACAATCGCAACCCGCGCTCGAACGCGCCCTCGCTGCTGGCGGCTGTGCTGCTGGCGGCACTCTGTCTGGTTTTGCTCGCCGGCTGCGGCGGGGAATCCGCGGCGCCGGAGGACTCCGTGCCACTGGACCCCGCTCCGGACTTCGAACTGCCCCTGTTCGCCAACGCCAACCACGCCGCGGGCGACACCCTCACTCTGGCCGAGCTGGAAGGCCGGCCCGTCGTGCTGAACTTCTGGTTTCCGTCGTGCCCGCCCTGCGTAGCCGAAATGCCGGACCTCGAGGCCTCGTTCAAGGAGCACAAAGACACCGGGCTCGCGTTCATCGGCGTGCAACTCGTCGGCGTCGACAGCGAGCAGAACGGGCAAGAGTTTGTCGATAGCCTTGGCGTTACCTACGCCCTGGGACCCGACCGTGAGGGCGAAATCTCCTTCGAGAAGTACGAGGTGCCGGGCTTTCCCACCACGTTCTTTCTGGACGCCGACCACGGGATTGTGCGCAAGTGGAGCGGCCCTCTCAACCGGGAGAAGCTCGAGGAGCTGGTCGCCGAGATTCTGCCTTAGCGCCGAGCGCCGCAGGCATTCTGCGCGACGAGCGTCTGCCTGCGGTACGAGGGCTGGAGGGCAGCCGGAGCGGCCGGTGAGATGCGGCAGTTGAAGTGAGCGCCACCGACGTCTTCATGCTCATGGTCCGATGGCTGCACGTGGTGTCTGCGGTGGCCTGGATAGGCGGCAGCCTCTTCTACCTGCTGGTGCTGCGCCCCGCGTTGCGGCGTTCTCCTGGCGCTGCCAGTCTACTGGGCGAGGCCGCCGCGACTGAGTTCCGCGCGCTTGTCGACACCTGCATCATCGTGCTTATCGTCACCGGTGGCGTGCTCACCTTCCACCGGCTCGAATCCGCGTCCGTTGGCGCCGCCTACGTCTTGGTACTCGCGGCAAAGGTCGCGCTCGCCGCGGTCATGTTCGCCCTCGCCTGGCGTAGGCGCCGCCCCCGAGGATCGCCCATATTCCCGGAAGAGTCGGAACAATCGACCGGTCGACTTGCGCGGGTCTCACGTGCGTTGTCGGGCTACAACCTCGTGGCGATTCTGGGTGTGCTCGTCTTCCTGCTGGCAGACCTGCTCGCGGCGCTGTACGAGATGGCAATCTCGAGCTAGCGAGTGGTGCGGCAGATCAGACGCGGAGCTCGGGGGGAAGCAGGTTGGGGATGGTGTCCTCGATCGGGAAGACCTCGCCGCACTCGGTGCAGCGCAGGCTTCCTTCCACTATCTCGTCGCCCTCGCGCCGGTCGACGGTGAGGCCCAGCTCGCCCCTGCATAGCGGGCAGGCCAGAATGTCCATCAGCTCATCTTTCAACGCCGCGTACCTCCTGAGACTCGCCGTGCCTGGGGCCTAGCGCTTGCGGCCCAGAATGCGTATCTGCGACGTGGTGAAGAACAGTTTGCCATCGCCGTCGCGTCCAATGTCTACGTGTCGCTTGAGCGACTCCGGAGCGTTCTTTATCAAGTCGAAGATGCGCTCGCGGTTTTCGGGCGGGGTGTCGGCGCGGTCCATCCAGTTCTCCATCGAGCTCATGCGCCCGCTGGTGACGTACACCTCGTTGACCTCGAGTCCCGCCGCGCGGTAGGCGTCGTTCCACTCGGTGAAGCTGTGATTGCTGCCGTGGCTGGAGTCCCGCAGCCACTCCAGCTCGTCGACGTATGCCCTCGCATCCGGGTCCTCGGGACCCATGCTGTCGGCGACGAGCACCAGGCCGCCGGTCTTGCACACGCGGGCCATCTCCCGCACCGCGAGTGGATGGTCCGGAAAGTGGGCGGCCGCCAGCCGCGATGTCACGATGTCGAACTGCTCGTCCACGAACGGCAGCGCCTGCGCGTCAGCGGCCACGCGCCACAGGTTGGTGACGTCCCTGTCGCGCATTACGACCGGAATCTCCCTGAGCATCAGCGTGGTCACGTCGCTCGCGACCACGTTGCGCACGTGCGGGGCGAACGCGCAGGCCAAGTGGCCCGGGCCGGTTCCCACGTCCAGCACGACCTCGTCGCCTCGCGGCGCCGCCATTCGTACCAGCTGCTCGAGCGCCTCCAGGTTGCCGTGGCTCTCTCTGTAGCGGCCGGCGCGCTTGCCGAAATAATCTATGGATGCGAGCTGCCGCGGCCCGGCCGAGGTGTCTTCCATCGTGGTGAACTCATCCGTCTACTGGTTTGTCATCAGTTGCGCGGCCACGGCGGGAACCGCCGCCCGCGGAGCACGCCAAACGATAGCACCGCGCGCTACGCGCGTCAATTGGCGCCGGTCATGCGCGGCCCGCATCATGCTCCTCGTGCCCCATCGCCCCAGCCTATCCGCCGTGCCTCCCAGCCTATCCGTCATTCCGGCTCGGGGGCCGGAGTCCAGGGGCGGGGAGCCTCAGCAGGGTTGTCCCGCTCGGCGTTGCTACTGTGGACCGCCCCCAGGCCCGAAACTTGCGGCGATATGCGTTATCTGATAGTGTCAGTGGCTGACATTCCAACCGATGGTGACCTGATTCCAACATGGTTTTGCGCCGCGCAGTCGACCAAAAACGAGACGAGCTTCGAGAGAAGCGGGAAGAGGCGCTGCTTGGCGGCGGGGCCCGCCGCATCGAGGGACAACACCGACGCGGCAAGCTCACCGCAAGAGAGCGCATAACCATGCTCCTCGACGAAGGCACGTTCGAGGAGTTAGACGCCTTCGTTCTACACCGGGCTACCGAGTTCGGACTCGAAAACCAGAAGTTCCTCGGAGACGCAGTCGTTACCGGGTATGGCAAGGTGAACGGACGGCTGGTCTTCGTCTACTCTCAGGACTTCACCATTCTGGGCGGGTCGCTGTCCGAGGCCGTGGCCCAGAAGGTGTGCAAGGTGATGGATCTTGCCGTCTCCACCGGAGCGCCCGTGGTGGGCCTCATCGACTCCGGCGGCGCCCGCATCCAGGAGGGCGTGGACAGCCTCGCGGGCTACAGCTCCATTTTCCACCGCAATGTCCGGGCGTCGGGCGTGATTCCCCAGATATCGGTAATCCTGGGCCCGGCGGCGGGCGGCGCTACCTACTCGCCCGCGCTGACGGACTTTGTCTTCATGGTCGAGGGCGTTGGGCAGATGTACATCACCGGCCCCGACGTGATTCGCTCCGTGACGGGAGAGGTAGTTACCCACGAGGAGCTGGGCGGCGCGGTCAGCCACGCGGCCAAGAGCGGCGTTGCCCACTTCGCCTTCGCGAGCGAGGAGGAGTGCTTCGCCCAGATCGCCCGTCTGCTGTCGTTCCTTCCTCGGAACAACATGGAGGAGCCGCCGCGCCTGGCGCCCCGCGATGACGCCGAGTTGTGGGATGAGGGGCTCGTGGAGCTTATCCCGGACAACCCCAACCAGCCGTACGATATGCTCGAGGTGATCGGCCGCGTGGTCGACGACGGCGAGTTTATGCAGGTGCACGAGAGATTCGCCGGCAACGTTGTGGTGGGCTTTGCCAGGATCAACGGCCGGCCCGTCGGCATCGTCGCCAATCAGCCCTTCTTCATGGCGGGTGTGCTGGACATCGATTCTTCAGTCAAGGCCGCAAGGTTCGTCAGGTTCTGCGACGCTTTCGACTTCCCGCTGGTGACCTTAATCGACGTGCCCGGGTTCATGCCCGGCACAACCCAGGAGCACGGCGGAATCATCCGACACGGCGCGAAGCTCATCTTCGCCTACGCCGAGGCCACGGTGCCAAAGGTAAGCGTCATCACCCGCAAGGCCTACGGCGGCGCCTACATCGTGATGAGCAGCAAGAATCTGGAAGGCGACATCAACTACGCCTGGCCCACTAGCGAGATTGCCGTGATGGGTGCGGACGGAGCGGTCAACATCGTGTATCGAGGAGAGTTGCGAGACTCCGACCGCCCCGACGAGCTCCGGGCGGAGCTGATTCGCGACTACGACGAGCGGTTGATGAATCCGTACATCGCCGCCAACCGCGGCATGATCGACGACGTGATCGACCCCGCCGAGACCCGGCGGCGCATCTCCCACGCCCTGGACATGCTTGCCAACAAGCGGGACTCATTGCCGTTCAAGAAGCACGGGAGCATCCCGCTGTGATATCACCTGCAGGCGGCCGCCCGGCTCCCGACCAGAAGCTGGTCGCCGCCATCACCGCGGCGGTGCAGGCGTACCTGAATCAGGAGGCGCCGCCACTGCCCCGTGCGGGAGGCGCGCGCGGGGGCAGTGCCTGGAAGCTCGCCGCCCGTAACCCGTCCTTCGAAACCCCGGCCATCCGGGCCCTGTCCTGGAGAGGCCGCTAACCCGCGCCCCGCACCGCCACCGAGTGAGATTTGCTGAATTGGCCGCCAACCCTATCAGGATAACGGACACAACCTTCAGAGACGCCCATCAGAGCCTGCTTGCCACGCGGCTCGAGATGGCGGACATGGAACCTGTCGCGTCCGCCATGGACGCGATTGGCTTCCACTCCGTGGAGGTGTGGGGCGGCGCGACCTTCGATGCCGCCACCCGCTTCCTGCACGAAGATCCGTGGGAGCGGCTGCGCACGTTCAAGCGGCTCATGCCCAGCACGCCCCTCATGATGCTGCTCAGAGGCCAGAGCCTTGTGGGATACCGCGCCTACGCCGATGACGTCGTCGACGCCTTCATCGACCGAGCCGCCCACGTCGGCATAGACATCTTCCGCGTGTTCGACGCCCTCAACGACGAGTGGAATCTCGAACGGGCGGCCCATGCCGTCAAAGCGAGCGGGAAACACCTCCAGCTGGCCATCTGCTACTCCATCACCGAAGGCGGAGGGCTCGGCGGTCCCATCTACTCGCTCGACTACTACGTCGAAAAGGCCAGGCGCTTCCAGGACATGGGCGCCGACAGCATCTGCATCAAGGACATGGGAGGCCTGCTGGCTCCGTACGACGCTTTCGACCTGGTGACCGCGCTCAAGCCTGTGTTGAACGTGCCATTGCAGCTTCACACACACTACACGAGCGGGATGGCATCCATGGCGGTGCTGAAGGCAATCGAGGCCGGAGTGGACGTTGTCGACACGTGCCTCGCGCCGCTGGCCTTGCGCACGGCGCAGCCCGCCATCGAGCCGCTGCAGGTTGCGCTGCGCGGCACCGAGCGCGATTGCGGCCTCGACCTCGCGGCCATCCTGGAGGTAGGCGACTACCTGGAGTCCGTCCTGCCCAAGTACCGCCACCTGATGCAGGACCCGCGGTCCGCCGTCATCGACGTTCGCGTGCTGGACCACCAGATACCGGGCGGCATGGCGAGCAACCTGATCTCGCAGCTACGGGAGGCGAACGCTCTCGATAGGCTCGACGAGGTGCTGGCCGAGGTGCCGAGGACCAGGCGAGACCTGGGCAACCCGCCGCTGGTTACGCCCATGAGCCAGATGATCGGCTCTCAATCGGTGAGCAACGTACTGTTCGGCAGGTACGCTATGGTCTCGGACCAGGTGCGGGAGTACGCCTCCGGAATGTACGGACGCCCGCCGGCCCAGCTCGACCCAGATGTGCGTAGCATCGCGCTCCGAGGCGACGCGCGAGACAGCCGGCCCATTACGGGCAAGCCGTCGGCCCTGCTCGCGCCCGAGATGGAGCGGGCCGCCGAGCAGGTCAGACCGCTTTCCGACGATCTGGAGGACGTGCTCACCTACGCGCTGTTCCCGTCAACCGGCATGAGGTTCCTGCGCATCAAGCACGGCCTTGACCCCAGGCCCGACAGGCCCGCGTCCGGCGCGCCTGCCACACAGCCCTCACAACAGCCAGAGGCGCTGCCAGAGAAGAGCTCGCGGGCGCGGGCCTTCAACGTCTTCGTCGAGGGCTCCGTCTACAGGGTCGAGGTGGACCCACTGCAGACCACACCGGCCGCACCGGCACCACCGCGACATACGGTGGGTGTGCCCGCGCAGCCCGCGCCCGCCGCGACTCCCGCGCCGGCGCCCGGCGCCGCCGAGGGCGAGGCGGCCATCACGGCGCCAATGCCGGGCATCGTGCTGCGGTACGTCGTCGAGGTCGGCCAGAGCGTGGCCGCCGGCGACCCCGTGCTGGTGCTCGAGGCGATGAAGATGGAGAACACGCTGCCTTCGCCGATCAGCGGCTCGGTAAAGTCGCTTTCGTTCGACGCGGGCGTGACCGTTTCTAAAGATGACGTTTTGGCGGTCATAGCGCCTTGACGACTCGGCCGCCGAGCGGGCGGCCGGAGCGCGAGGCCGGACCGACCGGCATGAATCGCGATATCTGAAAGGAGACCCAATGGCATACGAGCAGATTATCGAGTCCGCCAAGGAGCACTTCGGCACGTTGGTCCAGCAACAGCTGGAGCGTGTAGAACGGCTCAAGGAGGAAGGCGATTGGATCGACTACTCGTCCATCAGCCCCATCATCATCGGCATGTTGGGCGGCGACGGCATCGGCCCCTCCATCAGCGCCGAAACGCAGGCCGTGCTGGCATACCTGCTGCGAGACCAGGTAGCCTCAGGCAAGGTGGACTTCCGCGTCATCGACGGCCTGACCATCGAGAACAGGGCGGAGAAACTACAGTCCATCCCGGACGACGTCCTTGCCGAGATCAAGAAGTGCCACGTAACGCTGAAGGGACCTACCCACACGCCGGAGCGGGGCGACGGCTGGCCCAACATTGAAAGCGCCAACGTGTCCATGCGCAAGGAACTGGACCTGTTCGCGAATGTACGCCCCGTGCGAATCCCCCAGCAGGGCGTGGACTGGACGTTCTTCCGCGAAAACACCGAGGACTTGTACGCGGTGGGCAGCCAGGGCCTGAACGCTACCGAAGATCTGGCCATCGACTTCCGCATCATCACAAGCCAGGGCTCCGAGCGCATCATCGACGCGGCCTTCGCCCACGCCCAGCGAACCGGCAGGCAGCGCGTGACCATCGTCACCAAGGCCAACGTCGTTAAGACCACCGACGGCAAGTTTCTGGACATCGCCAGGAAGGTCGCGGAGCGCTACCCGGACATCGAGTGGGATGGCTGGTACATCGACATCATGACCGCCGCCCTCATCAACCCCGCCCGCCAGAAGGACTTCCAGGTATTGGCTCTGCCGAACCTCTACGGCGACATTCTCACCGATGAGGCGGCCCAGATCCAGGGCGGCGTCGGCACCGCGGGAAGCGCCAACGTAGGCAAGCGCTACGCGATGTTCGAGGCCATCCACGGCAGCGCCCCCCGCATGGTGCAGGAGGGCAGGGCTCAGTTCGCGGACCCCAGCTCGCTGCTCCGCGCGGGCGCGATGATGCTGGAGCACATCGGCTTCGAGGACCTGGGCGGCAAGCTCCACAAGTCGCTCGACATCTGCGGACAGTACGAGCGCAAGGTCATAACCACCGGCCGCAACACCGGCGCGACCAGCCGCGAGTACGGCCAGTACATCATGTCCACCGTCGAAGACCCGACCGTCGAGGACAGGTGGCAGGAATACGTCAACACCGTAGGCTAGACCAAGCGGCCACACACGTAGGGGCGGGTTTCAAACCCGCTCGTTGAGGACCGTCAGGGAGAGAGCCCGACCATGAAGGTAGTTAGGGCACACAACATGACCAGGGAGGCCGCGGCCGACAAGATCACGTCGAGCTTCGACGAGTTCGTGTCCGGCTTCGACGACACGGTCTCCGGCGTATCGCGCACCTGGTCGGGCGACACGATGGAGTTCGAGTTCAAAGCGCGGGGCCTCAACTTCAAGGGCACCTTGGAAGTGACGGACGCCGACTACGAGATCGACCTCTCGATACCGCTGGCGCTCCGGCCCTTTGAGGGGTTGGTAGCGGAGAAGCTGGAAGAGGGCATCGACGACTTCCTGGAGGGTTAGGCAGGCATCGGCCGCTCCGCGGGCGGTTCGCGAACCGCCCCTACGTTAAGGACGCCAATCTGCAAGAACGGAGTACGCAACAGACATGCGCAGCAAGGTAACAGTGGTAGGGGCGGGCAACGTAGGGGCTACCGCCGCACAACGCATATACGACAAGGGCTACGCCGACGTGGTGCTGGTCGACATAGTCGAGGGGCTTCCCCAGGGAAAGGCTCTCGACATGCTCGAGGCCGGGCCCATCCTCGGCACGGACGCCTCCATAATCGGCACCAACGACTACGCCGATACCGCCGGCTCGGACATCGTGGTCATCACCTCCGGCGTAGCGCGCAGGCCCGGCATGAGCCGCGACGACCTGCTGCTGACCAACATGAACATCATCACCAGCGTCGTGAAGCAGGTGGTGGAGCACTCTCCCAACGCCATGCTACTAGTGGTGACCAATCCTCTGGACGCTATGGTGCAGCGGGCCTACCAGGTCAGTGGCCTGCCCAAGGAGCGAGTGTTCGGCATGGCCGGCATTCTCGACACCGCTCGCTTCCGCACGTTCATCGCCCAGGAGCTGGGCGTCTCGGTCGAGGCGGTCTCGACGTTCGTGCTGGGCGGCCACGGCGACACCATGGTCCCCATCGCCGCCAGCACCACCGTTGGCGGCACGCCGCTGTCCGAGCTGCTACCGCCGGAGCGCGTAGACGCGCTGGTGAAGCGCACCCAGGACGGCGGCGCTGAGATTGTGAACCTGCTCAAGAGCGGCAGCGCCTACTACGCGCCGTCAGCCGCTATCGTGCAGATGGTCGAGTCCATCCTGTTCGACAAGAAGCAGATACTGCCATGCACCGCCTACCTGGAGGGCGAGTACGGCATCGACGGCATATACGTCGGCGTCCCGGTCAAGCTGGGCGCTGGCGGCGTGGAGGAGATAATCGAGTTCCAGCTAACGCCGGAAGAGGCCTCCGCGCTCCAGCACTCCGCCTACGCCGTGCGCGAGCTCATCGAGGTGATGGCCGCCGCGGGGTAGGGGGAATTGATGCCGTGAAGGTAACCTACGATTCCGATACCGACACTCTTCGCATACTGCTAAGTGATTCGCAGATTGATGACAGCGATGAGGGACGGCCAGGGGTAGTGCTAGATTACGACAAGTGCGGTAACGTGGTCGACATAGAAATCTTGGATGCGTCGCGGCGTATGGAGAACCCAAAGGCGGTGGAGTTCGTCGTCTCGGGGTGATAACGGCATTAAGCTGGCATCTGTGATCCCGCAAGACTCTCTGCCCATCTGAACTAGGTTGCAGTTCGCATTTGGAGGCTCAAACCATGAAATTGACTGTGACGCTCTACACTGATGAGGACGGTGTCTGGATTACCGAATGTCCGTCCATTCCCGGTTGCGTCAGTCAGGGGGAAACCAAAGACGAGGCGCTGGCCAACATCAAAGAGGCGATAGAGCTCTGCCTAGAGGTGCGGGCTGAGAAGGGCATGCCCCTAACCGTCGAAACGCGGCAGGTAGAAGTAACGCTCTAATGCCTCCGCTGCCCTCATTGAGCGGGGCGCAAATTGTTCGCAACTTCCAGCGGTTCGGATGGGAAGTCTCCGCCAGCGCGGCAGCCATATCATCATGTCCAAACCAGGGGCGGTTAGGTCTCTTTCGGTGCCAAATCACTCAACAGTCGCCAAGGGAACCCTGCGCAGCCTCATACGTTCCGCTCGGTTAACCGTCGCTGAGTTCAGTTCGGCCCTCGATCGATAACATACTGCAAGTGGCCGCGAAACAGCGCGTCCCGCAAAGCACACAGGAAAGGAAGACACACTCCCATGCCACAAGGTGACGTTGGTTTCGTAGGACTCGGCATCATGGGCCGGCCCATGGTCCGCAACCTGTTGAAGGCCGGCTACTCGCTGACGGTGTACGACATCGTCGGCTCCGCCGTCGAGGAGATGGTCACCGAAGGCGCGGCCGCCGCCTCGTCGGCCCGCGAGGTCGCCGAGAAGGCCCCCGTCGTCATAACGATGGTTCCGGACTCGGCAGACTCCGAGGCCGCCATACTTGGCGAAGGAGGAGTGCTCGAAGGCGCGTCCGAAGGCTCGCTAGTCATCGACATGAGCTCCATCGCACCGGCCAGCTCCCAGAAGATAGCCGCCGCGTGCGAGCCTGCCGGCGTCAGCTTCCTGGACGCCCCGGTCAGCGGTGGCGAACCGGGCGCCGTCGCGGGAACGCTCGCCATCATGGTTGGGGGCAAGCAGGACGTCTTCGACGCGCACCTGGAGCTGCTGGGCTGCGTGGGAGCCAGCATCGTGCTGTGCGGCGACTACGGCGCGGGCAACACCACCAAGCTCGCCAACCAGATCATCGTCGCGGCCAACATCGAGGCCGTCGGCGAGGCGCTCACCCTGGCCAGGAAGGCCGGCCTCGATCCCAACGTGGTGTTCGACGCCATCAAGGGAGGACTCGCGGGCAGCACCGTGCTGAACGCCAAGGGCCCCATGATGATTGCCGGCGACTTCCAGCCCGGCTTCCGCATCCGGCTTCACCAGAAGGACCTGCGAAACGCCTTGCTAACCGGCATGGATCTTGGCGTGCCCCTTCCAGTCACCAGCCTGGTGCAGCAGATGATCGGCTCCCTGGTCAACGACGGCAAGGGCGACCTCGACCACTCGGCCATCGCAAACTTCATCGAGGACATGGCGAACACGACCATCAGTGGCAAGTAGGCGACCGGCCAGGGCATTGCCAAAGTTCCTTCCCCCTTGACGGGGGAAGGCTAGGATGGGGGTGACAGGCTTGCCCGCGCCCAACTCCCCTCTCATCATAACCCTCACCCCGAATCGAATTCTCGATGGCGGGCCAAGCACAGGAGAAACATAATGCAATTCGGCGTTGGCCTCGACGGCACCCTGGGACTGTCGATTCAAGACGAAATGGAGATGTCGCGCGAGGCGGCGCGCCTGGGCTATACCAGCGTCTGGACCCCGGAAGGCACAGGCCAGGACTCTTTCCAGGTGTGCAACTACCGCTGGTCGGCGTCCCGTGACGTGGTTCCCGAAGGGCTGCACACCGGCATATCGGTGTCGCCGGTGATGTGGCGTTCGCCCATGGCGTTCGCGATGAGCGGCGGCACCATGAGCCAGGTGACGGGCGGCCGCTTCTACATGGGAATCGGCGCAGGCGGCGTGTACCAGCCCCGTGCCAGGCAGCAGACCGGCATGGCCCGCGTGTCCGCCCTCGCGATGATGCGAGACTACCTCACCACCATTCGCGGCCTTGTTGCCGGTGAGCGGGTGACCTACGAGGGCGAGACCGTTACGCTGCGCGGTGGACAACTGGGAATCCGCCCAGCCCCGAACACCCCGGTCTATCTCGGCGCTCTCGGCCCGCGGATGCTGGAGCTCGCCGGCGAGTGCGCCGACGGCGCCAGCCTCAACTGGTGCGATGCCGAGCGCGTCGCCTGGAGCCGCGAGCGCGTGAACGACGGTGCCGCGAAGGCGGGCAGGGACCCCTCGGAGATCAAGCTGGCGGAGTACATTCGCGTCTGCGTCGACGACGACGTGGACGCCGCGCGCCGGGCGTTCGCGCTGTCTACCATGAACTACGCGCTTGGGCCCCGCGTGCCGACCGAGCGCCAGCGCCAGCTTGGATACCGGGCGCACTTCGAGCGCATGGGATTCACTGACGCGCTTCGCGAGCTGGACGAAATGCGCTCCAACGGCGCCTCTCGCGAGGAGGTCGCCGACGCGTTCCCTGCCGAGCTTCTGCTCCAGGTGGGGTACTTCGGCAAGCCCGACGGCGCGGCGGCCCACTTCCGGGCACTCGCCGAGGGTCTCGACATAGCGATGGTCAGGGTCGTGGCAGCGCGGCCCGGCGTCGATTCCACACTCGCGGCATTGCGCGCCTGCCGCCCCGAGCTGCTGGGCTAGAAACACTCAGTTCACGTCACTCCCGCGCAGGCGGGAGTCCACGCACGGAGGCCCGGCAGCGAGCGCCAAATGCCAGCGGCGCCGGCGTTCGCGACCAAGGCCCCCGCAACATCGAAAGGAGCTGGAACATGGCCAATCTGGTTGGTAGCGGCGACTACAGGTACGAGGTTATCGAAGACTGGGCGAAGCTGCCGGACGGCTGGAACGCCCCGATGGCGGCGGTCGCCATTGATTCCCAGGACAGGGTCTACGGCTTCAACCGCGGTGAGCACAGGGTCATCGTCTTCGACCGCGACGGCAACTTCCTGAGCTCCTGGGGCGAGGGCAAGTTCCCGTTCCCCCACGCCATCTATGCCGACCCCCATGACAACATCTGGATTGTGGAGCGCGACGACTGCCAGATAATGAAATTCACGCCCGAGGGCGAGCTGCTCCTGACCATCGGCAAGCAGGGCTACCGGTCCGACTCTGGCGCCAACAACAGCGAGTACGGCTCTCTGCACGAGCAGGTGACCCACGGCGGCGAGCCGTTCAACCTGCCGGCCGGAGTCGCGGTTGCGCCTTCCGGCGACGTGTTCGTCTCCGACGGTTACGCCAACTGCCGCGTCCACCGCTTCACCGCCGACGGCGACCACACGCTGTCGTGGGGCGAGCCGGGCAGCGGACCCGGCCAGTTCATGCTGCCACATGGCGTCTGGGTCGACAGCCGCGGCCGGGTTCTGGTGGCCGACCGCGAGAACGATCGAGTGCAGGCGTTCAGCCAGGACGGGGAGTTTCTCGACCAGTGGCAGTCCGAACTGATAGGCCCTGCCACCATTTGGGTAAACTCGGACGGCGCGGCGTTCGTGCCAGAGCACAACGGCGGCTTCTTCAGCGTGCTGACGCTGGACGGCGAACGACTGGCAAGGTGGGGCGGTGAACAGTACAGGTCCTGCCACGGCGCGGCTGGCGATTCACAGGGCAGCGTCTACTTCGTCCAGCCGACCTCCGGCGAGGGCAGCACCGGCCGCAGAATCGTCAAGTACGTGCGTGCGTAGCCAGCCCGCCGTCCGCAAGAGTCCCTTCCCCCTTGATGGGGGAAGGTTAGAGCCTGCCCCGTACTCGATACGGGGATGGGGGTGAGCGGCGTAACCGGAGGGCGGTTCACAGCCTAAAATGTGCAGCGCTTCCACCTGGACTGCGGGCACATCTCAGGGCCAGTTTCACTCTGAGCCGCTACGCGCACACGCCTCCCACCTGGCTTTCCGCCGACTCTGGTCTCGTTTCACGTAAGCGGCAAGCACTATCGCGGCCACAGCACACAGAGCTAGCGCCGCGAGTCTGGCGAGCGCGTGGCCAATCCCCAGGTGCAGCCAGAGCATGAACGTCAGGACTATGAGGCCGGTCATTCCCGCGACGGACCAGTAAACCGGACGCAAGTCCGTCAGTTCGTCCATCAACGGCGACAGGCAAGCCAGCCCCAGAGCCCACGCCATTATCACAAACCAGGTCAAGACCACTGTGGGCACACCGTCGAGAGTCTGGCGAGCAATGTCGAGAGTCGGACCAAAATTCGAGAGCAGTGCGACCGAAAACAGCACGGAAACCACTACCGAAGTGATTGTGAGGAAGTCTCGCACCCAGGCGCGACCATCGATTCGGCCAGTAGCGACCAAGGCTGCAACGGCAACTACAGGGGCCAGCAGTACGGCCCAGAAAAGTACGACAGCGGAGACTGACCCCACTACAAGTGTAATGGCAGCAATCGCCATGCACAGGGCCAGCGAGCTGGGAACCAACCACAACAGGCGTACAATCCTTGTATAGGACGCGAAGAGACCGGCCGCTGTCATCGAGAATGCCAGAGTGAGAGCCGTTATCCAGAAGCCGGCATGTGTCAGCAGCATGAGTGTCTTCGTCGTGAACCTGAAGTCGGCTGGCTGAAAACGGCCCGCGGCAACCTCCGCCCATTCGCCGCCGGGCGTTCCCACTACGACACCCTGGATCTCCATGGCCAGCACCAGGTTGCCACTCGTTTCGTCGTAAATCAGGCCCTTGGGTTCGCTTACCAGGATCCGACCGTCACCATGCCTCGTGGTCGCCATCCGCAGTATCCAGGCGTTGCCATCCTCAAGCAGGTACGCGGTCGAGTAAGCGACCTGCCTCCGGCCGTCGAGATCGACCAGTATCACGTCCGGGCCATTTAGCGTGTATGTGCCTCTCGGTGTGTCCTCACTCACGTCGCGCCAATCGTGCCACTCAGCCAATTCACTGTGCGACTTGCTTGAGATCGTGAAGTCCCCTAAGCTGTTCCAGGTTAGCCCCCCGTCGACGCTACCGTAATAGCCCGCCCCACCGTAGCCACGTCGACTGTAATCCCCCTCATGTGTCAAAGCAACGATCGAGCCGTCGTCCGCAATGCCGAGACGAACAACTCCAACTTCATGCGGATCAGAAACGCACGCCACGCTCCCAAGCGCCGTTATGCCCACCACCAGCAGCCCCCATCGCCAGCGCAACACGCTTGCGTTTGCCACCGCCCGTCCCCACACCCACAGCGGGACGCCCCAAGCCAACAGGGGAAGCGCGAACACCAGCCACGCCAGATCGCTGAGCTTGCCGGTGAACCACGAACCTGGCCAGAGCGCCTTGAGCAGCAGGTCGTTCAGCAGCAAGACGCCCAGGGCCACAATGGTCACAGGGTGAGTAAGGGCTGATTCGGCAAGCCGGCGGAAGTCGCCGCCATTCCAACATGCCCAAGCCGAAGTGAGACTACTGCCAAAGGCGTTCAATCTAAGCCTCCGGTTACTTCACGCCTGAAGAGGAGCGGCGCTCCATCGAAGACGCCCCACTATTTCAGCGGGCGCGGCCAGCAGCAGACGTCACTGAGATGGTGGTAGCCTTGAATACTCACGCACGCGAGAATGCATGTCAAGGCCTGCGGCGCGCCTAAAGGCGGCTTACGCCCCCAGTATCGCCCCGTCGCGCATGGTGAGCACGCGGCTGCAGGCGCCGCTCACCAGGGGGTCATGGGTGACCAGGACCATCGTCTGCCGCCTCTCCGCGTTGTAGCGGCGCAGCAGCTCCAGCAGCTCGACGGTGTTCTCCGAGTCGAGGTTGCCGGTTGGCTCGTCGGCCAGCAGCAGCGCCGGATCGTTGACCAACGCCCGCGCGATGGACACTCGCTGCTGCTGACCGCCCGACAGCTCCACGGGTCGGTGCCCCGCCCGGTCCGCAACCCCCATGACCTCCAGCGCGTCCGCGGCGGCAGCGCGCGCTGCCTTTCGCTTCAGGCCGGCGTATTCGGCTGGGAGCGCCACGTTTTCCAGGGCCGTCATCGTCGGAACAAGATTGAACGCCTGGAACACGAAACCGATCCTCTCCGCCCGCATCCTGGTCCTCTCCCGGTCCGGCATCTCTGTCACGTCGGTGCCGTCGAACACCAGGCCGGGGGGTGGTTGGCATCCTCTATCTGGTGAGTGCAGAAGGCCGAGAATGTGCATCAGCGTGCTCTTGCCGGACCCCGACGGTCCAACGATCGCGACCATCTCGCCGGCTTCGACGGACACGTCCACTCCACGCAGCGCATGGACCACGTTGTTCCGGCTCAGGCGGTAGGTCTTGCTGAGATTGAAGGCTTGAAGAAAGGGCATGTGACGTCTCTATTCGTACCGCAGCGCCTCGATAGGGTCGAAGCCGGACGCGCTCCATGCGGGCAGAGCACCTGCCAGCGTCCCCAGCGCCACCGAGAAGGCCACGGCCAGAACGGTGATCCAGGGAGTCAGCAGAAACAGCACCGTCCCAGACGCTTGACCGAGTTGATTGGCCCCGTACACGAACGCGGCTCCAGCCGCCAGCCCGATCAAGCCCCCGGTCAGGCCGATGACGGCCGCTTCGGATATCAGCTCCCGCATGATCCGGCCCCGCGACGCTCCGATGGCTCGCTTGATGCCAATCTCGCGGGTACGTTCCGACACGCTCATCGTCATGGTGTTGATTACTGAAAGGCCGCCCACAACCACGCTGATCAACGCCACGCTGAGAATTATCGTGTTGAATATCGCCAGGGTCGACCCGAACTGGTCGTCGTACTCGACGCCGGTCCCGGCCCGCACCTGCGGGATGTTCTCTTCGATCCTCTGCGCCAGAAGGCCCGTGTCCACCCCCTGCTCCGGATATACCATCACCATGGATGTCAACCGGCCAGTGTCCATCCCCTTTCCTGCAACGGCAGGAACATCCTGAGCCAGCATCGCCTGAGCTTCCGAAAAGGGGATCACCGCAGATGAGTCGAAGAACATCAGCCTCGGTTCCCCGACGCCGACCACCTCGAACTCGATCCCGCGTATCTCGAAGGTGTCCCCCGGCCCCTTTTCGAACTCCCGAGCGAGGTCTGAGCCGAGGAACACCACCCGCTGCCCTTCATCTCCCGCCACCGTTGCTCGTCCCTCCGAAATCTCCAGCGGGAAAGACTCATGCCCCCGGTCGGCCCCTGCCGTGTATCCCACGACATAGGCTGGAAGCTGAAACGCATTGCTCGGGTCGTCGGGGTGCATGAGCAGCAGCACACGCGGCACCGCAACGGCGACGCCCGGCACTAGCTCGATCTGTTGGACGAGGTCAATGGGCAGGGGCGTCAACGTCAACACCTGGGAAAAGAGAGTGCTCGTCGCATCGGTGACGACGACCTTGTTCCGAAAGTAGGTGGACCCGCCTTCCACCAGAGCGCTCAGCTTGGTGGCCATGGCGGCCATAACAACCAGGGCCCAGATCCCTACCACTATGCCGATGACGGTCAGCGAGGTACGCAGCTTCCGCCTCGTCAGGTTGCGCAGCGGAATCACGGGCCGGTACTCCGTTCGGCGAGCTTTGAACGAAGGCGATGGCGTTCAGTCAACGAAAGTGTTTCCGCTGCCCGCGCCCCCTACTCGATGGCATACAGCGTGCCGTCGCGCGACGTCAGGAACAGCACTCCGCTAGCAATCACGGGCGTCGAGTCGATGCGCGCCCCGGTCTCGAACCGCCAGGCCAGCTTCCCGGACTCGCCGTCCACGGCGTACAGAATGCCGTCCGAGTCGCCCACGTACACCGTGTCCCCGGCCACTGAGGCCGATGCGAGAACCGACGCGTCCGTCGTGAATTCCCACAGGGGTTCGCCCGTCACGGCGTCGAATGCAAGCAACTCTTCACCGTGCGAGCCGATGTAGAGGACGCCGTTGGCGATAACTGGCGTGCTGGAGAAACCGCCTCCTCGGATGCGGTCCGCCCACACGTAGCCTTTCTGGGGCGGTATCGAGTTGACCATGCCCCATATGAAAAGCTGGGTGCGAAGCCACCTGGCAGACTTCTCGAAGGGCAGCACCCGCATTCGCCAGTCCAACGCCCTTATTCCTCCCGCCTCGTCGGCCGAGTAGACCAGATTGCCCAACATGGTGGGCGAGCCGTTGGAGATGCTGACCATCGCGTAGTCGAGGCGCAGATTTCCGGTGTTGGTGTCCACCACGTGGAGCGTGCCGCCCTGAGACACCAGCGTGACCACCTCGTCGTTCACCGCCGGGGGCGTGAGAATCGGCCCCTTGGCGTCGTAAGTCCAGCGCAGGTCCCCCGTCTGTGCGTCGAACGCGTACAGAAGTGAATCGCCGGATCCTATGTAGACGACGCCGTTGTGTACGGCGGGTGAGGAGAAGATGTAGTTGTCGGTCTGGTACCTCCACAGCTCCTCGCCGCTGTAGCTGTCCACCGCGAAGAATTTGCCGTCCCTCAGCCCGTAGTACAGTATCCCTCCCACGACCGCCGGCGACGAGTTTACCGGCCCTGTCGTCTTGCGTTCCCAAATCAGGTCGCCCGTAGCCTCGTCCAGAGCTACCACCCGCCGGTCGCCGGTGGTCAGGTACACCATGCCGTCGACAACCGCCGGCGATGAGAACAGGGGGCCGTCGGTGTCGAAACGCCACTTCAGCTTGCCTGAAGGCACGGCGTGGTCATCGGCCACGAGGCCCGAGTGTAGATGGTCGCGTTGGAACATCGGCCAGTTGCCCGGCGTCGACGCGGCGCTGACGTTGGTCGACGCCGGCCCCTGGAAGCGCGTGGTCCCTACGTTCAGGAACGTGAGCCACGCCACCACGAGCAGCACGATGCCGGCCATGATTCCGTAACGAATCCGCTTGCGCAACCTCCGCACCGAGAGCAGCCTATCGACGATGCTTGTGGCCTCATCCTCGCTCACCACCGGCGCGCCACGCAGCCTCGACCAGCATTGGCCGCACCGCGTGGAACGCAGGTCGTTGGTGTGCGAACAGTAAGGGCATACGATTACGCCGCCCTCTCTTGTCTCTTGGTCCTGTGTCACGGTCTCCATTCCCCAGTTGAAAGGCGCCCCATGCGCCAGTCCGGAACGAATCTGGTCTCGCTCCTTCAGATGGTCAATCCTTCTCGCTAAGTCCGCTGTCGGAAGCCACGCTCCTCCGGCGAACGTGCCGCACGGCCAGGAGTGCGGCAACCAGGGCCAGCCCTGCGACCACCGCGCCGATAGTGACGTACTCGAAACGCTCGCGGATCAGCTCCTCTACGGAGTCGCCGTACAGTGCGATCAGCACGCCCACGGTCATGAAGCGAATCCCTCTGCCGATAAGCGCAGCGACCAGGAAGCCGCGGAGCTCCATGTCCATCACTCCCGACAGCACGGTGAACACCTTGAACGGTATCGGTGTAATCGCGGAGGCGATCACCGCCCAGGCGCCGTAACGCCGGTACATGCGCTCGGCGGCGTCCACCTTGTCCGCCGGCGCCACACGCAGCAGCAGCGGCCGCCCATAGCGAATTCCGAGCCAGCGCCCGATGACCCCTCCCGCCACCGAGGCGACGGTACACAGCGCGGCCAGCCATATAGCTGCCTCGGGCTGCCGGATGCCGATCGCGATGAGCAGCGGGTCCGGCGGCACCGGAAAGAACACCGATTCGCTCAGTGCCACCAGCGCCAGTGCGACCACGGCCGCGCCGCTGTCGGCGAAGTCCAGCGTCCAATCCGCGATTGCGTGCAGCCAGTCGAACATGGGCCGAGCTTCTCAGTAGAAGCGCCGCCCAGCCTGCCGGGGCGGCGTCGCTCCTAGAGGCCCGCAAGCTCCAGCACGCGATCGACGTTCGACGGATCGGAAACGGCAACGCCGTCATCGATCTGCTTGACCACGCTCACCACGGCGTCGTTGACGGGAGTTGGCACTCCGATCTCTCGTCCCATTCGCGAGATAAAGCCATTCATGAACTCCACCTCGGTCTTGCGGCCCTTTGCCACGTCCTGCCCCATCGACGACTTCCAGTCGCTGCCTCCACGGCCGCCGCGGAACTTGGCGTCCAGATCCTCCATCACGTCGCCCTCGTCCGCCCTCGCCCACACTTCGGCCGCGACGCCGCTGATGCTCTCCACAAGCACGTTGTGGGCGAGGCCCACCTGGGCTGACTCCTTGCAGATCTGCACCTGTATGCGCCGCGCGCCCGGCATCTCCGACAGTCCGGAGGAGCCGAGGCCGGTCATGCCCTGCATCGGGTTGCCCGAGGCGTTCGTGGTGAGCTTCGACCAGCGCTCTCCCCATATGTTAGTCGTTGACTTGGCGCCGTCGATGCAGCTCACCATGGCCACCAGCTCCTCGACCCGGGGCGTGACTTGGCCGTGATGCTCCCCGATTCGGAACACGTCGTGGCCCCGGTCCCGTCCGGGCTGCCCGCCGCGCGTGACGTGGCCGGGCTCCCACAGGGCCACGGTGATGCCGGACATGACGCACGGAATCTCGCGTTCGTGGCCGACTATGGACGCGATGAGACGGTCGTTCATGCAGTTCTGCGAGCTGACGATCGCTCCAGAGGGGGCCAGGAATCGCTTCAGGAAGTGCGCCCCCCACTCGGTGTCGTACGACTTTAGCGCCAGAAAGGCGTAGTCGAACTTCTTCCTGAGCTGGTAGGCGTCAGCCAGGTGGACGGCGTTCACGGCGACGTTGAAGTCCCCCTGCGTGCCCGACACGTTCAGGCCCGACTCGTTCATGGCGTCAACATGGGCCCCCCACATGTCGATTAGCGTTACGTCATACCCTTCGCGGGTGAGAAAGCCGCCGATGTAGCTGCCGACCGCGCCCGCACCCAGAATGCCTATGCTTTTGCTCATTGCTCTGTCCTCGCTTGGCGAACCCTGATATCGAACTCAAATGCGGCGCCGACGCCCGCCGCCCTGGCCCTGTGGCTCCAGACCGGACCGTCGGGCTGGTCATCCGGCAGTGACACGGACTCGCCAACCTCGTTCGCGACCTCGAACACCTCGCCGTCGACCACCACGCTCATCCCGTGCCCCGGGCCGACGCCCGCGGCCTCGGCCAGATCGCGCAACTTTGCTTCCTGCTCGGCGAATATCTCGTGCGCCTCTTCCACGCTCACCGCCTCGAACCTGATGACGTCTCCCGGCATTGCCTGGGCCATGCGGCCTATATCCACGCTGACGACCGTCGCTATCTTTGCGTACCCCCCTGTGGTGCCCCTATCGGCGAGAAGGACGATCGGGAGTCCGTTGCCGGGCACCTGGACCACGCCGAGCGAAGTCCCGTCCGACACGATGTCGGGACCGGACACGTGCTCGATGGCGGGGCCATCCAGCCGGTAACCCATCCTGTCAGATTGCACGGACACCTTGTACTCGGATCCCAGCAGCGTCTCGACGCCCTGTTGCGTGAACGCTCCCGTCTGCGGACCGAGCACCACGCGGAGGCGGTGATCATGGCCGTAGGTCGGTGGTACGACCGCTTCGGGCAGCGCAACCTCGTCGAAGTCATCCTCGAGCGGCGCGCCCAGCGTCTCCAGCTCGTCGCCCGCCCGAAGCGGTCGGCCTCCCAGCCCGCCGAACCCGCCCTTGACGTAAGTCGATCGGCTTCCCATAAGCTTCGGGACGTTGATTCCGCCCGCCACCGCCAGGTACGACCGCATCCCGTCGCGCGCTCCCTGGAAGCTGAGGACGCTACCGGCCGAGGCCTTCACGCGCTGCCAATTCGGTATGGGATCGCCGTCCAGAAGGGGCGCGAGGTCGGCGCCCGCGATCGCGAACCAGGTGCTCGCGCCGAAACGGACGCGGGGGCCCAGCACGGTCATTTCCAGCCCGGCCTCGCCGTCATCGTTGCCCGCGAGCAGGTTCGCGGCCCGCAGCGCGTAGGTGTCCAGGGCGCCGGACGCGGGCACGCCGTATCGCTGAAAGCCGTAGCGGCCCCTGTCCTGCACCGTCGTGAGCAGGCCCGGTTCTAAGATTTGAAGCGCCGCGCCGCTCAGCTTACCGCCTCCATGTCAGCCTCGAACTCCCCCGCCTCGACCCGTTCCTGGATTTCGAGATAGCACACCTCGGTCTCCAGTGGCACGAACCGGATGTAGTCTCCCGCCCGTAGAAGCGCGGGCTGTTCGGCCGTCTCGTCGAACAACCGCAGAGGAGTGCGCCCTATAAGCTGCCAGCCCCCAGGGCTCGCGACCGGATACACTCCGGTCTGGCTCTCCGCTATGCCAACCGAGCCGGCAGGAATCTCCAGCCTCGGCGTGGCTAGCCTGGGGGTGGCCAGCCGCTCCGCGAGACCGCCCAGGTAGGGAAAGCCGGGGCTGAAACCCATCATGTAGACCAGGTAGTCGCTACCGGAATGGAGCTCAACCACCTCGTCAGTCGTCAAGCCGGCGTTCTCAGCCACGAACTCCAGGTCGGGGCCATACTCGCCGCCGTACAGCGTTGGGACAGACACTACCCGCGGCATGGACGAACCGCTATCGCGCGTATCTTGAAGCAGGGAGCGCAGACTGTCCTCGAGCTCCTGCCAGGTCGTCCTCATGGGGTTGTAGTACACCAGCAGCGAGCGGTAGGTGGGCACCAGGTCGTACACGCCCCTGACGCCGGCCGACTCTATGGCGTGTGCCAAGTCGTGTACGCGCCTGTTGATTTCGGGGCTTATCGCGTCACCGAACTCGACGACGAGGGCCTGGTCGCCGCACGGGAGCAGGGCAGGGGACTCTTGCATCACACTATTTGGCCGACCGGCGTGATCTCCACTCCCGCCTGGGTGAGGCCCTGCCTGAGCGCACGGGCCATGTCCACCGCACCAGGAGTGTCCCCGTGTAGGCAAAGGCTGTCCGCCCGCACCTCGATAACTTCACCGTTGATGGCGGTCGCCTTGCCCTCGGTGACCATCCTAATACTGCGCTCCAGCACGTCCTCAACGTCGTGGATTACCGATCCGGGCTGCGAGCGGGAAACCAGCGTGCCGTCGGGATTGAGCGCCCGGTCCGCGAATATCTCCTGCGCCACCCTGAGACCCATGTCCCGCGCGATGTCGATCCACCTGGAACCGGCGAGCGCGAGAATTATCATGTCAGGGTCCACCTCCAGCACCGCCTCGCAGATGGCGCGCGCCAGCGGCTCGTCGTTGACCGCCTTGTTGTACATCGCACCGTGCGGCTTGACGTGCTGGAGCTTCTTCGACTCCGTGAAGGCCGCCAGCGCGCCTATCTGGTAGACGACGTCGTTCTTCGCCTCTTCGGGCGTAACCGACAAGTCCCTCCGCCCGAAGCCGTTCAGGTCCGGGTAGCTCGGGTGCGCTCCAATCGCGACGCCCTGCTCCTCGGCCAGCCGCACCGTGTGCCGCATCCACATGGGGTCCCCGGCGTGGAAGCCGCAGGCGACGTTCGCGGACGTTATGTGCTTGATGACGTCTTCGTCGTAGCCCATCTTGTGCATACCGTAGCTTTCGCCCATGTCGCAGTTGAAGTCTATTCGGTTGGCCATGTCTGGAGGTCTCCTTGCGTCAGTTGGTGCGGGGTCAAATACAATTATAGAGGATTTGGCCGCAAGGGGCAGCGTGCCGTCATGTGGGGGGGCGCACCAGCCGGGTCACTGCCGTGGACGACACCTTGGGACCCCAGCTCGGCATGACGCCGCACATGGTGTTCTCCTCGCCGCCGGCGAACACGACGAGCACGTCGTCAGGCGAGGCAACCAGCGGCACCATGCGCTCGCCGTCGCCGGGCTGAGCCGCTCCACGAACGTGGCCGGAGCGTTTCAGGTCGGACATCGAGCGCGCCAGCTTGGGGTGCAACGCCTCGCGGAAGTCCGCTTTGCTCCAGCCGCTCCAGGTTTCGCTGTCCCCCGACACTACCACCGCGACCTCACCGCGCCGCACTATCGACGACTCGTCCGCTGTGGAGCCCACGGTCGACATCGACGTGCCCATCGTGGAAGCCACGTCGGCCACGGACTCGATGATCGCCTCCAGGTCGCCCGTCGTCCGCACCTGCCGGGGCGCCTCGCACGCGAACACCGTCACCGCGCTGTCCGTCGCCGCGAACCCGCGCTCCACGTGCAGCGGATTCCAATGCGTATCCTCCTCCGCCTCGGCGATGCAGTAGCTGTACTTGCCGGGGTGCCCAAGGATGCTGCGGTCGAACAGTCCGGGAACTGCCGCGCAGGCGTTCATCAGCACCAGCCGGATCGAGCGGCCAATGGTGGCGTTCGCCCTGTTGCCCGGACCGAACAGGTTGTTTCGAGAGTTGATCCCGAGCCGCCGGGCCACGGGGCCGTTCACTATGACGAGAATTCCCGCCCCGCCCAGGCTGGAAGAAGGGCCGACGAGGTTGAACACCGGGTCCAGCATGGCCTCGCATGCCGCGAGCACCACCGGAAAATGCTCCGGAAGACAGCCCGCCATCACGGCATTGGCAGCTGCCTTGCCGACGGTGACCTCACGCCTTCGCTCCGGTACGCCGCCGAGCACCTCGTCTGCCGGCCGCCCGGCGTAGTCCAGGAAAGCCCGCACGCGCTCGACCGTGGGCGGGACGACGGGAAGCCCGTCGGTCCAACCCAGCTCGTAGCAGCGCTCGATGGCCTCGATGGGGTCGTCGAACTCGATCACCTGAAGGTCGGCGTTCACCTCGCTCATCTGCTTCTTTCCCCCTGTGCTGGTACGTTCGGACGTGAGCCGACTTTCACTTGCACGGCGGCGCGGCTTACGCGAAAAGCTGCGTGCCCTCCAGGTAACCGACCTCCACGAGCGTGGTGCGGGGCTCGACGCGGGCCAGCTCCTCGCGGACTGGGGCCATCATCTCGTCGGTGGTCATGTCCCGCGTGGAAGGCGGCATCCAGTTGTCGTGGTGGCCCAGGAACATCTCTCGAGGGCGCAAGAAGCCCGCCATTCGGCCCACGAAGTTGGCGAGCGAGCCCTGCAACGGCTCGCCGTCGACGTTGGGCCTGCCCGCCATCGCCACAATCGCCACGTCGGGCCGAAGGTCGCTCACCACGCGAGTCCAGCAGCCGGAGGTGTCGTGGTAGAAGATGGAGCCGTAAGGTGTTTCGATAACGTAGGCGATCGCTCCGCCATGGGTGTCGCTGCCAACGGCGGGGCGGCCATGCTCCGCCCTGTGCGCCTCCGATATTGCCGCCATCCGCTGCGGAAAGTCGTGGGTGGTATCCGCCGGCCAGCGCTCGTCCTCTGTCAAGCAATACTGGCCGACTACCACCTCGCCCGGCACTCCGGCGCCGCCTGTCCAGATACAGGAATGAAGGCTAGGGTAGGTGCGCACGGTCACATTGTCGGTCAGCCGGAAGTGCTCGCCGCCCTGGGACTGCCACAGTTGCCGCTCGGGTACTCCCTCGTCCCGCATGACGCGCGCCGACTCAGTGGAGCCGATGACAGTCGCTCCCGTGTTCGCCGCGATGACCTCGGCCCCCGCAATGTGGTCGAAATGGCTGTGGCCCACCAGCACGTAGTCCGCGACTTCTATCTCGTCTACCGTGATGCCGACAGGCGTCGCGCCTGGCGCCCTGTCCACGTAGGCGTCCAGGTACAGGGTGAGTTCGTCGATGCGGAGCCTGAAAGTCGCACAGCCCAGCCAGTCAAGTGAGACAGTCATACGTTCTCCTAGTCGACCGGGATCCGTTCGATTGTGGCCGTCGGGAAGATGGCCATCAGCCGAGCGGGCGCGCCGGACTTGTTCACGAATCCGTGCTTGACACCCGCCGGGGCCAACACGGTCTGCCCCGACTTGACCGGAATGACCTCGTCTCCAAGCACAGCGTCCAGTTCCCCTTCCAGAATCACCATCGCCTCTTCCGTCGGGTGAATGTGGTTGGCAACCTTAGACCCCGGTGCGAGCGTGAGGTCGCCGACGCTGAGCGAGTCAGCGCCCTTGGTTCCGTCCACTATAGCCCAGCGCCGTGTGCCGGGAGACAGCTCTTCCTCGTTCACGTCATCGATGTTCAATATGGGCATACTCGTTCTTCCTCCGCAAGCCGAGATTTCGCTCCGCCATTCAAGGGCCGAGACCGCGCTCAATTGTAGCACGAGGAGGCCGCACGCCGCAGCCGCGGCGGTCGGGCCGGGCACGCTCGGCGCCGGGAGGGCGGTGCCCGTCGGCGCCTGCCCCCGCGGCCCGCGGTTGACAGCCAATCCGCGCATGACATAGGCTTGCGGGCGAGCGAGCACACTTGGCCGCGCCCCCCGCCTTACGCTGCGGAGCCCGGCCCGCAACCCCGAAATGGAGGTCGTAACTTGGCTTACGAATTCAATCACATTCACCTGAAAGCGCCCGATCCCGAAAAGACCGCCAACTGGTACGTCAAGGCCTTCAACTTCAAGATCGTCAGCGACACGGTGAGGCAGTTCGGCGACCGATTTATTCGCTGCCAGTCCGCCGACGGCATCGCCGTCAACATTTCTGGCGCCCGCACCAACGAGCAGATGGGCGGCGGTGACGCCACACCCCACTGGGGCCTCGAACACTTCGGAATCGAAGTGGACGACATGGATGCCGAGATCGAGCGGCTGGTGGGACTTGGCGCGGAGCTGATGGAAGGGCCGATACAGAGCGCCCCTAACATGCGGATCGCCTTCATCAAGGCCCCCGACGACGTTCGCATAGAACTGCTACAGGCCTCCTAACGACAGAACGCCGAAAGGGTAGGGTGTCGCAATGTCACGACAGGTATTCTTCCCGTATCCGAACAACAAGCCCAACGGATTCTCTACCGCGACCCGCGTCGGCAACATCGTCTTCGTGTCCGGCCAGGTGGCCGCCGACGAGAACGGCAAGCTGGTGGGCAAGGGCGACGCCCGCGCCCAGGCCGACCAGTGCTTCCGCAACGTCGCGGCGGCCCTGGAGGCTGCCGGCGCAACGCTTGACGACCTCACGAAGATAACCTGCTTCCTGGTCAACCTCGAGGATTACCCCGCGTACGCCGCGGCGCGCCTGGCGGTGTTTCCCGAGAACGGCCCTGCCAGCAGCACCGTCATGAACACAATTCTTGTCAGCCCCGACTACCTGGTCGAAGTCGAGGCCATAGCCGTGGTGGAGTAGCGCGTAACTACCATGGAACAGGACTGCATTTTCTGCAGGATCCGCGACGGCGAAATCCCCAGCGACGTGCTGTACCGCGACGATAGCTGCTTCGTCATCAGGGACATCGCGCCCAAGGCGCCGGTCCATCTGCTCGTGATACCGGCGAGCCACTTCACGTTTCTATCGGACCTGACTTCCGATTTCCATGCCACCTTGGGCGGGATGTTCGAGGCCGCGCACCTAATGGCCCAACGCGAGGGAGTAGATGCCAGCGGCTACCGCCTCGTCGTCAACCAGGGCGCCGACTCCAGCCAGATGATCGACCACCTGCACCTGCACGTGCTCGGAGGCCGGGCGCTCGGCGAAATGGGCTAGCAAGGCGTGCCGGTACGGCTGCCTCGCTGTGTATCATCGCGGCTCGACGCGCTCCCCGCAGGCCTGCGAGACCACGTCGAGCGCGTGAGAGACATCGGGCGGCGGCTGGCCCTGCACCACGGCCTGGATGCTGAGCTGGTCGACCTCGGCCTCGCCGCGCACGACCTGGCCCGCGCGCTCGACGGCGCAGAGCTGATAGAACGCGCCGAGGCAATTGGCATCGCGCCGAGCGCGGTGGAACGACGGCTCCCGGTGCTGCTCCACGGCCCGCTGGCCGCGGCTGAGCTCGAAAACGACGGACTCGGCGACACCCAGGTGCTGGAAAGCGTTCGCTGGCACACCACCGGCCACCGTGGCATGGGCGACGTCGCCAAGGTGGTGTTTCTCGCCGACAAGCTGGACCCGCAGAAGGCCCGCCGCTACCCATACCTGGGCGAGATCGATCGGTTGGCCCAAAACAGCCTGGACTCCGCAATCTCGCGCTTCCTGGAGCTGTCGACCACCGACTACCTGAGGCAGGGCCGGCTGATTCACCCGGAATCGATCGAGTTCCGCAACGAGCTTTTGCTGGCCTCGCAGCTTGAGTAGCGGAGCATCGGCGTCCGGGCAGGAAGACGCGCCGGGGCTACACCGGCATTGTGCGCCCGGTGTGGGCGCGCCCTAGCACGGCGGCGGACTCCCCGCTGCGCCCGGTGGCGCAAAACATGACGCCCTCGTCGATCATGCCGCGAACGTTCTCGTCGTTCACCGCATTCAGGAAATGCAACCCGGCGGCCTCGCACGCCGCCTTCACTCGCTGGCGGGCGGACACCATGTCCATCGGGTACGGCGGATCGTGGGCGTCTAGGTAGCCCAGCGACATGCCCATGTCCCAGGCACAAGACCTACTGCAAAGGCTATGGTCAGAAGATTGTCACGGCTGAGAGTGGCATGGTCTACCACAAGCCGGATGATGCCCTGCTTGCCCTTGTCGTCCAGGGTATCTATACCTTCTCCTATGCGACCGGCCCAGGCAGTTATGGTGTTCCCCATCTCGACGCGGTCCAAGTTGGCCTGCTGTAGCTGGTGAAGAGCATTGACCTGGTCCTGCTCGTGCTCAAGTCGTTCGGTGATGAAACGGCGCTGGCGCGTCAACATGTCGTCGTCGATCTTGCCCAGGACGTAGAGACGCACAAGCCGCTCCTCCTCGCGCTGCACCTTGGTCAGCGCGCGCCGTGCGTCCTCAAGCGCGGCGTCCAGTTCAGCTCCGGCGTGGTCTTCGTCAAGCACGTCAAAGAACTGCTCCGGGTCCGTTAGCATGGCCTCGACTTCTCTCCATACCGACCCCTCCAGCTTGTCAGCAGGTATGTAGGACTTCTCGCGGCAACGCAGGCCCATACGCGCGCCCCGGCAACGGTAGTAGCGAATCGGCGGCCTGTTCCGCCCCGCAGGCGGATTCTTGGTCAACCCTGCCATGACGTTGCCACACTCGCCGCAGCGCACCATTTTGGCCACCATATAAAAAGACTTGGTGGACCGCTTGCTGTAAAACTGCTTGGACTTCTTCAGCTCCTGGACGCGCCCCCATTCGGCGGGGTCGATTAAGACCGGGTACGGTATATCTATACGCGCTTCAGCGGGCTGGGCCACAGTCGTGCCCTTATCCACCCCCACCCTCAGCCGGCGCGTGCCGCCGTAGACCTGAAAGCCCTTGTACGTGGTGGCACGCAGCAGGTCGTGAACGCGGTTCTGATGCATGGGATGGCCCAACGCTTCAACGTCCCGCGCTATGACCGACACGGAGACGCCATCGAGATACCACTTGAAGATAGACCGGACGACCTCGGCTTCCGTCTCGTGGATAACGGGCTTGCCGTCGTCTCCTATGCGGTAGCCGAACGGGACGGCGCCGGAAGGGATACGACCGGCGCGAGCAGAGGCGTTCTTCCCCATCACTGTACGCTGCCGGATGGCATTTGACTCCTCACCGGCGGCCCAGGCCAGAACGCCGAAAATCCGAGCGTCTACGCTGTCCTTAACCGACAGCAACGCCAAGGGCGTTCCAAGAATCTCGCGTTCGCGGAGAACGCCGTCAACCGGGCCAGCGGATGAAATACCCCTGCTCAACCTGTCAGCACGCCATACGATGATAGCGTTGAACCAGTTCCGGCGAGCATCTTCAAGCATGGCCCGGAACTGGGGTCGGTCAGGGTCAATTCCAGGGCCTACATCCTGGTAGTGGGAGACCACCTCGAGCCCCCGCGTCTCAGCGTAGGCCAGGCAGTCGGCTAGCTGTTCGTCTAGAGAAACGGCCCTGTCGTCGGCCTGGCCTGCGGTCGAAACGCGGGTGTAGACGCAAGCACTTTTCGACGTGTTATTGGGTATGTCCATTGGGGCCCCTCCTGTTCAGATAGAGGGAGCCTATATCTGTCCACACCCCTTGTCAAGACCCTTTTGGGGGTCATCCTGAAGTGACTTCAGGATGACCTCGTATGCTTCACGCCAACGCCTAGCAGCGTCGTGGCGGGGCACGAACTCTAGACTGACCCTGAGACCATCGTCTTCCATGTCCATGGGGAAAGCCCTCTCGTGTGTCATCAGCTCCCTCTCTCATCCCACTTCGCCCGGTTTGCCGCTAGAAGCGCCTCAGCGGCGCACAAGGCCACCACGTGCTTACAGGGCCGCGCTTGGGGCCGCCAGCGCCAGTCCGGGCAGGAACACGCCTCGGTCGTGGTGTAGTACCTGGCCTGTTCTTGCAGTTGGGTTTCAACCATGTGAAGTGAACCTATAACGGGGGGAGGGGGGAGGCTATGATGGTGAAGACCTGGCGAGTGGTCAACCCGTGCATGGCGGCCACGTCTTTCACTGATAGGCCCTCGGCTCTGGCCACGCGGATAGCCACGTTCCTCTCCCATACCGCTTGCTGGCGCACCACGCCGCTGCGAAGGCCCTTGCGTCGTTGCCGGGCCAGGAACTGCAGAGTATGTGGTTGATTTTCCCAATGCCGGCTGTACTCGCAGAAGTACGGAGCCAACCGCTCCACCTCGAAGTCGGGAAGTGGTTCGGCGAAGTGTTCGTTGTACCGCTTCATCAGGGTCAAGGTGCTGCCGAAGTCTCCGCGCATGTCTCTAGCACGGCCCAGGGCGCGCAAGGTCAAATCCATCAGTGTGATGTGTCGCTCGTGTTGACCCTGTGCGTGGCGCACGCTCGGCGCGAACTTGAAGCCGTCCACAAGAGGAGGGAGTGCTTTGGAAGGTGCTACCGGGGGAAGTTGGTCAACCGGCCAAAGTGGAAGTTGGAGAGCGTTAAGTAACTCCTCGATTGACTTGGTACGGGGCCGGTCAAGCGCGTTGAGAAGGTGATGCTCTTGAGAAGGGTAGATCACCGCGTAGCCGGAAGCAGCCTTCACCTGGCCGCCGGCTGACCAGAAATTCCACGCGGGCAAGTCGCGTCTTCGCACGTCGTCGTCGTAGTAGAGATGCACACCGGGTCGTGGTGTACGCCGAGCGCTGCGGAGAATCGCGGATGGCGGCCATGCGCTTACAAGCTTGTCCACGTGGCGGTCTTCCCCTCGGTCGATGTCCAGCACGGTCGAGTTGATGGAGGCCGGGCGTAGGCCGATAAGTCCGTCCATATGCACGACGTGGTTGAAAACTTCAGAGTAGCTGGGAGTCCTCCAGTCGGTGATTGGGGCCTTGTCCGGGTAGTGATGCAGAAGAACGAGCTGTGCGCCGTGGTCTACCAGGGCGAGCACGGCTTCCGCGTCGTAAGGCGCACGAGGGTCAAGCGGAGGCAAGGGCGAAGTTGAAGATAGGCTCTTGACGCGAACGCGCCGGCGGGGGATAATATCTGTGTTCAAGCGTCGCTCCTACAAAGCGATTCTTGGATTGACGGCCCGCCGTTGAAGTCCGGCGGGCTGTTGCTATGTCTACGGTATCACACGACTTGCGGAACCCGTCAAGACCCTAAGGTGAGTCGGCTTGTGTCACGGTGTCCGGGGCCAGCGCCAGGGCCTCTAGCGGCTCTGAGCGCCGTGTTCGGGAGAAGGGGTCACTGCCCCAAGCCGCGCGGGCAGTGACACCGCGTTTGGTCCATCGAGAGCCTTCGCGCGCGCGATACTTCCGCCCTTCGGCTATGGCGGGCAACGCTCCCTCGCGGCCCGTGCCGCCGTATTCGACGTGACCGCAGGCGAGACAATCTAGGACCTCAACGTCATTGCCGCCGGGCCGGGCCGCGCGTTCGCCACAGCGTGGACAGGTGCTCACTACAGAGGCCTCAAGATGCTGAATGAGCCGGCCCTGGCGTGGACGGCAACATGGGCTAGCATCGAGACGCGAACCTCGCCAGGCAGCGTGATTTTGTCCAAGACGACGAGCACCTGTTCCCAGGTGAACAGGATAAGGTCTCCCCAAGCGCCGTAAATCCCTGTTCCAGTGGGCAACAGAGACGTACTATTCGCCGGCGTCTCACCGGCGAGAAACGACCTATCGACCACCCTTCTGTCTGAGTTCGTCGGCAAGGGTTGAACCGAAGTTCGCCTTGCCAAATTGTACAGGTCGTTTGCCATAATCCAGCGTTTGCGCGCATCCACTTCGCCGTCCAGCAGAGCTTCAGCGTCGAAGAACGTAGACAACTTCCCTTTATCGGCGACTGCGTACTCCTCGGCCAACACGCCGGTTGTGGACATGATGCCGACCGGCTGATTGTCGATGCCACTTCCAGTGAGAATGCCGCCGACAATCAGCTTGCGGAGGGCTCTTCGCAAATGCGCGTCAACGGCGGTCTCGAATCTCGCGCCGGCCTGGATGGCGACCTGCAACGAGAAGGAGGTGCTGACGCGCGCGGTCTTCGGTTTGAGCGCGTCGCCGAAGTCCTGCATACTGAGGTCGGGATAGCTCGCCGCGGCTCCCTCCAGAACCCAACTCGCCAGCGCGTTGGGTTCGGTCAGCTCGGCGGGCAGAGAATCGCCAACCATGCCGGTTAGCTGCGTGACGCTTCCCAAGATGGCGGAGACACTCCTATCCTCGGCAATTTGGCGGATGGGTCCGCCAGCGTCTTCGCCAATTGCGCCGTGCACGTTGCTGGTGTCGAAAGCCGCCTGGTGCGCCCTGGGAAGAGCCATGGCGGTGGACAGCGGCATTCGGCACCAACCGCGTCCGCCGTCCACGACCAGTTCCAAGTCCTCGGTCTTGTGGTGCAACTTGGGCGTAGCCGGGGCCACGCCCATCGTTATCAGCCGGGCTAACGGGCTAGTGGCGTCCTGCCCCTCAGCGGCCTTGTCGGCGGTTAGGGTGTCCAGAGCAGTGGTCATAGCCTCTTCCTTATGTCTCAGCATCGCGGTCACGTAGTCTTCGGCTTGTGTCTCCGCCCGGGGTGGAAAGCGTGGCGGGGGCGGGCTGCTCTCACGCTCAAGGCCAGCGTTCAAGGGCTGCCTGGAGGCCGTCCTGGGCCGCCTGGGGGCCTTCTTGGGGGCGGACGTGGTGCTGGTGGTCGTCGCCGCCGAAGTGGACGACAGCGCCATCATCCCCACGGTCGGATTTCTGGGTATCGCGCTGGAGCTCACTTCGTGCGGGGTCCACTTTTCAACACGCATTTGCATCAGCTCGTTTTTGTCGAAACCGGCGTCGCCCTGCTTGAGTGCCCGCGCCTCATTGACGATAAAGCCGGGGCTAGTTCCAGACCGCAGGCCCGCCTCTAGCTCCTCGTGGAGACCCCGGTTGTTTTGGGTCTCCACGAGCTTCACTCGAATGTAGGCCACGCCGTTTGTCACGCGGCCCGAGACCACCTTCCCCATGAGCTTGGTTTCGTCGTGGTCTGCCAAGAAACTCATGCGGTCAAGGCCGATCCGCCGTTGGTCAACCGCGTCGGGCGAGACCGCGAGTTGAATGGGGCCGAAGAATCCCGGCATCCATTCCTCGCTGGCGTAGGAGAACTCGCGGACGGTGTTAGGCATAGCCATGGCTCCGCAGGTTCGTCATAGCAAGCCTGGCGAGACCGAGCGAGGACAAGATGCCCTCGCCACGCTCGCGGGCGGCGTCGAAAGCGGCCACGCCGGCAACGCCCAGCGCGCGGTCGTCGGCGTCGTCGGATTCTGAGAGCGCCCGCAGAATCGCCACGTCAAGGCCGTGGTCGTCGGCGTCCATTGTGACAACTGGGTGAGGGTTGGTCTTGGTGGTCGAGGTGTTAGGCATGGGTAAGAGTCCCCCGATGGTTCAAAATTCTGCTTATCGAGCATTCGGAATAGGTCGCATCGCGTCTATTTTTGTATCCCAGTTCGGCCAACTTGGCCGCGATTTGGTGTAGCTTCAGGCCCTGCGCACGGAGTTGGCGAGAAAGGGCGAGCACTTCAAGCTCATGGTGGAAGTAACCAAATCGCTCGTTGCTCATGGTGGCCCTTTCTGGCGGTGAAGTGATGACCGGGGCGGGCTCAAGAGGCATGTCTACCAGAAGCGCTCACCCCGGTCACAAGCAATGAAGGCCGGGCGGGGAGCGAGGGTGCGCCCGCCCGGCCTAGAACAAGTTTAGCACAAGGTGTTGCGTGATGCAAGTCAACGCAACACGTCTTGACAAACGGGGTGTGGAAAGTGTCTCAGACAAGTTTCAAGAGGCCGGACAGTCCTCTTGAAACTGGCGCTAGGCCGTGCGCTTGACCAGGGCCGGCGCGCCGTCGTCTAGGTCGTGGTCGTGGTCGGCCAGGTGATCGAGCGCCGTAGCCACGGCCACGCCAGCGTTTAGCTGCGCGATGATGGCGCTCCGCGCTATCGGGCAGCCGGCGACAAAAGCCCCAAATACTCTGGGCGGAACCAAAAGGTCGCTAGTCGTCATCATCTCCTCCTAGGGCTTCTAGCGCTGTCCGCGCATGGTCGAGAGCACGCTGTAGGATCGGGCGGGCGGTCTCGCCTTGAGACACTGAACCCATGGCGAACTCACGTCCGGCCTGCTGTAGGCAGCTCACCCAAACCAGGTTGACCGCAGAGATTTTGGCCTCCGCGTCGGCAACCGTGAGGTGGTGTTGGCACTCGTTGCCCGCCAAGTTGTGGCGGGCCGTGAGCAAGCGCGCGAACAGAGCCGCCGCCGTGGTCTGGTGAGACGCCCTTTCTCGCCATTGGCCTAGCAGCCGGTCAAGCTCGGCCAGTTGCTCGGCCACGCTGGCGTATCCTACGGCCCCTGGGGCCGCGCTGGGGGCCTCTACGCTCTCGCGTGGCGTCCCAGGGCTAGGCGGCCCCGACACGGCGGCCAGTGAGCGCAGGTCACGGGAAACGGTGCTGGCCGATATGCCGAGCACGGCGGCTATGGCACGGCATGACTCACCGTCGGCGGCGAGCCGGGCGACTTCGTGGCGGCGGATGTCAACGTGTTGTCTCATGGCAACATTGTACCATTTTGACACGTTGCTTTCACGTGCCACACGGTAGAAGGTAGTCGAATGGCAGCCAAGCAAATGCAGATGCCCCTGGAGAGGACCCGGAGTATAAGACAAGTCCAATACATGGGCCACTGGCATGGGCGGGAGTTGTCTACTTTGGGCTACCATCGTCGTGGTGGGAGCATTGGCCGTACTGGCCCCAGGGCCGCCCTGGGGCCGCCCTGGGGGGGCTTTACGGGCCGTCCTGGTGTCCTTTTGCTGGGCCTGCATGTAGTCCGATGTCTAAGGTTTGATCCAGTCGTTCAAAAGGACGAGCAGAATTGCCGAGAGCCCTCCAATCAACGCTGCGGCAAACCCCCCAGCGATTATTGTCAATGGGATCGGCATAACGGTTGGGTACTGAAGGGCGAACCAAGAAGCAACAGCCATACCTCCCAAATGACTGGCAACTGCACTGACGACAAAGACAATGAATCCTGATGTGTGCACCGAACTACCCCCTTACTATGCTTTACTATGCGCGGCAACCTACTCGCGCCGGTACAGCCACTTTCTATTGGTAGACTTTCCCATCACCAACTGCTTCACGGCCTCACTCGCACTTAATGAACGGTATTCACCTTGCATCTTCTTCTGGACTTCTTCAGGCGTGATTGTCAGTTCCACAACTGAGAGTTGGCCAGCCTCAGTGACTTCACGGATGTAGTCCGACATCTTTGGACTGGTCACGTTGACCTCAACTACCACTTTGAGGTGCCTTCCCCACTCCCACTCGCCTGTTTGTTCGGGTTGGCCCTTGGGTCGCCGATAAACTCTACGAATGAACCCGTCTATTATCACGTCACATCGACGCGTTGTTCCTGGGATTGGTTGTTCCTGGGTCGCCCGGTGTATCCAAATCTCTCCCTTGTACCCGCTGTACAGTTGTGGGCTGTTTCTGTTAGGCAGCGGGAAGACCTTTCCACGCCCCTCATCACCACACAGATACTCTTTGACAAATCGATGCAGCCCGGACTCATTGCCCCCACAAACTGCGGCTCGCCCATTTGTCTCACCGAGATGCGCAAAGTACCAGACGACTTTTCCACTGCTGCCCTTGCGTGCAACGAGTGGGCGTCCACACGCTGGGTCGGGACAAACGCAGCCGCACTTCAGCCCTCTCGGGACCTCGTGGACCTCAACCATTCGTCCATTTCTTAGGCCAAACGGAATCAGGTTCATATCAATTGATCTATGAGCTCTCCCTACTTAAGAAAAGTCACCAAGTACCAGTCAGATGGCAATAAGTTTAGAACGGCGGTTCCTAACGTGTCAAGACCCTATGCCGCTAGACGTGACAACGCCCGCCCCCTGCGTGTACAGGGTAGGCGGGCGTACAGGCTTGGTGGGGCCGGCGCGGCCTAGGCGAGAACCAGTTGGCGAGTGACCCTAACCACGGGGGAAGGTGTCTTACCCCCGTGACATGCCCATGTCGCCCGGCCCCCACTCAGCGAACGAGATGCCGGGCACGCGGGCGCTGTCCTCGCAGTTCCCCAGCGCGCGACGGTTCTCTATCTTCAGGCCCAGCAGCAGTTCGCCGTCGGGATTGAGCGGCCAGGGGTCGGCCTTCACCAGGTAGTCCGCGACAGGCAGCCCCCACACCTCCGCCGCGGACGCCTGGCCGCCGCCGCCGCGTCTTCCCTCGCCAAGCGACTCCCCGACACCCGCTGTGCTGAACGGGTAGCGGCACGCCTCGACGAAGGCCCGCACGGCCCCCGGCGTTTCCGCGTGGCAGAGCAGCGCGCCGTGGACGCCCCGCGCCAGCGCCTGACGGAACATCCAGGCGTTGGCCCGTACCACGTCCTCGCCAGAGCCGTCCACCGGCAGCGTTATCACCACTGCGGGCGTGCGGTGGCCGCTGTTTGTGGGGCCGCCGTCGACGAGGCCGCGCATGAACTCGCCGAGCCCGCGCATGTCGAAAGCGCCGTGCTCCATCTCGACCGCGATGTAATCAGCCCACGTATGGGCCATCGCCCTGCCGCCCTCGTAGGACACGTCGTGAACGCCCGTATAGTAGACAGGTTGACCCTCTTCCAGGAGTTCGATCGCTCGGTTGACCCTCTTGGGCATTGGCAGCACCTCGCTTGCTCGTAGACGACTCGGCTTGCGGACACCAGGCCGCCGAAGGCTCGACGGCGACGCCTACCTGGCGGGTTCGACAGTCTCGATTCGCGCCGTGATCTCTCCGGCGTCGACTCTCAGGCGGGCGATGGTGCAGGGCACCATGAACGAGGCGTAGCCCTGCCCGGGGTTGACGTACAGGACTCCATCGCGCGCCTCGTTTATCGGCACGTGGAAGTGGCCGAACACTATCGCGTCCACCGGATCGGGGAAGTCGGGCAGGAGCTCCTCCAGGTCGAACTCCGGCCCTCCCCAGGACGGGTGGATGACGCCGATTCGCGCACCCTCGACCTCAAGCACCTCGACGTAGGGCAGCGTGCGCCTGACTTCCACCTGGTCCGAGTTGCCGTGCACCACCACGGCCCTCTTCGCCCACCGTCTCATACCGTCCACGACGCCCATGTAGGTGAAATCGCCGCAATGTAGGGCCACGTCCGCCTGTTCCACCGCCTCGCGGATGGCCGGATGAACCTCCGACCACTCGCGGCAGTGGGTGTCACCTATGGCCACTATGTCAACGGCCATCTAGGCGCCGCCGGTTCCCCAAAGCTCCGAAAACTTGAGCGCGCGCGGGCAATGGCCGTAGGATTCCTCTATCTCGACCACGATGCCCTGTAGCACCTTGGCGTTCTCGTCCGGGTTGTTTACTTCGAGCGCCACCTGGAGCCGCCGTAGTTCGTCGCCGCTCACGATGCGCACTCTGCCGTTCACGCGCACCGTCTCGCGCACGCCGGGGATGAAGAAGACCAGCCCCACGTGCGGGTTCGCGTTCATGTTGATGTAGGACTGGAACAGCCTGTTGCCGGCCACGTCCGGGATCAGAAGCGTCGAATCGTCGAGAATCTTAACGAAGCCCGGCGTTCCACCCTTGGGTGAGGCGTCGCAGCTTCCGTCGGTGGCGCTGGTGGCCATCACCAGGAAGGGGGACTGGCGTATGAAGTCCTTCTCCCGGTCGACCATATAGCCCTTGACCTTTGCGGCAGGGCGCTCCTTCGGAAAGCCGAACTCGCGGGTGAACCTGTTGTCGAATGCGGCCTCGATGTCGATGACGTCTACCATTGCCTTGCTCCCTTCCTTGGCGCTCTGGGCCGGTGCTCGGTTGCATAATTCGCTAGTCGCGTTGTACATGGTCTGGGCACGGGCGTCAAGACTTGCGGTTGCGCTGGTGCATTCCGATGTAGCCCACCACGACTCGCTTTCGGTCATCGTCCCAGTCGAACGCGATTCTGATAGTGTTCTGCGGATCGTAGCTGATGCCCTTTCCCAGGTGGGGACTGAGGTCGTAGCGCCTGCCCTCCCAGGTGGTAGTGTACCACTCCTCGAACTGTTCCCTCGTTATCTCAGTTTGACTGGACTTGTAAGACCATCCGGGGCAGGACTCCTTGAGCAGCTTGTCGAAGTCCGGCGACCCGCCGGGGTTCGCGCGCCTTTGGTGGTAGACGGTGGCGAGCCACGCAAGCGCGTCGAACACCTCCTGGGGCTTCTGGAACTGACTGCGCTTGTCCGACTTTGAATTCAGGGCGATGGCCAGGCGGTCGGGAAAGAGCTTCCCGGCGAGCGCCACCGCATCCCGCACGGTTCGCGTTTCTGTCCGCCCCTCGGCTGGCAAGCCCGCCTCGTCCAGCCTGGCGGACACGCCGGCCATCCGCCATATCTCCACCGTCTCCCTGCTGCTGGAAAGCTCGTCGTCGAGCCTGGCAAGCTCGGACTGCAGCGATTCGCGCTCCGCTGCCAGGTCGTCCCTCTGCCTGGCCAGCCCCTCGTTCTCGACCTTTCGCTCGCTGTCGGCGCGACGCAGACGGTCCACTTCGGCCCGCAGGGACTCGATCTCCTCTCTCAGCTCGTTGTCATCGAACTTTGCGGAATCGTCCTCAGCGCGGTCACCCTCGTCGGCAGGATCATCCGCGTCAAGGACAACCGGAGCTTCCATAAGCTCGCGCCACCTGGACGCGACTTCCAGGATTCCGTCTTCCCCGGCGACACGCTCAACAGCTCTCACCGCCTCTTCGGCCCTTGTGTCTGCCTGTGGCCTCACGGGCCTGTACACTTCCAGCATTTGGTGCAGCTCCTCGACGATTGCGAGCGCATCGCCAATCAGCCAAACCCTGTCTGTCGCCTCACCGGCCCACGTTGAAACGCCGGCGTACAGGTCGAGGTAGGCCAATTCCCCTTCGAACTCCCGCAGTACCTTGTCGAGTAGCGTCACCAGGCTCTCGACTGCCGCATCGGCCGCCCTCTTGGACCTCTCCTGCTCAAGATCGGCAACCGCGTCAAGGAACGGGCCGACCTCTTCCCAGTCAGGTGCGTTAGGGTCCAAGTTATCGAGGGCCGCGAGGAAGTCCCGCATTACAGGGGACCTGACAGTGGTCCCAGGGAGATCGACGTGCACGCTTCTTCCGGACACGAAGCAGAACATCAGCGTTGCGTCGCGCTCGTCCAGGTCCTCGTGCCGCTCGACGAAGAGGTGAACGGTCTCGTCCAGGTCTCTGCTGCTCCACGGCTCGTTCTCCGTATGAGCCGAGTCGTCTGTCACGCTATTGTTGCGCAGGTGCTCCGCCACCAGGTCGCGCAACTCCGGCCTCGATTCGGCCCACACGCCAAGCAGCGCACGCGCCAAGGGGGCCTCTTCGTCAACCAGGGCGTCCAGCACCGGAACTTTCAGGGGAGCACTGGGAGCCTTGCTCGCGTCCCGAAAGCCGTTGACCCTGACGCAGCCGTCCAAGGCCCTGTCCAGCGCGGTGCGCGCGCCCCTGGAGGCCTTCCCCCGGAATTCCAGGGTTCGAACAACCAGCGATTCGGCGTATTCAGCGCCGGCCCCAACCACCAGAGCGCCAAGTCCAATATGTCGCCCGCTTGCTTCAGCGGTCATGTTGACCTCCTGGAAACTAGCCTAATGGTACAGCCAAACGCAGTCAAGGCGCCGGCCATTGCACCCCCCGAGCGGCCGCCCGCCGACACCGCGCGCCGGTTTACGCTACCAGTCAGCCACGAGACGCATTAAGATATGCCATGCGTGCATTCGCCGCCGCGCCGGCGAGTGCCGGATCCAGGACCCCGCCAGGGGAAATCGTCCCAAGGGCCGGAGGAGGTAGAGTGACGGCCAGACTCGTTGCATACGTTGTCGTCGCGATGATCGCTCTGCTGCTGACAGCAGGATGCGGTGAGGCCGACGCGCCTGAGCAGGCCACTGCTGAGCCGCAGAGAGCCGCCGAGACTGTCGCGCCCGCCTCCGGCATTTCCGAAATGGCCCGCGCCGGCGAATCGGTGTTTAACGCCAACTGTTCGATCTGCCACGGAGTCGGTGCCGTCGGCACCAAGCAGGGCCCGCCACTGACCGACGGAGTCTATCATCCGGGCCACCATCCGGACCCGAGCTTCCGCAACGCCGTGCGCAACGGAGTGCCGCAGCACCACTGGGGATTCGGCGACATGCCTCCCGTCCCCGGCGTATCACCGGACGAGGTAGAGGAAATCATCTGCTACGTCAGGCAGACCCAGCGCACCAACGGCCTCTTCGATGGCGACGCCTATTCCACCGTGTGCTGAGCCGTCACACGCCGTGCCTACCCTCTCGAGAAGCATCATTCTGGTGCTGCCACCGGCAATCTCCGTAATCGTGGTCACGTTTCTGGCTACCGGCCTGGGCAAAGGGTACCTGCCATGGGCAATGTGACCCGCTCCTGATACCCTGACCTTGACATCCAATCCGTCTTGCCTGTTAAATTAGGCTCCAAGAGGCCGCACGGTCTCAAATCGCCCAAGGAGGTTGATGTGTCGGTTACCGACGAACTGCTGGAGAACAACGCGCGCTACGCCGAGAGTTTCGACAAGGGGGATCTCCCACTGCCGCCCGCCAGGGGCTTGGCAGTGGTGGCCTGTATGGACGCCCGGCTTGATACACACAAGCTGCTCGGAATCGGCGAAGGCGACGCTCACGTCATTCGAAACGCGGGCGGCGTGGTCAGCGACGACGCTATCCGCTCGCTGGTCATCTCACAGCGGCTGCTCGGTACCCGCGAGATCATCCTGATTCACCACACCGACTGCGGCATGCTGACCTTCCGCGACGACGCCGTGAAGGACACGATCTACGCGGACACGGGGCTCAGGCCATCTTTCGCGCTGGAGGCTTTCGGCGACCTCGATGAGGACGTGAGACAGTCCATCGCCCGTATACAGGCCAACCCGTTCATACCGGTCAAGGACTCGGTGAGGGGCTTCGTGTACGACTGCGCGACAGGGAAGCTCAACGAGGTCTCCGCCGGCTAACCCGCGGGTCCGACTCCGCGAGAATCGAAGGCGCTCCGGGGTCTCTTTCCGTCCCCGGGAGCGCCTTCTTCGCGTGAAGGCGCGGGTCGCAGTCGCACACCCCGCGCTGCCTTGCGCCATGCGGCACACCAACACAAAGGAGGTAGGATATGGACATTTACGAGTGTCTCAGGATCCGGCGCACCGTGCGCGAGTTCAAGCCCGAACCGGTGTCCGACGAGTCGCTGGGCAAGCTGCTCAACGCGGCGCGGTGGTCGCCAAGCTCGCGCAACCAGCAGCCCTGGCGCTTCATCGTCGTCCGCGACCGCGACACCCTCGTCAAGCTCGGTGAGACCGCCGGCTCCGGAGGCTTCCTTGCCCGCGCGCCGCTCGCCATCGCCATCGTCATGGAGAACGCGGACCAGCCGCAGATGGACGCGGGCCGTGTGCTGCAACAGATGGAGCTCGCGGCGTGGTCGGAAGGCATGGGTACATGCTACGTCACGCTCACCGACGACCAGCGCGAAATCATCGCCGAGGTGCTCGGCATACCGCAGGGCCTCGACCTGATTACGGTTCTGCCCTTCGGCTACCGCCGTGACGACTTCCAGGGCCGGGGTGTGCCCCGCAAGTCCGTCTCCGAACTGGTGTACGCGGAGAGCTACGGCAGCCCGCTCGCAGAATAGGGGACGACCCTCGCGCGTCCGGCAGCGAACAGTGTCGCTATCCCCAAGCCACTTCCCGCGGTCGCACCAGGGAGGACCGATTTGTTCGCACACGTAGCGCGCCTCACGCTATGGGAGTGGTACAAGCTGCGCCGCCGCTGGATGCCGTGGATCCTGCTGGCCGTCGCCATAGCCTTCATGCAACTCGGCATCTGGCTGAGCTACGGCGCATACCACAACGAGTCTCTCCAGGCGTTCACTGCCGGCGGCAGCAGCGGTTTCACGATGATCGAGGAGGTGGAAGGCGAGCTAGTCGAGGTGTCGGTCACGTGCATAAGCCTCCTGAACGAGGGCCTACCTCCCGAGGTCGACAAGCTCTCGGAAGAGTTGCGACAAAAGTTCATTCAGGACGTGGACCGCTTCCAGGAGGAGAGCTGCTCCAATGCCAGCCCGCTCGACGAATTCCGGAAGGCGTTCACCATACCGCACTCCATCAGCAGAAGCGTTGTTGGCCTGGTAGGCTTTGCGCCGTTCCTCATTCTAATCCTGACCGCATCGCTGATCGGCAGCGAGTACGGATGGGGCACGCTCAGGACGACGCTCACGCGCGGCGCCGGCCGGTGGCAGCTTCTCGGCGCCAAAATTGCCCTGGTGATGCTCGCCAGCGCCGCCGCCTACGTCATCGTCGCCATTGCGGCCGCCTCGGCCAGTCTGCTGGCAGCGGTCATACCCCCCGACGAGCCCGGCAGCCTGGCCGAGGCCGGGAAGTGGTCCAAAGCTGCGGCCACTTACGTGAAAGCACTCTACGCCGCGGCGCCATACGTCGCTCTGGGGACTTTCCTGGCGGTATTGACTCAATCTTCGTCGATGAGCATGGCCATAGCCATGGGTTACTACGCCGTAGAGTTGATTGCCGCTCCTCTCCTCAGCCTGACCGACTGGGGAGAGACACTCGCGGATGTTCTGATCGGCAGAAACGTGAGCGCCTGGATGGAATCGGCGGCCGTGACCGTGGAAATCAACAGCGCGAGTTCCGATGCGGGCCAGGCTGACGCTCTACAAGCATTCCTGGTGATACTCGCCTACACCGCCGCGCTCAGCGTTGCCGCATTCTGGATATTCCTTCGCAGGGACATCGCAGGCGCCAAGGGCGAGTAACGCGGGCAGATGATTGGCCGCGGCGCCACGCCTCGGCGTAATGCGAGAGAGGATTCACAGTGAGCGATCTCGTCATAAGGACGGACGAACTGACGAAGCGATACGGCAAGATTCTGGCTGTAGACGGGCTCTCGCTGGAGGTGCCGCGCGGCCGCATATTCGGGTTGCTGGGACCCAACGGCTCAGGCAAGACCACCACCATGGGGATGCTGCTCGGGCTGGTTACGCCCACGAGCGGGAGCTTCGCGCTGTTCGGTGGGGACGCGCGACACCAAGATTCGCTGCGCCGGGTAGGAGCAATCGTCGAAACGCCATCGTTTTACCCATACCTTTCGGGCCGGGCGAACCTCGCCTACTTCCAGGGCATCACCGGTCGGAGCGATCCGGCCGAACTGGACGACCTGCTCGACAAAGTGGGCCTCGCCGACCGCGCCGGCAGTCGATTCCGCACCTATTCCCTGGGAATGAAGCAGCGCCTTGGCCTCGCTTACGCCCTGCTGGGGGACCCTGAGTTGCTGTTCCTTGACGAGCCGACCAACGGCATGGACCCCGCCGGAATGGCGGAGGTGCGGGAGCTCATACGCGGCCTCGCCACCGGGGGCCGCACCGTGCTGCTGTCGAGCCACCTACTGCACGAAGTGGAGCATGTGTGCGACAGCGTCGCCATTCTCTCCAGGGGCAGACTAATCGCGCAGGGCAAAGTTGCGGATCTTGTCCAGTCCGGGGGAGGCGAACGGGTGAGCCTGCGTACGACCGACAACGCGAGGGCCGTGGAGGCGCTCTCGGCCCTCGACTGGGTGGAAGAAGTGCAGGCACGCGATGAGTCCGTGTTGGTGACCGCGCCAAGCGAGCGGTCGTCAGAGCTTAGCGCGGCGCTCGCACGGGCCGAGGTCTACGTTACCGAGATGGTTGCCGACGAGCAGTCGCTGGAGCAGTACTTCCTGGAAGTCACGGGCGACGACAGCGACGGAACATGATCTCGGACGTTGCGCGCCTCACGCGTTGGGAGTGGTTCAAGCTGCGCCGACGCTGGATGCCGTGGGTCCTGCTGTTGCCCCTTATAATCATCCCGCAGATCTGGTTGTGGGCCGAATTCTTCGCCTACCGCTCCGTGGACTTCTACGGGAACCGCAATCTTGGAATCAAGACGTCCGAGGCGGGGGGCGTCTTCTTCTCATGCGTCGACATCGACGAAGGCAACTTCAGCGACCTGCTTGTAAAGCCTTCCCGCGGAGCGGCGGCAGCAGGCGATCGAGAGCCTTCCAACGTTCAGAGAGATCTGCGAGGATAACCTCGAAGAGGAATCGAGACTCCGCGTTTGGCACAGCCAGGTATTCGTCCCGCCGGCGGGACTCGCGAACGGCCTCGCGGTCATGCACTTCGTAGGGATGTTGCTTGTAATCATCCTGTCGGCGTCGATGGTGGGCACGGAGTACGGGCTTGGAACGCTGCGCACCGTGCTCGCCAGGGGCGTCGACAGGTGGCGGCTGCTTGCGTCGAAGGCGCTTCTGCTCGCACTGGTTGCCGCTTCCGCGCTGGCCGTAGCATTAGCGCCCCTGTATGCGAGCGCCCTTGTCGCGACCTCCCTCGTGCCCGCTGGCATGGAGCTTGCGGAGCCGGGCCGGTGGTCAACCGTCTTGGTGATGCTAGGCAAGGTGCTGTTCGCGCTATTCCCGTACATCGCCCTGGGGATGCTCCTCACGATATTGACTTCATCAGCCACCTTTGGCATAGCCCTTACGATAGACTACATTTTCGCCGAGGGCGTAGTGATCAGCTTCCTGGGCACGAGGTTCGACCGGTTCGACTGGTTCCAAGGCATCCTCGACCTGATGATCGGCCCCGCAGTCTCCGGCTGGCTGGCGGAGCCGGCCGTGCGGGCGACGGGACAGGACGCAGCCTTCTTCCCGCTGGACAAGGTTCAGAGCAACTTACGCGCCTTCTTTGTCATCTTGGCGTACCTGGGCGCGCTCGGAACGGCCTCGATATGGCTCTTCCAGCGCAAGGACGTGCCCGGCGCGAAGGGCGACTAGACGTCGGGGTGGGCCGTGGGCTTGCTGTGCCGTGCTAGGTGCACAAGGGTCTACCGACATTGCGGAGGGCTCGGTCCACTCGCCGCTCGTGACCGTGCCCGGCTCCAAATCGGCTTGACCGCATCACCAAAGGAGGTGTCATCCATGGACGTGCAAAAGCTAATCTTCATGCTGATGGCCCAGGACATGGAGCGCGCCATAGCGTTCTACCGCGACGTCATTGGGCTCCAGCTGAGGGTCAACCACGGAAGTTGGGCAGAACTTGGCTGCCAGGAGGCGGTCGTGGCCCTCCACGTTGGCGGCGACGGCGAGTACCGCTCCACCGGGCTGTCGTTCACGGTCGCCGACGTTACGGCGGCGTGCGACGAGATGAGCGCCGGCGGCGGCAGGGTGGTCCAGCCGCCCGTGGACCGGGCAGAGGAGGGCATAATCCTGGCCTTCCTCGCGGACACCGAAGGCAACGGCTTTATGCTTACGCAAAACACCCGGTAACGCTCGCCGCCCCAGTCCGGAGCAACCGGCGAGGCGGGCAAGGGCCGCAAGCGGTTTCCCATGCTCGAACCGGTGCCGAGGGCGGCAGCGTCTATGGCGCCCCGGACACCGGCGGCAGCACCCTGTAACTCTTGTCGGCGGTCCGTTCGGCCGTCGGCAGCACCTCGACCACCACCCTGGATAGCCCGACGACCTCGCCCTGCTCGTCGAAGCTGTAGTCGTCGCCGATTGCCCCGCTCCAGGTGATGGCGTACATGCAGTCACGGAAGCCGTCGGCGTCCTGGTCGTCGCCGGTCTGCTTCAGGCACTCGGCCGCTATGTAAACGTCGTCGTAGGCCGAACCCAGGTGCCACGGCAGCGTAACGTACTTGTAGCGCTCCCTGAAGTTCGCCAGCACCTCTTGCGCTTTCCGGTTGTCAGGTTCGAGGTCCGCCGTGACAGCCTTCATGCCGTTAGCCGCGTCGCCCGCGATTTCCAGTGCGGTCGTTCCCACCGATATCGTTTCGGCGTAGATTGGGCCTTCGTATCCCACCTCGCGAGCCTGCTTGATGATGGTGCCGGCCACGAACTCGGACTGGGGAGCCAGGTGGAGCGCGTCGGGATTCGCGGCGAAAAGCTTCTGAAGCTGCGACCTGAAGTCGGTGACTTCTGACCCGAACTTCTCGTCGGCCACCACTGTCCCGCCAAGCTTCTCGAACTGGGCCACTGAATTGCGCCTGACGCCCTCGGCATAGTCCGTGGCCTCGGTGATGGTCGCCAGCGCCCGGACGCCGTCCGCCCACAGCACGTTGCCGGTGACGATGCCAACCTCGACGTCGCTGATCTGCGTGCGGAAGATGTAGTCGCCGGCGTTCGCGATGTCAGGGTTGCTCGCCAGCCCGGAGAACAGCACCACGCCTTCCGCTTCGGCCAGTGGCGCGACGCCGAGCATGGCCCCGCTACATGAGGTCCCAAGAATGATCTTCACGCCATCCACGTCAGTCAGCTTTTTGTATGCGGAAATGGCTTCCTTCGCGCTGCACTGGGAGTCTTCGACCACAAGCTCGAGCCGTCGTCCGTTGATGCCGCCCGCGGCGTTGATCTCGTCCGCCGCCATCTGCTTCGACTGGTTGGCCACGGTGCCATAGGTTTCGCCGGGGCCCGTCAGCGACTCCATCACACCTATCCTGAAGGGCGCCTCTTCCTCGCCGCCACTGCAGGCCAACGTTACGACCGGCGCAAGGCAGAAAACGACAATCAAGATTCCAAGCGAAAATCGCATCTCTTATTCACTCCAACGGGGGAACACTTCGCGCGCCCTAAGGCAGCGCACAGGGGATTAGAACAGCCCGCTCAGCGCCTGCCGCGGCGTGATCGCGGGAATGGGAGAGCGTTCGTAGTCCCGCACGTTCCTGGTAACGATCTGCCTCGCGCCGCAGGCGAGGGCGGCCGCCACCTGCATCGCGTCCTCGAAGTCCTCCATCGGAAGCTCAACGGCGTAGCGAATGCCCGCGGTATCGGTAGCGGCCACTCCGACGAATCGAGTCAGCTCCACGATGAAGTCGCGCGCGTTCGCGCCGCCGAGCGTAGGGGACACGATGTAGTAGAGATTTGAGACCGAATGCCAGGCGATGAACCCGGCCTCCCCGCCGTGTTCTATATGGTCCAGCAGTTCCGAGGCGTGCTCGGAGTGTGGTCGCCGGTCCAGGGCAACGTCTATCAGTACGTTGGTATCCAGAAGTATCAACTGAGATACTTCTCTGCCAGCCTGTCGTATCGAGGATCGTCTTGCCGGTCCGCGGCCTGAAACCTGCCCCGCCAGCGTGAAGAGAACGTCGTCGAGTATTCGCCCGCCATCTCCCTGAGAGACTGCTCGACCAGCGAAGATAGTGACACTCCGCGGGAGCGGGCGTACCGCTTGGCTATCGGTAGCAATTCGGAGTCCACCGTAATGGTTAGCTTCTGTTTCATCGTTGCTTGACGCTCCGAGTGTAGTGTACGTATACTGTCACTGAGTATACGTATAGGTCCCGTGGCAGTCAAGGCCACGCCAGCACGAGGTCGTTCCGGCTAGAAGATGCCTTCCGGCTCCGTGTCCAGGTAGTACTGGCCCGCCGTGTCGTAGTGGCTCAGCCGGCCCTGCACCTGCTGCGTGATCGTATGGACGTCCTGGAAGCGGCGCAGGATGGGGCCGTCGGCGAATATGGCGCTCGATCCGCACAGCGCGTAAGCGGTGTCCACCACCTTGGCGGCCTCGCGGATGGCGTGCGTGCTGGCCAATCGGACGGCGATTCGCTCCTCCATCGTCAGCGACAGATTGGCCTTGGCCCCCGCCCACATGGCGAGCGAAGACTCGCTGAGATACGAGCGGGCAGCGTTCCATCTGGCCTCCGCCTGCCCGACCATCCGCTGCGTTGTCGCGAGATCGCTCATCCTCTCTCGTTGGAAGTGCTGGGTCTTCGACTTGGTGAGCGCGATTGCCGCGTCAAGTCCTGCGCGCGCCGCGCCGAGGGCGACGGTCGCGAATCCGGAACAGAACAACAGCGTGGTCGGGATGACGTAGTTAGGCCCGCGTTCGCTTGACACGGCGTTGTCGGGATACGAGCGCGAGGCCGGTACGAACACACCGTCCGCCTCGAAGCTCAGGCTGCCCGTGCCCCTCAGTCCGCCGACCTGCCAGACGTCCACCATGTTCACCTGCTCCTTTGGTAGGAGAAGGGTCCGCATACCCGAAGGTTCCGTCTGGCCCGGCTGGTAGACCGGGGTCAGCGCCGCGACCCATGTCGCGTGAGGTATCCCGCTGCTGAAGTTCCAGCGGCCGCTCAGCCGGTAACCGCCATCCACCACGTCGGCCCGCGAACCCGGAACGGGCGGCCCGTTCGTCACCACGTTCCGCTGAACGCCCCATATCTCCCGGGCGGTGTCCCTGGACACACGCACCGAATTCGTGGAAAAGACGTTGTTCTGGTTAATGCACCAGGCCGCGCTGGCGTCCGCCTGGGCGAACAGGCTGACAATCTTCAGAAAGTCCGGATGCTCCAGCTCGGAACCTCCCAGTGACCTCGGGAGGAGCAGCCGGAAGAACCCTCTGTCAGCCAGCTCTTCCGCGATTTCCGGGGGTATGCGCCGGTCTGCCTCGATGCGATCGGCGGCATCGCCCACGCGAGCGGCGAGCTCGCCCGCGGCCTCCAGGAGTTGGCTGGCGTCGGTCTTTGTCGCGGTCATCTGTCGTCCTGCATGGCTGATGTGTAACTCGTCGGCCGCATTATCGCACATGCGGCAAGCCACGTCTGACGCCCGCCTTCCCCTCTTATCGGAATCAAGCCTCTTCCAGGACATGCAGGTACAGATACGCGCCGGTGTAGGTCGTTGCGTCCTCGCAGTGGCCGCCGATCATCTCACCGGAGGGACGTGCGGCGGCGAGGTGCACGTGCACGCGTATTCCGCCTTCAGGCAGTGGCTGCACGTATCCCTCGGCGCTCACCAATTCGAGATTCTCTTCGATGGTGGTCCTCTCGAACTCCGGCGAACCCTCGGCGTCGTGACGGCACAGGTTCCTCAGGTTAAGCTGCCGGAGACTGCCTATGCAAGACGTTATGGCGGCGTGGGTTATCCCCTCCGCGAGAGCAAACGACTCCAGGTCGGAGATGATCGAAACGCCTGGTTCCACGCGGCGGTACACAAGGCGGGCGGTGGGCTGCGAACTCTGCATTTTGGTGTCACCCCTCCGAAAAACTGGCCCCGCGGCCCATTGTACACCACGCGCGAGAGCCGGTTCGCCGTTCGCCTTACCGCCGACGCCTGGCCCTGGCGCCCCACAGCCTGGCATACTCCGCTACGTAGCGCTCGGCGACGACCCTCTCGTCGAACTCCCGCTCGGCCTTGCGGCGCCCAGCGGCGCCGTACTCGGACCGCTGCTCGACATTGTCGAGCAGCGCCTCGATGGCGGCCGCGAGAGCGTTGGCGTCGCGCGGCGGCACGAGTGTCCCGTTGACGCCATCCTCGACCACCTGGGCGGCGCCCGCGATGTCAGTAGCGACAATGGCCCTGCCCATAGCGGCGGCCTCTATGAGCGACCGCGGCACGCCCTCAGGGTAGTAAGTTGGAAGGACAACTACATCTGAAATGGACAACAGGCAAGCCACGTCACTCACGTGACCGGGCAACAGCACGTCTTCAGACCAGCCCCAAACTGCCAGGTCCTCTTCCGTGACCGACTCGCGATTGTCCGGGTCCCTCGCTCCCGCCAGCACGAACACCGCGTCAGGCCGTCTCGCCCTGACTGCCCGCGCCGCCTCCACGTACTCCACGATTCCCTTGTCATACAGCAGCCGGGATGCCATCGCCACCACCGGCGCGTCCGGCGATATGCCAAGCGCCGCCCTCATCTCCCGCCGAGCCTCCCCGCTCACAGCCTCCTGGCTGTAGGCCGCGAGGTTGATGCCGGACCCGCCCGGTATCACCAGCGCGCTCCGCCTGAATCTGCCGGACGCGCCGAAGAGCACGTCCGCGTCGTGCGCGGTCTGGAAGGTGACGCCGTCACTCAACGCCGCTGTGAGCCTGTACAGCATTCTCGCAACCGGGCGCAGCACGGAGCGCCGGCGCCCGCCCTCAGCAAAGGCGTATCCGAGGCCGGTCACCCCGCCCACCACGACCGGAACGCCCGCGAGCCTTGCCGCCAGCGCGCCGTATACGTTGGGCTTGATGGTGAAGTGCTGCGCCACGTCCGGCCGCAGCCTGCGGTAGATGCGCAGCAGCGACACCAGCGACACCATCTCGGTGTATGGATTGACGCTCCCGCGGTTCAGCCGCCACGGGACGAACTCCGCGCCCAGCGCCTCGATGTCGCGCGCGTAGTCTCCCGCGGGCGCCACCGCGTACACCCGGACGCCCCGCTCGACCAGCGCCCGCACGATCGGCGCGCGGAAGCGGTAGACCCGCTCCACCGAGTTGGAGGTGATGGCGACCGATCGCGGCAGCTCCGTCACCGGACCGGCCTCTCTCCACCGCGAGCCTTGCCCGCCAGCAGCCGGCCGAACAGCTCCTCCCACATGTCCACAACGCCATCCACCGAGTGCCGCGCGCGAACGAGGCGGCATCCCGCGTCGCCAAGCGCGCGCCGTTCCTCCGGCGCCAGGTCCATCATGCGCTCCATCGCGGCGGCGAGCGCGGCGTGGTCGCCCGGCGGCACGACAAACCCCGTCTCGCCGTCCGTCACCATTTCCGGCACGGCGCCGACCGCCGTCGCCACCACTGGCCTAGCCGACGCCATCGCCTCCAGCACCACGTTCGGCATGCCCTCCCACGCCGACGACAGCACCAGTGCGTCGCACGCGCGGTACAGCTCCGGCAGATCGTCGCGCAGCCCCAGCAGCCGGACACGTCCTGCCAGGCCCCGTTCGTCTACAAGGCCCGCCAGCTCGCCACGCAGCGGCCCATCGCCTGCGATGAGCAACCTGGCCTGCCGCCGCCCCGCGAGCGCCGCGAACGCCCGGAACAGGCCGGGGTAGTCCTTCGCCGGCGCCAGCCTGCCCGCGGCCAGCCACAGGAACTCGCCGGTGCCGGCACCCAACTCACGCCGCGTCCCACCGCGGCAGCCGCCCGCGGCGTAGCGCTCAAAGTCCACCGCGTTCGGGATGACGACCAGCCGCGAAGGAGCAGCCACGCCGCGCTCGGCTATGTGCGAGGCCAGGCTGTCGGACATGACGGTCACCGCGTCCGTCATCCAGCCGGTCGCGCCCAACACGCGTTCCCTGGCCCGCCCGTGGGCCTCGCTACGGACCGCCGAGACGACCGCGGGCACGCCGGCGAGTCGCCCGGCGATGCGAGCCGTCATGATGCCGTGGAACATGAACCCGACGAGCACGTCCGGCCGAGCCCTCCGCACGACGGCAACGGCCCTGGCTACGCCGGCCAGCTTGCCCACGCCGACGCGGGCGTTCAGGCTGACAAGGCACACCCCAGACTCGTCCACCTCGGCGCGCAGCGAATCATCCGAGAACGGCAGGTAGGACAGCACCGTCACCCTCCAGCCCCGTGCTGCCAGCGCGTTGGCGACGATGACGAGCTGCCGCTCCGCTCCGCCGCGCTCCAGTCCGCTTGTGACGAACGTCACGTGGCCGCGCACCGTATCGCGGCCCTTCACGCGGCGACGCCGTACTCGTCGTACCACAACGCAAGATTGAGCAGCCTGTACAGGTACGTCCCGCTGTCCCTCCGTCCCTCGACGTGGTCGTCGACGAGCGTTCGCAGGGCGGCAGCGTCGAACAGCGAGGCGCTAGGCCGGGCATCGTCCAGCAACACGTCCCTCATGTAGCCCGCCAGCGTCGTCCTCAGCCACTGCGACGCCGGAACCCCGAAGCCGACCTTCGGATAGTCCAGTATCTCGTCCGGCACGACGCCCCGAAGCGCCCGCCGCAGGATGCGCTTCTTGTGCAGCCACCGCACCTTATACTTCGCCGGCAGACCCATCACGTAGGCCGCCAGCCGCGTGTCCACCAGCGGCACCCGCACCTCCACGCCGTGCGCCATAGTGGCCTTGTCGACCTTCTCGAAGTACATGTCCGGCAGGATGACGGCGCAGTCCGTGTACAGCGCCCGCTGCACAGCGTCCAGTCCGGCGAACCTCCGGTACATCTCCCGGTAGCGGGCGAACGGGTCGCTCGCCTCCAGCATCGAACGCGCTCCCTGCGCGAAGACGCTGGCTGGCCGCTCCCCGGCCCGGCGGTCCGCCAGCACCATGGCGTACTTCAGGGAGGAGTCCGGGTTGTTGAGCCGCTGGATCACCCCGTAGTACCGGACCCCGTCTGGAACCCTCGACGACGCCCACGACGTCGCCCGCGCGAACAGCGTCGCCCACCGCTCGATCGCCATCAGCGAGTGCACCTTGTATCCGCCGAACACCTCGTCACCGCCGTCGCCCTGGAGTATCACCTTGTTGCCGTCGCCCAACTGCTCGCACAACAGGAACAGCGGGATGTTCGCCGCGTCCCCGAACGGCTGGTCGTGGCAGCGCACCAGCCGCTCGATCACTCCCGCCACGTCGCCGCCGGACACCTGCAGCTCGTGGTGGTCGGTCCCGAAGTGCTCGGCGACCTTCCTGGCCTTGGGCAGCTCGTTGACGCCCCGGTCGAAATCGAACCCCGCGGAGAATGTCTTGAGCCTGCCCCCGTAGTGCCTGGCCGCGAACGCCGTGATGGCCGACGAGTCTATCCCCCCGCTCAGGAACACGCCCACCGGCACGTCGCTCACCAGGTGGTCCACCACGGCGCGCTCCAGCAGCTCGCGCACCCTCTCGACCGCCGTGGCGTAGTCGTCCTCGACCGCCTCCACGTCGAATATCGAGCAGTACTGCTCGACGCGCACTCCCGCGTCGTCCAGCGTGAGCACGTGGCCGGGCAGCAGCTTGCGGACGCCGGCGAACATCGTCCGCTCGCCCAGCGCGGTGTTGTAGTACAGGTACTCGTGCAGTCCGCGCCAATCGATGTCGCGGCCCACCTCGCCGGACGCCAGCAGCGCCTTGATCTCCGACCCGAACACCAGGCTCTCCGCGTCCGCGTGGTAGTACAGCGGCTTGATGCCGAAGCGGTCCCGGACGAGGTGTAGCCGCCGCTCGGCACCGTCCCACACCGCCATGGCGAACATGCCCTCCAGCTTGGCGAAGGAAGACTCGCCCCACTCGATGAACGCTCGCAGCACCACCTCGGTGTCCGACCGGCCCCGGAACTCGTGCCCGCACCGTTCCAGCGTGTGCCGCAGCTCCCGGAAGTTGTACACCTCGCCGTTGTAGGCGACGACGTATCTGCCGTCGTCCGAGCGCATCGGCTGGCGTCCGCTCTCGCTCAGGTCGATGATGCTCAGCCGCGTGTGCGCGATGCCCGCGCCGCCGCCCGTGTACTCCCCCTCGTCGTCCGGCCCGCGGTGCCGCAGGCAGGCGCCCATCCGCTGGACCAGGCCGCGGTCGACCGGCCGCCCGTCCCTGTACACTATGCCCGCAATACCGCACATCCGCGCCTACGCTCCCAGTGCCGCAAATCCCTTCCCCATCGCTCCACCGTCATTCCGGCCCCCGAGCCGGAATCCACCTACTGACCACTGACAAACTGACCCACTCGCCTACAGCTTGAACACCTTATCGCCCTCCACACCCGCTCTCGCCACCGCGTTTCGCGTGTCCACGATCAGCCGGCTTCGCTCGACGACGTCCGCCCAGTCGTAGCTGCTGTGGTCCGTAACGATCACCACGCAGTCCGCCGCCGCCAGCGCCTCGCACAGCGCCGGTTCGCCCGACGTGCCCACGCTTGTCATGTCCAGCCCCGCCTCCCGTATCGACGGCGCCAGCGGGTCATGGTACGACACGCACGCCCCCTGCTGCCTCAGCAGGTGTATCAGGTCCAGCGCCGGCGACTCCCGCGTGTCGCCCACGTCCGGCTTGTAGGCGACGCCCAGCACCAGCACCTTCGCGCCGTTCAGTGGCTTGGACTCGCTGCCCAGCGCCCGCGTGATCTCCAACACCACGTGGTGCGGCATGGCCGAATTGATCTCGTCCGCGAGCTGGATGAACCGCGCCGTGTACCCCAGCGTCCGCATCTTCCACACCAGGTAATGAGGGTCGACCGGGATGCAGTGCCCGCCCAGGCCGGGCCCCGGGTAGAACGGCATGAACCCGAACGGCTTGGTGGACGCCGCGTCGATGACCTCCCACACGTCCAGCCCCAGGTGCCCGCACATGATGGCCATCTCGTTGGCCAGCGCGATGTTGGCCGCCCGGAACGTGTTCTCAAGCAGCTTCACCATCTCCGCGGCGCGGGACGAGGTCACCCGCACCACCTCGGCTATGGCGGCCCCGTACAGGCACGCCGCCACCTCGGTGCAGGCCGGCGTGACGCCGCCGATGACCTTGGGCGTGTTGGCGATGGTCCAGTCGGCGCGGCCCGGGTCCACCCGCTCCGGCGAGAACGCCAGGAAGAAGTCTCTCCCGACTTCAAGCCCTCCCGCCGAGCCTTCGAGCAGCCGCGGCAGCACCAGCTCCTCGGTCGACCCCGGATACGTCGTGCTCTCCAGCACCACCAGCGCGCCCTCCCTCAGCCGGGGCGCGACCTCCCGCGCCGCGGACACGATGAAGGACACGTCCGGGTCCTTGGTCTTGCCAAGCGGCGTGGGAACGCAAATGAGCACCGCGTCGGACTCGCCAACCGCGTCGTAGCCCGTGGATGCGGACAGCCTGCCGGCATCCAGCACGAGCCTCGCCACCGTCTCGGACGGCACGTCCGGGACGTGCGACCGGCCCGCGTTGACCGCCGCCACCCGCTTCGCGTCCGTGTCCACGCCGCAGACCCTGAACCCCGCGTCCGCGAACGTCACCGCCAGCGGCAGGCCCACGTAGCCGAGGCCCACCACGCAAACAACCGCCTCCCTGCGCTCGATTCGCCCCCGAATCCTTTCGCCAGCCGTCACCCTCGGATGCCCCCTTCGCCGCCGGCCGTCCCGAGTCCGGCGTCACTCGCATTCAGCCCCACCAGCATATCAGCCTAGCCATCGTTGCGCCCCCCGTAGGGGCAGGTTTGAAACCTGCTCGACGCCGGCCCACCCCGTTTGTCCCCTCTCCCTCGAGGGAGAGGGTTAGGGTGAGGGTGAAGGAGTCCCCCCCAACAACACCTCCAAATACCGCTCCACCGACGCCTCCACCGAGTACACCGACGCCCTGGCCTTCAGCTCCTCCGCCGGCATCGCATCGTCCAGCGTGTCCTCGATTGCCCGCGCCATCGCTCGCCAGTCGCCCACCGGTACCAGCCGACCCCACCTGCCGCCCTCCAGCATCTCGCTCGGCCCGCTGCGGCAGTCCGTGCTCACCACCGGCGCGCCGCACGCCATCGCCTGCGCCAGCACGTTGGGGAAGCCCTCATACCTGGACGACAGCACGAACACCGACGCCCTGGACATGTATCGGAACGGGTTGACGTCGAACCCGGGCAGGTCGAACTGGTCGGACACGCCCAGACACTCGGCGAGCTCGAGCAGCCTCTCACGCTCGACGCCCTGCCCAAGTATCACCAGCCGCGCCGGCCTCGACCGCACCACCTCCGCGAACGCCCGCAGCAGGGTAGGGTAGTCCTTCTGAGGCGCCAGCCGGCCAGCGGCCAGTATCACAGGCGCACCCCCGTCGCCGAACCACGAGTGTTCCACAGGTGCCGCTGCCTGCTCCGACAGCCCCGGCGCGACTACGGGGTTGTAGATGGTGGTGATCTTACTGGCGGCCCGCGGAGCCTGGGCACGCAGATCGTCCGCCACGCCATCGGACACCGCGACTATCCCGTCGGCGACCGGCATCAATAGCCTCACAAGCCGCATAGTCTGCCGAGACTTAAACCTTCTCTCAGCGATTGAATCAGTGAACGTGTTTGCCTGCCGAACGATAACTCGCAATCGCCTTCCGTGAAAGAGCTTGGCAATCAGCGCCGCCGCGTCCGAGGCCGGAAGCGTCGAGAGCAGTGCGGCGGGCCGCTCGCGGCGGACGTAACGCAGGAACTTCGGAATGGCGGTGAGAGTCCTGCGCGAGTCCAGATCGACCACGCGCACGCCGTCCGGCACCATGCCGAGGTAATCGCCCTCGGCCTTGACCAGGACAAGGTCCACATTCACGTCCCGTTCGACGAAGGCCTCGGCAAGCGTCAGCATGGCTCGCTCCGCACCGCCGCCGCGCATAGAGCCGGTGAACAGCGCGACCCTGCCACCCCGCGGGTCAACCTTCGCCACGGGCCTCGGTCAGCAATTCGTAGTAGCGGTCGACAGACGCCTCCACCGAGTACACGGACGCCCTGGCTTTCAGATCCTCCGCCGGCAAAGGGTTGTCTAATGTATTCTCGATAGCCCGCGCCATCGCCCGCCAGTCACCCACCGGAACCAGATGGCCCCACTTGCCGCCCTCCAGTATCTCGCTCGGCCCACTGGGGCAGTCCGTGCTCACCACGGGAGTTCCGCACGCCATCGCCTGCGCCAGCACGTTGGGGAAACCCTCGTACCTGGACGACAACACGAACACCGACGCCCTGGACATGTACCGGAACGGGTTGACGTCAAACCCCGGCAGGTCGACGCGATCGGCTACGCCCAGACGCTCGGCGAACTCGAGCAGGCCCTCCCGCTCGGCCCCCTGGCCAAGTATGACCAGCCGCGCTGGCCGCGACCGGACAACCTCCGCGAACGCCCGCAGCAGAGTGGAGTAATCTTTCTGCGGAGCCAGTCGGCCCGCGGCGAGTATCACCGGCACACCGCAGCCGTTGAACCAGGCGTGCTCCACAGGGACCGCCGCCTGCTCAGATACCCCTGGCGCGAATACGGGGTTGTAGATGGTAGTCACCTTTCGGCTGGCGCGAGGGACGTAGCCACGCAGATCGGTTCCCACGCCATCGGACACCACAACTATACCGTCGGCGAATGGCATCAGCAGCCTCACTAGTCTCATGTATTGGCGATTTCTAAAGGTCGCCGCCTTGAGAACGTCACTAAACATGTTCGCCTGGCGCAGGAAGACACGCAGTCGTTTACGAAACATTAACTTCGCGATCAACACGGCCATGTCTGGAAGCAGTAGTGTGGAGAGAATGGCGGATGGGCGTTCTCGGTGAACGTAACGAAGAAAGTCCGCAATGAAGCTGACCAGCTTGCGTGTGTCCAGGTTGATCACTCGCACGTCGTTAGGAACCAAATGCAGGTACTCACCCTTTGCGTGCATCAAGACAAGGTCAACGTTCAAGCCTTTACGAGCAAGGCCAGCGGCCAGGTCCAGCATCACACGCTCCGCACCGCCACCGCTCATAGAGCCGGTGAACAGGGCTACCCTCGTAGCGTGCACCTTAGCGGCCTCCACGTCCAATCTCCAACATGGCCCTAACGTACTCGCTGGGGGAGTGTTCGGTAACCACTAGGTCGTGGCTTCTCTCGCCCATTTTCACCAGCCGGGCTCGGTTGGCAATGATATTCTCAATGCAGTCCTCAAGGTGAGCCGCGTCCTCCGACCTAAACACGTACCCGTATTCGCCATGACGTATGTAGCAGCGCGTTCCGTTTGAGTCGCTGCAGATGACGGGTAGTGAGTGGGCCATCGCCTCAAGATGGGACACCGCCGCCGATTCGTTTACGCTTGGTAGAACGAACAGGTCATGACTGGCATATTGGACTTGTACGTCGTGGTACGGCAAATTGGTCTTTATTCGCACTGATTCGCCGAGGCCGAGTGCCTCTTTTAACTCTTGGACTCTTGTGAACTCCCGCCGACGCTCATCCGTAGTACAGTCTCCAATAATGGTCGCGCGCACTGCATATCGTTCGGACAGTCGAGCTACGGCCTCAATGAACATGTCGTGGTTCTTGCGTGCTTGAAACTTGCCAACAGACAGAATGTTCACAACGCCGGACTTGAACCATCGCTTGCTCTCCGGCGGAGTCTGCGACTCCATCACGAAAGGTACGTAGCGAAGAGGGCGTAAGGGCTTCGGATGCGTCTCTGGCCAGCCCAGCACGGGAGTCACCCATTCACCGCGAGCCAAGCGAGCCACTAAAGAGTTTACGAAGACCCTCTTGCGACTAACGTAACGATACATAGGATACTGGTCGTAGAGCACAACCTTTGCTCGTCCCATTCCTGCTGCAGCGAACGAAAGCCATCCGAAGGCGGTGTACGGGTCGCGTGACACAACCAGATCGGGTTTCAGCTCTCGCATCAGCTTCCAGAAAGCGAAGGGCGGCGGCCATACCCATTCACTTCCGCGAAGCCAGGGAGCAACAGTCGTCTCCCCGAGAACTACTGGTTCGAGCTCGTCATAGACCTCGCTGTGTTCTCGCCTCAGGGCGACAAACGTAACGCGGTGCCCCGCGTCTAGTAGTGCCTTGACCGCGAAGCGTTGGTTTGTGTGGTACCTGGGCGCAGTAAACACGAAGTGCATTGGGGCCGATGCCGCTAGCTGCGCTTACCAAGTGCGCCGAACGCCGACTTGACCAACCATTTGGCGACCAAATATACCATTATTGGGTCTGCAACGGTTGCAGCCGAGACTGCGCGAACCGCACCAACGTAGTTGCCAATATCCAGCTCTTCCACTGCAAGCCTTCGCCAAAGAAACGCGCGGATGCGGCGTCGTTGTGCAAGATCGCCTCGAAATCTCGCCATGTGGTAGATTATGCGGTTTCGTCTCGCACCCACCGCTCGCCGCAGGGGTTCGGACGTATCAGGATGGCCTCTGTAGATTCTTGTGAGTATCTTGGGTATCATCGCCACGTTGTAGAGCCTGGTCAGCCTACAGAGAAACTCAAGGTCCTCGGAGAGCATCAGTCCCTCATCGAAGCCACCTACCTCATTGATGGCCGATGCGCGGAACATCGAGGTCGACCCCATGCCAAGGATTAGGCGCAACCTGAGGGCTTCGTCGAAGACGTAACCTTCAGCCGTCGGGCAGCCTACATCTATCATACCGACTGTCGGATCGACGAAAGCACTCCACACGTAGACCATGCCTACCTCAGGCCCTGCCGCGTCCAGTGCCTGGACCTGCTTTTCAATCTTCGTGGGAAAGAACTCGTCGTCGTCGTCAAGAAACGCGATGTACTCCCCATGGGCATTGGAAATCCCCGTGTTGCGGGCCGCGGAGACCCCACGGTTCCGACAGTGGCGAAACACTCGTATGCGCGGATCGTCCAACCTCGCCATCACCTCGGGCGTTTCGTCGGTAGAGCAGTCGTCGACGATCAGCAGTTCAAAGTCATCGAAGGTCTGTGCCAAAACACTGTCAACCGCCCTTTTCAGCATCGCCGCGCGGTTGTGCGTGGGGATAATCACGCTGACTTTAGGCTTACGCGATGAGTTCACTTTCTTGCCTTCATTGCCTGGTTGACAATGGTTAGCAGCTTTTCGGCACTGTGGTGCCAGGTGAACTCCGTCTCCACCCTGCGCCGCCCACACTCTCCCAACCGCCGCGCCTCCTCTGAGTTGCTGAGCAGCCTAATGATGGCGTCAGCCAGCGCCTGACTGTCGCCGGGTTCGACGAGCAGGCCGCACACGCCATGCTCCACGGCTTCGGGCACGCCCCCGACCCTCGTGGCTACAACAGGCTTTCCAAAGGCGTTGGCTTCGAGGAAGATAAGGCCAAACCCCTCGTAGTCCGTCGCCAGGGCGAAGACATCGGAGCGAGCGTAACATTCGAACTTCTCATCAGGAGAGACCATTCCCAGCATAGTTATCGAGTCACTGGCGGGAGATTCAGCTATCATCTCCCTTAACCTCTCTTCCTCGTCGCCCGTGCCCGCAATCACCAGACGCGCACCCGGCACAGCGGCCAGCACACTCGGCATAATCTCGATCAGCCTATCGATTCTCTTGTGAGGCACGAGGCGCGCCACGCTGAAGATGACCGGAGAGCCCTCAGGAAAAGCGGCGTCCAGTCGGCTGAATCTGCCGGGATCGCGCCTACGCAGGTAGGCGTCGGCCTCCCGAAGGTCAAAACCATTGTGAATCACGTGAACACGCCCGGAATTCAGCCCGACCTCCTCCAGACGCGGCAAGTTCCAGTAGGAAACCGTGAGCACGCCTGCGGCCGACTTCCACAGCCAGTTGGCCATAAGAGCCTGAAACCTCGACTTCGTTTCCCGAACCGTTGCGAGTCCGTGCGTGTCATGAATGTACAGAAACGCTGGAATCCCAAGGATCCGGGGCGCGGCGGCCAGGCAGGCATTGAACAAGGGTTTGCCTCTGATACCGGGGTTGCTTCCGACACCGTTGTAAATTACATAATCAGCGTCAATTCGCCGAGCCTCTTTTACCAACGTCGTCACAAGCAGCCTGCGAGCCCAAGGGTCCTTGTACCATCCACCTGTACCAATCTTGGTGCTGAACCGCACCACAGGATAACCGCAGTTCCTGTCGAATTCGTCTTCCCCCTCGTACCCCTCCCGCACAACGTGGAGAAGCGTGATATTCTCTCCCAGTTCCGTCAGGTGCTTGGCAATCTGGTGGGAGTGCTCGGCTACGCCGTTAACGCTGGGCCAAAACTGTTGTGTAAAGAATATCCCGTTAGCCACGCAGCGTTACTCCCCGTCCACGCACTCCGGCTCCAGCAGCCGCTTCGCCACGCTCATCACCTCGCACACGGACTCCGCGTCGGTCTCGGGCAACGCAAACCCATGCACAAGCGCGTTCCTCTTACTCAGCACGTCCCTCAGAAAGAAGTAGCGCTCCATCGATATGACGCCCTCCTGCGCCGCCAGGGTGATAGCGTGTTCCGAGGGAGGCCGCCCCAGCAGTTCCCCCTCCTCGTCGAGCAGTATCCTCACCGCGCCATCGGCGGCAGCACACGCCTGAATGAAGGCAGCGTCGGCGAACCCCGCATCCAACAGCCGTTCCGACTCGGCGGCGCAGTCAAGAACATCCTCACGTGTGAAGGAGCGGACACCCTTTGGCGCCCTCAATTGTTCGCCCACGTTCACCGGCGCCAGCCAGTAGTTCCATCCGGGCCTGTCCCGAACTACCCCGGCCAGCCCGGACGGGCGACCCTCCCGTTCCATCGTGGGCCTGGACTTTGTCTCGACGACGACCGATTCATCCCCCTTCCGCATCAGCAAGTCGGGGCTGAACCCTTTCATAAACGAGGGCAACTGGTCACGCTTAGGATGGATAGTCACCTCGTAACCCCGGGAACGCCACTCGTCCGCGATTTCCCGGGCGCGCTTGCTCTCCAGCTCAGCGATTGTCGTCCCCATCAGACGTTCACCTCCAAGACGTTGGCCTCCTCAACATTGACGTAGGTGAACACTCCACCCTCGTTCACACTTTCCCTCAACAAGATAGGGAATTATATACAATTCTACACACGTACCTGAGTGTCAAGAAAGTCTTTTCTGCCGCGAAATTGTCTCTACTTCAATCGGCCGGCCAACTTCTCGACAAACTTATCTACTCGATACAAGTCAAGGGCAACTGTCTTTTGGTCGAACCATCCCTCATAGAAGTTGATGTGGAGTGAACTGGCGACACTGAACTCAACTGGTAACTCCCTGTCGCCGAACTCATCGCTGAGCCGAGACGCCGCGTTGTATAAGGACTTATGATCCATATGAATCCACTCACGCTCTTCAGCTAGCGCCTTAACCATTTGAGCAGCAGCGCCCCAACCCTGTTCCGACGCTTGCCGCAAATCTCCTGTAGCAAGCTCACTGTGAGCCTGATTCATGTATACAACAGCTTGCTCAGCATAGCTCTTCTGAAGTGTCATTTCTCTCAGAGCCTATCCGATAAGTCCCTTCCCCCTCGCAGGGGGAAGGTTAGAGCCTGCCCCGTACTCGATACGGGGATGGGGGTGATGAACGGGTTGTCGGATAGGCTCTTAACCCTCCGTATGCTGTTTTAGACGACGGATTTCCCGCCCTCTTTCGTCTCCGTCATTCCCGCTGCCTCTATCGTCATCCCCGCCGCCTCTACCGTCATTCCCGCTGGCTCTATCGTCATTCCCGCGAACAGCCTGCCCCCGAGAAATCGGGGGCGGGAACCCAGGGGGGCAGGGGCCCTCCGTGTGTTGTCCGCCTGGTAATCTGGGACAGCCTCCCCCTCGCACCCGCCATTGACACACCCGCACAACTGTGCTAACCTCCCCACACCCCAACCACCAGGAGCCGACCGCCAACCCATGCCTTCCACCGCACCGCCACTCATCTAAGCCCCGACGAACCGGCACGGGGCCCTGTCACATTCCATCCAGATACCGTCTCAATGCCGTCCTAAATACCGTCTCAAACCTTACTCACGACCGCTCAAAACTGTCTCAAAAGTTCTCAGAACGGAGCCAGCCAAGCACAGATGCGACAATATGCGACAGTTTGCGACACTTTTCGCGAATTTCCCGCCGATTGGCCCGCCCGCCAGGCTCGTAACGGCGGGTTTGAAACCCGCCCGCCGCCGCTCCCGCCAGCCTTGATTATGATAGCATAATCCCCGCGCGCGGCAAGCGCGCAAAGCGAGGCGAGGACAGACCTCATGCGATACGTTGTCACCGGCGGGTGCGGCTTCATCGGCTCCACCCTCGTCGACCGGCTGGTCGAGCTGGGCCACGACGTGGTGGCCCTGGACAACCTCTCGACCAGCGAGGGCGACCGCGCCAACCCCTCGGCTAAGCTGGTGCGAGCGTCGGTCACCGACCTGGACGCGGTCAGGGACGCCACCCGCGGCGCCGACTGCGTGTTCCACACCGCGGCCTGGGCCCGCATCCCCCGCTCCATCGAGGACCCGGTGGGCACCCACGACGTGAACGTCAACGGCACCCTGAACGTGCTCCAGGCGGCGCGGGAAAACGGCGTCGGGCGCGTCGTCTACTCCTCGTCCTCCAGCGTCTACGGCGACCAGCCCACCCACGTGATGCGCGAGGACATGCCCACCAACCCCAAGTCGCCCTACGCGCTGCAAAAGCTGATGGGCGAGCAATATGGCGCCATGTTCGCGCGGCTGTTCGGCCTGCGCGTCGCCTCGCTCCGCTACTTCAACGTCTACGGCCCCAGGCAGGCCACGCGCGGCGCCTACGTGCTGGTCATCCCCCACTTCATGCGGCTGCGGGACGCCGGCAAGCCGCTGACGGTGTACGGCGACGGCGAGCAGACCCGCGGCTACACCCACGTGTCGGACGTGGTGCGCGCCAACCTGCTGGCCGCCACAGCCGACCTCCCTGCGGGCGAGAACGTCGCGCTGAACATCGGCCCCGAAGAGGAGACGTCGGTCAACGACATTGCCGCCATCGTCGGCGGCGAGGTCGAGTACGTCATCCCCAACCCGAGGGGCGAGTTCGAGGAGCTCCGCAAGTCGGCGGACTACTCCAGGGCGAAGGCGCTCATCGGCTGGGAGCCGCTCGTCCCAGCCTCCGAAGGCATCCGCCAAATCGCCGCCGTGAAAACCAAAGTCCCTTCCCCCTCGCAGGGGGAAGGTTAGGATGGGGGTGAAGGCGTGAGGCTGAATCCACCTTGAAGATAACGGTCGTGGGCCTGGGCTACGTGGGCACCGTCGCCGCCGCCGGGCTGTCGGACGCCGGCCACGAGGTGGTGGGCATCGACGTGGACCGCCACCGCGTGGAGGCGCTCTCCGCGGGCCGGGTCCCCATGTTCGAGCCGGGCCTGGAGGCCAGGGTCGCGAGCGGTCTGCGCGCCGGGACGCTGCGGTTCCTCCACCGCGACAACTTCGCCGAGACGCCGGGAGACGCCGCGCTGGTCGCCACCGGCACGCCGCCCACCCACGGCGGCGCGGCCGACCTGCGGCAGGTGCGCGCGGCGGTGGACTGGCTGAAGTCCGTCGGCTCCGAGGGCCTGGTCGTCGTGATGAAGAGCACCGTCCCGCCCGGCACCGGTCGCCGCCTGCTCGACTTCGAGCTGAAGGGCACCGGCATCCGATACGCCGCCAACCCGGAGTTCCTGCGAGAGGGCAGGGCGGTGGAGGACTGGGCGTCGCCGGAGCGCATCGTCGTGGGCGTCGAGCCGGGCGACGATGCCGCGGCAGAGGTCGTCAGGCGTATGCACGCCGGCATCGACGCCCCGCACCTGGTGACCGACATCACCAGCGCCGAGATGATCAAGTACGCCAGCAACGCCTTCCTGGCTACGCGCATATCGTTCATCAACGAGATAGCCTCGCTGTGCGGCTCCATCGGCGCGTCCATCGACGACGTGAGCATGGGCCTGGCGATGGACTCGCGCACAGGCGCGCGGATCCACGCTGGCGTCGGCTACGGCGGCTCGTGCTTCCCCAAGGACGTGCGCGCGCTCGACCACCTGGCCCTGACCAGCGGCGTCGAGGTGGACTTGCTGCGGTCGGTGATCAACACCAACAACCGGCAGCGCCTGCTTCCGCTGCACGCGCTGCGCCAGCGGTTCGGCGGCGCGCTGGCCGGTCTTCGCGTCGGCGTGCTGGGCCTGGCGTTCAAGCCGGAGACCGACGACGTCCGGGACGCGCCGTCGCTCGACCTGGTGCGCGCCCTGGTCGACGAGGGCGTCGACGTCCAGGCGTTCGACCCGCGAGCGATGGACAACGCCCGCGCCGCGCTGCCCCCGGAGGCACGGCTGGTCGGCGGCGTCGCCGAGGCGGCGAACCGCGCCCAGGCGCTGGTGCTGCTGACCGAGTGGCGCGAGATAGTCGAGTCCGACTGGCGCGTCGTCGCCCGCTGCATGATCCCGCCCCGCCTCGTCTTCGACGGACGCAACGCCCTCCCCCCCGTCCACCTCGAGGCCCTCGGCTTCGAGTACGTCGGCGTAGGCCGCTAGTCCCCTCTCCCTCGACGGGCAATCGTAGGGGCGGGTTTCAAACCCGCCCGTCGGGTGCCGGCGCCATCCCCCCCCCCCCTACTGGTCCGTCCGGTATATGTACCGCGAGTCCCAGATAGCGTACAGCGTCGGCGTGGTGTTGCCGAAAATGTTGCGCACCGCCGTGAGCCGCTCAGCCAGCGTGGTGTAGATGACGGGCACGTTCTCTGCGGCGACCTCCTGGGCGCTGTGGTAGTACTCAACTCGCTTGGCACGGTCCAGCTCAGTGCTGGCATTCACGTACAGCTCATCGATCTCGGCCTCCCAGTCGGTCGCCGGCTCGTCCTGGTTCGGGTTCCACACGTGCAGGAACTCGCCGCTGTGCCAGAAAGTGATGCCGCCGTGGGGATCGGTGCCGCCGGTCAAGCCCACGATCATCGCCTCCCAATCGAAGGTCTGGGTGATCCTGGTGACAAGGTCTCCAAACTCGATCAGCTTGTAATCAACACCGAGGCCGGCGTCCATCATGCCCTGCCGGATAATCTCTCCAACGCGCTCGCGCACCGAGTTTCCGGCATTGGTGACCATCGAAAACTCGATCGGGTTGCCGTCGCCGTCCTCACGAACGCCGTCGCCGTCGGTGTCGACCCAGTCCAGGCCGTCGAGCAGTTCGCGGGCCTTGTCCAGGTCGTACTCGTATCGCCGCACGTCAGGGTTGTGGAAGTCGCCCGCCGACGGGCTGACCGGCGACCACTGCGGATACCCGATGCCCTGCTGCACCTCGTCGATGATCCTGGCCTTGTCGATGGTGTACGCCACCGCCTGGCGGAACTCCTTCTGCCGGAACCACTCCAGCTTGGCCGGATCCAGGTACGGCTCGCCCGTGTCCTCGTTGACCCTCGGGTTCTGGTTGAATCCCACCAGGGTGAACCCGAACTGCGGCCCGCGCCTGTGGATGGTGAAGTTGCCCTCGCTCTGTAGTGGCTCCAGCCGCTCGAGTTCCTCGCCCAGGACTCCGTGGACGTCGGTCTCGCCGGCGATGAACGCGGCGAGCTCGGCATCGAAGTCGGGCACCACGATGTTCACGATCTTCTCGAGGTACGGCAGTCTGTTGCCCTCGTCGTCCTCCAGCCAGTAGTCCGTGTGCCGGCGCAGGATGACGCTTTCGGCCACGACGTAGCTCTCAATCGTGTAGGGCCCGGTGCCGACTATCTCGCCCGGGTCGGTTGCAATGTCCCACACCTCGGCGAATGTGCCGTCGTCAACGTACTGTTCGAGAATGTGTTTCGGGTAGATGGCCGCGCCCATCGATCGCAGGAAGGTCGCGAAGGGCTGGGGAAGGACGCACTGGACGGTGTAGTTGTCCAGCGCCTTCACTGTCATCGGCGCCTCTTCCCACTCCCCTGTTTCCTCGTTGAGGAACCGGAAGTTGAATGACGCCCGGTCGGCCGCCGGTACGTCGTCGTTGTAGATGATTCGATTGAAGGTGAAGTCCACGTCGTGGGCAGTGAACGGCTCACCGTCGTGCCAGCTCACGTCCCTACGCAGGCGGAATGTCCACGTCAGGCCGTCGTCGGAGCTCTCCCAGGACTCGGCGAGCCGGGGCTCGACCTCGTCGGTCAGCCACGATGTCTCGGTCAAACCCTCGAAAACGTAGCCCAGGACGCCGGCGGAATAGGCGTCGTTGGCAATGGCGAGGTTGAACGTGAGCGGCTCCGCCACCGTGGCTAGCGTCATGTCCCCGCCGTGCTTGCCGATGGCGTACTGGAAGTCCGTGGCATTCTGCCTGAGCCGGTCGACCACGCTTCCCTCGCTGGCCGGCGTGGGAGGCGCCATCGGCGTCGGCTGCGCCGTAGGCGTCGGTTCCGGTGCGGGCGTCGGCGCGGCCTCCACGGTGGGTGCGACGGCAGTCGGAGTTTGGAACACTGGCGGAGACGGCGCCGCCAATGTCGGCTCGGGGGAGGGCGTCGCCTCGGCTCCGTCCCCGCACGCGGCCATCATCAGCGCGGCGGAAGCCAGAAGCAGCGCAAGCGCCCACGGAATCGCCAGGGCGGAGAGGGCACGGCGGGCGCGACCACAGAAGGGCGATCGAAGAACAGAATCGAGGAAAGGTGTCACCAGGGTATCCCTCTGACAACTAAGGTCACGGACGTGTTTCGCCCATTGAGTGTACCACAGGCCTCCAACACCTCCCGCGCGCCCCGCCCGCGCGCTCCCGCGTGCGAGGCGGGGCGCTCGCGCCTGCCTGCCAGCCCCGATATTGCGGTATCGGGCGCCCGTTGCTATAGTCGAGCCACGGGTGCCGGCGCGCCCGGTGCATCCGAGAATGCCTAGCAGTGAAGGGAGTTGCCGATGCGCACTTCAGACATACCCGACTGGGTGACGTTCCCTGAGGACGAGTGGATCGAAATTACGCCTGAAGAGGCGGGCCTCGACCTCGAGAAGTTCGTCTCCTTTCTGTCCACGATTAACGCCAGGGGCGCCGACTTCGGAGGAGAGGACCACACCGGCAACAAGTTCGGCACGGTCCTAACGCGCGGCGGATACCTCGTGCACACCTGGGGAGACGGCGACTACAAGTTTCAGACGGCCTCGACCGGAAAGGCCTTTACCTATTCGCTGCTTGGCCTAGCTGTGCAAGAGGGCATGGTGCAGGCCGACGACCTGATCGCCGAGACCTGGACCGGCGAGGGGCAGCTCTCGCATCCCCACAAGCACCTCTACGAGGGCTACCACAAGAGGCTCACCTGGCGTCACCTTGTGGGCATCAAGTGGGGCGCGGGTCACTACGGCGGTTTCGCGATTGAACTGGGCAACGACTGGATGGGACGCAACACCAGCACCGACGAAATTCCCGGCGTTCCGGAGTGGGCCAAGTGGACCGGCGATCCGTTCTACGACATCTACTCGCACATCGAGCCGGGCCTTATGCGCCACTACAGCAGCGCCGGTACGTGGCGCGCGGCTCAGGCGCTGACGCACCTCTGGGGCAGGGACCTCAAGGACGTGATGGACGAGAAGATCATGAGTAAGATCGGAATCGCGCCCGAGGCTTGGGACTGGTACGCCGGCGGCGACGTCAAAGACCAGAAGTACTTCTACCCCACAATTCCGGACTCTTACACCTATCTCGATCCTCCCTACGAAATCGATGGCAACCCGGTGCGAAGCGGCCCCGGCTGGGTTGTCATCAGCGCAAAGGACTTGGCGCGATTCGGGCTGCTCGTAGCCACCGGCGGCAACTGGAAGGGCGAACAGCTGCTTCCCCCCGGATGGGTGCGGACCCACTCCGGCGGCAACCGCAGCGGCCTGCACGGCGAGAGCAGGCGCTACACGGCAATGGGCAGGATCGCTACCGAGGGCATCGACATGCGTTTCTCCGTGGACCGGGAGAGCCTCATCCCGCAGAACGTGTTCGTAGGCCCCGTGAGGCCGTCGAGCATGGTTTAGGGGCGGAGAACGTTTAGCGCCAAGCCGGACTCCATTAGTTGTACGCCACTTTCACGGGCGGGCTGGGAGAAGACGGCCTCGTGCCCGACTACCTGCACGGAATTGGGCCAACCAGCGGCAAATGTTCACACGGTACCAACCCCCGTGTACTTTGTAGACTTGTATGCTAGAAGGCCCGATTTCCTACGTGCTAATGTGCTTTCACCTGAAATTTGGCGGGAAATGTGCTCTCGTAACCTGAGTGCGTGAGTGGAAAGAGATTAGGCCTTCAAACTCGAGGAGGAGTAGAGAAGGGGGCTACATTGGTTTCTACTCAACGCAGGCCCACTGCCTACGCCCAAACGCTGGACCCGTTCCCCGAGGGCTGGTACTTCGTGGCAAGCCGAAAGGAGATTCTGAAGTCCAGACTCATTCAAAAGACCTGGATGGGAGAGAACGTAGTAGTCTGGTGTGATGATAGCGGGCGGATCTGCGTAGCCGAGGCCACCTGCCCGCACCTGGGCGCCGACTTGGGGCCGGCGGCTGGGGGCCGCATTCGCAATTGACGGCCTGTCTGCCCCTTCCACGGGTTCGCGTTCGACTCGACCGGCCGGTGCGTCGCCATGTCCTATGCCGAGCCGCCCAGGACCGCGACTCTGCGGGTCTTCGAGACGTGCGAAGTCCTCGGCCTGATCTTCGCCTGGTGGGGCATCCCAGGACGGGTAGAGTAGTGACGACTGCCCAGCGAGACGCCGGACCAGGACGGGTGGAGCGATCTGGTGGTCCGGACGCTCCGGTTTCCCGGGCATCCGCAGGAAACCACGGAAAACTCGGTGTACCTCGGCCACCTACGCTACGTTCACGGCTATGACAGCGTGAGCCGCACTGCGCGAGTTTCGGTAGATGGGCCCTATCTCGAAAGCCGTTTCGACTTCAGGAGTAGCCTGACGATAACCAAGTTCGGCAGATTCACACTCGACCTTTCTGCCCGGGCGAACATCTTTGGGCTGGGCTACTCCTTCGTGGAGATCAGGGAGAAATCAATCGGAATGGATATGCGACTGTGGGTTCTGGCGACGCCCGTCGACGGTACGCTGATCGATCTGTCGCTGGTCTCTCAAGTTCGGGAGATTCGCAAACCAAGACGCTGGATCGCGGGGCTGGGCTTGCTCCCGGTGGGACTACGCGCCCCGATCAGGAACAGGTTCATCGCGGAGTCTCAGCGGCGTGACGTGCTGAAGGACGTAGTCATCTGGCGCAACAAGCGGTACCGGCCCCGCCCGCGCCTGTGCCGATCCGACGGCGAGATTATGCCCTTCAGGGCCTGTTACGCCCAGTTCTATCCGGACTCCCGCAACGAGGGGGTTTCTGATTCCTAGCCTGGGAAGGAAGCTACTTGGCCGCTCCACTCGCTGCAATGCTTGCCGGGACTGCAAACTGAAGGATACGCCATGAGCAACTTACTCGGCCGGCTTAGCTGGCTGGTGACGGTTCGCCCATACGTTACGATACTCGTCCTCGTCGCCATCACCGTAGTGCTGGGGGCCGGCGCGGCCCGGCGCGCGCCGCCTCCGGAGACCGCGTCGACACTTCCCCAGGGGAACGCAGTGGCCGAAGCCCTGGATGAAATCGACAGACTCTTCGGTGACTCCGGCGAAGAGAGTGTAGTGACTCTCCTCTTTCGTGGCGATGTTCTCACACCCGGCGGGCTCTCTCAGAAGAGATTGGCAGCGCCCCGAGCGTCCGCGATTTGCTGGCGCCGGAAGCTGCCGTCGTAGCTGCCTCATCGCTTCTTAAGGCAATTCTCCAGGTAGCCCGATTCGACTCTGTAACGCAGGCTGATATCGACTCCGCCCGCATCCTCCCGCCTGTTGCCGGGGCGTTCGACGCGCTGACCGGCTCCGATACCGACGGAACGCCGGTCGCGATTGCGACTATTCGCTTGCGCGACACGGGCGACGAGCGCATCGAGGACGCGGAACGCAAGATCAACGAGCTGGCCTCAGTGTCCGAGGGACGGCTGCGGGTGAGCAGCATCTCGTCCGTGGTGGTCGAGGATGAGTACAAGAAGGCAACGGAAGAGGGGATGGCGCCGCTGATAGGCCTGGCGTTCCTCCTCATCGCGGCACTCATCCTGCTTTTCATGCGCACGATCTCGGACCTGCTTCTCACGCTGGTGGGGCTGCTCGTGTCGATCATCTGGATAGTCGGGGCTGAAGGCTGGCTGGGACCGAACGGTTTGGGCCTGACGGGCCCACCAAATTCGCTCACGGCGATGGTGCCCATCATCGTAATCGGCCTCACGGTGGACTACGCCATACAGATCGTGTCGCACTACCGCGAGCAGCGAACAGGCGGCAAGCGGGTGGTAGAGGCCATCCGCAGTGGTCTCGCGAACGTCACAGTACCCCTGACGCTGGCCGCCGTCACGACTATCGCGAGCCTCTTGGCAAGTCTGTTCTCTCCAATTGGAATAGTTGGCGACTTCGGAATCATCGCGGGGCTGGCCGTGGGAATGAGCCTGTTGGTGATGTTGACGCTTGTGCCGGCCGGCCGGACCATCATCGACCACAGGCGGGACGTGCGAGGCAAGCTAGCGGCGCCCCGCCCAATCTCGAACGCGTTGCCCGGCATCAGCCGCGCGACTGAGCTGCTCGGCAGAGAGGTGACCCGCAGGCCCATGCCCTACATCGTGGGCGTGGTCGCAGTGACGATTGGATTGGGATTCGCTGCCACTGACCTGGAGTCGGAGTTCAGCATTCGCGATATCCTGCCAAGGGGTGGGAGCTTGCTGGAGGACATGAAAACGCTAGATGCGGCTGTAGACGGCTCTACGGAGATGGCCAATATACTGGTTAGAGCCGAGGCAACAGAGACCCGGACGCTTCTAAACCTGCACGACCTTGCAGCCGCATTCGAGGACGAAAGCACGCGACCACGGGCCGCGGCAGGACCGATCCAGGCATCTTATGAGTTGCTCGTTCACGACTGGACCGACGACAGCGGGGAGCCTGGCGACAGGTACGACCCGGACCTCGCCGCCTTATTCAGGGAGGCCCACGCTGGAGTACAGCTGGATGAAGATCTGATGCAGGAGTTCCTTGACAGGCTTCAGGCGAAGGACCCTGCCATCGTCAGCCTTCTGGTCAATGATCACGAGGGAATCGATGCGATGTTGCTCCAATTCCCAGCCTACTCCGGCGTACCCAAACAGACCAGGGCGCTACAGCAGGACATCGAAGGCCTGTGGTTTGGCGAGGACGACACAATTACGGCCACCTCTGAGAGCATAATCTCGGTCACAGTTACGGACGCCATCACGGAACAGCAGACAGAGTCAATCAGCGTGACTATCGCGGCGGCTCTGACTGTTCTTGCCGTCTTCTTCTGGGTCACGGTTCGCCGTCCCGCGCTGGCGCTCATCGCTGTGGGGCCAATCGTGCTTGTTCTCATTTCGGTGCTGGGCACAATGGCGCTGTTGAACATCCCTTACACGATTATCACTTCTATTATCACGGCGCTCTCAATCGGCATCGGAGTCGACTACACTATCCACATGATTCATCGCTACAGGGAGGAGTACTCCAGCACGCGCGACCCGGAACAGGCGGCCATCAGGGCGCTGTGAAGCACCGGCTCGGCGCTGCTCGGGTCCGCGCTGACGACGGCCCTCGGCCTCGGAGTGCTCGTGGCATCGCCACTGGCCGCATCCCAGCAGTTCGGATTCACCGCGGCCATCACGATCGCTTACTCGCTGATCATATCCATCCTGTTGGTGCCGCCCGCCATGACGATCTGGGGCGCATACCAGAACATGCGACTGCGCTCGATGGTGCAGAACTGGGGGACCGATCTCGACGAGGCGATAGACGCTGTCTATCGGCGCGAGGAGCAGCGCTAGGGTTCAATTTCTAGTCGTGTGGGTAGGTGGTCAGACCCGGTGGAACGAGCGGCGACACCGCAACGGTCTCCTGTTGCCACACGATGCCACGATCACAGATTCCTGGGTTCGCTCAGGCCTGTATCTCGTGCCTTCGTTCGGCGATGCGGAACCTAAGCTTCTTGTTCGGCTTCATTGACGGAAGCGGGCTGAACCGGAGCTTGTAGTCCGAGGGGGGATACTTCGAGCCTGAAGTAATGTGCGACCATCAGTACGTTGACGGCGAGCTGCAACTCCATCCACCGGAAACCCAGGCACATGTGCGTGCCCAGTCCGTACGGCGCGTAGCCGGGGCTGAAATGCTCGTTGCGCGGGGGCCTGTATCGGTCGATGTCGAATGTGAACGGGTCGGGAAACAACTCGCTCATGTAGTGCGAGGCCGTCTGGGCGATGTAGATTCGCGACCCCACGGGCAGCTCATAGTCTTCGACCACACATGAATTCATCACGTTTCGGATTGACATGGGGACGATCGGGTACATCCGCAGGCACTCCATCAGGAAGCGGTGCGTTACGTCGATGGCGGACAGCGTGAAGCCTTTCCCGTCCGGGTCACCATCGCCAAACAGGGCGTCGGCCTCACTCTGGATTCTGGCGTAGAGCACCGGCTGCGACGCCATCGAGTACAGCGCAAAGCTGAAGGCATCTCCGAGGTACACGCTGGCAATCAGAGCCGCCGACAGGGCGAAGCGTAGATTTGACACCGGAACGAACTGCGGGTCGCTCGCGTGTAGGCTCAGGATGTCGTCCGCGAGGTCACGAGGGCTTCCGGCCCGCTGTGCGGAAGTGTGTACACTCTGTACCCGCTCCAGCAATGTGTCCACGGCCTTCCCGCGGCGCTTCATGGCCGGGGTCTTGAGCATGAACTTGGGCAACGCCCTTACGATGTGAGTGTTGAGCGCACGCTCCTTGTACACCATCAGATCGTCGATGATGTCCTGGGAATCCACGCTGACCGACAGCGGCGATATCTGCGCGTTTATCATTCTCCGGCTCATCGGCGTAGCGGCGTAAGTGTCCCCGACTTTCCAACCCGACATGAATTGCCGCGCGTGAAAGTAAAGCTGGTCGAGCTGCCCTGCCAGCCTTCCGCGGGAGTACGTGGCCTACATCGACTTGCGGAGCCGGAAGTGATCGGCGCCATCCAATGAAGGCAACACCCCTGACGCGCCGTAGACTCGCTCGAAGTCACTGAAGTAATCCTTAGCTCGCAGGTACATCCGCCCGCGCCGATGCACCCAGCGGTTTGTCTCAGGCCCCGCAAGGAAGATCATAGGCTCGGCGAATGGAGGCCGGATCTCAAACACCGGGCCGTACTCGTTAGCGAGGTCCGCGAAGAGCGCTGGAACGTTGCCGTGGCGAACATGCCGATTGAACAACAGCTTTCGGAGAGAGACGGTCGGAATTCTCTTGGATAGGGCGGAATGTCGAAGCAACGGGCCGGCGAGGTTGTGCGACACCGCGGCGGCTATCGACCGGCCAATCAGCTCCATCCTGCAGATGAACTCGATGCGCTTCTCCGCCTCTTCGTCGAGGTGAAAGATGAACCGAAACACGTCACACGTGTTGATGAGACAGATTATGATGACGTCCCTGGGGTCGGGAATCTCGTTATCGAAGATCGCCTTGCTGATGCGAGTCTTGACGAACTCCGCCCCGGTCCCATCGGCAGAATTGTCGAACAGCTCTGACTGAGCCGTAGTGCGAGACAGCGTCCAAAACTCGCCGTCGCGGTACTCAAGGATTTTCAACCCTGCCAGCCGCTCCAGAGTCAGATCGACTATAGACTCGGCTTTCGGCGCGAGATGCTCGATCCAGTACTGGGTGTTGTGCTGTACGGGCTCGCTCGCAATTTCTTTGAGGATGGGGTCCAGAGCGGGATTGCCCGTCTCCGACCCGTCCAGAATGAAGAGGGACTCCATGTCGGTGTCAATGCGAGAACTGAGTGACAGTTCCGCGAGGGCGGCTCCGGCCACGGCGCAGTTCAAGTCCCAGCCGGGAACCTGGTGGAAGTAGCCGTTCTCCTCATTGAGGAGCATGAGGAGAAGTTCTTCCGGAAGACTAAGAGCACGGGCTGTCACGTCATTTGCGGTAGCATTCATCTCTCCCCGCCTCTCCAAACCGTCTCGACAACCTCACCCCATTTGGAACACCTTAGACCTTGATAACAGTACACCCCAATCGACAATTAGGAGGTCAAAAGCCCTATATGGACACGGCTTGGGGCCGAACTCCGGCGGGCCGACCTGGAACTACCCCAGGTCATGGTGAACCAATCGTCGGCCCTCTGCTCTATTGAACGTTTCTTCCGCCGTCAATCACGTAAGCTGACCCAGTCACGAAGGCAGCGTCATCGGAGGCGAGGTAGAGCATGAGCTTGGCGACATCCTCGGGCTGGCCTGCCCGGCCGACAGGAATCCGGGCCACGGCCTCGTCGAATATGCCGGCCGCGCCCTCAACCCCCTGGGAGCCGGGGGTATCGATGAGGCCCGGAATCACACAGTTGGTGCGGATTCCACGGGAAGCGTACTGACTGCTGACGGTCTTAGTCAGCTGTACCACGCCCGCCTTGCTGACGGAGTAGGGTAGAGAAAACGAGGATCCTCTCAGCACCGCCGATGATGCCACGTTCACGATAGCTCCGCCGCCCTGTTCGAGCATGTGGGGTACGGCGTACTTGCAGGCCAGGAATGTCCCCTTGACATTGACGTCCATTACCAGGTCCCACTCCTCCTCGGGGACGTCAACCAGGGAAGGAGTCTCGGCTTGCCTGCCCGCGACATTGATCAGCAGATCCAGCCTGCCGTAGTGATCGACCGTTCTTTGGACCATGTCCCGGACCTGGGAGGACTGGGAGACGTCGGTGTGGACAAACACGGCATCCCAGCCGGAGGCACCTATGAGCGCGACAGTATCCTCCCCGCCACGAGCATCGACGTCGGCGACGACCACCTTCGAGCCTTCCGCGGCGAAGAGTAGGGACGTTCCCCGACCTATCCCTGAGCTGCCTCCGGTGACGATGCTCACTTTGCCGTCCAGTTTTCCGGGCATGGCTTCCTCCTTGCAGTGCTCAGCGCATTCGATCGAGACTTTCGGCAGATGGGGGATCACCGGCGCGGTCCCGCACCGGGCCACTCTTCCAACTCCCCTTCCGGGCGCAACTACAGCCCCATTATCCTTATCGCGTTGGCCCCCAGCATCGCCTCCTTTTCCTCCTGGGCGAGGTGCGGCAGCCCCATCACGATCTCGACGCTCCGGTCCAGGTCGTACCAAGGGAAGTCGGAACCCATCAAAACCCGCTCCGGTCCGATGTCCTTGATCAGCCTCCCGAGCTGCTCGTAGGTCGGTGCGGTCGAGCCTCCCAGCCACTCCATGATCTCGCAACAGTCGAAGTAGGCGTGAGGGTAGGCCCGGGCGATCTCAAGCGTCTCCGTCCATGCTCCGCCACCGAGATGCGCTATCACCACGGTCAGCTCGGGAAAGTTCTCCAGTACCGGCGCGTAGGCACTTGGTGTGCCCAGCTGCCTCCCCTCCCTTTGTGGCCCCGAATGAGACAGAACTGGTATCCCAAGCTCCAGGCACGTCCGGTAGGTCGGGGTCATCCTTGGGTCGCCCATCTCGAATCGCTGCAGTACAGGATGGAGCTTTACGCCTCTCGCGCCGTGGTTCTCGACCATGTCGAGAATGTGTGCCGACATCTCCTCGCCCGACAGAATATGGGGATCGGCGTTGATGTAGGGAATGAGCCTGTCGTGGGGGGCTGCCGTGTCGCACCCCCAACTGTTGAAGGCCTTCAGCTCTTCGGCAAGCTCCGGCCCCCTCTCAAAGCTCGTCGAGCCGGAGCCGAAAAGGTTTACCACTACCGCCTTGGAGAAGCCCGCCACGTCCATAGCGTCGAGAGCGTCCTCTACGACCCCATCGTAATTGCTGTACATGACGTCGGTCTTTTCGCCGTACTCCCAGATCTCGTATGTCTGTTTCCTGACCCGGCCCTTCTCTCTGTCCTCGACGATGTGCATATGTGCATCAACCAGTACGGGACCAACCATTGTCTCTTCCTCCTATTGCGCAACCGTTCGTGAGCGATGTCCCGGGTGCGCCAATCCTATATTGAAACCGCCTCTCATACAACGTTAGAGTCTTGGGGTGCACGACCTACCTTAACCGCTGGTGTTGCCAGGGTGATGTCGCCTGTTGGTGATGCTGGTCTTGTGGAGGGGCAGACCTTCAAGTGAAGAGCCAAATCTAGGTAGGCAAACCCATTGTTTCTAGAAGTTTACAGCTGCACCGCAAGACTCGGCTTTGGTTGCGCCGCGCGGGCGGGGGACTACCAGGATATGAGGGCGGCCATAGCGCCGGTCATTAGCGTGGCTATGTTTCCGGAGAGAACGGATTTGAGCCCGAGCTGGGCAATCTCCAACCGCCGTGAGGGAACCAGGGCGCCAATTCCCCCAAGCATGATACCGAGGCTGGCGAAGTTGGCAAAGCCGCAGAGGGCGTAAGCCATGATGAGCGTGCCGCGATCTCCCAGTGCTCCAGCGGGGAGATTGGCCAAGTCGATGTAGGCCACGAACTCGTTGAGGACTACCTTGGTGCCCATGAGCTGCCCGGCAGTCACCGCCTCGTTCCAGGGGATGCCCAGGGTCCAGACAATGGGAGCGAGGCACCATCCCAGGGCGCGTTGGACGGTGAAAGGGTTACCGTAAACGTCTGGGGCCAGCTCGAGGATGATATTGGCCAGCTCGACCAGGGCGACGAGGACGATGAGCATACCGACGATGTATGCCAGAAGTCTCAGGCCGTCCACGGTGCCTCGGGTGACGGCGTCGATGCCGTCTCATACATGGTCGCGAGTTCGACCTTGCGGACGGCCTCCGTGCTCGATGGCGGATACATTATGACGGCAACTACCACGGCGGCGGGGGCGCTGATGATGGAAGCGGTGAGGAGGTGTCCTGCGGCGTCGGGGATGATGTCCCCGAGAAGAGTGACGTAGACAGCGAAGACGGTGCCCGCGATTGTGGCCATTCCGCCGGTCATAACCAGGAAGAGCTCGGAGCGACTCATGCGCTCCAGGTAAGGGCGCACCAGCAGTGGCGCCTCGACCATTCCGATGAAGACGTTGGCGGAGAGCGCGAAGCTGGAAGCGCCGCTGATGCGGAGGCTCTTACCCAACACCCAGGCGAATCCCTTGACCACCCATGGGAGCACCCGGAAGTGATACAGGACGGCAGAGAGGGCGCTGACGAGGATTACCAGGGGCAGCACGCGGAGCGCAAATACGAAGGATCCGCCCGGTAGGGTCTCCTCATAGGGTATGGGGCCCCCGCCGAGGAAGCCAAAGACCATCGTAGTGCCAGCCTGGAGGGCCCGCAGCAGGGCGTCGACGACATGGTTTATCCAAGAGAAGGCCCACTGCGATCCGGGGAGTTTGAGGAGAAGCAAAGCCAAGGCCAGTTGGAGGGCCAGTCCGGCGGCGACGGTCCGCCACGGGAAGTGGCGGCGGCGCTCGCTGACCGCCCAAGCGAGGCCGATGAGGAAAGCAATCCCGATGAGCGGCTGGAGGGATGTCAGTATGACCAAGTCAACCTGTTAGAACATGAACCGCGCATGCGCGGCTGAGCGCACTCTTGGGCAGTCTCGCAAGTCTCCAGCGATTATACAAGCAGTTGGGGGACTGTCAACGCAACATGCGCGTGGGTTACCATTCAAGTATGACTCAAGTCGCCGATGACATCAGTCTGGCCGGCCATGTACTGGCCCCTTATCCTCTTGCCTGGCCCCAAAAGGCGGGCGTTGTTCCAAACCATATAGAAGGAACGTAAGGCGAATTGTGATACGTTTTACTTTTACAATTCTGCTTCTGGCCGTTACAGCGCTGACGTCCGCATGCTCGACTCAAGCGCCGTCCGTGGTCGTGGAGACTCCGGCGGAACCCGATGAGATTCCGCTCCGCATCTTGGCCATCAACGACTTCCACGGCCACATCGCCGCTTCCTCCGATTCCTTCGGTCGGGTAGGGCGTGCCGATTTCCTGGCTGCCAACATCAGCGCCGCACGGGCCGAGGTAGAGAACTCCGTGTTCGTCTCGGCCGGCGACCTCATAGGAGCGTCGCCGCTCATCTCCGGTCTCTTTCACGACGAACCAACCATCGAGGCCATGAACCTTATGGGGCTGGACTTCAATGGCGTGGGCAACCACGAGTTTGACGAGGGCCTCGCCGAACTCCATCGGATGCAACACGGAGGGCGCCACCAAGTTGAAGGCGACCTCGACGGAGACCCCTTCAGCGGCGCTGAGTTCGAATTCCTCGCCGCCAACGTCATTGACGACAGCACCGGCGAAACAATCTTCCCTTCCTACAGCGTCCGTCGCTATCAAGGCGTTAGCGTCGCGTTCATCGGACTTACACTCCAGGCCACACCGACAGTGGTGTCCCAAGCGGCCGTGGAGGGGTTGACCTTTGGTGACGAAGCACAAGTGGTCAACGCTCTTGTCCCCCGCCTTAGGGAGCAGGGCATCGAGGCCATCGTGGTCCTGCTCCACGAGGGTGGGATGTCCGACGGAGGTCTGAACGACTGCGGCTCGGGCCTTGACGGCCCCGTTGCCGAGGTCGTCGCTCGCCTGGACGATGCGGTGGACATTGTCATCGCAGACCATACCAACGACGAGTTCATATGTCGCATCGATGGTAAGTGGGTTTCCATGGCGGACAATCGGGGACGATTGTTTACGGTCATCGACGCTACCTTGAGCCAAGCCACGGGCGATCTCACGGTGGTGAAGATCGAGAACCGGCCCAACTCCCAGTCCGGAGTCACCCCCGAGCCCGCCCTCACAGCCCTTATCGACAGGTACGACGCCCTCTCGGCCCCTCGCGCCGATGTCGTCATCGGCTCCACGACCGCCGACATCACCCGCCGGCAGAACGCCGCCGGCGAGTCCGCTCTGGGAGACGTCATCGCCGACGCTCATCTGGCGGCGACACGCGCCGCCGCCTCCGGCGGCGCGGTGGTGGCTTTCACGAACTCCGGCGGCATTCGCGGCGACATTCTCTACGACAGAATCGGCCCTGAGTCCGACGGGGAGTTGACCTACGGAGAGGCCTTCTCGGTGCAGCCTTTCGGAAACAGCCTCGTTACCCTCTCGCTTACGGGGGCCCAGATCGATGGCCTGCTCGAGGCCCAATTTCGCGACCCCACGGATGATGTCCGCTGGGTGCTGCAGGTCTCGAGAGGGTTCGGCTACACTTGGGACGCCGCACGTCCAGTGGGTTCAAGGATCGATCCATCGACCATCTCCATCAACGGTATCCCGGTCGACCCTGGCGCGACGTATCGGATCACCGTCAACAGCTTCCTGGCCGACGAGGGCGACGGCTACACCGTGCTTAGGGAAGGCACGGAGCGTACCGGCGGCGAGATCGATCTCGCCGCCCTGGTCGCGTATTTCTCCACTGACAGCCCGGTCGCTCCCGGTCCACAAGACCGGATTAAACGCCTCAATTGACTGCAAGGTCGCCCGCTACCCAGATGTGCGGGCGAGCACCAGCCCATTGGCAGCAACTGGCCGTGGATCATTGCCTCTCCGTTGCTGGCTAAGAGTCAATGCCCACCACCACGTCGTCCAGCAGGCCGTTCCGCACAGCCCAGATGACCAGTTCCTGCTTCGTCTCGATTCCCAGCTTGTCCTGTATCCGGTACAGGTTGTTCCGCACTGTCACTGTGCTGTTGCCCCTCGCCTCGGCGATCTCGGCGTAGGACCTGCCGCTGGCGAACAACGTCAGCGTCTCTCGCTCCAGCGCCGTCAGCTTGTCCGAATTCTGGCGGGAGACGAGCTTGCGCTGCCCGCGGATCATCGCGAAGACCTTCCTCACCGCCTTGTCGGGAATACGCAGCCGACCCTCGGCCACGTCCAGGACGGCTTCCACCAGCTCCTCCGGCCTCGAGTACTTCTGAAGGTACCCCGTCGCGCCTGCGGCGATCGCCTCTATCACCGAGTCCTCTTCACTCGATGCCGTCAGCATAATGACCCGCGTGCCGCGCACAAGCTCCATGACCTCCCGGCAGGCGTCGATGCCGTCCTTGCGCGGCATGATAACGTCCATTACAATGACCTGCGGCCTTAACCCCTCGACGATCCTCACCGCCTCCTCCCCATCTTCCGCCTCACCCACAACCACGAAACGTCCCGATCCCTCCAGCGCATCCCGAAGGCCGTTCCTCATGATGGGGTGGTCATCCACCACCATCACCCTTACCCGATCCGTTGACGGCATCTCAGGCTCCTCCTTCATCCCCCCTCTTGGGGAACCACGCACGTAATGGTCGTTCCTCCTCCACCTGCCACACTCTCCACTATCAGAGTTCCACCCATCTTCGCAGCTTCAACCCTCATCCCGTTGAAGCCCCGTCCCCGCTCTGCGTAGTCGTCTGGAAGACCCACCCCGTCGTCCGAGACCGACAGAATCATCCGGTTGGCCTGGAAACTCAATCTGACCTCGACTCTGCTGGGCCGGGCGTGCAGGAACACGTTGGTCAGGGCGTTGTGGGCGATGGTGAAGAGACCGGTCCGGGTCTCCGTGGCAATGGGGGGCTCGGCTCCCGACTGCAACATCTCGGCGGGGACGCCCGTAATCTTCTCGAATGTCGCGCAGTGCGACCACAAGACTCGCCCTAACTCCCTGCCCTCGACGATATGGCCCGCGTCGATAGGGCCTCTCATCTCCCACATGGCCGACCTCGATAGGTCAGCGGTCGCATCCAGGGCGGCAACCAGTTCCTCGTTCGATTCGCCGGCCAACTGCCTCGCCCTGTGAATCCCCATGCCGATCATATAGGCGGTCTGAGCGGCCGTGTCGTGAATTGTCTGGGACAGATCGATGCGCTCCAGCCGCAAATGCCGCTCCTTGGTCACCGCGTTCCGCCACCGGGTGCGTTCGAACCGGGTGATGAAGCTGACGCCCATTGCGATGAAGTACATCGCCGCCAGCCTGGCCATCAACCCTCGGTCGTCCCCCGCGTCGATGTCGAGACCGGAGCCGGCAGCCAGACAGACGGCGGTGTACGTGACGGCCGCGATCATCGCCCAGACGAAGCTGAGCCAGGAGGATGAGAAGACCACGGCAAATATGGTGATGGCCGGATAATAGCACAGGAAGATGAAGCTCCTGAACCCGCCGAAGATGACGATGCTGGCGGTGATCAGGGCGACGTCCATGGCGCAGAGGACGAGCATCCAACGCCATGTCACGGGCCTGTGCGTCAGAAGCCGGTAGTGGACGAGGCCGTTGTGCAAACCCAGCGACCCGTGAACTACCAGGTATTCAGCGTCCTGGGGGAACCAAAAGCCAGGCCGGTAAGCCATAAGGTAGATGCTGAAGGCCCAGATGAACCAGCGGCCCCAGACAGTAACCCTCGCTGCGTAGGCAACGACGTCCGGGTCGATCAGGACGCCCTGCATGACCCTCTGCCGCACGGCTCCCACGCCGGCCTTCAGCAAGCCCAGGCTCCCAGTACAGAGCCTCGTGATTGGATGCGCATTGACATGACCAAACAAACCCTTCACGCAAGGCCACAGAATCCATTGACGATTGCTACTGACAAGTTACATCAATCGCTCAAGGGCTACGAGAGCACAATGTACTAATGTGAATAGGCAAAACGCTGTCCTGTATACAGTGAAAAGACAAAGCCCCATTTTTCCCCATTCACCTATCGCTCCACCGCAGCAGATGGTATGGCTAGGGTGGAGGCTGAGCCGAGGGGGGAGGCTGGGCCGATGGGGGAGGAAACGCTCCCTTTTCGTGAAAGACAAACGCATATGTGTACTGCTCACTGCGGCCTAATCGCCCCTTTGTCGCGACGCCGAAAGTGCATGGAGAATCATGCAGGGCGAGGCTTCCGAGGCAGGTGCCTGGCTGTAGCACGAATACTCGAACTAGCAACACATGACTTCGCTTTCAATGCCTGTGGACTTACATCTACTTGGGAGGCCATCGCGGGCGGGTGAGTGAGCTAATCCGACTTACCGACAGATCAAAGCTGTGGGGGAGTAAGGGATGAGCACAAGAGCCATTTTTCCCCGTGTTGGCGTCGGAGCCATAGGGCCGTGGATTGCGGCGGTTGTGTTCATCTTGGCGGCGGCCGACATTAGCCCGGTGGGTGCGCAGTCAACCGAGACCCTGAGGGTTAGCACCTTGGACGAGACCGCATCCAGCCAGATAGGCGTGACCCCCAATCAGCGGTACACCCAGTCGTTCTGCACTGGCAACTCCTCCGCTACTCTCACCAAGGTGCGGTTGCCAACGCGCAGCAGCGGACCAGATCCGAGTCCATCGGTGACCATACGCGCAGACATGTCAGGTGAGCCGGGTGAGACGATTGATACTCTGACCAACCCAACGACCTTCGACGATTCAATATCAACTTATGAGGATTTCACTGGTAGCGGTCTTGAGTTCGCAGCCAATGCCCACTGCTGGCTGGTCTTGTCAGTACAGGGACCGCTAACCCTTAGCGTCACTCAGTCGCATAATGAGTCCGCTGCCGAGGCAGGTTGGTCCATAGGCGACAAAATCTTCTACGGAGGAAACGGTGGCTGGCAACCTTCTTTCGTATCCACCAAAAGGCCCGACGACTTCAGGATGATAATGGCCGTCTATGCCAGTGGAGATGCGCCGTCCGCAGCGCCACCGGCCTTTGCCTGCACGGCAACTGCGGCTCCCTTGACCATGGAAGTCAACGAGAACGCCGCCACCAGCACCATCGTGGGCACGGTGTCAGCCACGGACCCGGACAACGACTCCCTCACCTACTCCGTCTCGGGAACGGATGCTGCTAAGTTCGACGGGGTATTTTCCATGAGCAGCAACACCGGTGAAATTTCCGTGAAGCCCGGAGCGTCTCCCAACTACGAGGAAGAGCGCTCCTACTCCATCTCGGTCAACGTGACCGATGGGAAGGACGCCTCCGTCAACGCGGAAAGCCCCGCCGTGACCGACGATTCAGTCGCCGTCACAGTTCGCGTTGTAAACATCGACGAGCCGGGAACCATCACGTTGAGTCCACAGTTGCCCATTGTGAACAACAGGCTGAATGCCTCCTTGACGGACCAGGGCAGTTTCCTGAAAGTCGTAATGACCTACTACGACGGAGCTAGCGGCCCCCGTGACAAGTACGGGCGCCTCATTATAAACAGTAGCGACCCCACCCGAGACCGCAGGAGCTTAGAGGCGATATCCAACAACGCCGTGGCAATGGGCGGAATGTAACGGCAAAGAAGGTATGGTGCGTTAATTGACGTCTCTAATGGTTACCCAACAGGCTTCTTGCCTGTAACCGTCACAGTGACCGAACAAGACAATACATCAAATTAGAGACCCCTTGCGGCGGCGGATGAGACATGGGCAAAAGGCAGCTAAGCAAACTAGTGCTGATGTCGGCATCTCTGGCCGTTCTGGTTCCCCATTCCGTAGCTGCTTGCGGATTCGGAGATTCCGGTCTGTCCCGCGCGCAAGTCGAGGAGATTACTCGCGAAGAAATGACAAATGTTACCGCGACTCGACAACCGGAACCCGGGGCCACGACCGTCGACGTGGAGAAAGCAATCCGCAAGGCGATGGCAGACCTGTCCCGATCGGAACCCGGCCTGACGCGTAGTGAAGTCGAGGAGATAGTAAAGGCCACTCTCACAGGCGTCCCACAGCCGCAGGCCGGAATTTGGGTGACCCACGAGGATGTGAATCCCGCCACGGGCGAGTTTGAGGACAAGCACTTCTGGCTCGTCGAGGACGACGGGGTGGTTTTCGGCTCCGGCTGGCACCACGACGAATCCGGCGGCTGACGCCAGGCGACAACATACGGTGATCTACGGGATGCCCAGCAGGAACACGCTGTCGAAAGGGAGTGATCGGACATGAACATGAGCCCTCCGCCGAGGCAGGGTGGTCCATATGTGACAAGATCTTCGCCGTAAGAGGCGGCGGCTGGCGCCCTGCTTTGCTCAACTCCAGGACGCCCGACGGGCACAGGATGAGGATGGCCGTCTATGCCAGCGGGACCGCCACATCCGAAGGGGCACCGGTCTTTACCGACAGCGACTGCGACGGCGTCGCGGGCCCTCTGACCTTCAAATCGGACGCCTGTGGCACGGTAACCGTCTTGCTGCCCGCCACCACGGACTGCGAAGCCGACGGCTCCATCTGCGCCGGGGACGGCAGGCCGCTGTCAAACAAGCTAGAGGTCACCGTCCCAGGCCCGGACGGATAGGCATAGACGATGCGGAGGAAAGCATCATGTTGTTAGCCGACTCAGGACGGTCCTACTACAACGGCCGAGGCGAGGGTGGCTATGCGCAGGACTTCATGCGGAAGTCCGAGAGCCCGAGCCAGTCTGAGGCGATCCGCCGGCTGGACTGTAGCCAAACAGCTGCGCCTGGAGACGCCAATCGTCCATCAGGCCCGCGGCGTTCCAGGTTCGCCGAGTTGCCTCCCAGGGGACCTGACCTGCTGACAGAGGCAGCGCACTTCTACGCCGAACAGCTCCAACGTTGCTCAGAGGCGCGGGCCTACCTGGCATCGCAGGGACTCGCCCCAGCCGCCGCAGCCCGCCTCGGACTCGGTTACGGGCCGGGCGACGGTCTGCAGAAGGCCATGGAGTCCCTCGGATTCTCCAAGAGGCACATCCGGGACTCCGGGCTATTCATGGACCGGGGAGCAGAACGGTTCGCCGGCATGATCGTGGTCCCCGACTTTTATGGCAGATTCGTCCGCTGGCTCGTGGGCCGGGCCGTCGATCCCGAGGCGAGGCCACGGTTCCAGGCGTTGCCCGACCCTAAGCCGGTGCTCGGGCTTGGCCGACTCGGTCTCGCGCCGAGCTGGGCGATCGTTACGGAGAGCGTCCTCGACTGGCTCACCCTCACCGGCTGGGACTACCCAGCCTGCGCAGCCGTTGGCGAGCAAGGCCTGGAGCAGACCGCGGCGGCTTTGCGGGGCTGCGCCCGCGTCTTCCTCGCGTTCGCCTCGGACGACGCGGGCCGGGAAGCTGCGCGCCGGCTTGGAGCCTTGCTTGGACGCCGGGCCGCCATGGTCACGCTTCCCCGTGGCGCCGGCGACATTGCCGATTTAGCCGCTCTCCCCGACGGGCGCGCCGCCTTTCGTCGCCTGCTCTTGCTCGCGGCGATCACCGCTCGCTAACCGATTCCCGCTTTCCCTCATCTGGAGCCTTCCGTGCTCCGCCGCTCGCTTTGGGACGGCTAGCCTTGGTCGTCGTGATACCAGACTGATCCGGAGGTCGTCCCGTCATGGCTGATAAGCCAGGCGTGCTTGGACTCCTGCTGGCCCGTCGCTGGATTCACGTCCTGGACGAACAGCTTGGCGTCCCAGCTACGGGTCCGAGAGATGGTCCTTGCGGCTTCGACCGGAGGCGCCGCCTTTAATGCCATGGCTGTCGGCTCGATCGGACACCTTCAGAAGGTGGTCCGCAGCGAGATACGCCCACCAGCCGGCGCTGTGAGAAGGGCGTTCTCCAAGCTACGTGATGGCGTTGGGGCCGTATGTAGTCCACGAGCATCGCAAGAGGCTGAACGTCATCGAGGGCGAACTTGTGGACGTGAGGAAGCGGCTGGGGCGATATGGCACGTGATTGAGACGGCGGATATCGAGAAGGCGGACGCCTCAGGCCGCATCAGCTGTAGGTGTAGAATTGCGGCCGGTATGGGCCAACATCCGTTATTCCGAGCGCTCATAGCGCAAGTGTGTCGCCGACGGGCCATCGAGCACGCTTGCGATCCGATAGGGAGGCACGGCTCCGGAGAGGTTCTCGAACAGTCGTCGTCCGCCGCCGAAAATGACCGGCGCCAGAGAGATCTCAAGCTCCTCGATCACGCCTAGACGGTGATCCTGTTGAATCACGTCGGCGCCGCCCGAGATGCGAATGTCGCAGTCGCCGGCGGCCTCGCGAGCTCCAGCGCTCTCTCTGGACCATTGTTCACGAAGAAAAAGGCCGTCCCTCCAGGCCTGACCCACGGGTCGCGCTTCTCGTGCGTTAGGACAAACACCGGTGTGTGGTAGGGCGCTTCCTCCGGCCGGCCACGCTCGCCGGTGTCGAACATCCGCACGAATCACCCAGCGGCTCCACGAGGACATAGCCTTCCGGGTACTGGCAGCGAACAACACGCCGGATTTCCGCACCATATCGGACTTCCGCAAGGACAATCTGGATGCGCTGTCGGGCCTGTTCTTGCAGGTATTGGCGTTGTGCCGGCAGGCGGGTCTGGTGAAGCTTTCGTCACGTGGCGTTGGACGGCACCAAGGTGAGGGCCAATGCATCCAGGCACAAGGCGATGAGTTACGGTCGGATGAAAGAGAAGGAAGCGCAGTTGGCGGGGGAGGTAGCGAAGTTGCTGCGGCGTGCCCAGGAGGTTGATGAGGAGGAGGACCGGCGGTACGGACAGAGCAAGCGTGGGGACGAGTTGCCGCAGGAGTTGTCCTTTCGGGAGGGGCGGTTGCGGAAGATACGGGAGGCGATGGCGGCGTTAGAGGCCGAGTCCCAGGCGGCTGCGGAGCAGGCCGAGGCCGCGGGCAAGGGCCATTCGGGGGTGCCCGACGACAAGGCCCAGCGCAACTTCACCGATCCTGAGTCGCGTATCATGCCGGCGCCGGGCGGACGGGACTTCCTGCAGGCTTACAACTGTCAGGCGGTGGTGGACAGCGCCCACCAGGTGATCGCGGCGGCGATGATGGAGCCGGTGTTCGGCCAGATCAAGCAGGGCCGAGGCTTCCGCCAGTTCCTGCTACGGGGCCTGGAGAAGGTCAGCGGAGAGTGGTCGCTGATCTGCACCGGCCACAACCTGCTCAAGCTGTTCCGCTTTGGGGCGGCTCAGCCTCGCGAAACACCGACCAACAGGTTTGCCGCAAGTGTCCCGAACATCGTCAAGGTGGTCGGCACAGTGAGGCGTAGGAAACTATTGGTCCGTCAGTGGCTGCACCCGGCAACAACAATTGTCGCCGTCTGACCTCGCCTGTGCCCAAGGCCCGTCAGTCAATCCTCAGACGGGCTGCTAGTGCGTCACGAACACTAGCAGGCTGCGGAAAAGCGATATTGTGAGATAGGATACAACCACACCGTAAAGGAGGTGGTCGTATCATGCGAGGAAGACGCGACCCACAGGCAACGATGCTGGCATTCGTAGACTTGGAGGAGCGAGTCCCACAGGACCATCCCATCCGCACCATCAAGATCATTGCCGACGAGGCCTTGGAGCGTTTGTCGCCGGAGTTTGATCAGATGTACTCGAAGGTGGGCCGAGCGTCCGTCCCTCCGGAGCGACTGCTGAAGGCATCGTTGCTCATCTCCCTCTACTCCGTGCGCAGTGAGCGAGCGTTCTGCGAGGAGTTGGAATACAACCTTCTGTTCCGCTGGTTCCTTGACATGAACCTGATGGAGCGCGGTTTCGACCCTACGGTGTTCACGAAGAACCGGCGGCGTCTACTGGAGCACGGGATAGGCCAGTCGTTGTTCGACCAAGTGGTAGTGAAAGCCGACCGGCAAGGGCTGTTGTCGGACGAGCACTTCAGCGTGGACGGGACGCTGATAGAGGCTGCGGCGAGCATCAAGAGCTTCAGGCGGCGAGATGAGGAACAGCAGCCGCCCGATGATGACCCCGGCAACCCTTCGGTGGACTTTCGGGGAGAGCGCAGGAGAAACGAGACGCATCAGAGCAGGACGGACCCTGAGGCACGGCTGATGCGCAAGGGCAAGGGGAAGGAGGCCAAGTTGGTGTTCATGGGACACGCACTGATGGAGAATCGCAACGGCCTGCTACTGGACTTCGTAGTGAGCAGTGCGACGGGCACGGCGGAGCGCGACGCTGTACCTGTCATGCTAGACGATGCGTGGCAGCGGGGCTTCCGTTCTATCGCCGCCGCGGTCGCCATCTGGTTTGCGAACACCTTCTCCCATTCGCTGAACACCAGGTTAGAGGTGATGCCCAGAGACCTGCGCTCGTAACGTTCCGCTATCAGGGTGAACAGCACCTCGGACTCCTCGGCTCCCTGCGGCAGGTAACCCTGGTCGTCGACCACCAGAAGGTCGAAGTTGTTCAGCTTCCTGAGCATCCTGGGCAGCTCCAGGTCCCGCTTCGCAGCCAGCATGTCTTGGACGAGCCGATACGCTGGAGAGAAGAGCACCGAACGCCCTGACTCTACAAGCCTGTGTCCGATGGCACACATGGCATGAGTCTTGCCCGTGCCGGGCATCCCGAACGCCAGCACGTTGACACCGTGGTCGACGAAGTCACCTTCAGCGAGTCTCTTAAGCTGCTGTCTGAGCTTCGCCGAGGTCCTGTCGTGCTCGAACGTGTCCCAGGTCTTACGCGCCGGTAGCTTCGACGCCCTTCTCAGACGGTCCACCCGTCTTATCCGCCCTTGACAGTCCTTGCGGAAGTCCGAGATGGTGCGGAAATCCGGCGTGTTGTTCGCCACCAGTACCCGGAAGGCTATGTCCTCGTGGAGCCGCTAGGCGATTCGTCGGGAGGACGCCACTCCCACGAAGTAGCCGTAGAGCAACACCTTGACCATCATCCGCGGATGATACGGTGGCCCGCCTCTGCTCTCCCGCTCGTAACGGGCGGTGATCTCAGACAGCTCCAACTGGTCAACGACGTCGGAGATGAAGTAAGCCGGATGGTCTTCTGGCAACCACTCCCGCAATGCCGCTGGCAACAGCAACTGCTGGTCTGGATCATAGAGACGGTAGGTCTTGCTCATCGCCGACTCCCCGCTACTGAACTGCGCCTATTATGCCCCCGAAAACACTCGCCTACCGTGTTTCTCGGACGGGCTGGTAGTCAGGAGCGGAGGCTCGTTCCTCGACCACAGGGTGGGTCACACGGCTCTGGAGCGCTTGCTCTTTGGGACTGAGTGCTCGGTGTTGTAGGCGACCGCCTCTCGCAGCAACGCTTTGAGAGCGGCCTCGTCAAACTCGTCTCCCCTGCGGATTTCGGCAAGCCTCTCGCCTCTCCAATCGCCCAGGCCCGCGATCATATCGTCTACCTTCCTGGATGCGTCGAAGCTGTCTGGCGGCTTCGCGGCTGCCCTGTGAGGTCTTGTAGTCTTCGAGGACTTCTTGGATGACTGGGCGGCCACTGCTTTCACTCCAATCCAGGCATCGCGCTGCTGAGCTGGTCGGGGCAAAGATGCGACACGGTGCGCTAAATTCCAAGTCCTGCAACTTTCGCTCACCGACTTCCTCGGGCTCATTTCGCAAATACAACAGAATGTGCACTTCTGCCGAGCGAAAGGCGTGTCAAACCTCAACGTCCGAGTTCGTCGACTCGAACAGTAACTATGTCTATGTCGTGGTACTTCCTGTGCTGCACTGACGAGGCGTAATACCTCAGCAGGCGGAATGAAACATCCCGTTCGTGCTGTATCTCTGGCTGCTCGCTCAGATAGACCAGACGATCTTCAAGATTGTCGCCTTCAGACGTTGTCAAGAACTCAAGCTCTATGGAACGGTCGGTCCGACGTGCGTTCACTATCAGGCGCTTCCCGAAGCCGGATTCTTGCATGTCATCGTCAGAAAGCAGGCTCGCAATCGTCTCCTCGCCTGCGGAGCGGAGCCTGTCCGCAGATGCCTCGCTCCATCCTGACTTCGAGGCGAAGTCGTGCAGGAAGACATCCATCACGGGCATTGCGGACAGGTTCATTTCCACGTTCAGGCGTTTTCGTCTGGATGAGGTCATCTCGATGAGGGCAGTGAGAACAATCACGCAGATCGAACCGGTCGTCATACCGTTGCTCAGAAGAGTCTCGAGAGTTCCACTCAATAGGCCAGGGAAGATCATCTGGTTCTGGATTCCGACACCTATCCAAAGAGACAATCCGACAACTGCAGCTTTTCGCCCGTCGATGCCGTCGTTGACGACAATCCTCATTCCCTGCACGAACAGAAGTGAGAGCATAAAGACCATGGAGGTCACAAGAACGGGTCGTGGAATCGAGATTGCGAGAGCAATCGCCTTCGGCAGTATCGCCACTGCTATCAGTATGACTCCAGCGTAGATACCCATACGCCTGGCGGCCACACCTGTCAGGATGACTCGCGCCGAATTGGCGCCTCCTATCATGTTAGGCATGGCACCCAGCAGCGCGGCCATGAGGTTGGTCAACGCCAGCAGATTGTGAGCGCCCTGAACAACGCGAAAGTCGGTCGCACGTGGCCTGCGCCACGCAACCTGCTGAATCGCGACCGTATCGCTGATAGAGTTGATGGTGGTTGCCATGACGACGATCACAAACCCGGGCAGCAGTGCCCAGAACGTCGCGTTAAAGCTCAGGTCAAATCCCGGCCACTGATTTGCCGGCAGACCCACCCACGGGGACTCAAGAACGCGTTGAAAGTCGTACAGACCCCACGCCACCGCCGCTGCGCAGCCCGCAAGTAGTCCGATGATCGGAGCCCACTGCTGCCATGTGGGCGAGGCAAACAGCCGCACACCAATGAGGACAGCAAGAGTGGCTCCAGCGAGTATGGGAGCCGCAGCGGAAGGAGCGCCTTCTGGCATGTCTGACAATCTGCCGAGCACGACTGAAATAATCGTTGCGGACATCAGCATGAGAACCGTTCCCGCAACTGTCGGAGTGATTATTCGACGCAGAAGCGAGAGCCGCGAAACAAGCGCGAACTGGAAGACAACTGAAATCACGATCAAACTGGACAGCATTGCCGGCCCGCCCTCTGCCAGTGTCGTGATGCAGACCGCAATGAAAGCAGAGGCGGAAACTACGGAGAGCGAGTACCCGGACCCGAATCGCCAGATCCGAAAGGTCTGCAGAATCCTGCCCAGGCCGCACACGACGAGACTCGAGAAAAACAGCCACGCCAGATAGTCTTCCGACTGTCCGCCAGCCAGGGCCACTATCGAAGCGGTCGCCGCCATTGCCCCGATCGAACCCATCACACTCTGAAAGCCGTGGGCCAAGGATGCCGGATGACCGGGGCGCTCGTCCGGTTGGTACAGTAATTCTTCGTTTGTGTGAGTTGCTGAAGACATAGACTTGGTCACAAGTGATGGTTGGGAACAGCAGGCTAGCACTGCGCTGGAATTCCAACCGGCGCGTGTGCTTGCACGGAATCCGACTTAATGCTAGTCCGTGACCGGAAAACACGCAATACTTGATTCCGCGAAGTTACCGCAAGAATGCGTTATCAACAACAATCAGACAACGCATGTCAGAAGGAATCGTCGATGGTCACGCTGGCTGAGTCACCAGGAAAGCCACCGCGACAGAGTGGGCACAAAGGTCTGGTGGGCCGGGCGATGCGCAAGGCGCGCGCAGGCCTTGGATGCAGGCCAGGCGTGGTGTGCATGACCGGATGATGGGCCTAAGTGGATGGTAGTCTGAGGATTGCCTGGCGTGTCTTGGATACAGGCGAGGTCAGACGGCGACAATTGTTGTTGCCGGGTGCAGCCACTGACGGACCAATAGTTTCGTACGCCTCACTGTGCCGACCACCCTGACGATGTTCGGGACACTTGCGGCAAACCTGTTGGTCGGTGTTTCACGAGGCTGAGCCGCCCCAAAGCGGAACAGCTTGAGCAGGTTGTGACCGGTGCAGATCAGCGACCACTCGCCGCTGACCTTCTCCAGGCCCCGTAGCAGGAACTGGCGGAAGCCCCGGCCCTGCTTGATCTGGCCGAACACCGGCTCCACCGTTTGCATCCGCAGAGCGTAGCGCTGCCGACCCCGTTTGGTCTGCAGCTTCCGGCGCATCCGGTCCCTGGGAGACAGATTGCTGGGTATGCGACCCCGGGCGCCGGCGGCACAACTGTGCCGTGGCGGGTCCGCTCCGGCGCGACGAACGAGTCCACTCACTGCCCGTACAGACCTTCAACCGCCTGTGCAGAGTAGTAACCGGCGTCGGCGGATACCTCTTTGGGCACTGCGCCGACGTTGCCGATGGCCTCCTCCACCATCGCCACCGCCTCCCGTATCTTCTCCAACCGCCCCTCCCGAAAGGACAACTCCTGCGGCAACTCGTCCCCACGCTTGCTCTGTCCGTACCGCCGGTCCTCTTCGTCATCAACCTCATGGGCACGCCGCAGCAACTCCTCGACCTCCCCCACCAACTGCGCTTCCTTCTCTTTCATCCGACCGTAACTCATCGCCTTGTGCCTGGATGCGTTGGCTCTCACCTTGGTCCCGTCCACCGCCACGTGACCCAGCTTCACCAGACCCGCCTGCCGGCACAACGCCAATACCTGCAGGAACAGGCCCTACAGCGCTTCCAGATTGTCCTTGCGGAAGTCCGATATAGTGCGGAAATCCGGCGTGTTGTTCGCCGCCAGTACCCGGAAGGCTATGTCCTCGTGGAGCCGCCGGGCGATTCGTCGGGAAGATGCCATCCCGGCGCAGTAGCCGTACAACAGCACCTCGACCATCATCCGTGGATGATACGGTGGCCCGCCTCTGCTCTCCCGCTCGTAGCGGGCGGTGATCTCAGACAGCTCCAACTGGTCAACGACGTCGGAGATGAAGTAAGCCGGATGGTCGTCCGGCAACCACTCCCGCAATGCCGCTGGCAACAGCAACTGCCGGTCTGGATCATAGGGACGGTACGTCTTGCTCATCGCCGGCTCCACGCTACTGAACTGCGCCTATTATACCCCCGAACACTCGCCTACCGTGTTTCTCGGACGGGCTGCTAGCAAGAACCTTAAGGGCTGGCGCTCGATCATCGCTTCGTAAACCGCCGTAATCTGATGGGGCAATGGCTCAACTTCAGAAGTGTGGACAGCTAGGACCGGGTCGAACAGGTGCGCCAACTTGAGGCGATTAGCCTCGGAGACAAGGCGAAGTAATTCCCCGTCTCCGTCGAAGCTCCAGGGACGACCTTGCTCCACAACCTCAATTCGAGATTCCGAGTCCCGAAAGAGGACTTCTTCTCCGAGTTGACCGGTAGGGGTCCTATAGGTAAGAGTTACGACATCAGTTCCGTGCCACTGCACAGTGACCACTGTGACGGAAGAGTCCGGTCGAATGCCACGAACAGCAGCATCAGGTGTCAGGTCTTCGAGTTTGCTCACGTCGTAACTCCTATAAGGTCATAGCAATTAAGTGGAACGGGCTGTCCTCTGGACGTGTTCGCGGAGCGCTCCATTGATGTCCGTTTGGTATCCGCGACCGTCACGAGCACGGGCCTTGAACCAGGCGACGATGTCCGCGTCCAGCCTCAGCGTAATCTGCTGCTTCACAGGCCGGTAGAAGACTCCGCGTCTAGCGTCGGACCAGTCGAGAATCTCCGAGGCGTCACTGGTGTCGATCTGGTCGTCGGTCAGAGCTTCTAACGTCCGTATCTGCTCTTGAATGTCTGTCGGCAGCTCAGCAATGTCCTTCTTCATAAGCCTCCCTCTCGCGTTTCGTCGCCTTACGTGCGGAGATGATACGCCCGATCTCTTCGCCGGTCTCAGTGTCGAAATCGGGCCATGTGTGGACCACCACCACGACTTGAGTGGCCACCATGCCGATGGTTCTCCACCGTTGCTCATATGGATAGGGGTCTTCCCGCGTCGCAGACAAAGCGTCGTCAAACACGAAGACAGCGGCCTCGAAGCCGTGGACAGGGAACATTACGGAACGGCACGGGGCACAGATCACAGTACCGCGCGGCCCTACCTGTCGGGGTGAGGTCATCCACGTCGCCCTGCCCGCATCACCAGTTGGTAGACTCTTCCGCGTAAACGTGGTCGGGCAGCGTGTAGCGGATTCCCTCTTCGTCAAATAGCGAGGTGTCGAGCAAGCCCGTGAATCTAGTATAGTTGCTGTCTTGGCGGCGACCCGGCAACAGCCTACCCAGGATGCCGCCATAATGCTGCTGCATTTTGAACCACCAGACAGCTCCGAATGAGGAGACAGGTGGGTAGTTCAATGAATCGGCCGCCTCTTTTCCGATGAGCCCACGGGAAATACGGTACACGTAATGGGCCAATTTCTGGCGGCCGACCGGATCTGTAATCCCGGCAGTCAACGGAGCCGAGTTGATCAGAGCGTGTGCCATGACAACCGATTCAATTGGGCAATCAGGCTCGCACATGTGCCCTATTTCATACAGTTCCAAGGCGTCATCGGCGTCGTGGAACAGGATGGTCTCAGGAATGCCCATCAAGTAACCGGAGTAGCGCCAGACAGCCATGAAGCTTGCGTACTCTTCGTCATTGTACTTGGCGCCCAAGGTTCTCATGTGTTTCAGCAACCTCGCCGAAAAAGCGGAAATGGCGTAACCCAGGTGCGCCGCGCTGATCGGCAGACCCCAGGCTTCCGCGTCCCATTCCTCTGACGAGTTGCTCAGGAGGTGTCTTATCCGTGCGTGAACGATTCTGATACGGACCGAAAGTTTCCAGCCGTCTCCATACCTGTACATGCCGTTGGGAAGGAATATCTCCATCATGTGACGGTTATTCTGTCCCAGGCGTCTGACTCCCTGGTCGCGTACCCGGCCGGTTATGTGAAAGGACTTTGCGATGTTCGTTGTGAACCCTTCGATCAGAACGCCCGCGACGAATGCGGCCAGGATCAACGGCGAGTTCCTGTGAAACATACGGACGCTTGGAGCGAATGCCGCGTAGTCAAGCCATTCCGGCGGAGTTTCCGCGTCTCTGAAGAATTCTCGCAGCGAAGCCGGCGCGTCCCTCAGAGCCTCTTTATCTTCCTGCTGCATGGCCGCTTCGATGAGTCGCCTTGACTCCGTTGTACTGAGCTCAGCGAGATCTGCCGTCATAGCTTCGCCCAGTAGGTCTCCAATGAGTGTGTGTGCGATGTAATTTTCAGCGATGTCGGGCGCGATAGCGCGGGCCTTCTCATAACCCTCCCTGTAGTCAGAAGGTACGAACATTGCTTCCAAGCTCATGGCTCACCTCGCGCCAAATCCCATTTTAGCCCTACACACTTCATTCCTCTTGAGGTTCTACCCGCAGATCGGGAAGCCAGCTCAGCCAGGATGGCAGGTACCAGTTCCGCGAGCCGAGCAACTGCATGCTCGCGGGAACGAGGATGCTGCGAACGAGGGTTGCGTCGAGCAAGACGGCCACGGCAAGTCCGAACCCCGCCTGCTGGTTGACAACCATGTCGCCCGACGCGAACCCGCTGAAAACCGCCACCATGATGAGCGCCGCGCCGGTGATGAGGCTGGACGTGGAGCGGAGTCCGTATGCCACGGAATCCGCATTGTCGTGCGTCTGGTCGTAACGCTCACGGATGCGGCTGAGCATGAAGACGTGGTAGTCCATCGACAACCCGAAGAGGATGGCGAAGAGCACCAAGGGGAGCCACGCCTCGATAGTGTCGATCTGCTGAAACCCGAAGATGTCGGCGCCGACGCCTTTCTGAAAGACGAGCACCATCAACCCGTAGGCAGCGCCTACCGAGAGGAGGTTCATGATGATGACCTTGATGGGGATGACGATGGACCGGAAGACGACCAGCAGTAGGACGAAACTCACGCCAAGGATGAACGCGAAGATGATAGGAAGGTAGGTAGTGAGCCTCTCGTTGAAGTCCATGTAGTCGGCCGAGATCCCACCCACATATGCCTCTGCCGGAACGCCGGAGAACGCCGCGGGAACGTAAGTGTTCCGCAGCCGGTCTATCAGGTCGAAGGCCGCCTCACCGCTTGGAGCGCCCGGTACCGGGACAGAAATTACGGTCAGGTTGCCATGAGTAACCGGCGGAAGGGCAACCATCTCCGGGTCATCGGCTATGGACTGATAGAACTTCTGGAGTGCCCCTGCCACCGCCGGATCGCTGATGTCTCCGTTTATGACAATCCTGGCAGGGTTGGCAGAACCGTACCCGAGAAGGAAATCCTCTTCCAGCGCTCCGAAAGCCTCGCGAGTGTGTGAATCCTCCGGGAAAGTTTCGACGCTGTTGAAGCCGGTGTTGATGCCGAAATAGTACACCGATGCCCACACCATCAGGCCGCCAATTACGAGGATGCTGACTACGGGGAACCGCATCGTCTTCTTCGTTATGAACTCCCAGAAGCCGTCGCGCTGTCCCTCGGAACCTCCGGACGTCGCTTTTCGAAGGAACGGGAGCCGGAACCGGTCTACACGCGGCCCAAGCACCATCAGAGCGGCAGGGAGCAGCGTTAGCGTCGCTGTCACCGATACGAGAACCACCGTGATTGCCCCAAGGGCGGTTGCCAAGAACAACGTGTGTGGGACGATGAACACGCCTATGAGCGCGATGACTACTGTCATACCGCTGAAGAACACGGTACGGCTGGCAGTCGCCCCGGCCTTGATGATCGCCTCCCGCGTGCTCAGCCCCCGCGCCAGTTCCTCGCGGAAGCGGGACACCACGAAGAGGCAGTAGTCTATCCCCACCGCAAGGCCGATCATCGTTATCCATAGCAACACGAAGAAGACCAGCTCTCCGAAGACGTTGCCTATGACTGCCACTATCGCCAGCGTGATCAGAATCGAGACGATCGCCAGACCTATCGGTATCAACGCAGCCACCACCGCGCCGAAGAGCACCAGCAGGATGAGAAGCGCCACGGGAATGCCGATCCGCTCACCCTGCTCCAGGTCCATCGCCGACAATTCCGCCTGCTCGTACCGGCTGCTTGCGTCACCGACGATCAGCACGCGGAAGCCGTCCTGGTGGTCCGCCTCCTGGACGACGTGGATGACTTCCTCCACGTTCTCGAGCGCCTCCCCGATGGAGCCGGTAAGCTGTAGGGCCACTATGGCGCTTTTGCGATCCGTCGAAACGAGCGCCAGAGAATCCGTCGGACTGTTGGCCTAGGCTTCGTAGTAGTTCACGCCACCTTCAACGATTTCCGGTCCCAAGGCGCGGAGGTCGCTGGTGACCTCTTCGACCTTCCTCCGAAACTCCGCATCGTCGACCGTCAGCGCTTCCGACTGAATGATGACGATCTCAGCGGGCGGAGGCTCGATAGGGCTGCCCGCCAACAGCTCGTTGGCTGTCACCGACTCGACCTCGCCGAACCGTGGGATCAAGCGAAGCTCCGTGGTAGTGGCAGTGGGCATCCACTTGCCAATGATTCCGAGGGCAACCAGAACCAACAGAAACCATATGCCTATGGTTACCCACGGCCTGCGTGAACTGATGCGAGCGAAAGATTCGGTCAATACAGGAACCTCCACCGTTGGCCCAAGGACTCATAATGCAACCCGCAGTCTACCGTTACCGTCTCTTTCCTATCAATTTGCCACTTGTCTCATAGTAATTGTCAACAATGGTTGTTACCAACCGTATGAGGCGCAAATGCGGAGGAGAATGAACGTATCCAGTGGACGGCTCGACCTTTGGCATATGGTCGTCGAAAACTGGACCGCGATGTAAAATCATGCACCTGTCGTTTCCCCATGTGGGCCGCCTCTGTTAGACTGCCCTTCGCCAATCCAGAACGTAGGCGTACTGCGATGAGTAACGCTTCGCGGCGCAAAAGCGAGCGAGGCCGTCGTGTGGGAGCCAAGAGGTAAAGGTATGCTGAAAACACTCTCTCGCGGCCTGCTGCTCGCTATGCTGGGCCGCCGGCTTCCCACAACCGCGGGCCGGCTGCAAACGCCCGGCGCGCGAGCCGAAGTGGTCATACGCAGGGACCGCTGGGGGATCCCATACGTGGAGGCCGGCAGCGTCGAGGACGGTTGGTACGGCCTTGGCTTTTGCCACGGCCAAGACCGGGCGGTACAGCTCGAGGGCCTGCTGCGACTGGTGCGTGGCACGTTGGCCGAGGTCAGCGGACCCGGGCTGTTGCCCATGGACAGGCTCTCCAGGCGAATCGGCTTCCGGCGCTCGGGGGCAGCGCAGTCCAGGGCGCTGAGCGAGCAGACCAGGCGCGACATCACCGCCTACGCGCGCGGCCTCTACGACGGCGCCACGTTCGGCAGTCCGCGCAGGCCCCACGAGTTCGCGCTGGCCGGTATCCACGCGACGCGCTATTTTCCCGAGGACGTGATGGCGGTGGGCAAGCTTGTGGCTTTCTCCTTGTCGGCCAACTGGGACGTCGAGCTCGCGCGGATGAAGATTCTCCAGGAGGACGGCGCCGAGGCGCTGGCAGCGCTCGAGCCGGCGCGGCACCGGGACGCCGCTCACCTACCCCACTCCAAGACGGCGTTCGACGCGCTGGCCTCGGACCTGGCGGCGTTCGCGAGCCTGGCGGGGTGCGGCGGCATGTCCAACGGCTGGGCGATAGCTCCCGGCCGGACGGCCACGGGCAGGCCGATACTAGCCAACGACCCACATCTGCGGCCGGAGGTGCCGCCAAACTGGTACCTGGCCCGTGTGAGCACGCCCGAATGGACGGTCGCAGGCGCGAGCTTCGTTGGCGCGCCCTTCTTCGTCGCCGCGCACAACGGTTCGATTGCCTGGGGCGTCACCGCGGGGCTGGTGGATAACACGGACCTGTTCCTGGAGCGCGTGGGACCAGACGGGCGAAGTGTCCAGGAGGGTGATGAATTCGTCAGGTGCGAGGTGTTCCGCGAGGTCATCGGTGCCAAGGGTGGCGCCCCGGTTGTGGACGAGGTGCTGGTGACAAAAAGAGGTCCCATCATCAGCCCGGCGCTGGACTCGGACGAGCCGGCGGTGTCACTCGCGGCTACCTGGCTGGACGATGCGCCGCTGGGCACACTGGACGATCTGCACGCGGCGCGAAACTTCGATGAGTTCCGCAAGGCGTGGTCCACCTGGAACCTCGCGTCATTCGGCCTGGTCTACGCCGACGAAGGCGGAAGCGTCGGCGGCCTAATGGCAGGGCAAGTGCCGGCGCGCCGCAAGGGATATGGCACGCTGCCCTCTGCCGGATGGGAACTCGATGCTGGCTGGGAAGACCTTCCCGTCCCCTTCGATAAAGTGCCGGCTGTCCTCGACCCGGAGGAGGGATTCGTAGCGACCGCGAACGATGGCCTCGGCCTGGAGAACGATGGCCCCTTTCTGAGTGCGGACTGGCTGCCCCCCTACCGCCAACGGCGCATAGCCGAGGCGCTCCGGTCGAGAAACGACTGGGACGTCGACTCCACGCAGTCGCTGCAGATGGACCTGCTATCCCTACCGTGGATTGACATGCGGTCCGGAGTGCTCGCCGCGCCCGGCGCGTCGATGGAGTCGGCTAGGGCGCTCGAGATGCTGGCGGCGTGGGACGGAAGAGTCGCGGCAGACTCCACCGCAGCGTCGCTCTACGAATTCTTCGTCTGGGAGATGACCAGGCGGCTGGCCGAGGCGAAGGCCCCCCGTTCACACAGATGGGCGCTTGGCGACGGCTTCACGCCGCTTACGGTGCGCACCATCATTGGCCACAGGTTGATATGCCTGCTGGTGCGGCTCATGGAGGAACGGCCAGACGACTGGTTCGGCCGCCCGTGGCTGGCGGAAGTGGACGCAGCGCTGGCCGCGGCCTACGCCGGGCTTCGCGTCAGGTTCGGCCCGGACGAGCACCTCTGGGCCTGGGGCCGCGTGAGACCGACCACGCTGCGCCATCCCGCGTCGGCTCGCCGGCCACTGGGCCTGCTGCTGAACCTCGGCCCGTTTCCCTGGGGCGGAGACTCGGACACCGTGAGCCAGGCTGCCAGCACGATGAAAGCCCCGTCCGATGGCGTGTCGGTCGTCGCGTCTTTGCGCATGGTGATCGACGTTGGCAACTGGGACGCCAGCCGGTTCGTGCTGCCGGGCGGCCAGTCCGGCAATCCGCTTTCGCCTCACTACTCCGACATGCTGCCGCTCTGGCGGCGCGGCATGGGAGTGCCCATCGCCTGGTCCGCAGAGGAAGTGGAAAGGGCCGCAGCTGAAGAGCTTAGAATCCTTCCGAGCGCGCTCTGAGGCGGCCTTCGGTTGGCCGCGCTTTAGGTGCTTTTCGGAAATCGCTCTCACTGACCCACTTTTGCCAAGAACGTCTCATCCCCAGCTGCCTAGAATAGCTAGGGTTGGCGCTGGCTGAGGCCAGCCTTCGACCCCGTTTGGAGACGGCGGCCCAGGGGACCTGAATGAGAAAACGCATCACGCGCGGAGACGCCACGTTGTTCTTGGTACACGCGCAGACCACAGTCGATCGAGTTACCACATGGCTGACGGACCTCATGTCGCGCGGCGCGATTACGGAGGCAGTCGCGCGCATCTCTCGCCTTCGGCTGAAAGACCAGGCGGAAGTGGTCTCTCACATGAACCCGGAGCTGCAGACCAGGCTGCTGGGACATCTGTCGCCCGATAACCTGGCGGAGATACTGGGGGAACTGGAGCCTGCGGAGGCCGTTGAGCTTTGCATGTCGATGGTGCCGGGGCAGCTCGCCTCCACCCTCGACCAGTCCAGGCCGGAAGTTGCCGCGGACATCCTCCGTGGGCTTCCGGATGCCGTTTCCAAGACGGCGTTGGAGAACATGACGGACGCCAGCGAGGTCATACCCCTGCTGGATTACAGGGACGACCAGGCCGGCGGCCTCATGACGCCACACCTGATAGCCCTCCGCGACCGAATGACCGTATCACAGGCGGTGTCGTTCGTGCGGCGGTGGGCCGGAGAGCTCCGCCCCGAAGAGGTCTCCTACATGTTCGTAGTGGACGCCAACGGGATGTTGCGCGGCGGAATCAGCCTTTCCCAACTCGTTTTGGCGCATCCACACCAGCTAATCAGCCTGCTAATGGAAACGGACATCATCTCTGTACTGGCGGACACGGACCAGGAGCAGTGCGCCCGCCTGATGGAGCGTTACGGCATCCAGAGACTGCCCGTCGTGGACGAGGACGAACACCTGGTTGGGGTTCTTACGCTTGAGGACATGATCGACGTGGTGGAAAGCGAGGCCACCGAGGACATGTACCGGATGATCGGGGTGGACAGGAGCGAATCCGCGCACGGTCCGATAGCGCGCTCCGTGCGCAACCGGCTGCCCTGGCTCTGCGTCAACCTCGGCACGGCGATACTCGCGGGGCTGATAATCACGCTGTTCCAGTCGACGCTGGGCAGGGCCGTGGCGCTCGCGGCATTCCTTCCGGTGATTGCCGGGCAAGGCGGAATCGCGGGCACTCAGACACTGACCCTCATCGTGCGCTCCCTCGCCCTCGGCGAGCTGGGGACGATGGCTGCCAAGCGGATTCTCATGAGGGAAGCTGTGCTCGGCCTGATACACGGCCTCATACTGGGACTGCTTACAGCGTGTATCGTGATGATCTGGATGGGCGGCAACGAGTATCTGGCGATGGTGGTCGGCGTGGCTATGATGGCGAACATGATCGTTGCCGGAATAAGCGGCGTGGTCGTGCCGCTGGGCCTTCGCGCGCTCCGCATCGACCCCGCGCTCGCGTCCGCTGTGGCGGTCACCACCATAACGGACGTCGTGGGATTTCTCATCTATCTGGGGCTCGCGACGCTGGCTATACAGCTTATCGTCGGCGGCTAAGCCGCCCCGATCATATTCGCCAATACCCCTGTGGTATCATGGCAGGAAGTACAGGTTGGGGGTGTGTTATGGCGCTGAAGGTACTCGTTTCGGTGGATATGGAGGGCGTGAGCGGGGTCGTTCACAGAGACCATACGGGACGGGACGGCAAAGACTACGAGACGGCTCGGCGGCTAATGACGCTGGAGGCCAACGCGGCGGTCGAAGGGGCTTTCAACGCGGGCGCGGACGAGGTAGTCGTCAACGACAGCCACGGCACCCAGATGAATCTCATCCACGAGCTGCTCGACCAGCGCGCTCAGCTGATTACAGGCTCACCCAAACCGCAGACGATGATGGCCGGCCTGGACGACAGCTTTGGCGCCGTGTTGTGCGTCGGCTATCACGGCAGAGCGGGCACGAGCGGCATCCTCGACCATACCTTCACCGGGGCGGTGGCGGACTTTCGCGTCAATGGGCAGTCGCAGGGCGAATTGGGCGTGAACGCCGGCATCGCCGGCTACCACGGGGTGCCTGTGGTGCTCGTAACCGGCGACTCGACCACAACCGCCATGGCGAAGGAACTGATCCCTGAAGTCGAAGTCGCCACCGTGAAGGAGGCGCTGACGCGGTACTCCGCCAAGTGCCTGTCTCCGATTGCGTCACAGGCGCTTATTCGGCAGCAGGCCGCTACTGCCGTCGAGCGCCGGGAGGAGATAGCGCCCGTACGCTACGAGTCGCCGGTCACAATGACCTTGCGGCTCGCAAACGCCGGCATGGCCGACCTCGCCGCCTTCATTCCCGGAGTGGAACGGCATGATGGGGTCACCGTGTCCTTCACCTCCAGCGACTACGTTGAGGCGTTCCACTGCTGCCGCGCCATACTGATATTGGCAGCGTCCGCGTAACGCAGAATCGCTAGGGTGGAGCGGGCCGTTCAGCCGTCCCCGTTTGAGAGGGACCAGTCACAAATAGGAGGCCGACCGTGAGCGAGCATGACGTACACGAGGTGGAAGACAGGCTCCGCATTGTCAGCCGGCTTTACGGCGACAGACTTGACGAAGGCCAACTCGCCGAGGTGCGCAAGGGCGTCGAGGGCATCGTGGAGATGTCAGAGGCCCTGAGGGCCGTCAGTCTAAAGAACGGCGACGAGCCTATGTCGGTTTTCGCGCCGTACCGCGAGGAGGAGTGACGTGACCGCCAATGACTACGTCTTCACCAGTATTCGCGAGCTGAGCGGGCTGATCGAGTCGCGCGAGGCGTCTCCGGTCGAGCTTGCCGTGTTGTTCCTGGACCGGCTCGAGAAGCTGGGGCCGGACTACAACGCTGTCGTGACGATCACACGTCACCTGGCCCTGAGCCAGGCCGCGCGGGCGGAGGAGGAGATTAGCGGCGGCAACTACAGGGGGCCGCTGCACGGCATTCCCTACGGGGCGAAGGACCTGCTCGCCACGTCTGGAGGCATTCCGACGACCTGGGGTGCGGCGCCGCTGCAAGGCCAGGTCTTCGACTACGATGCCACGGTCGTGGCGCGGCTGAGGGAGGCCGGGGCGGTGCTTGCCGCGAAACTGGCGATGGTCGAGCTGGCCGGCGGCGGGGGATACCGCCAGCCTGTCGCATCGTTTACAGGTCCGGGCATCACACCCTGGGACAAGGGCAGGTGGAGCGGCGGCTCCTCCAGCGGCTCCGGCGCGGCTACCGCCGCCGGGCTGGTGCCCTTCGCGATCGGCTCAGAGACGGGGGGATCGATCATTTCTCCTGCCAGCAACTGCGGCGTGGCAGGCCTGCGCCCGACGTACGGGCGCGTGAGCCGTTACGGCGCGATGGCGCTGTCGTACACGCTCGACAAGCTCGGGCCCCTGTGCCTGACAGCGGACGACTGCGGGCTGGTGCTGGAGGCGATTGCGGGCAGCGACCCGAATGACCTCTCTACGACAACTCGGACCTTTCACTACGACGATTCGGACGTGTCGGGCCGCCGGTTCAGGCTCGGAGTCGTCAAGGGCGTGACAGACAACGTTGACGAACCCACGCGCGCCAACTTCGAGAGCGCTCTCGAGGCGCTGGCCTCAATTGCGGACATCGAGGAGGTCGAGTTTTCCGACCTGCCCCACGAGGCCATCAACCGCACGATCATGTTCGCGGAGGCGGCGAGCGCGTTCGAGGATTTCGTGGACGCGGGCCTGCCCGCGGGTCTGACGGCCCCGGAGGACCGCTACGGCCTCTACGCCCGCGTTGCCGTGCTGGCGAAGGACTACGTGAAGGCGACGAGGCTGCGGTCGGTGATGGCGAGGAACGCCGAAGAGGTGATGGCGCCATTCGACGCGCTGGTGGGGCCTACGCGCTCCACGATTGCGACGCCGCTGGACCAGGAGTTCCGCAGCGCGGCGCTCCACGGCGGGCGGGATACGATGGGCGCCGTCGGAAACGGCGCGGGTCTGCCGGCCATTTCGGTGCCGAGCGGCTTTTCGGAAGAGGGTCTGCCGACGGGCATCCAGTTCATGGGGAGGGCATACGACGAGAATGCCGTCTTGGCGGCGGCGCGCGCATACCAGTCCATCACGGACTGGCACAAGCGGCACCCCGCCGATCTGACGTAGGCGGGCCGAGTCCGGAGCGGGGGCCTAGGCTCCGCCGGCCACCGCCGGGACTATGCTGATCTCGTCGCCGTCGCTGGTGGACGTGTCCAGCCCCTCGAGGAAGCGCACGTCCTCGCCGTTCACGTAGACGTTGACGAAGTTGCGCAGGGCGCCGGTGTCGTCGCAGAGGCGCTCCCTGATACCGGGAAACTCGTTCTCGAGCGCACCCACCACCTCGCTCAGCGTGCCGCCCTCTACGTTGACCTTGTCCTGGCCGTTGGTGACGCGGCGAAGCGGCGTCGGTATCCTTACCATTACACTCATGCCTTGCATCCTCCAGATGTTCGGGTAGCATTCCCCAGCAGCCGCTCCGGCCGCCGGCATCGTCGCGTCTTCAGCTTTTGGGGCAGTGGTCTGACTGTGTGCGAAGAGGTTGTTATCCCTCTATCACGTCGCCGCCCACCGGGTCGACTCTGACCCCGGTGGCGGAGACCCATCGCATGCCCCTGTCAATTTCCTCTTCCTCGCCCTCCAACTCGAGCACCACCCAGCCCATGTCCTCCCGAACGTCCGCGCGTCGGATGTTCGTTATGATATTGAACTTCTGGCCGAGTTGGTAAATGACAGGCTCGGTGATAAGTTCGGTCGGAAACGTGAATCTCACTCTCTTGCTTGCCATGTCGCTCTCGCAGTCAGGGGTCCGGCTGGCGAAGGGTAGCGCGTTCAGCGCGCCGCCATCGCCATCTGGAAGGCCTCGTAATCGGGTGTCGTCTCGATTGGGTGGATGAGGTCCTCGACGACCTCTTGAGTCTTCAGTCCGTTGCCGGTGACGTAGGCCACCGTTAGCTCGTCTCGCTTGATGACGCCCTTCTTCACCAGCCTGCGAAGGCCGGATACTACGACGCCGCCGGCGGTCTCCGTGAATATGCCCTCGGTCTCCGCAAGCAGCTGAATGCCCTCGACCACCTCGTCCTCGGGGGCTATCACCGCCGAGCCGTTGGAGGCGGCGACGGTCTGGAGGGCGTAGAAGCCATCCGCGGGATTGCCGATGGCGAGGGACTTGGCGATGGTGTCCGGCACGACCGGCCGCACGTGGAGCGTGCCCTGCTCGTAGGCTTCCACAATGGGCGAGCACCCCTCGGCCTGGGCAACGTGCATGCCCGTCTTGGGCCGGTCGATCAGGCCCAGGTCGGCCATCTCGTTGAACGCCTTCCAGATCTTGGTAAACATCGAGCCGGACGCGGCGGGCACCACGCAGTTGTCGGGGGCGCGCCAGCCAAGCTGCTCGGCCACCTCGTACCCCAGGGTCTTGCTGCCCTCCGCGTAATAGGGCCTCATGTTGATGTTTACGAACGCCCAGTGGTGGTTGTCGGCCAGCTCGCTGCATAGCCGGTTGACCTGGTCGTAGGTGCCGTCCACGGCGACCAGGTCGGCGCCGTAGATGCCGGCGCCTATGATCTTGCCCTTCTCGAGGTCGGCCGGGAAGAAGACCACAGTCTTCATGCCGGCTTTGGCGCCGTGCGCCGCTACCGCTCCAGCCAGGTTGCCGGTAGAGGCGCAGGCGAGCACGTCGAACTCGAACTCGAGGGCTTTGGCGGTAGCCACGGATACAACCCTGTCCTTGAACGAAAACGTTGGGTTTACGCTGTCGTTCTTGATGTACAGGTTGTCCAGCCCAAGTGCTCTGCCCAGGTTCTTGGCCCTGACCAGGGGTGTGAATCCCGTGCCCATGTCCAGCACGTACTCGCTGTTGACGGGCAACAGATCCTCGTAACGCCACATCGTGAGCGGGCCGTTGGCGATGCTCTCGCGGCTGATGCTGTTCCCTATGCTGGCGTAGTCGTAGACGACCTCGAGGGGGCCGAAGCAGAAGTCACAGACATTGAGAGGCTCGACCGGATATTCGCGGTCGCACTCCCGACATCGCAGGCCCGAAACGTGTGGCATTGGCGTACCTTCAGATCCTGTTAGCGTGGCCGAACTGGTGTGGTGTAACGGAGGGCTTACCTAAGGCAACGGAATGGTAACAACACGAACGCGCACCTGTCAACGCGCGACCCCGCGGCCCGCACATTGACCCTCGCGTCAATCGAGATAGGCGCGAATTGCCGCCCGTGCACGTCGGCGCGGACGGCAGTTCGCCAGACCCCAGCCTACTGGCGCTGAGGCGCCGGCGGCATCGGGTTGGACAGGTTCCTGCCGATGGAAATGGGGATGAGCTCGTCCAGCTCGTCTAGCGTCCAGCGACCATCCTTGTGGATGCTCCTCATGACGTGCCTGGGCGAGTAGAGAGACACGACCCATCCGCTGGTGCCGATGACCTGGCCGGTGACGGCCCCGCCTGCCTCCGTGCTCAGGTAGACGACCTTGGGTGCGTTGTTCTCGGCGTCGCCCACGCCCTCCGGGTCGACCGGAGGCGGAGCCAGCCCCGACGCCTGCGCGCGAAGGTCGCGGGAGCTCTGCGGCACCGTAGCGGTCATCCTTGTGGCGGCGCCGGGGTAGACGGCGTTTATCGTGATGCCGTAGGGCGCGAGCTCCGGCGCGAGCGCCCGCACCATGCCCACCATGCCCTCCTTGGCCATGGCGTAGTTCGACTGGCCCGAAGAGCCGAGGCCCGAGCCGGACGAGAACAGCACTATGCGGCCGTGGTTCTGCTTGATCATGTGCGGAACCGCGTGCTTGACCATGTTGAACGCGCCGTACAGGTGGACCTGCAACACGCCGTCCCATTCGTACTCGGTCATGTTGAAGATCATGCGGTCGCGCAGGATTCCCGCGGGGTGGGCCAGGATGTCCAGCCTGCCGAAGTTGTCGATGGCCGCCTGGACTATCTTGCCCGCGGAGTCGAACTCGGCGACCGAGTCGTAGTTGGCGACCGCCCTGCCGCCGGCCTCGACTATGTCGTTTACGGTCTCGTCGGCGGGAGTGGTGGCCGTGCCGGTGCCGTCTACGGCGCCACCGATGTCGTTGACAACGACCGCGGCGCCCTCCTCGGCGAGCAGCCTGGCGCATGCGGCGCCGATGCCTCGGCCGGAGCCCGTGACAATCGCTACCCTGCCCTCAAGTCTGTTTCCCATAGTATGACCTCTCTCTTTCGTTTGGCTGAATCAGAGCGGAACGGCGCGGACTTTAGAAGCCGCTGCCGATCATCTTGGGCATGAGCACGTCCATCTCGTCCATGTTGAAGTTGCCGTACTTGTGGACGCTCCGCTCTATTGCGGGGTTCGAGTACAGGTAGATGCTGCCGCCTCGAACGCCGAAAATGTAGCCGTTGATATGCGGTGCGGCGTCCGTGGACAGGTAGACCGCGAGCGGCGCGACGTTGTCTGGGTCGTCTCGATATCCTGGACCCTGCCAGTCGGCGAGCGGCGGGGACTGGCCGATGCCCGCGCGCTCGTCGCGGGGTGCGCCCGACGCGACTCGGTACTCGTCTACCGTGCCCGGGAACTGCCTGGTCTCGACCATGGGGGAGATGCCGTTGCAGGTTACGCCGTACCTGCCGAGGTCGCGAGCCACCGTGCGCGTAACCCCTACGATGCCCTCGGACGCGGCCGCAAAGTTCGAACGGCCAATCTCACCAAGCCCAGCGTCCGACGTCATGTTGACGATGCGCCCGCTGCGCTGCTGCCTGAAGACTATGGCCGCGTACTTGCAGGTGGCGAACGTGGCCTTGCCGTTGTTCCTGATGATGAGGTCAAAGTCCTCGGGTGTCATCTGGAAGATCATTCGATCGCGGGTGATACCGGCGGAGTTGACCAGCACGTCGAGACGGCCGTAGCTGTCAACGGCCGTCTTGACTACGTTTTCGCCGCCTTCCATCTCCGCCACGTTGTCGTAGTTGGCGACAGCGTTGCCGCCACGCGACTTGATCTCCTCCGCCACGCTGTCGGCGGGGGCTTTCGAAGCCCCAGAGCCGTCCACGTCGCAGCCCAGATCGTTCACCACGACGGACGCCCCCTCCTCGGCAAGCAGCAACGCCACGCCCCGGCCAATGCCTCGGCCGGCGCCTGTGACGACTGCTACTTTACCCTCAAGCCGATTTCCCATGTGCTTACCTCCATTTTCCGCTGTTGCTTTCACTTTCGCCGGCCCGGACTGAGTCCGCCCTGCGTTACCTTACCGCGCACATTATAGCGCCAAGCGTCTCGCTTGTGGCAAATCACGCCGGAATTGGGGCGCGGCAGGCCTTGACGTAAGGATAAGCGGGCGGAAACCAGGGCCGCCCCGCCTATGCGGCTTCGGACCATATCCATGCGGACCAATTTTCGAATCCGCGCGCTAGAAATCGGCTGCGAGATGGTGTTATGCTTAGTTGCCGAGTCTGGAAAAGCTGGCAACCGGCGACCCGCGTTGGGACCTGGGACCGGGCCTCGCAAGGAGGAATACCTTGACTCTAGCCGAACCGAATGTCCCTGTCTGCCAGAGTTGCAACATGGAGATGTTCGAAGATTCCGATTTTGGCACCGAGGCGAACGAAACGCTTAGCGTCGAGTACTGCACGCACTGCTACCAGGACGGCGCGTTCGTCGACCCCGACCTCACGGTCGACCAGATGAGCGCCATCGTCTCAGACTTCATAGAGGCCGACAACGTAACGATGGCCGAGGCGAAGGCCATATCTAAGGCCCTGTTGTCCAGACTCAAGAGGTGGCAGTAGCCCCGCTCTTCGGCCAGCGCCGGGCACTGGTTCGGAAATACGCCTTCCGCCTCTCGTGGGTCGGCGCGGCGTTACCAGCCCTCGTACCTGATTCGAGACGGGTGCGCCCCCAGCGACGTCGCCATGCGGACCATGTCGGCGATCATCGGGGACGGGCCGCATATGAAAAAGAGTGACCCCGCGTCGACGCCCGCCGCTGCGGCCACGTCGCGGTCGATTCTGCCCACTCTACCGGTCCAGTCGGCTGCGACGGGCCGCGTGACGCTGAAGTGGCAGTCTATATCGGGGTTGCGGCGGGCGATGTCTTCCAGCTCCTCTCTGAACAGCAGCTCGCCGGGCGTCTTCGCACTGTAAAGCAACGTCAGCGGCACCGACCGTTCGGACTCGTCGACGTACCTCACGATGCTCATCAACGGAGTAATGCCGATTCCCCCGGCCACCAGGACGAGCGGGCCGCCCATGTCCGACGTGTAGAGGAAGTCGCCTCCGACCTCGACCTCTACAACGTCGCCAACCCTGGCCCTCTGGTGCACGTAGTGGGTGACTGGGTTCTCCCCTACCAACTTCACGGCAAGCTCGAAGCCGCCCGTCCGGGACGGGGCCGACGTGATCGAGTAGCCGGCCACGGCGGTATCTCCGCCGACGTCAGCATAGAAGTCGACCCATTGGCCGGGCCTGAACGACAGCCGGTTGCCGCCCGTATCGAGCCGCAGCGCCTTGGTCGTCGGCGAGGCCTGGGTGATTTCGACTATCGTCGCGGGAATTGGCACGCGCGTATTCTCCCGTTTGTAGGGCTTGGCGACGGAGGGCGCCGCAGCGGGGCGCGGGTGGTGCGGACTCGCGCTAGTGGCAGCAAATGCGAGGCGCCCTACTTGCTCACAAGGCCCGCCAGGGGCGCGTAGCTCTCGCTCTTCTCGATCGGTTCGGTAGTTATAGTCCCCGAGCGGCTCAGCAGCTTGTATGCGCCCGCACCTTCCTGGGAAGTGATGACCCTATAGCCGCCGTCCACCACCTCGATGGCGCAGTTGTTGTCTATGGCGATTCCGACGTCGCGGTTGCGCGAGACCATGCGCTCGAAGTCGGCCTTCCTGGGCACGCCCGCAGTTGCGCTGTCGAAGTGCGGGCAGCCCAGCGCGTCGATCAGCCCCATGCCCTTCACCCTGACGTAGCTCCAGCCATCCGGCTGGTAGAAAGCCATAGAGTCGCTGTGGCCCCAGCTGAACCAGCAGATGCAGCCGGCGCTCAGACCGGCGAGCACGACGCCCCCGTCGTGGGCCTCTCGCAGAATGGCGTCGACGCCCAGCCTGCGCCAGCGGCGCATCATCTTGAGCGTATTGCCGCCGCCAACGTACACCAGGTGCGACGAGAGGATCTTCTCCTCCAGCTCCTCTCTGGAAGGCGTGACGCCGAGCAGAAACATCACGTCGGTCTCGCAGCCCAATGTATCGCGGTAGACTCTCTGGAAGTCCTCCCAGTAGCTCACCCTGTCGTAGCTGGCGGTCGGGACGAACAGGGCCCTGGGTTTGGCGGCGCCGGTCAGTTCGATGACACGCTCGTCGATGGCGCGCGTCTCCAGGTTCGCCATGTCACCGCCGCCGATTGCCACTATCTTGCCCATTGTGAGGCCTCCCCGAGCCGCGGCTGCGGCGCTAAGAGTCGTCCCCCGCTGCGGTCGCCGCCTGCCGCTGAAACGCCGGGATCACATCGGCGGCGAATACCCGGAGCTGCTCCATGAACTCGTCGCGGGGCATCCCCTCCGGCCAGTGCAGGATGATGTGCTCCAGGCCGGGGTACTTGCTCTCCACCTCGCGCAGGTAGTCCACCATTTCCGACGCCGGGCCGCAAATCCACGCCCGCTGCTGTGCCCCGTCCTCCACGCGCGGCACGCGGGCCGGCGCGCCGGGTGTACCCCAGGTGCGGCCCTGCTCGTCCGCGTACCGAACGAAGCCGAATGGCGCGAACCACTTGTAGCGCTCATCGTGGAAGGGGCGGAGCCGCTCAATCGCCTCCTGCTCGGTGTCGGCGATGTAGAAGCCAATGCCCAGAGCCAGGTCTTCGCCCAGCTCCAGCGTCCGGCCGTGTTGCGCGGCGGCCTCCTTGTACCTGGCGAACATGTCCTCGACTATCGTTTCGCCGGTGAGGGCAACGACGCCCTTGAAACCGTTCCTGGCGGTGAACTCGATGCTGCGTCCGCTCACGATGGGCTGCCACGTCTCCACAGGCAGGTTGAGCGGTCGCGGCACCAGGGTTATCTCTTGCATGTCGTAGCCGCGGTAGGGCACGTCCGCCGGAATGGTGTAGTGCTTGCCTTTGTGGGAGAACGACTCCTCGTTGAAGGCCTTGCGGATGACCTCCATCTGCTCTTCGAACAGCTCGCGATTCGCGTCGTTGTCGATGACGGGTGCTCCGAAAGTCTCGACCTCGCGGCTGTGGTAGCCGCGGCCCACGCCGAAGATGATGCGACCGTTGGTGAGCACGTCTGCCAGGGCGTAGTCCTCGGCCAGGCGCAGCGGGTGCCACATCGGGGAGATGTTGAAGGCGCAGCCGAACTTGAGCCTCTTCGTCTGCGACGCGAGGTGCGTCCCGAGCAGAATTATGTTGGGGATGCACTCGTAGCCCTCGCGCTGGAAGTGGTGCTCCGCCATCCACAGGGCGTAGTAGCCGAGCTCGTCCATCAGCTTGGCCGCCCGCGTCGCCGTGTCGTAGGACTGTACCAGGCGCTCGTTCGAGTAGCGCCGGTCGTCCGCGGGCGTGCCGTCCAAGCCCACGTTTTCGAGGTCGATGTTGCCGACGTAGAGAACTGAGAAATGCTTGATCATGCGATGCTCCAAGCCGGTCGGCAGAATGGAGTGGCGGGCCGGCCACGCCCATTATAGCGAACCCCACGGCGGGGCGCACAGTCGCACACAAAGGGTTGCCGACCAGGCCTTGTTGGCTCTCCGTTGACATTGGTGGCAGGGTTTGCCGCGCGATTCCACTCTGCGCAGGGACCTGTGAACCGGACGCGCGGGCGGTTGGCGAACCTGCGCCTACACGTTGGCTGGCTGGGGGGCTGGCCGGGGTGGCCGCGCCAGCAGAGCGGCGATGCTGCTGACTACAAACGCGGCGACGAACACGGAGAACGCGAGCACGTAGTCGCTGCGAATGTCGAACAGGAATCCACCCAACACCGGGCCGCCCGCGCTGGTAATGAGGCCGAACGGCTGGGCGGTGCCGCGTATGGCCCCCTGCGCCTCACGACCGAAATAGTCGGACCACGCCAGGCTGCTGACGAATGACTGTGCCCCGCGGGTCAGGCCGTACACCGTGGCGAACACACCAAGGTGAAGCAGCGAGCTCGCACCCATCAGCAGCAGGATGCCCGCGGCACCTCCGGCGTAGCAAGCGGCGAGGCAGTAGCGGACGTGCAGCCGCTCTGCAGCGAACCCCCAGAGGGGCTTGGCGACGGATTGGAGGAAGTAGAGGTAGGTTATGACTACCGCGGCCTGGCCCGGTTCGATCTGCCGGTCGGTGAGGTAGGAGAAGATGTGCAGGTTTACGCCGCTTATGGCGAATCCGGCGAAGTTCGTGCTTATCAGCAGCAGCCAGAAAGCGGGCGTGCGCATCGCCTCCCTGGCCGTGAGCGACACCTCTTCCACGACGCCCCGCACGCCCTGGGTGCCATCACTCGCGCCGTCCCCGTCGGGGAGCATGCCGTAGTCCTCGGGCCGCCTGCGCATGAGCGGCGCCACGACAAGTGCCAGTATCAGAACGAAAGCCCCAAGCGCGACCCACGCGCGGCGCCAGCCGGCTCCGTCAATGAGCAGCGTCAGCGGCAGGGGAAGGGCGACGCCCGCCGAGGACATGCCCATGGTGGAGAATGAGAGCGCCCTGCCCCGCCTGCGGACAAACCATCTGGCGACGGTGGAATCCGCTCCGAGAGGACCGAGGGCAAGGCCGCCCAACGCCATCAGCACGCCGTAGGCGGCGAACATCTGCCAGGGTTGAGAAATAAAGGAGATGAGCACCGCGCCGACCGCGACCGCCGCGCCGCCTATCATGACGTAAACGCGGGGCCCGTGCCGGTCGATGGCTCGCCCGGCAATAGGCGCCCCGGCTGCCGAGGTGACGCGGGAGACGAGAGTCACGCTCGCCAGCAACCCACGGCTCCAGCCGAGAGCGGCCGTCATGTAGGGAAAGAAGATGCCGAAGGAGACGACGAGGACGCCGTAGTTGATGAAGTGGGAGACGAACGCGGCTCCCACCACGACCCATCCGTAGAAGAAGCGTGGCCGCGCCCCCTCGCTAGCGCCCAAAGTTACCGCACCTCGGCAATCTCATGGCGCCGCGAAACGGCCCGCGGCCACGCACATAGGGACTGCGTTGGCCCCTAGTCGGCTATGCCGACGGCGGCGCGAAGGTCCTTGATGGACTGGCCTCGAGGCTTGCTGGGCCTGCGAACCCTGCGTCCTATCGGCTCGTTCTCCACCTCGGGAACGATCTTAATGGAGACGAAAACCGGGCCGGACTCCGCCATGATAGACTCGATGCTCGTCGCGAACTCCTCGAGATCGTCGAAGTGGTAGGTCGCGGCATAGCCCGCGCCCTTCGCCATTCCGGCGTAGTCGATGTCGTCGGAGTTCGGCACGGGCTGGCCGCCGGTGGTGGCGTAGCACCCGTTGTCCATGAGGAAGTGGAAGAAGTTCTCCGGCTTCTTGCCCGCGATGGTGGCGAGAATACCGAGGTTCATCAGCAGCGAGCCCTCGGAGTCGAACAGGGCTATCTTCTCGTCGGGAAGCGACAACGCGAGGCCAAGCGCGGCGGAGGTGGTGTGTCCCATCGCGCCACCGAGGGAAAGGTCCCTGTCGGTGTCCTCGGTGTAGTCCATCCAGTGCCGGCCCGCGGTGCCCGTGGGTATCACGATCGCCTTGCCGCGGTGGTCCTTGAAGGTCTTGAACATTTCAGATGCTTCGATCATCGGTATCCTCCGGGTATAAGTCCTCTCGGTTCGAGCGTTGCCGCACTCCGTCGAGGACGGTCGAGTTTTGGTCCGGTGTCGTTCCTGTGGCTAGCGGTTGAAGCCGTGGTACTCGTCGCCTATCAGCACCGCGACTGGTCGCTTGGTCTCTTTGGCCTCGTTGAACGCCAAAGTGATGCGGTCCGCGTCGTCGTCCTGCTCCACCAGGTAGTAGTTGATGCCGAAAGCGTGCAGGAACGGCTCGGTGTACTTGGCCACGGTGTCGGGCGTGACGCCGTGTCGCGTCCAGCCTCGGTAGCCGACAACCAACACCATCGGGAAGCCGGCGTCAAGCGCCATGCCGCGAATGGAGTCGCCCGACTCCAGCATGCCGGTGTTCTGGATGAGGCACACGGGCACCTTGCCGCCAACCAGCAAGCCGAGGGAGATTGCCATCGTCTCGCCTTCTCTGCAGGTCGGGATTATGTCGAGCCAGGGCTCTTCGGCCATAAGCTCGTAGAGGTAGTTCGTCTCGCTGTCCGGAATCGTAACGATGTGCGTCACGCCGTTGGCCTTGAACTGCTCTATGAGGGTTTCGGGTCTTAACAGGGCCGCCTGTTGTTGTTGTACCATCGCAGATTCCACTCCTCGCGTTCTGGCTATGCACCCCGTCGCGGCGCGACGAGCGCGGGTTTGCTTCGCAGGCCACATTATAGGACGGACTCAACAAGAGGTCAATTTTGGATGGCAGGCCCACTCCAAAGCCCCTTCCCCCTTGATTCCTACGCACACCCGTGCTATTCTCCCCCTCGACGAGGGACCGGCCCCGCCACCCACAAGTCCCTTCCCCTTTGATAGGGGAAGGTTAGAGCCTGCCTTGAGCTTGCCGAAGGAATGGGGGTGAAGAAGCTGAAGAAGCGGCATCTGGCACTCCCCGCCCACCTGTCTCATTTCTGTCACACTTTGTAACTTTCCTGACCAGTTCCGTCTCGCCAGCGTTTCAATATGTTGCACACAGCCAGCACTCCCAGCTAGGAGGCAAGACAGTATGAAACGGAATGAGACAGTTTTCACGGTTTCCCCCACGAATGGGCGGCTATTGGCCCCTCCTGACCTGCCCAATCCGGCTCTCCCCATGCCGCCGCCCAGGTTGGAACGCCCTTCGCCGGAGCCGCCGTCTACCAGTCGTATGGAGTATGTGTTAAGCTTTCGCCGGACGCGCAGACACCGGGTGGAGTCGCGTTCTCGCGGTTTTGCCCATTTGAGCCGCACACTGTACTCATACCCTGAGCCACAGGAGATGTGAAGATGCTTGCCAGGATGTTGGGCGCAGTTCGAATGAATGTCGATACCTACGAGGATGTAGAGGGCGACCGCAGCGCAACTTGGCAGGCGATGGCCGTGGTGGTCATCGTCTCCATCTGCACCGGTGTCGGGGTGATGCTCAGTGGGGTGATCTCCGGCGAAGAGTCAGTCGACATATTGCGCTTGGTGTTCGGCGTCATCTTGGGAATTGTCGGCTGGGCGCTCTGGGCTCTCGTTACTTGGATCGTGGGCACTACCGTTCTCAAGACGCCCGCAACCGATGCCGACTGGGGTCAGCTCGCCCGCGGCACCGGTTTCGCGCAGGCTCCCGGCATCTTTCGGATCTTCGTCTTCGTGCCCGGCGTGGGCGGGCTGATAGGGCTGCTGGCGCTCATCTGGCAGATTGCGTGCATGATCATTGCCGTACGCCAGTGCCTGGACTACACGTCCACCTGGCGGGCGTTCTTCGTGGTCGTGATTTCTCTCATCCCGTATGCGATTCTCTTCATCATTGCGGCCATAGTGCTTGGCGTAACAGGGGCGGCCGTAAGCTAGCCGGATTCAGGCCGTTGCCAATCGTGGGAGTAGGCTGCCGTGGCCCATAGTCACCACAATCATGGAGCGCCGTCCGCCGTAGTCGAGGGGCGCACCGGCTTTCGTCGAACGGCCGCTTTCATGATCGGCGGCCTGACGAGCGGCCACGGCGTATTCCACTGGATAGCCCAAAGCTTCATCGTGGTCCTGCCCGAAGTGCGGGACCTCCTGCTGGGCGGCAGCAGCGTCGCCGTGGCGAGCATCCAGTCCACCAGGGAGGTCGTCTCCGGCGTGGTGTCGCTGCCGGGCGGCGTGCTCACCGATGCGCTCCGACGGTACTGGGGCTGGGTGATGGCAGCGTGCATGGGGCTGTTCGGCATCGGGTGGCTGCTGATGGCGAGCGCGGGCTGGCTCGTGCCGGGCGCTTCGTGGGTAGCGCAGACTTCCGGCACCGGCGAGCAAGTGTCAGGCCAGCTCAATCCCGCGGGCTACGCGCTGCTGCTGTTCGGCATGGCGGTAGTCGGTGTGGCCGCTTCGGTGTGGCACCTGCCCGCGATGGCCGCGCTGTCTTCCCACTTCCGCGAGAGGCGCGGCTCCGTCCTGTCCTTCCACGGTGTCGGCGGCAACGTCGGCGACGTTATCGGTCCCCCTCTGACAGGCATTCTGCTGGTTGCGTTGAGCTGGCAGGCGATCATCAGCATCTACGCGGTAGTCCCCATCTTTCTGACCCTCCTTGTTTTCTGGGCCTTCAGAGACATCGGGCACAGGGCGCAGGAGGCGGCGGGGACGCAAACGGCTGAAGCGCTGCGGTCGCAGCTTGCCGAAACGAAGCTCATCGTGCGCAATGCCCGCGTGTGGGGCATAGCGATGGTTGCCGGCCTGAGGGGCATGGCCTACCTGGGGTTCGTGACTGTGCTCCCGCTGTACCTGGCGGACGAGCTTGGACTGATCGCGAGCGGTGAGGACGGGAGAAGCTTCGAGAATCTGGCCTTGCGGGGCGGGCTGATAGGGCTGCTGGTGTTCGTAGGCATATTCGCCAGCCCCGTGACCGGCTACCTGTCGGACCGGTTCGGCCGCAAGCTGATCCTGATTCCCGGACTGATCGCTCTGGGGGTCATAACGTTTCTCATGGCCCCTTTCGGCGACACACTGGTAGTGATGGCCGCGCTGCTAGCGGCGCTGGGTCTGTTCTTGTACAGCGATCAGCCTATCCTGACGGCGGCGGCAATCGACATAGTTCGCGAGGGAACGGCGGCAACGACGCTGGGACTGCTCTCCACTTCGCGCTTCGTGTTCAGCGCGGCGTCGCCACTTATCGCTGCCAGGCTGTACTCCTGGGACGCCGACTATCTCTTCTACTACACCGCGGCGCTATACGCGGCGGCCGTGGTGGTGCTCGCGTTCATTCCCCTGCCCTCGGCGCAGCCGCCGCACGAGGGCCACCACGACGCCCACGACGAGGGCCACGACGACCACCATGACCAGGGCCACCGCGGCCACCACTGACGCCGCCGGGCCGAGCGAGGGGAGAAAATGGAACTGGGAGCGTTCTCTGTCAGTCTCGCTGTCAAGGACCTGGCGGCATCCAGGGCCTTCTATGAGAAGTTCGGTTTCGAGGTCGTTGGGGGCGAGCCCTCTGAGAATTGGCAGATTCTCCGCAACGGCGACCACACCATCGGCCTGTTTCAGGGCATGTTCGAGAGGAATATCCTCACGTTCAATCCCGGTTGGGACAAGCACGCGAACCCGCTGCAGGAGTACACCGACGTTCGTGAGCTACAGCGTCGCCTGAAGGCGGATGGAGTCAGCTTAGCCTCAGAGGAGGACGAGGCAGGCTCCGGCCCGGCGAGCTTCGTCGCCATAGATCCGGACGGCAACACCATCCTGGTCGACCAGCACGTGTGAGCCGCCCCGGCCTTCTGAAGGGCCGGCTATTCGTTGACCGCGCTGAGTATGAGGTCGACGGCATTCTGCCTGTCGGCTGAGAGCGCGGCGAACACCAGGTTCCCCCTGTTCTTCAGCACCAGGTGAAGCCCGTCGACTATGCCGTAGCGGGCGTTGGTGTTGGCGATAGAAATCGTCTCAAGCTGCGCTCTGTCTGATACGACGCCGAGCATGAACGCCACCATGACGCCCGAAAAGTCGGACCTGCTCACCATCAACACGCCGTAGGTGTTCTCCTCCAGCACTTGCCTGTCGAGCCTCTCGGGCAGCACCAGAGGGTCGTCGTCCGTGTAGATGGCGAATCCGACGAGGTTCACTCGGAGCAGAGCGAACGCGGTGTCTATGTCGGACAGGTCGAGGTCAACCGAGTTGTATAGCGCCGCGGCCAGGCCGTGCTCGATGTTCGCAATGCCCGCCGCCACGGGCTGGGAGGGAGGACTCGCCGGCAGGTTGGTCACCAGGTCCCAAGGCAGGGAGGGATGCCGCTCGAGCGTGACGTATGATGCCAGCCTGGAAGCGGTCCCGACCGACTGGACCCAGTCCGGGTCCCCCGAGGCAACTCTCAGCGTGCGCGCGTCGCCGTCGGCCCAGCTACGCTGGGGATTCGTGCCGAGGCGAAACGCCACCAGCCCGTTGACGGCGTCCGCGGCCTCGTAGAAATCGAAGATGCCCCCGAAGCCGTCGGGCGATCTGCCCACGAACAGCGTGACGCCGCTCGCCCGCACCAGGGAGCCGGGCTGCGCGCCGGGAGTGAATGGGGTGCCGCTGGGTCCGAACGAGTCGAGGGGCAGCATTACAGGCCCGTCGGGGTTGACGTACAAGTAGCTTGCGGCAGAAACGTCGGGCACCACCGCCTGTGCCATGCCGACGGGCAGCAACGCCTCGCCCGGTTCGTACGCCCCGGAGCAGGCCAGAGGCAGCGAGGCCAGCACAATGGCGAGCGCGGTCAGCGCGAAGCTTACTGGGAGCGCACGGCGGCTCGCCGCGAGAAGGCGTGAATACGCCCTGTCAGGCGATGGCCTTGCGCAGATCAACTATCTGGTCTCTCAGCAACGCCGCCTTCTCGAACTCCAGGTTGCGAGCCGCAGTCTTCATCTGCGCCTCCAGGTCCTTGATGAGCCGCAAGATGTCGTCCTTCGGCATGTCGTCTTTCGTAACGTAGGGAGCCCTGGTCTCGGCGAGCGCCCTGACCCGCTCGGTGATGTCGTGTACGGTTTTGCGAATGCCCTGCGGCGTGATGCCGTTTTCTCTGTTGTAGATTTCCTGCACCAGCCGGCGGCGGTTCGTCTCGTCAATGGCCCGCTTCATGGAATCGGTTACCCTGTCGGCATACATGATGACCTGCCCATCTATGTGCCTCGCGGCGCGCCCGATGGTCTGAATGAGCGCGGTCCAGGAGCGCAGGTAGCCCTCCTTGTCGGCGTCCAGAATGGCGACGAGGCTGACCTCGGGCAGGTCGATACCCTCGCGAAGCAGGTTGATTCCGACCACCACGTCGTATACGCCCAGCCGAAGGTCGCGCAGAATCTCGCTGCGCTCCAGGGTGTCTATCTCAGAGTGCAGGTAGTGAGTCTTGATTCCCAGCTCGCGCAGGTAGTCGGCCAACTCCTCCGACATCCGCTTGGTGAGCGTGGTGATGACTGAGCGTTCGCCGCGGCTCGTGCGAAGCCGGATCTCGTGTATCAGGTCGTCGATCTGGCCCTCGGTGGGCTTCACCTCCACGACTGGGTCCATGAGGCCGGTAGGCCGGATGACCTGCTCCACTATGCTCTGGCTGTGCTCGTACTCGTAGGGGCCGGGCGTCGCGGACACGTAGACAATCTGGTTGACGCGCTCCTCGAACTCGCCGAAGTTGAGGGGGCGGTTGTCAAGCGCCGAGGGCAGGCGGAAGCCGAAGTCTACCAGCACCGCTTTTCGCGACCGGTCGCCGAAGTACATGCCGCGCAGCTGGGGAAGCGTCATGTGCGACTCATCTATGAAAATGAGGGCGTCCTCCGGCAGGTAGTCCATAAGCGTGTAGGGAGTGCTGCCCGCCTCCCGCCTGGACAGGTGGCGGGAGTAGTTTTCGACGCCCGCGCAATAGCCAGTCTCGCGCATCATCTCGAGGTCGTACATGGTCCGGGACTCGAGCCGCTGTGCCTCGAGCAACTTCCCCTGGGTCTCCAGCTCGGCCGTCCTCACGGCCAGCTCGGCCTTGATGTCCTCCATAGCTTCGAGCATTTTCTCTTCGGATGTGACGAAATGCTTGGCGGGGTAGATCTCGATGTCCTGTCGTTCGGCCACAAGCTCGCCCGTGAGCGTGTCGACCTCGACGATGCGCTCTATCTCGTCGCCCCAGAACTCGATACGCACTCCAATCTCCTCATAGGCGGGGAGAATCTCGAGCGTGTCCCCCCTCACCCTGAAGCGCCCCCGGGCGAGGTCGTAGTCGTTACGCTCGTACTGCATGTCCACGAGCTGGCGAACGAGCAGGCCGCGGCTGCGCTGTTCGCCCTTGCGGACGTAGGCGACAAAGCCCTGGTACTCCTCCGGCGATCCCAGGCCGAAAATGCACGACACCGACGCGACTATGAGCACGTCGCGCCTGGTGAGCAGCGCGCGTGTTGCGGCGTGCCTCAGCTTGTCGAGCTGCTCGTTGATGTCGGCATCCTTTTCGATGTAGGTGTCGGTCCTGGGGACGTAGGCCTCGGGTTGGTAGTAGTCGTAGTAGCTGACGAAGTACTCGACGGCGTTACGGGGGAAGAACTCCTTGAACTCGGTGGCGAGCTGCGCCGCAAGCGTCTTGTTGTGAGCGATTACGATGGTGGGGCGCTGCAGGCGCTCGACGGCGCAGGCCATGGTGAAGGTCTTGCCGCTGCCGGTCACGCCTAGAAGGGACTGGTGCTTCATGCCTTGATCGATGCCGGCAACCAGCTTGTCTATCGCCTGCGGCTGGTCGCCGGTCGGCCTGAAGTCGGAAACTATTTCGAACTGTGGCACTGCGCGTCACCCTGTCGAGCAATTTGTGGCAGGCGGCCTCCGGAGGGCGGGCGCCGCCAGGCCGCCGCTCGCATATTCTACAACTATTGGGGCAGTTGCGCCCGAACAATGGGGGTCGCCGCAAATGAAAAGGGCGAAATCGGGCGCGAAGGAGGCCATGCAACCAGCCACCGGCGCTATTGCGCCGGCTGCTCGCTGCGCGGCCGCGTGCCGAGTGTGGCCTGCATCTCCAGCGGAGTGTCCGAGCCGTCGCGAATGACTCCAATGGTTACGGTGTCGCCTGGAACAGTCTCCTCCAGGAGGTAGGAGATGATGTCGTCCATGGCCTCTACGTCGTTGCCGTCGATGCTGACGATGATGTCGCCGTCCAGCGAGTTCGCTCCGGAAACTCCACGCATTCCCGCGCCGGCGGCGGGTCCGTCCTCGATAGCCTCGACGATGAGCACGCCCCTGGTATCGGCCGGAAGCGACATCTCGTCGGCGATCTCGGCGTTAACCAGCGTACCCCTTATGCCCAGCCACGAATAGGCGTATTCGCCGCTCTCTATGAGGTTTGGAACGATCACCTTGGCGGCGTTGATGGGGACCGCGAAGCCGACGCCGGCGTTCGCGCCACTGGACGAGGCGATTCGCGCGTTTATTCCGATTACGTTTCCGTACATGTCGAGGAGCGGGCCGCCGGAGCTGCCCGGATTGATGGCTGCGTCCGTTTGTATGACGCCTGCCAACGAGAAACCGAGAGTGCCAGCAGGAAGCGAGCGGCCCGACGCGCTGATTATGCCGCTGGTCAGCGTAAATTCGCGCCCGAACGGGCTGCCGATTGCCGCTACAAGTTGGCCGACTTCCGTCTCTGCGCTGTCTCCCAGCCGAGCGGCACCCATCCCGTTCCTCGGCTCCGTCAGCTTGAGCACGGCGAGGTCGGAGTCCGGGTCCCCGCCCAGCAACTCGGCCTCGACGACGTCGCCATTGTGGAAGGTGACCGTGAGGCGGTCCGCGCCGTCGACAACGTGGAAGCTCGTTACGATGAGACCTTCGTCACTCCAGACGAAGCCGGACCCCTCACCGAGCACGAATCGGTCCGGAAGGGTCTGGGGGCCGGCGTCGGGACTGGTCGAAAAGGGCAAACCGCTGAACGTCTGGGAATCCACGCGCCTGTAGGTGGCTATGTGCACGACCGACGGTAGAAGCTCCGTATAGATGCGGTTCAGCACCGCCCCCTGGGCGGCGACCACAGCTTGGGGATCGAGGCCGCCTCCCCACATCTCCAGCGCCGCCCCCGCTGTGCTCACTTCAACTGTGTCAGTCGGCGGAGCCTCTCGTTGGGCGGAGTCCGCGACGGCCGCCGAAAGATCGCCGCCGGCATCTGTCGCTTCGGTCGATTCGCCACATGCCGCCGCCAGCACGAGCAGCGCCGGCAGCATTAGAATCGCGAACATTGGCAGTTTGAGGCAGTTTGGTCGCATCGTCGTTCCTTTGGATAGTGTGGTGGCCAAGCAATCAAGGCGCGCCCACCCGCTGGCTACAGGGCGGGGTGTTCTATTGTATAACGAGAAGTGCCCGCGCCGGGTTAGTCCTGACTCCGGCCTTCGGCCCCACGGGGCGGCCGAAATGTGGGCCGCACGCGCCAGATCATCTCGGTGGAGGTATCGTCGAAGGGAGAGCCATCGAAGTCGCCGAGCACCTCCATCACCTCGTAGCCGTAGGCAGTCAGGAGGTGGCTCATCTCCCAGTAGTGGATGTAACGCAGTTGAAAGTCGAGGTACCGGCGCTCTACGACTAAGCCGCTCTCGTCCAACGCTTCGACGATGATGCGGGCGTCGATTATCTGGTTGTAGTTGTCATAGGCGCTCTGTTGCCAGAGCACGCGGCGGGCGCCGGTGAGTGGGTCGGTCACGTCGCGAAAGTGGCGCGGCGTGTCGCCATGCTGCACCAGCATGGCGGGGTCAGGCACGAACAGGTCGATGATCAGCTCGCCGTCCGGCGCAAGGTGCCGCTTGACGTTTTCGAGCGTGCTCACCTGGTCCGGGACGGTAAGCAGTGAGAGAAACCCTCGAAACGGGATGAGCGCCAGTCGGAAAGGGCCGCCGACCCGTTCAGGATCGAAGCACCGCATGTCCGCCTCGACGAGGGTGACGGAGCCAGGCAGTGCGCCCGCGCTTTCGACGTTGCGCCGCGCCGCTTCCAACATCCTGGGCGAAAAGTCCACGCCCACCACGTCGATCCCAGCGCGGGCCAAAGCGACCGCCACGCGCCCAGTGCCGCATCCCAGCTCCAGCACCGGCCCGCCCGCACGCCTGGCTTCTCGGACGTAGTAGGGCAGGTCGTCGCGGACGTAGGCGTAGACCGCATCGTATACAGTGGCCCAGGCGTCGTAAACTGAGGCCATGAAGGGGTGCTAGCCTGCCGCGATGCGTTGGAGCGCCTGGCGCACCCGCTCCTCTACGGGGGCGGATCGGGCCGGGCCGAGGGAGGCCAGGGCGGCACGCGCCTCGGCGGGGGAATAGCCCAGGGCCGTCAGGGCATCCAGTGCGTCGCCGTCGCCCGTGCCGGACCGGTCGGCGAGCAGGTCTTCGGCCAGCTTGCCTCGCAAGTCCAGGATGATGCGCCCGGCGGTCTTTTTGCCCACGCCCGGCACGGCCACGAAGGCATCGGTGTCGGCGGCTCCGACGGCGATGGCGAGCGCGCCGGGAGTCATAGCGGACAAAACATTGAGGGCCACCCGGGGCCCCACGCCGCTGACGCCGATGAGCGCCTCGAACGCGGCGCGTGCGTCTTCGTTCGTGAAGCCGTACAGTGTCAGGCTGTCCTCCCGTACCTGCAGGCACGTGAACAGATGCACCTGGTCGCCGGCGCCACCGATGTCCCGAGCCGTGGACGACGGGACGTTGACCTGCAACGATATGCCACCGACGCGGATGTTAACGGTGTCCGGTCCGATGCTCTCAATAGGCCCGTGCACTGATGAAATAAGGGAAGAGACCACTGCGCCTGCCGCCTATTCCTTCACAACAAGCCGCGAGACCCGACGCGCGCTCAGATGGCACAGCGCCACGGCGAGGGCGTCCGAAGCGTCGGTGGTGTAGTCGTCGAGGCCGTCGATTCCGAGGCTGGCGCAGACCATGAGCTGGACCTGGAGCTTGGTGCTTCCGCCGTGGCCGGTGATTGACTGCTTAACCTTTCGGGGTTCGTAGCCGAATATCTCCAGCCCTGCCTTGCCGGCGGCAGCCATGGCGATGCCCTGGGCCTGTCCGATCGCCATGGCGGACTTGACGTTGCGGGCCACAAATGGTCGCTCGATGGCTATTTCGACTGGCCGCCACTTTTCGATTGTTCGAGCCAACTCATCGTAGAGGAAGCTGAGCCGTAGCGAAAGTGCCTCGCGACGCGGCGGGCTGAGTGTGCTAGCGTGCAGAAGCCGCGCTTCGTCGCCCAGCGACTCGACCACGCCGACGCCGGTCGCCGACGTTCCAGGGTCTATTCCCAGAACGCGCAAGGGGCTACGCCGGAGCAAACGCCGCTACAAGGGCCGCGCCATCCGGCCCGGGCAAAATTCGTCACTCTTCCCCCCGGTACTCTTCGAGCACGTCGTCTGAAAAGTCGGCGTTGGAGAAGACGCGCTGCACGTCGTCCAACTCTTCCAGCCGGTCGAGCAGTCGGAGCGTCTGGAGAGCAACCTTGTCGTCGAGCTCTAATGCGATGGTGGGCAGCATAGCAATCTCGGAAGAGGTGACGTTGGCCTCACTCTCGGTGAGCGCGTGGCGTATCTCGTCGAGATTGGAGGGATCGGAGTAGACGTGCAGGCTCGACTCGTATGACTCGAAGTCATCTGCGCCAGCGTCGATTGCCAGCAGAGCCAGCTCTTCGGCCTGGTCTTGGTCCGCCTCGACGATTACCACGCCCTTCTGGGCGAATTGCCACGCCACCGCACCGGTCTGCGCCAGGTTGCCTCCCGCCTTGGCGAAAGTGGAGCGTATGTCGGACACGGTGCGGTTGCGGTTGTCGGTGATGGTCTCCAGCAGGATTGCCGCTCCCCCTGGGCCATAGCCTTCGTAGACAACCTCCACCATCTGGACGTTTTCTCCGCCTTCGCCCGTCGCACGCTTTATCGCCCTCTCTATGTTGTCAATGGGCATGTTGTTGTCCCGGGCGCGCTGCACGGCCATACGCAGCCGGATGTTCATGTCGGTGCTGCCGCCGCCCTGGCGCGCGGCAGTGATGATCTCCCGCGTTAGCTTGGTAAAGAGCTTACCCCTGCGGGCGTCGGTGACGGCTTTGCCGTGCTTGATTGTGGACCACTTGGAATGCCCCGACATGTCGGCCCTCCCGAGTAATGCCGTGAATGACTGCGTATCTGGCGGTCGCGCACTTGCGGACATTTGGTAAACCGCCCCTGCTATCGCAGATTCTAGCACGAGGCCGCACTTCGGTCAAAAGAGGCGCCACACAGTTCGGAAGTGTTGGGAACGGCCAGTTGCGCCGTTGGGGCGGCGACGCGCCCGGTTTCCCGGCGGCGAGACGGGCATGACCTCAATAGCCGCCGGGAGTCTTTCTCAAAGTGTTGGAAAGAATATCGCGAATTGCCTAGCCGACTGATTAAGCGTGGTCGTAAAGATAGGATTAAGCGGACGCGCCCGCCCCAGTCGCGGTTGTACGAAACAGGAGAAAAGGGAGGTAATGTCATGGCGACGCTCAGAAAGCAGGAGATCAGCGAGAAGATCGCATCGGAGCTCAACGGGACCAGATCGGAGGCGGAGGCCGCGCTGAACGCGGTTCTCGGCACCATTCAGAGCGCACTCTTGTCCGGAGACCGAGTGGTGCTCACCGGGTTTGGCTCGTTCGAGGTGCGCAACGTCAAGGCGCGGCGGGTGCGGCCGATTCGGGCCAACGGCTCTGGAGACCTGATAACCGTGCCGGCGCACAAGCGGGTCGGGTTCACGCCGGGAGCGGAGTTGAGCAAGAGCGCAAAGGTCTAACTGACCGTGCAACGGCCTGGGGGTTCCAGTGGGTGGGGTACCCCGCCCTGACGCGTTTCCTCCGGGCCGGCGCAATGGCGCCGGCACCGGGCGGGAATGGCCTACTCGAGGCCCTCCGGCAGTCGAACAATCATCCGGTTGGCCGCGAGATCGACGCAGACTACAACATCCTTCAGCGCCGGAACTAGCAAGTCTCTCGCTCCGGCCCTACCGACCACGTAGACGTCGTTCGCGCCCGTGGCCAGGATTTCCCTGACCGCGCCCAAGCGCTCACCCTCGTGCCTGTAGACATCCAGATCGATAAGCTGGTAGTGGTAGTACGTGCTTTCGGGCAGTGGCGGAACTTCGTTGGCAGGAACACTGAGACTCTTGCCCCTGAGCCGCTCAGCGCCGGTACGGTCGTCGACGGAGTCCAGCTTGAGGAGGATACCGCCCTTCAGCTCGCGTGACCGGAGTACCCGCACTGAGCGGCCTTCCAAATAAAGCCGGTTGTTGGCGGCGAAGCGGTCGGGGTTGTCTGTCAGTCGCTCGACTCGCAGGTCGCCCTGAATTCCCCACGCTCCCTTGATAATGCCGACCACCACGTCGTCAGAGGAACGTGCCGTCGGTGCGTGATCTGGTTCGCGCCGGGGTAGGATGGGGGGTTGCGATGGGGTTGGGTGCTTCTCGCGGAGGCTAGACAATCTCTAGTATTGCGCGGGTGCCCTGCTTGACGGCCGCGACGCGCAGCAACGCGCGCATCGACTGGGCCACCTTGCCTTGCCTGCCGATGACTTTGCCCTTGTCTTCGGGCGCCACCTCCAGACGCAAGATGACCCGGTCGTTCAAGGCTTCTTCGGTTACCTTTACGTCTTCGGGTTGTGAGGCAATGGACTTGGCGAGGAACTCGACCAGTTCTTTCATTCGGCCTTTACTCTGTCAAGCGTACCCAAGCCGCGGAGCAGCCTCTTCACTGAGTCGGAGGGCTGGGCGCCCTGCCTGATCCACTTCAGCGTCTTGTCCTCGTCGACCACAATTGTGGGCGGGTCTGTCCTGGGGTTGTAGTGTCCGATCTGTTCGACGAATCTGCCGTCGCGGGCCGCCCGGGAGTCCGCCACCACGATGCGGAAACTGGCCTGGTCGCGCGCGCCCACTCTTTTCAATCTGATTCTCAGCATTTCTGGCCGCTCTACTCCGCCTGACCGGACGGGGACTCCGCCGCGGCCTGTTTTGCTTGTTGCATCTGTTTCATAATGCGCGATTTGCGCCTCGAGGCGTTGTTCGGGTGCAGCGCGCCCTTCTGTGCCGCCTTGTCCAGTGCGGTCACCGCGTCCGTGACCGCACGCTCGGCAGCTTCTACGTCGCCCGACGGGATCAGCCTCCGCGCCCTCGCTACAAAGGTGCGGGCCCTGGTCCTCAAGGGTTGATTTCTGGCGCGCCGCCGCGCCGCCACTCGTGCCGCTTTGTCGCTTGGCAAGTTTCCTACGACCTCCCGGATACTCTGTCTCGGCGCGTCAGGACTGGGCAGTCCTAGTGACGCTGATAACCCCCTTTACGCCCTCTAACTTGGCGAAAAGGCGGCTCAACTGATCAATGCTCTCCACGTAGACGGTGAGCGATATTATGCTGATGTCCTCAAACTCCTCGGAAACACAGGAGGCTATGTTAACACGTTCCTCTGAGACAAGGGAAGTGGTGTCCCGCAGCAGTCCCACTCTATCGAAAGCCTGTAGGCGTATTCTGACGGGGTAAAGGGTCTGCTTCCTGCCCCAGTCAACGGGTACCAGGCGTTCGATTTCCGACTCGGAGGTCACGTTGGGGCAGGCCGCGCGGTGGACGGTCACCCCGCGGCTGCGGGTGATGTAGCCTGTTATCTTGTCGCCGAGTATGGGGCTGCAGCAGCGGGCCATCCTTGTGAGCAGGTCGCCGACGCCCAGCACCTGCACGCCAGAGGAGGGACCGGAGGGCTGCACCTCCATCCGCGGCAGCTTTTCCATCTGTTCAGTGTTTTCCGACAGCTTGGCCACCACCTGGGCCGGCGTGATGCCGCCGTTGCCGAGCTCGGCGAAGAAGTCGTCCAGGCTGTCCAGCTTCATCAGCTTGACGGCCTCTTCATCGGTCGTGCCGACGATGAGCCTTCGCACCTGCTTCTGATAGATGTCCTTGCCCCGTTGGATGTTTATCGCTCGTTCCTGCCTGTTGAACCAGCTTCGAATCTTGGACCGAGCGGAGGTTGTGTTCACGTAGCGCAGGTTGGCGTTCAGCCAGTCCAGGCTCGGTCCGCGCATGGTCTTGCTGGTGAGTATCTCGACCGTATCACCGTTCTGGAGCTGGTACTGAAGCGGCACGAGTTTGCCGTTCACCTTGCCGCCGATGCAGCTATTGCCGACGTCCGTGTGGATGCGGTAGGCGAAGTCGAGCGGCGTGGAGCCGGCTGGCAGTTCTTTCAGGTCTCCCTTCGGCGTGTAGACGAACACCTGGTTCTTGAACACGTCCGTCTTGAACGACTCAACGAACTCTTCAGCGCCGCTGACGTCCCTCTGCCACTCGAGGAGCTGGCGAAGCCAGGTCATCTTCTCCTCGAACTGCACATCCGTGAAAGACCCTTCCTTGTAGAGCCAGTGGGCGGCGACGCCATATTCGGCCACGTTGTGGAACTCGTGCGTGCGCACCTGGACCTCGACGGGACAGGCGTCCTCGCACAGGACAGTGGTGTGCAGCGCACGGTAAAGGTTGTCCTTGGGGTTGGCGACGTAGTCGTCGAACTGGCCCGGAATGGGGCGCCACATGCTGTGCACCACGCCGAGCGCCGAGTAGCAGTCTTTGACCTCGGTGACCAGCACGCGCAGCGCGAATAGGTCGTAGATCTCGCCGAAAGTCTTGTTCTGCTCGGCGTACTTCTGGATCTTCTTGTGGATGCTGTAGAAGTGCTTGGGCCGCCCTGTCACTTCGGCCTCAATGCCGGCCGCGTCGAGCTCCGCCCTGAGCGCGGTCTGTACACGGTAGACGTACTCTTCCCGCTCTTGCCGCTTGGAGTTGAGCAGGTTGGAGAGTTCGCGGTACGCCGCCGGGTTGAGGTACTGGAACGAGAGGTCCTCGAGGCGCCACTTCAGCTCCCAGATGCCCAGCCTGTGGGCCAGAGGGGAGTAGATGTCCAGAGTCTCCTGGGCAATGGCGATCTGGCGCTCCGACGGCAGAAACTTGAGGGTTCGCATGTTGTGCAGGCGGTCGGCCAGCTTGATGAGAACGACCCTGATGTCCTCAGCCATGGCGACGATCATCTTGCGAATGGTGGCGGCCTCCGCGAATCTGTCGCTGTTCTGAGGCCGTTGCAGCTGGCTGCGCTCTTCGGACAGCAGCTCCGCCTGGGTGAGCTTGGTGACGCCGTCGACGAGTTTGGCGATTTCGCCGCCGAACCTCTCCTCCAGTTCCTCGGAGCAGACGTCGCAGTCCTCGAGGACGTCGTGGAGCAGGGCCGCGGCAAGCGCGTTGGCGTCCAGCTTCAGGTCCGCTAGCAGAAGCGCCGTCTGGATGGGATGTTCGATGAACGGTTCACCAGAACGGCGCAACTGACCTGAGTGGGCGCGCTCGGCGAATTGATAGGCGTCCTCGACTACGGAGATCTTCTCTTCGGGCAGGTAGTCCCGAATCTTCGCTAACAGAGTCTCCACTTCGCAGGGCTCCAAATTGCGCTGAACCGGGCGTGAAATAGGAGTCTAGTATAACGAACGGGGGTTGCTCCCGCAAACGGATTCCCGGTATCAACGCGGCCGACTCTGCTCGTGCCGCCGGGCTAGCCGGACATGTCGTCGGCGTCCTCGCCGAGCAGCTCTCGCAGCTCGCGCTTGGCCTTGCGGATCTCCTCGATCTTCTGGCTGATCTTGTCGAAGGTGTCCTGCTTGGCCTTGACGCCCTCGGTTATCAGGTAGTGGGCCGCCTCCGAGCGGCTCGAACATAAGCCCGCTTCGATCAGCTCGTCGAGGCGCTGCAGGCTTTCGCTGTTTACCCGCACCATCACCACGCTCGTTCTTGCGGAGCGCTGGCCCCGCACGGTGTCCTGCCAAGTCTGCTTCACGTTCTCGCCAAGCGCCCCCACCGCGTCCGAGCCTCTGCCCACGGCCTCCCGGACAACCTTGTTCACCTCATCGACAACCTCGTCGAGGTCGTTGATGAGTCTCTTGCTCTTGCCTTTGAGATCTTGACCCGTTTGCTCGGCTTCGCTGCACGATTCGCCGTCGGTGGGATCAGCTTTGATCTCGTATCTGTGTTGCTCGCTCATGTTCGCCTCCCTTAGCTGTATCTGTGTATGTGCATTACACGTAAGTAATATAGCACGTAAGGTACGTTTGATGCAAGCGGGAATGGACATGACGGCCCGCCCTTTCGGTTTGACGCCATATTTCTGTATCGCTTATGCTTGCGCGTGGCCGCCTGCTCGCCTACGCGGCTCTGGAGGTCCCACCCTATGGCGGACGGCGATCCCGAACTTCCCTGCAAGAGTCCGGCGCAGGTCTCGACGAGTCCGGCAGGAAGCCCACCCCAGGCCGGCGCCCGCCGAGCTCGCAGGCGGTCCTCATACGCTACGCGGGACCTCACCAAGGGCAGCATTCCGGGAAACCTCTGGTTTGTCAGCTGGCCCCAGATCGCCGAGGGCAAGCTCGGGGTAATCGACCAGATCGCCGACCTGATATGGGCCGGACGGCTTGGGTTCGAGGCGATCGCCGGTATGGGCGTAGCCCAGACGTATATCCTCCTGGTCATGACGTCCCGGATGGGGCTGGACACCGGCATGAGGTCGATGATCGCGCGGGCCGTTGGCACTCGCGATATCCTCTACGCCAACCACGTGCTGGCGCAGTCACTCACTCTCGCAACCCTCTTCGCGCTCTTGTCGGTGCTCGCCGGACTTTTCCTTACCGAGCCGCTGTTGCGCCTGCTGGGCCTGAGCGACGCCGTTGTGGCGCAGGCCTCAGGCTACATGCGGGTCCAATTCATCGTCATGGCAGTGATGGGTTACCAGCGGCTGTGCGGCAGCGCGCTGCAGGCGTCCGGCGACAGCATGACGCCGCTCAAGGCCGCGCTGGTGACCAGGGTGATCCACGTCGCCCTCAGCCCGCTTCTCATCTTTGGCGTGTTGTGGTTCCCGTCGCTGGGCCTGACCGGTGCTGCGGTCGCAAACCTCGTGGCCGTCGGGATTGGCGGAGCGATGAACTTCTACGCGCTTCTCAAGGGAACCTCGAGACTCGAACTCAGCGTCCGGGCTTACAGCCTGGACCTGCCACTCATCTGGCGGCTGGTACAGATCGGAACGCCGGCGTCGGTCACGAACATGCAGCGCGGACTGGGACAACTGGTGGTCGTGGGCCTTGTGGCGACGTTTGGAGACGCAGCGCTTGCCGCGTTCGCGCTCACACGCCGCGCGGAGAACGTGGTCAACCAGGGCAGCCGCGGCCTGGGGCGAGCGGCGGGAGCGCTGGCCGGACAAAACCTGGGCGCGGGGTTTCCGGAGAGGGCGAAGGGCTCGATCAACTGGGCGCTGGTCTACGCCGCGATTGGGTCGTCTCTGGTTGTCGTGTTGTTTTTACTATTCCCGGAGGCGGTCGCCGGGCTGTTCAACAGCGAGCCTGAGTTCGTGTCCCAGGCTGCCACCTGGGTCAGCATAGTCGCGATAGGCTACGTGTCGATGAGCGCCGTCCAGGTGTTCACGCAGGCGCTCAACGGCACCGGGGCAACCATGGCCCCGATGGTGATAACTATGGCCACGATGTGGGCGGTGGAGATCCCTCTGGCCTTCGCGTTGTCGGTGTTCTCGCCGCTGGGCCAATTCGGCGTCCCTTGGGCAATCGTCGTCGGCATGACCTCCAGGCTCGCCCTGCTTTACATCTATTACGCCAGGGGGCGCTGGCTGCGCACCGGCATGTTGTAGCCGTGTCAGTGGAGTTTGCCATGTGTTATTCTGGATTCTAGAACGGAGGGTGGCACAACGGCAGACCATGAGTGTAGAACCGGAAGCCGAACACCGGGCCGCGGTTGTGCCCGAGGCGGGAAATAGGGCGTTCAGGGTAAGCGAGCACGCCGGTCTGCTACTGGCCCCCGCTGCCTTCGCGGTGGACCAGCTCACCAAGTTGTTCGTGCGCAACAACTTCGAGCTCGGCGAGTCGTGGCCGGCCACCGGGTTTCTGAGATTAACGTACGGCACCAACACCGGAACGGCCTTCGGACTCTTCCCCAACCAGACGCTTGTGCTCATACTGGCGTCGTTCGTCGCAATTGGCTTCCTCGTCTACTTCTACCGGGCTCACGCCCCGAACAAGCCGCTGCTCCGCGCCGCGATCGGCATGCAGCTAGGCGGCGCGCTGGGTAACCTGGTCGACAGGTTGTGGGCCGGCGCCGTCGTGGACTTCATCGACGTGGGGCCCTGGCCCATCTTCAACGTTGCCGACTCTTGCATCGTCGTCGGCATGATCGTGCTCGTGTCGGTGCTCGTGCTTGCCGGGCGAGATGAGCGAAGGGAGGGTGCCGGGGATTCCGGCGGTGGCGGCCCGCCTTGAGCGCAACATACGAGTTCAACGCCGCTGCGGGCGGCGAGCGCCTAGACGCCTTCGTCGCGTCCAGGTTGCCAGGCGTCTCTAGGTCGAGAGCGCGGCGACTCATCGACGATGGCCGGGTCACGCTGGATGGCACGCCTGCCAAGGCATCGACGAGGTTACGGACCGGGCAGCAAGTAGTCGCCGAAGTGCCCGAGGAATCCCCGGCCGGAGACCTGCCGCAGCGCATCGCCTTGGAAATCGTCCACCAGGACGAGAGTGTCATCGTGGTCGACAAGCCTGCCGGGCTTGTCGTCCATCCCACGCCGGCGCAGCCGGACGGCACCCTGCTGAACGCCTTGTTGGAGATCTGCCCCGGGCTGCCCGGCGGAGCCGGCATGAGGCGCGGAATCGTCCACCGGCTCGACAAGGACACCTCTGGCCTGATGGTCGTCGCCAAGACGGCGAGCGCTTACGCGGACCTCACCGGCCAGCTGAAGCGCAGAGCTTTCCGCAAGACTTACCTCGCACTCGTGCGCGGCCGTATCGAGCCTTGCCGAGCGGTGATCGAGTCGGCGATCGGGAGAGACCCCGCCAACCGGCAGCGGATGGCGGTCGTGGAAGTAGGGCGGGAGGCGATCACGCGCTACCGGGTACTGGCCCATTACGCTGATTGCAGTCTGGTGGAGGTGAAGCTTGTGACGGGACGTACCCATCAGATCAGGGTGCACTTTGCCTCGCTGGGGCACCCGGTGGTGGGAGATCGCACCTACGGGCGAGGGCCTCACGTGATTGCCAGGCAGTTCCTCCACGCGGCCGTATTGGGCTTTCGACATCCCGAAAGTAGCAGGTACGTGGAGTTCACGACCGAGCTGCCCTCGGACCTTTCTGCGTTTCTGGAAGACGTGGCGCCACGCGACCGCCCGTAAGCGTCAGACCGCGCGCCGCTTCCAGGTTGCCACTACTCCGAATATGCCGGTGGCTACCAGGGCCATTGCTGGGCCGGACGGCAAGTTGAAGTGGTATGAGAGGTAGAGTCCGGTAATCGCCGACGCGCCGCCGATTATGGCTCCTACCGCCATCACGCCCACGAACCGCCTCGCCAGAAGGTAGCCCGCCGCGGCCGGCGTGATCAGCATGGCCATTACGAGCACGATGCCCGCCGCCTGTATGCCGACTACGATGACCAGGGCCAGCATCGTTAGCAGTACCGCCTCCACGAGCGCAGTCTTGATTCCGACAACCTCGGCGCCCACCGGGTCGAACGAGGTGTACGCTAGGGGGCTGTGATAAATGTATAGGCCCACCAGTACGATTGCTCCCAGGCCCAGTGACACGTAGACGTCTGTGACGGAAACGCCGAGCACCTGTCCGAGCAGCAGGTCTTCAATGTTCACGCCCACCGAGAACTTCGAGAGCATCACCAGGCCCAGCGCGAACAGGCCCGCGAACACGATGCCGATAGAGGTGTCCTCACTGATGCGCGTGCGGCGGCTGATGTAGCCCATCAGAAGGGCGATCCCGATGCCGCCGGGCACAGCGGCGATGAAGGGGCTTATCTTTAGCAGGAACGCCAGGGCCATCGCGGGAAGCACCGAGTGCGCCAGGGCATCTCCCATGAACGCGCTGCCACGCGTGATGACGTAGGCACCCAGCACTGGGCACATAACACCAACGAGCACTGAGACTATGAGCGCCCGTATCATGAACCCAAAGGTGAACGGCTCGATCAGCAGCTCGGTCAACTCGCTTCCTCACCGTTGCCGGCAGGGTCCCGGGCGAACTCGACGCCGTGGGCGCCGTAGAGCTCTTCCAGCACCTCTGACGTGAAGACCACATCCGGTGGGCCGTAAGCGCAGACGTGCCTGTTGAGACAAAGCACCTGGTCGAATCTGCGGGCGAGGTTGGAGAGGTCGTGCGTCGCGAGCAGCACTATCTTGCCCTCGTCTCGGAGGGACTGGAGGACCCGGACGAGGCCTTCCTGCGCGCCCACGTCAACCCCGCTGAACGCCTCGTCCAGCAGCAGGATAACGGCTTCCTGGGCGAGGGCGCGGGCGACGAACACGCGCTGCCGCTGCCCGCCTGACAGCTCCACCATCAGGGCGTCGCGACGGTCCCAAAGCCCTACCCGCTCGAGGCACTTCTGGGCCATTTCTCGGTCTTCCCGGCCGAGAGAGTGGAGCAATCCGGCATTCAGACAACGGCCCATCATCACCACGTCTAAAGCCGTGGCCGGAAATCGCCAGTTCACGCTGTCTCGCTGGGGCACGTAGGCCAGCGCGCCTCGTCGCGCGCCATCTCCCAGCAGAGTCACGTTGCCTCCGGTGACGGGCACGGTGCCGGCCAGCGCCCCGAACAGGGTGCTCTTGCCCGCGCCGTTCGGTCCGAGCACGCCCATGAGGGTGCCCGGTCCCACCTCGAAGTCAACGCCGGTTAGAGCCTTGTACCCGCCGATCTCAACGGTCACGGACTTCGCCACGATGCCGGGCGCCTGTCCCGTTTCGTAGCCCATGCTCAGCCTCCCTGTCGTACACTGGGTCCCGGTTTCCGCCAGCCGGCGGTCGAACGTCTGGACATACCTGTCTCCAGGTGACGGCACGCCCAGGCGCGCCTGCGTTACGGGCTACGTGGCCGCGTCAGGCATCTTCCCGCGCCAGGCACTGTTCGCAGCAGACATAGAACTCGATCCGGTGGCCGAGCATTTCCCCCGGGATATCGGTTCCGAGGGCACGGATAATCCGCTCAATCGTGGCCGCTCTGAATTCGCCCACGTTTCCGCATCTGATGCAGACGGTGTGGTGGTGGTGTTCGAATCTCGCCAGACTGTACTTTGGCGAGCCGTTCGGGAGGGCCAGCTTGCAGACTACGCCCGCCTCAACGAGCAGCTTTATCGTCCTGTAGATAGTGGCTCTGCCCACGTCTGGTAACTCTTCGTGCACCTGTTCCGCGCTGAACCCCTCGAGCTTTTCGCTCAGGTGGTCGATTACCCGGCGCCGCGGAGAGGTCAGCCGGTGGCCTTGGTCCTCGAGCGCCGCTAAAAGGTTGGGTCTTACACCTTGTGTCATCATTATGCTTGGCCGCCTTTAGACTATGCTGATGAAACTCCGGTTCCAGTCTCACGATATGATACGCAATATCAACGTACAGGACTCTTATACATGAGAAGATTCTGTTGAGCGTTGGTCAAAAGGCTGATCGCCCCCAAATTGCCGATACAGCATATCATCGAAAAAACAGGTGGGCAAGCCTGGCTTTAATCGGAAACAGGGGCCGGGTCGGAATGCCCCCTTCCGCGTCGAGGCGAGCGGCCCAAGAGCGGGAAGTTTCGGGTTGAATCCGGCCAGAAACCGCGGAATCTGCCCGCGCGAGGCCTGTGATCCGGTTCTGCCCTTTCAGCCGCTGCCCCTGTGTTGTAAACTTCAGTTACCCTTGATGATGGTGATAGACCCATGCTTTCATCCGCCAACGTGGAACTCCTACCGGACGAACAGATCGTCTTCGAGGGCGGCAACGGCACTCTGACCAACCAGAGGCTGCTGGTGGCCGCCAAGAACAGGGCCGGCTCCAGTCCCGTCACCGAGATTCCTCTGGTCGACATCACCGAGTACAAGAGGGTGATTGGCGGCCAGGACAGCAGGATAAGGCAGGGACTAATGCTGCTTGCCGCCGGAGCGGTGTTCACCGCGCTCGAGCTTTCGGCAAGCTCGATGCTGAGAGAGAGCGGCGGCATTTTCGAGATCGTCGACGTGCTACTGTTCATGCTTGGAGCTCTTGGGCTGGTGCTGGGTGCGTATCTCGTACTCAGGAGCGTGGTCCGAGTGGTGCCTCACACTACGGTCTTCTTTCGCATCGCCAGCGGCGAGGACGTCGCTGTGAGGTTCCCGGGGCGGGAGAACCCGCTCGCCGACGAGCTGATCCGCCGCTACTCGCGAGCAAAGACCCGCCTGGGAGGCTAGCTCGCCCTCTCCGACGTGGCCTCCCGTCGCTCACGCTCGCCGACCCCGGCCTGATCGTACGCCACGGGCTCCCCGCGCAGCGCGGCAAAAACCAACGCTGTCACCATCAGCGCCGTGGATAGCAGGAACGCGCGGTTCAGCCCGAGTACGAACGCCGCCCTCGCACCCTCGGCATCCCCCGACTGCCCCACGTCCGCAAGGCTGGGTTCGAACCCGAGAGAGGCCATGGTGAAGGCCGTGATGGCCGCTCCAACGGCAACGCCGGTTAGGTTCGCAAAGGTCCTGACCAGGTTAAGGAACGCGGAGGCTATTCCGTAGGACTGGCGGTTCAGGGACCCCATGATGGCGCTGGTGTTCGTCGACGAGAAAGCACCCATTCCGGTGCCCGTCAGCACCATGCCCGCCATGACGTGTACTGGTGAGGAGTCGGTGCCCAGCTGGGAGAAGAGAAACATCCCCGCCGTGGAGCTGGCCATCGCGCCGACGGAAAGCCAGCGCGTGCCGAACTTTTCCGATAGGCGGCCTGCTATCGGCCCCATGAGAGCCGTGCAGGCGGAGCCGGGCAACATGAGCAGCGCCGCCGTGCTGGCTTGGTAGCCCAGCCCCTGAATGATGTAGAAGGGCATGAGGAAGAACACCGCCGTGCCGCCTAGGAAGCTCAGGAACCTGGCCGCCACGCCAAGCGAAAAGGCCCTCACGCGGAAGAAGTCCAGGTCCAGCATGGGGTGGTCGATTCGCCGCTCCCACCAGGTGAACGCGACCACAAGCGTCAGCGCGAGGCCGAACGCGAGTAGGATGGGTGGCGAGAGCCAGCCCAGCTCGTGGGCGTTCGTTATGCCCAGCAGAAAGCTGATGAGCGCCGCCGAGGAGAGCGCAGCGCCGGCCCAGTCGAAGCGTTGGCGCGACATGCCCGCACCGCCGCCGCCGCGGAGCACCGCCAGCGCCGCGATTATGGCGATGACGCCTATCGGCACGCTCGCGAAGAATACGGAGCGCCAGCCAAGCTGCGTCACGAGCAGCCCACCGACTATGGGGCCGGTGATCGCGCCGGTGCCGATTATGGCCATGTAGAGACCCAGCGCGCGGCCCCGCTCCCGCTCAGGGAACACTTGCGTGATCATCGCCATACCGTTCGCCTGAATCGCCGCCGAGCCGACGCCCTGGATGACCTTTGCGAGGATGATGAGCGTAAAGGTGCTGGCCGAGCCCGCCAGTGCCGCCGCGCCAACGAATACAAAGAAACCTGTCACGTACACCAGCTTCCGGCCCAGCATGTCCGACAGCCTGCCAAGCGGCATGAGCGTCGCGCTCGTGCTCAGCACGTAGCTGAGGCTGATCCACTGCACGGTCGGGATGTCGGCGTCGAACTTCTCTGCGATCCTGGGCAGCGCGATGTTGACGCCGGACTGGTCCAGAACGGTGAGAAACAGCCCGATGGCGATTGAGAAGTAGGCCCACCACTTGTAGTTCGGGCTACTCGCGACCTTGCTGATCGGACCTATCGCAGCCGGTAGTCTCAACGGCAAATCATCCTAGCGAGCCGGCGCCCGCTCGCCCACTTCCGCGGGGTTCACTGTGGACGGAGCGGATGTGCCCGGCACGCTGGACAGCACCAGGGCCACCAGGTTCAGGCCGAACATCACGTAGAAGGCCGTTCTCAGACCCTGCGTGAATGCGCCCCTCACGCCTTCGTTCACCCCCTGCGACGCTATGGCATTCAGGCTCGGCTCGTAACCCATCGAACCCATCACGGCAGTGACCACGGACGTCACGAGGGCGATTCCGATGACGGTCGCGCCGGTGCGCATGAGCGTCATGAACGCCGTGGCGACACCGTATCTCGAACGCTCGACGGTGCTGAGAACGGCGCTGGAGTTTGGTGAGTAGAAGAAGCCCATGCCTATGCTCTGGAGAAAAAGCGCGCCCATCAATCGCCAGACGGGGGCATCGTCGCCTACAGTCGCCAGGCCCAGCATGGCGATACCGTTGACGACCAGGCTGCCGATGATGAACCACCGCCAGCCGTACCTGTCGGAGAGCCGCCCTGCGATCGGCCCGGCGACGGCGAAGCAGACAGCCGTCGGGCTTAACAGCAGTCCTGTCTCCCAGGGAGTGAGTCCACGCACCCCCTGCAGGAAGAATGGCATGAGAAAGAACACGGAGCTTCCGGCCATGAAGGTCAGGAAACTCGCCGCGCTTCCCAAGGTGAACAGCCTGCGGCGGAACAGCTCCAGTGAGAGCATGGGCCGGGGAGCGCGGGACTCCCACCAGACGAATGCGCCGAGCATAACGACCACAGCGCCAAGAGCGCTTATGGCCAGCGGCGATGCCCAACCCAGCGCGTGGGCGTTGGTCACCACCAGCAGTAGGATGGACAGCGCGGCGGCCGATAGCCCCGCTCCGAGCCAGTCGAATCCGGCCTTGCCGCCGCCGTCCCTGCTGGAGTGCGCCCCGGAGTCGAGCACGGCAATGGCCGCCGCGAGTGAGAGCAGGCCGATAGGCACCCCCAGGAAGAACACCGCGCGCCAACCGAAGACCCCCACTACGGCACCGCTGATGATCGGCCCCGCGATCGCTCCTGAGCCGACCGTGGTCATCAGAGTGCCGATCGCCTTGCCGCGTTCCCTCGCGGGAAACGTGGTCGTGACGATGGCCATGCCATTGGCCTGAATCATCGCGGCGCCCACTCCCTGAAGCGCCTTGAATCCGATTATGAAGCCAAGCGTGTTGGACGAGCCGGCCAGAATGGCCGCCGCGATGAAAATAACGAATCCCGCTACGTACACCCGCTTGCGGCCCAGGATGTCCGACATGCGTCCCACAGGCAACAGGAGCGAGCTGGTCGCGAGCATGTAGGCCAGCGTCACCCACTGCACCGCCGGAATGGAGGCGTCCAGGTCGGCGGCGATAAGAGGAAGCGCCAGCGACAGGCCTGACTGGTCGAGCACGGACACGAAGGTGCCCATGGCGACGGTGGCGAAGGCCCACCACTTGTAGTTGGCGTGGCGCGCCCTCAGGACGTTCAGCATTAGCTTGAGGGGCCGCTTTGGGGAAGGATCGTGCCAGGCCGGCGGAGGCTCACGAAAGCAGCAAGCTGCGCAACACGTGACGTCGGTTGGTCGTGTACGGCCTGACCTCGTCCGGCCAGCGTCCCTGGTCGACTGCCGCTGCCCAGGCGTCGCTCGTCAGCACCTCGGGCGACTCGATCTCGTAGATGGCGCTGTAGCGGGGCTCTCCCTCGGCGACGATGGTTTGCCGTTCGCCGCCGAGAATCATCGTCAGCTCCTCTGTCTTCAGCCGCGCGATGGAAATGACGCCCGGCACCGTTTGCAAGAGCGGTACGTGCTCGGTGTCGTACACCTCGTTGAACACTCCCTCTTTGTCGGGCCGAACGTCCATGCTTGCGGTAAAGAGATATCTTGATTGGATTGGCATGTCCTAGCTCCTTTCGCCTTAGTGGCTTCCGCGATTATACAGCGGGCGGCGGTCGATAATCGACTCAGGTTGACACACTGACCCGCCGCCCTACAATGTGGGGAAAGGCAATGGACAAGTGAAGCGGGGGGTTTGCCATGATAACCAGATTTGGAACTCTGTTCGCGGGGCACGTGGACCTTGAAGACATGGGCTTGACGGGAACGCCCGTCAACGACCGCTGGCTGCCGGACGAGCATCTCGCCACGGTGTTCGACAAGTCGCAGGCTATGGCGGAGTTGATGGATCGCACGGGATACAGCACTCTGTGGTTCGCCGAGCACCACTTTCAGAGGGAGGGCTACGAGTGCATTCCCAACATCTTGTTGCTGGCCGTGCATCTCGCCCATCTGACCGAGAACCTCAAGTTCGGCTGCGGGTTCAACATCGCTCCGATGTGGCACCCGCTTCGCATGGCTGAGGACTTCGCGACCGCGGACGTGCTGACAGGCGGGCGCGTGATATTCGGGGTTGGACGCGGCTACCACACCCGCGAGGTCGAGGTGTTTGGGGCGCCCATGCTGGACGGCGACGCCAACCGTGAGCTGTTCGAGGAGCAGGTGGACGTCATCTTCAAGGCGTTCAACAACGAGTCGTTCTCGCACCACGGCAAAAACTACCAGATACCTCCGGACGTGCCATACCGCGGCTACGACCTGAAGGAGATTACGCTGGTGCCCCGCCCGCTTAACTTGCCCGTCGAGTGTTGGCAGCCGATAGTGAGCGCGAGCGAGCGGGGGCTTAACTTCATGGCCAAGCACGGCATCAAGGGCATCATCGGCGGCGGCGCGGCCCCGGGCGGCGCGGCGGGCCAAGTGGTGCAGGCGTGGCAGAAGACGCTCGCGGACCGCGGCAAAGAGACCGAGCTTGGCGGGGACCTGATAATGGGCGTCTCGTTCCACATAGCCGAGACCGAGAAGAAGGCGATCGACGAGGCCCGCACCTATTTCGAGGAGAACATGAAGATGTTCGCCCCGCTCGGCTTCGTGCGAGGTCTGACCGACGAGCAGGTGAGCGCGCTGGGCGACCCCGCGAGAGCACCGTTCGCCGGCCTGCCCACGATCGAGCAGGCGGTGGAGTCCGGCTCGTGGTTGTGCGGCCCGCCGGACCTGATCGCCGAGAAGCTGATACGTATGCAGGAGATGTACCCCGGCCTGGAAGAGGTGAACATGGGGAACGTGATCGGCACGCCCCAGAACGTCATTCTCGAACAGCTGGACTGGTTCGCCCGGGACGTAATGCCCAACTTCAAGGCGAAGGCGGCAACCGCCGCCGCGGCAAGGGACTAGCACAGGAGCCAGCGCTGCCGACGCCCGCTCACGGGCGAGCAAAGTCGCGAAATGTGTCTCATTTTGATTCATTCCGTCTCATCTCATAGCTGGGGGTTCGGCGGTGCGCCCCGGATAGAGGCGCTCTTGGGCGCGGGACTCATGCGTGGGAGCATCGAAATGTAACAGTTAAGAGACAGGTCGGCTGGGGCCTCAAGACCCGTGTCCGTGGACGCCAAGTCGCCGGGTTGGTCCCTCGTCGCGAGGACAATAGCACGTATGTGCGTAACGTTCAAGAAGGGCCGGCAGAACCCTTCCCCCTATATCCAGGTCTCAGCGGCATGGTGGGCGTGCACCGCTGCAAACGAATAGCTTGCGGCCTGAGCCTTGATGGGGTGTGCTTTGTACCGTCTTCCGATACCGGCCATCACCGAATTGGGACACGCCGGAAATTTCGCTTAACTGGACTAATATTCACACTTGTAGTAGCGTTGGGGCGGTGGGCAACGTATGGAGAGCTTCCGGCGAATGCCGAATGTCCTTGCGAGTGGCCCCCAATGAAACCTGATTTGGTTGTAAGTGGCGGGAGAAAGTGTATGAAGTCGGCGAAATTGCTTACCATGTTTCTGACGCTGTCGGCATTCGTCGTTCTGGTCTTGGCCTGTACGTCGGCCGAGCCGAGCGAGCGAGTGCAGCCGGCCCAGCCGGAGGCAGCGGCTCCGGCTCCGGCGGCCGGGGCCGCAACACGGATGGATCCCGCGGCCGCCGCGGCCGCCGCGCCCGCCGCGCCGGCAGCCACCTCCATCCCGCTGGACGTTCTGCCGGCTCCGGCGGTGGCAGGCCTGGAGCAGAGGCCGGCGAGGGCGTTGCCTACGCCCGTGCCCGAATCCCTGGCCAGGTTCGGCGGCACGCTGAAGTGGATATCACAGGGAAGCGTCGGGTCGCTGGACCCCCACGTGACCTCCGCCGCCGTAACCCTGACCTACGGGTACAACTTGTACGACACTCTCGTGTCCTGGGACGAGGAGGGCGCGCTTCAGCCTCAGATGCTGGAGGACTGGTCCGTGGAGGACGGCGGCAAGAGATTCGTCTTCACCCTGCGGGACAACCAGAAGTTCCACAACGGCGACGACGTAACGTCGGACGACGTGATAGCGTCGTTGCATCGATGGCGGGAAAAGTCCGCCTATGGTTCCTTCTTCAATGATGCTCTGGTGGGATTCACCAAGGTCGACGACAAGCAGTTCACCGCCGAGTTCACAGAGCCGGTCGGCGTCTTCCTGCAGGGGCTGGGCATTCCTACCGTCTCCTACCCTGTCATCATGCCGGCAAGCGTTGCGGCAACGCCGTCCTCCGAACTGGTGAGCGACCATACAGGCTCCGGCCCGTTCCAGCTCGTGGAGTGGGATTTGGGCAACAAGATAGTCGTGGAGAAGTTCCAGGACTACACGCCGCGAGACGAGGCGCCGAGCTTCCTGGCGGGGGGCAAGGTGGCGTATCTCGACGAGCTCGAGATGCTAGAGGTGCCCGATCAGCAGACCAGGGCGTCCGCGCTCCAAACGGGCGTAGTGGACTTCCTGGACATCATGTCGCTGGACTTCTACGAGGAACTGGACGGCAATCCCAAGATAGAAGTTGCCATCGGCAGGCCCGGCTCCCAGCCCATCTTCTTCTTCAATAAGGCGGCGCCTCCCTTCGACCACACTCCCAAAGGCCTGTTGATGCGCCGGGCAATCCAGGCGCTCACGAATGCTGAGGAGATAATGCAGGGCTACGGGCCTTCCGAGCTCTGGTCGCTTTGCCCATCGGTTTTCTCGTGCGGCACGTTCTTCGCCAACGAAGTGTCGTCTGAAAAGTACAACCAGAACAACGTGGAACTTGCCAAGCAGTTGCTGGATGAAGCGGGTTACGACGGGGAGCCGATAACCGTGCTCGACCCTGCGGACTACCCCACCATCCACCCAATTTCAATTGTGCTGAACGAGCAGCTAAAGAGGGCTGGGGTGAATGTAGACTACCGGGTGGTCGACTGGGCTACCGAAGTGCAGTTGATCCTCGCGCCCCGCGACTCGACCGCCGTCAACGAGTGGCACATTGCCCCCACCTGGATGAGCAGCTGGGCTTTCCTTCCTCTGGCCAATGGCGCGCTCAGGAAAGACGGCCTGGGATACTACGACAGCGAAGCGATGGAGGAACTGAGAGCACGATTCTCACGCGAGTCCGACTTGACCGAACTGAAGAACATCGCGAGTGAAATGCAGAGGGTATTCTTCGACGAAGTGCCCTACGTGCATCTTGGGAACTTCTTCCAGTTGCGGGCAATGGACAAGGACCTGGATGGTCTGATTGCCTCGCCAGTTGGAGGATTCTACGCCGTGGGCCTCTACTGGGAGGACCCTTCACGGCGCGGCCAGTAGCGACCTACCTCTTGCGACGAGGGGGCGTCGAACGCCCCCCTCTCCCCGAGTGAAAGGCCCAGGCAGAGGGCAAGACACGCTCTCGGCGGGAGAAGCCGGCTTCCGTAGCAACCATAGTCGTTGGCCGATCAGAAAGGTGAGTGTTGAGGGCGTACATTCTGCGAAGGATCCTGGCCACCATTCCCGTGCTGGCGGTGGTCGCGCTGTTCACATTCACGCTGCTGCGAATCGTGCCGGGAGACCCCGCCGCGGTGCTGGCCGGTCACGAGGCCACGCTCGAGGACGTGGAACAGATACGCAACAGGCTCGGCCTGGACAAGCCGCTGCCCGTGCAGTTGGGCGTATGGATCAGCCAGCTGGCGCGGGGCGACCTGGGCAATTCGATTCGGAAGACCGACGAGCCTGTTTTGCGCCTCATCGCCAGCCGGGTCGAGCCAACGTTGTCCCTGACCCTGATCACCGAGACGGCGGCCGTGCTTATAGCGGTGCCCCTGGGCGTGCTGGCCGCGTGGAAAGCAAACTCGTGGATCGACAGATTGGTAATGGTCTTCGCGGCGGTGGGCTTTTCCATGCCCGTCTTCTGGGTGGGATTCATACTCATCTGGATCTTCGGCCTGTGGTCTTTCGGCCTCGACTTCCCCCTGCTGCCCGTGGCCGGTTACTCGCCCCTGGGGGAGGGCGCGGTCGAGTTCGCGAGGCACCTTGTCCTTCCGGCGATCACGCTGGGACTGGTGCTGATTGCGCTCATCGCGCGCATGACCCGGGCGAGCATGTTGGAGATTTTGAAAGAGGACTACGTCAGGACGGCCCGGGCCAAGGGGATTACCGAGAACATGGTGTTGATCAGGCACGCTCTTAGAAACGCCTCGCTGCCCATCATCACCGTGATCGGGCTGGGAGTGGCCGCGCTGCTTTCGGGTGCGGTCGTGACCGAGAGCGTGTTTGCTATACCCGGCATGGGAAGGCTTGCGGTGGACGCGATAGTCGCCAGGGACTACCCGGTCATCCAGGGCCTGATAATCGTACTCGCGACGCTGTACGTATTCATCAATCTTGGCGTAGACATCGCATACGCCTACCTGGATCCCAGGATCAGATACTGATGGCCCGCGGCACAAGCGACTCCATCGGAGTGGGCGGACAGACCGCAATTCCCAGGTCGGGAGGTTGGCAAAAGGCCGCGATGCGACTGGCCCGCCGCCAGCCCAGCATGGCGGCGGGCATAGTGATCATAGTCTTGCTCGCCGTCATAAGCGTCGCCGCCCCGCTGCTTTCGAGCGGCGACCCCACCGACATCAACATGGGCAGCCGCCTCACCGGGCCGTCGGCCCAGCACTGGTTCGGCGCGGACGGCTTTGGGCGCGACGTGTACACCAGATCGCTCTACGGCGGCCGCATCTCGCTGTTGGTGGGCTTCTCCGTGGCGCTGATCGCCATGACGGCGGGCGCGATGATAGGCGCAGTGTCTGGGTACTTCCGCAAGTTTGATGCCGTAGTCATGAGGGTCATGGACGGGATAATGGCGATTCCCACCATCCTTCTCGCGATTGCGCTGATGGCCATGCTCGGCGCGAGCGTCCAGAACGTCATCATTTCTCTGGCGATCGTGGACACGCCCAGGACCGTGAGGGTGGCCCGCGCGTCCGTGCTCAGCCTCAGAGAGCAGCCGTTCATCGACGCGGCGAAGGTGATTGGCGCGAGTCCGGTGCGCATCCTCGCCCGCCACCTCGTGCCGAACCTGCTCGCCCCGCTCGTCGTGATGGGAACGTTCATAGCTGCGGCTGCTGTGCTCACCGAGGCCTATCTCAGCTTTCTTGGCGCGGGAACGCCACCCACCATCCCGAGCTGGGGCAACATCATGGCCGAGGGCCGAGGGTTCATAAGCAAGGCGATGTGGATAATCTTCTTCCCCGGACTGGTGCTCGGCATCGCGGTTACCGCGATCAATCTAGCGGGGGACGGACTCCGCGACGTGCTCGACCCGAAGCTGGCCCGCCGCATGTAGCAGGTCCGGCGCCGGCGCCACACCGGCGAATCGCGCAACACAGATCCGGTAGGGACAGGCTTCATACGCTCCAGTTGGCGACGCAGTTTCCGCCCCAGAGGATGGCGCACGTCCCGCTCCAATGAGCACGAGCTTGCCTCGCGAGACATAGCTTCCGCGGGTGCGGTACGCGCCAGCGTGGTACAATTGCCACGCATTTGAGCCACGCGCTCATTCGAGGAGGAACGTTTCCAAAATCATGGAAGAGAAGAATAACGTGCTTGTGGTGACGCCTCATCCCGACGATGCCGAGGGAGGCGCGGGCGGCACCATCGCCAAATGGACTGCGCAGGGTCGCGACGTAGTTCTGGTGGTGACAACCGACGGCGGGCACGGCACGAGCGACAGGTCCGTAGACCCTGCCGACCTTGCCCGAACGCGGGAAGAGGAGCAGCTCAACGCCGCCGAGGTGCTTGGCATATCGGAGGTGGTGTTCCTGCGCTTTCCCGACCAGGGCCTTGTTGACGGCCCCGAACTCCGAGAGCGCATCGTGCGTGAGATTCGCAGGCACAGGCCCCAAACCGTCGTTACAATCGACCCAAACCGCCGTTACATCCGCCACCGCGACCACATGGTGACCGGCCGCGTTACGCTAGACGCGGTGTTCCCCTACGCCCGCGACCATCTCGCATTCCCGCAGCATCTCGAAGAGGGGCTGGAGCCGCACAAAGTTCGGGAGGTCTATTTGTGGAGCTCGGAGGAGCCGGACACGTACCTCGACATAACCGACACCTTCGACACCAAGATGAGGGCGCTCTACTGCCACGTCAGCCAGGTTGGCGAACCGTCGACGGCGCGCCGGGAGCGGTCGATGGCGAGGCACAGGGACGTCGGCAAGCGCATCGGCGTAGACCTTGCGGAACAGTTCAAGCGAATAGAGGTCTGGCGATAGGGGGTCTTCGCGTGCAGGCGCCCGCACGCTTTCCGGCCGGGGCGGCTTTGAGGCGTCGGTTCGGACGGTGCGGCCCCTGGCCCGCGGCGAAGAGCTGAGCATGGAGATGGAGCCGTCCGGCCTGTCGCGGTTCAGGCTCGCCGGACCACTCGGCGAAGGCGCGGACTGCCAGGTGTTCGCGGCCATGGACCTCGAGGACGGCGCCCCGGTTGTCGTCAAGCGCCCCCACCCCATGCTGATTGCGCACGGCCAACACGCCGACGCGCAGCGCCGGCTCTCCCGCTCCCTCGAACTACAGCGCGGGATGGGCAGCGCCCTTTCACGGCTGGCCGCGGCCATTGCCTATGCCACGGCGGAGCCGGGTTTCGCCTACTTCGGCGACACGCACGAACATCCCTATCTGGTCGTCGTGGAAGAGCGCGCTCGGGGGCTGCCGCTCGTCGGCAGCGCGACGGACGGCATAAAGCGCAATCCTATCGGACTGCCCCAAATGCTATTCGCATTGCATCCGGTGGCGCGGCATCCGGCGCGGCCGAGGTTCTCCGTCGCAAGGGACGTCCTCGAAGTCGGCTGCGCATTCCTGGAACAAGGAATTGTGCTGCTGGACGCCAGGCCGCAGAACGTTTTCTTCGACCCGAAGAGCGCGGGTATCACCCTGATCGACACGGGAGGCGCGACAAAGGCGAGGCAGGCGACCAGGAGACGGCCCGCGCTCGACGCCCACGACTTTTACCTCGAGCTGTTCAAGTGGTACCTGCCGATGGACGACCCGCCCTCGGCTCCAGACGGCTACGCGGCCCCGCACGGCATGGACTCGGTGCCACGATTCGAACAGGACCTTGCCGCGTTCCGGCGTGCCTACGAAGACATGCCGTGGCGAACCATAGGCGAGACCGGCGCCGCCCTCGTCGAGCGAGTCCGTGAGCGGGGCTATCCCAGTCCGTCGGAATTTCGGGAGCACTTCTTACAGCTCGTCGGCCTGTACGAGGAGCGCTACGAAATTCTGGCTCGCGACCAAACGAGCGTGACCGTATGGATTGAGGCGAGGCGGTTGCTGGACCTGCCCTACTGGCGCAGATTCCTATTCGATTCCGTGGAGGACATGGCCGCCTACCGGGCCGACGCTTCCAGCTAGAAAACCGGGCGCATTGCTGCTATTCTGCTTTCGGAAGCGGGAAGACACCCTCAAGGAGGTCAGGCAGCACCGCGGGCGAAAGGAGGCGAGCGGCTTGAAGAGCATCGAGATAGACCGGACTAAGCGCCTCAAGCAGGAGTCGCACACGGGGCACAACAGGTGGCATCCAGACATCCCACCCGTGTTGGAGGCCGATCCTGGGGAGTACGTGCTCCTGGAAACACGGGACGCCTCGGACGGGCAGATTCGGCCCGGCATGTCCGTTACCGACCTGGAAGGTATGGATGCCAAGGTAGGGCATCCGCTGACCGGGCCGGTATACGTGAAAGGAGCCAAGCCGGGGGACCTGCTGGAGGTAGAGTACATCGACATTCTGCCCCAGTCACACGGGTGGACGCGCATACGGCCGGGCTCGGGTTTTTTGAGAGACCTGTTCACGGAGCCATACCTCGTTCACTGGGAAATCAGCGACGGCTGGGCCACTTCGAACGAGCTTCCCGGAGTTCGGATACCGGACGGTTCCTTTATGGGCACGGCCGGACTCGCGCCGTCGCACGCGCAGGTCGAGGAGTGGCGCAGGCGCGAGGCCGACCTTGCGGCCCGCGGAGGCATCGCAGCGCCGCCGGACCCCGAGGACGCGGTGCCGGCCACTGAGCCGGTGGCGAGCCAGGGTCTGCGCACCATCCCGCCGCGCGAGAACTGCGGCAACGTGGACGTAAAGCAGCTGACGAAGGGATCGCGGCTCCTGATTCCGGTCTCCGTGCCGGGCGGGCTGTACTCTGTGGGCGACGGCCACTTCGCGCAGGGCGACTCGGAGTGCTGCATTACCGCAATAGAAATGGGCGCGACGCCGGTTGTGAGGTTCAGCGTACACGAGGGAGAGGCGGAGCGGCACGGCATTCGTATGCCGCGATTCGCCCACCCGGGTTACTTCGCCTCGCCGGAGTGGGCTGCTCCCCGCAATTTCATAGCCACCATGGGATACCCAATCACCGATGGTGGCGCCAACGACGGCGAGAACGTGACCCTGGCGGCCCGCAACGCGCTGCTGAACATGATCGACCTACTTGGCGAGCGCGGCTGGAGCCGGGAGCAGGCTTACGTTATCTGCAGCGTGGCCGTGGATTTGAAGATCAGCAACATAGTCGACCTGCCAAACGTTACGGTGTCAGCCTTTCTGCCGGAGGAAATTTTCGTGGGCTAGCCGGCCCGAGTTCCGATTTCGCCCCGCGGTAGGATGATGGATAATAGAGCCCGGCGGCGCCCGGGCCGTGGAGACATGGTGAGCTAATGCCAGGACCGCTAGACGGCGTGAAGATACTGGAGTTCACGGAGATAATCGCCGGTCCGTTGGGAGGAATGCTGCTCAGCGACATGGGCGCCGACATTATCAAGGTCGAGCCTCCATGGGGCGAGCCGTGGCGATTCGCCCGAGAGTTCATCCCCACCGAAAGCCCAACCTACATTTCCCTCAACCGGGGCAAGCGCAGCCTTCCCCTCAACCTTACCAAGCCAGAGGCGCTGGAAATCGTCTACCGTCTCGTGCCCGACATGGACGTGGTAATCATCAACGCCCGGCCCGACGTTCCGTACAAGCTGAGCATAGATTACGAGAGCCTTTCGGCCATCAATCCCCGGCTAATCTACTGCGAAAACACCGCCTATGGGCGCAAGGGTCCGGACAGCAACCGACCGGGCTACGACATCGTGGTGCAGGCCATGACCGGGCTCATGGCGTCGGAAGGCAAGATCCAGGACGGAGTGCCGCAGCAGATACAGTCCACCGCCATTGCCGATTACGCGACGGGCCTGTCCATCGCTTGGTCGGTGTGCGCGGCCCTGTACCACCGAGAGCGGACCGGCAAGGGACAGAAGATCGAGGCGTCGTTGCTGGGCTCGGCGCTGGCCGTCCAGTCCGGCAGGTTCATGAGCATAGCGGCGCTCGACGAGGAGCCGCGGGCGGAGTTACTGGAGGGCCTTCAGGCAATGAGGCAGGCGGGTGCCTCGTATGAGGCGATGCATGAGGTCTACCGAGAACAGTCTCCCTTCCGCAGGGGCAACGTATACTACACGACCTACCAGGCGAAGGACGGCATCGTGACCGTCGGGTGCCTCAGCGACACCCTTCGCAAGAAGATGGCTGACGTTGTGGGGCTGCACGACATTCGCTTCGAGCCAGGCTACGACCCCACGTCCGAAGAGTCGATGGCATTCAACGAGCGTCTGCTGGAAAAGGCGCGGGCGATATTCCTGGAGAAGACGGTCGACGAGTGGCTCGCCGTGCTCGATGAGGCCGGCGTCCCCGCCGGACCGCTCAGGTTCGTGGAGGAACTGCCGACGAATGAGCAGGTGATCGCCAACGACCTGGTCGTCGAGCTGGAACACTCGCTGGTGGGCAAAGTGACGATGGTGGGGCCGCCGTTCAGCATGAGCGAGTCGCCCCTCGAGGCCACGCGCGCCTCCCCCGCGCTCGGCGAGCACACCGCCGAGATTCTGTCCGAGTTGGGCTACGACGCCGACAGTATTCAGCAGCTCAGGGACGAGGGCGTCACCCGGTAGGCGTTCCGTGTCGAGCAACGTGAGAAGGGTGCGGACGAAGGGACGCACCATAGAATACGAGCTGAGACGCAGCAGGCGGCGGACGAAGAACGTGGCCTTGACCGTGGAAGGCGGGCGGGTGCTGGTGTCGGCACCTGTGCGAGCGCGAGTACGCGAGATCGACGACTTCGTGCGCCGCAACGCCGACTGGATAGCGGAGCAGCACCCGGAGGACCAGCAGCTCGCCATACCGGACCAGTTCGACGAGTGCGCCACCCTGCCCTACCTTGGTCGGCGCCTGACGGTCGGATGTATCCCGGTAGAAGGGACACGCCGCGTCGTGGTGCGCCTCGAGGATGGCGCGTTCAGCTTGGCTGTGCCGGCCGGTCTAGGCGAACCGGTGAGGTCGGAGATGATCGGAGTGGCCGTACAGGGGTGGTACAAGGAAAGAGCCGTTGAGAGGATTCCTGCCCTGGTCGACCGCTGGCTGCCGCGATTCGGATTCGACCATGAGCCGACTTTGCGGATTGGCAACCAGCGCCGCGCATGGGCCAACTGTTCGAGCGACGGCGTTCTCCGCTTCAGTTGGCGCGTCATCATGCTCGAAGAGCCGCTCGTCGAGTACGTCGTGGCGCACGAACTGGCGCACCTGGTGCACTTCAACCACTCGCGCGACTACTGGCGACTGCTCACCGCCGTGATGCCCGACCAGGAGACTCGATGGAAGGCCATCAAGAAGGCCACGCTGAAGTTGCAGTTCTGAGGCCGGCAGCGCAATAGGTCTCGCCCCTGTGGTGCTGAGTTGTGGGCGAAAACCGGTGGGTGGTACAATCGCCTCCAAGCTGAGGCGACGGCACAAGGATAGTTTCGACTACGGCAGAGGGAGGCGACGATGGCGGTAGTAAAGAAGATCGTTGCGATGTACCTGGTAGTCCTGGCGGTCTTGGTGGCAGTTCACTTCATCTTCGGCCCCATATACCAGGACTCGCTCGACTCCGTCGATGGATGGATGGTGCTGAACTGGTTCATGGCGGTGGGCGTGCTGGTGCTCTGGGTGTTCCACTACCTTCGCAAGCGGGAGCACGACGCCGCGGACACCGATGGGCAGGTGACGCGCAAGTACATCGAAGTAAATGTTGCGGTGTACGGCTCGATAGTAATTGGAATTCTGTTCTTCTGGAACTGGATCGACTATCTCGTCAATGCACCGGAGGTACAGAGCGACGTCCATCTGATATTCTGGGCGTACATCGATTCGGTGCTGGCGGTGGCGCTGGGGGTGACCGGCTGCCAACTCTGGCGCGACGGCTAAGCGTCGGGCCGTCGCTGCAGTGGCGGCCGAGATGCGGCCAACCGGCGGGTTTCTTGGCGGCCTGAGAAAGTGGTACAATCTAACGGTATGGATACTAAGCTAGACGCCGAGTGCACCGTTGTAAGGCCAGGCGAACTTGAGGTGGAGATCGCGTCGGGCGCGATGACACGCCTGGCGGGCGTGTCGCAGGCGCTGGTGGGAGCCGAGGGCATTCACCTCGCGGTCGCCACCATTCCGCCCAACTGCGCCTCCTCGCCTCACTATCACGTGAACTGCGAGTCGGCAATCTACGTATTGAAGGGTACGGGGCGTTTCCTCACCGGCAAGCGGCTGGAGAACAGCTTGGCCATTGGACCAGGCGACTTCATCTACGTGCCACCGGACTCCGTACACCAGCCCGTCAACGACAGTTTGACGGAGCCGATGGAGTTGATTGTCGCGCGCAACGCGCCAGTGGAAATCGTCGTCGAGCACGACCCCTCCGCCGAGTAGCTCGCTCGCAGGTCCAGGGGCGTGCAGACGCCCTGCCCCACGCACAGTACGGGCCATTAGCTCAGACGGTTAGAGCGCAGTCCTGATAAGACTGAGGTCCCTGGTTCGAGTCCAGGATGGCCCACCAGACTGTACCGTACTGCGAACTCGCCCGGTGAGGGCGACCTCTGCGGCGTCCGCTCCCCCTATGGGACTGTCATCCGGCGTGGGTATGGAGTAGACGATTGCGGCCTTGCCGGGCTTGACCTCAATCTCCTTGACGAAGGAGTGGACGAAGGCCCTGGTCTCGGTAAGCTCGCTGGTCTTGAGGAAGTCGCTCATCTCGGCGGCGAAGGTGGCGATGGTGTCGGCGCTGTCCAGGAACCGCCGCCGCTCCGAGAGCAGCCCTCTGGCCTCCTCAGCGGCGACCTCCAGCTTCTCCTTGCGCTCCCGGAGTTCCACGATGAGGTCCGAAGCCTCGGCCACGTCGACGCTGTCGCTCCTCGCTACGAAGTGCCAGACGCGGCTCAGTTGTTTCTTCACGTCCTCAAGCTCCCCGTCGATGGTCTGAAGCCGCTCACGCTGCTCGTGGGCCACCCCGTCCATCTCCTCGTCCAGCAGCTTCACCAGGTCTCGGATGTTGGACTCGGTAAGGACGTTGGCCCGAATCTCATCGACGATGAGGGCCTCGAAGGACTTGGCGTTGAGCCTGGGGGTCTTGCAGGTGCCGCTGCCGCGCTTCAGCAGGGAGTGGCAGACGTAGTAGGTGTACTTGCCGCTCTTGGCCTCGGCTGCGGTCATGGCCTTGCCGCAGGTCTCGCACCTGAGTAGGCCGCTGAGCAGGTAGGGGCTGGCGGAACGCCGGGGGTGGACCTTCTTCGGAGCGCGAGATCCCAGCAGTTTCTTGGCCCTTTGGAACTGTCGCTTGGAGACGATGGCGGGGTGAGCGTCCTCGACGCGCACGGGCGGCGCGCCGTCCTTGGCCGTGGTCCCCCAGACCAACGTGCCCGTGTAGGCTTCGTTGAGCAGCACGTTGTGGACGGTGGTCTTGAGCCACTGCTTTCCCCTGGGGCTGGCCACGCCCTCGGCGTTGAGCGCCTTGGTCACGTCGAGGATGCTGCTGCCCTGGAGCACCATGTCGAAGATGCGGCGGGCCACGGCGTCGGCGGGCGGATCAAGCTCCAGCTTGGGGCGCTTCTTCGGCCCGTCCTGGACGTAGACCTTCCGGTAGCCGTAGGGGGCGTAGGTGGTCACCCAGAAGCCGCGAGAAGCGGATTCCCGCATCCCCCGTGTGACCTCCTGGGCGAGGTTCTCGCTGTAGAACTCGTCCACGCTCTCGATGATGGCCTCAAGGAGCTTGCCGGTTGGGGTGTCGTCAGCCTGCTCGGTGATGGAGACGACCCGGACGCCGCGCCGCCGGAGCATGGCCTTGAAGGCGACGGCGTGCTCGCGCTTGCGGGTGAAGCGAGAGAACTTCCAGACGAGGATTTCCTTGAAGGGCGCCTCGGGCTTGCTGGCCTCGTCTAGCATCTTTTGGAACTGGGGCCGGTCGGCGATGCGCCCGCTCTCGGCCTCATCCACGTACTCGCGGGCGACCAGATAGCTGTGCTTCTCAGCGTAGTCCCTAAGCGCCCGTAGCTGTGCGGACACGGACAGGTCCACGTCCTGGCGGTCGCTGGAGACCCTGGCGTAGAGGGCCACTGGCGTCATATCGAATCGCTCGTTCATCGGTCTGTCCTCCTTGTCTCTTCCCGGTCAGCCTGGCCGGAGCGCAGCCGTTCCAGCCGCTCCCGTGTGCGCCACTCCCGTTCCTCCATGTACAGGCGGATGGCCTCCCGCAGCAGCTCGCTGACGGTGCGGTCCTCCTCCTTGACCATCTGCCGCACCTGCTCGGCCATCTCAGGCGGCAGGGAGAAGGTGATCGTGTCGGTCTTCCTGGGCTTGGCGGACATCTTCATCTCTTTTTGTCCGTAATGGTAGTACGCTGTCTTACTCTAATTATGGGCCATGTCTTGCCTGTCCGTCAAGGGACTAAGTCGCTTCCGAGCCTGACTCACCATCGTCCAGTAAGTCTGTGTTTTCCTTGATCTCCCCATCCTTGGAAATGGTGAAGCGCCTCCCATCGAAAATACTCTCCATAACCATGTACACGTGGTCGTCTACGCGAACCACGATTTCCTCCGTTATTGGAGGGTTGTACTTTACTTTGAAACTGATACCCGTTATCGAATACCCGTGAGCCGGGTAGTCGGGGAAGTCAGGTACCGTCACTATGCTGCCCTCTGGAAACCGCAAGTCATACTCCTCTTCGTCGGGGCGCTTGCCCCGTTCTTCATTGGCCAGCTTCTGTAATGTCTCGGCTTCCTGCCCAGGTACGCCAATGAAGATTTGACTCAGAAGGAGGGACCAATGTATCGGACCACCCTGATAGGCTTGCTCACCGGGACCTGGCTTTGGGGCGGTAAGGTGGAAACGGACGTCACATATCTCGGTTTGATCCATCATCAGCGCAATGTGAACCTCCCGAATATAGCCGTCCCAGTCTCCGTCCAGCGGTCTTCTCAACTCGACAAGCCCGATGTCCTTGGACTCGGCGTAGGTCTTGGCGGGAGCCGTGAAGCCCATCTTCGAGATCATTACCCCTTTGCTCAGTCTCGCGTCCTGAACAATCTGAGCGAATTCCCTTACGAAGGGAATCCCCACCTTCTTATTCCAGTTCTTGCAGGAGATCGCGGTCCTGTATTGATGCAAGCCGTCGCTGTGACTCGTCAGTACGTCGATCTGGTGGAATGTGCCAGGGGGGCCTTCCACCCAGCAAGAATTGCCCCAGCACTCGACGGTTACACCACTGGCCTGACCAAGGGCCTTATATATGTCTTTGACCAATTCCTCGTAGTCTTGCCAACGAACATCATCGGCGTCAGAGGCAGGGGTTCCACTAAGTTGAGGCATTTTGCTTCTCCTTCAATTACCAGGGACCCGCCGCCACTGGACGCCGCCTGCGCGCCGGGAGGTCGGAAGCGACCAGCTGGGGGCCGAGCACGGCCTGATCCCCGTCGGGCACGGCGACGACCACGACCTTCGCCAGCTTCCCGTTCCAGAGAACAGGCCGGGCTATGGCGGCGTAGCTATCCTCGTGGGCGTACTGGGTGTAGCCGTAGCGGACGGCCCGCTCCGCCAGGGAGCCGGGGGAGAGGGGCCTGCCCCGCCGGGGAACGCCGCCCCGCTCCCCGCAGATGGGGAAGGTGGCAGGAGTCCCGAAGCCCCGCGTGCGCCGCACCACCGTCGCGGACAGTGCGGGCGGCTCGGCCCAGCTTGCGGGGTCTCCCTTCTCCTCCCGCTCGTACAGGACCGTCATCAGGGGACGGTTCTCCATGACCTCGGCCAGCCGCAGGGTCACTGAGGCGTAGGAGCAGCGGTACGTCCGCTGTGCAGGGCGAGCACGTCCAGCCCGGACCGCTCGGCCGCCAGGGAGAACGCCTGCGGCTGCATCAGAGCCGCCGCAGCGAAGCGGTCGGCCTCCCGGCACACCTTGCGCTCCGGCGCGGAGTCGGATTCCATGTCGCAGAGGGTCTCGTGGATGATCTCGTAGGCTTCGTGGAGCACGGTGTGCTCAGCCGCGCCGTCCCACAGGTTCTGGCGGTAGTAGATGTTGTAGCCGCCCCCCGGCGCGCTGACGTGGACGCCCTTCATGCTGTCCAGGTGCCTGCCCTCGACCGTGCCGAACCCGGCCTCTTCCATCAGGACGGTCAACTCCCGCATGGAGGGGCGGCCCGACACGCGGAAGTAGCGCACGAAGCGGGCGGCCAGCCGCTCCGGGTCCAGGGTGTATTGGGGAGAGTCGTCGTCCAGCAGCCTGCGGCAGAAGTCTTCCCGCGTCCCGTTCATTCCAGCAACCTCTTTCCCGTGAATCGCTCGTACATCTCGACGATGAACCGCTTGGCGTTGATGGAGAGGGGGCCGTCGGGCCTGGTGCCCACCCGGAACTGGGGGTCGGCCAGGACGTAGCGGTAGGCCCGCTCCACCTCCAGGACCTCGTTGCTGTTGGGGTCGGGCTGGCCGGTGTGCCCGGCCCGCTTCATCAGCTCCTCGGGGTCCACGTTGTAGACGGCGGCCAGCTTGCCGACCATGTTGCGGCCCGGCGTTCGCTCGCCCCGTTCGATCTGGGACAGGTACGAGCTGGAGATGCCGGTGCGCTGGTTCACGTCCCGGAGGCTGAGGCTTCCGCGCAGCCGCTTGAGCAGCGGCCCGATCTCCTCGTTGCCCTCCAGGTCCTGCGGGTCGTCGCCCGGCCGGTAGTCGTCAAGCTCGTCCATGGAACCTCTCCTCTTGTCGCCGTAGGTGCGGACAGCACAGAGTACGGTCGTCCTGCTACATCGGAGCTACGTTGTAGCTGCTATATTGTTACATCAGAGCGAGCAATTTGTCAATCACGCCCTGTAACCCCTCTGACACCGCCTTCAGGTCATTGTCTTTGCGCTTATTATATTGATACACTACTGCGGACAGCACGGATATTTGCATACTTGGGTGAGTATACATCACCGACGCGCCCGCAGGCCACCCCTTCATGGCGCGCCGCACTCCCAGGGAGACGGTTGGCGTGAATAGGAAGCAGAAGCGAAGGCTTAGCCCGAAACAGGAACGGCAGCGCATCGAGGGCCTGCGGATACTGGCCCGCATCATCGCGCGCCACTACCTGGCCAACCCCGAACTGTACGCCAACGGTGCAGCCGGGGAACGGGACGCTTCCGCCGTCAACGGACCGCCGCCGGCGGTCCGGGAGACGACCGAAGAGGAGGGCGCGGCGTGAAGCGCAGACAGCCCTCATCGCGGGTCAAGCTCAACCCCCACGCCGTGTGGGAGCTGCTCAACCGGCTCAACATGACCCAGAACGAGCTGGCCACACGAGTGGGCACCTCGTCTGGCTACCTGTCCCAGCTGATGAGCGGGACGCGCTGCCCCTCGGCGGACATGCGCAAGCGGCTCATGGAGGCCCTGGGCATCACCCGCTTCGAGGACCTCTTCATCCTGGAGGCCGTGCCGTGAGAAGCGGTCTCCTCCCCTCGCATCTGATCCTAGACGACGGCCTCATACCCGAGGAATTCGCCGAGCGGCTCGACGCCTTCAAGGAGGTCACCGGCCTCTCCTGGGAGGCTCTCGCCGCTTGCCTGGGCGTGGACCCGCGCCAGCTTCAGCGATGGCGCAAGGGCACGAAGCCCAGCGGGGACGGGCTGTACGCCCTCGTCCTGCTGGCGGCCCGCATCCCCGGCGGCCTCTACACGCTCCTGGGGGTGCACGTCATCCCGCCCGTTGGGGTCTACCAGCCTCCCCTGGCCGTCGGGTTCGGCCTGAAGGGCAAGGAGGGCTAGGGCCATGGGAGTGCAGCAAAGGGTCTACCGTCCCGTCGAGTTCGACTTCCCCAAGGACTTTCCTGAACGGCTGAAGCTGTTCAAGGAGGCGAGCGGGCTGAGTTGGAAGACGCTGGCCCGTTTGCTGGGCGTCAGACCCTATCGGCTGTGGCAGTGGCGGGAGAAGGGCGTGGCTCCCAGCCCCGCCCATCTCTTCCTGCTGCTGACGGTGGCTGGGGCGATGGGACTGAGGGACGGGATTCTTATGTGTCCCGACCGGGATCTCCCCAAAGGCGTTGACCTGGAGGCTCTCCGGCGATGAAGCGTCTGGCCGTCATCAGCCTCGCCGGGACGGAGCTGACGTCATTGCGATCTGCAAAGCGAGGAGGTAAGGACTGTGGTTATCGAGGAACGGAATCGAACCCTGGACTACAGCCCGCCCCCCTTCCCGGAGGATTTCGGGAAGCGGTTGGAGCGGCTGAAGGAGATGACGGGGCTGTCGTGGGCTGAGTTTGCCGAGCTTCTCAGCGTAACGCAGCGCGGCCTCTTGAAATGGCGCAGGGGAGGACCGCCTTCGGGGGCCTACCTCTGGGCCATCCTTGATCTGGCGAGCGGCGTTGCCGGCGGCTTCGAGCTGATGCTCTACGGCACGGAAGGTTCCGAGTGAGCAGGTACAGGAAGAAGGTTTGCAGGGAGTGCGGGCGGGTCTACTACCGCCTGTACCGGCGCGGCGCCGGTGAGGCGGGCTGGTGTAGGCCGGGCTGCTACCTGAAGGATTACTGGCGGCGGAGGCGCGCGGCCGAAGGCCGAGCCGATTCGCCGCCAGTAAGCTCTTCACAGGAGGAGACGATGGCTAAAGACGGAGAGAATGCAGTATTGGATATCGAGGTCGTGGCGGACCGGCCCCTCGTGCCGCAGACGCGATTCGGGGAGGACAACAGCGTCAAGGTCGAGTGGCGGGGTCGTTGCTGGGCGTGGCTGACCGAGGGCGAGGCCCCGGCGCTGATGGAGGTGGCGGTGAGCGACCGGGAGGTCGTCAAACTGCTGGAGCCGGGCACGGTTCGGCGTGTCCGGGCGATTGAACGCACCGTCGAGACGCTGGAAGGGGCGGTCGATGGGCTCGAAGTGTGGATGGAGTTCGTCTGGGAGCCTGGACCGGACCGGCGGGCTACTGCAAGGGGGCTATGGGAGGGTGGAAAAGTCCGTATCGCCGAGGGTGGGTTGCGGGCGGAGATCAACGGCAAGGTGGCGACGCTGTTGCAATTCACCGTCGGGACCGTCGAAGTGGACGGCAAGCGTTACAGCATAGGACTCAAGGACCTGGAGCGGGTCGACGACCCTTCCGAGGAGGAGACCCTAACGGCGGACACGAAGGTGGTTCCCAAGAAGGAGGAGGCGGATGCCTCCGTGGGGAAGGGCTGACGGAGGTCCGCAGCCAGCGGAATAGCTCCCATAGACACAAAGAGGGCCGGGCGGATGAATCGCCCGGCCCTCTTATCTTTTGCGCTCTTGGGCTTGTTATTGTCCAGTCTTCAGCGTAGCTTCGCTTTCTCGGGTCAGGCGCGCCTTCTCTTCTTTCGACAAAGGGGCGCTCTGCTCCTTCTCAATGAGGGTCAAGGCTTCTTTGACCCTGGCGATACCGGCGTCGATTGTCTTCATTCGTATCGCTCCCCCTGTCGCTGGGGGGGTTCCGTGCAACACCGCGATGCCATCGTCGCGGACCTGCCAAATGATTTCATAGCCGCCCTGCACTGCTGCCCGCCACTCGTATTCGTTTCGGCGTTCCCATTGCAAATCTTCGTACTTCATGCGTCCTTACACCTCCCATGGTCTGTGGGACAGCGGGTGACTCGTCAACGAGCTGCAGAGAGTCCCTCCACTGCCCATTTTACGATTTTGGAGGGACTTGCCGCAATCTTACGGTGGCAGTGGGGAAGGGGCTAGACGCCCCTCATCACCGCCTGACGACGCCCTGGGGGTCTCTCCGCGCCGCCCTGCGGTTGAGGGCGCGGTCGAGGATGGCGAAGGCCCGTGCGATGCCCTGGCGTTCGACCCTGGGCGACGGCTCCTCCTCCTGCTTGAGAAGGGCGTGGGCGATGAGGTCGGCCATCTGGAGCAGGCAGTCGGCGTGGGAGCTGCGGAAGGCGGGGCCGCCGATGACGTTCTCTATAGGGATGTCCCTGGTCCGTTCGCCGTCCTCCCATACCTCGTACCTGCTGGGGACGGGGTTGCGGCTCCTGAGCCTGCTGTAGAGGCGGGTTACCATCTCCTCGCGGCCCTCGTCGAAGATGAGGAAGGCATGGCGGTTTGCCGCCGCGACGGAGGTGTTGATGCGGTTGAGCAGCCTATCGAGGCTGGCCCGCTCGTAGCCTCTGACGTCGGGCTTGCGCAGGCAGACGTTGACGACCTCGACGCCGCCGATGGTCCGGGCGGCGTCCTCGATGACGCGCAGGCCGCCGGTGAAGATTTCGACCCCCTGCTCCGGGGCGAGCCTGCGGTCGGTGTTCCCGTCGTGGGCCAGCTTGCCCCGTCCGGCCAGCAGGTCGCAGGCGTGTAGCTCCCGGTCGACGGGGACAGCGTAGCGGTCTCGCAGCTCGAGCCGCCAGTCGAGGACGCGTTGGTGGAGGGCGTTCCACCGCTCGGCGTCCACGCCCAGGGCGGTTCGGACGTAGTAGCGGGGACCCTCGGACTCGTCGATGTAGTACAGCCTCATGATGTGCGGTCTCCCGTCTTGGATTGGTTTGTGGCGGGCTGGGGCAGCGGGAAGTCCGGCTCGAAGCCTTCGCCGGGGGCGAGCCATGCCCGTCCCAACGGCCCCTCCCGCTCCAGGAGTCCCCGGTGGGAGACCAGCAGGGGAAGGGGGGTCCTCGTGCGGACCATCTCCTCGGCCGCCACGCGCAGGAAGTGGGTGACGGCGATGTCTTCGTGGAAGACCACCAGGACGGCGGGCCTCTCGCCGTGGTCGTCGATGGGCCGGTGCGAGGAGTAGTAGCGCAGGTAGGGGGCGAGCCGGGCGGCCATCGTCACGGGGCGGACGGCCCTGCGCTCCCACTCCAGAAAGAAGGGCCAGGTGTCGTCTCCCTGCCGAAGGATGCCGAAGGCGTCGGGGTGGATGGAGCGCATCCCGCCCAGGTGCCGGAAGTAGCGCGAGGCGCGGATGGGCGGGTCGAGCTGGGCGATCTCCCAGCCCGTGTCGCGGGCCTGGGTCGCCAGGGCCGCGATGAAGGCGTGGACGGCTGCGGTGTGCTGCATGTCGCGCAGCAGCTGGCGGCTGCGCCTGCCGGAGACGTTGCGCCAGTCTCCGGCGTCCGTGGGCGCGGCGCTCCACCGCTTCCTGGCCCCGCCGACGGAGGAGCGGTCCCTGCGGGCCAGCACGGCCAGCGCCAGGTTGGTCAGGGCCATTCGCCGGGGCGCCGCGGGGATCCGCACGATCAGGCCGAAGCCTTCGAGGGCGGAGGTGAGCTTGGAGGCCCGCTGATAGGTCACGCTCAGCAGCCCGGCCAGGTCGTCGAGGGTCAGCCAGGGCCAGTCGGAGAGCAGGTCGAGGACCCGCTTCTCGGCGGGCTTGAGCAGGGCCGGAAGCATGTGCTCGGGGACGCCTCGTCCGGTCCCGTTCTCGTCGATGTCTTCGGGCATGGAGATCCGCGCCAAGGGCTGCTCGGCGGGAATCGAGCCGCCGGGAGGCAGCCGGTCGATGGCCGCCCGCAAGCCGACGGCGGCGTTGACGGAGCGCAGCCGCCACACCGGGTCATCGGGGGCGGCGGCCACCGCCTCGCTCTCCAGCGCGAAGAGCGCCGCGACGGGGCTCTGGAGGAGCAGCCTTCGGGCGTGGCGCAGCCGCGCCTCGTCGGGCATCAGCAGGAGCACGGCACCGGGGCGCGGCCCCTGGGTGAGCCGCCAGAGCCGCTTGGAGAACCCCGTCCTGTCGGAGGTGAGGCCCTGCCGGACGATGCCGACGGTCCTGCCGCCGGGCAGGGTCAGGGCGGCGTCCAGCGGCATGGCGCGGTACCAGCGGAAGCGGACGGGGTAGGCGAGGTTGGAGACGTCCGCGGCCAGGCGGTAGATGACGGCGAGGGCGTCGAGGCGCTCCAGGAGGACGCGCCGCCAGCGGGCCGAGACGGGACGGTCGCGGAGCAGGTCGTCCAGGGCCGCGTTCTCGTCCTGGGCCAGCCGGCGCAGCCCGGCGGCGGAGAGGTGGAACCTGCGCGTCGGGGGGACCAGCTCGGTCCCGTGGGGGACGGAGGCGATCAGCCCGGCGTCCTCCAGCTTCCTTACGGCCTCGTAGACCGCGCTCTGGGACCAGCCGGAGAGGGCGGCCATCTCCAGCCGGTCGAGGAAGGGCATGGCGGCGAGGCGTCTGAGCAGCTCGGCCTTTGCTCCGGTGAGCCGCCTCATTCCCTCAGCTCCCCGCCCGTCGCCTGCGGCGCGTCGCCGGGGTTCTGGTCGCGCTTGGTGCGCTGCCTGCGCCGGGCCGCGTCCTGGGACTCGCCGCCCTTCTTCGCCTGGGGGGCCTCACCGGTCCTGAGCCGCTCCAGCTCCTGGCGGTACTTCTCCACCAGGTCCTGGAGCCCCGCCTCCCGCTCGGCCATGTCGCTGGCCGCCGTGAGGTAGCGCTCCGCCTCGGCGCGGATGCGCTCGGCGGCCGCGGCGTCTCCCGGCTCCGGCTTCCTGACCTTCATCGAGAAGGCTTCCATCCGCTCCGTTCCCACGGTTGCGCGGACGTAGCACTGGTGCACGGGCAGCGACGTGATGTCGTCCTCGGTCACCCGCTCCTTGCCCAGCTCCCAGACCAGCTGGCGGGCGTCGGACCCGGACACTTGGAAGACGGCCAGGCAGCCGACGTTGGCGAGGAGGGTGTCCCGCATGGTGAGGGAGAGGTCGTCCAGCTTGGCCAGGCTCTGGGTGGCCAGCACGAAGGACGCCCCGAACTTCCCCAGCTCGCTGAGCATCGACTCGTAGTCCACGCCGGGCATCGACTGCATCTCGTCCACTACCACCAGCGCGCCCCGCCGCCGCTCGAAGGGCAGGCTCCCCTGCTCCCGGATCACGGCGTCCACCAGGTTGAGGAGGGACGCGCCCACCAGGGCGGCCACGTCGCGGCCGACGGTGCCCTGGGCGGTGGAGACCAGGAGGACACCGCCCTCCTGGATGATCTTTCTCAGGTCGATGGTGGAGCGGGACTGGCCCAGGATGGCCCTGGCCCGCTTGGAGGATGCGTAGTAGGAGAGGCGGGTCTGGACCGGGGCCAGGGCGTCGGCGCGGGTCTCGTGGCGCCACTTCCCGAAGTCCCGGCCCCACCACTCCATCAGATAGGGGTCGTTGACCTTCTCCAGCACCTTGCCGCGGAACTCCTCGTCGGCGAGGAGGCGCAGCCCGTCGAGGATGGTGTACTGCTCTCCCTCGTCCATCTGCTCGTTGGCCTCGTGGAGGCTCTTGACGGTCTGTTCGAGGATGGACTGCATCCTCGGCCCCCACTGGTCCCAGAGGCCCTTGGCCACGCGCACCACCGAGTCGGCGGTGCGGTCGCGGTCGGAGAAGATGCGGGTGTCCAGCAGGTTGATCCCGGGCGCTCCCCGCTCGTCGGCCAGGTCGATGAGCCGCACGCTCTCGATGAGGGACTCTGGAACGTGCTCCAGCAGGCCGCCCACCAGGTCGGCGTGGGGATCGACGACGACGATGGCGTCCCCGTCCCTGCCCTCGGCCTTCTCCCGCATCTTGTGGGCGACGATGTGGTGCATGAGGGTGGACTTGCCCATGCGGGTGCGGGCCACGTAGAGGTGGTGACGCCGGAGGAGGTCGTCGGGGAAGTGGATCTTGCGGGGCGTGCCGGTGGCGGTGTCGCCGACGTGGGCGCCGCCGCGGACGCTGCGGGCCGTGGGCAGCAGCACCTTGGCCCCGGAGCGGGCCACCAGGGGCGTCTCGTCCCTGGCGCCCGGCGGGTGCCAGAGGCAGGCCGCCTCGCGCACGCCCAGGACGCTGCGTTTGCCGAAGAGTCCGGGGCCGGTCGGGTGCAGCATCGCCGGGTCGGGGACGGTGGGGCGCACCCGGCTCACGTCGAAGCGCGCCCCCGCGGGGTTGTCGTAGTGGCGGTAGGCCGCCGCCACCGGCTCCAGCAGCTCATTCGCCCGCTGGGGCCGCGTGTTCTTTGGCAGGAACGCCGTCACCTGCAGCTCGGCGTCGAAGGCGATGCGGGAGACCTTCTCCTTGATGAGGAGGGGGTCGAAGACGCGCTTGCGGGCCTTCTGGACGCGGTGCCAGAGCCAGCCTCCGGCGGCCAGGGCGGCGGTGACGCACACGACCATCAGCACGGCCTTCCATGCCTCCCCGGCCTGCACCCACACGTAGCCTTTCACGGCGGCCAATGCCGCGACGCCCAGGACGGCCATCGTCACGCCGTCCAACTGGAGAGGCTTGGTCTGGTAGGTGTAGGCGGGGTCCCGGCGGTCCTCCACGGGCCGCTTGTGGGCCTTCTCCAGATGGGCCTGCGACCACTCGGGTCCCAGGGAGCGCAGCATGAGCCGGGCCACGACGCGCTCCCCCTCGTTCAGGTTGGACAGCGCGCCCATGAGGGCGATGAGGGGGTCGGAGCCGGGGTCGAGGAGGTCGTCGTCCCGGAAGACGCGGAGGGGCACGTACTCGGGGCCGTCGGCCCGGAGCGTCATGCTCCACGCCTGCTCGTCCTCGCCCAGGCGCAGGGGGTCGTCCTCGGCGGGGATCTCCTGTATCTGCGCCTGGGGGTAGCGGGCGGCGATCTGGCCGCGCACCACCTGGTCGTCCAGGCAGCGGGCCAGGAGGGTCACGCCGTCCATGTCCCCGGCCAGCTCCAGGGAGAAGGGTTCGGGGACGGCGATGGAGCCGAGCATGTTCTCGACTCCCAGCAGGGTGCGTTCCCCGGTCCTTGGCGGCGTCACCGCCAGCAGCGCCGGGGGCCGCTTCGGGTCGTTGTCGGATAGCCACCTGATCGGGTTCAGCTTCATGGGTTGCTCCCTTTCTCTATCGGCGTCACTGCGTGGTCGTTGGGCCGGTCTGGCGGTGCGCTCCGGGCCGCCATTCGATGACTGCCGTCTCCTCCGGCGTTGCCTCGATGCGGACGGGGAAGCGGTTTCCCTTGGCAAGGAGCAGCCCGTCTCCCCTGGGGCATGACAGCAGCCAGCGTTGGAGCTCGACGGGCAGGTCGAAGGCGTCGCCCACGGTGCTTATGGCTGCGGCGTCCTGCTGGAGCAGCAGCTTGAAGGCGGCGTTCTGTAGCAGCGCCCTCCCCGAGTGTCCAGTGATGGCGCGGGAGGTGTCCTCGCTGAGCAGGTCCTGGACGTCCTGGGTGATGAACTGCAACCCCAGCCGGTGCTTGCGCGCCCGCTTTGCCATCGAGACCATGAAGGCCGCTCCTTCGGGGTGCTGCATGATCGACCACACCTCGTCGACCACCAGCAGGCGGGGCTTGGGGTCCTGGGCGGCGGCGGCCCACACCGTCTCGGTGCAGACCATCGCGGCGGCGGGCCGCAGCTCCGGTTCGAGGAGCCGCAGGTCGAAGACGGTGATCAGGGCCTCGTTGGACAGCAGGTCGTCGCCCTCGTCGGAGAGCAGGTTGCGCAGGCTGCCGGTGGCGAAGGGCCGGAGCAGCCGGGCCATGTCCTGGCCGCCCGCTTCGTCTCCCTGCAGGTACTGGTAGAAGTCCTTGAAGCCGGTGCGCTCCCTGGGCTGGGCGTAGTAGCCCGCCAGGGCGTGGTCGAGGGAGGCGCGGCGCTCCGCGCCGAGACTCTCGCCGACCATCACCTCGATGAGGCGGCGCAGGCTGCCGATGCGCTGGAGCAGCTCCTCCGAGTCGCCCTTGTCGATGACGAAGGGGTTCATGCCCTGGCCGGGCACGCCGGGGGAGAGCACCCGCCCGCCCGCGGCGCGGGCCATGTCCGCGTACTCGCCCTCCGGGTCGATGACGTAGGCGGTGACGCCGCGGCACAGGCCCCTGAGCATCCCCAGCTTGGTGGCGAAACTCTTGCCGCTGCCGGAGCGGGCGAGGACGGCGGTGTTCGCGTTGAGATGGGTGCCGTCCCAGGGGTCGTAGACCACCGGGGCGCAGGCCCGCATGTCGATGCCGTAGAGGGTGCCCCTGCGGGTGTCCAGGTCGGGCGGCGAGAAGGGGAAGAGCCGGGCGATGCTGGACGTGTCCAGGCTGCGCCACTCCGCCACGGCGTTCAGGGCCAGGGGCAGGGTCGAGAGCAACCCCTCGCGCTGCCGGAAGGCCAGGTTGTCCAGCTTGCCGAGGGTCGCGGCGAAGTGGGCTTTGGCCCGCTGGGTCATCTCCTTGAGGGACGCCTCGTCCTTGGCGTGGAGGGTGACGGACAGGGAGGCGTGGAAGAGCCGCTCGCGCCCGCGCTGCACCTCGTCGCGGAGCCGGGTCACGTCCTCCAGGGCGATCTCCGCCTCCGGGGACATGGTGCGGCCGCGCTTGAAGGACAGGGACTGGGCCGACTCGAACCTGACCTTCTGCCACTCCAGGGTGCGGGCCGCCTGCTCGGCGGGAATCGGCCCCAGGTGGACGGACAGGTCCATCGGCGTTCCGGCGGCCAAGAGGCTCTGCAGGAAGCCGGGGGCCAGTGATCGGGGCCACTTGCCCAGGTGCAGGGAGCGCACCAGGGTTCCGCCGATGCGCATGTCGCGGCGGTTGATCTCGACCTCGACCGGTTCGTCCTCGTCGAACTCGGTGGGGGTGCCGCCCAGAGCGGCGGACAGGAGGAACATCCGCAGGCGGCGGCCCTGCATGGGGTGGACGGAGAGCCCGGACCTCGCCAGCAGGCCGCGCAGCTCGTCGATGCGCGAGAACTCGCTCACGGCGTAGAAGCGCCGGTCGAGGATGCCGTCGCGGGCCTCCAGGTCGGTGAGCAGGCGTCGAAGCGACTCGGCCGCCGCCTTCGTCTGCGGGGGAAGGTCCTCCGGCTGCGCCCGTTGAAGGTTCTCTCTCAGGCTGTCCAGGCGCGGCGGGTGCTGGCGCACCAGCAGCTGGATGGGGAAGTCCAGGGCGTTGAGCGCCCCGGCGAAGGCCCCCAGCTTCGGCTCGTCCAGCTCCAGCCCCATTACCTCGCAGACGCCGAGCTTCACCCCGTCCAGGCGCACCGGCCCGTCGTCCTCCAGGTGGGAGAGCATGAAGCAGTAGGTCAGCGGGGACGGCGGCTTGGGGGCGGCCTCTTGGGTCTCCGTGGGTTGGGCGCCGGCCGGCAGTCCCGCTTCCGGCGTCTCCTGCGGAGCGGCGGCCGCCTCCGGCGGCCTCTCCCCTCCGCGTCTCGTGATTCGTTCAAGCAGGTTCTTCAATGGGGCCTCCTTCTCAGGTCTAGGGTGTGGGGAACGAGACGATGCCGCTGCGCAGCAGGGTAGCGACGCCCTTGGCCGACAGGACCAAGACCAGGCCGACCACCGCCATGAAGACGGCGGTCTTGGCGCGTCCGCCGCCCCGCTCCTCCGCGCCCTCGGCCATCAGGACGAAGCCCGCCCAGGCGATGGCGAAGACGGCGAGACCGGCGGCGGCGAAGGCCATCGCGGTGAGCACGCGGTCGAACTGCTCGATCATGGTTTGCTCCTCGACCGGGGCCGCGCCGGTGGTGACCAGCGCAGCCCCGGTGAGAAGGGTTGCCGCAAGTGCGCGCCTCACCACGGCCACTCCCATCCCAGCGCCTCGAACCAGTCCCTCAAGCCGCCGTCTGCGGGCGTCTGCTCGGCGGGCGGGTCGACGGGCTCCGGCTCCGGCAGGACCAGGACCTCGAAGGGGTCGTCCGACCACACGTTGGACGCCAGGGACAGGCTCTCGTTCCTGGTCTCGGCGATGGGCGCCCGATCGATCATCTCGGCCTTGACGTGCTCCTTGTGCAGGACGTCCACCGTCACGTCCTTGGCGATGGTGGCGCTGGGGACGTAGGCGTACGCCGTGGCGGTGGCGGACGACGATGAGCCGTCATCGCAGGTGGCCGTCGCCGTGTCACTGTCGGAGTCGCTGGCCCCCGGGCGATGGAGGTGCACGGTCTTGGTGATGTGCTCCGTCCATTCCGGGTGGTGGGTGAGCTGCGTCAGCGGGGGAACCGGGATGCGGAGGCCGGCCTCAAGGGCGGCCTCGATGGTGACGGCGTGGACGGCTTCGCCCGTTCCGACGGGCAGCCGGAAGCGGGTCTCGCCGTTGGGGATGAAGGTGGCGCTCGCGCGGCGGCGGCCGCCCGCGACCGTCACGGTCCCGGCGACGCCGGTCACGTCGGCGTCCATGAGCGCCGTCACGGTGACGCTCTCGTGTCCCGCCACGGTCTGAAGCTCGACCGGGTGCTCGATCCCGGCCACGCACTCCGACTCGACGACTCCCTCGACGGCGCCCGGCGTCCAGGCGAAGGAGACGACCCGCAGGTCGCAGAGCTCCCCGTCGAACGCCGGAAGCGGGTACGGTATCTGCTCGCCCTCGACGGTGACGGCCCCCGCCTGCCCCAGGGTGTCCACCCACGAGAAAGTGAGGGACGGCGCGGGTCCGTCCAGGGGCAGGGAGTAGTCGATGCGCTCCCCCTCGGCCAGGCTGGCCGATCCCCAGAACCGCAGCGATGCGCCCTGCGGCCCGCCGAAGGCCCGCACCCGGATGTCCAGGGCGGTGGCGGCCCGCAGCGTCACGGCGGCCCGGTCGCCGGAGACGGTGAGTCCCTCGACGAAGAGCCGCCGCCCCTCGACCGTCTGGGGGGGCTGGAACTCGATCTCGTCGGAACTCCACCCCTCGCCGTCTTCGTGGCCGTCGGCAAGGACGGCCTGGGGAACGGTCACGGCCGCCGCCGCCAGGACGACGGCGGCCGCGACGGCCAGAAAGCTCTTTGGGGGTTTCTTGCCCCGCCGGGTCTTGCGGCCTCCGGCCCCGTTGCCGCTACTGTTACCGTTGCCGTTGATGCTGTCCCGGTCCGTCTCCGTCCGCTTGGGCTTGCCGAACCAGCGGTGGGGGCGGAAGGGCGCTCGTCCGCCCTTGCGCTCCCGGCTCCCGCGCTTCCGGCGGAGACCGCCAAGGGCGCGCCGCGCCTTCTTCGCCATCAGCGACAGCGGGCCGGGGCCGGTCTTCACCGGCTGTGCCGGCGCGGGCGGCTCGCTCCGCGCCAGCTGGGACGCAGGCCCGGCGTAGAGCCTGGCCCCCAGCCGGTATTTCAGCAGGTCGGCGGCCACCAGGGGCAGCCGCCGGCCGCCGATCTTCCCGACGACCGCAGCGAGCCCCGCCAGGCCCAGGAGGACGGCGATACCCATCCTCACCTCGGACGGCCCGACGGGGGCGTAGCGGTATGCGCCGTAGGACAGGGCGCACACCGCCGTCATCGCCACGATCTGCGGGAAGGTGAACCCCAGCAGGACCTTGTCCTCGGCCTGCACGTGGGTTGGTACCTCGTGTTCTCTCATGGCTCTTCTCCTTCCTTGCCTAGCCGCCGGTGTCTTCGGTGGTGCCGCTGTTGCTGGGGTCGGGCAAGTTGGGGTCCACCGGGGAACCCACGACCGCGTCCATCACCAGCTCGACGACGCCGTAGGCCACCATGGCCAGGACGATGCCCGCGAGGGCGGTCATCATGGCGCTCTTGCCGCGCTCCATCTGGTGCGGCGCTCCGCTGGCCGTCAGGTACAGGTAGGCCCCGTAGATGAAGAAGCCCACGCCGACAGCCCCCACGACACCTAGCAGGATGCCCACCAGGTTCGATATGGTCTGAGTCAGTGCTTCCATAGGTCTTGTCTCCTCTCTGTCTCCGTTGCCGGAGTCTCTTGCTCGTCTCTGTCGGTTCCGCTCTCCCGCCCGCTTACTGGCACATCGCGCTCACCTCCTTCGCGTTCTCGATGGGCGCGGGCCCCGCCCGCGCCTGCTGTGGTGTCGTTACTCGTCGCTGCTCCGGGGCGCTTCCCCGCCGCCGTCTCCACCGCCAGCCGATGGGGTCGCCAGGGAAGCGGCGGAGCTGAGGCCGCCGGCGGCAGCCGACAGGCCCACGTTGGCCGCCATCGCTCCGACGGCCATGCCGCCCGGTCCTCCGGCGGCCCCGCCCGCCAGCAGCCCGAGGGTCCGGGCTGACCGCACCATCGAGCCGGGCAGGTTCATGCCGAAATACATGGTGCTAAGCCATGCGTCGAAGGTCCCGGTGTTGCCGAGCATCGCCGGCACCCGGGTCGTCATGTAGATGAAGGCCAGGGACATCAGGAGCTTCCAGATCAGGTCCTGCACCGGCTCGAAGGCCCCGATGGCGGCGAACTCGTTGAGGAACCCGAAGCCCAGGGCCAGGGCGATCAACTGCACCGCTTGCTGGAACACCGTCGTCATGAAGAGCCGGAGCCAGTGGCGGCCCCAGCCCGCCGTGTGGGGCAGGATCCACAGCCCCAGGGCAATCGGCGCCAGGGCCAGCAGGATGTCGATGAGGGCCAGGCGCAGCACCATCTGCACGATGACGTAGAGGACGAAGAAACCGTAGACCAAGTAGAGGGCCGCCAGCAGCAGGGCCATGCCCACGCTCCCGGCCTGCACCGACGTCATGAGGGTGCTCAGCGTCGAGCGCAGCATGTCTCCGGCGGTCACGTCCAGGGACGCGGCGATGAAGCCGGACACGGCGTCGGCCACGTCCAGGACCAGGGCGCACCACCACAGCGAAGAGGCGGCGGCCACCAGGCCGAGCACCAGGCGGGGGACCATCTCGCGCCAGCTCGCTTGTCGGCTGCCCAGGTGCTCGGCCATGATGAAGCTCAGCCCCATCCAGCCGAGGATGACGACGAGGGCGCCGGAGGTGATGGCCCACACGACCATCCACGCCTGCTGCACGAGCCAGTGTCCGTAGGTGAGATCGGGAGGGGTGCCGGTGATGATGTCGGCCATGACCGGCTACCCTCCCCTGCAGTTGTCGGCGTCGTCGCCGCTGGCCCGTTCGACCACGCCGCAGAGGGTCCCGTGGACGCCCTCGATCACCCAGCCGGCGAAGGCTTTCGCCCAGCGCGCCGGGCTGAGGGCGGAGAGAATCTTGTCCCAGATGCGGCCCGGCTCGTGGAAGGGGACGACCGCGTAGAAGTCGCCTCGCAGCCCGTCCTGCGTACCCGCCAGCATCACCAGCAAGTAGGCGCGGTCGGGGTCGAGGCGGGGCTGCTCGTCCAGGGCCGGGTACTCGAAGCTGTACTCCCAGCCGTCGCTGCGTTTCTTCTCCCCGCCCTTCACCTGGTACACGGCGGATATCCAGTCACCGGTGTCGGCGTCGCGGACGGCGTAGAAGAGGGTCGCGATCTGCCGGTCGAAGACGGGGCGGGCGACGAACTCGCCGCCGCCCTTGCGCTCCACGAACTCCCGGCCGGCGTTGACCAGGATGATGGCGTCGAGCGGGGCCTGGGCCAGGGCTACGCCGCTGGACGGGATTGCTACAAGCGCCGCCAGGAGCAGCGCTGCGGCCAGGGGCATCAGCCTCCTGGCCCTACCAGAGGTCTTCCGAATCGTCGATGGGACTCCCACGTTGTGGCCTCCTCGTTCTCGGGTTGGTCGGTTGCCTGCCGTCGAGTCTGAGGAGACGAGGGGCGAAACATCATGGCCCGTGAGGGGGGCAAGCGCGCGAGGCCCCCCCACGGGGCCTGCATTAAAAAGGGCCGGTTTTGATGTAATACCCGTGTACAGGGATTGGCGTCAGTTCCCATGAGGGAAGTCGGGGGCGGTTTTGCACGTGAAATGGGCAAGAGACGAGGGAAATGGGGCCGTGTCTGCGAGCACTTTGGTGAATGGTCTGGTTCCGGTGCGGTTCCTCCCATGGGAAGTGGTCGGCTGCAACATCGGAGCGAGCGATGTGGTGGCGGAGGCTGGTTGAGCGGTGGAAGCCCCTACAGGACGCCCCCTACAGGACATCTGAAGCGAAGGAAGGTATGACCATGAACGAGACGCACGTGAACAGGCCACAGATGGATGAGGCGCAAGCGGAGGAGCCCCAAGCGGACGGGGCCAAGGCCGGCGGCAACGTGGACGTGGAGCTGCTTCGGCGGGCGCGGCTGAACGCCATGCTTCGGGAGCTGGTGCGGCAGGAGGGCCGGATGGAGGCTGCGGAGCTGCTGGGGGTCAACTACAAGACCCTGGTGCGGGCCGAGGAGTCGGAGCAGGTCACGGGCCGCGTGAAGGATGCGTTGGAGCGGCTGCTGGGGACGGTGGACGACCCCGAGGACGCCGCCCGTCAACGGGAGCGCTTTGAGGCGTTGGAGGAGCGCGTGGCGGGTCTGGAGGGTGGCATGAAGGAGCTGCGGGACGGCCTCGACGGGCTCCGGGCTGGGGCGCCGGGCGGAGAGGCCCAGGACGGAGAGCAGGCTCAGACCCAGGCGCGGGACGGGGAGCATGGGGAGGGGGCGGGCCGGGCGGAGACCAGGGCCGCCCAGGGGACGGGCGATGCCGAAGGGGCGGGCTGGTCGGCGACCAAGGCCGCCCCACCGGTGGCCGGGCTGCGTTCGTCGAGGCGGGCGAAGCTGCGGCGGCTGGACCCGGAGATCGTGGCCGTGGAGCCGGCCGAGGACGACGTCGAGGTCTACGGCGCGGCGTGGCCGCTGGTGGAGGAGTGGCGGGCGCTGCGGGCCGGCCACCCGAACCAGGGGAGGAGCCTGTCGTGGCTGGTGGCCGAGGAGCGGCAGCTGACGCTGGAGCTGGCGATGCTGGAGGAGCACGGGCTGACGCTGCCCCCGGAGACCCAGCCGCTGCGGGGCTTCGGTCGCAAGGGGCAGACCAGCTGGCGCTGGACGGCGCTCCATGACACCCGGCGGGCGTTGGCAAGGCGCAGGCTGTGGCGGTGGGTGCGGCGGGTCTGCACCCTGGGACTGTGGTGGAAGTAGGCGCCGGCGCCGGTTTTGCGGGGTTGCAACATCGGCGCTACGTCAGGGCTACATCAGGGCGAGTGATTTCCGTCGAGATGGCCCAAGACCCCGTCGAAACCCTTCCATCCGGCCGGGTGTTGGGGGGATAATTGGGGCAGTTTCTGGCTTTTCCAGTGTTTCGCGCCTAGAAACCTGGAGGATTCCCGTCCCCCGAATCCGGGACCGGCTGCATAGGATCGAGCCTCGCTCTCCGAACAGCCACCCAGGGGATCGGATCGAACGGATTGAGCCTCGCTCTCCCGACGGTTCGCCCCGGAGGACACATTCGCAGCGGTTGGAACGGCTCTGTCGCTTCGGCCCCTCGGACACCCTGGTCGGAGTGCGCCCTGTGCCCCGGCCGGTTCCTCACGTCTGCGGCATGGTTCCTGTGGAACTGGCCGCAGCTTCTCCCCACGCGCCGGTCTGCGATGAACTCTTCGTAGACTGGCCGTCCGTCCTCTCTCCGCAGTCTCCCAGGTCGATGCGCAACGGATCACCTGGGCCGGGCTGCGTCTTCTTCATCCCCACGTAGCAGCAGCTCCCCCGAGTCGAGTCCCTGATTTGACCCTGGTCGAGCTGCGTCTTCTTCAACCCCGCTCCGTCTCCCGCGTCCGGCATCCGACCGTGGACGGAGTGCGTCACTCGTCAACCCATCACCAATGATCTGCGCCACGGATGCCGGCGTGGGTCAACAACGGAAAGGAGGCGTGAATGCACGTCAAGGAACTGGTTTCAAGGGTCGCGGGACTCGCGGTCAAGGCGGGCGGAATCCTGGGGCGGCGCAAGCGGCTGACGATAGCGGTCGTGGTCGCGGCGCTGCTGCTCGGTCCGCTTCTGACGACGGACGGCGAGCTGGTCTTCCTGAACGCGGTCGGTCTCGGCCTCGGTGCGCTGCTGCTCAGGCGGTTCATCAGGCCCGGTGGCAGGCCGCAGACGGGACGGGCGCAACAGGCACAACGGCAACGGACGGCAAGAGCAACAACTCAACACGAAGGAGGACACGATGACGACGCAAGCAACGACGATTGGTGGGACTGGGACAAGGCCGCGGCCAAGCCTGGAAGAGCTGGTCGACCGGCTCATGGCGGCGATGTTCAGGGATGAGCCCGAGCCGGAGGCGGCTGTGCAGACGGCAACCCCCAGCGTGGCCCGGAGCGTCCACGAGGCGCGGCGGCTCAGGCAGGCGGGGGATCTCGAGGGCGCGCTGGCGGTCCTCGCCGGCGCGGACACAGCCAGGGCGGAAGCGAAGGAGGCGCGGTGGGCCTACGCCGAGTGGACGGACCTGGTGAAGCGGCGGTCTGGGGGCGGGAACGTCTTGGTCTACAGCCAGGGCGCCGGCAGGGCCGCTGCCCTGGTGCCCATTGGCGACGGCTCACTGGAGGTCGCGGCGGTCCTGGGGATGCGCTGGCGTCCCGGCAAGGTCGTCTCGGGGCGCAGCCTCCGGGGCCTCCGGCCCCTGTTCGGAGGCGCGTGATGGTCACGGTCAACGTGGACATCGCGGCGCTGAAGGCCCGTCACCCCCTGGGCGACGCGGTGGAGGCGTCGGGGGTCAGGCTGAGGGGAAGGGGCAGGGTCCGCCAGGGCGTCTGCCCTTTCCACGACGAGGCCGAGGGCAGCTTCACGGTCTACGGCGACACGGAGCGGTTCTACTGCTTCGGCTGCGGTGCGGGGGGCGACGTGCTGGACTTCATTCGGCGGGCAGAGAACCTGAGCCTGCCGGAGGCGATCGAGCGGCTTGGCGGGGGCGCGTACCCCGCCGTCATTGCCCCGGTTCCGGCCGGGCGTCCCAGGGCGGCTCCCTTGCCTCCCAGGGACCCGTCGCTGCTGACGGCGGCGGCGCGGTTCTACGCCGGGCAGCTCCGGCGCAGCCCCGTTGCCAGGGAGTACCTGGCCTCGCGGGGCGTCGGTCTTGACGCCGCAGCTCGTCTTGGCCTCGGCTACGCGCCGGGCAGCGGGCTGCGGGAGTCCCTTGAGCCGGTGGGCTTCGCCGCCGACCGGCTCAAGGACTGCGGGCTGTTCATGGAGCGGGGTGCGGAGCGGTTCGCCGGCATGGTGGTCGTTCCCGACGCCTCCGGCGGCCTTGTCCGCTGGCTTGTCGGGAGGGCCGTGGATCCCGACCGGACGCCCCGGTTCCAGGCGCTGCCCGGTCCCAAGCCGGTGCTTGGGCTTGGGTGTCTCGGGGTCGCGCCTCCTTGGGCGGTCGTCGCCGAGGGGGTCTTCGACTGGCTTGCCCTTGCCGGGTGGGGCGTCCCCGCCTGCGCCGCCTTGGGCACGCAGGGCGTGGAGCGGGTCGCCGATGCCCTGCGGGGCTGCCCCCGCGTCTTCCTCGCCTTCGACAACGACGACGCGGGCCTTGAGGCCGCCGAGCGGCTTGCGGGCTTGCTTGGACGCCGGGCCGCCGCCGTCACCCTTCCCCAGGGCGTCGGCGACGTGGGCGAGCTTGCGGCGCATCCCCACGGGCGTGCCCTCTTCCTACGCCTGCTTGCACGGGCGGCACGCTCCGCCCGCTAGCGGCTCCCCGCCGCTCCCCTGCGGGCTTCCCCGCTCTCCATACCCCTTCCCCTGACGGAGCTTGCCTCGCTCCGCTCCCTACCTACGGGACCTGCTCCCGCTTTCCCCATCCCCACTCGCACCGCCCAGGAGGACCTATGCCCAATGCACGACGGGCCTTGCCCGCGCACGGGTTCCCGTAGGCGGAACCCGCCCATCGGCCATTCGCTACAGGAACAACACCACACAGAAGGAGAACAGACATGGTCAACAGGAACGGAAGCAACAACGGACACGGCAACGGGACCGGCAACGGCCTCGTCCACGTCAACGGCAACGGACACGACGCCGCGCTCGACGCGACGCACCACGAGCTGCTCTGGGACGGGCTCTTGCCCGCCGTCACGGGCGCCCTGGGACAGCCCCTGGACCCCGCGCTGGTCTCGCAGCGCAAGGGCCGCGCCGGGCGCACCTACGACTACCTGGAAGGCCACGTCGTCATCGACCAGGCCAACCGCATCTTCGGCTTCGGCGGGTGGGGCTACGAGCTGGTGAGCGACGTGACCCTGCGCCAGTTCGAGAACGTCGACACCAAGACCGGCGAGGTGACGCGCACCTCCGTCTACAGCGCCCCGGTCCGGGTCACCGTCGCAGGCGCCCTTCCCCGCACCGACATCGGGTTCAACGCCGTGGCCGAGGACAACGCCGACGGTCACGAGACCGCCATCAAGGGCGCGGTGACCGACGGCATGAAGCGGGCACTCAGGAGCTTCGGCGTCCAGTTCGGCAACGGCTTCTACGGTGACCAGCCGGTGGAGGAAGCCAACGGCCGCCGTCCGGCTGCGAGGCAGACGGGCAGGAGCGGCGGCGGCAACACCCGGCCCCAGCGCGCTCCCGCCCCGGCAAGGACTGCGTCCGGCCCTGACAACGTGCCGGCCCCGGCGAGCGCGCCGGACCTGCGCCAGCGGCTCATCGAGATCGCCGTCGAGCAGGGCTTCGACGAGGACGGGGTGCGGACCGCCGTCAAGAACAAGACGGGCAAGGACCTGGACGCCCTGACGGCCGCGGAGCTGGCCCCGCTGGTGGAGGCCGCCGCAAAGAAGCTCCAGGAGACGCAGCAGGCGAAGGCGGCCTAAGTCCGGCCTGCCCATCGGGACACTCGGGAATCGAGCGGGGTCGTCTCTCGGGGGCGGCCCCGCTTCTCATTACAGGACAAGGAGGCTACGAGCCATGACAACGACGATGCAGACGACGATGCACACACCCTGGGGTTGGACACAGGACATCGAAGAGCTGGCCGAGGGCGTCTGGCGAATCACGACGCCCAGCCACGGCGGGCTGAAGCTCAGCCGGGAGCGGTGGGCCTCGCTGCCCGGCTGCGTCCGGGACGCCATGCTGACCCCGACCTTCGCGGAAGAGGACTGCGAGGAAGTCATCGTCAGGACGCTGCTGGGCCTGGGCGGCGACCGGGAGCGGGAGATGGCCCTCAAGGTGGCAGGCTACTTCGACCGCTACGCCCCGGCGCTGCCCCACCTGCGGGCCGCCGCTCCGGGGCCACACTACCACGTCGTCGCCTACTGGGGCGGCTACGGGACCGATCCCTTCGGGCGCTTCGACACCAGGGAGGAGGCGGACTCCTTCGCCAGCGATGGCGCCAACCTGCGGGACCACGGGCGGCTGGAGGCCGTCGAGTGCAGCCGGACGCTCCCGCTCTGCCGGGCGGAAGGGGGCAGGCCATGACCATGACGACCAGGGCCAGGCCCCGCAGCCTGCCCAGCACGACGACGAAGCTCAGCACCGAGATGGGCAACCTCTACGTCACCGTCTCGACGGACGAGGACGGCGAGCCCTTCGAGGTCTTCGGCTGGCTGGGCAAGGGCGGCACTCGTTCCAGCACGGCGTAACCGAGCTGGCCTGCCGCCTCATCTCGCTGCACCTGCGCCGCGGCACGCCCCTGGATGAGATCATCGACCAGTGCCGGGGCATACAGGAGATGCAGCCCTTCTTCAACCGTCTGCCCGACGGCGGAGAGCATTGCGGTGCTTGGCATCGGCGACGGCATCGCCCACGTGCTGAAGCAACACCTGAAGGCAAAGGAGGCGGTGCAGGAAGCCGAAGCAGCCAGGGCCGCCTGAACCGGCGCGGACAACGGACGCAGGGGCGCAACGACGGGGCTGTCTCCACACGAGGGCGGCCCCGCTTCCCGTAACGGAGTACGGGACAAGCCTCATCTACAGGAAACCGACAAAGAAAGGACACGACATGACGACGACGATTGACCACAACAAGGCGGACGTCTACTCCCGCCCCAACGCCCGCTTCGACGGGGACGGGCAGCTTGAGGTACGGGCATCGGCGGCGGGCAACTGCCGCCGCGCCCTCTGGTACGAGGCGACGGGCTACGAGGTCACCAACCCCAAGACCGAGGAAACGCTGACGGTGCTGGAGGCGGGCAACGCCCTGGAGCCGGTGGTGCTGCGAGCGATGGAGCGGGCCGGTTGGGAGGTGACTCCCGCCGACCCCCAGGACCCGCAGCAGGTGTCGGTGCGGGTCGGCCCCAACATGCTGGTGACGGGACACCCCGACGCCACGGGGGTGCTGCCCCTGTTCGGCGGCGAGGCGGTCGTCGAGGTAAAGACCAGGGGGCCGGAGGCGTTCAAGCGCTGGCGCACCCTGGGCGCGGAGCGCAGCCACCCGGCGTCGGTGGCCCAGGCAGGCTTCTACACCCTGGGGACCTTCGGGGAGCTGCGGGACGCGGTGATCGCCACGATGGACACCGGCAGCCGCCAGTGGGACTACGAGGTGATACCCGCGGAGCGGGTGGGACAGGCCCTGGAGCGGGCCTCCGAGTGGCTCGGACAGCTGGGCGCTCACCTCGTCCAGAGCGGGCCGGACCCCGACGCCCTGCCGGAACGGGACTACTCCGTCACGGACTGGCAGTGCAAGTCCTGCCCTTTCCTCAACGTCTGCCTGCCGGGGATGGCGGCGGAGGCCGAAGGGGAACCGGAACCCGCTGAGGACGCCGGGCCAAAGGAGCCGGTGACCGACGAGCAGGCGCGGAACGCTCTCCACGAGTACGAAGAGATACAGGACACCATCCGGGAGTTCGAGGACGAGAAGCGGTGGGTGGTGGAGAAGCTCCGGGTCTGGCTGGGGCAGCAGGGCGTGGTCAAGGCCAAGCTCGAAGGGCGGGCGAAGACCCGCTCCGTGGGCATGGTGACGTCCCGCCGCTACTCGGTGGACTACAAACGGCTCAACAACCTGCTCGCCCCGGACGTCCGGGCAGAGGTCGTCACCGAGAACGTCTCCGAGTACCTGCGGGTCAGCTAGACGCTCCCCAGCCGGAGCGCATCACGGGGCCGCTTCCCTGTCCAGGGACGGCCCCGCTTTCATTCAACCGGGCGCGGCAAGGCCCGCGCCACGACATGCAGGAGGAACGAAATGGCACGCACGATCAACAAGGTAGAGCTTTTGGGCAGGGTCGGGACCGACCCCGAGATGAAGTACACCCAGGGCGGCACCGCCGTCGTTCAGCTGCGGCTGGCGACCGAGCGCCGCCGCCAGGACGGGGAGGTCGAGGCCGACTGGCACAACGTCGTCTGCTGGAGCAAGCAGGCCGAGGCGGTGAACGAGTACGTCGGCAAGGGCGACCGCATCTACGTCGCCGGACGCCTGGTCCAGAACACCTGGGAGGGCGACGACGGGCAGCGGCGCTACCGCACCGAGATTCACGCCTCCGAGGTCGTCTTCCTGGACTCCCGTAACGGCGGCAGGGACAACGGCGACGCAGCGGACGTCGAGGAGCCGGTTGCCGCCTCTCCCTTCTAGCCGGGCGATACACAACCGCAGAGCGACGCCTTCCCAAAGGCGCACCACGGGGCCGCTTCCCTCTACAGGGACGGCCCCGCTCTTTGTTCCAACCGACAACGAAGGAGGCCGATATGACCGGAAAGAAGACCCCCACTAAGGACGCGGCGCTGTTGGAGGCGCTGCGCGCCAACCTGAACCTGCTGGGAGAGCTGGCGGTGCGCTACGACGTGGAGACCAGGCGGGAAGGCCCGGAGGACCTGCCCGTCATTAGCTGCCCCGAAGACGTGCGCAGGCTGCTGGGGCCGGAGATGGCCCCGCTGGCCCAGGAGCAGCTGCGGGTGCTGCTGCTCAACACCAGGAACCAAGTGATGGGCCAGCGAGTCATCTACCAGGGCAACGTGTCCTCGGCCATCGTCCGGACCGCCGAGGTCTTCCGCCCGGCGGTCATGGAGGCCGTCCCCGGCATCATCGTCAGTCACAACCACCCGTCCGGCGATCCCACGCCCAGCCCCGAGGACGCGGCCCTCACCCGCGAGCTGGTCCAGGCGGGCAAGCTGCTGGACATCGAGCTGCTCGACCACGTGGTCATCGGCGGGGAGCGGTTCGTCAGCCTCAAGGAACGGGGCCTCATGTCCTGACGGCCCACGCCGTCCGGCTCTCACGCCGGGGAGACCGCTCCCCGCGCATCCACGACACGCACATAGGAAAGGAGACATCCCATGCTTGCGACTCACACCATAGACCCCGAAGACCTCTACACCATCACTGCCGGGGGCTTCTCGGCCACCGCCGACGCCTTCGCCCGCGACGAGGAGACCGACGGCCTCTGGTTCGTCTCGATGGTCGGCTCCCAGACCGCGCTCAAGGCGATCTGGGCGTCCCTGCTCAAGCAGCCGCCGGACGTCGCCCACATCATCAAGGGCGCGGACGGCATGGCGCTCTCGGGCGGCTACAAGCGGTGCGTCGTCCCCTACGAGACCATCGGCACGTGGACGACCAAGATCGCCCGCCTGCCGGTCTCCGGCGGCTGGCACGCCCTGGTCTACACCAAGACGGCGGAATACGGCTTCGAGAAGGACAGCTTCCTGCTGCTGGCGCAGACGGAAGAGGAGGCCCCCGCGCTCCACCACCGCTTCCTCGACAAGCGCAGCCCGCTGCCCCTGCACGGCTCCTGGGCGGACTGGCTCTGGCGGCGGGGCCTGGACGAAGGGGAGATCGTCCCCCTCCAGTCCGTCGGCGTCTCCGCCTACCGGTGCTCCCCCAAGGCCGGAAAGCTCCGGGAGGACCTCTCGGGCGCGGTGGCGTCGGGCTGGCTCACCCTGCCCAGGGAGAAGGAGGCCAGCGATGGATAGGATGCTGAAAAGGGCAGCCCGCAGGAACAAGCGGCGGGGCCAGCGCAACTCCGGGGCCTGGCAGCGCTTCTCCCCCGATGGGACGACCTGTAGGTACTGCAAGCACGACGGGTCGAAGCACCTCTGCCAGTCGGGTCAGCCCCACTTCTACCGGCCCGCCACGGAAGCGGAGAAGCGGGACCCCTCGGTCATGCTCTACCGCTACACCCTGCCCCAGGGCGGCTCGGCGCTGGTGCGGCGCATGGTCGTCGCCAACCACGCCGAACTCATCACCGCCTTCTGCACCGCGTGCGCCGAGAGCATGAACACCCACCAGGCGCTCTGCTACCAGCGCAACGTGGGCGTCGGCGAGGTGGTGGGGTTGGACACCGAACGCAAAGACATCGCAATCGCCGCCTGACGCGGCGCAAAACACACAAGACACGAAAGGAGAGGAGACCATGCCAACGGAACAGACGCTGTTCTTCGCCTGTCCCCACTGCAACGAGCGGTTCGCTCAGGTGGAGGAGCCGGACAAAGACATCCACACCGGGGAGATCTACCACTGCGGCTCCTGCGGCATCCAGGTGATCTTCCAGGCCGTGTCCGCCGAGGACTACGTGCCGCCACCCAGGGCGCGGAGGGACTGCTACTTCTGCCAGCCCGAGCCCTGCAACTTCGGACCATCCACCTAGACCGGAACTTGGATACTCAGAAAGGAGAAGTCACATGAGACTCGCTGCTCAAGCAAAAGGTGGGTTCTACCCCACGCCGCCCAGGGTCGTCGACCTGATCGCGGAGCTGGTTCGCACCCCCTCCGGCTCCTACAACCGGGGCCGGGAGACGCTGCGCATCCTCGACCCCTGCTGCGGGGCGGGGGAGGCGCTGGCGCAGCTGGCCCAGCGGCTGGACAGGCCCAACGCCATCCCCATCGAGACCTACGGCGTCGAGCTGCACCGGGACCGGGCGCAGGAGGCCGGGGAGCGGCTGGACCACGCCCTGGCCTCGGACCTGTTCGCCACGTCCATAGCGAACGGAGCCTTCGGGCTGCTCTTGTTGAATCCGCCATACGATTACGACTCCGAGGACAAGCGGACGGAGCACGCCTTCCTCACCCACACGACCCGCTACCTGGCCGACAGCGGCCTGCTGGTCTTCATCGTTCCCCGGCAGCGCCTCGCGGTCTCGGCCCGCTACCTGTCCACCCACTACGGGCGGATGCGCTGCTGGGCCTTCCCCGACCCGGAGCGCCAGGTCTTCGACCAGGTGGTCTTGATGGGCTACCGGAAGGCCGACCCCGTTCCCGACGCCCACGCCGAGCGCATGGCGCTGGAGTGGGCGGTGGGGGAGCCGGAGCCCCTGCGCTCCCAGCCCTACACGGACTACAGCCCGGAGACGACGCCCAGCGGCGACATCCTGTTCACCACCCGCACCGTCGATCCCGTCGCGGCCGCTGCCGAGGCGCGGCGGTCGGGGCTGTGGGCCAGCACGGAGATCACCGACACCCTCTGGCCCGCCAGGGACACCCGCACCCGCCCGCTGATGCCCCTGCGACGGGGCCACATGGCGATGCTGGTGGCGGCGGGCTTCCTCGACAACCTCTGCCTGGAGGCGGAGGGCAGGCGCATCCTGGTCAAGGGCCGCACCTCGAAGGAGATGGTCATGGTGGAGGACTCCCCGGAGAAGGAGGTCCACCGAGAGAAGCTCAAGACCACCGTGGTCGCCCTGGACCTGCACGGCGGCGAGATCACCGACATCGCAGCCTGAGACGGCTCACCCCAAGAGCCGCACCCACGAGGCCCCGTTGGTCCCTTCGACCTGCGGGGCCTTCGCTTTACCGGAACGATTCAGGAACACCCACTCATAAGGAAAGAGAGGAAGCACGATGCAGACGACCATGACCCTCGACGCCTGCGCCCGGTGCGGGCAGCCCATCGCCCCCGGCGAACCCGCCATGCAGACCGCCTCGGTGGACATCATCGGCGGACGAGCGGTCTCGACCCCGGTGAAGTCCTACCACCTGCGGGGCAGGTGCTACGACGACGTGAAGCGGCGGGCGCCCCTCCCCAACGCCGCATAGACGGCTCGCACCGAGCCGCCATCACGAGGCCCCGCTTGTTCCCTCCCAGGAACGGCTGGGCCTCGCCTATCGCCCAACCTAAAGCACTCTCATACAGGAAGGAGAAAGACATGAACCTCGGACAGTTCATCGACACGTTCAAGGAGGCCATCGCCCAGCGGGTGGTGGAGTCCTTCCCGCCCCTCTACCGGCCCTCGGAGAACGGCGGAAAGATGCCCCGCCTGCTCCGCAAGCCCCTGGGGGCGCAGGCCGACGCCATACGGGGCGCGGCCCTCTCCCTCGAAGCCCACCGGGGCACCACCGTCGTCGGCGAGATGGGCACGGGCAAGACCTTCATCGCCGCCGCCGCCGCGCACATGGCGGGCTTCAGGCGCATCCTGGTGCTCTGCCCGCCCCACCTGGTGCCCAAGTGGAAGCGGGAGGTGGAGATGACGGTGCCCGGCACCCGCGCCGTCATCGTCAAGTCCATCACCGACCTGGAGCGGCTGCGCATCTCCGTCGGCTCCGGCCCCCTCTTCGCGGTGATGAGCCGTGAGAAGGCCAAGCTGTCCTACCGCTGGATGCCCGCCGTGATAGAGCGGTGGGCGGTGTCCAAGGGCAGGCTGTTGCGGGACGAGGAGACGGGGGAGCCCTTCCGCGTCCCCTGCTGTCCCGACTGCACGGCGCAGGTCGTGGACAAGGACGGCGTGCCCCTGACGGACGCCGACCTGAACCGGCGCAAGCACACCTGCGCCGGCTGCGGCTCCCCCTCTGGCAGGCCGACAAGTCCGGCCCCGCCCGCTACCCGTTGGCCGACTACGTGAAGCACCGGATGAAGGGCTTCTTCGACCTGCTGGTCGGTGATGAGGTCCATGAGTACAAGGGCCGGGGCTCGGCCCAGGGCATCGCCGCCGGCGTCCTCGCCGACGTCTGCGGCAAGTCCCTCAGCCTGTCGGGGACTCTGATGGGCGGCTACAGCTCGACGCTCTTCCACCTGCTCTACCGGTTCAGCCCGGAGCTCAGGACGGACTTCGGCCGCTCCGACGAGCACCGCTGGATACAGCGGTACGGCTTCGAGGAGGTCACGGTCGGGAAGGACGACGACGACGCGGTGGAGGACGGGCGCAACAGCCGACGCCGCAAGTTCCGCAAGGTGGTCAGGGAGCGGCCGGGCCTGGTTCCCTCCGCGCTCTTCCACATCATCGCGAACACCGTCTTCCTCAGACTGGCCGACGTTGCCTCCGGGCTGCCCGACTACGACGAACAGATTCTGCTGTCCTCGATGGACTCGGAGGAGGACGCGACGGGCTACTCCCAGCGCAGCGCCTACAACACCGTGTACGAGGAGCTGCGGCTGAAGCTGGCGGAGGCTCTCAAGGCCGGCTCCAAGCGGCTGCTGGCGACCTACCTGCAAACCCTCCTGGCCTACCCCGAAGGCTGCACCAAGGGGGAGACGGTCTTCGATCCCCGAAGCGGGGACGTGATCGTGCAGGTGCCGCCCCTGTCGGAGGAGAAGCTCTACCCCAAGGAGAAGGCGCTGGTGGACCTGGTGGCGGCGGAGCGGCTGGAGGGCCGAAGGGTGCTGGTCTACGCGACGCACACGGGGACCAGGGACATCACCGAGCGGATGGACGACATCCTCACCCGGCACGGGTTCCGGGTGGCGGTGATGAAGGCCGACGCGGTGGCCCCCGAACGGCGGGAGGCGTGGGTGGCGGACAGGGTGAAAGAGGGCATCGACGTGATGATCTGCCACCCCAGGCTGGTGCAGACCGGCCTCGACCTCATCGACTTCCCGACCCTCTGCTGGTTCGAGACCGATTACTCGGTCTACGTGATGCGGCAGGCGTCACGGCGGTCGTGGCGCATCGGGCAGACCCGCCCGGTGAAGGTGGTGTTCATGGCCTACCGGAACACCCTCCAGGCGGACGCGCTGAAGCTGGTGGCGAAGAAGCTGCAAAGCTCCCTGGCCGTCGAGGGAGAGCTGCCGGAGGACGGGCTTGCCGCCTACGGAGACGACGGGGACGACCTGATGATGGCGCTGGCCCGCAAGATCGTCAGCGGCGACGAGGAGGACGAGACGGAGACGGTGGAGGCGGTCTTCGCCCAGGCCAGGGACGCCGAGGCCACCGCCGAGGAATACCTGGTGGACGACGACTGGAAGGCGGTAGAGATCGAGCCGGAGGCCATCGCGGTCAACGGCAACGGTCACCACGAGGCCATCGGGCCAACGGTCGAGCTGGTCCTGGGCAACGGCCGACACGCCAACGGCCATGCGCCTGCCCCGGTCAACGGGAACGGGAACGGCCACCACGAGGAGGCCCCGGAGCCGCAGCAGTCGCTGTTCTCGTGGGCGGAGTTCATGGCCGAGGAGCCGGTCAAGCCCAGGGGCCGGGGCGGCAAGACCCAGGCCCCGTCACTGTCCCTGTTCGAGTGGGCGGTGGAACAGGAGCGAGAGGAGGAGCCGGTCGGCGCAGGTCGCTAGACCGCAAAGACACGGGAGAGGTCGTCGCCAGTGGAGTGGCGGCCTCCCCGCAGGTGGCAACGCAGTGAAACAGCAACGATCACAAAGGAGAAGAACGATGGCACGCATATTCGTCTACGACGACCGCGAGTTCCCCGACCCGGACCCCGAGATGACCGTCGACCAGGTGAAGGCCACCCTGAGCGACTTCTACGGGGAGATCGCCAATGCCTCGGTCAAAGAGACCAAGCGCGGAGACGACACGATCTACGAGTTCCAGCGGCGGGTGGGCACCAAGGGCGCCTTCCCCAATGCCCGGAACTAGAGGAGGGAGTCCTATGGACAACCGGATATTCGCCGGTCTGCTGGCGGCGACGCCGCCAGCGGGCCTCAGCATCCTTGAGCTCACGGCGGAGCTCACACGGCCCGACGGCTCCTTCGACCTGGACGCCGCGGCCGCACGGCAGACGGAGGTGGAACTGGCCTGCGTCCAGGCCCAAGACTACGCCGCTTCCACGGGGCGGCTACTGGAGGCGATGCGATGGCAGCTGCGGCCCCGGCGCAACTGAGCGGCCTGGCGAACCTGCTCCTGCGGCGTCCGCCGTCGCTGCGGGAGCTGGTCACGCTGGTCGGCTACGCCGACGACTACGCATGGTTCGTGGGGCTGGTGCGCCGTCTCTTCCCCCAGGAGGCGGAGGCGGCGCTTTCGGCCCCCGACGTACGCGGGAGGGTGGAACGCTTCGCCCGGCTCTTCGGAGAGCGGCACTTCCCCCTCTACGCGCCGTTCATCGAGTTCTGGACGGAGGAGGAGGGGGAACAGCCTCCCTGGTCATGGCTGAGGCAGGGAATCCCCTTCGACCTGATGGGCTTCGGCTACGACGGCCTCCACGAGATGTGGGACGGCTACCGCGAGGGGCTCTCGGCCATGGCCCTGCTGGTCAAGCCCGCCGACGCCTACTGCGACGGACCCGACGGGATACGGGTGGCCTGGCTGGAGTCAGCCGCCGAACGCATCCCGCAAGAGACATTGGAGAGGATTCCCCAGGGTGGCATACCCCTGGACGACCTCACCGACGCGCTCAAGGAGACCGGCTTCGAGGGGGTGGCCCAGGCGTGCTCCTGGGTCCTTGCCGAGACCGGCAACTTCTTCCTCGATCACACCTACGAGGATGGCTCGTACGACGGCTTCTCCGACCCCTGGGACGACGACATCATTAAGGAGGGCACGGAGGAGTGGCGGAAGGCCAGCGCCCTCATGGACGCGGTCAGCCGGTTGACCGACTGGCTGGAGGAGGATCTGCCGGGCCGCTTCGCCGAGATGCTGGCCTTCACTCTGGGGCGGCTCCCCAAACAAGAACAGGAGGACAACGACCATGACTGATGCAGTCGATACGACCCAATGGTCCCTGCCGGGTCCGGCGGACATGCCCAGGGACACCCTTAAGGTGCAGCTGGAGGTCTACGGGGAGACCATCCTGCTGCGGGGCTTCGAGAACGACTCCACCTGGGTGCGGACCGTCTCGGCGGACGCCATCGCCAACGTGTTCACCCAGCACCTGGGGTTCTCCTCGGGGCTGCTGCCCCAGGATGCCCTCTGGTGGAACCAGGGCGAGACGGGACAGGTGGCGGCCCTCTGGCGGCCGCCGCAGGTCTGGTCGGTGGCCCTGCAACGGGAGGCGTTCAAGCCCCCCGCCCGGCTCCGGCTTCCCATGCCGGGGTTGGTCTTCGTCTGCTCGCCGGGCCGCCCGCCCTGGGTCTACGCCGCAACGGAGCGGCCCTCCGACCCCGAGCAGCATCTCTTCCGGGCCCCGGCCTTCAACGTCTTCAGGGACGGGCGGGTCTGCCCCGGAAGCCACCGGTTCCCCGAGGAGGTGGGACTGATTCCGGAGTCCTTCTTCCAGTCCTTCTTCTCGCTTACCGGCGATTCACGGGACCGGTCGAAGAAGCACGCCGACAACCTGCAAGCGCTATGGGAGGAGATAGATGGAACAACTGCATACCCGGCTGAAGACCTTGTTCCCCAGTGCACGGTGGGCCAGGCTATGGCGGTCTCCGAGGGGAGACGTGGCTACCGCTAGCGCCGGAGCGGGGCCGGTGGGTTACCTGGTGAACCACCCCGGCGGCCTCGCCGGAGTCCAGGGGATCGGCTACGACTACGTGCTGGGATCGGGCGGTCTCTACGTCCAGTCCCAGGGCGCGCACCTGACGGCGCGGGTGGTCGTCGCCCCCGGCGTAGTGCGGGGGCTCGCTCCCGTGGCCGAGAAGCTGCAACTCACCCACGGCCCCATCCCGGCGCAACTCTTCGAGCTGGGGCTGGGCTGGTTCCAGGACGCACCGGACACCGAGCGGTTCTTCGCCGTGCGCTGGGACGGGGACGCCTACCGGCTGGTGGTCCCCCCGCAGGCGGGGACCGCAACGAGACTCGCGTATCAGCCCCCCGCCGGGGTGGTCGCCGAGTTCCACTCCCACGGAGGCTCCCGCGCCTTCTTCTCGGCCACCGACGACCGGGACGAGCAGGGCTTCCGCATCTACGGCGTCGTCGGACGCCTCGACGCTCCCCGGCCGGAGCTGCGTCTCCGGGTCGGGGTCTACGGCCACTTCGCCCCGGTGGAGTGGCCGCAGGTGTTCGACGGCCCGCAGCCGACACGAAACACCGATTGCACACCCTAATCGAACGACAAGGAGGTACGAATGCCCTACTACCTGGACAACGCATTCCTGCTGGACAACCCGTGGATCACCGTGGTCGGCTGCGGCGGGACCGGCGGCTTCGTGGCCGAGGGCCTCTGCCGGCTCTTCCAGGGGCGGGAGGCCACCATCGTCCTGGTCGACCACGACCGGGTGGAGCCCCACAACCTGCTGCGCCAGAACTTCTACGCAGAGGATGTCGGGAAGTTCAAGAGCCAGGCCCTTGCCGACCGGCTGGCGCGGGCCTTCCGGCGTCCCGTGGGCTACTCGGTCTACGCCTTCCGGGAGGAGGACTCCCAGTCCGATGGGGGCCGCTACCCCGGCCTTCCCTCCTATGGGAACTCCCTGCTCATCGGCTGCGCCGACAACGCCGCCGCACGGCGGGCGATGGCGGAGTCCCTGCCGGGCGACCCGCGCCGGTGGCTCATCGACGCGGGCAACGACACCAACTGGGGCCAGGTCCTCATCGGCAACGTGGCCGACCGGGACTTCGGGGACGAACAAGCCTTCGTCGAAGAGACCTGCTACCTGCTCCCCGCGCCCACGGTCCAGCGGCCCGACCTGCTGACGGCGGTGTCGACCACGCCGCCGGACGTGGACTGCGCGGCGGCCCTCGACCTCACCGACCAGGACCCGACCATCAACCAGATGATGGCGTCGCTGGTCTTACAGGTGGTCCGCCGCATGGCGGCGGGGACCTGCCCCTTCATGGGCCTCTACCTGGACATGGAGCAGGGGACCGTCACCCCGACCTACGCCACCCCGGAGGCGGTGGCGCGGGTGGCGCCGCCCGACTCCGAGCCGGGGCCAGCGTCCTAGACCACTGCCTTCACGAATCACAATCAGAGAAGCAACAAGGAGAGGAGAAACCATGTCTTGACAAGAACGGAACCACCACCACGACCGGCACGACCTGGCAGGACAACCACAGCGGGCTCCGCAGGCACCAGCTGATGACCAGGGAGCTCGCCGAGACCATCCCGCCCCTGTACGCCAATGACGGCGCGGACGACCCCGACGCCGTCGTCGCCAGAGTGAAGCTCTTTTCCCCCTACAACGGCTGGCGGTGGTACATCACCGAGTGGGAGGCCGAGACCGGACTGTGCTTCGGCCTCGTCGAGGGGTTTGAGACCGAACTTGGGTACTTCGACCTGACCGAGCTGGCGGAGGTAACCGTGTTCGGCAGCGTCCCCGCCGTGGAGCGCGACCTGTACTGGGAGCCGCAGACCCTCGGCGAGATCAGGAGACAGTCGCGGTAGAGACTCGCAGCACAATGCGGCCAGACAACAGACAAGGAGAGGAGAAGCCATGCCTGACGACAACGGAACGGAAGCAACCCGCTCGGACGCCCCGAGCGCTGACGAGAGTCTCTTTGGCGAAGCGGCGGACGACACGGAAGCCGCGGTTGCCGACGAGCAGGACGCCAACGAGGAGTCCGCACAGGACCCGCAGGGCGCCGACGACGGCGAGGAACAGACCGGTCAGCCGGAGGACCTGAAGGTCGTCGTGTCCCTCAAGGGAGGCAGGGCCACCATCGGCGTGCAACGGCCTTCGTCTGACCCCCACATCGAGTCCTTCGACGACCCGGACCTCTCCGGGCTGACCCAGGAGGTCCCGGCGGTGATCGAACGGGCGAGGGCCAAGTGGGAGGACGAACCGAAGTATCCTGCTCACGAGAGACCCGCTCCACCGGCCAGGCGTCAGCCCCGGCGTTCGCAGGCTGCGGCGCAGGCCGGGGCCGCCGAGGGAGGGGCGGAGCAGCCGCAGCCGGAGACGCTGCGGCTGTTCTAGGGGCCAAACCTTAGAGCCGGTCGGCGCAGGACGCTAGACCGCAACACACAGGGGGAGGACACCGAATCATGGTGTCCTCCCCCTGCACGGCCATGTGTGCGGCCTTTTTGCGTTTCAGGCCGATCGCCCATGTGTGCGGCCCTTTTTTTGTTGCCCGGCTCTCCGGGCGACGGCCTTTCCGTGCAGCTCCCCGACTCGTCGCGGCGCTCTGACACCAGAAGAGGGCCTATCGCATGGAGCCGTCGCGGTTCCCCTATGCCTTGCCTGAGCGTCTGGAAAGGTTGGTGACTCCATTGGCTGCGCTGGCCTTCGAATGAGGGCAATGCCCGGCGAGACCGCCGTGAAAAGCCTTGCCCTCGCACACGCGCGTGAGCGGTAATATAGAGTCGGGGGAGTGCGTGGTATAAGCCCCTAGCCTCAAGAGGCTAGGGGCTTATAGTGTGCGCCGGGAGTCGCCGACCAGTCCCGGTAGCTGAACCGTAATGTCGTGCGGGGAAAACGGGACCACTGAGGGAGAGTAGAAAAACCCGAGCGGTTTCAGGTGAGGTGAAGTCACGGATGAGGGAGAGAGCTTCAGATAGAGGAGCCAAGGATGTCAAGAGAGCCGAATCGAGATTTGCTCATGTGCGGAACAAGCTCGAAAGAAGAGCTGCAGCGAGCCGACAGATGGCCTGTGGGTAGGTATTCTTGAGAATCCCGAACATGCCAGTGGAAGGGTTCCAGTGATGATGCTTCGCCACAAGGCGACTAGGCTTCTGTTCCTGGCGGCAGCCGTGGTCCTGGGCTTGGTCATGGCTGCCGGCGCTTTCCAGGGTTCACCGGTCCACGGCCAGACGGCCGCCAGCCCGGGCGTGACCATCTCCGAGACCTCGCTGGAGATCGAAGAGGAGGACACGGCCCTCTACTCCGTGGTATTGGACACGGAGCCCGCGGCGTACGTCTGCGTGTCCATAGAGGGGCTCAGGGCTGCGGACCTGACCCTGGACAAGTCCAGCCTGACCTTCGCTAACCAGAATTGGAACGCGCCGCAGACGGTGCTTGTCAGGGCGGACCACGACGACGACGCGATGGACGACCCGGAGGTCATCCTGACCTACACCGTCAATACTGCCGCCCAGGGGTTAAGCTCATGCCTATAAGGCATATGAACCCCAAAGGCGACCGCGCACGCCCGGCGAATTGGAAGACATTGGAGGAACCGAAGGCGCGTCTATCGGTTCTGATAACCGTCCTGCTGGCGTTGGCCGCCGCGCTGTTCCCGCTGGCCGACGGACACGTGGCGCAGGCGCAGTCAACCCGGGTCCAGATGGTTTACTCGTTGTTTGAGGTGGACCCGCTTGAATTTGAAGAGGATGTGGGCACGGTGCGTGTCGGGATCCTGGCGGACTGTCAACTTCGAGGCCAGTACCTACAACGTCACAGAGGGCAGCACCGTGGAGGTGGTGCTCACCCTGGACGATGACCCCGAACGGGAGGTGACCATCCCGTTCTCCAAGACCAATCAGGGCGGGGCGTCGGATTCCGACTATGTCGGCGTGCCTACAAGCGTCATCTTCAACGCTGGTGAGATCTCGAAGTCCTTTGAGTTCTCCGCTGTCTCGGACCGGATCGGTGACCCGGGCGAGAAGGTGTCCTTCAAGCTGGAAACCCTGCCTCCGGGCACCACAGCCGGCAGCTCATCGAGACAGTGGTCACCATAGAGGACGTGGCGCCCCAGGGGTCCACGACCGTCAGTTTCGGTGCGGATACCTACGGAGTGTCGGAAGGCTCGTTCACCACCATCACGGTGGTGATGAGCCATGCCCCGGGGAGTGACGCGATCATCCCGATAGAGATTGAGGACGAGGGCGGGGCCAGCAGCGACGACTACTCGCTCTCGGAGACCAGCGTCACCTTCGGCCCCACGGAGACCTCCAAGACCTTCACCTTCACGGCTGCCGATGACGCGGAGGACGACGACGGGGAGAGCGTCAAGCTCACCTTCGGCAGCGCCCTGCCCGCGGGGGTGTCTAGAGGGAGCGTCCCTGAGACGACCGTCTCCATCAACGACGACGACGTGCCGAGTGTGACGGTGAGCTTCGGCTCGGCCACGTACCCCGTCGACGAGGGAGAGACGGAGACGGTGACGGTGACCCTGAGCGCCGCACCCGAGCGCGAGGTCCGTACCCATAGACACGACGGACGAGGGCGGGGCCAGCAGCGACGACTACTCGCTCTGACCAGCGTCACCTTCGGCCCCACGGAGACCTCCAAGACGGCTGCCGATGACGCGGAGGACGACGCGGAGAGAGCGTCAAGCTCACCTTGCAGCGCATTGCCCGCGGGGGTGTCTAGAGGGAGCGTCCCTGAGGACCGTCTCCATCAACGACGACGACGTGCCGAGTGTGACGGTGAGCTTCGGCTCGGCCACGTACCCCGTCGACGAGGGAGAGACGGAGACGGTGACGGTGACCCTGAGCGCCGCACCCGAGCGCGAGGTCGTCGTACCCATAGACACGACGGACGAGGGCGGGGCCAGCAGCGACGACTACTCGCTCTCGGAGACCAGCGTCACCTTCGGCCCCACGGAGACCTCCAAGACCTTCACCTTCACGGCTGCCGATGACGCGGAGGACGACGACGGAGAGAGCGTCAAGCTCACCTTCGGCAGCGCATTGCCCGCGGGGGTGTCTAGAGGGAGCGTCCCTGAGACGACCGTCTCCATCAACGACGACGACGTGCCGGCCGTGGAGGTGAGCTTCGACTCGGCTACGTACTCTGCCACCGAGGGCGGCCTTGACGCGGTGGTTACGGTGCAGTTGAGTAGCCCGGCGCCGCACCGGGTGGAAATTCCGATAACCGCCGCCGGGATGAGCGGCGCCAGCGATGACGACTGGACGGGGGTGCCAGAGGAGTTGATCTTTGCCTCGGGCGAGCAGAGCAAGACTTTCACGGTGACGGCTTCCGACGACACAGTGGAGGACGATGGGGAGACTGTGGAACTTGGGTTTGGCGCCCTACCGGCAGGGTTCGTGGCAGGGAACCCCAGCGCGGCCACTGTGGAATTGATGAACATGGAACATACTTCCCAGGACTGCGGCACCGCTATTTGGTGTGCCACCGTGACGCTGGCAAGCTATGAGAATAACATCAACGGAGGAGGAGACTACGCCGAGAAGGTGGCCAATTCCAGCCTTATTGGCAGTAAGACCTTCACCTACAATGGCACAACGTACCAGGTACGAAGTATCTACAGTATTTTGCAACACCATTACCGCTATCTCTCCAGATTTGTCATTAAGCTCTATCCTTACATTGACACTATCGCAGCAAAAGATTACACCAACTGGACACTGTACGTTAACGACGTAGCCTTTCCCTTTACGCAGGAGCGGATGGTGGGTAGCGGCTTCAGATGGCGGCATCCGATGTTCTACCAGTTCAGGCCCGGCACTACGTTCGAACTGCGCATAGAAGAAACTGCAAATAGTCAAGCAAGGGCGATAGATGAGCCACCGCCTGCGCCCATGTACCTGACCGTACTTGAGGACGATTCTTATCTATCCGTGGATTGGGAAAGGCCGCCCATGGACGAGGGACCGGATGTGCTCTTCTATAATGAAACGTCCGTGCCAGAAGTGACCAGGTACAGACTGGAATTGAAAAAAGCCGACGATACATGGTCCAGCGCACGATCAAAGTCGATTTCATATCCGAGCTCCCGATCAGCCTTCGTTAATCTGAACAACGGAGTCGAATACACCATGCGCGTGTTTGCAATCAACCAGTATGGGGACAGTCCTCCATCGCCCGAGGTTACCGGCACGCCGCACGAAATGACTCCGCCAGGACTCTTGACGGCTACCGTAGATGGCTCGACTTTGATTCTGGTTTACGATGAGGCGCTTGATGGCGCTGCGGTACCGGAGGTGGATACATTTACGGTCTCAGTTAACGGCAGCGACCGTGTTGTTCAGAGTGTCTCCATTGACGGCAGTCAGGTGAAGTTGACGCTGGCCTCATCAGTTGGGGAGGGAGACAGCGTAGCTCTGAGGTACAAGAAACCCTTGTATATGGATCTTCCGCGCATCCAGGACTCAGTCGGCAACGCCGCTTCTTCAATCAGGAACAAGACGGTGACCAGCGCGCCGGCACAAGCGGTTGGAACCCGAGCGAACTCTCCGGCCACGGGCGCGCCGTCCGTCGGCGGCACTGTTGAGGTTGGGGAAACGTTGACGGCGGACACTTCGGGCATCGCGGACGCTAACGGGCTGACCAACGTTTCCTACAGCTACCAGTGGATTGCCAATGAAGGCAATGGAGACACGAACATCACGGGTGCGACCGACTCCACCTACACCCTATTAGCAACCGACGAGGGCAAAACCATCAAGGTGAGTGTGTCCTTCACCGACGACGCCAACAACAGGGAAGCCCTGATCAGTAAGGCTACGGGAGCAGTCGCGGCGGCGCCCAACAATCGGCCCACCGGCGAACCGACCATCAGCGGGACGGCCCAAGTTGGGCAGCTGCTCACGGCGCACACTTCCGGCATTGCCGACGACGACGGGTTGGACAACGCGACCTACACCTACCAGTGGGTTGCCAATGACGGAACCACCGATACGGACATCGCGGGCGAGACGGATGCCACCTATACGCTGGTGGCCGACGACGAGGGCAAGACCATCAAGGTGCGGGTCACCATCATCGACGACGCGGGGAACGAGGCAACGCTGACCAGTGCGGCCACGGATGAGGTGGGCTTTGCTGTCCAGCAGCAGGGGGCTTCCAACACGCCCGCAACCGGGCAACCGACCATCAGCGGCACCGTCCAGGTCGGCGAAACCCTGACGGCGGACACTACCGGCATCACCGACGATGACGGGTTGGACAACGTTTCCTACACCTACCAGTGGGTACGAAACGACGGCAATTCTGACACGGACATTGTGGGCGCGACGGATTCCGGTTACATACTGGTGGCCGACGACGTGGGCAAGACCATCAAGGTGGAGGTCACCGTCACCGACGACGCGGAGAACGAGACAACGCTGACCAGCGAGGCCACGGCAGTTGTGGCGGCTCCCGAGCCGCCCGCCGAGCCCACCGGCCTTTCCACCACGCCGTCCCACGACCGGGTGGTCCTCACTTGGGACGACCCCAACGACGGCACCATCACCGGCTACGTGATCCTGCGCCGCAACCGGGAAATCCACCCGGTGGGAACCTTCGTCACCATCGCAGGCGACACCGGCTCGGCGGACGCCACCTACACCGACGCTACGGTCGAGCCGGATAAGCAATACGTGTACCGCATCAAGGCCATCAACGAACACTGGAAGGTGAGCGAGGAATCCGACTGGGTCCGCGCCGACACCCCGGCGGTCCCCGTCCCCGACAAGCCCACGGGCCTGACCGTCGTCGTCTCCCACGACACCGTGACCCTTACCTGGGACGACCCGCAGGACGACTCCATCACCGGCTACGTCATACTGCGCCGCGACCGGGAAATCCACCTGGTGGGGACCTTCGTCACCCTCACAGGCGACACCGGCTCGGCGGACACCACCTACACCGACGATACGGTCGAGCCGGATCAGCAATACGTGTACCGCATCAAGGCCATCAACGAGCACGGGGAGGTGAGCGAGGAATCCGACTGGGTCCGGGGCTTCACCCCGGCAGCGCCGGCCCCGGCGGGCTCGCCGGCGCAGTAACGGGGGGCGGGACCGCTCGAGAGGCTGGCGGCATTCCGGGCAACGAAAAAGGCTAGCACATATGCATGGACGGGTGAGGCAGGCGTATCGAACCCGAAACCGGAGCGGTCAAAGTCTGGGGCCAACAGGCGGCGGATAACGGTGCGGCCCGACTCCAATGCCGATGTGACCGTCGTGCTGCCGGTGACAACGAAGTGCGGCGCCCAGGGGTCCATCTGCACCCAGGACGGCCGGAAACTGTCCAACTCCCTGAACTTCACTGTCACAGGCCCGAACCAATAGAACAGGGCGACAGCGGATCGAGTCTTCCAACGAGGTACGCGGGCAAGAAAAAGCTTGGCCCGGCGTTGCCTTCGCCGTGGCGCAGCCGTGAAAATGGTATTCGGGGCGATACCCCCAATATCGGCGGGCATATGGGTGGTTTCCTGCAATGGCGGGAATGGAAGAGCCTCCAGGCCGGTGAACCGGAAGCTCTTGAGTATCTAGCCGGGGTCGGCTGACCGGCTCCTCATATCAGGACCTCCCAGCGAAAAATTCGCGGTACGGTACACTCTGGCCAACTTTTTCGGCCTAAGCGTACTAAATTCATAACTCCTCAGCCGCTGCAGTCGCTGTTCTCTTGGGCCGAGTTCATGACCGAGCAACAGGTGAAGCCCAAGGGCCGCAGCCGGAAGGCCGAACCCTCGTATCCGTCCCTGTTCGATTGGGCGCTCAGCCTGGAACAGAAGCGGGAGGCGCAGGCCGCTAGGCCGTAAACAAAATGGAGAGCAGATTGACGGCAGATACCTACCGTCGTATGCTTTGGTTGTAAATGATAGGTTTTCTTAGTGAGGAGTTAGTGGGACATGGCGTCTGAAGAAGGTTGGGTCGGTATCGCAGACGTGGCTGCCCACCTGAGTGTAGCCAAAGACTCCATCTACCGCTGGGTTGACTCCAAGGACTTCCCCGCGCACAGAGTGGGACGGCTCCTGCGCTTTCGGCTCTCAGAAGTGGACGAATGGGTAAGAACAGGAGGCGGGAGTGATTCCAAAACCTATGGAGCAGGTAGGACTTCATCAGACGATGGGCATGAGTAACGGATAGGACAATCTATGCCGCGTATCTTCGATAACCTTGAGCTTGGCTCTAGCCTCCTCCCTGCGTTGCAGGAGACCCTGGCGCTCTCTTTGCGTGCGGACTTCTGCGTCGGCTATTTCAACCTACGCGGTTGGGGCGGACTTGCGCCCTACGTGGACGACTGGAGCAACGACGGCGGCCCGTGCCGCGTCCTCATTGGGATGCAGCGTCTGCCCCACGAGGAGCTCCGGGAGGCCTTCAGTCTGCTCGACAGGCCCTCCGGCATGGACAACCAGACGGCGCATCGCCTCAAAGTCCAGTTGGCCGAACAGCTCCGCCAGCAACTCACTATCGGCGTACCGACCAACGCTGACGAAAGGACCCTGCGGCAACTAGCAGTCCAGCTTCGCTCCAAGAAGGTTGTCGTCAAGCTCTTTCTGCGTCACCCTCTGCACGCAAAGCTCTACCTGATGTTCCGAGACGATCCAGTCAACCCAATCGTTGGCTACCTGGGAAGCAGCAACCTCACCTTCGCGGGGCTGTCCGGGCAGGGCGAGTTGAACATGGACGTGCTCGACCACGACGCCGCTCTCAAACTCAAGCAGTGGTTCGAGGACAGGTGGAGCGACCGCTTCTGCGTTGACATCACAAACGAGCTGCTTCAGATCATCGAGGAGAGTTGGGCACGGGAGACCCTGATTCCGCCGTACCACGTCTACCTGAAGATGGCGTATCACCTCTCCCATGAAGCCCGGGCCGGTCTAGCCGAGTTCAGAATTCCCAAGGTGTTCGGTGACCGCCTATTCGACTTCCAAGCGGCGGCTGTCAAGATAGCGGCCCATCACTTGAACAAACGCAATGGCGTGCTCATCGGGGACGTGGTTGGACTTGGCAAGACGCTCATGGCCACCGCCGTCGCTCGTATCTTCGAGGACGACTACGGGCTGGAGACGCTGATCATCTGCCCGAAGAACCTCGTCCCGATGTGGGAAGACTACGTGTACCAGTACCAGCTGCGGGCCAGGGTGCTTTCCCTCAGCAGGGTGCTCGGCGAGCTGCCCAACTTGCGCCGCTACCGGCTGGTTGTCATCGACGAGAGCCACAATCTCCGGAACCGCGAGGGCCGCCGCTATCGGGCAATCCAAGAGTACGTACGCGCAAACGAGAGCAAGTGCATCCTTCTATCGGCCACGCCTTACAACAAGACGTACCTGGACCTATCCAGCCAACTGCGCATCTTCGTTGAGGAAGACCAAGACCTGGGCATCCGCCCCGAACGACTCCTGCGAGAGTTGGGCGACATCGAGTTCAGCAGGCGCCACCAGGCCTCGCCGCGCACCCTGGCGGCATTCGACTTCAGCGAGCACGCTGACGACTGGCGTGACCTGATGCGGCTCTACCTCGTGCGCCGCACCCGCAGCTTCATCCAAGACAACTACGCGGAGACTGAGCAAGAAACTGGGCGAAAGTTTCTCACATACGAGGACGGAACCCAGTCCTTCTTCCCCACCCGCATTCCTAAGACAGTCAAATTCGCCATCGACGAGTCCAATCCAGATGACCAGTATGCCAAGCTGTACTCGCAGCAGGTGGTCGATACGGTGAACGAGCTACATCTGCCAAGATACGGCCTCGGCAACTATGTTCCTAACAACCCTGGGACGCCGCCCACCGCTGCGGAGGAGCGTCAAATAGACGACCTCTCACGGGCCGGGAAGCGGCTGATGGGCTTCTGTCGTACGAACCTCTTCAAACGCCTGGAAAGCAGCGGCGCGGCCTTCCTGCAATCCGTCGAACGGCACGTTCTCCGAAACTATGTCTTCTTGCACGCCCTCAATAGCGGCCTGCCGCTTCCCCTCGGTACGCAGGACGCCGAGATGCTGGATTCCCGCTTCACCGACGAGGACGCTGACCAGGCTAAGGGATCACTCTTCGACCCTGAAGACGACGAGCAGGAAGAGGAGGTCCAGGAGACCGGCGGCGCTTGGACTGCGGCCGGCTTCGAATCGCGTGCCGCCGAGATATACGCGGAATACGAGGGCCGCTATAGGAGACGCTTCAAGTGGCTCCGCTCCGACCTCTTCGAGGGTTCGTTAGAGAGCGAACTCCAGGCCGACTCCGACGCCCTCCTGGAACTGCTACAGACCTACGGCGCATGGGACCCGCGTCACGACGCCAAGCTGGACGCGCTCCACACGCTCCTTACGGAGACCTTCCCGGACCGGAAGGTCCTAGTCTTCTCCCAGTTCGCCGATACTGTCTTCTACCTTGAGTCGCAGCTCAAGAGTCGTGGCGTTGAGGATATGGCGGGCGTAACCGGCAGCTCCGCCGACCCCACGCAGATGGCATGGCGATTCAGTCCCGACAGCAACCAGCGGCCGGGCAGGGACAAACCGGAGCGGGAGCTTCGCGTCTTGGTCGCCACCGACGTGCTCAGCGAGGGCCAGAACCTCCAAGACTGCCACGTCGTCGTCAACTACGACCTGCCTTGGGCCATCATCCGGATCATCCAGCGGGCGGGTCGAGTCGACCGCATCGGGCAGAAGGCGGAGGAGATTCTGTGCCACTCCTTCTTGCCCGCCGACGGAGTGGAACGCATCATCAACCTGCGTAACCGTGTTCGGACGCGGCTTCGGCAAAACGCTGAGGTCGTCGGTGCGGACGAGGCGTTCTTCGAAGATGAACCCGATAGCCAGACCATCGTCAACCTCTACCACGAGCGCTCCGGCATCCTGGACGGCGACCCCGACGGCGAGGTGGACCTGGCGTCCCATGCCTACCAGATATGGAAGAACGCTACCGGCGCGGACTCGCGATTGGAGAAGGCCGTCGCCGATTTACCGGACGTCGTGTTCTCGTCTCGCCAGCACACGCCCATCGCCCAACGGCCCGAAGGCGTCCTCGTCTTCATGCGCACGGCGGACGGGAACGACGCACTGGCTTACGTTGACCGTGAAGGCCACAGCATAACGGAGTCCCAGCTCGAAATCCTCTCGGCCGCTGAGTGCAGGTCCGACACCCCTGCGCAGCCTCACCACGAGAGCCACCACCAGCTCGTCGTCGAGGGAGTCAGGCACGTCGTAAGGGAGGAGAAGCGAGTGGGCGGCCAGCTCGGGCGGCCCTCCGGCGCTCGCTTCCGCACGTACACCCGTCTCAAGCAGTACGCGGATGCGATCAAGGGCCAGCTGTTCGACGTGGACGCGCTGCACAAAGCCATCGACGACATCTACCGCTATCCCCTCCGCCAGTCGGCGGTTGATACGCTGAACCGGCAGTTGCGCAGCGGCGTGGACGACGCGCAACTCGCCGAGATAGTCATGTCACTGCGTGAGGAGGATCGGTTGAGTCTGACCGGTGACGACATCGAGGTTCAGGAACCGCAAATCATCTGCTCTCTCGGATTATTCGACAGTGAGGACAATCACTGATGCCAGTCTCCATTGAAGAGCTGCGCCCCTACCTACAGGCCTTCGACTTCCCGCGTCTCTTCGTGGATGGCCTGGGTTGGAATCACTACTTCACGGAGCCGTTCGTGGTTCGGGTCAACGACCGAGACTACACTCTCAAGCCCTTCGCGGAGAAGGCAGGGTTCGCCGTCTACGAGTGCGACTCCAGCGTAGACAACAACATCCCGCAATACCCGATTCGGCGCAAGATCGAGAGCGAGGTCGCCAAGCGCACGTTCGAGCACCTCATCATCTTCACCGACCCTGGCCGCAAGGCGCAGGTCTGGCAGTGGGTTAGGCGGGAGACCGGCAAGCCCGCTGCCTGCCGGGAGTATCCCTTTCCAGCAGGCCAGACCGACCTCCTCCAACGTCTCCAGCAACTCGCCTTCACCCTAGAGGACGAAGCCACAGGCATTGTTGTCTCGGACGTGACGGGCCGCGTTCGTCCGGCCTTCGACGTCGAGAAAGTCACCAAGCGATTCTACGACCGCTTCAGCACGGAGCTGACCGCTTTTGGGGGCTTCATTGACGGCATCACCGCCCAGGGTGACCGCGACTGGTACGCCTCCCTCATGCTCAACCGCATGATGTTCGTCTACTTCGTTCAGAAGCAGGGTTTCCTCGACGGAGACCTCGACTACCTGCGCAACCGCCTGAAGATGGTGCAGGAGCAGAGCGGCGGCGGACGCTTCCAGCAGTTCTATCGCATCTTCCTCCTGCGGCTGTTTCACGAGGGACTCGGACAACCGGAAGCCCAGAGGGCGCCCGACCTAGCCGCGCTGCTCGGCAAGGTCCCCTTTCTCAACGGCGGCCTGTTCGACGTTCACGACCTGGAGCGGGACAACCCGGACATCAGCATCCCCGACGCGGCTTTCAAGCGAGTCTTCGACTTCTTCGATGATTACCGCTGGCACCTGGACGAACGGCCCTACCGAGAGGACAACGAGATCAACCCAGACGTGCTTGGCTACATATTCGAGAAGTACGTCAACCAGAAGCAGATGGGCGCCTACTACACCAAGGAGGACATCACCGGTTACATTTCCCGCAACACCGTCATCCCCTTCCTCTTCGACGCCGCCAGGAAGGAGTGCCCGGTGGCCTTCGGGCTGGACGGTGGCGTGTGGCGCCTGTTGCGGGACGACCCCGACCACTACATCTACCCATCTGTCGGCCACGGCATCATTTGGAACGCGCGAGAGGCTGAGGCCCCAACTCCTTTGGACGCTCCCTTCGATCTCCCGGACGAGATCGTCCCAGGCGTCGGTGACGTGTCCAAGCGCGGCGGCTGGAACCGCCCTGCGCCCTCCGACTACGCCCTGCACACGGAGACCTGGCGCGAGGTGGTGGCCCGCCGCCAACGCTACGCCAAGGTCCGCGACAAGCTCGCGTCGGGCGAGGTGCAGAATGTCAACGACCTCATCACGCTGAACCTGGACATCGAGCGTTTCGCCAAAGACGTCATTGCCCAGAGCGAAGGGGCAGAGCTCCTGCGCGCCTTCTGGCATTCCATGCGGGACGTATCGGTCCTCGACCCTACCTGCGGCTCTGGCGCATTCCTCTTCGCCGCGCTGAACGTCCTGGAACCGCTCTACACCGCCTGCCTGGAGGGGATGCGCGGCTTCCTGGGCGACGCTGAAAGGTCTGAGCGCAAGCGCAGCCCTGAGCACCTGGGGGACTTTCGCCGCATACTGGAGCAAGTGGACAGGCACCCCAGCGAACACTACTTCATCCTCAAGTCCATCGTCCTGAACAACCTCTACGGGGTGGACATCATGGAAGAGGCCGTAGAGATATGCAAGCTGCGCCTGTTCCTCAAGCTGGTCGCCCAGTTGGAGACATACGACCAGATTGAACCACTGCCGGATATCGACTTCAACATCCGCCCCGGCAACACGTTAGTCGGGTTCACGTCCCTGGACGCCGTGCGACAGGCGATGACCATCACCCGTGGAGGGCAATTCCGGGCTCTGGACGAGGAGCAGCAGGAGACGTTGGAGCGGATCGAAGAGGACGCGGAAGTTGGCAGCAGGGTTTTCGACCAATTTAGGAAGCAACAGACCACGCTGGGCGGAGAAGTCACCCCCGTCGACAAGGCCACACTCAAAGAATCGCTACACCAGTTGGAGACCCAGCTAAACGGCTACTTGGCCAATGAATACGGCGTAAATCCACAGGACAGTGCTGCCTACGATGACTGGTCCGCCAGCCATCGACCCTTCCACTGGTTTGTCGAGTTCTATGAGATCATGAATAAGGGCGGCTTCGACGTGATAATCGGCAACCCGCCGTATGTGGAATACAGCAAGGTTAAGACCGATTACACAATCAAAGGGTTTGCGACGGAGGACTGCGGGAACCTCTATGCATTTGTAGTTGAGAGAAACAAGGGCCTGTGCTCAAGGGATGGACGCACCAGCATGATTGTTCCTCACTCAGCAATTTGCACTGACCGAATGGCCGAGCTTCAGACTATTCTCTTTGATGATAGCGTGACATGGGTGTCCACTTTCGACATTCGCCCGTCGAAGCTGTTCGAGGGAGTCGACCAAAGACTTTGCATCTATGTGAGCCTTAGACGGAATAGTGGACAGGTATTGTTTTCATCTCGATACCACCGTTGGCATCCGGACAACCGGCCAACCCTGCTTCAAGCCCTAGAGTATGTAGACTCCACATCAGTCGAGTTCACCAATTCGGTGCCCAAGATGCAATCTCTGCTGGAAACCCAGGTGGTTGAGAAATTGAAGCGCCTAGCTCCCCTTGGAGTGTCTCTCAGCAAAGGACGCGGACAGACGATCTATTACCACAATGCGCCACGGTATTGGGTCCGAGCTATGGACTTTGCCCCGTACTTCTGGAACGAACGTGACGGCGAGCAGACTTCGACTCAGGTAAAGGACCTAAGTTTCGCCACTGAGGAAGACGCCTCAGCTATTGCAGCTGCATTGAACAGTTCCCTATTCTATTGGTGGTTCCTACTCCTCTCCGATTGCAGACACTTGAATCTCCGAGAGATTGAGAGCTTTCCCCTCGGACTGGAACGGCTGGACAAGTCTGCAAAGCAGGAGTTGAGCGAGTTGACAGATGAGCTCATGGTGAGCTTCAAGCATCACAGCCAGCGCAAGGAGACCCGCTACAAAGCCACCGGCAAGGTCGTCTATGACGAGTTCGACCAGAAGCCGTCCAAGCCCATCGTGGACAAGATTGACCGTGTGCTAGCCCAGCACTACGGCTTTACTGAGGAAGAACTGGATTTCATCATTAACTATGATATCAAGTACCGGATGGGGCGGGAGGGCTGAGTGTAGCATGAGACAGCTGAATGACTATAGCGATAGTAGAAACAAGAGCTTCTGTATCCATTGCGGAAGCGGGCTCAGGCCTGAAGACTCCAATCGGGACCACGTTCCGACCAGGGGTTTCTTGAACCATCCTTACCCTGAGAATTTGCCCGTGGTTGAAGTGTGCCGACAATGTAACTTCGGCTTCTCGTCGGATGAGGAGTACCTGATCGCCTTTCTCGGCTCGGTGCTCAGTGGCTCCGCGACACCAGACCCAGATCGGTTTCCCGCTGCCTCCGGCATTTTGACACATAGCCCCAGATTGAGGGACCGCATCAGCCGGTCCCAAAGAGTCCAGGCGACTCTATGGGACCATTCCGATCTTCTGTGGGAGCCTGAACTCGATCGCGTTGAGCGGGTCATTGTAAAGAACGCTCGCGGGCACGTCCTCTATGAAATCGGTGAATCGATGCTTGAGCAGCCAACTCTTGTGTCAGTTTGTCCGATCCAGGCGATGACAGCTAGGCAAGTTGATCAGTTCGAGAGCGTTCCGAGTGGCTCAGGTTGGCCGGAAGTGGGCAGCAGAATGATGCAAAGGGCTTTCATAGTTCACCGCCCAGGAGATTCTCAAGAAGTCTACTTTGATAGCTGGCAAGATGTTCAAGACGGCGTTTATCGCTACGCCGTAGCTCAAGAATCAGACGGAATTCTGGTAAGGATGGTTCTACGCGAGTACCTAGCCGCCGAAGTCCTATGGGATGAAGCCAGAATCGAATAAAGCAATTGGGAGGTCGAGGAGCCTTGGAGATGCCTTCCAATGTATTACAGAAGCCATAGGGTAATCATCCTATGAAGGGAGACAAGAGACAATGGAAAGGGTACTGCACATAAGAACGACGGTACAGCCGGGCGGCAAGATCGAAATCGTGGACCAAGGGCTTCCCGTGGGGGAGTCCGTTGATGTGGTTGTTAGCCAGTCGGCGGCGTCAGAACGCCGCTCTGCCGTTGACATTCTGGACGAAGCGCCGGGGCACCTGGTCTTCAAGACAGCCGCAGACGTAGCGGCCTACTTGGCAGAAGAGAAGGAAGCATGGGGTCGCTGACACTACCCACTGGTGGGTCGGTCTACATCGACGCCAATGCGATCATCTACAGCGTAGAGCGCATTGAGCCGTATCGAGAGTTGCTGGCCCCGATGTGGCAGGAAGCCGGAGCGGGCCGTTTCGCTCTCGCCAGCAGCGAACTCGTTGTATTGGAAACGCTGATTAAACCCCTGCGTGAAGGTAATGCTCGCCTTGAGATGCTGTTTCGGTCCATCTTCGCCGCGGCGGAGATGGACCTCATCCCTGCTACGTTGGCAATTTGGGAAGACGCCGCTCGCATCCGAGCCGTCACCGGTTTGAAGACGTCCGACGCGCTTCACGCGGCGACAGCCCTGCAAGCCGAGTGTACGCTCTTTGTTACAAACGACACCGACTTCCGCCGCGTCCAAGGATTGCCCGTCGCCGTCCTGGACGATCTCCTTGTAGAGGAGAGCCAGGAATGAACGAGGGCGTCGGGGTGACTGTGGAGAGCTTCTCTCCACGCGGTGCCGTGGTCGTCGGCATGAATGGTCGGTCGGCGGTGTCCCTGCCGACGGAGACGGCACACCGGGGCAACCTGCGGCTGCTCAATGAGCCGCTGACGGCGCTGTTCTGCTCCAACCGATGCCCCGGCGACCTCATCCTCAAGACCTACGACCTCGCCAGGGCCATGCGCGATGCCGGTGTGCCGGTCATCGGAGGCTTCCAAACGCCGATGGAGCGGGAGTGCTTGAGCCTCCTGCTGCGGGGCAAGCAGCCCGTTGTCGTCTGCCCCGCCCGCGGCATCGACAACATGCGTATCCCTCGCGACTGGCGTCCCGCCCTGGACGACGGCCGCCTGCTGGTCCTGTCGCCCTTCCCGGCCACGACCCGACGCTCAACAGCAGAGCTCGCAGCCCAGCGAAATGACTTGGTGGCCGACCTCTCCCAGCGAATCTTCATCGCCCACGCAGCACCCGGAAGTAGGACAGAATCCTTCGCCCGCAAGCTCATTGAATCAGGCAAGCCTCTGCTCACGCTGGTCAGCCCGGCAAACACTAGCCTTATGGAGATGGGAGTGCAGGAGGTGGGCTCTGCATTACTCGAACTCAAGCGTCAGGAATTGAATAGTCTGTTGGATGCTAGGGATACCTCTCAGAGTATGCTGTCGAGTTTCGATCATAGGTGATTCCGTGCCTACCTTGCTACACATCTCAGACCTACATCGAACATCAACGCCACGTCTCGATAATGATGAGCTTCTATCTGCGATTCTCAGCGATACAAAGCGATGGGAGGAAGAGGGCATTCCATATCCTGAAGCAATTGTCGTGAGCGGCGACCTGATCCAGGGTACGAGTGTGGATCATCCAAACCCTGACGCCGAGATCGCCAGTCAATATGCCGAAGTCGGGGCCTTTCTAGAGCAATTGACAAATGAGGTGGTTGACTCGGACCCATCACGAGTCATCATTGTCCCTGGTAACCATGATGTCCACTGGAGTCGCGCTCTACAAGCGATGAGTCCACTAGAGACCTCTCTTGAGGGCATAGATGTGAAAGCATTTGAGGCCAACTCCACTATTCGCTGGAATTGGAAGGAACAGAAAGCCTATGAGATCGTTGACAGGGATGCGTATGAATCTCGCTTGGAACACTTTAGGCAATTTCAAGCAACTTTCTATGCCAGCCTAAACCCAAGTCCATTGGTGCAGAACAACGATATTGTTCGCATTGAATATCCGTCGCTTGGGCTCGTTGTCGTGGGATTCGCCTCATGGCATGGGAACGACTGCTTCTGCCACATAGGAGAGATCGACTCTAAAGCACTAGCCACGGCTCGGGAACTACTTCAAGATTCGCAGGCCCCAGTAGCCATTGCAGTGTGGCACCATGGGGTTGTAGGCGGGCCACGTGCACATGACTACATGGACGTGCGTATTGTCCACAGACTAATTGATTTCGGATTCAGCGTAGGTCTGCACGGACATCACCACTACGCCGGCGCAGCACCGTTTGAATTGCGTCTTCCCAACCTGACCTCAATGGCTGTGATAGGTGCAGGTTCGCTAGCAGTAGGCGATAGAGAGCTTCCCATGGGCGAACGTCGGCAATTCAACATTGTGGAGATTGATCCAGACAGCGAGACAGTTACTACTCATGTTAGAGCGATGTCGTCTGCAGGTGTGTTTACTGGCTCGCATCGAGATGACTTCGGTGGTGACACGTCCGTCACTCTACCTCTTCGTCATTCTCCAGCACGCCCTAAAGGGCCTACTGTGATACAGAGGCTTGACGATGCAATGACGGCTTCAACGCTCGGGCTCCATGAGGAAGCATTAAAACTTCTTCCTTCAAACAGTTCCGACCACCAACACCTCATACGCCAGATCAAGATCAAAGCCCTAGAAGGACTAGAGCGGCAAAAAGACTTGCTCAGGCTCTTGGATCCACCTCAGAGTCAAGATGAGGCTGTGAAGTTCATTTCGATGTTACTTGATTGCGGGCGATTTGACGATGCCGAGGCCCGCCTCCCGGCCATGCCACATTTGATCGATCAGGCTGTCTTCAGGGAACTGGCCGGCATCATTGCAACTAGGAGGGCAATGTCATGACTTCGAAAGAGAGGAGGATCGCATTTAAGGTCGAATTCTCTCGAATACTCGAGTTGCTGGCAGATCAAATCTACCAATCCCCTCTTGCATTACTACGAGAGAACACTCAGAACGCTTTCGACGCGATCAGGATGAGAGAAGCTGAGGACCATCAGTTCCTACCCAAAATCCATGTAACTGTCAATCAAGAACAGATCGTCGTGTCCGACAATGGCATTGGCATGACAGCAGAAGAGATTGAAACAAACTTCTGGTATGCGGGGAAAAGCGGAAAGAACACCGATGCTGCACGTGCGGCTGGCGTAGTTGGCACGTTCGGCATTGGCGCAATGGCTAACTTCGGCGTAGCTGACGAGCTCACCGTTGAGAGTGAGTCCGCGATTACTGGTGAGCGTACCTTGTCGTCAGTCCGAAAATCAGAGCTATCGACGGATACTGAGAGTATATCGGTCACGTCAGTTGAACAATTGAACAAACCAGGCACGATTGTCCGAGCCCGTCTCGCCGCAGGAAACAGGTTGTCCGTTCAGGAGGCGCGGGAGTATCTCCGCGAGTTCGTCGAGTTTGTAGATATACCGGTCTTTTTCAACATGGACCAAATCAGCGGCGCAACTCACAGAGCCGCACTCCCTTCTGAGAGGTACGCATGGCTGGAGCACCGAACAGGAGTCTCACTCGCCGGTGTCATTTTGGGCGATCTGGAACTTCATGGCATGGCTTCTGGAGAGCTTCGGATCATCCTTGAGGGCGTGAAGTCCGAAACAGCAATGGGTAAACCGGGAACCATAGTATTAGTACAGGGCAGGAATGTGGTCCGCACACTGAGATCTGGTTTCGGCCTCGCAAATGTCACGACGCAGTCTGGTTATCGCTGGGGTGGAATAGTTGATCTCCCTCTCCTGCAACCCACGGCAGGCCGTGAAGCACTTGATACTGCCTCGAACCAGTTGCTACAGCGCATTGTCTCTGCTCTCGACAATCTGATATCCCCGATTGCAGCTGAGCATTCCGAATCTTTCTCCAATGATGGCTTCCTTCAATGGGTCGTCGCCACGAGTCAGTTCTCACTTTGTGGTCATCTTGAAGTAACGCCTCGCCCCGGTGGGATACCGGAATCACTCTCGTCGGCAATCGGACGGAGCGGTCTTCGCTACTACAGCGGACGGGATGAGTCCGTAATCCAAACCTATGCCAGCGAAGACGAACCGCTTCTAGTGCTGTCTAGACGGGCACCCAGACGTAACTGCGAGCTTGGCTTTCTGCAGGCGAATGGAGTGAAAGAGGTCGATGTTACTCCAAAGGTGGACGAAGAGTTTCCTACAACAAGCTTAAGCTTCAGCCATTCGGCACTCGCGACCCGGCTGGCCAGGATACTCGAAGAGGATTACTTCCTTGCCGCGGACATTCGTTTTGGGTCGATATCAGGTGGGCTTCCACTGCTCGTTACAGACGTGAGCACCCCGATCGTGATCTACTTTGATCCTGCCTCAAGCGGCGTTGCTCCGCTGCTAGCCCTTTACACCAATGACTTCAACTCATTTGGTCCGTTCGTCAAGGACTTCGTCAGATCAGCAGTATTCCCAAGAGTCTCTAGGCTCGTGCCCAGTAGCACAAGGGAAGGTGCCGAGGCCTTTCTGCGTCATCTACGTTCTAACCGAGAGTGGTTCGAATATGATCTTGGTGATCAGGCAGATCTGGAGGAGATCCTTGAGGAATTGCATGCTGGTAGGCTCTCCGTTGTCGAGGCGACGAGACGACTGACCGACACAGACCGATCGTATGTTGAGGTGAGCAGTGCGGGCACTGAACCGCTTTCGTCAGTTGTCAAGGATATTGGGGATGATACAGAAGAGACAACGGTTCCTGATGTCTATGAAGCTAGACCTGGTATAGACCGTCGTGAAGAAGAGACTAGTGCTAGAATTCTCACAAGCGAAACCCCTGTGGATGGATATACCTGCTTCCTGTCGATAAGCGACCGAGTTCAGAGAGAGAAAGGCGACTTCTTTCTTCAACCACATTCTACACGAGTCGTCTGGGGTGGCCGGAAGGTGTTCTTCGTATTTCAGCACCACTCTAAACGCTTTGGCCTGTATTACGATATCCTCTGTCCTAGCCTCGTCGAAGCTTCGTCTGGGCACGGTCCGCGGGTCACCTCAACTATACTCACCAAGAATCGCACGTTCATCCCGATACCGGACGAGATTGCTGAGACCTTCCTGCCAAAAGCCGATGAACGGACGCGTCTAGAGGTTAGGTGTGACATCCTTTACTTGGAGGAGCAGAGTTCTATCGGTCTGTAGACCTGCCAAACACTCATATGGCGATCTCCCACCGGAAAGTTCGCAGTACAGTACACTCTGGCCCACCATCATGTACGGTAGACAGAACTGAGCCGTTCAGGGCCACCTTTTCGGTGGCCCTGCCGGGTATCAGGCTGTCGTCTGGCATAGGCACGGTGTATCGCATCAGGGCGTCGCCGGGCATAACGATGATCTCCTTGACGAACGACTCGATGAAGGCCCTGCGCTCGGTCAATTCGCTCTCGTTCAGAAACTCGCTCATGTCCTGAGCGTAGGCCGCGATGGTGTTCACGTCGTCCAGGACGGCCCTGCGCTGCGACAGGATGGCCCTGGCATCAGCCGCCGCGTCCTCCAGGTGCTCCTGCCGCTCACGGTGCTCCTTGATGCGCTCGGAGGCGTCGGCCATCTCGATGTCGGTGGTCTCGATGACCTGCCAGATGCGGCTCAGCCGCCGCTTGACCTCCTCAAGCTCCTCCTCGATGTTCTCCAGCCGCTCACGCTGCTCACTGGCCACCCCGTGCATCTCCTCGTCCAGCAGCTTCACCAGGTCGGATGTTGGACTGGGTGAGGATGTTGGCCCGAATCTCGTCGACGATGAGCTTCTCGAAGGTCTTGGCGTTGAGCCTGGGCGTCTTGCAGGTCCCGCTGCCCCGCTTGAGCAGAGAGTGGCAGACGTAGTAGGCGTACTTGCCGCTCTTGGCCTCGGCAGCGGTGAGCGCCTTGCCGCAAGTCTCGCGCTTGAGCAGGCCGCTAAGGAGGTAGGGGCTGGAAGCCCGGCGGGGGTTCACCTTCTTGGTGGCGCGGGATCCGAGCAGCTTCTTGGCCCTTTGGAACTGCCGCTTGGAGACGATGGCGGGGTGAGCATCCTCGACGCGCACGGGCGGCGCGCCGTCCTTGGCGGTGGTTCCCCAGACCAAGGTGCCCATGTAAGCTTCATTGAGCAGCACGTTGTGGACGGTGGTCTTGAGCCACTGCTTTCCCCTGGGGCTGGCCACGCCCTCGGCGTTGAGGGCCTTGGTCACGTTGAGGATGCTGCTGCCCTGGAGCACCATGTCGAAGATGTGGCGGGTCACGGCGTCGGCGGGCGGGTCAAGCTCCAGCCTGGGGCGCTTCATCGTATGTCGTGGCATAGTGGGGTTGAGTGGGGTTGAGCAAGCCAACTGCGGGGGAGGACGCCGTGACCGACCAGCCCAGCTTCGCCGACCACGACTAGCAACACAAGCGACACAAGACTCGCAGGGAGAGGTTTCTCGAACAGCTCGAGGCTCTGGCGCCATGGGGGAGACTGGAGCAACACATTGTGCCCCACTATCCCAAAGCCGGTAGAGGCCGCAGGCCCTACACCCTGCCGGTAATGCTGCGGGTTCACGTAGTGCGGGTGACCTACAACTTCAGCGACCCGGCCATGGAAGACCTGCTGTACGAGGCCGATTCGGTGCGGCGGTTCGCGGGTCTGAGGCTGTCGGAAGACATACCCGACGAGAGCACCATCTCGAACTTTCGCCACTTGCTGGAGAGACACCGGTTGGGGCAGGAACTGTTCGAGGAGATCAAAGGCCATCTTGAGGAGCAGGGCGTGATGCTGAAGCGGGGGAGCATAGTTGACGCCACCATCATAGCCGCGCCGTCGTCAACCAGGAACAAGGCGAATCAGCGCGACCCCGAGATACGCCAGGTAAAGAAGGGCCGCCAGTACCACTTCGGCATGAAGCTGCACATCGGGGTGGACGCCGACAGTGGGCTTGTGCACAGCATGGCGACTACGTCTGCAAACGTCCACGACGTAACGCAAGCGCACAGGTTGTTGCACGGGGAGGAGCGGGCGGTATGGGGAGATTCCGGGTACATAGGGGTGGACACGCGGGGGGAGAACCGGGGGGTTAAGGCGGGGTGGTATGTGGCGAAGAGGGCGGGGCAGCGGCGGAAGTTGGAGCCTGGCAGTGCTGGGGCGATAGCGGAGAAGGCGAAGTCATCGATACGAGCCAAGGTGGAGCACCCCTTCTGGGACGTGAAAGGCAACTTCGGCTACGCCAAGGTGAGATACCGGGGTTTGGCCAAGAACACCGACCGCCTTGCGGTGCTGGTGGGGCTATCCAACCTGGTGCGGGCGCAGCGTTTGGTGGCTTGCTGAACCCGGCGCCGGGGGGTAGGGGCCTCCGTGTGTTGTCCAGTTAGTAATCGGAGAAAGTGCCCGGCGCATCTCTGTCGTTGACAGGCTAACACCCCTGTGTTAGCCTGCCCCAATCCCGACCCAGGGTACAGGTTGCCAAGCGATACACACACATCTTGGCGACTGGACTCTGATTCAGAGGCCATACAGAGATCCCCCACATGGCTTCAACCGCTTGGAGAATGTATCCAAATCACATGGTCGCTGCGTGGAACAAACACATACGCACTTCAGGCAGCCGCACAGTCGCAAGGAGGCCCCAACCATGACTAGCTCGCTAGTAAGGCACAGTTTCCTATTGGTAATGCCGGCAGTGTTGCTGCTGATGGGCGTAATGGCCTGCGGCGGGGAGGAACCGGCGCCGACACCGACGCCGGTAAACATTTCGGCGATTGTGCAGCAGGCCCTGGAGAGCCAGCCTCAGGGAGTCACAGCCGATGACATGGCGAATGCCATACAGTCGGCACTGGCTGCCCAGCCCGGTGTCAGCACCCAGGATGTGGCTTCGGAGGTCGCGAAGGTCTTGTTAGCGCAACCCGGAGCTACCACTGAGGACGTGGCGTCTGCCATCGCCTCCGCGCTGGAGGCGCGGCCCGGGGTCACGACGCAGGACGTGGCAACCGAAATCGCCAGGGCACTCAGGGCACAACAGCCCGGCGTCACCGAGGAGCAGGTCGCCGCGGCCATTCAGGGCGCCCTGGAGGCGAGGCCCGGCGTCACCGAAGACCAGGTCGCCATGGCCGTTGAGAACGCCCTGGCCGGACAGCAGACCGAGATTCAGGGAGCTGTCGAATCCGCCGTGGCCTCGGCATTGATGGTCGAGGCTACCGGCGAGCCTGAGGGTACAATCGACGTGGGCAGAGCGGAGCTCGGGGCCTACATCTGCGACCCCAAGCACACCGCGGGCGTCGCGGACGTGGGCATGCAGGGCCACGAAACGCTTTTCACCGTGAACAGCGACGACGAGATCGTGCCCGAACTGGCCAAGAGCTGGGGCATCTCCGACGACATGATCACCTGGACCATCGAGTTGAACAGGGGAATCACGTTTACCAAGGGATACGGCGAACTCACCGCGGAGGATGTAGTCTTCACCATCATGAGGGGTACGGAAGACGGCTCCGCGTTGCCGCGCGCCGGCGCACTTAGAGGATTGTGGCGGAGCCCGGACGGCTCGGTGGAGATCGACGGGGACTACACGATTCGGGTCAACACGGGCGAACCCGCCGTTGGCATGTTGGCCGAGCTATCCTGCCCTTACTGTGCTTACATACTGAGCAAGAAGCAGGTGGAGGAAGTTGGCTGGGAAGCGGCCAGCGACAACTGCGCGACCACCGGCCCCTGGGATGTCACCGAGCACAGGACCTCAGACTTCTTCTCCTGGGAGGCGGTGAACGACCACTGGCGAAAGACGCCCGAATTCGCCCAGTTAATATTACGTGAAGTGCCGGAGGAGAATACCAGGTTAGCCGGCTTCCAGACCGAGAAGCTGGACACATTCGTCATGGCGTTCGACACGCTCCCCGAAGTGCAGAAGCTGCCTGGGGTGAAGCTGATGGAAAGCTCCCCCGGAGCCACGATGCACTTCGGAATCTACGGCAACTACTACGTAACGGAGCGCCCTGGCTACGACTCTTCTCTGCCCTGGATATCGTCCTCGGCGGACGTTAACTCGCCTGAGTGGGAGAAGGCGCGAAAGGTTCGCAAGGCAATGACCATCGCCATCGACCGGGAAACCATCGTAAGTGAACTGGTGATGGGCCGTGGCGAGCCATTGACCTTGTGGGGATGGGAGAACAAGGAAGACAAGCTGCCCTCTGGCGTCAAGTGGTCTTATGACCCTGAAATGGCGAAGCAGCTCCTGACAGAGGCCGGCTACCCCGACGGCTTCGACACCAGGCTCATGGTCTATCCGCGCCAGGTGCCGGGCGACGTCCAGGCGTGCACTGCCATTGGCGGAATGCTCGAGAAAGTGGGCATACGGGTCGAAATGGCGCCGATGCCCTACGCCAGCGCCTCGCCGCTTATCAGGAGCCGCGACTGGAGTCACCTGAACTGCCATGGAACCAATGCCACCAGAGAACCAATTCAGTTGATGAGGCTGATGCTAAGCACGTCGGGATTCAACATGGGCTTCGAGCACGCCACCGTCGACCGACTTGTGGGCGAGGCAGGAGTGATATTCGACGTGGCCGCGCGGTTCGATAAAGAGCGTGAGGTGGCGCAGTTCGTGTTCGACAACGCGCTTGAAGCCGGAGTCTACACCGTTTCTCTCGTGTGGCCTCTTGGGCCCGCACTGGACCCGTGGTTTGACGAGCACCAGGACCGAGGCGATCCAAGAGCGCTGACATCGCTCGAGTGGGCGCGGCACCGTCGGTAGCGCTCCCCTCCTCCCTCGGAAAAGCAATCTGTATACTGGCGGCGTAGTGGTGCAAGGCAATAGTGCCACTACGCCGCCGCTGCCATACGCTCGCCCATCGGAACGCGCCCGCTCCATCTCTCATCGCCGGTTGAAGCCGGCACGGGGCATTGATTTGTCATGACCCGCTTTCTAATAAGGCGCATAGCAGTGACTCTTGTCACTCTGTTCCTCGTCTCCATCGTTGTCTTCTTTATGGCCCGTGTCGCGGGCGATCCCAGGTCTCTACTCCTGGACCCGTGGGCTTCGGAAGAGGACTGGGACAACCTGGGGAAAGAGCTGGGGCTGGACAAGCCCGTCCATCACCAGTACTGGCTGTTCCTGACTGGCCTCCTCCGAGGCGACATGGGCGATTCGTTCACCGAGCGGCGCCCGGTAAGGGACGTGATTCTCGAACGCCTGCCGGCCACCCTGCAATTGGGGTTGAGCGCCTTCGTGTTTTCTCTGATCGGAGGCGTGTCGCTGGGCATTCTCGGCGCGGTGAGGCGTGGGGGCGGCCTGGATCTGGCGGGCAAGCTGATCGCTCTGATAGGACAGTCGGCCCCAACGTTCTGGATCGGCATAATGCTGATCTTCTTCTTTGCGGTGAGGCTGGAGTGGTTGCCATACGCCGGTAGAGAAGACTGGCGAAGCTTCATCCTTCCCTCGGTTACTTTCGGCTGGGCAGTGATGGCAGCCAACCTGCGCATCATGCGCTCCGCGATGTTGGATGAGCTGGACTCTGAGTACGTTAAGTTTGCCAAGTCCAAGGGAGTTCCCGGGCATAGCGTCGTCTGGAAGCACACCCTGCCGAACGCGCTTATCCCTCCACTCACTATGGCGGGACTCACCCTAGGCAGCATGGTGACGGGGTCTCTGATTACGGAGACGGTATTCGCTTGGCCCGGGCTGGGGAACCTTGCATGGCGGGCCGTCAGGCACGCTGACTACTCCCTGCTTCAAGGAGTGGTTATTGTATTCACTATGGCATACCTGGCGGCGGCATTTCTGGTCGACGTGTTGTATGCGCGCATAGATCCCAGGATTCGCTTGGGCTGAGGCCGGAGCACCACCTATGGTTGACGAAACGAGACTGAGCCTGGCGCTGCGTGTGGGCGGTCTACGACCGGCCGCGCTGCTGCGTTATGTCAGGCGACTGCCCATAATACCGGTCCTGGTTCTCGCCTTGGTGGTCGCCGATGGCGTCTTGGCCCCGTGGTTGTCGTCGCACAACCCCCGGATCGGGGAACTTACCGAGCGGCTCTTGCCTCCCATGTGGATGGACGGAGGGAGCAGCGACCACATTCTCGGCACCGACCAGCAGGGCCGCGACATATTCGCGAGAATTAGCTACGGCGCGCGCGTGTCTCTCATGGTTGCGGCGGTTGTGCTCCTCGTAGGCGGGGGCATCGGCACCATCCTTGGCCTGATATCCGGCTGGTACGGAGGCCTGGTCGATGAACTGATCATGCGGGTGGTGGACATCTTCATGGCCCTGCCGCTCATTCTGGTCGCCCTGGTCTTCGTTGTGGCACTTGGTCCTTCCTTCGGCGTCCTGCTCATGATAATGGGACTATGGATTTGGGTGCGCTTCGCCCGGATGGTGCGGGGCGAAGTGCTCAAGCTTAAAGAGATGGACTACATTGCCCTCGCGCAGGTGGCAGGCGCTTCCACCCTGCGCATATTGGTAAGACACCTCTGGCCAGGCGTGCGTAACACGGTAACGGTGGTCGCCACTCTGCAGGTGGGCCTCGTGATAATCCTGGAGGCGAGCCTGAGCTTCCTGGGCGCGGGGATTCCCCCACCTGAACCCGCTTGGGGGTCACTAATAGCCGAGGGAAGGGATGTGCTTGCCGGAGCCTGGTGGGTTTCCACAATACCTGGACTGGCGATTCTGGCGACGGTGCTGTCGCTGAACTTGTTCGGCGACTGGCTGAGAGACACCCTGGACCCGAAACTTCGCCAACAGCTGTAGCAGGCTCTTGGCCTGAAATTCGGCGCGGCGAACTAGTGAACGCTTCTGGAGGAAAATTGCCGTCCTACACCTTCGATCATGTTCATCTGATGACCAGGGACCCAGACAGGCTGGTCGACTTCCTCTGGAGAATGTTTGGCGCCACCGTTATCGCTACACCCGAGGTGAGAGGAGTCAAGACGGTTATGTTGGGTTTCTATGGCCGGCGGGTCCACGTTACTGGTGGAGAACTGGTGGACGGGCCGGCTGAGCCGCACTACGGCGTGGACCACTTTGGCCTTAGTACGGATGACATGGACGCCGCGGTAGCTGACCTCAAGTCCAAAGGGGCCTGCTTCAGCCAGGAACCGGCCGCACCTCGCCCGGGGGTGAAAACCGCGGAAATCATAGGCCCTGACAACGTGCGGATCGAACTGGTGCAGTGGATGAGCTAGGCGCCAGTGTCCGCAAAGTCCCGCTCCGCCTACAGGTAGTAGCGCTGCTTCTTGACCAATCCTTCGTACTCTTCCCGAGCCTTTGCCACAGTCGCTCTCTCGGAGACCTCCGACATAGGCACGTCCCACCACGCGTCGTAGTTTCTCACGGCCTGCGACGGGTCCGGTTCCACGACAATGAGAGTAGTGCGCGGAGACTGTTTCGCCTCGACCAGGGCCTGCCGCAACTGCTCCACTCCATCCACCTTCACGGCGTTGGCGCCCAGGGCGCGGGCGCTGGCGGCGTAGTCGACTGAGAGGTAGTCCCCGCTTAGCTGCCCGTCTTCGCCCCGAGAGCGAAACTCGGTGCCGAAGCCCTCGCCGCCGGTGGCGTGGGAGAGGCGGTTGATGCTCGCAAAGCCGTGGTTGTCCAACAGCACGATTGTGAGCTTGATCCCCTCCTGTACGGAGGTCAGGATCTCCGAAGACATCATCAGGTAACAACCGTCACCCATCAGCACGTACACCTCCCGGTCGGGCGCGGCCATCTTCGCGCCAAGCCCGCCGGCGATCTCATATCCCATGGTCGAATAGCCGTGCTCCATCTGGTAGCCCTTCGGATCCCTGGTGCGCCACAGCTTGTGCAGGTCGCCTGTCAGGCTGCCTGAGGCGCACACGACCACGTCGCGCGGCCCCGAGAATGAATTGACTGCTCCAATGACCTCGGCCTGGGTGATGGTGCCGCCGCCCTTCGGGTGATAGTACCTCTCGACCTCGGCATCCCACTCCCGCCGCAGCCCAGCGACACGGCCGGCGTACTCGTCGCTGACACGAAAGCCAGGCAGAGCGGCGGACAGCTCTTCCAGTGTGGCGCGTGCATCGGCCACAAGAGCCAGGGCATTGTGCTTGTGCGCGTCGACTTCGGCGACGTTGACATTTATGAAGCGAACGTCAGGATGTTGGAAAGCCGTCTTAGAAGAGGTAGTGAAATCGGTGTAGCGCGTTCCAATCCCCAACACCAAGTCCGCGTCCCGCGCCAGACGATTGCCGCCAGGGGCGCCGGTCACCCCCAGCGTTCCCACGGACTGGTCGTGTCGGTAGTGAAGAGAGCCCTTGCCCGCGTGAGTCTCCGCCACAGGAATGCCCGTGCTTCGAGCGAACTCCGATAGCGCCTCCGTGGCCTCGCTGTAAATGCACCCGCCCCCAGCGACAATCAGCGGAGTTTTGCTGCGCCTTATCCACTCCGCCGCGCGGTGGAGCATCGCCCTATCGGGAGGCGTGCGCGGGATTGTCCACACACGCTTCGCGAACAGCTCCTCGGGATAGCGGTAGGCTTCCGCCTGCACGTCTTGGGGTAGGCACAGCGTGACGGCCCCGGTGTCCGCCGGAGATGTGAGTACACGCATGGCATGGAGCACCGCGGTGATGAGCTGTTCGGGGCGATAGATTCTGTCCCAATACCGTGAGATCGGCTTCAAACAGTCGTTGACCGAAATATCCAGCGTGTGCTCGGACTCCATGGCTTGCAGGTGGGGAGATGCCGTTCTGCGCGCGAAGATGTCGCTGGGCAGCAGAAGCACCGGCAGGCGGTTGACGGTCGCGCCGGCCGCACCGGTGACCAGGTTTGTGGAGCCGGGTCCGATGGACGACGTACAGGCAAAGGCGCCGAGTCGATTGCGCATTTTCGCGAAACCGACGGCCATATGGACGATAGCCTGCTCGTTGCGGCCCTGGAAGTAGGGGAAATCCGGTGTCTGGTGCAGAGCCTGGCCAAGGCCGGCCACTATGCCATGACCGAAAATGCCGGCGCAGCCCGCGAAGAAGCGGTGCTCCACTCCGTCCCGCTCCACGTATTGGTTCTTTAGGAAGTTCACCAAGGCCTGTGACGCGGTTAGCAGTCTGGTTCCCATAGCTGTCGTCTCCCCAACGTTCGATTTGGAAGCAGTTTCACAACCCACCTAGTCGGGGTCCGGAGCGCCGCCCCCCTCTGCAAGGGAATTCGCGGTGTGATCCCGGCAAATGAACCTACGGAACTCATGGGAAATCCACCCACATTGTGAGATAGCGACCCAGGAGCTAGACTACATACGCGCAGACAACGTGTCAAACACGCCCGGGGAGAGGCGGCGCAGCCACCGGAAGCGCTCGACGGGCGTGGGGTCCAATTGGCCTCGGGCCAGCACTGAATTCTCCTTGACACTTTTCCGACACCGTGGTGAAATTGCCGCGTTGGTCCTCGGCAAGAGAGCTATCGGAAGACGGGCATCAGGCGGCCTGGAGTGCTGGAGAAGAGATGGCTGATTACCTATCGTATTTCAATGGAGAGTGGATACCGTTCAGCCAGGTGAAGATCGACCCCAGCGACCGCGGCTTCCTGCTGGGCGACACGGTCTTCGATGCCGGCCGCACGTTCAATGGCAAGAGCTTTCGTATGAAGGAGCATATCGATCGGCTGTATCGCTCCCTCAAGTACGTCCGGATCGATCCGGGCCTTTCGCCGGACGAAATGCTGGCCGTCAACGAAGAGGCCATCGAGCGGAACGAACACCTGAGAGCCGCTGCCGGTGACTTCGTTATCTGGACGTTCGTAACCCGGGGGCCGGGCCGCTGGACGCACACCGCGGGGCCGCCGACCGTCTGCGTGAAAGTCCTGGACATCGACTGGGACAAGTATCTCCCCTCCTACCTGAACGGGGCGCACGCGGTAATCGCTCGCACTCGAAGCTACTCGGCCGACTCCCTGGATCCGAAGATAAAGCACTTCAGCCGCATGAACTTCAACCTGGCGGAGCTAGAGGTGGCCGACATAGACCCGGAGGGGTGGGCGCTGCTCCTGGATTCGAGTGGCAACCTCACGGAGGGCACCGGATGGAGCGTGTTCGTCGTAACTGATGGAGTTCTGCGCGCGCCGCCCGACGACGCGATTCTCCAGAGCGTTTCCCGGCAGATGGTGTTTGATATCGCCCACAGGCTGGGCATTCCGGCCTACCAGGAAAACCTTCAGCCGTACGACCTGTACACCGCCGACGAGGTGTTCTTCACGGGCACCAGCCCCTGCATCCTCCCAGTCAGCAGGGTGGACAGCCGCCAGATAGCCGACGGCAGCGTACCCCAGCCCGTCACGAGGCATCTATTGGCCGCATGGGGCGAGGAAGTGGGCCTGGACGTCGTGGAGCAGGCCGTCCGGTACGGCCACAAGGGCTAGATTGCCCGGCAAGTAACCGTCCTACCTCGCTGGGAGGGCGTTACTGGAACGTCAGGACGTTCCGCGGGTTGTACACCAGGATGGCCCGTACCTGGCTCTCGCCGAGGCCCCTTCTTTTCATCCGCGGCACAATGTTGTTGAGAATGTGGGCGTAGCCCTTGCCTCCGAACCGCCTGTACTGGTACTTGTTCGACACGTCGTGGGCGATCACGATCCTGTCCAGATAGCCCTCACCCACCAGAAACTCGATCCTGTCCAGCCTCTGGTCGTCACTCGGCGGGTTATAGGTCCTGCTGGTTATGGAGAGATTGATTGCGGTGTCTTCGGTCCCGAAGCCGTCGTACTCTATGTAGCACCCGGTTTCCGCCAGTGCCTTCAGTGCGGCAAGCTCAGTGAGGCGGTCGTCGACATGTCCCATGATCACCCGCTTGGGGTCGGCCCCCGCTTTCGTCAAGATGTCGACAACCTCGAGTGGTGACTTGGGATTGGCCCCCGGGTGGACCAGGATGGGAGCGCCGGTCTGCTTCTGGGCTTGGACAGCGGCGTGCAACACCTTGCGAACGTTTTCGACCATCGGCCAGACGCAGCCGATCTCTCCTATGATCCCCGAACGTATCCTCGTTTCGCCCACACCGGACGCAATGTCACTGACCATCTCCGCGGTGATTTCGTCCTCGGTTCTGAGGTCCATGTCAGGCGGATGGGATAGCGGCACGTAGTAGCCGGCCCCCATGATGACGTGGAGTCCGGTGGCCCGCGAAATGCGTGCCAATCCGAGGGGGTCCCGGCCCACGCCGATGGGCGTCGCATCTACCAGCGAGCACCCCCCGAACTGCTTGTACAGCGAGACCTCCTCGATGGCGGCCTGCACGTCCCAAAGCCTGCGATTGTCCAGGTTGTGCTCCCGTACCTGGCGTATGATGCCCAGCATATCCACCGTGAGCGGCGCATCCACGTAGGCCCTTTTGCTGGCTTCCTCCGGCTCGACGAAGTAGCACTCTCCGCTCATCAGAAGGTGTTCGTGTGTCAGCGTGACTCCAAGCTCTTCCGGCTCTATGGCGCCCAAAACCGTTTGTACCTTGCCTGTCGTCTCGGACATGCTCAACGTCTCTCCCCCCTAAGATCCCACTCTTGGCTCGAACCCGGCTTCCTCAGTTTCCTCAGGCGTGTTCATTCCCTCTTCGGCGCCGAAAATGTCAACACACTCCTGGGGTTTTGGACCAAGATTCGGTTGATTGCATCCTCGGTGAAGCCGTGGTTCCACATTCTTGGGACCGTGTTCCGCAGAATGTAGAAATATCCGTGCCCCCCATATCGGACCAGATGTCTCTTGGAACCGATGTCGTGCGATATCAGGACCTTGTCCGCGTATCCCAGCGAGCTCAGCCAGGCGATCCGATCTATGCGAGCGCCCTCGCCGGGCAACTCTATCCCCAGGTTCAGTGCGTGAAAGGAGTCCTCTCTGCCGAAGAGGTCCCACTCGATGTAGCAACCGCTCTCCGCCAATCGCTGGAACGTTTCTTTTCGAAACACGGTGCGCTCTATGTGGCCCATTATCACGCGGCCGATGTCCGCTCCAACATCATCAAGCACCTCCAGTATCTCGAAAGGTGCTCTCTCGTCTCCCTGGCCGGGATGGACGGTTATGGGTGCCCCGGTGAGCCGTTGAGCGCGACCGGTCGCCCGAAGCACCTTGCGCTCGTTGGCGGTCAGAGGCCAGGAACACCCCACTTCCCCAAGAATGCCGCACCTGATGCCAGTGCCGTCCACTCCTTCCATCACGTCGCGAACCATCTCCTCGACCAGCTCATCCTCGCTGCGGCTGTCCATGTCAGGCGGATGAGCTCTCGAGGTGTAGTAGGACCCCCCCATTACGATGTTGAGGCCGGTCGCCCGGGCCACGACAGACAGGCCCACAGGGTCTCTTCCCAGGCCTCTCGGTGTCGCGTCCAGCAGGGAGTCTCCTCCGTGCTGCCTGTAAAGCATGGCCTCTTCGATGGCGGTCTTGATGTCCAGGAGACGCCTGTCCTCGAGGTTGGGGGCGGCATAGTATCGAATGAGCCCCACGTTTTCCAGAGAGAGAGTTTCGAAGTAGAGCTGCTTGCCGCTGACCTCCGCAGGGGGATGGGGAGCGTTGATTGGCGAACCGTCCGCCAGGAGATGCTCGTGGGTGAGAGTAACCCCGAGCCGTTCCGGCTCGATGACGCCCAACACCGTTTGCACTTTGCCCGCTGGTTCGCACTTCACGGCGTTGCCTCCTTGGTGTCGTCTAGTCATTGGCAGCTTCTCTCCGCCAGGCTGGCCGGTGCGTTCAGCGCGCGGATGGATCGTCGGAGTACAGGTGGCACGCCACAAAGTGCCCTGGCGATTGCTCATTGAGTGGAGGCCCAAGTTGGGAGCAGTGAGGCATTGCGTAGGAGCACCTCGGATTGAACCGGCAACCTGGAGGTGGATCCAGCGGTGAGGGGACTTCTCCGGCGAGTATGACCCTGTCGCGCCGCATATCGGGGTGCGAGGGTAACGCCGACGATATCAGCGCTTTCGTATACGGGTGAAGGGGGTTCTCGAACAAATCGTCCGCCTCCTCCACTATCTTGCCCAGATACATGACGCCGACCCGGTCGCACATGTGCCGAACTGTAGACAAGTTGTGCGCTATCAGCAGGTAGCTCAGATTGTATCGTTCCTGCAAGTCCTTCAGCAGATTCATAATCTGGGCGCGTATCGAAACGTCAAGCGCCGACACTGGTTCGTCCAGGACTATCAGCGCCGGATTCAATGACAGGGCGCGGGCGATGGTGATGCGCTGGCGCTGTCCGCCGCTGAATTCGTGTGGGTAGAGCTCCGCTTGTGAGGGATGCAGTCCCACATCCTGAAGTAGCGAGGCCACCTTCGCTCGCATTTCGGCACGCGTGAGGCTGGAGTTTACTTCTAGAGGCTCCGATATGATGCTTCCGACCCTCATGCGCGGGTTGAGCGAAGACCACGGGTCTTGAAACACCGCCTGCACGGAGCTCCTGTACTTTTTTCTCCCACCTTGATCGAGGTCGTAGATGTCCTCGCCTTGAAATCGTATATTCCCTGAAGTGGGCCGCTCCAGACGCAGGATCATCTTGGCAGTTGTACTCTTGCCGCATCCGGACTCCCCCACGAGTCCATAGGACATTCCAGGCCAGATCTGGAACGAAACGCCGTCAACGGCCTTCAGCGAGCCAGCGGAACGCCTCAAAAGCCCCGTGGAGACAGGGAAGTGTTTCCTGAGGTCCTCGACCTCGATCAGGGCCTGGTCACTCATCGACCGCAGCTCGCTCATATTCCACCAGCTTCCAGCAGCTGGCTCTATGTCCGGCGGCTACGGAGGTTTCGCGCGGGTACTCTTCTCTACACACGTCCATTGCGAAAGGGCACCTTGGGGCAAACGAACACCCGACCGGCAGGTCGTAGAGCCTGGGAGGTTGCCCTTCGATCGAGTAGAGCCTGTCCTCCTTCTCATCTAAATTCGGCAATGACGCGAGAAGCGCCTGGGTGTACGGATGAGAGGGGTTGTTGAATATCTCCCTAACCTCACCCTCTTCCACTATTCTGCCAGCGTACATCACAGCCACTCTGTCGCAAACGTCAGCCACGATTCCGAAGTCGTGGGTGATGAAGATCATCCCGACCCCAGTTTCCTGCTGCAATTGCTTCAGTAGCTGCAAGTATTGGGCCTGTATGGTGAGGTCGAGGGAAGTGGTGGGCTCGTCGGCGATAAGCACCTCAGGCTGGCACGAGCTGGCAATGGCGCCAACAATGCGCTGCCGCATTCCGCCGCTCATCTGGTGCGGGTAATCCCTGACGCGGGTCTCGGGCGCCGGTATACGGACGAGTCTCAGCGCGCCGATGACTCTCTGCGCGAGAGTCTTGCCTCTCAACCGCTGATGAATTCGAAGGGTCTCGCCCACCTGGTTGCCGATATTGAATACAGGGTTCAAGGATGTCATCGGGTCCTGAAAGATCATGGCAACGCGCTGTCCCCTGATCCCCTGCATCTTCTTCTCGCTAAGGCCCAGAATGTCCACCCCGTTCAGGCCGACATAGCCGCCTTCGACCCTTCCTGGGGGAGAGGGTACCAGCCGCATTATGGACAGCGCAGTAACCGACTTGCCCGACCCAGATTCGCCGACGATGCCCAGTGTCTCGCCGACCCGGACATCGAAAGTAACCCCATCCACTGCTTTAACCAGGCCCCACCTGGTGTAGAAGTAGACTCGTAGATCCTGAACTTCCAGAACCGCCCCGTTACGCATCTCAATTCCAGTCCGGGTGAACCGCGATTCACCTGTTTCTCTACGGCAGCCGCCTAGCATATAGTAGCGTTGGCTGTGTCGAGTATCAAGTTGGGCTGGACTTGCCCGCGACAGCTGTACTGCGCTCAACCACTAATCGGACAGGTACTGGCCCTGGCCCGATAAGTAGCATGGGTACTGAATGTCGTAACAGCCCAACTTCTAGGGAACCTCTGAACAACTGAGGGCATATCGTATGTGATGGACAGTAAGTGGACTGTCCGAGGTGTTTCTTCCTCCTACGGTGTGTCGATAGAGGTCTTGTGGTCCTGAAACGGCTCTGCTAAGGCGTATCTACGTTCGTTTGTCCAGCTTGGGCGCACTTCGCCCTCGTCAGGCTCCCAGGTACCGCTCCGCCCTTATCAAGTTCGTCATCCCCAGTAGCAACGTCAGTCGTTGCGTGTTCTTTGCCAACCCTCGGTAACGCACCTTGGCGTATCCAAAGTGCCGCTTCACGTACAGGAACGGATGCTCCACCTTCGCCCTGGTCGACGCCTTGCGCTTCTCCATAAGCGCCTCATAGCTTCCCGGCTCCAGTTGCCGACGTCTCCCGGGCCTCATCGCTACCTGCCAGTCCACATCCAACTCGCGATTCTCCAATCGCTTGTCGACTCCCTGATACCCCGCATCGCCCCACACTCGATTCTCTCCACCGTGCAGCAGCCGGTGAGCCTCCGTCACGTCATGAACGTTCGCAGGTGTCGTCGTCACGCTATGTACTACTCCCGTCTCAGCGTCCGCACCGACGTGTACCTTCATCCCGAAGCGCCACTCATTCCCCTTCTTCGTCTGACGCATCTCAGGATCTCGCTTGCCTGCACGATTCTTCGTTGACGATGGCGCCTCGATGATGCTCGCGTCCACGATCGTTCCCTCCCGAAGCCGCAGCCCCTGGGACTCCAGATGACGGCTGATCTCCTCGAACAGACCCTGTCCCAACTCGTGCTCTTCCAGCAGATGGCGGAAGTTCAGGATCGTCGTCTCGTCCGGGAGCGGGCCCGACAGCCTCAACCCTGCGAACCGTCTCACCGCCTCGACCTCGTAGAGCATGTCCTCCATACCAGGATCACTAAGGTTGTAGAACATCTGCACGCAGTGAATCCGCAGCATCACAGACAACTCATAGGGTCGCCGGCCCCGGCCTGCCCTGGGATAGAACGGGCGGATGCGTTCTACGAGCTGTTCCCACGGGATCAGACCGTCCATGCGCTCAAGGAATATCTCCCGCCGGGTCTTGCGCTTCTTGCTCTCGTATTCCAAGTCGGCAAATGTTGGCTGGTCCATCGTGCCTTCACCCCAAACATCTCTGCTTTGTGTATGGCATATTACCATGCCACAATACACCAGACTTGTTCAGAGTATCCCTAACACGTACTCTCTTGTGATCTGGTCCACCCAGGCGCTGGCTAGCTCATCCGGCACATGCCTACTGATGTCGTCACGCCAGCCGTTCTTGTAGACGGGCCCAATACTGGCGTCCCGGGTCGAATTCAGGACACTCACAATCAGTATCACTAGCGGAGTGCTGGGCGGCGTGTCACATTCGATCTCGGGCGGCGCGCTCGGCTCATCTCATCGGGGCAAACGCCGCCGCATGTCCTCAGCGGTGCGCCGTGCCTCGGTTAGGCCAACCTGCGGGTAACCGCCTAGCCGGCGTTCGCGTAGCTTCCCGTCGATAGTCAGCCGAAGAACCCAGGTCTTGTCCCCCGAGGGGTGTACTCGCAAGGTCAGCCCTCCACCGTCCGCGTACTGCCCCACATCCGAAAGCCGCTCGACTTGCAAGGCGGTTAGCTGGTTCCTCTTGGCATCTGGATCAATGCCGCGCTTCGATGCCCCCATCAGCCTATTCCTTTGTGCTCTTCACTTTAACCGTTCTTCCGTGTAGCCCTCACGCCGTTTATACCTCAGCAACGCCAATCCCGAGCGCGTAGTCGCTCCAGTCCTGCATTAACCCCCTTCGACGCTCAAACAGATCGCTGCGCGCATAAGCCACCACCTCGTCACCGCCGAGCTTATGTGTAAGCGCGGTCTCGCACACTGCCCAGGACGCGTCTGTCTGTTTCAAGGTCCAGTTTCTGAAGCTGCTACGGAACCCGTGGCTGGTTACATGACCATAGCCCGCGCGCTTCAACAACTTCAGTAGCGCCGGATGGGAAAGGGCGCGGCCAAGTTTGCGGTCGGATGGAAACACAAGGCCCTCGCCGCCGGCGCGCTGGCGGGCTTGTTTTAGCACCTCGAGCGCACCCGTGGACAGCGGCACGCGGTGCTCCAATCTCATCTTCATACGGTGGGCGGGGATTGTCCAGGTTGCAGAGTCGAGATCGATCTCATCCCAGGTCGCTCCTAAGAGGGTGTGTGAGAAGTTCAGATTAGGTTGGTGCTAAGCGTCGGAGCATGAGATGAACCATAGCTATGTGGGTCCACACCTCGGTTGTATCGGACAGAGCTTCGTAGTCCCCGTATCGAGTACGGGGCAGGCTCTTGCTCATCCGACGGCACCTGCTGAGCCACGCGAATGTTCGTTCGACCACCCATCTTCGCGGCAGCACTTGAAAACGGTGGCTGTCCCTGGGGCGCTTGACAATCTCGAGCGCCCAGCCTGTCAGGGCCCAGACCCACTCGACCAGCTTTCCAGCAAAGCCAGCATCGGCCCAGACCAACCTCATGCGGGGAAACCTCCCTATCAATTTATCGATGACCAGCTTCGCCCCATCCCTATCCTGGATATTGGCAGGATGCACCACCACCGCCAGCAGCAACCCCATGGTATCTACAATGATATGTCGCTTTCGACCGTTGACCTTCTTGCCAGCGTCATAGCCACGAGGCCCCCTTTTTCCGTCGTCTTGACCGACTGGCTGTCTATAATAGCAGCGCTAGGTGTCGGGTTCCTCCCCTCAGCCTGCCGGACCTTGACTCGGAGAGCGTCATTGGCTCGTTCCCATGTACCATCCTCTCTCCACTCCCGAAAATACCACCATACAGTACCCCAAGGCGGGAGGTCATGCGGCATGGCTCGCCACGTGCAACCGTTGCGCAGAACGTATAGGATGCCGTTGACGACCTCCCGCAGGTCTACAGTACGTGGCCTTCCCCCGGTTTTGGCTGCCGGGAGTAGCGGAGCGAGCATCTTCCACTGTTCATCAGTCAGGTCGCTAGGGTATGCTTTGCGTTTCATGCCTCCATTCTAATATATGTACAAGACTTCTCACACACCCTCTAAGACTTCGCTAGTGGTCGAACATTGTTGAAATAAAGGTCTGGAAGGGCATATTCCTCCGAGAGATTCAATCATACGATTGAATTGAGGAGGAATCACCATGCCTGCCAAGAAGTACCGTATCAGACTGACAACGGACGAACAACAGGAACTCAAGGCGCTCGTCTCCCGCGGTCGGACCGCCGCGTACAGGCAAACGCATGCGCGCATCCTGATGATGAGCGACGAGGCGAGGGAAGACGGAGGAATGAAGGACGCAGACATATCCGGCGCGCTCGGTGTGGGGCTGTCAATGGTCGAGCGAGTGCGCCGACGCTGTGTAGAGGAATGCATCGAGTCGGCGTTGAACCGCAGAAAGCAGCTGCGGCGCCGTCAGAAGAGACTGGACGGCGAGGGCGAAGCCAGGTTGATAGCGATGGCCTGTGGGGAACCGCCAGAGGGGCGTGCCGTCTGGACCCTGAAGCTGTTGGCTGACCAGTTGGTCGAGTGCGAGATAGTTGAGACCATCAGCACCGAGACGGTTCGGAGGGTGTTGAAAAAAACGAACTCAAACCGTGGCTGAAGCAGAGTTGGTGCATCCCGCCCGGTCAGAGCGCGGACTTTGTGTGCGCGATGGAAGACGTGCTGGAGGTCTACCAACGGCCGTATGATGGGAATGAGGTTCTGGTGTGCATGGATGAGACGAGCAAACAGTTGGTCAAGGAGACGCGAGTGCCGCGTCCCGCAGCGCCCGGCACGGTGTCGGTCTACGACTACGAATACGAGCGCAATGGAGTGAGCAGTCTGTTCATGCTGTTCGCGCCCCTGGAAGGGGGGCGTCGAGTCGAGGTCAAGGAGCGTCGCACGAAGGTGGACTGGGCACATGTGATACAGAGACTGGTCGACGAGGACTACCCTGACAGAGATCGGATTGTGCTGGTTATGGACAATCTCAACACGCACAAACTGTCATCGCTCTACGAGGCGTTCGAGCCTTCTGAGGCGAGGCGTATAGCTGAGCGTCTGGAGATACACTACACACCCAAACACGGCAGTTGGCTGAATATGGCGGAGATAGAGATCGGAGTGCTGGCTCGACAGTGCCTGGAGCGTCGCATTCCAGACAGGGAGACCCTGCGTGGCGAGGTGGAAACGTGGCAGAAGAGCCGCAATCGTGATGCGGTGCGCGTGAACTGGCGCTTCACCACCGAGGATGCCCGCATCAGGCTGAGGTCGCTATATCCTTCAATACAAACATGTTGAACCACTAGTTTGGCAGGCGGTAAGAATCAAGAATTCCATTGCCAACTTCGTCGCGTTTCGCCCTGCCGAGTTGCGGATGGCGTTAATCGCATCGGTGACTTCCTCATAAGGTAGGCTCGCGTGGTGTCTTTTGCGTCGACGGTCACGCGGCAGAGCGGCCTTGACCGCCGCGGCAGGGTTGTCTGTTCGGTGACCAGCAGCAATTGAGAAGTCGAATATTACGCCAAGCCTTTGCCGCACGCGGCGTGCCGTTTCTGGTAGGGCTGTCCAAATGGGCAGCAATACGGCAAGCACGTCGGCCGGAGCAATTGTGTCCACGGGGCGGTTGCCCAACCTGGGTATTACGTGAATGCGCAGGCTTTCGTGCCACTGCGACTCGTGACCCGGAGAGGTCCACGTGGGAGCACACAGCTCAATCACAGACTCGGAAACCTCCGCAAGCGTCGGAACGGTGGGCCGCTCTAAGACATCTGGCGTTGGGTCGAGTCCTCGCCGCATGCGGTGCCGAATCTCCTCGGCCTCGGCCCGGGCGCCCTTAGGCGCTACGGCAGGTTAGCCACCCAGACCGATGTTGCGGCGCCGACCGCCAATTGTTAACCTTAGTATCTAGTTTTTGCCGCCGGACTTGTGGACACGCAGTTCGAGACTTCCGCCGTCCACTAAGTGCCCGGTGTGGGGATATTCTTGACATCTAGAGAATACAGGCAGATCAAGAAGGGCAGGTAAATGACATGTACTCATCAAGCCTCGTAAGGAAAGCCGCTAAGGCCAGGGACTACGCCGAACAGGGCGACCGAGCAAGTCTGATAAGCTGTTCCGTAGCATTCCGAGGCGACAACGGCGACCATCTGGTGACTTACGAGGCGGGGTCGTGGCGTTGCGACTGCCACACCCACAGCATGAACCAGGACTGCAGCCACGCGATGGCCATGGAGTTGATGCTCACCAGCCTGCTTCCCGGGTAACCGCCGGGCCGAGGCCTCACACCCACGGCTAAGGCACGTTATAGTAGGGGTCCAGCGCGGGCAGCGACTTTTCCTCCAGCAGGAAACCAACCCTGCTCAGCAGCGCGCCAACCTCCACCGGCGAGAGCATCTCCGCCAGCCGGCTGGAAACGTCCCCCGCCGTCTCCAGGTCTCGGCCCAGCGCCTCGATGTCCCTCACCAAGTCATCCGGCATGGGCTTACCCCAGAACTCCAGCATCACCGTACGCAGCTTGAAAGACGGGTGAAACGTAAGCCCGTGGTCGATGCTCCACACCGTGCCGTGCGGATCCAGCAGGCAGTGGCCCGCCTTGCGATCCGCATTGTTGACCAGCAGGTCGAAGATGGCGAACTTCTGGAGTTGCTCCGCCTTGTCCTCGACGAGGTCGAAGTAATTCGTTTCGGGGTCGTGGTCCACGTACAGCTGCACGGTGCCCACACCGTAAGGCCCCTCGCGCACGAGTGTCAGCGGAACCGAAGGCCAGCCGAGGCAGCGACTGAGCACGTAGGTCGCGTACTCGCGCTTGTACAGCGATCCGCTAGGGAAGTCCCAGAGTGGGCGCTCGCCGTCTCTGGGCTTGTATATGGCCCGGAGAAACTTGCCCGGCCCCGCACTGATCCGCACGTAGAAGGTGTAGTTTGACCCCCAGGGCAAGCGGTAGCCGCTGACGATTTCCCCAGTCTGGAGCAACGGCCTCGCCTCGTCTTCGGGCAGGGCGACGGGCGTGCCGTGCTCAGCGTCGTCGGGGAAAGTGTAGCGATTGTAGCGCCGCCGCCTGCGGGACAAGGTTCGGTGACCCTCCAACGGGGATGCGGGAAGTCTAGGGTTCGGCCGCGCCCGGCCTTCGGGACCTGGAGCAGGGCGCTCCAGGCCGTGGCGCCCACTACGGTCCAGCGGTCGCTACTCGCGCAGGTTCAACGCCTTGATTTGGCCGTTCATCTTGGGACAAGTGTGGCCGTCGGCGTCTATCGGTATGTTGCACAGGGGGCATATAGGCCGACCGGAGGCGCAGACCCGCAGCGCGTCCTCGGCGAAGCTCTCGGCCTGCGAGGAATCCGTCCACAGCCTGACATCGGCGGTGTCCTCGTCAGCCTCGTGCGCGTCAATTATGTACATCGCCCGGCGTTCGTGGTAGCCCAGGGCCAACTTGCGCGCCTTCAACTCAACGTTGGTCAGGGGTCGCACCTCATCCTCGTGTGGAGGGTTGGCCTCGCGGCCACCGGCGTCCTCAAGCGACGACGCGATCTGCTGCATTGCCATCGCTAGCTGCGCAAGCTGCTCCTTCTCCAGCCAGATTGTGGCAGTGCTGCTTCCGCTTTCGGCCTTGACCCTAAACGTGCGCTTGCCGGGTTCGCCCATCGCCTCGGGCACCAGCGCGCTGATGTTGGTGAATTCGTTTATTGCTCCAGCCATAATATACACTTCATATTAGTTGAAGCTCCTTCAGTCCGCAAGTCAAACGCGACATGCACGCGAATGGCCGATTTGCTAGAATTGAACCCGGCCCGCGAACCGAATCGCCACCGTGGAGTGACTCAAATGCCCAACACCACCGTCGTCATGTGCATCGACGGCCTTGATCCCGAGTACCTGGAAGCGTGCGAGATGCCCAATCTGAAGGCGCTCGGCGCAAGTGGATTCGCCAAGGTCGGCCGCTGCATGATGCCCTCCGTAACCAACGTAAACAATGTTTCACTGGTGACCGCGAGCTATCCAGAGACGCACGGGATAAGCTCCAACTACCGCCTCGTCAGGGAGACCGGCGAGGAGGTGTACATGGAGTCGGGCGAATACATCCTGGCACCAACCTTCTTTCAGAGGGCATCGGAGCTCGGCAAGTCGTCGGTGCTGGTGACTTCCAAGGACAAGCTGCGGACGCTGCTCGGCGGCTGGGCGACAGTCGCGGTGTCGTCCGAGCGCCCGCCCGCCGAGCTCGCTTCGGCCCTCGGCGAGCCGCCGCCCATCTACTCTCTGGAAGTAAACGGCTGGGCCATCGACGCGGCGAACACCATAATGTCGCAACGGCACGCGGACCTTGTCTACGTCACCACCACCGACTACGCAATGCACACCTACGCGCCGGACGAGCCGGAATCCCAGAGACACCTGACAATCATCGACAACGCCATCGGCGAGCTGCTCTCGGCACACCCGGACGTGACGTTCCTGCTTACCGCAGACCACGGCATGTCGCGGAAGAGCCGGATGGTCGACCTGGGGGCGACGCTCGCGAAATGGAAGATAGGCGCCAATCCCGTGCCCATCATCAAGGACCGATACGTCGTCCACCACTCCAACCTTGGCGGCTGCATGTTCGTTTACCTCGACGACCCGCGCCAGACCGCCGAGGCGATGGACGCGCTACGCGGCGTCCCCGGCGTCGAGGAGGTATATGACCGCGACCAGGCCGTGAAGGAGCTGCGGCTGCACCAAGACCGCATTGGCGACGTGGTGGTCACCGCCGACTCGGACTCCGTGTTCGGCGACGCATCGCAGGTCCAGCTCCCACCGCGCCTACGGTCTCATGCGTCCGCCCACGAGCGCGACATCCCGCTGTTCGGCTACAACGGCGACTTCGACGGGTTCGCCTTCGAGGAGAACCGCGACCTCGGCCGCTACGTGTTCGAGCGCGTACTCGCCGACTGAACCCCGATACCACCAGGAGGATTTGTCCATGCTGGAACGCTTCAAGGTGCCCAAGCCCGACCAGGTGAGAATCCCGGAAGGCTCTCTGCGCAAGACTGTCGCGGAGATCTTCGAGAAGATGGGCGTTTCGCCCGACGACGCGACGGAGGGAGCGGACGTGCTGACCATGACGGACCTGCGGGGCGTCGAGACGCACGGAGTGTCCAACATGATGCGTGCCTACGTGCAACAGTACAGGGAAGGGCGCCTAAACCCGACGCCGGACGTGCGCGTCGTGCGCGAGTTTCCGGGCACGGCGACCATGGACGCCGACGGCGGGTTGGGCATCATCGTCGGCCGGCGCGCCATGGAGCTCGCGATAAGCAAGGCGCGCGAGGTTGGCGTCGGCATCGTGACGATGCGCAACAGCGGCCACGCCGGAGCGGTGGGCCATTTCGCCATGCTTGCGGCGCAGCAGGACATGGTCGGCATGTGCATCACGGCGGGCGGCGCCTCGGTGCTGCCCACGTTCGGCGCGGATGGCCGGCTGGGCGCGAACCCCATTTCGATAGCGGCGCCGGCACGGAACGAAGCCCCGCTGCTATTCGACGCAGCAACCTCCGCCGTCGCGCTGAACAAGCTGGAGCTTGCTCGCCGGGTCGGCTCTGACCTGCTGCCGGGCTGGATAGCCGACCTGGACGGCTCGCCCGTGCTGGATGAGACGCCGCCCAGGGGGAGGGGAGAGTTCTTCGGGCTGCCCATCGGCGGCACTAGAGAGCAGGGTTCCCACAAGGGCTACGGCTTCAACCTCATGGTCGAGGTGCTCGGCGCCTTTCTGTCCGGCTCGGTGCCCAGCATGTTGGACAGCGAACCCTACGGCAGCGGCTTCAAGAACTACTTCGCGGCCTATGACGTCTCGGCGTTCACCGACCTCGACACATTCAAGGACCACATGGACGAGACGCTGCGCGTCCTGCGCACCACCCCGCCCGCTCCGGGCAACGAGAGGGTGATTTACCCCGGTCTGTCCGAGCACGAGGAGGAAGAGGAACGGCGCGCGAACGGCATCCCGTTGCACAGGGAAGTGGTGGAGTGGTTCGACGACATATCCGCCGAGCTCCCTGTAACACCCCTAGAGCGCATGTAGGGGCGGTTCGCGAACCGCCCGCCGCGCCCTCGGATCGGGACCCCAGCCAAGTCGCCGGCCAGTCACGGGCGGGTTGCAAACCCGCCCCTACAGCAGCGGATACGCGGGCAGGGTGTTGATCATTGCGGCCAGGTAGCCGGCCCCGAACCCGTTGTCGATGTTCACCACGCCAACGCCGCTTGCGCAGCTATTGAGCATGGCCAGCAGGGCAGCCAATCCGCCGAAGCTCGCGCCGTAGCCAATGCTGGTCGGGACGGCGATGAGAGGCGCGCGCACGAGCCCCCCGACGACCGAGGGCAGCGCGCCCTCCATCCCCGCGACCGCGACGACCACCCTGGCCTTCTGGAGCGTGGGCAGATGCTCGAGCAGCCGGTGCAAACCGGCGACGCCCACGTCGCTTATCTCCTCGACCTCGCAGTCCATGAGGCGCGCGGTGATGGCCGCCTCCTGCGCCACCGGCAGGTCCGATGTTCCGGCGCACACCACCACGACGCCGGGGGCCAACTCCGGGGCGCTACGCCGGTCCACGACGATGGCGCGTGCCAACTCGTGGTGCATCGCGTCGGGAGCCACGTCGCGGACCCGGTCGTACGCCTCAGGCGTCGCCCTCGTCACCAGCAGCCGGTCCGACTTGTCCAGCACCGAGGACGCGATGGCCGCCACCTGCTCCGGCGACTTGCCCAGCCCGAACACCACCTCCGGGAACCCGGTCCTCAGCGCGCGGTGGTGGTCGACCCTCGCGAACTCCAGGTTCTCGTAGGGCATCTGCCGGAGCTGGGAAACAAGCTCCTCGGCATCAAGCCTGTCTTCCTTGAAATCGTTCAGAAGCGCGCGCAGCTGTTTCTCGTCGATTGGACTGCTCCAGGCTGAAAACCGGGTTTCGGGTTCGAGTGAGGCACCGAGCGGCTGCGGATGCAGGGGGCGGGGGCTTAACCGCCTGCGGCGGGGCCGCCGTACTCGATGAACCTCTCCGGCGTCAGGCGAATCGTAATCGAGTCCCCGCCCGCAGTCTCTTCGACGTACTCGCGGGCACGCTGTTCGCCCAGGTAACGAGAGGCTATCTTCAGCCGCATTTCCTGCGGCGCCGCGGAGCCGACCTCAGCTCGGCCCTGGACCATGAGTGCGTGGTAGGGTGGCTCGCGCCGGTCAATCACCAGCGTGGCCTGGCCGTTTTTGTCGATGTTGCGGCGCTTCTGGGAGTTCGCTCCCGCTCCGATGATTATATGGCCGCCCTCGTAGACGTACCACACCGGCATAGCGTGGGCGCGGTTGCCGGGCCCGGTCGTCGACAGAATCGCCACGTTTTTATCTTCCAGGAATGTCCTCTGTTGGGAAGTCGGCTCCATGCGCGTTCACCTCGGAAACAGGCTGTTGGCACGTATTCTAGCACACCGCCGCGGGCGTCAGGATTGGTGAACTCGCCTTGTTCGGCGCACAAGGGCGTTGCTATACTGCACACCGTAACGACCGGTGGCAAGAAAAGGATGCGATGGAAGGGTTGCGATGGTCGAATCCAAAATCACAGCAAAGGGACAGACCACACTGCCGAAAGCCGTGCGGGAAGCCCTCTCAGTTCAGCCGGGTGACCGGGTGCGCTACGTCATTCGGGAGGGCGAGGTGCTGATACTGCCGGTCCGCCCAATTAGGAAGGCTGTTCGGCATACTGAGGCGCGATGGGCCGGCGCTGAGCCTGGAACAGATGGACCAGGCAATCGCTGAAGGTATCGCCGAAGCGTGATGGCGCTGGATACGAACGTGATGGTGCGCTACCTGGTCCGCGACGATGCGGCGCAGGCGGAAGCGGCCCGTTCGCTGTTGGAGGGACTGTCTGCCGATCGGCCGGGCTTCATCTGCCGCGAGGTGATAGTCGAGGTGGCGTGGGTGTTGGAGCGAGCCTACCGCTTCTCGCGGACCCAGATTGCCGACGTGCTCGTGGAGCTGAGCGCCACCGACAGCCTGGTCGTAGAGGCGGCGGACGACGTGGCCCGCGCAGCCCTCCAGTACCGGCAAGGCGGCCCGGGCTTCGCCGACCTGATGATTCTGTCAGCTTCCGCCCGTGCCGGAGCCGGGCCGCTATACACGTTCGACCGCGCCCTCGGTAAAGCGGGAGGCGCGGCCCTCCTGGAACCGGCTCCCCCTTCGCCCTGAATACATCAGCCGCAGGCCCTAAGCTTGCCTAGCAGGCCCTTTCGAGCGTCTCGCGACTGTGGTATTGGCGGAATTTGGCATTCATAAGGCAGGCATACCATCTTGACTAGCGTTTTGCCTCCGATTCGCCTCGCCGATTGCAATTCATATAGTTTTGATTTTGCTAGGCCCCACCCATTACAGTTGGACGCCAATTCGCTCTGTTGTAGTATGGTAACGGGTTGTGTATCAAACGTCGGCCCTCATTCCGTAGGGGCTATGAACAGCCAGAAAGAAGTGGCATATGACGTCAAATGAAATGTCCGGCTGGGCCAGGTTCTGCATCGAGTCGGCGGACTGACTCCTTGAGCACTAGTACAGCCACACAGAGAGGAGTCACAGATGGGTAGTTTCCTGGTTCAGGTCAACAGAGACGGCGGATTCGCCAACATCATGAGTAATCGCCGCTACTCGAACAGTCGCTGGATGGACAAACCCCGCGACAGCGATCATGGTGAGGTCATTCCGGGCGATGAGTTGTTGATCTACTGCACGGGAAATGTACCCAAACACAAAATGTCGATAGCCTTTTGTGTGGCCGTCATAACAGTCAGTTCGGATCATGTCACATTCGAGCTTGAAGAGCCACATTTGTTCACTACTCCGCTAAAACGGGACATGATTCTCGGCCTGGTGGATGGGGGAGAGCTTTCCAATGTATTTCGCAAATGTGGTCAACAAGGATTCAACATCGCCAAGCTGGATTCCAATTCAGCCGAGCTTGTTTCCGGCCTATTGAACAGAGCTTCATCTTTAGACGGCGGTGGAGTTGAACCTCCTGATTATGAACCGGAAGTTCCACGAGGTTATACAATTGAAGACATCATCAGGGAGGGCTGTTTCCTCGAGTGGTCCAGGCTTGAGACCATACTGGCCCGCCTGCGAGACAAGAAGAACCTCATCCTCCAAGGGCCTCCGGGCACGGGAAAGACGTGGCTCGCAAAGAAGCTGGCATTCGCCCTGATAGGGCGGAAGGACGACAGCCGGGTGCGCCGGTTGCAGTTCCACCCCAGCCTGTCCCACGAGGACTTCATTCGGGGTTTTCGTCCCAGCAACGATGGTGCACTCAGGCTCATTGACGGTCCATTCCTGGAAGTCGTAGCCGCTGCCAGCGCCGATGCCGAAAATGACTACGTGATGGTCATAGAGGAGATCAACCGGGGCAACCCCGCGCAGGTTTTCGGCGAGACACTTACACTGATGGAGGCGGACAAGCGCACCGAGGAGTACGCACTGGCGCTTGCCTATCCCAGGTCCAAGGACGAACGCGTGCATCTGCCGTCCAACCTCCACATTATCGGCACGATGAACGTGGCCGACCGCTCGATAGCGATGGTCGACCTGGCGCTGCGCCGCCGGTTCGCGTTCGTCGACCTGGAGCCGACGTTCGGCGAGGTCTGGCGCAACTGGGTCAATGAGCAGTGCGGCATCCCTCTGGAGTTCCTGCGGACAATCGAGCGGAAGATGACGGCCCTGAACGAGCAGATCGCGGCAGACAGGAGCCTCGGCCCCCAGTTCCGGGTCGGACACGCTGTCGTCACGCCGGCGCCGGAAACTTCCATCGACAACCCAACAGAGTGGTTCAGGCGGGTAGTAGAGACCGAAATAGGTCCTCTCCTGGACGAGTACTGGTTCGATCCGTCGGACGCGAACAAGGCTGAAGACGCCAAGGCCGCGCTCCTGGCTGATTTGTAATGGCGGCGACCACGGCGCTTGCGGCCACGGACGGCTTGACCGACGCGGATTCCGGTGTCCCAGCAACCGGCTTCATCGGCCGCATCCCGGTCAGGAACATATGGCTGCTGATGCTGTACGCATCGGAACTATACCGCGAACTGCCTCCAGCCCAAAGCGTTCGCGTGGAGGACGACCCGGACGAGCTTCCCAACCTGGTCGCCGAACTGCTTACGCACGCCGTCGAGCGGCGAATCCGCCGCAACCTCAGCTTCGGCTATCGACGGCGGCGCGCGGACCTCAGCCGCGTGAGGGGGCGCATAGACCTGCTGAGGACGGAACGCCGCCGCCTGCTGCGGCGTGGCCTAGTCGCCTGCTCATTCGACGAGCTGACGGTCGACACGCCCCGCAACCGTTTCGTGAAGGCGGCCCTTGACCTACTGGTGGGCATTGTCAGAGACCCAGACCTCGCCCATCGCTGTCGGGCGCTGTCGCTGCACATGGAGCGGGCGGGGGTATCGGGCGAGTCCCGAACGAGCCGGCAACGCAGGCCGCCGCCGCTGTCTCGCCTCGGCCGGCTCGACGCCGAAGACCGTAGGATGATCGCCTCGGCCCGCCTCTCGTTCGACCTCGCGCTGCCGACGGAGGAACCAGGCTCGTCCCATCTCGCTACGCCGGACAGGGAAAAGATACGTGGGTGGGAGTTGTTCGAGCGCGCGGTGGGCGGCTTCTACGACGTCGTGCTATCCCCACGCCGTTGGCGCGTCTCGCCCCGAGGTCGCCGGCTGCACTGGCAGGCTGAAGCGAGTTCGCCTGGCATGGATGCGGTCTTGCCGTCAATGTTCACGGACGTAGAGCTGGAACGGCCAGCGGCAGCTCCCGGCCCTCGCCGCATCGTTATCGACACCAAGTTTATGTCGATGCTTACAAGCGGCCATCACCGGAAACGGACGCTAAGTAGCGGGCACATCTACCAGATGTACGCGTACCTGATGTCGCAGGAGCGAGACGACGACCCCGCATCGCTCGACTCCACCGGTGTGTTGCTACACCCATCAGTGGGCGAGAACTTCGACGAGTACGCCCTGATACAGGGTCACGAGATACGCTTCGCCACCGTGGACCTGGCCGCGGACAGCCGGGAAATCAGGCGCCAGCTTCTGTGCATTCCGTATCGAGGATGTTCAGGTTAGGGACTCCACAATTGCCGGGCCGCCGAGCGCTCATTGGAGCCATGCGGCTGTGAGAACGCAGGCGTTGGGCACTCGCAGGGCAGCCACAACGGCCCGCCCACGCACAGGTGTTCAAATGCGGGCCGCCGCTCTCTATAATGGGCGTGGGGCCGCTTGGCGCGGCCGGATGGGGGCCGCTTGGACGTCCACTCGTTTCTGACCTATCTGCAATACGTGCCCTGGTACAAGGACCAGCTCGTACACCGCGAGAGCATCCCGTCGCGCGCGGCTGAGTACGGCGAACTCGACGCGCCCCTGCACCCACGCCTGGCCGAGGCCCTTGCCGCGCAGGGCATCGACGCGCTGTACACCCACCAGGTCGAGGCCATCAACCAGATCCGGCGGGGCGAGAACGTCATCGTCGCGACGCCTGCCGCCAGCGGCAAGAGCCTGTGCTACCAGGTGCCGGTGGTCGAGGCCCTGGTCGAGGACCGCTCCGCCTGTGCACTCTACGTGTTCCCCACCAAGGCGCTGTCGCAGGACCAGAGCGAGTCGCTGGCGTCGCTCACGGCCCGGCTCGGCAGCGCCCGCCACGCCGTCTATGACGGCGACACCCCGCGACAGGACAGAGGCGCAATCAGGCGAAGCTCCCGCGTGGTCATCACCAACCCCGACATGCTGCACGTGGGCATCCTCCCAAACCACCGCGCCTGGTACAGGCTGCTCCGGAATCTGCGTTACGTGGTGATAGACGAGGCGCACGTGTTCCGCGGTGTGTTCGGCTCCCACTTCGCCAACGTCCTCCGGCGGCTGCGCCGGCTGTGCAGGCGGTTCGGCAGCGACCCGCAGTTCGTCATGTGCTCCGCGACCGTAGCCAACCCGGCAGAACACGCTCAGAGGCTCACCGGGCTGCCGTTTCGCGTCGTCAATCGGGACGGCTCGTCATCCGGCGGCAAGGACTTTCTCTTCTGGAACCCGCCGCTGCTGGACTACGCTGAGGGCAGCCGGCTCAGCACCAACACTGAGACAGCGCGCATCTTCGCCGAACTGCTTCGCCGCCGCGTCCGCACCCTGGCTTTCGTCAAGAGCCGGCAGCTCGCGGAGTTGGTCTACCTGTACGCCCGACGCCAGCTCGAAGAGACCGATCCCGCCATCGTAGACAGGGTGTCGCCCTATCGCGGCGGCTACATGCCGGAGGAACGGCGCCGTATCGAGCGAGAGCTGTACAACGGCCGGCTGCTGGGATTGGCGACTACCAACGCGCTGGAGCTCGGCATCAACGTAGGCGACCTCGACGCGACGCTTCTCAACGGCTACCCGGGCAGCATCGCCAGCGCCTGGCAGCAGGCGGCGCGCAGCGGCAGGAGCGGCGACCGATCGCTGAGCGTGCTGGTGGCGCTGGACGACCCGCTCGACCAGTACCTGATGCGTCATCCGGAGGCCTTTTTCGGCCGCTCGCATGAGCGCGCGCTCACCTCGCCCGAGAACGAGTACATCCTCAAGCCGCACCTGCTGTGCGCCGCGTACGAGGCCCCCCTGACAATGGCCGACACCGAGTTCTTCGGCCCCGACCTGCTGATGTGCGCCGCCGAGCTGCAAGAGGACGGGCTGCTGAACGCGGTGGAGGGCCGCTGGCACCTCTCGCCCGAGACCTACTACCCCGCCGAGTCGGTCAACATCCGCTCGGCGTCTACCAAGACGTACACGCTGGTGGACGACCCGACCGGACTGATACTGGAGACGCTCGACGAGCTGGGCGCCCTGCTTCAGCTACACCCGGGCGGCATCTACCTGCACCAGGGAGAGCAATACCTGGTCAAGGCCCTCGACCTGGAGTCCCGCACCGCATACGCATCCAGGGAAGACGCGCCGTACTATACCCAGGCGCGCGACCTGACGGACACGCGTGTTCTGCGAGTGTTCAAGTGGAAGCGCGCCGGCAACACGCGCGTCTATCTCGGCGAGGTTCGCGTGTCGACCACCGTCGTCGGCTTCTTGCGAAGGGCGCACATGACGGGCGAGCTGCTGGGCAGCGAGGACGTGGACCTGCCGGCGCAGAGCTACGACACCGTGGCGCTGTGGTTCGACGTGCCGGATTGCACTCTGGAGACCATACGCCTGGGCCGGATGCACCTCGCCGGCGGGCTGCACGCCGTGGAGCACGCCGCCATAGGCGTGCTGCCGCTCTTTGCCATGTGCGACCGCAACGACATCGGCGGCATCACCACTCCGCTCCACCCGGACACCGGCAGACCGCAGGTCTTCATCCACGACGCCCATCCCGGCGGCGTGGGCATAGCGGAACTGGGCTACGAGCTGATCGAGAAACTATGGGCAACCACGCTGCAGGCCGTCTCCGAGTGCGTGTGCGAGTCGGGATGCCCGGGCTGCATCCAGTCTCCCAAGTGCGGCAGCAACAACCAGCCGCTGGACAAGGGCGTAGCGGAGCTCATTCTCCGGGACATTACGGCGCCGGCGGGCGGGCCGCGGCCATAGCGGCATCAAAATATGACGGGGTGAAGGATATGGACACACGCGAGCAGGCGGCAAGGGCGCGAGGAGACGTAAAAGTGTACGTCCACACCGAGGAGGCCGCGGTGGTGTTCGCCGCGCTGGCGCTTCTCAAATCGGAGTTGCTGCTGGCAGACGAGCACCTGCCCAGCCTGAAGTCCATGGACGCCCGGATGCGAATCCCGCCCGGGCTGTTCGGCAGCCTGGACGAGGTGATAGACCGCATTTCGGCCCGCCTGATGGCGCAGTGCGAGGCCGATTTCGACGAGCGTGACGACGAGGCCGGCGCCCGCACCTTCCACGAGACCCTCCACGAGCGGTGGGAGTGGCACAGCCAGCTAATGGAGCTTATGCAGCTCGTGCTCATGTCCGCCTACAGCGCCCACGACGACGGCTGAATCGCCGTTCCGGTCCGGCCTATCGCCACGGCGCGCTCTCGTTTGACAAGCGGCCCACGCTATGCTAACTTCAGCCGCAGAGGGTCGGCTGCGCCTGCCCATCTCGTGTTGCGGCAGCCTAAAGCGCCCGGCACCAAGTCAATCAAGGAGGCTCTGTCATGGCTGGAGAAGGCAAGTTCGAGATCGAAATCATCTACTGCGTGCCTTGAGCGCACCTCGGTACGGCGGCCTGGATGGCCTCCGAGTTCTTCGCAGAAGGCGGCAGTGACGTAGCCCTCAGGCTTACGCCCGGCACCGCGGGAATCCTGCAGGTGTTCGTAGACGGCGACAAGGTCTACGACAAGGCTGAAGAGGACGGTCAGTTCCCGAATCTCCCCAGGGTGAAGGAGATGAGGGCGCTCGTAAGGCAGAGGCTTGCCGAGCCAGTCCTAGCCGACGACAACTAGAACCCAGCAGGCCGGGGTGGCGCGACTCGCGCTGCCCGCGGTCCGCGAACGAGACCCCGGCCCTTCTTCAGGCCCGGGGTCTTTGTTTTGCCCAAATCGCCAGCCGGTCCAGGCGAAGCGGCACGGGATTGCGATGCAGCCTCCCGTCATTCCGAGCGCGGCCGAGGAATCCAGCGCCTTCAACCAAACCCCCAGTCGCGCCTTTTATCGCCCCGCTGTTTGGCCTACAATGCACCGAGCGGCATGCCTCACCCGGAAGCCGCCAGAATCTTGAGACGACCAGAGCGCGAACACATTGCCCAGAGCACTCGAAGGCATCACCGTACTCGACCTCACCGACGGCCCGGCAGGCGCCATCGCGACGATGTTCCTGGCCGACAACGGCGCGCGCGTCATTCACGCCATGCCGGCGGGCGGCGGTGCCACGCGCGCCGACCCGGCATACCGCATCTGGGACAGGGGCAAGGAGAGCATCTTCCTGGATGTCCAAGCGGACGTGAGCACCTTTCGCAGGATAGCCGCCGACACCGACGTGCTCATCGAGAGCTGGGCGCCCTCGTCCGGCATTCACGAGATAGCCGGATACGAGGCGATTGCACCGATCAACCGCCGGCTGGTGCACTGCTCCATCACCGCCTACGGCAGGAACGGCCCGCTCAGGGACGAGGCGGCGCACACCGACCTCGTGATGGCGAGGGCGGGGATTCTGGCGAGCCAGCCGTCTTTCGACGGCGACCCCATCCACGTCGTACACCCTCTGCCTCAGGTAGGGGCCGGCCTGCTCGCCGCTCAGGGCATCGTCGCATCCCTCATAGCGCGCGAGAAGACCGGCGCCGGCCGCAAGGTCGAGACCTCACTGCTCGCGGGCGCGCTCGTGTACTCGCCCAAAGTGGGCGGCGATTCCTACGCGCCTCGTCCGTATGTCGCCACGCCATCCGGCGGCTCGCCCTTCTACAGCGTGATGGAGTGTTCGGACGGCAACTGGCTCCATCTCGGCTGCATCCACGCCGGCTTCATCGAGCGCGCGGCGGAGGCCATGGGCATCGCGGAAGTGGTCGCCCAGCCCAAATATGGGTTCGGGCGCTCACCGGAGACCGAACTGCTGCGGCAAGAGCTGTACGACATAGTAGCCGACACCGTCCGGGCGAAGACCTACGCCGAATGGGCGGAGGTTTTCGAGAGGGCCGACGTTCCCTACGCCCGCGCCTGCATGGCTGAAGAGGGCATGGAGAACGAGCAGGCGCTGCACAACGATATGGTCATCGAGGTCGACGACCCGATATTGGGCCGCGTCACGCAAATGGGCTTGCCCATAAAGCTGTCGCGGACGCCCGGCAAGGTGTCGCGCGGCGCGCCCGTGCCCGGCGAGCACACCGACGCTGTGCTCACCGAGTTCGCCGCCGAGCCGCAGCCTCCCGCAGGGGTTCCGGTGTCCGCGGCGCCGCCGCTGCGGGGCGTCCGGGTGCTGGAGCTAACCAACGTATTGGCCGGGCCTACTGCGGGCAAGATGTTGTCCGACCTGGGCGCCGAGGTAGTCAAGATGGAGTCGCCGGTGGGCGACATATCGCGGTCGGATAGCCTGTCCACCTTCCACTACCTCAACTCCAACAAGCGCTCCATATCGCTGAACGCGGCCACGCCCAGCGGACGTGAGGCAGCGCAGCGTCTGGCGGCCCGGTCCGACGTGCTGCTCGCCAACATGCGGCCCGGAGCCACCGAACGCCTGGGCCTCGGCGGCAAAGATCTGGCCTCTCTCAATCCCCGCATCGTCGAGACCCACGTGACCGCATTCGGATGGGATGGGCCGTACGCTCACCGGCCCGGCGTAGACCCTCTGGCGCAGGCGCTGACAGGCCTGCAGCGCGCGCAGGGGGGCGAGTCTCTGCCTCCCGTATACCTCGCCGCGCTCGCTCCGACGGACTTCACCGCGGGCGCGATGGGCGCGTTGGGGACGCTGCTGTGTCTATACGCGAGGGAGCGCCACGGCGTGTCGCAGAAGGCCGACACGAACCTGCTAAGCGCCGGCATCTTGCTGAGCGTGGAGGGCTTCATGCGCTACGAGGGCAAACCGCCCCGCCGCGCCCCCCAGCGGCACCAGCGCGGCCTCGCCGCGCTGCACCGCATATACCGGGCGCGGGACGGCTGGCTGTACCTGGCGGCGGAGTCAGAGAAGGGCTGGGCGGTGCTGCGCTCGGCGTCCGGTTTGGAGTCACTCGCAGCGGACGAGCGCTTCGCATCTTCCAGGAGCCGCGCCGAGAATGATGGCCCGCTGTCCGATGCGCTCTCGGAGCTGTTCGCCTCAGAAGACGTCGGTCACTGGCTTGGCCTTCTCAATGGCACGGCGGCACTCTGCGCCCCCGTCGTAGAGGGCTTCGCGCTGGGATACTTCGAGAGCGAGCAGGCCGCGGCCAACGACATGATCGTCGAGCTGCAACACCCGACGTTCGGTCTTCTCAAGCTGATGCGCAAAGGGGTAGCGTTCCCGGGCAGCGATGACATTTCCTACCTGCCGACGCCTCTGCTGGGAGAGCAGGGGGAGGCCGTGCTCCTGGAGAGTGGACTCGCGCCGGCGCGGATCGGCGAGCTCCGCGCCTCGGAGGTGCTGCGGGTCGAGGCTCCACCGTCCCACCGGGACACCGACTAGCCCGCACGCATGGCCGCGTCCAACGGCGTCCGCTTTGCCCTGGTAGCCGCCGCGATAGCCCTGGCGTTCCTCGCCCAGGCCCTGCTTCGCAGTGGGCGGCCCTTGTGGGCCTCGGCGTTTTTCCTGGCGGCGATAGCCGCGTTCACGTTCGCCGCGACCGACATTCCTGCCACGGCCCGCTGGCGCGAACGAACCTCAGGACCACCACGGCCGCGCAGGTCGCTCCGCCATCGGCTGTCCGCCTGGACCGCGGAATCCCGGTTCGGTGCGGCCTGCGCCGCGGTGTGCGCCGTAAGCGCGTTTGTTTCCCTCAGCGCATTCGCGTCAGGGCCGCCCAACACGGCCGGCTGGGTGATGTTCGGCGTGTCGGCAGTCTCCCTGCTGGCCGCGATCCCCACCATCGACGGCCGGTGGATCCCCTTGGTGCGTAGGCTGCGGTGCGGCAGGCCGTTCACCGTGCAGCCGCGGATCCTGTACGAGGTCGCCGCGATGTGCGGCGTGTTACTGCTGGCGCGGGCAGTGCGCCTCCACGACCTGCGGGACCTGCCGGTCGGCCTTTGGTACGACGAGGCAGCGAACCTGTCCGTAGCGGCGGCCATCGCAATGGACCCTGGCTCTGCCCCGGTGTTTGCCACCACGCTTCCAACGCTTTATCTGCTCCCGGTCGCGGCACTGACAACCCTGTTGGGGGCGACGCCAGAGTCGTTGCGCCTGGTGAGCGTGGTCTTCTCTCTGGCCGGAATCGCGGCGGTCTACCTGCTTGGGCGCCACCTGGCGGGGCCGTTTGTGGGCTTGACAGGCGCATTCGTGCTGGCTGTCATGCGTTGGGACATCAACTTCAGCCGGATAGGTATGCACAGCGTCACGATGAGCCTCACAACGGCGCTGACGGCCTACCTCACGCTGTGTGCGACACGGAGCGGTCGGCTGTCCGACTACGGCTTCGCCGGAGCGGCCCTAGGACTGGGCATGTGGTTCTACGCGGCGTTCAGGCTGTTCCCGCTCGTGGTTGCGGCAGTGCTGCTTTACGGCATCCTGGCCGAGCGGCCGACTATCCGGCAGCTCGCGGCCCGGCTGGCCGTCATGGGCGTCACGGCGCTGGTGATGGCGGCGCCGGTTGCGCAGTACGCCGCGCTCGAACCGGCCGATTTCTTCGATAGGACGAGGGCCAGCTCGGTGTTCTCGGTCGCGCCGGCTGGGGAGGCTATCGGCCACGTCGTCGACAATCTGCGCGCCCACGCGCTGATGTTCAACGTGGAAGGCGACAGCAATCCCCGCCACAACCTGCCTGGAGCGGCAATGCTGGACGGCCTGTCGGCCGCGCTGCTCGTGCTGGGCATCGCTGCGTGCCTGTTCTGCTGGTCTCGCACGCCGCTGGTCGTTCTGCCGATCTGGTTGGCGATTATGCTCATCCCCGGCGTGCTGACCATTCCGTGGGAGGCGCCGCAGGCCTTGCGGGCCATAGGAGTGCTGCCGGCGGTTGCCATACTCGTCGCGTTGGCGCTGCACGCGCTGTGGCGCGCCGGGCGATCATCGCCGTGGACGCTCGCCCGCCGCCTGACTCCCGTCGCCTGCTGTGTCATGCTCGCGGCGATAGCGCTGCTGAACGTGGGCCGCTACTTTGGCGAGCAGGCCTCTGATCCCAGGGTGTACGCCGCGTTTTCCACCGACGAGACGCTGATAGGACGCGACATGCTCAGGCAACAGGCCAGGGGTTACACGCTCTTCTCGTCGCGCCAGTTCAAGCACAGCCTCGGAATAGACCTGGCTGCGGGCAGTCCGGACTTTGCAGCCCTGCGCGCGCCGCAGGGCGTGCCACTGGCCGCCGCCAGGGTTGGCCTCGGGGCCGCGATCTACATCGAGCCGCGGGAGGCCGCCGTCTACCGCCTGCTCGAGCTGTATTACCCGGGTGCGGAGTTCAGGGAGGTGCGGCCCCCAAACGGCGGCGAGCCGATGTTCTACCTCGCCGAGATCAGCCGCGAGGAACTCCTGAAGCGCCAGGGTCTGGACGCCGTGTACTCCCTGGACGGCGGCCCTCGGATATACGGAGTCCAGCGGAGCGCGGAGGCGGCCTGGGCGCTGGAAGTCGGCGCTGACGCTCCGCCGTTCGACTTTGCGTGGACGGGCACGCTTCACGTGACCGAACCGGGGGAGCACGGCCTCGCGCTGGAGTCGGAAGAGGCGGCTGAGGTGTTGCTGAATGGCGCGTCCGTGCTGTCGGGTGAGCGCGCCGCCACGAGCATACGGCCCGCCGTTGGTGTCCACGCGCTGGAGGTGAGGGGTCGGGTCACTGACCGCCGCGGGACGTTGCGCCTGCTCTGGAAGCCGCCCGAATCGGATTGGCAGACCGTTCCGGCGTCCCACCTGTTCCGCGGCGAAGTTCGGCCCTACGGACTCGCCGGGCGATTCTACGCCCCGGACGGTGACGCTGAGGCCTACGTCGCCTCGCGTGTCACGCCGTTCATGCAGGCCTTCTGGTACGACCCGGTTACGCCGGAGCCATACCAGGCCGTCTGGGAGGGCTTGTTGAATGCGCCTGAAGACGGCGACTACGGATTCACGCTGTCGGCGCAGGGCGAGCTTTCGCTGAGTCTTGACGGCCAGATCGTGGCCCGCCTCCCACCCGACGATACCACGCCACACTCCGCGGTAGTGCCTCTGGCAGGTGGGTCGCATCGGATTCGGGTGGAGTACATCTCGGAGTCTCCGCCGTCCCAGTTCACCATATACTGGACGCCACCCGGCGGCGAGTACGAGCCGCTGCCAATCGAGCGGCTGACGCCCGCGCCGGAGCTGATGCTTGGACCATAGCCGGCGGCCGGGCGGAGTGGAGCGCCGCCTCCACGGAAGGAGCTTGGGTGTCAGGAATGGCCCGCGGGCGGCGTGCCCTCCAGATAGGTCGTGTGGTTGAACGGGTCGGGCACCGGGAAGTAGGTCAACAGCTTGGCGTCTGCGGGTCCTCGATTCGTAAACCCGTGCGGCGCGCCCGGCGGGATGATCAGGGTGTGGTTGGGGCCTACCCGGCGAACCTCGTCGCCGAGTCGCGCCTCCAGCTCGCCCTCCAGTACGGTGATCAGCTCGTCCGCCTCGTGGGAGTGCAGGGGAGCCCCGGCGCCGGCGCCAACTACGCTGTAGGACATGCTGCTGCTGGTTGTTCCATCGCCGGGAGCCGTGATGTCCCACTTGCGGTAGTTGGGGCGCCACGGAACCTCGGTGGCGTCGTCGTGGTTAACGATAGGCATGGCGTCACCTGCCCTCTCTTTCAGTTATCGTCATTGAGCGTGGCGTCCAGGAAAGCGATGGTCCGCTTCCAGGCGTCGGACGCCGTGTCGGGCCGGAAGCTGCCCCGTGCGTCGTTCATGAACGAGTGTCCGGTGCCCGGGTAGGAGTGCGTCTCGAAACTCTTGCCATTCGATTCCAACGCGGAGCGCAGCTTCGGAACACCCTTGGCTATCATCTTATCGTCCTCGCCGTACATGAATAGCAACGGGCAGTTGAGACCGGCGACCAAGTCAATGGGACTGGGGTTGCGCCCGTAGAACACGACGCTCGTATTGACCTGGTTATACGCGCACGCGAGCAACAGCGAAAAGCCGCCGCCCATGCAGAAACCGACCACGCCCACGCGGTCCCAATTCACGCCGTTCATGCTCTGCAGGTGGACCACCGCGCCCCGCAGGTCGCGCACCGCGCGCTGGTCCATCTTCAGCTTTACGAACGCCTTGAAAAGCTGGGTCATGCAGAAGCGCACCGCGCCACCAACGCGCGAATAGAGGTTTGGGGCCATCACCGCGTAACCCTCGTCCGCGAATCGCGTGGCGATGTCCCGGATGTTGTCGTTGAGCCCGTACATTTCGTGGATGACTATCAGGCCGGGGTGTGTGCCCCCGCCGTCGGGCATGGCGACGAAGGCGTCCATCATCGCGCCGTCGCCTCGAAATCTTACGCTGCTCGTAGTAACCATGCGACAATCTCCACGCGCCGTAATGCTCCGCCGTTCACGGCCTCACGGTAGCAGAATCGGCGCGAACAGCGCAATCCTTCCGTCATCTCGCGGCGCGCGCGGCACCACGCGGAATTGGACAACTCCCGCCTTCGTGCTAGAATCGAACCGTCGGTCGATAACCGCCAACTAACACCTGGAGGTCTGACGTGCCACTCGTGCCAAAGGTGATGAGCACCCAACACCCGGACAACGCGACTCCGGCGCCCTTCGCCGACAGCAAGGGCGTGCTGAAGGGGGAAGGCGAAGTCGAGGAGGCGGTCGACGTGTTCGCCCTGGGCTGCGACGAGCAGATGTGGGACTCCGAGGGCAAGGAGGCGGACAACCAGGTTGTTCGCAAGCTGCTGATCGGCTACCCCGAATTCTTCCAGGAAGACAATATGCTTGGTCGCGACATGGCGCTCACGCTGCGGGTCCCCAATCCCCGCATCGAGCAGGACATGCGCAAGTCCATGGTGGAGGCGCTTCAGAGCGTGCCAGCCGCCTGGGACGTCGCCCGCGGCTTCTATGGCGAACTCGCCGAAGCGCCCATACAAGAGGTCATCCTGCCGTTCACGACCTCGGCCGAGGAACTCTCTCTCATAGAGGCATACTACCGGGACGTGATCGTTGGTCAGGAGAACAGGCCGATTCTCGGCGGTCACACCGTGAAGGACTGGATCGGCGAGTTTTACCCAAAGCGCATCCGGGTCATCCCCCTGATAGAAGACAGCGACCACCTGCTCGCCTGCGACCGCATCGTCGAAGAGTACCTGCATGGCAGGGATGAGCCGTATCAGCGGGTGTTCCTGGCTCGCAGCGACCCGGCCCTGAACTACGGCATGGTGGGCGCGGAGCTGATACTGAAGGTGAGCCTGCTGCGGCTGCATCGCCTCGAACGGCGACTGGGTATTCCGTTGTATCCCATCATCGGCGCGGGGTCCGTGCCTTTTCGCGGTCACCTGACGCCGGTGAACGTGGAGCGCGCCTTCACGGAGTACCCCAGCGCGCAGACCTTCACCGTGCAATCGGCGTTCAAGTACGACTACGACAAGGCGACCGTCCGCGACGGAATCGCGAGTATCCTCGCGCACGACCGCGGCGAGCCGGTGCAAATTGACGAGGACCGCGCGCTCGACGTGATCGAGAGGACAACTGAAGAATACCAGTCTCAGGTGCAGCGGCTGACCGATTTGATAGCCAGGGTCTCGGCGCACGTGCCCAAGCGGCGCGAGCGCAAGATGCACGTGGGGCTGTTCGGCTACGGCCGCTCGCTCGGAGGCGTCGGCGGCGTGACGCTACCCCGCGCCATCGGCTTCGCGTCGGCGCTCTACTCGATCGGAGTGCCCCCCGAGCTCCTGGGCCTTGGGGCGCTGTCGGAGGACGATCTCTCATTTGTGCGGGAGAACTACCCCAGCTTCGACGGCGACCTGCGCGCCTCCCTGAGATTCGCCAACGAGCGTCACGTGCGCGAGCTCATGGGATACGACTACCTGCGCCTGCTCGTCCGGTTCACCGAAGAGTTGGACAGGGTCCACGAGGGCTTGACCAGCGCAACGTTCGCCAGCCTGAGCCAGGACTACTCATCCGGCGAGATAACGCACTACATCCAGGAGGCCGCACACCTGCGCCGATTCCTGGGCTAGGGCGCAGTCGCCTCGGCGGCCTGCCGGCAAGGGACGACGTCACAGCGCGACGATGCGTGGACTTCGCGCCGCTAGCGGCGTTCGCGAGCACTCAACTCCGCGACTTCTTCCCTGAGAGCCCTGACCTCGCGCAGCAGTTCCTCCATGTTCTCGCCATCGCCTTGCTGCCTGATGAACATTCTGGCAAGATTCGCGGTCAGCGCGCCAAACAGCGCGATTCCTCCGATCATCAACACCACGCCACCGACCCTGCCGGTGGGTGTGGCAGGCACCATGTCGCCGTAGCCCACTGTTGTCACGGTCGTGAGCGCCCACCACAAGGTGTTGCCGAAAAAAGCCAGCGGGGAATCTGTGCCTCGCTCCGCGGTCGTTACCACTGTCGAGACGACCAGTATCAGGCCTACGGCGTATACGACAAGGTAGTCGACCTGTACCAGCTTCGCTACGCCGGCGAGTGCCCGCGAGCCGTAGAGGAATGCCCGAACAACCCGGAGGGGCCGGAAGAAGGGCATTACAACGATCAGCACGTCGAGCCAGCGCTGTCTGAGAAATGCCGCCTTGTTGGGGGAGACCACCAACTTGACGCACAAGTCCGTCGCGAAGAGCGCCCACACGCCGATGTCCAGGTAGAACACTGTTTTTTCGCCGGTAGGGGTCAACTCCCACAGCATCGACGCGGCGAGCAGGGGCACCATCGCGAACGCCAACAGCAGCAACGGAATCTCGGTAATGCGGTCGATTCGGGCCAGCAGCGCCTCGCGTTCCTCCGCGCTGCCGAGGCGTCCCTTCTTGACGTTGTTCAGCTCGTCCTCCATTTTTGGGTCGGCGTCTGCCATGCACGGACGTGAACTGGTCACTCCCGGCCTATCCGCACTCGGGGCGCGCCATCTCCGCGAGCTCAGCAATGCCGGACACAACCAGATCGGGTCTGGCGCCGCTCCGGCGGGTGCCCCCTCCACGGTCCGCGCGATTCACCCACACCGACGTTATGCCGAGCGCGTTCGCCGGGCCAACGTCGTGGTGCAGGCTCTCCGCAACGTGCAGCCAGTTCTCGCGCCGAACGCCCATGCGCTCCTGGGCCAGGGTGAAGTTGGCCGGGTTGGGCTTGTAGGACCGCGCCTGCTGCGAGGTGACCACGGCATCGAACTCCACGCCCAGGTGCCGGGCCGTGCCGACAAACAGATCGTCGTCGACGTTGGAGACTATGGCGAGTTTGAATTGCCGTTTCAGCGTGTGTAGAGCGTCCGCCACGTCAGGGAAGACCGGCCAGTCCGGCAGCGAGTCCGCGAGGCAGGTAAGGTCGGACTCGGCAAGTTCGACGCCTGTCCCATCGGCGATCAGCTTCATCACGCCTCGCAGCACACGCCGGTACTCCATGAATCCGGGCGATGTCTGCACCTTGGGCTCCGACTCCGCAAACAGCGCCAGTATCTCGGCGCGCGACCTGCGCACCTCGTGGGCCGCCATCACCCGGGCCACAGCAGACGATATGCCTGTCTCCCAGTCTACAAGCGTGCCGTAGCAATCGAAGCTGACCCATTCAAAGTGGCTGAAGTCCATAATCCAATACTTTCCAGTCCGCTCGCGGACCGTCAGAAATATGCCCGCACATACAGGCCTGTACGTGAGCGCCTCATATGGATAAAATACACGACGGAGCCTAAATCGCAACTCTGTCCCGCCTACACGGTGAATCTCCGCGATACGTCCGCAGCGATACGTCCGCATATGGGGGCCTATGACTGAGCGCGTCATATGGGTAAAATACGCAACAACCCATTGTCGCGACACCGTCCCGCCCGGTCGTGGAGTCTTTGCGAGCCGCCCTCGATTCTGGGCTTGGGACTCCGAGCGTCATATGGACAAAATACACAAGTAGACTGGGAGCGTCTAGGAACATTTGGGCGCGACATTGCCGGGTCGGCGCGGCTTTAGCGTGCCGAGAGCGGACTGGGTTTGGGACAATGGCCCTTCGGCGGGGGCATGGTGCGTAGAGCCTCCTACTTCCACCCGCAACTGCGAGCGCAGTGAGCTGCGGCGGGACGCACGTGCGCGATGCGGTTGCTTTGGCGCTGCAATTTGGGCTATGCTTCACGTGAGGTGCAAAATATGGAACTGTCCGAACGGATAAGATCTCTCCGCAAAGAGGCTCAGATGAGCCAGCGAGTACTTGCGGAAAGGGTGGAAATCGACTTCACATACCTCAGCAAGATTGAGAACAAGCGTGTGAAGCCGCCGAGTGAGAAGGTGCTGAAGAGTATCGCCACTGAACTCGCGAGGGAGCTCGGCCTGGACAGGCAGGAGCTCGCCGACGAGCTGACCATTCTGGGGGGCAAGGTGCCCTCCGACCTTGCAGTCACGCTGTTCAAGAATCCGCAGGCGGTGAGTTTTCTTCGCTCCATTGGCGAAGACGTGCGGTCTCCGGAGGAGTGGCGAAAACTGATTCAGAGCGGCCAATCTGGAGGATGATGCAGGCAGCGTTGGCGACGGACGAGACGCTCGAAGGATTGGCCCTCGACCTCCTCGGTCGCTACAAACGAGAATTCGGATCCCTTGCCGCGCCGCCCGTGCCAGTCGAGCAGATCGTTGAGAACGTCCTCGACCTTGGCCTACTGCGGGAGCCGATCGACGAAGGGCCGGACGAGCACATTCTGGCTGAGCTGCTCCCCGAGTCCAGGACGGTCGTCTTCAACGAGTGCAAACACCTGCTCATCGAGCAGACACCCGGCCTGTACAACACCATCTTGGGCCATGAGGCCGGGCACTGGGAGGCGCACGTCCGCCGCGATACCGCGGAACAGGCGTCGATTCCGGGCCTGGAGCAAAGCGTCGGCTGCGTGTTCCGCCGGACTGGGCACGGACCGGGTCGGCGCGAGGCCGAGGCGCACCGGTTCATGGGTTTCCTGCTAATGCCGGGGGGCCAACTCCTGGAAGCGGCACGCAGGGTCGACCTCTAATGTGGCCTGCCCTGTATCAGTTGCGCGACCTGTTTCAGGTCACCATATCCGTTCTCAGCATTCGGCTTCAGCAGCTGGGCCTCCTGTACATCACGGATGACGGGCGTCTGTTCCGGTCGCGCCTGGAGTACATGGGCCAGTTGCGTTTGAGCATCTAGGGGCCGCGCCCCTCTCTTCAGCCTCTACATCTGTACTCCCGGCGGTTCCGCCGACTCACGAGGCTGAAGCTGCCTGAACTGGCCCATCTCGGCGTGTTCGGCACTACCAAGTTCCCACCTGAAATGCGCCTGGCGCCACCTCCCGCTACCCAGTCCTGCTAGCGTGCCACGCCCTGCCAGGCCAATACCATCGCACACCCTTCAACCCTGTTACCATATGGGCCGATAGCGTCAGCATTCGATACTTCGAGGAGGTTGCTCAAGTGGGTCTCAAGGACAAGGTTTGCATAGTAACCGGCGGCGGTAGCGGCATCGGTCGGGCGTCCGCCCTGATGATGGCGGAAGAGGGCGCGGTGGTGGTCGCCGTTGGCCGGACGGCATCGAAAGTCGAGGCCGTGAGGGACGAGATACTCTCCGGTGGCGGCAGGGCTGAGGCATACGGAGTGGACGTCGCCGACAAACAGCTCGTCTTCGGCATGGTCGAGGAGGTACTTGACAAGCACGGAAGGGTAGACGTGCTGATTAACAACGCGGGCCACAGCTCGCCCCACAGGATGCTGCTGACCACGACGCCTGAGGACTTGCGCAGCGTCTACGACAGCAATCTCGTCGGCTCGGTGTTCTGCACACAGGCCGTGGTACCCTCGATGGCCGAGGCAGGCGAGGGGACGGTCATCAACGTTTCCTCGATGGCGGGACTCAACGCGAGCCCGCTGGCGGGGATGAGCTACAGCGCGGCAAAGGCGGCCGTGATCAACTTCACCGCGTTTCTGAACTCGGAGTACCGCAACTCGGGCATCAGGTTCAGCGTGGTGATTCCCGGAGAAGTCGACACGCCGATTATGGACCTTCGGCCGGTTGTCCCCTCCGCCGAAGCCCGCAGCAGGATGGTGACGGCTGAGGATACCGCCGAGGCGATCACCTTGATCGCGCGCCTGCCGCAGCGTGCATCCATTCCTGAGCTTATCATCCGCCCGACGTGGCTGAGGGACACCAGCGCGGAGACCAACGTCGCCTGAGCGCCGCACAGAACGATCGGGAGGAGTGCCTTGCCGACCAGGCGGCAGAGAGTCGGAGGAATCTCGGGAGAGGCCGTAGCCAGGGCCACGGGCCGCGATTGGAATGAGTGGCTCGATTTCCTAGACGCGCTAGACGCTCGGGAAATGACCCACCGCGAGATAGTCGGCCTCGTTGGCGGGAAGGGCGGACTGTCCAACGGCTGGTGGCAGCAGATGGTCACTGTGGGATACGAACAGGCTCGGGGGTTGAGGATCGTCGGTCAGACCGCGGACGCGAGCTACCAGATTGGCGTGCAGAAGACTCTTCCCGTATCTCAGGAATTTGCATGGGACCTGCTGGTGGCCGGCCCCGGGCGGGACATATGGCTGGGCGAGGCCGGCCCCTTCGAGCTGCGACAAGGGGAGAAATACCGCACGGCCGAGGGTATCTGGGGAGAAGTGCGCACGGTGGCTCCGGGGCAGAGGGTCCGCTTGACCTGGTCCCATCCCGAGCTGTCCCAGCCCTCCACACTACAGGTAACCCTTGTCGCCTCCGGGAAGAAGACCTCCGTACGCTTCCACCAGGAGCGGCTGTCCAGCTTGGACGAGCGGGAGGGGATGCGCCGCCACTGGCGGGAAGTCCTGCGAAAGCTTCAGGAGCTGCTGTAGGAGGGACGACATCATGGATGAAGAAACCGGGCCTGTGGGGACACTAACTCACGTCGGCATAGACGTGGCCGACCTCGAGCGGGCGGAAGCGTTCTATTCCGCGGTGCTGGGCGTCAAGCGGCGTTCGGCCTGGAATCAATACATCTTGTTCCAACCCCTGCCCAACGGCCTGTCAGTCTACCTCCAGCAGGTCCCAGACAAGAAGACCAGCAAGACTCGCGTACACATAGACCTGACGGTTCCGGACGTGCTGGCGGCGCTGGCTAAAGTCGAAGCCCTCGGCGGAAGGGCTGTCAGGGACTTCGTCGAGCCGGGCGAAAGTCTGGCGGTAGTCACCGACCCGGACGGGAACGAGTTCTGCCTGATTAGCGGGCGGTAGCCCAGCACTACCAGGCCAGCCGAGCAAACCGAATGATCCAAAGTCTGCTCCGGAGAATTTGTCTTCAACGTCGCCCAACTGAACTTCTACCCGCGTAAACTCGCATTCGAAATGGACTCGGCGGACCTCGTAGAGGCCCTGGACAGAGGCGCTTGTGGCGTCCGGCGTGAAGTGCGGTCGCTAAAGGGCAGGCGCTCTCGCGGGTGAGCTGCGGCTCCACCAGGCAGCGCCCGTCAGAAGCTCGGCTTTGCGGGATGAGGCGTCAGTTGGAGTTCGTGCGTCCAGCAGGACTTATCCTGCGTGTACAGGTAGTAGAACGCCTCCGCTATCTTGACGGGGTTTATCAGCAGTTCGGGATTCTGTTGCGAGCGCGGCATCGCCCTCGTCCCCGGTGAGTCGATCATGCCGTCGATGACCACATTGGCGACATGCACGCCGTGCTCCGAGTATTCCTCTGTCAGAGCCTGCGCCAGCGTCCGCATCAGCACCCTCGGGTAGTACAGCGACTGTCCCGTGTAGCGCTTTCTCCCACGCAGCGAGGACGAGTTGTTGGAAATCAGAATAGTGCCCTCGCCGCGCTCCCGCATGGCGGGCAGCACCTCCTGGACGACCAGGAATGGGCCGCTGCTGGAGATGTGCTGCGCCGTCTCGAACATCTCGAACGGGATGTGCTCCAGCAGTTCCTTTTCCGGCGGAAGATCGCGCCCCTCGATATAGCCCGCGTTGTAGACCAGCACGTCCGGCTCGCCCGCCTGCTCACGAATCTGGGCGAATGCGTTTGAAATGGAGTCGCGGGAGGCGAGATCGAGCTCGACAATAGTGCTCTCGCCGCCCTGCTCGCCGATGGCCGCCTGCAGCGGGGCGGCATTCCCAGCGTTGCGGGTGGTCAGCACGGTGAGGAAGCCCTCTTGAGCGAACTTTTGGGCGATAGCGCCGCCAACGCCCCAGCGCACGCCGACGGGCACGTCGCTGTCGTCGATGTCGCCGCCGTGGATTAGCCGCGTGTTGCGCCCATCCGACTGCCATTTGGACGTCGCGCCTATCACGACAGCGACGGGCTTTTGGGAAGCGTTCATGCGTAGTCCCTTCTATCTGGTCTCGACTGAATGCCGGTATGGATGAATTGACCGTGAGGCGATGTTACAGAACGTATTTGCCTGGGTCAAGCTAGCGAATCTCGTCTGTACCAAGCTGGAGGATGGCCTCAACATCAGCCCTGGCAAAGCCTTCGGCCAACCAGGTTCGGGATACTCTCGTCGAATAGCTGGAAGGCGATTGGCAGGACGAGCATTGTCAGACCGACGGGCCGCGTAAGGCCGAATTGCGAACTCTTCGGTGGGTGGTGTCCATTTGGTGAAGCTTAACGAGCCTGTTTCAGATTACCTGGCGCCCCAGCACTGTCATTCCCGCTTTCGCGGGAATGAGAAATCTGTTCGTTTTTGCGACATTCTGTGCGCCTCGTAGCTGAGCGTGTCGCCGGTCCCGCGCGAATCTGTAATGCCGGAGCGGGTTGTTGGGACACAGAAGTGGCGCCGCGTGGCAGAGGAGGACAGGGGGACGGAGCAGGGGCACTCAGCCGTGTCTTCACTGCCACAGGGCGCCCACGAGAGACGCCCTTACGGGTGCCTGGGGCCTTACCCCCGATTGGGCGTAGGGATTCCGGGCCGCGGGGTCGGTCCCTCGCGAGGGCGAGGGTAGCACGTTTGTGCGTATGTTTCAAGAGAGCTGGCGAAATCGCGGGATTGGGGCGGATTGGTGGGAAGAAGTGGTGCAGACGTGGGGAAGAGGTGGGACGTGCGCGGGATTGGATGGGGCAGGGCTGGGGAATGGTTGGCACGGGAGAGTGACGTTTTTTCGGGTACGGGGGAGCGAGTGGGTCGGGTTTGGGCGAGGGGGTGCGGCCGGAGTGTGCATTGGGACGTCCGGGGGAAATTTGGCTAAGCAAAATGGCGAACGCAAGGAGATGGCCGTAGGTTCAGAGTTGGGCGCGGGGGCAGGCTGTTCGCGAGGGAGACGGTTTTGGGCGCACCTAGTGATGTGAAACAGGTTCAGGCTTAACGCATTCTCCTCGGAGGTTACCGCGTTCCAACTGAATAATTTGCTGTATGCAAGCCCGCCGAATCACCCCCAATTCTATTCTGCGATTGAGACTACCCAAATGGGTTCTCTATGACCATGTGATCTTCCAGAAATGCGTATGGCGGCACGCCTTCCTCAATTGTTAACGCGCCGTCCGTGTACTCCGCATGCGTGATCAACTTGGTCCATTCTGGCATTGGCCTGTTCAAGTAAGGGTTCGAATAGAAAACTGCTTTCGACCTGTCTAGGGTACCAGGGTGAACTCCATAGAAGGCCACCACGCCGACCACATGCTGATTGATTGGTCCTCCAGTGTTAAACCAGAAGCCGTTTAGTCTTTGGCTATTGTAAGGTTCTGGAAGCGGGGTAGTGTTAGTCGGATCGTTGTGAACATAGAGGGTGACCTGCTGGCTTCCAAACAACACTTCGTCTAACCTGTTGTTTGAGATGTCGCAACGCAACGCGATGATCAGATTCTCCACGTTCTTATAACGTTTCGCCTTCCCATAAATGCGATCCTTTGTTTTGCCAATGTCGTTTATGCTGTCGGCTCCCATTGATACGATGGCCACAATCCCCATGTTCTTCCCGCGACACTCACGTGACACTGGCCACAGCTGGCCAGTCACCTTCCAACTACCATGTTGGAATGAAGCACTAGGTAGATTCACAAGGTCAAGTCTCTGTTGTTCTTGTTCATTAAGAAGTTCCTCGTAATTCGCTCCTCCCAGCAACTTCTCAAATGTCTCCCTTAGATGGGCTCTGGGCAGCGAGGACTCTAGCTTTCCGTCCATTTGGATGTGTAGACGAAAGTCAGGGGAGCAAATCTGATCTATAGTGTCCAGCACCATTAGTTCGTTCCAATTTCTCTCTAGCTTGGTGCCTCTCTCCAAGTCGAAGTTTGTCGCCTCGACCACATAGGTTAAATCACTACCATCTTCTAGTTCTTCAGTCACTTTGAAATCCGGTGTCCGCCCATCGATCATAGGCTCCGCTAAGACCGCTCCGCGTGTGCCGAGCAAGAACTCGTGCAGAAACAACTCAAAGAATGCCTCACTGAATTGATATTCATCCCGTTGCGTCCCCGGTGCTCTGCTGCGCATGTTGGCGATAGTGTCGCGCCTTTGTTTTTCAGGGAGCCGCGCCACCCATCGTTCTAGCATTTCTCTAATTCTCTGGAACTCGGGCATTGAGGACCTGTCAAGAAACGAATAAGTCGTTTCAGCTCGGAGTGCTCGGCCAAGGAAGCTTCTGGACTTATCGTCAAACAGTCTGGACATTAGGCTCCTCTCAACTGCATGTCGGTCACACTTCACTAATGTAGCAGCGAACGCCGTAGGGCATGCAGGCTACAGAATACTCTCAGTCAACCAAGAGACTAAGCCAGGATTTGCTGCGCGGAGTCTGTCTGCCAATTCTTGATTAGGCTAGGTCGGGGATACTGGTGGGCCGGCTGGGAGTCGAACCCAGGACACTCGGATTAAAAGTCCGATGCTCTGACCAGACTGAGCTACCGGCCCAGGAAAGCGGCCGAAGGCGATTGGCATGCCCCGCAGCATCGCCGACGCGCGCCGAATAATGGTATCCCCCGACTGTCCCGCGTGGCAAGCTAGGCTAGGACGCAGCCTCACCTAGAAGCTGCGACAGCACCGCCATGCGGACGTACAGCGCGTTCTCGGACTGGCGGTAGAACGCCAGCCGCTCGTCACGCACCTCAATCGGAAAGTCGCCACTGTGCTGCATGGGGTCCAGCACCACGCAGTGGGACTGCAACCCCGCCATGAACTGCTCGTCTATGCGCAGGTCCAGCACGCCGCGCGAGCGAAGCAGCCGAACGTGCGCCATAGTACGCGGCCCGTTCAGGTAGATCGCGTCGGCCTCGCCCAGAACGTCCGGTGATTTCGCCAACGTCGTGGCGACGCCGTTGCTTTCGCAGTATTCCACCAGTCTGGGATCGACTCCGCCGCTGACAGGCATCATCAACACGCGGACGCCGTCGTACATGCAGAGACCCCGCAGCAGGGCGCTGACGTTGCGGTGCTCGAGGCGGCCAACGACCGCTACGGTCGCGCCGTCCACGGCCCCCAGCTCCCGGCGCAGCGTGTAGATGTCGGCCAGCGCCTGCGTCGGGTGGTCGTCCTGGCTGCCGCCGTTGATCACCGGCATGGCGTCAGCCCTTTCGGCCATCTCCACCACGCCCGGATCGCTGCTCCTCAGCACCACGAGGTCCAGGCGCAGGCTCGCCAACAGGTTGACCGTGTTGCCGATGTAGCCTGGAGCCTGGACGGGGAAGAACTGCGTCGCGTCCTCCGTGTGGTACGCCGCGCCACCAAGGAGTCCGATTGCGCGCTCGAAGGACGTTCTCGTGAGGAAGCTGGGTTCGTAGAAGAGGCAATACAGTGAGCGGCCGGCAAGCGGCGCACCCGTCAGGCCGCCGTTCCGCAACTCGTCGCAGAGCGGGAACAGTTCGGGCTCCACCCAGCCCCTCTCCAGTTGCAGCGTGCTGGTCAGGTGTCGAAACTTGGGCATCCATTCCTCCGGCTATCGGCCGCCCCGCGTGGCGGGCGTGTGTAGACCAACATTATCGCACACAGGGGCAAGGGAAACGGCATAAGGCGCACTGGGAATCTCCGGCTCGCGCGCTCTGCTACTCCCCTCTCCCTCTAGGGAGAGGGTTAGGGTGAGGGTAACTCCCACAAGTTGCGAATGACTTCCGCTGGGGCATAGAATACGCCACGTCCGTTGCCAATCGAAAAGTGCGCCGGGCGCAGAAAGCAGGACGAAGGAGGTCGCAAGTGCTCGAGCGATTCAAGGTCAAGGAAGAAGACGCCGTAAGGGTCAGCGAGGCCCCGCTAAGGCAGACGGTGACCGACATCTTCAAGAAGATGGGCGTTCCTGAAGAGGACTGCTCACTGGCGGCCGACGTGCTAGTCACCTCGGACGTGCGCGGCGTGGACAGCCACGGCGTCTCCAACATGCTGCGCACCTACGTACAGGGCTACAACCAAGGCGAGCTGAACGCCCGGCCCAACTGGCGCATTCTGCGGGAGACCCCCGCCACGGCGAACATCGACTCCGACAGGGGTCTGGGCATCATCGTGGTGCCTAAGGCGATGGAGATCGCGATAGAGAAGGCCTCCAAGGTCGGCGTCGGCATGGTGACCATCCGGAATTCGCGGCACCTCGGTATGGCGTCCTACCACGCGATGATGGCCCTCGAGCACGACATGATAGGCACCTGCATGACGTCCTGCCCGCCTGGCGTGCTGCCGACATTCGGCGCGGAGCCGAGGCTCGGCACCAACCCCATCGCTCTCGCCGCGCCGGCGGACAAGGAGCCGCCGTTCGTGTTTGACGCGGCCACCAGCACCGTCGCCGGCAACAAGCTGGGCCTCGCCAGGCGGCTGGGCACGGACCTTCTGCCCGGCTGGGTCGCGGACGAGGAGGGTGAGCCTATCATGGATGAGGTGGCCCCGCCGATTCCCGGCTACCAGGGCAGGGCGTCGTCCTTCCTGGTGCCCCTGGGCAGCACGCGGGAACTGGGCTCGCACAAGGGCTACGGCCTATCTTGCATCGTCGACATTCTGGGCGGGGTCCTGTCCGGAGGGGGCTACGGCGCCAACCCAGGTCGCCCCAACTTCGGCCACTACGTGGCGGCCTACAGCATCGAGGCGTTCATGGACACGCAGGAGTTCAAGCGCACCATGGACGAGTGGATGCAAATGCTGAAGATGACGCCGCCCGCGCGCGGACACGAGCGTGTGCTGTACCCGGGGCAGCCGGAAGCGGAGGCAACCGAGGACCGCAGGGCGAACGGCATACCGTTCCACCCGGAGGTTGTAGACTGGTTCCGCGACATCTGCGGCGAACTGTCCATCCCCTACATCCTCACGGACGGGTAGGGGCCAACACAGCTATTCCCTCTCCCGTGACGGGAGAGGGCTAGGGTGAGGGTGCAGTCAAAGTCCCTTCCGCCTTGATGGGGGAAGGTTAGGATGGGGGTGAAACGGCAGAGCTCCCCCTCACCTCAATCCTCTCCCACCAGGGGAGAGGAGGCAGACTCCGGCCGCCCGTTACAGGTAGCGGTCGAAGAAGTCGGACACCGCCGACGTCGCAGTCAGCCTGTTGCCGCGCTTGACGAAGCCGTGGCCCTCGTCCTCGAACCGGACATACTCCACGACCTTGCCCTGCTCCCGCAGCGCCTCCACTATCTGCTCGGTCTCGCTGATAGGAACCCGCGGGTCGGTCGCGCCGTGGAGCACCAGAAGCGGCGCGGTTATGCGGTCCACGTAGTGGATGGGCGAAATCTCCCGCAAAAAGTCGCCGTCGTCTTCCAGGTTGCCGTACTCCGACTCGCGCAGCTTGCGCCGGTAGGAGCTCGTGTTTTCCAGGAAAGTCTCGAAATCACCGATGCCGTACAGCTCCACCGCCGCGGCCCACAGGTCGGGATAGCTGGTGATGGCCGCCAGCACCATGAAGCCGCCGTAGCTGCCGCCCATTACCGCCACGCGGTTTGGGTCGGCCCAGCCGGAGTCCTTCAGCCAGGTCCAGGCCGACTCCAGGTCCCGTACCGAGTCCATGCGCTTTCGCACGTCGTCCAGGTGAATGTAAGTGCGGCCGTAGCCGGAGCTTCCGCGCACGTTGGGCGCCAGCACGCAGTAGCCGCGCGAAACAAAATACTGGTACTGCGCGTTGAACGAGGGCCGCTCCTGGCCCTCCGGCCCGCCGTGAACGTGCATTATCACGGCGTTGGAACCGTCGGCCTTCGCGCCCGGTGGCGCGTACAGGAATGCGGGTATCTCCCGCCCGTCAAACGTGGGGAACTGCACAAGCTGCGGCTCCACGAACGTTTCGCCGTCTATGCCGCCCGTGTCCGCGAACGTAAGCTGTCGCGCCGTGCCGGCCTCTACGTCGCAGAGCCAGACGTTGGCGTTGGCAGCAGCGCCGTTCGCCGTCAGCGCCAGCGTCGACCCGTCGGGCGACCACTCGGCCGCCGCGGGGCCGCGGGGGTTCTGAAGTGTGCCCGTGGGCAGCCCCTCCACCGCCGTCTCGCTCTGCGATTCGAGGTCTCGAATGAAGAGGCGGCTGTAGCCTGCCTCGTCGGCGACGTATGCGATGCGCCTGCCGTCGGGCGACAGCGACGCCGCCTCGACGTCCCAGGGCGGCTCCGCCAGCGTAGCGAGCTCGCCGCTCGCCGCGTCCATCCATGCCAGCGCCGAAAACTCGCGGTCCCTGTTGGTCGTCAGGTACAGGCCCTTGCCGTTGGAGTCCCACGACAGGGAGCCGTAGGAGGCAACGTCGCCATCGGGCGACAGCGGGCGCGCCTCGCCGGTGCCCAGGTCGAGATACGTCAGCTCGTTGTAGCGAGACGTCACGTCGCGGCTGATGACTAGACCCGACCCGTCCGGCGTCCACGCCGCGACCGAGTTCGAGCCGTCGTTCTGGTAGACCATCCGGGCCGTCCCGCCGGGCGCCTCCATCACGTACACGTCGAAGTGCGCCGGGTGGCGCTCGTTGCTCGCGAACGCGATGGACGCTCCGTCGGGCGACCAGCCGCCAAAGATGTGCATCACCTCCGGAGAATCGGTCAGCGCCCGCACCTCGCCGCCTGCGTCCAGGTCAATCAGGTAAAGCTGGTGCCGCTCGCTGCCGCCCTCGTCCATGGCGAACAACAGACTGTCGCCGGAGGGACACCAGGACACCAGGCTGACGCGCTCGCTGAAGTAGGTTAGCTGTCGGGGCCAGCCGCCCTTTGCGTCGATGAGCCACACCTGCGGCACGCCGGTCACGTCCATCAGGAATACGACGCGCTTGCCAGAAGGGTCGAACGAGGGAGCGTAGGCGCTGCGAACGTTCAGGTAGCTGTCGAATGTCGCTTGCGAGTCTGGCATAGTTCCTCCTCGGACCGCGGGACTGTGACGCCGGCCCGGCTAAGCGCGGATGCTGGGAGAGTTGCTTGCAGCGAAGCCTATCCGAACGGGGACGGCATCATGCCAACCGGCACCTCGATGAGCGTGGGCGCGTCGTTCGCGTCCAGCGTCTCACGCAATGTCTGCCGCAGCTCCTCGGGGCCGTCTACGCGCAGGCCTCGCGCGCCGTAGGCCTCGGCGAGCCGAACGAAGTCCGGATTGTGCAACTTGGCGCCGATGTCTCGCCCGTCGAAGCGGGTCTGCTGGTCGCGCAGCACGTTGCCGAATGCGTTGTCGTTGAACACCACGACCACCGCGTTGATGTTGTGCTGCACGGCCGTTGCGAGCTCCTGGGAGTTGAAGAGAAAGCCGCCGTCGCCCGACACCGCGACCACCGCCTTGTCGGGATTAGCCACCTTGGCGCCGAGCGCCGTGGGGAAGGCGAACCCCAGGTTGCCGTAGTAAGACGAGGTTATGTAGGTGCCCGGCTCGTAGACCGGATAGTAGACGCGGCTGTAGTAGCCGATCTGCGTCATTCCCGACACGAATATGCCGTCGTCGGGTATGGCGTCGCGGATAGCCTGGACGTAGGACGCCTGCGGCTCCGTCCTGGCGAGCGAACTGCGACGCTCCTCCCTGACCGCCTCCAGCTCCGTCTCGCGGCTCGCGCGCGGGGGCGTCCTCGCGGCAACCAGCCTGTGGATAGCTTCCAGCGTCAGCCGGGCGTCGCCCACCACGCCCAGGGTGTTCTCGTAGTTGCGTCCTATCTCCTCTTCGTCGATGTCGATCTGGAGGACTCTCTGGCCGGTCAGGAACTGCGGCGTGGCCAGGCGTGTTCCCACCGCAATTACAAGGTCCGACTCTTGAAGTCTCGACTGGAAGGGATCGTTGCGAATCTGGAGGCCACCCATAGACAGGTAGTGCCGGTCCGAAACCGCGCCCTTGCCTTCGCTGGTGGCAACCACCGGCGCCTGAAGGTGCTCCGCCAGCGCCAGCAGCGGGCCGGACGCTCCCGACGACACCGCGCCTCCGCCGACCCAGAACACCGGATTGGCCGAGTTACCGATGACCTCGGCCGCCTCGCGGATACTGTCGGCGGCGGCGGCAGCACGCTGGACGTTGACAGGCTCCAGAATCTCTACGTCGTCCAGTTCCTCGAGCGTCTCCGGCGGGATCTCAATCTCGACCGGACGGGGCCGCCCTGTCTTGAGCTGGTAGAACGCCTCGTGCACCGCGCCGGGCACGTCCCTAGCGTCGAGGATTCGCTGGCTCCACTTGGTGACGGGCCTGATGGTGTCCATCTGGTCGTGGACCTCGTGGAGGACGCCCCGCTCCACGCCGATCATCTCCTTTTGCACCTGGCCCGCGACAACCAGGATCGGCGATGAGGCGGAATACGCGGTGCCTATCCCGGCGGAGGCGTTTTGCAGACCGGGGCCGGGCACCACCAGCGCCGTGCCGATGCCGCCGCCCGCGCGGGCGTAGCCGTCGGCCATGTAGGTCGTGGCCTGCTCGTGCCGCGTGGTTATGAACCGAATGCCGGGCACTTCGTACAGCCCGTCCATCGCGTGGTAGAGCTGCACGCCCGGCAGCCCGAAGATTACCCTAACTCCCTCCTGGTAGAGGGCACGGGCCAGCGCCTGGCCTCCCGTCAGCTTTGGCATGTGTCTGAATTACCTCTCTCAGCCAAGTTGAGGCGAATCAGAGAGGGTCGATTCATTGATTCATCGAAGTAGCATTCGACTGCCTCTTTGACATTGCTGCGTAACTCCTCGATGGTTTCGCCCTGCGTGTGGATACCGTACCCGATAGCGCTGGCCGAGCATCCGCCGTCGACTTCGTCGTCGCTCACTTCAAATATGATCTCAAATGCTCTCGTCGACACTGAAACTGTCTCCCGAATTGCCACACGACCCTATCGCCTGGGCCAAACCATTTCCAGCCACAGCGAGCCGGCTGTCTTCGGCCCTGGGCGGTGTTGAGTGTGTCGGATCATGAACCGTCAGGGCAAGTGTTGGACACATCCGGCAGTCGGATCAGCCCGCCGCCCTCTAGCGCGCCCGCGATGCCGCGTAGTCGTCGCGTGCGCGCGTCATCGCGTCCTTCCGCGCCTGCAACAGCTCTGCCTTCTTGCCCTCGGACCACACCTGGGAGCGGTCGAGGCTGGCGATCGACCCCTGGAAGTGGGGCATGACGTAGCGGGCCACCAGCTCGTAGCTGTGGCGCACCTGCTCGCGGGTGCCCCACTCTGTCGCCTGAATCAGGAAGCCACCAAATCCGCCGCTCTCCTCATCCAGCTTGTTGATCGTCTCGATGAGGTCGTCCGGCGTGCCAACGCACCACGCGCCGCGTTCGGACATGATGTCGATGATCTTGTCGCGGTCGCTGGTGTTGTTCACCTCGATCGCCAGGTCGTGGCCCAGCGTTTTGACGAAGTAGTCGTACTGGTAGCGCCCCGCGTTTGCTCGCGCCTGCTCTATGGCTTCTTTCTTGGACTCGGCGAGGTAGACGTGCATGACCACACGCCATTCGTTGCGGTCCATGACGTTGCCATGCTGCTCAGCCGTTTCCTCGGCAATTCCCCAGAACTCCGATAAGTTGGAGGCTATCTCGGCGTCGCGCGTCACGCTAACCGATAGCACGCCCGCGCCGTGTTTGCCGGCCAGAACCATGCCGGACGGCGACTGGGCCGCCGCCACCGCTATCGGGAAGTGAGGCTTGGTGTACGGCCGGAGGTGAAGCTGCGCCTCGACCAGGTTGAACCACTCCGACTCGTAGGTTATCGGCTCGGTCTCTCTGAGCAGACGCATGATGATCGTCATCGACTCGTCCATGCGCCGCCTCTGCTCCACGGGATCAATGCCCAGCATCGCGGCGTCGGTGACCAGCGCGCCGGGGCCGACGCCCATCATCGTGCGGCCCCTCGTCAGGTGGTCCAGAAGCACCATGCGGTTCGCGACCATGAGCGGGTTGTGGTAGGGCAGGCTGATGACGCCCGTTCCCAGCTTTATGTTCCGGGTGCGCTCCGCCGCGGTTGCCATGAAGATCTCCGGCGACGCTATGATCTCCCAACCCGCGCTGTGGTGCTCGCCGACCCACGCCTCGTCGAAGCCCAAGTAGTCGAGCCACTGGATCGTTTCCAGGTCGCGCTCCAGCGAAAGCGTGGGGTTTTCGCCCTTCCAGTGAAAAGGCGCCATAAATATACCAAATTTCATACGTTCGGGAAGTGCCATGGCTCATTCCTTTGCGAAATTACCGCGTTTTGGTTGCGGGCAGATTCTAGCACGCCGGTGTTGGGCGGGCAACTTTGGCAGCGGCAGGCGGCCGCCAACTCCGTGCAGCCGGCCCATCCGCGTTCCAGGCTTGACCTGCGGCAGCCTGAATCGTACTCTGGGCAGCAGCGGTGGTACTGGTCCTCTTCCGCAACCGGTCCCAAGCCCTACACGCCCCGCCGCTGACCGTGGAATGGTTACCGAGCCGTTTATGAACCCCTGAGATACGGAGGCGCGACTATGCCTTTTGGAGGAAATGACTGGCTTGCGTTGACGCAAGAGGAGACGCTGGAACCTGACCTTCCGATCTGCGATCCGCATCACCACTTCTGGGACTTTCGCACGGGACGGATACCATATCAGCGCTATCTGCTGGATGAGCTGGCCGACGACGTGAACAGCGGCCACAACGTGCGCTCGACGGTGTTCGTCGAGGCGCGCGCCATGTACAGGTCGACAGGCCCCGAGGAGATGCGGCCGGTGGGGGAGGTGGAATTCGTGCAAGGGCTCGCTGCGGCGAGCGAAAGCGGACTGTATGGCCCGACACGCGCGGCAGCCTCGATCGTGGGACACGCCAACCTCAATCTGGGCGCGCGCGTCGAGCCGGTGCTGGAAGCGCTGCAAACCGCAAGCCCCAACCGGTTCCGCGGCATCCGACATTCGGTGACGTGGGACCCCCACGCGGAAGTGGAGGTGACCGCCGCTCACAGGCAGCAGGGCCAACTGTTGAGCGACGAGTTCCGCGAGGGAGCCCGCGTTCTGGCCAAGATGGGGCTGTCGCTGGAGGGATGGCTGTATTTCCCTCAGCTTCCCGAGCTTGCCGACTTCGCCAAGGCCGTTCCCGACCTGACCATCATACTCAACCACATTGGCGGCCTGCTCAGGGTGGGCCCATACGCGAACGACGACGATGAGGTGCTCGCTGCCTGGCGGAACGGAATCGCCGCGGTAGCCGAATGTCCCAACGTAGTCGTCAAGCTGGGCGGCATTGGCATGCCACGCACGGGCTTCGACTGGCACGACCGGGCCGAGCCCGCCAGCTCAGGGGAGCTGGCCGAGTCGATGGCTCCGTTCATGCACTACTGCATAGAGCAGTTCGGGCCGGAACGCAGCATGTTCGAGAGCAACTTCCCCGTCGACAAGGTATCGTACTCGTACAACGTCCTGTACAACGCATTCAAGCGGCTGTCCAACGGCTACTCCGCCGCCGAACGGGCGGCCATGTTTCACGACACTGCGGCGCGAGTGTACAGGGTAGAGTTGGGGCAGTAGGGGGACGGATCAGTCGGCGGCGTCCGCGTACCACTCCGGGCCCTCTTCGCCCGGTTCGGGCGTCGGAACGCCGCCGTGGAGCGACCATGCCGCGGGGCCTTCCGTGATCCTGCCGCCTATCTTCTCGACGGGCACGCCGGTGATTTCGCTGAACGTTGCCTTTATGTCGCTCAGCAAACGGAGCTTGAGCGACTCGGGCCGTCCGGCGCGGTTGCCGCCGTCGATGTAGTACTTCTCGGCGAACTCCGATTCGTCCTCCGAGAAGATGACCTGTACGAAAGACCTGGGCGCGCCGGTGGTGCCGCTGTGAACTTCCGTGAACGCACGCGCCAACTCGTGTCGCTTTTCCAGCGACACCAATCCCTTTGGAACGCTGCACCTGTACAAGGGCATAGTCTCAATCCTCCACCTGTTTGATACTTGAATTCAACTCGGGGGAGACGTCTCTAGGCTCCCCTGTCTCTTGCAGATACGTTTACCTCTTCGTCGGGGCAGCCGGTGACCTCCACCCACGCATGATGAATCTGCCGCATGAATGCGATGCGGGCGTCCTGGTCCAGCCCCGGCGGGATAGTGCCCCTGACGGACGACAGCCTTGAAAGCTCGCCGGCCCGGAAGCCGTAGCCGTGCGGTATCTCCACGAACTCGACCGTCACGTCGTCGGGCGCGGCTCCCAGCGCGGCGGCGCTGACCCGCGCCAGTTCGGACGCCAGCCTGGGGCGGAGTTCGGCGGGCACGCAGCCTTCTTGAACAATGCAGTTGAACTCAATCATGGTGCGGTGCGCTGCTCGCGGAACTTGGTCGCCACGCGGTCGAGTCGCATGAACTCTACGCCCGGGAAGCTCCGCATGTGACGGATCAGCCGCTCCAGCATCCGGATCCGGCCTGGGCGCCCTATAATCCACGGGTGCATCGTCAGCACGAACGCGCGTCCATATTCGTAGGCCCCCTCGAAACCGCTCGACCACACCTGGTACACGTGCTCCGGGCTCGCCATTGGACTGCGCGCTCCCAGCGCAGGCGCGTAGCTGAAGTACGGGGCGTCGTCCCACTCCCAGTGCACGGGAATCTCCACGATGTCGCCACCGTTGGCGTCCACGATGTAGGGAACGTCGTTCCCCATCATGCTGGAGTCGTACAGAAAGCCGTGCTTGTGGAGCAGGGGTAGCGAGTGTTCGCTCAGCTCCCAGCTTGGCGACCTGTAACCGACGGGTCGCTCGCCAGTGATGCGTTCGATTATCTCGATGCCCCGGACGAGCACCTCTTCCTCTTTGTCGGGCGTCAGAGTCGCCGGTGGCTCGTGCATGTAGCCGTGGTGGGCCACCTCATGCCCTGCTTCCCGGATGTCCACCAGCAACTCCTCGTGCGTTTCGGCCACGTATCCCGGCACGTAGAAGCTGGCCTCGATGCCGTAGCGCCCCAGCAGCTCCACGACGCGAGGGGTACCGACGCTGGGACCGTACTCGCGCATGGACATGAAGCTGGGCAGCCGCGCAGTGTCCGGGTTCTGGTACAGCGCGCCCGACACGCCGTCCACGTCGAAGCCCAGCATTACCACACACCTCGTATCTCCCGGCCAGATGCCGCTCATGGTCTTGTCTCCTTCCAGTCGAAGCGCGGCTCTCGGCCGGCACTCCGCCACCGTGGATTCGCTGAATAGTACGCCCAATCTTCTCACACCGCGCCCGCCCTGTCACACGCGAGAGAAAGGCCCCTCGAGCGCCAACTGCCTCCGCCGACGTGAGGCCCGCCTGGCCACGTGGACGTGGACCCTCCCCAGGCGACGGCACGGCTGACAAACCCGGCCGCAGAAGTTATAGTAGGGCAACCAAGAAGTGCGCCAACACGGCCAAAGGAGGGCGGCTCATGACCAACTCTCAGCAGATTTACACGCTCGAACAGGGTGACCCGGAGCGCCCACCCACCGGCAGGCCGGTCGTCTACGCCACGCAGGGCGTAATCTCCAGCGGCCACTATCTAACCTCGATGGCCGGAATGAGGATGCTTCTCGATGGCGGCAACGCGTTCGACGCCGTCGCCGCGGCCGCGTTCGCCGCCGCCGTGGTGGAGCCGATCGCGTCGTACTCGCTCGCGGCAGAAGGCGTCTTCATGCTCTACCACGCCGAAAGCGGCGACCTCTTGTCGCTGAGCGGGCAGGGCACCGCACCGGGCAAAGCGACCATAGAGTTCTACGAGTCGCTGGGCCTGGACGAAATCCCCACCGGACCGGGAGACCAGGCGCACCTCTCATTCACGGTCCCCGGCATCGTCGACGCGCTGCTGTCGCTCGTCGATCGCTACGGCACTCGAACCCTGGCCGAGGTGCTGACGCCGTCGATACACTACGCCGAACGCGGAATCCCGAACTACGAGTACATGCTGGAACGCATGAAAAACGCCCCGACCAGGCGTCAATTCGAGCTGTACCCTCCCGGCGGCACATCGGTGTTCTACGACGATGGCGAAGTGCCAGCGCCCGGTTCGGTGCTGGTGCAGCCGGGGCTGGCCGATGTTTTCAGGCGCATGGTCGCCGCCGAAAGCGCCGCCTCCGGCCACAGGCGCGAGGGCATACGCGCCGCGCGGGACGCCTTCTACTGCGGCGACATCGCGCGCGACATCGTCGAGTGCGCGCAGAGCGTGGGCGGCGTCCTCAGTATGGAAGACCTCGCCGGCTATCACGCCGAGTACGAGCAGCCCGTCGCCACCAGCTTCCACGGCTACGACGTCTACGGCCAGTCGACCTGGACACAGGGCGCGGTGCTGCACCAGACGCTGAATATCCTGGAGCGTTTCGACCTCAGGTCGATGGGGCACAACTCTACGCAGTACGTCCACACCGTGACAGAGGCGCTCAAGCTGGCTCTCGCGGACAGGGAGGCCCACTACGGGGACCCCAACTTCTCCACGATTCCGGTGGACGGTCTGCTGTCCAAGCAGTACGCGGCGGAACGCGCGGCGCTCATCGACCCGTCGAGGGCGACGCCCGACCTGCCGCCCGCGGGCGACCCGTGGCGTCACTCCGCCGCATCCAGACCCCGGACGCAAGCTCCGGCGCCGGCAGGAGTTCCGGGCGACGGCGCAGGCGACGACAGCGGCACCACCCACGTCGCCGCACTGGACCGCGACGGCAACATGGTATGTGCAACTCCGAGCGGTGGCGGTTTTGCCAAGTCGGTCTACTTCCCTGAAATCGGCTGCGCCCTCAGCACCAGGATGGAGATGCTGAATTTCAGGCGGGGCCATCCCAACGTACTCGAGCCAAACAAGCGCCCGCGCACGACGCTGATCAACTACATCGTCGCGAAGGACGGGCAGCCTCTGATGACGGTCGGCTGCCCCGGCGGAGACCACCAGGCTCAGGCCAACGTTCAGCTAGTTCTGAACACCCTGGTGTTCGGCATGAACCCGCAGCAGGCCATCGAAGCGCCGCGCTTCGCGACCGACAGCGCGGTCAACTCCTTCTACCCGCACACACACTATCCAGGCCAGCTTTCGCTGGAGCCAGGCATATCGGAGGAGACGGTCGCCGAGCTCGACGCGATGGGCCACAAGACAAACCCGAGCGCGGTCTGCGGCATGGGCGCCACGGTCGCCCGCCGGGACCCGACCACGGGCGTGTTGAGCACGGGCGGCGACCCACGGAGGGCTTGCTACGCCATTGGCTGGTAGGACAGGCCAGTCCCTTCCCCCTCGATGGGGGAAGGTCGCGATGGGGGTGAATGCAGCGCGGGGACGAGCCTACCCCGGCACGCTCCACTGCTCAACGGCGTAGGGGTCCAGCTCCAGGCCAAGCCCCGGCTTGTCCGGGAAGGGCGACCACATGCCCCCCTGCTGCTCGGGGAACTCGGTGTACCACACCCGGTCGCCTTCGAGCGCCGTGTTCATGTACTCCACGACCTTCAGGTTGGGCGTCGCGCAAGCCAGGTGAAGGTGAACGAGTTGCACCGCGTGGGGAGCTACGGGCAGGTTGAACGAGTGGGCCAGGTGAGCGACCTTCATCCACTCGGTCACGCCGCCGACGCGGCCCACGTCCGGCTGCACGATGTCGGCCCCACCGGCGGCTATCAGCTCACCGAAGCCGTACTTGGTGTACTCGTGTTCTCCCGTGGCGATGGGAATCACGCTCGCGCTGCGCACCCGCGCCAGGCCCCGGACGTCGTCGGCCAGCACCGGCTCCTCGAACCAGCCGACCTGGAACTGCTCGAACTCGCGCGCCATGTAAATCGCCTGCTTGGCATAGTAGCCGTTGTTGGCGTCGACGTATATCGCCACGTCGTTTCCCAGCGCGCGCCTCACGGCGGCGAGCCGCTGCAGGTCCTCTCGTTCGGCAGCGCCAAAGTCCTTGCCAACCTTCATCTTCACGCGCGGAATGCCCTGCTCGACGTAGCCGGCCATCTCGGCCACCAGCTCCTGCTCGCTGAAGTTGGTCCAGCCGCCGCTGCCGTAGATCGGCACCGTATCGGTGAACGGCCCAAGCAGCCGGTACAACGGCATCCCCACGCTCTTGGCCTTGAGGTCCCACAGGCCGATGTCCACGGCGGACAGCGCGCAGAAGGCCACGCCCTTGCGCCCGTACCCTCTCACTCGCCAGAACATATCGTGCCACAGCCGCTCGATTTCGAGCGGGTCGCGTCCGACCAGCACGTCTCGCAGCGCCGTCTCGACAACCTGCCTCACACCCGGTGACGACTGGCCGATACCCAGCCCCTCGAAGCCCTCGTCGGTATAAATGTGCACGAAAAGTTGGCCCCGACCTCCGGAGTCGGGGCTTGGCGGCGGCATCGTGGCGTCCTGAAACGGCGTCGTGTGGGGGTAGAACAGCGTTGTGACGGCAACGTCGGTGATGCGCATGTGGCGAGTCTCCTATGGTCCGCGGGGGGCGGCCTTTGCGGGAGCTAACCGAGTCTAGCGTACCGGCTCACAGAGGGTCAAGCGAGGCTATCATCGCTTCCAGCGATACGCCCTCCAGGGACGGATACACCGCGTCAGCTCGACTCAGGTCCATGGCGGCCGTGATAGGGTTTGGCACCGCCACGCAGAACAACCCCGCGCTCTTGGCCGACGCGACACCCCTCGCCGAGTCCTCAATGGCGAGCGCGCGGCCCGGGGCGACGCCCAACTCCTCCGTGACGGCCAGGTAGACCTCTGGGTCGGGTTTGATGCGCCTAACGTCCTCCGCGCACCTCACCGTTCCAAACCGGCCCATCAACCCGCGGCTCCGCAGGTGCCCCACCACCCAATTTCGCGTGGCGCTCGAGGCGACCCCCAGCCTCAAGCCGAGCCGCTCGGCGTTCGCGATGAAGTCCAGCACACCTGGTCGCAGAGGTTCGGCCTCCACCATCTCCAGGTAGCGCCGCCTGCGGCGGACGCGCACCTCACCACGGTCGAAAGCCCTCCCGGACAGCTCGGCCAGGTGCGACAGCACGTCGAAGCTTCCCGATCCGCCGCCAACGTAGGACGCCCAGAGCAAAGGGTCCAGGCGCACCCCGAAGGACTGGAAGGTCTCTTGCCAACTCCGGTAGTCGGGCGTCTCCGTCTCCAGGATTGTTCCGTCGAAGTCGAGCACCAGGGCTTCGATCATGGCGCGCCTATCCCGCCGCGCATCGCGGGCCGGCCGCCTATGCGATCCGCCGCGTGTGCTAACATGGATAGTGCCGGAGGCTGTGTGCCGCGCACGACCGGCCGTGGGGCCGCCGGGGAGACGAATATGACCAGACTTGCTTTGACATTTGCGGCGCTGTTGCTGGCACTCGCGGCAGTAGCGGCGTGCGGCGTTTCCGGAGAGGACAACCCGACACCAACGCCTTCGCCCACTGCGACTCCCGCGCCCACGGCGACACCTGTGCCCACTCCGACACCGGACCCTACAGCGACACCGATACCCACTCCCACGCCGGCCCCCACCGCGACACCGGTGCCCGCCACTCCAGGAGTGTCCACGCCTGCGCCCATTCCAGGCCAGGACACCGCCGCCGAAATCGTCGCAGCCGCTCTTGACGCACTGGCGGTGGCCGAGTCGTACCACTTCCTGGTGGAAGCCGTGATCAAGGTCGAGGAGGAGGGGACGTCGCTGGAACTGCCTTTCACGTTCGAGGGCGACTTCCAGCAGCCTGACCGCTTGCGCGGGCAGATGACTTTGTCGCTTGGCTTCTTCTCTGTCGAATCCGAGATTGTGCTCATAGGGCAGGACTACTACGCGAAGGACCCTGTGGCCGGGGAGTGGGAGGCCAACTCCGGTGTGGTGGATGCATTGCCGCAGGCCATTGCCGCGTTCGCCATGCCCGTAAACCTCGCCTCGCTGGCCGCCAATCCGATGTTGGTGGGCATAGAAGAATTAGACGGCCGGCCGGCGTACCGTGTCCGCCTGGCCGGCGACGGTGAACAGCTCGGCGCGGGCGGGCCTTTCGTGCTGGACCTGTGGATAGACTCCGAAGATCTCAAGCTGAGGCGGATTTCGACGACCGTGACCGACATGCCGGCTGGTGCGGTCGCCGGCGCGCAGGCCGGACCATTAAGCGGCGACCTCACTGTGGATGTCAGTGCCGTAATTGGAAGCTACGACGCCCCGGTGAACATACAGCCGCCGCCCATAAACTAGAGGCTGGCTCGTTCGCGGCCTCACTCCTCGGAGGCGGCTTCCACGCCAAGCTCCCCCCTGATGAATGCGATTATCTCACCGGTGGTCGTGCCCGGCCCGAACACGCCCCTAATGCCCATTTCCTCCAAGGCGTCGCGGTCGTCCTGCGGGATGATGCCTCCCGCGACGAGCAGCACGTCATCCATGCCGTTGGCGCTTAGCCCCTCGATTATCTTTGGGAAGAGTTGCATGTGTGCGCCAGACAGTATGCTCAGTCCGATTACGCTCACGTCTTCCTGGAGGGCCGCCTCGACTATCATCTCCGGCGTCTGCCGAATTCCGGTATAGATCACTTCCATGCCGTCGTCTCGCAGCGCGCGCGCGATGATCTTCGCCCCCCGGTCGTGTCCGTCCAGACCGGGCTTGGCCACAAGCACTCTGATAGCACTGGTCGTCACTGCGTCTACCTCCTGGCGCCGTCCTGTTCGACAAGCTCAATGAGCACGCCCCGCGTGGCTCGCGGATGAATGAAGGCGATCGAGCCTGACAGCCCCTCGCGAGGCTCCGTGTCGATAAGCTGCACTCCATCGGCAGCAAGTCGATTGAGCTGCCCTTGCAGGTCCTCGACCTCGAACGCGACGTGGTGCACGCCCTCGCCCCGCCGCTCGATGAAGCGCGCCACACCTCCGCTCGGGTCAGTGGGCTGTATGAACTCGAGCTGGCTTCCCCCCACGCGCACGAGCGCGGCCCTGACGCCCTGGTCTTCCAGTTCCACCACCTCGGCTGCGCCCACGCCGAACGTGCGCCGGTAGAACCCCAGCGTGTCGTCGATGTCGCTTACCGCGATGCACACGTGATTCATATGCCTGGCCGTACAGATTGGCGTTTCGCTCATCGTTCCGTCCTGCCCTCACTGGGGCGATAGGGTTGTCCGAGTCGGCTATTTCGTCTGGAGTAGGTTCCTCGCGATGATGAGCCTCTGCACCTCGGACGAACCCTCGTATATCTCGGTGACCTTGGCGTCGCGGAAGTAGCGCTCGGCGGGCATTGGCGCGAAGTAGCCCGCGCCGCCGTGAATCTGCACCGCCTGGTCCGCAGTCTCCACCGCTACCCTCGACGCGAACAGCTTTGCCATGGACGCCTCGGTTACGAACGGCCGGCCCGCGTCCAGCAGGGAGGCCGCACGGTGTACCAGCAGGCGCGCGGCGTCGATGCGCGTGGCCATGTCGGCAATCTTCCACTGCGTGCCCTGGAACTCCGCGATGGGCTGTCCGAAAGCCTCTCGCTGCTTTGCATATGACACCGCGGACTCGTAAGCCGCCTGCGCGATGCCCACGGCCTGGGCCGCGATGCCGATGCGGCTGGCGTTAAGCACCTGCATCGTCTCTCTGAAGCCATCGCCCTCCGCGCCGAGCCGGTTCTCAGCCGGCACGGGGCATCCGTCGAACACCAGCTCGCTGGTCGTGGAGGCACGCATACCCATCTTGCCGTGCTGCGGGTTCACCTCGAAGCCTGGCAGGTCGCGCTCCACTATGAAGGCGTCTATGCCCCTGGTTCGCAGGCTCAGGTCGTGGCTGGCGAGCACCACGAACGTGCTCGCCTCCGTGCCGTTCGTGATGTACAGCTTGCTGCCGCTCAGCAGATACTGGCCGTTCGACCGCGTGGCGGTGGTCCGCATCGCGCCAGAGTCGCTGCCGGATCCCGGCTCGGTGAGCGCAAACGCGCCCAGCTCCTGGCCGCTGGCGAGCGGCGGCAGAAATTGGTTCTTCTGACCCTCGGTGCCGAACATGTTGATGAACTGGGAGCATAGCGACAGATGGGCGACGTAGATGACGCTGGTCGCGGCGCATCCGCGCGCGATTTCCTCCACCACAATCGCGAGTTGGCGACTCGTGCCGCCGCTGCCGCCGAACTCCTCATCGATCGTCAGCCCGAATAGCCCCAGGTCTCCTATCTGCCGGACGTTTTCCCACGGGAATTCCCCCGTTTCGTCGTAGCCCGCCGCGCGTGGCGCCAACTCCTGGTCCGCAAGCTCGCGAACCGTGTTCTTGAGCAAAAGCTCGTCTTCAGAAAGAAGGAATTCTGTCATTCTGTCAGTCCTTGATCGTCTTCTCGTTTAAGGGCGGAAATTCACCGTGGGCTTCAAGCCGGCCAACGCATAGAATGAAGTTCACACTCCCAGCTAGCCACGTACCTGGAGCTGCCTCAACAGCCCCAGCAACTCCTTCACGTCTTCCAGCCTTACCGTGACTCCTTCATCGCTCATCCAGGTCTCGTAGAAATTTGAGTGCAATGCGGCTGCCACGTCGAACAGTCTGCGGATTTCTGGCTCTCCAGTTTCACCGGCCAGAGTGTCTGCGGCGCCAATCAATAGCCCGTGACTGTTATGCCGCCAGCCCCGCCGCTCCGCAACTGCCTTCAGCGCGTGGGCAGCGGCGCCCCAGCCCTTTTCCGACGCCTGCAGGCGGTCGCCGTCCTGCAACTCCGCCTCTGCCTGCCGGATAAGAATCTGGCTTGTCTCGGTGTGAGTCTCGACCGTTGCCACGCGTTCCTCCTAGAACGACGAAATCTCCTGCTGCTCGCCGAACACTTCGCGGAACACGCCGGAGATTTCGCCCACGGTGGCATAGGCCGCCACGCACTCCAGGATCGCCGGCACGGTGTTGTCACGGCCCAGCGCGGCATCCCGCAGCCGCAGCAGCGACGCCGCGACGGCGGGACCGTCGCGCTCGCTGCGTACTCGGGCGACGCGAGCCAGCTGCCTGACGGTCTCGTCCTCGTCTATGGTCTGTAGCTTCTCGATGGGAGGCGTCTCCAACTGGTACTCGTTCACCCCAACGACGACTCGCCGGTGGTCCTCGACCTCCTGTTGCCGCCTGAATGCGCTCTCATGGATTTCGCGAATCTGGTAGCCCTGGTCGAGCGCCGCGAGCGCGCCGCCCATCTCGTCGATTCGCTCGATGTAGTCGAACGCCCTCTCCTCGAGTTGGTCGGTCAGGCTCTCCACGTAGTAGGAGCCTGCCAGCGGGTCCACGGTGTCCGTCACTCCGCTTTCGTGCGCCAGTATCTGCTGCGTGCGCAATGACAGGCGTACCGCCTCCTCGGTGGGAAGCGCGAGCGCCTCGTCGCGTGAGTTCACGTGTAGAGACTGAGTGCCTCCGAGAATCGCCGCCAGCGCCTGCACGGTGGAGCGGATGACGTTGTTGTCCGGCTGCTGGGCCGTCAGCGTCACTCCGGCTGTCTGCGTATGGAAGCGCAGCCGCCACGAGCGCGGGTCCTTCGCGCCAAACCGCTCACGGGTTATCTTGGCCCACATGCGTCTCGCGGCCCTGAACTTGGCGGCCTCCTCGAACAGGTTGCTCTGCGCTACGAAGAAGAACGAAAGCTGTCCCGCGAATGAGTCCACGTCCATTCCGGCATCCAGCGCGGCCTCCACGTAGGCTATGGCGTTGGAGAAGGTGAATGCCAGCTCCTGCGCCGCCGTCGCCCCGGCCTCGCTCATGTGATAGCCGCTGATGCTGATGGTATTCCAGCGCGGCGTCTCGTCCGCGCAGTACTGGAACACGTCCGTCACAAGCCTCATAGACGGGCGGGGAGGGTAGATGTAGGTCCCTCGTGCGATGTACTCCTTGAGTATGTCGTTCTGGATCGTGCCGTTCAGCTTGTTCGTGGACACGCCCTGCCGCTTGGCCACGGCAACGTAGAGAGCCAGCAGTATGGACGCCGTGGAGTTGATGGTCATCGACGTGCTGACCTTGTCCAACGGAATGCCGTCGAACAACACCTCCATGTCCGCCAGGCTTGAGATGGGCACGCCGGTGCGCCCCACCTCGCCCGCGGCCATCGGGTGGTCCGAGTCGTACCCTATCTGCGTCGGCAGGTCGAATGCGACGCTGAGCCCGGTCTGGCCCTGCTCGAGCAGGTAGCGGTAGCGGCGGTTCGATTCCTCCGGGGAAGCCAGCCCCGCGTACTGGCGCATCGTCCAGAGGCGCCCGCGGTACATGTTGGGCTGTACGCCGCGGGTGAATGGGTACTCGCCCGGGTAGCCCAGGCTGTCGTCGTAACCGCCGCCGTTGACGTCCTCGGGCGTATAAAGCGGCTCGACCTCGACGCCCGACGATGTCTCGAAGCTCGGCTGGCGTTCGCCGAATCGCTTCACAAGAGGCCCGAGGGTGTTGTCCGTCCACTCATGCTTGGATTGGCTGGGCATTGGTACTCCTCTACTATGCGACAAGGGGCCGCGTGCCTCTCGTATGGGCCGGTTCGAGTTTAGAGCGTCAAGGTTGGAGTGTCAATTTTGGGCAAGCTGCCCGCGCACCGCCTCCAGTGCCTCTCCGTAGGAAATCCTCTCGCCTGCCGACTCGGCGCCGCTCTTGTATCCACCGTACACGGCATGTCCGGCCAGCAGCCAGAAGCAGTCCACCAACTCGAATCCGGCCTCGCGGAGCCACCCAAGCTGATCGAAGATCGGGGAGGGCATCTCGCCCGGGTCAGGGAAGCGGAAGAAGTTCCACTTCTCCTCGACAAGCCGCTTGTACAGGTCGCCCGAACCTGTCTGTTCCCGCGACCTTAGTTCCGCGGCCAGATCGTACACGTCCGCGTAGTACCGCCAGGCCTCATCGCGCCTCGGCTCGACAACGTCGGCGACCAGCAGCGCCGCGCGCTCGGACGTCTCGCGGGCCGCGTCCTCGAACAATTTCTTCTTTCCCTCGCCTGAAAGGTGGTGAAGCGCCAGCGACGACACCACGGCGTCGGCTCCCGACATGCGGCCCCGCCACTCGGTCGACGCCAGGTCGAACTCGCCGAGCCGGGCGCGCTCGCCGAACCGCTCCAGCCGTGCCGAGGCCTCCCGAAGCATGGAGGCCGAGTACTCCCGCGCGGGGGTAGGCGTCCATCACGGCCGCGGCCAGCACCCCCTCTCCACAACCCAACTCCACGACATCGAATGCCTCGTCTCGCCCGAAAGGCAGCAGCGCCACCAGCGCCGCAAGCTGCTCCTCGCGCCGCGGCACGGCCACCGCCGACAGCTCGCGGTACAGCGCCGAGTCCTCCTCGGTCCAACCGGACCGTTCGAGACTCATTCTGCCTCCCCAGTCAATCTCATGCGGGACACCAGCACCGGCGGGATGTCGGTGAAGTTGGCCCAAGAGACGAGTGTGCTCCCCGTGCCGGGCCGGCTGAAGCAGGGCTCTTCGACGCCGTCGAGCACGAATCCCGCGTCGAAGAAGACCGCGTACAGCGTGCTTACGGAGCGGTGGAAGTAGTACTGCGCCTCCGGCTGGCCTATCATCGCCAGCCCCTTTGCGCTGTAGGCCGTGGCGTACCGGCCGATCTTAACCGAGAAGTCCGTAACCACGTCGCCATCCTTGTCCTCCACCTCGGCGATCATACGCACGTTGGGGGAGTTGAAGCACGGGTGCTGCACGGAGAAGACCAGCCTTCCGCCCGGTCTCAGCAGGAGCCGCAGAGCGTTGGCAAGGGGACCGACGCTCGCGATGTCCATGATGGCCATAGTGCACACGGCCGCGTCGAAGCTCCGCTCGCCGAGGACGAGCAGCCCCGCCTCGTCGGTCGCGTCCACCACGCGGTACTCCACGCCGCCCGACCCCGGCGCGCTGTGCGCCCTGGCGTTGCGCACCATGCCCTCAGCGGCGTCGACCGCGACGACGTTCGCGCCGAGTTCGGTCAGCTTGCGGGCGAACTGGCCGTTGCCGCAGGCGACGTCGAGCACCCGCTCGCCCGCAACGGACCCGAGCAGCCGGAGCTGGCTCGGCTCGATCAACTGCTTGTGGAAATCGTTGCCCTCGCCCATCCGCTCGTTCCAGAAGTCGGCGTTGGCATCCCAGATGCGGTAGGCCTCCCGGTTCAGGTGCTGAAACTCAGCCACTCGTTACGCCTCCATTCGAGCGCTTCCACTCGCCGGCGAGTATGCTGTATAGAACCATGTCCCGGAACCGCGTGTACAACCAGTCAGACTGGCGCGTGACGCCCTCCTGCGTGAAGCCGAGCCGCTCGGGAATGGCACGGCTTCGGATGTTGCCGACGTCGACGCGCATGACGACGCGGTTCAGCCCCAGGTTGCCGAAAGCGTGGTCCTGCACGGCGCCGCACGCGCGGGTGACCAGCCCTCTGCCCTGGAGGTCCTCGCTCACCCAGTAGCCGATTTCTCCGCTGCGGTTCACTTCATCGATGAAGTGGAGGCCGATGCCTCCGGAGATCCGGCCTCGGTGCCAAATTGCGAACTCAATCGTCGTGCCCGCGGCGAATCCCTCCAGCGACGTCCTGACGAATGACCTCTCGTCTTCGACCATGGCGGTCGCGTCCAGCCACGGCAGCCACTCGCGCAGGTAGGCGCGGTTGCGGTCGACAAGCGCGAACAGCTCGTCGGCGTGGCGCTCCTCGAGCAGCCGCAGCTCCGTGTCGTCGTCGATAGGGAAGCGCAGCATGTGTGACCTCGGCGGGGTGTGGTGTACACATTATAGCGTAGTGGCGCCGCTCAGCGTTTCTTGACACCACGCCAGGCCGCGCCTAAAGTGCAGGCATACCCCCAAAGGTGCATTGGCCCCATGGACGAACGCATTGTCTCCGGTAATCAGCAGGACGGCGACCACACACTCGACACGAGCCTAAGGCCGCGCCGGCTGGACGAGTACGTGGGACAGGCGACGGTCAAGGGCAACCTCCAGATCTCCATCACGGCAGCGCGGCAGCGTGGCGAGCCGCTGGACCACCTCCTGGTGTACGGCCCGCCCGGCCTGGGCAAGACGACCCTCGCCAATATCGTCGCGACCGAGATGGGCGTGCGCATTCGCGTCACGTCCGGCCCCGCGATCGAGCGTCCCGGCGACATGGTCGCGTTGCTGACGCAGCTCCGCAAAGACGACATCCTGTTCGTGGACGAGGTGCACAGGCTGAGCCGCCTGGTGGAGGAGGTTCTCTACTCGGCGATGGAGGACTTCTTCGTCTCATGGGTAATCGACAAGGGACTTAACGCCCGCAGCATGAACCTCGCGATACAGCCGTTCACCCTGATCGGCGCCACCACCCGGTACGGCATGGTCAGCTCGCCGCTCAGAGACCGCTTCGGCTCCGTCTACCGGCTCGAATTCTATGGCGAAGAGGACATGTGCACCATTGTCGAGCGCTCCGCGCGGATTCTCGAAATCACTGCCGAACCGGGCGGAATCCGGGAGATCGCCCTGCGCGCCCGCGGGACGCCCCGGGTCGCCAACCGCCTGCTGCGGCGCGTGCGCGACTACGCGCAGGTCGTGGCGGACAACGTGATCACCCTGGAGGTCGCCCAGACGGCGCTCGCGCAGCTGGAAGTCGATCGCATTGGTCTGGACAGCATGGACATGCGGGTGCTGCAATCGATCATGGAGAAGTTCGGCGGCGGCCCGGTAGGTCTGGACACCCTGGCTGCGTCAATCAGCGAGGAGTCGGACACCATCGAGGACGTTTGCGAGCCTTACCTGCTGCAGCTCGGCTTTCTGGACCGCACGCCCCGCGGACGGATGGCCACCCGCCGCGCCTACGATCACCTGGGAGTCGAGTACGAGGACGACGCCTCCAACCAACCCAGGCTCATCTAGCCGGTAAGAGCCGCTCGCTACGAGTCGCCGTCGGCTCGCCCCGCCAGCTCCAGCGGCTCCTCTATCGAGGCGTAGTTCATGGCGTACAGCCGGGAGTACAGCCCGTTGCTGGCCAGAAGCTGGTCGTGAGTGCCCTCCTCGACGACCTCGCCGAGGTTGAGCACCACTATCTTGTCCGCGCCCCGAATAGTCGACAGCCTGTGCGCGATTACGATTGCCGTCCTTTCCTTCAACAGGTTCTGCAGCGCTCGCTGGATGAGCACCTCGGTGTAGCTGTCGATGTTGGCTGTGGCCTCGTCCAGGATGAGCACGCGCGGGTCGGCCACGATGGCGCGGGCGAAGCTGATCAGTTGCCTCTGCCCCAGGCTCAAGTTTACGCCGCGCTCGGCCAGGAAGGTATCGTAGCCGTTCTCAAGCCGCATGATGAAGTTGTGGGCGTTCACCGCCTGCGCTGCCTCTATCATGCGCATGTCGGTCACGTCGCTGTTGTTGTACTTGATGTTCTCGCGCACGGTGCCGGAGAACAGGAAAGGCTCCTGCAACACCATGCTCATCTGCCGGGCGAGCGAGTTGCGCGTCACGTCGCGAATGTCCCAGCCGTCCACCAGTATCGCGCCGTTAGCCCTCGGCACGTCGTAGAACCGCGACAGCAGCGACACCATGGACGTCTTGCCCGCGCCGGTCGGCCCCACGATCGCCACCGTCTCGCCGGGGTTTATGTGCAGGTTCACGTTCTTGAGAATCGGCTCCTCCGGCACGTAGGAGAAGTGGAGGTTGCGGTACTCGACCTCCCCGCGCAGGCGGGGCAGCTCCACGGCGTCCGGGGAATCCTCCAGGTCCAGCGGGGTGTCCAGCAGGTCAAATATGCGCGAGCCGGAGGCCATCGAACGCTGTAGCTGGGTATATTGCATGGTCAGGTTGCGGATGGGGTCGAAGAATCGCTGAATGTACAGGATGAACCCCACCAGCGCGCCGATTTCCAGCTCGTTGTTGAGTACCATCCGCGCGCCGAAGAAGAGCGCCAGCACTATCGACACGGCGGTCAGCACGTCCACCACGCCAATCAGACCGGAAGACAGCCTGCTTGCGAACAGGTTGACTTGGAGATGGTCGCGGTTCTTGCCGTCGAAAATCTCCATGTTGCGGTCCTGGCGGTTCATGCTCTGGACCACGCGGATGCCGGTTATGTTCTCGTTGAGCGCGCCGTTGACGATGGATATGGCCACGCGAACCCGCATGAACGCCTTGCGCGCGAACGGCTGCCACACCGCCATGATGAGCACGAGTATGGGAATGGTCACCATGGAGATGAGGCCGAGCTTGAGGTTGAGCACCATCAGCATGACCACGATGCCGGCCAGCGAGAGCATGTCTCCCAGGGTCATCACCACCAGCGCCATGAACTCCTGCAGCTGGCCAGAGTCGCCCTGGACTCGCGACATTATGCGGCCGACCTCGGTCTTGTCATAGTACGAGAGCGAGAGCTTTTGCAGGTGTCCGAACATGTCGCGCCGAAGCCCGAATAGGATGCCCTGTCCCACCTTGGCCATGGCCAACTGCTGCGCGTAGTTGGAAACCCAGTTGAGGCCGGCGACGCCGACGAACACGGCGAACAAGACCGTCAGTTGTCCGAAGGTCGCGTCGCTGAGGATGTAGTCGTCTATGCCGGTAGCCACCAGCCAGGGCACTGCGATTTGTGTGCCGGTGAACACCAGCATGGAAAGCGTGGCTATCACCGCGAATCCCTTGTACCTGAACATGTACGGGATCATTCTCAACACGACGCGGCGGTTATAAACGCTGCCGAAAACCTCGTCGTCTATGTGTCCGCGACTCGTTCCGTGGAACATGCCGCCACCGCCGTGGCCGCCGCCCATCATGAGTCGCCCTCCGCCATCACTATCACGGCCGCCTCCATCTCCTTCATAACCTCTTCCTGCGGCCGGAGCTGCAACTCGTAGATGTCCCGATACAGGCCGCCCTCTGCGAGCAACTCCTGGTGTGTGCCCTGCTCGACTATCTCGCCTTCCTGCATCACCAGTATCACGTCGGCCCTGTGCACCGTGCTGAGTCTGTGCGCGATCACGAACGTCGTGCGCCCCTGCATCACCGACACCATTGCCTGCCTGATCAGCTCCTCGGTGCCGGCGTCCACGCTGGAGGTGGAGTCGTCCAGTATCAGCACTGGCGGATCGAGCAGCACCGCGCGCGCGATGGACATGCGCTGGCGCTGGCCGCCTGAGAGGGTGGAGCCGCGTTCGCCGATGGGCGTTTCGTAGCCCTGGTCCAGCGACTCGATGAAGTCGTGCAGCTGGGCCACCTTCGCCGCCTGGGTTACCTCCGCAAAAGAGGCCGATTCCCTGCCGTAGGCGATGTTCTCCTTCATGCTCGTGGTGAACAGGAACACGTCCTGTTGCACGAAGCCCACGTTGCGGCGCAGCGACTCGAAAGAGACGTCCCGCACGTCAATGCCGTCGATTGTCACGCGGCCATCGGACACGTCGTAGAAGCGGGAAATGAGGTTGACAATGGTGCTCTTCCCGCTGCCAGGGGCTCCGAGCAGCGCGATCACCATGCCGGGCTTGGCGTCGATGTTCACGCCGCGCAACACCGGCACGCCGTCATCGTAGCCGAACCCCACGTCCTTGAAACGGACGTGGCCCTTGACCCTGGGCATCTCTCCCGAGTCCGGGTGCTCCTGCACAGGCGACTCCGTGTCCAGAATCTCGAACAGGCGCTGACCGGCGGACGTGGCGCGGGCGTATGCATTCACCATCCACGCCGTCATGCGGACGGGCATGGAAAGGATCTGCATGTAGAAAACGAATCCGGCCAGCTCACCCGGGCTCATCTCGCCGTTGATGACGCGCCACCCTCCGATCCACAGGATCAGGGCAAGCGCGATGAGGAACACGAAGTTCATGAAGGAGGTGTTGGAGGCCCGCAGCTTTTCGGCCTCGACCATGTCCTCCGCCACGCTGGCGTTGCGGCCGTTGTACCGCTCTTCTTCGTGCTTCTCGGCCGCGAACGCCTTGACCACCCGAACTCCGGTGAGGTTCTCCTGTAGCACGGTGTTCAGCTCGGCCATCTTCTCCTGGACGCTCAGCCATATGGCCCTCATCTTCAGCCGCATCACGGTGGAGTGATAGGCCACGAACGGGAGGAAACTCGTGCTGAGCAGGCCCAGTTGCCAGTCCATGCGAATCAGGATGATGCCCACGATGACGAACAGGGCCATGAAGTAGGGCATTCGCACCATGCCCATGTTGATGAACATGCGAATGTTCTCGACGTCGGTTATGGCCCTGGACATCAGGTTTCCCGTGTGGTGCCGGTCGTGAAACTCGAAGCTCAGGTGCTGGACGTGGTTGTAGAAGCGGTTGCGGATGTCGAAAGCAACGAGCTGGGAGAGGGCTTCGCCAAGGTAGGTCTGGAAAAATGACAGCACGCCCCGGACTATGCTCAACGCGATGATAGCGAGGGAGATGTAGAGCAGCTCGTCGCGGGGAATCGCGGATACGCCGCCATCAGAAAAGGCGAACCAGATGCGGTCGATTGCGTCGGCGAATAGCCTGGGTAGAAGCAGATAGGCCACCACGGCGCCCACCATCGAGGCGTAGGCGCCGATCAGCTGCCATTTATGCCGAAGGGCAATCCTTATGATCCGTAGAATGACTCTCATGCGTACTTGGTGGGACGACCTCCCGTCGGCCTTTGCTCTAGTGGCAGGCCAAAGCCGCTATACTCTAAACCCATGCTGGCCGACTTGCAACCCTTTGCCTTTTTTGTTGGGCAGGCCGTGAAACGCCCTGCGCGCCCACAACCGGATTTAAACGTGATGGAACTCGCTCTGATTCCGAATTAACCTACCATAAAACAGCAAAACCGCCAATTGCAACCTGAAACGGGTCGCGTTTTGTCTCAGAAACGCACCAAGTCCGCGTCCCGTCCGGCTCTACACCGCACCGGCGTGCCCAGGCAACTCCTGGTCCGCGCCGTATACGTCGCTCGCCGCCTCGGGCGAAACCAGGCCATCGCGCACGTCGCGCTCCACCGACTCCGCGCTCCGCTCCCTGGGTCCATAGATGCCGCCTCCGCTAGGGAACTCCACTACCAGCTCGTCTGACTCGGTGTCGAGCGGCACGTAGCCCCGCGTCATCTTCTCCGGGTCGTCGCTCAGCGCGACGCCGTTCAGCACGACCCGCGTCCGCCTGCCGTCGCCTCCGCCGAAGATGCCCTGCGCCGGGAACAACATCCTGTGGGGGTGAAAGTATATGTTCAGGCTGCCGGGTTGGCCGGGGGCCTTGCGTACGACCACTCGCTGGCCGGGGCTGCCCCTGTGCCGTCCCGCGCCGGCGGAGTCGGTCACGAACTCCTTGGCGCGGATAAGCGCGGGGCTGTTCAGCTCGAACACCTCCACAGGCACGTTGGACGCGCTGCTCGGGAACATGTTGAGCCCCATGCCGTCACCCAGGCTCGTTGCCCCGCGGCCTCCGCCGCAGAACAGGTGAGCGTTGAACACCTTGCCCGCGCCGTCGAATCCGTAGGTGTGCAGGCTGGACATCAGCCCGTTGCCCGACTGGATGTCGCCGGGCAGCGCCTGCGCCAGCGCGCCGAATATCGCTCCGTGTATGTACCAGCCGGTGTTGACCCGAGATCCGACCGAGATGGGAAAGGTGCAGTTGATGATGCTGCCCTCCGGCGCGACCGTGGTTATGGGCTGGAAGCAGCCCTCGTTCACGGGCACGTCGGGAGCGAGCAGGCAGGCCATAGGGTACAGCGTGTGGCCGGTGCTGTAGATGAGGGTGCAGTTGATGCCCCCCCAGTCCACCTGCGGTGACGAGCCGGCGTAGTCCACTTCTATCTCGTCGCCCTTTACGCGAATCTTTACGGCGATCTTGAGCGGGGTGCCCACGCCGTCGGTGTAAACCTCGTTGTAGTACTCTCCGTCGCGCAGGCCGCTTATGGCGCGGCGCATCGCTGCCTCGGAGCGGCCCCGGATGGCCTGCGACAGCGCGGACAGGTCTTCCAGCTTGTACTCGTCGAGCAGCGCCACCACGCGCCTGATGCCGACCTCGTTGGCCGCCACCTGCGCCTCGATGTCCGTCAGCACCATATCCGGCGCGCGCACGTTCCAGCGAAACATGTCGAACACCAGCTCGTTGGGCTCTCCATCGTCGTACAGCTTGCAGATGGGGAAGAATATGCCCTCCTCGTAGGAGTCTCGCACGTTCTTGGCGTCCAGCGAGCCGCCGATGTCGGAGGTATTGGCGATGTTTCCCGCGAAGCCCACGAACCGGCCCTGGAAGAATATCGGAGTCACCACCGCGATGTCGGGCAGATGCCCCGCGCACAGCCACGGGTCGTTGGTCAGAAAGACGTCGCCGGGCTTCAAAGTATCGGCGGGGTACTTCTTTAGTATCTCCTTGGTGACGTTGGGCATCGTCATGTTGAACACGGGCATGCTTCGGTAGGCATGTGCTATCGAGCGCCCCTCGGCGTCCATGATCTCGCATCCGAAGTCGTTGGCCGACGCGATAATCGTCGAGACCGCCGTCCTGAGAATCGTAGTCCACATCTCCTCGGTTACGTTGAGAAGGCGGCTCCAGATTATTTCCAGTGAAACAGGGTCGAATTCCCTCATTGCACGCTCCCGGTCAGCTCCGATACATCTACCGATTCGCCTCGTCCGGCGGGTCTCTACGTCTACGCCGCGCCGCCCACCTCGAACACCAGATTGAACCACTCGTCCACTTCCGCCCGGTCTTGCGTACCCAGGACCGCCGTGGACTCTTGCTCCTCCACTATGGCCGGCCCGGTGAGCCGGGCGCCGGGCGCCAGCCGGTAGCGGTCGTAAACGGGGCACTCGATGAATCCCGCGCCCTGGAAGTACGCTCTTCGTGTGCCCTTCAGCGCAGCGCCGGCGTCCGCGCCCTCGTCCACGTCCTGGCGCGACAGCCGCACCACCGGCTCCGGCCCCGTCGCCAGCAGACGCCAGTTCTGCACCTCGATGGGTATGTTGAGGTTGCGGCGCGAGTAGAGCTCCTCGTAGATGTCGTGGAAGTCCGCCTGGATGCGATCGAGCTGCCCGGCGCCCAGCTCGCCTGCCGGGATTGGCACGTTGATCTCGTGTATCTGGCCGCTCAGGCGCATGTCGGCAGAGCGCGCGAAAGTCACTCCGTCCTCCGGCGTGCCGGCCTGTGCCAGCAGCCGCATAGCCTGCCTCTCCATTTCCCGGTACACGCCGTTCACCTCGTCCCAGTCCGCACCCTCCAGCGAGGACGGCAGCGAGCGCACCTCCTCGAACGACAGCGGCGCGGTCAGGCAGCCGAGCGCGGACGTCACTCCCGCGGCCAGCGGCGAAATCACGCGGCGGGCCCCCATCTTGCGAGCCACCTCGCAGGCGTGCGCCGGCCCCGCGCCGCCGAATGCGACCACGCTGTAGTTGCGCGGGTCCTTGTTGCGCCCGATCACGTGCAGCCGCGCCGAGGAGGCCATGTTCTCAGTGACCACGCTGTATATTCCCCACGCGGCCTCCTCCTCGCTAAGGCCCAGGGCGTCGCCCAGCCTGGCGACGGTCCGCCTCGCGGCGTCCGCGTCGAGTCTCATTCGCCCGCCCAGGAAGTAGTCGGGGTTGAGATAGCCCAGCACCAGGTTAGCGTCCGTCACTGTCGGCTCGTCGCCGCCCTGGCCGTAGCAGGCCGGGCCCGGTCTCGCCCCAGAGCTCTGCGGCCCCACCTTGAGCAGGCCCAGACTGTCAGTCCACGCTATGCTTCCGCCTCCGGAGCCTATCTCGATAAGCTCGACGACGGGAATCACTATCGGCAGGCCGCTTCCGGCCTTGAAGCGGTGCACCCGCGCGACCTCTATCCTGCTGGACAGCGTAGGCCTGCCGCCCTCTATGACGCATGTCTTGGCCGTGGTGCCTCCCATATCCAGGGACACCAGGTCCGGCTGGCCCAACAGCTCACCGTAAAACCTGGCCGCCAGCGCGCCGGCCGCCGGCCCGGACTCCAGCATCCGTACTGGTCGCTCCGCCGCCGCCTCGCTTCCGATCACGCCGCCCGCCGAGTGCATCACCAGGAGCTGGCCGGAGTAGCCCTCTTCGGCCAGGCTTCCGTTGAGAGACGCCAGGTAGCGGGACACGGCGGGCTTGACGTAGCAGTCCGCGACCGTGGTCGAGGTGCGCTCGTACTCGTTAACGACCGGCGCGACCTCCGACGACAGCGATAGGGCCACATCCGGGAAACGCTCCTCGATGGCAGCCTTGAGCCTCTGTTCATGTTCCGGATTCTTGTAGGCATGAAGCAGGGACACCGCAACACCCTCGACGTTCTGCTCGAGCAACTCGCCCATGGTTTCCATCGCGGCGTCCACGTCCAACGGAGCGACAACGTTGCCGTCGCGGTCCACCCTCTCGACGACCCCGCGCCGGAGGTAACGCGGCACAAGGGGAGGGGGATACTGCGCCTTCAGGTCGTAGATGTCGTAGATCTGCTCTCGACCCATCTGAAGGATGTCCCGGAATCCTTCCGTTGTCAGCAGCGCGGTCTTAGCTCCCTTGCGCTCAATTATGGAGTTGGTCGCCAGTGTCGTGCTGTGTACGACCATCCGCAGGCAGTCGAAGTCGACACCCGCGTCGTCGAGCAGCTCCGCCGCCCCCGCGATGAGCGCAACGTGCGGGTTCTCCGGGTCGGTGAGCACCTTGTTGACGAGCACCCGCCCGGTCGAAAGCTCGAGCAACGAAAAGTCCGTGAAGGTGCCCCCAATGTCCACGCTGAGCGCGTGCGTGAACCGGTTGGCGGAGTCGGTCATGTCTGCTCCCGGTGGCCGGCAATCCGACTTGCCGACAAGATGTGATTCGCCACCGCGCGGATGCGTGCTGCCGAGCGCAACGGCCTCCGCCGCGAACCAGAGCGAGTTTAGCAACCGCCACAAGGGCCGTCAACCAAACGCGCGGCAAGGTCGCGGGCCCCCCGGGGCGCTTTCACCGCTGACGCAGAGGAAAACGGACGTTGTAGGGGCGAGACCGGAAGTTGCCCATTGGGGCGCCGGGACCGCCTTGGCGGCTACCCTTTGCGAACGCATCTGGGCTAGCATTGAGTGAGAGGAAAAACAAATCACCAGTTGGTACGGAGTGAAGCAATGGAACCAGGCATAGTGACGATCGCCGCGTTGGTCGTGGGCGGCTACCTGCTCGGTTCGGTGCCGGCGGCCTACCTGATAACGCGGGCCGCTGGAGCGAACGTGTACGAGGTCGGCACTCGCAACCCCGGCGCCGCCAACACGTTCCGCGAGGTCGGACGAGTGGCGGGCGCCGCGGTGTTCGCCGCGGACGCGCTGAAGGGCGCGTTGCCAGTGCTCGTGGGTCGGCTGCTGGACGCACCGGTCCCGGTACTGGCCGCCGGCGGTGCCGCCGCATTGCTTGGCCACTGGCTACCGGTCTTCATGCGGTTCAGAGGGGGCGCTGGCCTCGCGACCGCCATTGGTGCGGGGCTGGCGCTGACGCCTGTCCTGGGAGCCATCGGGGGGCTCGCCGGATTGGTCTCGTTGGTGTTGCTGCGCCGGTCCGTGGAGTCCGCCGTAATCGGATACGCGGCGCTTATCGCCGCGGGCGTCTTTTTCGGCGCGGACTGGCAGATAGTGGCGTCCGCCTTCGCGCTGACGGTCGCGGTGGGCCTGCGGGCGCTCATCTTATTGCGCCCGTGGCGGGGCAGGGGAGACGATGGCGGCTGAGGCAGGACAACCGACCTAGAGCGGCACGTCCCGCCGGAACTGGCGCTCGCGGCCGTTGCGAGCGCCACGTCGCCACTCTTCCAGGTCAGCCCTGCGTGTGCGCCGCCGTGAGGCCTGACTCCAGGCGCTCTATCGCCTCGTCGATCTCTTCTCTCGTCACCGTCAGCGGCGGCATCAGCCTCACGGCGTTGGGCCGCAGCGGGTTAAGCAGAATGCCCGCCTCGTTGCAGGCCGCTACCACCGCGGGCGAAATGTCCGAGTTGAAGAACACGGCCCACAGCAGGCCCATGCCCCGCACCTCACCAATGCAATCGTGGTTGGCCTTCAGTTTGTTGAGCGCCGCGCCCAGGTATTCGCCCATCGCGGCGGCGTTGCCGCATACGTCGTTTTCGATGATGTACTTGGTGGACGCGAACGCCGCTGCGCAGGTCAGCGCGTTGCCTCCAAACGTGGAGCCGTGGTCGCCCGGCACAAACGCCATCGCGTGGTCCTTGGCGAGGAACGCGCCTATCGGCACTCCGCCGCCCAGTCCCTTGGCAAGGGTCATTATGTCCGGCTCGACGCCGAACGTCTGGTATCCGAATAACGTGCCCAGCCGGCCCAGGCCTGTCTGCACCTCGTCGAAGATGAGCAGCAGGCCGTTCTCGTCGCACCACTCGCGCACCTGCTCGAGGTAGCCCACGCTGGGGATGTTGACGCCGCCCTCGCCCTGCACCGGCTCCAGCATCACCGCGCAGGTGTCGTCGGTGGTGGCCGACTTCAGCGCCTCGATGTCGTCGAAGTCGACGTGCGTGAAGCCCGTGGGTATCGGCTCGAATATCTGCTGGTAGTGTGGCTGACCCGTCGCGGCGACGTTCATCATGGTCCTGCCGTGAAACGAGTTGAACGCCGTGATTATCTCCACGGCCCCGTCGCGGTTGGCCTTGCCCCACTTGCGGGCGAGTTTGATGGCGCCCTCGTTAGCCTCGGCGCCGCTGTTGCATATGAATATCTTGTCCAGGCAACTGTTCTCGACCAGGATCTGGGCGAGCTGGATCTGGGGGATGGTGTAGAACTGATTGGATGTCTGAAGCAGTGTGCGCGCCTGCCTCTCGATCGCCTCGGCCACCTGCGGATTGGCATGGCCCACGTTGTTGACCGCCCAGCCGGAGGTGAAGTCCAGGTACTCCTTGTCGTCCACGTCCCAGACTCGGGTGCCTTCTCCGCGAGCGATCACGACCGGCTGCCGGCGGACGACGAACATGTAGTACTGGCTCTCGAGGTCTTTCCAATCGGTTGTCATCTTAGTTGCCTCCTGCTATTTCCTTCAGCCGGTCCAAAGCCTCTTCGATCTCTGAGACGTTGTCCTTCAGCTCGTCCAGGGCCGAAAGTAGACTCTCAATCTCATCTTGCAGACCTATGCCCGCCGACGGCGCCTGCGTCTGGCCGTTCGTCCGCGCGGCGGGGGCCTCCGCCTTGAAGCCGGTCAGCGACGCGAGCGCTTCGTTCAGCGAGTCCTCCATCACCACCCTGTCGCCGGTGGCCAGGATGACGCGCTTCAGCTCCGGAAACCTGACGCCCTCCGCGCGGATGTACACCGGCTCCGCGTACAGCAGGCTCTCGCCGATGGGTATGACCAGCAGGTTGCCCCTGATACACACCGCGCCCTCTGAGCAGCGGAGCGTGAACCAGGCCGAGATGTCCTGGTCGTTGTCGATGCGCGCCTCCACCTGCTCCGGGCCGTCGATCTGCCTGTCCTTGGGGAAGTTGAATGCCACCAGACTGCCGTAGTGCTCGCGGTCGCTCCTGGCCGCGAGCCAGCCTATCAGGTTCTGGCGTTGGCTTGGCGTGTAGGGGAGAAGCAGAACGAACTCCTCCCGGTCTTCGCCCGGCAGCTTCATTATCACGTAGTATGACTCCACCGGCTGGAGCTGATCTTCCTGTCCGAACTTCTCGTTGGGTATCGCCCAAAGGTCCTCGTTGTTGTAGAAGTTCTGCGGGTCCTTCATGTGGTACTTGGTGTACTTGTGAGCCTGCAGGTCGAACATGTCCTGCGGGTACCGCACGTGCTGCGCCAGCGCGGGAGGCATCTCTTCCTGCGACTTGAAAAGACCCGGGAACATGCCCCGGTAGGTGGCGATGATCGGGTCGTTGACGTCCCACTCGTACATCAGCACGTCGCCGTTGAAGGCGTCCACCGTAATCTTGACGCTGTTGCGAATGTAGTTGATTCGCTCTCCGCCTTCCGTGTCGGTCGGGTCGGAGTAGGGGAAGTGGTCTGTTACGGTGTAGGCGTCCTGCATCCAGAAGAGCTGCCCGTCGGCGACCACGATGTAGGGGTCCTCGTCCAGCCACAGGAACGGCGCAATGGACTTGATCCGCTCCTGGACCTGGCGGCGGTACTGGATCAGGCTCTCACTCGTTATCTCGCCGCTTATCAGGATGTTCACGTCCGCGAACTGCCAGGCGTAGGCCATGCGCCGGACGAACGACGAAAGCCCGACGCCCCCGTCGCCTGTGTAGCTGGTGCGGATGAGGTCGCCCTCCTCCGTCTGAAAGTCCAGCTCGTTGGTGTTGGTCTTTACGATGACGTAGTCGTCGGTGTTCTCGCCGTAATATATGCGCGGGTTTTCCACCAACAGCTCCGGCTCGGGCGCGCCCTCCACGCCGATGGGGATTACGCCGTCCGCCGGTATGTCCTTGGCGAAGAACAGCGGTCTACCCTCTGGAGTGAATTCCGTCACCGGGCTCATGGCGATGCCAATCCCGTGCGTATAGAAGAGGTGCCGGTTGAGCCACGTCTGGGACTCGGGCTGCAGCTTGTCTGTCGCTACCTCGCGGGCGGCCAGCAGCACCTGGCGGTACGAGCCGCCTATGGTGTAACGGCCCACGTCAACGCCAATGAAATCGTAGTACGGCCGTATAAGCTGGATCTGCCGGTACACGTCCGTCAGGGGGCGGTAGTCCCACAGCCGTATGTTGTTGATCGTCAGCGCGTTGTCGGCTATCAACTCGGACGTCACTTCGCTTCCGGCCTGGTAGAACTGCTCGTCTATGTTGTCGAGCGCGTAGCCCTGGCGCGTGAACTCGAGGTTGTTGGAGATGTACTCCGACTCCCTGACGAACTCGTTCGGAGTCACGGTAAGGCGCTGCACCAGGGAAGGCCAGGCCGCGCCCAATGCGAGCGAGGCGACCACCCACAGCACGACCGCGCCCATAAACAGCCTCATGCCGGACAGCCATATGTTGACCAGCAGCAGTATGCCGCTCGCCACCGCTATGATAGCCGTTATCATCAGCGCCGGCATGCGCGCGTTCAGGTCGGTGTATGCCACTCCGAACACGGCGCCGTCCTCGGACAGCAGCAGCTCCCAGCGGTCTATCCACTGTCCGGCGGCGATGGTGAACAGGATCAGCGCCCCCATGACGGAGACGTGCACTTTTAGCGAGGGTGCAATCGAGAAGCGGTCTCCGCGCAGTCCGGACCGGATGAAGTAGATGGCGACCACGGCCAGCACCGACACCACCAGAACGCCCAGAACCCAGCCCTGCACGAAGCCGTACACGGGCAGGGCAAAGACGTAGAATCCGAGGTCCAGGCCGTAGATCGGGTCAGTCTGGCCGAAGGGGACGGACTCCAGGAATCGCAGGAAGTACTCCCACTGCGACGCCAGCGCCGCGCCGAATATCACGCTCAGCAGCACGCCCGCGCCGACACTGCCCCACACGACCAGCTTTCGCAGAAATTCGACCGCCTCATCCGGCAGCGACACGTTTGCCTGGCCGTCGGACTTTCGGAAGGCCAGGAAGATATTGATTGCCAGCACGAGTCCGGCCACCAGCATACCTGCAACGAACATGCCTACTCGCGTGAACAGAATCTTGGTGTAGACGCCGCGGTAACCCAGCGACTCGTACCACAGCCAATCGGTGTACACCGAGCGCGCGAGGGAAAACAGCGCGAATACCGCGACGACCCCTATGACGACGGCGCCCCACTTCAGTATGCCGCCAATCTGGATGGGGATCTGTTCGGGCTCGAACTCCTGGGGGTAGCCGTTACCGTTCTCGTTATCGGGGTTCATAGTGTCGCTAACCTACTCTGGTTCCGGTCGCCTTGCCGTTCAGCGTCTCTGTGAGGGCTCTTGTCAGGCGTCCGTCGACTATGTGAGCCACGCTGCCCCCGCTCAGCGACGTGATGCACGCCTCCAGCTTGGGAATCATGCCGCCGCCGATAACGCTGGAGCCGATGAGACCCCGCGCCTGGCGTTCGGTGAGCCGCGGTATTACGCGGCGGGAATTGTCGTAGACGCCCTCGACGTCCGTGAGAAACACCAGCCGCTCGGCGCCGAGCGCCGTCGCTATTTCGCCGGCGGCCGTGTCGGCGTTAATGTTCAACAGCGTGGTCTGAGAAGAGTCCGGCGAGCCGCAAACCGCGACCGGGGCAATGACGGGAATGTACCCCGCCCGCAGCACCGCGTGAATCGGCTCAGGGTCGACCCCGGTCACCGTGCCCACCAGCCCCAGCTCGGGGTCCTTGACGACCCCCTTGATCATTCCGCCGTCCGCGCCGCTCAGCCCCATCGCCCTGCCGCCCGCCGCCGTGAGCGACGCCACCAGCGTCTTGTTGATGAGACCGGTCAGGACGGCGACCGCGATGTCCAGGCTCTGCGCGTCCGTTACCCGCAAGCCTCGCACGAATTTGGGCTTAACGCCCTGCTTCTCCATCCACTCGGAAATCACCTTGCCGCCGCCGTGCACCACCACGGCCGTCCGGCCCTCCCGCTGGAGCGCCACGAGGTCCTCCAGGGTGGTGTCGTGGCTGCCCAGTGTGCTGCCGCCAATCTTGACTACAGTCGTCCCAACTACAGTCGTCCCATTGGATAGAGGCTCCTCTCGTGTAGTGGCTGCTGAAGCCGATGCCTCGACCAGGCCGCGACCATCCGCCGCGCAAGCGAGCGTCTCCGCATCCTGGGCGAGGTGTCCGCTCTTCATCGCTAGCGGCCTAGGTGCTGTAGGCCGAGTTGAAGGTCACGTACTCCTCGGTGAGGTCGCATCCCCACGCTCGGGCGCTGGCGTCGCCTATGCCCAGCTCGACGCCGAACGTCACCTCGGCGCCGCCCATCGCGCCAACGACGGCGTCCGTAGAGTAGGGAATGGCCTTCCCCTCGTGGACGATGTGGATGCCATTGATGAACAGGTCTATCATGGACTCGTCCATCTCTGCGCCGCTCTTGCCGAGGGCCATCATGATGCGGCCCCAGTTGGGGTCCCTGCCGTGCACGGCCGCCTTGACCAGGGAGGAGGAGGCAATCTCACGGGCCGCGACGCGAGCGTCGGACTCGTTCGCCGCCCCGCTGACCTCGACCTCGATGAGGCGCTGCGCCCCCTCGCCGTCGCGAACCAGCTCCTTTGCCAGCTCGGTGCAGACGTAGGTCAACGCCTCCTGGAAGTCAGCCGCGGTCGCCGTTCCGGGCTGGATCGCCGGCCCGCCCGCCGCGCCGTTCGCCAGAACGAGCACAGTGTCATTCGTGCTCTGGTCGCCATCGACGTCGATCATATTGAAACTCAAAGCGACCGCCTCGCTCAGCGCGGCCTTCAGGAAGTCCTGCTCAGCCGTGGCGTCCGTGGCTATGAAGCACAACATTGTCGCCATGTCGGGGTGAATCATGCCCACACCCTTGGCCGCGCCGCCGAGCGTTACGCGCCGGCCGTCCAGCTCAACGCTGACAGCCATGTCCTTTTTGTGCGAGTCGGTGGTCATAATCGAGCGCGCGAAATCGTGGCCGCCTTCCGCGGTCAGTCCCACGGCGCCCACGTGCTGGCGAATCAAGGCCATCGGCAGCTCCACGCCTATCATGCCGGTGCTGGCGACCAGCACTTCATCGGGGTCGACGCCCACGTGCTGAGCGGCCAGCGCCGCCATCTCTTCGGCGTCCGCGCGGCCCTGGTCGCCGACGCAGCAGTTCGCGCAGCCACTGTTGGCCACCACCGCGCGGGCGGATCCGCGCTTTGCCCGCTCTCGGCTCACCGTGACGGAAGGGGAGAGGATTCGGTTGGTGGAGAAAGTCGCCGCGAGAGCGGCAGGTCGCTCGGACAGCAGGATCCCGAGGTCGAGCACGCCCTCTTCCCGCGTCTTTAGACCCGCGTACGTGCCGCCCGCGAAGAATCCGGCCGCGGACGTTACGCTTCCATCTGGAATCAGGTCAATCTTTGCGGCCAAAGCTCGCTTCTCCCGTGTGGTGCTAATGTCGTGCCGCCGAAAACTGCGCAAGTATAACATAGTAGACATCGACTTGCGAAAACCCCGCCACCAGCACAGGCGCCCCTGCGAGGCACAGCGTCACGCCGTTTCCGGGCACATCCCGGCCAGCGGCACGCGCAGCAGTGGCCGGTAGACGGCGCCGCCAGGCGCGAGCGTGCTTTGAAACAGCACAATAGCGTCTACGTCGAAGCCCGATGCTTCCAGCGGTTGCGCGGCTCGCAGCACGCAGAGCGCGCGAGACCTGTCTTCTCTCGACGCCGAGTCGCGCAGCCGGGCAAGTGTGAGGTGCGGGTTGAACGGCCGGCGCTCCCTCGCGAAGCCCAGGTCGGCCAGGCAGCCGTCGACGCTCGTCTGGAGCGCCCCCAGGTTGTCCAGGTCGCCCGCGATGCCGGCCCACAGCACACGGGGTGCGGGGCCGCTCGGAAACGCGCCGACGCCGCCCAGCGAGAGGGCGAACGGCGTATGCTGGCCGGCGGCGCGCTCGATGGGGCCGCCAATTGCCTCTATCCGGTCGGCGGGCACGTCGCCCAGGAACTTGAGCGTGAGGTGGATGCCCTCTGGACGCACGGCCCGCAGCCCGCCGACCCGGGCGGCCCTGAGCTCCCCCACCACGCGGGCCAGCGCGTCCTTTGCGCGGTCCGGCAGCTCTATCGCCACGAACGCGCGCACCGGTTGACGCAACGCACCGCGCTCCTCGGACCGGGCTACTGCTGCACGGCCTGGCCCACGCCGCCGCTCGCCGCTATCGCCTCGCCCGTGACAGCGATCGCCAGCGGGGACGCGAGGAATGCGACGACGTAGGCAATCTCGGTCGCGTCGACAATCTTCCGGATTGCGATGCCCTGCGAAATGCGCTCTTCGACGTCTTCAACCGACACGCCCTCGCGCTCCGCCTGCTCCGCATGCATGGGGCCGGTGCGCTCAGTGCGGGTCGTGCCCGGGTGCACGACGTTGACGTTAACGCCGTGCGGGCCCAGCTCGTTGGAGAGCGTCTTGGTCATGTGTACCAGCGCCAGGTTGCGAACGCCGCTGTAGGTGCCAGAGTTGCGCGACGCCATGCCGCCGATGTTGATTATCCGGCCCCAGCCCTGTTCGCGCATGATCGGCGCCACTGCCTTGGCGCAGCGCAGGTAGCCCACCACCTTGGTGTTGAGGTCGGCAAGCAGGTCCTCGTCGTCCGCGTCGTCCAGCCCGCCGCCCACGAGGCCGCCCGGGTACGCGGCGTTGTTCACGAGCACGTCCACCCTGCCGAACTCGGCCATGGTCGCATCCACCAGCCCTTGCACCGACTGATTGCTGGTGGTGTCGGCGGGAACGGCGATGACTCGCCCCCCGGTCTCCGCCGATAGCTCCTGTGCGGCCTCTTCCAACAGCCCCTCGCGCCTGGCGCAAATCACCACGTTCACGCCCTCACGCGCGAGCTCACGCGCGATCGCCTTGCCGATTCCCACGCTGCCGCCGGTCACGATGGCGACTTTGCCGGTTAGCTGAAGGTCCATTCTCTCGCTCCTCTCATGCTTGGCCCCGGCCGCATTACCGGGCCACCTCCGTAGGGGCGGGTTTCAAACCCGCCCGCGTCCATTTTCCCCTGTGTCCTGCCCGGGGCGTGGTCTAGTAAGGCAATTTCAACCCCGGCGTTTGCTGGGCGTAGTGCGCCTGCCGGACGCCGAAGTCCTCCTGAAGCTGCACGGTCAGCCCGCCGTCCACGGCCAAGGCGTGGCCGGTGATGAACGAGGCCTCGCCCGAGCACAGGAAGACGATCGCGTTGGCGACGTCTACGGGGAGCCCGACCCTGCGAAGTGGGTACTGGTCTTCCAGGAAATGCGCGCCGGAGCGGTCCTCGCCGTAGCTCGCCTCTATGCGCTCCGTCACGATGTGGCCAGGGCAAATGGCGTTAACTCTTATGTTCATCGGCCCGAAGTCGGTCGCCATCTGGCGAGTCATGCCGATGACCGCGGACTTGCCCGCCTCGTAGACGAGCTTGCCAGGCGCCATGAGCATTCCGTGGACGGACGCGATGTTGACGATGCTGCCCGCGCCTGTCTTCCGCATCTCCGGGACGGCGTACTTGACGCCGAGGAAGATCGACTTGGCGAGAACCCCCATCTCGAAGTCCCACCGCTCCTCGGTAACGTCCAGCGCGCTGCCGGTGTCCGGGCCGTGCGCCGGGCTGTAGGCGTTGTTCACCAGGATGTCGAGCCTTCCCCACAGTTCGACCGCACGCTCGATCATGCCGCGTATGTCGTCGTGGCTGCCCACGTCGGCCCGCACCACCTGGGCCTCGCCGCCGGCCTCCCGAATCCTGCGCGCGTTGGCCTCCCCCGCGTCGAGATCGATGTCCGCGATGAGAGCTTTCGCCCCCTCCTCGGCAAGCCGCCTCGCGGCTGCGCCGCCAATGCCGAGTGCGCCGCCCGTTACTATGGCCACCTGTCCCTCGAGTCTTGCCATCGGCATCCTCCCATCGGCGCGCGCGGCCGCCCCGCTTGAATTGATACGGCTCTGTGTCGTAGTGTAACCTCATTGTACCTGCTGACGGATTTGTTACAAGCGCGATGGGAACGGTGCCTCAATGGCCGACGACATCATATCCATGGACGACATGATGACGCTCTACGAGGTCACGGACCGCTTCGGCATTGACAGGGAGCAGATCAGCGTCCCGCTTGAGAAGAGCGGCGGCGGCTCGCTCAGCCTCCTGCGCTCCGGCGCGGTCGAGATCACCGTACCCGCGAACGTGCCTACCCGCGACTGGCTGCCCGTGCTGGAGGCGGACCTCAAGAGCAAGGGCTTCCTAGAGGTGGAAGAGGACGACGACTTCTAGTCAGGAATACTGAGACCAGGGCGGCCGGGGCCGCAGGCGAGAGTCCACAAGGGGGATAGCAGATGAGATGGAGTTCAGCGGTATCCGAGGCGGACACTCTCGCCGACGCGGTGCGGGACTGCGCCGCCAGGCTCAACACCGAACTGGAAGGCGCGCGCCCCGACCTCGTTGTCGCGTTCGCGTCGGCCCACTACGCCGACAGCTTCGCCGACGTGCCCTCGCTCGTTGGCGCGGCGCTGCCGGGCGGCGTGCTGGTTGGCTGCTCCAGCGGCGGCGTGATAGGCGCCGGCGCGGAGGTGGAGAACCGCCCCGGCTTCGCGATGGCCGCCGCACAGATGCCGGGCGTGTCCATCACACCCTTCCACGTGGAGGACGCCGCACTACCGGACGGCGATGCGCCGCCTCAGGACTGGGAAGCGCTCCTAAACACGTCGGCTGGGAACGATCCGCAGTTTCTGCTGCTCGCCGACCCGTTCAGCGTAAGAGGGGAGTTCCTGCTGATGGGACTCGACTACGCCTTCCCCGGCAGCGTCAAGATTGGCGGCCTGGCGAGCGGCGGAATCCAGCCGGGCGCCAACGCGCTGTTCCTGGGCGACGAGGTCCACCACGCCGGCATGGTGGGACTGGCGTTCAGCGGCGACGTCATGATCGATACCGTCGTCGCGCAGGGCTGCCGGCCCATCGGTGCGCCCATGCAGATAACGGAATGCCAGAGCAACGTGCTAATCGGGGTGGACGGTCGCACGCCGTTCGAGGCGCTCAAGGAGGTGTTCACCGGGCTCAGCGATCGCGACAGGCAGCTTGCCCAGAACTCGCTCTTCCTGGGGATAGTGATGGACGGGATGAACGAGTCGCCGCGGCAGGGCGACTTCCTCATTCGAAACATCGTCGGTGTGGACGGCAAGCGCGGAGTGCTCGCCATCGGCGAGATGCTCAAAGAGGGCCAGATAGTGCAGTTCCACCTGCGGGACGCCGACACGTCGGCACAGGACCTGGACGCGGTCCTCGAACGCTACCTGGACACGCAAGCAATCCACGGAGAGGCCGGGGCGCTGTTGTTCTCCTGCCTGGGCAGAGGGTCGTACCTCTACGGGCGGGCCGACCACGACACGGACATGTTCCGCGATAAACTGGGCCCTATGCCGTTGACCGGCTTCTTCTGCAACGGCGAGATCGGCCAGGTCGGAGGCTCAACCTACCTGCACGGCTACACCAGCTCGTTCGGCGTCTTCCACCCCAAGTCCTAGTCCCTTCCCCCTCGATGGGGGAAGGTTAGTGCCTGCCCTGAGCCTGTCGAAGGGATGGGGGTGACCCAAGCGCACCACCTACCCCCATCGCGCGCGCCAGCAGCCGCTCCGCGTTGCCCCCCAGGATAGCCGTCAGGTCCCCCTCCGACGCCACGGTCCGCCGCGCCTCGTCGATCAGCCGGCGCGCGCGCAGCAACGGGTAGTCGCTGCCCAGCAGGACTCGCCCCGCGCCGGCCAGCGCCGTGACGGTGGGGAACACCGAGGCCGAGTACAGGAGCGGCGACGCCGCCGAGTCGAAGTAGACGTTCGACAGGCTCTCTTCGACCTCCGGCATCAGCGCGTAGAAGGGCAGGCCGCCTCCCCAGTGGGCGCACACTATGGCGACGTCGGGAAACGCGAGGATGAACCGCCAAAGCGACTCAGGGCGGGTCGCGCCCTTGCCGGGGTAGAGGTGGCCCACCGGCTCCGACGAGTGAGTCGCCACGATGAGGCCCAGGTGTCGCGCCGCCTCCATCACAGGGGCCATCACCCGCTTGTCGCCAATTTCGTAGGCCTGGGTGTCGGGGTGCAGCTCGCCTATGCCGACGAGCCCGGCGGCCGCGCACCGCTCTGCCTCCCGTGCTGCGCGCTCGCCCCAGGCCGGGTTGACGCCGCCGAACCCGTACAGCCTGCCGGGGTAGCGCCGCGCCGACTCCGCAAGGTAGTCGTTGACCTCCACAGCCAGCCCGTGGTCGGTCCAGCCCATGCCCATCACGACGGATGCGTCCACGCCGTCGGCATCCATCGCCTCGACGAGCTCGTCGGCTGTGGACATCTTGGCCCTGGGGTTGGAGAACAGCTCACCGAACGTAGCGTCGGTCTCCAGGTAGCTGTCACGCCGGTCCCGCAGCCACGGCGGGAAGGCGTGGGTGTGGAAGTCGATTACCCTTGGCGTGGGCCGCGTTTCGTGTTCTCTCACGTCAGCGCCGCGTAGCGCCGCTCACCGCGCCAGGTGCTCGTAGACCTCGAGTCCGGCGAAACTCGCCCGGTCCCCGAGCTCCTCCTCGATGCGCAGCAGCCGGTTGTACTTGGCGGTGCGCTCGGAGCGGGCCGGAGCGCCCGCCTTGATCTGCCCCGCCGCGGTCGCGACGGCCAGGTCCGCGATGGTCGTGTCCTCGGTCTCGCCGGAGCGATGGCTTATCACGGCGCCCCATCCGGCCCGCACGGCCATCGCTATGGCTCGCAGCGTCTCGGTCAGCGTGCCGATCTGGTTCAGCTTGATGAGCACCGCGTTGGCGGCCGAACTGTCGAGGCCTCGCTGGATGAGGGCGGTGTTCGTGGTGAACAGGTCGTCTCCCACAAGCTGCACGCTTGAACCGATGGCCGAAGTCATCGCCTGCCAGCCATCCCAATCATTCTCCGCCATACCGTCTTCTATGCTTATCAGCGGATACTCGCGTGACCATTCGGCGTACCTGGCGATCAGCTCGCCGGAGTCGAGCGCGGCGCCCTCGCGTGCGAGTGCGTACCGCCGCCCCTCGTAAATCTCGGACGCCGCCACGTCCAGAGCGATGAAGCACTGCGTTCCGGGTGTGTATCCCGCCAGCTCTATGGCCGACAGGATCAGCTCGACGGCCTCGCGGTTGGAAGACAGCGCGGGAGCGAATCCGCCCTCGTCGCCCACGCCCCCACCCATGCCGCGCTGCACGAGCAGCGAGCGTAGCGCGTGGTAGACCTCGACGCCGGCGCGCAGCGCGAGGGCAAAGCTCTCGAATCCCGCGGGAACGACCAGGAACTCCTGGAAGTCGGTTGAGTTTGCGGCGTGCCTGCCGCCGTTGATGATGTTGAACATAGGCACGGGCAGCGTGGGCGCCTCTCCGCCTCCGAGGTGGGCGTACAGCGGCACCCCCCGGCTGCGCGCCGCCGCGCGGGCGCTTGCCAGCGAAACACCCAGGGTGGCGTTCGCGCCGAGCGCGCTCTTGTTGGGCGTGCCGTCCAGTTCGACCAGCGCGTTGTCCAGCGCCTCTTGGTCGAGCGCGGACATGCCCGCGACACGATCCGCTATCGGTCCGCGAACGTTCGCGACGGCGCGCAGCACGCCGCGCCCGCCGTACCTGCGCGGGTTGCCGTCGCGAAGCTCGTGGGCTTCGTTCGCTCCCGTGCTCGCCCCGGACGGCACTAGCGCCCGTCCCCACGCGCCGTCACTGAGTGTGACGTCCACCTCTACTGTGGGGTTTGCGCGGGAGTCCAGTACCTCCCTTGCCGTGACCTGCGAAATCGCGCTCATCTGCCAGCCCCCAAACCTATCTCATCGTAAACCGGCCCATCAGGTACAGGTACAACCTCTCGGGCAGCAACCGCGCGGCCAGTCCGCCCAGGTGCGCCTCGACGCTCACCGGATACCGGAATGCGGGACGCCTTGAGCGTATGATCTTGTGTATGACCCGGGCCACCCTCACGGGGTCGGCGCCTTTCCTGTGCATAGCCAGGCTGCGCTGCCTGTACCGCCGGACGTAAGGGAAGTAGACCGAGTCTTCGTCTTCGGCATCGGCGGCGGTGACCTGGTTGCTGATGAACTCGGTCCTGAACAGCCCCGGCTCCACCACGGCCACCCGCACGCCGAAGGGCCAGAGCTCCGTTCTAAGCGACTCGCTCAGTCCCTCCAGGGCGAACTTGCTTGCCGCGTACCCGCCGTTGAACGGCGTGGCGAGCCTGCCCAGCACGGAGCTGATGTTGATGATGGTGCCCCTGCGGCGCTCCAGCATGTCCGGCAGCGCGGCCCTGATAAGACGGTGCGCGGCGAACACGTTCGTCTCGAACTGCGCCGCAAGCTCGCGCGGCGACAGGCTGCCCACCGGCCCCCAGAGGCCGTAGCCGGCGTTGTTCGCGAGCACGCCGATTCCGCCGTGCCGGCTCGCCAGGTCCGGCACAACGCGCTCCACGTCGCCGTCGCTGTTGATGTCCAGTTCCGCTCCCGATACGGGGAGATGCCGGCGGCGGGCCTCGTCGAGCAATCCCTCCAACCGTTCCATGGACCTGCTCGTGCCGACGACGCGATAGCCGCGCTCGGCCAGGTACAGCGCCGCCGCGCGCCCGATGCCCGACGACGCCCCCGTTATGAGCACGGCTCCATGTTCCTCGATTGACATGGACTCCCTCTACCCAACCGCGCACCGCCCAGGTGCGGCCTCGCCAATCATTCATACACCATTATAGAGCACGCGGCCACGGTGGGGCCTGCGTAGTCGTCTCCGCTATAGGGCGATTGACAGGTCCTAACCCCTCTGACCGGCTGGCTCCGGAGTCGCCGGATCCCGGAAATGGCTTGGGTACAACAAAGCGGAGATTACGCCAACGCCCGTCAGCAGCGTGAGGACCAGCAGCCCCGTTTGCAGCGAACCCGTGTACTCGGCGACGGCTCCGACCACGACCGGCCCCACAGCGAACCCCATCCCGGTGACGGTGTTGATTAGTGCGGCGACCACCACCACCTCACGCGGCCCTATGCCCGGAAACTCGAACGGCAGCAACTCGATCACTGGCGAGGCGACCCACACCAGCCCCAGCCCCGTGATGAGCGCCATCAGCAGCAGTGGATGGGGCGTAACCGTGATTGCCACGCCAAGCGCCACGTTGCACACCGCGGGAACGGCGAGCAACAGCTTGCGGTTGGGCACCCTACGCGAAATCCAGCCCGCCGACAGCGCGAACGGCACCAGGCTGTAGTACAGGAACGCGAGCAACGGCCCTCCAAGCGTCAGCGAGATGCCCTTGTCCTGCAGCAGCAGCGTGGGAAGAAATGTCACCATCGCAGTCCACGTAGCCGCGAGGAAGAACATCGTGACGCCTATCAGCCACGCCTGCGGGTAGGCGCGAATCGCCGCGATGGGGCTGCGCTGGGGCGCGCGGAGCCGTACCTGGAAGCCGCTTACGGGCGCATGACGCTCCTTGGCAACCAACAGCCACGCTATCAGTTGCGCGACCATCAGCCCGCCCTGGATGAAGTACGCCGTCCGCCAGCTCCCCACCGCTCCTATAAGCACCGCACTAAGGCTGATAGAGATTGCCAGCAACAGGCTGTGCTGCGAAAGGCCCACCGCGTTGACAGTGGCGTAGTCTCGCCGCGCCGCCCACTGCTGCAACAGCAGCGTGCGCGCCGGAATTGAAATGAGGTTGGACACCACCAGCAGGAGTCTCGTTGCGAACAGCGCGATGAAGTTGGCGGCCAGCCCCTGCAGAAAGACGAACGGCACCACCAGCGTCAACGACACGAGCGTGAGAGGAACGGGCCGAAAGCGGGAGAAGAACGCTCCAAAAGGCAGTGTCAGCGCGGCGGTGGCGACCCACCACACGGCCTGGAGCAGTCCCGCCTGGAGCGGCGTGAGGCCGAGGTCCTCCGTGATGAAGGGCAGGAATATGCCGAAGGCGAAGGAGTTTACGACTATGCTGCTGCGCCGGAACCGCGACAGCAGGATTACGGCCCAGCCGCGCGGCGGCGTCCGGCTAAGCTGGTCGTCGCAGGCCGCGGCGTCATCCATGCGGGACGGCTAGACTACTCGCAGCGTTTCGCCGTCCTCAATCAACTCCGTGCCGAACCGCTCGGACAGCCGCGCCAGGTGGTCTACGGCCTCCCGCTCCTGGTCGACTGTGCGGAAGACGCTGCGGCGGTTGGCGTGGTCGTCCTCGGACACAGGCACGCACGAGACAGACGCGATCTCGCCGTCGCGAACGTCGGCGCGCACGGCGAGGCCCACCCAGCCGCCGCCCATGTGCTCCCAGCCGAAGTGGAAGTTGCCCAGACTGTAGAACACGGCCTTGCCCTTGTACACCTCGATCGGCTGGATTACGTGCGGGCCGTGGCCCATGACCAAGTCCGCGCCAGCGTCGATCGCCGCGTGGGCCACGTCGACCTGGTACTGCTGCGTGTCGTCGCTGCCGGATATGCCCCAGTGGTGCGACGTCACGAGCACGTCGACCCTCTCCCGCAAGGCGCTCACGTCTTCCTGGAAGGCAGCCAGGTATTCGGCGTCGGGCCAGGTGAGAGTCGTAGCCGCGCCGCCCGGCATCTCGCCCGTGCGCGGGTTGGGCAGGTAGGCCGTGTGCGCCTTGATCGTGGCCACGCCGGCGGCGGCCTCGTGGGGCAGTGGCGCGTCCGGCAGACCGGCGCGGTCGTCGTACCGCTTCTCCAGCGGGTCCGAGCCGTCGACGCGCCGCGCGTCGGACGCCTGGTGCCCTATGGGCCAGAAGACCGACGTGTATTGCAGAAAGCCATAGCGCGTGCCGCCGCGCTCCAGCACCACGGGCTTGCGCGCCGACGTCAGGTCGTGGCCCGCCCCGGTGTGCGGAACGCCCAGCTCGTCGAGCACCGCCAGCGACTCCAAGATCGCCTCGCGCCCAAAGGTCACGTTGTTGGCGCATCCCACAGCGTCGAACCCGCCCAGTCTAAGCGCCGGGGCGCCCGCCGCGCCGGCGTTGCGCCAGCCCGCCTTGCTCATGTAGTGGTACGGGTCGATCACGTCGGAGAGGCAGCCCTCCAGGTTGCCGAACACAACGTCCTCGGCGTGGAGCCTGTCGGCCACGAGAGCGAAGGGCTTGGTGGGATCCGTGACGTTGGCGAGATTGATGTCCCCGGTCAGTAGCATGGCGTTACCTCGAGAGTGGGATGGGCGAACCGTAGCACTGGCGGGAAGGGGGTGTCAACATGGCCCCGCGCTTGTGGCGGAAATCGCCGCGCTGCGCCCAGACGTAGGGGCGGTTCGCGAACCGCCCGCACACCACGCAGAAACGCGCCCCCGCCTACCCCAGGTCGTCCACGCGGTGGCGTGGCTCCACCAGCGCCGCGTGTACCCTCTCGGCGTGGGCGTCGCGCAGCCGCCCGGCGTCCGCCGCGTCGCCGGTACGCTCGGCTATCGCGGCGGACGCCGCCTCCAGCACAAGCTCGGCCAGCAGTGTCTGCCCCTGCGCCGACGGCACGCCCCGACGAGCGGCGCTCGCAAGGTAGGGCGCGACGGCCGGGTGGCCCAAATTGACCTCGACGACCGAAGAGAGCGCGTCGTATCGGACCCGCGGGGCGTCCACCCCGGCATCGGCCAACACGATGCGATCGAAGACCGGGCCCCGCGATCCGACCTCGGCCCTCGCGATCACGCTGATCGCCTCCACGCCTCGCGCCATCCGCTCGGCTGCCGCCGTCGCGTCGCGCGCGCTCCGCATGGAGACCCCCTGCCGGGCGATGTTCCTCACCAACGGCTCGAGCCGCTCGTCCAGCGTAAGCCGCAGCTCCCGAGCGACCTCATGGTCCCACATCAGCCCGTGGCGCGTGGCCTGCACTATAGGCTCGTTGTCGCGCATCAGCTTGTTCAGGTGGGGGCACTCCAGCCTGCCGAACAGCGCGCCCGCGTCCGGGTCGGCGTCGAACATGCCCAGCGTGTTGTCCAGAATCGCGTTCCCATCCGTGATGAGAAGGCCCGCCTCGGCGTACGGCCCCGTCTGGCGCGGCGTGGAAAGTTCCCGCTCAGACTGGTACACGATGACGCGGTAGGGTATCTCGAACCGGCCTAGCAACAGGGAGTTTTCCAGCACGAGCCGCCCTTCTGGAAAGCGATATTGCAGCCGCTTGCGCCGCAAGACCTCGCCGTCCGGTGAGGTCTCGCTCAAGTAGATGTGCCTTGCCGGATTGCTCAGGATGCCGCGCAGCATGAAGTGAAAAGGTATCTGTCGCTCGAGATTGCGGAACGTGGGCGGCGCGACGTCCGGACGATTTACCTGGATGCGCACCGTTGTGCCGCTCGGTGCGGGGACGCCGCCGTCGGTGTTCGGCGTTTCTGTCGGGTGATGGGCCTCGTAGTAGGGCTGGCCGCCCCGTATGCCGAGCCACGCGCGGTGCACGGCGCCGTTCGACACCGACTCAACCTCGCCGTCGCCCAGCGCGAGTATGCCATCCTTCAGGCCCCGCCCGAAGTAGCCGCGGTCTGCCCCCGTGCTGGTTGCGGAGGTGTAGCTGCCCAGCGCCTGGTCCATGCGAGAGCCGTCCATGCCCAAGGCTCTGTCGCTGATGGTCAGGAAAGGCGCGGGCGCGGCCTCGCAGACGCTGATCTCGATTGGGCAGGCCTCGCGGCCCAACTCCGGCGGACGCTTGTTGTAGGCGTCGTCGCAGTTGGTGATGAGCTCCACCAGGGCGCGTATGGGGTCGCCCTGGATGGCCTTGTCGGCAAAGGTGATCTGGTGAAGCTGAAACAGCCCGCCGGAGGCCGACTGCTGCTTGCCGAAACGGTTGGAGTAGGTTAACGGCCTGGAAACGCGAACTGCCAATCCATATCCTCGGTGGCCGCGGCCCTAATGCTCCATCACGTCACCGCCGTCCATGTTGATCGACTGGCCGTGAATCCAGGAGGCGGCCTCGGTACACAGGTAGGTGATGAACGCGCCGACCTCCTGGTCGGTGCCGTAGCGTCCTATGGCCGTACGCGCCGCGCCCTGCCGCCACGCCTCGCCGCGACCGAGGTCGTCCACGCGGGAGGTGTCCACGCCGCCCGGGCACACGCAGTTGACGTTTATGCGGTACTGCCCCAGTTCGCGGGCCATCGACTGCGTCATGCCCACGTGGGCGAAGTTGGCGGCGTTGTAGGCCAGCGTGTTGGCCGCGCCGGTCTTGCCCGCGCCCGAAGCCACGTTCACTATCTTGCCACCGTCGCCTTGGCGCGCCATGTGCTCGACCACCGCCTTGGTGCAGAGGAACGTGCCCGTGATCTTAACGTGGATGACCGTCTGGAAGTTGGCCAGCGTAAGCTCGGGTATGGGCACCCTGTCCGGCCCGCGCGCGGAGGCTGCGTTGTTGATGAGGATGTCGATGCGCCCAAACTCTTCGACGGTGCGCTCCACCATGTTGCGCACGCTGTCCCCGTCGCTCACATCCACCACCAGTGGCAGCGCGCGGACGCCCTCGGCTCGCACCTGCTCAGCGGCGCTCTCGATGTCGCGCCAGCCCACGGCCTTCTCGTCCGGCGGGAAGGTGTCCGGGTCGCGGCCCGTGCCTGTTACGACCACGTCGGCGCCCAGCTTGGCAAGCTCCACGGCGGCGGCCCTGCCGATACCCCGCAGCCGGCCCGCGCCGGTTACGATTGCGACTTTTCCGTCTAGTTCACCCAAATGCTTCTCCCTAGTGCTCCATCAAGGTGCCACCGTTGATGTTGATGGACTGGCCGTGAATCCACGACGCGGCCTCGGTGCACAGGTAGGCTGTGAACGCGCCAACCTCGTCGTCGGTGCCGTTCCTGCCGATCGGCGTATTGGTCGCCATTTCGCCCCAGCGGTCGCCGCGGCCCAGGTCGTCCATACGGTGCGTGTCGACCGCGCCCGGGCACACGCAGTTTACGTTTATGCCGTACTTGCCCAGCTCCCGCGCCATCGACTGCGTCATGCCGACCAGGCCGAAGTTGCCGGCGTTGTAGGCCAGCGTGTTCGCGCTGCCCCGTTTACCGGCGCTGGACGATATGTTGACGATCTTGCCGCCTTCGCCCTGGGGAATCATGTGCTCGATCACCGCCTTCGTGCACAGAAACGATCCCGCCAGCTTGATGTCGACGACCCGTTGGAAGATGCCGGGGTCCAACTCCAGAATGGGCACGCGGTCGGGGCCGCGCGCGTAAGCGGCGTTATTGATGAGAATGTCGACGCGCCCGAACTCCTCGATGGTGCGGTCCACCATGTTGCGGACGCTCTCCTCGCTGCTCACGTCAGCCACAAGCGGCAGCGGGCGGCGGCCCTGCTCGCGAATCTGGTCGGCCACGCTCTCGATGTCCCGCCAGCCAATGGCCTGCTCGTCGGGCGGGAACGAATCTGGGCTGCGGCCCGTCCCCGTCACCACAACGTCCGCGCCCAGCCGCGCCAGCTCCACCGCGGCCGCCCTGCCGATACCGCGCAGGCGGCCCGCGCCCGTTACGATTGCAACCTTGCCGTCTAGCTCACCCAAGTGCTTCTCCCTAGTGCTCCATCAACGTGCCGCCATTGATATTGATCGACTGGCCATGAATCCACGACGCCGCCTCGGTGCAGAGGTAGGCCGTGAACGCGCCGACCTCGTCGTCGGTGCCGTTCCTGCCAATGGGCGTGTTGGTCGCCATATCGCCCCAGCGGTCTCCGCGGCCCAGGTCGTCCATGCGGTGCGTGTCGACCGCGCCCGGGCACACGCAGTTTACGTTGATACCGTACTTGCCCAGCTCGCGCGCCATCGATTGGGTCATGCCGACCAGGCCGAAGTTTCCGGCGTTGTAAGCGAGCGTGTTCGCGCTTCCGCGTTTTCCGGCACCGGACGATATGTTGACGATCTTGCCGCCTTCGCCCTGGGGAATCATGTGCTCGATCACCGCCTTCGTGCACAGAAACGAGCCCGCGAGCTTGATGTCGACCACCCGTTGAAAGATGCCGGGGTCCAGCTCCAGTATGGGCACGCGGTCGGGGCCGCGCGCGTAGGCGGCGTTGTTGATGAGGATGTCGACGCGCCCGAACTCTTCGATGGTGCGGTCCACCATGTTGCGGACGCTCTCCTCGCTGCTCACGTCCGCTACAAGCGGCAGCGGGCGGCGGCCCTGCTCACGTACCTGGTCGGCAACGCTCTCGATGTCGCGCCAGCCAATTGCCTGCTCGTCGGGCGGGAACGAATCGGGGCTTCGGCCCGTGCCGGTGACGACCACGTCGGCGCCCAGCCGGGCCAACTCCACGGCGGCGGCTCTGCCGATGCCTCTCAGTCGGCCCGCGCCAGTTACGATTGCAACCTTGCCGGCTAGCTCACCCATCTGGAGGCAGTCCTTTCCGCTGGGGCCTCGGCCCCAAACGCTCGAATGTCAAACCTTGTTGGCCTGTGAGAGTATAGATTGCGAACCTCTTAAAGGCAACTTCCAGCACCTGCCTCGGCGCTGAGCCGTCTTATCTCCCTCCCCTTCCCAAAGCGCCGCTGCTCCCTACCAGCCATCAACCGAGGTTGGTCTGTTCTCCTAATCAGCAATGAAGCCACACTAAGGGCAGCTCGTTGTAACCAACTACCAGAACGCGGTATAGTTTACGGTATGGTAAACGGCGATGTAAGCGGCCCCCAGCTCTTTAGCGATGAGAGAGGCAATGAGGTTAGGTTGACAGATGAGCGGCTCTTGCACATCCTGCGGAGGCATCCTGAAATGGCCTCTCACCTGCACAGATTTGCTGAAACCTTGGCACGCCCTGACGCGATAAAGCCATCCAGGTCAGACCCGTCAGTAAAGCTCTACTACCGGATGTATCCTGACCTACGTGGAAGGAACCGTTACGTCTGCCTGGTCCTCAAATGGGGGAGAATGTACTCCATCATCCTCACTAGCTACCTCGACCGAAGAATCAAAGGAGACTGAGAATGACAGACAGAAGGGTATTAGTTTCGTATGATTCGGAAGGCGACATGCTCGAGGTGTTGTGGGAGACCAAGGAAGGGTACTTCACGCCTACTGATGACGAGCGCATTCTCAAGAGGCTGGACGACGACGGCGAGGTCATTGGGTTTCTCATTCACGATGTGAGCACGTTGAAGCAACCCAGCCCGGTCGAATTCGAGCTGGAGTCCGAGGTCGCAGCCGACGACGTAGCCAACGTCACGGTACGCGAAGCGGCCATGAGGTTGGGCGTTACTGAACGCAGGGTCCGCCAACTGGCGCGGGACGGAAGGGTCCGTGGTGCTGTCAAAGCCGGTGCAGAGTGGCTCATCCCAACGCCGGTCGAGGTCACTCCCGGCAAGCGAGGCCCCGCCGGCGTCGGAGGCCGCACCCGAACCTAGCCAAGGTTGGCGGATCTGCCTCCTGAAACGCCCCGCGGCTAGGGCTCTTCGGGCAGCAGGTTCGTCGTCAGGAAGTCGCGCAGCAGGCCCCGCACCTCGTCCGCGCACTCCCGCAGACCGTGGCCGGCTCCCGGATAGATGATCTTGCGTTTCGGGTGCCGGGCCCACTCGAATATCATCTCGGTGCAGTAGGGCGGAAGCCGAGTGTCCGCCTCACCGTGGACGAGCAGTAGCGGCCGCGGCGACACGTCTGCGGCCCTGGACGCTCCCCCGGTCTGGCTGGAGAGCGCCGCAACCGCCGTCACCGCCGGGCTGAAGGGCGCCGCCGCTATCACCACCGCGCCGCCGAACGAGTGGCCCACCAGCGCAATCTCGGTGTGGCCCGTCCCGCTCAGGAACGACACCCCCGCGAGCGCGTCCATCACCGACTCTGGCAGCACCGCCGGGTGACGGTAGTTCACGCGCAGCGAGGTGATGCCGCTCTTCAGTTCCTCCGCGAGCGCGCCATACACGCCCTCCGCCGGGCCGTCGAATCCGCCGCGCGCGCCCCAAACCCACACGACACCCGCACGAGTCGGCGTGTCCGGGTCGTGGTGCAGGATGGCCTCGATAGGCCCCCGCGTGGTGTGTAGCATCAGGCCGTCGCCGGGCTGCCCATCCGGGGGCTGCCACGGCTCTACACCCTTGATGCTAAGCGTCAGTTCGTCGCGCAAGTCGTCGGGAGTCACGTAAACCGCCTAAAACATCGACGGGCCAAAGCCGCCGCTGCCGATTGCGAGCGGTTAGTGTACCGCCCCTAAGATTGGTCGAGGCGCTCGACCAATCTTTCCTTTGCCATCGAAGTGATTGTCAATCCGCGCTTCCTGGCGATGCGCTTGAGCTTGGAGTACCGCTCGGCGTCAAGTCGGATTGACAATAGAACGGTTAGCGGGACCGCGACTTCCACATCGACCACGTCGCCATCTGCTTCGTCAATGGTGTGTGCATCCCAGTACTCGGCCGCCGCCTCGCGGATCCGCGTTATGTCGCGGTTCAACTTAATCCTTGCCTATCGAAACGCCCGTCTGAACAATCGTCTCTCTGAGGTTGTCATGTTCCGAGCGGTAACAGTGTACCAGTATCATTGACCCTCGTGGTCAACGACAATGGCTAGGTAGCGGCCGCTGTAGGTCTGGCCGAGAATCAGCAGGTAATTCCGGCTTCTCTTAGCACATCCAATGTGTTCAATCGCTTCTTCAACTTCATGCGCTTCGACGCGATGGCGAGCGACATGTTGAACGTTCCACTCGTCCCAAACAAGGCCCAGAATGCGTGGTGGCACTGGGTCGCCCTTCTACGGGGAAGCGAATACAGTGAATGCGTCGGGCATTCTACACTTTCTCCGTCCCACAGACATGCGAGTCGCTCCCCAAGTGTAGCTTGTAATCGACTCACTCTCTTGCTGCACGCTTGAAATTGGACGCCATTCCAGAAACCGCTCCGGCGTAGCATTGTGGTCAACCCTGTTCGTTGGGAACATCGGTCTGGATTATGTTCCTTCATAACAAGTAGCGAAGAGTATCTTTGGACCGCTCACGGGATCGCAGAATCGGGCTGACCACATCCCCAATTCAGCAAACACCAAGTCCTGAATCCGACGCCCCCCCTACATCCCCGGCCCGTGCTTGTGCCGCCACCCCGTCGCCTGTTCGTAGTTGTGCGCCACTCGCAGAACCATCTCCTCGCCCATCGGCTTGCCCATCACCTGCAGACCCACCGGCAGCCCGTCGGACAGGCCGCACGGCACTGATATGGCCGGTATGCCAGCGATATTCGCCGGCATCGTGAGTATGTCGTTCAGGTACATCTGGACGGGGTCCTGCGTCTTCTCGCCCAGCCTGAACGCCACCGATGGCGACGTCGGCATAACCAGCGCGTCGAACCGCTCGAACACGTCCATGAACTCGCGCCTGATGATTGTGCGCACCCTCTGCGCCTTCAGGTAATAGGCGTCGTAGTAGCCGGCGGAGAGCGCGTAGGTGCCCAGCATGATGCGACGCTTCACCTCGGGGCCGAATCCCCGCTGCCGCGTAAGCTCCAGCGCGTCCCACATGGTCTCGGCGTCATGGGCCGAGTAGCCGTACTTCACGCCGTCGTACCGCGCCAGATTCGCCGACGCCTCGGAGGGCGCGATGATGTAATAGACGGCCAGCGCGTAGCCGGTGTGGGGTAGCGAGGTCTCCTCGACGGACGCGCCCAAGCCCTCCAATACGCCGATGGCCTCGCGCACGGCGTCTACCACGCCCGGCTCGATTCCGGCCGCGAAGTACTCCCTGGGCACGCCCAACCGCACGCCGTCCAGCCCGTCCCGGAGCGCTCTCGTATAGTCGGGCGGCTGGAAGTCGATGGACGTGGAGTCCCTGGGGTCGTGGCCCGCGATGGCGTTGAGCACGATGGCGCAGTCCGCCACGTCCTTGGTGATCGGGCCGATCTGGTCGAGCGAGCTCGCGAAAGCGATGAGGCCGTAGCGGCTCACCACGCCATAGGTGGGCTTCATACCGACCACTCCGCAAAGCGCGGCGGGCTGCCGGATGCTGCCGCCGGTGTCGGAGCCCAGCGAGAAGACGCACTCCGCCGCCGCTACCGCTGCGCTCGGACCGCCGCTGCTGCCTCCCGGAACGCGCTCGGTGTCCCAGGGGTTGCGAGTGGTGAACAGCGCCGAGTTCTCGGTGGACGACCCCATCGCGAACTCGTCCAGGTTGCCCTTGCCCAGCAGCACCGCGCCGGCTTCGTATAATCGCTGCGTTACGGTCGCGTCGAACGGCGGCACGAACCCCTCGAGCATTCGCGACGAGCAGGTCGTGGCGACGCCGCGAGTGGACATGTTGTCCTTGAGCTGCATTGGTATCCCCGTGAGTGGGCCGGCCTCGCCCGCGGCGATGCGCTCGTCGGCGCGGGCGGCCTGGGCCAGCGCCACGTCCGCCGTCACCGTGACGAAGGCCTTGACTCGCTCGTCCACGCCGGCTATGCGCTCCAGGTGGGCCTCGGCCAGTTCGACCGACGACACCTCGCGGCTGTCCAACAGCTCCCTGGCGTCCCGAATAGTCAGCCCGGCAAGCCGGTCGGCAAGCGCCATAGCTACTCCAACACCGCCTTCACGCGAATGAAGTCGTCGTGCCTGGACGGCGCGTTGGCGAGCACGTCCTCCAGCCGCGCCGATTCGCCCACCTCGTCGTCGCGCATCACCGACGTCACGTCCACCGAATGTCCGGTAGGCTCCACGCCCTCGGTGTCCACCTGGTTCAACACGTCCACGTGGTCCAGGATGTTGGAGAGCTGTGAACGCATCAGCTCCACCTCGTCGTCGGTCATGGCGACGCGGGCCAGAGCCGCGACATGCCGCACTTCCTCATCTGTCAAACGCATGGAAATGGTTCGCCTCCCTGGCGTAATCCGGCCTCGCGTGGGGCGTCGGTGCCGGTTCGCGCGGGCCGAAAGGGAGTGTACCAAAGGGGTCATGGGCGTACAAGCGCGTAGAGGGCTGGGCCTTGCTGTACCGCCTTGCTAAAGTCACCAACTCGCCGGCTTGGTGATGACTCCAACCTCGTCTCTCAGTGTGTCGGGGAACTGGCTTCTTCGGAGATGGCTCTTCCATAGGCGCTTGACGTAGGTCGCCGAATCGGCCAGGTCTCTCGGGCTGCGGTTCCTGGCGTCCGGATTGACCAGCGTGACGCGCAGGCCCAGGTCATCCCTCACGTGCCGCATCGCGCCGGCGAAGTCGGCGTCGTTGGACACGATGACCGCCTGCTCATACTCACTATTGAACCCGTCCACCAATAGACGGGTTGCCAGGTTCACGTCCGAGCCTTTCTCCTCCGAGTCCCTGACCAGAACGTAGTCTGGCAGGCCCTCAATCGGCTCTGCCAGCGGACGGCGCCTGATGCCTGACCGGAAGGTGCCGTAGTAAGCTCTGAACCCCGGCAGGGTCGCCAGAGCCCGCAGGTATATGAGCTGGCGCTGGGCTTGACCGGGATTGCCGGGGCGCACGTCAAGCCTAGCTGTGAAGTAGCAGACCCTGTGGATGGAGTCCGAGGGGAAGAGGGTCTCAGCCAGCTTTCGCAGATCGAGCCATCGGAAAGGCGTGTCCTTCAGGGCGCGGTAGTAGAGATTGAAGCCGTCTATGTACAGGTTGGTAATCAATCGCCTACTTCCATACAAAGACAGAGACCGCCTTGGAGGGCGGTCTCGACCCTACCGCCGAAGAGATAGGGGTGGTAGAAACAACTTACCACGAGAGGCATCGGCTGTCAACGCTCGAATACAAAGACAGAGACCGCCTCGGAGGGCGGTCTCGACCCTACCGTCGAATCGATAGGGGTGGTACGAACAAAATACCACGAGCGGCGGCGGGTGTCAACGCTCGATGTCGCTAATGGGGCTGTCCCCCATACCCGAAAACTGATAAGCTAAGGGCGTATAGCATGAGCTCATTTGCGCCAGTGTGAGGCGGTGAACGATTATGCGCGTCGTATTCGAAGAGGCTGTCAATCTGCTGAAAAAGGGCGACCAAATCGTCGTCGCGACCGTGGTTCGCACCAAGGGCTCCACGCCGCAAAAGCCCGGCTCCAAGCTGCTCGTGCGCAAGGACGGCAGCGGTGTGGGCACGCTCGGCGGCGGCTGCGTCGAGGGCGACATCTGGTTCGCGGCCAAGGAGCTGCTCAAGCGCGGCGGCGACACGGAGTACCGCGAGTACGAGCTGAACGAGGACCTAGCCGCCGAGGACGGCCTGGTCTGCGGCGGCACCATGTTCTTCCAGATCGATCCCGTCTACTCCCCTGAGCAGTACCTGTCTTACGCCCGCGAGATCGACGAAGCGTACCGGGGCGGCGCGTCGGTTGCGCTCGCGAGCGTGATACGCGCGGGCAGCAGCAGCGCGCCTGCCGGGGCCAAACTGATGATTCGCGACTCGGGCAAGACCGAGGGCACGCTCGGAAGCGCCGCGTTGGACGCGGACGCCGCGAGCCGCGCGCTCGGCCTGATGCCGCACGGGCGCAACGAGTACGTGTCGCACGAGAGCGGCGCGGAGTACTTCATCGAGGCCTACACCACGCCCCCGCAGCTCGTGGTGTGCGGCGGCGGCCACGTCTCCAAGGCTATCGCGCCCCTTGCCAAGACCGTAGGGTTCCGCGTTTTCATAACGGATGACCGCGAAGAGTTCGCCAACGTCGATCGCTTCCCCGAAGCCGATATCCTGATGCCCCTCAAGCCCGAAGAGGCGCTCCCCAAGCTCCCCATCAACGCAAACACGTTCATCGTCGTCGCCACGCGCGGCCACCGCTACGACAACGTGGCCCTGGAGGCTGCTGCAAGGACGCCGGCGAAGTACGTCGGACTGATGGGCAGCAGGCGCAAGACGATCCTCATCTACGAGGACCTGCTCCGCAGCGGCGTGCCGCTGGATCGCGTGCGCGAGATACGCTCGCCCGTGGGCCTGGACGTCCGCGCCAGGACGCCGGAGGAGATAGCCGTGAGCATCATGGCCGAGGTTCTGATGTTCAGGCTGGGCGGCACCGGCCTGCCGATGAAGCTGGAGGACTGGCGTCTGGACCGCATCGCCCAGAAGGTTGAAGCGGACAAGTCGGCTGTCCCTGCCGACTAAATCCGACGGCGCGATTTGACTAGAGCACCCGTAGGGGCAGGTCTGAGACCTGCCCTTTCCCGTACATTCCAGAACCGCATCCCCATGTCTCCGCGTGGCTTCCCGCGCGACGCCGCTCTGCTCTGAACAATGACCCGCGTCTCAGCCATACTAACCGCAGCAGGGGAGTCGACTCGCATGGGTCGGCCCAAGCCGCTGCTGCCCTGGCGAGGCGCGACGCTGGTCGAGCACCAGGTGACCTGCCTGCTTGAGGGCGGCTGCGACGAGGTGGTCGTGGTGCTGGGACACGCCGCGGACGAGGTTGCCCCGCTCGTCCGAGGCGAGAGTGTCCGCGCCGTCGTCAATCCGGACTACCGGCAGGGCAAGACCACCTCTATCAAGACCGGACTCGCCCACGCAGACCCATCCGCCACCGCGATCGTGCTTCTTGCAGTGGACCAGCCGCGCACAGCCGCCATCGTTCGCGAGGTCGTGCGCGCGCACGTCACCGGCGGCGCACTGATAACCTCGCCGCGCTACGAGGGACATGGCGGCCATCCTCTCGTGTTCGCCGCCGGACTGCGCCCGGAGCTGGAGCGCATTTCCGAGGAGAGGCAGGGCATCCGAGAGGTGATCCAGGCACACCGCGGCGACATGCAGGAAATGCCGCTGGACGACCCCATGATCAGGCTGGACCTCAACACCCCCGAGGCATATCAGGCCGCCTACGCCCAGTGGGGGAGATAGCGATGCACGTTAGACTTGTGTCTTCCAAGCGTAATACTCTGAGAGGCTTCTATATGCTCGAGTTGCAGCCGTCGTTCCATAATTGCGCCAGTAGTCGAGGAAAACACCTTCACCAGGCTGGGCGAATGGCCCATTTCCGGCAGCGCATTCTTCAATTGAGGAAGCTACGATTGATCCAACGTTTGTGGTGTTTCCGCTCCCAGCGCGCTCACCGGCAATTCGAAACTTCTCTTGAACAAACCACTCTACGTCCTTATAGGGTCCGCTCGCTCGTTCAAGCTGTCCGAGTGCAAATGCATCCTTCATTTCTCTCTCGCTGCGCGTGTAGATGAAACCTATGATGTAATGTTTGAAGTAGTCGCCATAAGGAAAAACAATGTTCTTCGTGCCATTTCGCAGGACCGAAGTGTAGCTTCCCAAAGTGAAGCTGGCCCTCCATTGCCCTCCGGTGTTGAATCGGCGGTAGGTGGTCTTCACATCAACAGCAATTTTCCGCCTGTCTGATTCGTTGCGCATGAGAGTGAAGTCTGGGTAGTAGTTCTGGTGGGCCGGCTCGCGAACAACTAGACTGCTTTCGGATGCGACCGCGCACAATAGTGGACGAGCAAGCAATTCGAAAACTGTGGACAGTACCTTAGTGTCCGTACCTATTGGGTACACGTTGCCATCGGCGGAGAGTAGGCCAATTACATCGAAAGAAGGAGCTTCTGCAAGCATCTTTTCCTTGAACGCGGTAGGAAAGTTGAAGCTCAATCGGACTCCTCAGCTACTTGTAAGAACAACTGGCTGATGTCTACTTCCAGTGCGCTAGCAACTTTTGACAGGCTCTCTACTGTTACGTTTACCTGTCCAGCCTCTAGCTTTTGCAGATGCCGCGGGGAAAGCCCTGACTTTTGCGCAAGGGCCTCTTGGGAAAGCCCACGACTTAAGCGAAGTCGCCGTATGCATCGCGCAATTCTATCGCGTACGAACTTTGACTGTTGACAATGACTCATGGCGGGACTCCCCACGCGAATCAAGCTACAATGTCGTGGTGTGGTTGAACACGCCACATATGGCGTGTATAATCGCGTAGACGTTACGCAGCCATGAAACAGTTGAGACTTGATTTCGCCACCGGCGCCGCAACCGTAGCTTCGCCTCTGCCAAAGAGAGTGGCGCGTGTGCGTGTGCCCCCGATCAAATGCCAAGGCATAAAGACTAAGCTTGTACCCTTCATCCTGGAGTCCATCCAGTGGGATGGCGAAGGGCGCTGGATTGAACCGTTTGTAGGTTCATGTGTGGTTGCACTGAACGCATCCCCCAAAGCTGCTTACCTTACGGACGCCAATGTTCACGTAATTAGGTTTTACCGCGACATCGCAGCCGGGGCTCTTACGGCTGAAAGTGTGAAGCACTACCTAAGGAAAGAGGGCACGCTGTTGGCCAGACGCGGTAGCGCACACTACTACGACCTGCGAGACCGTTTCAACTCCAGTCCCAACTCCCTAGACTTTCTCTTCCTCAATCGGTCGTGCTTTAATGGCCTCATCAGGTTCAACCGCAAAGGGCAGTTCAACGTCCCCTTTTGCAAGAAGCCGGAGCGTTTCAGACAGGCTTATGTGACAAAGATCGCTAACCAAGTGCGCTACCTACAGTCCGTTATGCAAGGGCGCGATTGGCGATTTGAGACGGTCGATTGGCGGGACACGCTGGCCCAGGTTACGGAGAACGACTTCGTGTACGCAGACCCGCCATACGCGGGAAGACACACAGACTACTACAACACCTGGAACGAGGAGGAAGATGCGGAGTTACTCGCAAAGCTACGGCAGCTTCCCTGTGGATTCGCGCTCTCCACATGGAAAGAGAACAAATACCGCCGGAATCCGCGCCTTCCCTTGGACCTGCCAGACGTGGTGATTCGCTCAACTGAACACTTCTACCACGTTGGCCCAACCGAGCGGTTGAGGAACCCAATGACTGAGGCGCTGATTCTCAAGAGGGGGTTCGCTTTGGAGGAAGCTCTGTTACCGGAGTGAAACCCCTACCCCCGCCAGTCGTTCCAGGCCTGCTCCAGGCGCATCTGAGTCTCGGCGTACTGCTCCCCAAGCCCCGCGACGTCCTCCACGCGCTGCTGGGACGATGCCACCGCCAGCTCCGACTCCAGCTTTGCGAGGCTGGCCTCGAGGTCGCCTATCACCTTCTCGTGATCGATGCGCTGCGGCTGCGGCTCAGGTGTAGGCGTCCCGACCCGGTTCCGGCGCCTGCGCTGGGTCCTCGAATTCCTGGGCTTGTCCTGGTGCCGGCGCGGCGACTGCAGGTTGTCCTGCGCCCACTCGGCGAACGTGCCTTCGAACTGCGTGACCGTCCCGTCCTCCACGATCCAGATCCGCTCCGCAAGCGTGGAGATGAGCTGCCTGTCGTGTGAGATGAACAGCGCCGCCCCCTCGTAGGACAGCAGCGCCGCCTCCAGCGCCTCGCGGCTGGGGATGTCCAGGTGCGTGGTCGGCTCGTCCAGCGCCAGCACGTTGGGCGCGGTGAGGAACAACCGCGCCAGCGACAGCCTGCTGCGCTCGCCGCCGCTCAGAGTCGACACCTGCTGAAACACGTCATCGCCCCGGAACAGGAAACGCGCCAGGTAGTCGCGCGCATCCGCCACCTGGATGTTCTTCGCGTCCAATAGCGCGTCGATCACGCTGGAGTTCGCCGGCAGGTGGTCGGTGCCCTGGCGGTAGTAGCCCGCCTTGACGTTGTGTCCCAGCCGCGCGGCTCCGGCGAGCGGCGGATGCAGTCCCAGCAGCGTGCGCAGAAGCGTCGTCTTGCCCGCGCCGTTGCTGCCGATGACGGCCGTGCGTGAGCCGCGTTCCAGCTTCAGGTCGGGCACGTTCAACAGCCTTACTGCTTGACCTTCACCGGCGAAACCCACCTCCAGCGACTCGGTAGAGAGCACCACTTGGCCGGTGCGGCTGGCGGGGTCCGTCGACACGCTGACGGTGCGTGAACTTTCGGGCGGACGCACGCGCTCCAGCCTTGCCAGACGGCGTTCGCGGCCCTTCGCCTCCCGCGCGCGCTGGCCCGCCTTGTAACGCTGGATGAAGTACTCCTCTTTGGCTATGAACTCCTGCTGCCGCTCGTACTCCTTGCGTTGCCGCTCCACGCGCTCGGCCTTCAACGCGCGGTAGCCCGCGAAGTTGGCGGGGTACGACTGCAGCCGGCCGTGCTCCATCTCCCAGATGCGGCCGACCGTCCTGTCGAGGAAGTACCGGTCGTGAGAGACGACGACGAAGGAGTGGCCGAAGCGCTCGAGAAAGCCCTCCAGCCAGGCTAGGCCGCGGAAGTCGAGGTAGTTGGTGGGCTCGTCCAGCACGAGCAGATCGGGGTCCGCCAGCAGCGCCCGGGCGAGCGCCGCGCGCGTCCTCTGGCCTCCGCTGGCCGCGCTCGACGGCGTCCTCAACGCCTCTCCGGGCAGCCCGACGCCCGCTACTACGCGCTCCATGCGGTTCTGGTAGTCGTAGCCGCCGAGCGCCTCGAAGTCGTGCAGCAAGGACGAGTAGCGCCGCTCGGCCCCTCGCCTTTCGTGCGGGTTCGCCCGCTGTATGTCGAGGGCGCTGTCCTCCAGCTGGGCCTCGATGCGGCGCACCTCGCGGAACGCCTCCAACACCTCGTCCTCGAGCGTTTCCCCACCCGGCACGGCGGGGAGCTGGGGCACGTAGCCGAGCCGCAGGTTGGTGGCGCGAGCGACGATCCCTCCGTTCGGCTCCATCTCCCCGACCAGCATGCGCAGCAGCGTCGTCTTGCCGCCGCCGTTAGGGCCTACTATGCCTATGCGCGCTCCGCCGTCTACCTCTACGTCGACGCCGGAGAACACCTCGACGTTCCCGTAGAGCGCTCTGAGATTCGAGCCTGTGAGCAAACGCATGGGCTATCGTGGGCAGGGCAGTGGACTACGCCCCGTTCCCGATTCGCTCATCGAACCACGCCAGCATACGGCCCAGGTACTCCTCGCGCATCTTTGGATGGCCGCTGCGGGGCAGGGAATGGGATGATCCGGGGAAGCGCACCAGCTCCACTTCCTTGCCCAGCCGTTTCAGCGAAACGAAGTACTGCTCGCTCTGCTCGATTGGGCAACGCAGATCGCTCTCGCCGTGGAGCAGCAGCACCGGCGTCTCGACGTTGGGCGCGTAGGTGAGCGGGGAGTGTTCGAGGAACAGGTCCAGCGCGTCCTTGCGGAGGCCGCCCCACTGCATCTCGCCGAAGCGTATGCCGATGTCGGAGGTGCCATACATGCTGGACAGGTTTATGCACGGTGCTCCTACCACCGCCGCGCCGAAGCGGGTGGTGTGGCCAACTATCCAGCTACTCATGAAGCCTCCGTAGCTGTAGCCGTGAACGCCCATGCGCGTCTCGTCCACGTAGGGCCGCGCGGCGAGCTCGTCGACGGCCGCCATGATGTCCAGGTAGTCCTCGCCGCCCCAGTCCCGCAGCACCGCCTTCAGGAAGTCGGGGCCGTATGACGACGAGCCCCTGGGGTTGACACACAGCACCAAGTAGCCGGCGGACGCCAGCGCCTGCTGGCGTGGGTCGAAGGCGTCGTAGAACGCGCCGTGCGGGCCGCCGTGTATGTCGACCACCAGCGGGTAGCTGCCTGCGGGGTCGAAGTCCGGGGGGAACCACACCCGCGACTCGATCTCCATGCCGCCGCGCTCGATGGAAAACTTCTCCAGCGTCCCCACAGGGTGCTCACGGAAGAAGCCCTTGTTGCAGTTGGTTAGCTGCCGCTGTGAGCCGTCGGCGAGGTCCACCAGGTACAGGTCGCCCGCGCTGTCCGGCGGCACGGAATGTACCACCGCGCGGCGCCCGGCGGCGTCGAACGCGACGGCGCCGTGTTGGGCGCCGCCCTCGCCGATCCTGCGCAGCCCGCCACCGTCCAGCTCCAGCTCGTACAGGTACGACTCGCCTCTTGTGGACGCGATGAACAGCAGCCGGCCGTCGTCCGTCCAGCGCATCTGCGTGCCCGTCGTCACCGTCAGCGCGTCCTCGGTGAGACGCCTGGGCGCGGTGCCCGGCTCTAGGACGAATATCGCGCTCTCGCGTCCGTCGGAAATCTCCTCGTCCGGCGAACCCACCACCGAGAGCCGTCCGCCGTCAGGTGACCAGGTGGCGTTGTGGGAGTAGGGCAGTCCCTCGGACAGCAGTTCGGGAGTGCCCCCGCCCACGTGTACCACGTAGGTCTCAGTGAATCCCGAAATGTCGCGGTCCGAGCGCCGGTCGGAGACGAAGGCGATGCGCTCGCCGTCCGGCGACCAGGCGGGCGCGCCGTCCTCGCCATCGCCCGAGGTGAGCTGGCGCGTGGGGCCGCCGTATGCGTCGACAATGAAAAGCTGCCGGAAGGCATCGCCGCGCCAGCCGACGCCATCGAACCGGTAGCGTATGCGCCTCGCGATGCGCACGCGGGGCTCGTCGGCGTCCGCGTCCGCGGGCAGAGCGTCGGGGTCCACGTCCGCGACGAACACCAGGTTGTCCGAGCCGGCAGACCATGCGAACTCCTCGACCGACTTTGGCGAGTCGGTGAGCTTGCGAGCCTCGCCACCTGCGGTCGCGATCGTCCACAACTGCGTCGTGCCCTTGTCGTCGGGCCGCAGGAAGGCCACCCGCTTGCCGTCGGGCGAAAAAGCGGGCGCGCTGTCCTTGGGCCCGCTCGTGAACTGCGACGGCACGCCGTCCGGAAGCGTAGTCCGCATGATGCGCGACCTGCTCGACCCGCCGGGCCCCTGCATGTCCGAACGCACGAACACAAGCTGCGAGCCGTCGGGCGAGATGGATGGCTGCGAGACGGACACCATCTCGTACACCAGGTCCTTGGGTGTCATGGGCGATGGCATGGTGGTTCTCCTTTCCTTAAGCCGTCATTCCGGCCCACGAGCCGGAATCCAGGGGTGGGGACTCAATGCTGAATTGGCCCGTTTGGGGAGGGCAAGTGTGGTTTACGCTTAGGCTATTCGAAGCTCTCCGAATGCGGGAGTCCTCAAAAGCGGCTAACCATTCGATAGCCCAGGGGGCGTCGTGGCGATCAGTCGCTGCCGCGAAGGTACACGCCGTTGGGGTCTACCTCTTCGCGCAGCAATCGAAGGTCTTCCGGCGTGGGCGGATCGACGCCGATCACCTCCGGCGCGGGTGTTAGCTCAAACCCGGTGTTTTCCTGAACTTGCTCCAGTGTCACGCCGGGCATCAGCTTTTCGACACGCAGCCGACCGACCGACTTGTCGATTGCGAGCACGGCAAGGTCGGTGAAGACGAATATGTCGGGGTAGGCCGAGGGCAAACCCGCCTTGGCCCGCCCGTCAGGGCCGTCGATGTATCCCGGGCTCGTGATGTAGTCACAGTGCGCAGGGAAACGCCGCTTCTCGTGGCGCGTGATGATAAGAATCTTCCGGGCGTGCGACGCCAGGTCGTTAGCGCCGCCGCTGCCGGGAAAGCGCACCTTGGGCTTGTCGTAGTCGCCGATCACGGTCGAGTTGACGTTCGCGTACTGGTCGATCTGGGCGCCGCCGAGGAAGGCGACGTCGGCCATGCCCCGCTGCAGCACCCCGCCCAACGACTCCACCAGCGAGCCGATCCGGGCCGCTCGGTACATCACCCTGGCGTCCGACACCGAAATGGGCGTGGGGATCACCTGCGGCGAGATGGGCCCGGTCTCCACGACGTAGCACATATGGGGCGCGCCGCTCTTCTGCGCGAACAGGCTAGCGGCGAACGGCAAACCCGTGCCCACCAGCACGATGTCGCCGTCGTCGATGTAGCGCGCCGCCTCGACCACCATCAGCTCGTCGAGGGCGTAGTCTATTGTCATCTTCGCCGCATCCTCCAGTCATTCGGTACTACCTCACTGAACCGTCACGCCACTGGTTCGTCACGCCCTCTTTTGGTACATCATTCCGGCCCGCGAGCCGGAATCCAGGGGGCCGGGCCATGGCTCGCCCTTCTCGCCGCGCCTGCCCTCAGACAAGGCCGGCCATGATGCTCCGCAGCTTGTTGAGCTTCTTCACGCCTGCGGCCCGCTCAAGGTGGTCGTCGAACGTCTCGCAGTCGTAGATGTACTCCCGCAGATACTCCTGGTACGCCTCGCCGCCCACGCGAGCGCGCGCCTGGTACAACCGCAGGTGATCCTCGTCGTGCTCGTAGTAGCGATAGGTCGAGGTTGGGTACGCGCCCCAGGGCTGCTCCACCACCGCGTCGACGAAGATGTATGGGATGGTGGTGCGGTCGGGATTACGCCGGATCTCGTCGGTGCTCACCAGCTCCTCGCAGGACACTAGCACGGCCTTCGACGCCCTGGTCATCTCCGGTTCCTGCGTGGTGAACCCCTCGATGACCACGTTCCCAAACTCGTCGGCCTTCTGCGCGTGGATGATGGACACGTCGGGCGTCAGCGCGGGCAGCAGCACCACCGGCTCCCCCGGATTCCATGGGTTGTCGATCATCTCGAACGGCTTGCCATTTTCGAAGCTCTTCTTGTTCAGGATGTCCGTGCCCAGCAGGCTCTTGGAGGGCATGAAGGGCAGACCCAGCGACCCCGCGAGGAAGCGCGACGCCATGCCCAGATGGCTGTAGTCGTCCACCTCGATGAGTCCCTGCTCGATGGCGTAGCGCCACCGAAAAGCGGTGCCGAAGCGCTCGAGGCTGCCGGTGCCGTTCTCGGTGCGCTTTACCAGGCCCGCCCCGACCATGATGTCCATGGACAGCGACAGGTTGCAGCCCACCAGGGTGAGGTCGCGCTTGCCCTGACGGACAATCTCGTGTGCGAGGGCCATGCTGCACCGGCCGATGCTCTGGCCGCCCATGCCGATGGTCGCGCCGTCGAAAACGAACCGGCTCACGGCCTCCGACGCGCTCATCAGCTTGCTGCCATACTGCTTGCCCAACGCGGCCCCCTGGGGAGTGAGATTTAGGGTAGACGGGCCGTATTGTAGCAGCGACAGCGCGCGCGTGGCTAGTGGCGCGGTTCGATGGCCAGGGCCTTCCAAAGTCCCCTCTCCCCCGCGGGGGAGAGCGTTAGGGTGAGGGGGTGTAGCAGCACCGCGCCGCGATAGCTAGGCCCATGCGCGTGTGCTACAATATGCCACGCGCAGGAGCGTAGCTCAGATTGGTAGAGCATCGGTCTCCAAAACCGACGGTCGCGGGTTCGAGTCCTGCCGCTCCTGCCATGTTTCTTCCCCAGCCACTCGTGCCGCGCCCTTTCCCTGATGTTCCTTACGCCAAGCGTACGCGCCGCAATTCAGTCGCCTGACGCAAGCCGCAAGGCAGCCATAAATTCGGATTCGCATCGCACTGTGGCGGGGAAGTACGTGCCATCGCGAAATGGGATTGCCAGTTGGCGTATTCTGTCTTGCTTGATTCTTTTGAACGGGCCGGCCGCTATAGGGGCGAATTCAACATGGTGGTCTTCGGGGATCAGTCTTTCCGCAAACTCACCGCCGGCAACAAGTTGATTTCGTACCTCGATCCAAGTCTTTCGGTGACCAACGGTCAGCTCGATGGGACTTACCCAAAATTGTTCTGAGTCAGGTATCTGACCAAAGAACAGAAAATCGCATCTGATCTGGGTTTGCGACAATGGCATATGAGGGCAGTCCAAAGCGACAAGGGCGTATTCGGATGGGTCAAGTCCTCGTAGTGAAAGACTACAGCCGGCGTCTTCGCACACGGCGCTGACGCAATCCGGATGCACTTTCGCCAGAATCTGGTTCAGCAATTCCGAATGGCGCGTCATTTTTGCAGCAGGTTGTGGATTGCCGCCCACTGGTTGTAAGTGAGCCGCGCGGTGTCTTCGTATCCTGTCGCGAACCCCCCTTCGTTCACGTCAAACGGCAATTCCTTGACCCGCGAACCGTCGTCCTCTTTGCCTCTCTCGAACAGCCACACCCCCACGTCGCGCGGGTCGAGCGCGGGTTCGTTCTTGAGTCGAGGAGTGCGCTTCTCCGGGGGTAGGTCCGACAGGCGCACCAGGTTGGCCAGTTCGTCCAATATCCACTCGCTGTGCGTGGTTATCATGATCCGGACGCCAGAATTGACGACGGCTGCCAACTGCCGCATAAACTCAACCTGCATGGCCGGGTGCAGGTTTGACTCCGGCTCTTCGATGATCAGCACCTCACCAGGCTTCACCACGTGCCGCAGAAACAGGACGACCGGCGCAAGTTCCGACACCATAGACGACGCGTTCATCAGTGCAAGTTCGGTTTTCCAGCCCTTTGGCAAGTAAGAGAAGACAGGATAGGTGGGATTAGATCTATCCGTTACGATTTGGCCCGCAAGAATTTGGTTTTCAATATATGAGCCCAAGCCTTGGGATAAGGGTTGTTGCCCTGGTGAATCATCGTCTCCCATCGCCATCAACTTAAGGAGAAAGTCCGATAGGACTCCAGACAGTCTGGGCAACGAAACACTATCACTCAGGCCGGCGAAAGGAGCTGAGGAAATCGCTGACGCCACGACCGCGCGGTGGGCGTGCATTATCCCAGTTCGATCCGCCGGTAGGTAGTGTGCCGGTCTGCTCAATGGATCGACTAGAGCAGATACAGTAGCGCCAGCAATGCTACTTGCTACCGACTGAACCAAGAAGGGCAACCTATCCGATTCCACCGATAGAGACTGATGAACCCTCATCTGCCTTAACAGAGAATCGGCCATTGCATGATCAATGCTAAACGCAACGGTATCCGAAACTAAGACGCTGGATTTGAACCCCTGGTGTCCGAGCCCAAACTTAAACGCGAGAGGCACAGTTTGAGTCTCTCCATGGTGCCCAAGGCTCATCACTGATATCTTGGTCGCTGAAGAAGCACCTTGGCGTATCAGCCAATTTGTACCAGCGGTGCCAAAACATCTCGCCAATTCACCAGGCAACAACTGGTCCCATTTACGGTTGGGGCGAATCTGGTCACGGACAAGTGTAGCTACTTCAACAGGCAGTACGTGCGCCGGGCAGTGTGGAGAAAGTTCGGCACTCATTTTTTCGAGCGACTTCTGAAGAACCTCAGCCTGAATTTCCACATCGTCAGTTTCAAAATCAGAGTGCAATAGGGCCAAAGCGCCTGCTGGGTCGTGTTCTGAGATCATGGTGCCAAACTTTGCCCGCAACTCGGCATTGTAGGTAGCCCCACTGAAGAACCGCTGCAGCGCGTAAGTTAGTACAGCAAGATATGACTTGCCGGTGTTGCTCGGCCCCACAAAGACTGTCAGCGGCCGCAACTCAACGCTGGCCTCTGCAATTGGGCCGAAGTTGGATACGTCTAGCCGCACCTTATAGGGATTCTCGGGGCTGCCCATGCAATGCCGCTCCTTGCCATGTGCGGCAATTCTATCACGTGAACTTCAGCTCGTGCCCCCGCTGGTGGGCGGTGGAGGGGTCGAACCTCCGACCTCTTGCGTGTGAAGCAAGCGCTCTAACCACTGAGCTAACCGCCCCTGAGCGTCTGCGCGTCCGGCGAAACGTGCGCGTAAGGTAGGCTGGTGGCAACGAGAGGGTTCGAACCTCTGACCTAGCGCTTATGAAGCGCCCGCTCTGCCGCTGAGCTACGTTGCCTGAAACTGCACTAATTCTATCGAATGGCCCGCATACTGGCAAGCGGCGGGCCACCGCCGAAGACCACTTCAAACTCCCTTCCCCTTTGATGGGGGAAGGTTAGGATGGGGGTGAATGAGGCCTTACCTCGCGGCCCTCAAAACTCCCCCGTGAACGGACTCCGCACCCGCATGCGCCGCGGGATGCTGCCCGGAACCCCGCCCCACATCGGCTAAGCGACTGGAGGCCGGACATTCACTTGCTAGCTCCATTTGCATACTCCGTGACGAAGGCATGTCCGACTTTAGGCGAGTGTGGACCATTGGCAAGGAAACGCGAAAGAGACCTGGCGGCCTTCCCACCATCACGGCCAGTGTGCATCTGCCGGCCCGTTCTCTTGTCGCAGTACGTTACGAAGAGGTGATGCCTTGCGCGCGTAAGCGAGACAAACAGCAGGCGCCGCTCGTCATCCACTTGCTCGCCCACGGCTCTGCCTGGTATGTACTGGTCTTCCGCTGCGGCCACAATGACCGCCTCGGCTGTGAGTCCTTTCGCCCGATGCATTGTCAGGATGTTGACTTTTCCTTCTTCAATTTCCTGCTCAGCGTCTTCGCTCACCGTTCCTAACGTGCGCACTAGCTCATCCATGGTGATGTCGTCGAGCGCACTAGTAGATTGCCTTAGCGTTGAAAGCACCTTGTCCCTCTCTTCTTCGTCTGGAATGATGCACACTGCCGCGGATTCAATCAGATTGAGCAGTTCTTCAGGTGATTCGTACACCTTTTCGGTTGAAGAAACATCCTTGAGTTGGCAGAGTACCCGAGCAATGGCACTACACAGGCGCGTGCGGTGTCTTGTGGGCAACATTTTGCTGTCGTCGTTAGCTGCGACCACCGTCTGGGCGAAACTCTCGCCGCGACTACGGGCGAGTTCATAGACACTACCAATAGCTTTTTCGCCGACACCCTTACACCAGACTTGGAGAAGGGTTCGCCATGCTAGGGAGTCTTGGATGTTTGCCGCTAGACGCAGAAGGGCCAGAAGCGCTCTGCCCTGATCACCATCCAAGGGGTTGAGCACATCTGGTGTTGCTACTTCAATGTCGACGCCTTCGAGTCTTTCTCTGACTACATTGGAGAAAGCGCCATAACGGTCAGAACGGAGAAGGACTAGAATATCATCAGCCTGTAATCCATGGACAGACATAAGGCTTGCACACAGCCTAGCGATGCCGTCTGCCTCAGAGTATTGATCGCTGAACCGCAGTAGCTCAACCTCTCCTTCAGAGCTTTCTGACTCAGGCTCAATTGCTTTATTGATGCGCCGGGAGTCCTGACGGGCAACGAAGAGGCCGAGATCAAGAATAGACTTGTCACATCGTTTGCAGATTTCAAGCCCGAGCTCTGTTGCTCCTGGGTAGTCCTCAGGAAATCTACGTATTCCTGCGGGGTCTGCTTTACGGAATCCATAAATGCTCTGGTCATCATCTCCAGCTGCGAATATCTCAGTCCCTCGCGAAGCAATGTGATGCACAACAGCTAGATCGCACCGGTTCAAGTCTTGGTATTCATCAACTAGAAGATGCTCGATTGGGCTCTCTAGTTCGAAGTCACCCCGTTGCTCGAGCGCCTTCTTAAGTTGATACACAAGCTCTGCCCTAAGAGTGTAACCATAGACTTCCCGGTGCTCTTGCCAGGCTCCCAAGAATTTCGGATCTGGGAATCTCTTGTTCCAATCTGCTTCGTCGGCGCTGAGACTCTGCCAATCGGCAGACAACTGGTTCAAGAGCTCTTGCGCTTCACTTACTCGCGAAAGGTTACAGAGCCCCTTTAGGTCTGGAAGAACTATGTTTCGCTCTTCCCAGTCGTCTGCAATTCGAAGAGGATGCGGCAACTCTGTTATTGAAGCCGAGTTCTTTAGAAGCTGCCTGAGAGCAAATGAATGCAATGTCGAGATACGAGGGCTTCGATCCTTACCGAGCACTTCGGCAACTCTTTGCCTAAGTTCACCTGCCGCCGCACGGGTGAAAGTGATTGCCAAAACTGTGTCGGGCGCTTGATCTCTTACGTCGATCAAATGGCTAATGCGGCGAGTCAGTGTTAGTGTCTTACCTGTACCCGGTCCCGCTAACAGCCTGGCGTGGGTCCCCGCGTGGGACGCGGCGTCTCTTTGTTCCCTCAACAGGTCGTCATCCCAGGGCATTGGTCTCACCCTCCAAGTCAAAAATTCTTCCGCCGTTTCTCATAGACTTGCATTGGCCAACAATCGACTCGTTAGTAACCGGCAATGTCACCCCATGCATGGTACTCTGCGCTGCCGTATCAGAGAGGAGCTGACAATCGGTCCTAAGGATCGCCGGCCTGCTGCGTGGTTGGCCACGACGCTCGGAAAATGGTCGTCGCTTTGACCTGCATCAAGTCGGCGGTCAAATCCTTGAAGAGCATATCATCATGAAAGTCTTTTCTAAAGTGGAAGTGTAATTCAATTTCCCGTAATGTCTAGTGGGTCTGGGCGGTGCTGGCCCCAATGAACCATCTTATGCAAGATCCACTGCGGACAACTCGCAGGCCATCACGGGGCATCCGCTGCACCGATCGCGGACACTGAACCGCCCTCAAAACTCGCCTGTGAACGGCCTCCGCACCTGCATGCGCCGGGGAATGCTACTGAAGAACCCGCCCCACGTCGGAGGGTCCGGCCTCGCGTCCAGCAGCTCGCGCAGGCTGCGCGATGCCCCGTGCAGCAGCGGCGCGCCGTGGCCGCCGCACAGTATGCCGAAGTCCATCTCCGCCAGCGACCGCAACGAGGCCACGTAGTCGGCCCGGTTGTAACCGGGGAAGGGCACGGTGCGGCTGACGCGCTCGCCGTTGCTGAACAGGGTGTCGCCGGAGAACAGCAACCCCTCGCGTTCCAGCAGGTAGCACACGCTACCCGGCGTGTGTCCGGGCGTGTGAACCACCCGCAGTCCGCCCAGCAGATCGGTCACCTGCCCGTGTTCCACCGGCTCGTGGATCTGCGTGGACCGAACGAGCGGAACTCGCGTCAGGACGCCTCCCGCGCCGCCCAGGTAGCGCCTGCCGGTGCGGCGTTGCACGCGGGCGTCGCCGCTGTGGGCGAACACCAGCGCGCCCGTGCGCTTCACGATAGCCCGCGCGCCGCCGACGTGGTCCGGGTGGCCGTGCGTCATCAACACGTGCCGCAGCTCTTCGGGCCGGCGTCCTATCGATTCGACGTACCGAAACACGCGGTGGGCGCTCATAGGGGGGCCGGAGTCTATCAGCGCCATCTCGTCGCCGTCGACTATCAGGTAGGCCCTGGACCAGCGGACGCCCGGCACTGCGTGAACACCCGGAACGACTTCCAAATTGCGCTTACTCCTGGCGGGGAATCGCGTTTGAGTGTATCTTTATGCGAGAAATTGTCAATCCGGCGAGGCGGGCTCGCCGCTCGCCGCCAAGCCATCGCAAGGGAGTAAAACAATGGACATCGGCATATCCACTTTCCTGACCGACTACTCGGTGGACGTAGCCACAATCGCGCGCCGAATCGAGGAGTTGGGGTTCGACTCGCTCTGGGTCCCCGAGCACCCCATCATACCTGTGAAAACCGCGTCGCCCTGGCCGGGCTCGCCGGACGGCGTCATCCCCAAGGTGTACGCCGACATAGTGGACCCGTTCGTCGCCCTCGCTAGGGCGTCCGCGGTCACCACCACGCTGAAACTCGCCACGGGCATTGTGCTGGTGCCGGAGCGCCACCCGGTTCTGCTCGCGAAGGAGGTCGCGACGCTGGACATGTACTCCGGCGGGCGCTTCCTGTTCGGCATCGGCGCGGGCTGGAACCGAGAGGAGAGCGAGATTCTTGGCGGCGACTTCGATCACCGCTGGTCCCAGGCGCGGGAGTCTGTCCTGGCAATGAAGGAGCTCTGGACCAAGGTCGAGAGCGAGTTCCATGGCAAGTACTATGACTTCCCGCCGGTCTACTCGTTCCCGCGGCCGGCCCAGCGGCCGCACCCGCCCGTCCTGCTGGGCGGCATGGCGCGCAACGTCTTCCGCCGAGTCGTGGACTACGGCGACGGCTGGCTGCCCAACCGTGTCACGCCGGAGGACGTGGCGAAGGGCCGGGCCACGCTGGACGAGCTCGCGACCGCCGCGGGCCGCGACCCGGCGTCAATCCAGATAACGGTATTCGGCCAGCAGCCCGACGCCGACCTGCTCAAGCGTTTCGAAGAGGCCGGCGCGGACCGCGTGACCATTCGCCTGGAGACGGCCGACGAGAGCGAGTCCCTCGCCAACGCCGAGCGCATAGCCGAGGCGGTGCTGGGGTAGGGATGGGGTGTCGCCATTCACGACGAATCCCAGTTGAGGCAATTCGGCCATTTTGACCAGCTGCACTTCAGCATCTCTTCTTACTTCGGGTAAGAGGGGATGCTACGCTACTGTCATGGAACAGAACTTCATCCCCCCTGCAAATCCACGGTTTACCGACTATCCTTTTCGGAAACTTGGCCTTACCGTTGCTCAGCTTGACTTGATTGAGAAGCGCAGACGTGCCGTCAGGAAATTTCGAGACACAGGCGACCCGTCCATGGCGGAGGAGATAGGCCTATTCTGGAACGAGGCTGACGAGGAACGAGCAAGAGAAGCTCAGCGCCTCAGATTCTCCGATGACCCCTCCAGGAAGCTAACCGACGAGGAGATGGCCGCCCGGCACGCTCCCATCCTGGCAAAGCGCCGAAAGGATTCCATCAAGGGAATGGTGGGCTTGTTCAAGCCAATTCAGGAGCCTTACCCCGTCTTCCGCGCCATGAGGGGACCGTTACTCACTGACGCAGGTAGAGAAGTTCAAGTGGGAGACGAGCTTTGGAGTGACGGGTTCCTGAGCATGTCCAGGAGTCCTCACTTCGCGGCTCAATGCGGTGTGCATGAATTCACAGAGGGTTTCGTGTTCATCGAAGTCCATCCCGCTGAGAATGCAGAAACCATCACTCTAGACAATGAAGTGAATGATCGGATGGAATATGAGTCGATCTTCAATTTCGGACAAAAGCTTCGAATGGACAAGGCGATTCCAGATTTCAAATCCGACCCCTATCCGTTCGACAAGATTGGCTCCTTTTACGTTGGGACGCTCTTTCTTGCATAGAGTGATGTGGGCGCACCCATGTCACTCTAACCGAACATCCGCAGATTGCTCCTCTAGCTCTTGGATTCCGTAGGAGAGCCGTACCCCGACAGCATCGACTGCTCGAACAGCGGTATCACCTTGCAGATTACGACCAGCTTCGATTTCCGCGAGCATATCGTCTATGTCTGCGGTCGGGTGCTGGTGGGCATACGCTTCGGCAACCGCGCGGAGCTTGGCCTCAACGGACTTAGAATGGACTTCCAACGCGTCGCGTATCGTCTGCCGCGCCAACTCTACTACCGTCATCCCCCGTCCGCGGGCCAAAAGCTGGAGTTGCCTGTACTCTTCTTCACCTATCGTAACCTGCACTCGTTTGCTCATGCTGACAGTCTCCCCCTACCCGAACAGCGGCAGCACCTTCTCGCCAAAAAGCTCCATCGAGGCACGCACCTTATCGGCGGGCATCTCGCCGGTGTTCAGCTTCAGCATCAGGTTGCGCACGCCGATGTCCCGGAGCTCGGCAATGCGCTCCGCGGCCTGGGATGGCGTGCCGACGATGAACGCCTGGTGCAGGTCCTCGCCCGGGGCGGGCGGCGTTCCCGGCGGCGGCTTGGGAAATCCGCCCGGGTTGTAGATCTCGCGCGCCTCGCGGAAGTGCTTGCGTTCGCGCTCGAACCCGTACTCGGCGATTTCCAGCGCCTCGTCGTAGCTGTCGGCGAGCAACAGGTTGCGGGCAACCCAGCACTGGTCGAGGGCGCGCTCGGTTTCCGCTTCGTCGTGCCCTGACTCCAGCATGGTGTCCCGGTACTGCTCCAGCCGCAGCCGCGTCGTGTCAAGCGACTGCACGCCCATCAGGATTGGGCGGCCGATGCGGGCCATGGCCATTGTGGACGCCTCGCTGATGCAGGCCCGTACCAGCGGCGGGTGCGGCTTCTGCACGGGCCGCGGGCGCAGCTGCGGAAACTCCACGTTCCAGTAGCGACCCTCGAATCGCAGGGGCTCGTCCGTCCACGAACGCACCAGCAGCTCCTCCGCCTCCGGCAGCCTATCCACGCCCTCCTCCATCGTCAGCCCGAATCCCAGGTACTCGTAGTGATTGAAGGCCGACCCCCGGCCCGTGCCGACTATCAGCCTGCCGTGGCTCAGGTTGTCGAGCAGCGCCGTCTGCGCCGCGAGCCTGACCGGGTGGTGAAAGGCCATTTCCACCACCGCGAAGCCGATGCGCATGCGCCGCGTCCTCGCGGCGACCGCCGCGCCGAACACCAGCGGGTCCGCGTATGCGGACGCGCCGTCGAAGTGGTGCTCGGTGAGCCACACGGCGTCGAAGCCGAGCCGCTCGGCGAGCTCGACCTCGGCGAGGGCGTTGTCGATTACGGCGTTGTCGTTGCCCGGCGTGTGGCTGACCGGGAACAGGAATTGCCCAAAGCGCATTCGGCGTCCCTCACTCCCGGGCAATCTCGCCCTCTTTCATCACCAGCGAGATGCGCTGCTTGTCCTGGAGTATGGCGATGTCCGCTAGTGGGTCGCCGTCGACGACTATCAGGTCGGCCTTCTTGCCCAACTCCACGGTGCCGATGTCGTCCTCCAGGCCCAGCACCCTGGCGCCGTTGCGCGTGCCCGCCTGGATGGCCTGCATGGGCGGCATACCTGCGTCTACCAGTAGCCACGTCTCCAGCGCCGACGTTCCGGGCGGCCAACCCGGCCTCGGGCCATCCGAGCCGGTGGCTATATTCAGACCGTAGTCCATGTAAGCCTGGAAGTGGTCCCGCTGGTGCTGGGCCATCGGCCGGCCCCGGGCCAGCCGATAGGCTGGGTAGCGCTCTTCCGCGTCCGCGCCGAGGTACGAGTGGAAGGCGGTCATCGTCGGCACCAGCGACACCCCTCGCTCGGCCATCAGGGCGATGGTCGGCTCGTCAACGAGCGCGCCGTGCTCGATACTGTCCACGCCTGCTATGGCGCACATAGCGACGCTCTGCGCGGAGTAGGCGTGAGCCGCCACGCGCTTGCCCCACCGGTGCGCCTCGTCGCAGACGGCCGTCATCTCCTCCTGGGTCAACTCCGTGTCCCACGGCATCGAGTAGGCGTTGGAGCCGACACGCCCGCTCGCGATCAGTTTGATAACGTCCGCGCCGTTGTAGACCTGCCGCCGCACGGCCCGCCGCCCCCCCTCTACGCCAACGAACATGCCCGACTCCGGTATGTTCACTTCCGGGCGTAGATAGCCCCGCTCCCCGGAGCCTTCGGTTATCACCATCTCGCCCGATACGAGCATACGCGGCCCCCGCGCCAGACCCTGGTTGACGGCCTCACGAATTGCGACGTCGGAGTAGCCGAACGCCCCCAGGTTGCGCATCGTCGTGTAGCCGGAGTCGAGCAGGATGGCCGCCTGCGCCGCGCCACGCAGGGCCATGAAAGGCACCGTCTCGGTGAACTCGGCGATGGGATCTGGGACGGCCCCCTGCGTGATGTGCATGTGCACGTCGATCAGACCGGGCATGAGCGTCTTGCCGCCCAGGTCGATCACCCGTGCGCCTTCCGGGGGCTGCGCCTCGGACGCCGGCCCTATCCAGGCGATCCGCCCCTCGGCGACAAGCACCGCCATGCCGGGTCGCGGCGCGGCGCCGGTTGCGTCCAGGAGCGTCGCGTTGGTAAACACCGTTCTCATTGCTATTGCGCCTCCTGGTGCGGCTCCGCCGGACGGGAAGGGAACTTGGTTGACAGCACGTCGATGATAAGCTTGGCGGCGAGCTGAATGGTGATTTCGGAAGAGTCGTAGGGCGGCGCGACCTCCACCATGTCGATTGCCACCAGGTTGTCGCGCTCCGCCAGCGCCACCAGGCAGTCCCGCGCCTCCTCGTAGTACAGTCCCCCCACCTCCGGCGTGCCGGTGCCCGGCGCCTGGCTGGGGTCCATCACGTCGATGTCGAATGTGACGTACAGGTTTTCGCCGCTTGGGATCAGATCAACCACGCCCTGCGGACCCAGCTCCTTGAACCGCCTGGTCGAGATGATGAGGCTGCCGTCCCGCTGCGACTCCTCGTAGGGCCTGCGCCTCGCGGCGCGAATGCCCAGCGAGGTGATGTGGTCCACGAAGTCGAGCTCTCTGCACCGGCGTATGGGGCTGCCGTGCGTGTAAAGCACGCCCTGCGTCTCGTGGGTGTAGTCCATGTGAGCGTCGAAGTGGACCACGTTGAGCGGGCCGAACTTGCTCAGCCCACGCACCACAGGGAAGGTGATGGCGTGGTCGCCGCCCACAACGACGGGAAACGCGCCGCGTTCGACGATCTTTTCGGTGGCCTGGGTGAGCTTGCGAAAGTTGCGAATGACCTCCGAAGGAACGATAGTGACGTTGCCGCAGTCGGCCATGGTGACGCCGCGAAGCCGCTCGTCGCGGGCGTCGATGTCGAAGTAGCCTTCCGCCTGTCGCTGTTGGCCCGACGGGTCTTCGTAGGAGTAGACCCGCGGCCAGTCACGCACCGCGTCCGGGCCGTAGCGGGCCCCGGGCCGTCCGCCCGTGCCCTGGTCGAACGGCACGCCCAGAAAGGCCACGTCGGCGTCCAGCTCGTCCAGGTTGTCACACAGCGGCGCGCGAAAGAAGCTGCGCGGCTGCGCCCTCGTGATGGGCCAGAGCGGGCTGGTAGGCTCGGTGTACAGGGATTCAGTATCTTGCTGGTCGGTCATGTCTTTCGTCCTCCGGCGCCCCTAAGTTCTGGACTTGGCGCCCGCGCCGAGATTGTAACGCATTTCGCCTCGCGCCGTGGGGAGTGGGAGCGGCGGCCTGGGCGGTGACGAAGGGATGGCTGCCAAATGAGCTCGGTCAGACGCGTGTCACCCTGCGTTACCTGTAAATGCAAGCCTCGTGGTCGCTCACGGTCGGATTGGGAGGCCTTTCTGATAAGGCTAGGGCTTGAACGTCGAGCGGCAGGCTATCGGCAATCCACAGTGTAGGGCGGGCGTTAGACGACTCTCTTGGAACGGACGCGTGTTGCGGCGACAGCGCTGGTGCGCATGAGAGAGTTCGTTCTGTAAATGACGTCCTACCAGACTCGCGGCCTTAGGCAGAAATCGTGGTCACAAGGACGCTCTTCCGATTAGTGTCAGATTCCGTGGGTTACGCAACTCAAAGGTGCGACCAACCGGAAAGATATCTCCGGCTAGACTGATAGGGAGCTTTTCCTTGAATGCCTCTATGACCGAATCGTACACCGATCTTTCGAACTCAACCCTGATTCGAACAAGGCGGCCATCGCGGGCAGTCAGTATGTCGGCCCTGCCATCGAACTCGTTGGGTCCCCGATCCAATTGGACAACCTGAGCCTCTATCCGTTCATCATAGGACGGTTCGTTCTGGCGGAACGACTTAGCCGCCTCTTCGAGAATGTCCGCTTGTTTCTCAGAGAACCTAAATGTTGACCTTGGAACGTTCGATGGCCTAACCTCTGCCCAGAACAGATCAATGTCTACTCCCCGTGCCTTCCTAGCAAGCTCTGCTACGGAATCGCAGAGATTGGCGCTTACGCCGTACTGTACTGCTCGTTCGAAAGGCTCAAGATTGTCCTTGGCGACGACATCGTCAATTGCGGAAGCGGCAGACCCTAACGCCTCCGCGAGTTTCCGTGTAGCGCGGCGAGGGAAGGGAGCGTGGTAGTCGTCTCCGAAATCACTCTGCCCTCCTAGGCCAGCGGGCACAGGGGAATGAAGCGTCAGGGTGTAGCCTTCATGGTAACTTGGCAACGGCAGTACACTTTCCAAGTACTCAGCCGCCTCTGCACTGATCCTGCCTCGGTACGCGGCCTGAGGCCGGTCTACGGCACGCACCGCCGAAGCCAACATGTCGTAAGTATCACTCAGTAGGGTCGCGCTTTGGCGCAGTGACAATGGCCCTTTGGGAGCCAGACCAGTTGGGCGGACACGAATCACGTCTGCCCCAGCGCCCGCCAGGTCATAGAATACGTCCAGTTGTGAGCGATTTTCAACTAAGGAGATTACTTCCACAGCCTCCGCCATTCCCTCGGCATAGTCAGCCATCGTATCGCGAACTGGCACCAGGATGTTGTAAGCACGGCCTTCATGCTCTTTGGTGTACAAGTTGGCCCTGCCTTCTCCCCAAGGTCCGTTGTCATTCCACTCACGGGCCCTGATGTAAGAGAGCAGGCTCACAAGCGAGAGGGACTCCAGAGCGTCGCGATCGCGAATCTGTACCTTCATAGCGGATCTCCTAGCGAAGCCTTACTCATCAACTCAGCTAGTTGGGAACTGTTGAACATATTTGAGAGCGGTATTTCAACTGTCACGCTGGTAGTGTTTGCCACCGGCGGGCTGTTTCTAAGCGATAGCCAATACGCACAGTACCGCTGGCACATTTCATCTCTGGATTGGTTAATCCATTCCTCCACGTTCTCAGGCAGTTGAAGAACAATCAAAATGCGCACCGCCCGCGCTTGAAGCCTTAAGTCATTGTAGTTGCCAATCGGTAGTGGAAAGTGCAAATGTTCGCCGCGCACAACGTCTTGGGAAGTGGACTTAAGTTGGAAGTCCAATCTGGGGAGACCCACAGTGTCTCCCATGAGTATGCCGTCAACGCTCCGGCGATCAACTCTGGGATCGGCAATCCAGTATCCTGCCTGAGACGCCACCGCTTCAACGTATGCGAAAGAGAAACGCTCTTTCATCGCGTTCAAGTCCATTCCTGCCCGCTCCGTTTAGTGAACATTGGCCAAAGGAGATCCAGCGTGAATTGCGGTTATTTTACCAGATTCCTATCTAAACTCCCCCTTCATAACACTTTGGGGCGACCATGCTGTTTCAAGGTACCCCGCAGTTCTGATATAATTACTTCGCTATTCTTTCAGAAATCCCCTTCATCGGCTTGCGGAGAGTGGGCCGCGCACGCCTCGCAATCGGCGCGCGCGCCGATTGCGACCGACTTCCGGAAAAGGAGTGGCAATGCCGGCCTATGCAGTTTTGGGCGCGCAGTGGGGCGACGAAGGGAAGGGCAAGATCATTGACGTGCTCTCCCGCGACGCCGACATCGTGGCGCGGTTCTCCGGCGGCAACAACGCCGGCCACACGGTCGTCAACGAGCAGGGCAAGTTCAGCTTCCACATAGTGCCCTGCGGCATCTTCTGGCCGCAAACAATGAACGTTATCGGCAACGGCGTCGTCGTTGACCCCGACGTGCTGCTGGACGAGATCGACGGGCTGAAGCAACGCGGGCTGGACATCGCCGACCGGCTGATGGTCAGCGAGCGCGCCCACCTCATCATGCCCTACCACGTGGCCCTGGACGCTCTAACCGAGCAGGCCCGCGGCAAGTCCGCCATAGGCACCACAGGCAAGGGCATCGGCCCAACCTACGCCGACAAGGCCGCCCGTACAGGCCTCAGGGCCGCCGACCTGCTCGACATCGAGGCGCTGTACCCTCGGCTGGAAAGCATTCTTGAGTACACCAACGCGGTCATCACCAAGGTCTACGGCGGCGACCCCGTCGACCTGGACGAGGTCTATGCAAAATGCCGACAGTGGTCCGAGCGCCTTTCCCCGCTCATCGGCCCTGTCGAGCGCATCGTGAACGACGCGCTGTCGTCCGGCGCCAACGTGCTACTCGAGGGCGCGCAGGGCGCGCTGCTGGACCTGGACCACGGCACCTACCCGTTCGTCACGTCCTCGAACCCGACCATCGGCGGCGTGTCCGTGGGCCTGGGAGTCCACCCGGGCCACATCTCCGACGTGATGGGCGTGTTCAAGGCCTACTCCACGCGAGTCGGGACTGGGCCGTTCCCAACGGAGCTGAACGACGACACCGGCGCGCACATCCGGGAGCTCGCCCAGGAGTTCGGCGTCACCACGGGCCGCCCGCGCCGCGTGGGCTGGTTCGACGCCGTGGCCGCGCGCTACAGCTCCCAGGTTAACGGCTACACCTCCGCCATCGTCACGCGATTGGACGTACTGGACGGCTTCGACTCCGTGAAGGTGTGCACCGCCTACGAGCTGGACGGTGAGATCACCCAGGAATTCCCCGGCGGCGTGGCCGCGCTGGAGCGCTGCAAGCCGATATTCGAGGAGCACGAGGGGTGGGACAGCCCCACGGCCAGCGCCACCACGCTGGAGGCCCTTCCACGAGAGGCGCTCTCTTACGTCCAGCGCCTGGAGGAGCTGATAGGCTGCCCCGTGGACGTCATCTCGACAGGCCCCCACCGCGACGAGACCGTGCTGGTGAAGCGCCTTCTAAAGGTGTAAAGCCGGAGGCAGGCGGTTCGCCTGAAGGAGCAGGTTTCAAACCTGCCCGATGGCCTCTTGGGTAGACGCGCGCAGACTTTACGACCCCACAGACGGGCGGGCTAGAAGCCCGCCCTTGTTGGCTGCGAACCGCCCCTTCTGTGTTGACCTAGGCCGGCGCGGGCAGGTCTATGGTGTAGCCCGACACCACTGCGTCGATGGCCGCGGCCGTCGCCTCCTCGGGGCCGACCAGCGGCAGCCGCGGTTCGCCCACGTCATAGCCGGCCTTCCTCACGCAGTACTTGACCGGGATGGGGTTCGACACCAGGAACAGAATCTTGAACAGCTCCAGCAGCCGGCGGTGCTCCGCGGCGGCGTTCTCGATCTCGCCCTCGAGGATCATGCCCATCATGGCCTTGATCTGCCGGCCCACCAGGTGAGACGCCACGCTCACGATGCCGTAGCCGCCCAGTCCCATGATGTAGAACGTCTCGTTGTCGTTTCCGCTCCACACCCTGAAGTCGTCGTCAGTGTCGCGGATAATCCGCGTGATCTGGTCCAGGTCGCTCCCGGCCTCCTTGATGCCGACGATGTTGTCGATCTGGCTGAGCCGGACGGTCGTCTCGTTGGACATGTTCAGGCTGGTGCGGCTGGTCACGTTGTACAGAATGCCCGGCAGGTGGACGCTATCAGCGATGGACTTGAAGTGCTGGTACAGCCCTTCCTGCGTGGGCTTGTTGTAGGCGGGCACAGTCAGCAGTATGGCGTCCGCGCCCTCGCGCTCCGCCTGCTTGCTCAGCTCTATGCTCTTCGCAGTGTCGTTGTCGGTGGTGCCGGCTATCACCGCGGCGCGGTCCCCGACCGCCTGCTTGATCTCCGAGTACAACCGCAGCTTCTCGTCCGCTGACAGCGTGGGCGATTCGCCGGTCGTGCCGGTGACAACCAGTCCGTCGCTGCCGGAGTCGACCAGCGCCAGCGCCAGCTTGCGCGCCTCCTCGTAGTTGACCCCGCCCTCCTCGTCGAACGGCGTGATCATGGCGGTAACGAGTCTTCCTATATCGACCATGGCTAGACCTTCCTTCCTGGCTCGAGCAGCAGCCCCTTCGCCAACACTTCCTCAGCAATCTGCAGCGCGTTCAGGGCGGCGCCCTTCCTCAGGTTGTCCGACGCCAGCCACATGGCGACGCCATTCGGGTGGGACACGTCCTGCCGGATGCGGCCCACCAGCACGTCGTCCGCGCCCTCGGCGTCTATCGGCATCGGATACACGTTCCGCACGGGGTCGTCCACGACCCTTATGCCCGGGAACCCGGACAGGATTTCGCGAACCTCGCCCGCGCCCATCGGCTCGTCGAACTCGATGTGTACCGCCTCGCTGTGCCCAACCATCACGGGCACCCTCACGCACGTCGCCGACACTGCCAGATCCGGTTCGTGCAGAATCTTGCGCGTCTCGTTCAGCATCTTCATCTCTTCGTTGGTGTAGCCGTTATCCTGAAACGGCTCGATGTGCGGCAGTGCGTTGAAGGCGATCCGGTGCGGGTAGACGCTTGGCTGCGCTCGCTTGCCGTCCAGCTCGCTCGCTGTCTGCGAACGCAATTCCTCCATCGCCGCGGCTCCCGTGCCCGACACCGACTGGTAGGTGTCGGCGATGACGCGGCGCACGGGGTTGACGTCGTTCAGCGGCTTGAGCGCCATCACCAGTGGCGTGGTCGAGCAGTTGGGTATCGCGATGATACCCTTGTGGCTGCGCAGGTCATCGGCGTTGACCTCCGGCACGACCAGCGGCACGTCCGGGTCCATGCGAAAGGCCGAGCTGTCGTCGATGACCACCGCGCCCTGCCGCACAGCCAGCGGGGCCACCTCGCGGCTGACGTCGCCGCTCGCCGAGATGAACACGATGTCCACCTCGCTCAGCAGCTCGGCCGTGACGGCCTCCACCTCTATCTCCTGCCCCCTGACCTTGAGCCGCCTGCCCACCGACCGGTTGGACGCGCATAAGCGCAACTCGCTCACCGGAAAGTCCCGCTGTTCCAGGATGTCGAGAAACACGGTGCCAACGGCGCCCGTCGCCCCGACGACGGCGATTTTGCACTGGTCCAATATCCGCTCTCCTCCGCTGTGCGCCTGCCGCTTTCGCCCACCCTATTCGTTGCTTGCGCCCGCTCCGGGCCGCGTAGCGACAATGGCTCGCAAAATCATACCTATTTTGGAACGATTTTGCCATAGGTGCAAACGCAGTATGGGCCGCCCCCTCCAGAATCCTTTCCCACCGAATGCAGGACAGGCTGCCCTCTCCAAAGTCCCTTCCCCCTCGATGGGGGAAAGTTAGGATGGGGGTGACGGCTTCGCAAGTGATGGGCGTGACGGCGTTGCGAACGCCACCGCTGCCGACGTATAGTTGATTGCAGACCAAACTCCGTTGCCGATTCTTGTGCGAGATGGGCCAATGTCTGAAAATGTCGCCAGAGCCTGGGACGAACTCTCACTCGTGACTGAGCTGCACGCCGCGCCGTGCATGGCCGTCTTTGCCGTCGCGGGGGCGGGCACGCAGGCCATCGCGTGGTTGCTCAGCGTGGCCGGGGCGTCGCGCAGCGTCCTGGAACTGGGTGTACCGTACTCGGCGCCCGCGCTGGCCGAGCTGGTGGGATACGCCCCGGAGCAGGCCGTGTCCAGGCAGACCGCTCTCGACATGGCCCGCGCCGCGTACCGGCGCGGGCTGCGCCTGCGCGATAACGGCGCGCCCGTGGCCGGCATCGCCTGCACCGCCACCATCGCGACCGACCGCCCCAAGCGCGGCGAGCACCGCTGCCACGTCGCCTACTGGACCGGCTCCGGCTCCGCCGTGTTCAGTCTGCGCTTCGTGAAGGGCCTGCGCGACCGCACCAGAGAGGACGCCGTAGCCAGCAGGCTTGTTCTCAACGCATTCGCGGAGGCGGCCGGCGTCGACAGCGGCCTTGAGCTCGGCATCGACACCCGCGAGCGGGTTGAGGTGGAGCGCGCGGCGTACGGCGACGCCGTGGGCGCGCTGGCTGCGGGCCACGTCGACGCGGCCCTGGTGGCAGCCGACAGCGCCGAGGCAGACGCGACCGTGCGCGGCGCGGTGGTGCCGGGCTCGTTCAACCCGCTGCACGACGGCCACCGGCGACTCGCCGAAGCCGCCTCCCGCATCCTGGACGCGCCGGTGACATTCGAGCTGTCCATAACCAACGTCGACAAGCCACCGCTCTCCGAACCCGAAATCCGGCGCAGGCTGGCGCAGTTCGACGGCTCAGACAGCGTCGCCGTGACCACGGCGCACGTCTTCTACCGCAAGGCATCCCTTTTCCCGGGCTGCGTATTCGTCATCGGGTGGGACACCGCGACCCGGCTGATCAACCCCCGCTACTACGACGGCAGCGACGCCCGGCTGGTGTCTGCGCTCGAACGCATTCGCGGCCACGGCTGCAGCTTCCTGGTGGCGGGCCGCGTCCACTATGGCGCTTTCCGCACGCTGGACGGCGTGGCCGTGCCACGAGGATTCGGCGACCTCTTCGACGCCATCCCAGAATCGGCCTTCCGTCAGGACGTCTCATCGACGGAGCTCCGCGGCGCGCTCGAGGCGCGGCGGTAGAGCGGTGCGCTTCAAGGACATTCGCGATTTCGCCGCCTTCCTCGAATCCCGGGGCGAGTTGCGCCGTGTGCGCGCCCCGGTGAGCCGTGACCTGGAGATCACCGAGATCACCGACCGCGTCATCAAGTCCGGCGGTCCGGCGCTGCTTTTCGAGAACGTCGAGGGCTACGAGGCCCCGCTGCTCATCAACATGTTCGGCACCCACCAGCGCACGGCGTGGGCGCTCGGCGTCGAGCATATCGACGAGCTCGTGGCGCGCGTGCGCAGGCTGTTGTCGCTGACGCAGGGGCCCCCCACCGGCCTGGGCGCGCGCCTGGGCGCCCTGGGCGACGTGCTCGGCGTGGCCAGGGCGCGGCCCAAGCTCGTGCGCCGCGCCCCGTGCCAGGAGGTTGTGCTGACGGGCGAAGACATCGACCTGAACGTCATGCCCGCGCTCAAGTGCTGGCCCTTGGACGCCGGAAGATTCATCACACTCCCGCTCGTCATCACGCGCGACCCCGACAGCGGACGGCGCAACGTGGGCATCTACCGGATGCAGATATACGACAAGCGCACGGCGGGGCTGCACTGGCAGACTCACAAGGTGGGCGCGGCCCACCACGACGCGGGCGTGCGCGGCGGACATGAACGCCTCGAAGTGGCGGTAGCCGTGGGCGGCGACCCGGCAACCATCTGGGCCGGCTCCATGCCGCTTCCTCCCGATCTGGACGAGCTTGCCATCGCGGGCGTCATACGCGGTGAGGCTGTACAGGTAGTGAAGTGCAAGACCGTCGACCTCGAGGTGCCCGCCAACGCGGAGTACGTCATCGAGGGCTACGTGACGCCCGGCGAGCTGCGACCGGAGGGGCCGTTCGGCGATCACACCGGCTACTACTCCCCCGCGGAGGACTACCCCTTCATGCGGGTGACCGCCATCACCCACCGGCGCGACCCCATGTATCCCACAACCATGGTTGGGCGGCCGCCCACCGAGGACTTCTTCATGGGCAAGGCGAGCGAGCGGCTCATGCTGCCCGCCCTCCAGATGGCCGTGCCTGAGATAGTCGACATGAACATGCCCGCGGAGGGCATATTCAAGAACTTCGTGATTGTGTCGATGAGGAAGCGCTACCCCGGCCACGCCCAAAAGGTGATGCACGCCCTGTGGGGCATCGGCCTGCTCATGCTGGTAAAGGCCATCGTGATCGTGGACGACTACGTGAACGTGCAGGACCTGTCCGAGGTCGCCTGGCGCGTCGGGGCGAACATAGACCCCGCGCGCGACATCACGCTGTCCGGTGGCCCGACGGACGACCTCGACCACGCCTCCGCCGTGCCCCGCTACGGCGGCAAAATCGGCATCGACGCCACGGCTAAGGGGCCTATCGACGGCTTCACCCGCGAGTGGCCGCCGGACATCGTGATGAGCGAGGAAGTCAAACGCATGGTCGCCGATCGCTGGTCGGAGTACGGCATTTGACGACGAACCTAACGTCGTTCCCGTTTCCTGTAGGGGCGGGTTTCAAACCCGCCCGGTGTGATGATCAACCATGACCACACTCACAAACACGGCCCGCAAAGTGCCCCTCATGCTGGGAGCCATCAACTTCCAGGAGAGCCTCTACGCTCTGCCGTTCGCCTACACCGGCATGCTGCTGGCCGCGCGCGGTCTGCCGACGTTGGGCCAGTTCCTGTGGATCACCGTCGCGATGGTCAGCGCTAGGACCGTGGGCATGTCGGCCAACCGCGTCATCGACCGCCACGTCGACGCCCGCAACCCGCGCAACGCCGGACGCCACCTGCCCAGCGGCCGGCTCCGCGTGGCCGACCTCGGGGCGCTGACGGCGGTGGCGCTGGTCGTCTTCCTCTTCGCCGCCTGGCAGCTCAACACGCTGGCCCTCGCCCTCGCGCCCGTCGCCGTCGCCTACCTGGTGTTCTACCCCTACACCAAGCGCTTCACCTGGGCCGCCAACCTGCTGCTGGGCTGGGCGCTCGCCATCGCGCCATCCGCCGCCTGGATTGGCGTGACCGGCAGCTACGGATGGCAGCCATTCGTGCTCTCATTGGCCGTCGCCACCTGGGCCGGCAGCTTCGACATCCTGTATCACACGCAGGACCGCGACTTCTACGAGCAGGCCGGCCTGTACTCCGTGGCGCGCAGGTTCGGCGTGGTCGGCGCGTTCCGGCTGGCGCGCGCCCTCGACGTCGTGGCAGTGGCGTGCGTCCTCTCGCTGGGGGCCTGGTTCGCGCTGGGCTGGCCGTACTACGCCGGCTGCATCATCGCGGCGGCGCTGCTGGTCTACAAGCACACGCTGGTCTCCCCCGACGACCTTTCCCGCTTCGGCATGGCCTTCTTCCGCATCAACGCCTACGTCTCCACCTCCGTCTTCACCGGGACCCTGGTTGCCCTTCTGATACAATAGGCGACAACCCAATCCGTCATTCCCGCGAACGCGGGAACCCATCGGACGGTGCCCTGGGCGCAAGGATAGGCAGGCCGGACCATGCAACACTACCCCACGGCGAAACCCGTCGTCGTCGGCATCACCGGAGCCAGCGGCTCGATGCTCGCCGCCGCCGTCATCGACCGGCTGCTGGCCATTGACGTGCCGGTGGTCGCCACAGCGTCCTCCGCGGCGCGTATGGTGTGGCGCGAGGAGATGGAGGAGTCCTTCGGCGCGGCACTAGAGCGCTGGGACTCCGGCGGGACCTTCACCTTCCACTCTGTGGGCGAGCTGCGGGCGCCCATAGCCAGCGGCACCTATCCCACGCGCGGCATGGTCATAGTGCCGTGCAGCATGGCCACGGTCGCCGCGGTCGCCCACGGCCTCGCGGACAACCTCGTGCGCCGCGCCGCCGACGTGTGCATCAAGGAGCGGCGGCCGCTGGTCGTGGTGCCCCGCGAGTCGCCCCTGAGCGCCATCCACCTGCGGAACATGGCCGAACTCGCCCAGCTCGGCGCAACCATACTGCCGCCGGAGCCCGCCTTCTACCTGCGCCAGCGCACCATCGACGACGTGGTCCAGTTCGTGGCCCAGCGCGCCCTCGCCGCCCTCGGCGTAACCGACGCCCTCCCCCCCAACATGCGCTACGAAGGCCCGCGCACCCCGTGACTTCCCGAGCGCCCATCTCCTGTCATTCCGAGCGGAGCGTAGCGCAGCTGAGGGATCCAGGGCGGTCGGCCACCATACCGTAGGGGCGGTTCGCGAACCGCCCGTCCGTCGTCGGTCACCCAACCGTAGGGGCGGTTCGCGAACCGCCCGGCCGAGAGGCAAACGAGAGCTAGACCGTGAACACCGAAAACGTCCGCGAAGAAGGCGTCAACGTCCACCTTGCGCAACTGCTGCGCAACAGGGGAGTGTCCGCGAGAGCCGAGCGGCGCAGCCGGGAGGGCGCCCCGGACGTGCGTGCCGACCTGCGAAGCGGCGATCTGGTCATCCTCGAGTGCAAGTGGGAGGAATCGGGCGGCCTGTTGGAAGGCCAGCTCGACGGCCGGCTGTCCGACTTCCCCGACGCGCTGGGCCTGCTGGGCGTGCTCTACCCCGCAAGGCTCCGGCAGGAAGAGGACACGCAAGCCGCCCTCGGCTCCGCGGACGACCTGCGGTGGTGGGTGCACGGCACGCGCGGCAAGCCAGTCAGTGAGCGCATCGTTAGGACCGGCTCGGTTGCGGAGCTTGCGGACAACCTGCGCACTCTGCCGCTGGAGCTGGAAGGCGTAGACCGCGTGGCCGCGGCCGCCGGCGCGGTAGGGTACGCCCTGGAACAGGCCGCGGGCCGAATCGACAAGCACGCCCGAGTTCGCCGCCGGATCGCCGACATCATCGCCGACACCGACAAGGAAAAGGACCGCGCCGCCGCGCTCCGTATCGGGTGCCTCGTACTCTTCAACGCACTCGCCTTTCAAGATCGCCTCGCTGCCGCCAATGAGGACGTTCCCACGGTCCGCGAGTCGCTCAGCCGGGGCATCACGGGGCTGCGCCAGGCTTGGCGGGACATCTGCGACCACATCGACTACGTTCCGGTCTTCGAGTTGGCGGCAGACATACTGCACGTCCTTGGCGACGGACCTGAAGACGTGCAGGGGCCGGCGATAGAGCATCTCGTCAAGGCGATGGAAGACACGCGGCGGCTCGAAGGCCACGACCTGTCCGGACGGCTGTTCCACACGCTGCTGACAGACGCCAAGTTCACCGGCGCCTACTACACGTCCGTGCCTGCCGCCACGCTTCTGTCTCGCCTCGTGTTCCATAACTGGCCGGAGGGCGTGGACTGGAGCGACCACGAGTTCCCCGGTTCGCTGAACGTGGCCGACCTCGCCTGCGGCACCGGAACCCTCCTGATGGCCGTAGCAGCCGAGGCCGAACGCCTTCACACCGACGCGGGCGGACAGGACGCCGCCAGTCTGCACAAGGCGATGGTCGAGATGGCGTTGCACGGCTACGACGTCCAGCTCTCCGCAGTCCATTTCGCCGCCACCAGCCTGGCAATGCTCAACCCCGACATCCAGTTCGACCGCATGAACCTGTACGTCATGCCGCTGGGCGTGGAAGGCTCGAACGTGTCCCTCGGCTCGCTCGACTTTCTCGGAGAGAGCGAGGCGGCGGTCCAGTTCGCCCTGTCTTCCGAAAGCACCGGAGTAGCGACCAGCGATGCGTCGAGAGTGTCCGGCGCAGGTTCTCGCGGAGCCGAGGAGGGAGTCACCGCCACACTGCCGGACCTGGACCTTGCCATCATGAACCCGCCTTTCACCCGCTCGGTGGGCGGCAACCTGCTGTTCGGCAGCCTGCCCGCAGCGGAACGGCGCACCCTTCAGACCGAGCTTTCCAAACGTCTGAAGTCCCGCCAGGCGTCGGCCACCGCCGGACTCGGCGCCGCCTTCGTCGCGGCCGCCGCGCCCAAGCTGCGGCCGGGCGAGGGAAGGTTAGCGCTCGTACTGCCGGCCACGGTATGCACCGGCCCGTCCTGGGCGCAGACCCGCGCCCTCATCGAGCGTGACTTCAACCTCGATGTGGTCATCTCGTCCCACGACCCCCTGCGCTGGAACTTCTCGGACAGCACCGACCTGTCAGAGGCACTGCTCATCGCCACGCGCCGCCCCGTCGACGGCGAGTCGACGTCGCACCGCACCACGTTCGTCAATCTCTGGCAGAACCCGGACGGCGTACTGGATGCCCACCGCGTAGCCCAGGCCATTACCACCACGACTCCAGCCGCGCTTGAGGGCAGCGGCACGGCCTTGCTAGAGGTGGACGGGCGTCATGTGGGCGAGGTGTTCTCGATCCCTGAACAGTCCTTCAAAGGCAAGAAATGGCCCGGCGTCCAGTTCGCACGCGCCGACCTGGTCCGCGCCGCCCTCAGCTTGGTCGACGACGGGCAAGTCTGGCTGCCCGGGAACACATCGGATAGCGGAATCAAAATCCCAATGTGCCCACTCAGTGAACTCGGAGAAATCGGCCCGGATGTCCGAGACGTGCGGGACGGCTTTGAACCTACGGACTCGGTCACGGCCTACGCAATGGTCGCGGGCAATCAAACGGAGCACAGAAAGTGGTTGGCTGCTACCCCAGACAAATACTTAGCGCCTCTGAGTAAGGCGCGCCCAGGCCGTAAACTCAAGCGGGTTGACCAACTGTGGCCCAAGGCCGGATGCCTGCTAGTGGCTGAACGCCTCAGGTTGAACACCGCCAGAATCGTCGCCATGTTCGTTGACAGACCTGTCCTGTCTAACGTCTGGTGGCCGGTCAAGACATCCAATCAGGCCTGGGACAAGGCACTAGCAGTTTATCTCAACAGCAGTGTAGGCATCCTCAGTTTGCTGTCGACTCGGAACACAACCGAAGGCAGCTGGGTAAAACTGAAGAAAGTTGACCTGAAGGAGATGCCAGTCCTGGACACCAGCCAACTCACTCCATCACAGCTCAAGGCGATGGCTGACCTGTTCGACGAGCTGGCGGAAGAGGAGTTCGAGCGCCTGCCCTCGATGCGGGAGTGTCAGTCCCGCCGCACCCTGGACGACGGCCTATCCCGTATCCTGGGCCTGCCGGACCTAAGCTCACTCCGCACCCTGCTCGCCACCGAGCCGGTCGTCTCCAACCAGCGCCTGTGAACGTTTCAGGCAGCGCGGGACGTGACCAATCAACGATTTCAAGGAGGTTTTGGGAATCACGCCTTCAGGCCATGCATACGCCACCATCACCCGGTACACGCTCGCCGTAACAGGCACCCTCCTCGCCGAAATCCGCTAGTCCGCCCCGTGTGGTGCAGGGTAAGGAGCGGGAAGCGCAACCTTCGCAATCCCGGCCTGCGCGATCCGGTCGCCCGTAGACAGCCCACGCTTGTCTCTAGTTTTGCTACCAGATAGCTTGGCAACCGGTTACGCAACACATGGATAGTGGCGGTTGCTCCGCTCAAGAAACAGCCAAACGATCAATCACCTGGACTAGGGAATTTCACGCATTTCTAACTTACCGTCCTTGAGGGGATGGATAGCAATGCGCCTATTCCAAGGTAGGCCGCGACCTGCTCTTATGATTCGTGTGTTGCACACTGGAATGTCTCCCTGCCTATACAGCAACCATCTGAACAGGCCAGTTGCCTCCAGCGCTTTGAACGCCTCTTCCGTCCTATCTCTCCACACTTTCGTCAGAGAAATAGAAAAACTCGAGGTCGCTATTCACCGTTCTTCTCACAGCCATCCAGTGATCAAGGAAATGGAACAAGTAAGGTCGACCCGGATCCATAACTGTGGGATCAAAGACCAATCGGCCGTCCATGTACTCCACCGCGCGGCTCTGTGCCTTTTTAGAATTGTATCCCGCAACTGGTGCCTTTGTATCTTGAGAAACAGGAGTTCCGAAAATGTCCTTTGTGGTTGCAGTAGTCGTCGTCAGGTCTAGCACCATCGGTTACATCTCCCAATCTTCTTCTGCAATGCCAAGCTGGGTGTAGATTTCCGGCGGCAATGCAATCTTGATGCCCGCTTCCCCTTCAAACCCACGCAATTGCTGCCGGAGCAACATCGTCAATACCTTGGCATGCTCAAGGCTAGTGCGTACCCTAACTACTTCCTTGGCTTGGGCCTGTGGGCCAGGCACTGGATGTGGTTCTCTTAAGCTGAATGTCATATTGACGCCGAAAGGCGTAGTTGTGATCTGGAGTGCGTCAGCATAGAACTCAGGTACAGATTCCTGCACTAGTATCTCCTTGAAAGTGAGTGCGACCGATTTTATGAAGGCTCTGATATCACTGTCAATAGCCTACGACACCTGGAATTGTCGGGCAAATCTTGTCGCTCGCGCAACACCATATTCACCACGTTCAAGTTCAGTTTGGATAGCGCTTATCGGTGCTAGCTTGTCATACGTCTCCCCTAGCGTACTCTAGCTTCGGTAGCAGGGCAATCAACTCTTGATATTTGTTCCCAGCCGAAGTTGTGCTCCTTCATGTAGCTCCGTTGTTCATCCCTGGTAAGCGCTTGCGCGGTGCTTTAGCGGGTTCGCCCCCTTATGAATGACAACGCCAGTGCCATCCCTAATTTCGCAATATCAGTTACGACTGTTCAATGGTGCCGCAACTGAAGGCTCCCCCCGCTCCCACCGCCCGCTTGCCCCATGCCCCGCCTTCGCCATACAATACGCCCAGCCTACGCGCCACACCACACGCAGGAGCCATATCGCCGTGATTCACTCGCTCGACGCCATCAAGGCCATCAACGACGGTCGCCAGGACTCGGTCGTCGTCAGCACAATGACCCCCAACCGCTACTGGGAGTCGGTCTCGTCCAACAAAGACCTGGACCTGCCGATCTTCGGCGCCATGGGCAAGGCGTCCTCCGTCGCGCTGGGCCTCGCTCTCGCCCGCCCGGACAAGCGTGTAGTCGTGCTGGACGGCGACGGCGGCCTGCTGATGAACCTCGGCACCCTGGTCACCATCGCCGACCAGGAGCCGGAGAACCTGGTCCACTTCGTGTTCGAGGACGGCATGTACTTCACCACCGGCGGGCAGCCGGTGCCGGGCGCGGGCAGGGTAAACCTGGCAGGCATGGCGAAGGACGCCGGCTTCCGGGAGAGCTTCGAACTGGACAACCTGGAGGACCTGGTCAACGAGCTTCCCAACATCATGAGCGCCAGGGGCCCGGTGTTCGTTTGCCTGAAGGTGACGCACGGCGACGAGCTGCCGGAGGTCTACATCGGAGACACCGCCGGGGCGATGCGCCGCATGGCGGCCAAGCTGCGCGAAGAGTAGCCCTCCGTGTTCGACTTTCACATGCACACCTTCCTCAGCGACGGTGTGCTCTCCCCGGTGGAGTTGATCCGCCGCGCCCACGTCGCCGGCTATCGGGTGATGGCCATCACCGACCACGTGGGCGCCGGCAACCTCGAGTACGTGCTCAACACGCTGGTGCGCGACTGCGACATGGCCTCGCGGCGGTGGGACATTCTCGCCCTGCCGGGCGTGGAGATAACCCACACGCCCAAGGAGGATGTCGACCTGCTGGCAGGAGAGGCGAGGGCGCTCGGCGCGAAGGTGGTAAACGTGCACGGCGAGACGATTGTCGAGCCGGTGGAGCCGGGCACGAACCGCGCCGCCGTCAGCTCCCGCCACGTCAACATCCTGGCGCACCCCGGGCTCATTACGCCGGACGAGGCGGCCATCGCGGCGGCGAACGGCGTCTACCTCGAAATCTCATCGCGCAGAGGGCACAGCCTCACCAACGGCCACGTGGCGCGCATGGCGATGGCGGCGAACGCCGGCATGGTGCTGGACTCGGACACCCACGAGCCTGGCGACCTGCTGACGCGGGAGCACGCGCTGCGTGTGGCCCGGGGCGCCGGCCTTGACGAGCGCGAGGCCCTCGCCCTTCTCGACGACAACCCCCGCGCCCTGCTCACCTCCCTCGGCATCGAGTATGACGCGTGAGGGCGTGAGAGACTCACTGTCGTTGAGACAGCGAGATTAGTCGGATAGAATGTTCAGAGACGACGAAGTCAAGTACGTAGTAGCGTCGGTGGTGTTGGCCTGGATAATCGCCATCCTAGTAGGCTACTACGAAATCTTCATCAACCGAGCAGATAGTGTGCTGGCAACGGTGGTGTCGGTGATAATCGGCGCCGCTGGCGCCACGGGATTCACGCTGCTGCTTGTTGGCACTTGGGAGGTATTTTCAATGTTGGCGCGAAGGATAAACGAAAGACGCTTGGCGGAGGCGCGCGAAGAAGGCCGCGAGGAAGAACGCAAGCGGCTGGAGGAAGAGCGGCGACGGTTGCGCGAGTGGTACGCCAACCTGCCCCAAGAGTTCAGAGACCAGTTGCCTCCGCCGGTCTAAGAGGAGAGGATCCCGTAGCCAGGTGCAGGCCTCTCTCGCCTCCAATTCCGGAAGCGATACCTGCCGAGGCTCACACCCGCCTGCACATCCGGGATCCTAGCCTGACGCCATCACATTGCCACTGAGCGGAAATCTATGGTTCTTTACCACTGGCTGAAAAGAAGGCGCTGGGAAGCTGAGTACGAGCAGGGCCGCCTGGATGGTATCCGAGGAGCCCTCGACGAACAGCGAGAGTGGTTGCAGCAGTCGTTCGAGCGGTTGGTCGAAGAGCACAAGCGCCTACAAGACTGGTACGCCAACCTGCCCCCAGAAGTCAGGGACCAAGTACCGCCGCCGCCCGGAGGCAAGCGGCAAACGTAACCAACGCTCTCCCCGTCGCGCCCTACTCCGGCAGCACCACCGACTCCGGCTCCGCGCCCGCGCCGGTCGTGTTACGCACCGCGAACGCGCGGCTCTTTGCCGAGGCCTCCTGCCCGAAGCCTGCCAGGTGCGGCGTGACCAGCACCCTGTCCATGTCCAGCAGCGGATTGTCCGGGCTGGTCGGCTCCTCCTCCAGAACGTCCAGGCCGGCGCCCGATATCTTGCCATCCTGCATCGCCCTGATGAGTGCCGCCTCGTCCACTACGGGGCCGCGGCAGGCGTTGATGAGCACGGCGTTCGGACGCATCAGGTCGAACTCGCGGTCGCTCAGCATCGCCCGCGTGTGCCTGTTCAGCGGCACGTGCAGCGTCACGATGTCCGACTCGCGCAGCAGCTCGTCCATATCCACCCTGCGCACGTTCAGTTCACGCTCCAGCTCAGCGGGGTAGGTGACGACGTCGCTGTACAGCAAGTCGCATTCCCAACCCTGGAGCCGCCGCGCTACCCGTTGCCCAATTCGCCCGAGACCGATGATGCCGACAGTCTTGCCCGTCAGCTCGTATGCGTCTTCGAACCAGCTCTCGCGAATGTCACCGGCCCACTTGCGCTCCTTCACGTATTGGAGTTGAAGCTGTAGCTTACGGTACACGCTGACCATCAGCGTGATGGTGTGCTCGGCGACGGCCACTGCGTTGCCCCCGCCGTTGTTGGCCACCTTCACGCCCAGCTCGCCCAGCGCCTGCAGGTCCATCATGTTGGTGCCCGCGCTGACCGTCTGCACCAGCCGCACGTTGGGGCAGGCCCGGGCGAGCTCCACCGGAAACACCGACGGTATGGCGATCACCGCGACGGTGTCGCGCATCTGCTCCGCCTGCTCGTCGATTGGCAGCGACGAGTCCACCCAGCCGATTTCGACACCCTCGGGCGCCAGCCTGCGAAACTCCTCCACCTGCTCCCCGCTGCCGGGGGAGAGCAGCACTACCTTCGCGCTCATCGAATCCTCCTGTCGACACTTTGGCATTGTCTGTATGATTGGAGTGCAGCCCACCCGGAATCGACCACCTTGTAGTGTCGCCGAACTGGGCGATATACTCTAACCGGCCCGCGGGGACCATTTCCCAACAGCGAGTCCGTGGGCCGGATTATACACCAATCCAGGGGAGTGCTCCGCACCATGCAACAGGCCGCCTTCGACGGCGTTCGCGTGTTGGACTTCACGCACCACGTGGCCGGGCCGTACTGCACCAAGCTGCTTGCCGACTTCGGCGCCGACGTCGTGAAGGTCGAGCGGCCTGGCGGCGGTGACCCGGCGCGCCGCATGGGACCGTTCGCCCACGACGAGCCACACCAGGATATGAGCCTGCCGTTCCTGTACCTGAACACGAGCAAGCGCGGCGTGACCCTGGACCTCAAGTCCCGGATGGGCCGGGACATCGCCCTGAGACTGGCCGCGAAGGCCGACGTGGTGGTCGAGAACTTCAGCCCCCGCGTCATGCCGTCTCTCGGCCTCGGCTACGACGCCATCAGCGCCGTCAACCCGGACGTTATCATGGTGTCCATTTCCAACTTCGGCCAGACCGGGCCTTACCGCGATTACAGGGCAACCGAGATAGTCGAGTACGCGCTCGGCGGCATGGCCTACATCTTCGGCAGCCAGGACCGCGAACCCCTGGTTCACGCCTACAATCAGGCGCAGTTCAAGGCGGGCACCAACGCAGCGTCCGCCGCGGCCATCGCGGTTTTCCAGCGGATGATGACAGGCCGCGGGGAGTACGTGGACGTTTCGATCCAGGAGTCTATGGTCACGGCCCTGAGGGACACGGCGTCGGTCTACACCTACCAGGGCGGCATAAAGACGAGGGCGGCGGCCTACACCGGCGAGATCCCCAGGGGTCCCGCTACGGCAGGCGACGGCTACGTCGTGCCGATCGTGTTCGGCGGCGTGGACTGGGCCGACCTGTCGGAGTTCCTGGAGGCCCCCGCGCTGGCGGACGAGCGCTTCTCCACAGCGGAGGGGCGGCGGGACAACGCCCGCGACCTGCGCGAAGAGGTGGAGCAGGGGATTGCCCGGCACGATGCCGACGAGTTGTTCTACGCCGCCCACAAGCGCCGAGGCTACATATTCGGACTGGTGCAGGACCCGGCTCAGGTGTTCGACAACCCGCAATACAGGCACAGAGGCTACTTCCAGGACGTAGAGCACCCGGTCGCGGGCAGCGCGGCCTACCCGGGAGCGCCCTTCGAGATGAGCCACACGCCGTGGCAGGCGAGGTCGCCGGCGCCGACGCTTGGCCAGCACAACACCGAGGTGCTCGGCGAGCTGTGCTTCTCACAGGACGACCTGGTCACGCTGAAAGCAAGCGGGGACATCTAGCCAATGACCTTTCCGCTCGAAGGCGTGCGCGTTGTGGAGATGGGCCAGCTCATCGCGGTGCCGCACGCCGCCAAGATGCTGGCCGACATGGGCGCACAGGTAATCAGGGTGGAGTCGCACGCACGCCTGGAGGGATACCGCGCCTCCGCGTTCTACGACAACGACCCGGGCGAAGCGTACTGGAACAGGGGCGCGAACTTCTACGAGCAGAACCGGAACAAGCTGGGCGTCACGCTCGACTTGTCGAAGACCGGCGCGCTGGACACGCTGCGCGATCTGATCGCGGCCAGTGACGTGTTCATCGAGAACTTCACTCCCAGGGTGATGCGCAACTTCAGGCTGGAGTACGACGACCTGCGCACACTGAGGCCCGACGTGGTGTTCGTGTCGTCGACCGGCTACGGCTTCACCGGGCCGTGGTCCGCATTCGGCGCGATAGGGCCGACCACCGAGGCGGCGTCGGGACTGTGCCACTCCACAGGATACGAGGGTGGACCGCCGGAGCTTGCCGAGATGCCCTACACCGACTATACCGCCGCCGAACACACCGTGTTCGCGATAGTCGCGGCGCTGGCGCACCGGGCGCGCACCGGCAGGGGCCAGTTCGTGGACGTGTCCCAGGCCCAGGCCGCCAGCGCCACAGCGCCCGAGACGCTGATGGACTACACTGTGAACGGCAGGCTCACGCGGCGAATCGGCAACCGGCACAGGCACATGGCGCCGCATGGCCTCTACCCGTGCGCTGGACTCGACGCCTGGGTGGCAATTGCCGTCTCCACAGACGAGGAGTGGGCGGCCCTGTGCGGCGTGCTTGGTGCCGACGCATTGCGCGGCGACGAACGCTACTCGGACGCCGCCTCGCGCTGGCGGCACAGGGTCGGGCTGGACGAGGCGCTGTTGGCGCTCACTCGCGGGTGGGGAAACCAGGACTTGGCCGATCGGCTGCAGGGGGTAGGCGTACCGGCCGGGGCCGTGCTAAACAACGCTGAGTTGCTGTTCGACCCGCATCTCACGTCGAGGGGCTTCTACGAGGTCTTCGCGCACCACCCGGCAGCGGATATGCCCCCACTGCCTTACTCGAGCCGGCCGTGGAAGTTCGCGGGCGCGTCCGCCGTGCCGCGCCATGCGGCGCCGCTGTTGGGCGAGCACAACCGCTACGTGCTCGAGGAAGTGCTGGGTATGAGCGGCGCGGACGTGTCGGCGATGGAGACTGCGGGCGCCATCGGCCGCGAGCCTACGCGGCCCGCGCCGACGCCGGCAGTCCCCGTGGAGGAGCAGGTGCGCCAGGGCCGCATCCTCGCACACGACCCCGATCACAAGCGACGGGTGCGCGAGCACTACGGCGAGGGAGAATCTGACACGTAGGGGCGGTTCGCGAACCGCCCGGCTCCGGATGTTATCATGGCCAGGAAAAACACCAACACACAGGGAGGTTCAAACATGAAGATCATCAGAAACGGCTCAGGACCCGAACAGGACCGAACCGACGCGCCGCTGTTCCTGGGAGGGAAGGTTACCGGTCAGTCAATAGTGAGCGGCGACAGCACCTGGTTCAGTTTCAACCTGGTCAGCTTCGCGGCCGGAGCGCGCAACAAGTTCCACACCCACACCAGCGACCAGATCCTGTACGTCACCGGCGGCACGGGCATAGTGGCAAACGAGTCCGAGGAGGTGGAAGTCACCGAAGGGGACACGGCGCTCATCCCGGCCGGGGAGAAACACTGGCACGGCGCGACCGCCGACTCCGACTTCGCCCACATCTCGCTCACGTCGCCCGACAGCCAGACCGAGATGTTCGACGACTAGGCTCAGTCGCCAACCAACCAGTCCCCTCTCCCTCGATAGGAGAGGCGGCCAATCACCCAACCCAGTCATGCGCTCGCCGGCGCCGGTATGGTATCATGGCGCGCAACCCGCAAACGCCATGCCGCACACCGGACGCGAGTTCCGGCGCGCGGCGCGCGTGGATTGGTCGCCATGCCCATTTTGGCCCTAGAAGGATTGCGAGTGCTGGACGCCTCCCAAGGCGTCGCCGGGCCATATTGCGCCAAGCTGCTTGCCGAGTACGGCGCGGAGGTCATCAAGGTCGAGCCGCCCCGCACCGGCGACGAGAGCAGGCGCCACGGCCCATTCGCCCCGGATGCCCCACGCATCGAGGGCAGCGCGCTGTTCCTTCACCTCAACACCAACAAGAAGGGCGTCACGCTCGACCTTGCCAGCGACGAGGGCCGCGACCTGTTCCTCCGCCTCGCCTCCGAGAGCGACGTGTTGGTCGAGAGCGGCCCGCCAGGACATCTGGAGTCGCGGGGCGCCGGCTACGAGACCCTCAGCCGAACGCGTCCCGGCCTCGTCATGACGTCGGTGACGCCGTTCGGCCAGACGGGGCCCTACAGCCAGCACGAGTTTACTGAGCTAACCGTGTTCGCCCTGGGCGGGGGGATGTTCAGGGAGGGTCTGCCGGAACGCGAGCCGCTGAAGTACGGCGGCGAAATTGCCCAGTACTTTGCGGGGACTTCCGCCGCGGCGGCGACGATGGCAGCTTGCGTCGGTGCAGGCATGACCGGGCAGGGCAGGTGGATCGACATATCGATTATGGAGTGCTTCGCGGGCCATCCGCACCAGGTCGGGCGGCGTGCGCCGTTCGTCTACGACGGCGAGACCGAACGCCGCACCACGCCGCACGAGCCGGTAGCGGGCACGCGCGAGACGTTCGCCGTCGGCACATTCCGGTGCAAGGACGGCTACTTCAGCTTCCTTCCTCTGGGACCCAGGATGTGGCCCTATTTCACCCGCATGATCGACGCACCCGAGCTGGCCGACGATCCCCGCCTCGCGACCCCGCGAGAGCGCGAGCAGTACCACTACGAACTTCTCGCCAGGTTCCAGGACTGGCTGGACGCTCACACAAGGGAGGAGGTGTTCGCCGCGACGCAGCGCGAGGGTATTCCCGGCGGCCCGGTGCTGGTCACCGGCGAGGTGCTCGCCAACGAGCACCTGAATGCGCGGCAGTACTTCCAGCGGATAGCGCATCCTCTGGCCGGCGAGCTGACATACAGCGGCTCGCCCTTCAAGCTGAACGGCTTGCCTGACGAATTTCCGCGGCCAGCGCCCACACTGGGCCAGCACAACGAGGAAGTGCTCGGAGAGGTGCTGCGGCTCGACGCCGCCGAGGTCGCCGGACTCCGGCATCGCGAGGTCATTTGACGCAATGATGGGAAACACCAACACCGGTCTGCCCCTGGAGGGGGTGCGCTCGCTCGAACTGGCCGAGATTTGGGCCGGACCGTACTGCGGCGTGTTGATGGGCGACCTAGGCGCGGAGGTCATCAAGGTCGAGTCCATGCAGCGCATCGCTCGCGGTCCCGTCAGGCCGCCCGCGGGCTCTGCCGGCTATCCGGACGCCGACCCGGGCGAGCGGCCCTGGAATCGCAGCGCCAACTTCAACGGACTCAACCGCAACAAGGCCGGCCTTACGCTGGACCTCGGAACGCCCCTGGGAGCGAAGGCGTTCAAGGAGCTCGTGAGCGTGAGCGACGTGGTCGTGTCGAACTACGCCTACGGCGTGTTGACCGAGAAGTTCGGCCTGGACTACGAGACGTTGAGGCGTGTGAAGCCTGACATAGTGATGTTGCTCATGCCGGGTTTCGGCAACACCGGTCCCTATCGCCGCTACCGCAGCATGGGCATGACGATCGACGCGCTGTCCGGGCATTCGGCCCTTCGCGGCTACCCCGACCAGGACCTGTCCACGCTGTCGCTGGTGCACCACCCGGACGCGGTAGGCGGCGCTACGGCGGCGTTCGCCGTCTGCGCGGCCCTGCACAGGCGCAACCGGACCGGCCAGGGGCAGTTTGTCGACATGGCCCAGGCCGAGGCGTTCATCCCGCACATAGGAGAGGCGGTGTTGGAGTACGGCATGACGGGCCGCCAGAGGGCGCGCCGCGGCAACCGGCACCCGGAGATGGCTCCCCACGGCGTGTACCCGTGCGAAGGAGAAGACAGGTGGGTTGCCATCGCCGTCCGCTCCGACAGCGAGTGGCGGGCGGCGTGCGCCGCAATGGACGCGCCGGAGCTGGCCGAGGACCCGCGATTCGCCCGGCTGGACGCCCGGCTGAGCAACCACGACGAGTTGGGCGACGCTATAGCGCGCTGGACGAGCGGACTGGACCGCTACGAGGCGGCCCGCCGGCTACAGGACGCGGGTGTCCCAGCCGCGCCGGTGCTCGATTGCGGCGCGGACGCCTACGACGACCCGCATCTGCAGGCTCGAGACTACTTCCAGCAGGTTACTCACCCCGAGGCCGGCACGTACCTGCTCAGCGGCCCGATGTGGAAGCTGTCAGGCCAGGACCAACCGAGACACGAACCGGCGCCCGGTCTCGGCGAGCACAACTCCTACGTGCTGCGCGATCTGCTGGGCGTGACGGATGCGGCCTACGCGGAGTTGGAGCACGAGCTGATCATAGGCGACACACCGCTCGAAGGCTCCGACATGGGCGGCGTCCGCCGCGTCCGCCGCGAGGCGGCCCGCAGGGCAGGGTAGGGGGCCGCAACACGCGCCGTTCTGTGTCAAGAAGCGCATTTACAAAAACATGTTACGGGGCAAAGTGCCCGGAAGAAGCAAGGTTAGATGCCAAGAAGTAGGCAATCCAGGGGCGCGTGCTCCTACTGCGGGCGCGAGTTTACCAGGGACGGTATGAGGAGGCATCTGCAAGCGTGCCATCGCCGAATGGACGTCGTCGCTGAGGCCGATAAGGTTCGTGCCAGTAACACAAAGCTTCACCATCTGCGAATTCTAGACCAGTACGATGGGGGTTTCTGGCTGCACCTGGAAGTGGACGGCCTTGCAACGCTGAACGATCTGGACTACTACCTGCGCGCCATATGGCTGGAGTGCTGCGGTCACCTGAGCCTGTTCTCGGTGGATGGATGGTCAAGCGACGAAATCCCGCCGGGGCTGATGGTTGAACAGGTGTTTTCTCCTGGTTTCGAGTTGACCCACATCTACGATTTCGGCACCAGCAACTACACGCGGATAAAGGCGCTCGACGTCCGAGACGGCAAGCCAACCACGGCCAATCCGGTTGCTCTGATGGCGCGGAACAGTCCAACTGACCGCAGGTGCACAGATTGCGGGCAGCCCGCATCCGAGTGGTGCATGGAGTGCGTCTTCGAACATGATGCGCCCGGAACTCTCTGTGAACTCCACTCGGAGTCACATCCCCATGAAGACTACGGAGACACGCTCCCCATCGTGAATTCGCCGAGGTCGAGCACGTGTGGCTACGACGGACCGGCGGAGCCGCCGTACTAGCCAACGCCGGCCTCTTCCCAGTGGGCGAACCCTACCGCCTGAACGAGATCCTCTTGTACGACTCCGCGTACTGCATCCCCTTGCCCTTGGCGCGCTCTCGCCGCCATTGGCGCAGGCGCTCGCCCATGCGCTCCACGGTGCCATCGCGGATTTCACCTATCTGGGACTGGTGGGCGACGATGGCCTCGATGGACGTGTCCATGTGGTTGGTCACGTCGATCCACAGGTCCGGCTCCGGGTGGCCGTTGATCCACACCTCGCCCACCTTGTGAGGCTCGAAGCCCGCCTCCAGCAGCTCGGGGAACGTCAGATGGTCGCGCGCGGTGGGGAAGATCGCCGCCAGCGTCGCCTCTCCGGCGGCCATGTGGTCGGGATGCCCAACGCCCCAGTAGCCGTCCAGCGTTCGCAGGGGATACTGGCATATGACCACGTCCGGCTTGTGGCGACGGATCTCTCGGGCGATGTCGCGCCGCAGCTCCAGCGTGGGCAGCAACATGCTGTCCTCGTATCCCAGGAAAACCACGTCCTTCAGGCCAAGCACCTTTCCCGCGTTGATCTGCTCCTGCTGCCTCACACGCGCGAGCTCCGCGGGGTCGAATTCGCGGTCGCTTGTGCCCTTGCTGCCGTCGGTGCAGAGCACGTAGACCATCTCCCAGCCCTCGGCGCACAGCTTGGCCACGGTGCCCGAGCAGCCAAACTCCGCGTCGTCGGCGTGGGCGACCACCACCATGCCGCGAGTGTAATCGTTATCGTTGTTCCGGTTCATCTAACCTCCCTAGTCAGGACTGGCGAATCCTCCCACGTGCGGGCCGCTAATGTGAATCACGCGGCACGCCGTGAAACGCCCTGATTTTATTGTGGTAATTCCTATCTGGTTTGAGTCGGCTTCCCGCCGCCTACTCCATCCCCGTCGCCTGCGCCACCTGCGCGAAGACATCCTGGGCCAGCAGGGCGTCGCTGGCGTGCTGTATAGCCTCCATCACTGGAGCGGGGTAGATTCCAACGACTATCATACCCACGAACAGCGCGCCCAGTAACCACAGCGTCAGCAGTGGCACGCGGATGGGCGACGGGTCATCCGCGCGCTCGATGTACATCTGACGCACTATGGACAGGTAGTAATAAAGTGATATGACGCTGGCGAAGATGGCGAGTCCCGCCAGCCAGAGCAGCCCCTGCGCGGCCGCCGCGTTGAAAAGGTAAAACTTGCTGGCGAATCCGGCGAATATCGGCAGCCCGGCGAGCGAGAACAGCGCCACCGCGAGCACCATTGCCACGGCAGGCGAGCGCCTGGACAGGCCGGCGAGGCTGGCTATCTCCTCGCTTCGAGTCACGTTGTACACCGCGCTTATCGACAGGAAGGCGGCCATGTTGGTGATGGCGTAGGCCACCAAGTGCAGCATGATCCCGTTGGACGCCAGGTGCGACAACGACGTAGACACGCGCCCGTCGCTGTCCACCGACGCGAGCGCCGCTATTCCCATGAGCAGGTAGCCCACGTGCCCGATGCTGGAGTAGGCCAGCAGTCGCTTTATGTTGCTCTGCGCCAGTGCGACCAGGTTGCCCAGCACCATCGTCAGCGCGGCCATCACGATCACTATCGTCTGCCAGTCCGCCGCCGCCGGCATCAGCGCTTCGACGAACAACCTCAGTGCCAGGGCAAATGCCGCAGCCTTCGATCCCACCGCGAGGTAGGCCGTTATGGGAATGGGCGCGCCCTCGTAGGCGTCCGGCGCCCACATGTGGAAGGGCACGGCGGCCACCTTGAAGCCAAGACCCGCTATTATCAGCGTCAACCCCACCAGCACGCCCGGGCTGAGGTCCGGCGACGCCGCCAGCGCCTCGCTGATCCCCTCGAAGCTGGTCGTTCCCAACAGGCCGTACACCTGGCTTATGCCGTACAGCAGCAGCGCGGACGACAACGCACCCAGCAGTATGTACTTGGTGCCCGCCTCGTTGGACTTGGGATTGTAGCGGTCGTAGGAGACCAGCACGTACAGCGAGAAGCTGAGAAGCTCCAGCGCGATGTATGCCGTCAACAGCTCGCCCGACATCGCAAGCAGCATCATGGCGACGACGCTGAACAGCACTATGCCGTAGTACTCGCCCGGGTGGTCGAGGTGACGGCGAACGTACTCGACCGAGGCCAGGATCACCACCGCGCCCAGCGCCAGAAAGAAGCCCTTGAAGAAGAGCGAGTAGCCGTCCACGACCAGCAGGCCGTCGTACAGCTCGTCCCTCGTTGACCACAGCTGCGCGAGCGCCACCGCGAGAATGGCGACGAGTCCTATCGCGGAGACGTAGCCCAGCATGTGCTTGTGCTCGCGGCGCAGCACGAAGTCCAGGCTCAGAACGGCAAACGCCAGTCCAGTGACCAGGAACTCGGGCAGCAGCAGCAGAAAGTTGTTACTCATAGTCGCTCAACGCAACACCTAACCGAACCTACTCAGCACGTCAGCGACGCCGCTGTCTATCACTCGTATGAACGGGAAGGGGAACAGCCCCACTAACAGGATGAACCCCGCCAGCACCACAGTCGACACCTTCTCCAGTCCGCCGGCGTCGGTCTGGTCGCGCCAGCGCTCACCCAGCGGACCGAACAGCACCCGCGAGAGCAGGCGCAGCATGTACACGGCGGTTATGGCCGCGCCTATCACGCCGAGCACACCCAGGATCGGGTAGGTCTGGAACAGCCCCAGGAACACGAGCAGCTCGGCCACGAATCCACTCAGCCCGGGTAGCCCCAACGACGTGAGGCCGGCGATGACGAAGAAGGCCGCCGTGAAGCCCATCCGCTTGGCCAGCCCCTCCAGAGCGGCGATGTCCCTCGTGTGCGTCTTGTCGTAGATCACGCCCACAAGGGCGAAGAACAGCGCCGTCATCACGCCGTGCGAGAACATCTGGAGCACGGCTCCGTTTACCCCCAGCGGGTGAAGCGTCGCCAGCCCCATCAACACGTATCCCATGTGGCTTACGCTAGAGTAGCCGATAACGTACTTCAGGTCTGTCTGGCCCATCGCTGAAATCGCGCCGTAGATGACGTTCACTGTGCCCAGCGCCACCAGCGCCGGCATCCAGAACTCCGCGCCCTCCGGCAACAGGAACATGCCGATACGGAGTATGCCGAACGCGCCCAGCTTCATCAGCACGCCGGCGTGAACCATGCTCACGGCCGTAGGCGCGGCCACGTGTCCGTCTGGCGACCAGGTGTGGAACGGCCACAGGCCCGCGAGCACGCCGAATCCGACGGCCAGGAAGGGGAAGAACATCTTCTGGAAGGTAGGCGAAAACTCGGCATTCTGGAGCTCGATTATGTCGAAAGTGCCGAGCCCGGCCTCCGCGAAGATTGCGATGATGGCGATCCAGATGAGCACGCTTCCCGCGACAAGATAGATCGTCAGCTTCATCGCGCTGTATTCCTTGGTGCGCGAGAACGACGGGAAGGTGCTGCTGCTGCCCCAGACTCCTATGAGCAGGTACATCGGCAGAACCGACAGCTCGTAGAAGAAGAAGAAGAAGAACAAGTCCAGCGTGGCGAACACGCCAAACACGCCCGCGAGCAGCAGGAAGTAGAGTATGAAGAAGTCTTTGTTGCGCTCCTCCAGCTTGCACGACACGAGCACGCCGGTGAACATGACGATTCCGGTCAGAAGGACCATCGGCGCGGATATGCCGTCTATGCCGAGAGTCAGCGTTATCCCATCGTCGCCCAGCGGCCACGGGCCGGGAATGCTGAGCCATTGCCAGGTGCGAGTGAACTGCAGGCCGCCCTCGGCGTGGTCGTAGAATCCGAAGGCGTACAGGCTGAGCACCATGCAGGCAAGGGCGAATGCCGCGGCGGTCCAGCGCACGGTCTGTGCGCGGTAGCCGGGAATCGCGATGAGTAGCCCTGCCCCTAGCATTGGCAGTGCGATCAGCGCGATCAGCAAGTAGCTTTCGAATGTCTCCAGCATGCCTTACGCCTGGTCCTGCCCCTGTGCCGGCAGATTCGTGCCGAACCGCACGCCAAATCCGTTGGGGTCGGCTATGGTGAAGTCGCGCAAGCCGTAGTACTGGTCGGCGATGGGCCGAACAACGCGCGCGCCCATCTCCTGGGCAAGCTCCCAGTATCGGTCCACGTCCGGCACCATCACCCGCACGTTGGCTTGAGGCGAGTCGGGTACGGGGCCGAGCCCGCCCGGCTCGTCTAGGTAGAGGTGGTGGCCTTCCCAGATGAGTTCAACGAAGTCGCCGTCGTCCCGGAGAAGCTCAAACCCCAGCCGCTGGTAGAATTCGACCGACTTCTTGATGTCGCGCACGAATATCTCGGTGACCAACTGCTCCGTAGAGTCTATGTAGCTCTCCATAGCCTTCCTTTCGTCCGAGGCCGAGGCTGCGTTATGCCAGCACCAGCCACCACAGCGCCGACAGGCCCAGCACGCCCAGCGCCATGACCAGGCCGTAGTTGTACAACCGGCCTGTCTGGATGAGGCGCATCCTCACGGCCGAAAGCATCACCGACCAGGCCGACCCGTCCACGCCGGTGTCGTTGACCACCACTCGGTCGAACAACGCGATAAAGCGGCTGAACGCCAGCGCTATCCTGTCGATCGCCCACTGGTATGCCTCGTCGACGTAGTACTTGTTCTCCAGCAGACGCAGCAGGCGGCTGTCCCGCCCCTCGAACGGCGTCACTTTCCCCCGTCCCCAGGTGCGCCAGCCGTAGGCCAGGCCGCCGAGGACCAGCAACGCAGACAACACAGGAAGCCAGATGGGCGCGTGGTGCACGCCCCCTCCCGTCAGGAAGCCGCCGAATCCTGTGTAGGAGTCACTCCAGCCGTAGGCGATCAGTCCGAGCATCACCGCGAACGGCGCCAGCACCGCCAGCGGAAGCGTCATCAGCCACGGCGACTCGTGTGCCCCCTCGCCCCGGTTGCGCCCGAAGCAGACTACGAGCGCCAGCCGCGCCATGTAGACGGCGCTGAGCACCGAGCCGCCCAGAGCGGCGACCAGCAGGACAGGGTGCCTGTGATCGAGCACGGCCAGCATGATCTCGTCCTTGCTGAAAAAGCCGCTGAGCGGCACAAGTCCGGCGAGAGAGGCCGCCCCTATGACGAATGTAATCGCTGTGATAGGCATGGCGCGAACCAGCCCGCCCATCTCGCGAATGTCGGTCTTCTCGGTGCCGTGTGTGACACTGCCGGCGCCGAGGAAGAGCAGCGCTTTGGATACGCCGTGGGCAACCAGGTGAAGCATCGCCGCTGCGACGCTCAACGCGCCCAGCGACAGCATCATCAGCCCCAGGTGGCTGATGGTGGAGTAGGCCAACACGCGCTTGAGGTCGGTCATCACCAGCGCGAGCGTGCCGGCGAACAGGAATGTCACCAGGCCGACCACCCCAACCCCCAGCAACACCAACGGCGCGAGCTCGAACAGTGGCATCAGCCGCGCCACGAGATAGACCCCCGCGGCAACCATCGTCGCCGCGTGTATCAGCGCGCTAACCGGCGTAGGTCCTTCCATCGCGTCGGGCAGCCACACGTGGAACGGGAACTGCGCGGACTTTCCCATCGCGCCAAGGAAGATGAGCGCCATCGACGCCGTGAGCGTTCCTTGCGCTATGCCGCCCTGCTGGGCCACGTGGAATATGGTGGAAATCTCGAACGAGCCCGTGGCGCGGTACAGCAGGATGATTCCGATGAGCAGCCCGACGTCACCGATGCGGGTTGTGATGAATGCCTTCTTCGCCGCCTCGGCCGCGGAGCGCCGCTCGTACCAGAAGCCAATCAGCAGGAACGAGCCCAGGCCTACAAGCTCCCAGGCGACGTAGAGAAACACGAGGTTGTCGGCCAACACCAGCGCCAGCATCGCCGCGGCGAACAACGCGTGCGCCGCAAAGTACCAACCGAAGCGTGGGTCGCCCTTCATGTACGACACGGAATAGAGCTGGACCAGAAGCGCCACGAAAGTCACCAGCCCCAGCATGGTCACCGACAGCCGGTCTACCGTAACTCCCCAGGTGATGTTGGTCTCTCCGATGGAAAGCCAATTGATGCTGAAGAAAGCGTCACCGCTGCTCAGCAAATCGACGAACACGTACCAGAACAGCACGAAGCCCAGTGCGATGGCGGCGATGGAGACGAACGCCCCCTTACCTGGGAGGAATCTGCCGACAATGGCGACGATGAAGAATGCGGAAGCGCTGAGGGCCGGAATGACCCACGCCCAGTTGGTGCCTATAGTGTCGGCTAACGGCATCTGTCTCTACAAGCCGCTACAGGCTCGCAAGCCGTACATATTGGCGCGCGCGCAGGCTTCCATGCGATGGTCCTGGCACTCACTACCACTTCAGCAGGTCCAGCTCGTCCACGTTCACGGAAGAGCGGTTGCGGTACAGCCGCAGGATGATTGCTATGGCGAGGGCCAGCTCGGCCGCGGCGATGGTGATGACGAACACCACTATCACCTGGCCCAACGCGCGCTGCGGTTCGGCGAAGTCCATGAAAGCGGAGAAGCCTATCAGATTGACGTTGACGGCGTTCAGCATCAACTCGATGGACATGAGAATGAGCACCGCGCTGCGCTTTGCCAATACGCCGTACAGCCCGATGGCGAAAAGCGCCGCACTCAGCACCTGGAAGTGTGCGAGCTCTATCAATCGCGCCCTCCGGTGTTGCGCACCAGGATGACGGCCCCAATCAGTGCGACCAGCAGCACGAGCGAGGCCACCTCGAAGGGCACGGCCCACTGCGCGAACAGCGTGTCCCCGAACACCTCGAAACCCACGCCCTGCCGGACGGGTTCGCCGTCCTGGCCGGTGCGGGTCCTGGTGCTGGTTGCCAACACCGAGGCGACCAGCAGGCCTAACACGCCGAGGGCAACAATCGCCGCTACGGGCCACTGGCGGTTGTCGGTAAGGCGCTCGAAGTCCTGAATGCGCGTCAGCATCAGCGCGAACAGTATGACAATAACGATGGCCCCGCCGTAGATGAGCAGCTGTACCAGGGCCAGGAATTCGGCGAACGCCAGCAGAAAAAGGCCGGCGACGCCGATGAGTGAGGCAAGCAGGGCGAAGGCGGCGTAAACAATGTTGCGGGTGAGAACCACACCCAGCGCGCCGCCCAGCGTCAGCGCCGCGGCGGCGTAGAACAGGATCAGAGAAGGCGTTACCATTCTCGGGCAGGTACTCCGTCTTGTATGCGGCGCTTCGGCTCTGCGCTATCGCGCGCGTGCGTCGACACGGGATTGGCAATATGAGCGCGCCTCACGGCGTTTCGGACTCGGCCTCTTGCGTTTCCTGGCCCTGGCGCTTGGCCGCCGCGCGGGCGCGGGCCGCGGCCAGCCGCTCTTCCTTGCTCATCTCAGCCGCCGGTGCCGCAGAGCCGGCTTCCTGGCGCTTGGCCGCGGCACGGGCGCGCGCAGCGGCCAGCCGCTCTTCCTTGCTCATCTCAGCCGCCGGTGCCGCAGAGCCGGCTTCCTGGCCCTGGCGCTTGGCCGCGGCACGGGCGCGCGCAGCAGCGAGCCGCTCTTCCTTGGTCATCGCCGCGGCTGGCGCTACGGCGCCTGCTTCCTGGCCTTGGCGCTTGGCGGCGGCACGGGCACGCGCTGCGGCTAGCCGGTCCTCTTTACTCATAGGCGCGGCAGGGGCGGCTTGTGCGGCGGGCGCGGCGTCGCTCTTCAACGGCACGCCGCTGTTCTTTTCGGGCTGTGTCGGCTTCCAACCCGTCTTAGTCTGGTACTCCTGGCCCATCTCCAGCAGCTTGGGCAGGTCGGCACGGTTGCCGTTTCGTTCGTACTTGCTCAGCTCGTGCTCATGGCTCATCTCGATTGCGTCGAAATTGCACACGTCAACGCATATGCCGCACAGGATGCATCGCCCCAGGTTGATCTCGAACTCGCTGATGATCTTGCGCCGTCGGCTGGTGCCCTCCGCGTGCTTCGGGTTGTCCGTCATCTGCGCGCTCATGCACTGCGTCGGGCAGTTGCGTATGCACACCATGCAGCCGGTGCAGTAAGGCTCCGGGACGTCGCTGTCCCAAAGCAGGGCAGGGAAACCCATGTAGCGGTCCTGCACTGCCAGCCGCTTCTGCGGCTCCGGGTACTGGGCCGTCACCGGCTTGCGTCCTGCCGTTTTAAGGGTTACTTTCAGTCCTTCGAGAAAACCTATCATTGTTCGTTCCGAAGAATCATTAAGTGGCCAACTGCAGTGCGATACCCACCAAGCCCGTTATCAGACCTGCCCCATATATGGCAACGGCCGCAAGCAGCAACTTGATCATGTCGTTAAACCGTTTATTGACCTGTTCCAGGGCGCAGTCGATTCTCGAGGCGCAGCCCTCTATGCCGACGAGACGGGCTTCCACTCTGGCAATCCTATCCTCTGCGGTCATCATGCGCTTGTCCTAGGCTGATTATAAACGCACGTTGTCAGTCGGACTCTTGGTCTGCGCGCCGCGACCGTTCCCACGCTTCCGCATCACTCCAGCGACCCTAGCACACGATCGACAAAGTCATGCACGTCGGGGCGCACTTCCTCAATCTCGTAGTCCTCGAGAAAACCGTGATAGAAGTTGATGTGGCATTTCTCCGCGACCGAAAACTTCAATCGGATTGTGTCGTCGGCCTGCTCTTCGGCGACGCGGCGGGCCGCCAGCTTCAGCGCCCGGTGGCTCCTGGAGTCCCACCCGCGCTGCTGCGCGAGCGCCATTATCGCCTGCGTGGCAGCTCCCCACAACTTCTCCGATGCCTGAAGAGAGTCATCAGCGGCGAACTCCCGGTCCGCATCCCGCAGGAGGTTCCGCGCCACCTCGTCATGTCTCAGGGCAACCATCGCACTCTTCCCATCCTGTCGCCAATTCGGCGCGGTCGCCGTGCTACCTTCGCAGGCTGCTGGCCGCATGCACTGTGACGGTATCGCGCTCGATATCGGTTCCAGGCTTCTTCGATATCACGTAGAAAGCGCACCCCAATACTATCACAGACACGACACCCAGTACCCACAGAGGCAGGTCGTAGAACATCACCACTCCGGTCAGCACTATGTTGAGGAACGACAACGGCACCAGCAGCTTCCAACCGAACGCCATGAGTTGGTCGATTCTCAGCCGCGGGTAGGTCCCTCGTATCCAGAAGATGACCAGGATCACGGCGTAGGTCTTGGCCAGGAACCACACCACAGATAGGGCCGAATGCGCCAGGCCCTCGAACGGCATGGCGGGCCATCGCCATCCGCCCAGGAACAGCAGCACCGTCAGGGCGGCGATGGTGAAGGTGTTGACGTACTCCGCGAGGAAGAAGACAGCCCAGTGCGCGCCGCTGTACTCCACGAACGGTCCGCCCACGACCTCGGACTCCGCGTGGTGGATGTCGAACGGCGTGCGCCCCAGCTCCGCCAGTCCCGCGAGCAGGAATATGAACAGACCCAGTGGCTGGATGAGTATGAAAGCGAAGTCGGCCTGCGCGTCCACGACCTCGCGCAGATCGAGCGATTGCGCCAGCATGGCCACCGCCAGAATCGCCATAATGAAGGGTATCTCATAGCTGATGAGCTGCCCCGCCGCGCGCAGGCCGCCCAGAATGGCGTACTTGTTCGCCGACCCCCAACCAGCCATCACCAGGCCCATGACCGACAGCACCGACACCGCCACGATGTAAAAGAGCCCAAGCTCCAGGTTGCGTAGCACGAGGTCCCGCGTCACGGGGATGGTGACCCACAGCAACAGCGCGGGAACGAACACCGCGATCGGCGCGAGCCAGTAGACGCGCCTGTCTGCCCAGGAGGGCAGGATATCCTCTTTGGTCACCAGCTTCAGCGCGTCAGCGATGGGCTGCAGCGTCCCGTGGAAGCCGACGCGCATAGGCCCCATGCGCATCTGGATTCGGGCCAGCGCCTTGCGCTCGAGCCAGGTCAAAGCCAGCACCATGACGGACAGGAACACCAGCAGCCCAGAGGCCGCCGCGCCGTACAGTGCGATCTGCTCGGCGCTCACCTGTCCACCTCGCCCAGAATGATGTCGATGGATCCCAGTATCACCACCGAGTCCGCGACGTAGGCGTTGCGGAGCAAGTGCTGAAGCGCCTGAAGGGTGGCGAAGGACGGCGCCCTCACCTTGACCCGGTAGGGCTTGTCGCTGCCGTCGCTCACCAGGAAGACGCCAAAGTCGCCACGCGGCGACTCGGTGCGCACGTACACCTCACCCTTGGGCGGGCGCAGGATCCGCCGCACGTTCGCCATGATGGGCCCGTCCTCCAGCTGCGACATCGCCTGCTCGATGATGCCAATGGATTGGCGCATCTCCTCCACGCGCACGTAGTACCGGTCCCAGCAATCGCCGTAGGTGCCAACTGGGATGCCGAAGTCGAAGCGGTCGTACATAAGGTACGGATCGGAAATACGAACGTCCTCGACGACGCCGCTCGCCCTCAGGCTCGGGCCGGTCACACCAAGCTCCAAGGCGTCCTCGGCCGAGATGGCGCCGATACCCTTGGTGCGCGCCAGAAACATTTCGTTCTGGGACAACAGCTCGTCGCACTCCTCGATGCCACGCTTGAGCTGGTCCAGCAGAGTCGACAAGCGCTTGCCGAAGTCCTCCGGAAGGTCCTCCTTCACGCCGCCGATGCGTATGTAATTGTGCATCATGCGCGCGCCGGTCACGCTCTCGAATAACGCCTGAATGCGTTCACGCTCGCGAAAGCCGTAAAGCACTGGAGTCATCGCGCCCACGTCCAGCCCGTAGACTCCGTAGAACAGCATGTGGCTCGCCACTCGGTTCAGCTCGCACAGGATGACCCGGATGAGGTTGGCGCGCTCGGGCACTTCCAACGCCATCAGCTTTTCGGCAGCGAGGCAGAAGGCCAGCTCGCCGTTAAGGTTCGCCACGTAGTCCAGCCGGTCGAACAGGGTTATGACCTGGCTGTAAAGCTCGCCCTCAGAGAGTTTTTCAGAGCCCCGGTGAAGGTAGCCAATGTGCGGCTCGGCCCGCACGATACGCTCGCCGTCCACCCAGATGACGAGCCGGAACACGCCGTGCGTGCTGGGGTGCTGCGGCCCCATGTTGATCATGAGGTCGATTGAGTCGGCTTGCTGTGTGGGCTGTTGTTGGATTTGCATGGTTGGATTGGTGTGTCGCGTTCGCTAGTTTGTTATCCGACTTGTTCCAGCAATCGAAAGTACCTCTCCCGACTCATTCCCGCCGTTCGCATGTTGTTGCGGATATGGGGCACAGCGACAAACCTCGGGCTTGTCTTCACTACAATTGGCCGGCGCACACCTGGCTTGGTCATCATGATATGGTCTCCTTGGCGACGCGCAACTTGAAAACCATCAAGTTCGAAAACACGAACCAACGCCCGATAGTGAACTGGCGTCAGCCGCCGTGCCGGTGAATTCAACCTACAACCGCAACCCTGTCCTCAGTGACTCGCTCACGCAGTTTCCATGTGTCGCCAAACTTATCGAACCCCGATTCCGACAGCACGTCGTCCAATGTCCCCAGTTCTTTGCACCCTTCCAGAAATACCTCCACGGCCTCTTGGAGAGATCTGCTGGCATCTTCTTGTGTATCTCCGAAACTGGATACATCGAGTTCACGGCAAAAGCCAACGAAGCAGCCCCCGTCCGGAAAGATTTCCGCTCGGTACTTCACCTTTATCATAACCGAACCTCGTTCAAACATCGGTTGCAACGCCATCTTGTGCATCAAAGATTGGATGGTTCCGCACCGCTACCACTCCTCGTAGTCGTGGAACGGGAAGCTCTTGAGTCCTGGATGCCCCTCGAAGCCATCGTACAGCAACAGCGGGGAGAGGTTCGGGTGGCCCTGGAACACCACGCCGAAGAGGTCGTGGCCCTCGCGCTCAAACCAATCGGCGCCGCGCCAGATGGAGATTACCGACGGTACCAGGGGGTTGTCGTGCGTCACCGAGGTCTTCACTACCAGCTTGTGCCGCGTTTCGCGAGAAAACAGGTGGTAGTTGACCTCCAGCCTGTCCTCGTAGTCAACCACGGACAGGCAGCGCAGATAGTGCAGCGAAAGCCTGGGGTCGCTTCTGAGAATGCGGCAGGCGGCCGGGACGTCCTGCGGATCTACGGTCAGCGTGACCTCGTCCACGGCGGCGTCTAACCGCGCCTCGATACCGCGCAGCGCGTCGGGGAGCAACTTCGACAGCGCCTCGGCCCGCTCGTCCAGCGAGACCGCGGCGACCGGGACGGGGGGCTCGCGCCTGTGCGGCCGGCTAGGAGGCTGAGCTTGCGCCACGTTGCTTGGCGTCCTGGGAAATCTTTTCTTGAAGCTGCATGATGCCGTTCATCAGCGCCTCAGGACGGGGAGGGCAGCCCGGCACGTAGACGTCCACTGGAATGAGGTGGTCGACGCCCATCACCACGGAATAGGACCGGTAGTAGGGGCCGCCGTTGGTCGCGCAGCTGCCCATGGCGATGACCCACTTGGGGTCGGGCATCTGCTCGTACAGCAGCTTGATCGGCTCGGCCATCTTCTTGACCACCGTCCCTGCCACTATCATCACGTCGGCCTGCCTGGGCGAGGGCCACGTCACCACGCCGAAGCGGTCCAAGTCGTGGTGCGACATGTGCGTGCTTATCATCTCGATGGCGCAGCAAGCCAGTCCGAAGGACAGCGTCCAAAGCGACGACTTCCTAGCCAAGGCGAACAACTCGTCCGACTTGGCGGTGAGCGCGTTAGGAAGGACGCGCTCGAACACGCTGCCCGCCGGCTCGTTGCCCCTGTGCGGCTGGTAGCCCTGGCCGAGCCTTACCTCCATTGGAGCACCCCCTTGCGCCAGCCGTAGATCACGCCGAAGAACAGGATGGCGATAAACACGAGCATCTCGTAGAACACCGCGGGAATGGACGTCATAAAGACCAGGGCCCAAGGGAACAAGAACACGGCTTCCACGTCGAAGATGAGGAACAGTATGGCGAAGACATAGTAGCGGATTTGGATCTGCGACCAGTTGAAGGGCGCGGGTTCGATGCCGCACTCGTAGGGGATCTCTTTGATGGCGGATTTGCGCTTCGGCGCGAGGATAAACGACGCCGCGAACATCCCTATGATGGCCGCGAATCCGATGCCGGCGACAATGAGAACGGCCACCCAGTTGGCGTCGAAACCCTCCGGCAAATCACCACCTCAAAGCTATCGCTGCTAGCCGACAGTGTAGCACCGCCCGAAAAGCAGTGTCAAACGCATAAGGATGCGCGTACTGAGTTTGCGGGGCTATGAGAACCGAACTTCTGCCATCGCGCGATTGAGACTCTCGACTGTTACTTTCATGTCGCGCAAGGCAACCGGAACAGAAAGTGAGGCAGATAATGTGAGATGAGCATAGTTGGTGCGACTACTCCCTATGTGCCATCCAGCGCTGCGTAGGATTTCTCGAGCGTTCTTCAAAGCAGGTTCAATCCACTTGCCAACGTTGCGCCGACCTTGAACCCCGGGCTCAGCCCAGCCAATTGATATTGCCACCTGTCTGGCCGTTTCGTTCCCGCGTACTTCTAACCTAACCCCTGACGACTGCTCTTTGAACGCCGACAGCTGGTTGGGGTCCCAGTCATATTCGGAGCTAAACTCACATCGAGATGCGATTTCCTCTGCAACAAGTTCAGCGGATCTAGTGGATGATGGACTTAATATGACCTCCAGGAGGCGCCGTAGTTCCACCTGAATTTGCGTCATGTCCTATCTCCGAGATTGATCATGCATAGTGGCAAACTTTATGAGACGCGCGAATCTTGACGGAACCGACCTCCAGTGTTCACAAGGGCGACTTTCAGCCATACGAAGTAGAGTCTCCTCCCAATCGGTGTGCCGATGTTGGTCGGGTACAGGGTCCCTTCCACTCAGCATAAAGAAGAGGATCATTCCCAAGCCGAAAGAGTCAACCGCAGTATGCCTCGTTGAAATGTTAGGAATATCCTCTATCTGCTCTGGGGCAAGGTACCCCAGTTTAGTGGCTCCATGAGTGACAGACTTTTCCAGTGCTCCCTTATGCCAGGAAAGGTCAAAGTCAAGTACAACAACATCCCAGTTATGAGCCTGTGAATAGAACCCCCGCAACATGACGTTGGATGGACGCAGGTCCCTATGCAATACCCTCTCTGGTAGTAGGTGGCCTCTTCTCACTATATCTGCAATCTCAGACCCTATTCTAAGGATCAAGTCCCATTCTGATACCTGCATAGAGGCTACTGCTTCACCCAGATCCGGGCCATCAACGAAGTCCATCACAACGAACGCCGGTATCTCAAAGGCCTTTCGGTAGGGCACCATGCCTTGCACACCACGGTCGCTCAAGATCTTCATGGAACGGACACCCCTGCGAAAGGAGTGAAACAGATCCTGATTCTGTCTCATTTCTTCGTGCAGTACTTTTACTGCCACGCTGTTACCTTCTGAGTCGTATGCTCTGTAAACCTTGCCAAATGCGCCATTGGCAATTTCCTCGCTAAGGATGTGTCCAAGAAGGACATTACTTCCAGGAGCAATGTTGGTGTACCAAGCACGATAAATGGCCTCGTCATAGGCGGTCGAAAATTTCACGTGATTTTCACTTGCCTCGGTTGAAGGAGAAGCTAGTATCCGAGTCGCCTCTCCATTTAACGCTTTACGGATACTCTCCGCATCCTTCATGAGCAATGTACTTTGGGCCGGAAGGTCTTCAAGGTGCGGCTCTAGCCCCTCGGGGGCTATGGGTTGTGAGTCGGCAGGGTCATCCGCGGGGATGTAGCCCACAAGATCATCGAATGCTTCCAATAGTTCTGCATGGTTGCCCTCAGGCGCATCATAGTGAATCAAACGGATGCCGCGCTCTTCCGCCCATCGGTTCGTCTCTTGGTCGCGCCTATCCGTGAACCAATAGTGATCTCCCAAATCAATGTCCGATAGATGGTCTAGGAAACCTCCGACGGCAATGTCATCCGCGCTGATACCTACTAGCACCACCGTCTTTGCAGAAAGGCAACTTGTAATGAAGTTCTGGTATCCAGGGTTTGAAAGAAGAGAATTCAACTCAGAGGATGTCAGTATCCAACTGGATGCATCCTCGACATTACCGTGCAGTTGGCATATGAAAGGGCTCCGGCTCTTTAGCACATGAGTGTAGTTTGCGACTTCTCTCCCGACAAACTCAGTCAAGACCGGTCCAGATCTGTGGTCTACCTGCGATCTAGTGGCAAGCCTATCGAGATTGAGAGTCAGCAACCCGTGCGGCTGCAATCTCCATATTCTCTCGTACAGTGGTGGCGGACTTGCTGAGATGTACATATCAAGAGACCCTCTAATGGTAGCTCGCCAAGTTGTCCCGCCTAGACGCGTCCTCAGCATAGCGAACGCATGCCAGTTGTTCGATTCTCTCTCAATGGCCCGCGCGGCACCCTGTAGACCGCCTCTATCAGATTCTAGTGACTGGTGTATACGTTCTGTTAGGGCGTCCATTAACAATGCCCGCAATCTGTCCCAAGTAGGAAACCCGACTTCGGCACTGAGTCCGGAGCCAGTCCAGAACACCACTCCCGATGTGCGCTCTCCGATGATGCTTCTCAACGACAGAAATGCGTTTTGAGTAGTGTCAAACGACATCAATCTTCCTCCGGTGTCATCTGAGCAGCGTCAACTGCCCGGCCCTTATTGTTTTATCACTTGTTATGTGACATCGACAAGTAATGAAACCACAACGGGAGGACTATTGTATGCAATTGCTTATGGTCAATTTCTCGATTCGGTACTTGCTGGTCTTCGGCTCATTCGCCACAGTATGCCACGCAATGGTACGTTAGCCCACGGGCGCGCTTCCCCCATCTGGCCCGCCCCGCGCCCCTGTGCTAAACTCCATTCGCCCTGCGAACCACCACTGCCGGCTATACGCCGCACCAGGAGATCGACCATGGTACCTCCGGAGAGTCTGTTCGGCGCCATCCCCACCTGGATAGGCGTTTACCTGGCAACCCTGCTGGCCTTCGGCGCGGCCGGGTACATCCTGCACCGCCGGGTGTTCAGCCTGGTGACGCTGGGCAAGCGGCCCAACCGCTTCGACCAGCCGGTTCGCAGGCTGTTCGGCGCCCTACCGCTCACGCTGGGCCAGAAGAAGGTGCTCCAGAGCGTGTCGCTGCCCAAAGACAGGGCGGGCCTGGCCCACTTCTTCATCTTCTGGGGCTTCCTCTCCTTCACTACCAGCTACCTGCTCTTCATCTTCGCCGACGCGATCTGGCCGCCATTCTCCGAAACGATCATTACCGAGACCGGCGTAAGGATCTTCTCCTACTACCTCAACGTGCTGGCAGCGGGCTTCTTCGTAGTTCTCGTTTGGGCGGGCGTGCGCCGGTGGATGGTGCGCCCCAGCAGGCTGGCGTTCGACCTGACGCAGAAGAAGGAGTCGCTTGTCATACTGCTGCTCATCGCATTGCTCATGGCGTTGACGCTGCTGACCGAGGCCTTCTACGTGGCGGCGGGCGGCGAGGGTGCACACGCCTCGGCGCCGTTAGGCGGCGCCCTGGGCCGGCTGTTCACGGACGCCGGGCTTGGCGTGGACGCCGCCAACCTGCTTCAGGGCCTGAGCTGGTGGGCGCATCTCGGCGTCATCCTGGGCTTCTCCGTTTACATTCCGCTGTCCAAGCACATGCACCTGGTCGCCGCGCCAATCAGCTTCTTCACAAGGTCGCTCGAGGCCATGGGCACCCTCAACACCCCAACTGACTTAGAGACCGCCGAGCGCTTCGGCGCGTCCAAAATCCAGGACTTCAATTGGCGCGAGCTGCTGGACGGCTACTCCTGCGCGGTGTGCGGACGCTGCACCGACAACTGCCCGGCCAACATAAGCGGCAAGATTCTGTCGCCCATGCACATAGTTGAGAACCTCAAAGAGCACGTGCTCGAGACAGGCCCCAGCGTTTTGAGGGGCGAGGACGAGCAGGACGAGAAGCCGCTTATAGGGCGGTGGATACAGAAGGAGGCGCTCTGGGACTGTCTGACCTGTGGCGCCTGCGTGCGCGAATGCCCCGTGGGAGTCGAGCACATCGACTCCATAGTCGACATGCGCCGCTACCTGGTGATGGAGAAGGCCGAGATGCCGGAGACTGCGATGAACGCCCTGCTGAGCATGGAGCAGCGCGGTCATCCGTGGCGCGGCACCACCTACACGCGCACGGACTGGGCCGAGGGCCTCGACGTGAAGACGCTGGCCGAGCATCCGGACGCTGAGGTGCTCTTCTGGGTCGGCTGCACCGCGGCGCTCGAGCAGCGCAGCCAGAGCGTCGCGCGCTCTATGGCCTCGGTGCTGAAGCGCGCCGGCGTGGACTTCGCCATACTCGGTACAGAGGAGACGTGCACGGGCGACCCCGCGCGTCGCATGGGCAATGAGTACCTGTACCAGACTATGGCGCAGCAGAACATCGACACGATGAACGGCTACAACGTCAAGCGAGTGGTGACCGTCTGCCCGCACTGCTTCAACACTATCAAGAACGAGTACCCCCATCTGGGTGGCGAGTTCGAGGTGCAGCACTACAGCGAGTTCGTGGCCGATCTGATCGAGCAGGGCAAGATAAAGCCCCTCGTGACCATAGACACCGAGGTCGCCTACCACGACTCCTGCTACCTGGGCCGGCACAACGGCATCTACGACGCTCCCCGGCAGATAGCCAACGCCATACCGGGCGTTAAGCTGGTCGAGATGGAGCGCAGGCGCGAGCGCGGATTCTGCTGCGGCGCCGGCGGCGGCCACATGTGGATCGAGGAGAGCCGCGGCACCCGCGTCAACCACGTCCGCACCGGCCACTTCCTGGACACCACGGCGGACACCGTCGGCGTATCCTGCCCCTTCTGCCTGCAGATGTTCGAGGAGGGCATAGGCTCCAAGGACGCCCAGGACAGCCGCCGCGCCCGCGACCTGCTGGAACTGCTGGACGAGAGCCTGGGCTAAGAAGGGGCCATCTGACGGCGGACAAGCGAGAGTCGGCAATCTGCGGCCCGAGCAAGGTGGCAACTGTGCCAGCGCTGAAGAGGATTCTGATCATCGCCGGTCCAAACGGCGCCGGCAAGACCACTTTCGCCACCGAGTTCCTGCCCAACGAAGCGGGATGTCCGACTTTCATTAACGCGGATTTGATAGCGGCGGGCCTGAACCCGTTTCAGCCGGAGCGGTCCGCCGTCCGCGCGGGCCGCATGATGCTTACGATGATCGACGACTACGTTCGCAGGGGCGAGAGCTTCGCATTCGAGACAACGCTGAGCGGGCGCGGCTTCGCGCGCATGATTCCGCAGTGGCAGGCGCAGGACTACCAAGTCCTGCTATACTTTCTACGACTGCCTACGCTTGAGATGGCGGTGGCCAGGGTTAGGCTTCGAGTGCGCGAGGGCGGTCACCACGTTCCCGAAGACGTGGTGCGCCGACGACACGCCGCCGGCTGGCGCAACTTTCAGCAGGTTTATCGTGACACCGTGGACGATTGGATACTGTACGACGCCACTGGAACAGCCCCCATACTAGTGGAGAGGAAGAGTATCTCATGACTACAAAGCAACCTGTAACCACTGAGAATATTACAACGCCGGATCAAGACCATGAACCCGACCATGCCGAGCTCGCCCTGGTAGCCATGCGCCGCGCCGCCATCAAGGCTCGTCGCCGCGCCATCGAGACGACGGGCTCAGTCCCGACCTGGAGAGACGGCAAGATAGTCCACGACACCAAAGTCTAGTCTCTTCCCGGTGCCGCGGCCACCCTACGGCAGCACCTCAACTTTACTCCCTTTTTGGCGATGTCAGCGCTTTCCGGGGGTTTCCGGCCCCGCGTGCCAAAACTCTCCGAAAACATGCCCCAATATGTAGTTGACAACCCATTTGTTCTCTGCTAGCTTTGCGTTCCGGCTGCGCGAAACGTGTTGATTTTCCACACGCTGGGTGTGGGAAGGCGGCAGGGCAAGATCGATCGCCCCGCTCAGCGCAAACACTCGGCCTATCGAAAAACTTCAAACTCAACATTCAACAGTTCAACGGAGGTGTATAGCGAAATGATAGAGTTCAAGGCGTGCTTCCGGTGTAGGGGGGACGTCAAAATCAACCAGGACATCTACGGCCCATACAGGCAGTGCTTGCAGTGCGGGCGCGTGCAGGACGTGCAGGTTGTCGCGGACAAGCGCGAGGCCGTGGGCAGCAAGAACAGGGCCGCATAAGGTCTGGCGCCGAGAGGCGCCATCGTACCAGCCAAACGGGGGGCTTCCGGAGACGGAAGCTCTTTTGTTTGCCCGGCTGTAACGGCATCGGGAGATGACGTGTTGCCACATGGCGTGCCGTGGGGGATAATGCGCTCGTGGCGCGCGGCGGCCGGACCGAGACGACAAGCAATCGAGGAGCATGACCATGAGGATGTACATCGGGGGAGAGTGGGTAGACAGGGACGACAAGGTGGAGGTGTTCAATCCCTACGACGGCTCGGTGATAGACACGGTGCCGTCGGCTGGGGTCGAGGACGTAGACCTGGCAGTCGCGAGCGCAGAGCGTGGCGCCCGCGAGATGGCGCGGCTGACCGCCTACGACCGCTTCGCCATACTCCGAAGGGCCGCCGACATTCTGAACGAGCGCCGCGAGGAGCTGGGCCGCCTGATCACGCTGGAGGAGGGCAAAGTCATCGCCGAGGGCCGCACCGAGGTGGACCGTGCGGTGCAGACCATTAGCCTGTCCGGCGAGGAGGCGAAGCGTCTCTACGGCGAGACGGTGCCCTTCGATGCCGCGCCGAGCTACACCGGGCAGATGGGCTTCACCCTGCGTGTGCCCTGCGGCGTGGTCGCAGCCATCAGCCCGTTCAACTTCCCGCTCAACCTGGTCTGCCACAAGGTCGGCCCCGCGCTCGCCGCCGGAAACGCCGTGATAATCAAGCCCGCTTCAGACACACCATTGTCGGCGCTCAAGCTGACCGAGGTGCTGCTGGAGGCGGGCGCGCCGCCGGAGGCCGTGCAGTGCGTGACAGGCCCCGGAGGCAGGGTGGGCGACGCGCTGGTGTCCGACCCCCGCGTGCGGAAGGTCACCTTCACCGGAAGCCGCGAGGTCGGGGAGCACATCTGCCGCACGGCCGGCCTGAAGAAGGTCACGATGGAGCTCGGCTCGAATTCGCCGCTCATCGTCATGCCCGACGCCGACCTTGGCAAAGTAGTGGGCGCCACAATCGCCAGCGGGTTCGCCAATGCCGGCCAGGTGTGCATATCCGCCCAGCGCGTCATCGCCAGCCGCACCGTCTACGCCGACTACCTCGACGCCCTGCGCGACGGCGTCGAGTCCATCAGCACCGGCGACCCGCTCAGCGAGGCCGTCGCCATGGGTCCGATGGTCAAGGAACAGGAGGCGGCGCGCGTCGACGCCTGGCTGCGCGAGGCCGTGGGTGCGGGGGCGCGGGTCGTCACCGGCGGCGGGTACTCCGGCTCGATGCACGCGCCGACAGTGCTCGCCGACGTGAGCGCGGACATGCGCGTCTCGTGCGACGAGCTGTTCGGCCCCGCGGTCGCCGTCACGCCCTTCTCGGACATAGACGAGGCCATCGCCATGGCGAACGACAGCGACTACGGCCTCAGCGCCGGAATCTTCACCCAGAACATCGACTGGGCGATGCGTTTCGCCCGCGAGGTCGACTCCGGCAATCTGCACATCAACTCTGGACCCGGCTGGCGCGCCGACCTCATGCCGTACGGTGGGCTGAAGTACAGCGGCATGGGCAAAGAGGGGCCCCGGTACGCCGTTCTGGAGATGACGGAGATGAAGACGGTGGTGATCCACCCGTAGGGGCGTCACAAGCCGCCGATTCGGGACGGCAATTCGAGACGAAAGCGCCACAGGGAATCTGGTATGATTTCCGCAACACACGCTGACGGAGGACTCATGGTCGGGCAAAGAAGGCTGCCGAGCTGGCTGAAGGTGAGGATGCCGGGCGGCCCCAACTACCTGGAGCTGCGCGAGCGGCTGCGCGGCGCCCAGCTGCACACCGTCTGCGAGGAGGCGCGCTGCCCCAACATTGGCGACTGCTGGGAGCGCAAGACAGCGACCTTCATGATTCTCGGCGACATCTGCACGCGGGCGTGCTCCTACTGCGCCGTGACCACGGGCACACCGCTGACTCTCGACCTCGGAGAACCCGTGCGGCTGGCGGAGACGGTCGAGCGCATGGGCCTGGAGTACGCGGTGATAACGTCGGTGAACAGGGACGAGCTGGCTGACGGCGGCGCGTTCATCTTCGCCGAGTGCATCCGGCAGATCCACAAGCGCCTGCCCAACTGCAAGGTGGAGACGCTCATCCCCGACTTTGAGGGTAACTGGGACGCCCTGGAGCGCGTGATGGAAGCGGGCCCCGAAACGCTGAACCACAACATCGAGACGGTGCGGCGAGTGTTCAGCCGCGTCAGGCCGAAAGGCGACTACGACCAGTCCCTGGAGCTGCTGAAGCGCGCGAAGCAGATTGCCCCGCACGGCGTAACCAAGTCGGGCATGATGGTCGGGCTGGGCGAGACCCGCCACGAGATTGCTGAGACGATGGCGGATCTTCGCGCGGTGGAGTGCGACCTGCTGACAATCGGGCAGTATCTGCGGCCCTCGGACAAGCACGCTCCGCTGTCGCGCTGGTACACCCCGGATGAGTTCGAGGAGCTACGGGAGCTGGGGGAGTCGATGGGGTTCAGGCACGTCGCCTCGGGTCCTTTGGTGCGAAGCTCCTACCACGCGGACGAGCAGCACAGGGCGGCGAGCGCCGTCAGGGCATAGCTAACCGCCCGCGGCGAGTGTGCCACGCCGCGCCAAGGCCCAGGGGCAATTCGCGAACCGCCCGGCGAGCGAGCGCCCGCCTAGTCGGAGGAGGGGAGCTTGCGGGGTTGCTGCACCGCCATTTCGTCGTCGTGGCACTGGACGGCGCCCTGGCCGGCCTTGGTGCAGAGCACCATCGTGCCGCATACTTCGCACTGGTACCTTCGACCCAGCTGGTTCGACATTTTCGCACGTACTCCTGGTGTGGATGCCCGGACGGAGTGCCCGCGGCCTATACTAGGTCCGTCGCGTATATGCCGGCCCCTAACCGGAATGACTGCGCCTCGAGGGGCTGGCTCGGCGGGGCTGGCTACTTCAATGGCACCGGATCGCCGCAGCACCTCATCGTACCCTCCCCACCCTTAGTTACGACGAATTCCGAGCCACACTTGGGGCAAGAATACCGTTTTCCAGTTTCGTTCGCCAAAATCAGATGCACCTCGGTGGTTTGTTTCGTTAAACTGAGATTATAGTGTTGGGACGCTGAGCCGTCAAACTGGTAGGCACGCGGGCGCCGGGGCCGTCGGCCCTAGCGGGCCGTCCAGCCCCCGTCGATCACCAACTCGCTGCCGGTTACGAACGACGATTCGTCCGATGCGAGATAGAGCACGCCATAGGCCACGTCGATGGGCTGGCCGTACCTGGCCAGCGGGATGCGCGACAACATCAGCTCCCGCGTTGCCGGGTCGGCGCGCCGCTCCTCGGTCATTGGCGTGACAATGGGACCAGGGTGTACCGAGTTCGCGCGTATGCCGTCGGCGGCGTACTGGATCGCGGTCGTCTTGGTGAATATCCGCACTGCGCCCTTGGACGCCTGGTACTGCGGGCTGCTGTTGTCCGTGCCCACCAGCCCGAGCTGCGACGAGATATTGATTATCGAGCCGCCCCCGACCTTCTGCATCTCCGGAATGGCGCACCGTGTGCCGAGGAACACGCCCTTGGCGTTGATGTCCATCACGCGCTCCCAGTCCTCCACGCGCGTGTCCTCAACCATGCTGCGACCGCTGACGCCGGCGTTATTGACCAGCACGTCGAGCCGGCCGTAGCGCTCGACCGTCGCGGCGACCGCGCGCTCCCAGTCGGCCTCGCTGGTCACGTCGAGCGGCACGAACATGGCGTCGCCGCCGGATCCGTCGATGTCCGCCGCGACCTGCCGGCCCTCAGCCTCGAGCACGTCGCCGATAACGACCTTCGCGCCGTTCTCGGCGAAGAGCCGCGCCTCCGTCTCGCCCATCCCGCGGGCGCCGCCGCTAATGAATGCGACCTTTCCTGCCAATCTCATGGAGGGCCTCCTCTTGCTATTGGGGGTCTAAGCTCGCGCCGCGCCGAATCGGTCGAGGCGGAACAGGTCGATGTCGAGCCGCGAGCGGCCGTCCGCAAGCAACTCGGCAAGGATCTCGCCAATGGCGCTGGCGAACTTGAAACCGTGGCCCGAGCAGGGACTCGCGATAAGCGTCTGCGGGGCCTCGGGGTGGAAGTCTATCAGGAAGTGGGTGTCGGGCGTGTTGGTGAACATGCACACCTGCGCCGAGAGCGCGGGCCCATTGGCCGAGGGCAGGTAACGCTCCAGCATGGCGCGCACCGCGTCCTCGTCCCGCTGGGAGACCTCGCGGTCGAGCGAGTCAACCTCGGTCTCCTCGCCCTGGTGCATCAGCGCCACCTTCACGCCGCTGCCCATGTTGGGGAAGCCGTAGAAGTGGCGGTCCTGGCCGTGGTCCCACAGGAATATGGGGCAGCGTTCGGGGGAGAAGTAGTCCGGGTTGGCGTCCGGCTCGAACCAGACGAGCACCTGGCGCTCGACGACAAGCGGCAACCGGAGGCCGTTCGCGAGCTTGGGGATCCACGCGCCCGCGGACAGCAGCAGCCTACCGGCCCGGTACTCGCCTTTCGCGGTCCGCACCCGGACGCCCTCGCCGTCAGCTTCCCACGATTCGACAGGTTCGTCGAATCGCAGCTCCGCGCCGTTCGCCCGCGCGATGTCGAGGTGCGACCGCACGCAGTCCTCGGGGAACAGGATACCGGCGCGGCTGTCCCAGATGGCTATCGTGCCCTCCGCCGGGGTGAGCGCGGGGAAGCGCTCGGTAACCTCGGCAGGCGACAGTCGCTCGTAGGGAAGGTGGTGGGTCCGCGCGCTCAGCTCCGCGCCAGTGACAAGCGCGCTGTCGGGCGGGCCGACCATCACGCCGCCCGATTGCAGGAAGAGATTGCGCCCGGACTCCTCCTCCAACTGCTCCCACAGCTCGTAGGCGCGCTGGATTATCGGCACGTAGGATGGGTGTTCGAAGTAGGCCTCTCGTATTATCCGAGTCTCGCCGTGTGAGGAGCCGAGCGTGTGCGGCGGAGAGTAGCGGTCCAGTCCCAGCACGCTCACGCCCCTTCTGGCCAGGTGGTAGGCCGCGGCGCTGCCCATCGCGCCAAGCCCCGCTATCGCGAAGTCGTATGTGTCGGTCATCAGTTGAAACCTGCCTTCCTCCTCACCAGCCGGGGACGTCGGGCGGCTCGCGCATGGCGAGCTCGACGTACCGTTCGGCGTCTTCCTCCAGCAGCAGCCGCTGCGACACCAGCCTCTCGCACGCGGCGGCTACGGCCCTCACGTAGCTGGCGCGAGTGGGGTAGCGCTCGCGAATCGACGGGCGCGGATCGCCGGCGCGGTTGCGTTCTTCCGCGTCAGCGGCGAAGGGCAGATAGCTGCCGAGCGTCCCCGACTGCGCCTGGCCGGCGGAGCCGTCCGGCCTGTAGTTCCAGCCGGTGTAGGTGGCGACAGGCGTCTCGACGTGGGGCGTGCGTATGCCGGCGACCTCGTTGCCGTCGGCGTCGACCTGGGATATCAGCACGGCGTACTCGCGGCCCTTGTCCTCCACGGGCGGATCCCCCGCAATGATGCCCTTGTCGAACATCGGGCCGTGGTCCTGCACGTACAGACGGTTTGTCTGGTCGGGGTGCTCCACGCCCGCGATGGACGGGAACCGCGACCTGGCGACGTCGGCGGGAACGGCCGTCTCGTCGCGGCGGGTGGGAACACGGCTCTCGGGCGGCGCCACGCCGGACGTTGCCCAGTCGTCCAGGCGGTCCAGCAGCGCTCGCAGCAGAGGCGTGGTGTTAAGCGGGTTGGACGGGTGCCGGTGGTTGCCCTCCCGCGGGCCGCCCAGCGGGTCGGCGTTGTGCTGAGAACCCGCGAAGAGGAACACCCGCGCGCGGTCGTGGTCCGGCAGGTCGCCGCCGAGCGAATCGGTGTGTACCAGCGAGCCGCGCCGGTCCCAGTACTCGGACGCGGTCTGCGTGTGGATGACCAGGGGATCAGTATCGGGCCTCTTCAGAATGCCGTCAATCTTGCCGGTTAGGGCGTCGGTGGTGACCGGGTAAGCAAACGGGAACTGGTCGGACGGGTAGAGGCGGTCGTTGTGCTGGCGCGGGAACCGGCCAGGCTGGGCGAAGCGGTAGTTGAGAATCACGCGCCCACCGCCCGATACGTGCGGGGAGATTGCGTCGAATACGCGCCGCCCCGTCGCGTCCTCGTTGAACCCACGGTACACGAACTCCCGCAGGAAGCGACCGCTCTGCGAGCGCCCCCAGCCGTACACCCGTTCGATGCCGTCCCCATTACACCTGAGCGGGTTGGGCGTGCCGTCCGAGTCGGCGTCGTCGCGCCGCAGGAACGACAGCAGGTCGCGAGCGCCGGTGAATCCCAGTCCGAGCACTCGCGGGTCCTTCGCCTCGTAGATCAGTTCGTACAGCCAGCCGGGCCGAAATCCCTCAGGCAGGTGGCACCAGTAGGGCGACGGCTCTGCCAGGCCGTCGTCGCCCACCGACGCGAACCGCCACTGGTCGGCGGGGATGGCGACGCGATGGTCGCGCTCGTACTCGCGGACGGTGAACGTGCAGGCGGCCGTGTCGGTCGAGACGGCCTCGTAGCTGTCGGTGTAGTGGTTGCCGCTGAGGGGAAGGGCGGTCACGCCGGGCTCGTCGACCATGAACTCGGTCCGCACCGCGCCGGTGATGGGTGCGTCGTCCATGCTCGCGACGGGCAGCCGCATCGTCAGGCGTCCCGCGCCGGGGCTGATGTCGCCCTGCCAGCCCGACCATACGACGGTGTAGCCGCGGCGCATCAGGAAGCCGTTGCCGGCGTGCTCTCGCGCGGACGGCTGGTTGTCGTGAACGGCGTCGTTGAAGAACTGCAGGCAACGCATGTTGCCGCGGTTGTTGACGTCGTACAGAATGCGGCGGTTGCCGCGCTCCACGTCCGCGGGCTTGAGCATGTAGAAGTCGGCGGAGTACTCGACAAGCCCATCGGCGTTGCGCGGGGCACGCTCGAGGTCTACCACGTCGCTGAACTCGGGCGCCCCCGGGTCGATAGCGAATTCCACTCGGCCCGACAGACGTTCGTAGGGGCCGACGTCGCCGAAGCTCTCACCCTCCGCGAACGGCTCTCGGAGGTCGATTACGAGTCTGGTCTGAGCGTTCATGCTGTGCGGCCTCCGGTAGGCAGGGTAGAGAGCATCGGCGTGCTGCAATTCTAGGGGAACAGCCTCTCGCACTCAAGCGGGGGATGCCAACGTAGCTCGCCGGAGTGCGGCAGGCGGTGCAGAAGTGGCCGGCCTGGGCAGACGGGAGAGGGCCGAATGCTGCCTAAGGCTGGGTTTTTCCGCGAAATTTGTCTCATTCCGCCTCATTCTGTCTCTTTTCCTAGCTGGGGACCCTGGCGGTTCGGGCTGCTTGGAAGACCTGGCGAGAACATATCTGGGAACGGGAGACGCCAAATTGGACCGAAATGAGACAGGTCGGCAAGGGGTCCCGATTCCCATCCCTGGTGGCCGGTAGGCGGGGTCGGTCCCTCGCAAGATGGAGAGTAGCACGGATGTGCGTGGCTTTCCAGGAGGGTTGGCAAAATCGGAGCCTGTCCCAGTCGCAGCCGGCGTCCAGCCGAACTGGGACAGGCCCACACAACTCACTTCGAGTTACAGCTTGGACTTGGGGCGCTCCTTGGTGGGGTCTACGAAGGGCACGCGCACCACCTCGGCGTCCACGACGCCGCTGGCGGGAAGCATGGCCTTGAGTGGCGTGCCGCGCCGCCAGTGCGACTTAGGCATCACGGCCAGCGCTATGTTCGACTCGAGGTTCGGCGACCAGAACGCGCTCGTAATGTACCCCAGGTGCTCCCCATCCTCGGCGCTGAGCACAGGATAGAAGCTCTCGTTGTACCAGACGATAGGGTCGCCGCCCAGCTTCAGCCCTACCAGGCGCTGCCGCACGCCCTGCTCCTTTATGGCGGCCAGCGCGTCTTTGCCGATGAAGTTCGGCTTGCTGAGGTCCACCTGCCAGCCAAGCCGGACCTCGTAGGGGTTATTCTCGATGTCCATATCCTGCCCATAGGACAGTATGCCCGCCTCCAGCCTGCGCAGGTGGCTTGGCGCGATAACGCGCAGGTTGAACTCCTCGCCCTGCTCCAGGATGTGCGGCCAAACGTCGTCGGCGTGGATGGTTGCGTCGTGCAGATAGATCTCGAAGCCCACCTCGGCCGAGAAGCCGGTGCGCGAGATGGTCACGTCGTGGCCGTTGAGCTTGTCGCGAATGAGGCCGTAGTATGGGATATCGCGGATGCGGGGACCAAACATCTTCTCCATCAGCGCCGCAGACTTGGGGCCCTGTATCTGTACGGGGGCGACGTCGATCTCGTTGATCTCGACGTCGTAGCCGGCACTCGCGTTGACGCCCTGCGCCCAAAGCAGCACGTCGGAGTCGGATATGCTGAACCAGAACTCGTCCTCCGCCACCCGAAGCAAGACCGGGTCGTTTATGATTCCGCCAGCACGGTTGCACAGAATCACGTACCGCGCGGTCATCGCCGGGAGCACCTTTGCAACATCGCGAGTGATGAGCAGGTTCACGAAGTCAGCGGCGTCCGGGCCCTTGACCTGTATCTGGCGCTCGCAGGCGACGTCCCACATCGTCACGTGGTCGGTAAGGTACCTGTACTCCTCGATAAGCCCGCCGTCCTCCGGCCTTATGTACGCCCTGGGGTGGTAAACGTGGTTGTAGGTGGTGTAAGCCCAGGCCCCGGCCTGCTTCGACAGATGCCACCAGGGGGACTTCCTTACACGCGTAGATATCAGCATCTGTGCGTCGCTGTTCCCACTCTGCCGGAGATTTACCGGCACGCGGCGCTGCTTGAGTTTGTCGATTACGAGGTTTTGGGCCATTCCGGCGCCTCCTACTAGATGGTGGATTATGTATTTCGACAAGACGCCAATAATCGAGAAGCAAGCTCAGCTCGCGCAAGTGTTTCTATAGGCCGCCTCCCTCAATCCAAGCTCTCTCCAAAGCCCCTTCCTCCTGGACGGGGGAAGGTTGGGATGGGGGTGACAGCCCCGCCTCCGCCAGAATCGCGGGGATGCGGGCCTCCCATCCGATAGCCATGACGTGAACGCCCTGGCACATTCCGCGCAGTTCGCGAATGAGCCTGGCGGCGATTTCGACGCCGGCGGCAGCAGGGTCCGCGGCGGCCTCCATCTCGTCGATGAGCGGCTGCGGCACGTGCACCCCCGGCAGCCTGTCGTTGAGGAAGCGGGCCATTCTCGCCGACTTCAGCACGATTACGCCAGCGAGCACGGGTACGCCGGACCGGCCGGCGCTCGACATGAACGACTCGAACGCGGCCGGATCGTAAACTGCCTGAGTCTGGAAGAATGCCGCGCCGAGACGCGCCTTGTCCTCCATGCGGGCCAGCTCGCGTTCCACGTCGTCCGCGCCGGGATTGACCACGGCGCCGGCGAACAGCGTGGTCGTGCCGGACAGCCGGTTGCCGTGCAGATCGGCGCCGGCGTTCAGGTCGCGTGCGGCCTTCAGGAGGGACTCGGCCCTCAGGTCAAACACTCCAACCGCGTCCGGGTGGTCGCCCGCGCCGGGCGGGTCGCCGCTCATGCAAAGCAGGTTCGTCACGCCAAGCGCGGACGCCGCGAGCATGTCGGCCTCCAGCGCGATGCGGTTGCGGTCGCGGCCCGTGAACTGCACGATAGGCTCGATGCCCCGCCCGAGGAGCGCGTGGGCTGCCGCGATGGGCGACATGGCCATGTTCGCGCCCGCCGAGTCTGTCAGATTTAAGGCGTCAACCCAGCCCCGCAGCAGGTCCGCCCGTTTGAACAACGGACGGAGGTCGGTTCCCTTGGGAGGGTTCAACTCCGCGGTGACAGCGAACTCTCCGGACTCGAGGGTTTTCGAGAACGCCTGCAACGGCTCACCTCATAGAGCGGTTGATTCCGGTCTCAGGCAACGTCGAAAGTGGTCTCGCCCTTGTCGAGCACACTCTTGACATCGTTGGCGAACTCGCCGAGTTCGGACGCGGTCGGCACGTCCGTCGAGCTTAGCTTCTCCTTGAACTTGCGATACAGCCAGTCTTCCTCCCGCCCACGCGGAAAGTCGAAGAAGTCGCGGCTGAAGTGCGGCAGCTCACCGGGGCCAAAGCGCCCCTTGCCGGCAATTGAGTAACCCTCCAGGTTCTCGGTGCCCTTGCCAAGCACCTCGCCGGTCTCCACGTAGTGCTCCATGACCGGCTTCATGCCGTAGCGCTGTATCGGGCACACGATCATGCACACGGCGCAACCGTGGAAGGTGACCATCAACGGCCTGCAGCGCTCGTAGATGACCTTGTTCTTGCGAACACCGCGCCACCAGACCTTGTCCCGCGTGAGCGCGCGTCCGGGGCAGCGGTTGACGCAGACCTGGCATTGCTGGCAGAACTTCTCAATGCCGTAGTCCTGCGGCTGGTCGTATGTCACCGGCGCGTCGGTGGTGATGAGCATCAGCCGGGAGCGCGATCCGAAGTGGGGTGAAAGCAGCTGGCCGTTGGCTCCGAGCTGCCCCAGCCCGGCGGCGACGAACAGGGGAATGTACGGCCCGCTGCAGTCGCTGCCGTCGTGAATCTGGGCGCGGTAGCCCCTGGACCTGATGTAATCAGCGATGTCCATGCACCGCGCCTGCTGGGCCTCGTATGTCTCGAAGCGGGCGCGGTCTGCCTTCATGCCGGGTCCGCTCTGGGTCTGCACGTAGTCCTGTTCGAACGCGAGGCAGATGGCGTGCTCGAACTTGGCCCAGCGCTTCTTGGCGGCATACGTGTAGTGGCGGTCGTGCCTGGTGAATCCCACTTCGCCGAACCCCAGCTCGCGGGCCAGACGCCGGATGTCCTCCGTGAGGTCCTCGTCCGGAGCGGGCGTCCCCGAAGCCTCCACATCCGCCGAGTGCAGCGCCGCTTCGTACATCGGTTCCATCCGAGCGTCCTGAACCTTGCGGAACTCCGTCATGTCCTGGGGCTGCGTCACCAGCGCCCACTGGCGGTCCGCGGAATGGTCTATCGCCTGGCTTTCGAGAGGGTACTCCCTGCTGTAGAAGGCCACGTCAGCCGGTTCCTGCGTAATACCGGGCACGCCGGCCAGATCCTCGGCAACCGGAATCTCGACGTCAGGGTCGCCGGCCCTTCTGCCAGGTCTTCTCACCTTGTGACTCAGCGGCTTTCCCATCTGACTCCTCCTCCAGTGTCCCAGGCCTGGCCTCTAAACCCGCATCTTCTCGCCGGCAGGGTCGTAGAGCGGCTCCTTTGCGACGGTCGCGGGTAACCGCTCGCCAAAGTAGACCACGTCCACGCTGGTGCCCGGCGAGGCATGAGATGTGGGAAGGTAGCCATACAATATGCCGCGGCCTACGGTGTGCCCGTAGTTCGCGCTGGTAGCGTATCCCAGCACCCTATCACCGTCCACGATAGGCTCCTTGCCCACGACCACAGGGTTAGGGTCGTCCAGAGTCATGCAGCGCAGCCTGCGCTCCACGCCCCGCGCCCGGATTTCGCGCAGCGCCTCGCGCCCGATGAAGTCGCCCTTGCGCATCCGAACGGCGAAGCCCAGCCCCGCCTCGTAGGGGTTGTAGCCGGTGTGGATGTCGTTGCCCCAGAGTCTGTAGCCCTTCTCCAGGCGCAGCGAGTCGAAAGCGCCGCCGCCGCCGGCTACGAGGCCGAGCGGTTGACCGGCCTCCCAGAGCGTATCCCACAGCCGCAGGCCCATCTCGGTGGGCGCGTACAGCTCCCAGCCAAGCTCGCCCACGTAGGATATGCGCAGCGCCAGCACCGGCACCTCACCGACGGTGACGTGCTTCGCGCGGAGATAGGGAAACGCCTCGTTGCCCACGTCCTCGGAACACACGCGGGCCAGCACGTCACGCGCCCGCGGCCCCCACAGCCCGAGGGTGCAGAAGGCGGAGGACAAGTCGGACAGGGAAACCAAACCGTCCGCCGGCAGATGCGAGCGAATCCAGTCCAGGTCGTGCAGGCCCATGGGACCGCCGGTCACAACCAGGAAGCGGTCCTCAGCCAATCGCGTAACGGTCAGGTCGCACTTGATGCCGCCGCTCTCCGTGAGCATCGACGTGTAGGTGACGGCGCCGATGGGCCGGTCCATCTGGTTTGCCGCGAGACGTTGCAGCGCCCCAAGAGCGCCGGGGCCGGCGATCTCGAACTTGGCGAACGGCGTCAGATCGAACAGCGCGGCACGTTCGCGCGCGGCCGCGTGCTCGGCCGCGACGGTGGGGGACCACTCCCGGGCGGCCCATCCCTCGCGGGATGTTCCGCGCGGACTGAGTGAGTCCAGCAGCGCCTCGTTCGCGGCGTGCCACTGGGGCCGCTCCCAGCCGGCGGCCTCGAAAAAGACGGCGCCCAGCTCCTTCTGCCGCGCGAAGAACGGCGTCACGCGAACGTTGCGCGGGCTGGCGGGCTGCTGGCGCGGGTGGATGATGTCGTACACTTCGCGGTACTGCTGGGACGCCCTTTCCCGCACGTAGGGGCGCGCCAGTGCGTGGCCGTGGAATCGCAGCACGTCGGCCTCGCGCAGGTCCTCGCCCGGCTCGCCGTTCGCTATCCACTCGGCCATCGCCCGGCCCACGCCGCCCGCGTGCGTGATCCATACCGCTTGGGCGGACCAGAAGCCGCGGAAGTCGGGCGATTCTCCGAGCACCGGAAAACCGTCCTGTGTGAAAGAGAACAGGCCGTTGAACCGGCGCGTCAGGTCCGCGCCCTCCAGCGCCGGTAGCACGTCTCCCGCGACGGCCCGCGCGTGGGCGAAGTGGCGTGGCGTGTAGGGCATTTCGGCCGGCGGCGAAGCGGGGTCGGTGAAGTCTGGCACACCGTCAGGCTCCACCGCGAGCGGCTCGTGCCGGTACGAGCCGATTCCCACGCTCTCGCCCTCCTGCCGGAAGTACATCGCCTCGTCCTGGTGGCGCAGCAGAGGCAGGGAAATCTCCTCGCCCGCGCCCGCCAGCTCGCGCAGCGGCTCCGTCACGGCGTAGATGTGCTGCATTGGCGAGAGCGGTATCGGCACTCCGGCGAGAGCGCCGACCCTCGGTCCCCATATGCCAGCGCAGGACACGGCGAGGTCGGTCCGGATGGCGCCGGCGTCAGTGAGCACGGCGGTGACATGCCCGCGGTCGGTGTCGAAGCCGGTGACGCGAACGCCGCCGAAGAAGGCCGCGCCGTGCCGCTGGGCCTCGCGCGCCATCGCCTCGGCGGGCCGCGTGGCCCTGGTGTGCACGTCGGAGGGCACGTAGATGGCGCCGAGTAGGCGCTTGGACAGCAGGGGGAAGAGGTCCCGCGCCTCCGATGGGCCGAGCAGGTGCGCCTCGACGCCCCAGCTCATGCCCAGACCCACTTTGCGCTTGAGGTCCTCGAGCCGCTCCGGTGTCCAGGCTACTTCCAGGCTGCCGACGGACTTCGCGCAGGGTTCGCCGTCCAGATCCATGCCCGTCCAGAGGCTGACCGTGTAGCGGGCGAAGGCCGTCATCATCTTGGAAGGGTTGACCTGGAAGACGAGGCCGGGCGCATGGGAGGTGGAGCCGCCGGTCTCGAAGAGAGGTCCCTGGTCGACGACGACGATGTCACGCCAACCCAGCCGGGTGAGATGGTACGCGACGCTGCAACCTACGATTCCCGCGCCGATGATGACCGCGCGAGCCTGGCTCGGAACTGCAACGTCAGGCATGATCTTGATGCCCCTTGGCCTTTTCAGAGGTACCGGCCCTATGAAGTTGTGGGATGCTACCACACGCAAGGAGCAATGGGAATGGGTTTTAGGCGGCTTTCGGAGCGCAATTCCAGCAGCGGCGGCGTGCCGTGCCGGGCAGCCGCGCACCGGGTGGGCGGCGCCTACAGCGGCTTGACGCCCGCCGTTGCGTATGGCAGGTTATCTCTGAGCACCTTGCGGGGCTTACGAAGCGTGCTCAGTACGCAACTACCCTCCCATTAGACAGAAAGGCCTATCCATGCGTGCATTCCTCACGTTGATGCCAATCGTCGGTCTCACCCTCTCCGTGGTTGCCTGCCAGGAGCCTGCAGGACCGCAGGACCGCGAACCTGATAAGGCGAACGCGGCGGAATACACAAAATTCCTGGTAGGGGATGCCGTCGGCAGATACGAATCGGAAGGACTCGACGCCACTGTCGCCTACTACAACACGAGGGAGAGCGTGGACGGCCAGTGGTACGTCTTCATCGTCGACGGAGGCGGCTATACGATAGCCCACCACAACCCGGACTTCAGGAATCGGGACCCAAGCCTGCGCGTGGACGCCACGGGGCACTTCTACGGCGACGAGCTGCTGGGCGCCACCGAGTCGGGGCGCTGGGTCGACTACGTGCTGCCCAACCCGGAGACGGGAGAGAACCGCCAGAAGCACACCTGGATTGTGCGGCATGACGGACTGCTCTTCGCATCGGGCTGGTACGAGTAGCACGGAATGACTACACGGCCTTCCAGAGTCTCGCCACTCGTGTTAGGCGGGGATGTAGTCTGCTTTGGGTTCCTGACCCACAGCCTGCTCCTCACCGTCGATAGCCTCCCGCCCGCGAATGGCGGCGTACCGCTGAAGGACTCCATCGAAACCGTGGGGGACGACGCGGCGATTGTCGCGAGCATCCTCGCCAACTGGCGCGTACCGGCCAGGCTCATATCCTCCCCTTTCGGGAATGACTACTACGGTCAGAGAGTCATGGAGCAGCTCGAGAGGTGGGGAGTGGACGTTCGGCAGCGACTTGTAGAGGGATTCGAGACGCCACTGGAAGTCGCCATCCTGGATGCCACTGGTGGCCGCACGTACTTCCAGCGACGCGAGCCTTCCGCCCTGGCCGCGCTGAAGGCGCCAAGTCCGGCTGAGCTGTCAGATGCAAGTCTTCTCTACGTCGACTGGTACGACGGCCCAGGCGTCCTGGCGGCAATGGAGACAGCCTCTTCCGTCGGCGTGCCAGTCTTCCTCAACCTGGAGTCCCGGTACAAAGCGGAGCGTTCCCTTCCGGACCTGCTTCGCCACGCAAGGGTCTGCCAGGTATCCTTGGACGAACCGGAGGCGTCTGGCAGCCCCTACGACGCCGCACGATCCCTGATCGACAAGGGGATAGAGACCGTTCTGGTAACCCTGGGCGACCGCGGCTGCCTCGCTGCGCGGGGAAGCCGGGCCTACCGGGTCAGACCTCCGAAGATAGCAGTTGTTGACTGCTACGGCGCCGGCGCGGCGTTCTCGGCCGGCGCCATCTACGGCCTGCGGGTGGGATGGCCGCTGGAGCACGTGGCCCGGTTCGCCACCGCCTACTCGGGGCTGAAGTGCGAGGTGGCCGGAATTGCCGGACTGTCCACAAGCGAGATCGAGGCTACCGCCGCAACGTTGGAGGCTGAGGAGCACTTCTTGTGACCCGCAAAGTCCGGTTGCATCGCCGTAGACTCAATCCAACGCCTGTATAATTCGGCGAAAGATAGACCCGCAGACAATACCGAACGAACCGGCCGGAGGTGTCGTATGGCGACCATAAACTCGGTTCTGGGACCACTGGATACGGCGGACCTGGGGTTCACGCTTCCCCATGAGCACCTGATCGATTCGTCCGCAGGCATCCGGGTCAGTTACTACGAGTTGGAGTTCCGCGACAGGGCCCTGGACATGGCCATGGAGTCCTTCAACGAGGCCAAGGCGGGCGGAGTCGACACCGTCGTCGAGGTTTCACCCATGGACTTGGGCCGGGACGTCGTTCTCATGAAAGAGGTCTCGGAACGGACCGGGGTGCAGTTCATCTGCTGCACCGGCTGCTGGCTGGACATTCCGAGGAGCTTCTGGGGCAGGGACAAGGACTTCATCGCAGACCTCTGGGTCCGGGAAATCGAGCAGGGTATCGACGGCACGGAGATCAGGGCCGGAATCATCAAGGTGGCCACCAGCGACCCCATTACCGAGAATGAAGGGCTGATGTTGAGAGTGTCCGCACGGACGCACCTGCGCACCGGTGTCCCAATCTCGACCCACACGCCGACAAACTCGCGGATAGGCGAGGAGCAGGTGCGAATCCTGAAGGAGGAGGGGGTCGAGCCGCACCAGATATACGTGGGGCACATCAGCAACACTCTCGACCCGGACTACCACCGGGAGTTGGCCCGGCTCGGCGTCTGGCTTGGCTGGGACATCAACGGCCCCTTCGGCAGCCCCGACCTCCCTCCGTGGCAGCAGCGGACCGATTATCTGAAGGAAAGGCTGGACGAGGGCCTGGCCTCCAGCTTCATGTTGTCCCACGACTGGAACATTGTGCTTTCCCGCATCAGCTCGTCGGGGATGTCCAGCAGAGAACAGAACCCGGACGGATACCTGTGGCTGAGCCGCGCCGTGATCCCCAGGTTGATGGAGACGGGGGTCTCTAAGGCCGTCATCGATCGGATGATGATCGACAACCCGAGGAGATACTTCGAGGGCGTGCGCCCGTCCGACTGACCCGACAACTTCGGCTGCTCTTCCCTGTGCCGGCGGTCGGACCGCCTCCCGCTATGGGAGATTGTCGATGGGCACCGGCTCTACAGGTTCGGCAAGCTCGAACCGGAACACCCTGGAGTAAAAGTACAGCTCCGCGTCCAGCGCGCGCCGGATGGCGGACGCGCTGCGGAAGCCGTGCTGCTCGCCTTCGAACGCCACGTAGGCCACGGGCAGCCCCATCTGCCGCAGCGCTTCCACCATCATCTCGGCCTGGTTGGGCGGCACGACCTTGTCCTCCAGGCCCTGGAACAGGATGATAGGACAGGACAGCCGCTCGGTGTGGTGTATTGGCGAACGCTCGACGTAGAGGTCCTCTCTCTCGGGGTATGGGCCAATCATGGTGTCCAGGTAGCGGGACTCGAACTTGTGGGTGTCCTCCGCCAGGGCCGCCAAGTCGCTGATTCCGTAGTAGCTCGCTCCCGCCCTGAAGACGTCGCGGAAGGTTAGCGCCGAGAGCGTGGTGTATCCGCCCGCGCTGCCTCCCCTGATCGCGGTCCTGTCCGCGTCCACGTCGCCCCGCGCCGCCAGAAAGCGCGCTCCGTTGGCGCAGTCGTCCACGTCCACCACGCCCCACTGGCCGTTGAGCCGCCGCCTGTACTCCGTGCCGTAGCCGGTGCTGCCGCCGTAGTTGACGTCGAGCAGCGCGAAACCGCGGCTCGTCCAGTACTGGACGCCCAGATTCAGCGTCGTCGATGTCGTTCCCGTCGGCCCTCCATGGCTTATCACCAGCAGGGGCGGCCTCTCTCCCGGGGGCGGGTCGTAGTCCTGGTTCCGCGGAGGGTAGAAGAACGCATAGGCCGTCAGACCGTCACCGGTGGGAAACTCGACAGCCTCCGGGCTGGAGATGTAACCCTGATCGACCGTGACGTCGCTCGAGCTGCGCAGCGTCTCGGTCTGCCCGGTCGCCAGCGCGTGCAGAATCAGCGACTCGGGCATCGACGGCGAGCCCGCCCCGAACAAGACCAGGCCGGACGAAACCCTCAGCCCGGACCTCGTTATCTCAGTAAACGGCGTGGGCACTCTCTGAAGCGTGAGCGCCTCGGTGTCCAGGTCGGCGACGTGCCACGTGCCACGCTGGTTGTAGGCACAGATGACGCGCCCGGCGGACGCGAAGCCGTAGGTGGACATTCCGAGTCCCCACTGGGGCACGCCGAACTCGGCTTCCATGCGCAACACCGACTCCACCTGTCCGCCGCGCCAGCGGTGCAGGTTCCACCAGCCCGACCTGTCGGACACGAAGTACAGTGTGCCGTCGGGAGACCACTCCGGCTGAAATATCGACTCATCGGGGCCGCCCGCCACCAGCGCCGGCGCGCCTAGTCCGCCTTCCGCGTCCAGCTCGGCCATCCAGAGCTCGGTCCCATCCCAGGGCATGTTGGGGTGATTCCACGCAAGCCACGCGAGTCGTGTTCCATCCCCGCTGATGCGCGGGGAGGAGTAGAAGCTGTTGCCGGACACGAGCACGCGGGCGGCGCCGCTCCTGAGATCAACGCTCACGACGGCGTTGACAGGCTCCCGCCAGGTCGAGGTGTGGTCTTCCCGCACGCACACCATTCGGTTGTGGGCCACGTCGATAACGCCGTCGGCGTAGCGCATGTCCATCGCGGCCGTAATCGGCGACGGCGATTCGCCAGGCCGTTGTCGATAGAGGCGCTGGTCGGCGTAGTTCGAGAAGTAGACCACACCTTCCGAGACGGCGAAGTCCCCTCCGCCGTACTCGTGCACGGTGGTCCGCACGTTGAAGTCGCGCGGGGTCAGCTCGCTGGTCCGGCCATCGGGCGTCCTGCGCACAATCACGTTGCGGCCGCCCTCGGACGCGCGTTGCTCCACCCAGTACACGTCCTCGCCGTCGATCGCGGTCTGTCCGATTCCGGTCGTCCCGGAAGCGATGAGTTCGGACGTGATGGGCGATTTCCATGAGCCGTAAGGCGCTATCCTCGAATCGGCCACGACTGGCCTCCTTTCCTGTCCTGCCGGTCCCGGCGGGCGGTCACGCGAGCAGAGCATTTTCCAGGCTGCGTATCAGGGCGGCATCGCCGCCGTGCCGCTCCACGTAGGCCCGCATACCGCCGTATCTGAGGCTCAACGTGGCCAGCACGTGCTCCATGGTCTCCGGGCGTGAGTCGTAGGTGTAGGGTGGAAGGTCGCTATAACGGCTCGACTGCGAGTCGCGCTCGGACTCCCACCAGTGGTCTAGCAGCCCCGGCATGTATCGCGCGGTGAGGGCGTAGTCCCTCACGATGTCCTCGTCTTTCACGCCGAGGACTCCCAGCAACACCGCGGCTACGAGGCCGGTGCGGTCCTTGCCGGCGGAGCAGTGAACCACACCCGGCAGAGCGCCCGGCTCGGCGATTCTCCTCAGGACCTGCACGATGCCTTCACCGTAGCGGGGTTGCTCCAGCCGGCGCAGATACTCCTCCGACATCGCCACCAACGGGGAGGGACCGCCGCTGTCCTCCGGAGCGTCGCCGTCGTCAATCAGCGGAACGTTGTAGTAGCGCGCCGGCGGCCTCGCGAGCGGGCCGTCGTCGTTTCTCACGGCCACTCCTGGCTGGCGCAGGTCGATCACGGTCTTCACGCCGAGCTCGCCTCTCGCCCGCGCGGCGTCGGCGTCGGTCATCTTGTGAATCTCGCTGCTGCGGTAGAGCCTGCGCCAGGCGGTGACATTCCCGCGGCGCGTACTGTAGCCGCCCAGGTCGCGGAAGTTGAAGCAGCCCTCGAATGCGATGTGGCGTTGTTCGAAGTCTGTGGTCATGGGCGCCACGTCGTGCCTCAGCCGCCGGCAGTCCTCTCCCTGAGACGCTCCTCTTGTTGCTCCGCAAGCTCAGGGGTCAGCGCATCGCCGAAGTCGGCAGCCTCGTACATCGGACGGATCTCGATCTCACTCGGTCCTGGCATCGGATTGGGGCAGCGTTTGACCCACTCCACCGCCTTGTCCATATCCCTGACTTCCCACAGCCAGAATCCCGCGACCAGCTCCCCAGTCTGTGCGAATGGCCCGTCGCTTACTGTGCGGCCCGGCCCGTCGAATGAAACGCGCTTTCCCTCCGACGAGGGCTTGAGCCCCTCTCCAGCCAGCAGTACGCCGGCGTTCGCCAGCTCTTCGTTGAAGCGACCCATCGCCTCCATCAGCTCGGTCGAGGGCATGGTGCCCGCTTCGCTGTCTACAGTCGCCTTGACCAACACAATCACACGCATAAACCAGACCTTTCAATTCAGTGTACTCCAACAGTGTACACGCCGAGAGTACTCCCGTTAAGCAATAGGAATCACAGAAATCCTTGGGCAGCGGGTCGCCGAACGGGGCCGGCAATTTGAAACGGTGTTTAGCCGAAAGTGGCATAATGAAGTCGAGCGAGGGCAGGGCAGCGACGGGGAGGCCATCCAGACTGCGATCCGGCGCCTGGGCCGAACAGAAAGGACTTACTTTGCGATACATTCACCGAAACGAATGGATTGCTTACGGCCTGCTGGTTGTGGCCGCGGTGGCGGTATCGGTGCCGCTGTTCCCGTACGGGTGGCACACTTTCCTGCACATCGCAGGGGCGGTGGTCTTCCTCGGCAACATCGTCGTCACCGCCGCGTGGATGCTGATGGCCGAGAGGTCGCGGAGTCTCCACGTCATACACTTCTCCGCGAAGGCCGTCATCCGCGCCGACCTGCTGTTCACCCTGCCCGGCGTGCTCCTCATTCTCTTGAATGGGTTTGCCATGGTGCTGGCCCGCTGGGGCGGCTGGGGCGCATTTCACGAGGTGTCCTGGATCTCGCTCGCCCTGGCGCTGTTCACGATGTCCGGGGTCGTATGGGTGGGAATACTCATCCCGGTCCAGCACCGCATGGCCGTGTTCTCCGACCCGTCAACCTACGAGGAGGAGCCACCTCCGGAGTTCTTCTCGGCGCTGCGCAGGTGGTACTTCTGGGGCGCGATTGCCATTGCCCTGCCGGTCTGCTCGCTCTACCTGATGGTCAACAAGCCCGCCTTCGGCTAGACGCCCGGCAGATCCATTGGCTTGAGTGCTGAGGCGTATGAAATCAGGTACCGGATCCTTCCCGGAGTCTACTGAGCCGGCCTGTCCGCGAGGCCCGGTACTTCCTCCTCACCAACTATCACCTGCACCGAAGAGCCTTCGAAGTCGTCTCCAATCGGCTCGAACCTGCCGCCGAGGCACCGGGCGAGAAACGCCTCGGCGACGGCCATGAAAGACAGGTTGTTTTCCGGACGGGCGAAGCCGTGGCCCTCGTCTGCGTACAGCAGGTAGGTTACGGGAATCCCCCGTTCCTTCATGGCGTCGACGATCTGGTCGGACTCGGCCTGCTTGACGCGCGGGTCGTTCGCCCCCTGGCCTATCAGCAGCGGGCGGACGATGTCGTCCACGCGGGAAAGCGGCGATCGCTCGGCGAGGAAGCGCCTACCCTCTGCGGTCGAGTTGTCGCCGACGCGCACGCGGAAGACGTTGATCATGGGCGTCCAGTAGGGCGGCACCGTATCCAGAAGCGTGTTCAGATTGGATGGGCCTACGATGTCGACGCCGCAGGCGAACACCTCCGGCGTGAATGTGAGGCCTACCAGGGTGGCGTACCCGCCATAGCTGCCACCCATGATGGCGACGCGGTCTCGGTCGGCGACTCCCTGTTTAACCGCCCATTCGACGACGTCGATGAGGTCGTCGTGCATAGCGCCAGCCCACTCCCGATTCCCGGCGTTGACGAACTGCTTCCCGAGGCCCGTGGAGCCGCGGAAGTTTACGCTTATGGCCGCATAGCCGCGGTTTGCAAGCAACTGATGGAGGGGATTGAATCCCCAACTGTCCCTGCCCCAGGGCCCTCCGTGGACAAGCAGCACCGCGGGCAGCGGCTCGACGGGAAGGCCGGCCGCCGCGCCCGTAGAGCCGGCGGGCAGCGTGTAGTAGACGACCAGGTCGAGCCCGTCCCTCGACCTGACGACAGCGGCATGCATCGGGGCGAGAGTCGCCGCTTCCAGGGAAGGCCGGTCGGGGAACAGATAGACCATGTTCCCGGAGTCTCGCTCGTACAGGTAGTATGTCCTGGGTCCGGCGTCCTTATCGAACCGGACGATCCATCTGGTGTCATCCAGCGAGCGGGAGAGCACGTCAAACTCACCGCCGTCAACGGCGGCGATGCGCTTCAGATCACCGGCTATCGAGTCGTCAATGACTTTCCAGGTGACACGGTCGTACTCGAAGGAAACGGCCTGGGGCCTGCGAGTCACCGGATGGGCAATAACATTGGATAGGTCCGACCTGGAATCGACCGCCAACTCTGTCGCTTCCCACGTGTCGGTGTCAAGTGCCACCAGCGCAGACGTGTCGCGTCCGCGGCTGTCCAACATGTACAGAATGCGGCCCTCCATTTCGAAGTGGAGGGCATGAGTGGTCAGATCGTCTTCGGGGCCTGCTGTGACTGCGGTCTCCCACTCGCCGGATTCGGTCAGCGCGAGGAAGTTGGCCCCGCCCTCGGGTGTGGGCACATGGGCCAGCCTCGGCCTGAGATCCTGGTCGGTGAGGATTTGGGCGGCCCCGAAGTCGTTTTCGACGACGAGCTGTGAGTCGCCGGTCAGGATGTTGACCCGGTAGAGGTCGTGGTACTGTGGGTTCCTGCGATTGATGCCGACCAGGACATCGTCTGGGAACCGCTGCGAGAGGCCAAAGGGGAGGGCACTAACCCCTTCGTAAGGTGTCAGGTCCCTGGTCTGTCCACTCTCGACGTTGACGGTGTACACGTGCCAGTCTTCGTCTCCGCCGCGGTCCTGGACAAACAGTATGTACGCGGGGTTGTAGGTCCAGCCGTACATCCGAATGCCCCTGTCCGTATCACGGGTAACGGGCCGGGCGGCCTTGACGTCATCAGCGGGGCCAGCCCACACGTTCAGCACCCCGTACACGGGGGCCAGATAGGCGACGTTCGCCCCATCGTGACTCAGCATTACTTCGGCGCGCTCTGGGTTGCCGAACAGGGTCCTTCTCGGAATCAGCTCTGGCTCTTGACTCACAATGTTCTCCTCTTTCAACTGGGGCAAGTGTAACGCAATGGACGGACATGGGTGTACCTGACCCGCGCGCAATGCTGTATCATGACCGGCGGTAGCCCCTTTTTCAGCAGGGCGCCAAAGGTCAAGGTCAAGTCCATCCCTCTCAGCGATGATGGACACGCCAAGACAGGCAAGGAGTTATGATAATGGAAGCAACGGAACAGCAAACCGGCCTCAAACCCTACGTGATGCAGAACGTGGGTGACGCCTCCCAGACTGCCCAGACTCCCGGCATGGTGCGACAGCCGGCGGTTCTGCCCGGTAAGGGTGACACTACAAAGATCTGGATGGGCAAGGTCACCGCAGCGCCCCGGGAGAAGGGCCCGCCGCACACCCACCTGGAGGCGGAAACCGCGGTCTACGTGCTTCAGGGCCACGTGCGTGTACTGTTCGGGGGGGACTTCGAGGAGTCGGTCGAGGCAGGGCCCGGCGACTTTCTGTTCGTGCCGGCCCACACTCCGCACATCGAGGAAAACCCCTACGATGAGGAGATGGTGGCCATCCTCTGCCGGGCGCCCGACAACCTGGTGCAGAACCTCTAGGCGCAGGTCGACCGTGGGCCAGATGAATGGAATGGTGGCAGTCGTCACGGGAGCCAGCCGGGGGCTGGGCCGGGCCATAGCCAAAGAGTACGCCAGGGAAGGCGCGAGCGTGGTCATATGCGCCCGCAGCCAGTCGCCGACCGGCCTTGCCGGCACCCTCGAGGAGACGGCCAGCGACATCAAGAGCGCGGGCGGAGACGTCCTGGCGGTCGACTGCGACGTAACCGAAGAGTTCCAGGTCGACGATATGGTCCGCCAGGCGACGGACCGGTTCGGCAAGATCGACGTGCTCTTCAACAACGCCGGCGCCATGGTGCTGGGCGAGTCGATCCTGGAAATCGACCCGGCCCGCTGGGACCTGCTCATGCGGGTCAACGCGACCGGCCCCTACCTCTGCTCCCGGGCCGTGCTCCCGGCGATGATGGAGCGGCGGCGAGGCAGCATCATCAACATCGGCTCCAGGATGGCTACCGACCCCATGCAGGGCGGCGGCGTCCTCTACAGCGCCAGCAAGGCGGCGGTCCACATGTTCAGCCTCTGCCTGGCCGAGGAAGTGCGGGACTACAACATCGCGGTCAATATATTGAGCCCCGGCGCGCTGCGTAGCGAAGGCTCCGCGGCGATCCCGTGGACGCAGCGGGATTGGCACGAGAGGGTAGACCCCAGCGCCGTCGGCCCTTGCGCAGTGTACTTGGCCTTGCAGGACGCCAGCACCTTCACGGGAAGGCTGGCGTCCCGCGCGGAGTTCGGCACGACCTGGGGGCCGGGCGTCCGGGAGTGACCTCCCTCCCCGTTGCGCCGCGGAAAGATGCGCCTACTCGTCCGTGGCCCGCGCGGCGGGGAGAAAGTCGGCGTCGGTGAAGTCGGCGAAGCGGTCGGGGAGGAACTGCCTCATGTCGGAGACGACCCGGGTTGATCCGCGGCAGACGTAGTCGGCGATGATGCGGCCGGTGACCGGTCCCAGGTGGATGCCCTTCGTGGTGTGTCCTGTTGCCAGTAGGACGTTATCCAAACCGGGGACGGGGCCAATGATTGGCTTGCCGTCCGGACTCAGGGGTCGGGATCCGGCAAGCTGTTGGACCAACTCGGCGCGCTCGAGGTCCGGAAAGACGTCTATGGCTCGCTGAAGCAGCTCCAACCGGGCGGTTTCTGTGGGTATACGGTCGAACTCCTCACCCCAGAACAGCTCCTTCCGGTCGTAGTCCCGGCCGCCCGTGCTGCCCACGCTGGTGAAGCCGTCCATCCGGCTGACCATGTGACCGCGCTTGGGAGAGCTGATCAACACCGGTAGGGGTTCGCCGGGGTAGCTGAGCAACAGGCGCTCTCCTTTCAGGGGTCGGACGGGAACGGGGAAGCCCAGCCAGGGAGTGAAGGCGCGGCTCCAGGTGCCGGCCGCCAAGACCACAGACCCACAGTGTATGACTTCGGACGCGGTCGTGACGTCGGAAATCGTGGAGCCGCGTGTGACCAGGCCGGTCACTTCCCGGTTAAGAATGGTGGCGCCGAGGAGCTCCGCGCCCCGCGCCAGGGCGAGGTTGATCCGGTAGCTGTCGAGCTGGGCTGATTCGTCCTCGTAGACAGCGCCGACGATGGAAGTGGCCAGGCGGGGTTCGATTTCGTGGACTTCCTGGGAATCAATCCAGCGCATGTCGACGTGGGGTTGCTGCCAGACCATGAAGCTCTTGATGAGATCGGCCTCTTCGTCGTCGAGGGCCAGCCGGAGGGACGGACGACGCTGGTAGAGCAAGTCCATGCCCGTGGCGGACTCCAGCTCCGGCACCAACTCCCGGAACTCGGCGTAGGAGGCGCGGGCCATCTGGAAGGAAGGTCCGGGCGAGAACTCGGCCCCCAGCAGGCCCAGCGAGCCGGTGGCGTGAGCGGACGCCCCGCTGCCGATGGACTCCCGCTCGAGCACGGTCACCCTGAGGCCTTCTCTTGCAAGGTAGTAGGCGATAGAGCAGCCGACCACACCGGCGCCTATCACAACCACGTCCGCGCTCTTGGTCATTGCCTCGCCCCCATTCCTTCACCGCGTGGCCCGCGGTCCTCACCGTTGCGCCCCAGGCCGCCGTCCCTGCCCCAGGAGGCAGGGACGCGGCGGCCGGACATCCTACCGTGGCATGTGGCGCTCAATCCAGCGCCGCTCTTCCTCTTCGTCGTCGAAGTAGATGAATCGGTGAAACAGCTTGGGCTGCTCCCGCACCTGCCGCAGGTCCTTCCGAAGGGCAAGGCTGCCTGAGGCGTCCGCTTTCAGTGAATCCGGATCGACTACAACCCCGTATTCTGAGCGCGCCGATTTCAAGGAGACGAAGCCGCCACGCACATCCTTTTCGACCAGGTGGATTTCCCGTTCGAGAGGATCGCCCCAACCGCCTCCCCCGGCGGTGTGGATTCTTACGAGATCGCCTGCCTGCCAGGGGTTGTCGTCGGAAAAGGGACGGACCTCTCTCTCGTCCGCGCGCCCTGGGTTCAGAATCACGCTGGACGTGCCTCCGGCCTTGCCTCCGGAGACGCCCCAAGCCGGAAACCGGTTGTTCTCCACGCGCAGCCCGAACGTGCCTTCGGGCGCCAGCAGCCGCACGTCACGGATGATTCCACAGCCCCCGCGGTATTTGCCCGGCCCGCCGGAGTCGGGGTTGATGGCGTACCGCTCCATTCTCAGCGGATACTCCATGTCCATGAACTCTGCAGGGTAGTTTTCGTTGTGGCGGCTGTAAACGGCGTCGATGCCGTCGGCGCCGGGACGGGCGCCGTGCCCCACCGCGATGCCGTCGGTGCACAGCAGCCACTCGCCAGACTCGGTGTCCCTCATCCGCCAGTAGGCGATCACGTACACGGCCATCGCCGCCATGGCGTCTCCGCCGCTGGCCCTTGCCACGACGGCGCGGACGGCGTTCTTCAGCTTGGTGAAGGTGTGGGCGCGGCAACCCAGAGCCGCGGGCCAATTCGGCTGCAGGATGCTGCCGGGACGCAGCTTCACCTCGTCCACCGCCGCCAGAAGTCCCTCGTTCATGGTCAGGGACGGGTCGTACTGGTGAAAGTGCTGGCCGAAGTAGGCACCGATGGTGCCGTCGCTGGCCATGAAGTTGATGGAACCGGGGGCCTGGTCGTCGCTTTCGGTGGCATCCAGGGTGACGCGGTCACCCGTGCGGCTCAGCTCCAGGTGGAAGGAATGCCACTCAGCGCCCACTCCGTCGCTGTCCATGTAGTCGCGGGCGGAGTAACTCCCCTGCGGGATCGTTTCCAGCGCCTTGCGGCGGATGAACTCCGACGTCTCTTTCTGGTCTTGCCGGATGGCCGTCAGCGTGGTCTCCTTGCCGAACCGGCGAAAAATCTCCAGCACCCGCTCCTCGGCCCGCTGGGCAGCCGCCATCAGGGCGCGGCTGTCGCCTTCCAGCAGGTCCGGGTAGCGGGAGTTGCGCAGGATGATGCGGTAGGCCTCGTCGTTCAGCCTTCCCCGATCGACAATCTTTATGGGTGGCACCAGGGTGCCGTCGTGGAATATCTCGGTGTTGGCCGGCCCTATGCTGCCGGGACGCGAGCCGCCCAGGTCCCAGAAGTGGGCGAAGGAGTGGCAGTAGGCCACAAGTTCTTCTTCGAAGAAGACGGGCGTGATGAACACCATGTCGGGCGTGTGGCTGATGCTCCCCCGCGAGATGTACGGATCGTTGTACCAGTACACGTCGCCCGCGTGCATGGTCTCCGCAGGGTAGCAATCCCACACGCAGCCCAGTATGTCGCTGCCCATCGTCTCGCCGTATATCTCGCGCCCGTGGCTGTCGAGGAAGCTGACCGTGTAGTCCTTCTTCTCCCGTATGAAGGCGGACATGGCCGTCCGCTCGATTATCAGCTCGCACTCCAGCCGCGCCGAACGCAGGGAGCCACGAATGAGCTGGAGCGTAATCGGGTCTACGGAAGCACCTTGATCGGTGAAGTCGCCTCTGACCGGGACTGCTGGCATACCGTGGTCCCTCCCCGGCTAAGCCGGACGCATGATGCAGTTGCCGTAGTCGTCGATCCGGGCCTGCCAACCAGGGTCGATGACCACCGTGGAGTCGACGTTTTCGAGAATGGCCGGGCCGTCCACGATCGAACCCGGCCCCAGTCTCGCCCGGTCGAAGATGTCGCACGGGACGAAGCCCCCGGCGTCATCGAAGTAGACCGGCCGCCGCCCCATCAGGGCCTCGGACGGCGCGCCCAGGTCACAGGAAAGCGGCGCCATGCTCACCGAATCCAGGTGCCCAAAGGCGGTGACGCGAAGTGTGACGATCTCCACCGGCTGGTCCAGGGAGAATCTGAACAGGCGGCGGTGCTCCTTGTGGAAGCTCTGAATGGTGGCTTCCAGACTGGCCGCGTCGACGGTCCTGCCCGCGAACTCCACAGTCACCTCGGAGCCCTGGTGGGCATACCGCAGGTCCGCCGACCGCCTGATCTCCCGCCGGTCGGCAGGGACCAACTCGGAGTCTAGCCATTGATCGGCTTCCCCTTCCAGCCCCTTGTAGACCTGCTCCATAGCCCGGGAATCGTAGTTGGGCGCCTTCTGGATCGCGGTCCTGGCGTAGTCGTTCTTGAAATCGGACAGCAACAGACCATATGCCGAAGCGACGCCAGGGCTGGGCGGCGCAATGACCGTTGTCATGTCCAGCAGGCGGGCTACGCTGATGGAGTGCATCGGCCCCGCGCCGCCGAAGGCGACCAGCGCGAAGTGGCGTGGATCGTGGCCGCGCTCCACACTGACGTTTCGAATGGCGCCCATCATGTTATTGTTCACGATCTGCAGTATGCCGTGAGCAGCCCGGTGCAGGTCCAGGCCAAGGGGAGTGGCGATCTTCTCCTGTATGGCGGATCTGGCAGCCTCGACGTCCAGGGTCAGTGCGCCGCCGGCGATGGTGTCGTCGATGCGGCCCAGCACCAGGTTGGCGTCCGTGACCGTTGGCTCGGACCCTCCCAGGCCGTAGCAGACCGGCCCTGGCACGGCGCCGGCGCTGCGCGGGCCCACGTTCAGATTGCCCGCCGCCGTCAGCCACGCGATGCTGCCGCCGCCCGCGCCGATGGTGGCGATGTCCAGCATCGGAAGCTGCACCGGCCAGTCGCCCAGCTTTCCGTTCAAGGTGATGGTGGGGGTGCCCCGGCTGACCAGCGACACGTCGGTGCTGGTGCCGCCCATGTCGAACGAAATGCAGTCTTCGACACGCGTGTTGCCAGCCACGTCGATGGCGGACATCACCCCCGCCGCCGGGCCGGAGAGGGCGGTGTAGACCGGCTGCCGAATGGCGGTGTCCACGCCGATCACGCCGCCGTTGGACTTCATGATCAGTAGCGGGGCCTCCACGCCAAGCTCCCGCAGTTCCCGGTCCAGGTTCTCGATGTAGCCGCTGACACGCGGCATGACGTAGGCGTTGAGGACGGTGGTGATCGTCCTCTCGTACTCCCGGAACACCGGGAGCACTTCAGACGACAGGGACAGGTGCGCGCTGGGAAGTTTCTCCATCACCAGTTCCCGCGTTCGGCGCTCGTGAGCGGGGTTCGCGTAAGAGTGAGTCAGGGAGACCGCTATGGACTCGATCTCTTCAGACCGAAAGCGCGCAGTCGCAGATCTGACCGCGTCTTCGTCGAGGGCCGTAAGGATGGCGCCGTCGAATGCGGTGCGTCCCGGAATCTCAAGGACGCGCTCCGGGGGCACCGGGCGTTCCGGCTTGACCCAGACGTGCGGGTTGGCCATCCTGTCCATGCTGTGGCGTCCAATCTCCAGCACGTACTTGAACCCCTCGGACACCAGCACTCCAACGGGCGTGCCCTTGCCCTCCAGAACAGCGTTAGTGGCTATTGTGGTCCCGTGGAAGATGCGCCGAACCTGGGAGTACGCCACGCCGTTCGCGTCGAGTATGCGGGAGATGCCGGCGATGAAGCCGCGGGACGGGTCGTCGGGCGTGGAGGGTGTCTTGTGCAGCCGGAACTCGCCGGTGGCCAGGTTCAGCAGCACGACGTCGGTGAAAGTTCCTCCCACGTCGATTGCCAGGGCGTAGTCATCCATGTGTTTCCGCCCAGCGCGCGAGCGCCTTCTCCGACGAGCCTATCTCCTCCACCGAAGTGTAGAAATACTCCCGCCAGCCCACCTCGGGCAGCCCGGTGAACAACATCAGGTTGAGGGGATACTCCTCGCTGTCGGTAGCGCGGCGGGAGTCGTCTCGAAAGAGAAACGTGGGCTTGCCCAGCGCGATCGCCATGCCCAGCTCCACCATCACGCCCTCATCGGGAGGAACGCCGTTCACAACCGCGAAGATAGCGTCCGACTGTGCAACGTCGCGGTAGTCTCTTTGACCGATCTCATAGGCCCATCCGGCCTTCGTGAAGTCCGGCTGATTGTTCCGCGCGAACGGCTCCCACACTTCTAGGCCAAGCCCTTCCAGGGCCGCGACTATCGGCGGCAGGAGCAATGCCTTCTGCTGCGCGGAGAACCCGTAGGGATTGGCCAGGTAAATGGTCTTCTTCATTCCTTCGCAACGCTCCAGTGACGTTCACCAGCCCCTTCATCACGCAAGGGAGTAGAGGCGGTTCAGAGGCACCTCGCTCACCGGACTGGAGGTGACAACGCTTCCATCCACGCTTATCCGCCTGTTTTCGAGGTCCACTTCTATCCTGGGGTTGAGGTTGTTTCTCACCATGTTCCGCTTGGTCACCGTCCGAACGCCCTTCACGGGGAGGAGCTTGCGCCGCGTGCCCAAGCGCCTTCGAAGTCCGGACTCCAGCGATGCCTGGGACACGAAGAAGGCGCTGATGGCGGCCGCGGAGTTTCCCAGTGCGCCGAACGAGGGCCCGTAAGTCACCGGCTCGCTCTGCCTTATGGATGCGTTTCCCTCGCCGGTAGGCGACCACGCCGCCTGGCCTGCCTTGATAACGGCATCCGGCTTGACACCGAAGAATGCGGGACTCCAGAGCACCACGTCGGCCATCTTTCCAGGCTCCAGCGAGCCCACGTAGGACGATAGGCCGTGGGTTATCGCGGGATTGAGCGTGTACTTTGCCAGGTATTGCAGTATGCGCTCGTTGTCGTGCTCCGGATGAGTCGCGCCCCGTTCGGCCTTCATCTTGTGGGCGAGCTGCCACGTGCGGGTTATCACCTCGCCTATCCGTCCCATTCCCTGCGAGTCCGAGTTGATGATGGGCACCGCGCCCATATCGTGGAGCACGTCCTCGGCGGCCATGGTCTCACGCCGCAGCCTCTCGTCGAGAGCGGCGGCCTCCGGCGGCGCGGCCACGTTGACGTTGTGTACCTGCGCCGTCATGTTGAAGTGCTCTTCGTAGGTGCTCACAGTGTATGGAATGGTGGGCGTGGTGGAGGAGGTGATGATGTTGTTCACTCCCGCCAGCCTGATGAGGTCGGGCGCGTGACCGCCGCCGGCGCCCTCGACGTGGTATGCGTGGACCGCGCGCCCGCCTATCGCCTCGATGGTGTCGGACACCTGCATGGACTCGTGAAGCCCGTCGGTGTGGAGCGCGACCGAAACATCGTACTCGTCAGCCACCTGCAGGCACGTGTCGATGACGTAGGGATATGCGCCCTCGTCCTCGTGGATCTTGAATCCCGCGGCCCCCGCCTCGATGCTCTCCACCATCGGCGAGGGATGGCTCGCGCTGCCCCTCGCCTGGAGCGCCAGGTTGACCGGGAAGTTCTCGAACGACCGCAGCCAGCCCTGAATCGTGGAGCGCCCGGTTGTGTTCAAACCCGCGCCGATCAGCGTAGTCAGGCCTGCGCTGAGAGCCACCTCGATGAGCTTGGGGTTGTTGCCGACGTGCACGTGGCTGTCGACGCCGCCAGGCGTGGCGATGAAGCCGTCCCCGCGGAAGGCGACAGTGTTGGGGCCGATAACGAGGTCCACGCCGTCCATGATGTCGGGGTTGCCGGCCCTTCCCACGCCAACGATTGTCCCGTCTTTAATGCCGATGCTGCCCTTGAATATCCCCATCGCAGGGTCCATGACGATGGCGTTCAGGATGACGCTATCGAGCTCGCTGTCTCTCGCGGGGCGGTGCGAGTACATCATCCCCGTTCTGAGATTCTTGCCCCATCCCCCCATTATCTCGTTGCCGTAGTCCGTGTAATCTCTATCTATCTGCGCGAACAGGTCCGTATCGCCCAGCCGCACGCGGTCTCCGACGGTGGGACCGTACATGGCCCCGTATCTCTTTCTGTCGATTTCGTATGGCACGATCAATCACCCGTGTCGAGAAAGCTCTGGGCCCGCGCGCGGGCCACGGCCTCTCCAGCTTGCGATTCCGACAGGGTGCCGTTCACGAAACCCTGGTACCCGTACACCCTGCGACTGCCTCCGATGTCTACCAGCCGGACTTCCACGACCTGGCCCGGCTCCCACCTCACGCCGCTCCCCGATGGAACGTCGAGACGCCTGCCGTACGCGGCGCGCCTGTCGAATCGCAGGCGCTTGTTCACCTCGAAGAAGTGGTAGTGCGAGGTCACGTACACCGGATAGGGCGACGTATTCTCCACCGAGAGGACGACCGCATCCCGCCCTTGGTTGCACAGGATGGCCTCTCCGGCGTAGACAATCTCCCCTGGAATCATGGCGTCCTCCTCCCGATTCAGCGGATGGGGTTGCGCACGAAGATGAGCTTGGTGCCTTCCGGAAAGCTCACCTCCACGCGCAAGGGATTTACCAGTTCCGGCACGCCTTCCATCACGTCCTCGCGGCTCAGGACTCGCGAGGCGTGTTCCAGGGTATCCTGGTAGGTGTTGCCGTCCCTGGCGTGCTCCATCACCTCGTCGCAGATCAGCGCCGTCGCCTCCGGGTGGTTCAGCTTCAGTCCCCTGGCCCTTCTGCGCCGCGCGAGCTCCGCCGCGCTGAAGATTGTCAGCCTGTCCAACTCTCGTGGTGTAAGTCTCATGGCAACCTCTTTGCCTTCGTCAGAATCCGCGTTCCGGCAGCCACCGCCCATTGTAGCAGCAAGTCGGTTGGGAACAGCCAGCCACGCCGTCTTACCGCTCCGGCACTCGTGGCCGGCTCCCCCAAGCGCTCGACGGTCGCATCTGCGGACCGGCAGCGGCCTGCGTGCCTAACATGAGCCTGCTAGACGCGGTGGTCCGCCACTACTCGCCCGTCCTTCAACACCAGCAGCAGGTCTGACAGGTTCTCGATGTCGTCCAGTGGGTTGCCGCCCACGACTATCAGGTCGGCGATTTTCCCCACCTCAACTGTGCCGAGGTCAGCACCCCTCCCGCAGAGCTCCGCCCCGTTCCTCGTAGCGGCAAGCAGCGTCTGCCACGTCGTCGCGCCAGATTTGACCCACAGCCCCATCTCCAGCAGCGCCGAGTCAGTCAGCGGGTACAGGTCCGACCCCAGGGCCATCTTCACGCCGGAGCGCAGGGCCTGCCGGAACCAGTCTCGGTGTGTGTCAACGGCGGATTCGGCACGCACCACCAGGTCCGGCGCGAGGTTCTTCTGCTCGACCCAGCGCTTCTCCCGCTCGGACGTGGCCTGCGAGGGCGTCAGGTGGGTGATGCCCAGGGTCGGTACGTACCAGGCGCCGCTTTCGAGGAATAGCTGAATGCACTCGTCGTCCATGATGTACCCGTGTTCGATGGTGTGGGCGCCCAGTGTGAGGGCGGCCTTGACCGCGTCCGGGTTGGTGGCGTGGGCCATCACGTCGTAGCCGCGCTGGCGGCAGAGGGCGAAGGCGGCGGCCAGCTCCTCCTCCAGCAGGAAGGAGTGGACGTGCTGGTCCCAGAAGGGGCCCATCACTCCGCCGGACAGGTTCAGCTTGATGTGGTCAACGCCGTTCTTGATCTGCTCGCGGACGGCGTTGACGAAGCCGTAGGGGCCGTCGCACTCGCGGGCGTGCCCGGACGTGAGGAAGTGGCCGCCGGTTGTGGTGAGGAAGATTCCGCTGGCGAACACTCGCGGCCCGTCAAGGCCGCCCGACGCGAAGGTGTCCCGCCATGCCACGTCCATGAAGTGGCCCGCGCCGCCGCACCGGACGCCGACCACGCCGGCCTCGGCCATGCCGCGCATAAGGTTCTGGCCGAAACGGGCGGTCTGCTGAGCGACGGTGATGTTGGGGTCGTTCACATAATCGGGGTGAATGTGGACGTCCCATAGCCCGGGGAGCAGGTAAGCCCCCTCCAGGTCGATCACCCGCGCTCCATCGCCGCTCGGAGAGCGCTCGCCACTGGTGATTTCGGCGATACGGCCTTCCTCCACGACCACGCTCGCCCCGGCGACGGGGATGGGGTCGACGCAGTCGATCAGCGTGGCGTTTGTAAGCACAAGGCGCATGGTTGCCCTCCAGAGTTGTCCATGAAGCAAGCGATTCACTTCCAGGCAGGATACTACCGCTTGTGAGATGTTACCACCACGAGGCCGCTCTCATGCCCATTTGCGTCGCTGCCCATTGACGGGTGGAACCGGATGTCGCCGAAGCCGCACTCGGTGAGCAGCCCACGGTACTCGGCGTCTGTGTAGGCCTGCGTACTCGAGGCGTACTTGGTGACGCCGCCGGTGTGGGCGTCGACTACGTAGTAGCGTTCCGTGGTGGCGGCATGGTCAGGATGCCAGAAGCTCTCCCGCAGGCACAAGTAAGGCTCGTCTGAGAAGACGCCGCTGTCCGCCGAGTGCCAGTGGGTGCCATTTTCTCCCATTTCGCGCACGGCGTCGAAAGTGTGCGGCTCGATGAGCAGCACGCCTCCGGGAGAGAGTGCGACGTGGGCTTTTTCGAGAATCGTCCTGGCATCGTGGGGCCTGAAGACGTTGAACTCCCCGAATATGAGCATGGCCAGGCCGTATCCGCGCCCGTAGTCGGTTGTCCTAATGTCCTGGAGCAGGTAGGAGCACCTTAGGTCGTGCTCTACTGCATGGGCGGTGGCGTACTCCACCGAGGCGGGGGAGATGTCGATGCCGACGCACTCGTGCCCTAGTCCGGCGAGGCGGCTGGTGTAAAGGCCGGGGCCGCAGCCGAGGTCGAGGACTTTCGTCGGCGTGCCGTTCAGCAGCTCTCGATGTATCCAAGCCACCTGCCTGTCGATACTGTCGAACCGGCGGCTGGCGGCGTCATGCGACTGGGAGAGATGCTCGGCGAGCATCCGCTGGCTGAACTCTGGTTCGTGCCAAGGTATCTTTTCGCCCTCAACCCAAGGCTCGGCGGCGGGTTGCCGGCGCACGATGTCCGAGAGCGTCATGTCCAAGGGGTTGCTCGCTGTCTTCACAGTCCACTGAGCAGTGGGCCAGATGCGCGCTACCGGAAGCTCACGCGCGATTGGGGATAGTATCTCGTTTTGCACGTCAGGGGACACAGGCTCCCACGGACGGGTATGTGATGAGCCAAGACGGCTGGCCTCTCGTGTAGGGGGAAATGACAGTGCCGTCCCTTATGGCGACCCTCGCTGACCCGAAGCTGCTGTAACGTCCGTACCACTTCCCATCGGACACGTATCGGAACGGGCCGACGTACTTCTCGATGGCCGCCCTGTCCTCGGCGTCGATCTCAAGAGGCACCTCGACGCCGTTCACGAAGAAGCGGCACTCCTCCCCCTTCGCTATGAAGGCCATGTGGTTGACGCCCGCCTTATCCTCGGAGAACTCCACACCGTCCGCGCTGAAGTAGCCGCTGTCGATGATGCGCAGAAGGCGGCCGAGCCTGATGCCGCGGGTCTTGTCGGTGGATACGACATTGGGCGCGGATGCGTGTCTAGAAAACTCATGATGGCATCCTGTGCAGCCTCTCAGCTCGAAGAACCAGTAGCCTTTGTGCGTCGCCCTTACCACGAGGGCAACGTTTCTACCCGCCTCCTCATCTGAAACCACACGGACCATGAACCCGTAGTTGAAACTGGTCGTGGTCGAGGTGTTGTGCCATGGCTTGTAGCCCTGAGGCGTCGGAGTGGGTCGGCCGGGGACGCCCTTCCAAGTGTTGTGGAAGTGGCTCACTATCATGATGTCTGAAGCTATCTTCACCTGGGGGTAGTAGAAGCCTACCTGATATCCTGACAGAATCTCCTTGCCATCGCAGCCTATCTCACCCCTGCTCGACGGATAGGGCGTGGGCGTTAAATTCGGAGTGGGCGTAGGAGGAGGCATGGGTGTCGGAACAGGCATGGGTACTACCAGAGACTCGCTCGCCCACAGACTGGCGCCGTTTCTAGTGAGCGACCGCACCCGAATCTCATACCGATGTCCCACCATAAACGTACCTGCACGTCCGATTCCGCTCATCTCGGAGGGATCCCCCTACTCAGTGTTATCCACTCCCCATCCTCCAACCTGTACTGCACCTCATACCCGGTTACGTCCTGAGATCTGTGTTCCCAACTCACATTGATACTCACAACATCCATTGCGGCACGGGTTATGGTCGGCACCAGAATTGGAATGGGCGTCGCCAATTGGAATGGGCGTCGCCATCGGAACTAGCGTTGCCGTGGGGGTAGGACTGGACACCGGCGTAGGCTGGCTGGATGCGACAGGAGGCGGCTGGTCGACCGGCTGGGCGGCCCAGTAGTGGAACAGAACGTCGAGGGCCTGTTCCTGCGTGAGATCTCCGTCAAAGTATGCCCTGAGAGCATTGTGAGCCTCGTCTCGCTCAATCATGCCACTCTGATTCGTGTCATAGTTCGGGGTGGGGTTGGCGGCGAGGATGAGCGAGACGCCCAACGTCAGCGCGGCGACGACCAAGACTGCTATGATGATGGCTCTACGGTGTCTCATGGGTCAACCTCCAAGGAGTGTACAGGATGCACATGTCCGATGAAAACATTGGCTATTTGATGAGACTGGCCAAGCAGAACAAGGATCGAATCGAGGCCATCGAGCGAGATATTGCCGACACCGCATACAAGATGCAGGAGCTCGCCAACGCACTCGGTGCGGAGGGCTACCCGGCAGTTCAGGTGGCCGATTCGAACGACGCTCTGTACGTGTGTGGGGTTCCAATCCCCTACGGCGCCCTGAACACCCTGGGCGACCAACTGCTCGAGCTTGAAAAGCTCCGCGTGGAATACTCGCATCAGCGAACCGCACTGTTGAACAAGGGCTACTCAATCTAATTCAATCATCGTAAAAGATGTTGGAAAAGCTCTGGCGGAACGTAGCAATCTAGGAATTGCGCCATAGAGGTTCCTACTTTATCCGTCCTGATCGCAACCCGTACAGCCTCACACACCTCACGATCTTCCTTGAACCCCTTGTTGAAATGATCAAAGAGGTCATGGCAAGACTTCGAGGTGTCCACGTCCCCATACCATGAATCGTAGTCACACTGGTCTATCCACACCACGAGTTCTTCTTGGCTTGGACTACTACACGCGGTAAGAAGGATGAGAAGGGAGAGGGGCAGCCCAATGATGAGGACTAACCATGACAAGAGGAGCCTCCTTGCAGCGTAGGCTTCTCTGTCACGAGTTGCCTTGGTCGGTAGGCCGCAATGAGGCGTGAAAACGCCGAACGTATGAGCCTACGTTGTATCTCAGGCTTTCTGGAACTCGTGGCTGAGTTTGGCGCATCCTACCACACAGTGGAGCGCCACAACCCTACGCTGCGGATGAGTCAGAGGCGCTTCACTCGACGACCCAACGGGTTCTCAAGTAAGCTGTGTAACCGTCTGTCGGCGGTGGCACTGCAGCCTGTCCACTACAACTTCTGTCGAGTGAACCGACCACTGTAGACGATGTCCGCCGTCGACTCAGAGTTGCCCTAGATTCCTCGGCTACGCTCGGAATGACTGGGGCCGTCAAGCCCGTGGATGCCGCGGTAGTCGTTCGTCGGGGGTGGCTGCCAGCCCTCCAGTAGGTCGGCCCGAGGTTGATAGATCTCCACGCCCAGCGGGTGGCAGGTGTCGATGGGATCCACGGCGTCCTCCTCGCCCCACACCTGGACCGACAGGTCGCCGTGCGGACAGGTGGAAATCGCGCAGAGCAGGTCTATCTCGGCGAAGAACTCGAAGTAGTCACCCTTCTTGCCGGGTGAAGGCTTCACGAAGTAGCGGTCGTCGCGGGTGAGGCCGGTCACCTGGAAGATGTTGAGCACGTCGTGGACGTCGCTCTCGTCGAGATGGTACGGGGCTACCGCCCGCACCAGGTTGGAGTGGCAGCAGAAGTCGAAGTCCTCGCCGTTCAGCAGCTTGTGAACGTATGGGTCGCAGCGCGTGCCCAGCAGGTCGTGGCATCCGGCGCCGTCCTCGTCCAGCCCGTAGTCTACCGAGTCTCCGGTGATGGTGAGCATGGGTCGGAGGTACGGCAGGCACGACCACAGCCGGTCGAACGTGGTGACGTGGGCGCGGTGCAGCTGCTTGGTGCGGGCGGCCCAAAACCGCTCCCTGGGGTTGTTCAGGTTCCAGGAGTTGAAGTCTGCCACCTGCGCCCCTTCCACCACGACGATGCGGCATATCTGGCCCGCAAGCACCGGCCAGGCCCTCCCGGAGCGAATCGGCACCTCGAACCGGTCGACCAGACTTCGGGAGCTGGTCTCCCGGCCCAGACGTCCGTAGAATTCGCGATCCACGTCGATGGGGCTGCCGGGTTTGGGTGTATAGATCACTCTGGGAGCTGGCATATGACCCTCCCTGGACTGGTGAGTCCCTTGGGTTGTGAACGGCCGGAGGCAGTCAGATTGCTTTCGCTGTCGCCGCGAGCGGTGTAAGGTTATCACACAATGGGCGAGCTACCGGCGAGCGGAGTCAGGGTTGTTTTCAACGCGATTTCCGGGAGGCAGGGAATGAAGTACGACTACATCATTATCGGCGCCGGGTCGGCGGGCGCGATCCTCGCCACGAGGCTCTCCGAAGACCCCAACACCTCGGTGCTCCTTCTGGAGGCCGGCCCAGACTACCCCGACGTCGACAGCCTCCCAGAGGAGGTCAGGTACGGCTACAGGTCGACCAAGAGCATCTGGGACAGCGACCACAACTGGCAGTTCACGGCCAGAGGCGTCAATGGCACCGAAATCGAGGTGCCCAGGGGCAGAGTGACCGGCGGGTCCAGCGCCATCAACGGCCAGATCTTCATTCGCGGCATTCCCGAGGACTACGACAATTGGGCGGAGCGGGGAAACGACGAGTGGAGCTTCCAGAAGCTGGTGCCCTATTTCAACATGGTTGAGACGGACACCACATACCGGGACGACCCCGGGGACTTCCATGGCTCCAACGGACCGATCATCTGCCACCGTTTCCCGCAAGAGGAGTGGCAGCAGGGGAACAGGGCCTGGTTCGAGGCCTGGCGAGACAGGGGGCACCCGTACTGTGAAGACCACAACGCGCCCGGCACAACCGGGGTCGGGCCCACGACCCTCAACAATCCCAACGGCATACGTTGGTCCACGGCCATAGGATACCTGGGCCTGTCTCGCCACCGGCTCAACCTGACAATCAGGGGCAACGTGACCGTCAAGAGGATACTCTTCGACACCTCCGGAGAGCGACCAATGGCCACGGGCGTCGAGGCGGTCTCCGGCGAAGAGACCTTCGTCGCGGAGGCCGACGAGGTCATCTTGAGCGCGGGCGCCATTGGGTCGCCGCAGATACTCATGCTCTCCGGGGTCGGCCCCAAGGATCACCTGAGTGCGCACGGAATCGAGACCGCAATCGACTCACCGGGTGTCGGGCAGAACCTGGCCGACCATCCCCTCGTCAACATTCTGTGGGCCGCGAAGCCGGAGGTCGAGCTGCGCCGTTTCGTGCCTTACGCTCAGATTCTGGTCAGGTACACCGCGGAGGGCTCGCCGCTGGAGAACGACATGATCGTCTACCTGTTGTCGGCCATGGGCATGCGACGCAACATGGGCGGCAGGCACGGGGACGTGGTGGGGATGGGCGCAAACCTCGGTCTGAACCTGGCTTTCGCCAAGGGCGAGGTCCGGCTCAGCTCCGGCGACTACAGGGACCAGCCCTATCTGGACTACAACTTGCTGGCCCACGAGGAGGACCTGCGCAGGTTTCGAGACGGCGTCCGCCTGGTGGTGAGCCTGGAGGACCATCCGGCGATGGCCGCCCTGATAGAGGGTAGGGTCTACCCCGAGGACTCCTATCTGGAATCAGACGAAGCGCTGGACCTGTGGATAGAGAAGAGCGCTGGCACCGGCCACCACGTCTCCTGCACCGCAAAGATGGGGCCCAGCTCGGACCCTATGGCTGTGGTGGACCAGTACGGCAAGGTCTACGGGGCGGAGCGCTTGCGGGTGGCGGACGCTTCGATTATGCCCGAGTGCGTCCGTGCGAACATCAACGTCACCGTGCTGATGCTGGCCGAGCGCGTGGCGGACTTCATAAAGCAGGGCAGGTGACGGACGCGCTCGGCTCGTCGGCGTCGACAGCGCCCGCGGCGGCCAGCCCACCGCGCTGACCCGCTAGTCGCCGGAATCGGACAGGCTCACAAATCCCTGGTCTGCCAGCCCTTGGAACAGCGCGAGGACGTGCCGGGGATCCAGGTCGAAGTCGAACTCGGCCCCCACGGCGTCCGCGATGTCGTTCACGCTGCGGCGCCCGTCGGCGAAGTTCCAGACCTCGTCGCCGATGATGCGCAGGGAGTCGTATCGCATGTTGGGGTCCCTGTCGTGCATCTCTTCGGCCATCCGCACCAGCTCCCAGTAGCCGGTGCCGGCCAGTCCCGGAGCGTCACGCTCGATCAGGCGCTGGGGCACGGCATTGCCGGCAGGAAAGTCATCGGGGTCCGCCTCGTGGTCCCGCAGCCAGCCCATCGTCTGCTCCAACCGGTCAGCAATCTCACGCTGGACCTCGTCCCTCGTGGACTCCAGCTCCGGGTGTCGCCTCCGCTCCTCGGCATCTACCAGGACCAGCGCGGACTCCACAGCCTGCTGGTCTCGCCGGGCCAGGATGGTGAGTCGCTTTCGCGTCCTAGCCTCTTCGGCGCCGGCCTTCGCCTCCAGCGCGATGCGGCCCAGGCGAAACTGGCTGCGGTTGCCCACTTCCCGCATGATGTCCTGGACCTCTGCCGGCCCGGCATTGGCCAGCTCCAGCGCCGCAAGCGCCGTGGTGATGCCGCACCTGCGGAACACCACGGGGTCAAGATTGTCCGCCGTGAGGTAGTCGGTGTGGAAGTACAGGTCCGGCCAGGACATGAGAAGGGGCGACGGTACGCCGAACGCGGGATAGTAGTGGTTGTCGCTCCACGGCGTGTAGGGCAGGTCGGTGAAGTTGACTAGCGGGATGCGGTTGCCTTCGCTGAACACCCACCGCGTTTCCTTCGGCGCCGACTCGATGAGGCTCACGTAATAGTCATTGATGAAGGATGGCAGGGAATCCGGGGAATGGTAGAAGAGCAGGGCGGACTTGCACTTATTCTGGTCGTGCCCGACGCTGTCCAGGGCAATGGCGGCGATAGTCCGTTCGATTTCCTCCCTGTGGTTGTGGACGTAGTGCTTGGTGCCGTGACCCTCCACGTTGACGAGAAACCGAATCGTGCGCCTGGGACGGGGGATGCGCCCGCTGGAGATTAGGGCTGACATGACGCGCCCCATCTCGGCCATGAGAGCCGGACCGGAGGCGCAGTTGGCCCCGGGCTTGGTACCCGCCGTGGAGTGGGCTACGAACTGGACTATCTGCCCGGCTTCGTCGGTGCCGGTGATGTCCGCGAAGAGGTTCTGCGCTTCTCCCGCGAATGTCCTGGCCTGGATGTCGGCCCAGACCGTGACAGCGCCCTGGCGTGCCAGCGAAGCCAGGTGTTCTGCCGCGGCGTAGTTGACGGCCATCGCCCACGCGCTCGGTGCGTTGGAGGGCATACGCAGAAGCTGCACCGGCTCGGGCAGCGACTCGCGCGTGCGAAATGGGTGCGTCTGGTACAGGAGGTAGTCGGTTATGATGCCGGCGGCGCCATGCTCCATGGCAAGGGTGGCGGCATGGCCGAAGCCGCTGGGCCGGTCCGTGCCCCGGATCAGCACCGCCTTGCCGCGCACGTCCTGCCCCTGGTAGTCCTCGGCGCGCTCCCCCGTGCCAACGTCTACCAGTTCAAGGGCCGTTCCGCCTTCAGGAGTGGATGGCGTCCACCAGGGAAGGCACGACGGCGCATCTTCGTAGGACACGAGGAGTTTACCTGTGGGGGAACCCACTCTCAGCTCGGCGCTGGCAGGTTCCCACGCCAGCGGCATGGTGACGTTCATGAACTTCGTCTCACCGTCGAGGGTATACCTCTCCACCCATACTTTGTCCAGCCCGTTAGCCCGGAAGAGGTCCGCCACGAAGTCCGTAGCCCTGTGGTATCCGGACGCGCCCGGTGAGCGGTAGAACTGCGTCAGGTGAGACGCGGACTCGAGAGCTCTATCACCGGACAGCTCCTGTTCCAGCACCTTTGCAAGCTCTTGGCGATTCATGGTGATGCTCCTTCCTAGTCGAGAGTGAGCACGAGAGTGCCCGGTAGCTCGCACACTAAGGGCTAGCCGGCGGCTTTAGCGGCAGCAATACAGAGAGGCCTTCTGTCGATGATTGTACCATTCGCCCTTGTATCTCCCTTCCTCGCACCTTCGACGGCTCTTGCGGCATGAGCTACCGGTCTTTATCCTTCCAATGAACGCTGACAACCGGAGTTCCTCCAGAAATGGGACCTAGCTCGAGCAACCTAGTGACAGTCCATGAGACAGCCAGGCCTCCCCAGCCCTGGGAGACGGTCGACTCCTTTGCGCTCCCGCCCTCTCCCGACGACTACCCTCCAGACACCAAACTAACGGCGGTGATAGACGTGGGCTCCGGCTCGGCCCGGGCCGTGGTCATGCAGCTAAACACGGGAGGAGTGCAGGTATTGGCGCAGCAGCGCCTGGCCCTCAACCTTATGAGCCACGTGGACCGGCAGGGAACGCTTGACGCCGAGGGCGTGGCCAGCACACTGGACGCCATCGAGGACTTCGTCCAGGTGTGCCGCGGCTACGGCGTGACCACCATTCACGCCGTGGGAACCGAGGCGCTGCGAAGGTCTCACAACGCCGCCGAGATCTCCCTGGCGGCCCGCCGCAGATACGGCGTCGAGCTGCGCGTCATCAGCGGCTACGAAGAGGCGGGATACTGCTTCATTGGCGCCGTCCAGGGCCTGCCCGTCTCCCGGGGCCTGCTGGCAGACCTCGGCGGGGGAAGCATGGAGCTTGTGGGCTTCTTCGACCGAAGCATGGAGACGCGGCACACCCTGCCCCTTGGCAGCCTCCACATTGCCAACCGTTTCCGGTTGACGGACCGCCCGACCGGAGAGGACCTTGACGCCGCCTATCGGCACGCCAGGCAATGCCTCGAAGCGGCCAGGGTCCCGCGCCTGGAGCGGAGAGATACGCTGGTCGGGTCCGGGGGCTCGATGCGCCTGCTTTCCAAGCTGGACCGGCGGCGGCGGCGGCCCTATCCCGTCCAGACCATACACGGCTACTGCATTGGCGCCAAAGGTCTGTCCAAGTTAGTGGACCGGATGGCTTCCCGCAGCCTGGAGGAGCGCTCCCGCATCCCGGGCATGAACCCGGAGCGCACCCACTCCATCGTGGGCGGCGCGGTCGTGGCCCAGGCGCTTCTCCACCACACGGGGGCCGAAAGCATCATGCTCTCGGGACATGGCCTTCGGGAGGGCCTGGCGCGCCAACCGGAGCCGCTGCTCGCCGAAGGCCGGATATCACTCATGTCCGTCGACGCGGTGCGACGCAACACGCTGAAGGACGTGATGGGCCGGTTCGCGCCACGTTTCACTCGCCGCGGCGCGCGCCGTGCGGCCCTCGCCGTCCGCATCGCCCGCGCCGTGTGGGCAGGCCGGCGCCGGCGGCTAACGTCCTCGCTGGGGTGCGCCGCCCTGCTCCTGGACCTGGGAAGCGTCGTGGACTTCTACAACCGTCTCAACCGGGCGGCCTCCATCCTGTCATGGACGGACCTGCCGGGCTTCAGCCACCGTGAGGCGGCCCAGATGGCGGCTATGCTCCTGCTGGCCGAGAAGGAAAAGCTGCCGAAGAAGTACCGCAAGACCCGCATCCTGAGCGACGGCGACCGGCGCCGTCTGGGCCAGGCGGCCCTGGTGCTGTTGCTGGCCGACGAACTGGAGCGCCGGCTGCCTCCCACCGCCTCTATAGATTCTGTTAATATTGCGGCTGGCAGCGGCGGCCTCACTATAACCACTCTCGCCTGGTCCAGGGTATCCGCGCCGGGCCTGCATCACCGCTGGGAGAAGGAGTTCAAACACCCTGTTCAGATTTGCCGAGGTGAACCATGACGAATAACGGGCATTCGAGTATCCCCATGGGGCCCAGATACGGCAGCCACCCTTACGATGACGAGTATCCCGGCCGTATGATTATCGTAGAAGGGATCGACGGCTCCGGGAAGAGCACCCAGTTAGACCTGCTGGCGAAGTGGCTTACGAGCCGCGACTACGTCACGGTGTTCACCGAGTGGAACTCCTCCCCCATAGTCAGGCGCACCACCAAGCGGGGCAAGGACGATCGCTCGCTGACGCCCATGTCCTTCAGCCTCATCCACGCCGCCGACTTCGCCAACCGCGTCTTCACGCAGATACTGCCTGCACTCAAGGCCGGCACCATCGTGCTGGCCGACCGCTACGTGTACACCGCCTTCGCCCGGGACAGCGCCCGCGGCGTCAACAGGGACTGGCTGCGGCGCGTCTACGCATTCGCCATCCGGCCCTCCCTGGCCCTGTACTTCAAGGTGCCTCTCGATGAGTCCATCCGCCGCATCGTCACCGGGCGGGATGAGCTGGGCTACTACGAGTCCGGCCAGGACGTGATGCGGTCCTCCAAACGGGAGAAGGCCTTCCGGAAATTCCAGGGAGCGATACTCGAGGAGTACGACCGTCTCTCCAGCGAGTTCGAATTGGTGACCATCGACGCCACGCAGCCCATTCATGAGCAACAGCAGATGGTCCGGCAGTTGGTGGAACCCCTGCTCGCCGGCGTGATGCGGATGCCCAGCCACAGCGTTACCGACGCTCTTGTCAGCTCCGGCCTCACGGGGCGGTACATTCAGCAGTCCGGCTCCCGCCGGGTCCCGGAGCCCGCCACCGCAACCGACGGCTAATCCCCGAGCACGCAATCACGAGGCTAAACCATGAACACGCCCAGATTCTACGGACACTCCCCACTGAACCTGGCGAATTCGGAGATGCCCGGGCACCTCATCGTCATCGAGGGGACCGACGGCGTTGGCCGCTCAACCCAGATAGCTCTCCTCAAGGAGTGGCTGGAGACGGAGGGGTACGCCGTTATGGACACCGGCTTCCGCCGGTCCGATCTCACGGGCAGCGGCATCGATCGGGCCATGCGAGGCCACACGCTTGATCTCTTTACCCTGAATCTCTTCTATGCCACGGACTTCTGGGACCGCATGGAGAAGGCCATCGTGCCCGCCATGGAGGCGGGCATGGTGGTGCTGGCCGACCGCTACATATACTCCATAATGGCCCGGGCGCGCGTCCGGGGCGTGCCGCCTCGCTGGCTGGACGACATGCTGGAGTTCGCCATCATCCCCCACCAGGTATTCTACCTGGACATTGACGTGGATCACCTGCTGCCGCGCGTGCTCGCGTACCGGGAGCTGGACCATTGGGAGTCGGGCGAAGACTTCCTGCGGAAGACGGACCGGCACGCCAGCTTCGTCGAATACCAGGGCGCGCTGCTGACGGAGTTCCACGACCTGGCTGACCAGTACCATTTCGAGACGATAGACGCCCGCCAGAGCGTGCATGAGGTCTTCGAAACGTTGCGACTGGGAGTAAGAGACACGATAGAGAGCGAGGCCTGACCTCCGCTTGATCGGCGATAGCCATCCCGGTCGCCCGTCCCCAACCCCACCGCCCCGGCCCCGGTCCAGTACGAGCCCGACACCGAATTGCGCGACATCGAGCAAGTGCCGCTTCTCCACGAGAGCGGCATCGAGGCGTTCCTGCGCAACGAGGTGCTGCCCTTCACTCCGGAGGCATGGTACAACCCGGCAAAGGTCAATGTCGGCCACCAGTTCAGCTTCGCCCGCCACTTCTTCAAGCCCCAGCCGCTGCCCCCGCTAATGGAGCTGTGTGCTGATATACTGGCGCTAGAGCGTGAGACGGCGTGGTTACTGGCGGAGATAGTGGAACGAAGAGCCGGGATCCTCAATTGGCAATGAGCCTCGCCGAAGTAGTCCGCTCACACGACAAGAAGAGGGGATGAGCCTATGGCCACGCTCGATGTATTCGTGAGTTTCGAGTTCGACAAAGACAACGATCTGAAGAACAAATTCTACGAGCAGGCCAAGAAACATACTCACCACCGAGTCCGCAACTGCTCACTCAACGAGACACGTCTTGACGAGAACTGGAAGAGCGAGGCGCGGGCGGCCATTGGAGAGTGCGACGTCGTGGTCGTACTCATAGGCCAGGACACCCACAACGCTCAAGGCGTCATTGTGGAAACGGACATAGCTCGGAGTATGAACAAGCCCGTCATCCAGGTCAGGCCGCAGGGTAGGCGCTACAAGGGATTGACTCGCCTCGAAGAACCAATTTCCTGGAGATGGAAGACCATTAGCACAGAGTTGGATAAACTGTCTGCTCGGTAACGCTGAGGGATTGCTGCGACTGTACTGAGAGGAGGTGCGACGTGGCCGAGGATTCCAGGCTTGGTTACGCTTAACCCGCCGTTCAGAACACATTGAGGTCATGCAAGGCGTCATGGCCCGGATGGCGGAAAACAGCCGCTCATGCAAGGTGTGGCTGGCCCCTGGGCAGCGCGTCCCGACCAGTTGGCCACTGATCTTTGCTCGGGGAAACAACATGCCCCGCCCCCGAGACTTCGTGCCCGTCCGCAAGCAGGCTTGGTCACAAAAACTTGTGGCTGAGTTACAATTGGTGTTAAAACTAGGACAACAGGCAGTGGTCAGGCAGAGTTGGTCAGACGCATTGAGTTCGCGATGAGGAAATGCACGGTCCATGGAGGAGGGGAACATATTCAAGAGAATGCTCGCCCTAACGGCCATCGCGCTCGCGGCGCTATCCATTGCAGTCCTGGGATGCAGCTCGGCCGACGATTCTGAGCCAGCGCCAGTGCAGCGTCGGGCGCCGGCCGCCGCTCCCGCGCCGACTTCCGCTCCCGCCATTCAGGCCCAACAGGCCGCTACCGCAGCCCCTCGGCCCGCCCCGGCCGCCGCTCCTGCGCCGACTTCAGCCCCAGCCGCTCAGACCCAGCCGGCCGCCCCCGTAGCCCCTGTTTCGCCTTCGACGCCCGCCACGTCGGTGCCTGCTGCGCCCCAGCCCGTTGCGCCAGCCGTCGGCGGCCCCGGAGCCACCACTTTCCAAGACAACCGGCGGTCTCCCGCCGTATCAACGATTGAAGACCGCGTTTCGACTTTCAGCCTGGACACCGACCGCACGTCGTACCGCCTGGCGCTAAGCTGGGCCCGCGAGGGCTACCAGGTGGAGCCCGACTCTGTGCGCGCCGAGGAGTGGGTGAATTCGTTCCATTACGGCTATCCGCAGCCGACGACAAGCGACAGTTTTTCAATCTCCACCGACGTCTTAAGGCATCCGCTGGACAGCGGACTGCACCTGGCCCGCGTCGGGTTCCAGGCGCCCCAGTTCGAGGACAACCGGCCCGTCAACGTGACGCTTGTGCTGGACGCATCCGAATCCATGGCCGACGGAAACCGGATAGACATTGCCCGGGAGGCGGCCTACACGATTTTGAACAGCCTGGGCAGGCGCGACAGCATAGCGGTCGTGCACTTTTCCAGCGAGGTTATCGGCAACTACACCGCAGAGCATCAGCTGCTCGACCGCGGTGGCGCGGCAACATCCATCTCGCGACTGCAACCAACAGGCAGCACGAACGTCCAGGCCGGCCTCAACGAAGCTGTCCGGCTGGCTGACCGGGCGCGCCGCGAGCGCCCGGACGCCTACAACTACGTCATACTGATGTCGGACGGCGTGGCAAACGTGGATGCCACCAACCCCTTTGCAATCCTGGAGTCGGCCTACGACCCTGACGCCGGCAACCCACTGCGCATCATCACCATCGGCGTGGGCATCGAGAACTACAACGACTACCTGCTGGAGCAACTTGCCCAGTACGGCAACGGCTGGTACCGGTACCTGGACGAAGTCAAACAAGCGCGCGCGGTCTTCAGCCGGCAGAACTGGCTTGCGCTGTCGGTGCCGTTCGCCGACCAGACGCGGGCCCAGGTGACCTGGGACCCGAACGCGGTGGCGGCCTGGCGCATTATAGGCTACGAGAATCGCATAACGTCCGATGAATCGTTCACCGAGGCCCGCAAGGAGTTCGCGGAGATTCCCGCGGGCGCGGCCACCACGGTCTTCTACGAGCTCGAGTTGACGGACGCGGTGTTGCGGTCTGGTAGTTGGCCGGTGAAGCTCGGCAGCGTCGAACTACGGTGGGTTACGCCAATCGGCAACGATTCCAATCGCCAACACGCCACCATGGTGGTCCGACAGGGAGCCGACTTGCGGTCTCCGGGGGACTCGCTGGCCCATTTTGGCGCGATAGTTGCGCTAACGGCCGACTTGTACAGCGGCCTTCCCTATCCTGGTGACAGCAACTACCTACGTGAATACCGCGAGCTGTTCGAGCTGCAGTACCAACTCGAATCGCTATCTGGTCCACTCGGCGGCCTGCAGGCGTACCAGGACTTCTCGTACCTGTTGTCCCACATAATGCGTGACGCGCCCGAGGGCAGCACGACGCGTCCATCAACCGGCTACAGCCCGTGATTTAGGAAGGTGAATAGCCGTGTTCCTCAGATTATGGGTAATCCCAGTCGCGATACTGGGCATGACCGCCTGCATCAACATTGACATAGCGCTATTCGGTGGTGACGACACGCCCGCGGTAAGAGTGGACGACGTCAGGTTCGTAGTGGAGGTTGCCGACACCCCGCAGCTCCGCGACAGAGGCCTGACCGGCCGCGCGTATCTGGAGGAACGCAATGGGATGCTGTACATTCCGGACGGGCCTTATGTGGGAGCATACTGGATGAAGGGAATGCGGTTTCCGCTCGACTTCATCTGGATCGACAAAGACTGTCGCGTTGTGGATATCCACGTAAATGCGGGGGTCCCGGATCCCGGCACTCCTGACATTGATATCTGGAGGTACCGCTCCTATCCGGATGCCGCATACACGCTTGAAGTCAATGCCGGAGAAGTCGACCGGTTTGGCATCAGGGTAGGCGACAAAGTGAAGTTCGACAACATCGACAACGGTTGCTGACGGGGCCGGGGCGCGGGTCATATCTGGCGCCCGTATGGAACGGTAGGTTCGGATTGTACCAGGAGAGAAACATGAGCAACTTTGAGAAATTGCAGGCCCGCCTGGCAGCGGGGGAGACTATCCTGATGGACGGGGGTATGGGCTCGGAGTTAGGGAGGCGGGGGCTGACAAGCCCCACCACGTGGTCGGGCGGTCCTATGCTCACCGATCCCGAGTTGGTGAGGGATATTCATCAGGAATACATAGAAGCGGGCGCCGAGATTATCATCACAAACACCTTTAGCACAGGGCGTGACGTACTGGAACTGGACGGCCTCGGGCACAAGGTAGCCGAGGCCAACAAGCAGGGAATCGAAGCGGCGGTACAGGCAAGGAGAAACACCGGGACAGAGGACTCGGTGGTCATTGCGGCCTCCGTATCTACGATGGCTCCCAAGTCAAACGCGAAAGTTCCGGTGTCCTACGAGAAAGCGCTAGAGAACTACCGGGAGCAGCTCGGAGAGCTGGCCAAAGGCGGCCCGGACGTGGCGGTGGGCGAGATGTTGGTCCGCATATCAGACACGCTGGCGGTGATAGAGGCGGCAGCTGAGCTGTGTCTCCCGGTGTGGGTCGGGCTCTCCCTGGTCCAGGATGGTGACGGGCTTTACCTGGGCATCCAAGACAAGCATGGAGGCGAGACCCTTCAAGACGCCATGGACGCCATCAAGGACAAGGACATCGCGTCGGTATTCATAATGCACACGCCGGTGGACGACACGGGGCCCGGGCTGGAGATAGTCAAGAAGAATTGGTCGGGAACCTTCGGCGCCTACGCCCATTTCCCCAGGGCAAATGCCCTGGACCCACAACAGTACCTGGAATACGCCAAGGGGTGGAGTGAGCAGGGGGCGCGGATAATTGGAGGGTGCTGCGGCACGAGACCCGACCACGTCCGGGCACTCAGGGAGTGGCTGTCCGGCTCCTAACGGCCCTTGAACTCGGGCGGGCGCTTCTCCAGCCAGGCCCGCACACCCTCCTGAACGTCCTCGCTCTGGGCGGCGACCACGCTGATCACGTCTTCCAGCCGGCCCGCCTCCCGGATTCCATCCAACAGGCTTCTATACGAGACCTCTTTGATTCCCCGGACCGCCAGGGGGCCGTTGCTGTTGATCTTCCGAGCCATCTCCTCTGCCTTGCTCATCAGCTGGTCATGGGGGACGACGTGGTTCACGAACCCCCACTGCTCGGCCTGTTGGGCTGTGACATGATTGCCGGTGAGCAGAAACTCCAGGGCCCTGCCAAACGACATGTGGGCCCTGGCCCTCACGGTGCCCCACCAGGTAGTAACAATTCCCAGCTCCACCTCCGGCAGACCGAATACCGCTTTTTCCGATGCTATACGTATGTCGCAGTCCATCGCGAAGACAACCCCGCCACCTATCGCCCAACCGTTGATGGCCGCGATTATCGGTTTCCATACACCCAGCTCTTCCGAAGGCCGCATCGGCCTGGGATCGCCGCCGAAGGGGTTGCCGCCATTGGCGCCGCTATCGTGGCGGGTCCTCATCTCCTTGAGGTCGGCGCCGGAGCAGAAAGCCCTGTCACCGGCTCCGGTGAGAATGGCCGCCCAGGCGTCGTCATCGTCTCGAAATCGCTGCCAGACTTCGTTCCAGGCCAGGGACATCTCATTGTTGATCGCGTTGAGAGTTTCGGGCCTGTTCAGGGTCACGTAGGCGATCTTGTCTCTCACCTCGTACTCGATAACCGGCATGCAGTCCTCCTCCAATTTGGTTCCATGAGACAGCTGTTGGGTTCCGGAACCGTTCAGTAACGTCATCCTGCCCCAGAACTCTTCTTAGGGCAGGGGGGATAAAGGCGTGTGCCTTCTGTGATGGCTTGCTACGGGGCGATCTTGGGGTCGGGCTGCTAGGGGTAGTAGAGCCTTTGGGCCGCCTTCTGGAGGTCAGCCCTGAAGTCTGGATGGGCGACCGCTATTAACTCACGGGCCCTTTCCCGGATAGTCTTACCGAGGAGCTGAGCTACACCGTACTCGGTCACTATGGTATCGGCAAAGGTGCGGGGTACGGTAACCGCGGCCCCTACCGGATGCTGAGACACTATGCGGGACACGGAGCCTCCGGCCGCCGTCGACCGAAGAATGGTGATGGCCCTGCCTCCCCTAGACATGACGGCTCCCATGTGAAGCTCCGGCTGGCCGCCAGTCCCGTTCCACTGGCGGTCTCCAATAGTCTCCGCGTTGATCTGCCCCGAAAAATCTATGGAGAGCGCGTTGTTGATGGAGATATAGTTGTTGTGGGAAGAGATGGTGCTCATGTTGACCACGTACTCCGCGTCTCGCAGCTCGATGAGCGGGTTGTTGTGAGCGTAGGGAATCTCCTCGGGAGCGCAACCGGTAATCGCCGTGAACACCGCGACACCGGGATTGACGTTCTTGCGTTCGCCGGTGATGACTCCTCTCTTGATGAGACTGAGTATGCCCGGGGCCGTCATCTCCGAATGCCAGCCCAGGTCCTGCTTCTCGTCGAAGGTTCCCAGGCGGGGCAGATAGGAGCTCGGTGTGCCCACGCCGATCTGGATGGTATCCCCATCCCTGACGAGCTCAGCAACGTTCTGTGCAATCTTCCTGTCGCCCTTGCTCGGTTCTGCGGTAGCCCAGAGCCTGGCGAACTCCTGTACCTGTCTGAGGGTGCTGCCGAGCAGATTAGGTAAGAACTCGTACCTGTTGCTTCCATTCAACAGGGGCAGCACCCGTTCCAGTTCCGCTCGGACAAGGAGATCCTCCACGTTGGATAACATATCCTCCGATTCTTGGAGAGACAGCTCGGGTTCTGTGTGCTCGACGAAGCGATCGATTTCAGTGACGTGTATGTAATTGTCCCCATAGGTGCGGATGAGAGAGTCGTCCACCTGGGCGAGGACTACGCGGGCGAGTTTGGCAAAGCTCCGCTTGTTCCACAGGCCCTTTCCGAAGCTGCAGAATCCCTGGTCGTCGGGGGGCGAGCAGGACATCAACGTAACGTCGAGCCTGGGGCCTCTACCGGGCTCTCTGTACGGCTGTAGGTCCGTCGTGAAAATTACGGGAGCGAAATCTATACGGTGTTCGTAATAGGCCGGCCGGGCCAGAGGCCCAAGGAACATGGAGGGACTGTATCTGAAAGAGCCCTCGAAATCTGCCTGAAGCCAGCCGGGGTCGTAGATTGGGGCAACATCGAAAATCCGCAGATCAGCCAGCCGCTTGTGCTGTGACGCCAGAACGTCCATCAGAAGGGTAGGCTTGGGATCCACGCTGATCGCCACGTTGTCGCCCGGGCTGACCAACGCAATCGCTTCGTCGGCGGTGACCGTGTTTCTCTTGTAGTGCTCTTTCCAGTCCATCAAACCGTGCTCACTTTCGAAGAGACCGCTGGGGTGTAGCTTAGCCTAATCTGGACGGCAAAGGGTAGTCAAGGAACCGGTGCGCAACGCCTGGTCCACGTCTGCGGCGAACAGCACTGCACCGCGCCAGTCTACGCTTCCCACATCGCCGCCGGTGTTCCAGCCGTGGACCGACTCGAACTCGCCTGATGCGGTCTACTCGAACGCTAGTGAGGAGAGATGTGATTAGGACGGGACGCACGAGGCGCCTACGGGCACCAAGCTAACCCAATGAAGCTACGACAGTTAGGGAATCTAGGACGATATGGGGCAGCGGGGGAAGGGCCACTGGTGGAGAGTGGAGAGTGGAGATAGGGGGAATCGTGTACAAATACATAAAAGTGGACACTATCCACTAATTCCTACATTTGTTACCCCTACACGTACCGAATTGCGAACTCTCTGGAGGGAGGTCTCGATGTAGGACTGTACGGAGGGGAAGTTCTCCTTTCTGCCTAAAGTCTTGGCCTCCATTCGTGCGGCCCTATGGCCAGGCTTCGGCCAATCTTCTTGGCCCTGGCACAAGTTCTGAAAGTCGGACAGCTTCCGAGCGCTCTGCTTAAAGGGGATCAAATCACGTGAACAGGGTTTACGGAGCGAAATCCTACGGCCCGGTGCTTGCTGTGTGATATACTGCCGCAACAATAGCGATTGTCAAGGATGTGAAGTTTCTTAACGAGAGGTGAGAAATGCCGGTCTGGGACGATTTCCTGTCTGAGAACGACAAAAAGATGCTGGCTAACAGGAAGCCGATGCGACCCAAGCCACACGCCCAGTTTGGAGAGCGGCCTGCGATCCTCGTCATCGACATGAACAAAAGCGCGATTGGCCCTGACCTTCCAGTGCACGAGGTTGTCAAAGAGATGCCGGGAGCCATGGGAGAGAATGCTTGGGCGGCGATTCGTCACATGGAGGATCTCCTGCCAATGGCCAGGGCGGCTGGAATCCCTGTTGTGTACAGCAAACACTATTTCAAGGAATCCACAGGGCTTGCCTTGGCGGATCCGGGCAGCCCCTATAGCGAGCTCAATCCCCTCTCGGACATTCAGGACGAGATTGCGATGCAGCCCGGCGACCTTCTCGTCGAAAAGCAGCAGGCCAGCGTGTTCCACCAGACGGGCCTGATCAATATGCTGATGAACAAGAAGGTGGACAACCTTATCGTCACCGGGAACAGCACCAGCGGGTGCGTGCACGCGACCGTTGTCGATGCCGGGGGTTATCAGCTCAAGGTGTCGGTAGTGGAGGAAGCCGTCTTCGACCGCTTCGATCTGTCCCATGCCGCTGCCCTGTTCAACATGGGGTCCAAGTACGGTGACATCGTTTCCATTGGCGAGGTGTACGAATACGTCGCTTCGATCGAGGACGGGGAACGGGTGCCGGCGTAGCGGAATCAGTAACCAGACCTTCTGGACGGCCGGCCAACCAAGCCTTTCGACGACGACGTAGGCCTGGCCGGTCGACAAGACCTACTTCGAGAGGTGTCCCGTGACTAGAGAGGTTACGATAGGCGCTGCCCAACTTGGCCCCGCCTCCCAATCCCGTGGCGAGACCGTCGAGCGAATGCTCGGGTTGCTGTCCGAGGCGAAGAGCGCCCACGTAGAATTCCTTTGCTTCCCTGAGTTGGCCCTGACGGAGTACTTCTGCACGATTGTTAGAGACTCCGTGGACGAGTACTTCGAGACCGAGTTGCCTTCCGCGCTGATAAGGCCTCTGTTCGAGGCGGCGAAGGTGGCGAAGATGGGGTGGGTGCTGCCATACGCCGAGAAGGACGGAGACCAATACTTCAATAGCTCGGCGATTGTGGACGAAAGCGGCTGTGTGGCCGGAAAGTACCGCAAGGTGCATATACCCGGCACTGTGGAACCCAAAGAAGAGGGAAACAACATCCTGGAGAAACGCTATTTCTCTTCTGGTGATCTGGGTTTCCCCGTCGTAGAAGTGGCCAACGTGAAGGTCGGGGTCCAGATATGCTACGACCGCCGATTTCCTGAAAGCTCCAGAATCCTGGGAATCAACGGTGCCGAAATCATCTGCACGCCTTACAACACGCCTGCCTTTGATGGCGACGTAAAGGCGGGGGTCGACGCCTCCGACATGTGCATACGGTCCGCGGCGTACAACAACGGCTGCTTCGCCATCGGCGTCGGCAAAGCCGGCGTAGAAAACGACGTGCGGTTCATCGGTGGCAGCCTGATAGTTGGGCCGGACGGCGGAATACTTGCGCGTGCGGAGTCCGAAGGCGACGAGTTGATCACGGCAACCATTGACCTCGACGACATAATCACGCCACTCAAGACGGCCGACAGAATGCCATCTGAGTACAACGTCCTGGTCAGTAACTAGAACTTCCGGCTGTGGGCCGCGGTCGATGGGCCTAGTTTCCCGCTGGCTGCGTGGTCGAGTGTCTGAAGTGTAGGGGCTGCGCTTGCCCGCTCGCGTTGTCCCCGGGCGCTCTTTTTCTGGTCAACCTCATCCATAGCCGTTCAGGCTGAGCCACGCAAGGAGGAGAGAAATGTTGGCGCCGGATCGCTTTGACTATTCCCCCATAATCGATCGTCCCGCAATCAAGTGGCCCAACGGCGCACGCGTGGCCTTCTGGGTTGCCCCCAACATAGAGTGGTACGAGTACACCCCGCTGAACAGGCCGACTCGGCCCGACATACCAAGCTATTCGTACCGGGACTATGGAAACAGGGTGGGCTTCTGGCGAATGCTGGAAGTTCTCGACAAACACAACATACGATGCTGCGTTTGCCTCAACGGCGCGGTGCTCGATCACTGCCCCGAGATCCGCGACGCGATGGTGGAGCGGGACTGGGACTACATGGCTCACGGGTTCTACAACAGCCGGCCAATCACCGCTTACTCGGAAGAAGAAGAACGCGAGTATTGGCGGGACATGATCGACACGGTCAAAAGACACACCGGAAAGCAGCTCAAGGGCAGGCTTGGAGCCGGAGGCGGCAACACCGTAAACACCACGGATCTGATGGCGGAGCTGGGACTTCTGTACCACACGGACTGGCTGATGGACGACCAGCCGTTCCCTCTGAAAGTGAAGAACGGCGCCAAGTTCATCTACGTCCCCTATACCTATCAGGTCAACGACGCAATCGTTCCCAGCCAGGGCAGGGACGCCGCCTATTTCAGCCAGATGATCAAGGACCAGTTCGACGTCCTTTACGAAGAAGGCGCCGAGAGCGGCAGGGTGATGTGCATCTCGCTGCATCCATATTGGATAGGCAAACCCCACCGCGCCAAGTACCTGGACGAGGCCCTCGGGTACATCATGGACCACGACGGTGTGTGGCAGACCACGGCAGATGACATCGCCGAGTACTACTTGGAGCACTACTACGACAAAGTAGTCGCGTATGTGAACCAGCAGACGCAATCGGGGTAACCTTAAACAGTAGGCGGGACCGGAAGAGCATAGGAGAATCGTTATGCCTGGGGAACGCAGCTACGGGCAGGACCATGACCACTATGATTGGTCTCCAATTGTAAACCGCCCTGTTTTGCGGTGGCCCGACAACGCGCGCGTGGCGGTGTGCGCCATAGTCAACCTGGAACACTTCGACTGGGACATGCCGCCTGATGCGCCGGCTCCCGTGAGTATGGTCGCGGGAGCCATGGGAAGCGGCGGTCTTGGGTCGGGGATCGGGCCATTTCCTAACATTGCCGGGTACTCCCAGCACGAGTACGGCAACCGCGTTGGCGTCTTTCGCGTGCTGAAAGTGCTGGATAAGTACGGCATCAGGCCAACAATTGCCATGGACAAGACGGTGGCGGAAAACTACCCATTCCTGGTGAGCGAATGCCAGAAGAGAGATTCGGAGTTCATTGCCCACGGCATCACTGTCAGGCAGATCATTCACGCCGATATGTCAGAAGCGGAAGAGCGAGCTTACATTCGGGAAGCCATAGACGGGTTGGAGAGAGTCACGGGCGTGCGACCGGTCGGGTGGTCCGGCCCGGAGTTCCAGGAGTCCATGAACACGCCGGGGCTCCTGGCGGCTGAGGGCATAAGCTACGTGTGCGACTGGTCCAACGACGAGCAGCCCTATCGGATGAACACGAGTGAAGGGGAGCTGTTCTCGTTGGGGGTCAACCTGGACCTCGACGAAATGTTCATCCACCTGAATGGTCGCAGGCTGATCAACGAGTACGAGCAGATCATCAAGGACGAATTCGACGGACTCTACAGGGACGGGGCAAAGACCGGGCTGATGCTGGTGCTGAACCTTCATCCGTGGGTCATCGGGCAGCCATGGCGCATCAAATACCTGGACAGAGCACTTGCGCACATCGACAAGTACAGCGGAGTCTGGAAGGCCACCGGCCGAGAGATAGTCGACTGGTACAAAGACCACTCTTAGGCCAACGACAGATGCCCCGGGGGTAACTGCCAACCCAGGTGCTGACGAAGTGAGGAGGGACCTATGGACCTGGTGATCAGAGGCGGAACCGTAGTCACCGTCGGCGAGACGTATGTCGCCGACGTCGGCGTCGAGGGCGAAAGAGTCGCCCAGATAGGCGGCGAGATGTCGGCCCCCAGGGAGATCGATGCCAGCGGGAAGCTCCTTGTTCCGGGCGGGGTGGACATGCACGTTCATCTACAGCTCGCCGAAGCCGCACCTGAGGGCGCCCCGCCGCGCATGTCGGACGACTTCTATTGGGGCACCGCTGGCGCCGCTGCCGGCGGTATCACCACAGTTGGCAGCATGACCACTCGCCAGCAAGGGGCCAAGGCGGGCCTGTTGTCGATGCTGGAGCATGCCGAGGCCGACGCCCTGCAAAACTCGCTGATAGATTTTACGCTGCATCCTGTCATCGACGACCCTTCCCCGGAGATTATTGCCGAGATCCCAAGTCTGATCGATTCGGGCTATTCGAGCACCAAGACATTCATGGTGATGCACTCGTTCGATGGGCGCCAGGACGACTACATGAAGGCGTTCGAGGCGGCGGGCCGAAATGGGATTCTCCCCATGCTTCACTGTGAAGACGCGAACATCAACCACCACTGCGAGCAACGCTTCCTCTCGGAAGGCAAGACCGACATTCGCTACTATGCCGATAGCCGTCCAACCTACGCCGAGGCCGTCGCGACGGCTCGCGGTATATCCCTCGCAAGAGCCGCAGGGTCACCCCTCTATCTCGTGCACGTGTCTTGTGCCGATGCCCTGGAAGAGGCGCGGCGGGCGAGGGTTAGCGGTCAGCGGGTCTACGTGGAGACGCGCCCCATCTATCTGTACCTGACGAGAGAGCTATACGAGCAGCCGGATGGCGCCAAGTACGTGGGCTGGCCCCCTCTTCGCGACCATTCAGACGTCAATGGAATATGGGACGGCCTTGTAAACCATGACGTAGATACCCTGTGTTCCGACCATGCGCCTTGGACCCTCTCCGAGAAGCTCGATGCCGGGCTTGAAGTCGGCAGCTTTCGACCAGGCATGGCCAACCTCGAAACCCTGATGCCAATGCTCTACGACGAGGGCGTGGCCAAGGGCAGGATTTCATTGAGCCGATGGGTGGAGTTGACCTCGACGAATGCCGCGAGACTGTTCGGCATGTTCCCGCAGAAGGGGACGATCGCCGTTGGCTCGGACGCAGACCTGGTGGTGTGGGACCCTGACCTCACGCGCGTCGTTCGCGGTGAGGAGATGCGGTCCAGAGCAGGCTATGACGTGTACGAGGGCCAAGAGGTGCATGGGTGGCCCACACACACAATTTCCCGAGGCGAGATTGTGTTCGAAAATGGCGAGATTACAGCGGAGAGGGGCAGAGGCAAGCGAGTAATTCGCGGGCCTCACACACCCATCTAGCGCCGTCGCCCCTACTGTTCCGGTGTACCTTGTTGGCGTGGCGCCAACCGTACCTGCGGCAGCTACACGCCAGGGTCTGCCAGGAAGTCCAGTATCACACCGCTCAATGCTTCCGGGTCCTCATAGGTCTTGAGGTAAGAACCTCCGGGACCTATGTAAGTGCGAGACCGCTTCAGCTTGCTAGCGACGGGTTCGACAGTGCGCCGCAGGCCGTCCTCCTCCCCACTCATAACCAGCGTCGGCGCCTCGATGAGCGGCAGCCGGCGCATGATGTCATAGTGCCCCAGTGCGACGTATGCCTCGTGGTAGCGCTCACCGGCTATCAGCTTGAAGAGCACCTCCCAGTGGAGCGTTCTGAGAATCTCCTCGCTGAACGGCCTTGGAAAGAAGGGTTCGATTCGGCCCGACAACTCCCGCCATGTTTCGATGAAGTGGCTGCCGTCGTCCTCGAGTTCGATAGGGTGCACGTTGCTCAGGAACTGATTGACCGGATCTTCCCAGTAGGGCGTGCCATCGATAATCAGCTTGTCGACCATACCGGGAAACGCCGCGGCAAGCTCGCAGGCGAAGCTCGCGCCGGTGTGATGTCCGAACACGGAGGCGCGCTCGATGTTCAGACTCCTGAGGAAGGCGGCAAAAGTGCGAGCGTAGTCGGCGACTGTGTACTCACGGTTAGTCGGGTAATCGGACATTCCGTAGCCCGGTGTGTCTACCGCGATGACCCGGTAGCTCGCCGCTAGGAATCTCATTACCGGTTCGTAGGCGTAGGAGCTGGTGGCAGTCTGGTGAATCAGTAGAAGAGGTTCGCCCTCTCCCGCATAGCGATAGTGTAGCTGGCCGTAAGTAGTATCTGTGTAAGCTCTGCGAATAGTGACGCTGTCGGTCATCAGCCAATCCTGCGGAAAATTTACGGCCCGCAAGCGGGCCGCGATTAGGTTCGAGGGCGTAGCGGGATGCCTACTTCCTCACGAATGCCGTTATTGGCTACTCCGTCTTGCTCCTGCCCCATCTTTCATAAGAGGTGATTTCCTCCAGGGGCCGGCGCCGGGGGCGCCCAAAGCGTTCTCCCTGACTGGGATAGCCAATCGGAATCATTGCCACTGTCTCGAAGTCTTCCGGTATCCCGAAGTACTCCTTGACTTCGTTCTCGTAAGCCGTGTGCAGAGTGGTAAGCACAGTGCCCAGGCCGAGGCCCCGCGCCGCGAGCAACAGGTTTTGAACGGCGGGGAAAATCGAGGATCCGGTTGGCGCGCTGTCCGTCCTTTGGCATACCAGTATCACAACCGGCGTGTCCGGCATGTTCTCGCCCAGGTCACCTCCCGAACGGTAGGGCTGCTCGGTCCTCATGTCACCGGTTACGGCGGCCTCCCAAGCCTTCAGATACCACTGGCCCAGGCGCCTCTTGCTCTCCCTGTCGCGGACCACGAGAAAATGCCACGGTTGCCTGTTTCCTCCATTCGGCGCGTGCACGGCAGATTGGAGAATTGTGCTGATGCTTTCATCGGACACGGGCTGAGCGGCGAAGTGGCGGATTGCCCGCTGTGTGTCAATTGCCTCGAACAGCGAGATCTCTGATTGAGTCATGTAAGCCCCCCAAACCGGATTATATAAGCTGAGGCTGGGCGCCTACAATGCCCGCGCCGCCAAATGGCCCTCACGCATCGCCTCGATCACCTTCCTGGCGGAGACGCAGTCCCCCACCGCCACCACGGTAGGAATGCGCCCGTCCTCTAGCAGCGCCTCGTACAAACTGTCGGTCGGGGCGTTGAACTCGCCGCCCACGATGGTGTCTACGTCTTCGACAACAGTTTCCTTACCGGTGTCCACCTCAGCCAGAACGGCAGTCCTCTCGGAGACTTCCTTGATCCAGTGCTCCCGGTGGAAGACGACGCCATTCTCCTTCATTCGCGCAATCACGGGCGGCCTGCTCGTGACGATGATGTCAGAGGCAACGACTTCGCTTCTGGTTACCATGTGGACCTCGACGCCTTTGGCGCTCATAACGTCGGCGGCATTGGGAGACCTGTGATGGTTTTCGGCGGCGAGCAAAACTGCGCGCTTGCCCACTTCGACTCTCCCTTCAATGACATCTTCGATAGAGGCGAGTGTTGGGACTCCCGACTCCCTCAGCCCTCGAATATCCGGCTGCTGTGGGGCCGATCCGGTGGCGACGATAACGGCTTCCGCCCCCTCATCGACCAGGTCTTCGACCGCGGCCTCCGTGTCGAGCCTGACTACGACGCCCAAGCGGTCCAACTGGAGCTCGAGCCACGCCACTATGTTGCCGAATTCGCCCCTCGTGGGGACTTTGGCGACCGTGTTCAACTGCCCGCCAAGGCGGCTGGCCTTCTCGTACAGTACCACGGCATGCCCTCGCGTTGCGGCAACCCTTGCCGCTTCCATTCCTCCCGGTCCACCGCCGACGACCGCGACCGACTTGGGGACTTCCGCCTGGGTAAGCGGTCCCAACTCCAGCTCACGCCCGGCCTCCGGGTTGATGCTGCATCCAATGGGTTGCCCTCTGTGAGCGCGCCCGCCACAGCCATCGTTCGAGCCAATGCAATGGCGAATGTCGAATGGCCGCCCTTCCATCAGCTTGCGTCCGATGTCAGGGTCCGCAATGTGCGCCCGCGTCATGACGCACATGTCGGCCTTGCCGGTAGCGACTATGTCGTTCGCTATCTCAGGGTCTATGATGCGGCAAACCGTGAAAATCGGAATGCCCTTTGTGGCCTTCTTGATTTCCGCGGCGTAGTGCACGAAGGGCGCCTGCTCCCACGTCATGTCCGCCTGCTGCATTGCGAAAGGCATACCACCGCCCACGCTGAAACTGACGTTGAAGAAGTCGAAGTCGCCTTTCTCCTCGAGCAAGGCCGCCATCGGCGCCATCTCTTTCGTAGTCATCCCATCCGGCTGCAGCTCGTCGGCGCTCAGGCGTATTCCGACGGCAAAGTCACGGCCGACGCTCGCGCGCACCGCTTCACCCACTTCCAGCGCGAAGCGGGCCCGGTTTTCCTCGCTTCCGCCGTACTCGTCTGTTCGGTGATTTGTCACCGGCGAAAGGAACTGCTGAATCAGATAACCATGGGCGCCATGCAGCTCCACACCGTCCATTCCCGCCTGCTTCATGATGGACGCGGAGTGGGCGTAGCCTTCTATGACCTCTTCGATCTCTCCCTTGGTCATGGCGTGTGTGTATTCGTTCCCCGACAGGGCCTTGGTGCGGGAGGCCGACCACAACGGCAGCATGGTGGCAAGGCTCTGGCCGGACTTTCCGAAGTGGAGGAGCTGGACGAAAATCTTGGCGCCGTGCCGGTGAACGGCATCGGCCAGCACACGCCAAGCGGGAATGGCGTCGTCCACGTAACCAACGGGGCTCTGCAACCCCCCGTAAGAGGAGGGATGCACTGTCGTGCCCTGAATAATGATGAGGCCCACGCCTCCTCTGGCGCGGGCCTCGTGGTATGCGTTGTTCTGTGGTGTCGGCCTGTTGTTCTGATACATCCCCGAGCTGTGCGCGCTGATCAGCATGCGATTGCGCACTTCCACAGCGCCTAGACGTATGGGTGACAGAAGATGGCTGAACCGCGAGTTGTCGGTGCTCACAAGACCCTCCCTGGCTGCATACACTGGAAGACATTTCTGCTCGGGGAGGAACACTGCCGTTCGGAACGACCGCGAAATCGGTCTGTCGACCGGGCTTGGCAAATCCGCCTTGGTTTGAGGATCCGTTGACTGCCCACTTGCCAAGTGTTATATTCCCACACAATTTAGGAGTATATCAGATGTGGAGTTCAAGATAAACGCAACAAGTTTTGTGACTATTTTCACTAATGCTACACGCTATTGGTGTGTGTAAAACCCACATATTAAGCGTGAGTCAACTCGAAGTGGTCCAAAGTTCAACTTTTGGAAAAACAACTTGATTCGCGCACGGCGTAGGCTGTACAGATTGGCAACGAGGAGGACACCATGACGAGGATGTCTAGCGTAGCAGTTGGACTGATGCTGGTGACAATGCTGGGGCTGCTGGCATTAGGAATGGCCTGCGGGGCGGAACAGCAAGAGCCGACGGCCGTGCCACCCTCAGCGGCGACATCCGTGGCGCCCGCCGCGACGACGGCCGCGGTCGCGGCGGCGGCTCCGACTGTCGCAGCGCCAACAGCGCCTGCCGAAATGGACCGGCCCGATGACTTGATCCCGGAGGGGCTCGCCGAAAACTTCCCCCTGATTGCCCAGTGGCACTGGAGCAAACTGCCACACCCGTTTGGCGAACAGCCGAAGAAGGGCGGAGTGTTCAGGCTCGAGGGCCGGTTCGATCTGAACACGTGGGACCCGCGCAACCCGGCTATCTCGTCCCTGGCGATTCAGATGAACGCTGTCTACAACCGCCTGCTGAAGGCCGACCACACCATGGAGACAGCTATTGCGACCAGTGGGCGCTGTCTCCGTGAAATCTGCCTCACCGGCGACCTCGCGGAGAGCTGGGAGGTTGTCAACGGCGGCGAATCGATCGTCTTCACGATCGCCGACGGGGCAAAGTGGCAGAACTTCGCGCCGGTCAACGGGCGTGATTTTCTCGCCTCGGATGTCAAGTTCGCCTATGACTCATACATAACCGACGACCGTGCCACCGGACAGAAGAGCATCTTCCGCCAGGTGGAGAGTATAGTTGCCGACGACGCCGCAAACACGGTTAGCTTCAACTTCTCGTCCCCGGCGGCGTACTTCATGTACAGCATGGCAGGGCCCCTGGTGCCTATCTTCGCCCCTGAAGCGGCCAATGAGGAAGGCAGGCTGGACGAAGACCCGCCAATCGGTACAGGGCCGTTCCAGATAACGAACCACGTATTCAACAGCATAATCGAGTACGAGGCAAACCCCACTTACCACAAGAAGGACGCATTCGGACAACAGCTTCCCTATCTCGATGGAATAATCTCGGTGCGGATGTTTGACGATGCCACTCGTGTGGCGGCATTCCGAGCCGACCAGATGGATTCCTACATGTCCCTTACCGGCGACGCCCGCAAGAACATCGAGAAGACCGAGCTGGACAGAGGGGCCAACCTTAGAGTGATGGAACAGAACGCCGGAGGCAACTTCTTCTTCGGGCCTCCTCACGATGCCGCGCCGTTCGACAACGTGAACTTCCGCCGGGCGCTGTCCATGGCATTGGACCGCGATGCTATGGTGGAGGCGGCATACGCCGACCAGGGACGCTGGTCTCTTGGATACCCGACAGACTGGCTCGGACGCGAATACCCCTACACCCAGTCCGAGTTTGGTCAGTACTACCAGTACAACCCCGAAGGGGCCAGGGCGCTCCTGGAGCAGGAGGGGCTGGACGGTATCGAGTTCGAGATTCACACAACCGCCCTGCGCCAGACGGATGGCCAGGTGGCCCTTGGTATCGAGTTCTGGAAGGACATAGGTCTCAGGCCGGCTCTCAGCGTCGACGAGGACGTAGCGTACAATGCAGCGTCCTTCAGCCACGACTTCGAGTACCTGCTCGGAGGGGCCTGGTACTCCGGGGGAGTTGACTGGGACGACTTCACCTACCGAATGATGCGCTCGGGGGAGCCCGGCAACTACCTCGACATCAATGACCCGGTGCTGGACGGGCTGTTGGATGAAAGTCAGCTCGAGTTCGACCGTGCAAAGCGGATTGCGATCAACCGGCAGGTTATCGAGAGAGAGTTCGACCAGGTCTACCGCATATTCGGTGCGGTGTTCCTGTTCGCGGAGTGGACAAAGCCTGAAGTTCGCAACTGGCTGAGCCACGACATCTACTTCTGGGTCAACGGATGGGGCCTGAACGCCATGGAGACGGTGTGGCTCGATAGGTAGGTCCCTGGGACCGCTACTACAACAAAGCTGGATTCTTGGACTTGGCTGAAGGTGTCGGAGACCGCACCTTCAGCCAAGATTTTCATGGCCCTGCGGCAGCGATTGTCTGATTCGGGGGAGGGTCTGTGCATCGTTACATAATAAGGCGACTCTTGCTGGCGGTCCCAACCCTTTTCTTCGTCTCTCTCGCCATCTTCTCCCTGACGCGCATCATCCCTGGAGATGCAGTGGTGGCGATAGTCGGGGATACCGGCAATATCGCTCCTGAGCAGCTCGAGGGACTGAAGGCCCGGCTCGGCCTTGACCAGCCGTTTCACACTCAGTACCTTCGGTGGATTGGCGGCGTCCTGACCGGAGACCTGGGCGATTCCTACTACACCCGCAAGCCCGTTGTCAGACAGCTCATGAGCTCTATCCCGGTCACGCTGGAGCTCGCCGCGATCGGCCTTGTCCTGGGTATGGCTTTTGCGATTCCTCTGGGCATCATCTCAGCAATAAGGCAAGACACGGTTACCGACTACGCCGCCAGGATACTGGCCATCCTGGGTATTTCCATGCCCAACTTCTGGATCGCCACGATGGTCGTCGTGTACCTCGGCCTTTTCCTGGCATACCTGCCGCCACTGGGATACAGCAGGCTGTGGGACGAACCGATGCGGAACCTCTCCCAGTTCTACCTTCCTGGTATAGTGCTCGGATTCCAGTTGTCGGGGACGACGGCGCGCATGGTCCGCTCGTCCATGCTCGAGGTGCTGCGCCAGGACTACATCCGCACAGCCCTTTCCAAGGGATTGAGGGAGGGAGTGGTCGTCTCGCGCCATGCGGTAAAGAACGCCCTCATTCCGGTGGTGACAATCATCGGAAACCTGATGAACGCGCTGATAGGCGGCACCGTAATCATAGAGAACATCTTTGCGCTCCCGGGCGTCGGACAGCTCACTCTCGGCGCGGTAACGCAGCGGGACTACCCGCAGATCCAAGCCAATATCATGTTCCTTGCCGTGTTCCTTGTGATGATTAACCTGGTCATAGACTTGACCTACGGATGGCTCGACCCGAGGATTCGCTACAGCTAGCCTCGACTGCTGCTGAGGAGAACGGAAATGGTGACAGGAAGCACGCCGCGGCCGCCGGAGGAGGCAGTTCCCGCGAACGGGCTCTTGCATGCGCGAAGGCGTACAAGCTATCTGGTGCGCCTGGGCAGAGTTGCCAGGAACAAGCCCGTCGGCACATTCTCTGCCGTGGTGATTATAGTGATGGTGCTTTCAGGCATCTTTGCCGACGCCGTTGCCCCGTTCAATCCATTGGAGGCGCACGTGAAGGACAGGCTGCAAGGCCCCAGCCTGACGTACTGGATGGGTACGGACAATCTGGGCAGGGACGTGTTCAGCAGAGTTACTCACGGCGCCCGGACCTCGCTGCTCATCGCCATACCGGCGGTGATCCTGGGCGTCGGCGCCGGCTCGATTATCGGCATCATAAGCGGCTACCTGGGAGGGTGGTTCGACTTGCTCGTCCAGCGCCTGCTCGACGCCAGCCAGGCAATCCCGTCTCTCATCCTTGCGCTCGCCGTGATAGCCGTTCTCGGGGCAGGTATTGACAAGGTGATTTACGTCATCGCGTTCATCGCCGTGCCATGGAACGGTCGAGTGGTAAGAGGCTCGGTGCTGGCGATAAAGGAAAACCAGTACATCGATGCTGCCAGGAGCGTGGGAGCAGGCAATTTTCGGATAATGTTCCGCCACATTCTGCCCAACGTCGTCGCTCCGATACTGGTATTGGTCTCGGTACTTTTGGGCGCCGCCATCATAATCGAGGCGTCTCTGAGTTTCCTGGGCTTGGGAGTCCCTCCCCCCGAGCCCTCCTGGGGTGGAATGCTCAGCAGGGAGGGCCGCTCCTTCATGGAGAGGGCGCCCACGCTGGCATTGTTCCCCGGCCTCGCCATCAGCGTGGTGGTGCTCGCGTTCAATCTGCTTGGAGACACTTTGCGAGACATTTGGGACCCAAGGCTGAGGGGTTCCCAGTAGATGCGAATTTCGATACAGAGGAGATGAATATGGCCCTGCAGCCAGACCGTTTCGACTACTCCCCAATAATCGACCGGCCGCCGATACGATGGCCGAATGACGCCAGGGTCGCGCTCTGGATCTCCCCGAACGTGGAGCACTACGAGTACCTGCCGCCGGAGAACAGGTTTCGCAATCCCTGGGCACGAACGCCGCATCCTGATGTTCAGAGCTACTCCCATCGGGACTACGGCAACAGAGTCGGGTTCTGGCGAATGCTGGAAGTGCTGGACAAGCACGACTTCCGTTGCTGTGTTTCGCTGAACGAGGCGGTGCTCGAACACTTCCCGGAGATCAGGGACGCCATGGTCGAGCGGGACTACGACTACATGTCCCACGGCATCTACAACACCCGGTACCTGTTTGGTATGTCGGAAGATGAGGAGAGAGAGTTCTACAGGGACATCATCGACACCCTGAAAAAGTATACCGGCAAACAGCTCAAGGGCATGCTCGGGCCCGCCCTGACCAACACCGAGGCTACGCCGGACCTGATGGCCGAGGCGGGTCTCATATACCACACCGACTGGTTCCATGACGACCAGCCCTTTCCCCTGAAAGTCAAGCAAGGCAAGCTTGTCTCGATGCCCTACACGATTGAGTTGAACGACGTGGTCGTTCACGCCCAGGGCCACGAGGCGGAATACTTCTGCCAGATTATCAAGGACCAGTTCGACGTGCTCTACCAGGAGGGCGCGGAGAGCGGCCGGGTGATGTGCATTGCGTTGCATCCCTACTGGATTGGGCAACCTCACCGCGCGAAGTACCTCGACGAGGCTCTGAGCTACATACTGGCCCATGACGGGGTGTGGAAGACCACGGCAGACGACATTGCCGAATACTACATCGAACACTACTACGATGACGTCTTGGCCTACGTAAACGGGTAAGTGCTCGATTCCTACCGAGAGCACAGATCATTCGAGGAGGCGAAGAAAGTGCCTGCAGAACGCAAACCCGGTATGGACAACGATCACTACGGTTGGTCCCCAATCACCACGCGGCCCAAGGTCACTTGGCCGGAGAATTCGCGTGTCGCCCTGTGCGTAATTCTGAACCTGGAACACTATGAGTGGAGCATGCCCGATGGCTGGTTCCAGCCGCCATCGCCCGGCGGACTCGGAAGGGGAACGTTTCCCGACCTTCGGTCCTACTCCCATCACGAATACGGGAACAGGGTTGGGATCTTCCGCGTGTTGAACATACTGGACAAGTACGGCATCACTCCCACCATCGCCATGGACGCGACGGTTGCAAAGAACTACCCGTTCGTGGTCGAGGAGTGCCAAAAGCGGGGAGCGGAGTTCATTGGCCACGGTCAGACCGTTAATCGCATGATCACAAGCAACATGAGCGGGGAAGAGGAACGGCAGTACATTCAAGAATCCATCGCCGCGGTGGAAGAAGCCACCGGCAAGCGGCCGGTCGGCTGGCTGGGGCCGGAGTATGGCGAGTCCACGCGCACGCCCGGTTTGTTGGCAGCAGAGGGAATAAGATACGTTTGCGACTGGCCGAACGATGAGCAGCCGTACCAGATGACGGTTGATGAAGGAAAGCTGTTCTCTCTACCCATCCACGTGGAAGTCGAGGACCTCTTCACCCAATGGAATCGTGGCGTTTCCATCATGCACTACGGCAAGATGATACGCGACACCTTCGACGGACTGTACAAGGACGGAGCCGTGAGTGGCCGCACAATGGCGCTCAGCCTTCATCCATGGCTGATAGGCCAGCCATTTCGCAGCAAGTACCTTGATAGCGCTCTGGCCCATATCTCCAGGCCCGCAGGCGTATGGAAGGCAACAGGTAAAGAAATCATCGACTGGTACGAGCAGCAGAGCTAGACCCTGCAACAAGACTGCCAGGCCACTTCCGTGGGGTATCATGGGTTGAGGCCCATTTGTAGGCTGTGTCGCTAGGACGGCGCAGGGAGGTGCCCCACCGGCTCTGCTTAAGCCGGTGTCTTTCGCCGTTCATCACCAGGATGAGCGGGGCAACCTGAGGCAGTGGAGGAAGGGCTGTTGGTGGAGATAGGGGGAATCGAACCCCCAACCTCGGCATTGCGAACGCCGCGCTCTCCCTAGTTGAGCTATATCCCCACCTTGCGCAAAACGGCCCCGGCTTTCCGGGCCGTGCGCCGATTATAGCAATCCGCCGAAGCGTGCGTCAATCGACTCGCGCGCGCTTGACGTACCGGAAGTGGAAGTCCGCGCCCACGTAGCTCCCGCCGCCGATGCGCCGTGGCCCGACGTTGCCGACGGACTCCAGATGGCCGTAGTCGACGCTGCCGCCCCAGGTCGGGTCGGCGGCAATCGCCGCCTCGATGCCGGAGGCGCCTGAAGCGGACGCCAGCTTGTACAGATCGTCGTAGGCCTGGCGACCGTCGGACGATGCAACGAGCAGCGTTACCCGGAATCGTCCAGCCGACAGGCTCGCCGCCAGCGTCTGTACCGCGTCGCGGCCCTCGTATGCCACCAGCGCCGCCGGAATCTGCGGGGCCGACTCCGACGGATGATCGACGACGGTGAGCACCGGCACGGCGGCCAGCAGAGCGACAAGCCCGTCGCGGGCGGCCCGGACGTCGTCCTCCATCAGACGCCGACCCCCACCGCGGGCTTGCGGTACGGCGCCAGCATCAACGCCGCGAGGGGGTCCATGCCGGCGACGGGCGAACCGCCCCGTGCCGGGTCCAGCGCATCGTAAGCGCTGCCTGCCCGCCGCCACAGCGTCACCGCTATCGTCAGCGCCGACTCGACCACGGGCGCCGGGTACTTGAAGACGAAGACCTCCGTGCCGGCGTCATGGCCGACCCTGGCGGTGCCGTTGACTCCGCGCCGCACGGTAAGGGTGTTGGACTGCCGCGCCCCCACGTACATCTGCTCCGCGCCGACCAGGATCGTTTGGCCGGCGCGGGCGTCCGAGCCGTCGGCCAGCTCCACCGCGGTCTCGCCTGCTACGGCGACCGCCGGCCCGGTGCGGCCCGCGGGGCGCACGTGCCGCCACCATCCCCACTTGCCGCTCACTCGCACGCTGCCCCGGCCGGCCGGAAACCGGGTCCGTTCGCCCGCCGCCTCGATGGCGGTGTAGGGGCGAGACGCCGGATTGCCGGCGCTATCGGGATCTGCGTTGCTGGGCAGCAGCCGGAAATCGTCCGACGCCCAGTTCGTCTCGGGATGGCCGTCGCCGTTCTCGTCCGTTCTCAGGCCGTCGCGGTTGACGCAGATGAGGTCGGGCACGAGCAGGCGTGGCCCGCCGGAGCCGTCGAACCTCTTGGCGGCGCTCAGGACGTAGAACGCGCGGTTGCAGTACCGGTCCACGGCGCGGCTGGCCGTCTCTGCCACGGTCAGAAGCCGTTCGTCGTGTTCCGCGCCGGTTATGTTCAGCACGCCCGAACTCTTCAGAGCGTCGAGCGGCACGTAAGCGTTTGGCATGGTCTCCCTCCTGGATTCTCGCCGCGTGAAAAGGCCCCCTCCCATCGCGGGAGGGGGCGCATGTGACCGGGGTCGAAGGCTACGCGACGCCGGTTATGTTGTACTGTAGCGCGGTGTGGGTGGCCTTGGACCGGGAGCCGCTGCGCTCGGTGAGCGCGTGGCGGAAGCTCACGGTCACCACGGTCTGGCGCTTCTGGAGGTCCCTGTCGACGTCGATGTTGAGCTGCCGCCGGAAGCCCTGCGCCCACTGCGTGCGGTTGAACAGCAGCACGCGGCCCGTGTTGGTGCCGTTGCCGGCGTCGGTGACCTTGCCGTCCACGTCCGCGAGTCGCAGGTGCTCGGACACGATGACGGGAATGCCCTCGATAGCCCCAAGCATTCCGGTCAGCAGCGTGGCGTTAGGCCCCAGCTTGTCCATCGTCCTGTACTGCGAGATACCCTGGGCGCGTATGAAGGTGTTCACGTCCATCACCCAGGCGAGCTGGGACGGCCGGACGCCGTACTTGCCCAGCTTGGCGCGCAGCTCGTTGAACATGTCGTCGGATACGGCGGCCCCGTGGTTGTTGGCCTGGCTCGCGTTGTCGACGAGCGGCAGGTGCACGATGCCGTCGTAGCCGATCAGCCACTGCGCCTTGCCTGCGCTCGAGGCGGAGATGGTCGCTCCGTCGGCGTTGATGCTGTTCTGCGTGGTGGCGTCGGCGTTGAGGATGATGTCGTCGAGGGTCTCCGCGACGTTGCGCACCAGACCGGCCCTGATCTCCGGCAGCATGGCCACGACGCCGTCCTCCTCCAGCGTGAAGCTGTACGGCGCCTGCCCCACCAGCTCGTGCGCCGTCAGCGTGGTCTTGCCCGTGCTCAGCCTGGTGTCCGCCGCGGCCACGTTCTCGGTGCCCGGGTAGAAGCTCACGTCACCCAGCTGCGTGGGCACGTCGAAGGGGTTGGAGGGCATCGGAAACGTCGGCACCAGCGGGGCGACCAGCGTCTGCAGGTTAACGTCCAGCCACAGCTCTCGCGCCTCGAGCGTGGCCACCAGCTCGTCGCCGTAGCCGGCGGTCGTGCTGTCCATCGCGGCGCGCGTCATAGACTGGAGCAGCGCGCGCCCGAAACCCTCGTACTGGCCGGTAGGCTTGGAGTCCACCGTGAACCACGACTCGAGCCTCCGGGCGGCCTCGTGGTGCGACGCCTGCACGTCGGCGGCCGTGATGCCGCGGACGAGCCCGCGTTTGGCCTCCTCGGCGCGCTCGACCCAGGCGGGGCCGAAGCTCTCGCGCCGCTGGGACCGGGCGAACCGGCTCACCAGCGCAAGGTCCAGAATGTCCATGCCGGCGTAGGCCCCCTCCTGCACGTGGTGGCCGGGCCTCTGCTCGACCAGCCTGGCGAGCACGTCGCGCCGCCGCGTCCGGTCTCGCTGCTGGATGTCGACGACCTCGCGGCCGAGCCGCTCGACCTCCTCGCTCAGCAGCCCCACCTGCGAGGACACCGGGTCGATCCGCTCGCGCACGAATCCGTTGATCTCCTCCAGGTCCTTCTTGATTGTTTCCATGTCCGTGTTCGGCATCTTGGTTCTCCTTTCCCTATGATTGCGTTCTATTGACTCGCTAGCCCCACTGCTGAGATGGTGCAGGGCGACCGCGAAGCCTCAGCTTGAGGTCCTCCAACAGCTCCCGGACCGCGACGAGGTCTTCGCCGGGGAGCGGGGTCTTTCCGCGGGCGGGCGATTGTTCCCCCACCTGCGGGCCTGCCATACCCAGAAAATCATCCAGCAGCCTCGCGTGGCACTCGCGCAGGGCGTCCGGGTCCGACGGGACGGGGACGATGGACCACTCGAGCAGGTCGGAGCGGATGTCGCGGTAGCCGCCATCCCGTGTCGGCGAGGTCTCGATGGGCAGCCAGCTTATCGAGGCCGCGCGGAGGAAGCCCCTGTCCCAGGCGTTCTTCACGCGCCGCGCGAACGGGTCGTCGCCCAGAAACTCGAACTCCGCCACCAGCCTACCCGCGCCGGTCTTGGCCAGTTCCAGCGTCCTGCCGATGGGCAGCCCGCCGGAGGGCGAGCGCCCGGATACGTCGTGTGCCCACATCACGACCGGATTGAGCATATAGTTGTCGACCGAGAGCCCCTTGAAGTCGAGCGTGGGAGGCTGCCGCGCCTCCTCGTTGGCCGCGATGGTCACTCGGTAGCGGTTGGCGTCGACGGCGGCGCTGCCGATGATGGCTGCGTTCGCCGTGCGCGTCTGTCTGGCCATAACGTCTCCTTTCTCCTATTCGCCTGCCCGTTGCAGACAAGGCAAACGCCTGTGTCGTAATCCCGGCTCCGTAGACACAAAAACCCCCGCACGGTCCCGCGTCTCCTGGGACTCGTTCGGGGGCTGTCGGCCCTGCCTGATTCTCTGCCAGCCGCTCTCGCCTGTGCGTTTCGCACGGCCCTTTGCGACTGGTCTTGGCCGACGATAGCACGGGTGTTCTTAGCTAGTCAATACCCCTGTCAACGGCGCGCGCCGTGCTATAATCTGGCCTTAGGCTGTTGGCGGAGGCGCGCGGGACCGTGCGTCCTCCTGAAGGAGGCGGACCGGTGCTCATACTAAGGGCAGTGTTGCTGCTGATAGGGATGACTGCTCTCGGCATCATCTTCGGCGCGTGCTCCGCAAGTGACGACGAAGACGAGTACCGTCAAGAACTAGGCTTGGACCGCCCCGGCTTCCCCGGCCTGCCCGGCAACCCCGGCGCGCCGGCGATGATAGACCAGGGGCTGGCGATGTCGGCCACGGAATCGTCCGCGATGTCCATTGCGCCGCAGCAACCCGCGGCCGCTGCCATGCCCACGGCGGTCGCCATGGTGGTATCTGCCGACGTGGGCCCCGCGCCCCCCGCGGCCCCGGCCGCCGCCAAGGTGCAGGCCGCAACCGCGGACGATTCCGACGAACGGCCCGTCGCGTCGCTTGTGGCCCAGCAGCGTATCATCGTGCGCACAGTGGATCTCGGCATCGTGGTAGAGGACGTGACGGCGGCCATCCAGGCCGCGTCGAACATAGCGCAGGATATGGGCGGCTGGCTGGTAGGCTCCGAGCACAGCCTGAAGCACCGGGGCAGCGTTTCCGTCCGGGTGCCGGCCAACTCCCTGGACGACACAATCGACGCGCTCCGTGATCTGGCCCGCGAGGTCGATTACGAAATCGCCCACAGCCAGGACGTGACCGACGAGTACGTCGACCTGAAGTCCCGCATGCGCAACCTGGAGGCCACGGAGTCGGCGCTGCTGGCGTTGTTCGACAGGGCGCAAAAGGTGGAAGACGCGCTCGACGTGCAGAGAGAGCTGGCGCGGGTGCAGGAACAGATGGAGATAATGCAGGGTCGCATAGCCTACCTCGAGCAGACCTCCGCCTATTCGCTGCTGAACGTGACCCTCCGCCTGGCGCCCTTCGACATTCGCGTCGACGGCGGGGACGACAAGACGGCCAGCGTGGGTGAGTTCGCAAGGTTCAGGGCCACCTTCACGCCACCCGATGACATCGACAACTTCTCCTTCACCTGGGACTTCGGCGACGGCTCCGGCATCGTGACCGGACACAGGGTTGCCCCCACGATCGATGGCACGGGCAAGGTCACCGCTACGGTTACGCACGTGTACGAGAACGAACGCGACTCTCCCTACATCGCGACAGTTGAGCTGACCGGCACCGGCGACGCGGGCGTGGCCGAGGGTTCCGACACCGTCATTGTCTCGGTGTCCAGAGTGCCCAACATCGAGGTGTTCGCCGGTGAAGCGTTCAGCGTCTTCGCTGGCGAGGAGTTCGAGCTTACCGGCTCGTTCACGCGGCCCGCCGGCCTCAGCGACGTCACCTACAGTTGGGACTTCGGCGACGGCTCGAAACCCCAATCGAGTGCGCTGAGCGAGGGCCAGACCACCGCCTCCGCAACTCACGTCTACGACAACCACAGGCCGGCTCCCTATACCGTGACGCTGACCGTAACGGCGTCGAGCCAAGCCGGAGAGATCGAGGCCAGCTCCCAGACCACCGTCTACGTCCGGGAGTCGCTCGGCTGGACTGTGGGCGGATGGAGCCCCGGCGAGGACGGCAAGGAGGCGACGCGCGCGCTGTCCGAGCTCTTGCAGGGACTGACCACGCTGCTCATCTGGGCGGTGATATTCAGCCCATTCTGGCTGGCCGTCATCGCGGCGATCTGGTACCTGGTGCGTCGCTCGAGGCGCTACCAGGCGCGGCGGCAGTCTCCCGCAAGCCCTACCGCGACCACACAGGACTAGACTTGCAGGCGGTGACGAGGCATTTCACGGCAACCGGCTTCGTGGTTCACGCGGGCCACGTGCTGCTGCACTGGCATCCCAAGGTCGCCGCGTGGCTGCCGCCCGGAGGTCACGTCGAGCCGAACGAGGACCCCGTGCAGGCGGTGACGCGCGAGGTGCGCGAGGAGGCCGGCGTGGAGGCCGAGGTCGTCGGGCCGGCGCCGGCACTGCCCCTCGACTATCCCCGGCAGGTGCAGCCGCCGTTCACCATCATGGTCGAGGACATTCACGACCCGGTCGACGGATTCCACTACCACATAGACATGATCTACTTCTGCAGGCTCGTCGGACAACCGCGTCCGCTCAACCCCGGCTGGACCTGGGTTTCGCGCGAACGGCTTGCAGCTGGCGCGGCGCTGCAACTCGGCGACTCACCCTGCGAGCCGCCGCCAGAGGACGTCCGGCTGCTCGCCGAGCTCGCGTTCGCCGCGGTGGAGGACTGACGGTCCACGCCGCGTCCGGCCAGCCCATTCTACTCAACGAGATTGAGCCATGTGTGACCGCGACCCCACCACGCCACTCCGCCATCTGCGCCGCGTCGTCGTTATCGGCACCACCGGCTCGGGAAAGACTACCCTCGCCCGCGATCTCGCCCGCGCCCTGGGCACTGTCCACGTCGAATTCGACTCCTACCGCCATGGCCCAAACTGGACCGAGACCCCCGACGACGAGTTCGTCCGCCAGCTTGCCCACGCACTGAGCGGCGACCGCTGGGTTGCCGACGGCAACTACAGTATGGCCCGGGACAGCGTGTGGCCCAGGGCTACTTCGATAGTGTGGCTGGACTTTAACTTTGGCCTCGTGTTCTGGCGGCTGGCGCTGCGAACGCTGAGGCGCGGCATAACCCGCGAAACGCTCTGGAACGGCAACAAGGAGAACCTCTTCAGCCACCTGTTCACCAGGCACTCCCTGTTCCTGTGGGCGTTCAAGTCGCACTGGCGGCGAAGGCGCACCTTGCCCCTTGCGCTCGCCCAGCCGCAGCACACCCACCTGCGCCTGGTGCGGCTGCGGTCGCCTCGCGCGGCGGCACGGTGGCTGGCAGACGTACAGCGAGCATCAACAGTCCCTTCCCACTCCGAGGGCTGACGGTCTAGGTGTTGGGATGAGGCGCCTTCCTAAAGTCCCCTCTCCCTCAGGGAGAGGGCTAGGGTGAGGGTGAAGGGCCAGCCCCGCCGCCCGTTCCGGTGGCATTCGACGCCCCATCCCGCTAAACTGGCCCCATACGCTGGGGAGGTTTTACGTGGCCAGTTACAACATCGCTGTGATACGTGGCGACGGCGTCGGCGTGGAGGTGATCGAGGAGGGACTCAAGGTCCTGCGGGCCGTGGGGCGGCTGTACGAGATCGACTGGAACTTCGTCGAGCATCCGTGGGGCTCCGACTACTACCTCGAGCACGCTGAGATGATGCCCCCGGACGGCCTGGAGCGGCTTGCGGAGGCCGACTCCATCTATCTGGGCGCGGTAGGCCATCCCGACATACAGGACCACGTGACGCTCAACGGCCTGCTGCTGCCGATTCGCCGCACTTTCGACCAGTACGTCTGCGAGCGTCCCAGCGTGCTCTATCCCGGGGTGGAGTCACCGCTTCGCGACAAGTCTCCGGGCGACATCGACATGGTCGTGATAAGAGAGAACACCGAGGGCGAGTACGCCGACGTCGGCGGCTTTCAGTACGCCGGCTTCGCCGAGGAAGTGGGCATCCAGGCCGGCGTCTTCACCCGTCGCGGCTGCCAGCGCGTGATTACCTACGCTTTCGAGCTCGCCCGCAGACGGGACCGCAAGCGGCTCGTGACCTCGATCACCAAGTCCAACGCCCAGGGCTACGGGATGATCGTGTGGGACAGGGCATTCGAGGCGGTGGCGGAGCGCTATCCCGACGTGCGAACCCAGTCACTGCTGATCGACGCGGCCTGCATGGACTTCGTGCGCCGTCCCGAATCCTTCGACGTGGTCGTCGCCAGCAACCTGTTCGGCGACATCCTCACGGACATCGGCGCCATCATCACCGGCAGCATGGGACTGGCCGCCAGCGGAAACATCGACCCGGAGCGGCGGTACCCCTCCATGTTCGAGCCGGTGCACGGCAGCGCCCCCGACATAGTGGGCCAGGGCATCGCCAACCCAATGGCGGCAATCCTGTCCGGCGGCATGATGCTCGGCCACCTGGGACACGCCGACGCGCAACAGGCCATCGAGCGCGCCGTGCTCGGTACGATTGAGGCGGGCGAAACGCTGACGCCCGACCTCGGCGGCGCCTCGACCACCCAGGCCGTTGGCGACGCCGTGGTCGAACGCCTGGAGCAAAGCTGACGGGATGGGCCAGTGCAAAGACGATGCGATGTTCTCACGCGACGGGCGCTACCGTTACCTACTGACGAGACGCGTCGACCATGGTGAACGTTCTGTCATGTTTCTGATGCTGAACCCGTCCAGGGCTGACAAGGTTCACAACGACAATACGATAACCAAGTGCATGGGCTTCGCGAGAAAATGGGGCTTCAAGTGCCTGAGCGTGGTCAACTTGACGCCGCATGTGGCGACGTATCCGACCGACCTGCCGGCGGACCTGCCCGAGCCCAGGTACGTTCAGAGCCGCAACCTGCGAATTGTCCGGCAGACGGCGGCGGAGTCCGACCTCCTAGTCGTAGCCTACGGCAACAGCGTGAAGAACTTGGAACGCTCGGACGGCGCACGTGGCAGAGCCCGCCTGATGACGCGCTCGCTCGCTGACGCAGGGCACGAGCTTCACTGCCTCGGCATTACAGAATTGGGCCATCCGCGACATCCAGTGCGATTAGCCTATAACACTGCTCTGGAAGTCTACGGGGTGAGCGGCGGCACGGCAACATACTAACCTAACACAGGAGGTTCGCAATGGTGGACGTGATCATAACCGGCGGAACGGTGGTTACGCCGGGAGGAGTCGGCGAGTGGGACGTGGCCATAGAGGGCGAGCGCATCGCGGCGGTGGCCGAGCGCGGCGTGCTGGGCACTGAGGGCGCGAGGGTCATCGACGCATCGGGCAAGATAGTGGTCCCGGGCGGCGTCGAGCCTCACGCCCACATCGGCGGCCCGCGACAGCCGGAACGCTCCGGCGCGGAGCCGGTGTCGAAGGCCGCCATCTACGGAGGCACGACCACCGTGCTCGATTTCGCGACCCAGGTCCCCGGCCACGACCTGCACCACGCCCTCGGCGAGGCCGCCGAACGCTGGCAGGGCAACGCCTACACCGACTACTCCTACCACCCGATTTTCACCAACGGCGCCGGAACCGACGCCATCGGCCAGATACCCGAGCTGATAGAGGCCGGATACCCCAGCTTCAAGATATTCACCACCAGCATCCGGCCGCCCAGCGCCGCTATGCAGGACAACAAGACCGACTTCGGCAGGCTCGCGGCCATCATGGACCAGATAGCCCCCAACAACGGCATGCTGCTTATCCACTCCGAAGACGACGACATGGTGCACTACAACTACTCCCTCGCCCAGGACAGAGGCCAGTGGGACTGGTGGAACATGCACCTCATTCATTCCAACGTGTCGGAGGACGTCTCCTTCCGCCGCGCCTTGCGCCTCGCCGAGCAGAAAGGCTCGCCCGTCTACTTCGTCCACGTCAGCGCCCGAGAGGGCGTGGAAGCCATCCGCGAGGCCCGCGCAAAGGGAATGGCCATCTACGGCGAGACGCTGCACAACTACGCCAGCTTCAACGCCGACAACTACCGCGAAGACGACGGCATGAAGTACCACACCTACCCGTCGCTCAAGTCCGAGAACGACCGGAGCGCCCTCTGGGGCGGCCTGCTCGACGGCACCCTCTCCACCGTAGCGACCGACCTCGTATCAACCACCTGGGAGGTCAAGATCAAATACAAGACCGTCGCCGACGTCACCGGCGGACACAACGGCATCGAGACCCGCATGGGCGTTGCGTACACCGATGGCGTGGTCAAGCAGGGCATGTCGCTCGAGCGCTTCGTCGACATTACGGCGGCGAACGCGGCCAAGATATTCGGACTCTACCCCCGAAAGGGCGCCATCGCCGCCGGCAGCGACGCCGACGTCACCATCATCGACCCGACCTTCAACAAGCGATTGGAGCTGAGCGACCTCCACCTCGAGGACTACAGCATCTGGGAAGGCTGGCCGGTAAGCGGCTGGCCGGTCACGACGCTGCTGCGCGGCAAGCTGATGGTGGAGAACGGCCGCCTGCTTGGCTCGGCCAGCGACGGACAGTGGGTCGCCCGCAAGGTGGCGGAAGAGTACACCAACGGCCCCGCCTGCTAGCGCGCGGGCAGACCAATAGTCGGGAGAGTGAGATTTGGGGGTCTTCACAGTACCAATTCGGATTGGCGCGCTCGATGGCCAGAACTCGAGAGAGCTTGACGCCCTGGCAAACACCGGCGCGAACTTCACGTCTGTGCCTGCCTCCGTTTTAGAAGAGCTGGGCGTAACACGCGGGCAAAGTCGCAAGTTCGCTTCCGATGACGGCGAGAGCCGCGAACTCTTCATGGGAGAGGCGACAGTCTGGCTTGGCGACGAGTTCGCCCAGACCAAGGTAATCTTCGCCGAAGAAGACTCGCCGGTGGTCCTAGGCAAGCTGACATTGACCGCGCTGTTCATGGAAGTGGATTCAAGCGGCGAGAAGCTCACCGGACTAACGGTCTATATGCCAGCGGGATACGCAGTTAGTGAATTGAAGGTGTCGGTAAAGGACGGTCAGCGGATAGAGACGTGGGAGCCTCTGGATCCCCCAATGAAGCTTGGGACAGTGAAGGCGAAGCTCACCAGGATTGCAAAGCTATAATTGATACCGCGACCACAACAAAGGAGGCATAGCAATGGCAAGACTCTCACTCGCAGACGCGGAAGGCATTATCACCGGCTGCAAGGCGAAGCTGGACGAACTGGGCGTGAAGATGTGCGTCGCCGTGGTGGACCCGCGCGGCGACCTCATCACCATGATACGCCAGGACGGCGCCCCCTGGCGCAGCGTGATGATCTGCCAGGGCAAGGCAGTCGCCTCCGTGGCCTGGCTGCGGCCCAGCGGCGAGCTCACCGACATCGCCCAGTCACCCGTCCAGCGCGGGCTGATGGCGATGCTCGACGGACGCATGATCCCCGGCCAAGGCGCGCTGCCCGTCTATCGCGATGGCGAAATCGTCGGCGCGGTCGGCTGCAGCGGCGGCACATCCGTGGAGGACGAGGCAGTCGCCCTTGCGGGCATAACCTCCATCGGCCTCACCAGCGCCCCCGCGTAACACGCCCGCGCGGCCCGAGATCCTGGGGGCCTGCCGCAGAGCCGGTTCGCGAGCCGCACGCTTGACGCACCGCGGCCCCTGTGATAGCGTTTTCGCCCACAACACACTAACTCAACATGCGTTGAAGGGGAGTAGTAGCGGTGCCGCGCGCCATAGCGAGCCGGGGACGGTGGAAACCCGGCAAGGCCCGCGACCGCGAACTCGCCCCGGAGCATCCCGCCTCAGGGGATCGTGCGCCGTTCGGCCCAAAGGCGCCCGGCGCGTGGCCCTACATTGGCGACAGCCCCAAGGCGGGACGGGTGGGCGCCGTTATACGCCTCCGAGGTGGTCTGCCGTGCGGCGGACAACTAGGGTGGTACCGCGGGATTTCCGATGAACAGCCAAGCTCCCGTCCCTTGTGGATGGGAGCTTTTTGTTTGTACCCCCATTAAGGCTACAATCAGAAACGGAGCGCCAAGCATGACAACGGCAAGTCAGGCAGAGATACGCTACGCCCACGCCGAGGTTGAGGCGAAGTGGCAGGCCCGCTGGGCCGCGGACGACCTCTACGCCGTCCGCGACGACGACCCGCGCCCAAAGTGGTACGAGCTCACCATGTACCCGTACCCCTCCGGTGACCTCCACGTCGGGCACTGGTACGCGATGTCTCCCTCCGACGCCCACGCCCGATACCGCGCCATGCAGGGCTACAACGTCCTCCACCCCATGGGATTCGACGCCTTTGGCCTACCCGCGGAGAACGCCGCAATCAGCCGCGGCGTCCACCCCTACACCTGGACGATGGGCAATATCGAAAACATGCGCCGGCAGCTGCGCACGATGGGGCCGATCTACGACTGGAACCGCGAGGTCGTCACCTGCGACCCGGACTACTACCGCTGGAACCAGTGGTTCTTCCTCCAGTTCCTCAAGTCCGGGCTGGCCTATCGCGCCTACGCCCCGGCCAACTGGTGCCCGTCGTGCAACACCGTGCTCGCCAACGAGCAGGTAGTCGACCCGGGCAACTGCGAACGCTGCGGCTCGGCGGTGTCGCGGCGCGACCTGAACCAGTGGTTCTTCCGCATCACCAAGTACGCAGACGAGCTGCTCGACCACTCCAAGATCGACTGGCCCGACAAGATCGCCACCATGCAGAAGAACTGGATCGGCCGCAGCGAGGGCGTGGAGATCGAGTTCGATATCTCTGAGTACGGCCTGGAAGAGAGCGTTCTTAGGACGTTTACGACCCGAATCGACACGATATTCGGCGTCACGTTCGTCGTGCTCGCCCCCGAACATCCACTTGTCGCGAGCCTGACGACGCCCGAGCACAGAGACGAGGTGGACGCCTACGTCGAGCAGGCGCGAAGGCAGAGCGAGGTGGAGCGCCTGTCGACCGACAAGGAAAAGACGGGCGTCTTCACCGGCGCATTCTGCGTCAACAGGCTGAGCGGCGAGCGCGTGCCCATCCTGGTAGCGGATTACGTGCTGCTCACCTATGGCACCGGCGTCGTCATGGGCGTGCCCGCGCACGACCAGCGCGACTTCGAGTTCGCCCAAAAGCTCGGACTGCCCATAAAGGTCGTCATCGCGCCCGACGGCTGGTCAGGCGAGGATCTGGACGAGGCCTATCTCGAGGCGGGAACACAGGTCAACTCCGGCCAGTTCGACGGCCTGCCGAGCGCCGAGGGCTGGGATCGCATAGCAGACCACGTGGAGCAGAGCGGCTGGGGCAAGCGCACCGTGGCCTACCGGATGAGGGACTGGCTAATCTCGCGCCAGCGCTACTGGGGCACGCCCATACCCATAATCCACTGCGAGAAGTGCGGCGCCGTGCCGGTGCCGGAAGACCAGCTGCCGGTGTTGCTGCCAGAGGATGCCCAGTTCCGGCCAACTGGCGAGTCCCCGCTCAGGTACCACGAGGGGTTCGTCAACGCCGACTGCCCGCAGTGCGGAATGGCGGCAAGGCGCGAGACCGACACGATGGACACGTTCGTGGACTCGTCGTGGTACTTCCTGCGGTTCGCAAGCCCGAACCACGCCGCGGACGCCTTCGACCCGGAGGCCGTACACGCCTGGAACCCTGTGGACCAGTACACGGGAGGCGCGGAGCACGCAGTCATGCACCTGCTCTACGCCCGCTTCTTCGTAAAGGCGCTGCGGGACATCGGCCTGCTGGACTTCGACGAGCCATTCATGCGGCTCTTCAACCAGGGCCACATCATCGCCAACCACCAGAAGATGAGCAAGTCGCGCGGCAACGTCATAGCCCCCGACGACTACGTGCAGAGCGTGGGCGCCGACGCGGTGCGCTGCTATCTCATGTTCCTCGGGCCGTGGGACAGGGGCGGCGAGTGGAGCGACGCCGGAATCAACGGAATGTCCCGCTGGATCAACCGGGTCTGGGAGATTTGCCGCCGCGACCCCGACCACCTGCCGCGTGTCCCTTCCCCCTCGATGGGGGAAGGCCAGGATGGGGGTGATCCCGAGCGTGAGGTCGCCAGGCTCACCCACAAAACGGTGCGCAGGGTTGGCGAGGACCTCGAGCGGTTCAAGTTCAACACCGCCCTGGCAGCGCTGATGGAGTACACCAACGCCCTGAACAGGCACTGGGAACAGCGCTCGGTGTCGTCCGACAACTGGCGCGACGCCACCGAGAAGCTGATCCTGATGCTGGCCCCGATGGCCCCGCACGTCGTCGAGGAGCTGTGGGAGCAGACCGGCAGGGCCTACAGCGTCCACCGGCAGGCGTGGCCCGATTGGGACCCCGACCTGGCGGCCGACGAGGTCGTTACGCTGGTGGTGCAGGTCAACGGGCGCGTGCGCGATAAGATCGAGGTCTCGGCGGACGTGACCGAGGACAGAGCCAGGCAGCTCGCCCTGTCGAGCCCGCGGGTGCAGGCCCACGTCCAGGGCAAAGAGGTCGCCAGGCTCATCTACGTGCCCGGCCGCCTGGTTAACGTGGTGGTCCGGTAGGGGTGCCAGCGCATCCGATTCCTGACAATGGAGAGTCGTCGCTGCCGCAACCGGATTCCGCGAATTGGATCCGGTTGCGTGGCGGCTACTATTGCCTCTCTTGGCCAACCGTCTGGAACGAGAAATCCTCAATGTTCACGTTGGCCTTGGCATGTTCGATGGTCATGCTGACAAGGCCGCCATCGGCATCGAGTTCGATGAGGACGTTCTCGTTAATGTCCGTGGTCTCGGCGATGTCCCTGTCAGCGAAGTCGATCAGCAGCGTGTCGGTGTCGGGAAAATATCTCACCTCCATCACTATTCCTCCCCTATTGCGAGTACGACCAAGCTACCATATACTCTCACCGGTAGATTGGACTGCAACTCAAGCGTGGCTTGTACCACTTCAAGACCGTCCTGGCGCAGGCTTAGCCAGAAGCCGGAAATCCCCACTCTTTCGGATAATCTCCAACTGGAGGCACAGTGCGCCCATACTACGGACATCCGCCGGCGTGTACCTGCGCCGCCTGCACGGGCGGGAGCCCAAGCAACCGCGGCGGCAGAAAGCCAAGTAGTCGCGCCAGCTCCGGCGATGGCGATTGGCGCATAATCGATTGCCCGACCTGCGAAGGGACGGGCAAGATTTATGCAGGGTGGTCTAATGCGGACCAGGGCCGCGTTGCCCGTTGCCCCAGGTGCTTGGGCAAGGGCAAGATACGTCAGAGACGTTCGACGCCGCGCTCCAGAAGAGAACCTCCGCCGGAGCGACCTCGCCAGCCCGCCGATGGAACGGCGAGTCAAGGTGCAGGAGCGCCGTCGCCAGATTCTCCCCCTGAAGGACACGAGCCACCGCCTTCACGTCCCGCACCACCTAGCCGTCCCGCTTGGGAGGCGGCGCTAGAAGACGCAGCAGCCGCACCGAATCCCCACCAGCCAGCAAGCCAGCCCCGACCTGCACGCCCTCCGCAAAGTCCCAGGCCGACCATCGACATGGTGCGCTCAGGGTCAGGCGGCCCGCCACCGCGTAATCCGCGACGGTATCGGCCCCGTGGGCGGGGCGGCGGGCGATGGGGCGCATGGGTCGCCCTGACGATAGTCGCGGTTATCGTTGCCGCGGCGGTGATTGTCGCAATCAACCCGGACATACAGTCCGAGATTGCGGAGTTCCTCGGGGGATTTAGAGTGTCCGCGGGAGGCGAGCCCCCGCCTCCGGTTGCCGCAGCGCCACCACCTCCGACCGCTACGCCGGTTCCGCCCAGCCCAACTCCGCTGCCGCCTTTCGAATGGGCCACCGTCGTAACGCCCCAGGGCCGAGTCCTGAAGAGCGGCGACGCTCCGGCCACCGGGTACCACGCAGGCTGGTTTGGTAACCTGAGCGAGAGCGAATTCTCCTACGACGGAAGGACGTATATAGTCCTGGAGATTCTGTACCGCGAATCGGAAGGCGAGCTGAGCGTAAGGCTCGATTCTTGCCTCCTGCCAACGGCGCTCTACGCGCTGCGGATTGGTCCCACCGAGCTAAGGTGGCCAACTTCCGAACAACCTGAATCGGAATGTGTGTCCACTAGGAGCAGACAGCAGCGATTTCGGTTCACGGCAGACGAATCTGTGTTAACCAGTGATGTACCCGTCACCGTAACGCTCATCCTCGTACCAGAAGGCCTGGCCACGGCAACAGATGAGACCACGCCAACGGCGCAGCCCGCCCCAACAACAAAGCTCACACCGGCGGCTCGAGCCGCCGCCAGCATACCCACGCCTGGGCCACAGCCCAGGGCCATAATCGTTCCCACCAGCACGCCCGCACCCACACGCACGCCCACGCCAACCGCCGCGCCCACCGGCACTCCCACACCGAGGCCGACGCCCAAGCCCATCGTCGTTCCCACCAACACACCTGCTCCAACGGTTGCACCGACTCCCCACAACTCCCCCGCGCTGCGCCACCTCGAGCTCAAGCAGTACATGCTCGAGCTGATCAACGAAGAGCGCAACGCCGCAGACCTCAACCCGGTCGTGCTCGGCGACAACATCGCCGCGCAACTCCACGCCGAGTCCGCCATCGAGAACTGCTTTTCATCTCACTGGGGTATCGATGGGCTTAAACCTTACATGAGGTACAGCCTGGCGGGCGGGTATCAATCTAACGGCGAAAACGGACACGGCCTGGATTACTGCATCAAAGCGACGGACGGATACAGCTCTATCGGAAACGTCAAGTGGGACGTTCGTGAGGCGATGGAGGGTTGGATGGACAGCCCAGGACATCGCCGCAACATTCTTAGGTCAAAACACAAGAGAGTGAACATCGGCCTGGCGTGGAACCGCTACAACTTTGGCGCCATCCAGCACTTCGAGGGCGACTACGTGGAGCACGGGGCTCTGCCAGAAATCAACGGCAGAATTCTCACGCTTTCTGGTGAGGTGAAGAACGGCGCCAAATTTAGCTTCCTGGATGACCTTGGGATACAGATCTACTACGACTCACCTCCCCATCCCCTCACAAGAGGCCAACTTGTGAGAACCTATTGCTACGACAACGGACGGCTGGTCGCGGCCCTGCGACCGCCTCTGACTGGAAGATCCTACTACACCGAGAACTCGTTCCAAGTGACTCTTGAGCCTTGCCTGGATCCCTACGATGTCGACCCCGACGCCTCCACGCCGCGATCGCACGATGAGGCGCACGAGTTTTGGCAGGAAGCATATGATGCGAGCCAGGCCAGTGAAGGCACCTCCCATGTCGTGCCTTGGATTACGGCTTCCGAAATGAAGGTGAGCGGAAACGACTTCTCAGTCACGGCCGACATCGGCGATGTGCCGGCGGGTGTGTACACAATCATCGTGTGGGCGCGGATTGGCAGCGAGGAGGAGGTAGTCTCACAATACTCCATCTTCCACAACATCACCCCGCCCGACACCTACACCCCATGACGCTTTCTCGCACCCCGACTGTCCCACCTTGAAAATCAGAGTAGGCAGGCACTCATTTCCCAAGCTGTCGTCGGGAGGACCTGATCCTGACCTTATGAACCGGCTGTCTCGCCCGCACTAGGCGTCCTCAACCTCTCCCATGTCGGAGAAATTGGTAATGGCTACCTCGCCATCGGGAAACTCGGCAACGATCTTCAGCTTGCCGCCCACCGCCTCGATGTAGGATCGCAGGCTGGATACGTACACGTCGGCCCGCTGCTCCAGCTTGGACACCGCGGGTTGGTTCACCTTCAGCATCTTCGCCATGTCCCGCTGGGTCAGTGCCCGCGCTCGGCGAAGCTCGTGCAAATGCATCTCGGCGAGCAACTCCCCCTTCATATCGCCGATGCGCCGACGGCGCTCCAGTGTGAAATCCTCGGTCAACTCGCTGAACGGATGGCGTCCACTCATTCGATCAGACCCTCCTTTCGCAGTTCTTCCAGATGCTCGTCGTAGAGGTCGTCGGCCAACAGCACGTACTCCTCGTAGAACCGGTCGTTGCCCGTCTTGTCTCCGCCGATAAGCAGGATCGACGTTCGCCTGGGGTCGAAGGCGTAGAATACCCGGATGGGCCTGCCGCCGCTCTGCGCTCGAAGCTCACGCATGACTCCGTGACGCGATCCCCTGATGTCCGAAGAGTAGGGGTACGGCAGGTTGGGACCGTACTCCATCAGCAACTCGACCCTGGCGGCCACTGCGTCCTGCTGGCCCTCCGAGAGCGCCTGCCACCATTGCCCGAATTCGTCCGTGTACTCGACCTCCCAAGACATGGGCACAGTATATTCCAATTACGGAATAATTCGCAAGCCGCAGACCAATACCAATCCTAGCTGAACCGCCCTCTGAACTTTCACAGATTCAATCTTGTCAGCCTTCTTGAACCCTGCGTACATCCGTGCTAGTCTTTCTGCGACAAGGGACTGACCCCGTCGACCTGCGGCCACTAACAACGCAGTTGGAATCCCCGCTCACCTGTCTCATTCCTGTTACATTTTGTAACTTTCCTGCCCAGTTCCGTCTCTCCAGCGTTTCAAGATGTTGCACTCAGCCAGTACTCTCAGCTAGTAGCCGAGACAGAATGAAACAAAAAGAGACAGTATTTCGCGAAAACCTCGCCCACAAGCGCCCCATGGCCCTTCCTCATCCGTGTAGCCCAGCCTCATTAGTGCCCTTGGGGACCTTCGTGGACAGGACTTCGCCGCCTGTCGTGTTGACGCCACCGCGGGCCTGCGAGTATATTCCCGTTGTCACTCGCGGCGTTCTCAGCAACCCCTCGCCGCCGCGCCAACGAAAGGAGCACCTGCCGAATTGACCGCGCTGCCCCTGCGGGGGCTGACCGTCGTGGAAGTGGCCGAGGGCGTCGCGGGTCCGCACTGCGGCCGCATGTTGGCCGCGTTCGGCGCCGAGGTCGTCAAGGTCGAGCTCCCGCCCGACGGCGACTGGTCGCGCCGGGAAGGACCGTTCCTCACGGAAGACCGTGACCGCGAGTCCAGCGCGCTTTTCCTGTACAACAACACCGGCAAGAAGAGCGTGTTGCTCGACTGGCGCACACCGGAGGGCATGGCCAGGCTGTCAGCGCTGGCCGCCTCGGCGGACGTGCTCATCGAGGACTGGACGCTGCCGCTCCGGGAACGGCTCGACATAGCTCCAGACGCCTTCACGGCGGCCAACCCCGGCCTCGTCGAGCTATGCGTCACGCCCTTCGGCCTGTCGGGCCCGTACGCGCGCTGGAACTCCACACCGATGGTGCAGCTTGCCCTGGGCGGCTACATGTACCTGACCGGCGAGGAGGACCGGGAGCCGCTCGCGCTGCCGGGCCGCCAGGCCGACTACCTCACCGGCCTCAGCGCCTACGCGGCGGTCCAGTTCGCGCTGTGGGAACGTGGCCGCACCGGAAGGGGCCGATTCCTTGAGCTGACGATGCTCGAGACGGTCGCGACGCTCCACCAGTACACCTACGTCATGCACACCTTCGAGGGCCTGGTGCGCACCCGCAACGGTCACAGGTGGGAGCGGCAGGGCCCGTTCGCCACCTATCCGAACGTGGTGCTGCCCTGCGCCGACGGCCTGCTGTGCTGGGGGCTAGCCATGGAGTGGCAGTGGGACCTGCTTTGCGTGATGATGGGCCGCGAAGACCTGCAGAAAGACCCGCGCTTCGACACCCGCCAGAAGCGTCGCGCCAAAGCGGACGAGATCGACGAGGTTATTGTCGAGTGGGCAAAAGACCGGCCGCGGGCCGAGCTGTTCGCCGAGACGGCGGGCGACTGGGGCCTTGTCACCGCCCCGGTGCTCGACCTGGGCGAGGTGCTCGACGATCCCCAGTATCGCCACCGCAGCCTGTTCCAGCGGCTCGAGCACCCGTCCGCTCCCACGGCGGACTACCCAACGTTCCCGTTCCGCTCGTCCCTCGGCACGCCGGAGCTGTCCCGCGCGCCGATGCTTGGCGAGCACACAGCCGCGGTTCTCGCGTGAGCGCCTGACATGTTCGACGCCGCTCTTAGCGACATTCGCGTTATCGACATGACCAGGGTCTGGGCCGGCCCGCTCGGCGGCAGAATCTTCGCCGACTTCGGCGCTCACGTCATCAGGGTGAGCGATCCCAGGTCGGCCGAGCAGGGCCTCGGCCTGGTGGACCGCGAGCTCAACCGTAACAAACCAAATCTCGCGGTGCGCCTCGACACCGACGAGGGCCGCGAGATATTCCTGGAGCTCGTCGCCGTATCCGACGTGGTGGTGGAGAACTTCAGGCCCCGCGTCATGCCGAACCTGGGACTGGACTACGATTCGCTTTGCGCCGCCAATCCGGGCGTGGTGCTCTGCTCCATGTCCGGCTTTGGCGCGACCGGCCCGTATGCGACCTACCCCTCGCTGGGCACGGCGGCGGAAGCGCAGAGCGGCATCGTCTCGATGCTGGGCTACCCCGGAGAGCTTCCCCTGCCTACGGGCATCGCCTATGCCGACCCGCTCTCCGGGCTGAACATGGTGGCCGCGGTCATGAACGCCCTCACCCACAAGCGTGAAACCGGCCTGGGCCAGTTCATCGACCACTCGCTGGCGGACAGCCCCGTGGCCGTGCTCGGCGAGCACGTGGCCGTCTCTTCCGCTACCGGCAGCACGCCGCGGCCGTCCGGCAACCGCGCCGGCGGCCACACTCCCAGCCGGGCCTACGCCGCGGCCGGCGAGGACAACTGGGTCGCCGTGTCCGTCACCTCCGACGACGAGTGGCGCGCCCTCCGCCGCGCATTGGGCGACCCGGAGTCGATGGACAGTCGAGAGTACGCCACCGCCAAGGGCCGCCGAACGCACGAGGCCGAGATAGACGCCGCAATCGAAGCCTGGATGCGCGACAAGGACGCAGTCGACGCCATGGAGCGCCTCCAGGCGGCGGGCGTGCCGGCGGGCAGGGTCGCCAAGAACCACGACGTCCTATCCGACCCCCACCTCGGTGCGCGGGGCCTCTTCGTCCAACTCGACGAGCCGAAGTTCGGCCCTAAGCGCTATCCGGGCATACCGATCCCAGGCAACAGCCTGGACGAGCGCCACTGGAAGCCCGCCTCCGAAATCGGCCAGGACTCTACTGCGGTGCTGGGTGAGTTGCTGGGCTACGGCGGCGAGCGGCTCGAACGCCTGCAGCGCGACGGAATTGTGGGCGTTCCCGAACCATCAGACTAACGGGTACCTGAAAGAGGAGATTCATGAACTATTCGGTTACCGTGCTTCCCGGTGACGGCGTTGGCCCGGAGGTCATCGCCGAGGCCACCAAGGTGCTGAAGGCAGTGGAGGACCGCTTCGGCCACTCCTTCGGCCTCAGCTACGGCAGCGTGGGCGGCAATGCAATCGACGCGCACGGCACGGCGCTCCCCGACGAGACTGCCGAGCTGTGCCAGAACACCGACGCCATCCTGTTCGGCGCGGTGGGCGGCCCGAAGTGGGACGACCCCAGGGCAACCGTGCGCCCGGAGGACGGCATACTCGCCATCCGCAAGATGCTGGGATTGTTCGCCAATCTCCGCCCGGTCAGGGTGTACCCCGAGCTGATCAACTCCAGCCCGATCAAGCCACACCTGCTCGAGGGCGTGGATATGGTCGTCGTCCGGGAGTTGACAGGCGGGCTGTACTTCGCCAGGCCCAAGCGCCGGTGGCAGACCTCGCGCGGCAGGCGCGGCGTGGACACCCTCCGCTACACCGAGGCGGAGATCGAGCGCATCGTGCGCGCGGGATTCGAGCTGGCGCAAGGACGCCGCAAACTGCTCACTTCGGTGGACAAGGCCAACGTGCTCGAGTCATCACGGCTGTGGAGGGAGATCGCGGACGAGGTTTCGGCGGACTACCCGGACGTCGAGTTGGAGCACGTGCTGGTCGACAACGCCGCCATGCAGCTCATCCGCAACCCGGCCCACTTCGACGTGATAGTCTCCGAGAACACGTTTGGCGACATACTCACGGACGAGGCGTCCGTGCTGGCAGGCTCGATGGGAATGCTCCCGTCAGCGAGCCTAGCCGGGCTGCCGGGCGGGGGCGGGCGGCGCCGGCGGAGGGCGGTGAGCCTGTACGAGCCGATCCACGGTACCGCACCGGACATAGCCGGGCAGGGCGTCGCCAACCCCATCGGCACGATCCTGAGCATGGCGCTGATGCTGCGGTACTCGTTCGCGCTCGAGGACGAGGCCCGTGCCGTGGAGGAAGCCGTCTCCGGCGTGCTGGCGGAAGGCTATCGCACCCCTGACATCGCCGCCGACGGGGGCGACGTCGTTTCAACGACCGAGCTGGGCGGCGTCATCGCGGGCCGCATCTAGGGCCGGCTCCGGTCAGCCCTGCGCCACTCCCAGATCGGTCACGATGCGCCACTCCGGCCACAATCGCATTGTCCGGCTTCTGTACGAATCCATCGGAATCTCGGGAGGGCAACCATGGCATTTGACATCCTGATCCTGAACGGCATCATTGTGGACGGCACCGGCTCGCCCCGATACAGGGGCGACGTTGGCATATCGAACGGCCGGATCGAGGCCGTAGGCTCGCTCGGCGGCGTCGAGGCGGCGCGGCGAATCGACGCCGCGGGCCACGTAGTGGCGCCGGGATTCATCGACATGCACACCCACTCCGATGTCACCCTGCTGGACGACCCGGGCGGCGAGAGCAAGGCCCACCAGGGGGTTACGACCGAGGTCACCGGAAACTGTAGCTATTCCCCCTTCCCAGCGGGAAAGGGCGGCCCGAAGGCACTGCAGGACAATTTAGACAAGATCCTCATCGGCGACGCGACGTGGGAATGGAACACGCTGGACGATTGGGCCGAGGCACTGGAGTCGAGCGGCATCAGCATCAACCTGGCGCCTCAGGTCGGCAACTCCGCCCTGCAGATAGCATCAGGCGCCATCGAGGACCGGCCCGCCACTCCTGACGAGATGCGCGAGATGAAGCGCCTCGCAGCCGAGGCCATCGAGATGGGCGCGTTCTCCCTTTCTACCGGGCTGTCGGTCACACCCTCCGCATACGCCTCAACGGACGAGATAGTGGCCCTCTGCGAGTCCATCAGGCGCTACGAGGGAGCCTTTTACGTCACCCACGCCCGCGTCGGCAACGGCTTGCATCTGTCGTCCATCGAAGAGGCCATCGAGATTGGTCAGCGGGCCGATATTCCGGTCCAGTTCTCACACATGGCCATAATCGACCGGCGCGTGTACGGAGAAGGCCCCGCCATGGTCGATCTCCTGGTGAAGGCCCGCGAGGGCGGCCTGGACATCACCTACGACATGTATCCGTACACCGCGGCGGGCGCGGGCTTCGACCAGCTTATACCCCTGTGGGCGCAGGCGGGAACAATGGACGACTTCATGGCGCGTCTGGGCGACCCCGCCATCAGGCCGCGCGTACGCCGGGAAATGGCCGCCGGGCTCGGGGGACTGACACCTCAGTGGGAGACGTGGCACGTGGCCCACGTCCAGTCAGAGCGCAACCGCCACCTGCTTGGCAAAAACATCGTTGAGATAGCGGAAGAGCGGGAGATCGAACCCGCCGAGGTAGTCCTCGAGTTGATAGAGGAGGAGGACGGCTCAGTGCCGGGGCTCGTTCACAATCGCGTGGAGAGCGACGTCCGCTACTTCATGGGCCACGAACTGGCGATGATAGGCTCCGACGGCAACGCGGTTTCGCCCAACGGACCGTACAAGAACGCGCTGCCCCACCCGAGGTTCTACGGCACCCACCCGCGCATCCTGGGCCGCTACGTCCGCGAGCAGCCCGCCGTCCTGACTCTGGAAGACGCCATCCACAAGATGACCGGCTTCCCGGCCCAGCGCATGGGCATGAAAGACCGCGGCCTCGTGAAGGAAGGGCTGACGGCGGACCTTGTGATATTCGATCCCGAGACGGTCATGGACAACTCCACCTGGGAGAACCCGCACCAGTACCCCGACGGCATACCCTACGTGTTGGTCCGGGGCGTGCCCGTAGTGGACGAGGGCAAGCACACCGCCGCCCGTCCGGGCAAGGTCCTCCGGCGCGGCCAAGCATAAGCCCGCATACCCGCCTGGCGATGCTCCGGAGGCGCAGGATGCCAACCGGCCACTAACCGCCCGCCCCTCCCAGTTGGGTCACTATGCACCACTCCTCGGGAGTTACGGGCTGCACTGAAAGCCGAGAGTTCTTCACCAGGGCCATGTTCTCGAGGCCCGGTGTCTTTCGTATCGCCGCCAGCGGGACCTGAGTCTCGAAGGCCACCACCGCCTGAATGTCCACCATGAACCACAGGGGGTTGTCGGGTGTGCTCCTGGGGTCCGGGTTGTCGGAGTCTGGGTCCCACGCGGTGTGGTCGGGATATCCGCCGCGCACGACTAACGCCATCCCCACCACGGCGGTCGGCTTGGCGTTGGAGTGGTAGAAAAACACGCCGTCGCCCTCTTTCATGTCGTCGCGAAGCGTGTTGCGCGCCTGGTAGTTGCGTACGCCGTCCCATTCCGCAGTCCGGTCCGGCTCGGCCATCAGGTCGGCGAAGGAGTAGGTAGTCGGCTCGGACTTCAAGAGCCAGTAGCGCCGTTCGCCTTCGGGCATAGCTACCTCCTACAGCAAAACTTGGGGCGCATCTTGAGAACGCTGACCACATCATAGCACGGCGAAGCGGCCGCGCGGCGTGCGGGACGGCCGGGCGCTTGACCGCCGCCCGCCAAGGCATCACAATCATCAGCATGTCATCAATCATCACCCCCAGGGAGCATCTCGGTTTCGACGTGGGGGAGGCGCGGCGCCTGGCCGATTGGCCCCAGATAGTAGAGTACTTCCGCATCCTCGACGAGGGATCCGACCGCATCATGGTGCGCGAGGTCGGCAAGACCACCGAGGGCAGGCCGTTCCTGTTGTGCCTGATCTCTTCACCCCCCAATCTCGCAAGGAGCGAGCGCCTGCGCGAGGTCCAGGGCAAACTGGCCGACCCGCGAAGTGTGGGCAGCGAGGCCGAAGCGGACGACCTGATCGCTGAGGCAAGGGCGGTGGTGGCCGTCTCGTGCAGCATCCACGCCACCGAGGTGGGCGCGGCACAGATGTCGATGCTGCTGGCCCACCACCTGGCGACGAGCGACGATGACCGAGTCCGACGTGTGCTCGACAACGTGGTGCTCTTACTGATCCCCTGCCTGAACCCCGATGGTCTGGACCTCGTCAAGGAGTGGTACGACTCCACCGTGGGCACTCCGCACGAGGGCGTCATCCCCCCTCGCCTGTACCACAAGTACGCCGGCCACGACAACAACCGGGACTGGGCCACGTTCGCCCTGGCCGAAACCAGGCTCACCGTCAAGCACTGCCTGAACGCCTGGCACCCACAGATAATGTACGACCTTCACCAAACGCGCACGCAGGGCATGCGCATGATCCTCCCTCCCTACGAGGACCCCGTCGGCCCGAACGTGGATCCGATACTCCAGAGCGAGCTCGCCATGCTCGGCGCTTCCATGGCGAACGACCTGACGGCGCAGGGCAAGGCGGGTGTGGCCATAAACGTGGTGTACGACGGCTTCAGCCCAAGCCGCTCGTACCAGCATTACCACGGCGGCGTCCGAGTGTTGTCGGAGGTCGCGAGCGTCCGAATCGCGACGCCCATCACGATCAAGCCTGGCCAGCTCAAGTCCATCCGACGCGAGGATCCGCTCAAGCCCTCGTGGAACCACCCCATGCCCTGGAAGGGGGGCGACTGGAGCCTGAGCGACATCGTGGACTACGACTTCGCCGCCGTGATGGCCTGTCTCGACAACGCCGCGAGATTTCGAGGCGAGTGGGCCCGCAACTTCTACCGAGTGGGCAAGCGGGCGGTTACCCGCACGGCGCCGCCGTTCGCTTACGTGCTGCCGCCCGCCCAGCGCGACCCCAGGACGGCGAGCGAGTTGCTCGACGTGCTGGACACCGCGGCCGTCGAGGTTCACGCGGCGTTGGCCCCGTTCACCGCGGACGGCAGGTCCTACCCGCGCGGCTCCCGCGTGGTGCTCATGGCGCAACCCTACGGCGCGTTCGCCAAGACTATGCTGGAGGTGGCGCGCTATCCGGACGTGCGCGACTACCCGGGCGGCCCACCCAAGCACCCCTACGACGTAACGGCGCACAGCCTGCCGTTGCTGATGGGGGTTGACGTCGCCGAGATTAAGCGACCGTTCGACGCGGAGCTGGAGCCGCTCGCACAACCGTCGATGCCGCCCGCGGCCGCCGCGTCCCCTCCGGTGCGGCGCGCCGCGGCTTACCTGCTCGGTCCGGAGAGCAACGCGGCGGCTCGCGCGGTGAACCGGCTGCTGGCGGCCGGTGTGGAGGTACGCCGGGCCTGCGAAGGCTTCAGGGCCGGCGGCTCGTCTTACGCGCCGGGCGCCTTCGTGGTGGACGGCGCGGCGCCCCGCGGGCTGCTCGCGGAGCTGGCCGAGCGCGATCTGCTGACGTTCTTGCCGGTGCAGTGCGCGCCGGATGTTGCGCTCACCCGGTTGCGGCCTCCCAGGGTCGGCCTGTACAACAGCTACGTCCCCAATTCCGAGGAGGGCTGGACGCGTCTCATCTTCGAGCAGTACGGCTTCGGATTCCGGTCGCTCACCGACGAAGACGTGCGGGCCGGCGGCCTCGAGGGGGAGTTCGACGTCGTGGTGCTGCCGCACCAGCGCGTTCGGCAGCTTCACCGGGGCTACAACCCGGCGACCTATCCGGAGCGTTACGCCGGCGGGCTGGGCGACGAGGGCGGCGAGAGCCTGCGCCGGTTCGTCGAGTCCGGCGGCCTGCTGGTCGCCTGGGACGGCGCGGCGCGCTACGCGATGAACCAGCTTCGGTTGCCGGTGAGGAACGCCCTGCGTGCCTACGCACACTCGTCGTTTTTTGCCCCCGGCAGCCTGCTTCGCGCGATAATGGACTTCGGCCACCCGCTGGCCTACGGCATGCCTCGCGACGCGGCGGTGATGTTCATAAACGGCCCCGCGTTCGAGATGGTCGAGGGCGTCGCCGTAGCCAACTTCCCACGCTACAATCCTCTGCTCAGCGGCTGGCTGCTCGGCCAGGAGAAGCTGCACGGGCGGGCGGCGCTCGCCTGTGTGCCGGTCGGAGAGGGCAGGGTGGTGCTGATGGGATACAGGCCCCAGTTCAGGGCGCAGGCCAGGGGCACGTACAAAACTCTTTTCAACGCCCTGTACTGGGCGGCATCCGAAGAGTGTGACCCTACTGTGGCTTGCGGGCCTTGAAGACTATCGCGAACGGCACGCGCGCCAGCCTCTCCGCGTGGTCGGCCCAGTACTCGCCCGAGTAGGGCGCGCCGCGGCCTGGAGGCGCCGGATACGGCTCGACGACCCGCTCCACCACGAAGCCGCTGTCCGTCAGCAGGCCGTGCAGCTCCTGAAAGGTGCGGAAGTGGGTGACCGCTCGCCGGTCCGAGTCCTCCCAGACCTCGACGGGCGGGTTGAAGTAGTCCGTGACGATGAGCGCACGCTCGTCGACGTCCCACTCGAACGCCGATAGCGGATGTACCGTGCTGACCACCAGCAGCCCGCCGGGCGAGAGGAGGCGGTGGCACTCGCTGAAGCAGGCGCCAAGATCCGGCACGAACTCCCATCCGAACGAAGACAGCACCAGGTCGAAGGACTCCGACCTGAACATGGCCGGCCGTTCCATGTCACCCCGCACCAGCCGCACGTCCGCCTTGCACTCCTCGATTAGAAGCCGCGCGTGTCGAAGCTGCCGCGTCGAAAAGTCCATCGCGGTGACGCGGGCGCCCCACCTGCTCAGTGCGATGGCGTTCTGCGCCGCGCCGCACGCCAACTCCAGGGCGCGTTTGCCCCGCACGTCGCCCAGCAGGCGCAGCGTCCTCTCGCCGGGAGCGAAGGGCGCGTAGTGTACGTCGTCGACCGAGATGCGGGACTGCTCCTGGTAGGAGTCCGACATCGCGTCCCAGCCGAGCTGTACGGCACGCTTCAGATCGTTGGACATGGCCTCATGGTTCCCGCACCCTCACCGCCATCCCCGTATCGAGTACGGGGCAGGCGCTAACCTCCCCCAGTCGAGGGTGAAGGGGCCCCCTTCACCCTCACCCTAGCCCTCTCCCTCGAGGGAGAGGGGATTCCTTGGTGCGGCGGGCGGGTTTGAAACCCGCCCCTACAGCGTGGAGACGGAAGGGGCTTGTGGGAGGTGGTGGCCCCAACGGAATTCGAATCCGTGTTTGCGGCTTGAAAGGCCGCCGTCCTAGTCCACTAGACGATGGGGCCGCGAAAGGCCGCTTAGGGGTAGAGCGCCAACTGTTCCAGGCCCTGGCGTTCGGGCAGGTCGAACATGAGGTTCATGTTCTGGATGGCCTGCCCCGCCGCGCCCTTCACCAGGTTGTCCAGGCAACTCACGACCATGAGCCTGTTGGAGCGCGTGTCGACCGTAGGGAAGATCACGCAGTCGTTGTTGCCCAGCGTGTGCTTGGTCATGGGCGGCGCGTCGACCACCTTTGCAAACGGAGCGTCGGCGTAGTAGTCCCGGTACAGTTCCTGTACGCGCTCCCTAGAGGCCAGGCCTTTCGCGACCGCCTTCTCCGTCAGAGGTGCGTAGCAACTCGCGAGTATGCCGCGCGTCATGGGTATCAGGTGTGTCAGGAACGTGAGCCGCAGCTGGGCGTCTTCGTCGATGGCGCCCAGTTCCTGGGTTATCTCCGGCAGGTGCCTGTGGCCGTCCACCGAGTAGGCCTGCACGTTCTCGTTCACCTCCGAATAGTGGGTGGTAAGCGAGAATCCACGCCCCGCGCCGGACACGCCCGACTTGGCGTCTACGATCACGTCCGGCTCGATGATGCCGGCCTCCATTGCTGGCGCGAGCGCGAGGATCGCCGCCGTGGGGTAGCAGCCGGGATTGGCGACGAGGTTGGCCGCGGCCACCTCGTCGCGGTGCAGCTCCGGCAGGCCGTAGACGGCCTCTTCCAGGTACTGGGGGCACGGGTGCTCAATCTTGTACCAGGACTGGTACTCGTCGAGGTCTTTCAGCCGAAAGTCCGCGCTGATGTCGATCGACTTGATGCCGTTTTGGAGGGCCTGCTCGAGCCGCTCCGCGCTCGCCGCGTGCGGCAGGGCCGAGAACACCACGTCGACGCTCTCGGTCAGCTCATCCGTGATGGTTATGTCGATCTCGGACAGGTGCGGGAACACCTCGGCCAGCTTCTTGCCGGCGGCGCTCCTTCCCGTGACCGAGGCAATCTGCGCTTCGGGATGTCGGTGCAGGATGCGCGCGAGCTCAACTCCGGCGTATCCCGTTACGTTTAGTATCCCGACCTTCATGGCGCGACCAACCTCAGAACTGAATGTTGCAGCATAAAGTATAAGGTCGGCAGTCTAGTTTCACAATAGCGCCCCACGCGCCGAGCGCCCGTTTTCTCGACTGCCTGTCGGGCGTGGAGGACGCGCAACGGGCGGCCTGTGGGCGGCGAAAGCCGCGAAATGTGTTCCATTTTGTTCCATTCTGTACCACCGCATAGCTGAGAGCACTGGCGGCTTGGGTTGTTGGGAGTGGCGGACGGGTCGACAACCCGCCCAGAGAAGGGGTTATCGCCAGAATGTGCACCAAATTGCACTATTCTGCACAACGCCATAGCTGGAATAGCTGCTTCGTCGTGCGCGGATGACGCATTTTGGGGTACTGAATTGGGTGTAAATGCCCCGAAAATGCACGGAAATGTCACAGGTCGCCAGAGGGGCGAGCAGCGTCGTGCGTGGGCGGCAGTCTGTGAGTGGCGGTCGGTCATAGGGGCGAGAGTAGCACGGATGTACGGCGCAATCAAGGGCTCCTCGATGTGGTCATCCACGAAGGGCACGAAGGACACGAAGGGGGATGGGGAATGGCGCCACCGCCTCTGGGTTCCCGCTTTCGCGGGAATGACGAAGGGAGTCGGAATTACGAAGGGAGAGGGTGAAGGGACGGCGCGGAAAGGCCGACGTCACCGGGCGGGTCTGTGACACGTTCGTACAGCGGGGTGGAAGGGAAGGGACCGGGAGTGACGGAAGAGTGGCCAGGAATGACAGAAAAGCGGCCTAGAATGACGGAAAGGAGAGCGGGAATGGTGGACTAGGGGCCGGGAATGACAGAAATGAGAGCCAGGATGACGGAGAGGGGAGCGGGAATGGCGGACAGGGGGCGGGCTTTGCCGCGCACAGGCGTTCGCTGTGTTGTACAATGGCGCAAATCGTCGATGCGGGGGAACGGTATGCCGCGCCAGACTGAGCCGAGCGCCAACAACGCACTTGGCGGCCTGCTTCAGAGCATGCTGTCCCGGAGCCGGGTGCACTCCGAGAATACGCAGGCGTTTGCCGGCCATGCGGGGCTGCAGCCGGACGTGCTGGTTATCACGCCCGGGGCCGCGCCGGTCGTGGTGGAGGCGGAGTTCGAGCCCGCCCAAAACGTCGAGCCCGAGGCTAAGGACCGCCTGGGGCTGGAGGTGGCGTCCAACGGGCGGGTGATCGAGGCGGTAATCGCGCTGCGCTACCCCGAGGACGTCCGGCAAGCATACGATCTGCGCGCGGCACTCAAGTCGGCCCGGCTGTCGTACTGCGTCTTCACCGAGGAGGCGGACGGCGAGAGCAGGTTCCCAAGCTCGGGCTGGTTGGAGGGTTCGGTCGAGGACCTGGCGGACATGGTGCGGCTGGTGTCGGTGCCGCAGCGCGCCGTGGACGCCGCGACCAACGCTCTGCAAGAGGGGATAGACCGGGCGGCCAGGCTGCTGGACGAACTGGACGACACCAAACCGGGTATCAACATGTCCATCGCCAACCTGCTGGGGATGACCAACGTGCCGCAGACGCGCCGGATGGCGTGCGCCATTGTTGCGAATGCGCTGGTGTTCCACGAGCACATCGCCGGAATGCACGAGAACATCAGGCCGCTGGCGCGGGTGTGTGGGCCGAACGTAGCCAATCCGCAGGCCAGGGTGCTGGCCGCCTGGGACACCATCCTGGGTATCAACTACTGGGCCATCTTCGCCATCGCAAAGGACATCCTGGAGAGCCTAGGCTCGCAGGACGCGGCGAGGATCCTGCGGCAGCTCAGCTACACCGCACAGTCGGTCAATGCCACCGGTGTCGACAACGCGCACGACCTGACGGGCCGCATCTTCCAGCGGCTCATCGCGGACCGCAAGTACCTGGCCACCTTCTACACGCTGCCGGCATCGGCCGCGCTGCTGGCGCGTCTGGCCGTGGCAAAGATGGAGAGCGTGGACTGGAGCGACGCGGGGGCGATAGGCAAGCTGCGAATCGGGGACTTCGCCTGCGGCACCGGCGCGCTGCTTTCGGCGGTGTACGAGCAGATTGCCGCACGCCACGAGCGGGCCGGAGGCGACCCGGCGGCGTTGCATAGGGTGATGATGGAGGAGGTGCTGTACGGGTGCGACGTGATGCCGTCGGCGATACACATCACGGGCTCCACGCTGTCGGGAGTGGAGCCGTCGGAGGTGTTCGAGAAGTCCCGCCTGTACACGATGCCCTACGGTCGGCAGGCGGACGGGAGCGTGGCAATAGGCTCGCTGGAGCTGCTGCAGTCGTCAAGCGTGCTGACGCTGTTCAACACCAGCGATCCGGCGATGCGCACTGGCGGCGCGGGGGAGGAGACGGCGGCACAGGTGCGGGCGGACATCCCTGATGAGGGATACGACCTGGTGATAATGAATCCGCCGTTTACTAGTAACTCAACCAACGAGCAAATGCACATCGGTACATTTGCGCCAGCTTTCGCTGCGTTTGGAGCCAGTAGCCGAGACCAGAAGGACATGTCCAAGCGGATGTCGATTCTAAAAAAAGACACGTGCTATCACGGTCATGCCGGTATGGCGTCGGCGTTTGCTGCATTGGGCCACAGGAAACTGGTACCTGGTGGCATCTTGGCGTTAGTCCTACCTCTCACGGTTTCTGCCTCGTCATCTTGGCGGAGTTTTCGCAAAATGATGTCCAAGGGTTATAGTGACTTGACAATTCTGAGTATTGCCGCTAATGGCAACGATATGTCATTTTCCTCTGACACTGGTATGGCAGAGTGCCTAGTCGTCGCACGAAAGCGCGTAGAGAGACCTAGTCGCTCACACTTAGGACACTCCGCAAGTTACATTTCGCTTCGCCAACGACCGGGTGGATTTGCTGACGCTGCTGCAATTGCCTCCACGGTCACCAGTGCCAAATCGCCCAGAGGAATAGAAGACGGACCGTATGGCGGCAGCCATCTTCAGATAGGTGACGACATCGCCGGCGGCACATTGACCGCATTTCATGGCGATGGCGAGAATTGGGGCAGCGTTCGCATCGTTGACTATTCCTTGGCACAATGCGCTTACGCCCTTAGTAAGTCCAAGTTGTGGTTGCCGGGACTCGCTAACTTCTTCGACCTTAATGTCGTAAGACTGGTTGAATTTGCGTCGCTCGGACTCTACAACCTAGCCATCATTGGGAAACCGCCACAAGGCCCATTTGACAAGGTTCCGCCTACACCAACGGCCACTTATCCTTCTCTGTGGAATCACAATGCGAAGAATGAGACGCGCATGGTGTGCCACCCTGATTCACAGTTGCTTGTACGTCCTGGAATGGAGGCAAAGGCCTCAGCCGCTTGGGCTCACGCGGGAAGGGCGCACATCAACCAAGAGTTTACATTTGGGTCGCAAGCTCTTGCGGCTGCATTCACAGATCTGGACTCGATGGGAGGAAGGGTATGGCCAAACGTGAACTTCACTGACAAGAGATTTGACTCCATGTTCACCCTGTGGTGCAACAGTACGTTAGGCCTGTTGTCTCATTGGTGGCACGCAAGTCGGCAGCAATCAAGTAAAGCGACAATTGCAGTTCGGAAGGCTGAGACCCTGCCCGTGCTGGATTTACGGGCGCTTACGGACGAGCAGCTTGCCACGGCAGAGGCGATCTTCGACGAGTTTCGGGACAAGGAGCTGAAGCCGGCCTATCTCGCGGACGCGGACGCGAACCGGGCACTGCTGGACAGGCGGGTGGTGTGCGACCTGCTGGGGTTCGACGAGGCGACCTACGAGGGGGTGCGGCGGCTGGCGGCGAAGTGGTGCGCGGAGCCGTCGGTGCACGGGGGGAAGGCGCGGCCGAGGGGGGCGGTGCTGGTGGTGTGAGGGGGGGCTTGGACGTTAAGGCTAACGACGACCTGCGGGGGATATGTATAGCATGAGCAAGTCAAGTGTACTGAGGCTGCTCACGCTGGCGGTATTGGTAACCACAATCCTCGTCGGCATCACGTGCGGCGTGTCGGCGTTGAGCGACGACGGGTTCGGCGATGCAGCCAAGACGGTGCAGGCACTCGGAACACTGGCCGCGATAATCGCCGGTGGCGTGTTCGCGTTGTACAAGCTACAGGTCTTCAGGGACTTCCAGCCACATCTCACCATCACCCACGAGATTTCGCACAGGCCCATCGGTGAAAGCTACGTCCATCTAGACGTTATCGCGACGCTGCGCAACAGTTCAAGGACGCATGTGGAGGTGCACAAATAGCACCATTTCGGACGGAGGTTTTGAGATGCCACGCGACGACACGCGCCAGAAAAAAATTCTCATCAAGGGTACAGGGCCGAAGAAAGTTCCTCCTCGGCCTGATTATGGCGGCAAGCCCCCCGGCGCCAATCCGGTTGCGCCCAAGCCTGATCAGAGCGGCGAGGGACGGGACAGACACCTAGCCGCAGCTCCATCAGCGCGCGGCGCTGGTGATGTCAGGGGGCCTTAGATTCCTCGGCTACGCTCGGAATGACAGGCGAGGAGGGCGTTCTGAGAGGCAGGCGTGGGGCATGCGCCGACCTGACGCCCCCTCACCCTAACCCTCTCCCACGCGGGGGGAGAGGGAACTAACGTCGGCGGGCGGGTTTGGACCCTCCCTCCGGCCCCTGGGTTCCCGCTTTCGCGGGAATGACGGGGGAGGGTCGGTTCGCCCTCACCCTAACCCTCTCCCTGAGGGAGAGGGGACTTCAAGAAGGCGCCGCGTTAGCGCTGGTCGTAGACTTCTTTCGCTACGCGGACTGCGTTCGCGGCGGTGGGCCAGCCGGCGTAGAAGGCCATTTGGACTATGACCTCGGCTATCTCCTCTTTGGTGACGCCGTTGTCCAGGGCGCGGCCGATGTGTCCCCGCAACTGCTCGGTGCGGTACAGCGCGGTGAGCACCGCGACGGTGATGAGGCTGCGGTCTCGCTTGGACAGCTCGGAACGCTCCCAGACGTCGCCGAATACGACGTCCGAGGTGAGCTCGGCGAGCTTGGGCGCTATCTCGGCCATGACTTCTCTTGACGTGGTCATGTGGTTTCCTCCAGTGGTTAGTTTTCAGTGGTCAGTTGTCAGTTGTTGGGGGGAAGGGATTGCCACACCCCCAATCCCCGTATCGAGTTACACCAGCGGGCGGGTTTGAAACCCGCCCCTACGATTGTCCTTCGTTGCCGGTTTCGGCGGCCCACGCCTGGAGGCCGCGCCGGAACGCCAGCGCGCCCATGGGGGCGATGACGGCCTGCAGCGCCTCCAGGATCTCCGTGGGCGTCGCGCCCTCCCGGAGCGCCAGGCGGACGTGCAACTGGATTTGCTCGACGTCGGCTCGCAGCGCGGCCTCCACCACTATCTGCAGCAGCTCCTTCGTCTTGCGGTCCAGCGTGCGCTGCCCGGTGTAGGTGGCCTCGATGAATTCGCCGTACTTCTGCGCCCACTCCAGGTCCGCCTCGGCCATGATGCGGTGCATCTCCAGCGTATAGCCGCGGCTCTCGTGCATCCGAGCCAGGTAGTCGTTCGCGTTCTCGTCAGTCATAATCTCTCTCCAAGCCAGCCGCAGGGTAAACTTCCCGCTACAGCACCACTACCGAGCGCAGCACCTCGCCGCGCTCCATCTTGTGGAATGCCTCCTCCACGTCTCCCAGCCCTATGGTCTCCGAAACGAAGCCGTCCAGGTCCAGCCGGCCCTGCAGGTACAGGTCTATGTACGTGGGGAAGTCTCGAGATGGCAGGCAGTCGCCGTACCAGGACGACTTGAGGGAGCCGCCCCTGCCGAACACCTCGATCATCGGCAGCTCGATGGTCATGTCCGGGCTTGGCACTCCCACCAGCACCACGGTGCCCGCGAGATCGCGGGCGAAGAATGCCTGCTCGTAGGTGGCGGGGTTGCCAACGGCCTCTATAGCGACGTTCACGCCGTTGCCGCCGGTTATTTCGCGAATGGCCTCTACCGCGTCGGTGCGCGTCGAGTTCACGGTGTGGGTGGCGCCGAAGCCTCTGGCCCACTCCAACTTGCGGTCGTCTATGTCCACCGCGATTATGGTGTGTGCGCCCGCCAGCCGCGAGCCGGCGATGGCGGCGTCTCCCACTCCGCCGCAGCCTATGACGGCCACCGAGTCGCCCCGCGACACGCCGCCGGTGTTGATCGCCGCGCCCAGCCCGGCCATGATTCCGCAGCCGAGCAGCCCGGCCGCTTCCGGACGCGCGCGCGGGTCCACCTTCACGGCCTGCCCGGCGTCCACGAGCGTCAGCTCGGCGAACGCGCCGATTCCCAGGGCGGGCGAGACCGGCGAGCCGTCGGCGAGCGTCATCTGCTGTCGCGCGTTCCGGCTGTCGAAGCAGTACCACGGCCTGCCGCGCAGGCAGGAGCGGCACGCCCCGCAGGGTGAGCGCCACGCCAGTATCACGGAGTCGCCGGGCGACAAGTGGCCTACCCCGTCTCCGATCTTCTCCACCACGCCGGCGGCTTCATGGCCCAGAAAGAAGGGGAAGTCGTCGTTGATGGCGCCCTCGCGGTAGTGAAGATCGGTGTGGCACACGCCGCACGCCTTCACGCGGACGAGTGCCTCGCCCGGCCCGGGATCGGGCACCAGTATCGTCTCCAGCGTGACCTCCGCGCCCTTGGCGCGCGCGATGACCCCTTGAACTTCGTTGACCATGCGGGACCTCCATTCGAGGCTTGATGCGTGCGGGCCGCGTGCTACTCGTGCCCGTCGCCGACTGCCGGCCTGCGAGCGGCTCGCGGGCTTTCTGCGGCGGAGTCTTGAGTCCGTTGGGCCGCGGTTTCCTCATTCGAGCGGCGGCGCGCACCGCCGATGACGTATCCTAAAGGATTGCTGAACCTGCCGCCAACCGGCGCGGTCTCGCGGCGGCGGGCGGCCTGCGGCGGCGAGGGCTTGCGGGCGAGCAGGAACAGCACTGCTCCTATGCAGCTGAGACCCGCTAGTATCATGAAAGAGAGTGTGTAGTTGCCATAGATTTCGTGCAGGCGGCCCGGGAAGACAGGGGCGGCCAGCAGCAGTATGTTCATGGGGACCTGCGATATTCCCATGATGGTGCCGAAAGAGCGTCGCCCGAAGTAGTCGCCGCGTATCGAGATGGCAAGCGGGCTACGTCCGCCGAAGCCTATTCCGAACAGCACTGCGAAGGCGTACGCCATCCAGGTTTCCGTGGCGTAGGTGAGCACCAGCAGCGCCGACGCCTGAACCATTGTGAAGACGAACAGGCCCACGTTCTTTGGAATGCGGTCGCCGACGTAGCCGCCGATCACCTGGAAGATCATGGAGGACACGGTGTAGGTGGACACCACCCAGGCGGCCTGCGGCAGAGAGAGGCCCTGGTCTGTGAGCATTAGAGCCAGGTGGGCCATGATAGCGATCATGGCCATAGAGGAGAAGCCATGACCAATGGCAATGAGCCAGAATGCGCGGGTGCGCAGCGCCTGCGAGAGGGTGAACTCGACTGAGGCAGTGTTCGCGGCCGCGGGGCCCGGCCTTTCCCGCTGGCCATCGGAGTCTTCAGGAAGTTCGCCGTCCGGCATCAGGCCGTAGTCCTCGGGCCGGTTGCGAATGCCCCTCGAAATCGGAAAGGCGAGGAGAATGGCAGTCAGGCCGATAATCATGGCCGTCATCCGCCAGCCCAGGTTGTCGGCCTGGGGGTCGACGGCCCACGCGATGGCGGGGATCAGGCCGAGCGCGCCCAGTCGCGCCACCGACGCCGACCAGCCCATCGCCTTGGCGCGGTTGCGGTTGAACCAATTGTTGAGCATCGCGTTGAGGGGAAGCCAGCCACCGATCCCCTGGCCGAGCGCCATGATGAGGAACGCGAGGTAGAACATCCAGAGGTCTCCCACCCGGGACATGAAGACGAAGCCCCCACCCATGATGGTGAGGCCTATCAGCACCATGCGGCGGGTGCCCATCCGGTCCACGAGCCAGCCCTCGACCGGGCCGAGCAAGCCGCCCTCTATGCGGGTGAACGAGAACGCGAGGGATAGCTGGGTGCGGTTCCAGCCGAAGGCGCTCTCGAGGGCGACGAACCACAAACCCATGGAGTGGAACAGCGGCACGCTTGTTATGATGTGGGTGAAGCCGGTTAGTGGCACGAGCCACCAGCCGTAGTAGGTGCCGCGGATGCGTTTGGCGGCCAAACTGAACAGACTGAGCAAGGCTTTGTCGGGTTCCCTCTACGCTTGGGCGTGGGATAGGCAGTGGTCGCACGCCGAACGTTCGCCAGTATACCACAGCCCAGAGGGGCACTCCCCGCGCCCGCGGTCTGGCTAGCCGCGGCGGAATTGGCGTATACTTTGCAGTAAGTGAACACGACTACAATCGGGGAGGTACGGTCGAAGAGATGATTATGGTTCGGCGAGTGTACATGCCCAAGCCGGGCGAGGGCGGCAAGCTGCTCAGGATCGTCAGGCAGATCAAGGCGGAGACGGCAGACGCGGGATTCCCACCGCTGGCGATATACACGCAGACTCACGGTCCGCACGGAATGGTTGTTACCGAGCAGCAATGGGAATCGCTGGCCGCCTACGAGTCGTCCCGCGACCAGGTCCGGCAGACGCCGGCCATAACCGGCACGTTCAGCGAGGCCTACCCGCTGTTGGCTGAAACCCACGTTACGGAGATCTACCGCAGGGTGGAGTAGGGCGGACTCACCCCCTACCCCGTATCGAGTACGGGGCAGGCTCTAACCTTCCCCCATCGAGGGGGAAGGGACTTGCGACGGCTGTAACTGAAAGGAAATCGAATTGGCGACTCAACAGCACATCGAGATCAGGGAGTTGGTCAAGGAGCGGTATTCCGAGGTGGCGAGAACCGCCGACGGCTGCTGTGTGGACTCGTGCTGCGAGACGGAGACGAACCTGTATACGCTCCAGGAGGTGGAGGGGCTGCCGACGGAGGCGGTAATGGCGTCGGCCGGCTGCGGCAACCCTACCGCAATCGGGGCGCTGAACGCTGGCGAGACGGTGGTGGACTTTGGAAGCGGCGGAGGCATCGACTGCTTCCTGGCGGCCAGGGCCGTTGGACCTGATGGCAGCGTAATCGGCGTGGACATGACCCCTGACATGGTGTCGCTGGCTCGCGCCAACGCGCTCAAGCTGGGCCTCTCCAACGTCGAGTTTCACCTGTCGGAGATGGAGAGTACGCCCATACGCGCCGCGAGCGTGGACGTGATCATCTCCAACTGCGTCATCAACCTGTCCCCGGACAAGGACGCCGTGTTCCGGGAGGCCTTCAGGATTCTCAAGCCGGGCGGCCGTGTCTACATATCCGACATGTTGCTGGTCAAGGAGCTACCCGACGAGGCCAAGGCCGACATGAGCAACTGGGTGTCGTGCCTGGGAGGCGCCGAGCCGGTCGAAGTCTACCTTGGCAGGATGCGCGCCGCCGGATTCGACAACGTGACGATCACGTCGGACACGCCCTGGGAGGGAAGCGACCGGTGGGCGTCCTACGCGCACAGCATGAACGTGCTGGGCCACAAGCCGGTTTAGAGCGCCCGCTGGCTCGAGGGGCCGGCGTTACGGCATTCGCCAAGATTTGAAATAGAAAAAGGAGAAGCGCCCTGTCGGGCGCTTCTCCCACTTTTCGCTCCGGTCTAGGTGCCTCGGCTCACTGAGGGACAGGCCGGCGTCCGGTTAGACGTGGACTTCCTGTCCGTGAGACCCCTGTGGGGCATAGCTGGGGCTGGCGGTCTGGCCCCTATTGTCGACGCGCAGGGAGTCGATGCCCCGGCGCACCTGGCCGAGAACGTCGGCGAGGTGGGACTCCAGGCTGAAGAGCACTTCGCGAGCGTACTGGTCGGCGCCTTCTCTTCGCATTGCGGCGGCGATGTCGGACTCGCCCATGAAGCGCTGCGCACGGCGCTGGGCGTCGTCGATGATCTGGTTGGCCTCCTGACGGGCCTTCTCCCTCATCTGTTCCGTCTGGTCCTCCGCTGCCTTGAGCACTTCGTTCTCGCTGACCCTGGAGTTGAACTCGGTTTCAGCCGACCTGGTGAGGGAAGAAGCCTGCTGCTCGGCGGCGCCCTTGATACGCTGCGCCTCGAGATAGGCCTGGCTGATGATGCTGTCCTTCTGCTTGAGGATCTCGTCGGATTCCTGGATGTTCGCGGGAACCGAGCGGTCCGCCTGCTCGGCCATGTTGATGAGGCGCTCAAGCTGGTCGATCTCAACCATCACTTTGCGCCGGAAGCCGGGCATCCGGGTGCCCATGGCCGCCATTTGCCTCAGTTCGTTGGTAACTGCGTTGATGCTGCTAATGATGCTCCCTCCTTGTGTTCGCGCTAATCCTTCGCCTATCGCTTTCGTGATGGCATGAGTTTAGCCTCGAGCGCCTCGGCAACGTGCGGCGGCACGAGGTTTTCGACGTTGGCCCCCAGCGTTACAACCTCTTTGATTCGACTGGAAAACACGAACTGGTAGTCTAGCGAACTCATCATGCATACCACGTCGATTTCGGGGTCCAGGTTGCGCCACATCAACGCCATTTCGAACTCCAGCTCGAAGTCGAAGCCTGCCCTAAGGCCCCTGAGAATGAACTGGGCGCCCTGGCGGTGGGCGACTGTCGGCGCCAGTCCCGTGAACGGAACGACGTTTACATTGGGCAGATTGCTCACGCTACGCTCGAACAGCTCCACTCGCTCCTCTGTTGAAAACAGCAGCCGCTTCGTGGGCGGCGAGTCGTAGACGCAGATAGTCAACTGGTCAAACAGCCTCGACGCTCTGGTGGCAATGTCGACGTGACCGTTGTGGGCCGGGTCGAAGCTGCCTGGGTATATCGCTTTAGCCACCAGTTTCACCTACCGTGTAGAACGTAATCGACGTGTCGCCGTACCGTCGGCTATCCATTTGCCTCAAGCTGCCGTAACCATTCTCGAGCGGCTCGCTGCTGCGGTGTTCGGCAACCACCACGCCGCTGTCGGCCACCAGGCCCCGCTCGGCCAGCCGCGAGAACATCGCCTGCCAGGGCGCCGACTGGTACGGCGGGTCGGCCAGCACCAGCCCGTACTCTTCGCAGATGCCGCCAAGCATCCGCTCCACCGTCCCGCATAGGACCCTGCTTCGCTCGTCCAGGTCCAGGTCGCCCAAGTTGCGGGCCAACTGGCGGCACCTTCTGCCCCTCGACTCTACGAAATCGGCCCAAGCCGCGCCTCTGCTCAGCGCCTCGATGCCAAGGGCGCCGGTCCCGGCGTACAGGTCGAGCACTCGCACCCCCTCTATGGCTGAACGGCCCAGAATCGAGAACATCGCGCCGCGCACCCTTTCGGACGTTGGCCGCAGACTTCGTTCGCGGTCCGTGCGGATCAGTCTCCCTCTGTGCGTTCCTCCCGAAATCCTGACGCTCATGGGCCGCGTGGCCCTCCACCTCTGGCCTGCCACGCCGCTTCGCCCCAGCGCCGGCCGCAATAGCGATCGAAATGGGTAAGCCACGGTCAACAGGCGAGTGGCCGGGCGGGACTCCGCGACGCTAACAAAGGTTAACAATGGCCAAAATCATGATTAAAGCGCATTTTGGACACGTTTTTGACGAGTTAGGAACTATTGCGCAGCCCGGGCGACTTGCGCGGCGCGGGTTCGAGGCGGTTTTACATTGACTATACGCCGGGTTAGAATAATTCGGCTTAGGGGTTGTTCAAGATACGGCGCGGACTTCGGATTGCCGCCGTACGCGCAGGTCGGAGGGCTCGCGATACGCTATGCAGGAAGATAACGAACTAATGAGTGTTCGGCTGGCAAAGCTGGGCAGGCTGAGGGACAGAGGAATCGACCCTTATCCGCACCGGTTCAAGCGGACGCACACCGGCGCCGACGCTGCGGCACTCTTCGAAGCCGCCGAGGCCCAGGCCGGCGAGAGCGAGGCCCGCACCGGGCCGGTTTCCGTCGCGGGCCGTATAGTCGCGCTTAGAGGCATGGGGCGGGCAACATTCGTCGACCTGCTCGACGGCTCCGGTCGCATGCAGGTGATGCTTCGCCGCAACGTGCTTGAAGAGGACTACGGCATACTCGAGGACCTTGACCTGGGAGACTGGATCGGCGTGAGCGGCGAGGTGTTCAGGACACGCGCGGGCGAAGTCACGGTCGAGGCGGGATCCCTGAGGGTGCTCTGCAAGTCGCTGCGCCCGCTGCCGGAGAAGTGGCACGGCCTGGTGGACGTCGAGGCTCGCTACCGGCAACGCTACCTGGACCTGATTGCCAATGAGGAGGCGCGGCGCACCGCCACGATGCGGCCCCGCATAGTGTCGGCGATCCGGCGATTCATGGACGCGCGCGGATTCCTCGAGGTCGAGACGCCCGTGCTGGTTCCCGTTGCGGCTGGAGCCATGGCTCACCCCTTCGTCACTCACCACAACGCTCTAAACCGCGACCTGTTCCTGCGCATCGCCACCGAGCTGTACCTCAAGCGTCTCATCGTGGGCGGACTGGAGAAGGTCTACGAGATAGGCAAGGTGTTCCGCAACGAGGGCGTGGACCAGGACCACAGCCCGGAGTTCACCATGATGGAGAGCTACGAATCATTCGCGGACTACAACGACGTCATGACGATGGTCGAGGAGCTCGTTTCCGGCGTGGCCATGGAGATAACCGGCAGTCCGGTGGTCGAATTCGGCGAGCGGACCATCGACTTCACTCCCCCCTGGCCCAGGCTCGGCTTCCGCGAGCAGGTCATCAAGTACAGCGGCATCGATTTCCTGGACTACCCGGACACCGAGGACCTGAAGGAGGCGATGCGGGATGTCGGCGTGGACGTGTCGCAGCAGGTGAGCAGGGGCGGCCTCCTCGACAAGCTCATATCGGCCAAGGTGGAGCAGCACCTGGTGCAGCCCACCTTCCTGGTCGACTTTCCCATCGAGATGTCGCCGCTCTCCAAGAAGAAGGCGGACAGCTCCAGTCTGGTAGAGCGGTTCGAGGGTTACGCGGCCGGCATGGAGTTTTGCAACGCCTTCACGGAGTTGAACGACCCGGTAGACCAGCGCCAGCGCTTCGAGGAGCAGGAAGAGGTGCGGACGGAGTTCGAGGGAGAAGAGACGGACAGGCTCGACGAGGACTTCCTCGTCGCAATCGAACATGGGATGCCGCCCACCGGTGGGCTGGGGCTGGGAATCGACCGGCTGACAATGCTGCTGTCGGGGCGCCAGAACCTGCGCGAGGTCGTCCTGTTTCCGCAGCTTCGCACCAGGTAGTTTTCCGGTAGCGCGTTCGGTCCCGGCAGGGCGGCAGTGCCTATCTAAGCACAGTCCGCGCCAGGCGCTGCAAGGCGGTTTTGAAGGATAGGTTGGCATTGCTGGAGCACGGCAGCGGAGGCATGCGGGCCCATGGCGCGAACAGTTGACGTAGCGATTGTCGGCGGTGGCGTGATCGGGAGCGCCATTGCACTGTACCTGGCGAAGCGCGGCTTTCTATGCGAGCTGTTCGAGCAGCGTGAGTTCGGGTGGGGCGCGTCCGGCGCGACGGCCGGGGTGGTAGGCCCGCTGTGGCACGTTCCCCACACGCACGAGGCTGCCATGTCGCTCGGCCTTCGCAGCTTGCGGGAGTTCCCGCGGCTGACCGGGGCGCTGGCCGAAACGGGCGTGTCAACCGGATACCGCCAGTCCGGCATCCTCAACGTCGCCCGCACGGAAGCCGACGAACAGGCGCTGAGGGACGGTCTCATCTGGCAGGGCGAGCTTGGGCTGGGCGTGCGCTGGGTGGACCGAGATGAGCTGCTGGAACTGGAGCGGCACGTCGCACCGGGCGCGCTGGGCGGCGTCTACTCCCCCCAGGAGGGCTTTGTGCATGGCCGCTCGTTCGTGCGCGCCATAGCCTACGCGGCGGCCAACGTGTTCGGCGCGCGGCTCGCCGAGGGCGTGGAGGTGGGCGGGCTGATCACGGAAGGCGACCGCGTCGTTGGAGTGCAATCGAGCGAAGGCCGCCTGTACGCCGATCACGTGGTGTTGGCGGCCGGGCCGTGGAGCGGTCTGGCAGGCCGCTGGCTCCCGCGGGGGCTGCCGGTACGGCCTGTGAAGGGCCAGCGTCTGCTGCTGCGCAAGCCCGGCTTCATGCCGTCCATGCCCGTGCGCGACGAAGGCCGTTACGTCATGCCGCAGCCTGACGGCAGCGTACTCGTGGCCGCCACCCGCCACGAGGGCGAGTTCGACAACCGCGTCACGGCTGACGCCGTGGGCGAGTTGCTGGCTGACGCCGCGCGGGCGTTCCCACTGCTGCGCGACGCGGAGTTCGCAGGGGCGATAGCGGGGGTGCGGCCCGCCTCGCCCGATGGCCTTCCCATCATCGGCCCCGTGCCCGGGTGGGAAGGGCTGACCATCGCGTCGGGGCACGACTCGGCAGGCGTGATGCTCGCGCCGGGCACGGCCCAACTTGTTACGGACTTTCTCATGAGCGGCGACGCCGCCCCCCTGGAGCCGTTCGGCCTGTCGAGGTTCGTCGCGAACTGAGGGTGTGGGCCCTCACCCCCATCCCCGTATCAAGTACGGGGCAGGCTCTAACCTTCCCCCATCGAGGGGGAAGGGGCTCACATGAGCGCACGCGAGCGGTTTGCAAACCCGCCCCTACCGGCCGTGCCCCGAGGGGGAAGGGATGGATCAGGTCCGGACAAGACCCAGGCTGATCTCCTCGCCGTCGACGCTGAGCGTGGCCGTGTGCGCCGCTTCCGGCGCCGGCGCGTTCACCAGGTCGTCGCTGAGAGTCTCCCGCCGCACGTAGTCGCCGTGAGCGGCCAGCATCTCTCGCAGCGTGTCGCCGCACAGGTAGTAGACGATGATGTGGTCGGCGATGTCGAACTCCGCCTCGCGGCGAAGGTTCTGCACCTGGTGGACAAGCTCGCGGGCCATGCCTTCCAGCGCCAGCTCGCGGCTCACGGCGGTGGTGACGGCCAGGGTGTAGCCGCCCTCCGAGGCTATGGAGTAGCCCTCCCGCTGGGAAGAGTTCACCAGGATTTCTTCTGGCAGCAGGTCATAGCCGTCCACGTCCACGGTCTCGCCGGCCAGCACTTGCGACCGGACGGCTCGGGCGTCGGCGTTCTTGAGGCCGCCTATGATGTAGCGCAGCTCCATGCCGTACTTGGGGCCCAGCAGGGGCATGTTGGCCTGCACGCTGAACTCCATAACCTCGGACTCGTCGTCGATGGTCGATACGCTCTTGACGTTCAGCTCGTCTCGCACCTGCTCGACCACCTGGTCCAGCCGGGCCGACTCCTCCGGCGAGCGCAACACAACCAGGGCGTCCCCGAGCGGCTGGCGCACCTTCAGACTTGCCTTGCTCCGCGCCGCGCGGCCCAGGCTCGACAGCCGCATCGCGAGCCGGGTCGCCTCGGCCAGCTCCTCGTCGATCAGGCTCTCGTCGCAGACCGGATAGCTCTCCAGGTGCACGCTCTCGCGCCCGCCCACGCTTTCAGGCACAAGGTTTCGGTAGATCGACTCCGTGACGAACGGCACGATGGGCGCGAGAAGCCTGGCCAGCGTGACCAGGCACTCGTACAGCGTCGAGTGCGCGGCGAGCTTGTCTTCGTCCGCGTCAGACTTCCAGAATCGGCGGCGGCTGCGGCGGACGTACCAGTTCGACAGGTACTCTACGAAGCGCTCGGCTACGCGGCTCGCGCGATCAGGTTCGAAATTCTCAAGGGCGTTGGTCACCTCGCGCACCAGCATGTTCAGCTCGGAGATGATCCACCTGTCGAGCTCCGGGCGCGTGCCCACATCCGGCGAAGGCGTCGAGGGGTCGAACTCGTCGATGTTGGCGTAGGTTACGAAGAAAGAGTAGACGTTCCACAACGGAATGAGGAAGCGGCGGCGCACCTCGTCCGCAGAGCGGAAGCCGAAATTGACGTTCAGCGCCGGATTGTGACGTGAGTACAGCCAGCGCATAGAGTCCACGCCCATGCGTTCCGCGGCGTCCTCGAACCAGATGGCGTTGCCCTTGCTCTTGTGCATCTCGTCGCCGTTCTCGTCCCTCATCAGCGCGTAGCTGAACACCGTCTTGCACGGCTCGGAGTTTTCGAGCGCGGTGCTCATGGTGAGCAGCGAGTAGAACCAGTTCCGAAACTGGCCGGGGAAGCTCTCCGAGATCCAGTCGGCGGGGAACCAATCTTTCCAGTACTCCTTGTCCTGCCGGTAGCCCAGCGTGGAGAACGAGACGATGCCCGCGTCCAGCCAGGGGTTGCCCACGTCGGTGATGCGGGACACGCGAGCGCCGCATTGGGGGCACTCGATCTTCACGGCGTCGATCCACGGGCGGTGCGGAGAGTGACCGCTGAACTCGTCCCATCCCTCGACAGCCCTCCGCTCCATCTCCTCCTCGCTGCCGATCACGTCGAAGTGGCCGCACTCGCACTTGAAGATGGGCAGCGCCAGGCCCCAGTAGCGCTTCTTGGAGATCATCCAGTCGTCCATGTTGCGTAGCCAGTCCAGCTCGCGTTCGAGACCGAACGACGGGATCCAGCGAATGTTTCGGGTGACGTCCGCTATCTGGTGGCGCAGGTCGTCCATGGAGATGAACCACTCGTCCACGAGCCGGAACACCAGCTCGGAGTCGCACCTCCAGCAGACGGGGTAGCGGTGCGAGTATTGTTCCAGCCGGTAGAACACGCCCTTTTCGCGAAGGCTGTCGTAGATGGGCTTGTTGACGTCGTAGACGCTCATGCCCGTTAGCCAGTCGAACCCGTCGACGAAGTCGCCGAACTCGTCGAGCGGCGCGATGGTTGCCAGCCCGTGCTCTTTGCCGAGCGCGAAGTCCTCTTTGCCCGCGCCCGGAGCGACGTGGACAATGCCCGTGCCCTCCGTCTCGCTCACGTCTTCCCACGCGATAACGCGATGCTCCACTCCCTGCTGCGCAGCAAGCTCGTCGAATGGCCCGCTGTAGCGCCGTCCGACAAGCTCGCTGCCCGGCATCTCCGCCAGGGTCTCTACCTCGCCGCGCAACAGTGGAAGCAGCGCCTTGACGAGATACAGGGTGTCCTCTCCGTCGTGCGCCTTCACGTAGGTCTTTTCCGGGTGGACCGCCGCGGCCACGTTGGAAGTAAGCGTCCAGGGGGTGGTCGTCCAAACCAGCAGGGAGGCGTCTTCGTCGACAAGCGGGAACTTGACGTAGAGGCCGGGATGGACGATCTCCTTGTAGCCCTCCGTCACGATCTCGTGCTCCGACAGGCCTGTGCCGCAGCGGGGGCACCACGGCATCACGTCGCGGCCCTCGTAGAGCCAGCCGCGCTCGTGGCAGGTCTTCAGGAACTGCCAGATGGTGTAGTTGTTCTCGTCGGCCATCGTGTGGTACGAGTCGTCCCAGTCCATCCAGTAGGCGAGGCGCTGGGACTGCGACGAGATGACGTCGGAGAAGCGGCGGACCCTTTCTTTGCACAGCTCCACGAACTTGTCTATGCCGTAGGCCTCGATGTCGCGCTTGGACTTGAAGCCAAGCTCCTTTTCTACCTCAACCTCGATCCACAGGCCCTGGCCGTCGAAGCCGTTCTGGAAGCGTTGCCTGTATCCCTGCATGTTGCGGAACCGCAGGAACAGGTCCTTGTAGGTCCGGCCCCAGGCGTGGTGGACGCCCATGGGGTTGTTGGCGGTGATCGGTCCGTCGATAAACGAGTACCGCTTGTCCGCTCCGGAGTTGCGTTCTCGGTACTTGTGGGGAATGTCGTTCTCGTCCCACCACTGCAGTAGCTCTCGCTCGAGCGCGGGGAAGTCAACCCTGGCATCGACCTGTTTGAACATGTTGAAGACCTCGATTGTCGTAGTGTCGGCGCGGAGCCGGCTTCATCGCAACAAAAAAGCCCCCGCCCCTAAGGGACGAGAGCTGTGTCGCTTCCCGCGGTACCACCCCAGCGTTCCCCGCCGTACCATCTGGGCGGCGGGGCACTCGATTCGCCCGGCGGCGCTCCGCGCGTCCGGGCCGCCCGGCTAACGGTGGGCGAGTCCGTCGGCACCTACCGCCGCGCCATTGGCAGGACAACCCTGTGCCCTGCGGCGCCGGAATCGGGCCGAGGCTCGGGAGTGATGTTCGGCGCCGCGCTCCGCGTCCGCTCTCACCACAGGCCCCGATCTCGGGGCCTGTCCGGACTCGCTGTGCGCCCGCTTCGCGCCTACTCGTCTCCGTCTTCGCCTTTGTACAATGCGTTGGGCGACATCCCCTTGCGAGGCGGCTCGCCAAGTTAGAGGATAGGGCAGGGCTGGCCAGGATGTCAATAGAAGCGACCTTGGAAGGGGCGTCCCGTGTTGCTGCGGGACGCCTGCTTTGCTACGCTGCTTCACCGACTGGCCTTCAAGCGATGGTTGGCATGTATCAACGGAGTTGACCCAAAATGACCTCGTCATCCCATTTCACACCCGCCCTGTTCGAGTTCTTGTCGGAACTGGCCGGGAACAACAACCGCGAGTGGTTTCAGGCAAACAAGGCACGGTACGAGCGCGACGTCCGCGACGCGCTCGTGAACTTCGTCGCCGACTTCGGCGAACGCCTACACGAGATCAGCCCGCACATGGTAGCGGACCCACGCCCGTCGGGTGGCTCGGTGTTTCGCATCTACAGGGACGTCCGTTTTTCAAAGGATAAGAGCCCGTACAAGACGAACGCTGGCATCCACTTCCGCCACGAGGTAGGGCGCGAGGTCCACGGCCCGGGCCTGTACCTGCACCTGCAACCGGGCAGCGTTTTCGCGGGGACGGGCATCTGGCGTCCCAACTCCGGCACTGTCGGCAAGATTCGCGACGCTATCGTCGCCAACCCCGGCAGGTGGACTCGCATTGTGGGCGACGAAGGTTTCGCGTCGGTGTACTCGCTTGAGTCTGAGTCACTCAAGCGCACGCCCAGGGGCATCGACCCGGACCACCCGCTGATAGAGCATCTCAAGCTCAAGTCGTTCGTGGCCGCCACCGGCTTCACGGAAGAGGAGGCCTGCTCGCCGGACTTCATGGACGTGTACTCGGATGCCTGCCGGACGGCCTCGCCGTTCGCAGAGTTCCTTACCACCGCCATTGGCCTGGACTGGTGACGTTCGGGGCCATCGCGTGCGTTGCGGAGCCGTGCGCATCCCCCGCCGTGCAGGTGACGAGACCGGTCGTTTGCCTTGACCCTATGTTGCCTTGTTGCTAGAATGTGACGAATTTCTCAGAACATGGGGCGTGACATGCTTGTGATCGGCCTTACGGGTGGTATAGGAACCGGCAAGTCCCTGGTTTCCCGAATGCTTCAGGAGCACGGGGCCACCATTATCGACGCCGACCTGGTGGGCCACGAGGCCTACACGCCTCACACTGAGACGTGGCAGGTGGTGGTGGACACTTTTGGCGACGTGCTGGCCGAAGACGACCAGATCGACCGCCGAAAACTGGGCGCCATAGTGTTCAGCGACCCCATGCAATTGGAAAAGCTGAACGCCATCATGCATCCCCGGATGTACAAGATGATCGAAGAGCGCATCCAGGGCCATCAGGCCGGCGGCGCCGAAACGATCGTCGTAGAGGCCGCAATCCTCATCGAGGCCAAGTGGACGCCCTTGGTGGACGAGGTCTGGGTAACCACCGCGCCCGAGAACCAGGTGATCGATCGCATCAAGGGGCGCAACAACATGGGCGAAGATGCTGCCCGAGCGCGCATCAACTCGCAGATGTCGTCTGAAGAGCGGGTACGGCACGCCGACGTGTCGATCGCCAACGACGGCTCCATGGACCAGCTAAGGGATACGGTGGATGGACTGTGGGATAGCCGCGTGTCCACCAATCAAGGAGAGTAGCGACAAACAATGACCTCAACGACCAGGACACTATACCGCAGCTACATCATCGAGGAGTATCACCTCGTCAACGAGCCGTACTACGTGCCGACCAGCGACGAGGTAGAGCTCTTCGAGGCCGCCTATATTCAAAAGATTCCTCTGCTCTTCAAGGGCCCGACGGGTTGCGGCAAGACTCGCTTCGTCGAGTACATGTCCTGGAAACTGGGCCAGTCTCTGACGAAGGTGCGGCCCGCCGACGGACAGGCGGCCGCGGACACCAACGGCGCCAACCTGCCGCTGGTGACCATCGCCTGCCACGAGGACCTGACCGCGAGCGACCTCGTGGGCCGCTACCTCTTGGAGGGAGACAGCACAGTGTGGATCGACGGCCCGCTCACTCGCGCCGTCAAGGTCGGCGGCATCTGCTACCTCGACGAGATCGTCGAGGCGCGGAAGGATACCACCGTGCTCATCCATCCGCTCACCGACCACAGGCGCATGCTGCCGGTCGAGAAGAGGGGCGAGCTGCTCGAGGCAGCCGACGGGTTCCTGCTGGTGCTCTCGTACAACCCCGGCTACCAGAGCGCGCTCAAGGACTTGAAGCACAGCACGCGCCAGCGCTTCCTGGCGATAGAGTTCGACTACCCGCCGCGGGACATCGAGGCCGAGATCGTACGCCACGAGTCCGGCATCGACGCGGGCACTGCTATGCAGCTCGCCAGGCTAGGCGAGAAGGTGCGCAACCTCAAGGAGCACGGCCTCGGAGAGGGCGCAAGCACACGCTTGCTCATTTACGCGGGCAAGATGATCGCCCAGGGCATCACCCCGCGCCGCGCGTGTCAGGTCGCCGTGAACTGGGCGGTCACCGACGACGCCACGGTGCAGAGGAGCATCGAAGAGCTCATCTTTTCGATTTTCGAGTAGGAGATTGCCCCGGTTCATGCGCCTTTCGTCACCGCCTCACCTGAGCGAACTGGCATAGATGGAACATTCGCCGATCCCGGAGGTCCGTCGGCTGCTGTCCGAACACGGCGCCAAGGAGATCGACGACCCTTCACTCGCGCCCGCGGGCGTGATGATCCTCATCTATCCCAAAGACGGCGAGTTCTGCGTCCTTCTCAACAAGCGTTCGGAGAAGGTCGAGCACCACAAAGGGGAGATTTCCTTCCCCGGCGGGGGCAGAGACCCGGAAGACGGTTCGCTCCAGGACACCGCGCTGCGCGAGACCCACGAGGAGATGGGCGTACGGCCCGAGGACGTGCAACTGCTTGGACGCATCGACGACATGGCTACCCGCAGCCGCTTTCTCATGCGCCCATACGTCGGCACGATTCCCTATCCCTACGACTTCCGACCCTTCGAGGCCGAGGTCGCCGAGGTGCTGGAGGTGCCGCTCTCGACCCTGATGGACGAAGCCAACTTTAGGGAAGAAGTCAGAATTGTCGACGGCGAGTTGTCCTATTCGCCAGCATACGCTTACAACGGTCACGTAGTTTTCGGAGCAACCGCGCGAGTTCTCAGCCAGTTCTTGGACTTGCTCCAGGCAGCGCCCAGTCAGCTCAAGGAGGCCCTGTGGAACACAAGCCAGCCCTGACGCACGAAGAGATCAAGGAGGAAATCGGCCGCTTCCCGGCCTCGGTGCTGGAAGAGATGGAGCGGGCCGAGGCCGCGATGCCCAAGTCCATGACGGTGGCGCAGAGCCGCGACTGGGCGCACGCGGGGCTTGAGATCGCCCAGCAGACGGTCCGTTCATGGGAGTCCGCCGCCCAGTACTACAAGGTGAGCCCCCAGGTTATCACCTACATGCCCTTCAACTACTTTGTGAAGTGGACGGAGTGCGGCAGCGCCCTGTGCAGCGAGTCCCCCACGCTGGCCACGGCCTACTTCCTTGCCAGCCCGGGATCGATGGCAAAGCTGAGGTCTCGCCACATTGAGAGCTGGTCCAAGCTAGGACGTTCGCTCTACAAGGGCACGTGGAAGTCGAGCACGCTGGCTTGCAAGTTCTTCGACAGCAGCCCGGCTCTGATGGAGAGCCTCACCTTTCAGGAGTTGGAGAACTTCGTCGCCTTCCTCGACGCTCTCTCCCACCGGTCCTACGACCTGGCCTCCGAGTGCATCACTCTGGGCCAGCAGCTTTTCCCGCTGATTGGCGACGACAAGCTCGCCTTCATCTCGCTGGCGTCGACGCTCACGGAGACCGGCTGGCGGGAGGTGAAGAGCTTCTTCGACGCAGGCACCAGGGCGCTGCCGAGGATCGAACCCGACCAGCGGCTGCGCTTCCTGCAGCTTGCCGAACAACTGGTGAAGAACGGCGGGTCGAACATTCCCGCCGTCATGCTGGACACGTCGCAGGCGCTCAGCCAGCTCGAAACGGACGACCATTCCCAGGTTCTCAACATGGCTGAGGCGCTGCTCACGCTGTCGCCGCCCTCGGTTCCCGAATTCATCAAGTCGGCCCCGTTCGCGCTCGAGAACATAAGCATGCCGCAGATGGAGAAGTGGTTCGAGGAGGGCGCCCGCATCCTGAAGCAGAACCCGGATGGCGGGTTGGCCTACTTCAAGATCGAGTCGGCCCACTCCGAGGCGGTGCTGGAAGCGCTTTCGTCCAGCGTCGAGTTCACGCGCATCAAGGACATCATGGAGATGTACTGCCGCGCGCTGGCGGGCGCGGAGGTGAAGCTCTCCGCCAGCGAGGAGCTTGTCGAGAAGAACATCGGCTGGGTGTCGGGCGAGTCGCCCTCCACCGAGGGCTCGACGGTGTACGTACCGGTCGTGGTGGACCGCTATCCGAGCAAGGAAGAAAACTTCTCCTGGTTCAAGGTTGTCTCTACCCACCAGGTTGGCCACCTTGAGTTCGGCAGCTTCGAGTTCGAGTTTGACTCCGACCTGGAGACCCCACTGTTCCAGGACCTGCGCCACGAGCTTGAGACTGCGAAGGCTCAGCGCGCCGAGGAGGACCGCCTGGATCGGCAAGAAATGCAGATGCCCGACGTCGACGCCGGGAGCCTGGAACAGGGATGGGTCACCGACATGCAGCGGTTCTTCAACCTGTTCGAAGACCGCAAGCTGGCGCTGGACATCTTCACAGTGGTGGAGGACAGCCGCCTGGACGCGCACGTCAAGCTAGATTACCCGGGCATACGCCGCGCCTACAACCAGGTGCAGGGCGACTCGCTAACCACGCGGCCCGAGATGCAATCGCTCCCGATGCGCGAGGCCTTGCTGGAGTTCCTGGTGAGGCTCAGCCTGCAACAGTACACGGACATCCCCGTGCCCGAGGACTGCGTGGACGAGGCCCGCCGGGTGGCCCGCATCGCACGGCGGATGCTGCACCCCGAGGCAGCCGTCGAGGATGCCGCGGAGTCCACGCTCCGGATTTACGCAATCGTGTCGCAGATTCCCAACGAGGAGGTGCCGCCCGAGGAGTGGGAGGACGTGGACATAGACGAGGAGGAGGAGAGCGAGCAGTACCAGGACTCCGAGGAGATGATGGAGCTGGTGCAGCAGATGGCCATGGGCACGGACATGGACATGCGCCCCGACGACGAGCAGGAGTACGACTCGGTTCAGGAAGTGGACTACCGGGGCGACTTCAAGCCTGAACTGACCCAACTGCTCTCTCAGCTTCGTATGCAGCCGCAAGACCAGCCGGCCGACGGCTCCGGCGAGCCGATCACCCAGGAGATGCTCGAAGAGTTGCTGAAGAACAGCGCCGAGCTGGACCTGCAGGCCGTAGAGGGCGAAGTCCAGGACGCCAGTGGGCTGTTCGCCAACAACCTGCTCAAGGAGGCTGGCGTCAACCTCGAGCAGACGCCCCAGTTCGGCCAGGGGCCGCTGGTGCACGTCGACGAGGAGGGCGCGTCGCTCGACCCGACCGAGCCGCAGACCTTCGTTTACGACGAGTGGGACTTCCGCGCGGAGGACTACAAGCCGCGGTGGTGCATAGTGCGCCAGAAGGTGATGCAGGAGGGCGATCCCGCCTATTATGGCACGACACTCGCCAACTACGGATCACTGGTGACCAGAATCCGCCGGCAGTTCGAGATGATGGTGCCGGAGATGTTCCGCAAGGTGCGCAAGCTGGAAGACGGCGAGGACATCGACATCGACGACCTCATCGAGTTCATCGTGGACATCAAGACCGGCTCCAGCCCCAGCGACAAGTTCTACTGGCGGCGCAACAAGGTGCAACGAGACGTCGCGGTGGCCTTCCTTATTGACACCAGCGCGTCCACCGCCGAGGCCATCGACGACGCCAAGCGCACCCCGGACGACTGGGACGCGCCCGACGATCCGGTCGAGTACATGGTGTGGCTGCGGACCCGCCGCGGCGAGGCGATGCGGCGCACCTACAAGCGCATCATCGACGTGGAAAAAGAGGCCGTGGTGCTCATCATCAACGCGCTGGAGGCCATCGGCGACGTGTACGGCATATACGGCTTCTCGGGCTACGGCCGTGAAAACGTCGAGTTCTACACCATCAAAGACCTGGACGAGAACATGTCCGACAGGGTGAAGAAGCGCATCGACCGCATCGCGCCGCTCCACGCCACGCGCATGGGCCCGGCGATTCGCCACGCGACCTCAAAGCTCGCCAAGCAGGACGCCCGCACCAAACTGCTCTTCCTCATCAGCGACGGCCGGCCCCAGGACAGGGGTTACAGCCGCGAGGGTGTGGAGAAGGAGTACGCCGTCCACGACACCAAGATGGCGCTGGACGAGGCCAAGCGGAAGGAGATAAACGCCTTCTGCCTGACAGTCGACAAGAACGGCCATGACTACCTCAAGACCATGTGTACCGACATGGGATACGAGGTGCTCGACGACATCTACATGCTGCCGGAGAGGCTGTTGTACCTGTACAAGCGCCTGACGATGTAGTGCAGGGTTGACGAAGACTTCCTGAATGCAGAAACGCCGCCCCATGGACGGGGCGGCGTTTCTTGTGCTTTCCAGAATGGCCTCAGTCACGCAGGGTCGGGAGGAGGCTCGTCGAAGGGTACGCTGTCTACCTCGGCCTTCTTTCGGCGCTCGTTCCAATCGTGCCACGCGGCATTCGCCTGGGTTCGCCCCAGTTCACGCCCCTGCTCGCGCCCTTCCGCGCGGAGTTGCTCCTTGAGCGGCTCGACCAACTTAACCCTGATGTAGTTTGCAAGAACCATGGGCAACTGGACCCCCTCCATGATTGCGACAGTAGTTACGGCAAGCGCTAAGCCGGTAACCGATACGCCTTCCGCGATTGACAGCAACACCTCTACAGGGTGCGAGTCGCCGCGGTTCTCTATCTTGTACCATACTATGGCGCATGTCGCGAGCAGGTGCAAGATACTGAATAGAGCGAAGTAGGCGACCCGCCAGCCGGCCGGTATGCTCCAGATAGATTCCCTGCGGTCTTTTGATTCTCCACTTCGCTCAGCGCCGCTCATACGACCATAATCATAACACGGACTTCAGACGCCAATCTCCGCCATGCCCGCTTCCCGCCGGGCGTCGTTTATATGGTCCAGCACACGGACGCGCAATGGTGCGAGCTCGTAGCCCACATCCGCGAGCATCCGGGAGTTGTCCACCAAGTAAACGTGTGGGACGAAGCGCTCGCCCAGCCTTATGCGCGCGTCCGGCAGGTGCTCGCGCACGAGGGCGGCCATCTCGCCCACGGTGGCCAGGTGGCCGCCGCTGTGGTACACGTGGTGCCGCAGCGAGTCCGACAGGGCGACGCGCACGAAGATTTCGGCGGCATCCTCGGCGTGAATCAGCGCCGACTTCTCATCCGGGTGGAACGGGAGGTCCACGGGCCGGCCTACCGCCGGCAGCGAAACCAACAGGCCGCCTATCAGGCCGGTCATTCCGGTTACCCTGCCATGCCCGAATACGGTGGCTATGCGCACGCCCCGGAGGTCGAGGCCGTAGCGCTCCCGGTACGCCCGGGCCGAGACGTCGTTGGCCAGCTTCGTCATGCCGTAGACGTTGACCGGAGCGGCCAGGTCGTCTTCCAGGATGGGGCGTTCCCCGAACGGCTCCTGGGTGCCGTACACGGCGATTGAGCTCGCGTAGACTACGCGCTCCAGACCGCCGTAGACCGCCGCCTCGAAGACGTTCGACGTCCCGATTATGTTGACTTGCATACCCAACTGGGGCCGCGTCTCGGTGTCCGGGGGCAGCAGCGCTGCCATGTGTATGACGCGATTCACGCCGTAGGCGTCAATGGCCTCCAGCAGCTGGGGCAGGCGGGTCACGTCGCCGCGGTAGTGGTCGACGCTGTCCGCGATGGGTTGCAGCGCCGGCCCGGGAGGCGCGAGGTCGAAGCAGACCGGACGCTGCCCGCGCTCCACCAGCTTTCGCAGGATGCGCGCCCCGATGAAGCCGTTGCCGCCGGTAACCATCGTAGTCATCGCAAAAAACCTCCGGCGGCGGCGCCTAGAGCGGCTGCCAGTACCTGCGGCCCTGCTGCCTCACGACCCGGCCGTAGCTGACGCCGGGGTGGAAGTGCCCTGCGGCGACGACCACGCCCTCGCCCTCCGCGCGCGCGAGCACTGCCTCTCTGCTAGCGGCGCTGGCGGCCTTGTCCGTGTCCACGCCGGCGCACCAGTCCGGGTTTTCGATCTGCTCCTTGGCGTGGAGCAAGTCGCCAACGATGAACGCCGCCTCCCCCTGCGAGGTCACGGCGATCACCTGGTGGCCCGGCGTGTGGCCGGGGGCGGGAAGGGCAGTGATCTCCTCGGTTACGGCGTGCTCGCCCTCGATCAGCTCCAGCAGCCCCATATCGTGAAGCGGCACTACGTTCTCCTTCACCTGGGGAGCGGTGTCCAGCACGTCGGGCTGGGTGAAATGGCGCCAGTCCAGGGCCGGGGCGTAGTAGCGTGCGTTAGGGAAGTTGGGGACCGGGGCGTCGCCGGACAGGTCTACGTTCCAGCCTACGTGGTCGGCGTGGAGGTGCGTGTGCACCACCGCGTCCACGTCGCCGGGCATTACACCCTTGGCGCGCAGCTGGTGCAGCAGGTCGCCCGTGCGGTTGCCTCGGGAGGGATGCGGCCCCGGCCCCATGCCGGTGTCGACCAGGACGACTGTGCCCTTTGTCGCAACGAAGAAGCAGCCGTAGTACAGTTGCAGCATCCCGTCCGACAGCGCGCCCTCGTACGGCTGCCAGCTCTCCCGGGACACGTCCGGGAAGAAGTCAGTTGCCGCCCTGGACGGTGGCACCATATCCAGCACAGATACTATTTTGGCGTCGCCCACGGTTATGCTTGCCGGCATTGGTCTGCTCCTTGACATGGATACCTGCTGAATCGATCCGCCTGTCGGGGGCTTCCGGTCAGTTGGAATAGTCGAGCGGGGGCATGAGGAATTCGTACTTCTCAGCGTCGCTGTACCCCTCCATCGGAGAGGGCGAAATGCCCTTGCTTTCTATGGAGGCCCTTACGATGTCCCTGGTGAACTTTCCTATGGAGCTCTCACCCAACACCTCTTCGATGGGCATCCAGACGCAGGCCTCGATCTCCTCTTCCTGCATGACGATCTCGCTGCTATGCGGGGAGAGGCGACACACAAAATATATGTCGGACTTGCCGTAGCGATAGCCGTGCCAATGTCGGAAGCACACCAGGGACTCGAAGCGGGTCCTTATGCCCGTCTCCTCGTAGACCTCGCGGACGGCGGCATCTGAGACGTGCTCTCCCGGCCGCAAGGCTCCGCCCGGCAACTTGAAGGAAAATCCCTTGCGGCTTGGGTTCCACTCCTTGTACCGCTCGGACACGACCAGAAGCTCGTTTGCGTCGTTCACCACCACGCCCCCTACGCCCACGTAGTGCGTGGCGTACGGGGGTATGAAGGCGTCCGCCTCGAGCTGCAGCGTCAGCAGCACGCTGGAGGCTTCCGCATGGTGGTACATGAAACCGGCTTCGACCGCGGCCGGCACCAGTGCGGCCTTGGAGATCGGCACCATGAGCCAGACCACCTTGTAGCCCTCGGCCCGCCACGCCTCCAGCGAGTGCGTCAACTGCTCACGGAAGCGTTCAGCGGGGCCGCTCAGTGCGTCGGGGTCCACTTCCACTCCTCCGAAGGGATTGGGCGCAGCTTGTATCAGCTCCATGGTTAAGCCCTCACTCGTTCAGACTGTATTGCACGGCGGTAGAGGCCACTCGCCCTTCTTTGGCGAGCTTCTCGAGGTGGGTCGTAACGTTGCGCTCCGCCGACTGGCGCAGCCCGCGCTTCAGGTTGCGCGGGTAGATGTCTCGCGTGATGTCTTGCACCTCAGCCAGGCCTTTGGCCAGGGCGTTAAGCACCTGTTGTTCACGCTCTGCCCTGTGGTCGATGTACCACTGCACGAGCCGCCTGCCCCTCGGCGGCGGAACCACCGGGCCGTGGGCGGGGCATACGATGTCGTGGCCGAACGTCGTCAGCAGTTTCAGCGACTTCATGTATGTCGACAGGTCGCGCACCGTCGAGGAGGACGCACCCAGAACGGTATCGCCCGTGAACAGAGCCCTGTCCTCTTTCAGGTAGTAGCAGACGTGATCAATCTCGTGGCCCGGCGTGAACAGCGCGCGCAACTTCGCGCCGCCGCCCGTGCGGATGACTTCCCTCGACTTCAGGGGCACTACCGTGCCCTTGCCGACCATCTTTTCCATGCGTTCCGCGAGCTTGGGGTGGCACCGAATCGGCGCGCCCGTGGCGTCGTGGACGCGGTCCGCGCCGCCTACGTGGTCCTGGTGGCCGTGCGTAATGAGAATGCTGTTTATCTTGGGGCGACCCAACTTCTCGTAGTAGTCGAGGATCATCCCGGTCCACTCTCTGTCGTGCTCGCCGGTGTCGATGATAGTCATCTCATCGTCGGGGTCGCCGACGAAGTAGTTGTTGCTGCCGCCGGGATGAGCGATTCCCCCGTCGTCGATGTGCATGACGTAGACGTGCTCGCTAATCTGCATCGTTCACCTCTTTCAGGGTGTCTGTGTTCACCGCGGTGCGCCTCGCGCCGTCGGCTTGCTACTCCGACGAGCCCTGCGCCCGTTGCAGCGCCTCGAGGACCTTCCCGGGAGACATGGGCAGCTCGGTCATACGCACTCCGACGGCGTCGTATATGGCGTTGGCCACGGCGGCCATGGGAGGCACGATAGACACCTCCCCCACGCCTCGCACGCCATAGGGGTGCCCCGGGTTCGCAACCTCGACGATTACCGTGTCGATCATGGGAAGGTCGAGCGACGTGGGCATTCTGTAGTCCAGGAAGGTGGGGTTCAGCATCTGTCCCCGGTCGTCGAAGTAGTATTCCTCGTTGAGCGCCCAGCCGATGCCCTGAACGGCGCCGCCCTGCATCTGGCCTTCCACGTAGCTGGGGTGAATGGCCTTGCCCACGTCCTGGATGGCGGTGAAGCGCAGGATGTCTACCTTGCCGGTGCCGGGGTCGACCTCCACGTCAACCATGTGGAACGCGAAGGCGTTGCCCACTCCGCCCGGGTTGACCGTGGCGCGGCCCACTATCGGCCCGCCTGTGCCGTTAAGCTGCGCCGACAACTCCCCGAAGGTCGTGCTCAGCTCAGTGTCCTGTCGGTGGCGCAGGTTCCCCTTGTCGTACTCGACCTCGTCAGGGGACACGTCCCAGATGCGGGCGGCGCGCTCGATCATCTGCGCGCGGACGTCTTGGGCCGCCTCGTAGCAGGCGTGACCCATCTTGAAGGTGACGCCGCTGCCGCCCGCGCCGGAGCTGTAGCCAATGGAGTCGGTGTCGGCGATAGAGGGCTTCACCAGCTCCACCGGGATTCCGAGCGCCTCCGCGACGTGCATGGCCATCGCCGCGCGGCTGCCGCCGATGTCTGGCGAGCCTTCCACGAGACTGACTGTGCCGTCGGGGTTGACGCTGGCGACCGCGCTCGCGGGCCCCGAGCCGTTGAACCACGCGCCGCTGGCCACGCCGCGACCGCGGTTTGGCCCTTCCAGGGAGCTCTTGTAATGGGGATGCTCCCTGGATGCCTCCAGCATCTCCACGTTTCCTATGCGCAGGTACACCGGGCCGGCGGCCTGGCGTGTGCCCTCCCTGGAAGCGTTCAGTAGCCGGAACTCGATTGGGTCCATGGAGAGCTTTTCGCACAGCTCATCGACTACAGCCTCGGCTGCGAATGCGGCGGCGGGCGAGCCCGGGGCGCGGTACGCCGCCGTCTTCTGGGTGTTGACTACCACGTCGAATCCCTCGATCATGACGTTTGGTATGTCGTAGGGGCCCAGCATGGTGCGGCAGCCCGACGGCACCGGCGAGCCGGGGAAAGCGCCCGCCTCGTAGACCAGACGCGCCTCGGCGGCGGTCAGCTTGCCGCCGGCGGTCGCGCCAATCTTGACCCAAATGCGGGAGGCAGAGGTCGGCCCAGTGCCCTGGAAGACCTCCGCGCGGGTCATCGTGAGCTTCACGGGCTGGCCGGACTTGCGCGACAGCGCGGCGGCCACCGGCTCCAGGTAACAGCCGCCCTGGCCCTTGCCGCCGAACCCGCCGCCTATCTCCATGGGCACCAGCTTGACGCGGGAAACGGGGATGCCCAGGATTCGCGAGGTGTGGTCCCTCAGCGCGAAGTGGCCCTGGCTGCTCGTCCAAACGGTCACGTAGTCGTCGTCGCCCCAGTAGGCGGTGGCGGAGTGAGGCTCTATGTAGCCCTGGTGCACGGACTTCGTGCGAAACTCGCGCTCCACCACCACGTCGGCCTCCTCGAAGCCTCTGTCCGGGTCTCCCATGCGGAACTCGAACCTGTTGGCGAGGTTGGTGGGACTATCCGAGTCCGCTTCACCCCATCCGCCCGCGCGGGACGCCGCGCTGGACATGGTGAGCAGCCTCTCGTGGAGGATCGGCGCGCCCTCTTCGAGCGCCTCGTCGGCGGTAAGAACCGCGGGCAGCACCTCGTAGTCCACGTCGATGAGCGACAGCGCCTGCTCTGCCTCGTGGGCCGAAACCGCGGCTACGGCAGCCACGGCGTGGCCGGCGTAGAGCGCCTTCTCGCGGGCCAGCACGTTGCGGCTGTAGAAGCCGTAGTTGAGATTGGAGCCTTCCCGCGCCTCGGCGGAGATTTCGGGCAGGTCTTCGGCGGTCACCACGGCGCGCACGCCCGGCAGGGCGAGCGCACGGCTCGCGTCGATGGACCTGATGCGGGCGTGCGCGTGAGGGCTGCGCAGCAGCCGCGCGTGCAGCGCGCCGGTGGCCTGAGCGTCGGCGGCGTAGCGCGCGCGGCCGGTCACCTTTTCGTAGCCGTCGTGGCGAATGGGCCGCGTGCCGACTACGTCGTAGTCCTGGGTGGAGAGCACCACGTTTGGTTCATAGGAGATCATCCGTACCTCCTGCTGTGGGGATGCGCCAAATGTACCACAAACCGAAATGCAAGGGGGCGCGGCGACATTCGGAAGAGGCCGCCCGCCCGCGGCACCCGGATTGCTATCCTGGTCGTAAAGAGAGGCCCCGCAGTTTGTTTGCGGGGCCTCTCGGCGTTGGCTTTGCCGCGCGAACGGCCGCGGCCCTCCGCTACGGGGTTACTGGCGGGGCGCTTGCACCGGGGCCGGGTTCACGAGGTCCATCCCCAGCGTGCCGGGGAACATCGCGGCGATCTCCTCCACGGACCAGCGCCCCTGGGTGGAGAGTGTCCTGACCGGCTCAGGGTTGCTCATCAGCGACACCTCGCCGCCCGTGACGTGGAACACCTGGCCGTTGACGTCCTTGGCGGCGTCGGAGGCCAGCCAGGTCACCATCGGCGCTATGTCTTCCGCCTCGCGGCGCAGCCGGATCGGCTGGGCCCCGGACGCGCTCTGTATGCCGCTCGCGGCCCTGATCTCGCGCGCGCTGTCCGGCACCGTGGCGGTCATGCGGGTTTCCGCGCCGGGCGAAATGGAGTTGGCGCGCGCGCCGTAGCGGCCCATGTCGCGAGCGTAGCAGCGCGTGAGGCCGGCGATGCCGTCCTTCGCGGCGCCGTAGTTGGCCTGCCCTGAGTTGCCGTACAGGCCCGACGTGGACGAGAAGGTTATCAGGCAGCCGCTGCGCTGCTGTCGATACAGTATCGACGCGTACTTGGCGACCGAGAACGTGCCCTTCAGGTGGACGGCGATCACGGCGTCCCACTCCTGCTCGGTCATATTGAATATCATGCGGTCTCTGAGTATGCCCGCCGGAGTCACCACGATGTCCAGCTTGCCGAAGGTGTCGACCGCCGTCCGAACTATGTTCTCGCCGCCCTCCATCGTTGCCACCGAGTCGTAGTTGGCAACCGCCGTGCCACCGGCCGCCTTGATCTCGTTCACCACCTGATCGGCAGGGGCGGCGGCACCGCCGGAGCCGTCCACCGCGGCGCCCAGGTCGTTCACTACCACCTTCGCGCCCTCTTCGGCGAACAGCAGCGCGATGCCTCGGCCAATACCTCGGCCCGAGCCGGTTACGACGGCTACCTTGTCCTTGAGCATATCTCCCATATGTTGCTATCTCCTGAAGCCGGTTGAGTGAGGCTGGATCTGGTAGTCGCGCCTACTGCCTTGGGGGTTGAGCCGGCGAGGGATTCACCAGCCCTTGCGTCAGCTTGGTGGGCGCGAGCCTGCTTATCTCGTCCAGGGTCCAGCGACCGTTCTTGAAGATGGTGCGGATCCTGCGAGGTTGGGACATCAAGGTTATGTTGCCGCCGTAGACGAGAAAGGTCTGCCCGTTGACGTTGCCGGCGAGGTCGCTCGCCAGGTACGCCACGAACGGCGCGATGTCGTCGGGTTCCATGGTCTCCTGCTCTGAAGGCAGCTGGTCGGCCTGGCCCTGGCGCGCGATGTCGGGGATCGTCGCGATCATGCGCGTGTTGGCGCGCGGAGCGATGGAGTTGGCGGTTACGCCGTAGCGTCCCATGTCGCGGGCGACCACCTTGGTGAACCCGGCGATGCCGGACTTGGCCGCGCCGTAGTTGACCTGTCCGGTGTTGCCGACCAGGCCCGACTCGGAGCTGAAGGTGATGACTCGCCCGCTGCGCTGTTGCCTGAACACGATGCAGGCGTGCTTTACCACGGAGAACGTGCCCTTCAGGTGGACGGCGATTACCGCGTCCCACTCTTCTTCGGTCATGTTGAAGACCATGCGGTCGCGGAGGATGCCGGCAGGCGTCACCACGATGTCCAGCTTGCCGAAGCTGTCGAGCGCGGCCTTTACGATGTTCTCGCCGCCCTCCATGGTAGCGACGGACTCGTAGTTGGGGAACGCGGTCCCGCCCGCACCCCTGATTTCGCCGACGACCTGGTCGGCAGGCGCGACGGATTCGCCGGTGCCGTCAACCGCGCCGCCAATGTCGTTTACGACAACGCTCGCGCCCTCGGCGGCCAACGTCATGGCAATGCCGCGCCCGATTCCTCGGCCCGCGCCCGTGACGATCGCCACCTTCCCAGTCAAAGTGTCTGCCATGTACTCTCCTTTCCGATGCGTTCTCAATTCATTGGTGGCCCTCTCCCCTGGGAGAGGGTAAGTGTGAGGGCGAGCGACTTAAAGCGCGGGGGCGTCCGCCACCGTTTGCGGAACCCAACCGCTCGCGCCCTTTTCCCGGCATTTCGGCAATTCCCGGCGACATTGTATCATGCCCCGGTGGGCAAGTGTCTTAAGGGGAATGACAGCGGTGATGAGAAAGTCGTCAGAGAGTTCATCCCCTTCGGCCTCCGAATGATCATCCAATGTGGTCTACGGGTGCGGACTGTCGTGTACCCTTCTTGGGGCCGCTAGGAGATCACTCCAACCAGGTGACGACTTCCGAGTGGGGCCTGCGCTGCGTGTTCGGCAACGCCGCGGCCTTGCCGAAGAAAACGACCCCCACCATCGTCCAGGCCTCGTCCGCGCCCAGAATCCTCGCAAGGTCGGGGATTCTGGTGAGACCTCCCGTGCTCCAGTCGATACGGAGATCTTCAGCAACCGCGGCCAGCGCCATGTTCTGAATGGCGCAGCATGAAGTAGCGTAGTTCTCCCGCGTCACCTCGTCGTTGGCTCCATCGAGGCTGTAGACGTACACCATCGCGGGGGCGTTCAGGACCCGGTCCCTTGCCGCGTCTGCCGACCGCAGTTTCTGCTCCGGGTTCGGATTGGCTACCCCGTCGTACGTCGACTGCCACGCGGCCTCGCCGATTCGCGTCCTCATCGGGCTGTCCTTCCGCACCGCGAAGAACCGCGTGGGATCGGTTAGCCGGTGATTTGGGGCCCAGACCGCCGCGGAGAACAGCCGCTCCAGTGTCCCACGTGAAACCGGCTCCCCGGTAAACTCCTTCACGTTGCGCCTGCGAAAGATCGCCTCATAGACACTGACGGAACTTGCCGGAATTCTTGCGTCGCCGCTGTTCAACTTCATTTCCGCCTCCTGGGATTCCTCTTAACACACCAGCTCCGCTGCCTTCCAATCCCCGGATTACAGCGATTGTGGCTGTCAATCACCATGGGCATTTCCAGTCTACAGCAAGTCTGATGTGATGGGCTGCACCGCGCCGGTACAGCATTTGATTTCAGGCCGCTCTTGACAGCGTAATGTTACTACACTAGTAATTAGTAGCCTTAATCCAAATGCAGGCCTCCGTGGGTAGAGCCTGACGTGGATTGGCCTTCCCCGGCCGTAAGACCTTGCCGGCACGTTGGATGCGGCGAAAGGGCGTAATGGTATCTGGTCTCAGCCGACAAGATTCCCTCCTTACCAGGGGAGCGACGCCAGTTCTATGACAGGTCGTCGCGAATCCGGATCGGCCGCGAACGCAGTGCCAGGCCATTCCGAGCCTCCCACATGGCCGCGCGCGGCGCTGGAGCGGCGTCTGGCCGTTCGCGCCGCGCTGGGACTGGCGCTGGCGGCGACGGTCCTGCTGCTGGTCTGGCGGTTGGCCGACTGGAGCCAGATTGGGCCGGCGGTGCGCGTGCTCGGGACCCGACCGGAGCTGCTCGTCGTATTTCTGGCCGGCTACACCCTCGCCTTCGGACTGCGGGCGTTCGCGTGGCGACAGCTCATAGTCAGCGGTGGCGGCGTCTTTTCGCTGTTCGCCATTCTACAGGCGGCGCTGCTTGCCAACCACCTGCTACCTTTCAAGCTGGGTGAGGTGGCACGACCGGCCCTGGCAACTCGGCGAGGGATACCGGCGGGCCAAGCGGCCGCATCCACGGCGGTGGCCCGCCTGCTCGACTTCGCCTCCCTGGTCGCCATCGCCTCCCTTGCAGTCCTGTTGCTGGCCCCAGACGGCCGCATGGCTTGGATGCAGAGCCTGGCCCTGCGCGGGACCGCCAGGGGCGACAGGCAAGCCTCCAGGTTCGAGATTCTCACCGCCCGCGCCTGGAACGTGCTTAACGAAGGCGAGCCTTTCACGCCCGTTTTCGTGGTCGGGCTAATCTTCCTCATCAGCCTGGCGCATCTGACTGACACGGGCTACTGGGCCAGGGCGGGACTTGCCCTTGTCGCCCTGCTTCCCATGTTTATCCTGTTCTACCGCTTCGACTTTCCGTTGCGGCTGCGAGCCGCGCTGTGGGTGTACTTGGCCCTCTTCCTCGCCGCACTTCGATTCTTCGACATCGTCGCCATCGCCTTGATTCTCGGCCTGTACCTGTCGTTCACGGTCTTGTTGTGGGGCACCGTCTACTACCACTTGCGAATCGGCACGTCGTGGCTGAACTTCACCCGGTTCTGGCGGCTGGTTCTGGAAAATCCCGACCCTACGAGCGGCAACTTTCTGGAGCAGATCCCCAAGGTCGCGTTGCTGGTGGTGTCCTTCAAGCTGCTGGTGACCCACCCCACGCCGGGCTCATTCGTCGCGGTAGAGGCCTTTGTGCTCGGGATCGGCATTTCGGCGCTGCTTTTGCACCAGTGGTTCTTTACCTGGCCGCCCGCGCCTCCTCTGGCGCCCACTCGCTTGCGTTCCACCGGCCGGCGGGTCTCCCGGCGGTTCATTACCATCGTCATCGACGGTTGCCGTGCGGACAGGTTGCTCGAGGCGAATACGCCATACATCGACAGGCTGCGCGGAGAGGGCGCCGATTACGTAAACGTCTCCACAGTCTACCCGGCTCGCACCGTCACCGCTTTCAGCTCCATGCTCACTGGCGCGCCGCCCAAGGTGCATGGGATGGGCAGCAACTTCGTTCCCAATCTGGGAGTCAAGTGCGAGTCCATTTTCGACTCTCTCAGGGCGTCTGGGATGAACGGCAAGCTGGTTGGGATCGCTCACCTGGTGGACGCATTCGGAGACCGTGACGTCGAAACCGTCACGGCGGTCACCGACAACGACGAAATCGACGAGGCCCTGGCCGCCCGCGCGCGTGCCGCCATCCAACGCGACGACCCCGACCTGCTGGTATTGCAGCTACTGAGCGTCGACCAGACCGGCCATGCCCGTGGCAGCTATAACAAGGAAGGCCAGCCTTTGCCCGCGCGGCTGAGATCTGGCTCCTGTACGAAGCTGGTTCGCATACGCGCATGGGCGCAAGCAGCCGCACGCTCCGTGGCCTTGCAATCGGGTCGACGCCGTCTACCTACTTCCCCGACTCAGCCGAGTTTTACGGATCAAGCAGCTTCCTCGACGCCCCGATTCAAAACGCCGTCCGCGCTCGCGGTGAAGCGGAAAACTACACCGATGCCCAGCGACGCCAGGCAATCAACAAGAGCGTTCTGAGAATCGTCTACCACTGGGCGAAGTTCTACATCATCGTGGGCAGCGAGCGAATGAGCTCCCGCCTGATCGACGAAGGGTGGGCTATCTACGTCGGCGAGGAGGTCGACGGGCAATACCCCAACTCGCTGGCCGCCACCGCACAAGGGCGCGAGGGCAACTTTGGTCGGCAAGGCGCCATCGATGTCCCGCTTCGCCAGGCCATGGACAGGGCGAGGCAAGCGGCCGACGATGGTGACGCCGCCGCAGTAGAGCCGGCCAAGAACGAAGTGTTTTCTCGTTTCAACGCCATCTTCTATCTCAGCACAGTCCGGTACATCGGCCGGGTGCTGGACGACGCACAGGCCGGCGACCACGACTCGCTGGGGACCCACCAGGTCGAAGCCCCGGGATTCTACCGGTCCATTCAGCCCGACGTCGCCAAGTCCGACCCAACTGCCGACGAGACGATCGTCGCCTACCTCCAGGCTGAACCGGACCAGGTCACGGTCCAGTCACGCGACCAGGCCCTGGCTGCTCTCAACGGCGCTGCTTCGGGGCTGCTTTTGGCCCAGGCTGATCTCGTTTCCGGGTATGATGACGATACCGGCGACGGCCCAAGCGGAGTCGCGTCGCCCCACACCGGCGATTTGGACCTCACTTCCAGCCTGTTCATCCCCGTGGGCCAGGACCCCGAGACCGAGGGTCCAACAGAATCCGACGGCTACTACACACCCACTACCAACCGGGAGATTTACCAGAAGATTTCCACGGACTACCATGAAATAGCCAGGCTGACCAACGTGATCAGCGAGGGCGATCCCTTGCCAGCGGCAGATATCCTACTGCTGTACGAGGTGGGCTCGCACACACGCATCGGCAATCAGAGCCGAACTCTGCGCAGCTTCGCCCGCAGCCCGCGGCGGGCCACGGACTTCCCGGACGCCGCGGATTTCTACGGGAGCGCCACCTTCCTGGACTCGCCGGTGAGCCGCGCAATCAGTGGGCGGGGCGCGGCCGAGGAATACACCGACGCCCAGCGGCGCCAAGCCATCAACAAGGGCGTACTCAGAATCCTCTACCATTGGGTCAAGTTCTACATGATCGTCGGCCAAGAGCGCATGAGCTCCCGCCTGATCGACGAGGCCTGGGCCATCTATGTTGGCGAGGAGGTCGACGGGCAATACCCCAACTCGCTGGCCGCCGCAGCCCAGGGACGAGAGGGCAACTTCGGCCGGCAAGGCGCCATTGACGTCCCGCTCCGCCAGGCCATGGACCGGGCGCGGCAAGCGGCCGACGACGGCGACACGGAGGCCCTGGAGAAGGCGACCCAGGAAGTCTACTCACGCTTCAATGCCATCTTCTACCTCGGCGCGGTAAGGTACATGGGCAGAGTGTTGGATGACGCGGAGGCCGGGGACCACGACAGCTTGGCGACCCACCAGGTCGAGGCCCTGGCGTTCTACCAGTCCATTCAGCCCGAGGTCGCCAAGGCCGACCTGTCCGCCAACGATACAATCATCGCCTTCCTCGAGGCCGAACCGGACGGGGTTACGACCGCTTCGCGCGACGCGGCCCTTGCTGCCCTCAACACGGCGGCTTCCGCGCTCCTTCTGGAGCAGAGCGACCTCGTTTCAAGTTTTGAGTGACCGATCTCAGTCATACAATAGAGGAACAGGAATGACACACATTCATCGCTGGTTCTTCCTGCCGATTCTGACGGCGCTGGCAGCAATGTCCGTGGCACTGGCGCTGGTCGGCTGCGGAGGAGACGAGCCGTCGCCTACCGCCGCGGCGACCGCGCCGGGCGCGCAGACCCAGGCAGTGACTCCCGTCCCGCCCGCAACGCCAACGTCTGAACCGGAGGAGCGAACACTCACCGTGTACTCGGGGCGGTCTCAGACGCTGGTGCATCCGCTCCTCGAGCTGTTCGGAGAGCAGACCGGCGTTGCGATTCGCGTGAAATACGCCGGCAGCGCTTCGACGGTCGCTACCCTGTTGGAGGAGGGCGATAACTCTCCGGCCGACGTGGTGTTCCTGCAGGACCCCGGTTCTCTGGGCACCCTGGGCGCCGCCAGTGTGCTGGCCCCGATTCCACAGGAGATCCTGTCGAAGGTCGATGCGAGGTTTCGCTCGCCCGGCGGGGAGTGGGTGGGCACGTCCGGCCGCGCCAGGACCGTCATATACAACACCGAAGCAATAGACCCAGCCGTGGACCTGCCCTCTTCCATCCTGGACTTCACCGCTCCGGAATGGAATGGCCGGGTCGGCTGGGCACCCGCAAACGGCTCTTTCCAGGCGTTCGTTACCGCCCTTAGGCTGCTCCTGGGCGAGGACGCCGCACGGGAATGGCTGGAAGGGATGAAGGCCAACGATGCCCAAGAATACCCGAACAACGTTACCACCGTGGCGGCGACCGCGAACGGCGAAGTTGACGTGGGCTTTGTCAATCACTACTATCTGGAGCGCTTTCTGGAAGAACACGGGCCAGGGTTCGAGGCACGCAACCATTACATCGGAAACGGCGACCCCGGCGCGTTGGTGCTGGTGGCCGGCGCGGGCATCCTGAAGGTATCGAAGAACAAAGAGACTGCGCAGGAGTTCATCGACTTCCTGCTCGGAGAGCAAGCCCAACGGTACTTCGCCTCGGAGGTAAAGGAGTATCCCGTGGCTGCCGGGGTCGAGCCTGTGGGCGACCTGCCCTCCATGGCCGACCTAGATCCCCCCAACGTAGACCTGGGTAGCCTGAGAGATCTGGCGGGCACGCTGCGCCTGCTCAGGGAGGTTGGCGTATTGCCGTAATGACCGGGCCGATTGCCAGGGTCGTCCATGGAAGAGAGCTACTGCTGGCGGCGGTGGCTCTCTTTCTGTTGCTGTCCCTGGCATACGCCTTTTCGATAGGAATCCGGGCAACCCGGGGCGCCTCCATCACGGGGGATGAACCCTTCTACCTGCTGACCGCGCAGAGCCTGATTGCCGACCGCGACCTTGACCTGCGCAACCAGTACGCAGACAGGTCCTACAAGTCTTTCTTCGACCATGCCGACGAACTCTGGCGGCAGTCCGTGCCAACACCTGATGGACGCCTGCTGAGCCCGCACAATCCGGGGTTGTCTCTGCTCGTGGCGCCGGGCTTCATCCTGGGCGGCCTGATCGGCGTGCAGGTGCAGCTTATGCTGGCGGCGGCCGGCGCGATGGCGCTGGCATTCGTGCTCACCGACCGACTCACTTGTCGCCGCGCCGTGTCATGGGCAATGGCGCTTGGCGTCGGGTTGACCGCCACGGCGTTCATATACTCAACAGAGGTGTACCCGGAGTTTCCGGCGGCGCTGGCGCTGGCGGTTGCGTTGCTGATCGCCACTGGACGGCGGCAACCCTCGTGGCCGGACGCGCTCTACCTGGCCGCCGCCCTATCGGCGATGTGCTGGTTGGGAATCAAGTACGCGCCGCTGGCAGTCCTGGTCTCCAGCTACTTTCTGCTGAGGTCCGATCGAACCGGCCGGATCGCGCTGGTCGCCGCGGGGAGCGTGTCCGCGGGGCTTTTCGCGTGGTTCCACCTGCAGGCGTTCGGGAGCCTCACTCCCTATGGCGTCAACGTCGTCTACGCCAACTGGAACACGCTCCAGATACTGGAAGGGCATTTTGGGTTCGAAGAGCGCATCTACCGGCTCTGGGGGCTGTTCATAGACCGCCGCTTCGGCATAGGCCGTTGGGCGCCGCTGCTTCTGGCGGTGGTGCCCGGCTCGGCGTTGCTCGCGTGGGGAACGGCTGCGCACCGCATAGTAATGGGCCTTCTGCTCTTTCAGCTTCTGATTGCGGCCTTCGTGGCGACGACTATGATGGGCTGGTGGTTCCCCGGCCGGACCATGCTGGCGGTGCTTCCACTGTCGGTCGTGCCGCTCGCGTTGCTCGCCGGCCGCGCGCCGGTCTGGGGCAAGATCGCCCTCGCACTGCTGGGCGTCTACACGCTGGCGATTACCGCCGGGCTCGCGCAGGCCGGGCACGCCGGAGAAATCACCATAGCGGTCGATCCGTTCGACATGCGCTATCCGCCATTTCAAAGCGTGGCGTCCCTCTTCCCGCTGTACACCTGGTGGACAGCCGAGACGTGGCGCCTGACCATCTTGTGGCTGGCGGCTGGCGCCGGATCGGTGGCGCTGGCCGTCTGGCCCAAAATTGCGGGGGCCGTGAGGATATTGCGGAAGGGCCGCGCCACTGCTGATTGCCCCTTCGCCTCGACCAAGTCGTAGACATGCGCCGTGTCGTCCCGGCCGTTGGCAGAATGTGCTGCTCCGTCGTACAATGCCAGTGATGAACGCAACGAGCCGTTACAGATCGCGAGGGACCATGTCGCAGAGCTCCTCCAGTTCGAGTATGTCTTCCGTACAGGGCGAGTACCTGATTCGCATTTACACGACCCTGCGTGAAGGGTCCAGGGTGGTCGGATCCAGGCTCGCCGAACGGCTGGGGGTGTCCGCCTCCGCGGTGACACAGTCGTTTCAGAGGATGGAGCGCCAGGGTCTGGCCGTGATCGACCAGGAATCCGGCATTCAGCTTACCCCCGAGGGCCGCGGCATCGCCGAGTCCATAATCCGCCGACATTACCTCATCGAAAGGCTCCTGGTGGATACGCTTGGCTTCGACTGGGCCGACGCCGACGACGAGGCGGAGCGTATGGAACACACCCTGTCGCCAAAGCTGGAGAGGTATCTCTTCGAGAAGCTCGATGAACCGACGACCTGCCCTCACGGCAATCCCTTTCCCGGATCACCCGACGAAGAGCGGCTTCTTGGCGCACGGAAAATGACCGACGCCCGCGCCGGGGAGAGCGTAGTAGTTTGGAGAATTACCGAAGAGGGGGAAGACGACAATGAACTTCTACACTTTGCCCACGACAACGGCGTGTTGCCGGGCCAAAAGGCCCTGATACATGACATCGACCTCAGGGAGGGACTTGTGGAGCTGTGCCTCGGCGGGCGGGCGGTCAGCATGTCCTCGCGCTGGGCGCGGCATATCCGGGTGTCGGGGCCCGTGTCCGAGTAGAAGCACGCCGGACCTTGATCCCGCCTAACCATGGGTAGGCACCCCAATTCGGCTTCCTCCCGCGTTCGATTCCACGCTCCTCGCAAGTGAACATTCCCCCTGTTCGTGTTTCCCATCCCACGCCGTAATGCTCATGGAGTCGACGCAGACTAAGGAGCGCATCAAGATCACGGTCCCCTACCAGAAGGCGGGCATCCTGGCCCTCCAAGCACACAGGCTAAACGATCACTGTCCGCTCTACAGGCTGTTCTCGCAGTGCGTCGGCGCGTTCGGAGCGGTGTTTGGCGTGGTCGTGATTAGCCCGAGGCGCAGCGGCGCGCCAGCGGCGCGGTTTTCCTAGATGGTTGACGACGCGCGACCGGGGCAATCGTCAGATCCGCGGTCCCGAGTTCCCGCCGAATCGGCGCGGCCGCGCGACAACGCGGCACGCGCGGCGGGTATTTTCCTGCTGCTCACCGCGCTGACCACCGTGGTGGCGGTCGTGGCGCGGGTCGCGGCAGACGCCGACCAGGCCACGCTGGTCGAGTCGCTGGTGGCTATCTCAGAGAGCAAGGGCCTCTACGGTGCCGGAGGCGCGGCGCGGATCGTCTCCGGCATCACACTCATCGCCGCTGCTTGGCTCCTGCTGCAGACGTGGATCATCCGGCTGCGGCTGGGCACGCCGGCTGTGCCCATTCTGTTTGCCGTATCCGGTCTCTTCACATTGATCTCGGGCGCTTGCGCCGTGTTACTGGCTGTTTCCGTCCTCGACACGACGGAAGCGATCAGCACGTTTGCAAGGACAACCTTCACCGAGCTTGCGGCGGAACTTCGCTGGCTGACAGGCAAGATCGGCTTCGCCGTCGCGGGCCTCGCGCTGATAGCCGCGGCCCGCTATCAGTGGAAGGCCGGCGGGATGCTGAGGCGCATATCGCCGGTGTCGGCGATAGTCGGGGTCTCGATGCAGTTCATCTGGATCGACGCGGCCACACTCGTGCACCGGGCCAGCGGCATGGCATTCTTCCTTTGGCTCGTCGCGATTGGCGCGATGCTCTACATAGGCCGTGTAGAGCGACACTTCGCCCCCATGCTAGACTTGCCTCCAGAATCCGGTTCCCCCGAGCACTCATAGCATGGGGGCGAAGTGATAAGCCAAAAACTAGAGGACACGATTAACGAACAGATCAACAGCGAGTTCTACGCCGCCCATCTGTTCCTTTCCATGGCCGCCTTCTGCGACACGCGCAGCCTGGGCGGCTTCTCGCACTGGCTGAAGCTCCAGTACAGCTAGGAACTCTCGCACGCCCTGAAGCTGTTCGACTTCATCACCGACAGAGGGGGCCGCATCGTGCTCCAGGCCATCCGGCAGCCACCCCTGGAGTTCGAGTCCGTAGCGACGGTGATGCGGATGGCGCTCGAAGACGAGAAGCAAGTCACGGCCAGTATAGACGGTCTGTACGAGCTGGCCCTGGAGGAACGCGACTACTCGGCCCACGTCCTCCTGGAGTGGTTCGTCGACGAACAGGTCGAGGAAGAGAAGAGCCTCACCGAGATAATCGACCACCTGGAGATGGTCGGCAACGATGGAACGGGGCTGCTGCTGCTGGACTCCCGCCTGGGCGCCCGCACTGGCGACGACTAAGTTCAGCAGGGACGAGACCTGCCCTCGACAGCAGGTTGTGTATGCGGTCAATGGAGCGGTGTTTAGAGGAGGGGCGTTCCAAGCCGCAGTCGATGAATGTAACCTTCTACGGGATTGTCGCCGTCGGGATACTGTACTTCTGGAACTGGCTCAACGACCTCAGGCCAGCCTTCACGGCCATTGGCGGGGATGTCATCACGACAACGTGGAAGATCGTTGGCGTTGCTCTTCTGCGCCGTTCGGCCGCAATGGGAGTCTACATGGTGAAGTCCGACAACCAGTCGGGATCACATGCGGGATCCACTCACTCCAATACAGGAGCAACCGCGACTCACCCTTCGGCGGTGGCAAACTATCTATTCCTTGCCAGGCTGACTTCTAGCTCGGGTACTTGCTGAACATGATGAAGCCGCTGCTGTCGGGGGTGTTGCAGCCCGCGAGGGCGGTCTCGGCTCGTACCGTTACCTGCCGCGCGCCTGCTGTGCCTCGGAGTTGCTGAATGCCGTCAGCGTAGTGGGCGGCGCGGTTACGTCCCGTACCGTTGTTTCCTCCGCTGGAGAGGAAGGGATGCGGCCCTTCGACCCTGATGTCTTCTGCATAGAAGTCGTGGGCCTCTCCCCACTTGACGCCGTGCCACTGGAAGCCCTCCAGGAACTGCTGGGTGAACGTGAGATAACCGTCGTACGGGTTGAAGATGTCGACATCCGCGGGGCCCAAGCCGGAACCCTCCCACATCTTTCGTGCGAGGCTGGCGACCGCCTCCTGGTGCTCATCCAGGGTCGCCATGGTGCTCCTGCCCCTGACGTTGTTCTGTGCATGATTGAGGACGTAGACCGGCTTCTGCCTCAGGTCCCTGGCGCGTTCAGCGGTGGTGAAGATGAAGGCCACGCAGGTGTTGACCGGCCGGTCACAGTCGTAGATCAGCAGCGGCTCCTCGACCACGCGCCCGTTCAGGTATTCCTCCCGCGTTAGCTGATAAGGCTCGTGCAGAGCGTAGAAGCTCCAGGGTGTCATCAGGCCGTTTCTTCGCAGGTTCAGACAGAGGGGAGCCAGCGCGTCGTGGGACGTGCCGTACTTCTGGCAGTACTGAAGGAAGATCACCAGGTTGTTGAACATTGCGCCGCTCTGGTATCCCCACGGAATAGAGAAGGCGCTATTGCCGGGGGCCTCCTCGCTGATATTCTGTGGGTTGTTGTGCCCGTACCGACCTGAGAGGTTGACCATCGGGTACCACACCAAGGCGGTCTCGCATAGACCGTCCCCGACCGCCTGAGCGGCCAAGCCCATCATCGGGCCGATGTAGGGAGAGTCGGACTTGAGGTACTTTACGTTCTTGAGACCCAACTCTCTCTGTATCCACTCCGCTGAAGTGTAGGTCAGGCCGTCTTCGGTGTCGTAGGGAGGGTCGAAATAGGGGCGAGGCGCCCAGGTCTGTTCAGCACGGGTCTCAGGGCTGGTGATAAGCCCGTCGATGTCGTCCAGCGACAGGCCCGCGTCCGCTATTGCCTTGAGGCATGCCTCCTTGGTCAGGCCGCCGCAGCTCCTGTCCATGGTCACGCCGTCCCAGCGCCGGTCCATGTGGGACTGGCCCCAGCCCACCACCGCGACCTTGCCCCGGTGTTCCCAGGCTCCCATGCCTTCCTGGTCTCTCATCCAACCTGTGTCAGCAACCATATCGGCTCCCTCATACCTAATCGACCGAGTCCTTACGATTCAGGTGGGCTAAGTGACCACCCTCCACTCGTGGACCAGCTGGCCGGTGCTCGTATCTTCGAAGATCAGCTCCACCTGTGCTCCGACTGGGACCTCACCTGGCGGTGTGCCCGGAAGGTTTGACAGGAAGTTGATGCCCGGGTCCTCGTCCAGGGTAATCACCGCGAAGTTGATGGGCTGCGCGGACTGGAACCCCCTGATGCGGGAGTCGCGTATCACCATGTACACGTCGATGTGTCCTTTTCCCTCCACGTCTCTCCACTCGAAAGTACCAGCCGACCCACACGTATTGCACTGGGGGGCGGGCGGATATTGCAATCTCTCGCAGTAGGTGCAATTCTGCAGGACCAGCCGCCGCTCGTTACAAGCGTCCCAGAAGGGCTTTGTCAGTCCATTTGGGACAGGTGCAGGTCTCTCCAGGCCTGGAATCGTTGACATGGTACTTATCTCCTGTGGATTCCTGGTAGCCGCGTGATGTCGTTGCAGCCCCCACCCACCGAGGGCTCGGCCCGGACACGGCCGACGTCCTCCTGGGTCAGCGGCGCACTCCGCGAAGATCGCCCAGATTTCGGCACCCAGGTCTTCGTCATTTGCCTGGCGAGCCTTGGGGGTGGAGAAGCGGCTGTCGGGCAATTCCCGCGGCATTGTACCACGTAGCGGCGCGAGCGTGTCCAGCGGACAACCGAGTGGCAGTGGCCACTCATATGGATTGACGCGCAGGTCTCGCACTTAGACTGGTACGGAATCTGGGACTGGTTCAGCTACCCAGGAATTGACATCACCCTTGGACTAGTTCTCGGGGGCAGGTCATAGAGGAGTCAGCTGATTCCGTTTGACGTTCGCCACGGCGCCTTCCTTTGTGTACCTTTCGATGTGTACCTTTGGCGAGACTGTTAGGTACACATCGGGGCGCGCCAAGCTACAACTAGACTTTACTCGTAGCTAGAAAACGGGGAAATCAAAGGTATTCAAGTAGAGGTGTGGCGGGAGCGAGAGGGAGTCGAACCCACCGTCCCGACCGCAGGGCCGGGACCAACGGATTTGAAGTCCGCGAAACCCACCAGGGCCCATTCGCTCCCCCGGGTATGCGCCGCTGCGCTCGCCGCGCGGCGAGCGAGCCTTCCGGCTGGCGGCGACGCGTGCGGGGCTACGCCAGCGACTCTTCCAGCTTGCCCTTGAGCACAGACTTGGGTACCGCCCCGACCACCTGGTTTACGGGACTGCCGCCTTTGAAAATCAGCAACGTTGGGATTCCCCGGACGCCGTAGTTCATGGCGGTCTGGGGATTGCTGTCGACGTCGAGCTTGGCGAACTTCACCCGGCCGTCGTACTCCTCGGCCAGGTCTTCGACGATGGGCGCGATCATCTTGCAAGGCGCGCACCAGTCGGCCCAGAAGTCCACCAGCACGGGAATGTCCGCCTGCAGCACGTCGGACTCGAACGTGGCGTCGGTTACGTCCACGGGATGCGTCATAGAGTTCCTCCAATGTTTCGGACTAGGCAGGTGGCAATCCGATCCGGCCCGGTTTCGCCGTCCGTTCTCAAGCTAATATATCACGCGGCCCGCGGCGTGAAAACAAGGCGTCGGCGCGGCCCTATCTGCGATAGTCGATGTAGTCGACCAGGATGTCGTCCACTTCGTTCCACCAGAGAGTGCCCAGCGTCATTCCCTGGGGGACGTCAAACACCATCCAGCCGCTCACCTGCGTATCGCGCGCAAGCTCGATCTTGCCCCACAGGAACGGGACGTACACGTTCGAGTCGGTGCTGGCGGCATCCACCACCTCGGCCGCTATTACCGGATCGATTGCCTCGACGCGGCGGGAGCGCCTGTCTCCAATCTCCGCGGCGGCCTCGTCCACAAGCAGCGGAACGACGGTCGTGGTCCTGTTTACGATAGTCACCTTGGCAACGGCGATGCGACGGTTCGAGGCGACGGGGCGGATCACGCGGTGCCGACCGTCGGTGCCGGTGTAGGCCACCTTCTCCACGACTTCGGGAATGGTAGAGTGGATCTCCAGGCTACGGCCCCGCTTGGCGACAAGGCCCGAGTCCTCCCCACCGCATCCCGCCGCCGCCAACAGCAGCGCGGAGGCGACAAGCGCCAACAGGGCGACTTTCAAGAACGAGCCCGGCGCTCCGGCCAGCGACAGATGTCGTGCGTGCATTCGCAGGTTCATTCCACCGCGGAAAGTGAGGGCATGTTTCTGAGCTTTTCGACCATGCCCGGCAGCACCGAGAGCACGTAATCGACATCCTCCTCCGTGTTGTCTCGCCCCAGCGTAAAGCGCAGGCTCCCCTGCGCCAGCGTCGCGGAGCGACCGATGGCCACGAGGACGTGGGAAGGCTCGAGGCTGGCCGACGAGCACGCGCTGCCGCTGGAGGCGTAGACGCCGGAAAAGTCGAGGCTGAGCAGGATAGGCTCTCCCTCGACGCCCTCGAACGATACGTTCAGGTTGTTGGGCAGCCTGAGAGTCGGGTGGCCGTTTAGGTGCGCGCCCGGCACGGAGTCGAATATGCCGTGGGCCAGCCTGTTCCGAAGCGCCTCGCAGTGCGCCGACGCAGACTGCCGCTCCCCATTGGCGAACCTGAACGCTTCGGCGAATCCCACGATGAGGGGCACGTTTTCCGTTCCAGAGCGGCGCTGCCTCTCCTGGCCGCCGCCCTGCTGCTGCGGCTCGAAGGGCGTACCGCGCTTGATGTAGAGCGCGCCGACGCCCTTGGGGCCGTAGAACTTGTGGCCCGACAGGCTGAGCATGTCCACGCCGAGCGCCTTGACGTTCAGGTCGAGAAACCCGGCGGCCTGCACGGCGTCGGTGTGCATGACGATTGTGCGGCCCCTGCGTGCAGCCTCGTCCTTCACTATGCGCGCGATCTCGGCTACCGGCTCGATGGTGCCGATCTCGTTGTTGGCGAGCATCACGCTCACCACGGTCGTGTCGTCGGTGATCGCGTCGGCAACGTCGTCTGGGTCGACGAGGCCATAAGAGTCCGTCGGCAGGTAGGTCACGTCGAAGCCGAACTGCTCCAGATGGTGGCAGGTATGCAGCACGGCGTGGTGTTCTATGCTGGTGGTGATGATGTGGTTGCCGAGCCGGCGCAGGGCAAAGGCCGCGCCCTTTATAGCGGTGTTATCGGACTCCGTGCCCCCGCTGGTGAACACGATCTCGCCTGTACGGGCGCCCAGGCCCCTGGCGACGATTTCGCGGGCGTCGTCCATCGCCATTCGCGCCTGCTGCGCGAGCGTGTAGATGCTCGACGGGTTGCCGAAGTTGGCCCCGAAATAGGGGAGCATGGCCTCCAGCACCTCCCGGCGGATCGGGGTCGTCGCCGAGTGGTCCAGATAAATGGCCTTTTCGCCTGGCGTCATCCGTTTGCCTCTATCGCGCCGGCGCCTGTGCCTCGCCGAACGCCACAGAGTATTTTAGCACGTGCGGGGGGCGGTGTCTTGTGTTCGGCGGGAGCGGCAGCTGCATCTTTTTGGGAAGGCTCCTGTCGGCATCGGTCATGCTGAGGCGAGGTTTGGTCTTGAACGTCGCGTGGCGCGTAGTATACAATTACATGATGTGAGCGCCGCATATTGGCGGCAACCGAGCTTGAAGGGCGCGCCGATTGGCGCGCTTTCAGGGCTAGAGAATGATAGATATAGACAACGTATCCAAGTATTACGGCGACTTCCCGGCCATTCAGGACATCTCGTTCCGAGTAGAAAAGGGCGAGGTGCTGGGGTTTCTGGGACCCAACGGGGCAGGGAAGTCAACGACGATGAAGATCATCACCGGCTTCCTGCCGCCCTCGTCCGGGCGTGTTACGGTTGCCGACTACGACGTGGTCACCCAGTCGGTCGAGGCGCGCCGCCACATAGGCTACCTGCCCGAGACTGTTCCGCTCTACACCGAAATGTCGGTGCGGGACTACCTGGGCTACATGGGCCGGCTGCGTGGCATGTCGGCGGCCTACGTGCGAAAGCGCACAGACGACGTCGTGTCCATCTGCCGACTGGAGGACTACCGCGACTCGCTGATCGGGAAGCTGTCCAAGGGCTTTCGCCAGCGCGTGGGAATCGCGCAGGCCATACTGCACGAGCCGGACGTCCTGGTGATGGACGAGCCAACCATCGGAATCGACCCGGTGCAGGTAGTGGAGACGCGCCAGCTGATCAGGGACTTGGGCGGTGAACACACACTAATCATCAGCACCCACATTCTGCCCGAGGTAAGCATGATCTGCGAGCGCGTGATCATCATCCACGAGGGGCAGATAGTGGCCGTGGACAAGCCCGAGAATCTCAGCGCGCGGCTGAGCGGCACGGAGCACGTGGAGGTGGACGCCAAGGGGCCGCGCCGCGCGGTGATCCAGGCCCTGCAGGGCGTGGAAGGCGTGCGGGAGGTCGAACAGACCGATTCCCTGGGCGAGGGCCTGTTCAGCTATTCCATCGTCGCCAACCCCGAGAACCGCGTCCCCGCGAGGCTGGCCGAGGCGGTCGTCGGCGGCGGCTGGGAGCTGGTGCGTCTGCAGTCCATCGGCATGACCCTGGAAGAGATTTTTCTTCGGCTGACAACCGTCGAAGAGCAAGGGGAGACACCGGCTTGAGGAACACGCAGACCATAGCTTGGAAGGAGCTCAAGCTATATTTTTCGACCCCAACGGCCTACATAGTCGGCGCCATGTTTCTCGCCCTGACCGGAGTCTTCTTCGTCGACGGAGTCACACTGCCGTTTGCTGAGGCCAGCATCCGCAACCTGGTGCTGCGCTCCAGCTTCCTGCTGCTGTTCCTGTCGCCGCTGCTTACGATGCGGTTGCTTGCGGAGGAGCAGAAACTGGGAACGCTGGAGCTGCTGCTCACGGCGCCGGTCCGCGACTGGGAAGTGGTGATAGGCAAGTACATCGCCAGCTTCCTCATACTGGTGGTGACGGTGGCGCTCACCTTTTATTACGCGGTGCTGTTGTACTGGTTCGGCTCCCCCGATACGGGACCGATGGTTAGCGCCTACATCGGACTGGTGCTGTACGGCGCCGCCGCCCTGGCCGTGGGGCTGATGGCCTCGTCGCTGTCTTCCAACCAGATAGTCTCGGCGGTGGTCGGAATCGCAATTCTGCTAATTCTCTCCTTCGTCGACCAGATTGGCGACGTCGTCACCGGCGCCGCATCCGAAGTGCTGATCGGGTTGTCCATGAACGCCCACTTCGTCGACTTCACGCGGGGCGTGATCGACACCAGCCACGTCGTCTACTTCGTCAGCATCGCGGCGGTATTCCTATTCCTGACTGTGCGCTCAATCGAGACGCGAAGGTGGCGCTAAAGATGCGAGGAATTACGAGTCGGGCGGACTCTAGCCGCGAAGTTTTCCTCTCCACCATAAAGTCCGTGGGGTTCTGGAGCGCAGTAATCGCCATAGTCGGCGCGATATCTATACTCGGCGGAGGCGTGCTCTACCTCACCGTCGCCGAGCTCGAGAATTTCGCCGTGAGCGTACTGCTCATCGGCCTCGCGCTGCTGCTTCTCGCGCTCGTGCTTTCGCCGCGGTCGGCGGCGATGTTCCTGGTCGGACGTCGGGGCAGGTACGGCTCAAACGTTTTGATCATGACGCTGGCTTTCTTCGTCATCGCCGTGCTGGTCAACTTCCTGCTCTTCCGCAACCCAACGCGCCTGGACACGACCGCGACGCAGGTGTTCACGCTGGCGCCGCAGTCGATAAAGGTCCTGGAAGAACTTGATACCACGGTAAGGGCTAACGCCTTTTTCACGCCCTCCAGCGCGTCCACGGCGGCGGCACAGCAGCAGGCCGAGGACCTGCTCAACGAGTTTGAACGGCACAGCGGCAACTTCGTCTATCGTTTCATCGACCCGGAGGTCAGGCGCACGCTCGCCGAACAGTACAACGTCACCAGCTATCCCGCGGTGGTGTTCGAAGACGTTAACCGCGGCGTTCAGGAACACGTCACCACCCTCACCGAGCAGGGCTTCGTCACCGGCATACTGGTAGCGACGGGGGTGGAACAGAAGGTTGTCTACTACCTGACGGGCCACCAGGAGGCCGCCATAACCAGGGATCCCGGCAGCGATCAGATCGCCGAGACAGGCTTTGACTTTGCAATCCAGGGTATGCAACGCGACAACTACGTGGTGCTCCCTCTTAACCTGACTCAGTTCGGGGCGGTCCCCGATAACGCGGCCGTGCTGGTCATCGCGGGGCCGAGGCAGGACATGAGCGAGGACGAGGCGCTGGCGCTGACGGAGTACATCCTTGGCGGGGGCCGCGTGGTCGCACTATTCGACCCGGCGACGCCAGACTCCTACCTCCATCTGCTTGGCCTGTGGGGCTTGACCCTTGGCAACCACAGTGTGGCGGACGTGGTGAGTAACGTTGCGGGCCAGGAGCTCACGCCGCTGGCGCAACGGGCGAACAGCCAGTACGTGCCTGAAAGCGTAGCCGACATCGCCATCACCGACCAGATAGACGTGACCTTCTTCCCTGGCGTGACATCCATCAACGTGGCTATCGACCCCGCCGACTTTCCTCCCCACGTGCGGGTGGTTCCGCTCGTGATCTCGACGCCGGTGAGCTGGCTGGAGACCAACCCCGAAGAGGTGCGTTTCGATCCGGACCAGGACCTGCGGGGCCCGTTCAACCTCGCGGCCGTCATCACGGGCAGAGGAACCGTAGCCCTGGACCCGCAGGAGGCGTTTGGCTACCCGGATCTGAAACTGGTTGTGTTCGGCGACTCGGACTTCGCGCGCAACAAGTACTTTTTCAGCAGCGACAATGCGGACCTGCTGCTCAATTCCGTGAACTGGCTGGCCGAGGACTACGACCTGATCTCGATTCGACCCAAGCTGTTCCCCCTCAGACAGCTGGTTCTCAACACGCGCGAGCGTGAGTTCGTGAAGTGGTCGAGCTGGTTCCTGCCCCCGGCAATTATGCTTCTCGCGGGCAGCTACGTGTGGTGGAGAAGGCGCTGACGCGGCGGCACCGATGAACGTTCGAGTAACAATTGCTCTGGTTGTGGCGGCAATCGCGGTCGGCGTGGTCGTCTACCTCAATCCATTCCAGTCCGAGCCGGAACCGAAGGACGACTCACCCTGGTTCTTCCAGCTCGCCGAAGAGGACATTAGGTCCATCGAGGTGATCCACCGCGTTCCTAACGGTCAGGACGGACAGCCCGTCAAGAATGTCGGCTTCGTGAAGACCAGCCAGGAGCACTACCTCTGGGAGTTTGTCGAGCCGGAGGGGATACCGCCGGACCGCAACCGATGGGGCGGCATTACGCTGCTGCTCAGCGGCCCAAAGACACGCCGCGACCTGACGCCGCAGAACGTAATCATCGAAGACCCCGCCGAGTACGGCCTGGACGATCCGGCCACGGTCGTGAAGGTGGGCCTCACCCTCGACCGGGATCTCGAGTTCCGGTTGGGCCACGAGACAACGGACGGCTACCACCACTACGGGCAGGTGATCGGCTTTCCGCAGCTCTTCATCATCGCCGACTCCTGGGGCGACGTGATCGCGCGCCTGGCCGTCGAACCTCCCATTCCCCGCTGGTTCGTCGAGCACACTTCCGAGGACATAATAGAGGTCAACATTCACGACGGCCCGCGCTTTGGCGACGATACGAAGTCACTGACGTTCGACTACGACGAGGAAGACGGCTGGACTGTGCAGCTACGGCCCACCGACGAGAAGAAGAGGCCTATTGACACCGAGCGCTGGGCCGAGGTGCAGAAGCTGCTGGGCAGACCCTTGGGCGTGGCAGTGGCCGTGCCGTTCGTGGACGACCGGGACACCACCCCCTGGGGCGTAGGTGACGACTCGCGAGCCATCGAGATACGCTTCCCGGGCACCAGCCAGGGCGACGTCAACTTCAACGACGGCGACACCTACAACATAGGCGACAAAGTGCCGGGCGAGGAGCGCTACTACGTCCAGCGCATATCGGACCACATCATCAACCCCATCCTCTACGTGGACGCCCTGTGGGTAGACACCCTGTTTGCCCTATTCGACGACATCCCCTATGGCGAGGAGCAAGATACAGACGGGTAGGGGCGACTGTTCAGATATGTCAATCTGAACTGAGTTGCACATGCCACTCTGGGTTGTCCGAGAGCCCTGGGAACATGTTCCCAGGGCTGGCCGGCCCGCTACCGCCCTTGCTCCATCGCCACAGCCTTAGATTCCTCGACTTCGCTCGGAATGACATAGATTTCGGTCGGAGTGACATAATGATTGGAGGCGCCCTTTGAACGCCGAAATCATCGCCATTGGCACCGAGATCCTCTTCGGCGAGATAGTTGACACCAACTCGGCATACATGGCTGCCGAGCTCGCCAAACTGGGCATAGAAGTGCACTGGGTTTCCAAGGTAGGCGACCATCCCGACAGGCTTTTCGAGACGATCGACCGCGCCTGGCGCCGCGCGGACGTTACCATAACTTCCGGCGGGCTCGGCCCGACGTCCGACGACCTGACGCGTGAGACCGTCGCGAGGGTGATGGGCGAGGAGATGGAGGTCCAGGACGACCTCTTGCGCCACCTGGAGGGCATATTCGCGGGCCGCGGCGGCGGGATGCCCTCGACCAACATCAAGCAGGCGACACTGATACCGTCGGCGGAGGCCATCTCCAACCCCATGGGCACGGCGCCCGGCTGGTGGGTCGACAAGGGCGGCCACGTCATCGTGTGCACGCCGGGCCCGCCGCGTGAACTCGACCGCATGTGGACCTACGAGATCGCCCCCAGACTCCGGCAGCTCAACCCGGACGTCGCCATCGTCACCCGCACACTAAAGACCTTCGGCATATCCGAGGGCGGCCTCGACGAGATGCTGACGCCGCTCTTTCAGAGCGAGAACCCCACGCTCGGCATCTACTCCAAGCAGGACGGCATACACTTGCGCGCCATAGCAACCGCGGGCACGGAAAGTGAGGCGGCCCGGTTGATCGAACCCATGGAGTCGGAGATCCGGTCGATTGTCGGCGACGACGCCGTGTGGGGCGTGGACGACGAGACGCCGGAGTCCCAGGTGGCCGCGTTTCTGTCCGGACGGGGAGAGACGCTCGCCGTGATGGAGAACTTCACCGGCGGGCTGCTGGCGAGCACGCTGGCCGAAGTGCCCGAAAGCCGCGATTTTCTTCGTGGCGGCATCGTGCTGTTCGGCGAGGAACAGCTTGAAGACCACGGCGTGGACGCCGCGGTCGTGGCCGAGCACGGCGCCGCAAGCGGGCCGGTCGCCGAGGCGATGGCGAAGGCCGCTCGCCGCACATTCGGCGCCGACTACGGCATAGGCGTGACCGGCGCGGTCACCCGGCCCACTCCCACCAACGGCCCCCTGGGCACGTCGCACGTCGGGTTCGCGCTGGCAGGCCGCACGGCCTCCACCGCGGGACGCTATCCGACGCAACTGCGAAGAATCAGGGCGCGCGCGGTGACGTACTCGCTGCTGGAGTTTTTGCGACACGCGTCCGATAGTCCGCGTCGCGGCGGCCGCCGCATGTTCAGCCGCTAAGGCCAGGCGCAAAGCAGGCCAGCGGCAGGGGGGTTGTGAACTGCCCTCGTGTAGAGCATGGGGCGCTTCGTCCACCCTCACCCTGGCCCTCTCCCATCAAAGGGAGAGGGGACATCTGGGCCGCCCCCGCGTCTTTCCTACCCCTAGCCCCCTGGCGTCGGCGCCGGCGGCGGGAAATACTCCGCCACCGGAATCTCGATAACGCACGGTCGGCCCTGCGCCAGCGCGTCGGTGACCGCCTCGCCCACGTCGGAGGGGCGCTCCACGTAGTAGCCCTTTGCCCCGTACACCTCTGCCAGCTTGTCGAAGCGGGGGTTCTGGAGGTCCACGCCGATGTAGCGCTCGTCGTAGTTGCGCATCTGCTGCGCCTTCTCCGCCCCGTGGCAGCTGTTGTTTAGCACAATGCTCACGAGCGGAATGTTCCAGCGCACCGCCGTGTTGATCTCGCCGGACGTGTACAGGAAGCCGCCGTCGCCCTGTATGCTCACCGCCGGCCTGTCGGGCCGTCCCAGCTTTGTGCCGAGCCCGACGCAGTAGCCCATGCCGAGGCCTCCCTGGTCGGAGTAGTTGAACATGGTACGCGGCAGCTCGAAAGAGAGCCGGTCGTAGGATAGGCCGGGTGCGACGCCCGCGTCGATGGTTACCATGCAGTCCTGGGGCAGCGCCCTGTTCAGCTCCGGGTAGACCTGCTGGGGCATCATCGGCTCCGCGCTGATGGTGTGTTCGGCCCGCAGCCGCTCGCGCCTGGCGTCGGCAAGGCCGTGCACCTCGGAGCGCCAGGCCGGGTTACCGCGGCCTTCGGGGAACCGCGCCCTAATCTCGTCCAGCAACTGCCCCGCAACGGCCTTCGCGTCACCCACGATGCCGGACGTGACCGGGAAGTTGCGGCCAATCTGCTGCGGGTCGTAGTCCACCTGCACGATGGTCGTCCCCGGGGTTATGACGCTGTTGTTCCAGCCGGTCGTCTGCTGGTTGAGCCGGCAGCCGAGCGCAAGCACGACGTCCGCGCGATGTACGGCCTGCGCGGCCTCGCCGGAGCCGCGCCCGCCGGGAGGGCCAACGTACAGCGGGTGGCTGTTGGGCACGGCGTCGTGGTGGCCGTAGGACGGCACGAGCGCCATGTCCAGCAACTCTGCCAACCGCACCGCCTCATCCGTGGCCCCGGACTCGATGACACCACCCCCGGCCAGGAGCAGCGGCCGCTCGGCGTTGGCCAGCAGGTCGACGGCACGGCGCACCGCCTCGGCGTCGCCAGGCGTGCGGGTGTTCACCGCGCGGTAGCTCTCGGGCGGCTGGATGTCCCAGTCCACCTCCAGGTCGTCCATCAGGTCGCGGGGTATGTTGACGAAGACCGGGCCTTGCGGCGGCGTGAGCGCCACCCGGAATGCGTTGCGGAACGCCTCGGGGATGCGTTCGGTCTTGTTGACCTGCGTGGCCCAGTTGGTGATCGGCTTGAAGAGGCCCACGAGGTCGAACGCCTGCGTGCCGTCCCGTCCCACGAAGTCCCGGGCGGTGTCGCCGCTGATGACCACTACGGGCGCGCGGCCCTTGTAGGCGAGCGACATGCCGGTTATGAGGTTAATCGTGCCCGGTCCGGACGTGGTGATGCAGGCGGCTGGACGGCCGGTCGCCTTGGTGTAGCCATAGGCCATGAAGGCCGCGCCCTCTTCGTGGCGCGTGTCCACGAACTTTATGTCGGAGCGGTCGTACATCTCGGTCACGATGCTGTTCGTCGTCAGTCCGACCAGCCCGAACGTATACTCCACGCCCTCGGCGCGCAGCAGCTCGATTATTCCATTGCCAGCGTTCATCCGCGCCATGTCGACGCACCTCCGTCCTGGTTAGCCAATGTCCGTGGGGCAGCGTCCGGGGCTACACAATCCCGTAAATTCGGGCCGCATTCCCGCCGAGCACGAGCCGCTTCTCCTCCTCCGACAAGCCGAGCCCGGCCGACTCATGCTCTTCGGGAACGTTCCTGTACATATCCAGGTACCAGCCGTTGGAGGGCGTCATCGGGTTGGTCCAGTCGGTCGCGTACATCACGCGTTCGGGGCCGAGCACGTCCACCGCGTTGCGCAGGTAACCGTAGAACCTGCCCGGATCGCGGCGCGCCATGCCCTGCCAGAGAGCGGTGTCGATGACGATGTTGCGGTGAACCTCGGCGATGGCCAGCATGTCCTGGTACCAGCCGAAGCTGCCCCTGCTGTGGCCCGCGCCGCCGTGTCCGGCGTGAATCGTGAGGCCGGGGAAGTCGATGCTCACCTCTTCGAGGTGCAGGGGATGGGCGTACTTGCTGAGCATCGGCGGCGTGGCGACCGGACCGACGTGGAACATGACCGGCACGCCGGCGTCCTCGAGAATCTCGTAGATGGGGTAGACTATCCGGTCGTTGGGGTAGTAGCCGCCGGCGCAGTACAGCTTGAGGCCGCGCGCTCCCCACTCGCTCACCGCCTGTCGTACGAGCCGGGCGGCGTTGGGACGGCGCGGGTCGATGCTGGCGCCCCACGTGATGCGGTCGGGGTGGGCAGCGGCGATCTCCGACGTGAGGCGGTTCTGCTCCTCGATGGGAACGACGCTGTCCTGGCCCGGCACCACGGCGCCGTAGTCGACGCGGAAGACCAGCGACCTGTCCAGGCCGATCAGGTCCATCTCGGCAATCAGGCCGCTGGCGTCCGGGTCCCAGGTGCGCCTGACGAACTCCTGCGCCTCGTCGAGGGAAATGCCCCTGGCGCGGGCCGCGTTGGCGAGCGCGTGATCCTGGTTCCACTGGGGACGCCACCCCTCAGCCCACACGTGTACGTGGGCGTCGATTATCATGGATACCCCCTTTGGTACTTGGCTGCGCGGGGCCCGTATCAAAGCGCCGGCGCCCCGCGCTACCAGAGAATGGTAAGCACGTACTCGGGCGGGAACTCCGAATCGTCTATAGGGTCGTCCGGCTCGATGCCGAAGCTCCTCAGCACGAAGTAGATCTGGCGAAGGTGCTGCGTCGTGTGCCCGGCGATTAGGTCGAGCTGCTCGGCGCCCGTGCGCATGCCCTCGCCGCGCGACTTGCGGAGCGAGTCGTGGTCGACGCCCGCCGCCCAGGCACGCAACTCCGCCGCGACCTCGCCGCCGTAGTCCGCTATCTGGCCGAAGCTCTCGTAGGAGCGGCCGGGCAGGTCCATCGTCGCCTGGTCTTCCATGGGGAAAACGCCCGTGTCCACGCCACGCATTGTTCGTCCTATCATGTGAAAGATGTGGTAGCCGAACTCGCGCATGGGACGATCCCGGTCCGGCGCCCGGTAGTCGAGCTTGTCGTCCGGCATCTGGCGCAGGGCGCGCTCCACGGCGACGGCGATCCTGTCCAGCAGCGGCAGCGTCTCCGAAGGGTCTCGCGGCTCGGACTCCTGTCCCAGGTTCAGCGCCTTGGACAGCTCGTTGGGGCGGAACCCCGCAATGCCCTTGCCGTCGATGACGGTGACCGGAACCGTGCGGAAACCCAGCTCCCGCAGCTCGTCTAGTGCGCCGGGACTGTTCTCGATGTCCCTGTCGAGGTAGGGAACGTTGTTGTTCGAAAGAAACTCTTTCGTTCGGGCACAGGTCGCTCAACCTATGCGCGCGTACACTTTGACTTCAGTTTCCAGCATCGGTTTTCGTCCTTTCACTCAACCCGTCTTGAATGGTCGAGCATATGATACGCCAATATGGAATTGGCGTAAACGTCCTGATTTCGGAACCGCGCTAGGCTCCCTGCCAGGGCGTGCCGAAGCGTTCCCTGTGGGCGATTGTGGACATGTCCTTACGGCGCACTCCTCGACGGCTGAAGCCCTCCTGGCGGTAGCCGAACGGCAGCAGGGAGACTAGCTCCACGTCCTCGGGGATGCCTAGCAGGACCTTGACCGCCACCTGCTGCTCGGCCTGCCGCACTCCCACGAAGCAGGTGCCCAGGCCCTCGCTCCAGGCGACAATCTCCATCTGCTGGATGGCCCGTCCCGCGTCCAGGTGCCCGCGCGGGGCATCGCCCGCCACGCAGACCGCGATCACCAACGGCGCGCCGGCCAGAAACGGCCCCTGCTTGGCGATTTCACCAAGCCTGGCTATCGTGTCCGGGTCCCGCACCACGACGAAGTGCCACGGCTGGGAGTCGCTGGAGCTGGGGGCCATCCGCCCGGACTGGAGTATCCTCCTCACAAGCTCCTCCGGCACCGGCTGCGAGGTGAAGTCCCTCACCGTTCGCCGGCCAATCACTGTCTGGTAAACGCTCATGCTCTTAACTCCTTGATCCTGCTTCGCTGGTCGCGGGCGGCCACGGCGGCCTCACCCCTTATGTTGTACAATCCTAAGCCGCAAGCCTCACATTAAGCAAACGCCGCGAATGGAAGACACCATGACTACAACGAAAAAGACTCTGGACGGCATCGAGATACCTCCGCCCGGCCCAGATGACGTGCTGTACGAGAAGGCCGACGTTTATGCCCGCATCGTGCTGAACAGGCCGACGATCCTCAACGCTATGAACAAGAACGTACAGCGTCTGCTTCTCGCGGCGTTCGAGCGGGCCGAGGCGGACGACGACGTGAAGGTCGTGGTACTGACGGGTGCGGGCAGGGCCTTCTCGGCCGGCGGCGACCTGTACGCTTACCTGTACCCCGACGACGAGCCTGCGCCTAGCGGCTTTGACGTGCAGATGAAGATATGGTCCTTCCCCAAGCCGGTGATCGCCGCGGTGCGCGGCCACGCCGTCGGCCAGGCGTGCGAGCTCGCCGGCGTGTGCGACTTCACCATCGCCGCTGAGGGCGCCCGGTTCGGCGAAATACACATCCGCCACGGCTTCCCGCCGCCCGTGCTGATTACGCCGTTCCTGGTATCGATGAAGAATGCCAAGGAGCTTCTGATGCTCGGCGAGCAGATAGACGCTCAGGAGGCGCTGCGCATGGGTCTCGTGAACCGCGTGGTGCCGTCCGAGTCGCTGGACGCCGAGGCGGAGGCGATGGCCCGCAAGCTGGCGGCGCTACCACAAACGACCGTGCGGCTGAACAAGCTGCTGGTCAACCGCGCCTACGAGCTTGCGGGGCTGCGCGCGGCGCTGGCCTACAGGGACGTGCCCGAGATCGCCGCAATCGCGGACGCTACGCGCGGGGACGAGGTGGCGACGTCGCGGCTGGCGCTGCTGCACGAGGCGGGCTGGTCGGCGTTCCTCACCACCCGCGACGCCATGTACCGCGAACTGCCCGACGACGGCGTGCAAGCCGGCGGGTAGAGGCAGACGCCGCGCCGGTTCGGGCGCCCACTGTCGGGATGGGTGCAGAATCACCCAAGTACTTCACGTCGGTGGATGCGCTGGCGTGGATGCGCTGTTCTCCTCTTCGGGCACGGCGGCTGGCGCCCGCTACTTGCCGCAACGAGGCGAGCCGCTGTCAACCAGGAGAATCGACTTTTGGGTCAGTGGCTCGTAGCCGATCATGAAGAGCGCCCTTTCCAGCGCCGCGACTCGGCGTTCGGCAGGCAACTCGCCGAACTTGCCCAGTTTAGACAGCTTCCCAAGGAGCCACGCGGCTTTCAGATTGGACTTCGCGTACTTCAGGTCCTCGCCTGGGGATATGTTGGGGAGCGCATACGGATTCCTGTTGACCTTGGCCATGTACGAGTCGGGTACTCCGAATTGGATCCGGCAGGGAACGACGCCCAGAGCCACCTCCTGGCAGTAAAGCCAAACTAAAGACGCCAGAGCGCAGGCGACTCGGCTGTCGTATATGGGGAAGTCGTCGAGCATGAGAGAGTATATTTTGCTATAGCCCGACTCCACGTAGTCGATGCCTTTCAAGTTCTGCGTGTCCGCGAATTTAGGGTCGAGCCGACGGGCGTTGGCGGACAGCGTCTCAAGGGCTTTGCATCCCAGGCACTTCAGCCTGACGTGTCTGTTGATGCCGCCCCACTTTCTGACTTCTATCGCGGTATCCAGAAACTGTTCGTTGTCGTTGGAGCACACTGCGGCGCGGATCCGGCGCCTCAAGTCATCCGGGCTGCGCACGCTGAACCGCTCATACGCCTCGTAAAGGGAGCCATACGGGCGACCCTTTGCCCCCCGCTCGCCGGATTCATGCTGCATCCTCAGTTCGCCGGTCACGAATGGCGTCAGCCATCCGATGAACGCACGCACGTCCGAATGATGTAGGTACTCGACGCGATTCAACGTTACGTGTCCTAATGCGGTCTATATGCCAGGCTGCGGTTCCGCGGGGGGCGTTGCCGTGGCCCACAGTCCCCTCTCCCCTGAGACACAGGGGTAGGATTGGGGTGATTCTGCGGAACCCTGGTCAGTTAGCCGCCCATGCCTTGGGCTGGCTAAATCATCCCGAACGCTTTTGCCACCAGCTCGTAGGACTTCACCCTGTCGGCGAAGTCGTAGCACATCGTCACTATGCCCACGTCGGTTGTCTTGTAGTCCGCCGCCAGGGCCTCGATGCGCTCCCGGACTTCCGGCGGCTCGCCGTCGACGTAGTTCGCCTTGAGCGATTCGATGTAGGCGAGCTCCTGCGGATTGTACTCGTATTCCAGCGCCTCCTCGATGCTGGGCACGCCCGTGCGGGATCCCTGGACGGACTTCACCCTGGCGAGATTGCGGCTGAGCGCGAGCTCCTCTGCCTTCTCTTTGGTCTCGGCGCAGAGCACCTGGAGAGTGACGTTTACCAGAGGCTCTGCCAGGTACTCGGACGGCTTGAAGTTGGCGCGGTACATGTCGGCGATCATCGGGCCGTGCTCGACCGACAGGCCGAAGAAGTGGGCGTAGCTGAAGGGCAGCCCCATGTCCGCGGCCATCGTGGCGCTGTCGACTCGGGAGCCCAGCAGCCACACCTGCGGCGCGGTAGAGATGCCGGGGCCGGCGCGCACCACGGCGAAGGGGTGCTCTTCCTCGAGGGTGTCGTTGAGATAGCCAAGCAGGTCCAGCACCTGCCGCGGGTAGTGCCGCACGTCGTTGGGCGGGCGCGGGTAGGACAACGCCGCGTTGGTGCGCTGGTCGCTGCCGGGAGCGCGACCTACGCCGAGGTCGATGCGGCCGGGGTACAGCGCCTCCAGCACCCGAAAGTTCTCCGCCACCTTGAGAGAGCTGTAGTGGGGCAGCATGACGCCGGCGGAGCCGACCCGAATAGAGGAGGTGTTGGCGAGGATCTGCCCGACCATCATTTCGGGGCTGGTGCCGGCGAGGTTACCGAGGTTGTGATGTTCGGTAACCCAGTAGCGGGCGAATCCGAACGACTCGGCGGCCTGAGCGAGGGCGATGGTCTCTCGCAGCGCGTCGCCGGCTGTGCCGCCGCTGCGGACGGGCGACTGGTCGACGACGCTCAGCGTATAGTTGTGCTCGGTGATGTCGGCGGTAATCGGGGGACCTCCTGCGGCGGGCGATTGGCGGCGCGGGCCGGTGCCAATGTACCACAGCATTCGCAAGTTGTGGAATGGCGTGGAGCAGTCAGGGAAGTGCCCGACCACCGAGGGGCCGCGCTCAGACTGTCGCACCCCAGACAAGAGGCCTTACAGTCCGCCGCCAAGTTGACACGGCGCGAAAACAAGCCATATACTCGCCGCACCGCAGGTAGGCCTCCAGAGGCCGTGGTGTGTTTCCCATTAAGGAGGCGTGGATGCCGGTCTCGACCCCTACAATCAAGTACGAAAAGCGCAATCGTATTGCCTACATAACGCTCAACCGCCCGGAGGTGCTAAACGCGCTGAGCAGGGAGTTGAGCGCGGGGCTGCGCGAGGCGCTCGAGGATTTTCGCGACGACAGGGACGCGCTCGTGGCCATCATGACGGGGGAGGGCGGCCGCGCCTTCTCCGCCGGAATGGACCTCAAGGAGCGCGCCTCGCTGGACGCCAAAGGCGAGCGCCGCTCCCCTGCAAGGAGGGGCGGTTCCTTCATCGACCTCGAGGTGTTCAAGCCGATCATCGCCGCCATCGACGGCTTCTGCGTCGCCGGCGGGTTGGAGCTATCGCTCCAGTGCGACATGCGCATTGCCACGGCGAAGTCGGAGTTCGGACTGCCTGAGCCGCGCTGGAGCCTGACCGCCGGGTACGGACTGCACAATCTGTCGCGCATGGTACCGCTCGGCGAGGCGCTGAGCATGCAACTGCGCGGCCACCGGATCGGCGCCGAGCGGGCCTACCAGATCGGCCTGATTCAGGAGGTCGTGCCGGACCGCGAGACCCTCTTCGAGAGAGCGGAAAGCTACGCCGAAGAGGTTAAGCTGTGCGCTCCGCTGGCTGTCCAGGCCATCAAGCAGATCGTCTACCACGGCCGCAACCTCCCCGTCGAGTATTCGCAGAATATCGCAGGGCCGCTGAACGCGCGCGTGCAGGCGTCGGCGGACTCCGTCGAAGGCCCCAAGGCGTTCTCGGAAAAGCGCGCACCCGTATGGAAGTCGGCCTAGCCGCGCCGGCCGCAAGGCTACGAACGTCGAAACAACCCAAGGAGACTCCAGAAAATGTTCCAGAGGCTTTACACCGGAGACGACGGGCAGTCCCACCTCGAGGACTTGGACCTGGACGGAGCGGACGCGCCGAATTGGAAGGAGCTTCACGAGGGTACGGGCATCATGTTCCGCAGCACGTCGCCCGACGCGCCGGTCACCTGGCACGTGGCCCCGCGGAAGCAGTACTGCATAACGCTGTCCGGCCAGGTCGAGATTGGCCTTGGCGACGGCAGCAAGCACTACTTCGGCCCAGGCGACGTGATGCTGGCCGAAGACCTCACCGGGCAGGGCCATACCACACGCGCAGTAGGCCCTGAGCCTCGCGTGGTGGCCTACGTCCCGGTGGACTAGGATTCTATTGACACGACAACCTCGGAGGAGACACACATGATTCAGACCGCCCAGCCGACGCGGATGAGGCTAAGCAAGGAAGAGGCCCAGGCCTCCAAGGGCATGGTTGCCACCAAGGACAGGCTCGCGACCGAGGCGGGCGTGCGGATGCTCGAGGCGGGCGGCAACGCTGTGGACGCCGCGGTCGCCGCGTGCTTCGCGATCGGCGTGGTGGAGCCGATGTCCAGCGGCATAGGCGGAGGCGGCTACCTGAACTACCAGGTCGACGGGCAGGGCGGTGTCGTCGGCTTCCCGATGCGCGGCCCTCTCGCGGCAAAGCCCGACTTGTACAAGCTGACGGGCGAGGCGTACGTCGGCAACTTCGGCTGGGCCGGTGTCGAGAACGACGCCAACCTCGAGGGTTACCTGTCCATCGCCGTGCCCGGTGCGGTCGCCGGGCTTTGCGAGGCGCACCGGAGATTCGGCCGCCTTCCGCTGAGCGAGGTGGTGGCGCCCGCGGCGAGCATCGCCCGCGACGGCTTCACGCCCAACTGGTACCTGCTCTTCTCCCTGGGACGCAGCGCGGGCAAGCTGTTCAAGTATCCTGAGCTGCGGAGCGTGTTCATGCCCGGCGACAACATGTTGCCCAGCGGGGACATGGGCGACGGCGTAAGGCTCAGGCAGCCCGACCTTGCCGAGGTGCTGACCGCCATCGGCAGGCACGGCCCGGACGCTTTCTACAGGGGCGACGTGGCGCAGGCCATCGTGTCCGACGTTCGCGCCAACGGCGGCATCCTCTCCGAGGAAGACCTGGCGCAGTACAAGCCGTTCGTTTGGGAGGGCGGGCTCGAGGTCGACTACCGTGGCCTGACGGTGCGCGTACCCCCGTTCGCCTGCGCCGGCAGCACCAGCGCCATGACGCTGAATCTGTTCGCTGGATTTGACGCGGCGGCCAGCGGCCACAACTCAGCGGATACCCTCCACGCCTACATCAGCAGCGCCCGACTCGCCTATGCCGACCGGTTCGAGTACTTCGGCGACCCCGCGTTCGTCGACACTCCCTGGAAGGGTCTGCTCTCGGACGCATACGCCGACCGCCGCCGCGCCGAAATCGGCGACCGCGCGCTGGCCGCCTACAAGCCGGGCGACCCCTGGCAGGAGGAGGGCAGGGCGCCGAAGGAGAAGCTCCCGTCCAGCCTGCCCGCGTTCGACTCCGGTACCACTCACCTCTGCGCCATGGACAAGGATGGCAACGCGGTGTCGCTAACCAACACGCTGATGGCCGGTTTCGGCTCCGGCATCGTGGCGAAGGGGACCGGCGTAGTGATGAACGACGGCATGATGTGGTTCGACCCGCTGCCCGGACGCGTCAACTCCATCATGCCCGGAAAGTTCCCGCTCAACAACATGACCCCCGCGCTGGTGCTCGACGGCTCCGGCGTGCGGCTGGCCGTGGGCGCGTCCGGGGGACGGCGAATCACCAACTGCGTTACGCAGCTCATCTCAAAGGTAATGGACTTCGGTATGGGCCCTCAGGAGGCCATCGACTCGCCACGCGTGGACTGCAGTATGCCCGCGACCAGCGTGGACCCCAGGCTGGATCCGGAGGTCATCGCCGCGCTCGAGGCGAGGGGCCACAGGGTCTCCATCTCCGGCGACGGGTTCATGGAGTCAGGCTTCTCCAGCTTCGCGAGTCCTGCCGCCATCACGCTGAACGGCAGGGACGACTTCCGCGCCGGCGTGGACACGTTCCACTCCGCCTACGCGGCAGGCCCGGAGTAGCACGGAAAAGCAACTCCGACGGCGTCCGGTCGCGCCGCCGGTAGGGGCGGGTTTGAAACCCGCCCGTCGCACTCGATACCGGGGGTGAATAGGTCATCCTAACTTTCCCCCTCGATGGGGGAAGGTTAGGATGGGGGTGCGAGCCCAGCACTCCAAAAGTCCCTTCCCCCTCGACAGGGGAAGGTTTGGATGGGGATGCAAGCCCAGAAGGCAAACTCATGCCCGGCCTGACACCACAGCAGCTACACGACTTCCTCACCAGCGGGCGCCGGCTGCTGAAGCTGGCGACGCTGACCGAAGACGGCACGCCCTACGTGGTGCCGCTGTGGTACGACTACGATGGCGAGGCGTTCAGCGTGGCAGGGCGGCGCCGTGCGAGGTGGGTCGCCAACATCCGGCGCGACGGGAGAGTGGGCGGCCTGGTAGACACCGAGGAGGCGGCCTACGTCCGAGTGGTGTTCCAGGGCCGCGCCGAGATCGTGGACGACGCCTGGCTGCACTCGTCGCCGACGCGGGCCATCCGCTACCTGGGCGAGGAGGCCGGCCTGCGCTACTACGAATCGACCCACCGCGAGCCGCGCGCACTGGTGCGCATAGTGCCGGAGTCCGTGCAGAGCTGGGCAGGGCCCGGCTGGCACCCACGGTACCGCGAGTAGCCCTTCACGGGCTCCCGCTCTCGTCCCCGGGCTCTCCGCATCGTCCGTCTGCCCTCCCGTCCGTAAGGGGGCGTTTTGAAACCCGTCCGCCGGTGTCAGACCCCGCGGAAACTGGAACCGGCCTTTTGTCTAGGCACCGATGGGCACTAGGTAGTAGCTCACGAGCAATAGCGTCGACTGAGCTTGCATGGTGAAGATTGGTCCGTTTGGGCCGGCTCGAAGGATGGACATTCGCGTTGCCATCTCTAGGCCTACACGATATAGACCATTCAACTCCAGGACTGGCAACATTGATGGTCATCCTTCACCTTGACGTACTTCGCCAGGTTCTTGCCTTTGTTCACTTCTGTGACGTAGGTCTTTGGCAGTCCCGACTGGATGACTACTGACTTGATTGGTATGACACTTAGCTCCTTGGCATACATTATGCCGAAGAGATGAATGTGCGCGACTTTTTCATCCTTTGGAGCGCTGATGTACATTCTTCTTAAGGTGTCGGCGGCCTCAACAACGTCCATGATGCCCCCACTTGAAACACTCTCCCTAGGTATGGGCAAGTGCGCGTTTTCCGATACGTCATTTTCGATTCCGGGTAAGCGGGAATCTATCGCAGCGCGACAGCGCTGGATAATGTGCACGGGCTACGTTGCATCAGCAGCTCAAAGCTGAAGGGCGAGGGACGCTTTACCCCACGATCACCATGTGCACCTCGCCGGGGCCGTGTACGCCCGTGACGAGCTGGTACTCGATGTCGGCGGAGCGGCTGGGGCCGGTGATGATGTTCATGTAGCTCTCGACGTCGCCCGCGCCGAATTGCTCTCGCAGCAGCGCGAACAGCTCGTCCAGACTGGGCAGCACCTGGCCCAGCTCCACCACGGCCACGTGCACCGGCGGCAGCAGCGACACCAACCGGCTCGCCCCCTGTCGCGCGATGATGGCGCACGAGCCGGTCTCCGCGATGGCGTAGTCCACGCCGGTCAGGCCGATGCCCGCGCCTATCATGCGCTCGCGGTGCGCCTGACGCTGATCGTCCCGCTCGTTGTCGTCGTCGGCGTCGAGCGCCATAGTCCGTACCTCGACGCCGCTGCCCTCCAGCTCGCGTTCGATGCCGAGGCGCTCGATTGCGGAGTGGGCCGAGCGCACTACCGAACCCGCCTCGATATCGCGGGCAAGCTCGGCCACGTAGCGCGCAGCCTCCTCGTGCGTCTCGCATACGGCCACGCGCCACCCGGCCGCCTCGGCCGCCCTCGCCAGCTCGTCCGCCAGCGCGCCGGTGTTATCCCGCGCGTGTTGACGGATTAGCTCCGCCGTGGCGCGCACGTCGGCGGCGTCGCGGGATAAGGCGGATTCGGGCGCTGGCGCCGGCGGAGGGCCTTGCTCGCGGCCCAGGGAGCGACGCAGCGTGTCGAAGAACCGCGCTCGGTCGGTCACTCTGGAGAGTCCCCTGCGTCATCTTGCAGGTCACGCCACCGCTTGCTGAAAGGCCGGTCGGCCAACTTGGGCGCTTCGCGGTGCCGCGTCCAGCCGGCCATTGGCCCCGGCCCGCTTTGCTGTCCACTGGCGCCGCCCGACATCGGACCCTGTAGCAGCTTTGCGGCGGAGCGCGCCGCCGACATCAGAACGGGGTGGGACATGGCGGCGCGCCAACCCTTGAACGCCAGGCGCTCGGCAAGCGGCGAGCTTCGCTCTTCGGGGTAGCGGTCGCCCTCCGAAATCTCGTTGCGGAGTTTCAGCAGCATTCGTGGGATGTTGATCTTGACCGGGCAGGCCTCTTTGCACGCCCCGCAGAGGCTGGACGCGAACGGCAGGTGCTTGGCCTCGGAGATGCCGGTCAGCACCGGAGAGACCACCGCGCCAATGGGTCCGGGATAAACCCATCCGTAGGCGTGTCCGCCCACCTTGCGGTAGACGGGGCAGGCGTTAAGGCACGCGCCACAGCGCAGGCAGTTGAGCGACTCTCGCAGGTGTGGGTCGGCCAGCAGCTTGGAGCGACCGTTATCCACGATCACCAGGTGGAACTCCTCCGGGCCGTCCTCGTCTTGCCTCTTGCGTGGGCCGGTGACGGTGGTCACGTAGCTCGAAATCCGCTGGCCCGTGGCCGACCGGATGAGCAGTCGCAAGAATACGGCGAGGTCTTCCAGCGACGGCACCACCTTCTCCATGCCGGTTATGGCGACGTGTATCCTGGGCATGGAGGTGCACATGCGCCCGTTGCCCTCGTTGGTCACGAGCGTCAGCGTGCCAGTCTCAGCGACGATGAAGTTCGCCCCGGTGATGCCCATGTCGGCGTTGATGAACTTCTCCCGCAGCTGGCGCCTCGCCTCGCCCGCCAGCTCTTCGATCCGCTCGTAGCGCGGGGTGTTCAGCTTCTCCTCGAACAGCTCGGAGACGTCCTCGCGGGACTTGTGAATCGCCGGCGCGATGATGTGATAGGGCGTCTCGCCCGCGAGCTGGATGATATACTCGCCCAGGTCGGTCTCCACAGGTTCGATGCCCTCGGCGATGAGCCGGTCGTTGAGCCCGATCTCCTCCGAGACCATGGACTTGCTCTTGACAACCAGCTTGACACCTCGGTCGCGCGCCAGCTTCGCCACGTACTCGCGCGCCGCCTCGGCGTCCTCGGCGAAGTAGACGTTGCCCCCGGCGGCCCTCACGTTGCGCTCGGCCATTTCGAGGTAGTAGTCGAGATGCTCTACGGTGTGCGTCTTTATGGCCCTGCCGCGCTCGCGCAGCTCTTCCCAGTCGGACGTGGCCGCAGCGGCGTCCAGGCGTGCGGTGTGGAACCCGGCGTAGAGGCCCCGCAGGCTCTGCTGGATCTTGGGGTTCTGGAGCGCGTCCGCCGCGCCCTGCTCGAATTGCGCCGTCTTAGGCTCCATGGACAACTACCTCGTGTCCCTTCCCCGTTGATGGGGGAAGGTTAGGATGGGGGTGACCAACTAACTGACAATCTCATCTATCAGCTGCGCCAGGTGCAGCGGACGCGTGCTCACGCCCTGGCGCGCCATGCCGCCCGCGATTTGCATCAGGCAGCTGCTGTCGCACGCAACCACCGCTTCGGCGCCGGTATTGCGGATGTTGTCCAGCTTGTCTTGCAGCATCGCGCCGGAGATGTCCGGGTACTTCACCGCGAAGGTGCCGCCGAACCCACAGCACACCTCGCTCTGCTCCATCTCGAGCAGGCTCACCCCCTCCAGCGATCGCATCAACGCGCGGGGTTGGGTGGTTGCGCCCAGCTCCCGGCGCAGGTGGCAGGTCTCGTGGTACGTGACAGTGCGCGGGGAGCCCGCCTTGTCACGGTCCAGGTAGGGGCCGAGGTCGGTTACGCCCAGCACGTCGACGACGAACTCCGAGAACTCGTAGACTCGTTTGGCGAGTGACTCGGCCTGCTCAAGCAGCTCCGGTTCGTCCTCCAGCAGCTCGCCGTAGAACACGCGCAGCATACTCGCGCACGAACCCGACGGCGCCACGACGTAGCGGTCGCCCTCGAATGTTCGCAGCATCCGCTTTGCGAGCGGCTTGGCGTCTCGCCAGTAGCCGGAGTTGAACGCAGGCTGGCCGCAGCAGGTCTGACCCGGCGGAAAGTCGAGGTCGACGCCGAGCCGTCGCAGGACGCGCGTCGCGGCCTCGCCGACTTCAGGGTAGATTTGGTCGACTATGCAGGTGACGAAGAGTGAGGCTTTGACCTGAGCGTGTGCTTGCACTTGCGGCGCGACTCCGGTTGCGCTTGGGGTTGAGCCGGTAGAGGGCAGACCACGCGGGGGGCGAAGCGGCTAGAGGCTGGCGTCTCGCGGAAGACGGCTAGCCGAACGTCAGCTCGCGGACCACGAACCCGGCAAACCAGGCCATCATGAAGGCCGGCCCAGCCGCGAACAGCCAGCCCTCCGTCTGCTGCCTGGCCGCGCCGTGCAGCCACAGGTAGACGAGGAATACTCCCAGCCCGGCCGCGACCAACCACACCGACAGCGTGTTGACGCCGAGCGCGGTCCCGATGGCGAACCCGGCCGCTCCCCAAGGCAATGGGGAATCAACCAACCTGTTCCACGAAATTCGGCTGCCTTCCAAGTGCACGCTCCGCGCCGACGGACATTCGGGTGCCCACCGCGGCGTACAGCTTACAGTATGGCGGGAGCGTTGCGCAATTCGCTTCGTCACCCTGAGCCTGCTTCAGATTGCCAGGTGCGACCAGAACCGTCCCCCTCGCGAACAGCCTGCTACCGCGCCCAACTCTGAACCTACCGCCATCGCCCTGCGTTCTCCAATTTGGTAAGGAGGTGGCCCCCGGACGCCCCAACCCACACCCCGTCCGCACCCCCTCGCCCATACCCGACCACATTCGCGCCCGGAACCCCGAAAAAACCGTCACTCTCCCGCGCCACCCGTTCCCGGCCCTGACCCATCCAACCCCACGCACGTCCTACCCATCCCCACGTATGCGCCATTTCTTCTCACCTATCCGCCCCAATCCCGCGATTTTGCCATCCCTCTTGAAACATACGCACATCCGTGCTACCCTCGCCCACGCGAGGGACCGACCCCGCGGCCGGGAAACCCTACCCCCAAACGGGACAAGGCCCAGGCATCCTTAAGGGCGTCGAAAACCGGCCACTGACCACCGACGCGCCCCCTGTCCTGTTGCGCCACGCGGCGCCACTGTTTTGTCCCGTAAAACCCGCGTCGCCATTACAGATTCGCGCATGACCGGCGGCACCCTCAGCTAGGAGGCGCACAGAATGTCGCAGAAACTAACAGAATTCGCCATCCCTCCTTGAACGGAGACAGCGGTGTTGGGGCGCCGGGCAATCTGAAACAGGTTCCGGCTAGAGGCAGCGAATGACAAACGACCGCCAAGCTGCCATAATTGGCCTCACAACAGCGCACGAACCGCGGCGCAAACCCCGGGAGGTGATGTAGTGGCAACACAGACCGCCATAGACTCGCTGGTCGATTCGCTTAACGAACGGTGCGAAAAGGAACCCTTTCACGTCGGCTGGTACTTCAAGGACCTGGCGAGCGGCAGCACAGCGGACCGCAATGGGGCCGTGGTGGTGCCGTCGGCGAGCACGCGAAAGATCGCGATAATGATGGCCGCGCTAACCGCCGTCAACGAGGGTAGGCTCTCGCTCGATCAGCCCGTGCCGATCCAGGCAAAGTACCAGAACAACAACTCCGGCTGCTTTCAGCACCTCCAGCCCGGATTCGTGCTGCCGCTGCGAGACCATCTCACGATGATGATCATAGTCAGCGACAACACCTGCACCGGAACGGTCGCCGACCTGGTAGGCCTGGACACGGTGAACGCCCTGTGCCAGTCGATTGGCATGACAGGCACCGCGCACAGGCACGGCATACCGCCCGGGAACCTGGACCGCAACCACCCGGTGGATGCCTCGAACGCCACCACGCCCAACGACGTGGGTCTGCTGCTCGAGCTGATCCTGCGTGGCACGAACGACGAGGAAGCCGCAGCGGGTCTGGGCTGCACCGCCGAGCTGTGCCGGCTGGGCCTGGACATCCTGCTGTGGCAGAAGCTGAACACCCGATTGCCGTCCATGCTGCCGGGCCAAGCCAGGGTGGCCCACAAGACGGGCACCGGCGCGCGCAACTACAACGACGCCGGCATCATCTTCCAGGGCGACACGCCTCTTTGCGTGCTGACGGCATACACCGAAAACGTGCCGTCCGAGCTCGAAGACGGCAGGCCGGGCCACACTGCAACCGCGCAGCTTATCGGCACGCTGGCGCGCCTCAGCTACGACGCGCTGAAGGCTTAAGCGGGGCAACCGGTCCATGGCACAGTCGGACGCTGTACAGGCCTGGAAGAACAAGGTGCGGAGTCACCACGCCCAGTCGCTTGGCGTGCAGGATAAGAACCCGCCGGACGCGGACTTCTGGCGCACGCGAGCGTCTGGCTTTCGCGCCGACCCGCGACGCGAGCCGGACGCCGCGCTTCGCCGCGTGCTCGACATGGCAGGCCCCGACACCACCGTGCTGGACGTTGGCGCGGGCGGCGGACGCCTGGCGCTGCCGCTGGCCCTGCGGTGCCGGCACGTCACGGCGGTCGAGCCGTCGCCGTCGATGGTCGAGCAGCTTCGAGAAGGCGCCGACGAGGCGGGAATCGCGAACATGTCAGTCGTTCAGGCAAACTGGGAGGACGCCGAGGTCGAGCCGGCGGACCTGGTCATCTGCTCGCACGTCGTGTACGGAGTGGTGGACATCGACCACTTCGTGCGCAAGCTAGACGCCCACGCTCAGCGTGAAGTCGCTGTGTTCGCGTTCATGGAGTCGCCGCCGAGCCGTTTCGCGTCGTTCTGGCGTGCGGTCTACGGCGAGGACCGGCTCAACATGCCCGCGCTGCCCGAATTGTTGCAAGTGCTGTGGCAACTGGACATCTACCCCAACGTTGAGATGCTGCCGGCTGACGCCCGTTCCGCTTTCGAAAGCCGGGAGGACGCCGTGCGCCAGGTGGCGAGCTTCCTGTGGGTGGTCCCCGGCAGCGAAGAGGACGACCGGCTCCTCGCCGCCGCCAGCAAGCTGCTCGAGGAAGACGACGACGGCTTCAGGATCAAGGGCGCGAAGTTCAGGCCCAATGGCCTGGTCACGTGGAAGCCCGATCGCGAACGCCTTGGCTGACAGACCGCATACAAGCAGAGCAAGACTCAAGCTTCAGGAGGGAGCAATGGCAAAGCCGAAGCAGTTAGGCCACATCGTATTGAGAGTTCGAGACCTTGAAGAGTCGGAGCGATTCTACGCCAACGTGCTCGGGCTGCGCGTCACCAACAAGCGGCCCGGCAGCATGACGTTCATGAGCGCCGGCGACTCGTCATCCCATGAGCTGGCGATGGTGCCCGTGGGGCCGGATGCTCCGGGGCCGGAGGAAGACCGCGTGGGTCTGTTCCACTTCGCGTGGGAGATGGAGTCCTTCGAGGCGCTGAAGGAGCTCTACCAACACATGAAGACCGAGGACGTGAACATCGGCGGAATCGGCGACCACGGCATCTCAATCGGCGTCTACTTCTTCGACCCCGACGGCAACCAGATCGAGGTGTTCTACGAAATGCCGAAGTCAGACTGGCCGGAGGATGGCGACCTCTTTTCCGGAGACTTCCCGCTCAAGCTGGAGGAGACTGCCGACGCCACGGCGTAGATCGTCCGGATTAGCCCCTTCCCCCATCACGGGCTGCCGGAGAGCATAATCTCAGACGAGAGCCTTCCAAAAGCCCCTTCCCCCTTGATGGGGAAGGTTAGAGCCTGCCCCGTACCCGATACGGGGATGGGGGTGAGAGGGAGCCCCATCAAATGACAGCCATGCCAATAGAGCCCTTCGACGACGCCACCGCGATGCTGGCCGCCCTGGACGATGGGGCGATCTCATCGGTCGAGTTGCTCGACTACCACCTGGAGCGCATCGGTAAGCACAACCCGACGCTGAACGCCATCGTCACGCCCGACTACGACAACGCCCGGGCCAGGGCGCGGGCCGCCGACGAAGCGAGAGCACGGGGAGAGCGCGCTCCGCTGCTGGGGCTGCCGCTCACCATCAAGGACTGCATCGACGTCGCCGGGCTGATTGGCACCGCGGGGCTGGAGGACTTCGCCGAGCGCGTTCCGCCGGCCGATTCGCGGGTCGCCGCACGCGTGCGAGAGGCCGGCGCGGTGATCATGGGCAAGACCAACGTGCCGCCCAACGCCGCCGACTGGCAGTCCTCAAACCCGATCTTCGGGCGCACCAACAACCCCTGGGACCTGGGGCGCACGCCCGGCGGCAGCACCGGAGGCGGAGCGGCGGCCGTCGCCGCGGGGCTTACGCCGATCGAGTTCGGCAGCGACATAGGCGGCTCCATCCGCGTGCCCGCGTCGTTCTGCGGCATATACGGGCACAAGCCCAGCGAAACGGCGCTGACCAAGAGCGGCCACTTTCCGGGCTCGGCGCTGCCGAATCCCGGCGTGGTGATGTCGGTGCAGGGGCCGCTCACACGGAGCGCCCGCGATCTCGAGCTGGCGTTCGACGCCGCGTCGGGGCCGGAAGTGGGCGAGGACGTGGCCTGGTCCCTTAACGTGCCGCCCGCCCGTTGCGACGACCTGTCGTCGTTCCGCGTGGCGGTGATGCCGCCCATCGAGTGGCTGCCGGTGGACGACGAGATTGCCACCGCCCAGCAACGGCTGGAAGACAGCCTGCGCGCTGCCGGCGCGACCGTGGCGCAGGCGCAGCCGGAGGCGTTCGGAGACCTGCGGGCGCACCACCGGCTTTACTCCTCGATACTGTCGCTAGTCACCAGCCCACCGAACTTGGAGCAACGCCGCCGTCGGGCGGCCAACATGCGGGCCACGGGCGGCGAGTTCGACATCGCCGCGGCCAACGGCATGGAGGCCAGCGGCATGGACCTTATTGGCTGGCTGAGCGAGCGCGAGCGCTACCGGCAGTCCTACCGCGACTTCTTCCGAGACTGGGACGTGCTGCTGGCGCCGATAACCATAGTGCCGGCGTTCCCCCACACGGACGAGCCATGGCCGCTGCGGACGGTCGACGTCAACGGCAAGGCCGTGCAATACGGCATGCAGGTGGTTTACCCCGCGGTGGCCACGCTCAGCGGGCATCCCGCTACGGCATTCCCTATGGGCCTGACGACCGGCGGGCTTCCCATAGGCCTGCAGGCGATAGGGCCGTACCTGGAGGACCGCACGCCAATCCGCTTCGCCTCACTCGTGCAATCGCACATCCAGCCGTTCGAGCCCCCGCCGGGGTACGAGTAGGGGGTAAAGTGGGGCAAGGTTTGTCATGCACCACGCGTGCCAGCTCCTCTGACATCGAAACAAGGCTCAAATGAAGCTGGACCTGGCGCAGCCGGCCACGCCCCAACGCTAGGCTATGGTGCGGCATCTTCCGGAGTCGCCCCGACCTGATCGAGCACTCTTTCTACGCAGTAGTCGACGTCGTCGCTCACCTCGTAGTTCCAGAATCTGAGAACTCGCCAGCCCAGACTCTCCAACCGTTCGTCCCTTTCTATGTCAGCCGAGGAATCCGCATGTGTCGTTACGCCGTCGACCTCAATTGCGATACGTTGGTCGCCCAAGACAATCGCAAGGTCTAACCGGTACTGGTTGACGGGGTACTGTGGCATGGGATTAAGTCCGGCTGCGACCAGCGCCTCGTACAGAGGCCTTTCGCCAGGCCCTATGCGCTCGTCACGTGGCAGCGTAGTGTTGTAGGGGCTCGATGCGGCTCTTTCGATTTCGGCGCAATATGTGGCGAATTGCTCAATGTGAGGAATTCCCGAATTGGCGCACGCGTCAGAGTCTCCAACGACATGTAGCAACGAACGAGCGCGGGTGACTGCGACGTTAAACAGGTTCCCGGTGTCTCCGAGGAAATTCCGTGCTGTTCTAGCGAGGCTCCTCGACAGACACGGCGAGAACAATACTATGTCGCGCTCGTCGCCTTGAAAGCCGTGTGCGGTGTTCACGATAAATTGTGCCCTGTTTAGCACATCATAGGGAACGCTCTGAGTGACTCTTTCACTGATGGCGTTCGCTTGGGCCCGAAACGGAGTTACGATCCCTACTGTTCCGTCAAAACTGTTTTTCAACAGCAGTTCAATCAACTGTGCAACTACGGCGTCTACCTCCGCCATCACTACAACGCTGCCGCCACGTGGCCTCATCGCCGTTCCACTAACGTGTGTCCAGCGGATGCCGTATCTATCGTCCGGTGGGGACTTGAGACGACGATAGTCAGTCCAAATCCGGAGACTGTCACCGTACCAACGGCGATTCGAGAATCCGACGATGTCAGAGTGCGAACGGTGGTGGTCTCGAAGCTGAACGAAGGCCTGAAACGCTGGAAGGCTGGTGCTCAGCTCGAATAGCGAATTTACCTGGTATGCGAATATCTGGTCATCTGCTCCCAGACCGTGCTTGGCTTGTAGCTGCTGGTCCCTGCGTCGGCCGATTTTCGTGATATGCCGCAGCTGTTGTGTGTCGCCAATCACCACGGCGCGCTTGGAGCGGTATAGTAATGGGAGTGCGGACGCGATGTCACACTGGCTTGCCTCGTCGATTATGAGCAGATCGAAGAGATTTGGCTTTAGTGGCAGGCTGTTTCTTGCCGAGAGGTTTGTAACGCACCAAGCCGGGATGTGCCTGGACACGGCTGGAAACAAGCGCGCTATGTTCCGCCTATTGTCTATGTATGCTCTGGAGGTCAACCGGTCGCCGGACAACTGTTCCACAAGAGCCCGAAAATTGCCTATGTTAAGACGGTGCTCCGGCTCCAGTCGGTCCGCAACTAGTCGGGCGTGAAGGGTTACTAGTACCATTGCCAGGTGTATTTGACAGATATAAGAAATAGGTTAGTCTTTATGTATGATCCTAAAGGACATGCCTGCTCTCAAGTACAAGGTGGAGTTGAACGAGTCTGAGCGGACACATCTCAAGCAGATAGTGAGTCGTGGCGAGACCTCGGCTCGTAAGGTCAAGCGAGCGCTGGTGTTGCTGAAGGCAGACGAAGGTTTGCCCGACCTTGACATTGCCAATGGCCTATTGATAAGCGTATCCACGGTGGGACGTGTGCGCACCCGGTTTGTGAAGGAGGGGCTCGACAGCGCGCTCAATGAGCGTGCGCGACCGGGACAGAAGCGCAAGTTGGACGGCAGGCAGGAAGCACATATGATAGCCATCGCGTGCAGCGACGCGCCCGAAGGCCACGCGGATTGGACGCTGCAACTGCTTGCCAACAAGGTGGTGGCGATGGGGTTTGCCGAGAGCATCTCGCTCGAGACGGTGCGCCAGATACTCAAAACAACGAACTCAAGCCGTGGAAGAAGAAGGAGTGGTGCATCCCCCGGGTGAGCGGGGAGTTCGTGGCTCGAATGGAGGACGTGCTGGACCTGTACGATGAAGACTACGACCCGGACCGTCCCGTGGTCTGCTTCGACGAGACGTCCAAGCAACTGGTGGCCGATAAGAGACCATCCATCAGGGCCAAGCCGGGGCGGGTGGAACGATACGACTACGAGTACAAGCGAAACGGGACACGCAACCTGTTCATGTTCTGTGAGCCGAAAGCCGGCTGGAGACATGTCGAGGTGACCGAGCGACGTACTGCCGTGGACTTCGCACATCAGATGAGATGGCTGGTTGATGAGGCATACCCTCACACCGAGACGATACGGCTGGTGCTGGACAATCTCAACACACACAAGCTGGGTTCGTTGTACGACGCCTTCGAGCCGGCCCAAGCGCGCCGTATCGCCAAGGGACTGGAGTTCCACTACACCCCAGTACACGGCAGTTGGCTGAACATGGCCGAGATAGAGTTGAGTGTCTTGAGCAATCAGTGTATCAACCGCCGAATCAGCGACGAGGCAGTACTGAAACGAGAGGTCTTGGCGCTGGAACGTGAACGCAATGAGGCTGTCGCCGTCATTGACTGGCGCTTCTCCACTCAGCACGCTCGCACTAAACTTCAACACATCTATCCACCATATTCAGATTGAAACGGTACTAGTTGCGCGCCAACGTCGGTTGCTTCTGCCCGAGCTCTTCTCAGTTGGCGGGCGACCTCATCACGTGACCTGAGCTGATGAAGTTCGGCCATTGCGGTCTTGCATCTGTCGATGGAATCCAGGGCCTCCCACAGAGACAGCGCCCTAGTTACCCATGTCCGCCATGTCTGGAATGACTCCGCCTCCTCCGGTAGAGGGGTGAGGGGCGGGCATTGGGCCACAGCCTGAGTTGCGATCTCTTGGATTCGACGCTTGTCTTTCGATGAAGACAACATGCGCGAGAACCGCTTCAATATCCCCGGCGATCCCGAAGTGTGCTTGTCAGCGATTTGCAGAGCAAGAACCAATTTCTCCTTGGCCGGCGGTTGCCCACTTGACAGAAAACGCTCCCACTGGTGATGAGGATACTCCTTCTCAAACCTGACGCGGGCATCTCGTAGAGAAGACAACCCCTCGTGTGCATCCCGAATCCGCCGTAGTTCGGCCCAGAGGTCGTCTGCAGCGCGCAGAAGTTCCTCATATCGGTCCTCGAGGTCATCTAATTTCAGGCGGTCTTCCTGCGTAGGCCGCATTGCCAGCATTGCCGCGAGACGTTGGACAAGCTCTTGTCGGAAGTCCCGTTCTCCCGACCGCCCGCCCGTGCGTATCATCAGTGGATTCGTAGCCAAGGAGTTAACGCGATCCTCCACAACGTCGACGGCCTTGTTGTTCTTGCTGGTGAACAGGACTCGGTCATCGTGCAAATATGCATCGGCGATCATCGCGACGACTATCTGGGACTTGCCCGTCCCTGGCGGCCCGGTGACGGCGGTTAACGGGGCAGACATTGCCATCTGAACGGCCTCACGCTGCTCTTGGTTTAGGGGGACTGCTTCTACGGCAGTCTGGTCGGCATCCGACTCGCCAACGCCCGATGCGCTGGCACCCATAACTTGGCCGAACGCCGTATCTGCCCAACCGGGGGCATTCGATTCAACCATCTCCCGGAGGTCTCTGACTAGACCTGCGGTGAATCTTGGTCGCTCCACAGCAAATAAGATAGCGCAATTATAGATTCCCAGTTTTCTGGCACGTGCCGCTTCACGAGAATCGGTCAGTTCTTCAGGATCAATTGGCTCCACTACATCCAGCAAGAGGCCCATTTCATACATGCGCTTGAGAAGGCTGCCGAAGTGCGGAGGCGGTGTATCATCAGTGGTCTCCAGTAGACCTAGCGAGTCGAGTAGCTCGTGTTGTCCCTCCTCAGTGGGCGCAAGCCTCCGCAAATACTCTGGGTTCATTTGGGGCCACTCACGTGCGCCACCAACCCACAGTTCATGGCCGTTCTGCTCATACTCCAGTTGCCAGGTGAAAACAGGCATGGCATGACGAGTTGAGTAGCTACTGCCAATGTGGATCGGATATCCGTACAGCAGGCTTCCCACGCCAGCCGCTCTCCTGAGCTCGCCAGCGAAGGGGCGCTGCGAAAATTGGAGCGTAATTCGCAGTTCGTCTTGACTTATCGAAGAAATATCGGAAGGGAATGGCCAAGGAATAAATCGCTTGTCCAAATCTCGAAAGGGAGCCCGCAACGGTATGCCATCATCTTCCTTCGCGCAATCGATGTAGTAGTGCAGCAGGTTCCTGATTCGCTCGGGCAGTGGCTGTACGCGTTGCCTGGAACCCCTATGCGCATCTGCGCGGCCCATGGTGATAGGTTCTCCCCGCGCCCTACGTCGTCGCGTATAGGCGGTTGATGTTGCCGTGCCTGGAGGGGTCGAGGTCGCGGCCTCGCAGCGCGGGATGGTCGGGGCCGTAGCGGAGAGCGCGGTACAGCATGTTGTTGACGCCGCCGAAGCGCCTGTCCGGCACGAAGAACGGGTTGATGTACTCCCAGACGATCTCCTTGCTCGGCGTGACCTCGACCACGCGCCCGGCGGCGCCCTCGCAAACGAGCGTGTTGCCGTTGGGCAGCCGCTCCGCGCCGCTGATGTGGAAGCTGAACAGGTGCAGCGGCTGCATTCCCTTGTACTCCCACTCGATCTCGCTGGTGGCGGGGTTCACCTCGACCGCGCGCGAGCCGCTGGGGCCCCGGCGGTGCGGTCCGTTGTCGAACATCAGCACGTGTCCGTTGTTGAGAAAGCTAGCGTTGTGCTGGTGCGAAAGCTCGCCCGGTCCCCACTTCCAGAGGATCTCGCCCTTCTCCCTTCCCAGGATGGCAACGGTGTCGACCTGCCTCATGCTCAGCAGAAAATCCCCGTCGGGCGTCAGGTCCACCGAGTTCGTGTGGGTCCACTCCTGGCGGCGCTCCAGCGGGCAGATCACGTCCTCCTCGGGATCAAGGGCCTGCCACACTATCCACTCCCTCACGGTCGAGCCGTCGGGTGCAACTTCCCGCACTTTGTCGCCGTACATCGGCTTGCCGGCGTCCTCCTCGCGCTCGTAGCCGCCGCGCACCCGGGCGGACATCTCCTCCGGCATCGGCTCCCAGACCAGCGTCAGGGTGTTGCCGTTGTCCAGTCTCAGGAAGTCGTGGTGGACGGATGCGTCCTCGTATACCCACACCTCGTTGCCGTCCCAGTCCAGCTCGAAGAGGCCGGCGGACGACCCGCCGAACCCGGCTACGCCCTCCACGTCGGGAGGCGGCTTCATGCGGCACAGCAGGTTGCCGTTCGGCAACAGGTAGCCGTGCGGAATTCCGCGCTCGGAATGCCAGCGGTGGCATATCCGCCCCTCCATGTCGATGAGCGTCGCGTGCTCGCCGCCGACGTTGGCCAGCAGCGTATATCCGCGCATGCTGTGTTGGGGTGCGTAGTGAAGTAGACCAATCGGGTGATGGACAGACCAGCCCATGTTACCTCCAGTTTGCTATGTGGATGCGGGGAGCGGAGGAGTGGGGCGGCTAGGGGAGACCGGCGAAGAGGCGGCCGCCGACCACGATGAAGCGCATCGCCTGTTCTGTGGCAGCGGCTATCAGCTCGGCGGCGTTGGCGGTCGACTCGTCGAGACTCATCGGTGAGCTCGTAATGGCGGCGGCGGCGTCGATACCGTGATCGTGCACCAGGCCGTAACGCTCCCCAAGTGAGCCTGACACGCACACCACCGGGATGCCGCGCTCCTTCGCCATGAGCGCCACCCCGATGGGCGCCTTTTTGTAGATGGTCTGATAGTCGAGGCAGCCCTCGCCGGTTATCACGAGGTCCGCGCGCTCCAGGTGGCTCTCCATGTCCACCAGGTCGAGAACTATGTTGACGCCCGCCCTCAGCTCGGCGTCCAGGAAGGCCACGAAGCCGCCGCCGAGACCTCCCGCAGCGCCCGCCCCGGGAAGCTCCTCGATGTCGCGTCCCAAGTCGTCCCTGACCACCTCTGCGAAGCGGTGCAGGGCGGCGTCCAGCGTCTCCACCATCTGTGGCGTCGCTCCCTTCTGGGGGCCGTAGATGGCGGACGCGCCCTCTGGGCCGGTGAGTGGGTTACTGACGTCGCAGGCCACCAGGAAAGTAGACTCGCGGGCGCGCTCGTCAAGGCCGGACACGTCAATGCTCGCCAACCGGGCCAAGCCATCGCCCCTGTGGGGCAGGTCGTGGCCCTCCCGGTCAAGCAGCCGGACGCCCAGCGCCTGGGCCATGCCCGCGCCAGCGTCGTTGGTGGCGCTGCCCCCGATTCCGATGATGAACTTGCGAAACCCCTCGTCCAGGGCTTGGGCGATGGCCTCTCCCAGGCCGTAGGTGGTGGTCAGCAGGGGATTGCGGCTTTCCCTCGGCACCAGTGCCAGCCCGGAGGTTCGCGCCATCTCTATCATCGCGGTGTTGCCGTCGCCCAGCGCGCCCCACTGCGCCTCTATGCGCTCTCCCAGCGGGCCGGTGACACTCGCACTGCGCACGCTGCCCCCCGTTAAGCCAACCAGTGTCTGCAGCGTGCCGTCGCCGCCGTCGGCGACCGGCGTGACCTCTACCTCGGCGTCCGCGAACACGCGGAGGACGCCCTCACGCATGGCCTGGCCCGCGTCCACCGCCGAGATGCTGCCCTTGAACGCCTGTGGGGCGACTACGATCTTCATGGCGCGGGCCATTATATCACCTCGACGCCGGGGCGTGCGCCCGGCGGGCAGGGCGACGCGTTGGCGTTGCAGCGCCGCCGAGCGCGGAAAGTGCGATACATATGGCGATATGCGAATATCGAGAAACGCTGCATCCCTGTACGGACGGGCGCACGGTCCGGGGCCTGCCGGGCGGGGCGGCGGTCGGAGATTCCCCGGTTCGAAATTCGGCTGGGAGAGGCCGATTTCCGCCTTGCCGATTTTCCCCTATTCAAATAGGGTAATATTACTATGCCAAGAAAGAAGAGCGAGGAACCCACCCGACAGTTGTATGCGGCCGTTAGGGAGGACCTCTACCTGGCCTCCAAGGCGAAGGCCGCTGAGCACCGGATGTCCCTACGCGAGTTCGTCGAGCACGCGCTCGGGCTGGCGCTGAACGACACCGAGCAGGCGCCCGCGCTGCCTCCTGAACCGTCGGTCTGGGAGGACGAGTACATCCGGCTCCAGGCGCGCCAGCCAATCGGCTCGCCCGTGGAGTTGACCCAGGAGGAGGCGGTACGGCTGCTGAGGGCGAGCCTGGAGGAGTAGACCGACTGAGGGCGTTATCGTCAGCAGGGTAGGGGAGTGCCACCCGCGAGAGAGTGCCTCCGCCGGGCCGCACCAAGTGAGTCGTGCAGGGCAGGGTATCGGCACCCGTGGTAATGTGCCTCGCCCAGGCCGCACCAGGTGAGCCGGGCCGGGCCGGGGAGCGGTACCCGCGAGAGAGTGCCTCCGCCGGGCCGCACCAAGTGAGTCGTGCAGGGCAGGGTATCGGCACCCGTGGTAATGTGCCTCGCCCAGGCCGCACCAGGTGCCGGGCCGGGCCGGGGAGCGGTACCCGCGAGAGAGTGCCTCCGCCAGGCCGCACCAGGTGAGCCGGGCAGGGCAGGGTATCAGCACCCGAGGCGAAGTGTTTCCCGGTCCGCGCCATGCGAGCCGAGCCGGCCAGGGCAGAGGTCACTTCCCGCGGTGACGTGTCCCTGGGCCGTGCCAGGTGAGCCAGCCAAGGCGGGGATCGACAACCGCGAGAATCCGCTTTCCTCAGCCGATGGGAGACGACCGGCAGCGGCGGGGACTTGATGTAGAATTGCTACACATGTGCTGACGGCACACTGGCAAAAATGCTGCCCCCGCAGACAGCAGGGGAGGGAGAACAATGGCAGACTTTCTGCTCGACGCCTCGGTGTTTCGGGCCTACCTTGGCGGAGACCTGTCCGCGCGCCGCGTCGTCGATCGTGTGCTGGACGGCAGCGAGACCGCGGCAGTTTCGTCGGCGACGGTGTTCGAGTTGTGGCGCGATCCGGCGCTGGACCGGCGGACCGAGATGGCCCTCACCGCGCTGGTAGGATTCGTCGAGGTGGCGCCGCTTTCAGCCGAGGCCGCCAAGCGGGCCGGTCTCCTGCTCGCGGCGTGCGACACGGACAGCCGCGAATCGCTCGGCCATCACGCCCTGGTCGCGGCGGTCGCACTGGAGCGGGAGGAGCCGATTTGCACCCTCGAGGCCGACCGGTACTCGGACTTCGGCGTCGAGCTGGTCGCCTGTTGACCCCTTCCACATGCGCCCACGCTCAATTGCATTCTGATGTGCCAGAAGAGACTCGATCGCAGATACGGCTTGCAATTCGATCCTTGTCGCCCCGCCATCCGTGCGCCCTGTCGCCGGAACGGCTCGCAAAGAGTGACAGCCCCACTGGAATCGTTGGGAGGCCAAAGCGGGATTTGATACCATAATGTTACTTGCACATCTCACTTTACGTCTTGGATAGGTGGCGATTGGCATTTGTCAGGAGCTTCTCTGTGGCTCAATCGACCGCCAGGTGCGAACACGTGCGTAACCGATACACGATTTCAACAGCGTCGTGTCCCGGCCACCTGGATGTCATGCGGCGGCTCGCCGCGCTCGCGCTGGTCGTGCTCGGATTCGGCGGCTTCCTGCTCGGCCAGACGGCGCCCGCAACTGCCTCCGGCCACCACGCCACGTTGATAACCATCGACGGAACAATCGACGAACTGGCCGCCAGCCACCTCTCGCGCGGCCTGGACGAAGCCAGGGAGATGGGGGCGCGGTTGGTCATCATCCGGCTGGATACACCGGGCGGCCTCTACAGCTCTACCCGCGACATGGTCGAGAGTCTGCTCACGTCTCCGATTCCGGTCGCCGTCTACGTGTCGCCGCCGGGTGCGCAGGCGGCCTCGGCTGGCACCTTCATCGCGGCCGCCGCTCACGTCGCCGCGATGGCGCCAGGAACGAACATCGGCGCGGCGACACCTGTTGCCGGCAGCGGCGAGGACCTGCCCGAAACCCTGAAGTCCAAGGCCTCCCAGGATGCCGCCGCCTTCATCCGCAGCATAGCCGACGAGCGGGGCCGTAACCGCGAGATTCTGGAACTGACCGTCCTGAACTCACTTTCCCTCTCTCCATCCGAGGCGCTCGAGCACAACGTCATCGACCTGATTGCCGCCGACCTTCCCGACCTCCTGGAAAAGATGAACGGCATGGAAGTGAGCATCCGCGGCACGGACGTCACAGTGGACACGTCCGGAATCGTGGTTGCCGAACTGCAGCCGACGCCGCTGGAGCGTTTCCTGGGCTTCCTTGCCAACCCCAACGTCGCATTCATTCTGCTTACCATCGGCGGCATAGGCATACTCATAGAGCTCATAAGCCCCGGTTTGATTGTGCCCGGGGTGATCGGCGTGGTCGCGCTAGCCTTGGCGTTCACCGCCATCGCGAATCTGCCCGTAAACTGGGTTGGGTTGGGCCTCATCCTGCTCGCGATGCTGTTATTCTACCTGGAAGCGGCCGCGCCTGGGTTGGGCGTATTCGCCATCGGCGCCGCCATCAGCTTCATCGTGGGCGCTTTCCTGTTGTTCGGAGGGTTCGGCGCGCCGCCAATTCCGGAGCCCAGCTTCAGGGTCAATTTGTGGATAATAGGCGTTCTGGGTGCGTTTCTGGCGGTTTCCCTCGGACTCTTCCTCAGGGAGAACCACCGCGCGAAAGCGCTGGAGGTCTACACCGGCCCGGTGAGCCTGGTGGGGCAGAGCGGCGTAACCGTCACGGCGCTGAACCCGCGTGGCAGCGTCCGGCTCCGCAGCGAATCGTGGAGCGCGGTGTCTGACTCCGGTGAGCCGATCCAGGCGGGTGAACAGATTATAGTGTCCGACGTAGAGGGACTTACGCTGAAGGTGTTCAAAGCGGATCAGTAAGCTAAGCAAGAGGAGGACCAGTTGATACCACACATAACCGTCGTAAAGCAGTACGAGCGCCTAGCCGTCTTCTGGCTGGGCAAGTTCACAGGGTTGAAACCGCCGGGCCTGAAGCTTATGTTCTGGCCGTTCAACTCCTACCAGCGAATCGACCTGCGTGAGGTCGTTATCGACATTCCTCGCCAGACCAACATCACGTTGGACAACGCTCCCATCGACATCGACTTCCTGGTCTACATGCGAGTCATGGAGGCTAGTGCGGAGAAGGCGATAATCGAAGTTGTCGACTACCGCGGCGCGGTGATCGGCATAGCCACCACAACGCTCCGAGCGGTAATCGGCGAAATTTCGCTCGACGACGTGCTGTCCCAGCGGGACCGAATCAACGAACAGCTGCGCCATAAGCTGGATGACGTTACCGAGCGTTGGGGCATCAAGGTTACACAGGTGGAGATTCGCGAGGTGGAGCCGGCGCGCGACATTCAGGACGCCATGAACCGCCAGATGTCCGCCGAGCGCTTCCGACGCGCCGCCGTAACGGAGGCGGAGGGCACGCGGGAGGCGGCCGTCACCGTCGCCGAGGGGGAGAAGCAGGCCTCCATTCTGCGCGCGGAGGGCGACCGTCAGGCCGAGATACTTTCCGCCGAGGGCGACCAACAGGCAGCGGTTCTGCGCGCCGAAGGCTTCAGCTTAGCACTGGACAGGATCCACGGCGTAGCCCGAAACGTCGACGCCAACACGCTCAGCCTCCAGTACTTCGACACCCTCAAGCAGTTGGGAAGCAGCCCGTCCACCAAGTTCATCTTCCCGATGGAGTTCACCAACCTGCTCAGTCCATTCATGCGCATGGCAAGCGGTGCGAACGCGGGCGGAAGTGAGTCCGACAAGAGCTAGGCGCCAACGCCACCTATTCAAAACGTAAAGTTCGGCTGCACGCCGGTGTACAGGGACGCAGCGGGTGGCTCGATCAGGTGGGAACAGACTAAATTAAAGGCAAAAGCTCGTACAAGCGGGGCTACAGATAGTTCTTGACCCGCTTGGCGAGCTTCAGTGTCATGCCCGGGGCGGCCGCGATCTGCTCCGCCGTGGCGTCCTTTATGCCCTTGGTGGAGCCGAACTGCCGGATGAGCATACGGCGCCGCTTCGGACCAATTCCCGGCACCTGGTCGATGATGGATTCGGCGCCCTTGCGAGACCGGCGCTGCCGGTGATACGTGATGGCGAACCGGTGCGCCTCGTCGCGGGCGCGCTGCACCAGGTAGAGGCCCTGGGAGTCGCGGGGCAGCGTGATCGCCTCCTGGACGTGGGGGACGAAAAGCTCCTCGTTCTCCTTCGCGAGGCTCGCCAGCGGCACGAAGTCTATCCCCAACTCCAGGAACACCTGCAGCGCCGCCCCGAGATGGCCCTTGCCGCCATCGATCAGCGCCAGGTCCGGCGCTATGCCCCAGGATCCCGCGTCGCCGGACTTGCCCACGCCGTCCCCGTCCTCGGGGGCCTTCGCCGCGTTCCGCGACTCAGCGAGGCGCTTGAACCGCCGCGTCAGCATCTCGCGCATCATCGCGTAGTCGTCCACGCCCTCGACGGTCTTGATCCTGAACCGCCGGTACTGGGACGGCGCCGAGCGCCCATCTTCGAACACCACCATGCTGCCTACCGCGTTGGTACCCTGAATGTTGGATATGTCGTAGCACTCGATACGCCGCGGCGGCTCGGGCAGGCTCAGCGCCTCCTGCAGCTCCGACAATCCGGCGTGCAGCTTCACGCTGTCCGACGCTCGCCGTATCTCCAGGTGGTCCAGCCCCTGGCGGGCGTTCTCCGACACCATCTCCATGAGCCTGCGCTTCTGGCCGCGTTGCGGCTTGTAGACGCGCACGCGGCTCCCGCGCTTCTGGCGCAGCCACTCGGCTATCGGATCGGGGTCGTCGAGCGGGTGCTGCACCAGGATGCGGGGCGGAACGTAGGGGGTGGCGTCGTAGAACTGCTGGACGAACGCGGTGAGAATGTCGCTGGGCGTGTCGTCCTGCGTACCCGCCATGATGAAGTTGTCGCGCCCGATGAGCTTGCCGTGGCGAATGAAGAACACCTCCACCCACGCCTCGCTCTCGGATGGGGCCAGGGCGATGACGTCCAGATTCTCCGAGCTGAGGTTGAGCACCTTCTGGCCCTCGTTGACCTTCTCGATGGCCCTGAGCTGGTCGCGGAGCACGGCTGCCCGTTCGAACTCCAGGCCATCGGCGGCCTCCTCCATGCGGCGGCTTATCGATTTGACGATGCGGTTGGTCTTGCCCTCCAGGAACAGCACCACCTGATCGATGATCTCGGCGTACTGGTTCCGGTCTACCGCGCCGATGCACGGTCCTACGCAACGGTGAATGTAGAAGTCGAGGCACGGGCGCGCGTCGTCGCCCGTGATGGTCTTGGTGCAAGAACGGTAGGGGAACAGCTTCTTCAGCAGGTTGAGTGTTCGCCTCACGCTGCTCGCGCTGGCGAACGGCCCGAAGTAGCGCGAGCCGTCGTTGGGCACCTTGCGCGTGACGTAGACCTGTGGAAAGTCCTCGGACACGTCGATTTTGATGAACGGGTAGCTCTTGTCGTCCTTGAGACGCGCGTTGTACTGGGGCTGGCGCTCCTTGATGAGGTTGCACTCCAGGATCAGCGCCTCTTGCTCGGACTCCGTGACGATGAACTCGAAGTCCTCGACCCTGCGCATCATGTTGCGGATCTTGGGCACGAGGTTGGGGGTGCTCCCGAAGTACGAGCTGACGCGGTTGCGCAGGCTGGCCGCCTTGCCGACGTACAGCACGCTGCCGTCGCCGTCGTGGAACAGATACACGCCGGGCAACGCGGGGAGCGCTCTCAGGCGCTCTCCGAACTCGCCCCGTTTCGCTTCTGTTGCCAACCCCTTCTCCTACGCCTCACCTTCGCCCCGGCCACGCTCCGCGCGCGGGTCTAGCCCAGCACGAACGAGAGCGCCACCAGCACGACGACCATCAGCGAAGCCAATATGCCTATCTGCCGCAGCTCACGCCCCAGGTAACGGTAGACGATGGGAGTGTTGGCCGCCGCCGGCCTTCGCTGGCGGCGCGGCGTGGCCTGCGCGGGCGCCGCCGTCGCGGCCACCGGCGCGTGTTGGTCTGAGGGCGTCGTCTGCGCCGCCTCGCGCGACTGCGTCGGTCCCGCGTCGAAAGCCTGCGAGCTTGCGCCTGATCGGGTCCTTCGCTTCTTCTGGCTTAGCTGGGCCTGCCTGGAGGCTCGTTTGCGTCCTCTGTTGGGCATCTGGATGTCCTCCTGTGGTGCGTGTTCCTCACGTGGGTGCCGCCTTCGCCCCGGTCCGCCCTCAGGCCCGCCCGGGGCGGTCGTCCCGTGCAGGACGCGGTTCCGGCGGCGCGGGGCCGGCAGGGCAGGGCGGGTCACCTCGCGCGGGGGTGCGCCATGTCGTACTCTTCTCTGACGTGCTCGCTCGTGAGGTGCGTGTAGACCTGCGTCGTGGAGATGCTTGCGTGGCCCAGCAGCTCCTGGACGTGGCGCAGAGGCGCGCCGCCCTGAAGCAGGTGCGTGGCGAAGCTGTGGCGCAGCGAGTGAGGCGTTATCCTCGTGGTTATGCCCGCGCGCTTCGCGTGGCCCTTCAGGATGAGCCAGAAGCCCTGGCGGGTGAGCCTGTCACCGCGCCGGTTCAGGAACAGAGCTCTCCCGGACTTCTCGCGTTCCAGGACGGGCCGCGTCTCCTCCACGTATTCGGCCACCGAGTCTGCCGCCCTCCGGTGAATGGGAATCACGCGCTCCTTGCCGCCCTTGCCAAAGCACCGAACGGACTGCTCCTCGAGGTCCACGTCGTCCGTGTCCAGCGACACGAGCTCGCTGACTCGCATTCCGCTGGCGTAGAGCAGCTCCAGCATCGAATGGTCCCGCTTCGCCTCGGGCGAGTCGGTATTGGATGCCTCTTCCAGCAGGCGGGCGACGTCCTCGACGGCCAGCGTCTCCGGCAGAGACCTGCCCACGCGCGGCGTGCTCAGATTTCCGGTAGGATCGGCCTCGATCACGCCCTCGTCGTTCAAAAACGAAAACAGCGACTTTAGCGAGGCGACCTTGCGGGCGCGCGTCGTGTCGGAGTATTCGAGCTCGATCAGCCGTTCGACGTATGCCGCGACCGCGGCCTCGTCGACCTGCCGCCACTCCGCGACCGGCGCGCCCCGGAAGCGGGGCTCGTCCAGAAAGTCCAGGAACTGCCTGAAGTCGCTGCGGTACGCGGCCTGCGTGTTTGGTGAGACGCCACGCTCTACGGTCATGTAGTTGAGGAACGCTTCGACCTTGTCTCTCATTCTCTTTCGCTGTCTGGGTAACGGCTATCCCTCCGGTTGGGGCCGGCCGGCGCTGTGCGCCCCATTTTAGCACAGAGGGCGTTGGGGGCGTGTGGCCACGTCTCCCGGTCTTGGCCTCGCCCGCGGGCGGCCGGGCGGCGCGGACGCCTTGACACAGGCGCTTAGCGAACTTAGATTAGGACGACTGGCAATTTGGTCGGAGTAACATTGCATGGTAGAAATCGGAATAGGCCCAAACCTCCTGAGCTTTGGCACCTTCGTGGTGAGCTGGCACGGCTTCTTCAGCTTCATCGCGGTGGCCGCGGCCGTGTTCCTCGTTGGCAGATGGGCGCCGATCAAGGGGATAGACCCCGATGACATCTATTCGATAGCCATCTTCGCCATAATCGGCGGAATAATTGGCGCGCGTGCGGTGCACGTTATCGACCACTGGGACTTTTACCAGCAGAACCCGGCCGACGTGCTCGCCATCTGGGCGGGAGGCATCGGCCTCTGGGGCGGCATACTGGGAGGCTTCATAGGCGGCGCGGGCTACGCGCTCATTGTCAAGCAACCCGTGGGAGTAATCGCGGACCTGACGGCCCCGGCGCTGCTGTTCGTGCAGACCATCGGCAGGCTGGGCGACATAGTGAACGGCGAGCATTGCGCGCGGGCGACCAACTTCATCTTCGGCTTCATGTGGACGAACCCTGTAAGTGACGCAAGGAACTGCGGCGCGGAGGGCGTGGGAGTCTCAGTACAGCCGGTTATCGCCTACGAAATGATCTGGAACATGCTCGCGCTTCTGGTGATCTGGAAGCTGAGAGGCAGGCTGCGGCCCGACGGCATGCTCTTCGTGCTTTACTTGGCTCTCTATTCCATCGGTCGCTTCATGATCTCGTTCGCCCGCACCGACAAGGTCTGGGCGCTGGGGATGCAGGAAGCGCACTTCATCGCGCTGTTCGTGCTGGCCATAACGGTGCCGATTCTGGCGGTGAAGGCGAGGTACACGCCGCGGGACGAGGCGTTCGACGAGCCGGCGCCGGCCTACCAGCGCGGCACTCGCGCCGAGAGGCGGCGGCGCGGCAGGTAGTGCGGCTTCGCGGGCTACTCGGCCGGACGCATGTCCAGCACGTTAAGCTGGATCTTTGGCCTGTAGCCCCACGTGTCCAGCTCGGGACGGTACACCAGGTCCAGGCCGCGCCACACGCTGTCCAGCATTTCCCCTTGTCCGAACGCGATGGCGTCCAGCGTCACACCGCCTTGCTCCAGCAGCATCTTCAGGTGCCGGCCTCCGCTTCCCACACGCCGTGCCTCTACCGCCCTCGCGCCGCGTGTGAGCAGCACGGGTGCGGGGTTGCCGGCGCCGAACGGCGAGAGCGAACGTATGAACTCGAAGCCGTCGCCGGTCGCATCTTCGAAACCCGACTCGCAGTCCACTTCGATGGTCGGGGCCAGGTCGAGGCCGTCCAGCCGCACGCGGGCGCGCTCCGTCAGGCTCGCCTCGAGCGCGCCGAGCTGGGACGTGGCGATGGTGAAGCCCGCCGCCTGGGGGTGACCGCCGAACTTGACGAACGGCGCGCCGCTCTCTGCCAGCGCGGACACGACGTCGAACTCGGAGATGCTTCGCGCGCTCGCGCGGCTGACTTCACGGCCGACCGATACGGCTACGGCCGGGCGGTAATGTTGGTCGGCCAGCCTGCCCGCAATCAGCCCCAGCACGCCGGGAATCCAGGCTTCGTTCGCGACCCAGATCAGGTGGGGCGGGTCTTCGACGTCGCTTCGGTCCGCCACCTGGCGGCGTGCCGCGCGCATGGCCGACTCCGTGATGCTTCGACGCTCCGTATTCATCTCGTCGAGCTGCCGCGCAACGTGCCTCGCCCTGAGCGGGCTTGGGGCCGTGAGCAGGGCAAGGCTGACGTCGGCGTGGGCAATGCGCCCGGCCGAATTGATTCGGGGGATGAGGCCGAAGGAGAGGGACTGGCTGTCGATGCTGCCGAGCCGGATGTCGGCGGCCTCGGCCAACGCTCTTATTCCTGGGTTGGCCGTCGCGTTTATGCGCTTGATGCCCTGCTTCACGATGTAGCGGTTCTCGCCCTGGAGCGGCCCTACGTCCGCCACGGTGCCGAGCGCGGCGAGCTCCAGCAGGTGTTTCGGGTACGGCCGGCCCAGCCGCCGGTAGAGCGCCTCGGCCAGCTTTAGCGCCGTGCCTGCTCCCGTCAGCCCGTCGAAGGGATAGCGCGAGTCCGCGCGACGGCAGTTGATCACTGCGCGCGCGTTCGGCATCCCCGTGGTCATGGTGTGGTGATCAGTGACGATGGTATCCACACCCAGCGAAGACGCAAGGTCAATCTCCTCCACCGACGTCGCGCCGCAGTCGACGGTGATCAGCAGCGTAACGGATTTTCCCGCCAGCTCGCGAACGGCGTCCGGGTTCAGGCCGTGGCCCTCCGCCGCGCGGTCGGGGATGTAGGTGTGCACCTGCCCACCAAGCTCGCGCAGGGCGATGGCGAGCAACGCGGTGCCGGTGACGCCGTCGGCGTCGAAGTCGCCGAATATGCCAATCGTCTCGCCGGACCCGAGAGCCGCCGCCAGCCGCTCGACGCCCTCGGCCATGTCGGGCAGGAGCTCCGGGTCGTTCCACTCGGACGCGCCGGAGCCGGTGAACGCCTCGGCCTCCTCGCGGCTCCGCACGCCCCGGTTGTAGAACATCCTCGCCTGGAAGGGCTGCAGCCCCAACTCGTCGGCGAACCCGCTGGGTGGCGGCGGCTTGACCCGCCATCGCATTCGCGCCATGCCAGGCAAGTCTACTCTACCGACCGGAAGACGAGGGAAGAGTTGTGCCCGCCGAACCCGAATGAGTTGCTCATCGCGGTCCTGATGCGGCCCCTGCGCGGTATGTGCGGAGTGTAGTCGAGGTCGCAGTCCATGTCGGGGTTTTCCAGGTTGATGGTAGGGGGCACTATCCAATTGGTGATGGCAAGGACGCACACGCCCGCCTCAAGGGCGCCGCTCGCGCCCAGCAGATGGCCCGTCATGGACTTTGTGGAACTGATGGGAATCTTGTACGCCTCCTCGCCGAAGACGGACTTGGTCGCGAGCGTCTCGAACTTGTCGTTTAGCGGCGTGGATGTGCCGTGGGCGTTGATGTAGTCGATCTCGTGGGGCTGGAGACCCGCCTTGTTCAGCGCAATCTTCATCGCGCGGGCGCCTCCCTCTCCACCGGGGGCCGGCTGCGTGATGTGATGAGCGTCGGCGGTCGCGCCGTAGCCCACCAGCTCGGCTATCGGCGCCGCTCCGCGCCGCTCCGCGCTCTCCATGCTCTCCAGCACCAGCACAGCCGCGCCCTCGCCCATCACGAAGCCGTCGCGGGTGGCGTCGAAGGGGCGGGACGCCTTCTGAGGGTAGTCGTTCTGCGTGGAGAGGGCATGGCAGGCGTTGAATCCGGCTACGCCGATGGGGCAAATGCTCGCCTCCGCGCCGCCCGCGAGTGCGGCATCCACGTCGCCGCGCCGGATGGCCTCGTAGGCAAGGCCAATGCTGTCTCCACTGCTGGAGCAGGCGGAAACGGCGGCGTAGTTGGGCCCTTTCGCGCCGAGCAGCATTGAAACCTGCCCAGAGGCCATGTCCGGCAGCATCATCGGCACCAGGAAGGGGCTGACCCGCTTCGGGCCGCGCGAGTCCAGCACACCAACCTGCTCGGAGAGGGTGATTATGCCGCCTATGCCGCTGGTTATCATTACGGAGACGCGCTCGCAGTTGTCCGGCTCGATCTTCATGCCGGACTGTTCCAGCGCCTCCAGCGCCGCACCGACGGCAAGCTGAACGAACCGGTCCATGCGCCGGGCCTCCTTGCGGCCCACCAGCGTAGTCACGTCGTAGTCTTTCACCTCGGCGGCTATGGTGGTCTCGAAGCCGTCAGAGTCGAATGCGGTGATGTGGTCGATGCCGGACTTGCCGGCCACCAGGCTCTTCCAGGTCGATACCGCGTCCAGGCCGACGGGACTTACTATCCCAATGCCGGTTACGACAACTCTATTGCTCATAGTCGGGCATCTCCAGGGCCTCCCGGTTCAGCGAACGTTGCCTCGGCAACGTAGGCGTCAACGAGGCCGTCTTTCAACTCTAATTCGCTGATCGGGTGCGGTAGGTTGGTCGTCTGGTTGGAGCGCATGGCGTGGACGTTGGCATCGTAGAACTGCGTTCGAGGCTCGACCGCAAGATTCACCATAACGCCGCGGCCGTCGTTCCACTGCAGCAGCCAGGAACACTCGAAGAACACCGCCTCCTCTTCGAAGTCCGCGGGCCGCATCGACGCGCCCCGCGTGGTGTCCAGCTCCCCGGCCTTGCCCAGCAACTCCCGGTTCATCTCGTCCAGCAGGGAACAGGCCAGGGCGTCCAGGCGGTCTGCCTCGACCCATAGCTCGCGCACGGCCAAGGCGTCCGACGGGGAGGTCGGCAGGCTCTGGCCGACGCGCCCGACGAAGTCGACCGCCTCAGCGTGATACTGCGCCAGCCTCCTGGCGCGCTCTATCCAAGTAAGTCCGTTTCCAAAGCCAGCCTCTGGCAATACAACTCCTAGGCTGCCGGCAGCGCGGCATTCACAGGGTATAGGCATCGAGCCACGGTTCGTTGACGCCGTTAGAGAGCCATCCATATAATACCACAGGCTCGACTATGGATATTCTCGCCTTTTCCGACACCCAAGTACTACCGCTCACGGCGGGTCAACGCCCGCCCAGCGTGTCTATCGAGACGCACGGCTGCAAGCTCAACCAGGCCGACTCGAACGTGCTGGCCAGGGAGTTCGCGCAGGCGGGCTTCCGGATAGTCGCGAACGACGAACCCTCCGACGTGTACGTCGTCAACTCGTGCACGGTTACGCACGTCGCCGACCGCAAGGCGCGCCATTCGCTGCGGGCGGCGAGGCGACGCAACCCCGGCGCGACCATCGTCGCGACCGGATGCTACGCCCAGCGCGCCCCAGGCGACCTGCGGGGGCTGGAAGAGGTGGACATGGTGGCGGGCAACACGGCCAAGTCCGTCCTCGTGCGCCAGGTGGTCGAGCGGATGGGAGGCGCCACCCAGCCGTGCGCCGTGGGGGACGACGTGGACCTGGCACTGAGCCCCAGGGCGGTCCGCACGAGGGCGATGGTGAAGATCCAGGAGGGGTGCGACCAGGTCTGCGCCTACTGTATCGTGCCCAGGGTGCGGGGCAGGGAGCGCAGCATCCCGGCGGGGGAGATCGTGGCTGAGGTTCACCGCAATCTCGAGCGCGGCCACAAGGAGATCGTCCTCACCGGCACGCAGCTTGGCTCCTACGGCTTCGACCTGGAAGGGGAGACACTGGCGGGCCTTCTGCGGCGGGTACTCCGCGAAACGGACGCCAGCCGGCTGCGGCTGTCATCGCTGCAGCCTCAGGACATCGACGCCGAGCTGCTCGATCTGTGGGCGGACCCCCGACTTTGCCCGCATTTCCACCTGCCACTCCAGAGCGGAAGCGACCCGGTGCTCCACCGGATGCGGCGGCGCTACAACGCCGAACGCTACGCGGACGCCGTGGAAAGGATTCGCGCGGCTGTGCCAGCCGTTTCGGTCACGGCGGACGTCATCGTGGGCTTCCCCGGCGAGGACGAAACGGACTTCGAGGCGAGCTACGCACTCTGCGAGAGCCTGGCGTTCGCGGACGTGCACGTGTTCCCGTACTCCGTACGGCCGGGCACCAGCGCCGCCCACTTCGACGGGCTCATAGACCCGCGTGTGAAGGCGGCCCGCGTCGGGCGTCTACTATCGCTCGCCAAGAGGCAGTTCGCCGACTTCCGGCGCGCCGCGCGCGGCCAGGTCAGGCCGGTGCTCTGGGAGGAGCGCAGGGCGGTCGGCGAGACGGCAACGTGGTATGGGCTGACCGACAACTACCTGAGGGCAACCGTCTCGAGCCCCCGCAACCTGGCAAACGTCATCACGCCCGCGCGGCTTGGCGAACTGTCGGACGACGGGACCATCTCCGTTGAGATAGCGCGCGCCACCGCCGCCGCGGGCCACTGACGAAGCCCCGCTAGCGCCTACCACTGCCCGGCGGTCGGCGGCGGCGCTGCGCGCGCCGCCCCCCTCGCCGCGGAATCGGCTACATCACCACTGGCAACAGTTGCGGCCTGCCGTGCCGCTCCTCCACGTATCCTGCGCGATGATCGTTCCCGTGCCCGAAGGCGACTACCCAGCCGCCTCCCATGATCATGTTCAGCAGCTCCCGCTTCTGGACCAGCGTCTCGTTGGGATGTTCGTCGATCGCCGGAATGTAGGGGAGGGGAAGATGGTAGGGCGTCGGTATGAGGTCGCTGGCGTATACTACGCGCTCGCCCCCACGCTGTATCAGCACTATCTGGTGCCCGGTAGACGGCCCGCTCGTCGCCCTCACCGTGATGCCGGGAATGATCTCTTGGTCGTCGTCGATTAGGTCCAGCACGCCCTTTTCGAAGAGGGGAAGAAAGTCGTCGGCATAAATGTGAGGCGCCACCCGCTCGTTGGGGTTGTTGGCATCCTCCCAGCACGCCCGCTGCACCAGGTATCGCGCCTTGGGGAATGTGGGAATGGCGTTGCCGCTGCGGTCCAACTTGGTGCACCCGCCCGCGTGCTCGAACGTCAGGTGGGACAGGATCACGATGTCGATGTCGCGCGCCGTCAGGCCTACCTCTCGAAGGCCCTTCAGCAGCTTGTTCCCGTTAAGACTGTACAGGTCCTTGAACCTCTCAGCCCGCTTCGCCCCCGCCCCGGTGTCTACCAGAATGTTGCTCTCCGGTGTGCGTATGAGGAGGCAGTTCAGCGCGAGCCGGACGCGGTTTCTCCTGTCGGGCTTCACGTGCTGCTCCCAAGTTGACTTTGGCACCTGGCCGAAGACGGAGCCCCCGTCCAACAGGTAGGTGCCATCGCTTATCACGTTGATAGAAGTCGTACCTAGTTCCACCCCTAAACCTCCGTTGCCCTGGTTGGCTGCCGCTCGCGTGCCTGGAGCCGGATTGGATGACGCCACTGGCTACGCCGAGGGCTTTCGTCAAGTAAGTAAGGTGCTGCCGTTCAGCGATTTCGCCGTGCCGGCTCGGTCCAGGAACAGCGGCGCGGGCGGGGCGGACGGCGAGACTGCCCCAAAAAAACAGGCCGCGCGAGTATCTAAAGGCTAAGGATGAGCGAGCCGGACGAAGTGAGGAGTCTCCGCTCGGGGCGAGCAGATGGCCGCAGAAGCCTGAGCTTGTGTAGCCAATGCGCGGGCAATGCCACGGAAAGCCGGACGCGTCGCCGAGCCGATTTGACGTTTTGCGGCCGGTGTCCCGTCACCCTCCGGTGAGGCCCACGGCCTTTGAGTGTACGGCCCTTTGTATGCCCGTCTCATTCCCGCGAAAGCGAGAATTCAGGGGCGCTTCCGAGGCTGGATGATGCCCTCACCCCCTTGCTCGCGAAGCCGGAGAGAGCTGATGCACGTCGATCCGGCGCGAGGCTAGCCAGCCTGGGCTGGTGGGGTGATTTCTCGGTCTGCTTCCCGCGAAGCCCTCTAGTCTTCGTATGTGAAGTCTAATCCGAATGCTATAACTTGTAAAGCGAAAACTGGGCGTCGTTTGCGCGAGAACACATCAACGTGGCGCGACGCATACCGGAAGAATCGGACCTGTCGGGGCCAGGCCGAGAGATGAAAGACAGCCCTCGCATGCCGCCATTTCGCGACGGCAAAGTTCGGGGCGACTTCCCAACTTCAGGATGGGAAGTCGCCCCGAAGAGGTTGCAATAGCTTAGCGAATGCTGTCCTGGTGGGAGTCTATCCGCGCAGCTCGGCTATCGCGGACGCCATCGCGTCGATGGTCTGCTTCACGTCCTCCTCGGTGTGCGCCACGGAGACGTAGAACTTGGACGTGCCCTTGAGCACGCCGCGCTCCTGCATCAGCCGGTTGAACTCGCTGAACAGGGACTTGTCGGCCCGTTGCGACGAGCGATAGTCGGTCACCTCGTCGGAGGTGAAGAAGACGTCGAACAGGGGCGGCTCGCCAACCACACGCGCGGGCAGCTCGGCCTCGTCGAGCAGGCGCTGCAGCTCACCCATCAGGCGGCGGCCCGTGGCGAACAGCTTTTCGTAGGTGCCCTCGCGCTTGAGGATGTTGAGCGTGGTCAGCCCGGCTACGGCGGCGACCGGGTTGCCGCTGAGCGTTCCGACCATTGGCAGGTGCTCGCCCGGCTGCGTCGCGTTCGCGTTGAACTGCGCCATCAGCTCCTCGCGGCCCGCGACCGCGGACAGGGGATAGCCTCCGGCCACCACCTTGCCCAGCGAGCACAGGTCCGGCGTAACGCCATAGTACTCCTGTCCACCGCCGTAGGCGAATCGGAACCCGGTAACCACCTCGTCGAAGATGAGCGGTATCTCGTACTGCCGCGTAATCTCGCGCAGGCCCTGAAGAAAGCCGGGTTTGGGCGGAATGAGCCTCTGGAACGGCTCCACTATGACACCCGCCAGCTCGTCGTGATGGCGCTCGATGATGGCGGTGGTCGTCTCGAGGTCGTTGTACGGCGCGATGAGCATCTCGCTCTCGACGGCCTTGGGTATGCCGGGCGAGTCCGGCGTTGGCAGTGGGAACTGCTGCGGCTCGCTGGGCCCCATGCTCATCAGCGCGTAGTCGTTCATGCCGTGAAAGCCGCCCTCGAACTTCAGTATCTTATCCCGCTTGCGAAAGGCCCGGGCGGCGCGCATGGCGAAGAAGGTCGCCTCTGAGCCGCTGCTGGCGAAGCGCACCTTGTCGGCGCACGCCATGGCGTTGCAGATCTCTTCAGCCAGCAGAATGGCGTGCTCGTTGTTGGCGAAAAACGTCGAGCCGCGCTCGATCTGCTCACGCACCGCGGCAACCACCTCCGGGTGGGCGTGGCCCAACAGCATGGGACCGGAGCCCAGCAGGAAGTCGATGTACTCGTTGCCGCTCACGTCCCAGACTCTGCCGCCGCGTCCCTCGCGGATGACCAGATCGTTCGACATGTTGCCTATGCTGCCGCCGGGCAGGTAGCGGTTGGCTTTGTCTCTGAGCGCGCTCTCCTCGTCGGTTACGATTCGTTCGGACATGCGTTGCCTCCAGCATTGGCTAGTCGCGATCGCCCGGTTGTTAAGGTAGGATGCCGGGCACCCGAATTATAGCAGCAAGGCGCTGGGGCTGCACGGGAATTTCCACGCGACATCGCCATCGCGCTTGCCCGTCTAAAGCAGAAACACCGAGCTCAGTTGTTCGCCACCACAAGTTCGTACGAATGCGGCTCGGGCACTGGCAGCCCCTCTTCCATCAGCGCGGCCACATACATTTCGATGGCCTGCAGGATGAGCGCATACACGTCCTCCCTGGTCTCGGCAGCCGCAACGCATCCGGGCAAGTCCGGGACATGTGCCCCGAAGCTAGTCGGGCCCTTCTCAATAATCACCGCATATCCCATCGTAGCCTCCCGGTTCACTTGAGGCCGGCCTGCTTGAGTACTTCTTGGTAAGTCCCGTCGGCACGTCCACTCCCGGACGTCCGGCGATTACAACTATGCCTGGCTTCATAGGGTGCTTGAACACCCTGTGACTGCCTCGTGTACGCACTCGGCGCCACCCGTCATCCTCAACCTCTCGAATGACATCCCTGACCTTTGGCATACACCGATTCTAGCTGGGCTTCCTCTTGTTTCGCCAGCCTTCGTCCAATGAAACAGCCGGGCCGCCCCAATTCCGCACTCAACTGCCTGCGCGCTGTCGCCATAGCCGTGGGCATGTTCTATAATGCCGGCTATACCAAGTCAGGAGGCGATTCGTGGACATAAGAGTTGTGCAGGGCGACATCACTCAGCAGCCGGTCGGCGCCATTGTGGTGAACCTGTTCGAGGGCGTCACGGCGCCCGGTGGCGCGACGGGCGCGGTGGACCGCGCGCTCGACGGTGCGATATCGAAGCTCATCGAGGAGGGCGAGATCAAGGGCAAGAGCGGCGAGACCACGCTCATTCACACCCTGGGCAAAATGACCCCCGCGCGCGTCGTGGTCGCCGGACTCGGCAAGTCCGACGGCTTCGACGCCAACGGTGTGCGCGATGCGGCGGCGGTGAGCGCCCGGCGGCTCCGCGGCGTCGGCGTATCCACCGCCGCGACGATCACGCACGGCGCAGGCATCGGCGGCCTGGACGCCGCGGCGGCGGGTCAGGCCATGGCCGAGGGGATAGAGCTGGGACTCTACTCTTTCGACAAGTACAAGTCCGAGGGAGGCGACTCCAGCCTGGAGGAGATCGTCATCGTCGAGGCAGACGACTCCAAGGCCGCGCAAATCGAGGAAGGCATTTCGCGCGGCCGAGCCATCGCCGCGGCAGTCAACCTGTGCCGCGACATGGCGAACGAGCCGGCCAACCACATGACGCCGACGCGCATGGCCGAGATAGCCCTGGAGGTGGCGCGCGAAAGCGGCCTGCAGCTTGAGGTGCTCGACCGGCCCCAGATGGCCGAGCTCGGAATGGGCGCTCTGCTCGGCGTGGCGCAAGGAAGCGACGAGCCGCCCAAGTTCATCATACTCAGCTACGAGGGCGACCCAGATAGCCCCGAGAACACGCTGGCCATCCTGGGCAAGGGCATCACGTTCGACAGCGGCGGCCTGGACATCAAGGGCGCGGCGGGCATGGCCACCATGAAGGGCGACATGGCCGGCGGCGCGTCGATCATCGCCTCCATGCAGGCCATCGGCAAGCTCAAGCCTCGCATCAACGTCACCGGCATCGTGCCCGCCACCGAGAACATGCCCGGCGGTCACGCCCAGCGTCCCGGCGACGTGGTCAGGGCCATGAACGGCAAGACCATCGAGATAGACAACACCGACGCGGAGGGCCGCCTCGTTCTCGCCGACGCCGTGTCCTACGCCCGCTCCCGCAACCACACACGCATAGTCGACGTCGCCACGCTGACCGGCGCCGTGGTGGTAGCGCTCGGCGACGTGTGCACCGGCGCGTTCGGCAACGATCAGCAGTTCACCGACAGCGTTGTCGCGGCGGGGAATCAGGTCGGGGAGCGCATCTGGCAGTTGCCCACGTTCGATGAGTACAAGCAGCAATACAGAAGCGACGTCGCCGACATCAAGAACACCGGAGGCCGTGGCGCGGGCGCGACGATCGGCGCCCAGATCATCGGCGAGTTCGGCGAGGGCGCGTCGTGGGTCCACCTCGACATCGCCGGCACCTCGCGAGCGTCCAGCGAGAAGGGCTACGTCCCCAAGGGCGCCACGGGCGTGCCCGTAAGGACACTCGTGAACCTGGCCCACAGACTCGCCGAGGATTAGTCCCTCGTCCGATAGCGTCCACACGTCCGTCATTCCGGCCTCCGAGCCGGAATCTAGGGGCGGGTGATGCCAGGAGTGGCATGCGGCTGATCCAACAGCGGGCGCGAACAGGCAACCCGGCGCCTTTCCGACCCCTCCACAAGCATGTCATTCCGAGCGGAGCGCAGCGCAGCCGAAGAATCTCGAGCGGCCGCAAGGCAGCTCCGCATCGCTCCGTGGGGGCCTGCCGGGCCTTGCCATCGCGGGCCAATGCCTGGCTTCCGCCGCTAAGCCGAGACTGTCCCAGATTACTAGGCGGACAACACGCGGAGGGCCCCTGCCCCCTGGGTTCCCGCGTTCGCGGGAATGACGATTTCTGTCGCACCTAGTAATCTGACACAGGCTCCGCCAAGCCGCTATAGTTGACCACCGGACTGGCGCGGTGCTAGAATCGCTTCTGCCCAGATGGTGAGCGTGGCCAAGAGGTTAAGGCGCCAGGTTGTGGCCCTGGAGATCGAGGGTTCAAATCCCTTCGCTCACCCCATATCACCTGGCGCGCCGACTCTCCCACTAGATACCCGAACATGGAGGATGCGCGAATGCCCCACGCTTACGAAGATGTCCTGGTCGTGCGCGACGGCGATGCCAGGGGCAACCGCATGGTGGTCAGACTCACAACGTCGGCGGGCCGGCCGATCTTCGCCATTGGCGTGCCCCAGCCCGACATCGAGGACCGCCTCGGCCCGACGTGGGCGTACCTGTTCGAATGCGAGGGCGTGAACCTCGTGGACGCGGGCGCCCACGGCACGCTCGACGAGCTCAACGACGGCATCGAGACGGCTGGGTACTCACCCCGCGACGTCGACCGCGTCATCATCACCCACGGCCACTCCGACCACGACGGGGCGGCCTTCCGGTTCGTGCGCGATGCCGGCGCCGAGCTATGGGCGCACGAGGTGTATGCCCGCACGCTGCCCTTTGACGACTCGCGGATTCAGCGGAGCCTGAAGACGCCTCTCGCCGCCCAGATGGACGCCCTCAAGTCCCGCAACGGTCGTTCGCGCGACTCCGGCTCCTTCTGGCACACCGAGCCCGGCTATGCCGAAGCCAAGAAGGCCGCCGAGGTGGACAGGCGCGTGCGCGGCGGAGAGCGTGTGGGCGACATGCGGCTGATGCACACGCCGGGGCACTCGCCCGACGAGCTGTGCGTTGTGCTGGACAACGTGGTCTTCACCGGCGACCACGTGCTGCCCGAAATCACGCCGCATCCGACCTGCAGGGTGCGCTTCACTGAAGAGGTGGAGCGCGCTCTCTCACCGGAGTACACTGACGCCGACGCCCTGTACGGTCTGGAGACCTACATCCAGTCGCTGCGCATGGTCGAGGAGCTTGGCGAGAGCATCCAGGTGCTGCCGGCGCACAGGCTGTTCAACAAGGGACGGTTCAACTTCAGCGACATCGGGCGGATCGGGGAGATAATCGAGCACCACGCCGAGCGCCTGGAGATGGCCCTGGACGTTGTAGACGGCGATGGCGGCACTCTCACGGACGTGACTCGCGCTCTCTTCCCCAGGCAAACGCCGAGCAGTCCCGTCTATCACTTGGCGCTGACTGAGGCGATGGCCCACGTGGAGTTGCTGCACGAGTCAGGCGACCTGGACGTCGCCGAAGACGGGGCGCTGCGCTCAGCCGGCTCGCGCAACTACCTGGGAGTCGTGGGAAGCTCCGCTAAGGCCAGGCTGGCAACGTGACCGTCCGAACCGGCGCGCGCCTGTAGCTCAACGGACAGAGCATCGGTCTTCGGAACCGAGGGTTGGGGGTTCGAATCCCTTCAGGCGCGCCACCCAATCCAACCCTGGCAATCTCAATCGAGGCCGTGGACATGGGCGCACTGGACGACATAACGGTTCTCGACCTTTCCCGCATTCTCGCCGGCCCGTTCTGCACGCAGATGCTGTCGGATCTGGGCGCTACCGTCTGGAAGATCGAATCCCCGTGGGGCGACGACACTCGGCGCTGGGGCCCGCCATTCGTGGAGGGCGAGAGCGCCTACTACCTGTCCACCAACAGGGGCAAGAAGAGCGTCGCGGTCAATCTCAAGGACGCTAAGGGACAGGAGCTGGTGCGCGGGCTCGCCCGCAGTGCCGACGTGCTAATCGAGAACTTCAAGGTGGGAGACCTGGCCCGCTACGGCCTGGACTACGCCAGCCTGTCGGAAGCCAACCCGGGCCTCGTCTATGCATCGATCACGGGATTCGGACAGACCGGCCCGCGCGCCGCCGAGCCCGGCTACGACGCCGTGCTGCAGGGCATGACCGGCCTGATGAGCGTAACCGGCGCCGCCGATGGCCCCCCGATGCGCGTGGGCGTCGCGGTCGTCGACCTCATGACCGGCCTCACGACCACTATAGGCGTGCTCAGCGCGCTGCACGAGCGCCGCGCCACGGGGCGGGGCAAGCACCTGGATTTGTCGCTTTTCGACGTGGGCGTCATGGCAATGGTCAACCTGGCGCAGAGCTACCTCGCCGACGGCGTAACGCCGCCCAGGCTCGGTACTGCCCACGCCCAGATAGTCCCGTACCAGGCATTCGAGGCATCGGACGGCTTCTTCATGCTCGCGGTGGGCAACGACGCTCAGTTCGTGAGGATGGCGGAGGCCGTCGGCCTGCCCGAGCTGGCGCGGGATGAGAGGCTGAAGACCAACGCCAGCCGCGTTGCGCACCGCGAAGAGCTGATCGCCACGCTAAGCGCCACGTTTGCCGAGCAGTGCCGCGAGGACATTCTGCGGACCCTTGAGCGCGCCACGGTCCCCGCATCGCCAATCTACGATGTCCCGGACGTGATGCGCGACCCGCAGGCCGTAGCCAGGGGAGTGGTCTGGGAGGTGGAGCACCCGTCGCTGGGACGGCTGCCGCTCATTGCGAATCCGCTGCGTCATGCGAGCGAAAGTCCGGCCGCGCCCGCGGGCCATCCGCCGTTGCTGGGCGAACACACCGCTGAGACCCTGCAAACGGCGCTCGGACTGAGCGAGTCCGACATCGCCGACCTGGCAGTGGACGGAGTAATCTCCCTGGGGGGAGAGTAGGGGAGAACACCGAATGGCATTGACGCTGAAAGACCTGGACGGAATGACCATCGAGCAGGCGCAGGCGCTACCCTTCGAGGCACGCGACGCGCTGCTCGATCTGATAATCGCCGACGGGCGCAGCGAGGCGACGGACGAAGTTTCCTACCGCACCGGCCTGTATTGCGATTACTTCGAAGAGGACCTGACGCGAATGCTCAAGGTGCGGGCGGTGCGGGTGCTCTGTCGCGGCACCACGTCGTCCGGATTCGACGGCGTGGTTGTGGGCGAAAACGACGAGGAGCAGTACCGCGCCGCGTTCCGCCACCTCCGGACCTCCCTCCGCGCCGCCGGCACCCGCTTCGACCGCGCGGTCAACCTGGTCGCCTACTTGACGGACATGGACAACTGGCCGCTGTTCAACCATGTATACCGGGAGTTCATCCCCAACCCGCCTTGCCGCGCCGTCATCGGCACCACAGGCCTAGCGCAGAAGTCCATCACCGTCGAACTGGTCGAGTGCGTGGCTTACAAAGTCGCGCCGTAGCGCGGGGATAGCCGGTCCCTCACCAGATTTCGTTGCGACGGTAAGAGCTGGCTTGGACCATCAATGATGTGAAATGGCATCGGCATCAGCAATCAATTGACAAGTGAGGAGAGCTAACTCGCACGATGCAAGCCATAAACAACCGTCTCGTAGATTTGGTTAACGGCAACAAACAGTTCATTATTCCGGCGTTCCAGCGAGACTACAGTTGGACGACTGAGCAGTGCGGGCAAATGTGGAACGACATCGCGCGGGCCGGAAGCTTTGAAGGGGCCGATCACTTCTTGGGCTCAATTGTGTATGTCGCAGGGAATACGGGAGCCGCGTTCAGTAGTTGGCTAGTTATTGACGGGCAACAACGCCTGGCCACCCTGACAGTTCTCTTGGCTGCTCTTCGCGACCACATACAAGACACAGGCTGGATTGGCCAAGAGCCGACACCGAGGCAAATCGACGCTTACTATCTGAAGAATGAACTCGAGTCCGGCAAAAGAATGTACAAGGTCGCCCTTAGACGACACGACGATGCTACATTGAGGGCCCTCATTGACGGCAAAGACCCTTCGGGGGTGGAAAGCGCCTCGGAACTGTTGGTCGAGGCTTACCAACATTTTCGAGCGCTCTTAGGGTCCACTGATATCGAACCCCACACGGTCTAACGGTCTATAGGGGCATAGCGAATCTAAGAGTGGTCGACGTTACGCTGCATCACGGCATTGATGACCCGCAGCGGGTTTTTGAGAGCCTAAACTCAACGGGAGTAGACCTCACTCAAAGCGACCTTATTCGCAACTACCTGCTTATGGGACTTCCCGAGCCGGAACAGACCAGAATGTACGACGACTATTGGATCAAGGTAGAGACGCTTTTCCGCCAATCGGGCAGCGACCCGGACAACTTCCTACGTGATTACATTGCCTTAAAGAAGAAGTCGGCAACTCAGGCCAGAGCCGACCGAGTCTATTCGGAGTTCAAGGGCTACTGGCAACCCTCGAATGAGGAGACGCTAGCACGTTTGTTAGAAGATTTGGTCCGATTCGCAAGATATTTCGTGAACTTCCTGAGGCCTGAACGGATCGACTCGAAAGCACTCGCCACCGAAATGAGACAGGTGAGGAGCCTGGGTTCAGCACAAGCTATTCTCGTGATGCGTCTCTACGAATGTTACGAGCGAGGGACACTTTCCGTTGACGACTTCATACGAGCCCTTAGTCTCATCTCAAGCTACCTCGTTCGCCGTTCCGTACTTGGCTTACAAACACGTGGCTACTGGTCGGTTTTCGCACGGATAGCGCACTCCATTTCCGACGAGTCTCCTTTTGAGGACCTCCAAGTTGCGCTGGCGAGGAACTATCAGAGGTTTCCTTCAGATAGCGAGTTCAAAGCAGCTTTAAGGGAAAGAAATCTGTACGGGCTTCGCAATTGCTGGCACATCCTGTCGCAGTTCGAAAACGCTGGGCTGAACGAGCCGAGTCCTGTGAATGAGTATTCTGTAGAACACATTATGCCTCAGAGCATTGAGGACGTCAGCCAGTGGAAGATTATGCTCGGAGACGACTGGGAAAGTGTTCACGAGACTTGGCTACACCGATTGGGGAATCTCACTCTAACTGCCTACAATAGCACCTACTCAAACAGGCCGTTTGAAGAAAAGAAGGCAACCAAAGGTGGTTTTGAGCAGAGCGCTGTTCGACTGAACCAGTATGTCAGGATGCGAACTAAGTGGACGGCAGTCGAAATGGAAGATCGAGGCCGCATACTGGCAAACCGAGCAGTCGAAATATGGCCCTACCACGATGCTGACCAAGGACTCATTCTCGAAACTGAGCTTAGAGAGCTTCGTACACGCGCAACTCACAAGAGTCCGGATAGCCTGCAAATGAGTGAGTTCGTCCGTGACATCCTTTACACAATCCGTGACTCGATTCGCTTGCTCGGAGAATCCATTGAATTGGTTGAAGGAAGATCCCTGTGCTACTACGGTGATGTAACCGCCAATTTCTTCGCCGAGACGCTGCCGATGGCAAGTTACGTTAGAGTGCTCCTGCCCATTGACTTCGAGGAAGTGAACGATCCAGAAGGCATGGCCAAAGATGTAACTGCCTGGAAATTTCTCACATATGTAACGCACCGCGATTGTGGCGTCTTCTTGGATATATGGGGGAAGGAGTCTGTTCCGGCGGCAGTCGCCATGGTTCGCCAAGCCTTCAATGTCTCAGCAGAATAGCCGATATAATGAATCTTATGATCATCTCGGCAGGATGATTTAAGCCAACGACCTCTAAAGTTGCTGAGTGCATTCCCCCTCGGCCAGCAACGTCGTCACGACAGGAACCAGCGGGCCATTTGCTCGTCCAGTTCGGTCGGATTCCGGTGCACTCCGGCCACCTGCTCCACCAGCTCCTCTGCGTGCCCACGGCTCGGCTGCAAGCGCTTGGCCCAGAATCCGATGTCGTGCGCCGAGCGGCCGCCCGTAGGCAGCATCTCATCGAGTGCCAGAACGTCGACTTTGCGACGCCGGAGCGCGCGCGCATACACACGGCGGTACACGCGCGGAGCGTAGCCCTCGCCGCCAGCAGTAGCGATGCCGAGCTCACCGGCGGCGCGCAGCACCTCGGCCCACAGCCCGCTCACAACCTGGGGCGCGGCGTCGGCGCGCTCGCGCTCGTGGCCCGGCGACACGGACGTGCGAGCGCGGGCGCGCTCGATTTCGCGGCGGACTCCCGCCGAAGGCACCACGAGCACGAACCGCGTATCCGGCAGACTAAGCTCGTCCTTTGGAGCGCCTGCGAGTGGCGATGCCAGCTCCGCGAACCGACCCCCGACCAGCGGCGCCTCGACGGCCAGCAGGCAGTCGTCGCCATAGTGCCTCGTACGCCAATCCCTGACGGCCCTCCTCGCCCACACCCCTGCAGCACGGCGGATAACGGCGTGCGTCACGCCGTCAACCTCCGGGTAGCGGGACAGGACCGCGGGGGACTCGAACGCCAGCCGTGCGACGTCCCATTGCAGCAGGTGTACTGGGCGGCCCGCGCCGTGCGCCATCCCCGCTAGCTGACCGAGCATCAGGCTCTTGCCCGAACCGGGTATTCCGCAGAACACGACGATCTTGCGGCTCAGCGCGAGGCGCTCGACGGCTCGATTCAGCACCGAGCGGGGAGACAGCAGAATGCCACCCCCGTCGCCGGGGCTGGATGGCGGGCCGCCGCTACTGGCGATGGCGGTCCTCTCGGTCCGCCCCGGCGTCGCGATCGGCGGTGTAGGCGTCGAGCGCCTGGGCGAGCCGGCGCACACCCTCCCGCAGGCCATCGACGTCGTAGAGCGCGAAGCTCATGCGGAGCCAGCCGGAGGGCGCGCCGTCCACGGAGAACAGGCTGCCCGGCAGGAACGACACGCCCGCCTCGTGCGCGTGGGGAAGCAGCGCCTCGGTGTCTACGCCCTCGCCCAGGTCCAGCCAGTAGAAGTAGCCGCCGGTTGGCGCGGCGTAGCTGCACCGGCCCGCCAATCGCTCGCGCAGGGCGGTGTCGACCGCGCGGATGCGCTCGGCGTAGGTGGCCTTCAGCCGGGCGACGTTCTCCTCGAGCAGGCCCAGGGCGATGGTTGCGTGGGCGATGGTCGAGGCGAAATGGCTGATCCCACCGCCGCTTATGGCGAAACCGGAATTCGTGAAGCGCGTCGTGAGCGCCGCGTTCGCCTGCACCCAGCCCGCGCGCAGCCCCGGCGACAGTATCTTGGAAAAAGACCCTATCGACACCACGCGGCCCCGCGGCGTGCGGTCGAACGCGACGAGAGGCGGAGGCGGGGGCGCGCCGGCGTGCAGCAGTTGGTACACCTCGTCGGCGAACACGACGAAGCCGTGCTCGTCCGCAAGCTGAACGAGCCGGCGGCGGCGCTCCTCGGGCAGCACACGGCCCGTGGGATTCTGGTACGTGGGAATGATGTACAGCGCCGCCGGATTCGGGCTTTCCGTTTTGGTTAGCTTGTCCTCCAGCGCGTCCATCCTCATGCCCTGGGCGTCCGTGGCTACCCCCTCCACGTCCAGGCGGTGGTCGCGAAAGATGCCGTGCGCCAGGTGGTAGGTCGGCTCCTCGACGTACACGGTGTCGCCCGCCTGGGTGAACAGCGTGCAGGCCATGTCCAGCCCCTGGGACGCGCCGCTCGTCAGGAAGAGCTGTTCCGGTGGCACGTCCATGCCGTAGGCCGGCTGATTCGAGAGGAAGCCGGACAGGGACTCGAGCAGCGGCCCGAAGCCCTGCACGGCGCCGTACTGGAGCGCCGCGACGGACTCGCCGCCCAGGACGAACTCGGCGGCGCGGCGCACGTCCGCGAGGGGGTGCAACGCCTCTGATGGGTGGCCCCAGCCGAGGTCGATCACGCCGTCCGCTATCGAGATGAGCAGCGAAGGCAGGCCGCCTTCGTTCGATTTCCGGGCTGAGCTCACGGTGTCCTCACTCTATGCTCTCGTCGTAGTCCATGCCAACGTGGCCCTCCGCCTCCAGCCCCGCGTACTCGTCGTCCGAGTAGCCCAGCAGCCGCTTGTAGACGTACTCGTTGTCTTCGCCCAGCCGCACCGGCCCGCGACGGAATTGCGGGTAAGCGCCCGACCTTTTGTATGGCGCACCGGGGTAGAGATGCGTGCCCGTGTCCTCCTGGTGCGCCTCCTGGAAGAAGCCGCGCTCACGAAGCTGGGGGTCGGCGTAGGCGTCGGCCTGGTCCAGCACCGCGCCCGCGGCGACGCCGGCGGCCTGCAGCGATTCCATCACCTCGACGTGGCCCCGCTCCGACGTCCACTCCGCGACGCGCGCGTCAAGGCTGTCCTGATTGCGCAGCCGCCGCTCGTGGTCGGCAAACGCGGCGTCTCGCGTCCACGCGGGTTCGCCCAGCGCGGCGCGAAAACGCCGCCAGTCCCGTTCGTCGTACAGCGTGACGACAACCCAGCGGTCCGAACCCCTGCAGGGATAGCAGCCCTGGATTGCGTGTGGATGCCTGTTCCCCCGCGTACCGCCGTTCCGCCCGTTCATCGAATAGTCCATGAAGTGCGCGCCCAGCATGGGAATGAACGCCTCGGCCTGCGCCAGCTCGATGAGCTGGCCCTCGCCGGTGCTCTCGAGGTGGTTCAGTGCGGCCAGCACAGCGAACGCTCCGTGGGTGCCCCCGGCAGCGTCGCACACCAGCACCGGCGTCACGGAGGACACGTCCATGTCCGCGTAGCCCCTCAGCATGGTGTGGCCCACCACGCTGTCCATGTGCAACCCGAATCCGCGGTGGTTCTTGTAGGGGCCGGAGTTGCCGTACGCGGGCATTCTCAGCATGATGATGCGCGGATTGATCGCTCTCAAGCGCTCGTATGAGATAGACAGACGCTCCATCGTGCGAGTCGGATTGTTCTCCACGAACACGTCGCTGACGGCTACCAGGCGGTCCAGCACCTCCTGGCCTTCCGGCCGTAGCAGGTCGACCGTCATGCTCAGCTTGTTGCGGGCGTGGGCGTTGAACAGGGGAATGCGGTTCCAGGGCCGCGCTCCGGGCACGCGGCCAGGAAGCCCGCCGAGGTAGAGGGCGGTGTCGTCGAGTTGCTGCTTGCTTGGACGCGCCCGCGCGCCGCGAGTGGGCGCCGGCGGAAACGTCTGCGTCGACTCGATGCGGATCACCTCGGCTCCCATGTCGGCCAGAAACGAGGTGCAGTAAGGCCCCGCCCACACTATCGTCAGGTCGAGCACGCGGAGGCCCTCCAACGGCAGGGCGCCGGTGCGCGGCTCCGCGCCGCCCGCCTCACACAACGCCGTTGTCCCTCAGCACCGCCACGTCCTCCGCGCTGTAGCCAAGCTCCGCGAGCGCCTCCAGCGTGTGCTGGCCCAGCAGGGGAGCGGTCCGGCGAATCGACCATGGGGTTCGCTCCATGGCGAATGGCCGGCCGGGGTAGCGCAGGCGGCCGGCCGCCGGATGCTCCGTCTCGGCGAAAGCGCCGCGCTGCGCGAACACGGGGTCGGCGTGCAGGTCCTCCATGGTGTTGATTGGAGCGCTCAGCACACGCGCGCCCTGCGCGGCGGCCCACACTTCGCGCTTGGTGCGGGAAAGTACCCACGGGTAGAAGAAGGCCTCGAACTCCGCCTTCAGGTCGGGGTCGCGCTGCGCGTCCGGCGCGTGCCACCTCTCCTCCTTGAGAAAGTCAGGCTCGCCGAGCATCCTCACCGAACGCGGGAAGTAGATGCCGCCTCCGGTGATCTCCACGTAGCCGTCCTTGCAGGGGAATACGCCCTGCGGGTAGCCGCCGGTGTTCTCCAAGGGACGCCTGCCACTGGTGCCGCCGGTGTACTGGTAGGCGATGAGGGTGCTCATGCGCCGGTCGATAGATCCAGCCTGCGTCTCGAATATAGACACGTCGACGTGCTGAGCTTCGCCGGTGCGGCGAGCGGCGAACAGCGCGCCCATTGCGGCCACCGCGGCCACCGAGCCGGCCTGGTACAGCACGACGTCATCGGCCATCTTCAGCGGCTCGCGATCGTCGAGGCCTGTAGAGTACATCTCACCGCCCATCGCGTAAAAAATGGCGTCCGACCCTCGCCACTCCCGGTAGGGCCCGTCCTGCCCGAAGTTCGATATGGACGTCATGACGAGCCGCGGATTGGACTCGACAAGCACCTCGTAGCCCAGCCCCAGCCGCTCCATCACGCCCGGGCGGAAGCTCTCGACCACGACGTGCGCGGACTCGCAAAGCTTCCGCGCGATGGCCGCGCCCTCGCGGCTCTTCAGATTCAGCGTGACGCTTCGCTTGTTCGTGTTCAGGTGCAGAAAGAGGCCGCTCCTCTCCGGGTGCGGAACGTCACCGGGGAAGGGGCCCAGCCGGCGGGCCGGGTCGCCCGCGCCGGGGCGCTCGACCTTCAGCACGTCCGCGCCGTAGTCGGCCAACAGCTTGGTGCAGTAGGGCCCGGCGACGTAGTGCGTAAAGTCCAGGACTCTCACGTTCGAGAGAGCTTCCAAGCCGAAACAGCCTCCAATATCGAGCGGCGCTGGGCGCGCCGCAAGCCGGACGCGCACCCAACGAGTCTATTTTTGCAAGCTCCCGATGTCAAACGCAGCAGAAGAAGGCAGCGTTCCTTCTCCCCGGCAGGAGCCTGTTTCAGATTACTTGGCGCCCCCAACACCGTTGTTCCCGCGAAAGCGGGAAGTCTGTTCGTTTCTGCGACATTCTGTGCGGCTCCTAGCTGAGGGTGTCGCCGGTCCCGCGCGAATCTGTAATGCCGGCGCGAGTTTTCGGGACACAAAAGTGGCGCCGCGTGGCAGAGGAGGACAGGGGAACGGAGCAGGGCTACTCAGCCGTGTCTTCACTACCCCCGTGCGCCCACAAGGGACGCCCCTATGGATGCCTGGGCTTACCCCGTTTGAGGGTAGGGTTTCCGGGCCGCGGGGCCGGTTCCTTGCGTGGGCGAGAGTAGCACGCTTGTGCGTATCTTTCAAGAGGGGTGGCGAAATTGCGGGATTGGAGCGGATTGGTGGGAAGAAATGGTGCAGACGTGGGGACGATGTGGGTCGTGTGTGGGGTTGGATGGGTCAGGGCCGGGGAACGGGTGGCGCGCGAGGGTGACGTTTTTTCGGGTACGGGGGAGCGAATGGATCGGGTTTGGGCGAGGGGGTGCGGCCGGGGTGTGCGTTGGGGCATACGGGGGATATTGGCTAAGCCCGAATCCACCGAAGGGGTGGCGTTACAGCAGCGGGATGGGCGACGAGTGGCAAAGGGGGCGATGGTTCGGGCAGGATTCAGGGTAGATGGGTCCGGTGGCGGCCTTTCGGCAGCCGCGTGGAGACCTTGTGGCCGTTTGCAGACGTTGGCAGGGCGAGATGGCGGGGAGAGGACGCAGCAAGAGACACTCCCGGACCGGGGGTGACGCGAGTTTGCGGGGTGGTTGGGTAGTCTGGTGGATGGGACAGACGCCGTGGGCGCCGTCAAGATGGCAGTGGCAGGGCGCGCAACCGAGCGAGGGCGCGACTGAACTGGGTTTCCCAGGGCCAGTGTTTGGGAAGATGCAAAGTGAGGCGGCGGGCCTTGCGGGTGAGCCGTCCGGCGATGGAGAAGAACCGCCGTCTGAGGGTCTTGGTGGTCACCACCTGCTGGCCCAGACCGATGCGCACGGTCCAGCGGGCCAGGTTATGGGCCATCACCCCGTATCGAGTACGGGGCAGGCTCTGTATCGCCAGCCAGGCGCCGTTGGCGGCGAAGCGGCCCGAGGGGAGATGGTTGAGTCCGACGCCGTACTCGAGGTCTCTTATGGCGTTCTCGACTTCGGCATGGCGGCGGTGGTCGGCCTCCAACTCCAGGGTATCGCCGTCGCGGTCGGTGATGAAGCCGTGATAGCTGTAGCTGGCGAAGAGGGCCAGTTGGGAACCGGGCGTGGGCTTCACCCGGCGGACGATGAGCCGCACCGGGGCGGTGTCGGACTCACCCTGGAAGGGGGTGTAGATGGTCTCGGCCGCGTCGGCTGCGCCGTCCATCCAGTAGGGGATCGGCGTCCAGTCCGTCTCGGGTATGGCCTCGATCAGGTTCCGCAGGCGGGCGTGCTGGCGGATGGTGATGGAGAAGCGTACGTTCAGCTTGCGGCAGACCGATACCATGCTATGGGCGTAGAAGCCGCTGTCGGCGCGCACCGTGAGTTGTCCTGTGGCTCCGGCATGGCGCACCCGTCCCACCGTCTCCCGCAGGAAGTGGGCGGCGCCCCGAGCGGTGTTGGCACGGCCCTCCCGCAGCCGGGCCATCAGCACGTCACCGGTTCCTGCGGCGATGGCCAGCAGCGGGTGATAGCCCCGCTGGCCGGTGTAGCCGTGATGGCGGGCCCCTTGCTTGGCCAGCCCGTAGGTCTCGCACATGGTGGAGTCCAGGTCGATGGTCAACGGCCCGTCGCCGGGTCCACCACCAGCGGTCCAGGCCCGGGACAGCAGCTCCCGGCTCACCCGGTCCAGTTGGCGCACGTGCCCCCACCGGAAGCTGCGCAGGAAGGTTCCCAGGGTGGATGGCGCCTTGACCACACAGCCGATGGCGCCAGCCGTCCCGCCGGTGCGCAACACGTCCGCGTCGTCGATGCAGTCTCCCCCGGCTAGTGCAGACGCAACCAGCGTCATCAGCTTGTCTCCCGTGTTCGCCCGCCCCGGCGCATCCCCCAGGTCAACGTGGTTGTCGACCAGTTCACCCAGACCCAGGTGCTCGGCCAGGGTGGCCGGAAGGAGCAGCCCGGCATTGGCCACCAGGCGGTGATCGTCGAAGGCGATTTTGATGCGGTCGGGGTGATTGCGTGGTAGCATCTATTGGGTGCTCCTTTCCTGGGGACGGTTTGGTCTTGCAAAACCATTATCCCAGATTCAAAGGAGCACCTTCTTGCCGCTTCAGGACACTGACCCGACCCCCTCCCCCGGTGGATTCGGGCTAAGCAATATGGCGAACGCAAGGCGATGGCCGTAGGTTCAGAGTTGGGCGCGGGGGCAGGCTGTTCGCGAGGGAGACGGTTTTGGGCGCACCTAGTAATCTGACACATGCTCCCGCGGCAGCCGAGACTTCTAATGAAGATTGGGGCCATGCTATACTCTCGCGACATGGAAATGTCTTTTGCAACAACGTAGGAACGTAAGGACCATCGTATGGCAGAGTTCTACACCACGACAGGCATCTCACATCATCTTGAAGAGATAATCAAGAACGCCGAGGACCGTCTCTGGCTCATCAGCCCGTATCTCAAAGTCAACAACCGTCTTAGGGAACTTCTGGAGGATAAGAAACCGTCAGTTGATGTTAGGGTAATCTACGGCAAGAGCGAACTTCAGCCGGAAGAAATGAAATGGCTTGAAGGTTTGACCCAAATCAAGACCAGTTTTCGCCAGAACCTTCACGCTAAGTGCTATCTGAACGAGGACCAAGCGCTTCTGACGTCGATGAACCTGTACGAGTTCTCTGAGAAAAACGACGACGAGATGGGTGTGCTCGTATCCAAAGACGAAGACCTTTACCGAAAGATTTTCGAAGAATCAAAGAGGCTTGTGGACAATAGCGAACAGATACGAGTGACGGTGGCAAGGATTGAAACCCCTGCTGTCGACCGTGAGACTCCAGCGCCTAAGCAGGCTCGAAGGTCACAAGCAAAAGCCAACACGCCCACGTCTGCATTCTGCATTCGTTGCAAGAGCGAACTTCCTGCCAATCCACTTCAACCCTACTGTAATCGCTGCTTCAGTAGTTGGAAGCGTTACGAGAACCCGGATTACGAGGAGAAACATTGTCACACCTGCGGCAAAGAGCACAAGGCGACAATGTCGAAGCCCGCATGTCCTAGCTGCTACAGGAAGTATAGGCGCGTCCTCACGTTTCAAGCCGGTTGACGGAAGGTCGAGAGTCTTTGACCGTTATTCAAGCGCCTCTGAGCTAGCAGCCTGGCCCGACCGCGGGTCTTGCCAGAGCTTGCAGAGACGGCTGGTTCTGTCAGTCCGTCACGTCTTCACTAAACATGCCAAACAAACACAACAAGGAGCGAATCATGGGCCAACTGGACGGCAAGGTTGCGGTAGTTACCGGCGCGAGCCGGGGCATCGGGCGGGACATCGCCCTGGTGTTCGCCAGGGAGGGCGCCCAAGTGGTGGTCTCGGCGCGCACCGAGAACGAGGGCGACTTCCGTATATCCGGCAGTGTCAACACCACCGTAAAGCGCATACAGGACGAGGGCGGCAGCGCCATCGGCATCACCTGCGACGTGAGCGACGACGAGCAGGTCAAGGCGCTGCTCGACGACACGGTCGAGCGGTTGGGCAGCGTCGACATCCTCGTCAACAACGCCGCCATCCTCATACCGGGCAAGGTCGAGGACATGCAGGTGCGGCACTGGGACCTGCTCTACCGGGTGAACATCAAGGGCCCGTTCCTGGGCTGCAAGTACGCGATACCCCACATGCGCCGGCAGGGTGGGGGACACATCATCAACATCTCGTCGGTCGGCGCCATATCCCCGGGCCCGGGCCCCTACGAGTCCGGCGGTGGTGGCGGGATCGCCTACGGCTCCGGCAAGGCGCACCTCGAGCGCTTCACCCAGGGGCTGGCCCAGGAGCTGTGGGACGACAGCATCGCCGTGAACGCGCTGTCGCCTAACAAGGGCATCGCCTCAGAGGGCCAGAGGTGGTTCCGCGGCGACACCCGCAACTACATCGGCGCGATGGAGGACGGCATCAGCATGGGCGACGCGGCGGTACTGGTCTGCGCCCAAGAACCCGGGGAGTGCACCGGTCGGATCCTGTACGACCTGGACTTGCTGACCGAGGCGGGCGTGGACGTATCCAAGTACCCGCTGGTAACCGCCTAGCAGCCGCGGTCCGCAGGCGCGGCGCGGTGGCTGCCCGCACGGCGGGTCCGCCCCGCGGCCCCTAGTCGCCGTCGTCCCCGCTCGCGCCTCTGGCGGCCGGCGCGGGGCCTTCCGCGCCTGCCGCAGGGCCGGCAACCGCCGGCTCGGGCTGTTGGCGGCGTGCTCCCACGCCGGGCCCCGCGTACGCCACCGCGTCCTCGTCCCGCCAGTTGCGTACGCGCGGCAGAAACAACAGCGCGAGGATACTGAGAAACACGGTGATCGCGCCGCCGATCATCACCGCGCCGGGCGCAGTGTACAGACGGCCCAGCCCGCCCGCGAAAGCCGCTCCCAGCGGCGCCAGCGCGCGGTCCAGCATGTAGATGCTCATCACGCGGCCCCGGTACTCGTCCGGGACGCTCATCTGCAGCAGCGTCTGCGTCATCGACATCGTGAACATCTGCGGAAAGCCCGCGCCGACCAGGATGAGCAGCGTGAGCCAGAGTTGCTCCGACCAGCCGAACAGTATGAGCATAATGCCCATGGCCACGCCGCTGATCAGCAGCACCAGCCCCTTGCGCTTGTAGCGTCCCAGCGACGCCACGGTGAACGTGCCGGCCAGCGAACCTATGCCAGCGAAGGTGTACAGCATTCCCATTCCCGCTGGGCCGATCCCGTACACCTCGTCCGCGAACACCGGCATGAACGCCATCATGTAGGGCATGGACACCAGCATGGGAATGAGCGCGAGCAGCAGCAGCGAGAGCACGGTGGGGTTGCCCTTGACGTACTCGAATCCGCCCATGAGGCTTTGGTAGATACTCTCGCGCCGCGCCCTCCGCTGTATGGGCGGCACCTGCAGAAACAGGAGCATGCCTATCACGCCGACGTAGGCGATTGCCTTGCCCGCGAATGCGCCCTCCGCGCCCACGGCACCGATGATGAATCCCGCCGCAATCGGTCCCACCAGCCGCGTCAGGTTGAAGGCGCTGGACGTGAGCGCGACGGCGTTCGTCATCTCGCTGCGGGGCACCAGGTTGGGCACTATCGCCTGGCGCACCGGCTGGTTGAACGCCCACGTGAGCCCCGAGAGCATCGTGAACGCGAACACCATCCAGAGCTGGATGACGTCCAGGTACAGCAGCACCGCCATGCAGGCCGACAGTGCCATGACGATGACCTGAGTGGCGATCATCAGCAGTTTTCGGTCGATCCGGTCCGCCGCCACGCCGCCCAATGGGCTGAGAAGGAAGGGGATGGCCCGTGCGCCGTTTATCAGGCCCAGCATGAGGGGATCTTTCGTAAGCTCCCAGACCAGCCAGCTCAGCGCGACCTGTTCCATCCACTGGCCGGAACTGGAGAAGACCATGCTCCCCCAGAGGTAGCGAAAGTTTCTGTACTTGAAAGATGAGAACGTGGAGATTCTTAGCATGTACGCCTTTGGGGGCTTATGGGCCTGGACGGCAGGGGGAATCCGGCGCAAGTATAAGACTCACCGCGCGCGCGGCGCAACCGGGCCGGACCTGACGGCCCGACCTTGCTAGCCCTGGCCGTCCGCTGCCGCCGCCGCATACGACTCCACGGCGCCACCGCCGCCGACCACCCGGCCTCCGCGTATCTGGAGTGTCAGCGTTCGGCAGGGATTGGGGCTGCCCGGCGTCTCGCCGAGCGGCCAGACGCGCGCGCTCAGCCGCCCAGGCGCGAGCTCCAGCAGGCCCACTCCGCCCAGCCTCAGCTCCTTGTGTTGCGGAAAAGTGATGCTGCCGGTGTTCACCAGCACGACGCCGTCGCGGTACTCCAGCGCCTCCAGGTGGGTATGGCCGGCGATCATAACGTCCACCGGCGCGGGAAAGTGGCGCTGCAGCTCCCGCATGGGACGAAACTGCCTGTCCAGGCTGTGCACCATGCCGATGCTCCAGCCGTGGACCTCGAGGGTCTGAACGTCCTGAACGCGGGGGTCCGGAATCGGGTCGTTGTTGCCGGTGGAGCACAACACGGGCGCGAACTGTTCCAGCCAGTCCAGCACGATGGGGGACGTCAGATCGCCCGCGTGGAGTATCAGGTCAACGGTGGAGAAGAAGCGGGCGGGCTCAGGACCGAGCTCGTCGAGGGTGCGGATACGTCCAGGCAAGTGGGTGTCGGCAAGCAGTCCGATGCGCATATGACACATGGTAGGCGATAGGGCGTGGGCCGTCAATGAAGGCCAGAGGCCGGAACCTGTACCAGTTTAGTTGGCATGGCTTTTGGTTGATACCAACTCCGTGTTCCAATCTGTGGGCTCCCGGTTTCGCGGAGGTCACGAGAAGGCGGCGGCGCTGTCCTCTCGGACCGACCACCGACTTAGAGCCTATCCGATAAGTCCCTTCCCCCTCGCAGGGGGAAGGTTAGGATGGGGGTGATGGACGGGTTGTCGGATAGGCTCTAAGATGAAACAGGGTCATCTGGCAGATGCTGTGACGGCGACGTTAGACGGCTGTGATACAATGACTCCCACGGAGGATCCCCTATAACCACACCCGTATCCACATACCGCGAGGCTGGCCGCCAGTTGCTGGCTCAGGCCCGCGCCGAGCTCGATGTCGGCGACCTCCGCCAAGCGTCGGAGAAGGGTTGGGGTGCCGCAGCGCAGATGGTAAAGGCCGCCGCGCAAGCGCGAGGCTGGCGCCACGCCGCACATCGAGACCTCTGGACAGGCGTCAGGAACTTGACGGACGAGGTCGGAGACCCGGACGTCGACGATCTCTTTGCAAGCGCTCACTACCTACACGGCAATTTCTACGAGAATGCTCTAGACGCTGGAAGGGTAAGGCATCACTTGAACCGCGTCGAGCAGTTCGTAGGCAAGCTGGGGCGACTCCTGGACGCGTAATTCCCGACCGCTGAACCTGTAACTATGGCCTTTTGGTCGATACCAACTCCGCGTTCCCATCTGTGGACTCCCACTTTCGCGGAGGTCACGAGAAGGCGGCGGCGCTGTGCTCTCGGATTGACCGCCGACTAAGGTGATACAGGCTCGGAGTGGGGCCGCGCGTTGACTACTCTAATTCCGTGTGCTACGTTTTCGGCGCACTTTGGTGTACCCATTTGAGCTCGAAAGGAGCAATCCATGGCCGGAAGCAGAGACGCAGCCATCGTCGGCATTCACGAATACCCCCTCAGAGTTACAGGCGGGGGGGTGAGCGCGCTCCAGATCAAGGCGGGGTCGGCCGCGAAGGCGCTGGAGGACGCTGGCCTTTCGTGGCGGGACGTGGACGCCATATACGACAACGGCAGCCACCAGGGCATCGGGGGCCTCGGAATCTCCGAATACCTGGGACTCAAACCCAACGTCATCGACAACACCGCCGTTGGCGGCTCGTCCTACGAGTTTCAGGCCAACCACGCGCGGGAGATGATAGCCGCCGGCAAGTGCAAGGTGGCGCTCCTCACCTACGGCTCCACTGCTCACGCCGACCGCAGGGCCATCGGTACCGCGGGCGCGACGGGGCAGGGGCCCGCAAACCCGCTCAACAACATGGAAGACCCCTGGGGCCTGACCTTGATCAGCAACTACGCCATGGTCAAGCAGCGCCACATGCACCAGTACGGCACCACCGACGAGCAGTTCGCGGCCATTTCCGTCACAACCAGGAAGCACGCTATGCGCAATCCGGAGGCGGTCAAGGCCATGACCGACCTGGAGTTCGTGGGCGTGCGTGAGATAACCGTGCAGGACGTTCTCGAATCGCGGATGATCGCCCACCCGCTGCACCTTCTCGAGTGCTGCATGGTGTCCGACGGCGGCGGCGCGGTGGTCATCGCGTCGCCCGACGTGGTGCGCGACACACGCAAGAAGCCGGTGTGGATCATAGGCACCGGCGAGGCCACCAAGTACACCGAGAACGGCGGAGACATCACCGTAAGCGCCGGCGCCCAGGCGGCGCCAGTCGCCTTTGGCGAGGCGGGCGTGTCGCCCTCGGAGATAGACGTGCTGATGGCCTACGACTCGTTCTCCATCACCGTGATGTGCATGATCGAGGACCTGGGGTTCTGCACGAAAGGGGAGGGCGGCGCCTACGTGGAAGACCTGCACCTCGCATTCGACGCGCCGGGCAAGCCCGCCATGAACACCGACGGCGGCGGCCTGTCATCGAACCATCCGGGCGAACGGGGCATCTTCCTGCTGCTCGAGGCCACGCGGCAGCTCCGCGGCGAGTCCACGTCGCAGGTCGCAGACCCCAAGCTCGCGGTGGCGGTCGGCAACGGCGGCCAGCTCGGCTCTCGCCACGCGACCGGAGTCACCATCCTCGGGGCCGATTAGCACCACGCGACAATCCTGTAGGGGCGGGTTTCAAACCCGCCCGTGTAGATTGCCAACCACCGGAGAGGGGCGAGCGTAAGACCCGCCCGAGGAGCGACGCAAATGACCAGCATGCCGTTGAGGCCGCAACCCCGCTTTCCCGAGCCGGACACCGAGCCGTTCTGGGAGGCGACCAAACGCCACGAATTGACCTACCAGACCTGCGACGACTGCGAAAACGTGATCTTCTTCCCCCGCCGCCACTGCACGGCCTGCGGCTCGGACAACACCACCTGGCACGTGTCCAAGGGCGAGGGCCAGGTCTACACCTTCAGCGTCGTGATGCAGAGCCGGCACCCCGCGTTCAAGGACCTCGGCGCCTACGCGGTGGCCTACGTCGACCTGGACGAGGGCTTCCGCATCATGACCAACGTCGTCGGTGTCGCCAATCCCGTGAACGACGTGCAGTGCGGTATGCGCGTAAAGCTGCGCTGGGAGGACCAGGGAGAGGGCGGCATATCCCTCCCCTTGTTCGAGCCGGCCTGACCGCGCGCTGCTACTGGCAGCTAACCAAAACGAAAAGTCAACGCGCGGCAGTTTAGGCCGCGCCGGATCGCGCGCCGGCCGCAATCAGGCCAGGCGCGCGTTAGCTTTGAATTGGGGGCGCTTCAGCATGGCAACATTCTCTTCGGCGGATATCGACCGCGTACGAGCGACGGCGGCCTCGCTGGTGGACGATTACAACGTTCCCGGCATGTCGATAGGCGTAGTCTCCGGTAACGAGTTGGTCTACTCCCAGGGCTTCGGCTACGCGGACGTCGAGTCCGGCAGGCCGCAGGCCCCCGAGCTCCGGCAGCGCATCGGCTCCATCACCAAGACGATGGTGGGCCTGTGCGCCCTGGCGCTCGTGGAAGAGGGCAAGCTGAGCCTGGACGAGCGGGTCGTGGACAGGCTGCCCGAGATCAGGTTCAACGGACCCGGCGAGACGCTGCTGGTCCGTCACCTGATGACTCACACCAACGGCATAGGCGAAGCTCCCACCATGAATGACTACCGCGACGCCCTGGGCAAACTGTGGTCCAACAGCCCCACGCCGACGCCCGTAAACCAGATGTACCCTGACGGGATCGACATCGAGGTGCCGGTGGGTACGAAGTGGGCCTACGCGAACCACGCCTTCTGCCTGCTTGGCGAGATTGTCGCCAGGATCGAGGGACGGCGCATCGAGGACGTGCTGGAGCGGCGGGTGTTTGGGCCGCTCGGCATGGTAAACAGCGACTGCTGGGACCAGCAGCGCCCCGACCTGACGAAGGGCTATCACCACGCCCCCACGCACGACGACCTGGACGCCCTGGCTATCCTGGGAGTCGATGCGCCGGATGCCCCTGCGGTGGACGGCCACAACATACCCGGCGGGTACATATACGTGGCGACCCGGGCCGCCGGCGCGGTCCAGTCCACGATACCGGACATGGCCAGGTACGCCTCGGCGCTGCTGGCCAAGAGCAAGGGAATCGTAAGCCCCGAAACGTTCGACCTGATGACCTCGCCCCACTGGCGCCCCGACGAGCGCCTTCTAAGCCTGGGCCTCACCTTCATGCGCGTCGAGCGGTTCGGCAGGCGCTCCATCGGGCACGGCGGCGGCATTTCCGGCGGCTGGAACACACACATAGACGTGTTCCCGTCCGAGAACCTGGCCGTGTTGACCCACCTCAACATCAGCTTCGACCGCTCGGACGAGATATTCTCGAAGGTCCTCCAGTCGGTGCTCGACGAGCCGGACCCCGACACCACCGGCAGCCCCATATCGGCCGACACCGCGGCCGCGGCGGTCGGCGTGTACGAACCTCCGCCCGGATTCCTCACCAGCTACCGCATCATCCGGAGCGCCGGACGCATCCAGATAACGGAGAGGGACGGCGGCCTGGAGCTCCGTTCCAGGCACGGCTCGTGGCGCGAGGGAGTCCGCCTCTACCAGCCGGACCCGAACGACCCCGGCTTCTTCCGGCTCGACACCGGTGCGCCGGAGCCGCCCGGCCTCGTGCTGCAGTTAGGGGATGGTGGCGGCAAGGCGACCGGGATTCTGCTGCCGCGCATGAACCTTTTGCGCAACGACAGCCTGGCCCCCTGGGCCTAGGGCGACAGCCTATTCTCCCGACGGTGACGGCAATACAGCTAAGCGAGGGGCAGGCGCGCCCGTATCATCAGCATTCGGAGAGCCAGCCGTTTGGAGAGACAGTCCTATGTCGAAGGATCCCAACCTGTCTAGCATGACGTTTGCCGAGATTGAGGCGCTCTACGGTGAGGAAGCTGCCATTCAGGCAGGCATCGCTGCCGACCCCGACACATTCGAGTTGGATGCGGAGTGGTTCACAAGAGCGCGTCCAGCACGCGAGATGCATCCGGAATTTGTCGAGCGATGGGAACGCCAGCGCGACGCCGAGCGGAACATCAGCGAACGGCCTCGAGCTACGCTAAACAGTCCGGAACGCCACGCCAAGTAGCCCGGGGCCGATGTGCGCGCCCATCACGGGCGTGAACTGGGCCACGAACATCTGCTCGCACTCGAACGCGGCCTCCACCTCGGCGCGCAACTTCCGCGCCGCGTCCTCCGCGTCGGCGTGCATAACGCACGCGCTGATCGGCCCTTCGCCGGTGCGCTCGCGCATCAGCTTGACCAATCGCCGCGTCGCGCGGTTCAGCGTCCGCGGCCGGGCCACAGTGCTCACCGTCCCTCGGCGCAGCTCGAATATGGGCTTCACGCCCAGCAGCGCGGAACCCGCGTGCGCGATTACGGGCACACGCCCGCTCTTCCAGAGGTAGTAGAGCGTGTCCGGGAAGGCGAGCAGCCGCACGCGGGAGATGGCCTGCGACGCGACGCCGGCCGCCTTCTCCAGACCCGCGCCGGCCCGCGCCGACCGCAGCGCCTCCAGCGCGACCAGGCCCTGGCCGCCCGCTGCGCTCTCGGAGTCCAGCACGCGCACGTCCACGCCCGGCAGAGCATCTGCCGCCATGCGCGCCGCCACGGTCGCCGAGTCGTATGAGGCGCTGACACTCGCGGCTACCGTCAGGCACAGTATCGACGACGCGCTCCGCGCCGAGCGTCGGTAGGCGTCGAGAAACGCGGAGGGGGAAGGAGCGGACGTGGTCGGCGGCGAGGGAGAGGCCCTCAGCATCCGGTAGAACTCGGACGGCGAAATATCCTCGCCGTCCAGGTAGGTGCGGCCGGCGAGCGTGAGACTCATCGGCACGACTTGGAGCTGCGGGTTAGAGAGCGCCTCATCGGGCAGTGTGGCCGCGCTATCGACAACTAGCGCCACACCGCCGGGCCGGGGCGACTCAACCGCCATCGGCTGACCCGTTTGCCGGCCGACGCGGGACGCGGGCGCGCTTGATGCGGTAGGGCAGCAGCCGCCAAATCGCCTCGACCACTATGAGCGCGCTCATCTTGGATCGGCCCTTTGTCCGGTCCACGAACAGAATCGGCTCCTCCACGACGCGAAGTCCCATCCGCTGGCACGAGTGGGCCACCTCCGCCTGGAAGCCGAACCCCGCGCAGCGAAACTCGCTCATGTCCAGCCGGGAAAGCGCCGAGGCGCTAAACGCCTTGAAACCCGAAGTGGCGTCGCGCACCGCCAGCCCGCCCACCAGCCTTATCCCCAGGTTCCCCAGCGAGCTGAGAAGCCGGCGGGAGAAGCCCCACGAATCGTCCACTCCGCCGCCTTTCGCATAGCGGGATCCGACAACGACGTCGGCGTCGCAGAGAGCGCTCAGCATGGCCGGGATGTACTCTGGGGAGTGGGAAAGGTCGGCGTCCATCTGCACCACGCGGCCGGCGCCGGCTGCCAGCGCGCGGCCGAACCCCTCGACGTATGCCGTACCCAGACCCTGCTTGCTGCCACGCTGCACCACCTCCACGCTGCCGGCGAAGCCGCTTTCGAGGCTGGACGCGAGCTCCGCAGTGCCGTCCGGCGAGCCGTCGTCCACGATGATAAGGCGCACCCCGGGGATGCCGAGCAAGGACAGCCGGGCGAACAGCTCGGGCAGGTTCTCGGCCTCGTTGTAGGTGGGCACCACCACGGCCACCGGCCCCGCCGCGGACGCTCTGCCGTGTTGCGATGGATGCGCCAAGCTCCTACCTCGCCTAGGGAAATGCGCCCTTGCGCGCAGCCGAAAAGTCGCCGCCAATCCTACTTACGACCGGCCCCCAAGTCAAACGTCCTCACCGTAGCGAGTCGGGCGCTTCTTGCCACACTTTCATTGGCACGACCCTTCGCGTTATACTTTCTGCGACCGAAATGTCAGGCAGGGCAGTGCTCGCCGGCGAGTCCAGCCGCGGATTCTCCCTGCCGCCATCGACGGCTCCGCAGCCTTGCCGAAACAGGAGCAATACTTGACCAGACGACCGATTGGCCGGCTCCCTGGAATGCGTGACGTAACCGCCGCGCAGCGCGACCGCATGAGCGGCCTCGCGTCGGCCACTGCGGCCTACTTCGAGCAGCAGGGTTACCAGGCGGTCCACACGCCGCTGCTGGAGCAGACGGAGTTGTTCGTCCGAAAGTCGGGCGGCGACCTGGTCAACAGCCTGTACACCTTCCAGGACCCCGGCGGCAACACCGTAAGCCTGCGCCCGGAGTTCACGTCCTCGGTCATTCGCCACTACGTGGAGGTTGCGGACACGCTCTGCGGGCCGGTGCGCTGGCAGTACGGCGGCCCCGTCTTTCGCTACGAGTCGGACGGCGGCGAGGGCTCCCTGCGCGAGTTCACCCAGCTTGGCGCAGAGCTGGTGGGAGCCTCCGGCGTGGAAGCGGACGCCGAGATCATCCACCTGGCCTGGAGCGGACTCGCCCGCGCGGGCCTTACGCGCTGCACGCTGCGCATCGGCCACCTGGGCGCCGTCAACGCGCTGCTGGCGGAGCACGACCTGTCCGACGCCGCCAAGCTGTTCATAGTGGGAAACTTGCGGCCCCTCAAGGAGGGCGAGACCGACGTGGAGGAGCTGAAGCGCCGCGCCCAGGGCGCCGGCCTGCTGAGGGAACAGGCAGAGGATGGCATCGGCGAGGCCGGCTCGATGGACCTGCGGGCGGCGCAGGAGCTCGTCCGCCGCGTGGTCGCGGAACCGGGCGCATCCAGGATGGGGCAGAGGACGCCGGAGGAGATCGCCTCGCGGCTGCTTCGCAAGATGCGGCGCGCCCACGACCCGGCCGTGTTCGAGGCGGCGCTTGAAATGGTGGACGAGCTGGCCCGCGTGGAAGGCCCGCCCGGACCCGCGCTGGAGTCGCTGAGGGCGGCGGCGGGCGGCGCGGCGGTCCGATGCGGCGCGTTCGACGACCTCTCCCGGCTCTTGGACGCGCTCGCCGACCGCGGCGTGCCCGAAGACGCCCTGTCCCTGGACGTCGGCCTGGCAAGGGGCATCGCCTACTACACCGGCGCTATATTCGAGATGTACGCCGCTCCGGAAGTCAGTCCGTCGCTGGGCGGTGGTGGCCGCTACGACGGCCTGGTGAGGGCGCTGGGCGGCGCCGGCGACGTGCCGGCCATGGGGTTCGCGTACAACATGGAAAGCGTGCTGGAAGCGTTGACCGCAGCGGACAAAGCGGCGGTAGCCCAGTGAACCACCGCAAGCAGGTGCTGAGGCTGGCGATTCCGAGCGACGGCGCGCTTCACGAGTCGACGCTCATGTTCCTGCGCTCCTGCGGGCTGGGCGTCCTTCGCCCGAACTCACGCAGGTACACGGCGGCGATTCCCGCCCTCGACGGCGTCACCGTGCTCTTCCAGCGCGGCTCCGACGTCACCTCCAAGGTGGAAGAGGGCAGCGCCGACATGGGCATAGTCGGACACGACCGCTACCTGGACTCGCGGCGCGAGGGCGGCGACGCCATAATCGTCATCGACACGCTTGGCTACGGCAATTCCAGGCTTGTCCTCGGCGTGCCCGACTCCTGGGTGGACGTGTCCTCGCTCGCCGACCTGGCGGAGCTTTCCGTCGAGATGCGGGAAGAGGGCAGGGACATACGCGTGGCGACCAAGTATCCCCGGCTGGTCGAGCGTTTTCTGTTGGGCAACGGGGTGAACTACTTCACCCTCGTGCAGTCCAGCGGCACGCTCGAGGCCGCACCCACCATGGGATTCGCCGACGTCATCGCCGACATCACCGAGAGCGGCGTGACGATGCGCGAGAATCACCTCAAGAACGTGCACGGCGGCACGATCATGACCTCCAGCGCGTGCCTCATAGGCAATAAGGCGCTGCTGGCAGCCGACCCCGAAAAGCTGAGGCTCGCGAAGGCCATGGCGGAGCTTATGGAGGGCCGGCTGCAGTCGCAGGAGTTCTACAGCGTCACCGCCAACATGCGCGGCGAAAACCCCGAAGAGATAGCGGGCTACGTGTTCAAGAGCGCCGAGATTTCCGGCCTGCGCGGTCCCACAATCGCGAAGGTCTACACCCCGGACGGCCAGGACTGGTACGCGGTAACCGTCGTCGTGCAGAAGGACAAACTGCTCGACGCCGTTGCCCACCTCCGGAGGGTGGGCGGCAGCGTGACGGTATCCCAGCCGAGCTACGTGTTCGGCTCGGCCTGCGAGGCGCACGCCCGACTCGGATAGCCGGACACACAGGAGCCACGATTGCCCAATCTGCACGCACATATCGACCTCGCGCACCGCGCCGCGGAGCGCCTTGCTCACCCGACGCTCGACGCCAATATGGGCTGCTTTCTATTCGGCTCCACGTCTCCCGACATCCGAGTTATCACGCGCCGAAAGCGCGAGGTCTACCACTTCGCCCTTCTGGACTTCGAGTCCCTGGGTTCCGGCATCGATGGCCTGTTCGCCGCGCATCCCGGCCTGAAGTACTCAGGTGATCACAACGAGCAGACAAGGGCGTTCGTGTGCGGCTATCTGACGCACCTCATAGTGGACGAGTCCTGGATCGTGGACATGTACCGCCCCTACTTCGGCAACCCGGAGGTGTTTGGGGACAGCGCGAAGGGAAACGTGTATGATCGCGCGCTGCAACTGGAGCTGGACCGGCAGAGCACTCGGCCGCCGGACGCCGACGCAATCCTCCGCCGGCTGACGGTAGACGACATAGAAGTGGGCTTCATCCCGACGAATACGCTCCAAGACTGGCGCGACTGGGTCGTGTCCAGCCTGGCGCGCGGCTTCACGTGGGAGCGGCTGCGCTTCATGGCGGGCCGGATCTCGCGAGGCGACGAGTCCCATCCCGCGCACGCGCTTGCCGACGATTTCGTGCGCTGCGCTCCAAGCGGGCTGGCGAGCCTGTACGGCTACGTGCCTCAGGAGAGCCTGGACGAGTACAGGGAGCGCTCGGTCGATGCTCTCGTTAAGGCCATCGAAGAGTACCTGCCATGAGGGTGGTCCGGGGGCTGCCGGACGCCCGCGCGCTCCTGTGCGAGGGCAGGGGACTGGACCTCGACGACACCAGCCCGCACCTCGCCACGGCCATCGAGAGGACGTTCGGAAAGCCGCTATCGGTCGCGCAGGTCGTGGACCACATCATCGCGCAGGTACGCTCGCGGGGTGACGACGCCTTGCGAGAGCTCGCGGAGACGCTGGACGGCGCCCGCCTCGACGAAATTCGAGTACCGCCAAGGGAAGTCGCGAACGCCCTGGACGTGGCGCCGCCGCCGCTGGTCGAGGCGCTGGAGCTGGCGGCAGGCCGCATCGCCGAGTTCCACGAGGCCAGCCTCAGGCGTAGCTGGTTCGACTTTCGCAAGGGCTACGGCGAGCTGGTCAACCCCGTCGAGCGCGTGGGCGTCTACGTGCCGGGCGGCACGGCCCTGTACCCGTCGACGCTGCTGATGGCCGCGGTGCCCGCCAGGGTCGCCGGCGTTCGTGAGGTGATAGTTTGCACCCCAACGCGGGGAGAGGACAACCCCCACCCGGCGCTGCTCGCGGCTGCCCGGCTGGCCGGCGTCGACGGCGTGTACCGCGTCGGCGGCGCCCAGGCGATCGCGGCGATGGCGTACGGCACCGAGTCGGTTCCGCGCGTCGACCTGATCTGCGGCCCGGGCAACCTTTTCGTTACGCTGGCCAAGAAGCGAGTGTACGGCGACGTGGGCATAGACGGGCTGTACGGCCCGACCGAGACCATGATCATCGCCGACGATTCCGCCAACCCCACGCTGTGCGCCGTGGACCTGCTGGCGCAGGCTGAGCACGACGCGCTGGCAAAGCCCGTGCTGGCCACCACCTCCGAGCGGCTGGCTACCGCCGTGTTGGCCGAGGTCCAGTCGCGCCTGGCCCGGCTGGACCGCACGGCTATCGCGGCGGCGTCCGTGAACGAGCAGGGGTGCGTGGCAATACTGGAGCGGCTCGACGACGCGCTGGAGCTTGCCAACGAATTCGCGCCGGAGCACGTGTGCCTCATGGTAGAGGACGCATGGACACACGTGGGGCAAATCAAGCACGCGGGGGCCGTGTTCGTGGGCGAAATGTCGCACGAGGTGCTCGGCGACTACGTTGCCGGCCCAAGCCACATCATGCCCACCGCCGGAACGGCGCGCTTCAATTCGGGCGTGGGCGTTCACACATTCTTGAAGACAAGCCCTATACTGGCCCTGGACGACGCAACCGCGGCCCGCATATCCGGCGCGGCTTCAACCATCGCCCGCGTGGAGGGCCTGACGGCCCACGCCGAGGCGGTGGAGGTGCGCGAGGAGCTGGGTTAGCGTCGGCTCAACCGGAACGTGTACGGAAAAGAGTTAGACTTCGAACAAGGGGAAGGGAAATGACGGTGGACCTGACAAAACTCATGCGACCGCACCTGGCGGGTGAAGTTCAGACATACGATTCGATGGACCCCCCGGAGGTGCTCGCACAGCAGTACGGCGTTCCGGCCGACAAGGTCATCAAGCTGAACGGCAACGAAAACCCCTACGGTTACTCGCTGAAGGTGAAGGACGCCGTCGCAAACTCCCCAATCCAGCACTACCCGGACCCGCAGCAGCGCAGGATGCGCGATGCGCTGGCAGACTACACCGGCCTCGGTCCGGAGCACATCATACTGGGCGCGGGCAGCGACGAGCTGATTCACCTGGTGTTCCAGATGTTCGTGTCCCCGGGAGACAAGATCCTGGACTTCGACCCCACGTTCGGCATGTACAACTTCTGCGCCAGGGTCGCCGGCGCGACCATCGAAATGGTGCCGAGGGACGAGCTGTTCGAGATCGATCTCGACGCCGCGCGCTCCGCGATCGACAGCCGCACCAAGATCATATTCGTCGCCACTCCCAACAACCCGACCGGCAACCTTGCCTCGGACGATCAGATAGCCGGCCTGCTGGACACCGGAAGGGTGGTGGTGGTGGACGAGGCCTACTTCGAGTTCTGCGGCCAGACCTCCGCGTCCATGATCGCGGAGCACGAGAACCTCGTCATCCTGCGGACGATGAGCAAGTGGGCAGGGCTTGCCGGCCTTCGGATCGGCTACGGTCTGATGAGCGAGGACCTTGTGAGGCGCATCGTCGACATCAAGCCGCCCTACAACATCAACGTCGCCGCGGAGGCGGCGCTGCTGGCCTCGCTGGAGGACGCCCCCGCGCTGCTGGATAACGTTCAGCTTATAGTGGACGAACGGGAAAGGCTGACCTCGCTGCTGAACGAGCTCCCCGGCGTCACCTGCTGGCCGTCCTCCGGCAACTACGTCCTCTGCCAGTTCGCGCCAGGCAGGGCGCCAGAGCTGTACCAAGGCCTGGCGCGGCGCGGCATATTCGTTCGCTTCTTCAACACCGACCGGCTGCGCGACTGCTTCCGCGCGGCCATCGGCACGCCCGAACAGACCGACGCGCTCGTCGATGCCCTGCGAGAACTGGTCTAGCCGCCAGGGACTACACACCGCACCGGGAGCACACTTTGCCTACACGCACAAGCAGGCTGACGCGCAACACCAACGAGACCAGCATCGAGGTCGACCTGGACCTGGACGGGCAGGGGACTTACGAGCTTGACACCCCGAACGGGATGCTGAACCACCTGCTGGCGCAGCTGGCCCGGCACGGCCTGTTCGACCTGCGCGTCACGGCAAACGGCGACGTGGACGTGGGGTGGCACCACCTCGTGGAAGACCTGGGCATCCTGCTTGGCAGGGCGTTCCGCGAGGCCGTGGGCGAGGGCAGGGGTATCACCCGCATGGGGCATGCCTACGTGCCGCTGGACGAGGCGTTGGCGCTGGTAGTCGTCGACTTCGGAGGCCGTGGGTACGCGGTGATCGACGCCGACATGGACGACAGCGACCTCGGCGGCCTGCCCGCCGACCTCGTTCGCCACTTCCTGGAGTCTCTCGCCCGCGAAGGCGGCTTCAACCTGCACGTCCGCATCCTCGCGGGCGTCAACAACCACCACAAGGCCGAGGCAATCTTCAAGGCGTTGGCTAGAGCCGCCAGGGCGGCGCTCACCTCCGACCCCAGGCAGGCGGACGAAGTCCCCAGCACCAAGGGCACCATCTCCTGATGCCGGCGCCTAGTCGAGGCGCTCCAACTCGAAGCTGAAGTCTTCGATGACCGGGTTGGCGAGCAGGCGGTCGCACATCTCCCCAATCGTGCGCTCGGCCTGAGCGTCGTCCGCGGCTTCAATGCGCACCTCGACGTACTTGCCCACCCGGACCGACTCCACGCCCTGGAATCCAAGCTGGCGCAGGCCGCTCTCGACGGTCTGCCCCTGTGGGTCGCTAACGCCCGACCTGAGCAAAACTCTGATCCTGGCTATGTACATGGCCGCACCTCGATCCCCGCCCGCGAATCGGCCGCGTGCGAGGGTTCCGGGTCGCGCGCTTCGGGCGGCGCGCCGCCGCTACGGAACGTTGAACTCGGGTGCATTCGGTGAACTCTCGTGCGCTTCGATAAAGGCGACAATTCTCTCCTCGTCGAACTCTTCGAAGGTGTCCAGATAGTTCCACGCCGTCAGCGCAATGCGGCTCTCCATGCCGGGGTACGGGGCCATGATGATCTTGCCCAGGTCCTGCACGGCCGCCGCGATCCTGTCGACCAGCTCGGCGCAGCCCTCCGGGCAGTCGTAGTGCACGCCGATGCCGCCGTGCTCCAGGTTGTGTACCAACACCTCGTCCGGCAGCGTCTGCGCATAGGACGCCCACGGCGCGGGCGCCAGCGGCACGGGATAGTGCCAGCCCGACGTTGCGGGCGTGGAGATGTAAAGCGGATGGTCGTCGCCCAGCCCTATGTGCGCGTTCCCCTGGTCCGGGTAGTGCACGCCCGGCGTCTCGGGCGGGGGTTCACCGCCGCACGCGACGGCCAGCGCCATCAACGCCGAGACCAGCAGCGCGCTCAGCGGCTTGGCCGGTCCACCAGACGAATGGGGTAGGGTGCTTCTCTCGATCGCCACGTGAGCGCCCGCGCTCACCTCGAGGTGTTCTCCGGCGCGTTGGGCGAGCTCTCGTGGGTCTCGATAAACTCTATGATCCTGGCTTCGTCAAATTCCTCGAAAGCGTCGAGGAAGGTCCAGGCCGTGAGCGTTATGCGAGACTGCATGTCCGGATAGGGCGAGACCACCACCTTGAGGTTCTCCGCGAGCGACCTGTTGGCAATGCGCTCCAGATCCCCCACCAGCTCGTCGCAGCCGTCGGGGCAGTTGTAGTGAATCCCGATTCCGCCGTGCTCCAGGTTGTGGATGAGGTACTCGTCCTGCACGAACTCGTCGTAGATTCCCCAGTCGACGGGCGCGATTGGCAGGTTGTAGTGCCAACCCGACGTTGCGGGCCTGTTGCTGTACTCCGGGTGTTCCTGGTCGGGCACCACGTGGTCGCGGCCCTGGCTGGTGATCTTCAGTCCGGGGCCGTCGGGCGTGTCTCCCCCGAACAGGTCCGCGAAGCCGCCGAAGGGCAGGCTTGGCAGGATCAGCGACAGGATGAACAGCCCGGCGATTAGCCCGACAGCCGTGAACGCGGCGATGCGCTTCAGGCGGCTCCTCGATTGTCGCCTGGCGCGCCGTGCCGCCCTCGCCTGAGTGGGCGTGGACCTGTTTCGAGAGCGTCGTTGACTGGACGCCATATATCTCCCTCGTGTGGCCCGGCTCGCTCCCGCGGTGCGGAGCGGCCCGGCCGGAATCCGCTAGTCCGGGTCGTGCCCGGTGAGCTTGCGGTGCGCCTCCAAGTAGCGCTCCGTCGTCCGCCGCACCACGTCCTCGGGCAGGTCGAGCGCCGGCGGCTCGTGGTCCCAGCCCTGGTCGTCCAGCCAGTCGCGGACGAACTGCTTGTCGTAGTTGGGCTGGGACTTGCCGGGCGCGTAGCCATCAGCGTCCCAGAATCGGCTGGAGTCCGGCGTTAACAGCTCGTCGATGAGCGTCAGCTCACCGTCGACCAGGCCAAACTCCAGCTTGGTGTCGGCGAGCACGATCCCGCGCTCCAGCGCGTAGTCACGCGCATGACCGTACACCTCGATGGTGGTCTCGGCAAGTCGCTCTGTAAGCTCCCCGCCCACCATGTCCCGCATCTGCTGCATGGAGATGTTCTCGTCGTGGCCCACCTCGGCCTTTGTCGTGGGGGTGAACAGCGGCTCCGGAAAGCGGTCGCCCTCGCGCAGCCCGGCGGGCATCGCCATGCCGGACACCGTCCCCTCGCGCCGGTACTCGGCCCAGGCGGAGCCGGTGATGTAGCCGCGCACCACGCACTCGACGTCGATGCGCTCGGCGCGCTTCACCACCATCGCTCGCCTCGCGACCTCATCCGGAAGCGACAGCTCTTCGCTTCCCGCCGCCAGGGCGATGAGGTGATTCGGCACGATGTGCCCGGACCTCGCGAACCAGAAGGCGGACAGGCTGTTCAGCACCACGCCCTTCTCCGGTATCGCGGTGGGCAGCACCACGTCGAACGCCGAAATGCGGTCGGTAGCCACTATCAGCAGCCGCCCCTCGCCCAGGTCGTAGGTGTCCCGCACCTTGCCCCGGTGCAGCAGGTTGGGAAGGTTTGTCTCTCTAATCGCGGTCATAGTCCCACTCTCTCGAAGATTGCGTCCACGTGACGCACGTAGTAGCCGTAATCGAAGATGGCGTCCAGCTCGGAGCCTCTGATCCGGCCCTTCACTACGGGGTCGTTCCTCACCAGTTCCCGGAAGTCGCAGTCCTCGTCCCACGTACGCATCGAGTTGGCCTGGACCACCTTGTAGGCGGACTCGCGGCTCATGCCTCGCTCCACGAGCGTGAGGAGCACGCGCTGGGAGAACAGCAGGCCGCGCGTTAGCTCCATGTTGGCGGACATCCGGTCGGGGTAGACGCGCATTCCGCGCACCACGCCCGCGAACAGGTCGAGCGTGTAGTCCAGCGCCATGCACGAGTCGGGCAGGATGATGCGTTCGGCGGACGAGTGGCTGATGTCGCGCTCGCCCCACAGCGCCACGTTCTCCAGAGCCGTGACCGCGTGGCCTCTCACCAGCCGGGCCAGCCCGCACACGCGCTCGGTCAGCTCCGGATTGCGCTTGTGCGGCATCGACGACGAGCCGGTCTGTCCCTCGCTGAACGGCTCTTCCACCTCGCGCACCTCGGTGCGCTGCAGGCCGCGAATCTCCGTCGCGAACTTCTCCAGCGAAGCCGCGATCAGCGCAACAGTGGTGACGAACTGCGCGTGGCGGTCGCGCTGGATTATCTGGTTCGACACGGGCGCGGAAGCGATACCCAGTTCGGCGCACACCCGCGCCTCGATAGAGGGCGGCGCCGTGGCATGCGTGCCCACCGGTCCGGATATCTTGCCGACGGCGATGCTCTCGCGCGCCTGTTCCAGCCGCCGCCGGTTGCGGCGCATCTCGTCCCACCACAGGGCCAGCTTCAGCCCGAAGGTGATGGGTTCGGCGTGGACTCCGTGGGTGCGGCCCATCATCAGCGTGTGCTTGTGCTCCCGGGCCCTCTGCTCTAGTGCGCTCAGCAGGCTGTCGATCTCCGCGTCCAGCAGGTCGGCGGCGTCCATCATCTGCAGATTCGTCGCCGTGTCCCAGACGTCGCTGGAGGTGAGGCCGAGGTGCAGCCAGCGGCCCTCCGGCCCCAGCCGCTCCGTGATCGACCCCAGGAACGCGGTGACGTCGTGGCGCGTCCTCGCCAATATCTCGTTGAGGCGCTCCATGTCGTGCCTCGCGCCGCGCAGCTTGGCCATGTCCTCGACGGGAATGACGCCCTCCGCCGTCCACGCCTCGCAGACTGCCAGCTCGACCTCGAGCCACTTGTCGTACTTGTTCTCTTCGGACCAGACCCGCTTCATCTTGGGCCTGGCGTAGCGGTCTATCATCTGCTCTCCGCCGTCTGGAATGCCCGAATGGGCGCTCGCTCTATCTCAGGCCCTCGCGGTAGTCGTCGTAGGCCTTGCGAATAGCCTCGTGCTTTATGCCGAGAATCTGCGCCGCCAGAAACGCCGCGTTGCGCGCGCCCCAGCTTCCGACCGCCACCGCCGCCACCGGTACGCCGGGTGGCATCTGCGCGATGGCATAGAGGGCGTCTACCCCCTTTAGCTCGCTCGACGCGATTGGCACGCCTATGATGGGAATCGTGGTCCAGGAGGCGAGCACGCCAGGCAGGCCGGCAGAGCCGCCCGCGCCCGCGATGATGACCTCCACGCCGCGCTCCCGCGCCGACAGCGCGTAGCTGCGCACCTTGTCCGGCGAGCGGTGCGCGGACATGACCTCGACCTCGTGGCTCACGCCCATCTGCTCGAGGACGGCGGTGGTTTCGCGCATGATCGGTTCGTCCGACGCGCTGCCCATCAACACTCCGACCAGTGGCATTGGCTGCACCCCTCTCTGTCTACCCAAATGGCCCGGCGGTCTGCCTCCGGGCTCGCCCAAACCGCTCGCGGAAAGGCTTTACGTTTTGGTTTGCTACCGAAGCGGCGCGTCTTCTGCCGCAATGTCGCGGCGGAACTGCGCCCCCTCGAAGCTTATCCGCCCAGCGGAATGGTATGCTCTCTCCCTCGCGGCGGCCAGGTCTTCTCCGAGCGCGCACACCGTGAGCACGCGGCCCCCGTCGGTTACGACGGCATCGTCTTCGAGCCTGGTGCCCGCGTGGAACACCATGGCGTCTTCGTCCAGGCCGTCCAGCCCCCGAATCTCGCGCCCGACCTGGTATGCGCCGGGATAGCCCCCTGAGGCGAGCGCCACGCCCACGCAGGCGCGTTCGTCCCACTCCAGCGACAACTCCTCGAGATTACCGGTGGCAGTACCAATCATAATTGCGGCAAGGTCGGTTTTCAATCTCGGAAGCACAACCTGGGCCTCGGGATCGCCCAGTCTGCAGTTGAACTCTATGACCTTCGGGCCGTCGGACGTGAGCATTAAACCGCCGTACAGTATGCCCCGAAAGGGCGAGCCGAGCGCCGCCAGCGCCTTTGCCGCGGGTGCCATGATACGCTCGCGCACCTCGAGTTCCAGCTCCTCGCTCCACGTCGCGTGCGGGCTGTATGCGCCCATGCCGCCGGTGTTCGGTCCCTCGTCGCCATCGAGGGCGCGCTTGTAGTCGCACGCCGCCGCCAGACCGGAGACCTCTTCGCCGTCTACGAACGCGAAGACGCTGATCTCCTGGCCCTCGAGGCATTCCTCGATCAGCACCCGCCGGCCCGCGTCGCCGAACTCCAGCTCCACCATCTGCCTCCGGAGCGCGTCCCGCGCCTCTGCCAGGGTGCTCGCCACGACCACGCCCTTGCCGGCCGCCAGGCCGTCCGCCTTGACCACGACCGGGAGCGGCGCGCCGACCAGGTACTCGAGCGCCTGCCCGTAGTCGGAAAACACGTCGGCCCGCGCGGTTGGGATGCCGTGGCGCAGCATGAGGGCTTTGGCGAAAGACTTGCTGCTCTCGATGCGGGAGGCGGCGGCAGTTGGCCCGAATGTGAGGATGCCCGCCCCCTGGAAGCGGTCCACGATGCCAGCCGCGAGCGGCGCCTCCGGGCCAATTACCGTGAACTGCACGCCCTCGCTCAGAGCGAGGCCAAGCAGCCCGTCCACGTCCCCGGCGCTGATGGGCATGTTCCTACCGAGCGCAGCGGTGCCCGCGTTGCCCGGCGCGACGATAAGCTCAGTCACTAGGGGACTCTGCGCCAGCTTCCAGGCGATGGCGTGCTCCCGCGCGCCGTTCCCCACCAGCAGTGTCTTCATGCGTGCAAACCCGGAGACATGGACGTCTGCGCCGTCACCGGCCCGCGCCCCGACGGTCCCCGCTTGGTGGCCTTCGCAGCACCTTGCCCGACGACTCTTCCAGGTAGTGGGTTGCCGCGGTCTTGGCGTCGTTCTTCTGCGCTACCTCGCGGCAGGACGCGGCAGCAAGCCCGCCCATGTTGAGCACGCTGCCCGCGACCACGAAGGCCACGTCGGCGAGCTCCAGGAGCGCGTCGTCCAGGTCGTCGTTGTTCAGCGCCCTGGCGTGTTCGCCCACTTCCTCCATCAGGTAGGGCAGGCGCGTCCTCAACTCCTCCAGCGCCTGCTCGGAGGAGAGTCCCGCGCCGATCATCGGGATGCCAAACCGGGAGTGGAAGTCGTACACACTTTCCGCTATCAGCGCCATCGCCGCGACGAACTCCTCCCGCGTCAGTCCCCGGTCCCGGGGCGTCGGTTTGGTCATGGAGCGCCCGCCTGCTGTGCCGAGACGTGGTCGTAAGAGGCCTTCAACCACGGCATCACGGCATCCACGTCCTCCGCCAGCAGAAGCAGGAACTGCGTCCAGCCAGCGAAGCGGGGGTCGTCATTGGCCGCGGGAAGAGGCGAAACGCCGGCGAGGGTGAGCGCCCTGGCGGCCAGCTGGCGGGGCAGGGTCATGGCCACCACGCCCTCCAGCAGCGCCGCGAACGGTCCCCCGCGGACGGCGTAGCCCACGCCGCCGAGCAGCGGCGCGGTCGACACGCCCTGCCACGCAAGCAGCCGCGCATCCAGCGCCTCCCGCACCTCGGGGTCGATTTCCAACTCCTCGTCCAAGTAGTCCGCGTCCATCACGGGCACTCCCGGTTCTCTGTAGCGGTAGCGCTGTTCACTCCCACTCTATCGTCCCCGGCGGCTTGCTGGTTATGTCGTAGACCACCCTGTTCACGCCAGGCACCTCGTTTGCGATGCGCGTAGAGATCCGGGCCAGCACGTCATAGGGAAGCCGCGCCCAGTCGGCGGTCATGGCGTCGCTACTCGTCACGGCGCGCACCGCTATCACGTAGTCGTAGGTGCGATAGTCGCCCATCACACCCACCGTGTGCGTGTCGGTGAGCACCGCGAAGCTCTGCCAGAGCTCGCGGTAGAGGCCGGCGTCCTCTATCTCGCGCATGACGATCCAGTCGGCTGCGCGCAGCGTCTCGAGCTTTTCGTGGGTGATGTCACCTATTATGCGAATCGCGAGGCCCGGCCCCGGAAACGGCTGGCGGTATACGATATCCTCGGAAAGGCCAAGCTGCAGGCCGACCTCCCGCGCCTCGTCCTTGAACAGGTAGCGCAGCGGTTCGACCAGCTTGAGCCTCATGTGCTCGGGCAGCCCGCCCACGTTGTGATGGGACTTTATCCTCGCGCCTTCCTTGCTCTCGGGCGTCTTGCTCTCTATCACGTCCGGATAGAGCGTGCCCTGCGCCAGGTAGTCCACGTTGCCGATGCCCGCGGCCTGGTCGTCGAATACACGGATGAACTCCTCGCCGATGATAAGCCGCTTTCGCTCCGGGTCGGTCACGCCCCTGAGCGCTCCGAGAAAGCCCTCGGTGGCGTCGACGTGCGCCAGGTTGAGGTCCAGGCGCTCGAACACGCTTACTATCGCCTCCGGCTCGCCGCGCCGCATCAGCCCGTTGTTAACGAACACGCAGGTGAGCTGGTCGCCGATGGCGCGATGCACCAGCGCGGCGGTGACCGCGGAGTCGACACCGCCGGACAGCGCGCAGATGACCTTGCCATCGCCAACCGTCTTGCGGATCTCGTTCACCGAGCGCTCCACGAAGTTGGCCGCGGACCATTCGCCTTCGCAGCCGCAGACCTTGAACAGGAAGTTCTCTAGCAGCGCTTTGCCCAGCGGTGTGTGCTCGACCTCGGCGTGGAACTGGATTCCGTACGCGCCGTTGCCGTTGCCAAGCGCCGCTATGGGAGAGTTTTCGGAGTGGGCCAGCGGCTCGAAACCGGGCGGAGTAGCCGTGATGTGGTCGCCGTGGCTCATCCACACCGGGAAAGAGCTTGGCAGACCGTCGAAGAGGGGACTGTCGGAGCTGTTCAGGTGGAGCGTGGCCGGACCGTACTCTCTGGCGTCGGTCCGCCCGACGCCGCCGCCGAGTTGGTGCACCATCGCCTGCATCCCGTAGCAAATGCCCAGCAACGGCAATCCGCCGTCGTACACCCAGCCGGGGGCCAGCGGCGCGCCATCTTCATAGACGCTGGCCGGTCCGCCGGAGAGGATAACGCCCTTCGGGTTGAGACCCTGCACGTCCTCCCAGGCAGCGTCGTGCGGTACGATCTCGCAGTACACGCGACACTCCCGCACCCTCCGCGCGATAAGGTGGCTGTACTGCGACCCGAAGTCGATTACCAGTACAGCCTCGCGCGGTGAGTTTTCGGTTGGCTCGACCAAACAACTCACCTCTGCCATCAGGCCATAACGCCAATTGAAGGTACCACCTATGCTATAATCTTTCAACCTTGATGCCGAACCTACCCCCCAACGCCGACCCCGCCGCTCAACCTCTCAGGACGCACGTAGAGGCGGCCGCCGAGCACCTTCGGCGGGGCGGTGTAGCCGCTATACCCACCGATACCATCTACGGATTGGCGGCAAACGCTATTGACGAGAGCGCCGTCGCGCACGTGTTCCGCCTCAAGCGCAGGCCGGGGGGCATGGCACTGCCGCTGCTCGTCGCCGACACCGCCGACCTGGACGTGTGGGCCCGCGACGTTCCGGACGAGGCACGCCGGCTCGCCGAGCGATTCTGGCCGGGCGCCCTGACGCTGGTGCTGAGCAAGTCCCCCGACATCCCGCCCGCGGCGACCGGCGGGCTGGACACGGTGGCTCTGCGCGTGCCGGCGCACGACACTCCCCGCGCCCTCGCACGGCTGCTCGGCTGCCCGGTGACGGGCACCAGCGCCAACCGCAGCGGACGGCCCGGCCTTACCGACGCCGACGAGGTGCGCCGCGAGTTCGAGGGCGAGTGCTGCATGGTGCTGGACGGCCGATGCGCGGGCGGCGTCGCCTCTACGCTCGTCGACCTGACGCGCGGCGCGCCGCGCGTCCTCCGCGAGGGGGCGGTCTCCCGCGCCGCCCTCTCCGAGGTCTGCGCCAGTATCGCGTACCTTGCCGGATAGCGGCATCGGCGCCTCCAGAGGATGCAGTTGATGACGATAGAAGACCTGTCCGCCCGGGTAGAAGATGCGCTAAAAGGCGCGGTTGCCGGTCGCGACATGCCCTTCTACGAGATGATGACCTACCACATGGGCTGGACCGGAGATCCCGGTGAACCCCGCCCAGGCCGGTCGGGACTTCGGACGCTCGGGACGCTGTGCCTCCTCGCGTGCCGCGCGGCAGGTGGGGACGCCAAGCTCGCGCTGCCCGCAGCCGCCTCGGTGGAGCTGGTCGTCAATTTCTGCGAGATCCACGCGGACGTGCAGGCCGGCGCGCCGATGAGAGGCAACCGCGACACCGTGTGGTGGAAGTGGGGCCCCGCGCAGGCCATCAACGCGGGGGACGGAATGCACGCGCTCGCCAGGCTCGCGCTGTTCGGGCTGCAGGACGCGGGGCTGTCGGCGGAGGACACCTTTCGCGCCGTGCAGATTCTGGACGAGGCGAGTCTTCGCACCTGCGAGGGGCGCTTTCTCGACCTGCAGGCGCAGGACCGGCTCGACCTTGGACTGGACGACTACCTCGAAATGGCGCGGCTGAAGTCCGGCTCGCTCGCCGCCTGTGCCGCTCGGCTCGGCGCGCTCGCGGCCTCCGCCGATGCGCAAGTGTCGGATGCGCTGGCGGCGTGCGGCGAAACCATGGGCGTCACCTGGCAGCTTAGCGAGGACGTTCGGCTCTTCTGGGACCTATCGGAGGATGGGTCGAATCCGTACCCGGAAGTGTCCAACAAGATGAAGCTACTGCCGGTGGTCTACGCATTCGCGAACGCCAATCCGAACCAGAAGCGCCGCCTGGGAGAGTTCTACTTCAAGCGCGTGCTCGAGCCGGACGACGTGAGCCGGCTTCGCGCTCTCGTCGACGAGATGGCGGTGCGCGAAGCCTGCGAGGGATTGATCAAGCGATTCCGCGAAAGCTCGGCCCAGGCGCTCTCCGACGCTCCTGCCGTTTCAGACGAGGACAGGGCGGCGATAGAGGCGCTTTCAGACGAGCTGAACCGCTGACGCAGCGAAGCCGCCGCCACCCATCAGGAGCTTGCCTTGGCCGCTAAGCAGACGATAGCGGACATCCGGGTCGACGGCCGCACCGTACTGGTGCGCGTCGACTACAACGTTCCGTTTCGCCCCGGTACTGCCGAGATCTCGGACGACAGCCGCATAGCGGCGTCGCTGCCCACGCTTCGGTATCTGCGCGAGCGTGGATGCAAGCTGGTAGTCTGCTCGCACCTGGGCAGGCCGCGAGGGCGCGTGGCGGAAGAGCTGCGCATGGCCCCCGTATCGACACGGCTGGCCGAGCTGCTAGGCGCGCCCGTCCGCCAGCTCGGAGACTGCGTGGGGCCGGAAGTCCAAGACGCCGTGGACAACATGCGGCCCGCGGAGGTCGCGATGCTAGAGAACCTGCGCTTCCACGAGGGCGAAGAGGCCAACGACGTGGAGTTCGCCACGGCCCTTGCCATGCCGGCGGACCTCTATGTCAACGACGCGTTCGGCGCCGCCCACAGGGCCCACGCCTCCACCGAGGGCGTCGCGCGCCTGCTGCCCGCGGCGGCCGGCTTCCTCATGGCGAAGGAGCTGGCCATGCTCGGGCAGGCGCTCGACGAGCCTCGCCGCCCGTTCGCCGCCATCATGGGCGGCGCAAAGGTGTCCGACAAGATCGCCGTGCTCGAAAGCCTGGCGGGCAAGGTCGACAGTCTTATCATCGGCGGCGGTATGGCCGCGACCTTCTTCAAGGCGAACGGCCTGCCCATCGGCGACTCGCTCGTGGAAGAGGAATGGGTCCCGTTCGCGCGGGACTTCCTGCGCAAGGCCGGCGAGACCGGCCTGCAGGTGTTGCTGCCGAAAGACGTGGTGATCGCCGATAAGTTCGACGAGCACGCCGAGAGCCGAGTGGCCGGCGCCGGCGAGATACCCGCCGGATGGCGCGTCATGGACGTCGGGCCACGAAGCGCCGACGCCTTCGCGCGTGCCGTAGAAGGCTGCCGAACAGTGCTGTGGAACGGCCCAATGGGCGTGTTCGAGTGGAAGAGCTTCTCGCAAGGCACCGTGCGCCTCGCCAATGCGCTGTCCGGCCTGAGCGGCGCCACTACCGTCGTCGGGGGAGGCTCGACGGCTGAGGCCGTGCAGTCCCTGGGATACGCCGACAAGATGACCCACGTTTCCACCGGTGGCGGCGCTTCGCTCGAGTTCCTGGAGGGTAGGGAACTGCCGGGCGTGGCCGCCCTGCCTGACCGGGCGTAGCATCACGGTCGCACCGGGCGTAGCATCATTGTCATTCTGAGCGTAGCCGAAGAATCCGGAGACAACCTTGATTGACCTCCCCTTCTTGGACGAAATCGCCCGCCCGTCGCCGACCCGCATACTGATGCTCGTGGTCGACGGCCTCGGGGGCGCGCCGCATCCCGACACGGGCAAGACGGAGCTGGAGACGGCGCGGCTGCCCAACCTCGACTCACTGGCGGCCGAGAGCGCGTGCGGCCTCACGACACCCGTGCTACCAGGGATAACGCCAGGCAGCGGCCCTGGCCACATGGCCCTGTTCGGCTACGACCCCGTGAAATACCTCATGGGTCGCGGCGTCCTGGAGGCGCTGGGCTCGGGCATCGAGATGGCCTCTAGCGACGTCGCCGCGCGCGGCAACCTCTGCACCGTCGACGAGCGGGGCGTGATAACGGACCGCCGCGCCGGTCGCATCCCGACAGCGGAGAGCGCACCGCTTGTCGAGCTACTCGATGCAATAGAGGTGCCAGGCGTCGAGCTGTCGGTGTACCCCGTACAGGACTACCGCTTCGTTCTGTTGCTCCGGGGAGAATCTCTCAGCGACGCCATCACCGGCACCGACCCGCAGGTCGAAGGCACGGCTCCGCTGGAGTCGCAGCCGCTCGCAGAGCACGCCCGCAAGACGGCCGAGGTCGTGAACCGCTTCAGCGCGTCAGCACGCGCCGTCCTCGCCGGCCAAAAGCGCGCCAACATGGTCGTGCTGCGCGGCTTCTCCGGCGTGCCCATCCTGCCGGACTTCGGGGCGGGCTACAAGCTAAACCCGGCCGCCATCGCCGCATATCCCATGTACCGCGGCCTAGCGCACCTCGTCGGCATGAAGATCATCCCAGCGGGCGGCGACTTCGACGCCGAACTCGACGCGCTCGAGGCCGTCTCCCATGAGCACGACTTCATCTTTCTGCACTACAAGCCCGCAGACGCCGCCGGCGAGGACGGCGACTTCGACGCCAAGGTGCGCCGGCTGGAGGAGTTGGACGCACGGATTCCCCGGATGCTCGCCACCGAACCCGACGTGGTCGTGGTAGCCGGCGACCACTCCACACCGGCGATCATGGCGGGCCACAGCTGGCACCCCGTGCCGCTGCTAATCCGCTCGCGGTACACGAGCGGCGAAGGGGTAGGGCAGTTCTCCGAGCGCGCCTTCCGCAGCGGCTCGCTCGGCGCGCTGGCCGCGCAGAACGTGATGCTCATCGCCATGGCCCACGCCGAGAAGCTCAACAAGTACGGGCCGTAAGCGTTGGCTGCAGCTAGCAGCCCGTCTGAGGATTGACTGACGGGCCTTTGGTACAGGCGAGGTCAGACGGCGACAACTATTGTTGCCGGGTGCAGCCACTGACGGCCCAATAGTTTCGTACGCCTCACTGTGTTGACCACCCTGACGATGTTCGGGACACTTCCGGCAAACCTGTTGGTCGGTGTTTCACGAGGCTGAGCCGCCCCAAACCTGAACAGTTTGAGCAGGTTGTGACCGGTGCAGATCAGCGACCACTCGCCGCTGACCTTCTCCAGGCCCCGTAGCAGGAACTGGCGGAAGCCTCGGCCCTGCTTGATCTGGCCGAATACCGGCTCCACCGTTTGCATCCGCAGAGCGTAGCGCTGCCGACCCCGTTTGGTCTGCAGCTTCCGGCGCATCCGATCCCTGGGAGACAGATGACTGGGTATGCGACCCCGGGGCGCGGGCGGCACAACCCGACCGTGGCGGGTCCGCTCCGGCGCGACGAACGGGTCCACGCCCAGCCCGTACAGACCTTCAACCGCCTGTGCAGAGTAGTAGCCTGCGTCGGCGGACACCTCTTTGGGCACTGCGCCGACGTTGTCGATGGTCTCCTCCACCATCGCCACCGCCTGCTGCTTGTCCGAAGTCTGGTTGGTGGCCTGAGCCGCCACGATCACCTGGTGGGCGCTGTCCACCACCGCCTGACAGTTGTAAGCCTGCAGGAAGTCCCGTCCGCCCGGCGCCGGCATGATGTGCGATTCAGGATCGGTGAAGTTGCGCTGGGCCTTGTCGTCGGGCACCCCCGAATGGCCCTTGCCCGCGGCCTCAGCCTGTTCCGCAGCCGCCTGAGCTTCGGCCTCTAACGCCGCCATCGCCTCCCGTATCTTCTGCAATCGCCCCTCCCGAAAAGCCAACTCCTGCGGCAGTTCATCTCCGCGCTTGCTCTGTCCGTACCGCCGGTCCTCCTCCTCATCAACCTCCTGGGCCTGTCGCAGCAACTCCTCAACCTCCCCCGCCAACTGCGCTTCCTTCTCCTTCATCCGACCGTAACTCATCGCCTTGTGCCTGGATGCGTTGGCCCTCACCTTGGTCCCGTCCAACGCCACGTGACCCAGCTTCACCAGACCCGCCTGCCGGCACAACGCCAATACCTGCAAGAACAGGCCCGACAGCGCTTCCAGATTGTCCTTGCGGAAGTCCGATATAGTGCGGAAATCCGGCGTGTTGTTCGCCGCCAGTACCCGGAAGGCTATGTCCTCGTGGAGCCGCTGGGCGATTCGTCGGGAAGATGCCACCCCGACGCAGTAGCCGTACAACAGCACCTTGACCATCATCCGTGGATGATACGGTGGCCCGCCTCTACTCTCCCGCTCGTAGCGGGCGGTGATCTCAGACAGCTCCAACTGGTCCACGACGTCGGAGATGAAGTAAGCCAGATGGTCGTCCGGCAACCACTCCCGCAACGCCGCTGGCAACAGCAACTGCTGGTCTGGATCATAGGGACGGTAGGTCTTGCTCATCGCCGACTCCACGCTACTGAACTGCGCCTATTATACCCCCGACCACTCGCCTACCGTGTTTCTCGGACGGGCTGCTAGTGTGATCTGGTGTTAGTGCGAATTAGAAAAAGGAGGGCGAGTATTGCGTAGCAGAAGAAATGGTGCCGAAAGGGTATATTCGGCCGCCGAGAAGTGGGTTAATGTTGCGCTGCGTACTGATGGATCTCTTTTCACGCCCGGCCAACCAATCTGGACACCCTCACTGCTAGAAGAACTTCACCGAAAGGTCCTTGATAGGCCGGATGAGGGAGAAGGTGACTTCTATGACAAGTTGGAGAAGCAACTGGTAGGCAGTCCGCCGGATGTATACCAACTCATGGGAGAAGTCCTCTACGCTCACTTTCTGATAGTCTCCACTTCTAACAGTGCTAACCAGCGGGGCAGGATCAGTACGGTACTCAATTGGTCTCCATCACCCGTACAAATCCCTCAGGATCTCGTTGCTGCGCTAACGCCAGGAATTGCAAACCCCGGTACTGGATTTCATACATACCGGCCATTTCAAGTTGGATTGCTAATCGAGTTCGTCGAGCAGTGGAAAGAACTAGCCCCAGAAGAACGCGAACGACGGTTGAATGACCCTTGGGCGTTCAAAGACTTCGTGATGGATCTGCGACCCCATAGCCATCTGCTTCGCAACAGTCAGAACACACCACGAATACAACGGCAGGCATTGCTTCACCTTACCCACCCCGACACCTTTGAAGCAATGGTCAATTTAGACCACAAGAGACAAATAGCAAAGACCTTTGAAGCCTACGTATCTGACCCCGCGGCGGATGTTGACAGAAAGTTGATGGAGATTAGGGAGGCCTTTGGGACGAAGTACGAAGATGGCCACAATATCGCTTTCTACGATCCCGAAATCCGAGCACAGTGGGAAGGTCGGAGCACCCCGATTTCCTTGATAGACCCCAAACCCAAAGCCAGAGAGAGGAAACGTCCGCCGGAAGGCCCGAACAAAATCCCTATGGAGCTTGACGAACTCGCCGAAGCTCTGTTCCTCACCGAACCCGCCAACTTCCTCCACGAAATCGACACTCTCCTCGCCGACAAGAAGCAGGTCATCTTCCAAGGCCCGCCGGGCACCGGCAAGACCTACGTCGCGCAGCAGCTCGCCAACCATCTTGCCGGGTCGAAAGAGCGCGTCACTCTCGTGCAATTCCACCCCTCCTACGCCTACGAGGACTTCGTCCGCGGCTTCCGTCCAACTTTGCGAAGTGGCCAGGCAGGTTTCGAGCTGAGGGATGGGCCGCTGCTGCGGGCCGCCGAGCGGGCGCGGCAAGAGTCGGGCGAAAAGCATTTCCTCATCATCGACGAGATCAACCGGGGCAACCTGGCCAAGGTGTTCGGGGAGCTCTACTACCTGCTGGAGTACCGCGACGAGTCAATAACCCTCCAGTACCAAAGGGACGAGAACGAACGATTCTCCATGCCGCCCAATCTCTTCGTCATCGGGACGATGAACACCGCCGACCGTTCGATAGCCCTCGTGGACCTCGCGCTGCGCCGCCGCTTCTACTTCGTGGAATTCCACCCGGACGTCGAGCCGATAAGGGGCGTGCTGCGCCGCTGGCTGCAAGCCAAAGCGCCCGAAATGGATTGGGTCGCCGGCGTCGTCGAGCGGGCGAACGACCTGCTGAGGAACGACCGGCACGCCGCCATCGGGCCGAGCTACTTCATGAAAGACCGCCTTGACGCCGATGCTGTAGACCGTATCTGGAAACACAGCGTTCGCCCATACATCGAGGAGCGGCGGTTCGGCGGCGACGAAGTAGCCGAGGAGTTCAGCCTGGAGAGGCTCAAGGGCCGCTCCTCTTCGGCTACACAGCCTGAGGATGGCGGCGCAGGCCCGAACGGCGGAGACGGCGATACAACCGATGCGCAAGCTTGACCTCCAGGAATATAAGCAAAGCAGCCCCTACACGCTCTCGGCCACCGAGCGCGACGCCCTCCGGGACGCGGTCCGAACGCTGACTATCGAGCCGGTAGCGGGCGAGAACACCAAGTACCACATCACGCCGTCCTCCACCGTCGGCGCGGTCGAGGTAGGCGACCTGTCCGTGCAGATACGGCCCAAGATAGGCATCCCCCAGCTACTATCGCTGGCCTGCTACGCCATGGGCGTGTACAGGTCACAGGAGAGGCGACTGTTCGACTTCCAGGAGGAAGTTGCGCTCCCCGACACTCTTGCGCTCGCGCTTGCCGCCGCGGCCCGCAGAGCGTTCGCGCGAGGGCTCCTCCACGGGTACCGCACGGAGGAGGAGGCGCTGCACACCGTGCGCGGCCGCATCCGCTTCGACGAACAGATCCGGCGCAGGTTCGGCATCGCCATGCCCGTAGAGGTGCGCTACGACGAGTTCACGGACGACATCGAGGAAAACCAGCTTGTGAAGGCGGCGGTCGCGCGGCTCGGCGAGATGCGTCTACGCTCGCCGCAGGCCCGCCGTGGCCTGGGCTGGACCGCGGCGATGCTCGAGAGCGTCTCGCTCGTCGAGTACGCTCCGCGAGACGTGCCGGAAGTCACGTTCGACAGGCTGAACGAGCACTACCGCGGCGCGGTGGGGCTGTCGCGCCTCATCCTCCGGCACAGCGCGTTTGAGGCGCGCCGCGGTGAAGTCCGAGCCACGGGATTCCTGATGAACATGAACACCCTATTCCAGGAGTTCGTCACCGTGGCGCTGCGTGAGTCGCTGCGGGTATCGGCGAACACATTCTGCTCCGACAAACAGCTCACGGGCAGTCGCCGCATTCACCTGGCCGAAAACAACCGCGTCGGGCTAGAACCAGACCTCACCTGGTGGGACGGCAACAGGTGTACTTTCGTGGGCGACGCCAAGTACAAGCGATTCGAGAGCGTGCACAACGCCGACCTGTACCAGCTCCTGGCTTACGTGACCGCGCTGGATCTCCCGGGCGGCCTCCTGGTCTACGCGCAAGGCGAGGCGGACGCGGCGAGCTACCGGGTACGGAAATCCGGCAAACGCTTGGAAGTCGCCACGCTCGACCTCGAAGGAACGCTTCAAGACGTGCTCAGGCGCGTCGACCGAGTGGCCGCCAGGGTCAGGAACCTGCGCAAAGAGGCCCGGGGCCTTCAGCCCGCCGCGTAACCGCATCCGGGCAAAATCGCCTATACTGAACGGCGACGCAAAAGCAGCCGCTCGCCAGGAGTCCTACCTTGCCTACCACCATCATCGCCGGAAACTGGAAGATGAACACCACCCGCGAGGAGGCCCGCGCGCTCGTGGAGCAGATGCGCGACGCCCTGAACGCCGTGACGACCGTCACGTCGCTCCTGTGCCCGCCGTTTGTGCACCTGGACGCCGTCGCCGATGCGCTGCGCGGCACGTCCATCGCGCTGGGCGCGCAGAACATGCACCCCGAAAGCTCCGGCGCCTTCACCGGCGAGGTCTCGCCCGACATGCTCCGGGGCCTGTGCCAGTACGTCATCCTGGGCCACTCCGAGCGGCGGGAGCTTTTCGCCGAGACAGACGAGTTCATCAACAGCAAGGTGCGCTCCGCCATCTCCGCCGGCCTGCGACCGATTCTGTGCGTTGGCGAGCGGCTGGAGCAGCGCGAGGGCGGGGAAGCGGAAGCCGTCGTCGAGCGCCAACTCAGCCTCGGCCTCGAGGAAGTCGAGGACTCCACGCCCCTCGTCGTCGCCTACGAGCCGGTCTGGGCGATTGGGACGGGTAGGGCGGCAACCCCGGACGTGGCGCAGTCCATGATGGCGAGCATACGAACAGCCCTGGCGGCGCGATACGGGCGCGACGCGGCCAACGAGATTCCGCTGCTCTACGGCGGCAGCGTCAACGCCGCCAACGCCGCCGACTACGTGCGCGAGCCGGACGTCAACGGCGCCCTCGTCGGCGGCGCAAGCCTCGACCCCGAGGTGTTCGCGCAGATTGTGCGCCTCGCCGCCCAGCAGGGCTGACGCCGCCTGCTTGCCGTGGCGCCGCGCATTCGCGAACGTCCCGGTGACGCCATGACCCCCGAGCGCATCCCCGTCGTCGCGATAGTCGGCCAGACCGCCGTCGGCAAGAGCAGCCTCGCCGTCTGCCTGGCGAATCGCCTCGGCGGAGAGATAGTGAGCGCGGACAGCCGCCAGGTCTACCGCCGCATGGACATCGGCACCGCCAAGCCTCCGCCGGAAGACCTCGCCGCCGTCCGCCACCACCTCATCGACGTCGCCGATCCTGGCGACGAATACAGTTTGGGACATTTCTTGTACAGTTCCAGGAAAGCTATCCAAGACGTAAACAGGAAATCCAGGCTTCCCATAGTGGCCGGAGGCACCGGACAGTACCTGTGGGGACTGTTGGAGGGGTGGAACCCCGCCGAGGTAGCGCCCGACTGGCGGTTCCGCGCCGAGCTGGAGGAGCGCCTGGAGTCTGAGGGCGTCTCGGCGCTGCACCGGGAGCTCGCCGAGCGCGCGCCCGACGCCGCCGCCCGCGTCGACGCCCGCAACCCCAGGCGGGTGATAAGGGCCCTCGAGGTGGCCCGCGCCGACGCGACGCCGCGGCCCCGCCGCACGCCGCCGCCGTACAACGTCGCCATCCTGGGACTGGCGATGGACTCTGAGGCACTGCGACGGCGCATAGACGACCGCGTAGAAGCCATGCTCGCCGCCGGGTGGGTCGACGAGGTGCGCAGCCTGATCGATTCGGGCTACGGGCCGGAGCTGCCGTCCATGTCGAGCCTGGGCTACCGCGAGATCGCCGAACACCTGCGCGGCCTGCTTTCCCTCGAGGAGGCGGCCGACGCGGTGAGGCGCGGCACTCGCAGATTCGCCAGGCGCCAGCGGACGTGGTTCAAGCCGGCCGACGCCCGCATACGCTGGTTCGACGCCGAGACGGAGCGGCGAGAGGCCCTCCGCCACGCCACAGAATGGCTGGGCAGCCTGGCGCAGACGTGAAAAAGGCCCGAATTCGGCATTTTGGGCCTTTACGTTTTGGTTAGCTAAAGTCTTGTACTTAATCAAGGTATAAAACTAAACTTCGTGGCAGATTATCGTTCCCACAAAACAAGACCTTCGCAGAGTCGTCTTTCCGGCCCCTTTCTTCTCGTCCTTCCGGCCCCTGAGCCGGAATACAGGGACGCGGGGAGCGCCGGGCCAGGCCGACCCCCCGCCAAACTGTGTTAGAATAACGCACCGAAACCCCCGCGAGAGGCCCCACATGAAGTTCACCAAGATGCACGGCGCCGGCAACGACTACGTGTTCGTCGACGGAAGATCCGGCGAGCGCGACTGGCCTGCGCTGTCCGTCGCGATGAGCGACCGGCACCTTGGCGTAGGCTCCGACGGCGTCATCGTGCTCCAGGGGGCCGCCGAGGCCGACATTCGCATGTCCATGTTCAACGCCGACGGCTCCCAGGGTGAGATGTGCGGCAACGGCATCCGGTGCTTCGTGCGATTCGCAATCGACCGCGGCGCTGTGCCCGCGGACAGGTCGCCCATTACCGTTGAGACGCTCGCCGGGGTGCTCGAAGTCGCGCCTGGATGGGAAGGCGACGAGCTGACTCACGCCAGCGTGAGCATGGGCAGGCCCATACTGGATCCCGCAAAGATCCCGGTCCACGCGCCGGGCGCGGGCCCGGTGCTGGACTACCCGCTCACGGTTGGGGGACGCTCCTTCGACCTCACGTTCGTCTCGATGGGCAACCCGCACGCCGTCGCCTTCGTAGACGAGCCTGTGGAAGAGATGCCGCTGCACGAGATAGGGCCGCTGGTCGAAAATCACCCCATCTTCCCGAACCGGGTGAACTTCGAGATAGTAAACGTGCTCGGCGAAACGGCTCTGGCCGCGCGCGTCTGGGAGCGCGGGTCGGGCCTCACGCAGGCCTGCGGCACCGGCGCCTGCGCCATCGCGGTCGCGGCGCGCCTGCACGGCCTCACCGGCGACGAAGTGGCCGTGGCGCTCCCCGGCGGCGAGTTGACCGTGCGCTGGCCCGGCGATGGCGAAGTTATGCTCAACGGCCCCGTCGCCAAGGTGTTCGAGGGCACCTGGCCCCGCTAGGCCCATTCACGAAATCAGACACCGGAGGCTGCCAGTGAAGCTAGCAAGACGGCTTGACAAGATACCGCCGTACCTCTTTGTCGAGATAAGCCGCAAGATCGCCGAGAAGAAGGCACAGGGTATCGAGGTCATCAGCTTTGGCATCGGCGACCCGGACATCCCGACGCCTCCCAGCATCGTAGAACGACTCCGCGAAACGGCCCTGGACGCGCCTAACCATCGCTACCCGGAATCCGACGGGCTGCCGGAGTTCAGGCAGGCCGCCGCCGACTGGTACCAACGCCGCTTCGGCATCTCGCTCGACCCTGACAAGGAGATACTCTCCCTCATCGGCGCGAAGGAGGGCATAGGCCACGCCGCGCTCTGCTTCCTGGACCCGGGCGACGTCGCGCTCGTGCCGGACCCGGGCTATCCCGTCTACTCGGTGGGAACCTGGTTCGCGGGCGGCGAGTGCCACTGGATGCCGCTGCTGGAGGAGAACGGATGGCTGCCCGACCTGGACGCCATACCTGAGCACGTGGCGCGGGCGGCCAAGGTGATGTGGCTGAACTATCCGAACAACCCGACCGGCGCGATAGCCGGGCCCGACTACTTCGAGAAGGTGGTTGAGTTCGCGACCCGGTACGATATAGCCGTGCTGCACGACGCCTCGTACACCGAGGTCGCGTTCGACGGATTCAAACCCACCAGCTTCCTGCAGACGCCGGGCGCCATGGAAGTGGGCATGGAGTTTCACTCGCTGTCCAAGAGCTACAACATGACCGGCTGGCGCCTCGGCGTCGCGGCCGGCAACGCCGAGATGATCAACGCGCTGATGGTCGTCAAGTCCAACCTCGATTCCGGCGTTCCCCAGGCCATACAGTACATGGGCATTGAGGCGCTGAACGGGCCGTTGGACGCCATAGACGAACGCAACGCGGTCTACCAGCGGCGCAGGGACCGCGTGCTCGAGACACTGCGGGGCATGGGGCTGCACGTGGATCCCCCCAAGGCGGGCCTCTACGTGTGGGCGCGCATCCCGCACGGCTACACGTCGGCCCAGATAACCGAGTCGCTGCTCGAGCAGTGCGACATCGTAGTCACGCCCGGCAACGGCTACGGCGCATACGGCGAGGGCTACATCCGGCTGACGCTGACCATAGACGACGAGGACATGGAGCGGGGCCTCCAGCGCCTGGCAGACTGGAAGCCGCCCCCGCCCGAAGGGAGCTAGGCCATACCGAACAGGATCGTTGAAACAAGGCGGCGGCGTGAACGGGCGCTGCTGGTGAGCGTGCAGGTCAAGTCTCGCCAAAAGCCGCTCTGGCCGGTCGAAGAGTCGCTCAACGAGCTTGGCGACCTCGCGGTGAGCGCCGGCGCGCACGTGGTGGGCCGGATGACGCAGCGGCTGGCCAAGCCGGCCAACACGTACCTGGGCAAAGGCAAGCTGGAAGAGCTGCGGCGCCAGGTGCAGTACCGGGAAATCCGCACAGTCATCTGCGACGACGAGCTGACGCCTACGCAGCAGCGCAACCTCGAAAACGCGCTGGGCGGTGAACAAAAGGTGATCGACCGCACGGCGCTCATTCTCGATGTTTTCGCGCAGCGGGCGCGCACCAGGGAGGGCCGCCTGCAGGTGGAGTTCGCGCAGCACGAGTACCTGCTGCCGAGGCTTGCCGGACAGTGGTCGCACCTGGAGCGGCTTGCCGGTGGAATTGGCACCCGCGGCCCGGGCGAGACTCAGATTGAGACCGACCGCAGGCTCGTGCGCGACCGCATTCTGCGGCTGAAGAAGAGCCTGGACGAGGTTAGGCGCCACCGCGGCGCCTATCGCGCCCGCCGCCGCGAGATGCAACTTCCGGTGGCGTCGCTGGTCGGATACACCAACGCCGGCAAGAGCACGCTGCTCAACAGCCTGACCGGCGCCGGCGTGCTCACCGAGGACCGTCTGTTCTCCACGCTCGACCCGGTGACACGAAAGGTGCGGCTGCCTTCGGGCCGGACGGTCCTGGTCTCCGACACCGTCGGGTTTATCCAGAAGCTGCCCACCTCGCTGGTGGCCGCGTTCCGGGCCACGCTCGAGGAGATCGAGGAATCGAGCCTGATCATCCACGTTCTGGACATCACGCGGCCCAACGCCGCCGAGCAGGCCCACGTCGTGACGGGAATCCTTGAGGACATGGGACTGGCAGGCAGGCCGCAGATCCTGGTGCTGAACAAGATCGACCTGCTCGGCGACTCCGAAGATCCGCAGGACGGTGAGGACGGCGAAAACGGCGCGGACGGCGGTCGGGTCGATTTCGCCGGGCTGCCGAGGCTTGAGGCCGCGTCGCCGAAGTCGGAACTGCTGGACGATCTCGTCGACGAAGACGACCGTGTGGTCTTCGCGTCTGCGCTGACGGGCGACGGCGCGCCGCGGCTGCTCGCGGAGATCGACGACGTGCTGCAACAGTCCGAGGCCACGGCCGCCGCATCTCGCGCCTGAGGGGCACGCGCGCGGGGTAGGGGAGCGTCCCAGGGGCCATGACGCCATGTTCGCACTATAATAGTTATGTAAACTACAGCTAACACAGGGGCCACAACGTTGCTTTACATAACGTACCATCGCCATTTTGACCCTCTTTTCCAACAAGCAGCGACTAGGCCCGGCGACGACCCCAGACGCCGGCCATGCGGCCCGGAGCCGGCGTTAGCCGCTCCCCGGTCCGCCGGCTAGCCCCGAACTCCGCGCAAGTGGCGTTCCCTCCTCGGCTCTCCTCCTCCCGCATCGTCCGGACGCCCGCACTCGCCTACCGCGACATGCGGCTGCTGGCGGCGTCCGGCGCATTCGACGCCGTCGGCTTCATGGGCGAGCACCTCGTGCTGGGTTGGCTCATGCTGGAGTTGACAGACTCTGCCTTCATGGTCGGAGCCGCCCTCGGCATACGTATGGCCCCGGCCTTCTTCCTCGGCGCGGTCGCCGGCGCCCTCGCCGACATCGTGGATCGCCGGCTGACAATGATCCTCATCAACGGACCTCTCGCGGCGACGGCGGCCACCGCTGGCGCGCTGTTCCACTTTGGCGTCCTCGAGGCGTGGCATCTGTTCGTGCTGGCCGCGGCGGGCGGCTGCATGCCCCCGCTCAAGATGACGCTCCAACAGAGCTACGTTGCCGACGTGGTAGGCCCGGAGAACCTGCTGAACGGCCTGGCATTCCTCAACATAGGCACTAGAGGCGGAGGCCTGCTGGGCACGATAGCGTTGGGATTCGTGCTCGAGCACCTGGGGGCCGGCTACGCCTACTTCACCATGGCGTCCACGTACCTCGTGACGGCTGGCATTCTCGCTTTCACGCGCGGCACAAGCCGACCTGACGCAGCCAGGCCCCGCGCGGTCGGGCTGCGCGGCCTCCTGCACGTGGTCGGCGAGGTGGTGGGCAACATCGCCCGTCTGGCGGCCGAGTTGCGGCGAAACCGGCTGTTGCTGACCCTGGCCGTCACCACCATGACGGTCGAGTTTGCCGGTTTCTCTCACTTCTCGCTATACCCGAGCCTCGCACGCGACGTACTGGACGTGGGCGCCCAGGAGCTGGGCTTCATGAACTCGGCGCGCGCGCTGGGAGGCGTTCTCTCAGTAATCGTGGTGGCCGTCGTCGGAGGGCAGGCCCGGAGGGGGCTGAGCTACATGTTCATAATCCTGGCATTTGGCCTGGGCGTGATCATGTTCGCCTTTACCAGCAACTTCTGGCTCGTGCTGGCCTTCATAGCCATGGTAAACGGCATGGCGTCCCTGCTGGATCTGTACTCCCAAAGCATGATGCAGACCATCGTGCCCTCGGAATTGAGGGGTCGCGCGGCGGGCGCGTGGGTCGTGGCGACGGGGACGGGCCCGCTGGGAAGCCTGCAGATAGGCGCACTCGCGACTTCGACGACCATAGCTTTCGCACTCGGCGCGAACGGAGCGGTGCTGGTGGTGCTGGCGATCCTGGGCCTTGCGGTTCTGCCCACTCTGCGACGCCTGTAAGCGCGCCTGGCACGGGACACTCGAATGGCCGACTCTGAACCAACGGCATAGCGAAGACACGCTAGCTGAGCCAAAATCGCGCCACAACTGCAATGATTGCGGATGTGACAGTTATGCCAACCACCACCCACATCTTGAAGACCGATAGTGTCGCAATGGCGACGTCCTCTTTGGTCGCAAATGTTCCCATTTGCCCCTCTATGCGAGACACACGCTCACGCACGTCTTCAAGACGTTTCTCGTCATGGAGGTCGCCGTCACTAGGTGTCCTTCCAAAAAAAGCCGCGAATCTGACCTTTCTCATTAGCCCTCTTGTGCCAAACCCACGGCGCAGAGTGGAATCTGCCAGAATAGGAGCCCTTCGGATTGAAGACCCCCATTTGCTGCCTAAGGCCGCCCCTACGAATAGGACCTGAATTGACCCTGTATCACTGTTGGACTACAACCTTTACTACCCCCGCGTCCCTCAGCGACAGAAGCAGCCCCAGCCCCACATCCTCGGGGCGGTCTCGGCTGTAGGCGATGGTCTCCAGGCCCATGAACGGGCTGTAGTTGTGCGTTTCGTTCTCGCACAGCACCACAACCTTCTTGCGATAGAGCGCGGACGCGGCGCCGACGTGGAACAGCATTCTGTCCGGCCCACGGCCGGGCTGCTCCTCCGTCAGCACCATTATGGCCGAGTTGCAGCCCAGCATCGCCTCTGAGACCTTCAATGACACTGGTTGCAGATTGTCCGGCTCCTCTTCGATCGAGCAATACGGAATGCCGAACTCCTGGAGAAGTTCCTTGATGAACTCCACAACCTCTGTCTCGGCCTGGTAGCCCAGGTACACTTTGCCCGGCGGTGAGGACTTGGCGTCTCGCTCCGGCTCGGCGGGGCGCTCCCCTTCCCCACCGGCGGGTGGGGCGGCGTCAATAAACGGCTGAGGCTCGGAGGCCGCCACGGCGCTGCTGAGGTTCACGCCGAGAACTCCGGAGGCGTCCGCGGCCAGGATGCCCACGAATTCGCCGTTCGCCCTGATTAGCTCGATGCACTCCGCGGAAATCGAGGGGTCGATGCCCCATTCCCGCTCCAGGACGTTGCGCGAGAAGTCGTCCCTGGGCAGCGGCTGGCCGTCCAGCCCTTCGTAGAACCTTCCAAACACTTCCGGATTGCAGGCGGCGTCCAGCAACGCACGGCGGCGCTCCTCCTCGGACCTCGGAGAGACCACAGCCTCCCCGAGCGGCGTCAGGCTGATCGCCTCGTCGTTCACTCCGCCCTCGGTCAGCCCGTACTTGACGGACGACGTGAGCTTCATTCTGAACGCGCTGCTGCCCCTCGTGGTGCCCATCGCCGCCGCGAGCCGGTCGGGCGCGAAGGGCTGGCCCCGGTTGGCCTCGCGAATCGTCTCGGCGGCCGCCAGGGTGTCCCGCAAGCCGTGAGTCGGGTACGGCCGCCTGATGAGAAGCCTCTTGGGTCGGCGACCCGCGCCCCCGCCAGCGGCTGGTCTCTGTGTCATCTTACGCACACCCCAGAAATATATTTCAGTAGCATTTCAGACAATTCACCTTTCAGAAATATTAGCCGACTCGGTGCCGGTGGTAAAGCTATTTCAGGCCGATTTCAGAAGTCAATACCGTGTTGCAGGCGCAGAAATATGCTTGCGCGTGCCTGACCGGTTGTCGGGAAACCGAATTCAGGCGCTGAAGTAATCGGCACACCCGCCAGCGGCCGCACTGCCGCTGGCATGGGTCGCACGCACCTACCGCGCATTTCCGGCGCAATTCACTGCCCGCCCATGGGCCCAAATGTCCGGCCTGCCGCCGCCGTGCTATGATGTGCCGCCATGCTATGATGTACTGAAGCACTACACGCAGGTGAACGATTTGAAACACAGACAGCGAGGGTTCCGTTGGACGGCGGCCATCGCCGTCACCTGGATGTTTGCCATCCTCGTGGCGTGCGGCGGCGAGGCTGCGGCCACTCCCACCGCGGCGCCCTCCCCTACAGCGCTGCCGACGTCCGGTAGCGACCAGCCGGTCGCTCCGGAAGTCGTACAACTAGATGAGCCTCTGAACGCGCCGTCCGAGGTGCCCGAGGAGCTGTTGGCGGTTTGGGAGGCGTGGGCCCTGCTCGCGCGTGAGCACATCGACCGCGAGAACCTAGACCCGGCCGAGGCCACCGAAGAGGCCATCCGGGGCGTCATCGAGACCCTGGGCGACCCCCACACTCACTACGTCGCGCCCGAAGAGTTCGATATCCAGAGCCAGGACCTGCAGGGCGAGTTCGAGGGAATCGGCGCGAGCGTGTCGATGCGGCTGGACGGCAACCTCGTCGTGGTCGCCCCAATCGCGGGCAGCCCGGCGGAATCCGCGGGAGTCCGGCCCGGCGACATCATCCTGGAGATCGACGGCGTCAGCGTCGAGGGGATGAGCCTGATGGGGGCCGTGAACAAGATCAGGGGCGAGCGTGGCACTAAGGTCACCATCCTGGTGCGCCACCTGGGCGCCATAGATCCCGTTGCCATCGAGATTGTCAGGGGCATCATTCCCCTGGAAAGCGTGCTGCTCCGCAGCGAGCCTGGCGACCGGATAGCGCACATCCGCGTTACGGAGTTCTTCGCGGACACGCCCGACGACCTGGCCACCATGCTGCTTCAGGTGATGTCGAGTGGCGCTAAGGGCGTCATACTCGACTTGCGAGACAATCCTGGCGGCCTGCTGAGCTCTGTCGTCAACGTGGTCAATCTGTTTCTCGACGCCAACCAGCTGAGCGAGGGCGCTCTGGTGTGCTACGAGATCGACTCCAGCGGCAAGCGCACCAACTTCCAGGTGCAGCCGGGCGGCGTAGCTGCCGAGATTCCGCTGGTCATCCTTGCGAACGAGTTCAGCGCCAGCGCGACCGAGATACTCGCGGGGGCGCTCCAGGACCACGAGAGGGCCCAGGTAGTCGGAGCCACCACGTATGGCAAGGGCAGCGTCAACATACTGCGCCGGCTGAGCAACGGCGGAGGCCTGATAATAACGTTCGCCCGCTGGTTCACGCCGGACGGACGCCTGATAGAGGATCAGGGCATCACGCCGGACTTCGAAGTCACGTCCAGGGACCGCCAGACCGCGGAGGCGACGCAGCTCGAGAAGGCGAGAGAGGTCATGGAGTCAATCCTGGAGGACCAAGGCCTTTAGCGGGGCGTATCATGACTCAGTACAGGACGATAGCCACCAACAGAAGGGCGAGACACGAATACGACATCCTCGACAGGATCGAGGCCGGCATCGTGCTCACTGGCACGGAGATCAAGGCGCTGCGCGCGAACCGTGCCAATATCGGGGATGCCTACGCCAAGCCGGAGGGCGGTGAGCTCTGGCTGCACAACCTGCACATATCGCAGTACGCGGCGGGCAACTCCGCCAACCACGACCCGACCCGACCGCGCAAGCTGCTGCTGCACAAGATGCAGATCAGGCGGCTGAGCAGGGACGTGTCCGAGAAGGGATTCACGCTTGTGCCGCTGCGCATCTACCTGAAGCGGCACCTGGCCAAGGTCGAGCTGGCGTTGGCTAAGGGACGCCAGCGCCACGACAAGCGCCGCGCCATCATCGACCGCTACCGGGAGAAGGAGGCACGAGAGGCGATCGGCAACCGGCGCTAGCGCGCCGACGGGAGAGCGTCGACAGCTCTTCCTCCGAACCGCAATCGGGGCCCCCTGCAGATCCGCACTCCGGCCCCTGCAGGTCCGTCATTCCGGCCCTTGTAGATCCGTCATTCCGGCCCCCGAGCCGGAATCCAGGGGCGAGGGCCCACATGACCTAGAACGGTCCCACAACGCAAGTCGGCGCCGCTCACCGAGAAACTCCGGTGAGCGGCGCCGACTTTTGCCGCGGCGAACGCCGGCGGCATTGACGCTTAGAGGGCCTGCCGACCTACTTCACGCGGGTCACCTTGATCGTGTCCCCCGGCGCGAGGGCGATTCTCTGAACGCTGATGCCGAGCTTGAGCAGCCAGTAGCCGAGCGTGGCCTTGCTCACGCCCAGGTGGTCTGCCGTAGCCGTCAGGCCCATGTCGGTGACCATCCCCGGGAGCATCTTCTCCAGCGGCTGATCGAACTTCGACTCAACTGCCAACATTTTCTTCGTCTTCTTGTTCGTCACGTCAACCTCCTTAAGGCTGTACAGAGTCCCTGTGACGTCGACCCTCTAGCGCTACCTGGTGAGCCACTGCTGAAACTACATCCGCACTTGACTGTGCAGCAATGCTAATCCCCCCATTAGGTTAATGTCAATGCCTCGTCAAGACATTTCTGACGTAATTCTAAGATTGTCACTGTGTGTCTGGTACAGCCAGAAGTTGCCCGGCCCAGCTCAGCCGGTGCCGGGAACCTCGACAGCCGAGACCCCGCCTGCCGCCCGTGTGCCTGTAGCTGACGAACGGAACTGCCACGCTTATTTTGCGTGTAAGTTACTATTACACCGGGCTGGCGACGGCGGACCAGGTACGGGAACACTGCCCGCTCGATCAGCCCGGAAGGGCCGAGCCTGCCGCTCGGAGTATGCCGGCGGGGAGTAGCGAGTCCGGCGGCAGACCGGTGTTGTAGCGGCCACCGGCCACACCTGGTTGGGCCTATCTCTCCCCTGCCCCGGAGGAAGGGCGCACACGTCCAGGATGACGGCGCGCGGCCTTGTGGTGGCTATCTCCCCTGCCCCGGAGTGTGGGGCCGAGGCGTGGCTTCGCCGACGGCGCCGCGTGCGGCGGGCGGGGGAGGCTGTCCAGTCGGATCAAGTCCGCTGCTTCGAGGGATTGCACTACCCTACCCCGCGGACCCCTCGGACGCCGCGGCTGGCCGGCCCGGTCGACGGGGTTGTGCGCGGCGAGCGTTCCCCGGCGGCGCACACGTGGCCCGAGCAGCGGAGAGTCGGCGACGGCGACTGGTCGAGTTGCATCCCCTACCCCACCTCGCGCCCAGGCCGCCGCGATTAGCCGAGCCGGCTGCCTTTCGGATATGATAGGAGTGTGCCGGCGAGTCGGTCGCCGGCGTCAACCGAACGGCAGGAGGTGGCAGTTTGGCATCGAGGCTGTTGAACAACGTCCGGCGCAACCACGCCCTGGAGCACGGGACGGTAACCATGCTCCTCGAGGCCGGAGCGCAAACGCCGCTGGGCGGCTACTCCACGCCCGGCGGGTTCTTCGTATTTGGCCGGGCGTCGCTCGAAGAGGTACGCGCCGCGGCGCAAGAGGCCCTCGCCTCTCTCCAGTCCGGACGCGAGGAGCTCGCGATCTCACCCCACTGCGGCACCAACCTCGCGACGGCGGCGCTGCTGGGCGGCCTCCTGGCGAGGGCGATTCTCGCTCGCGGCCGCTGGATCTTCCGGCTGCCCATGGCCATGGCCGCCATAGTCGGGGCCGGCCTTCTGAGCCGGCCGATCGGCAACGCGCTGCAGCGGCGCTTCACCACCCTCGCCGAACTGGACGGCGTGGAGGTCACCCGGGTCAGAAGGTTGTGGGCCGGCGGACTCTCGCTCTATCGCATCAGCACGTCGATGCGGTAATAAGCCTCGCGAAGTTGCGGCGCGGGAGGCCGCGCTACTCGGCGGGGCACCGGCATGGAAGCGGAACGCAGGGGGTTCCGCTGTTATGCTAAACTTGAAATTGCTCTCAGTTGTCCCTGTAGCTCAGCTGGACAGAGCGGCTGCCTTCTAAGCAGCGGGTCGCGGGTTCGAATCCTGCCAGGGACGCCAACCGAATCGTGTTCCGATATGCAAATATGTGTCTGCTGGCAGCCACACGCGTTTCCCGATATGCGAATTGCGGATATGCGCCGTGTTCGTCGGCCGCAGGCGGTTGGATGAGCCGAAATGCGCCATGCCGCTACAGAGGACGGCAGTGTTTGTGAAATGTAGATATGGCACTAGGCGAGAGTTGGATTTTTGGCTTAGGTAACATATCGAATCAAAGACACAGCACGAGACGCAGACTATGGAAATATCGCGATTGACAGAAGAGGAGTGACAATGGGCGCCAGTTTTTCCGCCGAGCTGAGGCAGGAATCTACTTCCATCTGGGGCGACATCATGGAGCATCCCTTCCTGCTGGAGTTGCAGCGGGGGTCCCTTCCCGTCGAAAGCTTCCGCTACTACGTGATCCAGGACTACCACTACATGGAAGGGTTCGGCCGGGTCGTCTCGATCGCCCTGTCCAAAGCTCCGGACACCGAGTCCATCCGGCAACTCGCAAGGCGCGTCACTACGCCGGTGGAGCGTCCCCTGCACTCCCGGATGTTCGAGCTGCTGGGCGTTACGGAGGAGGAGGCCGAGGCTTCCTCGCCGTCGCCGACGAACCTCGCATACGTCAACCACATGCTGACCGCGGCCTCCATGGGCGGCGTCGGCGAGGCCGCCGCGGCCATACTCCCCTGCCCCTGGAGCTACCACGAGATAGGCCAGCAGCTACAGCCGTCGCCACATCCGGTCTACGGCCGTTGGGTCGAGGCCTACTCCTCTGGTATCCTTGAGGAAAGCACGGCGGCCTGGCGCGAGTTGGTGGACCGGTTCGGCGCGGAGGGCGGCCCCTCCGTAAGATCGGCGATGCGCGAGGCGTTTCTGGCGAGCTCGCGCTACGAGCACATGTTTTGGTCGATGGCCTACTCGCGGGAGCAGTGGCCTGTGGCCTTGTAGCCAATTCGGGGCAGACGGCGCGCCGAGCGAGCGCTGAAAGGGTGGTACAACCATGAGGACACAGAGCTACGCGGGCACCGTGAACGCCCCGGAATTTCCGAAAGGGATGGACTGGCTGAACACCGAGCAGCCGCTTTCGCTGGCGGACCTGAGCGGAAAGATAGTGATTCTGGACTTCTGGACCTACTGTTGAGTCAACTGCATGCACGTATTTCCGCAGTTGCGGAAACTGGAAGAGAAGTACAGGAACGAGCTGGTCGTGGTGGGGGTGCACTCCGCGAAGTTCACCGCCGAGAAGGACACCGAGAATGTGCGCAAGGCGATCCTGCGCTACGAAATCGAACACCCCGTCGCCAACGACTCCGACTTCGTCATCTGGCAGACCTACGCCGTCAGGGCGTGGCCCACGCTCATGTTCGTCGACCCCCGCGGCAAGGTCATAGGCAAGCACGAGGGTGAGATTGTCCTCGACCCGTTCGACAACATCATCGCCGAGATGGTGCGGGAGTTCGACGCTGATGGGTTGATAGACCGCCGGCCCATGAGCTTCAAGCTCGAAAGCGAGAGGGAGTGGGAGCGGCCCCTGTCCTTCCCGGGCAAGGTCCTGGCAGACGCCGGCTCCGGCCGGCTGTTCATTGCCGACTCCAACCACAATCGCGTGCTCGTGGCGACGCTGGACGGCGAGGTGACGCAGGTCATCGGCAGCGGCGAGCGGGGCTACAACGACGGTCCTGCGCACGACGCTCGGTTCGACGACCCGCAGGGAATGGCGCTCGACGGCGACGCGCTGTACGTCGCGGACACGAAGAACCACTCTATTCGCAAGGTGGCGCTCGACACCGGGCACGTGGAGACGATCGCGGGCGTGGGCGAGCAGGCGATGCGGTTCCACGCCGGCGGCGACGGGCAGTCGACGGCGCTGAACTCCCCCTGGGACCTGGAGCTGCGCGACGGCACGCTCTACATCGCCATGGCGGGCTTCCACCAGCTATGGCGTCTTCACCTGGACACAGGCGAAGTCCGGCCCCACGCAGGCTCCGGGCGCGAGAACATCGTGGACGGCCCCCTGGACTCAGCGCAGTTGGCCCAGCCCAGCGGCATCGCGGCCATCGACGGCAAGCTCTATTTCACCGACAGCGAGACCAGCGCCATACGCTCCGCCGACGTCGACCCGGGCGGGCGCGTCCAGACTGTCGTGGGCCAGGGTCTGTTCACTTTCGGTGACGCCGACGGCGTGGGCGACGACGTGCGCCTCCAGCACCCCATCGGCATCGACGCCGAGGACGGCGTGCTCTACATCACCGACAGCTACAACAACAAGATCAAGCGCGTGTATCCCGCCACGCGAGGCTGCACGACGATGCTGGGCAGCGGCAGCGCCGGCCACAAGGACGGCCCCGCGCGGGAGGCGGAGTTCTACGAGCCGGCAGGCGTGAGCGCAGCGGCCGGTAAACTCTACGTCGCCGACACCAACAACCACGCCATCCGCGTGGCCGACCTGGAAACCGGCGACGTCGAAACGCTGGATCTGCGCGGGCTGTAGGGGAGAGAAGAACCGGAGGCACGACTCCAGCACCATCCAGAACATCGCGTTCGGCAGGTTCGACCTCGTACTCACGAACTCGCCGCTTCATCAGTCCGACGAAGAAGGCCCCCCACCCGACAACGCGCGCCGAATGGGGGGCCTACCCTTACTGACCTCCTATCTCGCTACTCGTTCGATACCCACCTCGTCTGCGTCTGTGTCCGGCCCCTGCTGCTCGTGCGGGTCCTACTCTGTTCCTTCTCACCGTACTCGTCCGTGCCGCGGGTGTTGCCCGTGTCGCTCCATGCGCTCCACGACCCCCAGGTCCCCGGCGGTTCCGGCTCCGGGTCCGGCTCCGGCTCCGGGTCCGACACCCAACGCGTCTGCGTCCGGCACCGGTTGCTGGTCCTGGTCCGCTCCTGTTCCTCCTCGCGCCCCGTCCCCGAACCGCGGTGTCTCCCAGTGTCCGACCACGAGCTCCACGAACCCCACGTTTCGGCGGGCCCTTCCCAAGTCACCCAGCGTGTCTCCTCCTCCGTCCGACCGCAGTCATCCTTACGCGTCCTGACCTCCTTCTCCTCCCAGTCGTCGCAGTGTCCGCGGTACTCGCCCGCCCCCGACCAGGTGCTCCACGGCGTGCTTAGGTCCTCCGGGTCGTCCACCCACTGCTCCTGCGGCTGGCCGAAACCCTCACGGCAGTGCCTGCGCTGCAACTTCATGCGCGCCCTGCCGCATCCGCGCGTCTCGCCCGTGTCCCCGTCCAGGGACCCCACTCGGTGCAGCCAGGGGGCGGCGTGGGCGTCGGCGTCGGCGTGGGTGTCGGCGCCGGGTCTGAGCCAGGGTCCGAGCCAGCGGGCGGCGTCACCGGCGCGGAGTACGCCACGCGCGTAACCGTGATCGTATACGTCCGCTGCGTGCCGTCCTCTGCGGTCACGACGACGTCTATGATGTTCTCCCCCACGACCAGGGAAAGCGCGACACTCGCCGTGCCGCTCGCCGTGGCGACGCCCTTCACCGTTATCGTGGCATCGCGGTTGTTCGCCGTGGACGTGACCGTGATGGTGTTTCGTGTGTGCTCTACCGACGCCGTGTACGAGGTCTCGCCCGCGTCGAAGGCCGGCGTAAGCTCGCCCGCCGAGAGGCCGAGGCCGCTGAGCGTGGCGTCACTGCTTATCAGACGCGCGACCAGATCGAAGTCGCCTGTGAGTCGGGGCCAGAACGTCGTCGCCTCGACGGTGTAGTCCCCCGCGTCGAGCGTGCGGGTGATGCGTGAGTCGAGGGTGTTTAAGTAGTCGTAGTCGTCGTTACTCTGTAGCTCATCGCCGTCCTTGCCGGCGCCGTCCAGCAGAAACATGTACGTGTCCTCGGAAGACGAGAGCGTAAGCCTCACCCTGACTCGCCTGTCCAGCCGGAACACGTAGAATCTCGCGTAGCGGTCGCTGCGGTTGACGGACGGGATGTCGCTGCTCCACGTGCCACTCGCCGTCGTGTCACCCTCCGGGAGCGTCCCCAGGGATTCGAGGCCCGGGCCGAGCACCACCACGTCCACCGTGTCCTGCGCAGCGAGGCCGCTCGGGTCCTCGACTGTCAGCGTGAACGAGAGCGTCTGCGGGCTCGCCGGGGCACGAAGGACGCCTTCGCGGTGTTGGCGCCGGTGAGCGCCACCCGATTGCTGGTGGCGTCGCCCCCCGCCTCTGTGGGCTGCTCCCACGCGTACGTGAGCGCGTCGCCGTCGGGGTCAGTGCTCTCACTCCCATCGAGCGTCACCTCGGAGCGCGCCGTCACGGGGTTGGGCGTCGCCACGGCCTTGGCGATGGGCGCTCGGTTCAGGGGTGCGCCCTCAATCCTCACCTCGAAGTCGCCGCCCGTGCTGTCGCGCCTGCACGACCGGAAGTACGCGGACCAGGCGTCGGCTTTGTTGCTGAGCGGTATTGTGAAGTCAGCGACCGCGATTGTCATCGCGTCGTCGCCCTTGCCGGACGTGAAGGCCGCCTCGGACAGTTCGGCCGAACCGCCGAGCACGTAGTCCCACTCCTCGTCCTCAGTTCGCTTGACGAGCACCTTGAATCCCCAGGTGCGCCCGCCGACGAACTGCGGATGCGTGTCCGGCCCGCCGTGAATGGTGAGGCTCACCGAAGATGCAGCGAGGCTGATGTCCCACCAGTGGTGGACGATCTCGCCGGTGTCGGGTATGCGCGGCCCCACCAGGCGCCTGCTCGCGCCGTGCTCATCGATGCTCTCCAAGCTCAGAGCCTGTCCCGAGAAGCCTCTCAGGGCCCTTGACGGCTTGTACAGGCTCAGGTTGAAGCCGCTCTGCTCGTTCACGCCGAGCGCGGGCAGTTGCTCCCCGAAAGTGATGCCCAACGCCCGCTCCGCGGCGGAAGCTGGGAATGCATAGCCGGTTACACTGTCTCCTTGTCCACGCCCTGCGAACACGATCGCGGCTATCTGGTATGCGCCGTCTCTGACCTTGTAGAGACAGGGCGCGCCCGAATCGCCCTCCGCGATGGGGCGGTTCGGGCAGTCCAGCGTGATGGTGTTTGCCATGACCATGCCCGGCTCGATTGTTCTGGGAAACGCCCAGCGGGTGACGGTGACCTCTCCCTCCCGTTCACGGCCCCCAACACTATGAGCTTCATGTCGTTTACTATCGGCGGTGAACCCGCGATGATTCGCCTACTGCCGTGCGTCGGGTGGTCGTGCAGAAGAAAGTCGGTCTCCACGCCGTCGTCTATGTCGCAGATGGCTGCGTCGGCGGTGATGTACGTGCCCTCACCCCACACGAACTCGACTCAGTCAAGGATGTCGCCCACCTTGTCATCCCTCCCGCCTTCCCCCTGGTGCATGTTCTCGTCCTTCGTCGAGGTGGGGTTTCGGTAGCCGCCGCCGGCGGTCAGGCCCACCAGGACGTGCGCGTTGGTTACCAGCACGCGCTTGTTGTCGGAGTTGCGCGTGGCGAGCCCCGTCAGCGTTCCGGTCCCGTGAACGCCCGGCACATTCGCCAACCCCACGGGCACCGCGCCCTTTATCTGTATTCCGCTCACCAGCGTTCTGTGATTCGTGTTGGATTCTCCCATGTGATCTCTCCTGTTGTCTTCCTTGTGGTTTGCGACGGCCGCCGCCGTCACCGCTGCCGTTGCATGGGCCTTGTCGGCGTGGGTCCTCCTATCAACTCTCTTATCACGGGTCCGGGTGTTATCTTGCCGGGTCCCACGACTACCTGTATGGGGACACCCTCCAGGCAGGTCGGTATTCCCGTGTCCCCGTTCGTGCGCACCGAGACTTCGACTATGATGCCCATTGTCTCGGTGGGTTCCCCGTTCTCGTCGGAGAGCGGACCCGCGCCGGCCCCCTGGTAGTTTGGGTGGCTCCTGAACAGGTGTCCGTATTTCCAGAACACTCCCATTGCCTTACCGTTGGGATCCGTGATTTCGATGTTCGTGATTGCCTCCGTGCCCACTGGGCACAGGGTGGCCGGGTCCTCCAGCGCGGCGTACAGGGGTTTGCCCACGTCTCGTAGTTGGATCTCATTCACGCGCACCCGTGCGGACATCGTAAGCCTCTCGCGTGGGTCCTCCATGCCGAGGTGCACGTGCACCAGGTACTCCCCGGGACGAACTGGTTGCCCCTCCGTATCCACCAAAGGCCATTCGCCTCTAAGTTTTCTCTCCTCGCCCTGATCCAGATACCAACTCGCGCCCGCTTCGGTAACCCGTCCCTTCCCATGCCAGACCGCTTTGCAGTCGGTCGCGGTCGTGACGGTGAACGAGTGGGGCGGGTCGGCCGGGAACCGGAGAGTCTGGTTCCAGTTCCTGGTGTTCCGCAATGTGAGCGTCATCCGCACGAAGCTCTCGTTGGTCACTTCGAAGGAGGGGGCGAAGGCACGCAAGAAGCCTTCGCCCACAGGCGGCAGTGTGGCGTCGGCGCCCGAATATGCGCCGGGGCACAGATTGGCCTCCGAATCTGTGGATTCACCGAGCCAGAGCTCACCGACCGCCGCTGCCACCAGCAACGTCGCCGCTGCGGCTGCCAACGACCAGACGTATATCTTCTTTCCCCTCATAAGTATTCCTCCTGTAGCCGTTGGTTGATTGTGCATCCAAACCCGGTTGTACACCGTTGTACACCAAGGGCCTCCGGTGATATGGTTTGGACACAGCGGGGACTGGTACACCTCCTTTCCGGCTCTCCTGCGGCCCTCTACACTGTTGTCGATCCCCCGAAGTGTGATAGCCTGAGGGGGAGACACCGAAGACCGCGTAAAAGGGCCTCCCCAAAGGGGTCTGCGAGTCCTCGTTGTCTCCTCTCAATCGGTGCGGGCGGGGCGTCTCCCGGACGGCGGCGCTGCGAACGCTCACCGGACGGGTTCCTTCTTTGGGAAGCGAAGCCCCGCCCGCACTATTGGGCATTACATACGCTTTGTTCAAAAAGTCACACTTGCCCAGAGTCCTGCACCACCACTACCTGCAGCGGCACGCCTCCCAGACACTCAGGCAGCAACTCCAGCAGCGATTCCATCGGCGGCTCCCGGACGATGATTCGGATGGCGTGTGCGAACGTGCCGTCCCGCGCTCGAACGGGACGCCTGTTTTCGTCCAGGAGACGACCCTTGCGAAAGAAAGCGTACTGGTCGGCCTCCTCGTTGAGTATCCTCCTGAGCGTCTCCAAGTTCTCGCTCAAAGCGCGCGACATACGCTCGAAGTCCGCGGGCTCGCCGCAAGACGACGGGTCCACGAGCACGCGCTTGCCGTCCGAGGTGCGCGTGGCCAGCCCAGTCAGCGTTCCCTGCCCGTGGGGTCTTCTCCCGGTATTTCCCACTGTATCCACACGCCGCTCAACAGCGGGGCGTGTGATTCGTCCGTGATTCCCATTCTTATCTCCTCCGTTTCTTGTAGTGGTCTCTTACCACCCGACGCTGCCTTCCAAGATTTGCACGGGAACGCCTTCCAGACATTCTGGTAGCCTGTCTTTGGGCGGTATCGTGCTGGGGTCAACAATCACCTCGACGATGATTCTGATGCCGTTAACATCCGTCCACTCGCCGTCGTCGTTCATGAGGGGAATCCCAGCGCTTACACCTTCGAAGTGTGGGTAGCGTCTGAACGTAGGTTTGTATTAGAGCATCATCTCACCCAGGCGTTCGCGTGTGGGCGCGGTCTCGTCCTCCCCGCATAGCGTCGCGGGATCCTTGATGGTGTGCGTATCCCACACGCTCTCCGGGGCCTTCTCTCCGCACGCCAGCATCGCGAGCACCAGGGCGACGAGGCAGGCGAGGCAGGCGAGGCAGGCGAGGCAGGCGAGGACGATATTGTTCTTCACTTCGTTCATTTTGTATTCCTCCTGTGATTTTTCACGGCTTGTGCGCCCAAACCGGGTTGTACACCAAGGGCCTCCAGTGATACGGTTTGGGCGCAACGACGATTGGTGCACCTCCTTTCTGAGGCCCTTCACACTGTTGTCCTGCCCCCGATTGTGATGACCTGAGGGCATAGACAGCGAGGCCAGTGACCCCCCCCCAAGGGGTCCCTCACGCAGACGGGAATCGCCTCCTCGTTGTTTCTTAGGTGGTGCGGGCGGGGCGTCCCTGTCGGCGGTGCTACAACACTCGCCAGGCGGTTTTTCCTGTGAGTCGGAGACATCGCCCCGCCCGCACTCTCGGCATCATGCCATACTTTGATCAAATAGCTACAAGCGCCCCTCTCTTTTCCCTCCCTCCTCCTGCTCTCTAGTCACCCAGCCTCACCACGAGTTGTACGGGCACGTCCTCCAGGCACTCCGGCAGCAGTTCCCACCCCATCACCGCTTCCTCCACTTCCTCCGCCTCTTTTACCCGCCATTCTTCGACGACCACGCGAATGCCCCGCGCCCCCGTGGGCTGCCTGCTTTCGTCCAGAAGGCTCGTGGATAGAACCGCGGCAGACCAATGCCGCCACTCCTCCAGCATCTCCGAATGTTTGTCCATCACCCAACGGGCGTATGCCTCACCCGGAGAATTCCCGCCACACGCGGACGGGTCCACAGGCGTTGGGGGGTATGCGGGGCGCGCGGCCTTGAGTTGCTCCTCCGTGACGCCGATGCGCTCGAACACCGTGTGCCTGGCCCTCTCAGACCGCAGCCCGGAGCCGGGCGGGTTGTATTCGACGACCTCCAAGCTAACGTGCGGGAGATAACCACCGGGAGAAACCATCTCTCCCCAATTGTCCGTGAAACTCCACTCGTCGCCGAACTTCATCATTTCTCCCGGCATGAAACGGACATCGAATTCCAACCCCGCCGAGTGGCCGCGGAAGGGCGAGTGCCAGATCACTACGCACTCATGCGTGGTCACCAGAATCCTCACAATGGGGCTGAGCCCCGCCACGATGTGTCGTTCGCGCTCGTTGATGTTCTCTATCTCCATCATCAGCCACACGGTTTCTCCGAAATCCGCGTCGAGACGCGAGGAGAAGTAGCGATAAGACTCCCCGCTAGGTGGTGGGCCGTAGCTGAGCGCCTGGTTCTGCGGCGCGCGATACATACACACGGGTTCAACTCCCACGCCGGGCCTGAGCCACCGCTAAACGCCATCACCACCAGACCGGCGAGAATCCACCATACCCGCATGTTGGCCTCCTCTCGCTAGCTCACGACCCCAGGCTGGCACAGGGCCAGAATCGCCAGGGCCACAATAGTGTGAGCGATCCACCACCACGCGTAGGTCGCGCGTCCCTGCCCGTGAGCCGATGCTAGAACGTATATACGCACAGTGTCAAAACCCCTTCCGGATCAATCATCCGGCCTCCCCAAAGGGGTCTGGCGGCTTCGTTGTCTTCTCAAGCGGTGCGGGCGGGGGGTCTTCTCGGAGGGTCTGCTGTCACAGTCCTCCGAGCCACAAAATCCTTAGCGGGATCACGGGCTCCCCGCCCGCGCGATTGGGCATTGCACCATACTTTGTCAAAAAATCACAAGCGCCCCGTTTCTTCCTCCCTAGTGCCCGTCCAAGTCCACCACGACCTGCACGGGCACATCCTCCAGGCACTCCGGCAACTCCCAATCCTCCGGCAGCGGCTCCGAAACAACGACGCGGATGCCGAACTCTTGGGTTATCCGCCTGTTCTCGTCCAGGAGGGTTCCGGCGTGCACCTGAATGATGCGGTCGTCCCCGTCTCGAAGGGCGCGGAGCGCATCCCCGCGTTTCTCCAGAACCCTCGACGCGTGGATCAAATCATCCGGGGGCCTGGTGTTCGCCAACCACATCAACTCCTCGCGGCGCGAGGCCCTGAGGGGCTCGCCGCAAGCGTGCGGATCCACGGGCGTCGGTGGATGCACGACGCGCGCGGCGCGAAGGTGCCTCTCCTCCACGCGGATGTACCTGAACGCCGCCATCACCCCGGTGAGCTGCCCCGCCCTGCCGGTGTACTCGTACAAGCCGACGCGCTCCCCGTCGATCCCGTCGTGCAGGCCCACGAGGGCGTAGGCGATGTACTTGCCCCGGGGAACCTTCTCCTCGCCGTTCAGCAGGAAGTTCCACTCGCCGGTGAACGTCTTCTCCTCACCCGGCCCGAACCGCAGGAGCGCCGCCCGATGGGAGATTCCTCCAATCGAGGACCAAAACTGCCGACAGTCATCCTGCACGGCGACGATGAACTCCACGGGTGTGGTGTACATGGTGGTGAGGGTCTGCGCCTCGGCGGTCTTGTTGCGAATCGTCAGCGTCAGCTTTGCGGTCTCCCCCAATTCCGCGTCGAGGCGCGCGGCGTACGTCCGATAGAGCTCCCGGTGGAACTCGCTGCCGGCGTTGACCGTGGGGCCGAACAATCCCCACTCGGGTTCGCCGTCATCACCAATGCACGGACCCGCGTCGTGCGCTCCGTAGCCGCAGGCCACCACCACACAGATCGACGCCAAGAGCACAGCCGGGCCCAACCATCGCCACATATCGACCCGTCCTTTCTGGTAAGCTCACGGCCCCAGGCTGGCACAGCGCCAGCATCGCCAATGACACAATCGTGTGAGCGATCCAACATCACGCGCAGGTCGCGCGTCCCTGCCCGTTAGCCGATTCTGGAACTTACTTGCAAGCGAGATCAATACCCCTTCTGAGGGGTTTCCAAAACGGGAACAGCGAAGCAAACTGCGGCACAGGATGGCAAAGGCATCGAAGTTCGCGAACAACCACGCCATGCGCGTGGCCGACCTGGAGACGGGCGACGTCGAGACACTGGAGCTCCGCGGACTCTAGGCGCGCCCCTCCATGCCCTCGCCGCCCGCGGCCGCGCGTCGCAGCTCCTCCGGCGCCTTGATGGACCGGAACTGCCAGTACAGCGCCGCGTTGTACACCAGCTTGCAACCGGCGCCGATTATGAACGGCGCGCCGAGGCTGGTCACGTTTGCGATCGCCCCGGCCAGCCCGGGGCTTATCGTCTGCGTGATGTTTCGTCCCAGGTTCGTTACGCCCGCCATCGCCATGCGCGACTCCGGCGGCACTATCGCCATCGTGTAGGACTGGCGCGTCGGCACGTCCATCTCGTTCGCGAGCTCCTTCGCAAGGTAGAAGAAGACGGCCAGCTGCAAGTTGCCCGAGACCGCGAGCGCGATCGTGAAGAGGTTGGATAGCACCTGCGTAAACACCATCGTGTTCACCAGGCCGATCCTCGCCGCCACCGGCACCGCCGCAAGCACCGAGGCGACGTTCGCCAGCTGTCCGAAGAAGAATATCAGGGCGATGGCGTTCAGGCTGGCTCCGAAGCTGTCGGCGAACCAGAACGCGATGAAGCTTCTCACGAAGAAGCCTCCCCCCAGCGAGTCGATGGAAAAGAGCGCCGCCATGCGAATGATGGCGCTGCGGGCGCTCAGAGCCTGCCCCGTACTCGATACGGGGCCGCCCTCCGTGGCAGGCGCCGACGCCCTCGCCGCCTGTCGAACTTCCGACAGCGGGGAAAGCAGGGCGTAGAAGGCCAGCGCGCCCGCCGCGACTACGGCGTAGCCCACGAACATGACGCGGTAGGAGTTCAGCTCCTCCATTCCGAGACTGTCCTGCAGCACGTCGGGAACGGCGATCAGCAGCGCGCCAACGGCCTTGGTTACGAAGCCGGCGAGGTTGTAGAAGCTGAAGACGAGCGTGCGCTGGCGGTCGGGCGTGGACTGCGCCAGTATCGCGGTGTCCAGCGAGACGAAGGCCGTTCTGTCGCCGCCGGTGGTGGTCGTCATGGCGAACAGGCCGATGACGGCAAGCTGCCACTCGTTCTCGGCGACGGCGAACAGCGCGCCGCCGGCGGCCATCAGCACCGTCATGGCCAGCAGCAACCGCCGCCGGCCTATGACGTCGCCCTTCCAGCTCGCGAGCAGGTTGGACAGCGCCCCGCCCGCCATGATGGCGCTGAAGACCATGCCGGCCTGCAGCGCGCTGAAGCCGAGCACGCTGACGTAGACGCCGAGGAACACGCTCAGGAAGCTGTAGTCGAGCGCCCGGACGGCGGTGGCGCCGAACACCAACCGGCAATCGCGGTTGAGTGGCGGTACGACTCGCCGGAAGAACGCCGCCACGGAGTGCTCCGGGTCGACGCCGCGATAGGCGGCGTCAGGCCGTAGCGAGCTTCTCCAGGATTTCTGCCACCCTGGCCTGGCGCTCCTCGATCGTGCCCCTGCGCTCTCGCTCCCTCTCGACGACCTCTTCGGGCGCGCGCGACAGGAAGTCGTCGTTCGCGAGCAGCTTGGACAGCTTGTCCATCTGGCCCTCGAGCTGCCGTTGCTCCTGCGACAGCCTCTCGCGCTCCTGTCCGACGTCGATCAGCCCGCCCAGTGGAACCCTGACGGTGGCGCGCTCCAGCACCAGCGATACTGTGTCCGGCTCGTCCCCGCCCTGCTCCCGCGTTACGCTGAGCGGCTCGATTCGGCCCAGCGTGGCGATCGCGCCGGACTCGCGGGCCAGCGCCGCGCCCAGCTCCCCGGCCTCCACGGAGGCCGCGACGTGCCGGCTGGGCTGTATCTTGAACTCGGCGCGCAGGTTCCGCACGGCGCGCACTATCTCGATGAGGGCGCCTATCTCGGCCTCGGCCTCGGCGTCGAAGCGGGCCGCGTCGGGCGACGGGTAGGCCGCCGCAATTAGGGCGTCGGGGCGGCCCGGCTCGTCCGGCAGCAGGCGCACTAGCATCTGCCACAGCTCCTCGGTGACGAACGGCATGAAGGGATGCAGCAAACGCAGAATGCGCTCCAGAACGTATGCCAGCGTCGGCAGAGGCGACGGCTCATCCTGCTGTTCCGAGCGCATCCGTATCTTGGCGAGCTCGATGTACCAGTCGGCGAACTCGTGCCACATGAAGTCGTGGATGGCGCGCTGGGCTTCGCCGAAGTTGTACTCGCCCATGAACCGCTCCACCTGCTCGGAGGCGCGGTTCAGTCTGCTGACGATCCAACGGTCGTGGCGGTGCGACGGGTTGGGGTCGTACCAGCCCTCCAGGCCGTCCGCGCCCTCCAGGTTCTGCATGGCGAATCGGGCGGCGTTCCAGAGCTTGTTGGCGAAGTTGCGGCTGGCCTCGAGCTTGCCCTGGTTCACCCGCATGTTGTTGCCGGGGGAGTTTCCCGTGGTGAGGGCGAAACGCAGAGCGTCCGCGCCGTACATGTCGATGAGCTCCAGGGGGTCGAGCACGTTGCCCTTGGACTTGCTCATCTTTACGCCCTCTGGGTCCAGCACCAGACCGTGCAGGTAGACGGTGCGGAACGGCACGTCGCCCATGTTCTCGATGCCCAGCACTATCATGCGGGCCACCCAGAAAAACAGGATGTCGTAGCCGGTCTCGAGCACGCTGCCGGGGTAAAAGTAGTCCAGGTCCTCGGTGTCGTCGGGCCACCCGAGCGTCGAATGGGGCCACAGGCCGGAGCTGAACCAGGTGTCCAGCACGTCGGGGTCGCGCTCGAGATCGGCCGAGCCGCAGTCCGGGCAGACGCTGGGGTCGTCCTCCTCCACGATCACGGCCTCGCACCCGCGGCAGTACCAGACGGGGATGCGGTGGCCCCACCAAAGCTGGCGACTGATGCACCAGTCCCTGATGTTGTCCATCCAGTTGAAGTAGACCCTGGTGAAGCGTTCGGGGATGATCTTAATCGAGCCGTCGGCCACGCGGTCTCTCGCCGGCTTGGCAAGCGGCTCCATGCGGACGTACCACTGGAGGCTGATTATCGGCTCCACCACCTCGTCACACCGGTCGCAGTGGCCCACCGAGTGGCGGTAGGGTTGGCTGCGCTCGAGCCGGCCCTCGGCCTCGAGCTGCGCGACGATGTTCTCTCGCGCCACCATGCGGTCCTGCCCCTCGTAGGGGCCCGCGTTCTCGTTCAGCGTGCCGTCCAGGTTCATTATGCTGACCGTGGGCAGGTCGTGGCGGGCGCCAATCTCGAAGTCGTTCGGGTCGTGCCCAGGGGTGACCTTGAGCGCGCCGGTGCCGAAGCCCAGCTCCACGGCCTCGTCCGCGACTACGGGCAGGCGTCTCCCCAACACGGGCAGCACGGCGGTGCGCCCGACGAGGTGGTTGGCGCGGTCGTCTTCCGGGTTGACGGCCACGGCGGTATCGCCGAGCAGCGTCTCCGGGCGCGTGGTGGCGATGGTGACGGAGCCGCCGTCCTCCAGGTCGTACCGGATGTCGTACAGCCGCCCATCCTCTTCCCTGTGCTTCACCTCGAGGTCGGATAGCGCCGTGCGGCAGCGTGGGCACCAGTTGGTGATTCGCTCGCCACGGTATATCAGCCCCTTCCTGTACAGGCTGACGAACGTTTTGCGCACCGCTCTCGCCGGGCCGGCGTCCAGCGTGAAGCTGCGGCGCGTCCAGTCGCACGACGCGCCGAGGCGCTTCAGCTGCTCGTAGATCCGGTCGCCGTACTGGTCCACCCACTGCCACACGCGCTCGACGAATTTGCGCCTGCCCAGATCGTGCCGGGTGATGCCGTCGGACGCCAGCGCGCGCTCGACGACGACCTGGGTTGCGATGCCGGCATGGTCGGAGCCCGGCAGATACAGCGCCGGGTCGCCCTTCATCCTGTGCCAGCGGATCATCAGGTCTTCCAGCGCCGTGGTGAGCGCGTGGCCCATGTGCAGCTCGCCGGTCACGTTTGGAGGCGGCATGATGATGACGAACGGCTCTTTGTCGCGGTCTATGCGGGGCGTGAAGTAGCCTCCGTCAAGCCACATGCCGTAGATGCGCCGCTCTACGGCCTGCGGATCGTATGCCTTCGGGACGTTGCCTCTGCGGGCGGTCTGGGTCATTCGCCTTTCCTAGAGGTGTTTGTAAAGTCCCTTCTACCCTGGTGGGAGAAGGTTAGAGCTTGCCCCGTACTCGATACGGGGATGAGGGGGCAGTCGTGGCGACATCTCACCCTCTCCCTCAAGAGAGAGGACATTTGATCGCCACCCGTGTCTCCTAGCTCCTGTAGAGGAACTGGCCGGACACCTGGTCGCGATTGAGCTTGCGGTTGAGGTGCAGGCCCTCCATCAGGAACTCGATCGCGGAGGCGATCGCCGCGGGGTCGTCGGAAGGCTCGATGCGCCTGATGAGTTCGCCGATGTTGGCGAGCGAATCCAGCGCCTCGCCGTAGGCCGAGGACGGAAGATCGCTGCCTGTCCTTACTTCGCAGCCCTCCTCGAACCGCTCCAGCACCTCGTCGAACTCGGTCGGGCTGTAGTAGCGGCGGAAGACGTTGGTGACACCCTTCTTGATGAGGTCCTCGACGACCTTGAACTCCCTGCCCTCTTCCACGCTCTCCAGCTCGATCTTGCCGGTGGTGGAGGCGACAATTGCGGGCAGGTCGCTTATCCGGGGCGAGGTGGGCTCGCCGCTCCTGAGGCTGCGCTTGAAGGCGTTGCCGAGCATCGTTTCGTAGTTGGAAATGGACACTCGCAGGCTGACACCAGACCGCTGGTTGACCTCGGGGCTGCGCCGCGCGAGCGACGTGATCTCGGCCACAATCTCCTTCATGTACGCCGGAACCGTCACGCGCTCGTCGGTGTCCGGGAAGCGAACGTACTCCTGCTCGACGATGTCGATCTCCTGGTCGAGCGACCGGGGATAGTGGGTGCGGATCTGCGCCCCGAAACGGTCCTTCAGCGGGGTCACAATGCGGCCGCGGTTGGTGTAGTCCTCCGGGTTTGCGCTCGACACCATCATCACGTCCAGCGGAAGCATGATGCGGTAGCCCTTGATTTGCACGTCACGCTCTTCCATGAGGTTGAACAGGCCGACCTGAATGCGCTCGGACAGGTCGGGCAGCTCGTTAATGCAGAAGATGCCCCGGTTTGTGCGAGGAATCAGCCCGTAGTGGATGGTCAGCTCGTCGGACAGGTAGCGCCCCTCGGCGACCTTTATGGGATCTATCTCGCCGATCAGGTCGGCGACCGAAATGTCCGGCGTAGCCAGCTTCTCGGAGTAGCGCATGTCGCGCGACATCCACTGGATGGCCGCCTCGTCGCCTTGCTCCTCGACCCTCTGCTTGCACGCGCTGCAGATGGGGGCGAAGGGTTCATCGTTGAGCTCGCAGCCGGCCATGACGGGAATCTCGGCGTCCAGCAGCGACACGAGGTGACGGATAAGCCGGGACTTTGCCTGGCCGCGCTCTCCGAGCAGGATTATGTCCTGGCCCGCCAGCAGCGCGTTCTCGAGCTGCGGGATCACGCTGTCGTCGAAGCCCACTATGCCCGGAAAGAGTTGGTCCGCGTTCTCGATCTTTCGTATGAGGTTCTTGCGAACCTCCTGCTTGACTGTCTGAGGAGTGTAGCCGCTACTACGCAGCTCGCCTACGGTCCGCGGCTTGTCGGCGCCATTGGGCATTTGAATCTCCTGATTTACGCGGGCGCGCAGGGTCGCGCTAGGTTTGCAACGGGGGTTATGATACTACGGATGGACGGGGTTTGTCAGTTTCAAAGCCCCCTCTCCCCTGGCGGTAGAGGGTTAGTTCCAGAGTCCCCTCTCCCCCACGCAGGAGAGGGTTAGGGTGAGGGGGAGTTCAGGCGCACAAGTCCGTCGCCCCCAGTAAAACGGAGGAGCCATGGAAAACTACATTTGCGTCACTTGCGGCGTTGAGTTCGCGGAGAGTGAGGAGTCGCCGGCGCGCTGCCCCATATGCGAGGACCCGAGGCAGTACGTCGGCTGGGACGGCCAGCGGTGGACGACGATGGCGGCGATGAAAGAGGCCGGCCATCGCAACGACGTCAGGGAGGAGGAGCCGGGCCTGACCGGCATCGGCATCACGCCCTCCTTTTCCATTGGACAGAGGGCGCTGCTGGTGCAGACGCCCGGTGGCAACGTGCTGTACGACTGCATCAGCTACCTGGACGGCGACACCGTCGAGCGTCTGAACGCGCTTGGCGGCGTCCAGGCGATATGCTTTTCGCATCCGCACTTCTACGACAGCATGGTCACATGGAGCCGCGCTTTCGGCGGGGCGCCAATCTACGTGCCGGAGGCGGACCGCGAACACGTGATGCGCCCGGACCCATCGATTCGCTACTGGGACGGCGCGCCGCTGGAGCTGGCGCCGGGGGTCACGCTCGTCCGGTGCGGCGGCCACTTCGCCGGCAGCGCTGTGCTGCACTGGGCCGGCGGCGCGGGCGGCAAGGGCGCGCTGTTCGTTGGGGACTCGATAACCGTGGTGCCCGACCGCCGCTTCGTCAGCTTTATGACAAGCTACCCCAACCTCATACCGCTCTCCGCGGCCGAGGTCGGCTCCATCGTCGAGGCCGTCGATCCTTACGAATTCGACCGCATCTACGGTGGCTGGTGGGGGCGCAACGTCATAAGTGGCGGCAAAGAAGCAGTCCGCTCTTCCGCCGAGCGTTACATTGCGCACATCAGCGGCGGCTAACGCCGAAACGTAGGGGCGGTTCGAGAACCGCCCAACAGGTCGCCGCGCCGCAGTCCGGCGCCGATGTCGCCGCGCTTTCCATAGCGGCGGATGGCGCCGTCCTCGATCGACCAGATCGCGGTGGCGAATCGGTCTATGAGGTCGCGGTCGTGAACGGCCATGAGCACCGAGCCGGGGTAAGCGTCGAGCGCCTGCTCGAATCGCTCCCTGGACGGGATGTCGAGGTGGTTGACCGGCTCGTCCAGCAACAGGAAGTTGGCTCCCTCCAGCACCAGCTTGGCCAGCAACAGCCGGGAGCGCTGGCCGTAGCTGAGTTTGTCGGCGGCCAGCAGGGACTCGTCTCCCTCGAACAGGTAGAGATGAAGCAGGGTCCTGGCCTCGGTCTCGGTCATCTCAGCCGACTGCCGGATCATCTCTAATGGCGTCGTGCTCCAGTCCATTCCGGCCTGGTCCTGGGGCATGTAGCCAATCCTCACGTTCGCGCCGACGCGCACCTCACCCAGGTCCTGTGCGGCGTGGCCCGCCACGATTCCGAGCAGCGTGGACTTGCCGCTGCCGTTCGGGCCCAGCAGGGCGACGCGCTCGCCGTGCTCCAGCACCAGGTCCACGTCCTGGAACAGCCGGCGCCCTGCGTAGCCGTGGCCGACCCCGTCCAGCCGAAGCGCCAGCGTGCCGCCCCGCGCCGGTGCCCCAAAGTCCAGCTTCATCTTCCACGCCGCGCTGGGCCGCTCTACCCTGTCCGAAGAGGTCAGCAGCCGTTCCAGCCGCCTCTCTCGCACCTTGGCCTTTCGGGCCACCTTCTTCCCGCGTCTCCGATAGAAGTCGTGCGTGGTGGACCTCTCGGTGCGGAGCGCGGTCTGCTTCGTCTGCACGATGTCCCCCTGAATCCTTCTCGTCTCCGCCTCCTGGTCCTTCCACGCCGCGGTCTGCTTCTCCAGCTCGCGTTCCTTCATCAGCCGGTACTCGGAGTACCCGCCCGGATAGGCCGCGATGCCGTGGGCCTCATTACTAAGCTCCAGGATGCCGGTCACGGCGCCGTCCAGAAAAGCCCTGTCGTGAGACGCGATCAGAGCGGCTCCTGAGTACACGGACAGGTAGGACTCCAGCCATTCGAGGGCCTCGATGTCCAGGTGGTTAGTCGGCTCATCCAGGAGGAGCACGCCGGGATTGGCCGCGATGGCGCCGGCCAGGCCTGCCCTGGTCCGCTCGCCTCCGTTGAGGCTGGAGAGAGGCGTATCTTCCGGTACGTCTCCAAGCCCCAACCCTTGGAGCACGGCAGTCGCGCGCTGCTCGACTTCGTAGCCGCCCAGCGCCGCGAACTCGTCTGATACGCGTCCGTACTCTTCGATCAGGGTGTCCAGATCGCGGCCGGATGCGCGGGCCATTCTCGCCTCGACTCTTGCCAGGTGGTCGTGCGAGTTTGCGTGCTCGATAAGCCCGCCGCGCACGGCCTGTCCCAGTGACTGGGCCGGGTCGGCCTCAAATCCCTGCGGCATCCACGCCGTGGTCACCCCAGAGCCGATAGCCACCCTGCCGCTGTCCGCCGCCTCGATCCCCGCGACGATTCGCAGCAGCGTGGACTTGCCCGAACCGTTGGGGCCTACCAGCCCCACACGCTCCCCGGGGTTGACTACTAAAGAGACGTCCTTCAGGACGGTCTCGGAGCCGTAGAATTTGGCGATGTTTATGACCTGGAGCATTCTCTACACACCGCTGAGATCTGGACGTGAAGGGCCGCTGAAGAGTGTCGGGAAGTCGGCAGGACGACAGGGGATGATGGTTCGCTTATGGTATCACACCGGACGAGGTTGGGCCGGGCATACCCTTACCCGAATCATGGCCCTACCCCGCCGCCTATGCTATATTGCCACCAGCGCATCTGGCGCCGGCGCCAGAGGACCGGTCCGGCCTGATATGCAATCCAGACGGAGGCCTACTCGATGAAATTTACCGACATCCTCTACTCGAAGATCGACGGCATAGCCCGCATCATCATCAACCGCCCAGAGGTCTACAACGCAATTCGCGGCAAGACCACGGACGAGATGATCGTCGCTATGGAAGACACCCACAACGACGACAGCATCCGCGTCCTGATAATCGAGGGCTCCGGTCCAAACGCCTTCTGCTCCGGGCGCGACCAGGGCGAGGACCGCTCCAGCCCCGAGTACAGCGGCACCAGCGAGGGCAACTTCACCGATCTGATCAGGCAGCTACCCCAGCCGGTCATAGCTAAGGTGGACGGATTCGCGATCGGCTCCGGCAACATCCTCGCCTACACCTGCGACTTCACGGTCGCCTCAACGCGCTCTACGTTCGGACAGACGGGGCCGCGCGTCGGCAGCCCGGCGTCCGGGTTCGGCGTCGGCTACCTGGCGCACGTGGTTGGGCAGAAGCGGGCGCGCGAAATCTGGATGCTGACCCAGCAATATAGCGCGCAGCGGGCATACGAAATGGGGCTGGCCAACTCAGTCGTGCCCCACGACCAGCTCGAGGCCGAGGTTCAGCGCTACTGCGCCCTCATCAAGAACAACAGCCCCGTCATTCTGGAGCTGCAGAAGCTGACCTTCAACGAGGTCACCGACTACATGGAAAGCATACCCAGCCCCACCGAGACGTTCGCGCCCGACTACATCCTGTCGGACGAGGCCGAAGAGCGGCGGCTGGCGTTCATCGAGCGCCGCCCAATCGACCCTTCCAAGAACCTGCCGTTCATTCACGCCAGCCGCGGGGCAGAGGCGGCCGGGGAGTAGGCACGCAGGAGGCGCGGGAACGGACTCGATAGACGATACAGGACGGAGGAACCGCAGTGGCAAACTCATCAGGTGTCCAAGTTAGCTTAAACCTCGCCTTCCCGGTTGCCGGCGTCGCGTTCAAGATTGACGCGGACGGCTCGGCGGACGGAAGCGCATCCCAGTTTCGGCTGTCGGTCACCGACGTCGCCGGCGAAAGGGCCATCCCCCTCAGTGTCGAAGCTTCCCGGCCGCTCGCCGACTGGGTCCGCGGCTACTCCCGGTGGCTCAGGCGCGCCCGCGTCACGGCGATCTTCGACGAAAACGCGGTAACGGGGACCTTCGACGAGGGCCTCAGCCCTGAGCAGACGCTGCGGGGCGTGAGCGAGGCCTGCGACATGATACGCCAGCGCTTCGAGCTGTACGATGAGAGCGTGCTCGAGGGCGTGTAGGAACCGCACGAAGGGAGCGCGGGCAGACATGTTCGTTGCCGAGAAGCTGGCCAGGTTCGTTTACGGCCTACGCTACGAGGATATTCCAGACAACGCGGTCGCCGCGGCCAGGCGCTACCTGGCGGACAGCTTCGCTTGCGCGCTGGCCGCCTACCACGCCGAGCCGGTGGTGAAGACACGCGAGCACGCGCTCTCCCGCGGCGGCGCACAGGAAGCGACGCTCATCGGCACCGACGCCAGGACTCCCGCCGACGCCGCGGCGCTGGTCAACGGCACCATGGTGCGCTACCTGGACGCGAACGACATCTTCGCTCCCAGCCCCGGACGCGAAGGAGGCCACTTCAGCGACGTCATACCGGCCCTGGTGGCCCTGGCAGAGGCCCGCGCCCTCGACGCGAACGAGCTTGTCACCGCCGTCGTTGCCAACTACGAGCTGCTCGGCGCCCTCTCTGAGGCCTACCACTTCTCGCGGCGGGGCTACCACGCAATAACGGTGGAGCCGTGGACGCTGGCCGTGGTAGCCTCACGGCTGTTGGGTGCCGGGCCGGACGCCGCCGTGCACGCCTGTGGACTGGCCGGCGCGACGGGCATGGTGCTGAACACCTGGCTCCGACCGTCGCCCAGCATTCCCATGATCAAGGCCGTGGCCGTGGGCCTGGCGGCGCAACGCGCGGTGCAATCGGCGGAGCTTGCCGCGCTCGGGGTCACGGCGTCCGAAGACGCCCTGGAGACGACCTTCGAGCGCCTGGCCGCCCTCCACGACGGGCCCACGGACCTCAACCGGTTCGACGCGCTGGGCGAGCGCTGGACCACCACCCGAAACGTCATAAAGTCCTACCCCTCCCAGATTTCGACCCAGGCGGCCGTCGAGGCCGCCCTGGCGCTGCACCGCGCCGGCGTACGCGCCGAGTCGGTATCCAAGCTGACGGTGTACGGCCACAACGGTGTCTGCGGCGGCGTGCAGGGTTCGCCGGAGGCGTACGCCCCGGCCACGCGCGAGGCGGCAGACCACAGCACGCCCTTCGTCGTCACCATGGCGCTGCTGCGCGGCAGACTGACCGCGCGGGAGTACGAGGGCGCACCGTGGGACACCGTGGAGTACAAGTCGCTGGCGTCGCGGATCGAACTGGTGCGGGAAGACGAGCGGGACGAGGCGCATGCCCGGCACGGCATCATGGGAGTTCGTCTAGTGGCTGAGCTGCGGGACGGACGCGCCGAGGAGGCGGTGGTGCACCAGCCCAAGGGCCATCCCGACGCGCCGATGTCCGACGACGAACTGCTCGCGAAGATGACCTGGCTGCTGGAGGACGTCGCACCGGGCGGCACTCCAGATCGCATATTCGAGCTGTGCGCGACCATGAGCACGAAGGACGACCTGGACGCACTGCTGGCGGCGTGCAGGCTGGACTAGACCGCTACAAAACCATCATTCCTGTCCGAAACCGTCATCCCGGCCCGCGAGCCGGAATCCACAGGCCCTGACTCGATCACCTTTGGAAACACGCTCTCGGCCTATTCGACGGGAGGCTGCCAAGCAGGCATGAAGCTCTTCGTCAAATGGCTCCTCTTCGTGATCGTGCCGCGCTGGCTCATCGTGGCTTTGTGGAAGGACATTCCTCGCCAGCCGTCCGACGATCCCTCCGAACACACCGACTACGAGATTGGATGGGACCTGCAAGATGGTTGGCCAGAGCTTGTGGAGGAGCACGTCGCGGCCTCCGCGGGGGACATGTCCCGCAAGGAAGCCACGGCGCTCCGGCGAATCAGTATCAACGTCGCCTTCGTCGAAAAGAGCGGATACAACGAGTCCATAGCGTTCGTCCGACCAAGCGTCTCGCTCCGGCGACTGCCCGACGCCGCGCTGGGGCTGCTAATGGGCGTGCCGGAAGAGGCAGCGCGCGCAGTAGACCAGGGCCTCAGGGAAGACAACCCCGGCCTGATCTCCTCGATGCACGTGCTGGTTAACTGCCACTACCGGGAGGGGCGCTGGCGCCCGGTCGTCGTGGACCTGGACGAGCTGGCCGAGGGAGCGGACTGGCAGTCGGCAATGGCCGAAGTGGTTGAACGGCAAAACGCCTGGAAGAGGTCCGCCGCCACAGAATCCGAGATTTACGCGGCGATTGGGGAGGCAGTACAGATTCAGACCGATCTGAAGGAGCCGCCGTTCGCCGTGATGGCGCTCGGCCCCAGCGAAAGCGTGGACGAGGCGACGGTCCGCGTGCCCGTCCGCATCACGGCGGTTGTCCCTCGGTGGTCGCTGTCGACCATCGGGGGCTACTTCCTCGCATCTGTGCAGACCGGACCGGACGAGGAGGGCGAGCGGGTCACCTGGACCAATCTCGAAACTTCGCCACCGCCGTCGTCACCTGAGTTCGAGGAGGTGGTCCTGGTCAAGGGCGGCTCGCACGAAACGCATCTCTACTTCCGCGCCGATGGCGGCAGCGGCGAGAACACGTTGCCGGGCAGGCCCTTCGTGGAGCTTCATTACTTCGACGGCTCGGAGGAGATAATCGCGTCCGACCTGACCCGCAGCGCTCCCATACCGGAGCGGACGACGTTCGAGGGCGGCAGCCTCGGCACTCTGTGGGACGACCCGCGCGCAGATGGGGTCGGAAAGAGGCTCAGCGGCGGCCAGTGGGGAAACATTCCCACCCCTCCAAAGGCGGCGATAGGCGAGACGGTGAGAGTCACCACGTTCACCAACTGGCCGAAGCCTGGCCGTGATAGGCCCTCGTACGATGTAACGGTCCTGGCAGCGCCGGGAACCCACGACGAGCGTACCCTACGCCTCCTCGTTCGAATCACGTCTCTTCAGGACGAACTCTCGCTGAGGGACCTGGAGTTTCAGCTATCTTCCAGCCCCGACAAGTTTGGCCGGATATACCGCCTCTTGGACTGCGAGCCGCTGTACAACGAGGATGCGGGACAGCCCGATTCGCTTCCGGACGCCACGCTGAACGCCGGGCAGACTGCCGAAGGGTACGTCTACTTTCGCGCCCCGGACGGCGAGACTGCCCCACCGCCGGAGGCGCTCACCATCCTCTGGCACGGCGACTACCTGTTCGAGCAGCCTATCATGCTGGGGGAGTAGCGCTGAGGCGTAGCCCCGGGCCTTACGTGAAGGGGCGGCTCGGGCGGCCTTGGTTACGAAAACAGCCTGTTCAGCCAGGAAACGAAAACGTCGACTTCCGGCACGTTATGATCCAGGAACCCCGCCGCGATTGACGTTCCGTAAGGCCTGCCGGGCTCTGCCTGCCACGCGAGCCAGGTGTGCACCAGGGCCTTCTCCCTGTCGATCTTCCGAAATCGCGGATTAGCGATGGATTCCATACAGCCCGCGGCATGATCAAGTAAGTCGTCATCCTTAGGAATCATGGAGAGCAAGAGATCCTCCAACTTTCCTGGGCCGCGATTGTCGGGCATGATCCACACGCCGACCCTCTCCAGGAGCAAACTGCCGGGCGCATCGAGGATGATGCCACCTGCTTGGGGACGAGCTGGCACATCTGAGAAGTCCGCCTCCGCCAATCTACCCCGGACTGTGCCCCAGCGGGCATCCAGGTCCACGTCTGCATCGACAACAACGCCTACGACGTCTCCCTCCTGGGCAAACTTGAGCTCGATGGGCATCCTCTCAAACACGGCGTCTACGCCCTCAAGAGGCACGATTTGAAATGACTCCGTTATGTGTCGAACTCCACAGATGTGCCGGATGACGTGCTGGTCGTCAGTTCCTTCTACGAGCAGCCTGTTAGGCAACTCAGCGCACCTCGATGTCGTGGCGAGTGGCGACGGCCAGCTCCTCCTCGTTCGCCACTGTTGGAACTATGTCATCGCCCTTACGTGTAAGGCGAAGGAGTACACCCTCTTCTGTGGATTCCGCGGCCGCTTCCTGGAAGGACCTCACCGAGTCTCGGCTGTGGGTTGTCGCAAACACCTGCACGTCCAGCCGCTCGGCCAGGCGGAAGATCATGCGCCACACATCCGTCTGTACGCTGTGGTGCAGGCCATTCTCAAACTCGTCGATGAGCAGGATGCCACCGCGTGCGTTAACCAGCGCCAGCGCCATACCGAATAGTCGATTCACCCCGTCGCCGAATGTGCGTAAGGACACGGGATGAGGGATGTTGCCAGCGCGCACTACCGCTCTCCTGGTCATCCTATTCGTTTCACTTCCGACCATCGAAACGGCAGAAATGCTTGAGTCAATTATCCGAAGCGCCTTCACCACTTCTTGCTCATCGTCAGTCAGTGCGATTTCATCCCAGAGGAAACCTAATTCGCTGGTCGTGTCGTCGCTGTAGGGACCGACCAGAATGCAAGGCATTCGAGTTCGAGCGGTTCCCAACTCAGAAAGCAGCCTGCGCGTCAACCTTGAACCCCAAAGGAAACTCTCAAGCTGATGTGGCCTTCTGTGGCCTTTTGTCTCTACGAAAAATCCTACTACGCCATCCGAATCGCCGTCTGGTGGAAGCTGCCTGGGAACCAATCTGAGCCTTCCCTCCGAATCGGGCTCATGCGAAGCCCAATTCACGCTCAGAGTAAGTTTGGTAGGTCCCGACTTGCCTGTGGCTGAGACGATGATCGGCTTGAAGTTCTCAGGCACCTGTGGGAAGCCGCAAAAGAGTGGAGAGATGAGTAACACACTCTCCAGTTCGGACGGATAGCCTTCTTCGTAGTCCCACCTCCTGTACTCTTCGCGAGCGTTGAGTAGGTCAATTACACAAGAGCGCGAGGCATGGTGAGCGTAAAGAAGCAGCGCCTCAAGGATGGAGGACTTGCCCGTGTTGTTCCGGCCCGTGATTAGTGTCACACGGCCAAGATTCGATATGTGGAGATCCCTGATGCCGCGAAACCCTCTGATTGAAAGATCGTCAAGGTGCAAAGAACCCATGGGTCCCTCTCTTTGGGTTCGGGCGGTGGAGCGACGTGGCAGCCAAGCACCGTCGCCCCCCTTGCCCTGCTAGCGCTCGGAGGTCACGTCCTCCCCTGCGCCCGTTGCGCCGCCGAACCGGCGGCGATGTTCGCGCAGCGTTCAATTGTCCATCACGACGCTTATGCCCGCCGCCCTCGCCTTCTCCGCCGCCTCCTCGTTGATCACGCCGTCCTGCATCCAGACGTACTTCGCCCCCGCCTCGATCGCGTCGTCCACTACGGGGCCGACAGTCTCCGAGCGCCGGAACACGTCCACCATGTCGATGGGTACCGGGACCGACTTCAGGTCGGGATAGGCCTGCTCTCCCAGCACCTCGTCGATCAATGGGTTGACCGGGATGATGCGGTAGCCCTGCTCCTGCATGTACTTCGAGACGTAGTGGCTAGGCCTCTCCGGATTGAGTGAGATTCCGACAACCGCGATCGTGCGGCTTTTGGTCAACTGCTCGTGAACAGTGTCCATACTTTGACCTCCTTCTCTAGCTTGCTAGTGATTTCGAAGTCCCTTCCCCCTCGATTGGGGGAAGGTTGGAGACTGCCCCGTACTAGATACGGGGATGGGGGTGAATGCTCTTTAGGCACAACCTTCAACGCAGCTCGCGGAAGAAGCCGCGAATCTCGTCGGCCAGCGCGCCGGGCGTCTCCAGCGCGGCGAAGTGGCCGCCGGACTGCATTTCGCTGAAGCGGCGCAGGTCGGCAAATATCCGCTCGCACCACTCCCTGGGGGGATGCGAGATTTCCTTGGGGAAGGTCGTCACGGCCGCCGGGGGCAGAATGCGCTCTCCGCTGCCGAGCCGCAGCGGGTCCCGCTGTGACTCATAATACAGCCGGACCGACGAGCCGATGGTGCCTGTCAGCCAGTAGATGCTTATGTTGGTCAGCAACTCGTCCCTGGTGTAGACGCTTTCGACGTCTCCGCCGCAGTCGCTCCACGTCCGGAACTTCTCCACGATCCACGCCGCCAGCCCGACGGGAGAGTCCCCCAGGCCGTAGGCCAGCGTCTGCGGCTTCGTGCCTTGTATGTGGCCGTAGCCGCCCTCTTCGCTGCGCCACTCGTCGCGCTCCGCGAGGAAGGCCCTCTCGCCATCCGAGAGCGGAGCGGCCCCAGGGCCGAGGTGCGGCGCGCCTATCACCAGCGTCACGTGGGCGCCTATCACGTCTTTCGGGCGGGCGTGCGCGACGCTCGCGGTAACCGCGCCGCCCCAGTCGCCGCCGTGCGCGCCAAAGCGGGAATAGCCCAGCTCATCCGTCATCAGCCTGGCGAACAGGTCCGCTACTCTACGGTAGCTCATTCCGGGCTCAGTCGGCTTGGCCGAAAAGCCGTAGCCGGGCATGGAGGGCGCCACCACGTCGAAGGCGTCCGCGGGATCGCCCCCGTGGGACGCGGGGTCCGTCAACAACGGGATGAGCTTGTACATCTCCCAGAAGGTGCTCGGCCAGCCGTGGGTGATGAGCAGCGGCATGGGGTTGGACCCCTGCCCGCGGACATGCACGAAGTGAAGCTTCTGACCGTCGACATCCGCCGTGAACTGGGGCAGTTCGTTCAGCCGGCGCTCCTGCTCGCGCCAGTCGAACTCCCTGAGCCAGTAGTCCGCCAGCTCCCGCAGGTAGTCCAGATTCGTGCCGTAGTCCCATCCCGCGCCGTCGATCTCGTCGGGCCAGCGTGTAGCAGCGATCCGGCGGCGCAGCTCGTCCAGGTCGGCTTCCGGTATGTCTATACGAAAAGGCCGTGCCATGCTGCCTTCATAAGTCCCTTCCCCCTTTGACAGGGGAAGGTTAGCGCCTGCCCTGAGCCTGTCGAAGGGATGGGTGTGAAAAACGAGACCCAACTATGGCCCTTCCAATATCCCCTCTCCCCTGGCGGGAGAGGGTTAGGGTGAGGGGGCGTAGGATAGAGTCGAGATCCTCACCCAAGCGCCAGCTCCCCCGCCAGCCCGTACTCCTCGGCCAGCGCGCGCAGCCGCTGCCACGTGGCATCCTCGACGTCGACGCCGTCCCGCATCTTCTGGGCGGTGCGCAGGTGCTCGAGCTCGCCCGGATAGTAGACGCGGTCGAATCCCTCGGCGGGCGGCGTGCTTGTCAGGTACTCGGCGAACTCGGTGACCTCGCGCTTGAAGTCGGCGAGGTCGCGGAATGCGTCCACGCTGAACGCGGCCATGAAGCAGCCGTCGTTGTGGCGGCCTGTCGGGTCTATCCCAAAGCCTAAGCCGGTCAGTATGCCGGAGAAAATCTCGACCGTCGCGGACAGACCGTAACCCTTGTGACCCTCCGGGCCTCCCAGCGGCAGCATCACGCCGCCCTGTCGCAGCGCGCCCGGGTCGGTGGTCTGGTTGCCGTCCTTGTCGAGCAGCCAGCCCTCGGGGATGGGCACGTTGCGGGCCGTGGCCACGGCGAGCTTGCCGGCGGCGACAGCGCTGGTAGCCATGTCGATGAAGAAGGGGCCGTCCAGATCGCTGGGCATGGCGATGCAGATGGGATTCGTGCCCAGCCGCGCCTCTCGCCCGCCAAAGGGGGCGACCGACTTGGCCGAGCGTCCGGAGTCCGCGGTCATCATCCCGATCATGCCGGCCTCCGCGGCCATGACTGGGTAGTCGGCGACTCGCCCAACGTGGCTCTGCCTGAACACCGTCGCGGCGGCTATGCTGTTCTGCCGCGCCTTCTCGATAGTCATGCTCATCGCGCGCTCGGATACGACGTAGCCGAAGCCCCAGTGACCGTCGATAACGGTCGTGGTATTCGTCTCCCGCACCACCTCGAAGGGCGCTCCGGGCACGATGTGGCCCTGCTTCACGCGGTCGATGTAGGTGGGGATCTGGATAATCCCGTGGGAGTCGTGGCCGGCGAGGTTTGCGCCGATGGAGTGCCGGCTGATAATAACCGCCTCCTCTTCGCTCGCGCCCGCGGCCTGGAGCAGCCTGCTGGCGATCTCCTCGAGCCGGTCGGCCTTGACGGTGGGCATGCGCTCACCTCCCTGTGGCAGTGTTGCCGCCAAGTCTAGCAGGTTTAGCGCGAAGGCGTGTGGGTGCGGACCGATGGGACTACACTTTGCCAGTGCGAAGCCGCTTAGTGCCTGAATGGCACAAGGAGTTCATTCCCACATTGCGCCGGCTCTAACGGAGGAGACCCCACACCCAGAGACACTGGAATGACAATCAAAGACGGCCATGCGTACCTTAGAGGGTGTTTCCAAAGCCTTAGACTTGTACTAGACTTGATGTATGAGACGCAAACCATACCCCAGCGACCTTACCGACCAGGAGTGGGACATTCTGCTTCCCTTACTCCCGCCCGCCAAGCCTGGAGGACGGCCACGCACAGTCGATACACGCGAGGTAGTCAATGGCATCGTGTATGTGCTGCGTACCGGTTGCCCGTGGCGTATGCTTCCACACGATCTCCCACCCTGGCAGACAGTGTACAAATACTTCCGCAGATGGACGCTGGACGGAACTTGGGAAGGAGTCCACGAGGCACTGCGTCCCAACGTCCGACAATCAGAGGGCAGAAGCCCGACTCCCAGCGCAGCGATCATAGATAGCCAGTCTGTAAAGACAACGGAAAAAGGGGGCCTCGTGGCTATGATGCCGGTAAGAAGGTGATGGGTCGCAAGCGTCACGTCGCCGTGGACACGATAGGACTGTTGCTGGCCGTCGTGGTTCATCCAGCTGACATCCAGGACCGAGATGGTGCAAAGTTGGTCATCAATAAGCTGGTAGGAAGGTTTCCGTACCTGCGATTGATCTGGGCGGACGCTGGTTACGCTGGTCAGTTGGTTGACTGGGTGATGTCCTTATCGGGCTGGGTGTTGGAGATTGTGAGGCGTCCGAGAGACAGTCATCATTTTGAGGTGTTGCCACGAAGATGGGTCGTTGAACGAACATTGGCATGGCTCGGACGCTCTCGTCGGTTGAGCAAGGGCCTGCCCCGTACTCGATACGGGGACTACGAAGCCCTGACCGAGACAACCGAGGCCTGGGTACACATAGCTATGATTCATCTCATGATCCGTCGTCTAGCTCCTTCATGACACGCTTTGGAAACACCCTCTAAGTGATACAATAGGCGCAAGTGGGTCTTGGCAAAATGCTGCTGTGAATAATGTAGCAAGTACCAATTGGAGACTACCATCAATGGCTGAACTGCATTCACTCGTTGACAGGGAAGAAGACATAGAGGGAATCGACGCAAATGAAGTCTCCTCTTGGGGAGATTTTCCCCTAGACACTGTGCTTATCAGAAATGAGAGCCGCGCGGTGTACGACGTGTTGCGTCGAATCAAGGAGGACCGCTACATTATGGAGCCCGATTTCCAGCGAGATTTTATCTGGGATGAAGGCAAGCAGAGTAAATTCATAGAGTCAGTTCTTATGCGGATTCCACTTCCAGTGTTCTACCTGGCGGAAGACTCTGAAGGCCGAATGATAGTGGTTGACGGCTTGCAGCGTTTGTCCACGTTTCGAAGGTTTATGGAAGGAGGCTTGAGGCTCCGCCTCAAGGATAACGCAGTGTTGAACGGCAAGCGATTCAACGGAATTACCCCCAAGCTGCAGAACAGAGTTGAAGATTGTAACCTGACATTGTACATCATCGACTCCAAAGTGCCTGAGCGAGTGAGACTAGACATTTTCGACCGAGTAAACAGTGGCGTACCCCTGACACGTCAGCAGATGCGTAACTCCCTATACATGGGGCGTGCCACGCGATTTTTGAAGGATGAAGCAAACACACATCTGTTTCAGGAGGCTACGGGAGGCAGCCTACGAACTTCAACTATGCGGGACCGAGAGTTCATCAACAGGTTTTGTGGGTTTCAGCTGTTTCCTCTGAAAGAATATCGCGGAGACATGGATGACTTTCTGGCGAGGACTCTCGTCCGCATGAACAAGATGCCACAAGCCGAATTGTCGGAGTTGTCATCTCAGTTCCGCAACTGCTTACGCAACAATCACTATGTGTTCGGGAGGCATGCATTTCGCAAGCACACGCCGTTGCAGGAAAACCGCAGTGTTATCAATGCATCTTTGTGGGATGTGATGACTACCGGTTTGTCGCTGACCGATACTGCTACCGTCACATCAAATGCCCCAAATGTCCGAAACGCCTTTTTCAGGCTGATGGAAGATGACGACTTCATCACCTCGATCACCTATGGCACAAACCAGACAAATCGGGTGGAAAGTCGATTCAGAGCTACTCGAAAGATGTTCCGGGAGGTGTTCAATGCTAGAGCAACTTGAGATTAGGAACTTCAAGTGCTTTGAATTGCTGAAACTTCCGCTTGCGCCGTTGACGCTGCTATCAGGAACAAACGCCTCTGGCAAATCGTCCGTCCTTCAAGCGCTAGTTTTGCTCCACCAGACGATGCGCGATGACGAGTACTCTACCCGACTCTTGCTCAACGGTAGCATGGTTCAATTGGGAACGCTGGCCGATGTTGTCAGCTTGGAGGGAAGGGGCAGTTTTAGCATTGCACTGGAAGCCCCCGGGGAATCTTACGACTGGGCATTCGCAGGTGAACGCAACGACATGTCTCTCGTTGTGGACAGGGTAAGAACACTGGGTGAGGCAGTCCACCAACCAGATCAGCTTCGCCAACTGATGCCGTTTGAGCGAGGTGACTCGGGTAACCACTTCGTTCTGCAATCGATTCTAAACCTGACCTATCTGACGGCTGAGCGAGAAGGCCCTAGGGAGTTGTATCCCATCGAAGACCAACATTCAAAGAACCGGGTTGGCCCGAGAGGAGAGAATGCAGTAAGCATACTGTACAGCGGCAGAGACGAACTCGTCGCCGACGCGCTGCGAATTGAGAACACGCCCCTGACGCTGTTGCGACAAGTCGAAGCGCAATTGAATAGATTTTTCCCGGGATGTTCTCTTGACGTGCAACGGGTTTCAAACGTAAACGCCGTTACCCTGGGTATAAGGGTTTCGGACGCAACGAACTTCCTCCGACCAATCCATTGCGGGTTCGGTATAACCCAAGTCCTACCGATCATAGTTGCTGCTCTCGCTTATCAACTAACTGATCATCAGACCGACCGCATCTCACCCATCACTCGAGATGGAATGCTCTTGGTAGAGAATCCCGAAGTGCATCTACATCCGGCAGGACAAGCGCTCATGGGGCGATTCTTGGCAGAAGCTGCCAACGCTGGGGTCCAAGTGATAGTTGAAACCCACAGCGACCACGTACTCAACGGAATACGCAGAGCTGTAAAGTCGAATGAGATATCTGCCGAGAGTGTCGCGATACACTTCTTTAGGCGGCCTTCGGCAGACGTCCCGCAAGTACTTAGTCCAACTCTGGATAGTTCAGGAAACATAGATGTCTGGCCCGATGGCTTCTTTGACCAGTTCGACAGGGACATGGACTACTTCGCCGGCTGGAGCGGATAGGATGGACTTGATACTAAACGATCTCTCCATCCACAAACAATTCACTGATGAGTCAGAGTTTCGAGCCGCCATGGGGCGGATTCAAAGAATAAGGGGGGTCGCGAGGAGATTCCGTAGGGAGTTACATTGCCACCGAGAGACTGTCAATCGCATGGTCAATCCAACTACGCCAGTACACCTGCAGATACAGACCGCATTCACTCGAGACGAGAAGCGGTCATTGATGACGTGGCTCACGAAGCAAGGTCCTTTTTGGAACGAAGTGCCTCGGCATGACCCAGGCGAATGGTTTGAGTGCAATGGGGAAGTGGTGACCGAGACTGCATTAGCAGAAGCGGCCTACTCTTCAATGATTGGAGTCCACCACAGTGTCGTAAGTCTAACCCCTTCGGCATACGAGTACACGCCAATAGCAATACAGTGGATCCGTGACAAGTTAAGTCAGACAGATGTAGACGTCTCGAACTTTTGGGAGTCTCATAGGCTTGAGACGGCCTTGCGAGACGCAGAACCACCAATTGAATCATGGCGACAGTTGGAATGGGTGTCAAGGAATAGATTCGAGAGGCTGACTTTTGATAGGGATTGCTTTAATGACTTGGAAGGCCGACCCTTCAATGTCGCCGCATCGAAAGCCATCGTAGGTCGACTCGAAGTCTTGGACCGACTTGTAGGATTGCTAGACGATGCGGGACGCGAGACGCCAGCATTTCGGAAGTTGTTTGAACTCAACTTCTTGGGCGAAAAGGCCCATTTTTCCGATTCATCAGATACCGAAAAGAGTCAGTTCAGGACACAGCTAACTTTTCGCCATCCCAGCTTGCCTAGAGAGAGTCTATTCTGTCCCATGCACGGCAAGGTAAACCAACTGTTGCTGCGCATTCATTTTTCGTGGCCTATTCGCGCTGACCGCAACCTCTTTGTCGTATACGTCGGTCGGAAGATAACAACCCGTTGATTCGCACTGCGGGCGCAATCGAATCAGATTTGCCGCCTGCCCGTCGACAGGCGCGGCGTCTACGCGCTCTGGCTGCCGTCCGCTGAATTCCCCGAATGCCTGGTACGTCGGCATATCCACCTCCTGTGTTCGCCAGCGCCTGCTGTCCCACCTCTACAACGAGACAAACGAAGAGCTTCGTCTAGAGCTGAACATGTTCGGTGACGACGTGCGGTTCAGCGTGGCCTTCACCGAAGACGACGTGCAGACCCGCGAACTGGAGGCCCGCGTGGTCAGCGACTGGCAGCCCCGCTGCAACATTCGCCTTCGCTGATAACCACCAGTACCTCGCACGCTCCCGTCAACCTCCCACCAGTCAGTACCCCGTCCACTTCCGCCCCAAACCTTCCACCCAAACGCAACTCCTCCGACCACTCGCATCCCACGCGTGCTACCCTTTGCCACTCAAACGCACCACCTTTTCCCACAGTTCCCCCTTCTCACGCCAATTTGCGCCCCAATCAGCCCCCGGCAGACACCACCCGACCTGTCCACCCCTATTGATGTCCACGCACACCCGTGCTACCCTCCCCTCCATGACGAACCGCCACCGCCAATCGACACCCACGGACGCAGCGCTTCGCCCCCCGGCCGACCTGTCTCATTTCTACCACACTTTGTAACTTTCCTTCATAATCGCGTCTCGCCAGCGTATCAAGTTGTCGCAAACAACCACCGCTCTCAGCTAGGAGGCGAGACAGTATGCGACAGAATGAGACACTTTTCGGCAAAACCCCCGAAATTCACCCGCCGCTCGGCTTTTCAGCCGCGCGGAGCACTCGGTGAAGCGTCGCCTGATTCCCCCACGCCGGCCCACGCGCCGGCGCCGCAAACGACAGCGCGCGCTGGTTCGTGCTATCCTACCCCATGGCCTGCTGGCCGCATCACTCCCCACGGAGGCCACGCATGGGATTTTCGGACGAACTGAGGCGCAAAGGGGCGCCCATCTGGGACAGGGAGCACAGCCACCCCTTCGTGACGGGAATCGGCGACGGCTCGCTTTCCCTCGACCGCTTCAGGTACTACATGAGGCAGGACTACGTGTTCCTGGTCGACTTCAGCCGGGCCGTCGCCCTCGCCGCCGCGAAAGCCAGGACGCTCGAGGACATGGGCTGGTTCGCCCGGCTGATGCACGACACGCTGAACACCGAGATGGCCCTGCACGTGGGCTTCTGCGAGGACTTCGGCATTTCCGAGGAAGAGCTGCGAGACACCAGCGCGTCGCCCACCACGCTGGCGTACACCCGCTTTCTGCTGCAGACCGCCTTCTCCCAGGGCGCCGGCGTCAGCGCGTCAGCGATCCTGCCCTGCTCCTGGGGCTACAGCGAGATCGGCCAGATGCTGTACGACAGGGGGCTTCCGGAGGGGCAGCCGCTGCTCGCGCGCTGGATTGAGATGTACAACGCGCCCGAGTTCGCTGAGCTTGCCGAGTGGCTCCGCTCGTTCATCGACCGCGAGGCGGAGGTTAGCGGACAGCGAGAGATCGAACAGATGGAGTCGGCGTTCATCCGGGGCAGCCAGTACGAGTACATGTTCTGGGACGCCGCCTACCGCATGGAGGAGTGGCCGGTCTAGCGGACTCCGCCTCATGTCATTCCGAGCGCAGCCGAGGAATCTAAGGGCTGTCCCTGAAGCAGAGGGCTAGGATGGGGCGATTCCGTTGGCCCCCTCTCCCTCAGGGAGAGGGTTGGGGTGAGGGTGAATGCGTCGACGCGCCCTACCTAAACAAGTCGCGCGAGCTGTCGCGAATGAGCGGCGCTACGCCGTCGGGCGCAATGTCGTACTCGTAGCCACGGATGATGGCCACCGGCACGCCGATCGCCTTGGCGGTCACCAGCTCCGAGGCCGCCGCCAACTCGTCGGCCACCGCGATCGCGGTCACCTTCAGAATCATGCCGTGAGCGTCCGGAGTGCCCTTGTAGTCCTTGATCGCGCTAATGCCCGCGCAGCCGATGGCGAAGTTGACGTGCCCCTCGCGCCAGGCTCGCCCGAAGGTGTCGGAGATGACCACCGCGACGTCGGCCCCCATAGCGTGGCGGCCAATGTCCCCGCGGATTGCGCGAGCCGACTTGTCCGAGTCCACGGGCAGCAGCGCCACCATCTCGTCGCCGGGCACGTTCGAGGTGTCGATGCCGGAGTTAGCGCAGACGAAGCCGTGATGGGTCTCCGTAATCAGGATGCCCCTCGCCTCGTCCATCCTCACGATGGACCGGCTCTCGCTCAGCACCAGCTCGATAATCCTGGGGTCGCGGTCCGCCCTTTCGCCCCAGCTCCGTGCAAACGGCGAGGGCGTCACGTCGCGGAGGTCCACCACCCTGCCCTCCGACTTCGAGACAATCTTCTGAGTCACGACCAGCGCGTCCCCGTCCCGCAGCGGCGTGCCCTGGCGTTCGGCGGACTCTGCGATGAGAGCGCCCAGCGGGTCGCCCGGCTTAACCTCCGGGATGCCGGTCAGGCCGATGATTTCGAGCCTGGGCGGCGCAGTCTGTTCTGGCATGGTGGCCTCTGGCAGGGTGCGCCCTGCGATCTCGAGTATGTCGCCTGTTCAGCAAGAGGTGGTTCGGCTAGTCGACGGGCGCGGCGTCCGGCCGGCCCGCTAGTCGGGCGAGCTGTTCAACGCCGCCTGCGCCGCTGCCAGCCGCGCGACGGGCACGCGGTACGGCGAGCAGCTCACGTAGTCGAGGCCCGTGTCGTGGCAGAATTCGATGCTCGACGGGTCGCCGCCGTGCTCTCCGCAGATTCCCACGCTGAGGTCGGGGTAGGTCTCTCGGCCCAGCCGCGTCGCGATCTCGATGAGCTGCCCCACGCCCCGCCGATCAAGCGTCTGGAACGGGTCTTCCGGAAGAATTCCGCGCTCCAGGTACTTCATCAAGAACTTGCCCTCGGCGTCGTCGCGGCTGTACCCGTAGCTGGTCTGCGTCAGGTCGTTCGTGCCGAAGCTGAAGAACTGGGCCGTCTCTGCGATTTCGTCGGCGGTAAGCGCCGCCCTGGGAAGCTCTATCATCGTGCCGATCTTGTACTCGACCGATCGGCCCGTCTCCTCGAAGTAGGCGTTGATGGTGGCCTCGAGGTTCTTGCGCAACAGCTTCATTTCGTTGCCGTGGCTCACGAGTGGCACCATGATTTCGGGATGTACGGCCATTCCCTCGGAAGAGACGTTGCAGGCCGCCGCGATAATCGCGCGGGCCTGCATCTCGTAGATGGCGGGGAACTTGAGGCCTAGCCTGCATCCGCGCAGACCCAGCATCGGGTTGACCTCGCGCAACTCTTCCAGATGGGTTAGCAGGGCTGTCTTGGTGGCAAGGGCCTCGGGAGGCCCGCCGGCGGCCCTAAGTTCCACCACGTCCTCCAGAATCTCGACGAAGCTGGGCAAGAACTCGTGGAGCGGCGGGTCCAGCAGCCGAATCACGGCGGGCCGGCCCTCCAGCACCCTGAAAATCGCCTCGAAGTCCGCTATCTGATAGCCTTCCAAGGCGGCAAGGCTGGCGTGAAACCCCTTGTCGCACTCGCCATCCGGACTGTCAGCGCAGTCGTGGGCCGCGAGGATCATCGAGCGCACCATGTCCAGGCGCTCCGGCTCGAAGAACATGTGCTCGGTGCGGCAAAGACCTATGCCCTCCGCGCCGAACTCAAGCGCGGCCCGCACGTCTCGCGGATAGTCAGCGTTCGCCCATACGCCGAGACGCTTGACGTCGTCAGCCCAAGACAGCAGCTCCACCATGTGCTTCTCGCTGGAAATGGAGGGCTGCAGGGTGGTTATCTCGCCACTGAATATCTCGCCCGTCGCGCCATCAATGCTGATGTCCTCACCCTCGGTAACAACCACGCCGTCGCTCTGGATGTACCCGCGCTCTGGGTTGACTGTCAGGGTCTCGGCGCCGGTGACGCAGGGCTTGCCCAGGCCGCGAGCCACGACCGCCGCATGGCTCGTCGTGCCGCCCCGGCTCGTGACGATGCCCACGGCGGCCAGCATCCCGTGCACGTCCTCCGGGCTGGTCTCGGGTCTCGCGAGCACCACCCGCACGCCCTCGTTGGCAAGCCGCTGCGCCTCGTCGGCGTTGAACGTCAGGCGACCCGTAGCCCCGCCCGGCGACGCGCCGAGACCGACCGCGACGAGCCGCCCTTCCGCGCGCGCCGCCGCCGCGGCACTCTGGTCGAGACGCGGAACCAGCAGATTGTACACCTGGTCGGGATTAACCCTCTTCAGCGCCTGCTCCTTAGAGATGAGGCCTTCATCGGCCATCTCGACGGCCATGCGCACGGCCGCCCTGGAGCTTCGCTGCGCGGCCCGCGTCTGAAGCAGGTACAGCTTGCCGCTCTCAACCGTGAACTCGATGTCCTGCGCGTCGCTGAACCTTTTCTCCAGGAGCTGCGCGCAGTCCAGGATCTGCGAGTAGACCTCCGGCATGGCGCGTGACAACTCCGAAATGTCGCCGGGGGTTGAAGCGCCGGACACCAGGTCCTCACCCTGGGCGTTGGCCAGGTATTCGCCGTACAGCGTCCGCTCGCCCGTCGACGGGTCGCGGGTGAAGCAGACCCCGGTGCCGCTTTGGGCGTCGATGTTGCCGTAGACCATGGCGACCACGTTAACGGCGGTGCCCATGTCGTGGGAAATGCCGTAGTGGTTTCTGTAGTCCACCGCCCTGGCCGAATTCCAGCTGTCGAATACCGAGAGCACGGCGTTCTTGAGCTGCACCTCGGGGTCTTCGGGCACCTCTCCGCCGGTGGCGTCGAACACGATGCCCTGGTACTCGGAGATGATGGCTTCCAGGCTCTCGAAGTCGAGCTGGGAGGTGCTGGCAACGCCCGCGTGGCCCAGCCACTCATCCCTGACGCACGAGAAGTGGGAAGAGTCAACGCCCATTACCACTTCGCTGTACATCTGGATGAATCGAAGATACAGGTCGTAGGCGAATGCGGGGTTGCCGCTGCGACGCGCGATCCCCTCGGCGACTCCGCGGTTGATGCCGAGATTGAGCACAGTGTCCATCATTCCGGGCATCGACACCGCCGCGCCCGAACGCACCGAGACCAGCAGCGGAGAGTCGGGGTCGCCCAGGCGCTGTCCGCGGCTGCTTTCGAGAGCGCGTATCGCCAGTTCGACCTCACCCCACAACGTCTCGGGTGCCCGATTGTCGCCGCGGAAGTAGGCCAGGCACGCCTCGGTCGTAATGGTAAAGCCTTCCGGGATCGGCAGGCCGAGCGAGGTCATCTCCGCCAGGCCGTAGCCCTTGCCGCCGAGAAGCTCCCTCGATTCGCCGGCGTAATCGTGGAACGAGCGAACCCATCGTGGGCCCTCAGAGCGCTTATGGCCCTCATCTGAGGGCCCGGCTTCTCTTTCCCCGCTAGCCAGCTTCATCATTGTCCTCCTCAGGCGCCGACCTTCGGACGCTTGCTAACAGCACATTATACAACAACAGGGCGGATTAAAACTGAACAATGCACCAGGGCTTCAAATCGGTGGCGAACATAGCGTCGGCGCGGCGAAGAGCGCCGTCCGTGCGCTCGTCCACGCGGCCCGCGCGTGCGAGCGTTGAAAAACCGACGGCGCCCAGGTAGGCGGAGGCCAGGTCGGCGATGGTCATCGCCAGGTCCGCATCACTCCCGGACCGCCTGCAGACTGCCCCTTCCGGCCCGCCCTCCAGCTCGATTACGCCGTCGTTCCAAGGGCACAGCGGATCCCGCAGCTCTAGGGAAATCCGGTCCTCAGTCGCGTAGCCTCTTCCCGCCAGCGCCGCCTCGACGTCCACGATCCTCAGCCAGAACTCCTCGCCCGTCCCGCGCTGCAACTGGCGCGGCGCCGCAAGCATCCAGGGCAACGGTGCGTCCATCGGCTGGTTCTCCGCGCGGAAGGTGTTCATCAGGTCTATGCCGAAGCAAAACCGCCACAAAGCGGAGTAGGCCGCGTCCGTAGCCGCGACCAGCTCGCTCACGCGCAACAGACGTCCCCTGCCATCAAGCCTGTACAGCAGGTAGCCGTCCACTCGGCCGCCGTCTTCGTAGACTGCGTGGTAGAACTCGCTCGCACCTCGCCTGAACTCGTCGGTGTCGAGCAGCGCAACATCCCACAGGAGGTCGTTGCGGTCTATCATGCCGGGGCGCAGACGGCACAACCTGTCGTATGCTTCAGCGAATGCCCGCGCCGACTCGCGCGGCTCCACGAAGCGAATTTCGCCCCGCGAGTCGTCCTCGAGGGCGAAAGCGGTGTCCTTGCGTTCTATAGTCCAGTTCTCCTGGAGCATCGCCATGCCAAAGCCGAATCGCCCATAGATTCCACTCTCCGACGCCCACAGCGCCGCGAGCGGCTGGCCTTCCTCCTTCGCGTCGGACAGCGCCCGTCCCATCAATCGCGACATCACTCCACGCCTGCGGTGCGTCGCTCGCGTGGTCACGTCGGACACGCCGGCCAGCGCGAGCCGGCCGCGCGGCACGTTCATGTCGAAGTAGTGGCAGGTCACCGTTCCCACGATATCGCCGCGATCGTAGGCAGCCAGAGTCCGCGACTTCGCCCTCTCCACGATAGACGCCTCCAGCCGAATGCTGTCTTCGTCCATGGGATCGCCGAATACGCGCCGCGTCGAGCGGATGTAGGCATAGATCTCGTCCCGTGTGACGGGGCGGGTCTCAAGATCCATGGCAGCGTCCGATCACAGCCGCGTTCCCACGCCGCACTCCGTGGCCCTGTCGTACACCGCCTTGGCTGCCGCTACGTCCCAGAGCGCCATGCCCAGCGACTTGAACAGCGTGACGTCCCGGTCGCTCGTGCGTCCGGGCACACGCCCGGATACCACGTGGCAGAGTTCCCTTACGCGCTCCCACAGCAGCGCGCCGCTCGCCGAGGCCATCATGAACTCGCCGCACTCTATGCGAGCTTGATCGGTGTCGTCGGCGACGATCACGTCGGCGCGTCTGATAGTGGACTCGTCCAGCTCGGTGGCGTAGGGATGCGCGCCGCCCGCGGCGGACACGTGCGTTCCGTCTTGCAGCCACTCTCCTCGGAACACCGGGGTCGTAGAGGTGGTGATGGTGGCGACCACGTCGGCCTCGCGCACCGCCAGTTCCGGCGAGTCGACAGCCTCCACGGCAATTCCGAGCTTCGCTGTCATGCGCTCGGCGAGAGTGGCCCTGTTCCGGGGCGTGGGGCTGTACACGCGGACTAGCTCTATGGGGCGGACGGCGCAGAGTGCCTCCAATTGGCTGGCTGCCTGCAGGCCGCTGCCGAGCAGGGCAACGACCGAGGCGTCTTCGTTGGCCATGTGCCGCGCCGCCACGCCACTGGCCGCTCCGGTGCGAAGCTGGCCGAGGCGGTTGGCCTCCATGATACTGAGGGGAGGGCCGCCCTCCATGTCGTACAGGTAGACGAAAAAGCGGCCTGCGTCCCCGACGATGGAGTAGGTCTTGAGGCCGCACACGCCCAGACCGTAGGCGGCGGCCTGCATCCACGCCTGGTACGCACCGGGGCCGGCGTAGTCGTGGCCGCGGGGCCTGTTGGCCGCATCACCGTCGGCCTGCAGCCGCAACACTTGCTCAACTGCGGAGATGGCCTCCTCGACGCTGAGGAGCCCGCCGACGTCCGCGTCGGTCAAAAATAGCGTCGCGATGGCTTGGTTACTCATCTTGCCCGCGGGCCGTTGGATTAGACTCGAACGGCAACTATGCCAAGCCAGTTTCGGGGCACGTACTCCAACTGCATCTCTTCGAACGTCTGGTGCACCCCGCGCTTCAGCGCAGCGCTCGCCTTGTCCAGGGGCACTCCCGGCATGGTGCCGACAATGAAGTCCTCGAAGTCGCTTATGTCGAGCCAGCCCTCGATGGGAACGTTGACGGTGTCGATTTCCTGCCTCACCACCATGAAACCGTGGCCTTCCACCAATTCGCGGTACTGGTCGGCGGTGAGCTGCCTGCGCGACTCGACCTTCTCGGACCTGACCGGAGACAGGCCATAGTCGCGGCGGAGCACCCTCGCGGACTTGAACATCCACTTGCGGTAGAAGCCGAGGGACTCGGGGAGCTGGCCGCCATCGAAGAACGAGGTGTTGAAGGCGAACTTGCCGCCTGGCTTAAGCGACCTCGAAATCTCCTGTACGATCATGTCCTTGTCGGGCATATAGTGTATGGCGTTGCAGAAGAACACCGTGTCCACGGACTCTTTCACAGCCTCGGAAAACCTCTCCACGCCGCTGTGGACAAAGTCGACGGCCGCATCGTAGGCGCCCACGAGGTCGTCCATGGCCTGCTTCAGCGCCGCCGCGGACTGGTCGATGCCTATAACCATCGAGTCCCGGGCACCTATGAGTCTCTCCAGGATCAGCTGCGTGACGCCGCCAGTGCCGCAGGCGAGGTCGACGATACGCTGCTCGGAGCCGACGACCGCCATGTCGACAAGGCGCGCGTTCAACGCCGAGTAGAATTCGTTGCTAGAAAACTTGCTGAAGCCGAAGTCTTGACTCGCCATGGGCCTCTCCTTGCGGGGTAACAGGGAGCGCGAACCCCGCGCGCTGCGCCACACACGTTCTGGGCGAGCGTGCCCAAAGCACAGGAAGAGACGAACTCTCCAGGGGGCACTTGCCCAAGCAGAGTATACCCCAAAAGTATGTAAAAGGCCAACGCGGGCCACGAATCGCTAAGACCCGGCCGGTCGCCACCAGCGTGGCCTCTCTGCGTCCGCACCGGGTGCAGGATGCGCGTACACGCGGAGCGGCGTACACGCGACGCGCGTCCAATAACCGCTCGCTTGCCGCCATGCTATACTTGCCCGCATCGGTCAAAGTGGTCGCCAGGCCGCGAGCGCACCCTCACGAAGCAATCACGCAAGGAGTGGACACATGACGGTCCTCAGAAGCCTGCTGTTCGTTCCAGGCAATCGCGCCAATATGCTGGAGAGAGCCTCTGGACTCCGCCCGGACGCCTTCATTCCCGACATGGAAGACTCCGTGCCCACCGACGAGAAGGAGAACGCCCGCGCCGTTACGGCGTCGTTTCTGCCGCGGATGCGGGAGACGGGCGCGCTGGTCATACCAAGGGTTAACTCGCTGGAAACCGGCCTGCTCGCCGACGACCTCGCCGCGGTGGTCGGCCCCGACGTCGACGGCATTTCCGTTGGCAAAATCCAGTCGGCGGCGGACATAGAGAAGGTGTCCGGCATAATCGAGGGGTTGGAGCGCAGCGCGGGAATGGAAGTGGGCTCGGTTATGCTCATCCCCTGGATCGAATCCGCAATGGCCATCGTAAACGCCTACGAGATCTGCGCCGCCTCGCCGAGGGTGGTTGCGGTCGCGTTCGGCGCGGAAGACTTCACTAACGACATGGCTATCGAGCGCACGCATGACGGCGCCGAGGTCGACTACCCGCGCAAGGTGATCTGCATCGCCGCCAGAGCCGCCGGAGTGCTCGCCCTGGACACGCCGTACTTCGGCTTCCGCGACCCGGACGGCCTGCGCGACAACTCGCAGCAGGCGAGGCGCTACGGCTTCAAGGGCAAGTTCGCGATTCACCCCGCGCAGATAGACATTATCAACGAGGCGTTCTCGCCATCGCCCGAAGAGGTCGAGCACGCCCGCCGCGTGGTCGCCGCATTCGAGGAGGCCGAGAGCAACGGCAGGGGTTCCACCTCGCTCGACGGCCAGGTGATAGACGTGCCAGTCGTCCGACGCGCCCGCCAGCTCCTCGAGCTGGCTGAGAGCGCCCCGGCAGGCGACTAGCGGACGATGGGCGGCGTGCCCAAAAGTACCCCCTGCCACAATCTGGTAGAATACCTCCATGATCACCGACAGATTCAGGCGCCCGTTTCGAGACCTGCGCATCTCCGTAACCGACAGGTGCAACTTCCGCTGCACATACTGCATGCCGGCGGAGATTTACGGTGAGCGCTACCAGTTCCTGCCGAAGTCCCAGCTCCTGACGTTCGAGGAGATCGAGCGGCTTACCCGCGTGTTCACCGGTCTGGGCGCGAGCAAGGTGCGGCTGACCGGCGGAGAGCCACTGGTGCGTAACGAGGTGGAGCGTCTGGTCGAGCGGCTGGCGCGCGTGGATGGCGTGGACGACCTGACGATGACGACCAACGCCTACCTGCTGCCGCAGAAGGCGCAGGCGCTCAGAGAAGCGGGCCTTGGCAGAATCACGGTGAGCCTCGACACCCTGGACGACGAGGTCTTCCGGCACATGAACGGGCGTGGCTTCGGCGTCGAGCGGGTGCTGGAGGGCATAAAGGCAGCGGAGAGCGCGGGCTTCCATCCCATCAAGGTGAACAGCGTCGTCCAGCGCGGCGTGAACGACCACACCATCGTCGACCTCGCTCGGTACTTTCGCGACCGCGGACACATAATGCGCTTCATCGAGTACATGGACGTTGGCACGCTCAACGGCTGGCGCATGGACGACGTTGTGCCCGCGGACGAGATAGTGGCGCTAATAGACGCCGAGATGCCGCTCGTTCCGGTCGAGAGCAACTACCCTGGCGAGGTGGCATTGCGCTATCGCTATGCCGACGGCGGAGGCGAAATCGGCGTGATAGCCTCCGTCACCAAGCCGTTCTGCGGCGACTGCACGCGGCTCAGGCTGTCGCCGGAGGGCCAGATTTTCACGTGCCTCTTCGGAAGCGCGGGCACCGACCTGCGCGGCCCGCTGCGGGACGGCGCGACCGACGAGGAGTTGGCGTCGCTCGCGGGCGGCGTCTGGCGCGTACGCGAGGACCGGTACTCCGAGGAGCGCTCCTCACTCACGGAGACAATGCGCAGCCGTGAGAAGGTGGAGATGTACAAGATAGGCGGATAGGCGGCAGCGCCCGGCAGCGGGCCCGTCCCCTTCACGCGATGCAGGTCTGACCTTGATAGAAATCTACACAGACGGCTCAGCGCTGGACAATCCCGGCCCCGGCGGCTGGGCCGCCATCTTGATAGACGGCTCGGTTACCTCCCACGTCAGCGGTGGAGAGCGGCGCACCACCAACAACCGCATGGAGATTACGGCCGCGATAAAGGGGTTGGAAGCGGTCTCGGAGGGCAAGTCCGTCAAGATATTCTCCGACAGCCAGTACGTGGTCAACACGATGACGCGAAACTGGAAGCGCAGGGCCAACACGGACCTGTGGGCCATGCTGGACGCCGAGGTCGCACGGCACGACGTCGAATGGCAGTGGGTGCGGGGCCACGTCGGCAATCGATACAACGAAGAGGCTGACAGGCTGGCGGTGGAGGAGGCGAAAACACAGGCCGGCGCCGATTCTCGCCCGCAAATAAGGGAGACCTCGCCGGCGCCAGCCGTGACGCCCGCGCCACAGCCGAGGCTGACCCACCTAGACGAATCTGGCGCGGCACGGATGGTCGACGTTGGCGCCAAGCCGGAGACGCAGCGCGTGGCCGTGGCCCGGGGCCGCGTGGAAATGGCCGACGATACCCTTAGGCTAATCCGCACCAACGGGTTCGAAAAGGGAGACGTGGTTGGCATCGCACGAGTAGCGGGCATCATGGCCGCCAAGCAGGTGCCGCAACTGATACCGCTGTGCCACTCCATACCGCTGGACGGCGTGGACATCGGGTTCGCGTTCGATGCCGAAGCGGGCTGGGTGAACATCGAGGCGACAGCCCGCACAACAGCGAAGACGGGCGTCGAGATGGAGGCGCTGACGGCGGTGACCATCGCGGCGCTCACGATCTACGACATGTGCAAGTCCGCGGACCGCGGAATGCGAATCGAGGGCGTTCGCCTCGTGAGCAAGAGCGGCGGCAGAAGCGGCGACTTCGCGGCGGAGTAGCCTGGAGTGACGCGGCGTGGCAGAGCCGGGCGCGGAGTCTCTCACGCCCGCCCATCGTCTCGAGGAAGAACCGGCAAATTGGTTGGCAATTTTCTGGCACGGCGCTTCAGCCGAGGGCCGGCCCCTGCCGCGGTCGTGATTGGGCTGGGCAATCCGGGCAAAGAGTACGAAAATACGCGCCACAACGCCGGATTCTGGTACATGGACCGCCTGGCGTCCGAGCTCTCCATCAAGTTCCAGCGGCGCAATCCCCACGCGCTAACCGGCGAGGGCAACGTAGATGGCCTCCGGGTCGCGTTAGCCAAGCCGCGCACCTACGTCAACCTCAGCGGGCAGGCGGCCACATACCTGCTCGCGCGGTACAGGGTGCCCCCGTCCTCGCTGCTCGTCGTGTACGACGACATAGCGCTGCCGCCCGGCAAGCTGAGGCTGCGCCCCAGCGGCAGCGCGGGCGGCCACAACGGCATAAAGTCAATCATTGCCGCACTGAGCACACAGGACTTCCCCAGGCTTCGCATCGGTGTCGGAAACGCCGCTCGCGGCGCAGACCGCGTGAGCCACGTGCTCGGCAGGCTGCCCAGGAGCGATCGCGCGGCCGTCGATGACGCCCTGGAGCGAGCGGTGGAACTGCTGCCCTGTCTGCTGACTGAGGGCATTGAGACGGCAATGAACCGCTTCAACTGAGGTGGAGTGAATGACCGCCGACGCCCACGCTCGGACCCGCCGCGCACCAGTTGCGCTGGCCTGCGCTGTCGCCCTGGCCGTGCTTGCGGGCGCGGCGTGCTCGCTCGGCGGGCCGGAGTCCGCAGACGAAGCGGCGGCTCAAGCCCGGCCGGCGTTAGCCACCTCCACGCCTGCCGCCTCGCCCATGCCGACGCCGCGGGCGACCTCCCTTCCCCTCCCGCCGGCGCAGGCAACGACCATGCCCCCCCACGTGCAGCCGCCGGACCGCGACCTGCACGAGCTCGCAGTTCGGCTGCGCCCCGGCGTGGGCGGCGAGCTGGCGCGCACCGCGACGATCACGCCGCCGTCGCGGCAGGTGGGACACACAGACAGTTTCTGGATAAGCGACGAAGTGGACGACGAGCCAATCTCATACGCCATCGAGGCCAGCATCGCCGTCGTGACCGAGCACGCCTATTGGTACGTGGACCTCAACGCCGACATCTCGACAGTTGCGTTGTCCAGAGCGGCGGCGGAGTTCGAGGAGCGGGTTCATCCGCTGCTGACGGACGCCACTGGCGACGTCTGGAACCCGGGAGTCGACAACGACCCACGCTTTACGGTGCTTCACACGCCGCTAGTCTCGGCCGCGGGCTACTTCGGCTCGCGCGACGAGTACACGAAGGCGACCCACCCCAGAAGCAACGAGCGCGAGATGATCTACATGAACTCCGACATCGAACCCGGCACCGAAGTGTACATGGGAGTGCTGACGCACGAGTTCCAGCACGCCGTGAGCTGGAACCAGGACGGAGGCGAGGAGTCCTGGATCAACGAAGGGCTGGCCGAATACGCTACCCACCAGGCGGGCTACGCCGAATCGTTCGTGGACAGGTTTCTTGTGTCCCCGGGCACGCAGCTCAACTTCTGGCCCGACTCAGGCAGGGCAACCGTGCCCCACTACGGAGCCGCCGAGCTGTTCGTCAACTACCTGGCCGACCACTACGGCGGCTACGACGGCATAGGGCAAATGTATCGGCTTTCGGAGGACGGCGAGAAGGGCGTGGACACGTACATGGCCCAGTTCGGCCTGCGCTTCGAGGACGTGTTCCGAGATTGGGTTGTCGCCAACTACCTCGACGCGGATGAGGGCATCTACGGCTACGCCTCGCGCGACGTCCACACGCTGAGGGTGTCCACAATTGCCGGATTCGGCGACCGCGAAGGAACCCTCGCCCAGTTCTCGTCCCGCTACTTCGAGCTCCGCCTCGGTAATGGCGGGGCGCGCATACGTTTCGAGGGACAGCCCACGGTGCGGCAGACGGCGGCGGACTGCCGCAGCGGAAGCCGCTGTTGGTGGAGCAACCGCGGTGACTCCGTGGACTCGACCCTGACGCGGGAGTTCGACCTCTCAGGGCTGGAAGCCGCGACACTGGAGTTCTGGGCATGGTTCGACATCGAGAAGGGGTGGGACTACGCCTACGTCCAGGCGTCGGATGACGGCGGGCGAACGTGGAACGTACTCGAGGGCTCCCACAGCACGACGACCGACCCTGTCGGCAACAGCTACGGCCCCGGCTACACCGGCTCAAGCGGCGGCTGGGTCAGTGAGGAGCTGGACCTTACACCCTACGCGGGCGGCAAGGTGCTGGTGCGGTTCGAGTACGTGACGGACGACGCGGTGTACCTCGACGGCCTGCTCATCGACGACCTGGGTATACCTGAACTGGGCTACCGTGACGACGCCGAGCGGGAAGGCGCGTGGGACGCACGGGGATTCGCTCTCATCGACAACACACTGCCCCAGTCGTACATGGTGCAGATTATCGAGATTCCGGCACTAGGCCCGGCCACCGTCCGGCAGTTGCCGTTGGACTCGGACCGGACAGGAGAGGCCGTCGTGCGTGGCTTCGGATCGCGAATCGAACGAGCCGTCGTTGTCGTGTCGCCGTCCACGCGCCACACCCACCAGCGGGCGAGCTACCGGCTCGCAGTCGAACCCGCGCCGTAAGCGCGCGGCTGCCAAACCCCTCTCCCTCGATGGGAGAGGGTGAGGGTGAAAACCCAGGATTGCATTAACTGCCGCGTTCGCGGCCCGGAGGGATCCCCCTCACCTCAATCCTCTCCCGCCAGGGGAGAGGAGGCCAAGCCTACCGCCCCTACGAGCCGTTTCCCTCCCGCAGGGCGTCGAGCACCGCCGCGGGGTTCATCGGCAGGCTGGTCAGCCTGGACCCCGTCGCTCGGTAGATGGCGTTAGCGATAGCCGCCATAGGCGGAACTATGCTCACCTCGCCCACTCCCCTGACGCCGAACGGATGCAGCGGGTTCGCCACTTCCACGATAACGGTGTCGATCATCGGCAGGTCCAGCGACGTGGGCATGCGGTAGTCCAGGAAGGTCGCGTTCTGCATCCGGCCGTCGTCGCTCATGAAATACTCTTCGTTGAGCGCCCAGCCTATTCCCTGCACTACGCCGCCCTGGATCTGTCCTTCGACGTAGCTGGGGTGAACGGCCTTGCCGGCGTCCTGCAACGCGGTGTAGCGCAGAATGGTCACCTTGCCGGTGTCCGGGTCGACCTCGACGTCGACCACGTGCGTGGCGAACGCGCTGCCGGCGCCCTTCGGGTCGAGGTTCGCGCTGCCGACGACAGGTCCGCCTGTGTCCGGCAGCAGCCCGGCGAGCTGACTGAAGTCCATGCTGAGCTCGGGGTCGGACTGGTGCCGAAACACGCCGTCCTCGAGGTCCACCTGGTCCGGTGTGGTCTCCCAAAGCAGCGCCGCCCGCTCTATCATCTGGCGCTTCACGTCCATCGCCGCCTCGTAGCACGCCCAGCCCGTCTTGAACGCGACGCCGCTGCCGCCGGTCATCGAGGTGTAGCCTATCGAGTCGGTGTCTCCTACCTGCGGGTTCACGTCCTCCACGGGGATGCCGAGCACCTCCGCGAACTGCTGGGCCGACGCCGGCCTGCTCCCGCCGATGTCGACCGAGCCGATGGTCAGGTTAACCGTGCCGTTGTAGTTCACGTTGGCGGTGGCGCAGGCAGCGCCGGCGCCATTGACCCAGAATCCGGACGCGACGCCGCGCCCGCGGTGGGGGCCGGACAGCTCGGCTCCATAGTGGTCGTGATCCCTGGCGGCCTGGGCGGTCTCCACGCAGCCGATGACCGGATTGACCAGGCCGTTGGCCCGTCGCGTGCCCTCTTTGGCGGCGTTGACGATACGGAACTCCAGCGGGTCTATGGACAGCTTCTCGCAGAGCTCGTCGACAACAGTCTCGGCGGCGAACGCCGCGCCCGGCGCTCCCGGCGCGCGGTAGGCGGTGGTTTTGGGCTTGTTGTTGACCACGTCGTAGCCGTCGATGAGGATGTTCTCCACGTCGTAGGGGGAGAATATGCACATGGAGGCCGCGCCCACGGGGGAGCCGGGGAAAGCGCCGGCCTCGTACATCAGCTCCGCCCGCGCGGCGGTCAGGCGTCCGTCGTTGGTGGCGCCCATCTTGACCTTCATGTACGAGCCGGACGTCGGCCCCGAACCCTCGAGCACGTCTGCGCGGCTCATCGTGACCTTCACCGGCTGCCCCGACTGCCTTGACAGTACGGCGGCCACCGGCTCGACGTAGATTGTGGTCTTGCCTCCGAAGCCTCCGCCTATCTCCATCGGCACCACCTTGACGTCCGAGTAGGGTATGCCGAGCACGCCTGCGGTGCGGTCTCTGATGCCGAAGTGCCCCTGCGAGCTGCACCAGATAGTGAGCCGGTTGTTCGACGTGGTCCACCACGCGGTGGCCGTGTGCGGCTCGATGTAACCCTGGTGGACTGTCTTGGTGCGGTATTCCCGCTCAACGATGACGTCCGCCTTGCGGAAGCCCTCTTCTATGTCGCCCTGCTGAAGCTGGTTGTGGCTCGCCACGTTGCCGCTGTACTTCTCGTGGAGTTGGGCCGCGCCGGTAGCCATCGCAGCCTCGACGTCCGTGACGGCCGGCAGCACCTCGTACTCGACGTCGATAAGCGCGAGCGCTTCCTCCGCGGCGTGTGCGCTGGTCGCGGCGAGCCCGGCGACGGCGTGGCCCTTATACAGTGCCTTCTCGCCGGCGAGAACGTTGTTGCTCAGCTCCCTGCCGTTCGGCTTCGGGCCTGGCCCCATGGCCACAGGGCCGTTGGGGAGCGTGGGCAGGTCGGCGCTCGTCACCACTGCCCTCACCTCAGGATGCGCCAGCGCCCGGCTGGTGTCTATCTTGACTATCTTCGCGTGGGCGTGGGGGCTCCGCAGCACCTTGCCATGCAGCAGCCCGGGCAGGTCCACGTCGGCGCCGTACAGCGCCTTACCGGTCACCTTGTCGTAACCGTCGTGCCGAATCGGGCGCTTGCCGACAACGTTGAATTCCTTGTTGGAGAGCACGATGTTGGATGTCATCGGGGCATCACCTCCGGGTGAACGGGCTTGGGCGCCCACATTGTAGCACAAGCCTAACTGGGCTTGGCGGGGCTTGGCAATCCGAGGTTTTGGATGGTATACTTGCTGCCGCCTACGACACGAGGCGGAAAGTGAGGATGACACGTTGGAACAAAACGGTTGGCCCGAATGCCAGGACTGCGGCCAAGGCAGCCTGCTGCCGCTGAGTGACTTTGGAAGCCAGGGAGCGCCCATCCACTACAAGGCCTGGGTGTGCAGCAACCCCACCTGCGGATTCAACATCAAGATCCGCAACGGCGACGTTTACCTCAACGAGCCTATCGCCAGCGGAGCGATGCACTCTCCCAGGATGCGATAGCCTCCCCACACCCAGCGCGGGCAAACCGGACCCACGTTGTACAGTCCTTCGGCGGCGGCTCGCCGCCGAAGGAGCGAGCAGTTCGACTATGGAAGAACGCAATCCGGCCCCCGCGCGCCTACGCCTGTCCACGCTCGTTACCACCCTCGGTGTTGCCATGCTCGCCGTGGGCGCGCTTCTCCTCGCCGCGGTTGGCGCGTACTACGCTCTGGGGCTTTACTCGACGTCGCAACTGGACAAGCTGACCGCCTCGTTCGAGGGCGCGCCCTCGCTGCCGCAGATTAGCGCAAGCGTCGCCCGTGCGAGCGAGTCGGAGATCTCCCCCGCCACCGCCGCTCTGGAGCCGCCACGCCCGCAGACCCAGCTCCCGCTGTATCCGTACCACGACACGACTTCCCCGGTCGGCAGCTTCGTCGAGTCCTCGCGGTCGGACGTCCAGGCGGAGATTTCTGCCGCACCCGACGCCTCGCCCGTACGATTCGCCGGAGTGCGCAACTACGCCTCGTTCCCAACGACACAGGTTCACCCGAAGTACTGGCATCAGCCGATGTGGGCCGGCACCGACGCCTACACGGTGCTCGACACCAGCGCGACCGACGGCTTCATACCGGCGTCTCAGCTGGAGCGCGCGTCGAAAGGGTCCAACACCCCTGCGCTGAGGTTGGCCATTCCGGCCATAGGTGTCAGATCCGACGTCAGCGAGCTGGCCCTGCTCGACGTCGGCGACAGGCGCAGATACGAGACGCCGAACCAGGTGGTCGGCCATATACCAGGCACGGCTAATCCGGGCGAGCTGGGCAACGGCTGGTTCTTCGGCCACCTCGAAAGCCCTGTGCGCGGAGAGGGAAACGTCTTCAACCGGCTCCCCGAGATTTCCCGGCTGCTCACCAACGGTGATCCCGTGTACGTGAGCGTTGCCAGCGACGGCGGCGTGTACCTGTACCAGGTCGTCGAGTCCCGCGTCGTACACCACTCCGACCTGCGGATGTACGACTCGACGGACGCGACCATAACTCTTGTCACGTGCGCCAACCGCCCCTTGTACGACTATCGCCAGGTAGTTACGGCCAAGCTGGTGGGCTTCCGGGCCGAGGGGGAGCTGAACTAGCCTGGTCCCAGAGTGCCCGGCGCCATTTGCGCTGCACCAGAATCACCGGCCCACTGGGTGTCCCCTGAGCTCGTTCCTCATCGTGGTGATAAATCTCTTCGCGGGAGTGGACAGCGCCTTGCCCTCCAGCGCGACGATTCCGCCCTGGTCGACGGGCAGCAGGTTGGCCAGGCTCACCACGCCCAGGTCATGCTCATCCTCCGGCTCGATTGCCAGGCGCGGCCCCACCGATACGCCCATGCCGAGCGCCACGTACTTCTTGATCATGTCCATGCTGTCGAGCTCGAGAAGCACCTCGTAATCGAGCGCACGGCGGGTCAGCTCCCTCTCCAGGAACTCCCTCGTCTGCGATTCTCCACCCATCAGGATGAGCGGATACGGCGCAAGCTGCGCCAGCGACGCCAGTTCCTCCGAGAGCAGGGGATGATCCTTCGGCGCGATTAACACGTTCTCGTAGACGAATAGCCCCTCGAACGCAAGGTCGTCGCTCCTCTCGGCGTGCTGCACGATCCCCATGTCCACCTCGCCGTCTCGCACCATCTGGAGCACGGCGGGCCTGGTGCCCGAACGCACGCGCAGGTGGGCGTGGGGATGTTGGTCGAGGTAGGCCCTGACGACCCTCAGCAGCGTGTGCGGTATGATGTCGGGCGTGGAAGCGATGGACACCGGCCCGGCCGCCTCGGCCGTCGAGGTGAGCGTCACGAGCGAGTCTATGCCCTCCACCAGCGGCATCGCCATCTCGGCAAGCTTCTCGCCCGCGAGCGTCAGCATTATCGGGCGCTTCAGGCGGTCGAACAGCGTCATGCCCAGCTCCGCCTCCAGCCTGCGCACGTGGCTGGTCACTGTCGGCTGGCCCAGGTCCAACCGCTCCGCCGCCTTCGACATGCTCCTCAACTGTGCGGCCACGCAAAAGCTCCTCAATTCCCGCAGTTCCATATCTGAGCCTCTCTCACTACTCAGTATTACGAATCAACATTATCATTATAGTATTTCATATCTTCACAAGATACTGTGTTCGGTCATACAATTCAGGTAACAGAACGGTTTTCGGCGAACAAGCGGCAAGGGGATGATCCCCAGAGGAGGTACACATGCTGCTCAAGAGGTTCGTAGACATGGTTATCCAGACGAAGCGGCCGGCCGGGTTCGATGGCTACCTGAACAGTATCCACCAGCGGGGCCTGCCGGGAGAGCCGACGTACGAAGAGGCCAAGAAGGACTTTTTGAACTCCGCCAAGCACAAGGCGGGCTTCTCGCTCCGCTAGCGCGAGGTCCCCAAGGCCCCGGCTACCCGATAGCTTCCCATAGTGCGGCCAACACGATGTGCAAGGGCGCTCCGCTTCGCGCGGAGCGCCTTTGTCATTTCGAGCGCAGCCGAGAAATCTGAAGCCGGCACTCCGTATAGCGCGGGCGCCTTTGTCATTTCGAGCGCAGCCGAGAAATCTGAAGCCGGCGCTCCGTATAGCGCGGGGCGCCCCTGTTGGCTTGTTGGGCAGGGTGGGTCGTGCTAACCTCTACCTGCAAACGACACTGGCAGATTGGTGAAAGCGTTGCTCAGAAGTCTATTCGGCAGAGACAAAGAGAAGGACAAGCAGAGGACGGAAGCAGCCCTCTCGAAAACCCGCCGCTCGTGGTTCGGCCAGGTGGCTACAATTTTCCGGCGCTCAGGCATCGACGACGATCTCTGGGACGAGCTGGAGGAGACGCTTATTCTCGGCGACGTGGGCGTCCCGACTACCCAGAAGATTCTCGACAGGCTGCGCGCACGGGTCAGGCAGGACTCCGTTTCGGATCCCGCGGAGGCCCTCGAACTGCTCAAGCAGGAGATCGCGATTCTGCTTCATGCCAACGGGGCCGCGCAGCCTATGGAGGCCGAGAAGCCGCCCCTGGCCCTGCTAGTGGTGGGCGTTAACGGCGTGGGCAAGACCACCAGCATCGCCAAGCTCGCCAGCGCCTTCCGGGAGGATGGCCGCAGCGTTCTGCTCGGCGCCGCCGACACATTTCGCGCCGCGGCGATCGATCAGCTGCAGGCGTGGGGCCGTCGGCTGGACATCGACGTCGTGGCGCACCGGCCCGGCGCCGACCCGGCGTCCGTTGCGTTCGACACGCTGAGCGCGGCAAGGGCCCGCGGCATCGACGTGGTGATCATCGACACGGCGGGCCGCCTGCACACCAAGTCCAACCTCATGGAGGAGCTGAAGAAGATGCGGCGGGCGCTCTCGCGCCAGATCGGCGAGGAGTCCCAGCGCGTGCTGCTCACCCTGGACGCCACCACCGGCCAGAACGGCCTGTACCAGGCGCGCGCATTCGTGGACGCCGTCAAGTGCGACGGCGTGTTTCTTGCAAAGCTCGACGGCACCGCCAAGGGCGGCATAGCTATCGCCATCGCCGACGAATTGGGTCTACCGGTGCTGTACGTGGGCACGGGCGAAAGCCCCGGCGACGTTGCGGCGTTCGACCCGCAGGCCTTCGCCGACGGCCTGTTCGCGGACTGACGCCCCCCGCTACGAGCGGAACGACGCCACGCGGTGCGGCGTCAGCGCGAACACTACGGTGTCGGACGGCTCGTCGCGGTAGGCCTCAGCGAACTCCCTGCCCTCCTCCTCGCCGTAGTAGCGGCGCGCCATACCCAGGGCCAGCTCGTACACCGACTCCCCTACCTCTCGCACGGGGCCGTCCATCGTGACGGCCGCGTACGGCGGCTCGCGCCAGTCGACGCACAAGCTCGCGTACGGGTTGCGCTCCAGGTTGCGCCACTTCAGCGAGTCCCGGCTGGTGAACATGTAGGCTGCGCCGGCCTTCCACGCGTACCAGATAGGCGTCGCGCGGGGCCGGCCCTCGGCGTCCATTGTGGTAATCACGCCCACCAGCGGGCGTGCCAGAAACTCGTCGATTTCAGCTGGGGTCATGCGGGCGCTCCTGTCGTAGGGTTTGGGAGCAGGTTAGCACATAAGCGAATATGAGGGCATGGGGACCTTCACATACTCTGCCTGGTCCGATAGGATGCAGGACCAAACTTGACGAGGGATGTTCATCATGGCGCTGGACGTAGGTGTTGTTGAAATCGACTATTCGCGGGCGCGACCGTCCGGGGCGGCTTACAGGTATGCCAGGGAACTGATCGCTTTCAATGACGGCGACGGCGATTGCTGGAAAGTGTCAGGGGAAGGGCAAGTCTTCATAGAAATGGCGTTCGAAACGGTGGCCGCTCACGCGATGGAGTGTATAGACTCCAGTGGCCTTACTTCAACGGACGCGCACCAGATCATGCGATGGATCAGGGGTCTGCCGTGGCAGGATTACGTGATCATGTTGCACTTGGGGTGGTGACGACTGGACCAGTCTAGTAGGCCACATTGAATTCCAATTCCGAATTGCAGCAGTGGTGTCTTGGCATCTGTTGCCGCCGCGGTACACTTGCCTTCAACATGATGCTCTGCTTGAGCAGTTTGTCATGTCGTTTCAAGAAGCGATCATACTTGGACGCTGTCCTGAATAATTGTCTCAAAGACAGCGTTAGGTTTTCGTCTTCTGCCCTATCACTCTCAAGGTCTACGACATAGCTGACCGCGTCAACTGCGATGTCATGCAGGGGCTGGAACTGATGCGCCTTGGGCATGAACCAGTCCACGTAGGCGTCCGGATGAATGCCCCCGTAAACTTGCCTGCGCTGGTCCGCATAGGGCGGTGAGGTGAATATCAGGTCGATTGAGTCTTCGGGGAGATTAGCAAGGATATCCTCGCAGTCGCCAAGGAGAATCGTGTCGAGATAGTCCATCATTAAGCCTCACGAAAAGCCTGTGCCTTCCGGCGCCCATTCTATACAGTGGCTCACAGGTCTACCAGTGCGCCGCGCCGCCTCCGCTACGAGCGGAACGACGCCACGCGGCGCGGCGTCAGCGCGATTGCGACGACGTCGGGCGGGTTGTCGCGGTAGGCCTCGGCGAACTCCCTGCCCTCCTCCTCGCCGTAGTAGCGGCGCGCCATACCCAGCGCCAGCTCGTACACCGACTTCCCTACTTCCTGCACGGGGCCATCCATCGTGACCGCCGCGTACGGCGGCTCGCGCCAGTCGACGCAAAGGCTCGCGTACGGGTTGCGCTCCAGGTTGCGCCACTTCAGCGAGTCGCGGCTGGTGAACATGTAGGCCGCGCCGTCCTTCCACGCGTACCAGATAGGCGTCGCTCGAGGCCGACCCTGGGCGTCCATAGTGGTAATCACGCCCACCAGCGGGCGCGCCAGAAACTCGTTGATCTCGTCTCTCGTCATAGCGGATGCATCTCCTACTCTCGCGTGTGGCGGTAGCTTACAACAAGCCGCGGGCAGAGGGGGCGCGTGCGCCAACAAGGGCGGGGGTTGGCCAACCGCCACTGAATTTAGGCAAGCGACGATCCTCCCGGCGGCGCGTCCCCCGCCCTGCTTTGCGTATATAATTGATCCATGCTCGACGCTCTTTCGTGGCTGCTGGCGGTCCAGGTTATCGGTCTGGCCGCGTTTCCGCTCGCCCACTTCCTGTTTCCCAGGCTTGCCGACAGGGGCTACAGCCTCAGCAAGCCTCTCGGAATCGTTCTCGTGGCGTACCTGTCCTGGGCGCTGAGCCAGACGCGGATTCTTCCCAGCACCGGGGCCACCATCGCGGTGCTGGTGCTGGCCCTGGTGTGCCTGTCGGGCTGGTGCGCCTGGAAGCAACGCCGCGAGCTGCTCGACTTCGCGTCGCGGGAGCGCGTCTCCATAATCGCGGCAGAGGCGCTGTTCCTCGGCGTGTTCGCCGCGTGGGCCATCTTCCGCTCCTTCGACCCTTCCATCGATCACACCGAGCAGCCGATGGACCTGATGTTCCTGAACGCCTCGATGCGCACCGAGACCGGGACGCCGGAGGACCTTTGGCTGAGCGGCCAGCCGGTGAGCTACTACTACTTCGGCTACTGGACGATGGGCGCGCTCGCCCAGCTCGCAGGCGTTACGTCCGCCGTGGCGTACAACCTCGCGATGGCGCTCGTCCCCGCGCTCGCGGCGCTTAGCGTCGCGGGCGTCGCGTACAACCTGGTGCGGGCCGAATCGGGCCGCCTGCCCGCCGCGCTCGCGGGCGGAGGCGTCGCGGCCCTGCTCGTGGTATTCGCGGGCAACCTCGCGGGCGTGTTCGAGTTCATGCACGCCAACGCGGTCGGCTCGGAGCGATTCTGGGACTGGCTCGCCATCGACGGGCTGGGATGGCCCATCGAAGGCACCACACAGTCGTGGCGGCCCGAAGAGAACTGGTGGTGGTTCCGCGCCACGCGCGTGATAAACACGTTCACGGAGACCGGCAGCGGCATCGACTACACGATCCAGGAGTTCCCATTCTTCAGCTTCATGCTGGGAGACCTCCACCCGCACGTGATGTCGCTCCCGCTGGTGGCGCTGTTCCTGGGCGCGGCGCTGAACTTCTGGCTCACGCCCTACCCCGGCCTGTTCTGGCATCACTGGCGGAGCGCGCTGGAAATTCTTGTCGTCGGCTTTCTGCTGGGGGCGTTGGCGTTCACGAACACGTGGGACCTGCCGGTGTTCTGGGCGCTGATCGCGTGCGCGGCGCTGTTGCGTGCCTACGCCTTCGGGCTGGGCCTGTCCTGGCCCGCGGTGCTGACCGCGGGGGCGACGGCCCTGGCCGTGTTGGCGCTGGCCCTGCTGCTCTTCCTGCCCTACTACCTCACGTTCAGGGCCGGCGTCGGCGGGATCGGCGCGGTGTCGTGGGCGTCATCGCGGCCGGTGCACCTGTTGGCCATCTGGGCACCGCTGTTGGTCGGCGTCGCGCCGATGGTGGCCGTACTGTTTTGGCGGACGACGCTGACCACGGATTGGGTCCGCATGACCGTCGCGGCGCTCGTCGCGGGTCTCGCCCCGTTTGTCGTATGGGCCGCGCTCTACCTGGCCGGCGACGGCGGCCTCGGCGGAGTCGTGGGCCGATTCTTCCACGTGCTGCCGTTCGCGGCGCTGGTCGGCATGGCGGTATACTCGGCGCTCTGGCTCGCGCGGGAGAACAATGGCGGCGGCGCGGCATTCTCCATGCTGGCCGCCGCGTTCGGGATGCTGCTGATAATGGGACCAGAGTTGCTGTACGTGGACGACTCCTTCGGCCCGCCCAGCGAGCGGATGAACACCGTCTTCAAACTCTACTATCAGGCTTGGATAATTCTTGCCACGATTTCGGGATTCGCAATATACTTCTGGGCGTCGCTCCGGGCCGCGCAGCGGCCTGGGCGGCGCGCGCTAACGACGCTGTGGGCGTGCGTGTTCGCCGCGCTGCTGCTGGGCGCGCTCTACTACGCGCCCGCGGCGGCCGCGAGCAAGGCGGGTCCCCCGGGCGGGCAGCGAACGCTGGACGGGCTGGCCTACCTGCGTATAGGCAGCCCCGCGGAGTTTGAGGCCATAGAGTACCTGCGGGAGCACGCCGGGGACTCGGTAATGCTGGAGGCCGTGGGCGAGTGGCACGACGCGGGGCTGATTTCGCGCGGCGCGGGCGTGCCGACGCCGCTGAACTGGCCCGGACATCAGGCGCAGTGGCGGGGGGCGTCGCCGCTCATCTCGGAGAGGGACGTCGACGTCGAGCTGGCCTACCGGACGCTGGACGCCTCCGTGGCGCGCGGCATTCTCGACAAGTACGGAGCGGACCTGGTGTACGTGGGTCAGAGGGAGCGCAACAAGTACGGCGAGGGGGGCTTCGCGAAGTTTGCGGAATTCATGGACGTCGCTTTCAGCCAGGGCGGCGTGTCGATCTACCGGCTGCCACAGGAGGAGCGATGATCCACCGACGGGGCGAGCGTCCCGCGAGCGGGCATAGCCTACAGGTATACGATTGGAACACCGCAATAACATAGACGGCGAGCAGACCGACGCGCCGCGGCGGGGTGCGCCTGAGCGAAGCGACGTTGTGGATTCGCCGCCGGACGGCGACGCCAGGGACGAACTCGCGCCGGATAACGCCGAAGCACGGCAGGAAGAGTCGGGCGAGATCAACATCACGCCCTCCGCGGAAGCACCACCGGAGGAGCCGACACCTGCCGCTGCACTTCCGGTTCGGTGGTGGGAGCTTGCCGCCTACGTCGCACTGCTGCTAGCGGCGGCCGCCAGCCGGCTGTGGGACCTGGGTTCGCGGGCGGTGCACCACGACGAGAGCCTCCACGCCTACTACTCATGGATCCTTTCCAACGGCTCCGGCTATACGCACGATCCGATGATGCACGGGCCGTTCCAGTTCGAGGCGACCGCCGCGGTGTTCCTGGTGCTGGGCGACAGCGACTACACGTCGCGCCTGGTGTACGCCGTGGCCGGCATCGCGCTTGTAGCAATGCCCTTCCTGCTGCGCCGGCGCATGGGCAGGCTGGGCGCCCTGTTCGCGTCCGCCATGCTGGCCGCGTCCCCCGTGATGCTGTACTTCAGCCGCTTCTCGCGCAACGATATACTCATGGCCGTCTGGACGCTCGGTCTGGTGGCTTGCGCCTGGCGCTATATAGACGAGGGTAAGAACCGCTATCTCTACGCCGCGGCCGCTTTGCTGGCACTGGCCTTCGCCACAAAGGAGACGGCGTACATCGTCGTGGCCATATTCGGCCTGTTCCTGGTTGCCAGGCTCGTGCTTCCGGGGCTCGCACACACGGAAGTGCCCACCGCGGACGGCCGGACGTCCACGCCGCGCGCGTTGTTGACTCTGGCCCGGGGAACTTGGCGCGCCATCGGGCGGTCTCGCGGTGTGTTGGGTGCCCGCGAGGGAACGCTGCTGGTGCTACTGGCGACGCTGACGCTGCCACAGTGGGCCGCGACGGCCGGGCTATTGCAAGGCACGCGGCTCCTGCGGGACAGCGGCCTGGTGCTTGCCAGCCCGGTGGGATCTCCTGTGATCGGCGCCCCGACCGGCGGAGGCTTGGTGATTGCCGCCCTTCTGGTCGCGGCGCTGCTGGGGGTGTCGATCTACGCGGGCGTACGGTGGAGGTGGCCCGTGTGGTGGCGCTGCGCGGCCATCTTCTACCTGATATGGACGCTGTTGTACTCCACGTTCCTGACGAACCCGGGCGGCCTCCTCACGGGAGTCTGGAGGTCGCTGGGCTACTGGATAGTGCAACAGGACGTGGCGCGCGGCAACCAACCCTGGCACTACTACTTCGTCATCACGTCGCTCTACGAATTTCTGCCGCTGCTCTTGGCGCTGGTGGCCGGCGCCTACTTCTTCATTCGCCTGTTTATGGCGCTGTTCGGCTGTGCGAAGTATGATATCCGCCGCGAGGCATTCACCTGGTTCCTTCTCCTATGGTCGGTCGCGACCTTCGGCGCCTACACCGTCGCCGCCGAGAAGATGCCGTGGCTGCTCGTGAACGTGACCCTGCCGCTGATTTTCGTCGCGGGCAAGTTCCTGGGTGACGTGGTCGAGGCTATCAACTGGGGCTGGCTGGTGCGCAGCGGAGCGGTGTCCCTGGCCGCCGGCGTACCGCTGGCGCTATGGCTGCTCTGGCAGCTCGCCTTCTTTGGCGTCGGTGAAGGCTCGGCATCCGGCCCGGTCGCGCTCGCGCTGATCGTAGCGGGGCTTTTCGCCCTAGCGGGTGTGGGCATCTTCTTCGCCAGGCGGTACGGATGGCGGACGTCGGCGACGTTCGCGCTGCTGCCCCTGGTCGCGGTGCTGCTGGTGCTGACGGTGCGCACGGGCGCGCGGGCGAGCTACGACAACGGCGACGTGCCGGTGGAAATGCTGGTGTACACGCAGACGTCCCCCGACGTGCCCCGGCTGCTCGGCGAGCTGGAGCGCGCCGGCACCGGCCAGACCATCGCCATCGACACCACCAGCGGGTTCAGTTGGCCGTGGGTGTGGTACCTGCGAGGCCGCGAGAGGGTGAACTTCGTCGAGTTCGAGCCGGAACAGATGGACGGGCCGGACAGGCCGCCCGTCGTGGTGGTGCACCGCAACAACAGGACACACGTCAACGACACCCTCGAGTCCGCCGACTACCGGGAGGCGCAGCGCGTCCGCCATCGCTGGTGGTTCCCCGAGACGACCTACCGAGGACTGACGCCCGGCAAGATCATCAGCTCGCTCGCGGACAGGGAGGCGTGGCGCAGGGCGATGGACTACTTTATGCACAGGGAAGGCGTGCGCGACCAATTGGGCAGCGAGGACTCCTATCTGTACGTGGTCCGCGATCTGCCCATCGAGTACAGGGCGGAGCAGTAGCCAACCCATGTTGAGCAACGGCAAACTGTGGATAGGACTGGGTCTGAGCGTGGCGTTCCTCGGCATTTTCCTGCTTACCGTCGACTTGCGCCGCCTGTGGAGCGAGTTGGCCGGCGCAAACTACTGGTATCTCGGGCCCGCCGTGGCCATGTACTTCGTTTCGCTTCTCTTCCGCACGTTGCGATGGAAGCTGATGCTCGGCCACATCCGAAGCATACCGGTACGCCGGCTATTCCCGGTGGTGGTCGTGGGATACATGGCCAACAACCTGCTGCCCGTGCGGCTGGGCGAGTTGGTGCGCAGCTATTACGTCGGGGAGCGCGAGCACATCAGCAAGACGTCGGCGCTGGTGACCGTTCTGATCGAGCGCGTAATGGACGCTCTGACGCTGCTCTTCTTCATCGCAGCAATCGCCGCTGTCGTGCCACTGTCGGACGTGGTCGAGGCGATGGGCGAAAGCGCGAGGATAGCCTGGCCGCTGTTCGTCGTCGGGCTGGGCGCGCTTTTCATCGGCGCGTTCGGCGCGCTGTTGCTCTTCGCGTTCCAGCCGGCGCGGACGCGGGCGCTCGGCCTGGCCGTCATCCGGCCGCTGCCGGCGCGATTCGCTGCCAGGCTGGAAGGCCTGCTGGACATGTTCATTGTGGGATTGCTGCCTTTACGCAGCCCGCAAAAGCTGGCCGGGCTGTTCGCGCTCTCGGTGCCGATATGGCTGTTCGAGGCGGGGTTGTTTTTCTTTGTGGGGTTCGCGTTCGGACTCGACGGCCTCTACGCGAACCTCGCGGACCTGGCGATTGCGGTGGTGTTGGTCACCGCAGTCGCCAACATCGGCAGCTCCATACCGTCCGCTCCCGGCGGCATCGGCCTGTTCGAGATTCTCGCGAGGGAGACGCTTGTGCTGCTTCCGCTGGCCGTAGTGGACAAGTCGACGGCGGCGGGCTTCGCTGCTGTCTCGCACTTCGCCCTGCTCATGCCGACCATCGTGCTCGGCCAGGTATACCTGTGGACGAGCAACGTCACGCTGCACAGGCTGTCCCGTGGCGGCGCTGCCACGGCGCGCGACGCCGCGGGCGCGCACGTTTCGGCCGGGCCGGACGAGGACGCCGCGCGATGAGGGTGGGCATCATCGGCGCGGGGGCTGCGGGACTCGCCGCCGCCTATCGGCTGGGCAGGAACGGCCACGTCGCCGAAGTGTTCGAACGCGCCCCATTCCTGGGCGGTCAGGCTTCCACGTTCGACGTGGGCGGCGCGAGACTCGAACGCGGCTACCACCACTGGTTCACCAACGACAACGACATAATCGAGCTGGTCCAGGAGTTGGGCCTGGGCCACCAGATACGGTGGATCGATTCCACCGTGGGCACGCTGTACGACGGAAGGATATACAACTTCGTAACGCCCATGGACCTGCTCAGGTTTACGCCGCTGAGTCTGGCCGACCGGTTCCGCCTGGGCCTGGTGACACTGTACCTGCAGCGCAAGAGGGACTGGCGCGGCTACGAGGGCGTTACCGCCGACGCATGGCTGCGCAAGTACGCGGGACGGCGGCCCTACGAGGTGTTCTGGGGACCCATGCTGCGCGGCAAGTTCGGCGAGGCCCACTACGCCGAGGTCGGCATGCCCTGGGTGTGGGGCAAGGTGCAGACGCGAGTCGCGTCGCGGGGCAAGGGCATGGTCAAGGAGAAGCTTGGCTACCCCATCGGCAGCTTCGCCGAGATTTTCGAGAAGCTGGCGCAGCGGATCGCGGAGCAGCGCGGAGCAGTGACCCTGGCGGCCTCGGTCGACCGCGTCGTGGTGGAAGACGGCGTTGCCCGTGGACTCGAGGTGTCCTCCGGCGGCGGGTCTGCCCGGCGACTGGAGTACGACGCCGTGATTGCCACTACCCCGTCGTACATCTTCCCGCGCATCGCGCCCGGGCTGCCGCCGGACTACCTGGCACGGCTGGCGGGCGTGGACTACATGGCCGCCGTGCTCATCGTGCTTGTGCTGCGCAGGCCGCTGTCCCGGATGTACTGGCTGAACGTCGCCGACCGGTCGATTCCGTTCGTGGGCGTGATAGAGCACACCAACCTGATAAGCCCGGAGCACTACGGCGGCAACCACGTGGTCTACCTTGCCAACTACCTGACCACCGACGACCCCATGTACCGGATGAGCCACGACGAGCTGATGGAGGCGTACCTGCCCCACCTGCGCAAGATAAACGGGGAGTTCGACCGCTCGTGGGTTATCGAGAGCTACCACCACCGCGTCGACGCCGCGCAGCCAATCATCGGCGTCAACTACTCGTCCCGCATACCCTCGCACCGCACGCCGATAGGCCGGCTGTACCTGGCGAACACCACGCAGATATACCCAGAGGACCGTGGCACCAACTACAGCGTGCGCATGGGCAACACGGTCGCCGACATGGTGATGGAAGACCTGGAGTAGCCGCTACCAGCCCACGGCGAAGCCGTCCGCGCGCGGCTCGCTGCCGCCACGCAGCACGCCCGTCTCGGGGTCGCGCTCGATGACCTGCCCACTGCCGAACAGCAGTCCGTTGGGCTGTTCGACAAACAAGCGGTGGCCGCGGGACGCAAGCCCCCGGATGGCGTCCGCGGGCGCGATGCTCTCGACGGCGACTCCCTGCCCCAGCTGCACGCTGAAGCGCGGCGCGTCCAGCGCGGCCTGCGGGTCCAGCCCGAAGTCGACCATGTTCACTATCGTCTGCAGGTGGCCCTGCGCCTGCTGCATCGCCCCCATCACGCCGAAGCACAGCCACAGCTCGCCGTCTCTCGTCGCCATTCCCGGAATCAGCGTGTGGAACGGCCGCTTGCCGGGTTCGAGCGAGTTCACGTGGTCTGCGTCCAGCGAGAACGACGCGCCGCGGTTGTGCAGCGCGATGCCCGTTCCCGGCACGACGATCCCCGATCCGAAACCCTGGAACACGCTGTTTATGAACGAGCAGGCATTGCCCTCGCCGTCGGCAGCCGCCACGTACACCGTGTCGGAGTGGACGGCGGCCGCCCCGGCAGGCGCCAACGCCATCGAGCGCTCGGCTGAGATCAGCCGCCTGCGCTCCTCCGCGTACTCCTTCGACAGCATTCGGTCTACGGGCACGTCGACAGCCGATGGGTCGCCCACGTAGTGCAGCCCGTCCGCGAACGCCAGCCGCATGGACTCTATCATGTGGTGGTAGGCCTCAGCGGACTGGTAGCCCATTCCCGGCAGGTCGAAACCCTCGACCAGATTGAGCGCCATCAGCGCGTTCACACCCTGACTATTCGGCGGACACTCCCAGCAGGTGACGCCGCGGTAGTCCACGCTTACCGGCTCCACCCACTCCGGCCGATGCGCGGCCATATCGCTCGACGTGAGCCACCCGCCCATTTTCTGCACGTGATCGGCAATGCACTCGGCGAGCGGCCCCCTGTAGTAAGCCTCGGCGCCGCCCTCAGCGATGGCGCGCAGCGTGCCGGCGAGTTCGGGTAGGCGCACCACCTCGCCCGGCGCTGGTCCGCGCCCGTCCAACAGCAACTCAGCCCCTGATGGGTGCTGGCGCAGCTTGGGAACGTTCGCGCCCCAGTGGCCGCTGATGACCTCGGACACGGGGTATCCCCGCTCCGCGTACTCGATGGCCGGCGCAAGCACGTCCGACAGCGTCATCGTGCCGCAGCGCTCCAGCACGGCCTCCCAGCCGCCGACGCCGCCTGGCGTGGTGACGGAATAGGCGCTGGTCGGCGGAATCGCCGCCATGGCTTTCGCCAGCAACTCGTCACGGGAGGCGGCCTCCGGCGCGCGCCCGCTCGCGTTCAGCGCGAGCACGCGCTTCTCGTCCGCCAGCCAGACAAGCGCGAAGGCGTCGCCCCCGACGCCCGTGGAGTGCGGTTCGACCACGTTCAGCGCCGCCGCCGCGGCGACTGCCGCGTCCACCGCGTTGCCACCCTGCATCATCATCCGTGTGCCGGCCATCGCGGCCAGTGGCTGGGTCGTCGCCACGATGCCGTTGCACGCCACAAGATTCGACCGCCGCGAACTGAAGTTCATCTACGTTGCTCCTTTCGGTCGCCGCCAATGCGTAACCTGAATGCGGCCGGGGCGCCTCTGGACCTACGCCAGCCGGACCTGCACGCACCTTCACGCTGGACGCGAAAGCCGCGCGAACGCGTCGTCCACGAACTGCCGGTGCCTCTCGCGCAGCTCCGATTCGTCCGCCGCTCGGCCCGGCACTGGCGCGGGCGCCCATCCCTCGGCAATCGCGCCGAAGTTGGACGCGGCGGCCAGCGCGGCGCACTGGTCCCAGTATAGCAGGCCCGTGTCGTCGACCCGCGTTGAGTCCAGGTACATGCGGGTGAAGCCGGACATCGCGTCCCAGCCGAAGGCCCACAACAGCTCCAGCCTGGCGTTCGCCAGATCAGATAGCGGATCGCCGATCTTCGCGTCCTCCCAATCGATCACGGCGGCCACCTCTCCCTGCCTCCACAGCACGTTGCCGGGCCAGAAGTCCCCGTGCAGCAGCGCGGGTCGGTTGCGGCTCGGCAGGGGCCACACGGCCCGCAGCGCGTCCGAGATTCGGCGCTGGGACAGTGAGTCGCCCGTTTCGGCGGGGAGTTCTCGAAGCATCGCGGCCATCGAGTCGGCCTGTGAGGGCAGGAATGCAAGGCCCGCGGCGTGCGGGTCCACGCCGTGGATGGCGGCGAGCGCGTCCGCCAGCCGGCGAAGGCATTCGTCGAGGTCAGACGGCGCGAAGTCGGTCTCGCCGTTCACGCACTCGATCACCACGAAGGGCGTGGGCCAGTCTTCGTCCGCCTCGCCCAGCAATACAGGCCGGGGCGCCGGCAAGCCCAGCCGCGCGGCGATGCCCAGCAAGCGGAACTCGCACTCCGCGACGCGGGGGTTCTGGCGCAGGTCACGCTCCCCATACCGGCGCACCACCACGCTCTCTGCGCCGCCGTGAGCGAGGCGCAGCTCCAGTTCGAGCGTAAGCGCGGAAGAGCCTCCCTCCATGCGCCGCCAGGCCGTCAGTTGTGCGCCCTCGCGAATCCGCGTCGCCAGGCGTTCGAGCCTATCCCGCACAGTTCGCGCCTCCGTTTCGCCGTTCCGTGTGGGAGCGCCGCGCCCAAGTCCCGGCTAGCACGCCCCACGTCGAGTACACGACACTATAATATGTTCCCACACCAATGGGCGCCCCTCGCCCCGACTGTACGAGGAGAGCCATGACTCAGTATGCCCTGGCGTCGGACCTTGGCGGCACCCACCTTCGAGTGGGACTTGTCGACCGCGACGGCAACGTGGTACACCGAGACTCGGTGCTGGCCGAGGCCTTCCGCGGACGGGACTATCTGCTGGACCTTTTCGTGCGGGAGTTGGAGGCTGCCGCGGCGCGCGTGGACCGGCGGGCGATAGTCGGCATCGGCGTGGCGCAGGCCGGCCCCACCAACTCGGAAGACGGCACCATGTACAATCCGCCCCACCTGCCGGGATGGGACGGCTTTTCGGCCAAGCCTACCTTCGAGCGGCGTCTGGGGCTGGTCTCCTCACACGCGAACGACGCCACCGCTGCGGCCCTGGCCGAGTACGCATACGGCGCCGGCCGGGGAACGCGTCACTTGTTGTTCATGGCCGTGGGCACCGGAATCGGGGGCGGCATCGTGGTCGACGGTAGGCTCTACACCGGCGCGCGGGGATTTGCCGGCGAAGTGGGCCACATATCCATCGATCACAGCGGCCCTCTTTGCCCGTGCGGCAACCGGGGCTGCCTGGAGATGCTGGCGTCCGGCGACGCGCTGGGACGCATAGCCAGGGAGCGCCTGGCGTCTGGAGAGCGCAGCTCTATCCTGGAATTCTCTGGAGGCGAGTTGGAGCGCGTTGCCGGCCCGGCGGTCGCGGACGCGGCCAGATCCGGCGATGAGCTGGCGCTGTCGATCATGCGCGACGCGGGCACACATCTGGGCGTGGGCATTCTCAGCCTGCTCAACGCGCTCGACGTCGAGCGCGTGGTGCTCGGCGGGGGTGTACTCGGAAGCATGGACCTGATGATGCCCTGGGCGATTCGCGCAATCGAAGAGCGCGCCATCGTGCCATACGAGCGAGGCGCACCGGTCGTGATGTCGGATCTGGGAGACGACGCGGGCCTGCTGGGAGCTGCCGCGATGGCGTTCGACGCCTACGACAGGGGAGCGCGAGCGCCGGGGCAGTGAGAGGCCGCCGTTCGGGAGAGCTTCACGGGCCGTGTTCGGACAGCGATGTTCTCTACTAAAAACGGGATCCCAGCGGGTCCTCGTCGAACTCGATGCTGCGCAGAGAGGTCCTGGCCGCCTCCTCCATCGCCTCGTCGCCCAGCTTCATGCACTGGTTCAGTGCCTGCTTGGCCAACACGCCCCCGATGGCGCCCAGCGCGTGCACCGCCGAAAGCTGTACCTGGTCGTCCTCGTCCTTGACGAGCATTATCAGGTGGGGCACGCTCGTCTCGTCGCCCAGCTGTCCTATGGCGTTGACCGCCTCGAAGCGAATTGCCGGATCGTCGTCCTGGGAGTCGCGGAGCACGAGCGGCAGCCATCGGCTATTCGAGCTTCGCCCCATGGCGTAGACCGCGCTCTGCCTCAGCTTCGGTTCGCCGTCGTAGTACGCCCACTGGATGATCTCGCCAACCTCAGGGGTGTCGAAATGCGACACCGCCTCGATGGCGCGCCTTCTCACATCCAGGTGCTCGCCCTCATTTCCGATTACCGCAAGCAGCGCCGAGAGTATGCGTTCACCGTCGCGCGCCATGAGCTTGCTGTCCTGCGCCATCGCCGCGAACTTGCTCAGCGATGCCGCAGCCGCGGCCTTCACGCTCGGCGACGGGTCCTTGCGGAGAAGGACGATAAGCGGCCGAATGCACACACGGTCGTCACAATCCCACAGGCCGCGCGTCGCCTGCTCTCTTATGTGAGCGTCGGCGTCCGCCAGACACGCGCGAAACACGTAGACGAAGTCGAACTCCAGGTTGTCCTCGCTCAACTCGATCATGCGGGCCAGTATCTCGCGCCTGCGGTCGACGCACACTCCGCTCCACTCCGTCTTGAACTCGGCAATTTCGTCCGACGTCAGGCCCGATAGCTGAAGCAGCCCGGAATGGCGCAGCGGTTTCGACTGGTCGGCCAGCTCTTTGAAGCAACTCTGGATGGTCATCGCAAGCCTCCTTGGGAGGCACTCCTGCGGTCCGAAGCCCGCTCGAGTGGTAAGTCAGTTCTGGAGAAGGGCGGCACGTTCATGCGGGCCGTCCCTCGGATCTTCTATCTCGCAGCGCGCCAGGTGGGCACTGCTCTGTATCGTGAAGTTAAGGCTGACAAATGCGGTTGTCAAGTAGATTCCACGCCTCGAAATCGGAAAAGAACCAGCGCCGCTTTCCCCTCGCCGCCGAGTTCATGCCCGTCGCGCCGACCGGCGATGCTTCTTACACCTGGAGCAGCCGCCTCGAAATCTCCCTGGCGTCGTCGAGCGTCTCGGCAAACTGGTCTGCCGGTATGCTCCGCAGGATGTTCAGGGCATTGAGGTTGTCCTCAGGCTGGCCCGTGAGGCCGAGAACTATGCAGGATGTATTCTCTGCAACTGCGGAATCTATCATCTGCTCGACGACGAGAGCGGCGCTGTCGTCGACGTACACGGTCGCGGAGAAATCTAGGATGACGACCTCGTGATCTCGTATGTCGATGCTGAGGGTGTTTATCAGGCGAATGGAGGATGCGACGGTGAAACTGCCCCTCAGCGCCACCAGGCCGACGCGGGCGGAGAAGTCGTCCGCGTCCGGATCGCCATCCTGCAGGAAGGTCTGGTCCAGCAGCGGCACCGAGATTACGCTGTCCAGCTCCAGCCGCTCGAACTGGCGCGCGCTTGCCATTCCCGCGGTGATCAGGCCTATGGCTACGGCGGTGACGAGATCGACGAACACCGTGAGTCCCAGGGTTACCACCATTACCACCAGGTGCTCTCTCTGCACGCGGTGGATGCGTGTGATGAAGCGCCAGTCGATTATGTCCCAGCCGACTTTCATCAGTATGCCAGCGAGCGCCGCGAGTGGGATCGCCTCCACATATCTGCCCAGCCCCAGGACGAGAGCGAGCAGTATCCCGGCCCGTACCACTCCCGAGATCTGCGTACGGCCGCCGGCCCTCAGGTTGACTACTGTGCCCAGGGTGGCCCCGGCGCCCGGCAACGCCCAGAAGAACCCCGCCACCATGTTGGCGATGCCCTGACCCATGAGTTCCCTGTTGGGGTTGTGCCGCGTGCGGGTCATCGAGTCGGCCACTAGTGAGGTGAGAAGGCTGTCTATGGAGCCGAGCAACGCGATGGCCAGGGCCGGCTGCACCGCGCTCACAATGGCGTCGACAGACAGGTATGGCAGCTGGAGGCTCGGCAGGCCGGTTGGCACTTCGCCGATGACCGGCGAATCGGTCAGCCAGAAGATCCCCAGCAGCGTGCCTACTACAAGCGCCGCCAGCGTGGGGGGCACGTACCTCCCCAGCCTGGACGGCCATACGACGCCCACCGCCAGCGTAATTACGGCAATGGCCAGCGCGCCGAAATTGACGTTGGCGAGAGTCTCCGGCCACTTTGACACGACCGTTGGAGGGCCGGCAGCGGCCACGGGAGCGCCGAGAAAGGGCAGGGTCTGCATGACCATGATGATCACGCCGATCCCCGACATGAACCCCGATATCACCGAGTAGGGCGTGAACGACACGAACCGCCCTACCCTGAGCACCCCCAGGAGGACCTGAATCAGTCCGGCCATTATGACTATCGTGAACGCCCTGGACGGGTTGTCGGCGTTGGCGGTGACGATGACCGCCATGGCGACGGACATAGGGCCGGTCGGGCCGGAAATCTGCGAGCGGGTCCCTCCGAACACCGCGGCGAAGAACCCGACGGCAATCGCCCCGTAGAGCCCGGCCAAGGGGCCGAGACCGGACGCGATCCCGAAGGCTATGGCTACGGGCAGCCCCACCACGGCGGACGTGACGCCACCGAAGATGTCGCCGCGGAAAGTCTGGAGGTCGTAGTGGAAACCCTGAAAGACCGAACGGAGCTTGCCCAATCCAATCAACTCGCTTCGACTGGGGCGGGCTTCCTGGAGCCCCTGGAAAACAGGCCGGGTATGGTCTCATTAACCAACATGTAGACGACCGGCACCACAATCAACGTAAACGCCGTGGAGGTGATGAGACCGCCTATGACCACCGTTGCCAACTCAGCGCTGATGATGCCGCCCGCGTGCGATACGAAGGCCGCCAGGGGAAGCAGCGCGAAGCTGGTGGTGATCGCCGTCATCAGGATGGGTCTGAGCCGTGTTCGGCCGCCCTCGATCAGCGCGTCGATCTCCTGCTGCACGAGCCTTCCCATGGCCTGCGTGTTCTCGGCGACGATGCGGGCTGACCGCAGGCCGTCCGTTCGGGTCACGCTCGCGGGCGCCCGGGCCACCGTTACGCTCGCGATCTGTCCCAGGGGCGCCGCTCCGGCCGGCCCCGCAATCGTGAGCCTCTTCAGGCTGTCGACGTCGGCCACGCCTCCAGGTCGCCCTATCAGCACAACGTCCACCTCGTCGCCGTCCAGGTTCAGCGTGGCGACAGACTGACCGGCCAGGTGTTGTCGTACCTGGAACGCCACGGACTGCGCGGTCAGGCCCAGCCCGGCCGCTTTCGCCGGATCCACGTCGAAGATGATCTCCTCACTCTCCTCGGCGGTGTCGTCGGACACGTTCACCAGGCCCTCTAACGCCCTCAACCTGTCCGCCAGCTCCAGGGCGACCGACGAAATGTCGTCGTAGTCAGCACCGGTGATGGTGACCTCCAGCCCCGACTGTGGCGGCCCTGCGCTGAGCTCGTTTACCGATATGGTCCTCCCGGGTACGCCCTCGAGCTGCTCGCGAATTTGGGCCGCGGTGTCTTCGGGCGCGTCGTCCTCGAGTTGCAGCAATATGGTTGCGCGGTCGAATCCTCCGGACGAGCCGCCCACCCTGCCGGTCGGGCTGCCTATCTGTGTAGCGTAGATGGTCGCCAGGCCGCCCACCTGGCGCTCGACCTTAGCGGCCTCTTGTACGGTCCCCTCGATAGACGTTCCAGGCGCCATCACCATCTCGATCCGCACGATCCTGTCGCCGCCGGACGGGAACAGCGTCACCGGTATGAGCGGGATCAGGGCCAGGCTCGCGGCGACGAGCGCGACCGCGACGGCGATGGTGACGGCCTTGTGTGAGAGCGCCCACCTGAGCACGGGAGCGTACGCGCGCTGCATCCAGCTCTCCGTCTCGACCAGGTCCTCCTCGTCACTCAAGCTGACCCGCTCGTCGGAGGGACGCAACAGGTACGCGCCAAGCACGGGAATTGAGGTCAGCGCCACGACGAGAGACGCCACAAGGGCGAAACTGACCGCGACCGCGAACGGGAAGAAGAACGAGCCTACGAGCCCTTCGAGGAAGATGAGCGGCACGAATACGGCTATGGTCGTCAGCGTGGAAGCCGTGATGGCCGGGCCGACCTCCACCGTGGCCTGCAGCGCGGCGCGCCATCGCTCGCGGCCTCCCTGGATGTGCCGATAGAGGTTCTCGAGCAGCACGGGGAAAGCGTCGGGTGTGACTCGCGCAGCGTTGGGAGGCTCGACGGTGGAGGGGAAGTCGATGGCGTCCAGGCTGGCGTTCAGGGCCTGCTCCGCCTTAGCCATGTCGGTCCCGAACTCGAAGCTGCCCGATACCACCGCGAGGAAACCGCTCGACACAGACTGCACGGAGTCGATACCGTCGATGCCCAGCATCGCCGTCTCGATCGGGGCCGTAACGTCGCGCACGACGGCGTCGGGGCCGGCCGAGGGGTAGATTGCGGTAACGGTTATGAGCGGGAACTCGATTTCAGGAAACAACTCTACGGGCATGTTCCGGTAGGTGAACACACCGAAGGCCAATAGCAGGACGATTGAAAGCACCGTGACTACGCGCCTGCGTATGGCAAGTTCCGTTACAAAGCGCATGAGTTGTGGTTGCCACCCCTAGACGTGGTCGGTCCAAATGCTGGCGCGTGAGAGACGCCGCGGGAGCGCACCGCGCCGTACAGGGCCGCACGGGTACGACCATCCCGTTAAGTATAGGGCATACGCGCCCACATTTCTTTCGCCCCGGCCGGGTCGCAGCCTGTTTGCGGTGGAGCGACTGTGTTAGGCTAACCGCGTGGCGAACGGCGGATTCCCCGGTGCATGAGGCAGCCATTCGCGCCCGCGCAGACACCGAAGGACGATTTGGAAAATGTCTCACAACCAGGCGACCCAGGTCACCGCTCAGGACGTGATGGAACGCCTTGGGAAACGCTACGGGCCGGTCGAGTGGGAGCACAGATACGATCCGGCGTCCGAGTTGGTGTACACGATCTTGTCGCAGCACACCTCCGACATCAATTCGGAGCGTGCCTTCAACAACCTGATGGCCAGGTTCGGCAGCGTAGAAGGCGTCGCCAACGCGCCTGTCGACGAGATCGAAGACGCCATACGCATGGGGGGGCTGGCCCGCGTCAAGGCTCCCAGGATCAAGGCCATACTCGACAAGATAGCCCAAGACGTAGGCTCGTTCGACCTGTCGTTCCTGGGAGAAATGCCTATGGCCGAGGCGAAGGAGTGGCTGAAAGCCCTGCCCGGCGTGGGTCCTAAGACTGCGGCAATCGTGCTGTGCTTCGCGCTGGGAATGCCCGCCATGCCGGTGGACACGCACATCTACCGCGTGTCGAAGAGGCTGGGCCTAATCGATCAGCGCACCAACGCCGAGCGGGCGCACGACATCCTGGAGCCGATGGTGGCGAGCGAGGACGTGTTCGCCTTCCACATGTACCTCATCCGGCACGGTAGGGACACCTGCAAGGCGCAGCGTCCGCGCTGCGACGAATGCGTCCTCTCGTGGGGGTGCGCCTGGCTCAAGGCTGGCTAGTAGCGCCGCTCCTTGATGCGCGCGGCCCTTCCGGACCTGCCCCTCAGGTAGTACAGCCGAGCGCGCCTGACCTTCCCGCGCCGGACCACCTTGACTCCCTCGACGTTCGGCGAGTGGCGCATGAACGTGCGCTCCACGCCAATCTCGTGGGTGACCCTGCGCACCGTGAAAGACGCGCCAGGGCCGCTTCCTCTGTCGCGGATGACCACGCCCTCGAAGACCTGCGTCCTCGTGCGGTTGCCTTCCGTGACTCTCGCGCTGACGCGGACGGTGTCCCCCGGGCTGAACTCCTCGATGTTGGGGTTGGGCTCGAGGCTGATGAGATTCGGCGCTTCCATAATCAGATAGTCCTGTTTCGGCTGGTATTGTCCATTTTTGGTTCGGTCAAAATTGTAACGCCCGCGGGCTGCCGAGCGCAAGTCGATTTCCCAACCCCAACCTGTCCCGGTTCAGCCGGAATGCCGGAAGTAAAGACGGACGAGCTCTTGGGGCGCTCGTGGCCGGCCTGAGACCAACCCTGACCTTTAACCTCCCTACCCAAGCTGCTAATCTGCCCGAAACAACGACGTTTCGATCATCCTGGAAGAACGCGGGGTCACAATGCCGGAAGCGCCCGATCTGGAGGTAGTCCGCGAGTTCCTGGAGTCCCGAGCCGTAGGCGCCCAGGTCGAGCGCGCCGAGGTGGTGCGGCCCGGAGTGCTTCGCTCGCTGTGCGGGGACATGCCCGCCGACGCCGCAGGGCGCGAGCTAGCAGCGGTCGAACGGCGGGGCAAATTCCTCACGCTGCGGCTGTCCGGCGATCGGCGGCTTGTCGTCAACCCTATGCTCGCGGGCGCCTTCCAGTACTGCGCACCGGGCGACCGCCGGTTCAAGCGCACCTTCTTCACCATCACGTTGTCCAACGGCCGAGAGATCCGCTATCTGGACGAGCGCCAGATGGGAAGGGCCTACTACCTGGCTGAAGACCAACTGGACCAAGTTCCGGGCCTGCACGAGCAAGGGTTCGATGTGCTCGACGGCCACTCGTTCGACGAGTTCCGCGAACGGCTTCGTCCCTTCAGGGGCGAAATCAAGGGCGTGATAACACGAGGCCGCGTCGTCGCGGGCGTCGGCAACGCCTACGCGGACGAGGTGCTATTCGAGGCGGGCATATACCCGTTTCGCAAGGTGAAGGCTCTCAGCGAGGACGAGTTGAAGCGCCTGCACCGAAAACTGCCGGAGGTGGTCGAACATGCCATCGAGGTGCTGCGGGAGCGGATGGGCGAACGGACGCACGTCAAGCTGCGCGACTTTCTGCTGGTTCACAACAAGGGCGGCTCGCCCTGCCCCAGGTGCGGCAACGCCATCAGCCAGCTCACCGCGAACAGGCGCATCACCAGCTACTGCCGCCGCTGCCAGCCGGGGATGCTGCTGAGAAACTGAACTGTCCCCGGCGTGTGAGTATGAGGACCCCTAGTCCGCCTCGACGGCCGCGGGCGCCTTCGCCACCGCGGGCGATACCGCTTCGCCCATCATGTCGTACGCGGACTCCAGCAACTCCTCCGTCTCGTCCCAACCAATGCAGGCGTCCGTAATCGACACTCCGTACTGGAGCGCGGACGGGCTGCTTACCAGCTTCTGGCTGCCCGGGAACAGATTGCTCTCCAACATGCAGCCTATGATGTCTTCATTGCCCGCCATGCGCTGCGCGACGACGTCCCGCATCGCTACCGACTGCAGCGTGTGGTCCTTGTTGGAATTGCCGTGGCTGCAATCGACGAGAAGCTGCGACCGGACACCCGCATCGCTCAGCAGCCGCTTGGATTCGGCCACCGTCTCGGCGTTGAAGTTGGGGCCGCTCCTGCCGCCCCTCAACACCAGGTGGCCGTCCGGGTTGCCCGTGGTGTGAACTATGCAAGTCTGGCCGTAGTGGTCTATGCCCAGGAAGGCGTGCGGCGACAGCGACGCGATCATTGCGTCCACCGCGATCTGCGCGCTGCCATCGGTGCCGTTCTTGAAGCCGACCGGCATACTCAAACCGCTCGACATCTGCCGGTGTGTCTGGCTCTCGGTCGTGCGCGCTCCGATGGTGGCCCAAGACACCAGGCCGGCCAGGTACTGCGGCACCACCGGATCCAGGAACTCCGTGCCGCAGTAGACGCCCATCTCGGCAATCCTAAGCAGCAGCGAGCGGGCGCGGTACAGCCCCTCGCCAATGTCGTAGGTGTCATTCAGGTGGGGGTCGTAGATCATCCCCTTCCAGCCAACGGTGGTGCGCGGCTTCTCGAAGTAGACGCGCATGATCACCAACAGGCGCTCTTCGAGCTTCTTGGACAGATCATACACGCGCTCGGCGTACTCCAGGGCGGCCCGCTCGTCGTGTATCGAGCAAGGGCCCACGATCATCATCATGCGCTTGTCTTCGCCGCGGAGTATCTCCTTGATCTGGCGCCGTCCCTCCAGCACCGACCGTTCCGCCGGGGGCGTAATGGGCAGCCGGTTGACGAGCGAAACAGGACTGATAAGAGGTTCGGTGCTGCTCACGTTTACATCTCTCGTTGGTGAGGGTTGCATGAGTCCTTCCTTGTGCCGGGATTGCGGCGCATCGCGCACTACTGCGAGGCCAACAAAAACCCCAGCCGATTCGCCGGCTAGGGTATGCTGGGCTGCCCTTGAATTAAGCTGAATCTGTCAGAATCGCGGACACACAACCCCCCAACCGGCCGTAAATGTTCCGGTAAAGAGCCAGCATCCACGGGGGCGATGTCCTCGAGGCCCGATCATCGTTTGCTATTGTAGATTCCTTCACAAGGAAGTGTCAATAGTTTTGCAAACGTTTCGGAATTCTCCCGACAAAATACCACTGCCGGAGTTTCGCGAATCGCCCCTGCTTTCGAGGCGGCCGTCGCGACCCGCAAAAACCGCCCACGCTTGCCCACCGGGACCGGCGCGGGTAGAATCAGCCGCGAGGGGCGCTGCCCATCACCCCACGCCCAAGCCGACGCTATGGAGGTTCCGATGACACACAATGCGAGAGAGGCGCCGCTCGACGCCCTAAGGGCGGTCGCCGAGAGGGCCGGCCTTCGCCTTTCCGACGACGAGCTGCGAGAACTGAAGCCCGTTCACGACCGCTACGCGACGGAGGCCGCGCGTCTCCACGAAGCTCCGCTCGACGCCGAGGACCTGGCAGTGGTCTTCACGCCCAACGAGGTCGGCCGATGACACAGAGCAACACAGAGCTATGCCACCTAACCATCGGGCAGGCGGCGCCGCTTCTCGCCGGCGGTGAACTGTCTCCCGTGGAGCTGACGCGCGCGTTCCTCAACAGGATCGATCGCCTGGACTCTTCGCTCAACGCCTTCATCACCATCCTGGCGGACGAGGCGATGGCGGAGGCGAGGACGGCGGAGGGGGAGATTCTGCGCGGCGACTATCTCGGCCCGCTCCACGGCGTGCCCATCGCCCTCAAGGACCTGTACGACACCGCCGGCGTGCTGACAACCGCCAGCTCCCGCGTGACGGCGGACAGGGTGCCCACCGAGGACGCGACCACCACCGCTAAGCTGCGGGAGGCCGGCAGCGTTCTGCTCGGCAAGCTCGCCATGCACGAGTTCGCGCTGGGCGGACCCGACCCGACTAACGGCTTCCCCCTCGCGCGAAACCCCTGGAATCTCGATCACATTCCGGGCGGCTCCAGCAGCGGCTCCGGCGCCGCGGTATCGGCCGGCTTGTGCATGGGCTCGCTCGGCTCGTGCACGGGCGGCTCGATTCGCGGCCCGGCGTCGTTCTGCGGCATGGTGGGGCTGAAGGCGACATACGGGCGAGTGAGCCGCTACGGCGTGGTTCCGCTGAGTTGGAGCCTGGACCACTGCGGCCCGATGACCTGGACCGTCGAGGACTCGGCCATCATGCTCCAGGCCATAGCGGGCTACGACCCGAAGGACCCGACAACCAGCCGGGCGCCCGTGCCCGACTACTCGCGTTCACTTGTCGCCGACGTCTCAGAGCTGCGCATCGGCGTCCCGCGCCACTTCTTCTTCCCCGACAGCGAAGATGTCGACAGTGAGGTGCTGGCCACGGTGGACGCCGCACTCGGCGTATTCGAGGACATGGGCGCGAAGGTCGAAGAGATTACCATACCCTCCCTGGAGTACGCGGGCGCGGCGCAGCCGGTCATCATGCTCAGCGAGGCGTTCGCATATCACCAGGCGAACCTGCGCAGCCGGCCCGACGACTTCGGCGAAATGGTGCGCGCCCGCTTCCGTGTGGGAGGGATGTTCGGCTCGGGCGACTACGTGCAGGCCCAGCGGGTGCGCGGCGTCATCAAGCGCGAGTTCGCGGACGCCATGCGCCGCTACGACGTCATAGTGTCACCCACGTCTTCCGCGCAGCCACCGCGTTTCGATGCCGTGGAACGCTTCGGCGTACCGCGTGGCCCCAGCTTCACCGGGCCCTACAACCTGACGGGTATGCCCGCAATATCCATCCCTTGCGGCTTCACGTCCGCGGGACTTCCCGTCGGCCTCCAGATAGCGGGCAAGCCATTCGACGAACCTACGGTGCTGAGGGCATCCTACGCCTACGAGCAGAGCGCCCGCTGGTTCGAGCGGCGCCCCCCGGTGTAAGGGCCGTCTATGAGGCTCTAACCCTCTCTCGAGGGAGAGGGTTAGAGCCTGCCCCGTACTCGATACGGCGGTGAGGGTGGAGGCCGCCCCCCTACGCCCCAGGCTGCTGTAGAAGCTGCAGCGTGTTGCCGTCGGGGTCCTGGAACGTAGCGACCCAGCCGCCCCAGTGCTCCTGCTCGGGAGGACGCACGAAACGCACGCCCCTTGCCGTCAGGCTGTCAAACGCCGCCCGGATGTCGGACGTGGCAAGGTTGATCATTACCCTGTGCGGCTCGCGTGTGTCGCCATTGACGCCGGAGTGCGCGCCCACGCTGAGGCGCATGTCGCCCCAGCGGAACGCCACGAAGTCCGGACGCACCGAGTGGGGCGTCAGTTCCAGCGTGTCCCGGTAGAACGCCGCAAGCCTATCGAGATCGCCCGTCCAGACGATCACGCCCGCCACGCCGTCCACTATCGCCACGTCGCACCCACCCCTGTCCCGGGCATGGCGGCTACACCTCGGCGGCGGCGAGCTCGACCTGCGGCCTCGGGCCGTAGTAGCTGCAGCTTCCGCACCTGGCGTTGCTCCTGCCGGACGCTACGAGCATCTTGCCGCATTCGGGGCACGGCTCGGGTACCGGCCTCTGGTTGGTGGTGAACTCGCAGGCGGGATAGTTCGAACAGCCGAAGAAGCGCCGCCTTTTGCCGCTCTTCTGCTGGCGCTCCACGAGGTCGCTGCTGCACTCGGGGCACTCCACGCCGACGCGCGTCAGAAGCGGCCTGGACTCCTTGCACTCCGGGAAGCCGCTACACGAGAGGAAGCGCCCGAATCTGCCCGACTTGATCACCATGGGCCGCTCGCACTTTTCGCAGACCTCGTCGCTCTCCTCGTCGATAAGCTCCCTGGGGACGCGCACGGCCTCCTTGAGGGCGCGCTCGACCGAAGCGTCGAACGGTGTGTACAGCTCCCTGAGCGTAGGCTCCCACTGGCGCTTACCTTCGGATATGTCGTCCAGGTACTTCTCCACCTCTCCCGTGAAGCCCACGTCCATAATGTCCGGGAAGTGCTCTTTGAGCAGCCCAACGACCGCCTTGCCCAGCTTGGTGGGCACAAATCGCCCCTGGTCTTTCAGCACGTAGTCGCGGGTCATTATGGTCGACATTATCGGAGCGTAAGTGCTGGGGCGCCCTATGCCGGCCTGCTCCAATTCCTTTATGAGTGTGGCCTCAGTGAAGCGGGGCGGCGGCTTGGTGAAGTGCTGGTCGGCGGCCAGGCCCAGGAAATCGAGCGCGTCGCCCTGCTCGAGCGCGGGCAGCGGGGACGTTTCCTCGTTTTCGTCCGCCTGGGAGTCGTCCATGCCCTCGGTGTACAGCGCCAGGTGCCCCCTGAACCTGAGCACGCGGCCATTGGCCCGAAACAGGTACACGGCGCCTGACGCGCCGGGAGCCACGACGTCCACCGCCGTGGAGTCGAACCGCGCGTCGGCCATCTGGCTCGCGAGCATTCGCTGCCAGATGAGGCGGTACATTCTGAGTTGGTCCCTATTCAGATGTCGCTGGAGAGCGTCGGGCTCGAGTTCGATCGACGTGGGCCGGATAGCCTCGTGGGCCTCCTGCGCGCCCTTCACCTTGCGCCGGTACGTGCGCGCCGACTTCGGCATGTACTCTGCGCCGAACTTCTTCTCGATGACCCGCCTCGCCTCCTGAACGGCGCTCTCGGCAACGTTGGTGGAGTCCGTCCTCATGTACGTGATGAGGCCGACCTCGCCCTCGGCGCCGATGTCGATGCCTTCATAGAGCTGCTGAGCGACGCGCATCGTCTGTCGGGCGCTGAATCGCAGCTTGCGAGCCGCCTCCTGCTGGAGGGTGCTGGTAATGAACGGGGCCTTGGGCTTGCTGAGCGAGTTGGTCTTTCGCACCGCGTCCACGGTGTACTCGGCGCCGTCGAGGTCCGAAGTCAGTTCACTCGCGCGGTCGCCGTTGGATACCTTGATCCTCCGCTTCTGGCCCTTCATCGAGTGCAGGCCGGCCCGGAAGCTTATGCGGCGGTCGGCGCTCTCCCCGCGCTTGGCCAGGTTGGACGTGATGTTCCAGTACTCCTCGGGGATGAAGGCGTCGATCTGCTCTTCACGGTCGACGACCAGCCGCAGCGCGACCGACTGTACGCGGCCGGCTGAGAGGCCCCGACGCACCTTGCTCCACAGCACCGGGCTCAGCCGGTAGCCGACCACTCTGTCCAGTATTCGGCGCGCCTGCTGCGCGTTGATGAGGTTGCGGTCCAGCGGTCCTGGGGCCGCGAAGGCCTTCTCTATGGCGTCGCGCGTGATCTCGTGGAACACAACGCGCTGCGTCTTCGACTCGGGAATATTCGCCGCCTCCATTAAATGCCACGAAATGGCCTCCCCTTCCCTGTCGGGGTCAGTGGCGAGGTACACGGTGTCCGCCTGCTTGGACTCCTTCGCCACCTGGGAGACCACTTTCTTCTTGTCTTCCATGACCATGTATTCGGGCCGGAAGCCGTCGTCGTCGATCTCGACGCCCATCTTCTTCTTCGGCAGGTCCCTCACGTGCCCCATCGAGGCTATCGCGAGGTATCCGTTGCCCAGAAATCGGCCTATGGTCCGGGCCTTTGCGGGTGATTCTACAATTACCAGATTTTTTGCCATGCTATCCTGCTGCGGTGGTGTATTGTGCCGGCGGCTCCATAATCCTGACGTAGTTCATGCCACCGATCTGCTTTATTAGCCCTTTAAGCTCCATCATCGAGAGAGCGCCGCTCACGGTGGTTATGGGAAGCCCCGAGTTTCGGACTATCTCGTCGATGTGGGCGATGTCGTAGGAGACGAAACGCAGCACGGCGGCTTCGTTTTCGTCCTGTGGTATCAGCGCCGCCAACTCCATCTGCGCGCCGACAGAGCTGATGTTGAGCTCCTCGAGAATATCGTTGGAGTCCAGGACCAGCTTGGCTGCCGAATCCTTGATGAGCTTGTTCGCGCCGCGGCTGCTGGGAGAGAGCGCGTTGCCGGGAACTGCGAAGACTTCACGGTTGTCCTCGATCGCGTACTTTGCCGTGAACAGCGCGCCGCTGCCCTCCGGCGCTTCGACGACGAGAGTCCCCAGCGTCATGCCGGCCATGATCCGGTTGCGACGCGGAAAATTGCCCGCGTTAGGACGCGTGCCCAGCGCGAACTCCGTCACGAGCGCCCCGTTGGACGCGATGTCGGACGCAAGGTTGGAGTGCTCCGCGGGGTAAATGATGTCCGCGCCGCTGCCCATCACCGCGATGGTGCGCTGTCCGGCGTCGAGGGCCGCCCGGTGGGCTATGCCGTCTATCCCACGCGCGAGTCCGCTCACGATCGCGATTCCGGCGCGCGCCAGATCGGTGGCCAGCCGGTGGGCCATCTCACGCCCATAAGGCGTGGCCCTGCGAGTGCCAACCACGGCAATGGAGCGCTCGTCCTCGGGCAGCAATTCGCCGCGCACGAACAACAGAGGAGGCCTGTCGGTGAACTCCTTGAGTCGCGACGGGTACTCGTCGTCGTGCCACGTGACAGCCCGGACGCCGATTTCGGCAAGCCGGCCCAGTTCGCGGTCAGGGTCTATCGCGGCACGGCGCTCGGCCACCTGCGCCAGCGCCCCGGCGTCGAAACCGGCCTGGCGCAGCTCGTCCGCGCCGGCGCGCCAAGCCTCGGACAGGCCGCCGAAACGCCTCTCCATCAGCGCAAAGTGCGACCGGCCAATGCCGGGTATCTTGTTGAAGGCTATCCAGTGTTTTAGTTCGAACGATTCCATAAGCGCGGGTAATTCTAGCACACATCCGCCAAATCGGGGTTTGGCAGAGTGAGGGCGGCACCACGCGGCGCGGAAGAAGAAGAGCGGGTTTCAGATTGCCAAGCGCCATCAACACCGTTGTTCCCGCGAGAGCGGGAAGGCGAATTCTGTTCGTTTCTGCGACATTCTGTGCGCACCCTTGCTGAGGGTGTCGCCGGTCCCGCGCGAATCTGTAATGCCGGAGCGGGTTTTTTGGGACACGAAAGTGGCACCGCGTGGCAGAGTAGGACAGGGTGACGGAGCAGGGTCACTCAGCCGTGTCTTCGCTGCCGCTCACCCTTGTCAGACCGCGCACGGGCGGTTCACGAACCGCCCCTACCGTGGCGCGGGCGGCGGGGCGCGGGGGTCGGTCCCTCGCGTGGGCGAGGGTAGCACGGCTGTGCGTATATTTCAAGAGGGATGGCGAAAATGCGGGATTGGGGCGGACTGGTGGGGAGAAATGGCGCAGACGTGAGGACTACGTGGGGCGTGAGCGGGGTTGGATGGGGCAGGGCCGGGAACGTGTGGCGCGGGAGGGTGACGCTTTTTTCGGGGTACGGGGGCGCGATTGAGTCGTGTGTGGGCGAGGTTGTGCGGCCGGGGTGTGCGTTGGGACGTACGGGGACATTGGCAGAGCGATATGGCGAACGCGAGGCGATGGCCGAAGGTTCAGAGTTGGGCGCGGGGGCAGGCTGTTGGCGAGGGAGACGGTTTTGGGCGCGCTTGGTTATCTGCAACAGGCTCTTGGTCCGTAACGCTCTTGCTCAAATTCGGCGAACTGTGCTAACTTGGCAGTCCAATGCAAACTTGGCGAAGCTTTGTGAGAAGGTGAATTCAGTGTTCAAGTGGGCCGCAATTGGCGACACCCCACCATTCTCGGAGTCTATAGAGTTTGAGTTCGATGAGCGGGTTAACGTGTTCATCGGCCCTAACGCAACGGGCAAGTCCACCTTGCTTAGGAGCTTGGCAGGAGCAAAGTACGACCTGAGTGGAGAGGAGCGGCCCAAGTTCGTCTTTGATCTGTTTGTGGGAAAGACACGTACGCCGCTCACCGCACCCCACGCTGACCTACTTCAAGGGCCTTTCGAGACTTCCCTGAAACGATGGGAATCTCTTGGGGAAGTGGCAGAAAGAGCTTCAGGTAGGCTACCTATAGTCCATATTGCCGCTACTCGACTAAGTGTCCCGCTTAGCACAGATACACCTAGCATTCAACAGATGCTCAGCGAGCGGAGCGATTGGGAGAGCTTGGCTGACGTCCTTGAAAACTCGGAGTCGTTTGGTGTATTTGACGGCAGCGCGGTGTATCACGCTTCCCAGAAGATTGGCGAAGACTTGCAGGCGGGAAGGTACGGCGGCCCATCAATCCGTCAGATGATCAGAGTGTCTCGACTTCCCTTCGCCTGTGCAAGAGCGATTTGCTCAGACGTACTGCGTGACAGCGAGGAACAATTCGATTGGATACAGGAGCTTCCAGTTGGGGAACTTGGCGATGAAGAGTACGTGGTAGCAACTGTTCACCATGATATGGCCGTGTTTACTGCTGACAACAGTCCTGACGGGACGGATGACGGTGTGTTTGTTGGCGACCTGAGCGCCGGAACGCAAGGAACACTTCTATGGATATGGTACTTGGCGTTGCGAATCGCCAGTTTCTACCAAGATTTGGGCCGTCGGGGAGGTCCGAGACTCACAAGAACACAGTGGGAGAAGCGCCCGGCCATACTGCTCATCGATGAAATCGAAAACCATCTCCACCCGGCCTGGCAGCGGCGCGTCATACCCGCGCTCCTGAAGTACTTCCCCGGATTGCAGATTTTTGCGACTACTCACTCGCCATTCGTCATCGCTGGACTAAAGGCCGGTCAGGGTCACTTGCTAAACCGGAACGATGACGGCACAGTCGTGGCCTCCACAAGTGAACAGGACATTGTCGGCTGGACGGCGGACGAGATTCTCCGTACATTCATGGGCGTCGATGACCCTACGGACGAATTGACCGCTACCAACGCGGCCAGACTGCGAGCGCTGCGCCGCAAAGACACGCTTGAAGGTCTCGAGGACCATGAGCGGACCGAGTTGGATGAGCTTCGCACCAAAGCTGGCGCAGACATACTTGCCCAGGGTGGACTGCTAAATGCGCAACGCGAGAGATTCGCTGGCATGGTGCAAGAGTTTCTAAGAGCTCGGCTGGCCGACACGCCGCCAAACGAGGCCTAACCCACAGTGCGTTGGGTGGATAGAGGTTCCGAACCCGCCCAAGTCGAGGAGTACCGGCGACTCTACACTCAAGACTGAGTGGACCACTATCGCAACAGAATGGGCCAGCCGGGACCCGACTTGATAAACTATTGGCGGGATTTCAGAGACGAGCTCGCTGATCGATTCTTCGATAAGTGCGGCTACTGCGAAATGCGATGTCGCGAGACGGACAGCCCAACCAAGGCGCCAACCCTCGACCATTTTCGTCCCCGAAGCGAATTCCCGGAATTGACCTACGAATGGTCGAACTGGATTTACTCTTGCTGGCGCTGCAACCAGGAAAAGGGCAACCTTTGGCCCGACTCGGAGTACGTAGACCCGTGCGCCGTCCCATTTGACGAACGGCCGGAAGCCTATTTTGAGGTCGACGTCGTTACTGGAGAAGTGATCGCCAAGTCTGGTTTGTCAGAGGAGGGCAAGAGAAAGGCTCAGAGCACAATTGACGACATAGGACTAAACTTGCTCGACTTGCGGTACTCTCGCATTGGTTGGGTCAGGCAATTCCAAGCCACACTGGATGTCCTACCAACTTCCGAGCGTCAAGCCTTCATTGACTTTAGCATTGGCCCCGAGCGGGAGTTTGCCAGAATAACAGACATGTTACTGGAACGCCTCCGTCAGATGGGCGAGTTATAGCGGCACTGACCCCCATCCTGACCTTCCCCCTGCGAAGGGGAAGGGACAAGCAGTTCGCCACCTACCTCAGCCCGCGCAAGTAGTACGTCGGCCGTACCTCTGCAGGCAGTGGCGCCGCGGCGTTCTCCGCGATGCCCGTGTCGACGAGCGCAGAGTGGATGCCAAAGTCGTTCGCGCCCCGGATGTCCGTCTCCGGTTGGTCTCCTATCATCACCATGTCCGAGGTTCCGGCGCGCCGCCTCGCCTCCTCGAACATTGCCGGGTGCGGCTTGCCAAGCGGCTCGAAGCGCAGCCCCGCTCTGCCCGGGTAACGCAGCTCCAGCGCCGCCTCGAGCAGCAGCGCGACGCTCCCGCTCGCTATGCCGAAGCCGCCCTTCGCGGTGGGGTATATCAGGTCGGGGTTGGGCTGCACGAGCCGGACGCTCTCGCCCGCGTCGATACGTTTGAACAGCGTGGACATCACCTCGTCGATCGTTTCGACGAATGGAAAGCCCGACTGATTGCCTATGACTATGGCGTCGAATGGTTCCGAAGGCTCGGCGATCAGCCCCCCGGCGGCCCTGACGTAGCGGCGGCTGTCGTCCGTGCCCATCACCACGCAGCGCGCCCCTACGAGCCCCTCGCGGCGGAAGTAGTCGACCAGCAGCGAGCCGGACGTGATGATGGCTTCAGGCGCGATGTCCAGCCCCATTCGCCTGAACCGCTCCGACCTGGTATCGGGAAGCGCCGATGCGTCGTTGGTCAGCACGTAGTAGGGTTTGTCTGTGCGATTAAGCTCCTCGATTAGCTCCACCGCGCCCGGGTAGGAGCCGAACGAATCGGCAAGCACGCCGAACGAGTCGAACAGAATCACCGAGTAGCGGCCCACGAGCTCGCCGATGGTGGCCTCGATGGGCGCGACGAAGGGCAGGTCCGGGTCGACCTCGCTCACATCGCCACTCCTGGGCGCTGCTTCCAGAATCCGGTCGCCTGCTCGAAGGCGTGGGCGAGTTGCAGCACCCCGAAATCGTCACGATACCTGCCCACGATCTGGACGCCCACCGGCAGGCCCTCCGGCGTGAAGCCGCACGGCACCGATATGGCGGGGTGGCCGGTGGCCGTGATGTAGTAGCAGGACTTCATCCAGTCGATGTATGTCTCCATCTGCACGCCGTTGATCTCGGTGACGTAGCGTTGCTTGACGTCGAACGGAGGCACCTGGCTGACAGGACAGATTAGGAACTCGTAGGTCTCCATGAAGCTGTGGACGCGCTGGAAAAGCTCCGCTCGCTTGGCCTCAGCCCATCCGACCTGCGGGCCGGTGAGCTTCAGGCCCTGCTCGATGTCCCAGATTACAGTGTCCTTCAACTGGTCCCTGTGGGTCTCCAGCAGCTGCGCCTGGCCCATCGCCCTCGCGAAGCCGCGCCAGACCTTGAACACCGCGTCGGTGTCCGTGAAGTCGGGCTCGGCGTCCTCGGTGACACAGCCCAGCGACTCGAAAACCCCGCGTTGGGCGTCGATCGCGGACGTGACTCGTAGGTCTACGGGCAGGCCACCCAGGTCGCGGCTCCAGGCGATTCGCGTGCCAGCGAAGTCGCGCTCCAGGGGCTCGAGAAAGCGCTCGCCCGGCTCGGTGATGGAAATGGGCACGCGCGGGTCGGGGCCGGCGATGGCGCTGAGCATGAGCGCCGCGTCGGACACCGTGCGGGCCATCGGTCCCTGCACCGACGTTGGGCTCCAGCCGCCGCCGCCGGGCCAGGCGGGCACCCTGCCGGGGGAGACGCGGAAGCCGATGACGTTGCAGAAGTTGGCCGGATTGCGTAGCGAGCCACCCGTGTCGCTGCCGTCGGCTATTGGTTGCATCCCGCACGCCAGCGCGACCGCCGCGCCACCGCTGCTTCCGCCGCACGTCTTGGTGGTGTCGTAGGGATTGAGCGTCTCGCCGAACACCTCGTTGTACGTTTGGGAGCCGGCGCCGAACTCCGGCGTGTTCGTCTTGCCCATCGTTATGGCGCCGGCCGCCCTGAGGCGCTGAACGATGAGGCCGTCGTGGTCGGGCACGTTGTCGCTGTGGATGGGCGAGCCGTAGGTGGTGCGAATTCCTCTCGTGGGCACCAGGTCCTTGTGGGCCACCGGCAGCCCGTGCAGCACCCCAACGTCCTCGCCCCGCGCGAGCGCGGCGTCGGCGGCGTCAGCGCCCTCCAGGGCGCGCTCCGGCACCAGAGTCACTATGGCGTTCACTCTGGGGTTCATCCTGTCTATCTGGCGCAGGTGGGCTTCCATCACCTCGCGGGCCGACAGCTTTCGCTCTCGGACGAGGCGCGCCAGTTCGAGGGCCGTCATGAAGCAGATGTCATTGTCGGGCATGGGCGTACCTCGCGGGGCTGACAGGGGTATGTTTCAGAAATGAACTTTCCAGAAAATCCCTTCCCCCTCGCAGGGGGAAGGTTAGGATGGGGGTGAACCTCGCGCTACAGCGGCACAACCTCGTCGCTCGTCCAGCGGTCGATGGCGGACTGTCCGCGCGGGCTGACCTCGCGCCGCACCCGCACGTTCACCAGGGCGGGCCGCTCCAGCCTGAACGCGCGCTCCAGTGCGGGCGCCAGTTCCTCGGGATTCTCCACGTGCTCGCCGTGGCCGCCCAGGCCGCGCACCACCAGGTCGTAGCGCGTCGGAAGCAGGTCGGTCGCGACGGTCTTGCCGTACACGCCGAGCTGTATCTGGCGGTCGATGCCCCACGCGGAGTCGTTGCCCATGACCGCCACCACCGCGAGATTGTGGCGGACGGCGGTATCGAACTCCATTCCGTTGAAGCCGAAAGCGCCGTCGCCGGTGAGCATGACCACTCGCCTGTCGGGCCGCGCGATCTTGGCGGCCAGCGCCGTCGGCAGCGTCGGCCCCAACATACCGGAGGTGCTGACGTAGAACCAGCTACGCGGTGTACGGGCCGGCGTGAAGGCCCTGCCGAAGTGGCAGAAGTCGCCGCCGTCGTACACAACGAAGTCGCCCTCCCGCAGGTGGTCGCGCAGCGCCTTGTGCACGTACAGCGCGTGCATGGGCATTTCAGCGGCGGCAAGCGACTCCAGGTGCTCGCGCTGCGCGTCGACCTCGTCGCCAAGCCTCGACAGCCACGGCAGCGTGGGCCAGCTATGGCGCTCGGCCTCCCGTGTCAACTGCTCCAGCACCGCCTCGATGTCGCCGGCCACGCCCGCGGCCACGCCGCGGTTGCGCCCGATCTCTGCCTCCGACGGATCGATCTGCACCACCTTGGCGCTGGCGGCTATCTGGGGCGGCTGGGCGTAGCCGACTATGAGGTCCTGCTTGCGGCCCAACAGCATCACCAGGTCCGCCTCGCGTATGAGTCTGGCGGCGCGGTTGAGGCCGCTATCGTAGAACCCGAAGCAGTACGGGTGGTCGTCGGAGACCAGGCCGCGCGCGTCGCCCTCGGTCATGAGCGGCAGTTTCGTGGTCTCGATGAAGCGCTGGAGCACCTCGCCCGTTTCGGCGTATGCGGCGGGGCTGCCGGCGATGATGAGCGGGCGCTCGGCCGAGCGCAGCAGCTCCACGATCCGGCGCGCCTGCGCCGAGTCGGCCGTAGGCGGCGGAGCGCCCCTGTACTCCGACGGGGCGTAGTAGCTTACCTCGTCCCCGTACACCGTCTGCTGCTGCACGTCGACCGGAATTGTCAGGTGCACGGGTCCCCGCCGGCCGCTGTAGGCGACGCGCAGGGCGTGGGCGATCATGTCCGGTATCCGCCGGGCGTCCGGCACCATCCACGCGCCCTTGGTGGTCGGCGCGGCCATGCCGATTTGATCTATCTCCTGCATTGCGCCGCGCCCCAGCTCCAACGACTCGGCGCAACCGCTGATGGAGAGCAGCGGGCTCTCGGAGTGAGTGGCGTTGGACAGGCCCGGTATGGCGTTGGCGAACCCGGGCGTGGTGTACATGGCGACGCCCGGCCCGCCGGTTATGCGGCCCCAGGCGTCGGCCATGTGGACGGCGGCCTGCTCGTGGCGCGTGTCGTAGAAGCGAAAGCCCTCGTCGGCCATCACGTCCAGCGCCGGCAGGATGTGGTCTCCCGCCAACGTAAAGACGTTCTCTACGCCCTCCAGCTTCAGCGCCCTGGCGATAAGGTGGCTACCCGTCAGCGTGGCGCGGTCGGTCATCGATCACTCCTTGTGGCAATAGGCGACTTTCGGGCCGCGTCCACCGCCGGCACGCCCTCTGGGCGTCGCGCGGCGCGGCGCGACGCCGCCGTTCGCCGACGCTACTCAAGATAGTCGCGCAGCTTCTTGGAGCGCGTGGGGTGCCGCAGCCGCCGCAGCGCCTTCGCCTCAATCTGGCGTATGCGCTCGCGGGTCACGCCAAAGTCGCGGCCCACCTCTTCCAACGTCCGGCTACGCCCGTCCTCCAGGCCGAAGCGCAGTTGCAGCACGCGCGCCTCGCGGTCGCTGAGAGTGGACAGGATGTCCTCGACCTGCTCCCTGAGAAGCTGATAGGAGGCGGCGTCCGAGGGAGTGAGCGTGCTCTTGTCCTCGATGAAGTCCCCCAGGTGGCTGTCTTCCTCCTCGCCGATGGGCGTCTCCAGCGAAACCGGCTCCTGCGAGATCTTCATGATCTCGCGCACCTTGTCGGGCATCACTTCCAGGCCCTCGCCTATCTCCTCGCTGGTCGGCTCGCGCCCGTATTCCTGCACGAGCCTGCGGCTCACGCGCAGCAGCTTGTTGATGGTCTCGACCATGTGGACGGGAATCCTGATGGTGCGCGCCTGGTCCGCGATGGCCCGGGTTATAGCCTGCCTTATCCACCATGTGGCGTAGGTGCTGAACTTGTAGCCCTTGCGATAGTCGAACTTCTCGACCGCCCGAATCAGGCCGATGTTGCCCTCCTGGATGAGGTCGAGCAGCGACATGCCCCTGCCGATGTACTTCTTGGCGACGCTGACCACCAGTCTGAGGTTGGCCTCGGCAAGGTGGCGCTGCGCCCCTTCACCACGCTCCCTGATGGTGGACACGTGGCGCTTGAACAGGATTTCGTAGGTCTTGAGCGCCTCCACCACGTCCTCGGCCTCTATGAGCCTGTGCAGGTCGGCGCCGGTGGGCCTGCCCTTGGCCAGGTCCAGGGCGTAGTCCATAATGTCGGCCCTGACCTCCTCGGGCTCCCGGTTGAGCAGCTCGGCGACGAAGTTGAGCAGCTCCTCGGGAAGCTCGCCGTAGAGCACCATGCGCCTGGACTCCGGGTCGGTCATCATCTCCGGGACGGTGCCGTACCGCTCGCCGGGGCCGTTGTACCGGGAGAGCGCGTTGTCCAGCGCGGACCGGTTCTCGTCCGGCACCGAAGGCCCGTCCTCCAACACGTGCAGTACCTCGTCGGGCAGGAGCCGCGTGTCGAGGGAGAAGGCTCGCAGGTCGAGCTTCACGTCGTCGGGATCCTTGCCTATGACCTCGGCTATGTAGGCGAGCATGTCCTCGGGCAGCTCGCCATCCAGGGCGTCCCGCATCTCGGGCGACGACATCAGCTCGCGTATGCTCCGCGGGCCGTCCTCGATGCCGAGATAGGCGACCAGCGCGTTCTCCAGCGGCTGCGCGTCGCCTATCCTCTTGAGCAGTTGAAGCACGTACTGCCAGTAGCGGACGCTGTCCGCGGCGGTTATGCCCATTCCCTGGTCGAGCAGGTCAAAGTGCTTGCCCGCTTCCATCTCGCGCGCCAGCGTCCGCTCCTCCGGCGCCTTCAGCAGGCTCACGCGACCGATCTCCCGCAGGTACATGCGCACGGGGTCGTCGATCATCTCCGACGTGTCCACCTCTTGCTTCCAAGCGTCGGCGGCGGCCGCGGCGGCGTCCGGAATCTTGGTGGCTGTGGTTGCCGCCACCGTGGGGTCCGTCCCGGTCAGCCCCCCGTCGGGATCGACCGGCAGAAACCCGTCCTCGCGGGACCTGGGCATGCTGGACATGTCCTGAGGGGAAGTCGCCTGCTTGAAGGTGTCCATAGCTCCGTTCATGTCACCCTCCTCGTGTCATCTTGTACGATCAGATGCAGGGATGCATCTGATCGCGCTCACTCAAAGCATAGAGCCACGCGCCGCCCGCGTCGAGCGGCGGTCGTGCGCTCTATTCCATTTCTCGCTAGCCCGAAAGCTCCCTGATGCCCGCGTTTACGCTTTCGATCTCCGGTTCCAGGTGCCTGGGCGTCGGCACCCCCGATTCCTCGCTCGCGAGCAGGGCCTCCTGGCGTTCCCGCAGCTGGCGGATACGCAGCCTGTCGAGGCACTGCCGGAGCGCGGCTTCCAACTGCCGCCGGTCGGTGGGCTCCATCCGTTTGCCGACCAGGTGGGCGAGCCGCTCTCTGAGCGTTTCGTCCAATTCCTCCTCGAGCTTTTCTACCGTGCCGCACTCCCGCCATCGTCGGAACAACTCGCGGTCCTCGGTATGCCGAAACAGATCGGGCGAGAGGTCCTGGGCGTGTTCTCTCAGATCCGGCTTGTTCAGCAGAAGCGCCAGCGTGTAGTCGTCGAGCGAGCGGCTCGCATCCCCGGCCAGCCTGTCGGTGCTCATCCCCGGCGCGGGCGCTGCCTGGCTTCGCCCCGTAGCGCGCGTAGCCGGCGCGCGGGCGCGGGTGATACGCTTGCCACCAGCGCGTCCCTGGAGACGCCGAGCGCATCGGCCAGCAGCCGCGTGTAGCGCTCCTGGTCGAACGCGTTGCCCGTCGAGGCTATGAATGGAAACACCGCCTCCGCCGCCTGGGCCTTGCCCTGCCCGGTGCTGAGGTCGAACCGCGACGCCATCGCGGGTATCAGGTACTCCACAAGCGGCGTCGCCTGGTCGATGCCCCGCTCCCATGCCTCTCGGTCGCTGCGAATGAGCGTGTCCGGGTCCTTTCCCGCGGGCAGCGGGGCGACTCGCAGCGTGATTGGCTCGCGCCAGATCATGCCGCCGCCCAGCGCCGAACCCGATGGCGGCCGCTGCCGGCTGATAACGCGCCACGACGATTCCAGGCTCCGCAGCGTCGCCTCCTGCCCGGCGGCGTCGGGATCGAGCGCGAGTACGAACGACGACGCCAGCGTGCGAAGCTGCGTCACCTGCCGCTCGGTGAGCGCGGTGCCCATCGAGGCGACCACGTTGCCGTAGCCGAACTCGTGCGCTGAAATGGCGTCCATGTAGCCCTCTACCACCACGCCTACGCCCTCCGACTTCATCCGCTCAGACGCCAGGTGAAGCGCGTACACCGTGTCGCTCTTGTTGAAGATGGGCGTCTGCGGCGTGTTCAGGTACTTTGGGGCCGCGTCGCCCAGCGCACGCGCGCCGAACCCGATGACCCGCCCTTGCCGGTCGTGAATCGGAAACATTATCCGGTTGTAGAAAAAGTCGCGGGATGGGCCGCCTTCCTCGTTTTGCCGCAGAAGGCCCGCCTTCAGAGCGTCGTCTTCGCTCAGACCCAGCCGCGCCAGGTGAGCCTTCAGCAAGTCGCCACGCGGGCTGAAGCCGAGCTGGAAGCGCTCCACCGACTCGGGAGACAGTCCGCGCTGCCGCACGTACTCCGCGGCTCCCCTTCCGCGCTCCGACTTCAGCTCGTCCTGGTAGTATCGGGCTGCCTCTGCGTTCACCGTGTACAGCCCGTCGCGCTTCTCGCCGGACGACGGGCCAAGCTCCACGCCGGCCTTGCGGGCGAGCAGCCTCAGGGCGTCGCCGAACTCCAGGTTCTCCGACCGCATCACGAACGAGAAAGCGTCGCCGCCGGTCGCACAGGCGCCGAAGCACCGCCACGACTGCCGTTCTGGACTGACCACGAACGAAGGCGTCTTCTCCGTATGAAACGGGCAAAGCCCCTTGAAGTTACGACCCGCCTTTTGCAGCGCGACGTAGCCGGACACCATGTCTACGATGTCCAGCCGGGCCTTTATGTCATCTACTACGCTCAAATACGCTCCTAGTCTCCCTCTTCTTCGCCGTCCTGGGCCGCGCGGTAAGCATACCTTGTAATCTTCGTAAGCGGCCCGCGAACGTTGCCGAGGTGCCAGGAAAAATGGTCCAGACTGGCCCGCAGGTCTACCAGGCTGTCGCCGACATCTTCCCAGCTTCGCGAAGTCTTCAGCAGGTCCTCCAACCCCTCGCACAGCGCCTTGTGCGCCCCCCAGATGTCGCCCAGGTCCGTGGACACCCGGGCCAGATCCTCGTCGTAGTCCAGAGGCAGCCCCATCTCCTTCAGCTTGATGACCACGCTGTGCGCCATGAGCGAAGTCTCCCTGGCGTGGTCCATATCCGGTTCGAGCGAGTTTGTCATTCTGGCCTCGTCAGGCAGCTGCGTCGGCGGGCCCGCGTGCGGTTCGCTAGCGCACGCCGTAGTGGGTGATGTAGGTCGTCCAGAGCTCGCGTATCGACTCCAGGGCTTCCCTCTGAGGGTCGGCGCTCATCAGGTTGATGTTGCCGAATATGCTCTTCCACAGCCCGTCGACTTCTACCAGCCAGGGCGCGAACTCGAGACCGTGGGCGTCCCGTTGCATCGCCTCCAGGTGCTCGTCGATTCGCTTCTGGCTGTTGCGCACGGCGCGCGCGCGGATCCTGTCCATTGCCGAAACCGCGGGCATTACAGCAGCCTGGAGCGGAACACGTCCGCTATTCCCGGCTCTATGCCCTCCGCGGCCCGCATGGCGTATCGATCCGTCATACCGGCCAGATAGTCCACGGCGGCCCTGTCGCCGGCCGCTCGCGCGGCGTACTCGGCCGGCACTGCCTCGGGGTTGCGGCGGAAGTACTCGTACAGCGTCCGCACTATACGGCGGGCGGCGCGGCCCTCCGGACGCTCGTCCACGGGCAGGTACACCGAGCGGAACATGAACTCGCGCAGGGCTACGAACGCCTCCCGCACCGGGGCGCTCATGCAGATGGATGGCGGCGAATGCTCCGCGTCCTCACCCCATCCAGTGGCGTCCCAGGAGCTCTCCACGATGTCGCAAACCAACGTGTCAATGCGCTCCGAGTGGCTCTCGCCGAGCACCTCGGACGCCTCGGGCGGCAGGTCCTCGACAGCCAGGATTCCCGCGCGGTATGCGTCGACCAGGTCGTGGTTCAGGTACGCCACGGCGTCCGAGATGCGGCAGATTTGCGCCTCCAGCGACAGGTCGCTTCTCAGGCCCCCGCTCAGAAAGTCGCCTCTCGGCTTGGAGTGCCGTTCTATGCCCTGGCGCACCTCCCACGTGAGGTTCAGTCCCGCGCCGCCCTTCTCCAGCCGCTCCACGATGCGCAGACTCTGGCTGCTGTGGGCGAATCCGCCGGCGCAGAGCTCGTTCAGCACGTCCTCGCCTATGTGTCCGAAGGGGGTGTGACCCAGGTCGTGGCCGAGCGCGATCGCTTCGGTGAGGTCCTCGTTCAGGTTCAGCGCCCTCGCGATAGTGCGGGCTATCTGCGACACCTCCAGCGTGTGCGTAAGGCGCGTAACGTAGTGGTCGCCCTGGGGAGCGACGAAGACCTGCGTCTTGTGCTTGAGACGCCGAAAGGCATTGCTGTGCAGAATCCTGTCGCGGTCTCGTTGGAACTCGGTGCGAAGCCTCGAAGGCTGTTCTGGCGCGTCGCGGCCCCTGCTGTCGCGCGACCGGACGGCGTAGGGCGACAGCCACTCCTCGCGCTCCTCGAGGAGGCCGCGCACCACCGCGCTGCTGGGAGCATTGGAGATGCTCGGGTATTGGGTAACTTTGGCTGGCTCCATAGGGGTGCGTGCGCCCCGGTTCCCGATAGGCGCCGGGGCAGACGGTGACGGCACTTCAATTGTACCACATTCCGCCGGCACCCCGCCGTCTCTGCCATCACCTTGCCAAACCTATGGAGCAGCTACTAGCCAACCCTTTTCCCTAAGAACTTGAAGCGCGAGGCTTGTCTGCTGTTCCGAGAACTGGCCCTTTCTCGGATTCCACGCATGGATGATTGCAGTTACCTTATCGTCGCTGGCAGAAGGGTCCTCGGTTGCCACCCAATGCGCCGTCGCCAGCAACTCAAGCCCGAACGGCGTCTCGAATCCGTCGACGAGATCAAACACTCTCCCTAGGCGTTCCTTCGTCGCGAAACGCCGTGCAAGATAGGCGTTAGCGTCATCTACCGCACCTGGAACCAACTCCAATTGTTTGCCGGGGGAATCACCGCCATCCCTGTATCCTGTTATGTAGTGGCCCTCCACATTACGGAGAACGTGCCTCAGATTTTCAGAGTATGGGCCATAGTGGCCTGCCACAAATCCTAGGCGCAGTGGCTCGCCCGCCTTCTGCATGAAATACAAGAGCTTATGCACTTCTAGGAGGGTCACGAACGGATCGAGCATGCCGCGCAGATAGCGGTCGATAAGGCGAATCAGAGCGGCATGCCCGGTCGTCATCTTGGGAACTCTAGTGGAGTGGTTTGGACGGCCGTCAGCAGTACCGCTTCCGGGCTCGAACAGTATGACCTCCAAGGCGACTTTATTTCCTAGGGCGGCCTCAATGCGTGGGCGCACTTCCGACCAGCGAAGCCCGCCCAGGTTGGTGCCCAGTGGAGGAATGGCTATGGATCTTATGTCGAGTTCCTCGATTACGCGGACAAGGTCCTCCAGTCCTGAGTCGATATCCTCAATGCGGCTCTTGCTACGCCAGTGCCGCTTAGTCGGAAAGTTAATTATGTAACGCGGGGGCATCATCTTGACCGACTGATAGACGAACATTCGGCCAGGCCTGACTTCTTTGAGCTCGCACGCCGTCTTGTAGGCCTTGAAATTCTCGGGGAAGAGATTCTTGAACTGGAGAGCGATCCCGCGACCCATCACGCCAACGCAGTTAACGCTGTTCACCAGCGCCTCTACGTCCTCCTGAAAGATATCGCCCTTCTTTAGCTTGATCATGCCCACCTCACTTGGTCAGTAGTACCAACCCGGCTTGATAGCTATCGGCGGTCGATGGTTCACTTTGCTCAGAAAACCTTGAACTCTAGTATACAAAATGTTCGTTCTAATACCAATTCTATCGACCAGGTGCCATGGTAGCGAACGCTCGACCAGGAACTCGGCCTGTTTACCCTCCTTCACCGGTGGGTCCGGCCACCAGTTTGACTTCACCGCCTCCCAGTCAACCATGTTCAAGTCGTGGAGGTTCGAGTAATCCTGAAAATAGCCTGAGCCCGCGTTGGACGTTGTGAACGACCACCGCCTCCCTTTTGATTCTGCCCAGGCTACTGTCCGGTGCAGGTCAACTTCTAGGTGAACGATTGGGTCCTGGCCGCCTTGGTAGTCAAGCTCCGGATGGTTGCCTTTGAAAATGAGATAGAGCATGACTGAGCGCGGACAGAAGTAGAATGGTACGCACTCGCCAACGCGCAGGCCGGGTTGACTGGAGAGCGGCAAGCGGAGTCTACGTTGCTTGATGCCGCTCATACCTATATTGGTTCCGCCCAAATTCAGAATGCGAACTTGAGCGTCAGACCATAGGCGCCACTTGAGATAATCGATTCAAGACGGTCCACAGGTACAATGTGGTATATCTTCGGCCAGGTTGGAACGAGCACGTTTGTCCTTGTCTCGAATGGGAAGTCTTCGCGACCAGTTAGTCCAACCGCAGTCGTCGCAAGAATATCCTCGCGGGACCCATTGGTCAAATGTGAGCCGCTCCCACTCTGCCCGTCCTACAACCCCTACCCCAGCACGGCCACGGCCTTGATCTCCACCAGCAGCTCCGGCCTGGCAAGCCCGCTGATGATGAGCAGCGTGTTCGGCGGATAGTCCCCCGTGGGAAACAGCTTGGAGAAGATCTCCGTTCGCGCCTCGGCAAATGGTTCGAACGACTCCCTGCCCACGAGATACGTCGTGAACTCCACCACGTCCGCGAACGTGGCGCCTGCGCTGTCCAGCACGCTGCCCAGGTTCGCGAACACCTGCCGCGTCTGCGCGGCCACGTCGCCCTCGCCGACGATGGCGCTGCCCTCTCCCACCGAGACCTGCCCCGCAATGAACAGCAGCTCGCCGCCGCTCACCCGCACCGCGTGCGAATAGGCGCCTATGGGCGGGTGCGGATTCAGTATCGTCCTCTTCACTTCGGCCATCGTTTCCCTCCCGTCCGCTAAATTGTGTATCATCGAAATGAGAATACCACAGCGCCGGAGTGCACATATGATAGGACTCGACGACATAGCGGCGGCGCGCCGCGTCATTGACGGCCGCATCGCGGCCACGCCCCTGGTGGCCAACGACTACTTCAGCGAGCTGTTCGGAGCGCGTGTCCTGTTCAAGCTGGAGATGTTCCAGAAGACGGGCGCGTACAAGGTGCGCGGCGTGCTCAACAAGATGGCGCAGCTCACCCCCGAGCAGAAGGCCAACGGCGTCGTGACCGTCTCGTCCGGCAACCACGCCCAAGCGCTCGCCTGGTCGGCCTCGCTGTCGGGCGTCTCCTCCACCGTGGTCATGCCGGCCAATGCCGTGCAGGTCAAGGTGGACCTCACGCGCGGTTACGGCGCGGAGGTGGTGCTGGAGCCGAACGACATCCTGGGCCGGATGTCGGCCATACAGGAGGAGCGCGGCCTGACGATGGTGCACCCGTTCGACGACCTCGCGGTGATAGCCGGCGCGGGCACAGTGGGCGTGGAGATAGTTGAAGACTGTCCCGACGTGGACTTGGTGCTCTGCGGCATCGGCGGGGGCGGCCTCGTCTCCGGTGTCGCCGCCGCCATCAAACAGTCGCTGCCGAACGCCAGGGTGGTCGGCGTCGAGCCGGAGGGCGCCCAAACCATGACGTTGAGTATGCGCCAGGGCAGCCCGGTATTTCTGGACAGCGTGGACACCGTGGCCGACGGCCTCGCCGCGCCGTTCGTCGGCGAGCACACGCTCGCCCACGTGAGCCACTTCGTGGACGAGATTGTGGTGGTGAGCGACGCGGAGATAGTCGAGGCGATGTTCCAGATCATCGAGCGCTGCAAGGTCGTGGCAGAGCCGGCCGCGGCGTCCACGCTCGCCGCGCTGCTCACCGGCAAGGTGCAGGCGCCCGCGGGCGGGACGGTGGTGTGCGTGCTCAGTGGCGGCAACGTCGATCGTGTCCGCATCGGCGAGCTGATGCGCCGGTTCGGGCCCGCCGAGAACGCCTGAAGAGAAATCCAGAACACAACGGGAGCGGAAGACCACATGGCTAACGAGACGATCCACGACGTACTGATTGCCGGCCAGGGCGCGTCAGGCTACGCCGCCGCCATGTACGCGGCTCGCTACCAGATTAGCCCCGTCGTATTCGGCGCGGTGTTCGGCGGCGAGACTGCGACGGGCGGCCTGATCGAGAACTATCCCGGATACCCCGAAATCGACGGCTTTGAGCTGATGATGAAGTTCCGTGAGCACGCCCAGAAGTACGGTGTGCCCATCGTGGACGAGGACGCGGCGAAGATAGAGCGCAGGTCCGACTGTTTCGAGCTGACCACCGACGAGGGCAACACGTATCTGGGCGCGTCCGTAATTCTGGCGGTGGGCCGCGAACGGCGCACGCTGGGCCTGGAGCACGAGGTCGAATGGACCGGGCGCGGCGTGTCGTACTGCTCGACGTGCGACGCTCCCCTGCACCGTGACAACGTGGTGGGCGTCGTGGGCGGAGGCGACTCCGCCGTGAAGGGCGCCGCTCTGCTCTCCAAGTACGCCCGCCAGGTCTACGTGATCTACCGCCGAGAGAGCTTCACGCGACCCGAGCCCGTCAACCTGCGGCAGCTCGAATCCAGCGATAACGTCACCACTCTCTTCAACACCAACGTCGTCAAACTTCTGGGCGGCGACGGCCTGGACGGCGTGGTGCTCGACCGGGCGCACGCCGGCTCGAGCGAGCTTCCCCTGAACGGCCTGTTTATCGAGATAGGCGCGGACCCCCGCGTGGAGCTGGCCGAACAACTCGGACTAGAGCTCAACGAGCTGAACGAGGTGCGGGTGGACAAGCACGGAAGGACCAACGTCGATGGCGTGTTCGCGGCGGGCGACTTGACCGACGCCTCCGGCGACCTGAAGCAGACGATAACCGCCGCCGCGTCCGGTGCGCTCGCCGCCACCGCCGCCTACGAGTACGTGAGCATCCACGGCAACCGCTGTGCGACGCACGCCGCGGGATACCATATCGAAGCCGCCGACTAACTCCCTCTCCCTGATGGGAGAGGGTTGGGGTGAGGGTGAAGACGCAGAACGCCCGGTGGCGCCCGCACGCGGATACGGGATATAATCTCTGCGGCGCGGGCCTACGGCGCCCAGCGCCCCGAAACGCGCCGACGAACCGGACTCGAAAGACCGGCATGAACCCAGGAGGCTAGCGATGGACCTGACCCTTACCGAAATCCAGAACCTGCTCCAGAACTCCACGCGAGAGTTCATGGACGCCGAAATGCCAAAGTCCAGGGTGCTCGAAATCGACGACAGCGAGTCGGGCTTCGCGAGCGACATCTGGCAGCAGATTGCCGAATTGGGTTACGCCGGCATGGTCATCCCGGAAGAGTACGGCGGCTCCGGCAACTCGTTCACCGACATGGGCGTGGTTTACGAGATAATGGGCTACTACGCCTGCCCCAGTCCCCACCACTCCTCCGCGGTGCTCGCGGCCCAGGCCATCCTCGAGGCCGGCAGCAGCGCGCAGAAAGAGGCCATGCTGCCCGCCATCGCGTCCGGCCAGCAGATCTTCGCCTTCGCCTACACCGAGCCCGACTACGGCTGGGGGCCGGGTGTGGTGCAGCTTCCCGCCACCAGGCGGGACGGCGCTTACGTGCTCAACGGCGCCAAGCTCTTCATTCCCGACGCCAACGTCTGCGACCAGATGATAGTCGTCGCCCGCACCAGCGAGGGCTCCGGCGAAGAGGGCATCAGCATGTTCGTGGTGGACAGTAACTCGCCCGGCGTGTCAGTGCGCGTCCAGACCGGATGGATAGGCCCCAAGGTGTGCGAGGTGATCTTCGACAACGTGGAGGTGCCCGCCTCGAACGCCCTGGGAGCAGTTGGCGAGGCATGGCCCGCGGTGGAGGCGGTGCGCGACAGGGGCACGGCGCTGATCTCGGTGTTCATGGCCGGCGGCACCCAGCGCGTATACGACATGGCCCGCGACTACAGCCAGACACGCATAGCCTTCGGAGTGCCCATCGGCACCTTCCAGCGCGTGCAGGACCACGTTATCGACGCGCTCAACGACGCCGATTCCGCCAAGTGGTCTTCCTTCGAGGCGCTGTGGCAGCTCGACGAGGGAATGCCCAGCGCGCCCGTCAGCGTGTCCATGGCGAAGTCCGTCGTCAGCGTCGGCTTCCCCCGCGCCTGCGACTCCTCGCACCACGTCCACGGCGGCATCGGCACCGACCTCGAGTACGGCCTCACGCAGTACACCAAGCGCGCGCGTACGCTCCAGCACTACCTGGGCGACGCCCAGTACCACAAGGCGCGCATGGCGAGGCTGCTGGAGCTTTAGCCGCGCGACGCATCGGCGCCCCACACAGCAGACGTGCCGACCTACCTGGTAAAGCCGCCGCCTTACGAGCTGCGCATGGCGTTCATGGACGCGCTGGAAGAGTCGGGCATCGACTACTCGCGCGAGGCCGAGGGCTACCTCGTCTACCTCAAGGACGACCAGCGCGAGATGTGGGAGCACATCAGCGAGTCTTGCCGAGCCGAGGTGCTGGAAGAGGACCCGCCGATGTTGTTCGGCTGACCGTCCGCCCACCCAGGCGTGGCGATCCTCCATACGTAGGGGCGGTTCGCGAACCGCCCGCGTAGGCCGTGAATGCTGCGATGACACCCCGGAAGGTCGTGATACCCTCCGCCGGCGAGTCCGCGGAGGCGTTGCTGTATCGCTCAGGCGGCGGCGACCGCGCCGTGCTCTGGGCCGGCGGATGGCGCGAGGGCGATTCCGCCGCCGGCCTCCCAGCGGACGTCGCCCGCGCACTGCTTCTGAATGGCGTGTCCTCCCTGCTGCTGCGCTACCGTACGCCCTACGGGCTGCCCTCGTGCGTCGACGACGCCCTGGCGTCGGTCGACTGGCTGGAGCGCGAGGGAATCGTCCGGGTCGCCATGGTGGGCCACTCTTTCAGCGGCGCCGTGGTCATATCGGCAGCGCCCCGCAGCGATCGGGTCGTCGCGGTGGCGGCCCTGGCGAGCCAGACCTACGGCGCGACGGGGGCGTCTCGCGTCAGTCCCAGGCCGCTGCTGCTGGTGCACGGCACGGAAGACGAGCGACTGGCGCCCTACTGCTCTGAGCAGATCTACTCGTGGGCGCGCCGCCCCAAGGAACTGCGGTTCATGCCGGGGGCGTCGCACAGCCTGCGAGAGTCTCACGGGGAGCTGCTGCCACTGCTGGCCGACTGGCTGGCCGCCAAGCTGGACGCAGACGGAAGATGAGCATCGCCGGCGGAGGGGAACGCACCAAGGGCCCCTTCCCTCTCGACGGGCAATCGTAGGGGCGGGTTTGAAACCCGCCTGCTGGGTGTGGCGTGAAGACAAACCCCTTCCCCCTCGATGGGGGAAGGTCGGGATGGGGGTGGAGGCTACCCTGGAAGCACCCCCTACGTGGAGTCCGCGCCGTCGGCCGGGGTGAAGATCGAGTCGGGCGGCAGCTCAGACCGGCGGCCCCTGCGAATCACCTTGGGCAGCAGCATACCAACGGCCAGCGCGCCGGCGATGCCCAGCGGCAGACCCTTGAGGAAATCCCTGCGAGATAGCCTGCCCTTACCCTCGGTCTTCTTGTCCATAGCCGCGTGTCCTCCGTGGTGCTTCGCCCGCCCGGGCGGTGCCGTGCTGCGTGGCCTCAGTCTGTCGTCAGGTGCGCCGTCCATTATATGGAATGATGGCAGGCCCAGCAAGCACGGGCTTTTCCACAAACACAAAAGGGAGGGTCGGCGAGGATGGGCACCTTGCACAACGCACTACAGCGGTGTTGCCAGGCTCATACCAAAGGAAAACACGGCTCTGCAAACGAAATAACTCGAGAAGGCCTCTACTTCATAGTCGCACTTACGAACCTCAAGGCAGCTGATCTGTCTGTTGTCCACACATTGCCAACTGATGAGTCAAAAGACCACACCGTCTAGTTGATTTCACGCTAAGAACCTTCTCTCACCAGCGTAACCATTTGAAGCCCGAAACGAGAAGTCAACAGGCCGTACGTGTCATTCAACACGTCAACAATTTCGTCAGATAAGTTAGAACTTTGTTGGACCTTCAATTGGGAGGCTTCCAGCGCGATGATGAGCTTATCCCGAAGTTGATAAAAGTAGCTCTCGTCTATGTCCACCATCTCTTGAATCGTGGCGTAGTGCTTTTCCGCAGTAAACTCACCCTTGAGAACAAAGGGTTCCGAGTGCCAAGAAGGTGACACACAGTATTCTGTGAAAGTGAGATGGTGCACATCGTTGTCCGTCACCCAAGGTAGGACATTGAGGGGCGCCCACAGGCTGTTGGCCGTGACTGACTGCTGGTTGAAATGTTCGTTGAACTCTTCCGATGTGTGGAATTAAGGGGCAACGTAATAGACGCTTTCCACATTCTCCACTAACCGCTTTAGTAATGCGTGTTGGTTCGTGTCGGAAGTTTGGTTAGATCTAACACGCGTAGTGATGGGCACGCGATAGTGTGGCTGTCCATGATGGTCCTAGTGAATTGCATTGCTACGGGTCATGTACTCTGCAAGCTTGAACTGGAAGAACTTGGGGTGTCCAGAATAGTTCAACTTGAGGTCGTAACCCTTCTCAGCTTCCCGAACCAGGGAGGGCAATTCGGGTGCAGCCTTCAGCCCAAGTGTATGGTTGACATATTCGTGAGTGAACGCAAAGCCGTAGGAAAACTCCGAGAATTCAGAACGCATGAACAGCCTCCATCGTCAATGTTTATAGTGACACTCTTCCAGTCGGGCTTTGCCTGCTTGAAACGACAGCATTAGCACGATAGAGCAATGACCCCGTGAGATGCCCTTGGCGTACCAACCTAGCATTAAGGCCTCTGTTCACGAATTGACAGCGCACTTTGATCATTGAAGGTGGGCTCAATAACCGGCGTCAAAGATGGGGCTGTACCCCGTCTGTGTTTTCCAATGGAATTCTGGGGCATCCTGAGGTCAAGTCGTCAACCGTGCATTCAACATCTGATTCGAATGCCTTGAGCCGCGGAGAATTGCCCTCTTTATCCGCCACATTGACGTCCGCACTTGCGGCGACCAGCAGGCTCACGATTCCTGCACAGCCACTTTGGGTCGCCATGTGCAAAGGCGTTTCGCCTGTGTCATCTTGCGCGTTAGCGTCAGCTCCGGCGGCAATCAGCAGTCCCACTAATTCCTCAGCGCCGATTTGAACGGCCATGTGTAAAGGCGTTTTACCCTCGGCTTGTTGGGTGTCGACATCAGCACCACCATCAATAAGGACCCGTGCAGAGCCTGACTTAGCGGATAGAACCGCAGCGTGAAGTGGTGTTGATCCATCTTCATACTTCACATTGACATCGGCACCAGCATCTAACAGCAATCCCACCATATCCGCTTCGCCTCTGTAGGCCGCCGCGTGAAGCAGCGTTAGTCCATCTTCAAACTTCTCGTTGACATCAACTCCAGAATCCAGCAGCAGTTTCACCATATCCGCTTCGCTTAGCCACATCGCCGTATGCAACGGTGTATCGCCACTATCTGTCGTCGCATTGATTTCAGCGCCGGCATCTATCAGTAAACCCGCTATACTTGGTCTGCCCATACTGGCCGCCGCATGTAGCGGCGTTGCACCGTCCCCATCTACCGCATTGACGTCCGCGCCTAGAGCGATCAGAAAACGCACCATGTTCGCGCGGCCGTACCACGCTGCAGAATGAAGCGGTGTTTTTCCGATATCATCCTTCACATTGACATCAGCACCGGCGTCTGCGAGTAGATCCACTATGCCTACTCCGCCTCTAAGTGCTGCCACGTGTAGTGGTGTCAGTCCATATTCATCCCTCGCGTTAGCAGCACCTATCGCAGTCCACCAATTCCTCATATTCGAACCAAACCACCCCATGTAGGGGTGTTTCGCTCCTTTCACCCTCTGCGCGAACGTCGGCGCCAGCCGATACTAGAGCCCGCACAAGGCTCGCCCTGTTCTTAGCCACCGCGGCGTGAAGCGGCCTGGCTGTATCGCCATCTAGTGCTTCAAGATCGGCGCCAGCGCACAACAGTGTTTGGATAACGGCGAGTGCGCCTTCAGTCACTGCCCAATGCAACGGTGCGTCGCCTCTTTCATCTCTGATGTTGACGTCTGCACCGATGAGTAACGCGGTGCGCACCAAGCTAGGGGAATCCCTCGAAATCGCGACTCGCAATAGAGCGGCACGCAATCGATTCAAGTCCATATTTCACAACCGTTGCACAATCGAGATTCGCTATCTCCTAACCGCTCACAGTAACCGCATCGCTCACACCCACATCGGTACTCCAGCTATTCCTCTTGGGTTGCTGGCGATAGTACAGAGTCACAACTCTCTGACGTACATTGCTATTCTACACTGCCGGGAGCTCTGGCCTAACGCACGGCCCCTCGAACGACGCCATCCGCCCGCCCCCATCCCAGATTTTCTTGACAGGCCGCAACCCAACTCATAATCTACCGGTGCGCTCTCTACCCCCGAAATCGATTCGTGGAGGTCCCCCATGCCCAGACTGCTTGAAGGCATAAAGGTGCTGGAAGTCGCCAACTGGGTCGCCGCGCCCTCCGCCTGCGCCATGCTGGCCGACATGGGCGCGGACGTGGTGAAGGTCGAACACCCGGAGACCGGCGACCCGGTGCGCAACATCGCCATAACCACGCGCGGCATCATTCCCTACCAGAGCGGCCTGAACACGGGTTTTCAGCTTCTCAACCGCGGCAAGAGCAGCATGGGCATCAACCTGCGCCATCCGCTTGGGCAGGAGGTGGTGCGCAAACTGGCGGCGGGGAGCGACATCATGGTCACCAACCTCACGCCGCACCGCCAGGAGCGCTACGGATTGCGCTATGACGACGTGCGTCCGTCGAATTCGCGCATAATCTACGTCGCGCTCACCGGCTACGGCATGGACGGCCCCGAACGGGACCGCTCCGGGTTCGACTACGCGGCGTTCTGGGCGCGCTCAGGCATCATGGGCACGCTCGGCGAGCACGACGAACCGCCGGTGCAGCAGCGCCCGGGCATGGGCGACCAGACGACTTCCCTGGCGATGACCGCCGCCATAGGCATGGCCCTGTTCGAGCGTGAACGCTCCGGCGAGGGCCAGCGCATCGACTGCGCGCTGTTGCACACCGGGCTGTGGGTCATCGGCGCCGACGCGGTCGCCGCCCTGCGCGACCGCCAACCCGCCCAGCGCAACCGCCGCGAGCAGTCCGCCAACCCCCTCTTCAATTTCTACGAGGCGCGTGACGGCAAGTGGGTGCAGCTTGTGATGATAGAGTCCGATCGCTTCTGGCAGGGCTTCTGCCGGGCAATGGAGATCGAGGAGCTTGTCGACGACCCCCGCTACAGCGACCACTTCCGGCGCATCGACAACAGCGTCGAGCTGACAGTCCTGCTGAGAGAGCGCTTCCGGACTCGCGCGAGGGCGGAGTGGGCCGAGCGCCTGGACGCTGAGAGGTGCATCTGGGCGCCGGTGCAGACTCTCGACGAGGTGGTCGACGACCCGCAGGTGAGGGCCAACGGCTACACCGCCGCGCTCACGCACGACGAGGAGGGAGAGTTCGAGGTGGTGAGCGCCCCGATGGGATTCCACCGCACGCCCGCTCGCCCCGCGCGGCCCGCGCCCGAGCTGGGCCAGGACACCGAGTCCAGGCTGCTCGATCTGGGCTACGGCTGGGACGACATCACGGCCATGAAGGAGGCGGGCGCGATCTTGTGACGCGCCCGAGAAGTCCCTTCCCCCTTGATGGGGGAAGGTTAGGATGGGGGTGACGTCCCGCTCCCCTACGCCGGCACGGCGGCCTCGGCCCGCAGCATGTGGAAGCTGAGGCCGTCGACGTCCTCGTCCACCACCACCGTATCGCCCAGCGCGAAGTCGCCCGAAATCACCTTCATCGCGAGCGGGTTCTCCACGTAGCGCTGCACCGCGCGGCGCAAGGGCCTGGCCCCGTACACCGGGTCGTAGCCCTTGTCGGCGAGCCAGCGCCTGGCGTCCGCGGTTAGCTTGACGCTCACGCCGCGCTCCGCCAGCCGGCCGGCCACGTCTGCCAGCATCAGGTCCACGATCCGGAGAATCTGCTCCGGTGTGAGCGGCTCGAAGATGATTATGTCGTCGACGCGGTTCAAGAACTCCGGGCGGAACGCCTTTCTCAGCGCGTCCTCGATGGACGCCCGCATCCGGGGGGCCGCGCCATCGCCACGCAGGAAACCGGCTGTCGGCCGGTTCAGTTGCGCCGTTCCCAGGTTGCTCGTCATGACGATGAGAGTGTTGCGAAAGTCGACGGTCCTGCCGTGGCCGTCGGTCAGGCGGCCGTCCTCCAGAATCTGGAGCAGCACGTTGAACACGTCAGGGTGCGCCTTCTCGATCTCGTCGAAGAGCACCAGCCTGTAGGGACGCCGGCGCACCGCCTCCGTGAGCTGGCCGCCCTCGTCGTAGCCCACGTATCCAGGCGGCGCTCCGATGAGCCTGGACACGGTGTGCTTCTCCATGTACTCGGACATGTCTATGCGCACCATGTTCGCCTCGTCGTCGAACAGGTACTCGGCCAGCGCCCGCGCCAGCTCCGTCTTGCCCACGCCGGTGGGTCCGAGGAATATGAAGCTGCCATAAGGGCGGTTCGGGTCGCTCAGGCCCGCCCTCGCGCGGCGTATGGCGTCGGACACCGCCGCGATGCCGGCGTCCTGGCCGATGACGCGGTCGTGCAGCCGCTCCTCCATGTGCACCAGCTTCTCGGCCTCGCTTTCGAGCAGCCTGTCCACGGGTATGCCCGTCCAGGTCGAGACCAGCGCGCCTATCGCCTCCGCGTCGACCGTATTCGCGCCGCCATCGCCGCGGGCCGACTCCACTTGCACGCGCTCGAACTCCTGTTGCAGCCTCAGCCGTTCCGCGCGGAGCTCGGCCGCCCGCTGGTAGTCCGCGCACTGCGACGCCGCCTGTTCCTCGTCCTCGAGACGCCGCAGGCGCGACGCCTCGTACTGCAGCTCCGGCGGCAGCATCTGGGACTCGATGCGCACCTTGCTGGCCGCCTCGTCTATCAGGTCCACCGCCTTGTCGGGCAGCAGCCGCTCGGTCACGTAGCGGCTGCCCAACCGCACGGCGGCATCCAGCGCGCCGTCCTCGATCTTCACCTTGTGGTGCGCCTCGTACCTGGGACGCAGCGAGCGCATCATCTCCAGGGCGGTCTCGGTGTCCGGCTCCTCCACCAGAATGGGCTGAAAGCGGCGTTCCAGGGCGGCGTCCTTCTCGATATGCCTGGTGTACCCATCCACCGTCGTGGCCCCCAGGCACTGGAGCTCGCCACGAGCCAGCGCGGGCTTGAGCATGTTGCCGGCGTCGAGCGCGCCCTCAGCCGCGCCCGCCCCCACAACCGTGTGGAGCTCGTCGATGAACAGGATGATCTCACCCTTCGCCTGCCGTACCTCGTCCATCACGCTCTTGAGCCGCTCCTCGAACTCGCCCCGGAACTTCGCGCCGGCCACCAACGCGCCCATGTCCAGCGCGAGCAGTCGCCTGCCCTTCAGCTCGTCGGGCACGTTGCCGGACACGATCGCCTGCGCGAGGCCCTCGGCGATGGCCGTCTTGCCCACGCCCGCGCCGCCTATGAGCACGGGGTTGTTCTTCGTGCGGCGAATGAGCGTCTGCATCGCGCGCGCTATCTCGGTGTCCCGCCCAATCACGGGATCCAGTTTGCCCTCTTCCGCGAGCCGTGTAAGGTCCACGCTGTAGCGTTCAAGCGAGCGGTAGCGCTCCTCCGCTCTCGGGTCGGTTATCCTGTTGCTGCCGCGCACCGCCTGGAGCGAGCGGTAGACCCGCTCCTGGTCGATTCCGAACTCCCGCAGCAGCGCCGGCGCCCCGTCTCCTTCCTCCTGTGCCAGGGCAAGGAGCAGGTGCTCGGCTCCGATGTACTCGTCCTTGAAGCGCCGGGACTCGGCATCAGCGCGTGTCAGCATGTCCGTCACCCTCGGCGACGGGAATATCTGGTTGGAGTCCCGTCCCAGCTTGGGCCACTGGACGAGCATGGACTCCAGCCGGTCGCGTAGCTCGGCCACGGGGGCGCCGATATCCGCCAGCACGTCGGCGGCCACGCCATCTTCCTGCTCCAGCAGCGCCAGCAGCACGTGCTCGCAGTCCCACTGGATGTGCCTGTAGCGGCGCACGGTCTCCTGGGACCTGCCGAGCACCTCCCGCGCCTGTTCCGTGAACCGTTCCGGACGTAGTACCATGTTCGCCTCCTTGTGCTGCCAGGGCGGGCACGCGGCTGCGGATTCGGTGGGGCCTGCCCACTGCCAACGCGCATTCGCCTGGCGTATGTCAGCATTATATCACATCCTTTGATACGCATATACTCAAGTTTGGTAAGTGGGCACGTTTAGCACTTGTGATGCGAGCTTTCGCAGTCCACGCCAATCTGAGTCCGTCAAGAGAACTGAGGTCTCCGCGCGGCCACACTGGTGCGCGGTTGTCTTGACAGCGCGGCGAGCGCGGTGCGACACTTGACGCACACCTCGCGCCCCGGCCCGGAGACGTATTTGATAATCGACATACACACTCACACCTACCCCACTTCAATAGACAGTGAGTTGACACCGGAAGAACTGATCAAGGAATCGAAGAGGCTTGGCCTCGACGGCATTTGCATCACCGACCACGACGGCTTCTGGGACCCCGAGGAGATCCACCAGCTATCGCGAGACTTCAACTACCTGGTGATTCCGGGCTGTGAGGTGACTACCGAAGAGGGGCACCTGCTGGTCTACGGGCTCTCAGAGTACATTTTCGGAATGCACCGCGCGTCGATGGTAAAGCGGATGGTGGACGAGGTTGGCGGCGTGATGGTGGTAGCGCACCCTTACAGGCGCACATACAGGGAAGAGGCGGACAGCGGAGCCGAGGCGTACGACGAGATGCTGGACCGCGCGGCGCGCAACGACGTGTTCAGGAGCGTCGACGCCGTGGAGGTGCTCAACAGCAGGGGTTCGGACCACGAGAACGAGTTCTCGCGCGGCATCGCCCAAAGGTTCGGCCTGAAGGGCACCGGCGCGAGCGACGCCCACAAGCTCGCCGACGTTGGCACGTACGCCACGGAGTTCGAGCGCCCCATCCACTCCCTCGAGCAGTTCATTCACGAGCTCAGGGCCGGCCGGTTCAGCCCCGTGGCCCTCGAAAAGCGCTCGCGCCTCAAGGTCGCTCTCTAGCCCAGGACGGAACTATGCCGGAAACTTTGTTGGAAGTGCGCGACCTGCACACCTACTTCTTGGCCAAAGAGGGCACGGTCAAGGCCGTCAACGGCGTCTCGTTCACCCTCGAGGAGGACAGCGTCCTCGGCCTGGTGGGCGAGAGCGGCTCAGGCAAGACGGTGACCGCGCTGTCCATACTCCAGCTTGTGCCCTTCCCGGGCAAGATAGTGGAAGGCAGCATCACCTACAACAGTGAGAGCCTGCTCGACATGTCCACCGAGCGGCTGCGCGCCTTACGCGGCCAGGAGATTTCGCTCATCTTCCAGGACTCCGGCGCTGCGCTCAACCCAGTGATCCCCATCGGCCGGCAGGTCGAAGAGATTATGCTCGAACACACGGACATGGGGAAGCGGCAGGCGCGGGCTACGGCCGAGGACCTTCTGAAGCAGATGGGCATCCCCGACGCGCGCCGGATGCTGGACCAGTATCCCTTCCAGCTAAGCGGCGGCATGGCCCAGCGCGTGATGATGGCGATAGGCGTCGCACTCAACCCGCGCGTGCTCATCGCCGACGAGCCGACGTCGAATCTGGACGTCACGCTGCAGGCCGAGATGCTGCAACGGCTGCGGCGGCTGCGCCAGGAGAACCACTCCGCCATCATGCTGATCACGCACGACCTCGGCGTGATCGCGCAGATGGCCGAGCGAGTGGTGGTGATGTACGGAGGAACGGTTGTCGAGCAGGCCACGACGCGCGACCTTTTCGCCCGCCCCTATCACCCCTACACGTGGGGGCTGTTTCAGGCGCTGCCAAGGCTCGACGCGCCACAGCGCGCGCTCACGCCCATGCGGGGCGCGCCGCCGGAGATGATGGACCCGCCGGACCAGTGCCCCTTCCTGCACCGCTGCTCTAAGGCCACCGCCGAGTGCCGCACCAGCCCGCGGCCGCCGCTGGACGAGGTCGCCGAAGGCCACTGGGTGGCCTGCTACAACACCATCAACTACAACTAGCGCGCCCGTCCCACCCGCTCCCGGCTCACCGCCACCAGCGACGCCGCCAGCATCTCGACCGCCAGCCGCTCGCCGACCTCGCCCCGCTTGATGCTCACGTCCGCCTCCAGCAGCTCCCGGTGCATCGCCGCGAGTTGCCCGAAGCTCAGCCGGCTCTCCTGCCCCATCACCCGCCGCGCGGCGAACTCCGGTATGCCCAACGAGCGGCCTATCTCGGCCGAGGCCAGCCCTCGCCCACGCATCTCCTTTGCCAGCAGCAGATGGCGCACCTGCCTCGCGAGCATCGCGATGATGAAGGCCGGCGCGGCGCCCGAGTCCAGCGTCCGCAGAACCTGAGCCATGGCGGCAGAGGCACGACCCTCGATTACCGCGTCCACCGTCTGAAAGATGTTCGCGTCCCTCGAGTAAACCACCACCCGCCGCACGTCGTCACGGGATACGGTCTCGCGCCAGCGGTACACGGCCAGCTTTTCCAGCTCGCTCGCGATTACCCTCAGGTTGCCCCCCACCGAGTCGGCGAGCTCCGCCGCAGCGTCCGGCGAGACCGCCATCCCTTGCGACGCGGCGCGGTCGAGGATCCACCGGCGCAGGCCGTCGCCCCTCGGCGTGCGGAATCCGCGCAGCGTGGCGTGCTGGCGCACCTTGACGAGGAGGGGGTTGGTCTCGGCGAGCGGACCATCGACAAAGACAAGGTCCGTGGTCGGCGGAAAACCGGGCAGCAGACCGTCCAAGCCGTCCCACTGTCCCAGCGCGGCGCGAGCGCCCCTGCCGCGCGTGCCGCCGCCACGCCCTCGTGTCTCGAACCGGCCCAGCAGCCCGTCGACGGACACGAGCCGCTTGTTCGCCATGAAGGGCACGGCGTAGCACGCTTGGGCGAGCTGGTCGAAAGTCGCGTCCGCGCCCGACAGGGCCGTTACGTTCGAGTCGCGCATCTCCTCGGGAGTAACCCGCTCCCTCAGCGCGGCCAGCTCCTCGCGAATCGAGAACTCGTCGTCACCGTAGAGCACGTAAAGCAAGCGGTGGTACTCCTATGAGTAACTGCTCAGAATGGAAAGCCATCCTCGAATGCCCGAAGGGCACACAGGTGCTGGTGGTCAGGAATTGTGGCCGCGAGGCTAGCCTATGTAAGACGCCGGAGTTCCTCGGTACTGCCGTCCAGGGTATCGGCAAGGCTCCTATACTTTCGGACTCGGCCGGCGTACATTCGAGCGCCAACCATCGCGGCTGCAGAGACCGGCTCACCAACACCTACGTGCGTCAGCGCAGCGCCTGCCGCAGTCCAGATTGAAGCCTCAGCCACCCCTGTTCCGGCACGCCTCAGAGCTTCGTTTACAGTGGAACGGCCAGTCAAAAACTCGCTGGCCTTCTACAAGCATGGTGACGCCGATAGACACGACTGGAACGGCGTCAATTGCAAACTCTGCGCCGTGGTGTAGTGCGTCGACAAGGTCGGACTCACCCCACTCCTGCACCTGGGACTTTGCAGCCTCGGTCATCTCCTCATTCGAAAGGCCCTCGGCGGACAACACGCCTGGCGTTTCTGAAGCGAACTGGCCACGTTCTTCTGGAACTATGACCTTGATGCCAGGATACTTATCAAGGTGGTCTTTCACGTAACCTATCCGCGTAGTCGCCTTTGCTTGTAGGGCTTCAACCTGCTCGCCAGCGCGATCCAAGATCCTGAGATCGAAGCCAGGCTGAGTTGCTGACTCCGCAAGTTGGACGGTTTCTCCATCTCCAAGGACAACTCCTCCCACGCTGCCATCGCTCTCCAAACGGTCGCGAATGAGAATTTCAAAATACTTGCCCTTTACACCGTTGACTATTCCCTGAAGGTACTCAGGGCTACTACCAGCGAGTGACTCAACGCTCATGCCGGGAAACTGCCTCTCAAACGCCTCTTGCAGAAGTGGGTGCTCATCAGGTTCGAGCCCGAGATTCGTAAGGTCGTCAATGCCCACGTCGGCCGCAATGGCCGCCAGCTCGAGCACCTCGCGCTCGTGGCGTCTTTGGTAATACTCGCCAATCTCCATGAGAGACTCTCGCTCGGAAGGAGGGTACGACGATGCCAATACACCGATGTCATTAAACTCCATCAGACGAACCTCAGAACAATACTTACAACCGACAGGATGATGGCAGCAAGGCAAATTGCCAAAACAACTCGATTTACGGAAGATGCTCCCGTCCCTGCTTCGTGCGCCTTCAAACTGGTGGAAGCGTCGATCCGTTCACGTAGCTCGCCAATTGCCTCATCCAGTCGATCCAACTTCGCGTCAATCGTCTCCTGCGACTCGCGCACGCTTTCTATGCCGTCCTCTAGCTGCAACTGCTTCTCGGCCATAGCCGTTTGATCGCGGTGAAGGCCAACCAACACTGTAGTCGCCGCTTCCACGAACTCCTCGAACTTGCGAATATCCTGCCCGGTTGCGGTGTCAAACACTCCCTTCACTCTACCCATGAACCCGCCGCTTTCCTCATCGCTTTCCGGGAGGTCGATGTGTGGCGCTCGTTCCCCAATGATGTCCGCCATGGCGACTACTGCGTCTCTGTCTGATACGTCGCACTGGACACCACCTTCCGAAGTCAAGAAAGTAATACCTCGAGACCACCAACCTGTTCGAATTTCGATACCAGTAATATCTTCATAGCCCAACTCCAACTCAACCGTCTCTTCTGTTGGGAACAGAAGCCTTTGGTCGGTAGCTACGGCAGCGTTGCCCGCCAATGTGGCCAATATTCCCCGAATAGGCTCGCCTTCCGCAACTGCGCCTTCTATGACCCTCAGCAATTCCTCGGACAGACTTTGGTCGCCTAGAACCCTCTCTTCGATTGCCACCTCCCACTCCTGCTAAAGTCATCCACTGACGGACTCCAAGACGTTGCTTGCCTCGTGTGCTAGAATGGGCGAAACGCCACGAGAGGAAAGCGAGGCGATGTTGGGCAGAGCGCTACTGCTGCTGCTGTCGTGGACCGGAATCCCCCGGCTGATTGGCCGACTTTTGCGGGACAGCCGCGTCCCGCTTCGCGCCAAGTTGCTCGTGCTGGCGACCGCCGTGTACATCGTCTCCCCGTTCGACCTCGTGCCCGACATGATACCATTGCACGGGTGGATAGACGACATCCTGGCGCTTCTGCTGTCGTCGGTGATGTTCCTGGGCATGGTGCCGGGCGAGGTCCTGTTGGAGCACCTGCGAGGCCTGAACTCGCCGACCGCGCCCAGCGCCGACGACGGCAAGCGGAGCGGCGGCGGAGACAACGTGATCGACGGCGACTTCCGCAGAGTCGACGACTAGGCGCAGGCCGGGAACATCTAACTCCATATGCAAGTCGGCATCGTGGGCTTGCCCACAAGCGGCAAGACTACAGTATTCTCGGCCCTCGTGGGCCACGCCGCCCAGCCCGGCGCGAGAGCCAGGCCCAGCGTTGGCGTGGTGAAAGTGCCCGACCCGCGGCTGGACGCGCTCGCCGAGTTGTTCGGCTCCAGGCAGGTGGTACAGGCCGAGGTGGCCTTCGTAGACCTTCCCCCCGCGCCCGAGGGTTTCGGGGAAACGCGCGGCATCGGCGGCCAGTTCCTCAACGACCTCCAGGCTGTCGACGCACTGATGGTCGTCTCCCGCGCCTTCGACGACCCCTCGGTGCCGCACCCCACGGGCAGCGTGGACCCCGTCCGAGACGCCGAGGCGATGTTGTACGAGCTGGTCTTTTCGGACATCGAAATTATCGACCGACGAATCGCGCGCCTGCAATCGGGCCTCAAGGGCGCCAAGGCTGCCGAGCGCGCGGAGATCAACGGCGGATTGGACCTCATGGCGCGCCTGAAGGCGGGGCTGGAGTCCGACGTGGCCGTCGGCAGCCAGCGATTGTCGGAGGCCGAGGCACCGGCCATAGCGGGCTACCGCTTCCTCACCGCCAAGCCATGCATCGTAGCCGCCAACGCCTCGGAGGACGCGGCGGCGGACGACCTGGCGGCGCTGGAACGCGGCCTTCGCGACGGCCTGGACTGGCCGAATCTGCGCGCCCTCGCGCTTCGCGGCAAGCTCGAAATGGAACTCGCGCAGATGGAGCCGGAGGACGAGATCGAGTTCCGCGCGATGATGGACGCCCCCGAGCCGACACTCCAAGCCGTGATCGAGCTCGCGTACGAGGCGCTGGACCTGGTTACGTTCTTCACCGGCAACCAACGAGAGCTGAGGGCCTGGCCTGTGGTTGGGGGCACACCCGCATCGAGGGCCGCCGGCAAGATACACTCGGACTTCGAGGCCGGCTTCATCCGCGCCGAGGTGGTTGGCTTCCACGACTTTACCCGCTGCGGGGGCTACGCCGAGAGCCGCAGGCAGGGCCTGCTCCGCCAGCAGGGCCGCGATTACGGGGTGCGGGACGGCGACGTGATACACTTCCTGAGCAATGTCTGAGCGCCGCCAGTCCGACACGCCTCCGGGGCAGCCGCCCGAATCCCCGCTCGCCCTCTACGTCCACATACCCTTCTGTGAGACCAAGTGCCCCTACTGCGACTTCAACACCTACACAGCCATTGAGCCGCTGATTCCGTCGTACTGCGACGCCCTTTGCCGGGAAATCGCCATGTGGGGCGACGCCCTGGGCCGCCCGGGGCTGTCCAGCGTGTTCTTCGGCGGCGGCACCCCATCGTATCTGCCCTCCGAGCGCATAGAACAGGTGATGGCCGCGGTGAGTAGCGCGTTCAGGGTGCGCCCGGACGCCGAGATCACACTCGAGTCCAATCCCGGCGACCTTTGCGAGCGCAAGCTGACGGCCTACCTGAGCTGCGGCGTCAACCGGCTGAGCATCGGCGTGCAGACGTTCGACGACGGGCTGCTGCGGCTGCTCGGGCGAAGGCACTCGGCCCAGGAGGCCGCGGACGCATACGCCCTGGCCGTGTACGCCGGCTTCGACAACGTGAGCATCGACCTGATGTACGGGCTGCCCCACCAGACCCTCAATCACTGGCGGAGCACCCTGGAGCGCACCTGCGAGCTCGCGCCGCCACACGTGTCAATGTACTGCCTGACCCTGGAAGACGGCACGCCCATGCAGCACTGGGTCGCGGACGGCGCCCTGCCCGACCCGGACGCCGACCTCGCCGCCGACATGTATCTCCTGGCTCAGGAGGCCATGGCCCGTCTGGACTACCGACACTATGAGATCTCGAACTGGGCCGTCGAGGGCCGCGAGAGCGCGCACAACCTCGCATACTGGCTCAACCAGCCGTACATTGGCGTTGGCCCAGGGGCGCACTCCCACTACGCCTCCTGCCGCTTCTCCAACATCCGGTCGCCCCGGGAGTACGTGCGCAGGCTGAACGGTGACTCCGCCGCGGCCTGGCGGCCCGATCGCCTGGACAGCGTCGCGCTGGCGTCGATGCCTGTCGTGCACGAGGTGGAGACCATAGACCGCCGGCTGGCCATGGCTGAGACGCTGATGATGGGGCTGCGGCTGGACCGCGGCGTAGAGGACTCGGAGTTCGAACGCAAATTCGGCGAAACTCCCCGGAGCGCATACAGCGAGGCCGTGGCCGAGCTCGCCGAGCACGGCCTGCTTAGCGCCGGCGGCGGTCGGCTGCGGCTGACCCAGCGCGGGCGAATGCTGGGCAACGAGGTGTTCAGCCGCTTCTTCGAGTAGCGTATCGGCGCGATCCGGCCTCCCGGCCAGCACCCCAAATTGCCGAGCGTTGCCGTATAATGTTGGTACCGTCCCATCATTGACCGAGAGGTTGCAAAGAGCTTATGGATCTGACATTTGAAAAGGGCAGCCCAAATAATCCCAGGGGCCACGCCTTCCTGGTGTTCACCGACTCCACCAGCCCCGGCGATATGTGGGCGACGTACCTCGTGGTGCTTCCCATCTCCATCGACCTCGCCAAGTACGTCCCGCCATTTCTGATGGGCCAGCTCGGCGACGCGGACCACGAACTTTCCGCGTTCGCCTTCCCGCCGTTCCCCGAGAAGATCGAGAGCTACGACCAGCTTACAGAGCTTGCGGCCGAGCGCGAGGACGACGTGATCCTGGCCGGCGCCATCGAGCCGTCGAACGTGGTTACCACCATGTCGACGGTGAGCGCGGCTCTACAGCAGTACGCCGACGCCTGCGCGAGCCTCGATCCGGAGGAAGAGGACGTGGAGGCGGTAGACGAGGCCGAGGGCTTTGGCATCAACGAGGTGATGTACAGCCTGATGAACGATGGCGACAAGCTGAGCGAACTCACCAAGTTGGTGGGCAGGCTTCGCTACGCGATGGAGGGCGGCGAAGAGGTAATGGTCAAAGAGGCCGAGTCCGACATTCTAACCATGTCCAGGCTGCTGCCCAAAAACCACCAGATCCCGCGGCTTCTGGAGGTCGCCAAGGCCGGAGGGAACGCCAACGCCGAGCTGGCGCACCTGTACCTGCAAAGGTGCTTTCTCATTCTGCGCGAGGAGTACGCCAACCTCAGCGAGCTGGACTCGCGAATCAGGCTGATAGAGTCGCGGCGGGAGCAGGCTTAGCGCGGCAGTCCCGGCAAGGCCTAGGTTGCGTCCGCCTCCTGGAGCGCCGCCCGCAGGTGCGCCAGCGTGACGTTGCCGCCGCTCGCGACGAGCACGACCTTCCTGCCGGCCAGCCGGTCCCCCAGCTTCACCGCCGCCGCCAGTGACGCCGCGCCAGCGTGCTCGATCAGGTTGTGCGTGTGCTGGAGGTGCAGCACTATGGCCTCGTTCATCTCCGCGTCGCTAACTAGCACGAAGTCGTCCAGCATGTCGCGCAGTATTTCCTGCGTCAGCTCGAACCCCAGGCGCGTCGCAAGCCCCTCGGCGACGGTATTCATGTCCGACTCGACGATGCGGCCTTCCTTCCAGGACAGGTATGCCGCGCGGGCGTTGGCCGCCTGCACGCCGATCACCTCCACGCCCGGGTTCACGCCCTTCGCCGAGATGCAGACTCCGCACGCGCCGCTGCCGCCGCCAACCGGCACGATGATTGTGTCCACGTCTGGCAGGTCTTCCATAATCTCCAGGCCGTATGTGCCGACTCCGGCGATGAGCGCCGGCTCGTTGGCCGAGTGTATGTAGCGGTACCCCTCCTCCCTGGAGGCGCGCTCCACGTACTCGCGCGACTCGTCGAAGTCCCTGCCGTAGAACACGATCTCGGCGCCAAGGTTTCGTATGGACTCCACCTTGTCGGGGTTCGCGCCCTCCGGCACGACGATGACCGCCTTGACGCCAAACACGCTCGAGGCGTAGGCGACGGACTGGCCGTGGTTGCCGGTGGACGCGGTTATCACGCCGCGTCGGCGGTCTTCCTCACTGAGCTGCGAGATAAAGTTGAAGCCGCCGCGCATCTTGAACGCGCCCAGCCGCTGGTGGTTCTCGTGCTTGACGTACACTTCCGCGCCCAGCAGCTTGTCCAGCGAAAGGTAGCGGTGCAGAGGAGTTCTCGACACGTAGGGGGCGACTCTCGCCCTGGCTTCCATCACGTCCAGGAGGGTGGGTCGTATCGGCAATGCTGTCTCCATTCGGTTAATCTTGTCGGTTGCTCAGGTTTGTCGTTAGCAGGCTATTTCGGCGGCGACGTCTGCGAAGGCGTTGGCGTAGGCCGCCACGGCGGCGACGTCGACCGCTCCGGGCCAGCGGTCGCTGCGCATGTGGAAGAAGGCGTGGCCGCCGGCCATCGCGACGCAGCGCGCGCCCATGGCGTGCACAACATTGGATTCCGCGCCGACCATCTCGCCCTCACCTGCCAACGGCGTGTCCGGCGCTCCGCGGCGTTCGAGCGCCGCGCGCGCCGCGCTCTCCAACGAAGCGTCCGGCGCTCCCAGGCGCACGCCGGGACTGACGGCGCCGCCTATGGACGCCCCAAAGTGTATCCACGCCTCCGCGCCGCGCACCAATTCCTCCCTGCCAACCAGGAACTGGTGCACGCCCAGCAAGCCCAGCTCGTGGCCGGTGGTCGCGACGAACGTGACGTCCCTGGCGGGGGCTGCTCCGGACAGACGACGCATCACCTCCAGCCAGCCCGCGATGCCGCCGCCCCTCTCAGCCGCGCACTGCCACCATCCGCTGCGTGGCGTCATAACCACCAGCGGCGGTAGCGTGCGGTCCCCGCCCGGCAGCGTCGCCACGACGTTGTACGACAGCGCGGGACTGCGCGTCGCGCACGCGAGCAGCCTGGCCCGCGAGCCGTCTCGCACCGCATCGTTCAGCAAGCCGGCCGCTTCACCGCTCACCTGGAGAACGGGAGGGCCGAACGGCGACAGGAAGCGCGGCGCGTTGCGACAGGCGAGTCCGGGGCTGCCGCCCCGCGTCACCACGACGTAGGCGGCATGGCGCGGGGACTCGCGCTCGGCGTCGAAGTCGTCCTGGTACTCACCCGCGCCCACCTCGAGCAGGCCGATCTCCGCGTCCGAGCCGACCGGCCCCAGCTTGCCCTCGACACCGTTGGTGCCGGTCGAGCCGCCATCGAACAGGGGCAGCCCCCGTACACTGCGTCCACCGGCCTCGACGCGGCACGCGCCGAGAACAAGACGGTCGAGCGGGACCTCCTCCAGCTCGACGCCCGAGGCGTAGGCGCGGGACGCCTCAGCCAGCCACCGCGCGGACTCCACGTCGGCGGCCGTGCCCGTGCGGTGGTAACCCTGTGAGTCGAACTCGCGGATTACGTCCGAGATTCTGTCGTGTTGGGTCATTCGATGGCCCCTCTTTGGCAGCAAGCCCTAGATTGCCAGGTCGCGGCGCTGGAAAGTGTACGCCGCCAACGCGAACAGCACTGCTGTCGCGGCCGCAAGCACCAGTGCGTGGGCGATGCTGATGCCGTTGGTGAGCGGGTCAACGGCGATGTAGTAGTAAAACAGCGAGAGATACTTGAGTGGTTCCAGCGCGTCCATCAGGGGAATAAAGGTATGCAGCAGGTAGGCCGCCACTCCAACGGCGCTGCTGGCGGCGAAAGTAGTCCCCGTCCTGCCCGTCGCGCTGCCGACAGCCAGCGCAAGGGCGCCGAACGCCCAGCCGAATAGAGCGAGCGACACGCAGGCCTGCGTCAAGCGCCAGAGGTCGAGGCCCATGTCGAACAGCGCGGAGCCGACCAACAACGAGACCCAGACCGCTCCGACGAGCGCCAGGCTGGACACCAGCAGCGCGCCGAACTTCTGGGCCAGCGCCGACGTGCGGCTCACCGGGTTCGCCAGTAGCACGTCGATGGTGCCGTCCCGCTCCTCGCCCGCTATCGTGTTCGTCCCTAGGCGGATGACGAAAATCATCACCAGAACCGGAATGAATACGGCCAGCAACTGCGTGTTCACGAAGCCCTCGCCCGAGCTCAGGCTCTCGAATCCGCCGGATAGCGCCTTCAGAAACTCGGAATCGCCCAGGATGTCGTCCAGCTGCGTGTTGTCCTTGAAGCTCGGATAGGTGGCGCAGGTTATCAGCGACGCTACGATAATGCCGAGCTCCCACCAGAGCATGGAGCGGCGCTGGTCCCGGAGCGACTTGAGGAATATGTTGCTAAGCATCCGGTTCGCCTTCGCTGTAGTAGGCGAGAAACACGTCCTCCAGGGCGGATTCGTGCGTGAACAGCTTGGTCACGCTGTGCCGCGCGAGCGTCTTGACAACGGCGTCGGGGCTGCCGATGACGTCGAAAGTTACGGCATCGCCGCTCACGCTGACGGCGGCGACACCTGGCACGGACTGGAACTCTTCCGCCGTGAAGTCGTCGGCTATGCGCGCCTCGAACCTGTGGAACGCCTTCTGGACGATGTCGTTGACGTCCTCGACGGCGATGAGCCGCCCGCCCCTGATGAAGGCCACGCGGTCGCAGACCCGCTCGACCTCCGGCAAGTTGTGGGAGGAGAAGAACACCGTGCGTCCGTCCGCCTTCACCTCGTCGATCATGTCGTAGAAGGCCTGCTGCATCAAGGGGTCGAGCCCGCTGGTCGGCTCGTCCAGCACTATCAGCTCCGGCCTGTGCATGAAAGCCTGTATCAGCCCCACCTTCTGCTTGTTGCCCCGCGACAGCTGCGAGAACTTGCGGCCCAGGTTCGCGTCGAGGCGGTCAGCCAGGTCGCGGGTGTAGTCCCAGTCCACGTCGCCGCGCAGGTTGGCCATGTAGGTGAGCACTTCCTCGCCGGTCATGCTGTCGTACAGAGAGAACTCGCCCGGAAGGTAGCCTACCCGGCGCTTGATCGCGACGCTGTTGGCGCGGGTGTCCATGCCGAACACCGTGGCCGAGCCGTTGGTGGGTCTGATGTGGTCGAGCAGCACGCGTATGGTGGTAGTCTTGCCCGCCCCGTTGGGGCCGAGGTATCCGAACACCTCACCGCGCCGCACTTCCATGTCCACGTCCACCACGGCGGCCACGCTGCCGTAGCTCTTGGTTAGTCCCCTGGTGCGGATTACGACGTCGGAGTCGATCAGGCTCAATCGCTCACCGCCAGTGTCGCCTCGGCGACCCCTATAAGCTTGCCGCCCTGGTTGATTCCCTTTATCTCGCAGTCCACCAGTTTCTGGCCGCCCTCCACGCGCTTGCCGGTGACCGTGCCGGTAAACTCCACCGTGTCCCCCGGACGGAACGGCTCTATCGCCTTGAACAGCAGGCGGCCGTTGCCGTACAGGGAACCGTTGGGCAGCCAGTGCTCCAGCATCTGGTTCAGGTAGGCCATAGTGGTAACGCCCGCGTTGAGTGTGCCGCCGAACATGCCCTCCTTGGCGAACTCGGGGTCCGTGTGGATGTTGCGAGGCATCTCCATGTCCTCGCCCTCGGACAGGCGCGCGCCGTCGATGGTCGCCTGGGTTTCCCCAATCGTAAAGGGCGTAAGTGCGTCACCTGGCGCTATGTCGTCGAATGTAAGCTTGCCTGCGGTTGTAGCCATGTCATGGCACCTCCATGTGTCTTTTCCCAATTGTCCCTTCCCCCTTGACGGGGGACGGTTAGAGCCTGCCCCGTACTCGATACGGGGATGGGGGTGAGCCGCGCTCTAGTCCGGCCTCTTCTGCCCCTGTGCGTACTCGAATATGCACGTGTAGTCGTACTCGCACACCTTGACGCCCGACTGATTGCTCGCCTCTACCCGAATGGTAACGAACCTGTTGCCTCGCCTTTCGTACTTGTCCACCACGTGGCCGTAGCTGGTTATCGTATCGCCCTGGCACATTGGCGAGAACCAACGCACCTCACACTTCGCGAACGGCGTTTGAAACGGGTTTTCCTTCGCGTGCTCCTGGGCGACGAAACCACTGCTTGCCGCGATGTCGCCCCGGCGCAGCGGCGCGACGCGGAAAATCGTCGACGGCATGGCGTGGGCGGGCACAGCACCCTCGTCCAGGCTGTATGCGGGGTTGTCGTTACGAACGGCCCCGGCGTAGGCTGCTATCAACTCGCCCGTTACCTCTACCTGGACCTCGGGCGACGCCTGGCCGATTTCCACGACGGAATACTCCCACCTGCGTTCCTGTTCGTCCATGAAGCCCTCCAGTTCTGGATGACGCCAAGATGGTAATTGGCGGTATTGGGGTTGTCAATCGACGGCGCAGGGGCCTCCCCCCGGAAGTGATATACTAGCCCCGTCCGCCGGCCCGGCGCGCGGCAGGCGGCGCCAAGCCGACAATCACCTCTCCACGTGACAACCCCGCGACAACCCAAGGAGCGCACATGTTCCGCATTGGCATCGACGTAGGCGGCACCTTCACCGACTTCGTGGTAGTCCCGGACGGGCAGCCCCCTCGTCAGTTCAAGACCGCATCCACTCCGCGAGACCCCTCGGAGGGTGTGCTGCGGGGTCTCGAAGAGGCGGCGGCCGCCCATAGCCTGTCTATAGAAGGGCTGCTCGCCGAAACCGAGATGCTGATTCACGGCACCACCGTCGCCACCAACACTCTGGTCGAGCGAAAGGGCTCGCGTGTCGGGCTCATCACCACAGAGGGCTTTCGGGACCTCCTGGAGATGCGCGAGGGACTGAAGGAGGACCGCTACAATCTGCGCATGGAGCCGGTGCAGCCGCTGGTGCCGCGCTACCTGCGGCTGGGAGTGCCTGAGCGTGTGCGGGCCAACGGCGAGGAGGAGCAGCCGCTCGACGAGGCCGCGCTGGACGAGGCGCTGGACACCCTCGCGGGAGAGGGCGTCGACGCGCTGGCGGTCTGCTTCCTTTTTTCTTACCTGAACCCCGAACACGAACGCCGCGCCGGGGAGCGAATAAGAGACAGGTTCCCCGGCGCCTACGTTTCGCTGTCCCACGAGGTGATCCCGCAGATAAAGGAGTTCGACCGCCTCAGCGCTACCGTGATCAACTCCTACGTCGGCCCCGTCTTTGGCCAGTACCTGATGCGCCTGAGAGAGCGGCTCAGCACGTTCAGCCGCGTAAGCGACATCCTGATAATGCAGTCCAACGGCGGCGTTGCCTCCATAGAGGATTCCAGTCGCCTGGCCGTCGCCGCCATCCTGTCCGGACCGGCGGGCGGCGTGAGCGGCGCGGCGCGGTACGGCGAGGGCCTGGGTGAATCGAAAGTCATCGGCTTCGACATGGGCGGCACGAGCGCGGACATCTCGCTCATCGAGGACGGCTCGCCCCACCTGACCAACGAGAAGTCCGAGGCGGGCTGGAAGATAGCCGTGCCCGCCATAGACATACAAACGCTCGGCGCGGGCGGTGGGAGCATCGCGCGCGTCGACGGCGGGGGCATCCTGCGCGTCGGCCCCGACAGCGCGGGCGCAGACCCCGGCCCCGTGTGCTACGGCCGCGGCGGCGAAGAGCCAACGGTGACCGACGCCAACCTGCTGCTGGGCTACCTGGACGCCGACAATTTTCTGGGGGGACGTGAAAGGCTCGATCTCGCAATGGCGGAGCGGGCCATAGAAGAGCGCGTCGCGCGCCCGCTCGGAATCGACACGCTGGAGGCAGCCCTGGGAGTCCACAAGGTTGTCTCTACCACGATGGCCGAGGGCATACGGCTGATGTCTGTAAAGCGGGGGGTTGACCCCCGGGACTTCGCCATTCTCGCCTTCGGCGGAGCGTCCGGACTGCACGTGAGCGCCGTCGCCCGCCAGCTCCAGATTGAAAGGGTGTACGTGCCGGCGGCGGCGCCGGTGCTCTCCGCGCTTGGTATGCTGTGCACCGACCTGCAGTACGACGCCTCCCTCTCCCACCCGGCGAGCCTTGACGGGGTCGACCTGGACACCGTGCGCGGGATAGTGTCGCGGTTGGAGGCACAGGGACGCGACAGGCTGAAGGCGCAGGGCGTGGGCGACGAGGACACAGCCATCACAGTTTCCGCCGACATGCGCTACCTTGACCAGATCTACGAGGTCAACGTTCCCGTACCGGACCTGTCGCTACCCCCAGAAGAGCTGCTGCAGGAGTGGGCGGCGAACTTACACCTGCGCTACGAGGAGCTGTACTCGTACCGCCAGTCCGACCAGGAGATTCGGCTCGTCACGCTGCGGGTGTCGGCGCTGGGCCGGCTGCCCAAGGCGGACCTCTCGGCGCAGACGCCCGCGGACGGCGCGACCGCCCCGAAGGGCAGCCGCCGCGTGTTCCTGGGAGAATGGCGTGACGTGCCCGTGTACGCCATAAGCGAGCTTACCCGCGACGCCGAAATCGAGGGGCCGGCTATCCTGGAATCGGACTTCACAACCGTGCTCGTCGACGAGGGCGACACGGTGTCGCTCGACCGCTTCGGGGGCGTTGCGATGCGTGTGGCCGCCGGGGACCGGCGTGAGCGCGAGCGGACGGCAACCGCGACGCCTGACCCCGTCACCCTGGCCGTGGTCGAGAACCGCCTGGAGTCCATCGCGTTGGAGATGATGGAGGTGATGCTCCGCACCTCGATGTCGCAGATACTCAACTCCAGCCGCGACTTCTCTACCACGATACTGGACGCCGACTGCCAGCTCGTGGCGCAGGGCGAGGGCATACCAGTGCACATCAGCGCGCTGCCCATCGCGGGCGCGGCGGTGCGCGACTACTTCGGCGACGACATATCGCCGGGCGACCTGTTCGCGCTCAACGATCCCTACTTCGGCGGAAGCCACCTGCCGGACATAACCGTCATTCGGCCCATCTTCCACGACGGCGAGCTGATCTTCTACTCGGTCAACAGGGCGCACCACAGCGACGTGGGAGGGGCAACGCACGGCGGCTACAACCCGTCAGCGAGCGAGATCTACCACGAGGGGCTGCGCATTCCTCCTCTGCGCATCCACGACAAGGGCGAGCCGCGACGCGACCTGCTGCAGATGCTCTCTGCCAACGTGCGCCACCCCGAGAACTTCCTCGGCGATCTGAACGCGCAGATAGGATCGGTTGACATCGCCGCGCGGCGCATCGGCGAGCTGCTGCGGATCTACGAGCCCGTCTCCCTGAAGCGCATCATCGCGGAGATTCTCAACGCCACCGAACGGCAGGTGCGGCAGTTCATCTCTGATTGGCCTGACGGCGTGTACCGCGGCGAGTCGCTGGTAGACGACGATGGTTTCGATTCGAAGATGATCCCCATACGCGCAACGGTGACCATAGATGGCTCGTCGATGGACATCGACCTCAGCGAGTCCAGCCCACAGGTGACAGGCTTCATCAACAGCGCCTACGCCAACACCCGCTCGCTGGCCCACGCCTCGATAATGTACATGGCCCCCTCGGACGTGGCCAAGAACGAAGGCTCGATGCGCCCGGTCACGGTCACGGCCCCCAAGGGCCTGGTGGTGAACGCCAACCCTCCCGCGCCGGTGTGCATGAGCACCAACCACTGCGCCGAGGAGATCGTGGAAGCGGTGTTCAAAGCGCTCGCGCCGGCCGTGCCGCTGGCCGTGAACGCGGGCTTCTCGCGGAGGCTCAGGTTCGCCATCACAGGTGTGGACCCCCGCACCGACCGCGCCTTCATCTGGCACTTCTTCATGGCTCGCGGCGGCGGCGGCGCGTCCTACGCACACGACGGCTGGCCCAACGTGGGTGAGGTGAACGTAGCCGGGGGTATTCGCTCGCCTAGCGTCGAGGTCACCGAGGAGCGATTCCCTCTGTTCGTCCGCCGCCACGAGCTGCGGCCCGGCTCCGCGGGGGACGGCACCCGGCGCGGCGGCCTCGGCGCCGTCTGCGAAATGGTGTACGAGGGAGCGGGCGACGCCCGGCTCAACACCGCGGGCGACGGCACCGTCAACCCGCCGTTCGGCCTGTTCGGAGGCCGCCCCGGCCTGCCCCACGTCTACAGCATCATCTCCAACGGCAAAGAACGCGTACTAGGCTCGAAGGAGACGGGCGTAGTAGTCAGACCTGGCGACACCATCCTGTGCCTGTCGTCCGGGGGCGGCGGGTACGGCGACCCGAAGGAGCGCGATCCGGCGCTGGCAGACTGGGACGCGAAGAACGGCTACTTGACGCAGTAGGCGGCCAGATGGCGCGCCTTGTGGGTGCGGCGCACTCAAGCCACGTTGTCGACGGCTGCGGAAGCGTGTAAAGTAAAAGCGTCCAATTCATACTGACCTGAATGGGAAGTCCGATGAGCCTCAGCATCGAGAACGAAGAGACCGGCAGACTGGCCAGCGAGTTGGCGGAACTGACCGGTGAAACGGAGACGCTGGCGGTCACCGTCGCGCTCGAGGAACGCCTCGAGCGCGAGCGGGACATCCAGAAGCGTCTTCAAGCAATGAGAGCCATCTCCCAGCGTTGCGCCGAGTCACTCCGTGACGGGCCGCCAGCAGTAGAACATGGCGCTTATCTTTACGACAAGCGCGGATTGCCAGAAGCGCGACCCTAGATTCTCCTGAGTATCCTGTCGTATTCCCGGTGCGGCCCAATCCAGAACCATAGGATGTCGCCCCCGTACAGTACCCCAAGCGCGCGATAGTCGTCGCTCACTCGCGCCGAATAGACCGGCCGCCGTCGGCTGACGCGCTTGAAGTGTAAGCTGGGATGATTGGGGTCTGACGCGAAGAAACGGTATGACTCCCTCGCCTGTCGTCTTACGTGGACTGAAAGGAGTCGATACTCATCCCAAAAGCTCTCAAGCGCGAACGAACGCAAAGTTAGAGTTCGTCCGAGTCTAGAGGTCGTGTCAGTCCTGCACGATGCGCCGCAACGGCCTCGTCAGCCAGTTGCTCCAACAGGTCCTCGGATTCTGGGCGGCTGAACAATTCTGCCCAACGCAGTTCAGACTCCAGTTCGGACAGGAGGAATCGGGCGAACCTGTCCTGTTCTTCCTGCGGAAGTTCGGATGCTTTCGCAAAGGCTTGTTCAAGAAGTTCTGTCATGTTCTCTTCCTCTCTTCAACTGTTTGCGCGCCCCTCACCGCGTGCGAGGATTGAGCACGTCGTTGAGCGAGTCGCCTAGCAGGTTCCAGGCCAGCACGATGGTCCAGGCCGCCGCGCCGGGCGCGAGCAGCATCCACGGCACCTCGCGCAGCGCGCTCAACGATCCGGCCTCCAGCAGCATCGTGCCGAGGCTGGGCTTGGGCGGCTGAACGCCAAGCCCGAGCCAGCTCAGGATGATCTCCGCCCCGACCAGGGCGCCCATCGTCATGCTTACCGACACAATTATCGGGCTGATGGCGTTGGGCAATATGTGGACGAACAGCATGCGGGGCGTGGACGTGCCCACTGCCCGCGCCGCGTCCACGAACTGCGACTCCTTGAGATACAGCACCTGGCCCCGCACCAGCCGCGCCATGCCGATCCAACCGAACGAGACCAGCGCCACCGATATGACAAGGTAGTCGGCGACGCCGCTCCTCGCCAGCCCGTCCAGGAAGGTGTGGTCCTCGATCCACCACACCATGCTCCGAATGCGGCCGCCCAGCGTCGCGGCTATGAGTATTATCAGCAGAATGTCGGGGAAGGCGCTGAACAACTCTCCCGTTCGCATGATGATCGAGTCCACGCGCCGTCCCAGGTATCCGGCCACCAGCCCAAGCGTAACGCCCAGCACCAGCCCGCCCGTGGCAACCACGACAACCGTGATGATTACGGTGGTCTGCACGGCCCATACGACCCGCATGAGCACGTCGCGGCCCTTCAGGTCGGTGCCGGCCCAGTGGGACGTGTTCGGAGGCTTGCGGATCGCGGTGTAGTCCTGCTCCGTGTAGCCGTAGGGGGCGAAGAAGGAGACCACCGGCGCGAATATGCCCAGCATGTAGACGACGGCGAGCGCCGCCATGCACGCGAGCGCGATGCGCTTGCGAACGAGGCGCGCCCATGCCAGGGCCAGGTGTCCCCTGGTAGGGCGGCCCAACTCCTGTTCGAGGCTCAGTTGACCCGTTGCCAAACCGGTCCCGTCCTCTCCGCTGCCGGTGCGCCGGCGCCCGATCAGCTGTAGCGAATCCTGGGGTCTATCAGCGTGTACACAATGTCGGCCACGAGGTTGGCCAGCACGAAGGCCAACGCCCCGACTAGAGTTATGGCCATAATTACGGGATAGTCCCTGTTGAAGATGGCATCTATCGCCAAATTGCCCAAGCCGGGAATGCCCAGAATGCGCTCAGTGATGATGCCTGTGCTCAGCAGCCCCGGAAGCGAAAGCGAGATGACCGTGACCACCGGAATGAGCGAGTTCTTGAGCACGTGGCGGACGTCCACCACCATTTCCGACAGGCCCTTCGCGCGCGCCGTGCGTATGAAGTCCTGCCCCATCACGTCCAGCGTGCTCGCCCGCATCAGCCGCGCCAGCCCGGCCACGCCCGGTATGCCCATGGTAATGGCCGGAATAATCATGCGGACGTCCCAGAAACCGCCCCATCCCGAGCATGGCAGCCAGCTCAGCTTGAGGCAGAATGCCCACAGCATGAACGGGATGGACACCATGATGGGAATGGACATCAGTACGAGCGATATGCTCACCGTGGTGGGGTCTTCCCACCGCCCCTGTTTGTGCGCGACCCAGAATCCGAGCGGCAGGCCGAGACCCACGCTGACGATGAGCGCGGCGATGCTGACCTGGAACGATACCCAGACTTTCGCGCCCAACAGCTCGCTTACCGGACGGCCGCGAAAGCGTATGCTCTCGCCCAGGTCGCCGCGCACGGCCCGCCAGATGTAGTCACCGTATTGCACGAAGAAAGGCCGGTTCAGACCGAGTTGTTCGCGCAGCCGGTTGGCCGTCTCCTCTTCGTAACGCACGCCCAACATCACCTGCACGGGGTCGCCCGGCCCGAAGCGGCCGAGCGCGAATGTCACCAGCGAGACCGCGAGTAACAGCACGGGGAGCCAAAGCAGACGCCGCGCTATGTAGACCCACATGGCAGGCCAACTCCAACAGGGGATTCTGGCGACCGGACAGTGGGCTGCGCCCGAGATGGAAGCTAACCCTCTAATGGGGAAAGGTTAATCTCTAGGCCACGAAAGAGCAAGCGAACAGGGAGCCGCCAGGTCCGGCGCGGTTCGCGAGCCCCACGCCCGCAAGGGACCTCGGGCGCTGATCCGCACGCCTTGACACCCCTTCGCGCCTGCTGATAGCCTCCCTCACATCAGGCGGCGCGGGCGAGCACTTGGAGCGGGATACGCGATGGACTTTAGTTTTACCCCAGAGCAGGAGCAGTTCCGAGAACACGTCCGCGCGTTCATTCGCGACGAAGTGCCCGCCGAGATGATCGCCGAGATTCAGGGTGCGGCGGACGGTGCGGCGTCGGAGGCGGGCCGCGAGTTCAAGCTGCTGCTGGGCCGAAAAGGGCTGCTCGGAATCAGCTGGCCCAAAGAGTACGGCGGCGGCGGCAAGCCCCTGCTGTACCAATTCATCCTCACCGAGGAGCTGGGCTATCACGGGTTGCCCTACGGCGGCCTGAGCCTCACTTCGGTCGGGCCGACGCTGTTCCGCGCGGGCACCGAAGAGCAACGCCAGCAGTATCTGGCGGGCATACTCAACGGCGAGTTCGAGTTCGCCCTCGGCTACTCCGAGCCTTCCGCAGGCACCGACCTGGGCTCGCTCCAGACAAGGGCCGTCGCCGACGGCGACGACTACGTTATCAACGGCCAGAAGATTTATACCTCCGCCGCCCACTACTCCACCCATATCTGGCTGGCCGCGCGAACAGACGCAAACGAGCCCAAACATCGCGGCGTTTCGCTGATGATCGTGCCCCTCGATTCCCCGGGCATAACCATACGCCCGCTGTGGACGATGGGGGACGGCCGGACCAACGAGGTCTTCTTCGAGGACGTGCGTGTGCCCCGCGAGAACCTGGTGGGCGAGGAGAATCGCGGCTTCTACGTGGTGGCGATGGCGCTGGACTACGAGCGCGCGGCGGTCGCGCCGATCAGCCCGCTCAAGCGCAGCCTGGACGAGCTTACCCAGTTCGCCCGGGACACCGGCCGCAACGGCACGGCCCTCGCCGAAGACCCCGTCGTTCGCCGAAAGCTCGCCGAGCTCGCCGTGGAAGTGGACGTGCTGAGACTGTTCTCGTATCGCAACGCCTGGATGATCGAGAACGAGCTGGTGCCCACCAAAGAGGCGTCGATAGCCAAGGTATGGTCCTCGGAGCTGGCACAGCGCATGTCCGCCGTCGCGCTCGAAATCATGGGGCCGCGGGGGCAGCTCAAGCGCGGCTCGAAATGGGCATATCTGCAAGGCAGGTTCGAGCGTATGTATCGCCAAACGCCGCTCATGCGCTTTGGTGCGGGCACCAACGAGATACAGCGCAACATCATCGCCCAGCGCGGGCTCGGCCTGCCCCGCTAGCGGCGCGGCCGGACGGCAGCCAGCCAACAAGGAGCGCGGCCTCCATGGACCTTGCTCTCACCGAAGCGCAGCAGATGCTCAAACGCCTGACCAGGGACTTCCTGGAGCAGGAGTTCCCCCCGTCCCTCGCGAGAGCGTTGGAGCAGGACGAGCGCGGCCACTCGCCGGAAGTCTGGCGCAAGATGGTCGAAACAGGCCTGGTAGAAGCCGCATTTCCACAGGAGTATGGCGGCGCGGGCGGCGGCCTGATGGAGTTGGGCGTAATCTTCGACGAAATGGGGAGAGGGCTGTACACCGGCCCATTCTTCGCGACGGTGGCCCTGGGCGGCCTGGCGCTGCTTTACGCCGGCACGGACGACCAGCGGCGCGGCATCATCCCCGCCGTGGCGCAGGGCCAGGCGCTGCTCTGCCTCGCGCTGCTGGAAGAGTCCGGCAAGTACGCGCCCGACGCCATCCGCATGGAGGCGCGCGCCAGGGGAGACCATTACGTGCTGTCCGGCACGAAGCTGTTCGTGGAATACGCCAACGTCGCCGACTTCATACTGTGCGCGGCGCGGACCGGCCCACAAGCCGAAGACATATCTCTGTTCCTTGTGCCCGGCACGAACCCCGGCGTCAGCATAGCGCCGCTGGACACGATCGGCGGCGACAAGCAATCGGAAGTGACCTTCGACGAGACGCTCGTGCCGGACCGCAACGTCATCGGCGAGGTCGGCGGCGCGTGGCCGCACCTGCGGCGCGCGCTGGACGCGGCTACGGCGTTGACGTGCATGCAGATGGCGGGCATGGCTGAGAAGGTGTTGGAGCGCACGGTCGAATACGTGAAGATGCGCGTGCAGTTCGGACGCCCCTTAGGCTCGCTCCAGGCGGTGCAGCACCACTGCGCGGACATGGCCATCCACTGCGACGGCGCGCTGCTCGCGGCCCAGGAGGCCGTCTCGCTGCTCGACCGGGGCCTGCCCGCGCGCCGCGAGACAGCCATAGCGAAGGCGTTCTGCAACCGCGCGTGCCAGTTCGTAACGCTCACTGCCCACCAGCTTCACGGCGGCGTCGGCTTCATGCAGGAGTTCGACCTCCAGATGTACACGCGGCAGATGCAGGGCATGGCGCTGAGGCTAGGCACCTCGGACGAACACCTGGAAGTCGTGGCGGACGAGTTGTTGGGCATCCCCTCGCGGCAATCGGCGTAAGGAGCGCGGCATGGCGATAGTGTACGACCCGGTTTGCGGGCTTGAGCTGGACACCGACGAGATGAACCGGCCCGTGGGCACCGTGCCCGGCGGCGCGCCTGAGGTGGACCCGACGAAGGGCACGCGCCGCTTCCACGAGGGCACGTGGTACTACCTGTGCAGCCTGGACTGTCGCAACAAGTTCCTCGCAAGCCCCGCGACGTACACGCCTGGAGAGTGAGGAGTTTCGAATTCAGCTCCAAAAGGCTGCTCACTGTAAAGTGGCAGGTCCTTGTACCAAGGACATCTCAACTCTGTTTGTCGAGCGGAGCCAGGCGTGCAATTACCTCCATCGGGAGTCACGCGGATGACCACAACTAATGTAACGCCAATCGAACTGGATCTGTCCTTCCATGGCCCCGCACTAGTGGATGGTCAGATGAACGTTCGGGGTCTCGCGCCAGCAATGCTTTCTGTAGGCTCACTTTTCGAATCGGCAAACGAATTGCTGAATGGAGAGAGAGCAACAGTAACCATAAGTGTTCGTGCCACGTCTAGTGGGTCATTCCACATCCTCTTTGAGATTCTACAGAATCTTGGCATTGAGACGATTGGCGATGTCATTTCAACTGCCGCAGACATGAAGGAGTTGCTCTTTGGTGGCGGAGGGTTAGCTACTCTTGGTATTGGCCTCTTTAGGCTCATCAAGTGGTTGAAGGGACGCAATCCCACGATCGAGAGAGTCAACGAAGGTATGTTTCGCCTCACTGTGGATAACGAAACATACGATGTACCCAATGAACTTTTGCGGATGTATCAGGATGGCAAAGTGCGCAATTCAATTGCGGGCGTGATTCGTCCAATAAAGGAGGACGGGATTGAGACTTTTGAGATTCGCGATAGCAACGAAGTGATTGAGTCAGTTACGAAAGACGAGATAGGTTATTTCGATGCTCCGGAGGTCCAGCAGTCTATCCTTGACGAAGTAAGGACCCACGGATTCTCAATCGTAAGCCTAGCCTTCAAGGAAGGGAACAGGTGGAGACTTACAGACGGACAGGCGACCTTTTCGGTCTCAATGAAAGATACCGATTTTCAAGATAGGGTCGACAATAACGAAGTGGCGTTCGCAAAGAACGACGTTCTAGTGTGCGACATGCGAACCATACAGTGGCAGACGATGCAAGGCATCAAGACCGAGTATGAGATAGTCAAGGTTCAAAGGCACTTGCCCGCCCGTCAACTGCGTCTGCCTGGAATGGACAGTTTTGGGGATGAAGGCGTACAGTAGCGGACAGGCGTGGGTTCTTGTAGACCAAACGCATAGTTGTGGATTGCGCAGTCACCTCTTTGTCGGCGTACACTAGAGGTCCCTGGCACCATTTACGTTTCGCCGTGAAGGGTCGGCTTGGGGCCACTCGGGCCGCGTCGACCCACAGGCCCAATTGCCACGGCTAAACCTCGCAAGGAGGCCCCCCCAATGTTCGACCTCGTCATATCAGGCGGCACCGTAGTCGACGGCAGCGGCGGGCCGGGCTACCGCGCCGACGTAGGCGTCACCGGCGAGACCATCACGGCCATCGGCGACCTGTCCTCCGCCGACGCCGCCCGCGTCATCGACGCCACCGGCCTCGTCGTCTCTCCCGGCTTTATCGACACCCACGCCCACTCCGAAGGCGCGCTGCTGATCGACCCCCAGCACGCCAACGGCCTGCGGCAGGGCATCACCACCGAGATCCTGGGCCAGGACGGCCTCTCCTACGCGCCCCTTTCGCCCGACAACTACAAGATGATTCGCGGCTACCTGGCGGGCATCCTGGGCGAGCCGCCCGACGACCTGGACTTTAGCAGCGTCGCCGCGTTTCGCTCCCACTACGACAGGAAGGTCTCGATCAATACCGCCTACTGTGTCGCCCACGCGGCGGTGCGCATGGAGACGGTCGGGTTCGAGGACGCACCGCTGGTCGGCGACGCGATGGAAAAGGCCAAGCGGCTGGTCAGAGAGGGCATGGAGCAGGGCGCGGTGGGGTTCGCGACCGGCATGTCGTACTTCCCCAACTCGTGGAGCGACACCGACGAGCTGATCGAGCTGTGCAAGGCCGCCAACGAGCTGGGCGGCGTCTACGTGACCCACCTGCGCAACGTGAACACCGACCGCGCATTTGGCGGCGGCGACGTGCCCGAGGCGCTGGAGATTGGGCGCCGCTCCGGGGTGAAGGTACACTTTTCGCACTACCGCACCCAGGCGTCCAACGCCGGCCAGGTGGCCCAGCGCGTGGAGCTTATCGACAAGGCCAAGGCCGAGGGCGTGGACTGCAGCCTGGAGCTATATCCCTACCCCACCGGCAGCACCTATCCGCTGAGCTTCCTGCCCAGCTACGCCCACGAGGGCGGACCGGACGCCGTGCTGCGCCGTCTGAACGACGCCGCGGAGCGCAGGCGATTGGCCGACTACCTGGACAACGACTACTTCGGCTCGCTCGAAGACGTCGTCTTCTCACACCTGCCCGTCAACACGCAGTTCGTGGGCATGAGCCTGCCCGACGTGGCCAACGAGCGCGGCAAGTCCAAGGGCGAGACGCTGTGCGACCTGCTCGTGGAGGAGTCGCTGCGCATCTGTTTCCGGGGCGCTCCACCCGCCAGCGTGCGGTTGTGGCAGCAGGTCAGCCGCGACTGCGTGGAGCTTCTATCCCGTGACGACTACATGGTGGGCAGCGACGCGATACCCATGGGCGGTATGCCCCACCCGCGAGCCTACGGGTGCTTCCCGCGCTTCCTGGGCCGGCTAAGACGCCAGTTCGACATCATGAGCCTGGAGCAGATGGTGCAGCGCATGACCGACAACGCCGCGCGCCGCTTCGGTCTCACGCGCCGTGGCCGCATCGAGGATGGCTGGTTCGCCGACCTCGTTGTGTTCGACGCCGACCACATCATGGACAACGCCACCTACGACGACCCGTTCCAGTTCCCCACCGGCATACCGTTCGTGGTGGTCAACGGGCAGGTCGCGGTCGACCACGAGCGCTGCACCGGCGTCCTGGCCGGCCGGGCCGTCCCCTAGCCCGGCTTGTACAGCAGGCCGCACGCGGGCGGCTCCCTGGCAGGCAAGGCGCGATGGCCTCGCTGAGCCTCGCGCGGCTGGCGGCCGCCGCCGCTGCCGCGCTGGTCGGCTCGACCGTCTTCAGCGCCATAGGCTTCGGCATCGGAATGGTAGCCATTCCGATACTGCTGCTCGTCTACGACGCCCAGACGGCGGTGGTGATGCTGAATACCGTCGAGGTGCCATTGTCGGCGCTGATGGTGTGGCAGAACCGCCGCCACCTGGAGCGCGGCGAGATTCTGCCAATAGCGTTCGCCGGTCTTGTGGGCGCCCTGATTGGCGCGTTCGTGCTGGCGGCCTCCGCCGAGCGGCCGTTGCGCATCAGCATAGTCGTGCTGATAGTCGTGCTCACCATCGTCACCGCGCTCAACTTCCGCGGCGTTGCGCCCATGCCGAAATTCGTGGGGCCAATAGTCGGCTTCCTCGTCGGCCTCATGCTCACGGCGCTCGGAATCGGCGGCCCGCTGCTCGCGCTGTACATGCTGGCGCGGGAGTGGCGCCGCGACACCATACGCGGGTCGATGTCGCTGCTGTTCATGTTCGTAATGCCCACGGCCATGGTGGGCTACGCGGCAAGCGGGCTGTACACCGCCGAGCGGCTCGCGATATCGGCGGTGGTGCTGGTGCCCGTCATCGCGGGGTTCTTCCTGGGCAGCAGAATCGCCCGCGGCATGAACGAGCGCGTATTCCGCTTCGCGGCCATCGGCGTCGTCGCCATAACAAGCACAGTGGTGCTGGCGCAAGAGATTGCGGCGCTGTGAGGGGAAGCGCCAAGTCCCCTCTCCATTGAGGCAGAGGGCCAAGGCAAGAATGACAGGCGTCCCTGCTCCGTTTACACGTGGATCCTGAAGGTGCTACCATCAGACATACTGATTGCATCAAGTTCACCCTCCCGGTCTTCCTCGGCACGCCTTTCATCCGTTGCAAATAATTGAAGGCAGAAGGGAACGCCTAAAGGAGCCTCACAATGCTCTATTGCAAACCAAAGCTCGAGTACTCCACGGACGATCAGGGGAAGCAACACTTCGTTCGTGTATGGCTCAGAATTTGGGACAACCGAGATTACTTCGATCCTGCGGCCATCCGTCGCAACGAGGAGTACAAGGACATAGACCAAGCAATCGCGCGGCTGGACGAGTTCGGCGACGAGCCGAGCTTTGACACTGTTTCACGACACAGATTGTTGATGCTTGCGGATTGGCTAAGAAAGTACAAGCGGGACGGTACCCTGCGTCCACCTGTGCGGGACTCCAAGGATGACCTGAGTACGGCGCTCGATAGGGTATTTGGTGGATTGGGAACCTCAAGCCGTTGATAGGCAACGGAGGAGCGTCCGGTACTGACGGGCGTCTACTTTACGTGCGCGTCACGACCACGGATGGCCGCACAACCATCCACATCTATCCTTTGCGCGAAACCGAAGTCGCGCAAAGGGAGGCAAGCGCTGACCGAATCCTGCTACTCGTTCGGGATTCATTTACACGAACAACGCCCTTGTTGAGGCTTGCGAATCCGGATGTCCTATACAATCCCGATCAAGTGGTGCGCGTGGCACTCGACGTTGTGGAAGTAGAGGTGCCCGTTGACGAAACCGAAGAAAGAGGGCCTATCGGCTTCCGGCCGCCCTAACTCTCCAGCACACTGCCCCTACCTGGCCAGATCCGCGAGAAGCGCGCGCACCTTCGGCACCAGTTCGTTTGGAATCGCCATCGCTGTCTGGCCGGAGTCCTCGAAGGCGGCCTCATCCTCTCTGACTGCTTCATCCTCGGTCAAATTCTCGTAGTGGTCGAGGACGCCTCGAACGCGCTCTTCGTCCCAACCCTGTGGGTAATCCGCCTTTGGCCTCATCTGCCTCTCCCTCTCATCATCCAAGCTCAAACGAAGCCGCTTCACCCCCCCAACCGCAGGGTTCCAAATGCCCTTCCCCGTTTACGTGTGGAGTCTGAAGGTGCTACCATCAATCTGATGAATCGAAATTCATTGGACCGTTGCTGCCCGGTCTGCCTTCCATGGAGCGTGGTGGTGGAGGGGGAAGGATGCATGTAAGGAGTAGCATTATGCTTCACTGCAAACCAACTTGCGAATACTCCACGGACGACGAGGGAAAGCAACACTTCCGGCGGGTACTGCTTAAGATTTGGGACGACAGGGACTACTTCGACCCCGCGGCAGTCCGTCGCAGTGAGAAATATGACGACATAGACCAGGCCATTGACCGGTTAGACGAGTTCAACGACGAACCTAGCTTTGACATGAAGTCGAGACTGACTTTATCGATGCTCGCCAAATTGCTGCGTAGCTACAAGATCGATGGCGTCCTGCGTCGTCCTGGAAAACCGACAAAAGACGACCTGCAGGCGACTCTCGATAGGGCCTTCGACAGGCTGGTAAGGCCAAGCTCTTGATGATTAGCGATGGGGGTGCATCCGACAACACTGAGTTTTCCCTTCACGTTCGTGTTACGACCTCCGACGGAGTGTCAACCGAGCACATCTATCCGCTCCGGGGCACCGAAAGTGCGCGATTGGAATCAGAGATTGATCTAGTCCTTGGGAACATAGTCAATGCTCTCACCGAGATTACTCCACTTCTGCGACTTGCAAATCCGTCAGTCATATACAGGGTCGAACATGTGGTGCGACTGGCCTACGACATCATAGAAGAGGACGAGTTGACAGTGGGAGTTGAAGACCGGGGCCCCATGGGCTTCCGACCGCCGTAAAGTGGCGTTTCCCTAGCGCATTTTCTCGATTGAGAAGGAATAGTTCCAAGTGTGGCCATTATTCGATTGCTTTGACGAAAGCCCGATAGTGTCGTTTGGCGATCTCTGTTGCTTTGCCTACAACATAGCTGTCCCAATTGTAATCTTGGGCTTCATTGCAGCAGTGATTTTTCTGATTGTGCATTGGCGCAGGGGGAACAAGTAGACTCGCTTTTGAGAACCAAAATCCTACCTCTATCCATAAGCACCCAGGCCTACCCGCCCCCCAGCAGCCGCCCCACCGCCGCCTCCACCGCCCGCAGATCCCGCCGCACGGTCGTCACCCCCACCTCCGCGCCCCGCTCGTTTGATATCGCAAAGCAGTTGCTTCTATAATCCCATAAAGCCTTTCTCTAGGCCCAGCTTCACCGTTAGACTGCTATTGGCCTGCGACTCACGGCAATTCCAGAACGGACTTACGATGACCGCAACGCAAAAGCACATTGCCTCAACCGCCCCTTGGGACGAACGTCCCACGAGCGGCCCTGAACTGGCGTTTGCACGCGCGATTCCCGTATTGTCCGACAAGGCGGTAAACGTCGCTTCCGTTCCACAGCGCAGCCCACTACGCTATCCGGGCGGCAAGACGTGGCTCGTGCCCGAAATACGGAAGTTCCTGGCGGGGCTTGACTTTCGCCCAAAGCTGTTCGTCGAACCTTTCGCTGGCGGCGCTATCGCGTCTCTGACGGCGGTTATGGAGGACTGCGTAGAACGCGCAGCACTCTGCGAACGAGACCCCGACATATCCAATCTCTGGTTGTGTATGTTGGATGACTCTGAGGAGTTGGCCCACCGCGTGGAGCGATTCGAGGTCACACCAGAGAACGTGAGCACAACGTTTGCGGAGACGGGCACGTCCGGTATGGACGCCGCATTCCGCACACTCTTGCGTAACAGGGTTAGCAGGGGCGGGATATTAGCTAAGGGAGCCTCTACGATGAAGCGAGGCGAGAACGGTAACGGCATTGCATCCCGATGGTACGCCGACACGCTGGCGGCGCGCATCCGAGCGATAGGCAGATACTCCAAGCGATTCGACTTCTTCCAGGGTGATGGCGCGAGGCTGGTGGAACTGCTGAAGGACGCCAAAGAAGCCGTCTTCTTCATCGATCCGCCTTATACCGCCGCAGGCAAGCGCGCAGGCAGGCGCCTGTACACCTACAACGAAATCGACCACGACGACCTGTTCAATAGGATGTCACGCGTCCAGGGCGCGTTCATGATGACCTACGACGAAAGTCCCGACGTGATAGAAATGGCGCGCTGCCGCGGATTTCATGTCGCCAAGGTGCCGATGAAGAACACGCACCATGCCGTGATATACGAACTGCTAATCACCTCACACAAGTTGGCGCCGTGAGAGGCCCTAGACGATTCGGCATCGCAGAATGGTATGGACGCTCGTACGTCGCGCTGACGCGGGAAGAGCGCCACGCCTACGCCGCTGGCGGCGGTTCCCATCCATGCCCCTTCCGGATGAACGGCGGACCATGCACTAAGAAAGGCGGTGTATGTTCATTCAGGTCATACGAGGATGCCGGTGGCGCGGCTGTTCCAGCGATTGGTGCCGACGCGGATTTAAGGGTGCTCTGTCCTCACCGATTTGAAGAGAACAAGACCATCTTTCAGTGGGTCGGTGAAACCGTTCTGGGGACTTCCTCTCCCGCCTTAGCAACCGAGATTGGCTTCTTGAGGGCCCAAGACGGTAGGACTCACGTGGGACGCATCGACATGGTGCTCGCAAACCAGCAGATTGGCGCAACGACGCTCGATTGGTGCGCGCTCGAGATTCAAGCAGTGTATTTCTCCGGCAGAGGAATGAATGAGGAGTTCCGCAACGTCTTAGCCTACGATGAAGAGCGGCCACCTTTCCCCAGTCACATACGTCGCCCCGATTATCGAAGCAGTGGGCCAAAGCGGCTCATGCCCCAGTTGCAAATCAAGGTACCAACGCTGCGTCGTTGGGGCAAGAAGATGGCGGTAGTGGTTGACAAGCACTTTTACGATTCAATCGGGCGCATGGAAGAGGTAGACGACCTGTCCAGCGGCGACATAGCGTGGTTTACCGTATCCTTTGAAGAGGACGACGTCACTAAGCGGCTCAAGCTCGTTAGGGACAGCGTTCACGTGACCACGCTCGAGCGGGCTACGGAGGGACTGACGGGCGGCTCACCCGTCACCTTGACCGAGTTTGAGGACGTCATACGCTCCAAACTTGCGCGGTGATTGGCGGCTTTTTTGCCCCACGCGCCCGGCCAACGAAGCAGCCAGTGCCTGCCGTCGGTGAGCACGCCCATCCGCACGCGGTTGTCCCTCGCGGATTGGTCCAGGTAGTCGTCCAGTTGCCGGACGTACTCGGCGTTGGGGTAGCCGCTCGCCGCCGCGCTGATGCGCCGCTTCACCTCGATGAACGTGTCCAGCGCCGTCAGGTCCACCGCCCTGCGCGACCCTTCGGAGGGCGGATTCTCCTCGACGATCTCCTCGCTCGCGGCCAGTCCGGTCGTGATGAGGAAGTCCCGCACCGCGCTGGTGACGTTGGCCTCCGCCTCGAAGTTGTCGTGCCGCCACAGCATCTGCCGCGCGGCCTCTCGATGCTTCGGGTCGTCGATGTCAATCTGCGTAGTCATAGCCTGTGCCCCAGCAGTCCCCCCGCCGGCGAATTGTAACAGAATGACAATTCGGCTGTCCGGGTGCCCTATCGCCATTCCCAGCGCAATCACGTACGAATCTCTCTGCCCCAAATCAGCCGTCCCCTCACACCCGAAGCCCGAAATTCTGCCCCAGAACCGCGCAATCGAGCCCCACTCGCGTCCTGTGTGTCCTCGGAGCTTACTCACGAACGCGCAATTGAAAACCTGTTTTGTGTCAGCCCTGGCACCTATTGAGTAATATCCGACTGCCCTAAGCGAATTCTCAACCCTCTTGATTCCCTCGCACATCCGTGCTATTCTCTCCACAATAAGTGACAGACCCACCACCTCAAGGTCCCCTTCACCCTGATGGGGGGAGACCCTGCCCTGGGCCTGCCGACGGGATGGGGGTGAATGCGCGGCGACCGGCGCCCCGCCTACCTGTACCATTTCCACCCAATTTCGACACCAAAGTACGCAATTTCGTACACGAAGGGACACACATATGGCACGGATCGACCAGCCTGCCAGCTACGGAAAATGCAGAATGGAGCAGAATGGAGCAGATTACGCGAAAACCTAACCCAGAGGCGGCTCATGTCTTTCCCGCCACCCCTGCCCACCCCCGCCGTTTGACACCCCTTCCGCGCGCCAAGTAAGATAGCCGTCAGGGGGACACCGCGCTTCTGGGCTTGCGGCGCCCCGTTCGTGCAGTCGCCCCACACTCCTTCTTAATCTGCATTGGGGCGAGCGATATGGAGCACAATTCCCGGTTGGTCGTCGTCTCCAATCGCGTCCCATCCCCGTCTCAGGTGTCCCCCGAAGAGGGGCGCTCCGTGCCGGTCGGCGGACTGGTCAGCGCCGTGAGGCCCGCTATGGAGAAGGTGGGCGGGCTGTGGCTGGGCTGGAGCGGCAGAAGTGCGGAGGGCGAGTGGCAGACGAGCCCGGACGTTACCAGCCTCGGCAACATCGAGCTCGCGACGATCAATCTTTCTTACAACGACGTCAGCCTCTTCTACACCGGCTTCGCCAACCGCACCCTGTGGCCGCTGCTGCACAGCTTCACCGAGCACGTGGTCATACGCCACGACACCTACCGCGCCTACCGCCGCATCAACCGCCGCTTCGCCGAAGCGCTCTTCCCCATGCTGAGAGAGGGCGACCTGGTGTTGGTCCACGACTACCACCTGTTCAACGTAGGCGAAGAGCTGCGCGAACTGGGTTGGCGCGGCAAAATGGGCTTCTTCCTTCACGTTCCATTTCCGTCGCCGGACGTCTTTTCCATACTCCCGTGGTCGCCCTCCATACTCAAGAGCCTGATGAGCTACGACCTGGTGGGCGTTCACACCGAGGGCTACCGCCGCAACCTGGCCGATACGCTGGAGTTGGAGCTGGAAGGAAGCGTCAGCGACTGTGTGTATTCCGGGGAGGAGGGCGCCACCCGCCTGGGGGTGTACAATGTCGGCATCGACGTGAGCGTGTTCGGCGAGCCGCCGGCCGGCAAAGTCGAGGCGCTCGCGAGCCAGCTGTCCATTCCCCTGTCCTCCGAGCACCAGTTGATATTGGGCGTCGACAGGCTCGACTACACCAAGGGAATACCGGGCCGGCTGAGGGCGTTCCGGCGAATGCTGGAACGCCACCCGTCGATTCGAGGCAGGGTGAGCCTGGTGCAGATCTCGTCTCCTTCCCGCACGCGGGTGCCGGAGTACATCAACGAGAAAGCGGAGGTCGATAAGCTGGTCGGTGAGATAAACGGGCGCTTTTCCGAAGCCGACTGGACGCCCATTCGCTACCTGTACAGATCGTACCCGCAGCACGAATTGGCGTGCTTCTACTCGATAGCCGACGTGTGCATGGTGACCCCGCTGCGGGACGGCATGAACCTGGTGGCCAAGGAGTTCGTGGCCTCGCAGGGCGACACGCCGGGCGTGCTGCTGCTCTCCAAGTTCTGCGGCGCGGCGAGCTCCATGACCGACGCCCTTATCGTCAACCCCTACGACGTGGATGGCACGGCGGAGGCCACCTACCGCGCCCTGCGCATGTCGCTGACCGAGCGCCGGTCGCGATGGAAGTCGCTCGCAGGCGTGGTCCGGCAGCACACCGAAAATAGCTGGAGCGACGCATTCAACTCCGACCTGGCAGGCGCCTAGTCCGGCAGGTCGACTGCCCCGCGGCGAGAGGAGCACACCAATTCCAGACATGGTAACGACAGTGAAAGACACCACTTTCGACGAGATAACCGTCTTCTTCAACCGTGCCGCCGATCGGCTGGGCCTGGACGATGGCGTGCGGGAGTTGCTGAGCCGCCCCTGGCGCGAGCTTAAGGTTGCCGTCCCCGTGCGCATGGACGACGGGCGCATAGAGGTTTTTGAGGGATATCGCGTTCAGCACAACGGCGTGCGCGGCCCCTACAAGGGCGGCGTGCGCTACCACCCGTCCGCGGACCAGGAGGAGGTGAAGGCGCTCGCGTCCCTGATGACCTGGAAGAACGCGCTCGTAGACGTGCCGTTCGGAGGGGCCAAAGGGAGCGTCAAGTGCGACCCCACGGCGCTCAGCGAGGGCGAGCTGAACCGGCTCACGAGGCGCTACACTCAGAACATCGAACACTTCCTCGGCGTGAACAGGGACATCCCGGCGCCAGACCTGGGCACCAACGCGCAGGTGATGGCGTGGATGATGGACGCCTACAGCCAGATCCACGGACTCACCCCCGCCATAGTAACGGGCAAGCCCGTGGAGCTCGGAGGCTCCGTGGGCCGCGACTCGGCGACCGGCAGAGGCGTAACCTACGTTATTCGCGCCATAGGGCGCGACCTGGGAATCGCGCTCCCCGGTGCGCGCGTGGTGGTGCAGGGATTCGGACAGGTGGGCTCGTGGAGCGCGCGGTTGCTGTGGGAGGAGGGCTGCAAGGTCATAGCGGTCAGCGACGTGCACGGCGGCGTTCACCGCGCCGAGGGCCTGGACATCGGCGAGCTTGACCGCCACGTCGAAGAGACGGGCGGAGTGGCGGGATTCGGCGCTTCCGAGCCGGTATCCAACGCCGACCTGCTCGAGCTGGAGTGCGACTTTCTGATACCCGCCGCGATCGACCGCGTCATTACCGAGGCCAACGCTTCCCGGGTTCGTGCAAAGGTGGTCGTCGAGGCCGCCAACCACCCGTTGACACCGGACGCGGACGACATACTGAGCCGGCGGGGCGTGCCGATACTGCCCGACATTCTCACCAACGCCGGGGGCGTCATCGTCTCCTACTTCGAATGGGTGCAGAACCTGTACCAGCACCACTGGGTGAAGGAGCGCGTGGACGAAGAGCTGCACGGCACGATGACTGCCGCCTACGAGAACGTGAGCCGCATGGCCGGCAGCGAGGGCATCACGCTGAGAGAGGCGGCCTTCACCATTGGAGTCGAGCGGGTGGCCCGCGTGGCGAAGATACGCGGCTTCCTGTAAGCCGCTAGCGGGAAGAGCCGTCGTCTACTATCAGGCCGTCCCTCATCCGCACGATACGGTCGCACTGGCGGCCGATCTCGGGCGAGTGCGTGACAATGATGAAGGTCTCCCGGTTTTCGCGGTTGAGCTTCAGGATCAGGTCCATTATCTCCTGCGCCGTTTCGCTGTCCAGGTCGCCCGTCGGTTCGTCCGCCCAGATGATGGCGGGGTCGTTGGCTAGCGCGCGAGCGATGGTGACACGCTGACGCTGGCCGCCCGAAAGCTCGGCCGGCTTGTGCGTCGCCCTGTCGGCCAGCCCCACCATCGCCAGCACCTCGAGCGCCCGCTGCCGCGCCTCCGAGGACTTCGCGCCCGAAATGAGCATGGGAAGCTCCACGTTCTCGACTGTGCTGAGCACCGGCAGCAGGTTGTAGAGCTGGAACACGAAGCCCATCTGTTTTGCGCGATAGTCCGTGCGGGTGTTGTCGTCCATGTCCCGAAGTGACACGCCGTCGATGTCTATGTCACCCTCGTTGATGTCGTCGATGCCCGAGAGGCAGTTGAGCAGCGTCGTCTTGCCGCAACCGCTGGGCCCCATTATGGCGACCACTTCACCTCTGCGCACCGTCAGGTCGACGCCGCGCAGCGCGTGCACGCGAACGCCCTTGCCGCTGTCGTAAATCTTGTGGACGCCCGTCGCGAAAACCATGGCGTCTGTATCGGTTCGTTCCATCAAAACCTCATATCGTAGTCCGAGTTGAACGGGGTCTGAAGACTACTTAGTCAACGTCCCGGCGGACTATTCTGAAGCGTGAGCGGGCCGGATGTCAATCATGGATGCAGGGCTCAGGAGACCGCCCGCGGCGGCGACAAACTTGACCGGATGCCCGCTTGGGCGTAGTCTACCGAGGGTGCGAGCCGACGCGCGCCGGCAATCCCAAAAGCACACCGCTATCCGGCCCTCGGAGGGCCGAGCGCCAGGGAGGTCTCAGATGCAGTTCGGGTCTTTCATGGAGTTTCACTGCCGACCCGGAGAGAGCCAGGCCCAGTCGTTCAACGAGTCGTTCGAACAGGTCGACATGGCCGAAGACCTCGGCCTCGACGCGGTGTGGTTGGCGGAGTCGCACTTCAGCCCCGCGAGGTCTGTGTTGTCGTCGCCGCTGATTCTCGCCACCGCCATCGCGGCGCGCACCAAGCGCCTCCGGGTCGGCACGTCGGTGCACGTGCTTCCCCTGGGCAACCCGCTGCGCATCGCGGAGCAGGCGGCCACGCTCGACCACGTGAGCGAGGGCAGATTCGACTTCGGCGTGGGTCGCAGCGGTCTCCCCGGCGCGTACGAGGGCTACAACATCCCGTATGGCGAGAGCAGGGAGCGCTTCTACGAGTACCTGGACATCATCCTGACCGCGTGGACCAACGAGCGCTTCTCTTATGATGGCAAGTACTTCTCGTTCGACGACGTCTGCCTGGTGCCTAAGCCATACCAGTCGCCGCACCCGCCGATACGAGTCGCCGCCACCACGCCCGACACATTCCCTGTGATAGCCAAGATGGGCTATCCGGTCTTCATCGGTGTGAGGGGCCAGGGCATGAGCCAGGTCGCGGAGCAGGTCGACGCGTATAAGAAGGCCTGGAAGGATGCCGGGCACGAGGGGCCGGCGGACGTGTCGTTGCGCGTTCCCGTGTACGTCGCGGACACCAGGGAGGAGGCGCTGGCCGACCCGGAAGAGAGCTTCATGAAGCAGTTCCGGCGGCTGGGCGCGCAGCTCGCCAGCTCGGTTGCCCGCGCCGGCACGGATCCGCGCGAGCAGCGGGCGGAGCGCGGCGAAGAGCTGGCAGGACTGACGTGGGAAGAGGTGCAGAAGGAAAAGGTGGCGGTCGGAACGCCGGAGATGGTGATCGAGCAGCTTCACAAGATGCGAGAGACGCTGAGCCTGTCCGGCGTGGTGGCCGAACTGAACGCCGGCGAGCTCATCCCGGCCGAAAAGATAGCCCGCTCTCTGCGGCTTCTGTGCGAAAAGGTGATGCCCGCTTTCAAGTAGGCGCGCCGCGCCAATCGCGGTTGAAGCGCCAACTTCCCCGTGCTATACTCGACCCACGACTACCCAACAGCCCACCGCGTGATTTCGGCGACCGGCGCCGGCCAGTTCCGCGGCGGGCTTTAGCCTTTACTTCCCCCGGAGGAAATCGCAAGATGGCCACGTCTACCGCCACGAAGCCGCTAACCCCGTACCAGGTCCAGCGCTACAGCCGCCACATCATCATGCCCCAGGTGGGCAGCGCCGGGCAGCGCAAGCTGCTGGAGGCCAAGGTGCTGATGGTCGGCGCCGGTGGCCTGGGCTCTCCCATCTCCATATACCTCACGCTCGCGGGTGTCGGCACCATCGGAATCGTCGACTTCGACACGGTGGACGTGACCAACCTCCAGCGCCAGATACTGCACCAGAACGACGACATAGGCAGACCGAAGGTGCAGTCGGCGAAAGAGACGCTGCTTTCGTACAACCCGGACGTGAACGTCGTCATCCACGAGGAGCCGCTGCTTTCCGATAACGCGATGGAGATCATTTCCGGTTACGACGTGATCATCAACGGCGCGGACAACTTCCCGGCCCGCTACCTGGTGAACGACGCCGCCTACCTGTGCGGAAAGCCTCTCGTGGACGGCAGCATCCTGCTGTTCGACGGCCAGTCGACCGTGTACATACCCGGGCAGGGCTGCTACCGCTGCCTGTTTCCCGACGCCGCCGCCCCCCGGCGAGGTGCCGAGCTGCGCCGAGGCCGGCGTGTTGGGCGTGCTGCCAGGACTGGTGGGCACCATCCAGGCCACGGAGACGGTGAAGCTCATCATGGGACTGGGCGAATCGCTCTCGGGCCGGCTGCTCATCATCGACGCGATGGACATGAGCTTCCGTACACTGAAGATGCGCCGCAACCCGGATTGCCCGCTCTGCGGCGACAACCCCACCGTTACGGAGCTCATCGACTACGAGGTGTTCTGCGGAGCACCGGCTATCAGCTAACGCTGAAGGCCGTCCCGCTCACACGCTCGCCGTCCAGGTAAACGTCCGCCACGTTCCACAGCGCGCTCACGTCCAGCGACGGGTCGCCGTCGACGACCAGCACGTCCGCGCGCTTGCCCGGCTCTAACGTCCCGACCTCCCCGTCCATCCAGCACGAGTGCGCCGATGCCGACGTCGCGGACAGTATGGCCTCCGAGGGCGACATGCCGCCCTCGACGTGCGTAGCAATCTCGTGCTGAAAGCCGCCCATCGGATACTCGCTCCATGCCGAGTCCGACCCGCAGACCAGCCGCACTCCGGCGTCCCTCATGGCGGCGAACGCGCTCAGCCTCTCCTCGTCGCGGCGGCGCAGCCCGTCCAGCTCCGCCTGCCCCCTGTCCGAAAGCCCCCGCGCGCCGCGTATCTGGTCCAGCGCCAACATGCGCCCGCGCCCGTTGTGTATCGTCGGATTGACGAACACGCCCTGCCGCGCGATGCGCTCCGCGAGGTCCGGGCGGAACAGCCACGAGCCGTCCGGCTCCACGAACATGCCGTGAACGATGGTGTCGATGCCGGCGTCCAGCGCGTTCACCATGCCCTGGGTAGAGGCGCAGTGCGCCACTGTGTGCTTGCCGAAGCTGTGCGCCTCGTCCACGATGGCCGTTAGCTCCTCCAGGCTGAAGGACGGCCGCGTGGGAAACGAGGTGCGCGTGCTGCCTCCCGTGGCGGTGATCTTGATGAAGTCGGCCCCCTCCTTCACCAACTGGCGGACGTGGGCGCGGCACTCGACCTCGCCGGTGGCCTCTATGCCGAAGTAGCCCAGATGGCCGCCGACGATGGCCAGCGGCCTGCCCGCGAGTGACAGCCTCGGACCCGCGGCGATGCCCATCTCGTAGGCTCTGCGAACCATGAACGTGGTCTGGTTCTTCGCGCCGCAGTCGCGCACCGTCGTCACGCCGGATCGCAGATGCGCGGCGGCGTTGCGCGCGGCCTGGAGTGTGAGCAGTTCGTCCGGAAGCGTCGCCAGCTCGTCGCCCGAGCGGCCGTCGCCGAACCCGGTCAGGTGGACGTGGCAGTCCACCAGGCCCGGCAGCGCGGTCTTGTCCTCGTAGTGGACTTCGCGCACGTTCGCGCCCTCCGGCGGGACGACCCGCTCCTCGGGGCCGGCGGCCACTATCTCGCCGCCGCGGATCAGAATTGCGCCGCGCTCCACCGGTTGGCCCGCGCCGCCTCCGATGAGGCGCGCCACGTGCAGCAGCGTGAAGTCAGGATTGCCGTCGGACATGGGCGGTTACCTCCACCTCGCGGGCGTGCCCGCCGGGTCGCTGGCGGCTAGATGGGCGAGTTGTCGGGCCGCACCTGCCGGAACGCGTCTACCGATTCGGGCGCTCCGCGGTCGAGCAGCCGCCCGCCGAAGAAGACGTCTTCGACGTTCCACAGCGCGCCGATGTCCTCCGCGGGGTTGCCGTCCACCACTATCACGTCGGCCGCCTTGCCCGGCTCCAGCGAGCCTACCTCGTCGAACAGGTCCAGCGCCTTGGCCGCCTCACTGGTGACCGACAGCACTCCCTGCATTGCGGAGTATCCGGCGTCCACCAGGCACTCGGTCTCGTAGAAGGTGTTGCCGAGCATGTAGTCACCCCAGGACGAGTCCGACCCGGTGATGACCTTGAGTCCCATCTCCTGCATACGGCGACAGTCGTTGATCCGGGCGTCGTACGTGCGCAGGCCATCGTCCAGCCTCGCCGCCTCTTCGGAGGTCAGCCCCTGCTCTTCTCGCTTGTGCATGAGCGTCCAGGCTCTTGCCCGGCCCACGTGCAGCGTGGGATTGACGAACGCGCCCTGCTCGCCGATGCGCTCGGCAACGTCCTCCCGGAAGTTGCTGGTGCCGTCGGCTTCCATGTAGGTGCAATGCACGATCATGTCGACGCCGGCGTCCAGAGAGTTGATTATGCCCTGCGTCGACAGGCAGTGTGTGGCGGTGAGCTTACCGAAGTTCTGCGCCTCCTCGGTAATGGCCCGCAGCTCTTCCAACGTGAACGAGGGCCGCAGGGGAAACGAGGTGCGGGTGCTGCCACCCGTGGCGGTTATCTTGATGTAGTCGGCTCCCTCCTGGATGAGCCGCCGCGTCTCGCGCCTGGCCTCGACCGTGCCGGTGACCTCGGTGCCGAAGTAGCCCATGTGTCCGCCAACGATGGCGACGGGCCGGCCGCACAGCACCATCCTGGGCGCGATGAGAATACCCTGGTTCACCGCGTCGCGCAGCCTGAACATCGTGGTGTTCTTGGGACCGTTCTCGCGGATGGTCGTCACGCCCGTGACGAGGCTTGCCCTGGCGTTGCGCGCCGACTGGAGCATGAGCACCTCGTCGGGCTGGGCAGCCACGTCCTCGCCGGGGCGGCCGTCGCCGAATCCGTTGTGGTGCGTGTGGCAGTCGACCATGCCGGGCATGATTGTCTTGCCTGGGTAGTCGTGGGTGACCGCCGTCGCGCCCTCGGGGGGCGCAACCTCGCTCGCCCGGCCCACGGCGGCAATCCTGTCGCCGCGCAGCAGCACCGCGCCGTCTTCCACGGGCGTGCCGCCCAGGCCGTCGATAACGCGGCCGCCTCTTATGAGCGTGTATGCGTCGTTAGCCTGCATGATCCACCTCTCGCTTGTCTGCCCACGGATGACCGGTCCCCTCTCCCTCGATGGGAGAGGGGCGGCCCGCTAGAGTATCTCCCTCAGTCGCTCGGCGATGGTCTGCTCACCGCCATCCTTGAGCGTGCCCATCCTCACCACGAAGGCGTCGGGGTCGTCGGCGTTGTAGCGCACCCAGATGCTGGGATTGCCGGCCTGCAGCTCCGCCACCACGTCGGCGGCGCTCTTACCCGCCGCGTCGGCGTCGACGGCGATTCGCAGTCCGTCGGCGGGGCCGTCCGCCGGGAAGCTGGACATTCCGATGCCCCCCACGCCCGCGAGGTCGCCGCTCAGCGTGGTTATGCGCGCCTCGTAGACCGCGAACCTGTCCTCGTGGTTCATTGTGAGCCACTCTCGCAGCGCGGCGTACACGGCGATGACTTCCTGCCGGTCGATCTTCATCCCCCGCCCGATAGAGCGAATGCCGTCGGACTCGAATCCGATGGAGCTGTGCTTGCGCGCTACTTCCACCAGGTCCTTGCGGCCGGTGAGCATACCGCTGGAGTTGACCGCGCCGAAGTACTTGGCGCCATACGCCACGAGGTCGGCGCCCATACTTGCGTACTTGCTGAGCAGGTCCGTCGGGTAGACCTGGCCCGCGGCGTCCACGATGATGGGTATGCCGTGGGCGTGGCCTATACGGATCACCTCTTCCAGGGGAAGCGCGCCGGGGTTTCGGTCGCCGGGTGCGAGATAGTGGATAGCGGCAGTGTTCGGGCCGATTGCCTCTTCCAGTTGTTCGGCGCTCGTGCCATCCTCGTCGCCTATCTCGACGAGCTTGCCGCCCGCGACGGTCATCGTCCTGTCGTATGCGACCCGGAGCTGGCGCTGAATGATGATCTCGTGCCGCATGCCGGTGACGTCCGGCACCTGCTCGATCTTCTCGAGATCATCGCCCGTAATGCACGCCGCCGCGCCGAACGAGAGAGCCGCCGCGCAGCCGGGCGTTACGAGCGCGGCCTCGACGCCGAGCATGTCGGATATGTGCTCGCCCACCTTCTCGATCAGCTCGCCCATGTCCACGTAGAACTCTTCGGACTCGTCCATCAGCTCGCGCACCGAGGCGTTGGGCGTGTTGCCTCCGAGCAGTGTCCTGTTGCCGTGGGCATTGAGTATTGGCCTGGCTCCCAGTTGCTCGTAGATGTTGGTCACTTAGAATCTCCTTCACTCCGCTGACAAAACCACTTCTCGCTGGGCATTTTAAGGCGGCGGCATACTACACGCAAGGCCTCGGCCAACCCGTACACGACGTGCAAGTCACTACGAGGGTGGCCACCGAATCCGAAACGGTAAGCTGCGCCCAGACTTGAACTGCCACGGAGGTCTCAAGTCAACCGCATCATCCTGGGCGGCGATGAAAACAGGCCGACTGCGAAATGGGCCAGCCCCATCACCGCGCCTTCGTTGATTTGCCACGCCTGCCCCACTATAATCCTACAAACGTTTTGGACGAGGGCAAACTTGCCGATAGATTATGCTACTCTTTCGCCCGGCAGCCAGTTGGCCAGCGAAACGCTGTCGCTGGACGACGAGACAGTTGCGCGCTACGTGGACGCGGTGGGCGACGAGACGCCCGTTTCGCGAGGCGGCGGCCCGCGGCTCGCGCCGGCGATGGCCGTCGCGGCGCTAAGCTTCCGCGGCGTGATTCGCGCGCTCGACCTGCCCGGCGGCTCGCTGCACCTGGCCCAGGAACTGGAGTTCGTACGGCCCGTAACGGTCGGCGAAACGCTCGAATGCCGCGCCGAAGTGCTGCAAAACTCGGTCCGGCGAGGAATGCGCGTTCTCGTGGTGAGCCTGGAAGCAGCGGACACCGACGGCCGGGCGGCTCTGACCGGCAAGAGTACCGTCATGCTGCCGATGTAGCGGCCCATCGAGCGAAAATGCGACGCTACACGACACAGGGCGAAGATCTGCCCGCCATCGAACAGCATATCACACAGCAGCGCATCGAGAGATACGCGCGCGCCGCCGGAGACTTCAATCCCATTCACCTGGACCAAGAGTTCGCCGCGACAACCCAGTTCGGAGGCACCATCGCCCACGGCATGATGGTCATAGCCTTCGTATCCGAGATGATGACGCGCGCCTACGGCGATAGCTGGCCCACCACGGGTAAGCTGAAGCTGCGGCTGCGCGCGCCCTCCCACCCCGGAGACACGCTAACGGCGCACGGCACGGTGAAGAGTGTGGCGCAGGAAAGCGGGCAGACCGTAATCCGGTGCGGCGTGGGCGTGAAGAACCAGAACGGCGACGTGGTCATAAGCGGCGACGCCAGCGTCTTGGCCGACTTGTGAGGCAGCGCGCCCGCCTGGCCGGATCGGACCGTTCCGGCCGGACGGCACCCTTGAGATTGTGCACACACTTTCCCGTTATCGACCGGCGGCAGGCTAAGAGGCCGCCCCAGCGGAGACCGCGATTTGACTAGCCGCAAACGAAGGCGCACCAAGATAGCCCTGGACGCGATGGGCGGCGACCACGCCCCGGCTGAGCTCGTCGCGGGCGCGGTTGAGGCCGTCGCGGAGTTCGACGTCGACGTGCGCCTGGTAGGAGACGAGGACGTCCTACGGGAGGAGCTGGCCCACCACGACGTCGAGGGTCTGCCGATCAGGATCGTGCCCTCCGAAGGCTACGTGCGCGAGGGTGAATCGCCCGCGCTCGCCCTGCGCCAGAATCCCAGGGCGTCAGTCATCGTGGCGACAGGCCTGGTCAAGTACGGCCTGGCAGACGCCTGCGTGTCTATGGGATCGACGGGCGCCACGATGGCCGCCGCCGCCTTTGTGCTCGGCATGCCGGAGGGCGTGGATCGCCCGGCCATCGGCGGCCCGGTGGTGGGCCTCGCCCCGCGGACGGCCATCATCGACGTGGGAGCGAACGTGGACTCGCGCCCGGCGCAGCTGCTCACGTTCGGCGTGATAGGCGACGTGTTCGCCCGCAAGTTCTGGGGCATCGAACGGCCCCGGGTGGCGCTGCTCAGTGTGGGCAGCGAAGCGGGCAAGGGAAACAACCAGGTCAAGGAGACCGCGGAGCTTCTGGAGAAGAGCGGACTGAACTTTATCGGCAACATCGAGCCCAACGAGCTGCCGTTCGGACGGGCCGAAGTTGTCGTCTGCGACGGGTTCGTCGGTAACGTCGTCATGAAGCTGACGGAGGGGCTAGGACAAGCCTTGGCCGACCACCTGCGCGGCGCGTTGCGCGACAGCCTGCCCGCTGAGGAGTTGGAGCGCGTCGTCAACAAGGTGTACGAGCTGAACAACATTGTCGAGACCTGGGGGGGTGGCCCACTGTTCGGAGTCAACGGAGTAAGCATCGTGGGGCACGGTCGCGCCAGGCGCACCGGCGTCAAGCGCGCCATCGCCACGGCCAAGAGGACCGTGGAAAGCCAGTTCGTGAGCGTGCTGAACGAAGAGCTTGCCAGGATAAGGAGCACGGTCGCGAGCTAGCGCAGGAACCCCGCCCGCCTGGGCCAATCGAACGTTTTGCTATTCAGGAGGCGAGTTGAACAGATCGGACATTGAAGGAAAAGCCGCACTTGTCACCGGTGCCTCCAGGGGCATAGGCAAAGCCATAGCCTTGCGGCTGGCAGATCAGGGCGTCAAGGTGGCCGTCAACTACAACACCTCGCCCGACGCGGCGAACGAGGTTGTCGACACAATCAAAGACGCCGGAGTCGAGGCGTTCGCCGTCCACGCCGACGTGAGCGACATAGAGAAGGTCACGGCGATGGTCGACGTGGTGAACCGTACCTGGGGCCGCATAGACATTTTGGTGAACAACGCCGGAATAATCGACGACGGGCTGCTGATCAGGATGTCCGACAAGGCATGGGACCGCGTGCTGGCCACCAACCTGACCGGCACGTTCTACTGCACGCGCGCGGCGCTGCGCGGCATGATGCGCGGGCGCTGGGGACGCATAATCAACATCGGCTCGGTGGTCGGCATACGCGGCAACGTGGGCCAGGCCAACTATTCCGCCTCCAAGGCCGGCCTCATCGGCTTCACCAAGGCCCTGGCCAAGGAGATCGCCACACGCAACATCACCGTGAACACCATAACACCCGGCTACATCAGCACCGACACGGTGGCAGGCCTGACGCAGGAGCAGAAGGACCGGATCATGACCTGGATACCGCAGGGCCACTTCGGCAAGGTTGACGACGTGGCGCACCTCGTGGCGTTCGTGGCCAGCGAGAAGGCCAGCTACATGACGGGCCAGGTGATCAGCGTAGACGGCGGAATGTCCATCTAGCGGGGCTACCGCTCGCACATGGCACTTCTACCGCTTCTACCGCCGCTCCGGACCGGACGGGCGAGATGAGAGACTTCGAGGGCAAGACCGCGCTCGTCACGGGCGGGTCTCGCGGCATCGGGCGCGCCATCGCGCTGGAGTTCGCGCGGCGAGGCGCCGACGTGGCGTTCAACTACCGCTCCAATTCCACGGCCGCCGAGCAAACTCAGCGCGACGTCGAGAGCGAGGGCGTTCGCTGCGTCAGCATCCGGGCACACCTGGGCGACTCAGACAAGATCAGGCAGATGTTCTCCCGCGTCGAGGCCGAGTTCGGAGCGCTTGACGTGCTTGTCAACAACGCCGCCTCAGGCGTCCAGCGGCCCGCTGGCGAGCTGCGCGAAAAGCACTGGGACTGGGCGATGGACATCAACGCGAAAGCTCCATGGCTGTGCGCTATCGAGGCCTCCAAGCTTATGAACCGGGGAGGAAGCGTGGTGAACATCACCAGCCAGGGATCGCAGAAGGTGCTTCCCTACTACTTCTCAGTGGGAGTGTCCAAGGCCGCCCTGGAGTCGATGACGCGCTACCTCGCCGTCGAGTTGGCCGAAAAGGGCATATCCGTCAATGCCGTTTCCGGCGGATACGTGGAGACCGGCGCGTTCGACTCGTTTCCCAACCGGGACGAGATGGTGAGCGCCACCGAGAACACGCTAGACGGCAGGTCGGTTACCGGGGAGGACATCGCGCGCGTGGTGGCGTTTCTGTGCACCGACGCGGCGCGAATGATCAGGGGGCAAGTGCTGGTAGTCGACGGCGGAACTTCGCTGACTATCTGAACGGCAGCGCCTCTACGCGCACCTCGACCTCTCTCCCGTCCTGTTCGAGCGTGAGCGCCGACCCGGGCTCAGCGTGGGCCTTGCGCACGTACCCCAGGCCGATGCCTCGTCCGAGCCGCTCCGACCCCACAGCGGAAGTCACTACACCAGAGCGCTTGCCGTCTACGGTCAGGCTCGCTCCCGCGGGCGGCAGCTCCGGCGAGTCCCACGACAGCCCGACAAGGTACTTGGACACCTTCTTGTAGGTGTCCAACCGCGCGATGACCTCCTGCCCGATGTAGCAGCCCTTGCTGAAGCTGATGTGCTGCAGCAGCCCGGCCTCCAGGGGGTTGTAGTCCTCGGACAGCTCGCGGCCGGGCGCGGGCACGCCCTGCTCTACTCGGACGGACTCCAGGGCGAGGGTGCCGACGGGCTTTGCGCCGTCGCCGGCGCTGCGCTCGACCAGGTAACGCCACAGCCGCTCGCCGTCTCCCGCGGGGGCAATGACGTCGAATCCGGGCAGCTCACCTAAGTCGTTACGCACCAGGGTCACATTAACGCCGCCAACGCTCGCCGGGCGCACGCCGTACAGTGGCAGTGTCGCCACGTCCTCACCGGCTATCTCTTCCACGAGCCCGGCGGCGCCGGGTCCGATGAGAGAGAACATGGCGGTGTCGGGAGTGACGTCCCGCACCGTCACGTCCTCGACGAACGTGTAGAAGTCGATCCACTCCGCCACCCGCTCGCGCGCGTCCGGGCCGACGATGAGCAGCAGCCGGTCCTCCAGCATCAGCACAAGCAGCAGGTCCACGATTCTGCCCTTGGCGGAGGTGAGCACGCTGCCCATGCCCTCGCCGGGCGTCAGATCCTCCAGCCTGTTGGTGCTGAGCCTGTTCAGCAGGTCGAGTCTGTCCTCGCCCGTAAGCTCGAGGCGGCCAAGGCGAGACCGGTTCGCCAGTCCCGCGGCGCGCGTGAGGGCGTCGTACTCCTGATGGTGCGTGGTGTAGCGCTCGGGGGGTGCTTCGACTTGTGCGCTGGTGGACAAAGGGCCCTTCTCTCTGCGAACGGCGGGTTGCGGTCCGCCCGGCCTAGACGCTGAAGGACGTGCCGCAGCCGCAGGTCGTCTTTGCGTTGGGGTTGTTGAACACGAAGCCCTTGCCGTTGAGTCCGCCCGAGTACTCGAGCACAGTGCCGGCCAGGAAGACGTAGGACTTTCTGTCGACGTACAGCTTGAGGCCGTGCTCTTCGACGGTCTTGTCGTTCTCGCCCGGCTCCTCCACCAGGTCGAGCACGTAGGTCAACCCTGAGCACCCGCCGCCCTTCACGCCGACGCGCAGGTTCAAGCCGGGCTTGCCGGCCTGCGCCGTGAACTCGCGCACATGGGTGGCGGCTTCCATGCTGATGTTTATCGTAAGGGGCTGAGGTGGCGTGCGTCGCGTCATCTGCTGCATTTGCGGTTACTCCCAAGGTCGCTAAGCGTGTCTCCTATCGCCGCGCCGTCAACTGAAACGGCGGGTCCACGCCCATTATACATCATTCAGCGCCAAACCCTAGCCCCCGTTCCGCGTAGCAACCACTCACTCCCGCCGCGGCCAGGCGTATCGCCGCACCAGCGGCTCGATTTGCTGCCAGCGCAGCGACGCCGCCAGCGCAGCCAGCGACACTGTCGACAGCACGGCGCTCGCCAGCGCGACGCCCGACGTGTAGCCGCCCACACCGCTTTGCAGAACGTTGAACACCCAGGGCACCGCCAGGGCCAGTGTGTCGGCGAAGTCGCCGCGCCTGTCGATTTCGCTCACCGCTGCGGCACGCGCCGCCTCGATAACGGCGTCCGCGGCGAAGTGCCCCACCAGGAAGATGAAAAGCGTCGCGAGGAATCCCGCCGCGAGCGCAGCCGAAACCCACGCGGCCCTGACGTGTCGTGCGCCACCGGCCAGAAACCACACGGCGGCGAGTCCGGCCACCGCCAGCGCCGACACCACCCACGCCGCGATGCGCAGACGCGCAAGCGTGAAACGCAGGGGCTCTATGCCGGACGAGGTGTCGGAGCCCGCCGACAGGTCGTCCGGCAAGTCGAAGTACGTGTACGCCCAGCCGTCGGAGAACAGATCGCGAACCGTCTCGATGGCCTGTTCCACGCTTTCGGGGTCGTCGAAATTGCGCCGGATGTCGCCACGAAGGTCCTCTTCAGTGTACAGGAAGCCGTCCCTCATCAACGACCGGACGTCGTCCAGCCGCTCGTTGTCCTCGTGGGAGAGAGCGTCCCGCAGGTCATACTCCGTGAAGGTCACCTCACCTCTCAGCGGCTCAACTATCAGCGGCCCGACGTCCGCCAGAATGATGTCGGCTTGACCGGCAACAGCGCGCCTCGCCTGCGCGTCCGCGGCGCTTCCACCGGTTACGGTGGCCAGCGCCAGGATTGTGCCGTGGACGACGTCTTTCAGCCTCGACGTCGCCTCGTCGGCGATCGGGTCCAGCGTCACTACGAACGAAAACGAGTCCGTGTCCCCAAACAGGTAGCCCGCGACCTCGTCCACGACCTTATCGACCTCGCCCCTCGCCCACTGCCCCCTGCCCGCGTCCCGAATGGCCGTCACCACGCCTTCGGTGTAAAGCGGGACGCCGGGCGCGAGTTCGATGCGCTCGCCGTGAAGTGCCCGCACTGCCGGCTCCACTATCGAGTCGTACAGCGAATCATAGGCGCCTGTATCGTGCAACAGCAGCTTGTACTCCGCCGTGGCGGCCGGCCCAAGCTCGGCCAAATCCATGCGAACGTCGAAGCCCCTCTCGCTTCCGGTCGCGTAGGGCACGAAGGCGGTCACGGCGTCCGCGACCCGGGCGTCGAACCAGGCTTTCGACACCACCTGGCGCACCGCGGACTCGGCGCGAGCGGCGCTCAGACCTGCCCCGAACGGCAGCACCTCGGCGGCCAGTATTTCCTCCGCGGCGGGTGCGAGGTGCGAATCGACCGCGTAGTCGTACAGATGGGACCTTTTCAGAAGGGTTGACGTCTCCGAGGCAAGCACCGCGTCGTCCGTGGGCAGGCGCAGGTTGATTGCAAACTCGTCGCTGCTGCCGGTCACGTATCCCCACACTTCCGTCGCCGCCGAGCGCACCGTCTCATCAAACCACTCGCGAGGTGCTACCTTGGCCGTCCACGCCACCAGGTGGCGATTGGAGACACCCAGCACGACCAGCGGGTTGCTTGCCAGGGTTCCGTCCGCCGAAAGGGACTCGGCGTTTCGGGCGTCGTCGAGCATTGTCGGCAGCAGGCGGTCCAGGAGAAAGTCGTACGCCCCGGCCTCTTGTAGACGATCGGCGAGGTAGTCCGTCTGAAGCACCGTGCCACACGCGGAGGCCATCGCGACCACAAGAACTAACAGGGGGACAACGAGCGCGGCCACCGCAAAGGAGAGCACTCTGCGAAGTAACATTGTGTCGCCCCTCTGCGTGTATTGTGTCGCCCCTCTGCGTGTATGGAGTAATCGGCACCCTGGAATCCGGCGGACTGCGCTGCGGGCAAAGTATACACAACCGCGCCGACGCAGTTCAAAAGCCCTCCGCGCTAAGCTAGAATGGTCGCGTCCAGGAACGCGTGAGAGCGACCGAATCATGACGGATGAGTGGCAGATGAACGAGTACATGGACGCCAACCGCAGCCAGTGGGACGCCCTGGCCCCTATCCACGCGCGGTCGGAATTCTACGACCTGGCGGGATTCCGGGCCGGAGAGTCTTCGCTGAAGAGAGTGGAGCTGGAAGAGGCCGGCGACGTTGCGGGCCGCTCGCTATTGCACCTGCAATGCCACATTGGAGTCGATACGCTCTCCTGGGCGAGGCTGGGCGCGCGCGCTACGGGCGTCGATTATTCCGAAGCCTCGCTCGCCGTCGCACGCTCCCTGGCTGCCGAGCTCGGTCTGACCGCGCGCTTTCTCGCAGCTAACGTGTACGACCTGCCGGAGCTCCTGGACGAGCCCGGCGGGTTCGACGTCGTGTTCACCTCTTACGGCGTGCTGTGCTGGCTTCCCGACCTCACCGCCTGGGCGCGCGTGGTGGCCCACTTCCTGCGGCCTGGCGGAGCATTCCACATTGTCGAGTTTCATCCCTTCGCCGGCGTGTTCGACGACGATGAAGGCCGGGCCGACCTGAGTGTCCGGTACCCTTACTTCCACGCCGACGAGCCGCTGGAGTTCGAGAGCACGGGCAGCTACGCCGAACCGTCCGCCGACTTCACCACGCGCGGCTACGAGTGGAGTCACCCAATCGGCGACGTCGTGAACGCGCTGATCGGCGCCGGCCTGCGGATCGAGCACCTGCGGGAGTTCCCGTTCAGCGCCTACAAGCAGCTTCCCATGCTGGAGTTGTGCGACGATGGCTGGTGGAGACTTCCAGAAGGAGCCGACACCGTGCCGCTGATGTACTCTATCAAGGCAGTCAAGCTATAGCACGAGCGTCGTGCCAAATTCACCATCATCAGGAGGGCCGACACATGGAAAAGACCCGCAGGGAATATCCAGACATCGCGCCGGCCGGGCCGACGTTCGCAAGGGCCGTGCGCGTGGACGGCACGCTGTACATTTCGGGCTGCACGGCGAGGGGCACGGATGCTCAGGGCGGTCCCGCCATCGAACAGTTCAAGGTCGTGTGGGACAGGCTGATCCGTATCGTGGAGGCCGAGGGAGGCAAGCCCGCGGACATCGTGAAGATAACAACGTTCGTCACCGACATGAGGAAGTGGTTTCCGGCGTCCGCGGAACAGCAGGCCGTGATGTACGGCTACTTCGAGGGCCAGAATCCGGCCAACTCCCTGGTGGAGATCACCGCCCTGGCCCAGCCCGGGTTGGACGTTGAGATCGAGGCGATAGCGGTGTTGGACTAGGCCTCCCGCGCTATCTGCTCCTTCTGCCAGTCGAAGTCCACCGCACCGTCGTAGAAGCGCTCGGGGTGCTCCACCGCCCAGATCTGCTTGCGGATGATCCAGTTGGTCGGCTCGAGCGCGGCGGCCTCACGCCACTGCTCCATCGCCTCGGCCACCCTGCCCTGGCGGTACAGCTCCTGGCCGCGCCGGAATTGGGTGTTGGCATCGTCGCTCTCGCCGCCCTGCTCGGCGCCCGGCCCGGCGTCCTCGTCCAGGTCCTGGCCGGCGCACCAGCGCTCGACGATCCGCGCCGTGTCCGCCCGTCGCACGTCGAACCCGCCCAGTCGCTTGTAGCGCACCACGCCGGACTCGTCTATCAGGTAGCCGTTTGGGATAGCTTTGAAGCCGTACACCTGGCCCAGCAGGTTCCGCTCGTCCACCAGGGTGGTGAACCGCGCGCCCGCCTTCTCCACGAAGGGCCGTGCCTTCTCCGCGCCCTGGGCGTCCACCGCTATCGATAGCACCTCGACCGCGTCTCCGTGCCGCTCGTGCACCTGCTGCCAGACCGGCAGCTGTTCACGGCACGCTCACCAGGACGCCCAGAAGAACAGGACTACCTTGCGGCCGCGATAGTCAGACAGGTTGACCTCGCCGCCGTCGAGAGTTGGCAGCGTGAAATCCGGGGCAGTGTCGCCCACGTTCACGCCCGTCGCAGTGGCGCGTACCATGCGTTCCTCCTCGTGACCAAATGTGTCTGCGTCTTAGTGGGAGCCAACGGCTCCCGGAATGCTAGAAGCTTCAACCAACGCCGTGAAAGCCGACGCTCACTTCGCCGCCCTCGATCATGACGGGCGTGATTCGCTCGCCGCCGGTGAGCTTCTCCAGGTCCAGCCAGGCCTCCGGGCTCAGCGCGAGGTCAATCTCCTCGTACTCGGTGCCGGCGGTGTCCAGCTCATCCTTCAGGGCGTCCGAGAATGAACAGTCGGGGTGGGTGTACAAGACAATTGCGTTGGCCAAGCTGCTGCCTCCATTTGTGCGCCCGCGCGGACGTAAGCGCGCCGCGCCGCTATGTGTTCGAAGGTAGCGTAATGTTAATGCAAGAGTGGGGCCATTTGCAAAGCGTGGGACGCGCGCGAGCCTGAGACGTCGCGGTAGGCATCGTCGTTGGGCGGAGTGGCAGGGATGGGGGTGCGGCCACGGCGGCTGGGGTTGGGCCGGAGGCCGTCTGAGAGGGGGTTTTTCCGAAAAATGTGTTGCAAACTGTCGCATTTTGTCGCATTCCGTAGCTGGGAGCACTGGCGGCTTGGGAAGTTAGGAGTGGCGGATGGGTCGACAGCCTGCCTGCGATAGGGCATTTCAACGAAATGTGGGACATTCTGGGTCATTCTGTGTCATTTTGGGTCGCATCAAAACTGGGAGAGGGGGCCGAGCGTTCGGGGCTGCCGGTTGGAGGAGTCGATGGGTCATGGAGGGGATAGTAGCACGGGTGTGCGGCGCGAATCAAGGGGGGTGGACTGGGGCGAGTGAGGGCCGGGCGAGAGTCTCCTTTGACTGCCAACCCGCTTCAGACCAGATACAACTCGTCACCCCCAAAGGATGGGACTGCCTTTTCTCACGGGGCAACGGTCCCGTGAGAGAGGTCATAGTCGGGCTGGTAGCAGGCTGGCATTGGAGGCATGACGACGGTTCGGGGGAGTGTTGGAATTGGCAGCCGATTGTGCCCTAGAATTGCGCTTGGGGAGGCGTGGGGTGAGTATCACCATCCCCCCCATTATCGGACCTGGCTGGTAGGACTATAATCATAATTCCACGACTTGCACGGTCGGCGTACCCGTAGGCAGAAGCGACTTCAACGTGTTGCTGTGCGGCCTGCAAAACCGGACCCCTGATTGCGACGGCCGGAACGGTCCAGTCGGTGGTGAACATATCTGAGCCGCCAGTGGTACCGATCCTTGAAGAGTGGCCGGACCTTCAGGTCAGCCAATGGCCACTTCCTAAAACACACGCCAGCACCCAACGGCTCAAACCCAATTGCTCCACGAGCTATGTCTAATTAAGGCGCATATGAGCGTAGCTTAGCTGTTTGTTGGATGTCAAGCCAAGCGGCTATTCAATCCAAGTCCCCTTGGGAAAGAAAAGGCGTGGTTGCCATCCAAAGCAGCCTCTAATGCCGAGGCCACATCCTGCCATTCTCCTTGACCCTGCTGGATCCCGTTTACAGTATTCCGTAAGGCAGCATCTGAAGTGATCAAGCAGTCTGCGTCAGCTTGAATCGCAGCAGCGAAAATGTACGAGTCCATAGTTTCCATCAAAACGTGCGACCAAATCTTCCTTGCAGTCTCGAAAATCTCCTCGGAAGATACATGATAGCTGTGCCTTGGGTCTTCGAGGACTTTGATGTCTATCGAGTAGGCGTCGCTCATGGTTTCAAAGAACTCGTCTATTTGGCTTTCGATCTCAGCGTATGCATTAGAAGGCAGGGCAAGTTGATGCACTATCAGAGGGCGCTTGTTTGCCAACGAGCGTGGCACCCTGTGCCGGTGCAGCTCCTCTGATGCCGTTGCCGAAAGCAGGACATGATGGAGTTCTGAGCGGCTCACCTGACAGCACAGAAAGCCAAAATCTGTTTTGGCGGCGTCCAGCCGCTGGAAACATCGGTACCCCATTTGAACGGAATCGAAATCAGCACTCTCTAGCGACGACACAAGTGGTGTCGTCGCATTAGCTAGATCCTGTCGCAGAGACTGCCAACCGGAAACTGACGACAATGAAACCTTCGCGATTTGGCAGGCTTCCCAAAAGGTGAACAATTTAACCAAAGCGTTAGTATCCAGGAAGGCCAACTTTAGCAGATTCATGTTGGTCATTCCGCCGAAAGACCTTCCGAAAGACTCGCCTCAGCATCAACGAGAGAGTCCCTTGTAATGGGAGGGGCAATGTTGTTCTGGGCCGCAACGGCTAGTGAACGCCACAAGATCTTTATGAGAGTTCTCGGGCTAGAGCGGTTTACGGCCTTTAGTTCTTGCAGTGCATCATCCTCGAACGGCCACAATGTCTCGCCTTGGTCATCTTCTCTAGCACTGCGCAACCGGTGGAGAACTAAGGCAAATGCGTCGTCGTCCGAAAGAGGCTTGAGCTCGAATTCACCGCCAAAACGATCGAGAAGCGCCGGTTCCAACACACTAGTTTGCTCCAAGCCTTCTCGGGTGATAGAGAGGACAAGCCAGAATCTCTCCTCATCAGCGGCGTCCAATAGTCGTCGGAGTGTAGACGTGTATTCGTGAGACTGTCGTCTGGCCAAGCGCTTACCGAGAGCAACGTCTTCGAACTCGTCCAGCAGGAATGCGATTCCATCCCAGCCGTAAGCAAAGAGCAAGACTCGGATGAGAGCACTGAAATAGCGAGCTTCCTGGTTCTCTGCGACGACAGAGCTAGGTGACCTAGGTACAAAATCTCGAAAAGTGAAGAAGGGCCGGTCCCTAGTTCCGACTATTATCTGTGCGAATCGGAAGGACACTTCTTCTTCGTCGGTGAGCTTGAGAATTTGCAGAGCTGTGGCCAATCGCCTTTGGGCCTCGGTCTTGCTAGCTTGCGTTTGTAGGGATTCCAACCAAAGGTGAAACGGCGATTCAACAAACGAGGACTGGTTGGCAAACAGTCCGTGTTCGTTGGAAAGTGCCTGCCACACTGCTTTCGAAAACTCGTAACGGCCGATCTGCCTGAGTAGCTCGTCCGCCAACGCGTAAAACGCCAAGCCAGGGTTGCCTATGTAATACGGCTGCACGCGATTCGGTCTAAACTGCTGCTCCATCATCCAGTGCAGCACGTAGGTCTTGCCACTGCCGTAGCCGCCGACTACGGTCGTAGCCTTTGGTCCTTCCCCACCTGATAGTGCGGTGAACACGGATCCCAGCTCCGTAGACCAAGATGACGGGACCCACAGCTCTTTAGCAAAGGCCGTACCGGTTGCGGCAGGTGGAAATGGATTGAATTTAAGTCCATAGCGGGCGAAGAGTTCAGACTGATCCATGAGTATCCTCCCGGGCGAAACGCGATTCCAGTTTGTCCACGATCCCTCGGTGAACCTTTAGATGGGATACTAGTCCACCGTCGGGTGGACTTAGAAATCCAGACAAAACGAGTTGGTGGATTCTTTCTGAACGGCCAAAAAGAATCATGCGTTCACTCACAAAGACCGGAGCCACGTCTCCTGAAAAATCCTTGAGCCAGGTCTGCAGTCTGTCCCGAAAGAGGCTTATGGGGACCTTCAGCCGACTAGCTGCACTCAACAGGAGGTCGCTGACTCGTGGCATGGCCCAGTCGCCTTCGAAGCGTAACTCTTCGTACAAGGCTCGATCCATCGAAATCGGCTCATAGCGCCAGTTCAGTCCAATCGGGAAAATGTGATGTCCTTGTCCTACTTGGTAAAGCTCATCTAGGAATCGAAGTTGCTCGATTCCCCAGCGCCGCATGCCGAAGTGAATCGCTTGGACAGCATTGTACCCGACGTGTCTTATGGGTAGATTGGGATTGCCTGCTCCGTACAAGAGGACTGATGCAGGGTACTTCCTCTTCGAATGAGGAGGCTTTTCAACGTTCTCCTCTAGCTGCAGCCTTATTGGTTTGGCGGCCTGGATGAATTCAGGAATTGAGTGTGGCCGGTCCCCTGGCACGAAAGCACTCCAAAAGACCTCGTAGCAGTCGGCATTAGATAAGACTCTTTCGCTAAAGAGAAGACGTTGCTCCTGGCTCAAGCCGTTCCGTGTGTCGGTCGAAGCCATCATTTCGCAATCGTCCCCTGCTAAACTAGGGAAGAAACGCCCTCTACCTTTTCTTACAAAGCCCAACTGCTCAAGAGCTCGTCGGTGGTGGTATCGGCTTGAATTCCCCAAAGGCTTACCGGAGGCAACAAAGACACCTTGTGCTATGGCCACTTTATCCAATTCACTAGAGGTGAGAACGCCAGGTGCCGATGCAACTATCGCGAATAGACCGGCCAAACGACTGAAATCGAGCCATCGCATCCAGTACGCGCTCATTACACTACGCCTTCGAGAACAGAACTACCGATTCACGCGACGGCTCTTTCCCATACCGCCCCATCTGTTGCGCGCTGTTGCCACGAAGACGCATCACCCAGGCCGTGTCAAAGTCAAGCCCAACTTGCATTGCCAAGTTCGCGAGCACCTCATCGACCGGAACCATCATGCCGGCATGACGTACATTCCCTACAACCAGGGCTGCGCGTCCGCCGGGGCGAAGAACACGGGATACCTCCTGAAGTGACAAAAACATATCTTCGAAATAGCCACGAACCATTCGCTCAACTCGAATGTCCGCATTGGATTGCAGGAACTCTAGTACGGGGCGAAGAATGGCTGGAACCTGAAAAGCGACAAGTCGGGTAGACCACTCATCTGACTCCTTGGCTTCTACGTGCGAGCGTAAAGACTTTCTTCGGAGATCCTTGATAGCTGACTCGGTTTCGCCAAGTAGAAGCAATCCTATGTGAAATACGCGTGAATAATCGTGTCGATTGGGATACGGGGGAGAAGTGAGGACTGCGTCAACAGAACCTGTTGGCAACGGCAGCGTACGTGCATCCCCTAGGCAGGTCGCAGTCGGAGTAGAATCGAAGTCGAGCGCAGAAACCCCGATGTCGGTCAACATCTGCGTTACTCGCTGCTCAAAAACATCTCTTACCTCGTGTCCCCTGTCTGGGCTCTCGGTCCACCTGAACCATCCTCCATCGGAAACCGCTCTGGTGAAAACGTATGCAGTAGAAAGAGCGGCCATTAGGAAGAAGCCCCGTTCGGTCTCAGGTAGCTCTCCAATAGCTTTAAAAATCGTGCACAGTTCCACCAATTCGTTGTCGCTAAAAGCGTCCCGCAGCCTTTGAGGAAGACCAGACGGTAAAAACCCTTCTCCACTGTAGTCTCTTATCTGTTGGCTACACACGCGTAGCGATTCTACCTCGTAAGTTGCGGTCTTGGCCCTGGAGACCGTAACTGCCAATGGTGAAATGTCGTAACCTATCGCCGACATTCCTATTCCCTTGGCGGCGACCAGAGTCGTACCGGAGCCGGCGAAGTTATCCAACAGCACCGAACCTCGTGGGATCGCCCAATAGTCTACAATCTGTTCGACAAGCCGAAATGAGTAGCTATGGAGGAAATAGAACCATCGATGTATCGGAGCATCTCGTAGGTCTCTAGATGTTGCCATACTTGCGAGTTCGGGCCGATGCGTAAAGTTTTCAGGCAAGTTTCGTAGAATATCATTCATGGCAAGGGTTTGGTTGAAGGGGAGTCTGGATGGGATCCTCTTGATAGCCTGCTTCTTTCAGTTGCCCATAGACGTCAGCGTGTGACATGTCCTAAACTCTCTGCTTCATGGAATCGCCGAATCTTTCGTCCGGGCTTGCGCTGTTGGAGAAATTTGCGTCTCCCAACTTGACCCATGCTTCCACCTCGGACAATCGGAACTTCCAGAAGTGGCTAACACCGTGAGCGGGCATTCCTTTAGTGTCGATCCACCGGTACACGGTGTTGCGGGCTACATCTAAGATGTTCGGCAACCTCTGAGACAGAATCCAGTGCGTGTCTCTTGCTTCCATGGCTGAATCCCCCCTTGCGCGACGTCCAAGTGTACGGCCAATTCGCAATTTATGACGCACAATGTATCCCGACATCGCACAAGGCGTCAATCTATAGCGGGGGGTGTAAGCTGAACCAGCCACTGTCAGACGGAGGCGAGACCATTCTGGACGCCATAGACGCCATCCAGGGCAATGACATTGCATTTGTATTCATAATGCACACGCCGGTGGACGACACGGGGTCCGGGTTGTAGATAGTCAAGAAGCATTGGTCGGGAACATTCGGCGCCTATGCAAAGTTCCCAGGCCAAAGCAGCCCAATCCCCAGGGCAAACGCCCTGGGACCGCAGCGATATCTGAAGTACGCCAAAGCGTGGAGTGAGAATGAGCGCGCATAACTGGAGGATGCTGCGGCACGAGAACCAGCCGGTGCCCCTAAAACTGCCCGCGCGGCTCCAGCCCCAGGTAGAACCGGCCCGCGGTGTCGTAGTGGGTCATCCGGCCCTGGAGGTGCTGCGTGATGACGTGGACGTCCTGGAAACGCCGCTGGATGGGGTGGCCCTTGAAGATCGCGCCGGAGCCGCACAGGTTGTACGCCGAGTCCACCACCTGGGCGGCAAGGCGGATGGCGTGGGTGGTGGCGATCCGCAGCGAGATACGGTCCTCGACCGTGAGGGAGCCGTTGAGCTGGGCGCTCTGCCAGACCTGGCCGACCGCCTCGCGCAGAAAGGCCTTCGCCGAGCGCCAGGTGGCCATCGCCTCGCCAACCTGCCGCTGGGTTGTGGTGTAGTCGCGCAGCTTGCCGCGCAGACGAGCCGGCACCTTGCCGCCCGCGACGTCTATGGCCGTGTCCAGTGCGGCGCGCGCCACGCCCAGAGTTACGGTGGAGAAGCCGGACGCGAACAGCAGCGTGGTGGGTAGCACGTAGAGCGGGCCGTTTTCCCTGGGCGGCCAGGTGACGCTGAAGGTGCGGATCGAGGGCACGAACAGCCCGTCGACCTCGAACCCGTAGCTGGCGGTGCCGCGCAGCCCGTTCACGTGCCAGTCGTCTACTATGTTCACGGCGCTCTTCGGCACCAGCATCACGGGGGCGTCCTGGTCGTCGACCGCGGGCGGTCCTGTCTCGCCATCCGCCGCTACCGGAGCCATCGCGGCTATCCACGTGGCGTGGTCGCTGCCGGTGCTGAAGGTCCAACGGCCCGAAATCAGGTAGCCGCCGTCCGCGGGCTCCGCCCTGGACCCTGGGAGGGGCGGACCGTTCGTGACGACGGCGCGCGGGTCGGCCCATATCTCTCGCGCCGTCTGCAGCGACATGCGCATGGAGTTGGTCGCCCAGACGTTGTTCTGGTTGAAGGTCCAGGCCGTGCTGGCGTCGACCTCGGCGAACACTTCCACCAGGCACAGGTAGTCGGGCAGGTCCAGCTCAGCGCCGCCGAGCGAGCGGGGCACCAGCAACCGGAAGAAGCCCTTGTCCGCCATGTCGTGCGCCAGCTCATCGGGCAGCTCGCGCGCATCGTCGATGTGCTCGGCGTGTAGCGCCACCCTAGCCGCGAACTCTCGCGCGGTGTCCAAATAGCTGCCTATGTCGTATCCGGTTGCTGTCATAACGATCTATCGATGGCCCGCGCTCGGATTGCAGACTCCGGGTCTTCTCCCGGAGCGCCGGGCGGGGACAAGTTCCCGCCTACAGGTGTTCCTTGTTGAAGAAGTGCCTTTCGAGGCCCCACTTACGGCTGCCGAGAACTCCGATGATGCCGGCGATGATGAACCATAGTATCGTCACCTCGCCCCCGTGCGCCACGAACGCGTTGCCGCCGTCCGGGGGGTTGGGGTACAGGTGCGGCCAGGGCCACACCGGACTGAGCGCGGCGTGAACCCCAAAGTACGCTACGATCATCATCACCACCAGCGCTCCGGCCCCCAATCGGGTCAGAATGCCGAACCCGATGAAGATGGCCGCCGCAAGCTCCACCCAGCCCGCTATGTCGACGAGGAGGCCTAGCCCGTTCGGGTTCGCGCCGGCGGGGAAGTCCCAGAGCAGGAACGCCTTCTGGGCACCGTGCAGTCCGACCAGGACCGCGAAGACAATCCGGAACAACAGGTAGAACTCGTCGGTGTGCGGCTGGATGAATCTGCCGAAGAATCCCTGGTCTTGTGGGTTTCCCCCTGTCATGGCCACGCTCTCCTTTCCCCACTCCCCACTTGCTCCCATCCAGCATCCTTGGACGCAGGGCTTTGGACGCCCCGCTAAGGCCCGAACAGCACGCGCTCCAGCGTGAGCGTGATGACCGCGAACCGCTCAGCCATCAGTTCACGCATGTACTCGTCCACGTTCTCTGGGCTTTCGTAGCGCTCCACGATGGCGCGCACCTGCGGCCAGACTCCGTCGCCGTGTGCGAGATCGGCTTGACCGTAGAGCGCGGCGTACTCCGTCCCCCGCTCGCCCGCGTAGACGCACACCGAAACGCGGGGGTCGCGCCGCAGGTTGCGCACCTTTACGCTACCCTCGTTGGCCGCGACTGTCAGCCGCCCGTCCTCGAACCCGTACCACACCGGCGTCACCTGCGGCGTTCCGTCCCTGCCCACGGTCGCCACCACGGCGATGCGTGCAGGCAGCAGGAATTTCGCGAGGCGCTCTGCGTCAAACTCTGCCAATTCGCACTCCCTCAAAACCGTACTTAGATGAAGCGTGCCGACCGCTCTACGGTCCGGTCCGATTCTACCACGATCGAGAGCGAGGCGGCGCACCCGGCGTGGTAAAATTGGCCCGAACAGGGGCGCGCTCGCCCCACAACGCGGGAGACCTTGAAGTTTTATGCCAGGAAAGCACGGAGAGAGACCCGTCTACGAGCGAATCCTGGACGTCGTTCGCCGGATCCCCTACGGCCAGGTCGCCACCTACGGGCAGGTCGCGTTGATAGCGGGCGGGTGCACGCCACGCATGGTGGGCTACTGCCTCGCCTCGCTTGACAACGACAGTGACGTGCCGTGGCAGCGCGTCATTAACTACAAGGGCGGAATAAGCCCGCGGAGCACGGGCCACGGCAGCGAGTTGCAACGGCTGCTGCTCCAGGACGAGGGGGTCGAGTTCGACGAGATGGGCCGCGTGAGCTTTCGCAGGTTCGGCTGGATGGAGGACTAGCGGCGCGGCGAACTCTCCCGTGCCCTCAGCCTGTCTAAGTCGACCGAAGGGCGGGCCGCACTGAGCGGGAGATGATGTCCACTTGCACGTCCTCCTCGCAGGTGTCAAGCATCTCCCTCAGAGCAATCCACTCGCGGTCGGTCGCCGTCAGCTCCCACTTGTCCTTTATCTTCATCCAGTCCATGGCGTAATCGCACCAGTGGTCCCGATTGGACGGGCGCCAGTCTTCGGGGCCCATGCTTCCCTTGGAGCGGTTCGCGGAAGGGTCCACCGCCGCCAGGTGGCCTTCAAACTCCAGGTCGTTCGCGAAGGCTGCCTTGCGCTCACGCGACCAGGCCCAGCCGCCGGAGCGGTGGGCGTTGGCCAGCGGCACCACGTGGTCCACGTCCAGGTCGCTCGGGTCTTCGAACACGGCCAGGGTGTACGGGTCCACCCACCTGCCCAACTCGACGCGGCAGCTATCCTCAGTCTCGTAGGAGAGCGGCCCGTCGGCCTCCGCGATGAGCGTCTCTTGCCGCGCGTCCTGGCAGTCGCCGTCCTCGTCCAGCCAGTGCCTCCACTCCCCGCGGTCGTACTCTGGGATGTCGCCGACGTCCCGGTCGATTCTCAGGGGCAGCGTGATCGCGTCGTCGCCGCTCCTGTCCAGCACGGCCCTCACGTCCGGCATCGGCGGCGGTCCGGCGTCGGGGGGCGTCGCGCCGCAGGCGGCGGCCGCTAGGGCAACGAGCAGGGCGGCCGCGATGTACGTCGCCGGCTTTCCGAGTGGTATCCATCGAAAGAGCATGTGTAGTCGCAATCGTGGTTCCTGCCACCGGTGAATCGACGGCCCCCGCGCCATCGCGGTATCGAGTTCTCTGGAGTCGGCAGGCACTACCGGCGCGCCACGTCCCGAACACCGCTGCCGGAAGTATATACGGGCGCTTCACATGCGCGCGCGGGCGGCGAATTTGGGTGCGTTCTGATACATTGCCCAGGCAACGCGCGCTATGGTATACTCTGCCAAGATACCGACGAGCCGTTCCTGGCGGCGCAGGTGCCTGCGCGCCAAGAAAACACACACGCGGAGGAAGGCGAGAGTATATGCAGCAACAGATGGTACAGGCGGGAGTCATGCAGTCGGGGTCTGCCCCGGTCACCATGAAGTCCCTGCTTGAGGCGGGTGTACACTTCGGGCACCAGAAGCGCCGGTGGAACCCCAAGATGAAAACGTACATCTTCGCCCAGCGCAACGGCATCCACATCATAGACCTGCAAAAGACGCTGCGTATGCTCGAAGAAGCCTGTTCCTTCATGCGCGGAACGGCCGCCGAGGGCAAGCGAATCCTGATGGTGGGCACCAAGAAGCAGGCGCAGGACACCATCCTGAACGACTCGGCCCGCAGCGACTCGTTCCACATAACAACGCGCTGGCTGGGCGGCACGCTCACCAACTTCAGGACGATACAGTCCAGGATCGACTACATGGTGCAGCTCGAGACGCGGCGCGACCGCGGCGAGTTCGGCTCCCTGCCAAAGAAGGAGTCGCTCAAGCTCGAGGAGTCCATCGCGCGCCTCAACCGATACCTCGGCGGCATCAAGGAGATGACCGAAATGCCCGGCGCGCTGTTCGTGGTCGACGTGGGCAAGGAGTCCATCGCTGTCGCCGAGGCCCGCCGCGTGGGCGTGCCCATAGTGGCGCTCGTGGACTCGGACTGCGACCCCGACTTGATCGACTACCCCATTCCTGGCAACGACGACGCCATCCGCTCTATCCGGCTTATCACCGGACGGATTGCCGACGGCATCGTCGAGGGCAACAACCAGCGGCTCGCCCTCGACGTCGAGGAGATGGGCGAGGATACCGAAGGCCAGCTTGAAGAGGCCATGGCCGAGCCGGTTGCCCAGGCCGCTCAAGCGGTTCCGGCCGCACAGCCGGAACCGGCAACCCCAACCGATGTTACCCAGGCAGCCGCACCGGCGGCCCCCAACAATTCGTAGGAGGCCAGGCGTTGGTAAGCGTTGATTCGATCAAGGCGCTCAGGGAAGAGACCGGCGCCGGTGTAATGGACTGCAAGAGGGCGCTGGAAGCGGCCGACGGCGACGTTGCAAGGGCGCAAGACATACTCCGGCAGGAGGGCATAGCCTCCGCCGTAAAGAAGTCGTCCCGGGCAACTAACGACGGCGTTGTGGAGTCCTATATCCACAGCGGGGGCCGCATTGGCGTGCTAGTAGAAGTCAACTGCGAAACGGACTTCGTAGCGCGTACGCCGGAGTTCCGCGAGTTGGCCCACAACCTCGCCATGCAGGTGGCGGCCATGGACCCACTACATATCGACCAGTCGGACCTTCCGGAGGGTGTGGAAGTCAACCCCCAGGAAGCCTGCCTGTTGCAGCAAGCCTTCATTAGGGACCCCAGCAAGACGATAGACGACCTTCTCAAAGAGTCTGTCGGCAAGCTCGGGGAGAACATACGGGTCAGAAGGTTTACCAGATTCGCCCTCGGCGAGTAGCTCGCCAGCAACCGCTCACAACATGGCCGAAGTCAAATACAGCCGCATTCTGCTCAAGCTCAGCGGTGAGTCTTTCAAGGGCGAGAGCGGTGCTCTAATAGACCCCGAGGCCGTCAGCTACATGGCCCGCCAGATAAAGGCCGTGCGGGACATGGGCGTTCAACTCGGCGTCGTGGTCGGCGGTGGCAACATCTGGCGGGGCTCTCAGGCCTCCGGTATGGACAGGGCGACCGCAGACTACGCCGGTATGCTGGCCACTGTGATAGATGCCTTGGCCCTTCAGGACTCGCTGGAGCGCGTTTTCGATATCCCCACCAGGACCCAGACGGCCCTGACCATTCAGGAGGTCGCCGAACCGTACATACGCCGCCGCGCGATTCGCCACCTGGAAAAGGAGCGCGTGGTGCTGTTCGCCGCGGGCACTGGCAACCCGTTCATGACCACCGACACCGCGGCTGCGCTCAGAGCCATCGAGATCAACGCGAAGGTGCTGCTCATGGCCAAGCACGGCGTGGACGGCGTGTACGCCACAGACCCCAACCTGGACCCGTCCGCTGAGAAGCTGGACACCCTCACGTACCTGGAGGCGCTGGAGAGGCGGCTGAGAGTGATGGACAGCACCGCCCTTTCCCTGTGCATGGAGAACAACCTGCCCATAATCGTTTTTGACCTGTTCACGCCCGGAACCCTGGAGCGCATCATACAGGGCGAAAGCGTGGGCTCAGTGGTGAACGCGGGTGGCTGAGTTCCGCGGCGAAACAGCGTAGCCCGATACGCGCCCGCCCGTCCGCCGTCGCGCGGTTGGGGACGGAACGCAGATTCAGACGGGGGAGTATTGCCATGGCAACGGTTGAAGAGGTTTTAGCGGACACCGAATCGAGAATGAGCAAGTCGGCCGAGGCGCTAAAGAGGGATCTGAGCACTATCCGAACGGGCCGGGCGTCGCCCGCGCTGGTCGAAAACCTGATGGCCGACTACTATGGAGTGCCGACCCCGCTCAACCAGCTGGCCTCGATTTCCGTGCCCGAGGCGCGCGTGCTGATGATCCAGCCCTGGGACAAGCAGTCGATGAAGGACGTCGAAAAGGGCATTCTACGTTCGGACCTGGGCCTGACGCCCAACAACGACGGCAACGTGATTCGCATCAACATTCCCACACTCACCGAGGAGCGCCGCCGCGATCTGGTAAAGCTCGTGGGCCGCAAGGTCGAAGATGCCAACGTAGCGGTGCGCAACATTCGCCGCGATAGCCTGGAGACCTTCCGCAGCATGGAGAAGAGCAAGGACATCTCACAGGACGAGGGCAGGCGCGCGCAGACTCAGCTCCAACAGGTGACCGACAACTACGTCGGCCAAAACGGCGTCCAACGAGAACAGAAGGAAGCCGAGGTGATGGAGGTCTGAGCCGGGCTATAGCTGAAGCCGTCGCCAAAGATTCCGGTGTCGCGCCGGAACTTGCCCCCCCGCAGCACGTGGCGATCATCATGGACGGCAATGGCCGCTGGGCGCACAGCCGCGGCGGCACACGCTCGGACGGCCACCGCGCCGGCGCCCAAAACCTGCGGACCGTCATAGAGATTTTTTCCCGCCACGGCGTCCGCTACCTGACGCTTTACGCCTTCTCCACCGAGAATTGGCGCCGCCCCGGCGATGAGGTGCGTGTGCTGATTGACCTGCTGCGCGAGGTCATCATCCGTGAGGTGCGAGACCTTCACCACAACGGTGTCAGGATTCGCCACCTGGGAAGGCTCGACCGGCTGTCGGAAGAACTTCAATCGCTCATCCGCCAGAGCCAGGAGCTCACTCAGCACAACACCGGCATGACGCTCAGCGTGGCGTTCGACTACGGCGGGCGCGACGAGATACTGAATGCGGTGCGCGGCATTGTCGCCGACGGCGTCGCGCTCGAAAACGTCACCCACGAGCTGTTCGAACGGTATCTCCACACGCGCGACCTGCCAGACCCCGACCTCATCATCAGGACCGCCGGCGAGATGCGGCTGAGCAATTTCCTGCTGTGGCAGTCCGCCTATGCCGAGTTCTACACCACCGACGTCCTGTGGCCGGACTTCGGCGAGCACGAAGCTCTCGCCGCCCTGTCCGCCTACAGCCAACGCCGGCGCCGGTTCGGTCGGGCGCCGGCTGAGAGCCGGCATTAGTGCCGCGTCCCAACAGGGCCGCGCCGTAAATGGCAACTCGCATCGCAACGGCCGCCGTCGGCCTGCCGCTGCTTCTCCTCGTAGTCTGGGTCGATAACCCCCTACCCTTCATCGCGTTGTGCGCCGCAGCAGCCGCGCTTGGCGCTTGGGAACTGTCCGGCATGGCGCGCCACTGGGGCGACCGGCCGCTCGAAGCGGCCTCAGCCGGCATTGCCGCCGCGCTCGTCGCGTCGGCGCAGCTGTTGCCGCTCGATACGTTTTGGGCCACCCTCGCCCAATCGCTGGCGCTGCTGCTGTCGGCGCTCGCGCTGGCCTGGCTGCTGAGGCGCGGGACCCCGGATAGCCGCCCCGCCCGATGGCTGGCAACGCTCGCCCCGGCCCTGTTCGTGGGCGGGCTGCTCTTCCACGCGCCGCTTCTGCGCGCGGCGGACTCCGGGCGCGAGTGGATACTGCTGCTGCTGCTAACCACCTTCGCCACCGATACCGGCGCCTATTTCGTGGGCAAGGCGGTGGGCAGAACGCCGCTCGCGCCCGCGATAAGCCCGGCCAAGACCCGCGAAGGCGCGGCGGGCGGGCTGATCGCCGCCGTGGCAGCCTGCATGGCTCTCGACGCGGTCCTGGGACTGCCCGCCACGTGGTGGCAGGCCGCGTTGCTGGGAGGCGCCCTCGGCATCGTCGGACAGCTCGGCGACCTGACCGAGTCGCGCCTCAAGCGCATAGCCTGCGTCAAGGACTCGGGCCGGCTCATGCCCGGCCACGGCGGGCTCCTCGACAGGCTCGACTCCGTTACGCTCAACGTCGTCGTGGTATACTACTTCGTGCTATGACCCCAACGAAAAAGAGACTCGCCATCCTAGGCTCCACGGGGTCGATCGGTACACAGACGCTGGACGTCGTGCGCGCCTTCCCCGACGAATTCCGCGTAGTGGGGCTAGCGGCCCGCAGGAGCCTGGCGCTGCTGGAAGAGCAGGTGAGGGAGTTCTCCCCCGACTTGGTCTCCTGCGAGGGCACCTCCCACGAAAAGGAGTCCATCCTCTCCTACGGCTGCCGCGAGTGCGCCATGGACGACATGGCTTCGCACCCCGACGTGGACATGCTGGTTACGGCGACAACGGGCGACGTGGCCCTCGCGCCAACCTGCACGGCTATCGAGGCCGGCAAAGACGTTGCCCTGGCCAACAAGGAGACGGTGGTCATGGCGGGTGAGATTGTGACAAAACTCGCCACGCGCCATGGCACGGCGATTCTGCCGCTGGACAGCGAACCCAACGCCATCTGGCAGTGCATGAGAGGGGAAGCGCCCGAAGTCAGCAGGCTGTTCATCACCGCGTCGGGAGGCGCGCTGCGCGACACGCCCATAGACCGCCTGGCCGCCGTCATGCCCGCCGACGCGCTGCGGCACCCCACCTGGAGCATGGGCGCGAAGATCACCATCGACTCAGCAACGCTGATGAACAAGGCGTTCGAGGTGATCGAGGCTCACTGGCTGTTCGGCGTGCCCTGGGACGACATCGAGGTCGTCATCCACCCGCAGAGCGTCGTGCACTCCCTGGTGGAATTCCTTGACGGGTCGGTAAAGGCGCAGATGGGTCTGCCCGACATGCGCCTGCCCATACAGTGCGCCCTGTTCTACCCCCGCCGCGTGCGTAACGGCAACCTGCCCACGCTGGACCTGACGGGGTCCGGCCCGCTCACTTTCGAGGAGTGGGACCCGGAGCGATACCCCTGCTTCAACTTAGCGATAGATGTTGCGCGGCGCGGCGGCACCTGGCCGGCCGCGCTGTGTGGCGCCGACGAGGCCGCCGTGGAAATGTTCCTGTCGGGCAACATCGGCTTTACGGAGATTCCCGACCTGATACAGGAGTCCCTCGCGGGCCATAGCGACGTGGCTGAGCCTTCGATTCCCGACATCAAGGCAGCAGCGCAGTCGGCGATGGCGCGAGCGCGGGCCGCGGCCCTCTAGAGGCGAAGGTGTTCGACCTACCATCCTGGCTGCTCGTCATCCCCGTTCTGGCGTTTCTGATTTTCGTCCACGAGTTGGGCCACTTCGTTGCCGCGAAGCGGTTCGGCATAGGCGTCATCGAGTTCGGCTTCGGATTCCCGCCCCGCCTGGTTGGCGTCCGGCCCGTGGGCCGAGGCCGCCTGCGGCTGGTGGTCCCCGAGCCGATTCGCCGGCGGCTCGGCCGTGGCGACTCCCCCCGTGACTACGAAGAACACGACCCGGCGGACGAGGACGGCGGCACCATCTACTCCGTGAACGCCATTCCCCTCGGCGGATTCGTGCGAATGCTTGGCGAGGAGGACCCGAGCGCGCCGGACAGCTTCGCCCGCAAAGGCCCGCTCGCGCGGACGATTGTGCTGTGTGCCGGTTCGTTCATGAACCTGCTGGTGGCCGTGGTCATACTGTCGGCGCTGCTCGTAGTCGGGCGTGACACGGTCGTCGGGGCGGTCACGATAAGCGGCGTCGCGCCCAACTCGCCGGCGGCAGAGGCCGGGCTGCGGGCCGGCGACACCATAGTCGCCGTACAGGGTCAGCCGGTCGACAACCACGCGGACCTGATACGCAAGATAATGGCCAGGCTGGGCGCTCCCAGCGAGCTGTCGGTGCGCCGCGGCTCGCTCATCAGCGGCCTGGGTGCGTCGCCGGAGTACGCCGCCGTGGACGTCGTCACCGTCACACCCAGGCTGGACCCGCCGGAACTGCTCATCGTCGACGAAGTGGCGGATCCCGCGCGCGAGGTGTCGCTGACCGAGGCGCGCCGCTACGATGCCGCGCTGGTCGTGGGCGACACTCTCACGCAGGGCGCGGTGGGCATCATAGTTGGTACTGCCAACCCCAAGGTCGTAAAGCGAAGCCAACCGGTCTGGCGGGCAGTGCCCATGTCGTTCGGCAGCATCTGGGAGATCCTGACCATCACCAAGAATGGCCTACACCGCTGGATCGCCGGGGGCGAAGACCCCGGCCTCGCAGGTCCCGTCGGCATCGCGCAGATCACGGGGGAGGCGGCGAACGCGGGCGGACTGCTGCCCGTGCTCGAGCTGACAGCCTTCATCAGCCTAAGCCTCGCCATAGTCAACGTGCTGCCAATTCCCGGGTTGGACGGCGGACGGCTCATGTTCGTGTTGCTGGAGTGGGCGCGGGGCGGCAAGCGCATCTCGCCCCAGCGAGAAGGGATCATTCACCTCGCCGGTTTCGGAATGCTCATAGGACTGGTCGTGGTGATCACCTACTTCGACATATCCCGCATCTTGAATGGCGACAGTTTCATAAGATAGTCTGGTAAGCGTAGCGAAGTCCCTTCTCCCTTGGCGGGAGAAGGTTAGGATGAGGGGGAACCGCGCCAATGCGACAGCGCCGCGTATCGAAAGCAATCCACGTTGGCGACGTCAAGATAGGCGGCGACGCCCCAATCACCGTCCAGTCCATGACCAAGACCGACACGCGCGACGTGGCGGCCACTGTCGCCGAGATCCACGGTCTGGAGGAGGATGGCTGCGAGCTCATTCGCTGCGCCGTCCCGGACATGGAGGCCGCGCGTGCGCTCGCCGAAATCAAGCGTCGCATATCGATTCCTCTCATCGCCGACATCCATTTCCACTATCAGCTCGCCCTGGAGTCGCTGGAAAGCGGCGTGGACTGCCTGCGGCTGAACCCGGGCAACATAAGGGACCGCGAAAAGGTCGAGACGGTCGTGCGCGAGGCGAAGGCGCGCCAGGTGCCCATCCGAATCGGCGTCAACTTCGGAAGCCTGCCGCCTGTGGGCGGCATCGGAGTCACGCGGGGCCTGTCCCGCCACAGGGACGGCGTGAACATGCTGCCCAAGGCCGGCGAGACCGAGGCCGGCGAGTACTCGATTGTCGACCACATGGTGCAGACCGGCCTCTGGGAGATTGGTATCCTGGAGGACCTGGACTTCGACCTGATCAAGATTTCACTCAAGGCATTCGACGTGGACACCACCATCGAGACCTACCGGCGAATGGCGCGGCTGGTGCCCTACCCGCTCCACCTCGGCATTACCGAAGCCGGAACAGCGAAATCCGGCAGCATTCGCAGCGCGATAGGCCTGGGAGCGCTGCTGTACGAGGGCATAGGCGACACCATCCGCGTCTCGCTCAGTGACGAATCGCGGGAAGAGGTCTACACCGGCTTCGAGATACTCAAGGCGCTCGGGCTACGCAAGGAGGGCGCGGTGATGGTCGCCTGCCCGAGCTGCGGCCGCGCCGACGTGGACATCCGCAAGCTCGCCAACGAAGTCGACGGCCTCCTTAAAAGCACCAAGACGCCCATAAAGGTCGCCGTCATGGGCTGCGAGGTGAACGGGCCGGGCGAGGCGAAGGACGCGGACGTCGGTATTGCCGCGGGCGCGGGCCGGGCGATCATATTCCGCAAGGGCCAAAAGTCCCGCATAGTGGAAGAGGCGGACATGTTGGACGCCCTCATGGAAGAGGTCCGCCGAGCCGAAGCCGAAATCGGCGCCACGGGCTGATTCGGCGGCGGCGGGTCACTTGCCGGAGTGACTATCCGATTAGGGCCTGTTCACACTACGTAGAGCGTCGAAGATGATTGCGAACAAGACAAAGCCGGCATAGAGCGCATCGAGCTTGTCATAGCGCGTGAATACTCTTCGATACCCCTTCAATCGACGGAACAGGCGCTCCACTTCATTCCGCCTCTTGTACAGCTCCTTGTCATACTCCCAAGGGTCCACGCGACTTTTCAGGGGTGGAACAACAGGCGTGAACCCCATATCGAACGCCAATCGGCGTGTTTGGTCGCCCGAATATGCGCGATCCATCACCAGAGGCGGATTCCCCCGTTGTGGCCCCAGCCGGTTGAGCAGTTTGCGCCCCTCCGGTCCATCGTGGGCCTGGCCCGGAGAGAGCGAGAACGCTAAGGGTGTCCGATCATCCGCGGCAACCATATGAAGCTTGGTCGTCCATCCGCCTCGGGACTTGCCGATGGACTGTGGTCCGTTTTTTTGGCCGCACCCGTGCCGTCGGGATGCACCTTGACGGAGGTGCTGTCCAGTGAAGCTACCTCGATGGTGACCTTCACAATCCCCTTTCGCTGAAGCTGTTCGAACACTCGGTCGAGCACTCCGCTCTTGGCCCAACGGTTCATGCGCATGTAGATGGTGTGCCAGTTGCCAAAACGACTCGGCAACCCTCGCCACTTGCAACCGTGTTCTGCGACGTACAGAATAGCGTTGAGCACCCGTATGTTTGGAATGGTCACATTGCCACGCTGCACGGGTAGGTACGGTTTGATGAGTTGATAATGAGCTTGTGTAAGTTCCATACATGTATGATAACATGTCCAGACCCCTTAGTGTGAACAGGCCCTAGTTGCAGCGCCCCAATAGTAATTCCCGTTTGAGAACAAGAATACGCTACTGCTGGGCGAGATGGCGTCTGAGACGCGCCCGCGCACGACGACGCAAGAGATCGAGGCGGGTCCGCCTGGCCGAGAGATACGCGCTCGCGCGTCGGCTCGCGTCTCCCTCATTTGCCTTGCTTGGCGGCGTGTCCACTCTGTTATACTACGGCTTACGGCTCGGGTCGAGTTGGGCTGAGTCGTTCTCCACCGGGGCCTCGGTGGCATTTCTGACATTCCTGGCGTTGGAGATTCCGAACATGGTTTTCGCAGATATGTTTGTGCGGGGCGAACGCGCGGAAAGGGTTGCGGCGCAGGCGCTGGCTACAGCCGCTGAAGCTCGCGCCGTCGCCGCCGAAACCAGGGCGGAACTGGCCGAAATGTGGCGTCTGCAGGCAGAGGCTGCTGAAGCGCGCGCGAAGGCGGCGCAGGAGCGGTCGGAGGCGGCGCAGGAGCGGTCGGAGGCGGCGCAGCGGCGCTCCGACCGGCTGATGGCGGCGCTCATAGAGGCCCTCAAGGACAGTGAGGGCGGCGTAGACGCGGACGCGATGCGGCGGCTGCTGGATGAGTGACGCTAAGGTACAGTGCCTGGGACGGCACGGGGACTTATATGCGCTGGTCTAAGCTTTTTGGAAAAACCCTGAGAGAAGAACCCGCCGAGGCGGAGCTGGCCAGCCACCGGCTCATGCTGAAGGCGGGCATGATTTACCAGGCCGCCTCCGGCGTCTACGGTTATCTGCCCCTCGCCTGGCGCTCGCTCAGGAAGATCGAGCAGATAATACGCGAGGAGATCGACGCGGAGGGCGGCCAGGAGCTGAGGCTGCCCGCCCTGCAGCCGCGCGGACTGTGGCAGCAGTCGGGCCGCGACGAGGCCTACGGCCCCGACCTGTTCCGGCTGGAGGACAGGCGCCAGCGCCCGCTCGTAATCGCCCCCACTCACGAGGAAATACTCACCAAGATGGTCACGGCGAACGTGTTCAGCTACCGCGACCTGCCCCTCATGCTGTACCAGATCCAGACCAAGTTCCGCGACGAGCCCAGGCCGAGAGGCGGCCTCATCCGTGTGCGCGAGTTCGACATGAAGGACGCCTACAGCTTCGACGTGGACGATGCGGGGCTGGACGACAGCTTCCAGGCAATGGCGCGTGCCTACAGGAACATCTACGCCCGGATCGGCGTTTCGGCCATCATGGTGGACGCCGACAGCGGCGCGATAGGCGGCAAGGACTCCAATGAGTTCATCCTGCTGGCGGACTCGGGCGAAGACTCCATAATACTCTGCGAGCCGTGCGGCTACGCCGCCAACGTCGAGAAGGCGGCGTTCACGAAGCCATCCATGCCGGCCGAAGACCCACTGCCCCTGGAAGAGAGGCACACGCCCGGCGTGAAGACGATCGAGGGCCTCGCGTCGCTGCTCGCCATACCTTCCTCGAAGACGCTCAAGGCGGTGTTCTACTCAGCCGACGGCGAGGTGGTGTTCGTCGTCATACGTGGCGACCTCGAGGTCAACGAAATCAAGCTCAGGAACGCGCTGGGGGCCAACGAGCTGCGGCTGGCCACTCCCGAAGAGGTGGAGCACGCCGGGTTGGTGGCCGGCTCCGCCTCGCCCGTCGGCCTGGACGGCGTGAGGGTGTTCGCCGACGACTCGATAGAGATGGGGGCGAACTTCGCGGTGGGCGCGAACCGGGAGGACTACCACCTCGTCAACGCCAACTTTCCCAGGGACTTCGAGGCGGACGTGATGACCGACCTCGCGCTGGCCGAGGCGGGCTTCGCCTGCCCGCGCTGCGAGACGCCGCTCGTTATCCGCAGGGGCATCGAGGTGGGCCACATCTTCAAGCTGGGCACACGCTACAGCGAGGCGCTGGAGGCCTACTTCCCCGACCAGCAGGACGTGCAGCGGCCAATAATCATGGGCTGCTACGGTATCGGCGTCGGCAGGCTGCTGGCGGCGGCGATAGAGCAGCACCACGACGACCGGGGCATCGTTTTCCCCGCGCCCATCGCCCCCTACCAGGTGTGCCTGACCGCGCTGAACGTCGAGAACGCGGACGTGGCGGCTGCGGCGGAGGCGCTCTACGACGAGCTGCGCCGTGCGGGCGTGGAGACCCTCTACGACGACCGCGCGGAGTCCGCCGGGGTCAAGTTCAACGACGCCGACCTCCTCGGCCTGCCCCTGCGGCTGGTCGTAAGCGCACGCAACCTGCGCCAGGGCGTGGTCGAGGTCAAGCGCCGCAACGAGTCCGAAGCGGCCTCCGTGCCCGCCGCCGAGGTCGTCGACACAGTAAAGCGAATGTCGGCAGGCTAGACCCGCAAGTTCGCCCGATGGCAACCGTAGGGGCGGGTTTCAAACCCGCCCGCCGGACGTGCCTCCTCCCCCTGGCGGGAAAGCGGCCTGGCCCGGACCACCAATCTACATGCTCAGGACGACCTTCACCATGTCGTCCTGCCTGTTTTCGTACTGCTCGTAGGCCTTGCCCACCTCGTCGAAGCTCATACGGTGGGTGATCATCTCCGCGGGGTCCCACCAACCGCGCTCCCGCAGCGCGACCATGTTGTTGATATGCGAAATCGGGTCTCCGCTGCGCGCGCCGGTCGTGGGCACGATGATGGGCGCGTTCTGCATGAGCCAGTGGGTGTTCAGCGGTGTTCTCGCGCCCTCTGCGGCGTTCTCCTGTATGCCGAACACGATAACCCGGCCGAACTGACGGACCAGCCGGATGACGTTGTTTAGCGCGTCGGGATAGCCCGCGGCCTCCACCGTAATGTCGGGCATCTGGCCGCCGGTGATCTCGGCAACCGCCTCATCCAGGTTGTCGCGGCTGGGGTTGATCGTGTGGGTCGCGCCGAACTTCTTCGAGTACTCCAGCCGGTATTCCAGCAGGTCCGCCGCGATAACCTGGCGCGCGCCTGCCCGGGCGCAGATGGCCGTGAACGACAGGCCGATGGCTCCCTGTCCTATGATGAGCACTCGCTTGCCCAGGATGGTGCCCATCTGCTGGCACGAGTAGAGAACGGTGCCCGAGGGTTGGCACATGACCCATTCCGTCAGGTCGCCGTCGTCGGGCAGCGCGGCCATGCGTCCGGCGTCGCCCGAAATGTACTCGACCAGGCCGCCCGGGCCCTCACCCCCGGGCAGCACGATGACGCGCTGTCCAACCCGGAACTGGTCGGAGCGGCTCTCGACGATGGTGCCGGCGCACTCGTGGCAGGGCCCGCCGACGCGCATCGGGTACTCCTCTTCGGGGTGGACGGGGCCGTAGGCGTGCCGAATGTCGCTGCCGCATATCGACCAGCGCTCCAGCTTAACGAGGCATTCCCCCTCCTTCACCTCGGGCATGTCCACGTCCATGATCTCAAACTGCTTGGGGCCGCTGATTCGGGCTGCTTTCATCTGGCTCACTCTCCCTGCTTTCGTTAGGCTTGGGCGCCGCCCTTGTTATATCCCATGAGGCGGAATGCCGCAAGCACAGCCAACCCCCCGCCTGCTAAAATGGAAGCTATGAAGATTCTGGGCATAGAAACGTCCTGCGACGAAACCGCCGCCGCCGTCATCGAGGACGGAAGGAACATCCACTCGAACGTGGTCGCGACGCAGGTCGAGATGCACGCGCGCTTCGGCGGCATCGTGCCGGAGGTGGCCGCGCGCCAGCACTTCCTGACCATAGTGCCCGTGGTGGAGCAGGCCCTGGACTCAGCCGGCGTCGAACTCGACCAGTTGGACGGCGTGGCGGTCACACACGGCCCCGGTCTCGCGGGCGCGCTGTTAATTGGCGTGAACGCCGCAAAGGGATACGCCATGGCCAAAGACCTGCCGTTCGTGGGCATCAACCACCTCGAAGGCCACATCTACGCCGCTTGGCTCGAGGACGCGGACCCCGAATCGGGGCCGGGCTTCCCCCTGCTATGCCTTATAGCGTCGGGCGGCCACACCGACCTGATACTGATGGAAGGCCACGGCAGGTTCACGCTGGTGGGCCGCACCCGCGACGACGCGGCTGGCGAGGCATTCGACAAGGCCGCGCGCGTGCTGGGCCTGGGATTCCCGGGCGGTCCGGAGATCCAGCGCGTGTCGGAACACGGCGACGGACAGGAGCCGCGGCTGCCCCGCCCGCGAGTGAGGGACTCCCTGGACTTCAGCTTCAGCGGTCTGAAGTCCGCGTTGGTGCGCCGCGCGGAGGAGAGGGGCCTGTACCCGCCGCATCCCGACCGGGCCGCGGATGCGCGGAAGGTCGCGAACGTGGCCCGCGAGTTCCAGGAGGCCATTGTCGACACGATGGTGCGCCGCACGCTGGAGGCGGTGAAGCGTCACAGCGTGCGCGGCGTGTTGCTCGGCGGCGGCGTAGCCGCCAACAGTCTGCTCCGCCGCGAGATGGCGGCGCGCTGCCCTGTCGAGGTTGTCGTGCCCCGCCCGGCGCTGTGCACTGACAACGCAGCCATGATAGGGGCGGCGGCGTACTTCCACCTACGTCAGGGCGCGCGCTACGACTGGGACGTAGACGTGGTGCCCAACCTCAGCCTCGGCTAGCCGAATTGTCGGCGCGTCACACGCCCCACACGTTGGAGTCGGGACCTGGCCAGCATTTGGCGATCAGTTGGGCCATTTGTTGGCTGCGCGCTCGGATTGAGTCTTCATCCCAAGCGGACTTGGTGACCAACTCTCCGTTCAGGTTCAACACGGCGTGTTTCTGAATTGCCTCTCGCTTTTGGCACCAGGGCGCATTAGACAGCTTGGAGTTGAGCCTACCGGTTACGAGCGTAAGGTTACCGATGGTGTGAATCCGACCGTTCCGCGCTTCGCTCGCCTCCTCTTCATCCACGCAGGCCGGGAGGGGCCATTTCTCTTTGCTCCAACTCACTGGCATCAGGTGCTCTATGGTGAGATCTCTCGGCACGTCGCCCGTCTCGGACATTGGTGTGCGTAGCGCACTCTCGATGCCTTCTAGTACCAGTCTCAGCCTACCTCTTGTCAACCGCCGATAAACTGGTGACCACAACAGAGAGTCGGAGACGGTCTTGTCTTCTGGCCACTCTGTGGAGTAAGCGTCTTGCTCCCTCAGGAACCTGGCTATTACCTTGTCGGCTTGCCCCAGCGGGGCATCCTCCAATTTCACACACAACTCGAGCATTAGTCGATTGTAATGATTGGTCGTCATTCTGCAGATCATTCGACGGATGAGGAAGCTCTCCAAGGCACGAAACGCCCTCTCACGAACCTCTGACTCGGCCCGCAACAGCTTCAACAGTACGGGCGTAATGACGCCCGCCTCCATTACGCCTGTGCGATATTGGAATTGCTCATCGCGTTTGGTGCAGGGACTCTGCTGGAAACGTCGGTAGTTCGCTAGGTCACGCTTGACTTCCTGCATCACTTCTTCAATCCGTTTGTCTTGGATAAATGTTCGGAACGTTGTATAGACTCTGGGGGCCGTAACCTCCCTGCCAGTTTTCATGGCAAGCCAGTAGTTGCTAACCATGTCTATACGCGGCCTGTGAAGGCGTCCCTGCTGAACCTCTTGAAGCCACCAACGATCATTGAGGTCGTTCCACACCTCTTGCCACTCTTCGTCGTCAGGGCGACGAGAAAGAACAAAGTTCCTAATCAGGGCCGACTGTTCAAGCGGTGTACCTCGAGCGTTTAGTGTTTCAAAAATGACATTGGGGTCTTCGTACTGATTTAGATCTATCACAACAAGATTCAGCATTGCCGTTAAGGCGGTCTCTAGCGCAGCAACCCGCTGGACGGACTCTTCGGCTTCACCCAGCCAGTGGCGAACCTCCTGCTGGAAGAACTCGTGGGCTTGTACTATGAGTGAATTCTCGTGTTCGTTTACCGCAAGGCCGTTATCCATGGCGTGCCTGAAAGCATCACGGTCGGTTATCGTCGGCCAGAGTTTGAAGATGTGGGTTCCATCTTCTCCGACGAGGTCTCTATCATTCAATACCAGTTTGGCAAGGCGAGTGGCAGGCTGCTTGATGCGCCTTTCCTCAAGAACGAACTGGACTGCGTCTAGCAACAGTTGCAGTGTAGTCAATCTCTGTTGACCATCTATAACTTCCCACCTAGCAATCTCGCCTACTGCAATCGGAACCTGTTGCAGCACTATTGCACCGAGAAAGTGGGGGTTAGTCTGCTGCTGGGCCATAAGTGCGTTGTTGCCGCCGGCTGCCAACTTTTCCAGGTAGTTCTCCGCAATGTTCCGCACGTCCTCCCAGAGCGGCTCCCACTGGCCTTCCTGTGTCCATACATAGTGGCGCTGGAATGGCGGAATCGTGTAACGAACAGGCAACTGAAATAACGCTTGAGGGTTAAGAATGTTAGTGTTCACAGTGGGGCCATCCTTAATCTATCACCACACGCGAAGAGCTTGCAGGCTTGTCAACATTGGCATTGTAGCACAATGACGCTTCAGACGATACTGGCCTCACCACCCCGAACTGCATTGTGTGCGCGACCTGCGAGGGCCATGAATGCGATGTGGGAGGGAATGCGGTCTCTGGCCAAGCCGCCCTACCGCGGCGCGAAGCGGTCGACCCAGCCGAACTCCGGAGTTCGCGGCGGCCCCTCCTTCAACTGGAACAGCCTGCATATGAACTCGTCCACGGCGTCCGTCGCCCCGTCGCCGTCCAGGTCCACCAGGAGCTGGCAGCCGGCCGCCCGGAACACCACGAACTGCTTGTTGGAGCTCAGCAGGTTGTCCACCACGAGGTAGACGCCCAGGCCGGCCACCACGACCGGTCCGGCTATCCTGCCGAGCGTGTTCTCTATGACGAAGAACAGGAAGAACGCCGCCAGCAGCGCGAGCCCGGCCCACACGTAGGCGGAGTTGCCGCGGGCGTGGTAGCCGATCTCCACCGCTTGGACGTCCCCCACCGAGGCGTACATGGCCCTGCGCCGCTTGCCCTCCTGCCCGTTCACGTAGATTACGCGCTTGTCCGTGAGCAGAAGCAGCGGCGGGAAAGCAGCCCCATCGGCGGCGCCGTCGAGCGGGATCACGCGCTCCACGCCTTCACCGTCCAGCAAGTCCAACCCCTGTGCGCCGTAGCCCTCGAGCTCAGCCTCCAAGGGTTGGGCAATCCGAGCGCTCCGGGTCGAGGCGGGCGGAATCGGCGAAGACGCCTCAGGCGTCGGACCGTCGGTCCACAATGGCCTCGCCGCCTTTCATGACCAGCACGACGCTTTCGCCGCGCTCGAGCGTGGAAATATCGAGCAATGGGTCGGAGTCCACCAGGAGCAGGTCGGCCGACTTGCCCGCCTCGATCGACCCCGCGACGCCGTCCAGACCCAGGCATTCGGCGGCCACGCTCGTGCCGGCAACAATGGCCTGCATGGGCGACATGCCCGCCTCAACGAGGCAGGTCAGCTCGTGGGCGTTGTTGCCGTGCTCCCAGCCGCCCTCGTCGGTGCCCGCCACCACCTTCACGCCCGCCTCCAGGGCCATGTTGAGGCTCCTGACGTGGTGTTCCCTGAGCTCGACGGAACGCTCGCGCCCGTGGGGCGTTCCCCGCGTGGCGTGAAAGGTGTAGACGCCGAAGGTTGGGACCAGGTAGCAGTCCTGCTCCGCCATCAGCGCCAACAGGTCCGGGTCCTCGTCCAGGTAAGTGCCGTGCTCTATCGAGTTCGCGCCCAGCTCCACGCCGGCGCGCAGCCCCGGCCCTCCCAGCGCGTGGCACATGACGCGGCGGCCCAGGCCGTGCGCCTCGTCGATGAGCGCCTCCAGCTCGGCGCGGGACACCAGCATGTCCTTGGGTCCGAGCCCGGCCCTGGAGCTAGCGCCTCCCGTGGTCGCCGTCTTGATAACGTCCGCGCCCATCCGCACCATCTCACGCACCTTCGCTCGCATCGCGTCGGGGCCGTTCGCGACGCCGGGAGGTAGCGCCGGATCGGGCTCCGCCGGGTGTCCGTAGCCGGAGGCGCTGACGTGGTCGCCGATGCCGCCAGTGGGCGAAATGATGTTCAGCGCCACCTGAAGCCTCGGCCCCGGCACGAGGCCCTCGTCCACCGCGTCGCGGAACCCGGCGGCCAGCCCGCCAGCGTCGCGCACGGTGGTGTAGCCACTCTCCAGCGTCTGACGCAGAACGGACGCCACGCGCATGTTCCGCAGCGCTTGCGTCTCGGTCAACCCCCAGCGGCTCGCGATCTCGTAGCCGAAGTTGGCTAGGTGGTCGTGGCAGTCTATAAGCCCGGGCAGCAGCGTCAGCCCACGGGCCTGGACGACCTCCGCGCCGTCCGGCACATCCACCTGTGCCGACGCGCCGGCGGCGACGATTCTGCTGCCCTCCACAAGCACGGTGGCGTCTGGCAGCGACGGGCCGCCCCTGCCGTCGATGAGAGTGGCGCCGGTGATCGCCTTCATGCCTCGCCTCCCTTGCTGCGCGGTGGTGCGTGTCTCGAGGCGCAATGTTATCACGCGGGCCATCGGCGTCCAAGTGCGCAATAGACGCGCCGCCCGCGTGCGTGTTATTCTGCCAGCCAGCGTAAAGGCCGGCCGCGCCCAGCGGCCCACCAGACAGGAATGCACATGGAACGCCCGATTTTCAAGCCCATCGGCACCCCTACTGAGCAACTCGACACCCCCACGCTCGTCGTCGACCTGGACGCTCTCGCCCACAACATAGAGGCGGTCCACTCGTACTTTCGAGAGCGGGAGTCCAAGCTGCGTCCCCACGTCGAGGCGCACGGCTGCCCCGCCATCGCGCACCGCCAGCTTGCGTCCGCCGGCACGGTCGGCGGCGTCTCCGTGTCCACCGTGGGCGAGGCAGAAGTCTTCGCGCAGGCGGGAATCTCCGATATCACCGTCGCCAACGAGGTCGTCACTTCACAGAAGATCGCCCGCCTGTGCGCGCTGGCGCGCAGCTGCCACGTGACTGTTGCGGTCGACAACCCGCGCGTGGTGGAGCGCACGTCGCGGGCGGCGCAGGACGCGGGTGTCGTCCTCGGCGTCCTCGTGGACGTCCACACGCGGCTCGAACGCTGCGGCGTCGCTCCGGGCGAGCCTGCCGTGGCCCTCGCCCGCCAGGCGCACGAGGCGGACGGCCTGCGCTTCGCCGGTCTCATGACCTACGAGGGCGCGATACTGACTGATGACGCGGACGACCGCGCCGCCGAGTCCAGGGCATGCGTGCAGCGCCTGCTCGACACCCGCGAAATGGTCGAACGCGCGGGCATCGACGTCGAGACCGTGAGCGCGGGCGGCACTCACAACTACGACGTGGTTGGCGACATGGCCGGAGTGACCGAGGTGCCCGCCGGGTCGTACGCGCTGCTCGACTACCGCTACGGCTTCCGCAGGCCCCACCTGAAGCAGGCCGCGCGCGTGCTGACGACGGTCATGAGCCGGCCGGAAGAGGACAGGGCCTTCCTGGACTGCGGACAGAAGGCCATCGGAGTCGACACGGGCCTGCCCGCGGTGGAGGACATCGACGGCGCCGAGATAGCGCGCATGAGCGCCGAGCACGGCTTCCTGATGCTGAAGCCGGAGGCCCGCGATAGCGTGGACCTGGGCGACAAGGTGTGGCTCACGCCATGGGAGATAGGCACCACCGCCAACATCTACGACTACGTGAACGGAGTGCGCGGGGGCAAGCTCGAAGTCGTCTGGGACGTTTCCGCGCGAGGCCGCTACCGCTAGACCGCAGGCGCCGCCGGCAAAGGCACGGCAGACGCCGCCCGAACGGGGGAGGAACATGGAGAACTACAGACCGCCGGCCGGCACGCCCATCGAGGAATTGGACACGCCCTGCCTGCTCGTGGACCTCGACGCCGTGGAGCACAACTTCGCCATAGTCGCGGACACCTACGCGGACACGGTGTGCAAGATGCGCGAGCACTCCAAGGACATCAAGACCCCGATGCTTGCCCGTATGCAGATGCGCGCCGGCGGCACCGTCGGCGGCGTGTGCACCGCCAAGACCGCCGAGGCCGAGGCCATGATCGAGGGCGGCATAGAGGACATTCTCATCACCAGCGAGGTGCCCACCTCCGACAAGCTGGAACGCGTATGCGCCCTGGCCCGCCGCGCCGACGTAAAGGTCACGGTGGACGACCCCCGCAACGTCCGGCTGCTGTCCGAGATCGCCGAGGCCAGCGGCGCCACCGTAGGCGTGGTGATCGAGGTGAACACGTCGATGGGCCGAGGAGGCATTCGCGCGGTGGACCACGGCGTGGAGCTGGCCAAGCTCGCCCACTCTTTGCCCAACCTGGTGTTCAAGGGCGTGATGAGCCACCAGACGCTGCCCGGGCGGCCCGACAAGGAGACGCGGATGATAGAGGGCCGCAGGTACATCCAGATGTGCCTGGACGTCAAGGACGCCATCGAGGCCGAGGGCATACCCGTCGAGATAGTCTCCTCAGGCGAGTCGTGGAGCTACGACGTCGCCGCCACCATCGAAGGCGTCACGGAGGTCGAGGGCGGCACCTACGCCCTGATGGGCTCGAACTACACCTACATGGACGAGTTCGAACGGGCGGGCCGTGTGCTGGGCACCGTGATCAGCACGCCGCGGCCGGGCGTCGCGATAGGCGACGTGGGCCACCGCGCGCTCGGCTCGCCCAACGGCGTGCTGCCCGACTTTGGCGGACCGGCGGGAGTCCACGTCGAGGCGCTGCACGAGCACCACGTGGCGCTGCGCTCCGACGGCCCCATGCCGCTGGAAGTGGGCGACAACTTCTACCTGTTCAGCGGCCAGTCCGACATCATGGTCAACCGCTGGGACAACATGATCGGCGTGCGCAACGGCGTCGTCGAGGTGGTCATGCCCATCACCGCCCGCGGCTGCCACCACTAGCGTGGTGTGGCTGAGCTTGCCGCACATGCTGGTGCCGACCGATTGGTCGGCACCAGCATGTGCACCGAAATGGGCCGGTTCGCCTATTCCCCACCGGATGACGGGCCAGACATCAGACGACTGAAGTAGGCGGACACGAACCCCGAAAAGGGCTGGTCGGGCCGCATGAACGCATACATCAACTCCATAAAGGAATCGAAGTCATCTAGGGCTTCCAGCTCCGCCAACAGACGGTGGAGCCAACCCATACGACGATTCCAGAGGTGATTCGGATCGTTCTCTCCACGACTACTGTCGTTCAAGTCAATATCACGGATGGTCCGGAAGGCAGTAGACCACATGTGGTCATCGACACTTTCTGCCGGGACAATCTCGCCTGTCTCAACATCGAAGTCGAAGCAGTCACTCGCCGGTAAGCGGCCGTCCAAAGCATTTGGATTGACGTATTCCGATACAGGCGTGAATCTGTCGTAAGCAGCAAGAACAGAGTTTACGAAGTCGTTGAGCTCTGGCCACTCATCGGCTTTCGCTTTGTTGCACCGCTCGCAAGCGTATATCAGGTTCAGCCAGTCAAAGGTCAGGTGTGGAAATTTGCTACGGGGACGGAAGTGGTCTATCGTCTCCACCCAAGTAGACTTGCCCCTTTCGGTTGACGAGTCACACTCCTCGTCACAGTAAGCGCAGATCCCCGAAAAGTCTCTGTATAGGGCTTGGCGCAGTTCGTTGCGCTCAGCGTAAACCAAGTCCCTCCACTCCGCATCATCCCGGCGGAGCTCGCCAAGTATGTCGGGTTCTTGAGATCGGCGTACCGCTCGCAACCTTAGCCGTTTTCCTGGTCTAGGCTGCGGGACTGCCGGTATTCCTGAAACGCCTCCGCAAAGCGGCGCTCGAACAACTCCCTCTGGGCCGCCATGGGACCGCCAGCAAGCAAGTCCCGATTCACTTGTTGCCGCAATTCCAGTACCCTATCCTGGCGCTGCTGCTCTTGTTGCTCGTTGCTCTTCGGCCCCTCGTTACGCAGCAGCCGAAGCTCCCTGGCCGCCCGCGCGGTGTCTTCGTCAGTAGGGTCATCCACCCCCATCAAGGTGCGAAGCACCTCATCGGCCGTCCAGCCGACAACGTCCTCTGGATTAGTATCGAAAGTGAGGACAAGACTGCCCCGATTTCTCTTTCCGAGATGCACTTGTCCAGCCTTAAGACCGGCAACAACGAATGGAGAGTGCGTAGTGGCGAAAATCTGTAGTTTCGGGAAGTGGTGCAACAACGCAGGGATAACCCTTCTTTGCCATGTCGGATGCAGATGATTCTCAATCTCGTCAATCAGAAGAATGGCCGGCTCGTTTTCCCAGCCATCCTTCCAGTCGTAGTGGGTGGCCATCTTGAGGGCCAGCGCCCATATCCACAATAGGGTCCCCTGTGTACCGGAGCTTAGGTCTCCCAGATACAGAGGCGCACCACCTACGTAGTCGCTTGTGCCAATTCCCATGTTGGAGTGCGTGTCGTAGTCCAGCCCGTCGGCGGTCGACTCAATGAATGGATGCAGGCCATAGTCGTGAATTACTTCCGGACAGATTCTCCGCGCACACAAATACCCAATGTGCAATGCTCTGTCCAGTGGATCCTGTCTCCTTAGTTGGTTACCGAACCTTCGCCGAGTCGCATCTATATCCCTCCGCAAGAGTTCAGCGTCAAAGATAACCGGGTCAGACCGGGCGTCAATGCCGAACGAAAGTGGATAAGTTGAATCACCCCTTTCTACTACCTGGTCTCCTACGGAAATGTATTCCGGCCAGAGCTTAGGGTTCAAGGGCAGGTTAACGCGGGTGGCAGATATGTAGAGCAGCGGGACTCTGCTCCAGATGGGCTCGCTATGAGCTTTGCCTCCGTCTATCGGTTGTGGATTATTGTGCGGCCAATCATCGCTCGCTATCACCCAGCCGAATGGACTGTCTTCAACCTGTTCGAAGTTCCATCCGTCCTTCCAAGTTGAGTTTGGGAACGTTACGAAGGAAAGCGGATGGTCTCCTTGCGGGGAGTGGATGTATTCAATTGCCCGCAGAATTGTACTCTTGCCGCAAGCATTTGGCCCTATGAAGACGTTCACCCGCTCGTCGCAGTCCACATTCATTGTAACGACAGGAGGAACGGAATACAGATGTAATTCAGCGATATGCATCGTAACCTCTGTGTATGTTCAGCGTTTGCGAACAGGGCGGCTTTTCTAGCGGACGGCAGCCCAGGCTGGCTGCGCACATGAATTCTATCACATCCGTGTGCGGCTTGACTTTCAAATCGCGCCGCCCCCGCCTTTGTTGTATAATCCCACCTAGACGCCGCCGCACACGATACTACCGGCGCCTTGAGGTGATTCCCGTGGCTAGTGATGGCTACACAAACCCCGATTTGCTTGCCGAGACCGAGTGGCTGGAAGCCCACCTGGACGACCCCAACCTTCGCATCGTGGACTGCGAACCCTTCGACGCCTACCGGCGCGCCCACATCAAGGGCGCGGTCGGGATAAGCGTCCATCCATACATCAAAGACCCCAACCGTCCTCGCGTGATGGAACCGGACGATTTCGCCAAGCTCGCTTCCGACATGGGGCTGGGTGACGACGACATGGTAGTGACCTACGACAGCGGCTGGGGCCTCAGCGCGTCCCGCTTCTGGTGGGTGCTCAACTACTACGGCCACAAGAACGTAAAGATGCTCAACGGCGGCTGGGCCAAGTGGTTCGGCGAGGGGCGGCCAATCACCGCAGCGACCGCGCAACCGCGAGCGGCCACGTTCACGCCCAGGGTCGACGACAGCGTAATCTGCCGGCTCGACGACGGCGTAGCCAGCGTGGGAAACGCCGACGTGGTGTTCCTGGACGTGCGCTCGGACGGCGAGTGGGACGGCTCGAACAACCGCGGCAACGACAGGCGCGGACACATCCCCGGCGCCGTCCACCTCGAGTGGCTCAACTTCCTCTCCGAGGGCGAGTACCAGACCGTGAAGCCCGCCTCAGAGCTGAGGGCCATGCTCGAAGCGAAGGGAGTTACGCCGGACAAACGAGTCGTAACGTATTGACAGGGCGGAATCCGTGCGGCGCACGGAGTTTTCGTTCTCAAGCTTTTGGGCTACGACGACGCGCGCAACTACGACGCGTCCATGGCGGAATGGGCCAACCTGCAGCAGACCCCGCTCGTGGTGTAGCCACGACCCCAGCCCGCGCGGCCCGGCGGCGCAAACTGCAGACCGGGCCGCGCGCAACCCTTTTCGACGACGCTGGAGCACCGCTCCGGTTGCCCGTCCATCTCGCATAGGAGAGCCGTTTTGCAGCAACTAGCCACCGAACTGGAAAGGGCACGAGGGGTTGCCCACAGCATCGTCGATAACGTCAAGAAGGTCATCATCGGGAAGGATGGCGCCGTGGAGCTGGGCGTAATCGCGCTCACCTGCCAAGGCCACGCGCTCATCGAGGACGTGCCCGGCGTGGGCAAGACCATGCTCGCGCGCAGCATCGCCCGCTCGACCGGGAGCGAGTTCAAACGCATCCAGTTCACGCCAGACCTGCTGCCCACCGACATCACAGGCGTGTCCATATTCAACCAGAAGACGGGGGAGTTCGAGTTCCGCCAGGGCCCGATCATCTCCCAGATAGTCCTCGCCGACGAGATCAACCGCGCCACGCCCAAGACACAGTCGGCGCTGCTTGAGGCGATGGACGAACACCAGGTCACCGTGGAGGGTGAAACGCACCCCATAGGTCGCCCGTTCATGGTGATGGCCACCCAGAATCCCATAGAGTACGAGGGCACCTTCCCCCTGCCGGAAGCGCAGCTCGACCGTTTCCTGCTAATGATCAGGCTGGGCTACCCCTCCATGGAGGAGGAGCTCGCCATCGTCGAGGGTCAGCGCATGGCGCACCCCATCGAGTCGCTCGGGCCGGTGACGGGCCCGGAGGAAATTGTCGAACTGCAGGAGGCGGTCAAGCAGGTCTACGTCGACGACGCCATCAAACGCTACATTGTGACGATCACCGAGTCGACGCGCGAGCACCCGGACGTTGCGCTTGGCAGCTCTCCACGCGGCTCGCTCGCTCAGTACAGGGCCGCGCAGGCGCTGGCGATGATCCGGGGGCGCGACTTCGTGCTGCCGGACGACGTAAAGGAGCTCGCCGTGCCCATGCTGGGCCACCGAATCATCGTATCCGCCGCCGCGCGTATGCGTGGCGTCCAGGGCGGCGAGGTCATTTCCAACCTGGCCGACGAGATACCGGTTCCCGGCGCAGAGGCCAGGGGCTGGGTCAGGAGGTAACCGATCGACGCCTTCAGGGTGTTCGTCCTGAACCGGTTTTACCTCGTCGCCGCCCTCATGGGCGTTACCGCGGTCACGGGCATGGCGACGGGATTCGGGCTGTTCTACAGGCTGCTTTACATATTCGGCATCGCCACGGTGTTCGGCTTCCTGTGGAACTGGATGAGTGTGCGGTCTCTTCACGTGGAGGTCGAACGGCGAAGCCACCGAGTGCGCGTGGGCGACGACGTGGAAGAGCGCATCACGATACGCAACCTCGGCAGCGTGCCCAAGCCGGTGCTCGAGGTTCAAGACCTGACCGACCTGCCCGGCTACTCCAGCGGGATGGCGCTCACGCTGGGCTCGAGGAGCTTCCGCTCGTGGCGGACCCTCACGCCGGCGCGCAAGCGGGGCGTGTACACAATGGGCCCTGTCCGCGTGTCCAACACCGACTTCCTGGGGCTGTTTCAGCGAAGCCGCGAGTTCTGCGGCACCGACGAGCTGGTGGTCTACCCCCGCGTGTACGATATGCCGGGCTTCTCGATACCTGGGGCCGACCTCACGGGCGAGAGCTCGTCGAGGCGGCGCAGCCACGACCTCAGCCCGCACGCATCGAGCGTTCGCGACTACGCCTTCGGCGACAGCATCAGCCGCGTCCACTGGAACAGCACGGCCCGCCTGGGGCGGCTTATGTCCAAGGAGTTCGACCTGGGCCAGTCCAGCGACGTGTGGATATTGGTGGACCTTCACAGGGACGTGCAGGCGGGCGAGCTGGAGGAGAGCACCGACGAGTACGGCGTTTCCATAGCCGCGTCGCTGGCGAGAAAGTACCTGGCGTCGGACATGCCGGTGGGCCTGGTGTCCTACGGCGACCAGCGCTACTACCTGCCGGCAGAGACCGGCGCTGGGCAGATGGACCGTGTGATGGAGTTCCTGGCTCGCAGCAAAGCCGAGGGCAGGGTGGCGCTGGAGGATGCGTTGCCGCTCGAGGAGGCGCTGTGGGGCTATCACAGCACGCTGGTCGTCATCACGCCCTCGCATAGGCCGGCCTGGGTCGTGGGGCTGCGCGAGCTTGCCCGGCGGCGCGTCAGGGTGGTTGCCGTGCTTCTCGATGGGGTTACCTTCGGCGGCGTATTCCCCACGCTCGGCGTTGCACCCGCACTTCAGGAGGCCGGCATTCCCACCTACGCCGTCCGTAGCGGCGAGTCGATACCCATCGCGATGAGCCGTCCCTACCTTGCCGCCGACGCAAACCGCGCCAGGCGGGAGGTCGCATAGTGGCCGCCGATACCACGTCGGTTTTGTACCCCAGCGGCCGAGGCGGCCAGGGCACCCGGCAGCGCAATCGGCTGCTCACGCTGTACGACCGCTTCACCCCCATCCAGGGCTGGTCGACGTTCTTGCTGCTCATGCTGGCCCTGCTCGTGCTGGGGCAGTCGGTCTCGTCGGCGGGCTGGGCCCGCACTCCGTCGATGCTGGCCGTGATGTTTTGGGGTGCCGCGCTGGGTCTCGCACTGGCAAAGCTGCGAATTCACGCCGTGTTCCTGCACCCCATAGGCCTGGCGGTGGGCTTTCTCATCGTGATGTGGCGCACCGGCTCCATCACCGGAGGCGAGACGCTTTTCGAACAGCAGCGCCTCGCGTTCGAGCGGTTTGGCGTTTGGTACGAGGCCGCAACGACAGGCGGCATCAGCACCGATCTGCTGCCGGTCTCGCTGACCCTTCTGGCCGCGGCGTGGATCATATCATACGTGAGCTCCTGGTTCGTCTTCAGGAGCAACAACGTATGGGTGGGCGTGGTGCTCATGGGCACGGCGCTCCTCACAAACCTGAGCTTCCTGCCGGCCGGCTACTCGGCCAGCTTCTTCCTCTTCGCCTTCATCGCTATCCTGCTGATAGTGCGGCTCAGCATAGTGCTGCAGCAACAGCAGTGGTCCAAAGTCGGCATTGGTTACGAGCCCTCCAACGGCTGGATGACCATCAACAACACCTTCGTGTTCGGCATAGTGGTGCTCGTGGTTGCATCCCTGCTGCCGCTGCACGTGTTCGTGTCGCCGACGCTCGCGGGCATGTGGCGAACGGCGCGCTCCCCCGTGAGCGCGCTCGAGGGGGAGTTCGCGAGGCTGTTCTCTGCCATCCCTTCGCGCAAGGACCTGCCCGGCCGCCTGTTCGGAGACACGCTGCCCTTCCTGGGCTCCATCTCGTTCGGCGGTGAGCCGGTGTTCTGGGCCGAGACTGACTATCCGTCCTACTGGGTCTCGCGGACCTACAGCGAGTACACCCCCGAGGGCTGGGTGGCGGGCCAGACACAGCCCATAGAGGTGGGGCCACAGATAGTGCCCCCGCCGAGGGTGGACGACCTCAAGCGCGAGCCGGTACAGCAGCTCCTCCAACTGGACTTCGAGTCCAGGGCTTTCCTATCGGGCGGCGGTCTGGACTGGGTCAGCCACGGCGCCACCCTGGAGACGCTCGCCCCCAAGAAGTACACGCTCGACCTGCTCGACCCGTCGACCGACGAGGCGCTTCCCGAAGACATGCGGGAGCTGGCGGAGTCGCTTAGGGAGGAACTGGAAGACCGCCCCGTGACGTCGGTGGAGGAGTCGCTCATATCGCGCAATCTGCCATCAGACCTAGTGCTGGAGGACGTCACCTATCGGCACGCAACCATCGACACTCCAAGGGCGGTCGAGACTGTAACCGTCGCCAGAAAAGAGCCGATAGCTCCCGAGGTGGTTTCGTGGAGCTTTGCGGAGCCGCTGCCCAGCAACCATCCTTACACCATGGTCTCGTACGTCTCGGTGGCGACCGACGACGACCTGCGACAAGCTGGCACCGACTACCATGGCTTCATCCGGGACCACTACCTGGCCTTGCCGCCTGACCTGCCGCAGCGAGTGCACGACCTGGCCGAGCGCATTACGGTAGACGCCGAGACTCCGCTGGACAAGGCGGTAACCATCCAGGAGTTCCTGCGCGGCGACAGGTTCGTGTATTCCCAGAGCATCGACGCGCCCCCCGCGGGGGCGGACGGCGTGGACCACTTCCTGTTCGAGTCGCAGACCGGCTACAGCGACTACTACGCCTCCGCCATGGCGGTAATGCTGAGGTCGGTTGGCGTGCCCACGCGCCTGGCCGCCGGCTACGCGCCGGGCCAGTACTACAGCGACACGGGAATGCACGTGGTCCGCGACCTGGACAGCCACGGCTGGGTCCAGGTCTACTTCCCCGGCTACGGGTGGATCGACTTCGAGCCAACCCCCAACTGGTCCAGGCACGAGCGGCGCCTGATCACCGACTTGAGGGGCGTCGACCTGGGAACGGGCCGCGAGGACGCCGAGGCCATCGACGAGACGCTGGAGGACCTGTTCGATGATGCGCTGGAGGATTTCGGCGTGCCGCCCATAGATCGCGAGGGCTCCGGGGGCCTCTCCATCGACGTGTTGGGGTTGCTACGTCCCGCCGCTATCGTCCTGGCCGTTATCGGTGCCGTGTGGCTCGTGCTTTGGCTGGCGTGGACGCGAAACCTGGGCGGCGCGACGCCCGCCGAAAGGGCCTACACCAAGATGAGCCGGCTGGGAGCCGTCGCCGGTGTGCGCCGAGGCGACAACCAAACGCCGCTGGAGTACGCCCGCAGCATTGGAGCCGCCGCGCCCGCCATCGCGGCGGCCGCGCGGCGCATCGGCTGGGCGTTCGCGGTGAGCAGATACGCCGGCGATGCTGGCGATGTCGAGGGTGAGGAAGACCAGATCGACGGCGCCTGGCGTGAGATGCGGCTGCGGCTGCTCGGGCACGCCGTAACGCGGCTTGTGCCGCTGCGGGCCAGGGCGTAGCGGTGCTGTATCGCGCCGCCTTCGAGACGCCGCTGGGCTGGGTCGGCGCAATCGCGTCGGAACGGGGCCTGCGGCGCTGCACCCTGCCGCACGAGGAGCCGGGCGTCTGCGCTCAAGAGCTGGGGGGCGAATTCATCGATGCCCTCGAAGCCCCGGACCGCTTCGCAGAGCTGGAGGCGCTGTTCGACCGCTACTTCGTGGACGGGCGCGAGGCCTTCGCCGGTGTCCCCATAGACGTGGAGGACGCCGCACCTTTCCAGCGTGCGGCTTGGCTGGCCTGCCGCTCCATTCCATCGGGGGAGACTCGCACGTACAAGTGGCTCGCCGCGCGGGCGGGCAGCCCCAGCGCCTCGAGGGCCGCCGGGCAGGCCATGGCCCGCAACAGGCTTCCGATAGTGGTGCCGTGCCACCGGGTGATCGGGGTTGACGGCTCGCTGCGCGGATACGGCAGCGGCGCAAAGCGGCTGGACCTGAAGCGCAGGCTCCTGGATCTGGAAGGCGGAGTACGCCGGCTAGGCGTCTAACTCGCGGCCAAGGTAGCCCTCGAGGGCCCGCCTCGCCTCCGACTCCAGGCTCTCGTCCACCAGGATGGGACGCGGGAACGGCGTAACGCCGAAGTACGACGACGTGTCGCCGCCGCGCACCATGGCCGGAATGCCCTCACCCAGCAGCAGGTCGCGCCACATCTCGGCGGTCAGCTGGTTGGGCGCAGTCGTCAGGCGTGCCCACTTCACCACGACGCCGGCCCCACGTACACCTCGCCCTGTCCGCTCAGCGCCTCGTGCAGCTCCGTCTGAAGTTCTTCACATACGTTGACGCGCACCTGCGGCCAGTCCATGTTGACCACCCTGCCATCGTACACTATCTGCAGGCCCACCTCGTGCTCGCCACGGAAGTTGAGCAGCGCCCTCTTCACGTCCTGAAGGCGGTTGCCGTCGTCGGTCGGCTCGCCGGTTTCGCGCAAGAGTACCGTCAGGCGCTTCGCGCCCGGCTGCTCGACGGTCGGCGGGGCCGGCGATGCCGCGGTCGGCTGGGCAGGCGATGCTGCGGGCGGCTGGGTGGCCGATGCCATGGGCGGCGCGGGTGGCGATGCCGGCACGTTGTACGACGAGGCCGGCTCGGCGACCGGAGACGTTGCCGGCCGTGGCGGCGCGGCAGCCTCCGCTGGCTCGTCGCCGATGCGAAACTCCTCTGCCGCCCGGCAGCTCAGGCTTACCTCGTCCTCCCGCACCCTCACGGTGCCGGTGACGGTGACCAGATTGCCCTCCTGCCACAGGTCGCGCGTGTCCCGCAGAGCCTCCTGCCACACGAACACCTCCAGCAGGCCGTCCATCAACGCGAGCGAGGCTATCGCGAAAGGCTTGTTCTCGCGCGTGCTCCTTTGATCGACCGAGGCCACCTGTCCCCTGACGCGCACCGTCGTGCCCTTTGGCGCATCCGCGACCTGGCTCATCAAGACGTGCACGCTCGGGTCGTCGACGCCGGAAAGGGAGGCGAGCAGGCTGTTGTTCGACACCGCGACGCCCAGCAGCTCCTTCTCCCATCGCCACTTTTCGGCCTCGCTGGTGGGCACCGCCGGCACCTGCAGGTCGAAAAGGGGCGTAGGCACACTTTCGCCGAATATGTCGAACATGGAAGTCTGGCTCGAGTTCCTAAGCCGCTCCTCGCTCTGGGCCAGCGATATGATGCGGTCGACCTCGCCGAGCAGGCCGTTGCGCTCGCCGAAGGCATCGAAGGCGCCGGCCCTGATGAGACTCTCCAGGGATTTGCGGTTCACGCCGCTGAAGTCTGCAACCCGGCACATGTGCTCTATGGACTCGAACGGGCCCTCCTTTTTGCGAGCCGCGATGACCGGCTCGAGGGCGGCGCCGCCAACGTTCTTCACGGACGCCATTCCGAAGCGGATCGCCGGCTTGCCACTCTCCCCAGTCTCTATGGAAAACACCTCTTCACCCACACGTATGTCCGGCGACAGCACGTCGATTCTCATGCGCCGGCACTCGTTCACGGCGTTGGCTATCCTGTCGGTGTTGGCGCTGTTCGCATTGAGCAACGAGGCCATGTATTCCACCGGGTAGTTGGCCTTGAAGTACGCCGTCCAGTAAGAGATGAGCCCATAGCTCACGCTGTGGGCCTTGTTGAAAGCGTAGCCCGCGAAGGGAGTTATCAGCGTGAAGAGCTGCTCCGCGAGCTCGCGTGTGTGCCCGTTTTGCAGCGCGCCCTGGATGAACTGCTGCTCCTCTTCGGCCATGATCTCGGCGATCTTCTTGCCCATCGCCTTACGCACGATGTCCGCCGCGCCCAGCGAGTAGCCCGCGAACGTGCGGAAGATCTGCAATACCTGGTCCTGGTACACGATTATGCCGTAGGTCTCTCTGAGAATGTCCTCCAGCGCCGGATGCAGGTAGCGTGCCCTGGCGCGCCCGTGCTTGGCGTCGATGAAAGCCGTTATGTGCTCCATCGGCCCGGGACGGTACAATGCTATCATGGCGGCGACGTCGCCCAGCGACGACGGCTTAAGCTCCTTGATGTACCGAGTCATGCCCGAGCCTTCCATCTGGAACACGCCCACGGTGTCGCCGCGGGACAGCAGCTCGAACGTCTTCGCGTCGTCGAGGGCGATGTCCTGGAGCACGATGTCCTCGCCGCGAGTCTCGCGTATCAGGTCCCGCGTTTTCGCCAGCACGGTAAGGTTGGCGAGGCCGAGGAAGTCCATCTTCAGCAGGCCGAGCTCCGCGATCGGGTCCATCGAGTACTGCGTCGTCAGCACACCCTCGCCGTCGTTCCTGGTGGGGCGCTGCAGCGGCACAACGTCGTCCAGCGGCTCTCCCGATATGACCACGCCCGCGGCGTGGGTGCTGGAGTGGCGCGTCAGACCCTCCAGCTTCATGCTGGTGTCGATGAGGTTCCGTATGCTCTCGTCCGCCTCGTAGACTTCGCCGAACTCGGCGTTCTCCCTCATAACGTCGGGCAGCGTGATGTTCGGCCTGAACGGCACCAGCCTCGCCACCCTATCGACGTCGGCGTAGGACATACCCAGCGCACGCCCCACGTCGCGGATGCTGGCGCGCGCGCCAAGCGTGCCGAATGTGATGATCTGCGCCACGTGTTCGCGGCCGTACTTGGCCACCACGTAGTTGATCACCTCCTCACGCCTGTCGTCCTGGAAGTCCATGTCGATGTCCGGCATCTCCTTGCGCTCCATGTTCAGAAAGCGCTCGAAGACCAGGTCGAACCCAAGCGGGTTCACGTCGGTCACGCCCAGGCAATAAAGGGCCAGGCTCGCGGCGGCGCTGCCGCGCACGGCGAAGAAGATGTCGCGCTCGCGCACGAACTTGGCGATGTCCCATACCACCAGGAAGTAGTCGGCGAACTGCGTGTGCCGGATGACGTCCAGCTCGTACTGGAGCCTCTCCTCCTCTGCTGGCGTCACGCTGGCCATGCGGCGGCGCAGCCCCTCTTGGCACAGCCTCTCAAGGTATTCGTCCGCCGTCATTCCCTCGGGCGTGGGGAACTGCGGCAGCCGCAGCTGGGAGAAGTCGAGTTTGAGGTCGCACATCTCGGCGATCCTCTCGGTGCTGATCAAGGCCTCGGGCACGTCCTTGAACAGCTCGGCCATCTCCTGGTGGCTCTTCAGATAGTAGGACGCCTCCTCCATCTTCAGACGTTTTTCGTCGTTGATGTTGGTGTTGGTGTGAATGCAGATCACGATGTCCTGGAGTTGGGCGTCCTCCCGGTCCACGTAGTGAGAGTCGTTGGTCGCCACGAGGGGAACGCCGGCGCGGTCGCGCAACGCGAGCAGACCGCGATTTATGACGGGCAGGTCGGGAACACCTCCGTGCTCCATCAACTCCAGGAAGTATCGCTCGCCGAGCAGCTCGCGGTACCAACCCGCGGCCTCCGCGGCCTCGTCGTGCCTGCCCTGTGCCAGCAGGCCGGGCACCTCGCCGCTGGGGCAGCCGGAGAGCACGATCAGGCCCTTTTGGTGCCGTTCGAGCAACTCCCTGTCGATGCGGGGCTTGTAGTAGAAGCCCTCTACGTGAGACTTCGTCACCAGCTTGATGAGGTTGCGGTAGCCCTCGGCGTCCTGGGCCAGCACCGTGAGGTGGTAGGGGCTCTTGTCGCCGGCTATCTTGTCGTGGCGGCTGCCCGGCGCCACGTACATCTCGCAGCCCACGATCGGCTTGATGCCGCGGGCAATGGCCTTATTGTAGAAGTCGACGGCGCCGTACATTCCGCCGTGATCGGTGATGGCCAGGCTGTCCATGCCCAACTGCTCGGCGCGCTCCACCAGCCCATCGATGCGGCTGAGGCCGTCCAGCATGCTGTACTCGGTGTGAACGTGAAGGTGGGTGAACATACGGGAACTATTCCAACTCCTTGCTCAGATTGAGAACGTGCTCACGCAGCACATTCTTAACGTACTCCGGCATGCCCTGCCGGGCATCTTCAGCCCTCTCTGAAAGGCTATCGTAGTCCGAGACCTCGTCCCCCATCCATAGGACATCCAACCTGCGGACGTCGCGTGTAGCGACATGGCTGTAGCTCTCTGGATATGCCCAATAGCACGAGCGACACACTTCGGGATCTTTTGTTTCCCAATTGGGGCAATTCTCGCAACTCCATGACTTTGCCCTGTTCGCTGAAGGGCATAGCAGCATATAGTTTACGGGGTCGTCTGACAACGCAGAATCGCCCGCCACCTCAAAGGGTATTCGGTGATCTATCTGCAATTCCCTTTCCGGAAAGTCCACCTGATATATGTTGCATCGCGACCCATACTCATCAATTAGAGCGGCCTTCAGTCCCGCGCTGAACGCAGTCCGGCCTGAGAGTTGTGCCGCGCGAGTCTGAGAAGGGTCGCCAAACCTGTATGCCGCAATTCGTCTGCCGTCCGAACCTGTAACCCTGAACGTCTCAACAGGTATCCCATTCTCTCGAACGTCCCTAATGGCCCGTGGCGGATGATTGTATCCGTACAACTCTCGGAGTTCTTCGGTCGTAACCTGCTCATGCTCAAGAATATGCTCGATCACGGTCCGAGGCCTCTTGGCTTCGATGCTCCTCAGCAGTCGTAAGAACTCGCTGGGTAAGCCCTCATTGCTCATCCGAGGGCAAACTCCCTCTGGCCCCACTCGGGGGAATCTTCCGAACTGAGCATTCCATATCCTAGGCGTTCTACCAATGCCGGGGACAAGTATAGTGACTCGACAGTCTCGAGGTCTAAGCCTAGCAGTGTCGCTTGCGTGGAGCGTCCGGCGGGAATAGTCAGATGAAAGAGTCCAAGCTCGCTCGGCAGGGGCTTACCGTGGGTCTTCTCTCCGGTACGCCCGTCATAGCTCAGAATATACGACAAACCCATCCCGTTCATCTCCGACAGTGCGTCTACCAGTTCATTCAAGGGCAGCCCCTGGCGATAGCGGTGATCGCGGGTGAAGGACGTTCCCTGATACGGCGGGTCGAGGTATAGAGTGTCACGCTCCGATGCTTGCCGGACAACTTCTCGGAAATCTTTGGATGTCGCGGTCGTCTTCTTCGCCAACAAGAACGAGACGCCCAGAATCTGGCGGCGCATTTTGGGTGGGCGCATCCCCGAACGGCGGTTGTCAGGACTCTGGTTGAATTCGCCACTGGCGCTGTACCTGACTGATCCCTTGACTATACGCGCGAGTAGGTAAAGCAACAGGTCCGGGCGTGGTGACCTATTGAACTGCCGGCGCGCCTCGTAAAAGAACGCCTTTCTATCGAGGCGCTGTGCAATCCACAGCCTCGAATAGCCCTGGGCCAGCTCTTCCGGCGTATCGAGGATTGAAGACCAGAGCCGCATCAGCGGTCCGTTGAGGTCGTTAAGCCAAAACTCACTGGCGAGCCGACTTGCCGATGCCGCGATTGATACGGCGGCAGATCCACAAAACGGCTCGATGAGGCGAGCGGTATCGTGCGGCAAATAGCGGAGTATCGCGTTCGCTATCGCCCTCTTACTGCCCTGGTATGGGAACGGATGCGGAACCGGCATCGTCCTCCTCTATCTGCCCTGCCGGGCCAATCCGTAGGCGGCTGGCGCAATGCTAACACACTCGGCGGGGGCGGTTGCAGCGCGCGGGCCGAAAAAAAGGCCCCGGACGATCGACTCGCCCGGGGCCCTGTTAGTGGCTGCGGTTGTGGACTAGTAGTCCATCGGCGGCATTGCCGGCGCGGCCGAGTCCTTCTCCTTGATGTCAGTGATCAGCGACTCGGTGGTAAGCACCATGGCCGCTACGCTGGCGGCGTTCTCGACGGCCGCCCTGGTGACCTTGGCGGGGTCCATGATGCCGCGCTCGAGCAGCGCGGAGAACTCGCCTACCTCGGCGTCGTAGCCCCAGTCGCCCTCGCTCTTGCGGCTCTCGGAGAGGATGACGTCGCCGGATACGCCGGTGTTCTCGGCGATGAGCTTGAGCGGCGCTTCCAGCGCCCTCTTGAGAATGCTGGCGCCGGTCGCCTCGTCGCCGCTCAGGTCAATATCGTCGAGCCTGGAGCTGGCGCGGATGAGCGCGAGCCCGCCGCCCGGAACGATGCCGGACTCGACAGCCGCGCGCGTGGCGGACAGGGCGTCCTCTACGCGGTTCTTCTTCTCCTTCAACTCGACCTCGGTTGCCGCGCCCACCTTGATGATGGCGACGCCGCCGGAGAGCTTGGCTAGCCGCTCCTGGAGCTTCTCACGGTCGAACTCGGAGGTGGTCTCTTCGGTCTGCGCGCGAATCTGCTTGATCCGGCCCTGGATAGCGTCCTCGGAGCCGGCGCCGTCCACGATGGTGGTCTCTTCCTTGTTGGAGACGACCCTGCGCGCCCTGCCGAGGTCCTCGGAGGTTACCGAGTCGAGCTTGCGCCCGATGTCCTCGCTGATGACGACCCCGCCGGTGAGAATGGCCATGTCCTCGAGCATCGCCTTGCGGCGGTCGCCGAAGCCGGGGGCCTTCACTGCCAGGCAGTTGAGGGTGCCGCGAAGCTTGTTCACCACCAGCGTGGCGAGCGCCTCGCCCTCGATGTCTTCGGCCACTATGACCACGTTCTTGCCGACCTGGAGAATCTTCTCGAGCGCGGGCAGAACGTCGGCGACCGCGGAGATCTTCCTGTCGGTTATCAGGATGTGGGCGTCGTCGATGGCGGCTTCCATGCGGTCCTGGTCGGTTATGAAGTAGGGGGAAATGAAGCCGCGGTCGATCTGCATGCCCTCTACGAACTCCTGCTCGTAGTTGAGGCCCTTGGACTCCTCGACGGTTATCACGCCGTCCTTGCCAACCTTCTCCATCACGTCGGCGATGAGGGTGCCCATCTCGTCGTCATGGGCCGAAAGCGAGGCCACCTGGCTGATCTGGGTCCTGCCCTCGACGGGCGTGGACATCTCGTCGATGGCGTCCCGAAGCGTGGCAACGCACTTCTCGATGCCGCGCTTGAGTGCCATGGGGTTGGCGCCGGCTGCGATGTTCTTGAAGCCCTCGTGGATTATGGCCTGCGCCAGGACCGTCGCGGTGGTCGTGCCGTCGCCTGCCACGTCGTTGGTCTTGCTCGCCGCCTCCTTGAGAAGCTGCGCGCCCATGTTCTCGAACGGGTCCTCGAGCTCGATCTCCTTGGCGATGGTCACGCCGTCGCTGCATACCTGCGGAGGACCGAACTTCTTGTCGAGCACAACGTTTCGGCCACGCGGGCCGAGCGTAACGCCCACCGTGTTGGCCATCTGGTCGATGCCGCGCTTCATGGCCGACCGGGCTTCCTCACTGAAAGTCAACTGCTTTGGCATTGTTCTCCTTTTTCCCCTTGTCTCTTGCTCTACGCGGCCGCCCCGTGGCGGCATTCGGACCAAGGGCGCCCAGCGACGCCCGCGAACCGTGTGACACTACTTCTTGAAGAGAATGTCGTCCTCGCGCAACACCAGGTACTCGACATCGCCCTCTTTGTACTCGGTACCCGCGTACTTGGAGTAGACCACGACGTCGCCGACCGCGACGTCCATTGCGACTCGATTGCCATCGTCCGTAAGCTTGCCGGGGCCGATGGCCACCACCTTGCCCTCCTGGGGCTTCTCCTTCGCCGTGTCGGGAATGTAGATCCCGCCGGCGCTCACCTGCTCCTCGGACTCCAGGGGTTCGATGACAACCCTGTTGCCAAGGGGCTTGAACGTAACTCCCGTCTCTATCGTCATCTTGGGACATCCTCCTTGAATCTGGTACTGTTTAGGCCCATACGACACTCTTTAGCAGACTGCCGTTTAGACTGCTAACCCATGATACCGAAACGGGTTCGCCTATGTCAACACCGGTCAGTCCTGGCGGGAGCAATGGGGACCCAGCCCGCGGACACGCCCTCCAAGAGAACGCGCCAGTCGTTGACGGGGCGCGGACGCGCTCTTATCATCACCCCATGGAGCAGGCCAACCCAGACAGGCCGCGCATCGCGCCGGCAGCCCTGCCCTTAGAGTTCGTCCGCGCGGTCCGGCCGCGCCAGTGGACGAAGAATCTCGTCGTATACCTTGCCCTGCTGTTCACGCTGAACGAGGCATGGGAGGCGACCGATCTCGCTGGCGCGGCCTGGCTGGCCTTCGACGCGACGGTGGCCTTCGCGGTGTTCTGCGCGCTGAGCGGCGCGGTGTACCTGGCCAACGACGTCCTCGACAGGAAGAACGACCGCGAGCACCCGGTCAAGCGCCACAGGCCAATCGCGTCCGGCCGGCTTCCTGCCGGCGCGGCGTGGGCCGGGGCATTCGCGCTTGCGCTCTCCGGCCTTGCGGGCGCGTTCGCGTTGCAGCCCCTGTTCGGCGTGGTCTCCGTCGTGTACCTGGGCGCGATGGCGGCCTACTCGCTGGGCCTCAGGCGTCTCATCCTGCTGGACGTGTTCACCATCAGCCTGGGCTTCGTGCTGCGGACGGTGGCGGGCGCCGTCGCGATCGAGGTGCCCGTCTCTCCCTGGCTCTACATCTGCGCGGGGTTGGGGTCGCTGTTCATCGCGCTCGCCAAGCGCCGCGGCGAGCTCGCGTCATCCGGCGACGACGCCGCGAACCAGCGGGACACCCTGGGACGCTACACGCTGCCCCTGCTGGACCAGCTCATCGGCGTAGTCGCCACCTCGACCATAGTGGCCTACTCGCTGTACACATTCACAGCGACCAACCTGCCCGAAAACCACGCCATGATGCTCACCATCCCGTTCGTGGTGTACGGGCTGTTCCGCTACCTGTACCTGGTGCATTCCAGAGGTCTCGGCGAGCGGCCTGAGGAAGTCATCGTGACCGACGTCCCGCTGCTCTGCGCCATACTGCTGTGGCTGGCAACCACGGCCGGCATCTTGGCCCTGCTCCGCGCCTGAGGCAATGGGTCCCGCACCCGTAGGGACAGGCTTGAAACCTGCCCGTTGGCGTGTATGTGCTACAATTCCCCCGAGTCAAAGAGCACCAGTTGAAAATAAATTCCCTTCCCCCTTGTTGGGGGAAGGTTGACAGACTTCCACCACGCTAATGCCCCCTAACCCTCTCCCACAATGGGGAGAGGGGACTTTGGAAGGTCCCTTACCGAAAGGAGCAACGCAAATGGCAGAGTTCGAGGGCGTATACCCCGCCATCATCACGCCGATGACAAGGGACGGCGAGCTTAACGAGGCGGCGTTTAGAGAGGTAATCGAGTTCAATATCGAGGCCGGCGTTCACGGCTTCTGGGTCGCGGGCGGCACCGGCGAGAGCGTGCTGCTCGAAGACCACGAGAACATGCGCATCGCCGAGATCGCCGCCGATCAGGCCAGGGGCCGGATCAAGAACATCATGCACGTGGGCGCGCCCAACACCCGGCGCGCCGCTGCGATGGCCGAGCACGCCGCCAAGGCGGGCGTGGACGCCATCTGCTGTGTGCCGCCCTTCTTCTACCGCCAGCCGGACGAGGCTATCGTCGAGCATTACCGGACGGTGGCGGCCGCGGCCGACATCCCCTTCTTCGTGTACAACCTACCGCAGTCGACCGGCGTTGAGATTACGCCCGAGCTGATGGCCAGGATCCAGGAGAGGGTGCCGCAGCTCCGCGGGCTGAAACACTCCGCGCCGATAGTCCACAACATACGCGCCTTCGCCAAGATGGGACTGGAATGCTTCGTTGGCAACTGCATGATGATGCTGCCGGCGCTGACCATCGGCGCGACGGGCTGCATCGACGGGCCGCCCAACGTGGCTCCGGAGTTGTGGGTCGAAATCTGGCGCGCCTACAACGACGGCGACATCGCCCGGGCGGAAGAAGCGCAGGACAGGGCCAGCGAGGTAGCCATTGCCGTGCGGCAGTTCGGCATGCACCCCACGCTGAAGGCCGTGCTGACCGAGCGACTCGGCATCGACTGCGGCGACCCTCGCCCGCCGGGGCTGCCCCTGACGCCGGAGCAGCGGGCCGTACTCGTCGCCGACCTCGAACGGCTGGGCCTCACGCGGCGCGTGGCAGTGGCCTCGGACGACTAGGGCGCTCCGCACTGTCCCTTCCCCTTTGATGGGGGAAGGTTAGAGCCTGCCCTGAGCTTGCCGAAGGGATGGGGGTGAAGTTCCCTCCCCCATCAAAACACGCTGTAGCCGCCATCCACCGGCACCGAAACGCCCGTAACGTAATCGGACGCGGGCGCGGCCAGGAAAACGGCCGTGCCCGCCATCTCGTCCGGCTCGCCCCAGCGCCCCTGCGGAATGCGGGACTCGATGAAATCGTAACGCGGCCGGTTGTCCGTCAGGATGGGCGCCGTGAGGTTCGTGTGAATCCAGCCGGGCAGCAAGGCGTTCACCTGGATATTGTCCTTTGCCCACGCGACGGCCAGGCTCTTGGTGAGCTGCACCACTCCGCCCTTGCTCGCCGAATAGGGCGCCACCCAGTCGCTGCCGAATATCGAGGTCATCGAGCCAATGTTGATGATCTTCCCGCCGCCCTGGGCGGCCATGCCTGAATAGACGGCGCGGCAGCACAGAAAGAGGCCGTTCAGGTTGATGTCGATCACCCGCTCCCACTCCTCCAGCGCGTAGTCCTGGGGCGGTTTGCGCACGCTGACTCCAGCGTTGTTTACCAGCACGTCCACACTGCCGAACCGCTCGACGGTCCGCTTCACCATGTTCGCCACGGACGCCTCGTCCGCGACGTCCGTGCGCACGCCGAGCGCGTTCACGCCGGCGGCCTCTATGCGGGAGACCGCGTCAGAAGTCTTGTCCTCGTTTCGGGCCGCCACAACCACGTTCGCGCCCGCTCTCGCCAGACCCAGGGCAATGCCCAGCCCAATGCCGCCGTTGCCGCCGGTCACCACGGCCGTCTTGCCACTCAGATCGAACATGCCGGAATCCACTGCGAAGTCCTCCTGTCTGCCTTGACGGCCGCCTACGCTCTGGAGCGCAGAGGGCCGTTCGGCCTGAACCTGTCCAGTATGGTGTTCGTCGCGGGCGAGAGAGCGACGCCGGACTTCCGCTGCCTGGCGAGCACGTCGAGGGCTAGGTCGGACATGCCGGGCCGCACCCGCAACGGTTCGGGCATGTACCTCATGCAGCGGCGAGCCAGCACCTGCGCGGGCCGCGAGCTCTTCTCGTTGCAGCCGTAGGCGTACGGGCACATGTACGCGTAGCAGATTGTCGTCTCGCGGTAGTGCGCCGGGACGCGGCTGGTCGACGGCGGCATCCTCTGATCGAGCGACTGGCGGAGCCGCTCCTCGATGTCGCCGGGCGAGGCGGATGAGATGCGCATACGTGGCCCTCTGGACACGGCGGGCGGCGGAGTCCGCAGGCGCGCGGGGCCATCCCGTCGGCAAGAAAAGATTAGAACATATGCTAATCCAAGTTTAGAACAAGTGCAATAGCCTGGCGACGCTCTCTCCCCAGCTTGGAGAGGAAGGAAGAGGGACTGTCCGAAACGCGGCCACTTGCCGAGGCCCCCGCTTCCACATATCATTAGCCGCGTTGCCGCGCGCCGCCGTCCCACGGCGGCGCGCCAATCGCTGGCACAGAGGAGTCGCGCAACATGGTTGACAGACCCGACAGGGCGATCGTCGTCACGCCGCACCCCGACGACGCGGAGATCGGCTGCGGCGGCACCATCGCCCGGTGGATACGCGAAGGCACCCGCGTGCTGTACGTGCTCTGCACCAACGGCGACAAGGGCAGCGGCGACCCCGACATGACGTCGCAGAGGCTGGCGGAGATTCGCGAACGCGAGCAGGCGGAGGCCGCGGAGGCGCTCGGCGTCGAAGAGGTAGTCTACCTGCGGTATCCCGACGGCGGCCTGGAGGACACATCGGAGTTTCGCGGCCACCTGGTGCGCGAGATCAGGCGGTACCGCCCGCAGATCGCCCTCTGCCCCGACCCATTCCGCACCAGCTTTTACCTGCACCGCGACCACCGTATCTGCGGCCAGGTGACGATGGACGCGGTCTTTCCCTACGCGCGCGACAGGCTGCACTATCCCGAAGACGAGGCCGAGGGCCTCGAGCCTTACAAGGTGGCCGACGTTCTGTTCTGGGGCACCGAGACTCCCGACACCTACGTCGACGTTGCCGACACCATCCAGGCAAAGATCGACGCCCTGAAAAAGCACGCGAGCCAGCTCGGCGACAACGACCCCAGCGAGATTGACGAGTTCATCCGCGGCCACGCCCGACGCTCCGGGGAACGGGCCGACGTTCCCTACGCCGAGGCGTTTCGCCGCGTGCAGATTCACGGCTAACCCCACTTGTACGACCTGCACGCCCACATCCTGCCTGGATTGGACGACGGCGCGAAGAGCATGGATGAATCCGTGGAGATGGCGCGCGTGGCCGCCGCCCAGGGCACGAGGGCGATTCTCGCCACGCCGCACCGCAAGGACGTTACCGAACAGCACTCCGTGGCACACGCCAAGGCGCTGCTCGATGAGCTGAACGCGAGGGTCCGCGCCGAGGCCATCGAGCTGGAAGTGCTGCTGGGCATGGAGAACCATCTCGACGTCGACCTCCCCGCCGAGATCGGCGCGGGCCGCGCCCTGCCCATGAACGGCGCCGGCCACGTGCTGATCGAGCTTCCCTTCTTCGGCAGCCCCGCCTTCATCGCACCGACGCTGCACCGCGTACAGGCAGCCGGGCTAGTGCCCGTTCTGGCGCATCCCGAGCGCATTGAGGCGTTCCAGCAAGACACAGAACTGCTCGCCGAATTCGTGCGCGGCGGCATGCTGGGCCAGATTACGGCGGGCAGCCTGCTCGGCCACTTCGGCCTCTGTGTGCGCGACTTCACCTGCGAGCTGTTGAGGCGCGGCCTGGCCCACCTGATGGCGTCGGACACCCACGCGCCAACGGGCCCGCGCTGGCCCGGCCTCGCCGAAGGCGTACAGGCGGCAAGCGCCATCGTGGGCGCCGAGAGGGCGCTCGACCTCGTAAACGCCGTTCCCAAGGCCATCCTTTACAGCAAGCAGGTAAGCAGAGTATCCCTTCCCCCTTGATGGGGGAAGGTTAGAGCCCGCCCCGTACTCGATACGGGGATGGGGAGTGACGGCCGCGCCGCCTCCCTCGCCCCAATTGTCGCGCCGAGGGCCGCTCTGTTACAATTTCGCACATTCGGGCCGGGGATCGGCCATCCGCCTCTGGGGGCAATGCATGACGTCGTACACTCAGATACGGAGCTTTCGCTGGGAGGACATCGAGGACTTCAGGCGGTTGTTCAACGACGTCAGTGGCATTACGGGCACCGACAAGGAGTACGACCCGGAGTACATGCGGCAGTTCCTTTCGCTTCCAATGTGCGATCCGGAAGACAACTGCTTCGTCGCCGAGCACGACGGACGGCTGGTCGGCTTTACCCTGCTATCGCCTGAGACGCCGCTGGACCGCGTGGTGGCCAGCAGCGGCGTGCTGCCCTCCCACCGCAACCGGGGCACGGGCCCCCTGCTTCTCGGCGCGTGCATCGAGCGAGCGCGGCAACTGGACGTGTCGCTGATCCACTCCGAGACGCCCGCCCACAACGCCGCGTCGCACCACGTCCTGGAATCCGAAGGCTTCTATCCCGTCAAGCGCTTCTGGCAAATGCGCTGGCAGCGCGCCGTGCTGCCTCCCTTGGATCTGCCCTGCGGCTACTCCCTGAGGTCGTTTCGGCTCTGCGAGGATGAGCCGATACTGACCACCCTGCAGAACGAGGCCTTTGGTCAGAACTGGGGGTTCTCCCCCAACACCGTCGACCAGATAAGGGCGCGCGTGCGGGTCAAGCGCTGCGACCCCGACGGCATCGTGTTCATCGTGAAGGACGACATGGTGGCCGGCTACAACTGGACGCTTCGCTCCGGCAGCACAGGCTGGGTGTCGATGACCGGCGTGTCGGCGGCATACAGGGGCCGCGGCCTGGGCCAGGCCGTGGTGCTGGCGGGAATGCATTACCTGCGCTCCATGGACGTGGAAGCGATCGAGTTGGAAGTCGATTACGAGAACATGCCCGCGCGGGCACTGTATCTCAAGCTCGGCTTCGAGTCAGCGAGCCAAACCCTGTGGTACGAAAAGCGGCTTAAGTAGGGCCGCGCTTCCCCTCTTTCCTTTCGCCCGTCAACGCCTCCGGCTGAACTGCCTGCAACACCTCTGGCATTACGATGCCGCCCGAGAACACCACCTTCATGGCGTCCTCGACGCTCAGGTTGGAGTCCGTCACCTCATCGTCCCTGGCAAAGGCGAGCATTCCCGACGTCGGGTTGGGTATGGTGGGGATGTAAATTGCCAGCACTTCAGAATCGGGGTCCTTCGGGTTTACGCACCTTGCCGTTACAAACCCCATGGCCAACACTCCCGGCCGCGGCCATTCGAGGAACACGACTCGGCTGAACTGGTGTTGGGATCCCGAGGAGAGCGAGTCCGCGGCCTGCTGGGCCACGGTGTAAATTCGCCTCGCGATGGGAATGCGGGTGAGCACCGCCTTTTGCCATCCCAGCACCATCTGGCCAATACGGCTGGCGTAGAGCGCTCCGACGGTGTACAGGAGCACGACTGTCACGATAACCCCAATGCCCGGGAAATCGAAGGGGATATACTTCATGATCGGCGTGAGCAGGCCGTCGTCGCCCCTGAATATGTTGTCGATAAAGGTGAAGACGGCCCGAATTATCAGAATGGTGACAAGCAACGGGATGAGGGCGAGCAGGCCCGCGAAGATGCGTCGCCAGAAGTGGCTTTCCAGGCGCTGGTAGAGAGCGCGTCGCCTGGTCGGCTCCTCCTCTTCCGCCTCAGGTGGCAGCCTTCCCTGGTCGCCCTTCACGCGTCACGACCTCGCAAGGCTCTCCACGGGCGCCTCGAGCAGCGAAGAGTACAGCCGCGAAAGGCTGTCCGCCGAGGCGCCCCAGCTCATGTGCCGCGCGTGGTCGGCTGCCGCTCTACCCATCGTCTCCCGCAGCGGAGGATTGCTGAGAAGCATATCGATGCGCTGGGCGAAAGGCTCAGGGCAGTGCCACGGGATAAGATAGCCCGTGTGCCCGTTGCGTATGAACGTCTTCAGCCCGCCAACGCGCGAGGCCACGACGGGAGTGGCGCAAGCCATCGCCTCGAGCGCCACCAACCCGAAGCTCTCGGAGTACGAAGGCAGCACGAACACGTCGGCCGCGCGGTAGTAGTCGGGCAGATCGGCCTGCTTCAGCGCGCCAGTGAAGGTGACCCTTTCCCCGATGCCCAGCTCATGTGCCCGCCGCCTCAGCCGCTCCAGCTCGGTGTCGCGCCCCGGGGTGCCTCCCACTATCAGCAGCCTGGAGTCGCCGGCGTCCAGCATGGCGACCGCCTCGAGCAGCAAGTCCAGCCCCTTCAGCGGCTCGATCCGGCCCACGTACAGAACCGTCGGCTCGCCCTTCAACCCCAGACGCTCCCGCGCGCCCGTCCTGTCGCCCGGGCGGAACAGGTCGAGGTCCACCCCCGGCGTAACGACGTGCACCCTCTCGGAGTCCAGCCCGTACAACCGGCGCAGGTCGTCCCGCTCCTGTTCGGTGGATACGACCACGCCGTCCACCGCCTCCATCACGTCGCCCTCCACGGAGAGGCGCATCTCGGCCTCGTCCTCCCCTGCGTGCGCCCGCAGCTTGGCAAGGGCCAGAGTGTGGAAGGTCGTCAGGTGCGGCACTCGCCAAAGCCGGTTAACCTCTATGCCGATGCGTCCGGACAGCCAGTAGTGGCTGTGAATGAGGTCGTAAGGCCGGCCCTCGGAGTGCGCGAAGTCCAGCAGGTTGTCCACGAATTCGGGTATGTGCCCGAAGAGCGCCGTCTTGGACTCGGTTAGCGGCCCGGCGCTGAGATGAACGACGCGGGCCCCCTCGCACAGGTCTACGATCCGGTCGTCGTGGGGATCGTGACAGCGCGTGAACACGTCGACCCTGTGTCCCCTGCCCGCAAGCTCCCTGGCCATCTGCAGCACGTACACGTTCATGCCGCCGGTGTCCTTCTCGCCGAGACGTGCCACGGGACAACCGTGAAAGCTCAGGGCCGCCAAGTTTACCATTGAGACTCTCCGATGGGGGAACCGCCGGCAATGGGCACCGGACGGCGGCGCGTCAGCGTCGCACCACCATCCGATACACGATCCGGTCCTCCCCGCCCAGGTTGTACTTGTAGCGCTCGGTGCCGCGCAGAAAGTCGAACTCTTCCCTGCCCACCTCTATGGCGTCCTTGAGCGCGAGCGCCTTGTTGAGAAGTCCAACGCTGAGGGCGGAATAGGCCGGGTCGTAACCGCTATTGTATAGCAGATACGAACCGGCGTAGTCAAAGCAGATGCAGGAGGCTACGCGCTTGCCGCCCACCTCCATGAAGTAGAGCCTGAACTGTCCTCTGGACGCCAGCTCGCCGGCGGCATCGCGGAAGAAGCGCTCCCTGTCGGCGGTCATGAAGTCGTGCTTGTCTTCGCGGCTCGCCCTCATAAGCGTGAAGAAGTCGCTCATGCCGGCGGCGACCTCGTCGGGGCTGCCGAACGTGTACTGGCGGGCGCCGTCGGACGCCTCGAGGCGGCGCAGCTTGCGGCGCAACTCGTGCCGGTCCTTCTTTCGAAGCGACGCCACGTACACGTCCCAGCTTTCGGGCAGACTCCTCCGCGGCGACCTGTCCTCCTCCACGATCTCCACGTCCAGCCCGGCTCCGGCCGCCATCTCCGGCAGCAGCTCCAGCGTCGGCGAGCCTTCCCGCAACGACAGCAGATCGAGCGTTTGCCAGCTCTGGCCCTGGAGGTACTCCCAGAGCGCCCCGAAAAAGGCCCGCTCCCTTCCCTCTATGACCAGAAAGTCGTGGTAGTCGAAGAGGTCCGTGCCTCCCAGGAACGAGACCGCGCCGTCGGGCCCGAACATCATCGGCGCGATGCCGAGCCGTTCGCCGTTCTCACTTACGCGCAGAATACGCAGGCCGTCGCCTCCACCAAAGTGCCGCCACCAAAGCTGCTGCCACAGGGGCGTCAAGAAAATGGTATTCGCGCCGCACAGGGGCAGAATCTCTTCCCACTCGGCCTCGATTCCCTCGAAGCTCTCAACCTGTACGTCGTACGCCATTAGGCCATCTCCAGAGCATGTTCGGGGGCGGGCCGAGCATTCACAAGCAGAGAGTGCGATGCGGGCGCGAGCGGCGGCGCGGTAGCGGTAAGGGGAAGAGGAGAATACGGGAAAAGGACCGGCGCCGACGGCCTCTCGGAGCGGACGGCGGATGTGAAGCTCCTACACAAAAGCCAGCGCCCGCTCGACAGCTTCCAACTCGGCCGGGAACTCTTCCATGACAGGGGTGTTCATCTGCTCGGCGATGTCCGGGTCTTTCAGCCCGGAGCCTGTGATGATACAGACCACCCGCTTGCCCTCGAACGATTCGCCCTGCCTGGCGCGCTTCATGAGGCCCGCTACGGAGGCGGCGGACGCCGGCTCGCAGAAGATGCCATCTCGCTTGGCCATAAGGTGGTACGCCTCGATTATGTCGTCGTCGGAAACCATGCCTATGTGTCCGCCCGACTCGTCCCTGGCCCGCAGCGCGCCCTTCCAGCTTGCGGGGCTGCCAACCCTGATGGCCGACGCGATGGTTTCGGGGTTGTCGACGGGCTCCCCCCTGACTATGGGAGCCGCGCCCTCGGCCTGCACGCCCATCATCTTAGGCCTGGACGACGCCCAGCCCATCGCGTGCGCCTCCGTAAAGCCGAGCCAGTAGGCGGTGATGTTGCCGGCGTTGCCAACAGGAACGAAAACCTCGTCCGGTGCGCCTCCCAGATCGTCGATAATCTCGAACGCGGCCGTCTTCTGGCCCTGTATCCGGTGGGGGTTGACCGAGTTGACTACTACCAGGGGGAGACGCTCGGAGAGCACCCTGACGAGCTTGAGCGCGCTGTCGAAGCTGCCGTCGATAAGCGCGACGCGCGCGCCGTAGGCAATGGCCTGGGTCAGCTTGCCCCGCGCCACGTTTCCCTTGGGCACGAGCACTGTTGTCGACATGCCGCAATATGCGCCGTATGCGGCCGCCGAGGCGCTGGTGTTGCCGGTGGAGGCGCAGACGATGCTCTTGCATTCGGCCTCCATCGCTTTCGCCACGGCGACGACCATCCCCCTGTCCTTGAACGACCCGGTGGGGTTGCAGCCCTCCAGCTTGAAGTAAAGTTCGCCGCAGCCGGTGATGCCTTCGATTGCGCGCGACCTGACGAGCGGCGTATCACCCTCGCCCAGGCTGAGAATTGGCGTCGAGTCGTTTACCGGCAGGTATTCCCTGTACCTTTCGAGCACTCCCTGCTTCATCTTGCACCTAAAGGGTACGGCCCTGGAGGCGTGCGCCGCCAGATCCTATGTCATTTGGGGCCGCATCAACGGACCAAGCGGGCGCCTACGGCACTCGATGGGACTGCCGTCCTGCCACGCCTGAAAATGCCTCACTGTCATGCTTAGCTCCGCTTCTGCGTGATACGGCGCCGGCGGTTGCGCCCGCGCCGCATACAGCATAACCGACAAGGGCTGCGTGCGTCTATCGCAGTTGGCATCGAGCAACCATGCAGAGCGGACGGGCCGCCCTCGAATCGCCGCCTTTCGCACCCAATCGCCGCCTTTCCCGCCTCCGCCGGCCTTGTGGTAGACTGTCTCCCAGCACGAAGGGGGCAGAATTGAACTGGATCGACATCGCATTCCTTGTTGTGCTGGTGTTCGGAGCCATCATCGGACTGCGCACCGGGGTGATAGGGGCTGCCGTCATAGCCGTCGGGGTGGTGGCCGGCTGGTACATCGCCGGGCTCGTTTCGCCCAGCGTCGGCGGCTTTTTCGACCGCGTTAAGACCATCGACACCGTAATCACCACCCTTCTGTACCTTCTGTTGATGGCGGCGGCACTGACGCTCGCCGAAAACGCGGCAAAGTGGGTGAAGCGGCTCTCCGCGGTCGCGACGCTCGGCATTTCGACGATTGCCGACCGCGTAGGCGGCGCGGCCGTGGGCCTGCTGATAGGCTTTATCCTGGCGTCGGTCCTGCTCCTCGCACTCGTCCGCGGAACCTACGACACCGAGCTGCCCAGCGAGGGTGTGGCGGGCGCCGCGGTCGCCAAGATTCCCGAAGTCGTGGAGACCCGGACCGTGGTCGAAGACTCGGTCGCCGGCTCTTTTGTCGCGCCCGCCGTGGTCAGGGTGTACACCCACCTGCCGGGCAACGCGCTCGGCCTGATCCCCAGCGACTTCATGGTGGCGCTGGAGACGCTGGAGGATAGGATAGAGGACCAGCAGTAGATCTCAAGCGCCAAATCGGATGGTATGAAGGGTGTCGCTTAACTCGCCTGTTTTGATACTCAATCAAAACTACCAGCCCCTCAACATCTGCACGGCCAGGCGCGCCGTGGTGCTGCTCGGAAACGGCAAGGCCGAGATGCTGGTGAACGGGCGGGGCGACGTGCGCACCGTGTCCCGCTCATTCCCGCTACCGTCGGTCATCCGGCTCATCTACATGGTAAAGCGGCCCATGGTGACCCGCCGGCTCTCGCGCCGCGCCGTGTTCTACAGGGACGCCTTCACGTGCCAGTACTGCGGCACCGAGACCAAAACCCTGACGCTCGACCACATCAAGCCCCGCTCCCAGAAGGGGCCGCACGTGTGGGAAAACGTCGTGAGCGCGTGCATACCCTGCAACCATCGCAAGGCGGGAAGGACGCCCCAGCAGGCAAACATGCGCCTGCTCCAAGTACCGCGGGCGATGAAGCCGAACCCCTACTACCTGTTCCACCACAGGCAGATTCTCGACGAGTGGCGCGAGTTCATCCCCTGGGTCGACTAGCTTCTGCTCCAGCAAGCCGCTCTCATACGCAGAAAGGTGGGGCTACGCAAATCGATTGAGTGTCGGCTCGGCCAACTGGGCAATCCCGTGGTTTTCGATCTGATGTTCGATTACTTTCGGCGAGACACCAAATTCCTCCGCCAGTTCGCCGACTTCTTCCTCGTGTACCACCAAACGATGTACTCTTTCTTTCAGCCCCAACGAAGGTGCCAGAAACTCCGCGGCGAACGCTCGATTGAACTGCTGACGCTCGGTATGTGATTTGGTGATAAGCGATCCAGCTTGAGGAGACGCGAGCAACTCACCAAGAGCGCGGCAGAAACTGAACCGTCTGCCAGCCTCGCCGGCGGGCCGAAACGCGAAAGATGCGGTTTCGTCCGAGTTCAAAGAGACGAGACCATCAACCAGGGGCGCTCTAGTCAACGACTCCACTGACTGAATGGCCATGTCCACTCCAACTTGATCCTCGCCCAGGGCGTCGGCCAGCTCTTCTGTTGACGCAAGTGGCTGACCGCCCACATCCAGCTTTTGCCTCAGCCTGCGCGCCCAATCGTAGCCCACTCTCCACGGAAGGGCGTTCCTCAAATCGTCGCCCTGGTCAACATGGAAACTTCTGAGACTGTCGAGAGGCAAACCATTCTTGCCAGCATCTTCGATTGCCGACACTATGGCCGAGGATTGGGCGCGGAGGGAGGACGCATTCAGCGCTTGGACTGCTTCACCAACGAAGGCACCCAACTCATGCGCTAGCTGAAATATCTCATCGCGTTCTGAATCTAGCAAGTCGTAAGGATCCCAGCCCAGCCCGGCGGCGGTGTGGCAGAACTGTAGCTCCTCCGCGTCCTCTTCCGAAGCCTGAACCGCGGCCCACTCTTGCTGTAAAAGCGTGTCTTCGATGCCGCGTGCTGCCAGTCGCCGAATCACGGAATCTATCAACTCGTAGCAGGCTTGGCGAAACTCCAGCCTGTCAACAGACAAACGCCCTTGGCTTAAAAATTCAACTCGCGTCCACTGGGGCGTGCAACGCTTCCAGGCAAGATTCGTCCTAGAACCCGAGGAAACCACTTCCAGGTCTGGGTAGGCGTAGCCCTCTCTGTTGGCGCTAAGCGAATGTCTGCGCTGGAATTCTCGGTCGTTCTGCCTGTCGGGGTTTTGGAATTCGTTGGACAGGAACCACCAGTTGGTGGCAAGCCATTCGGCAAGCGGATAGAGTGGAACGTACACGAAGTCGCGCACGGTTTTCGCTCGTTGGTCCAGGATGCGAGTTATGACGGAATCGCGGGCCGTAATTTTGAGTTCGGCCCACGTCGTCGACAACTCGGCGCCTCTTATGCCTTCCGAATCCACCCAGTCGAATTCGAAGCTTAGTTCAGACATATAGTTCCTCAATTTCGCGAGGCCACTCGTCGGCGCTAAGCGGATAGCCCTTGTACGAGCCGTTACCGCGGTTCACAAGTCGAGCCTCGAAGACTGTGTCGCATTCCTCATGCCATACATAGCGAGGAAAGTCACCCTCCTAAGGCGCGCCGACGGCTCCTCGCCGGATTGCGGAGCGCAGTCATTCGCTTACCACTTCCGCATCACGAATCTCTCGGGGGCAAAGCGAGACGTCAGCCCGCGGGCGAGGCTGTCCGGCGAAACTTGGGTAGTCTTTGTGTTCCGGACTACCCAAGTATCTCGCGCGGTCGGCCAATCCATCCAGGTCCGTGTATAGAGGGACGTGAAACTCCCACCTGCGCGGACGCTTCCGTCTTGGAGCACGAATAACTTATCCTCCCAGATGGGCGTCTGAAGTGTAAAGGAGATTGAAGGCGAAGGTTGGTCCAAGACCCTGCCAGTCACTTGGTCGTGGTTGGAGAGTACATTCACATCGACATCGATTTGTCAAAGCCTGGACTAGCTGTCTATCCCCGGCACCGGAAAGCGCGATGCCAACTCCAGCGCCTCGTCCCGCACCTCGCGCTCGACAGACTCGTCTCCCACGTTGGACAGAGCCCGCAGTATCAGCCGAGCCACGTGCTCCGTGTCGGGCACGCCGAACCCCCTGCTGCTGATGGCCGGCGTGCCCAGCCTCAGGCCGCTCGCCACCCGCGGCGGCCTCGGGTCGTAGGGAATGGCGTTGCGGTTGACCACGACGTTGACCCTGCCGAGCGCCTCTTCCGCCTCTCGCCCGGTCAGCCCCAGCGGCGTAACGTCCACGAGCACCATGTGGTTGTCGGTGCCGTTCGCCACCAGGCGCATTCCGCCCTCCCCTAACACGTTCGCCAGGGCAACGGCATTGGCTCTGATAGATCGCTGGTAGGCGGCGAACTCGGGAGTCATCGCCTCACCGAAGGCCACCGCCTTCGCCGCTATCGCGTGCTGCATCGGCCCGCCCTGCGTGTTCGGAAACACCGCACGGTCTACGCTGCGCGCGAGTTTCCTGGACGATAGCACCAGGCCGCCACGCGGACCCCGCAGCGTCTTGTGCGTCGTGGACGTCACCAGGTCCGCGTCGGGCATGGGCGAAGGATGCTCCCCCGTGGCCACCAAGCCGGCTATGTGGGCCATGTCGACCATCAGCAGCGCGTCGACCTCGTCGGCTATCTCTCGGAACCTGGCGAAGTCTATCACCCTGGGGTAGGCCGTCGCACCCGCCACTATCACCTTCGGCCGGTGTTCCTTTGCGACGCGCTCCGCCTCTTCGAAGTCAATGGTCTCCAGCTCGCGGTCCACGCCGTAGGAGACGAAGTTGTAGAGCTTGGCCGAGAAATTGACCGGGCTGCCGTGCGTGAGGTGTCCTCCGTGGTCCAGGCTCATGCCCATCACCGTGTCGCCCGGAGAGAGCGTCGCGAAGTAGGCGGCCATGTTGGCCTGCGCGCCGCTGTGCGGCTGAACGTTGGCGTGTTTCGCGGAGAACAGCTGCTTCGCCCTGTCGATGGCCAGCTGCTCTACCACGTCCACCCACTCGCAGCCGGCGTAGTACCGCCGTCCCGGATAGCCCTCGGCGTACTTGTTGGTGAACACCGAGCCTTGCGCCTCCAGCACGGCGGCGCTGGCGTAGTTCTCCGACGCAATCAGGTTGATGACCTCGCGCTGGCGGCGCTGCTCGTTGCGCAGCGCGTCGGCGACTTCCGGGTCCTGGCTTGCTATAGTGCTCATCTAGACCTTCTGCCGCTTGGAAACGCGGGCGTCTCGTGGTCAGGCAAGTTCAGGCTCGATTACGCCGTAGTCGCCGTCGCTGCGCCGGTAGACTACGTTGTATTCGCCGCTGGTGGTGTTGTAGAAGAGGAAGAAGTCGTGGCTGAGCAGCTCCATCTGCATCGCGGCGTCCTCCACGGACATCGGCTTCATCGCGAAGCGCTTGGTGCGCACCACTCTTCCCAGCTGCTCGTACAGCTCCTCGTCCTCGTCGTCCGCGAAATCCAAATCCTCCATCGCGATGGCGGCGTCGGCCTCGGACGCGGCGCGACCCGCGGCCTTGCGGGCCTGGGCGCTCCTGTACACGCGGCCCTTCAGCCGGCGAATCTGGCGGTCGAGCACGTCCGCGACCGCATCGACCGCCGCGAACAGGTTCACGCCGCTCTCCTGGCCGCGCAGTGTCGAGCCGCCGGCCGTAACCGTCATCTGGACGATGATCTTGTCGGCTTGGGCCCGTGCGCTCGTCCGGGATACCTCGATCTTGGCGTCGGACATGCGGCGCAGATGGCGCTGCAGGCGATCGAACTTCTTGCGAATGTAGTCGTGGGCCTCGGGGTTAAGCTCGACGTTTCTCGAATGTACTTGAATATCCATAACGGTTGCCCCCAGCCAAACAATAGCCTCGGCGCTAAGTACGTCTAACCATTGTATGGGTTAGGCGAAAACTGTTTCAAGCCGTTGGCTAAGTGAGCAACCGCGCCCACCGTGTCATTCCGAGCGTAGCCGAGGAATCTAAAGCCCTCGTCTACGCTCAACACTCATTCCCTGGCAGGCCTACGCCAACTCGAAGGTCTTCACCCACACGCCGGGGGAGCCTTGCGCGTGCTCCATCGTCTGCTGCCAGCGATCGTTGTCGGGGTGGATAGCGCGCTGGCGCAGCCACTCGGCCGTCTGGGACAGGTCGGGGCGATCCAACTCGTACACCGTCGCGTATTTCGGCTCGCCGACCACCGCCCGGTATCGCCGTCCGCGGATGCAGCCGGGCACCTTCATGTAGTTGGGCACGTACACGCTGTTGTACCACTCGTTCCACTCGTCATCGAGCTCCGGCGGGACCGTCATGCGCCCTATCTGCAGCGCGGGGGCCATACCGCTGTCGGCGGCGTCGGCGGACACCTCCGACGGAAAAATCTGCTCGTAGGTGTTGCGGATGTACGTGGTCGCGACCACCTGTGGCTCGGCACGCTTCGTCCACTCCGTGGGGTTGGCGCGCACACGCCCGTACTCGTCCGAGTCGAACACGCCGATGCTCTCCACCTCGTACACGGCCAGGTGCTTGGGCGCCCCAGGCGTCACCGTCTCGTAGCGAGCCGCGCTGAGAAAGCCCGGAATCGCCAGCCGTTCGGCCATGTGCTCCTCGTTGTACCAGCGGTTGAAATCGTCCTCTTTGTCAGCGGGCACGTCGGCCCAAACCATAAGCAGCGCGGAACCCTTTCTTGCGGTCATAGCGGCCTCCTCTTCTGTCGATTCGTGTAACTGGCGGGTGCCTGGTCTAGAGGCGTCACCTCAGATTGCCGGGGGCAACCCTAGCGCGTTTCGCTAGGATGCTCCTCACGTCGCGAGGATTGTAGGAAATGTCGGAACACCAGCGCCCGAAACCGCCGTGCTGGTTGACGGCACGCGTCCACTGCTCCAGTGCGCGGCGCTTGGAGTCGCTCTGCGTGTCGCGCTGGCCCTTCGTTTCTAGCACGAGCATACCTCCCGTCTTCAGGCGGATGATGAAGTCGGGGCGGTACTTCCTCACGACGCCTCGATATACGTAGAGCACCTCGGATCCCAGGTGATCGTTCTTGACCCAAGCATCGACCAAAGGGTTGCGGTCAAGCTCAAAGGCCTCAGAAGCTTCCCAAGTGCTGTCGTAGACACACATATTGATGTGGCTGCGGTCCGCCGGATGGCACGGCTTGCCCGTGTACCAGGTCGCCATGTTGGCCGTTGAGCGAATCGGGTGGTCGCGGTCGAACACAGGCTCGATCCGCTCCACGTTCTCGTGGCGAAGCACATCTCGGATGTGCTGCACAACCTTCGTCATGTTGAGCGTGACTATAAGACGCCGGGCTATGCTGTCCTGATAGAACAGCGGTGGCGCAATCAACAGCTTGTCCGAACTGACGAACTGTTCGATTAGCTTCACAAGCTGGGCGATCAACGACACCCGGTCGCCCGACCAGGACACTTGCATCAGGTCGAAGACTTCGCTTGCCGTCTCGAAGACTATCTTCTGCGTCCGGTACTCCCGGGTCAAGTCTTCCAGATCGATGCTACTCAGCTTGGACACGTCCGGCTTGCCGTCCACTATCGGGGCCAGCTCAGCAACCTGGGCAGTATCGGCAGCATTCAGCTCCAGCGGCTCCACCCGCTCCCAGTCGAGCGATAGGCGGTTGCGGTACACGTGCTCGATACGAACGACGTTGGGCCACCTGATCTCAAACGCGGCCTTATCGGCCACCGGCTCGACCGGGGTCTTGTGCGGTTGAGGTTTGGGCGCACCGGAGTCGTCCGACTCGTGGGGCAGGAACGTGAAGGGCACGCCGAATATGTTGACATATTCCGGTTCGAACATACCCGAACTTTCGTTTACCTCGTAGGAAGTGCGGCGAAGACCTCGCCCGACCACCTGCTCGCAAAGCAGTTGGCTGGTGAACGCCCGCAGTCCCATGATGTGCGTAACAGTCTTGGCGTCCCAACCTTCGGAGAGCATCCCCACCGAGATGACGTTCTGTACCTGCTCGCCAGGCTGCCCCTGCTTGCCAATAGTATCGACGATCAACCTGAGCCGCTCGGCTCGTTCGGCCGCAGTGAGTTTTCGACCGGAATCGTCGTCGCCATTCGATGCTATCTGGGCTATCGGCTCCTCGGCCTCCTCGGCGCGCTTAAGCACTCGGGAGTCGATGTGCAGGGTGCGTTCGGCATCGCAGAGTTCGTCTATGAGAATTCGCTTGCGTTCGAAGGCGTGTCTGACGCGCGCCGCCGTCTCGGTGCGATTGGCTACGGTTATCATCACCGGGGGCGCCGCTGCCCTACTCGCCTGCCAGTCCCTGGCGGTCTCCCTCCAGTCGTATCCAAGCAGGTAGTAGCCATTGACGACCAGATCTGGCAGAGGCTCTTCGGGTTTGGCCTTGCGATTCAGATCGTCCCTCACCTCAGGGTCGTTGTAGATATGGTACAGCCGGGACCGGTAAGTCTTGGTGTCGGGCAGTGCATCGTCACGCACGACAACACGGGGCGTCTTCACCAGTCCGGACTCTATCGCATCGTTCAGGCCGAAGTCGCTAACAATCCAGTCGAACAACGCCTCATCCGAACTCGTCTTTCCAGATGGCGCGAACGGTGTCGCCGAGAAGTCGTAGCAAGTGAGTATGCCCCGCGCCCGGTGAATCCTGTCCAGACCGCCGACCCACTTGGTCGCCTCTTCGATGTCCGCCTTAGCGACGCCCTTGACCTTGGACTCGGCCGGAACGCGCCAGGCGTGGTGGGCTTCGTCGTTGATGACCAGTAAGTTCTTGGCGCGTGCCATGTCTCCCAGCACGTCGCGGACATATGCTTCGTCGCTCTTGGCCCCGCGCTTGTCCACGCTCCTCTTCTTGGTAATCTGCTCCTCGGTCTCCCAATTGAGGACGTGCCAGTTGCGGACAATAACCCTTCCCTGGCGAAGTCTGTCCAGAAGAGGCGGGGGCACTATCCGGAAAGCCTCGTAGTAGTTCTCAGCGTGTGACGGCTCCAAAACGGCAAGCCGACTTCTCACCGTGAGGCCCGGAGCCACCACAAGCACGTTCTTGGCGAAGCGGGTGTCCTGCGGATAAGTGACCTTGTTCAGAATATGCCAGGCGATAACCATCGCCATGACCACCGTCTTGCCCGTCCCCGTGGCCATCTTGGCGCACAGGCGGCGGAAAGCCCCGCCGTCTCCCGGGACATCTATGCCCACCTTCGCGCTGGACGGCGCTTCGGCCAGCCAGATGAGCGTCTCGGCCGCCTCGAGCTGGCAAAAGAAAAAACGGCGATTCTCGAACTCCTCCGGGTCCGTCCAGTGTTCCAGCAGCCGCTTGGTGATAGAGGTCACGCCGGGATAGCCGGCGTCGCGCCACTCCTTCACGCGAGGTCGAATCTGGTTGACCACAGGGATTTCGACGAACACGCCTGGGTCGTCGAAAGTCTTGGAGTTCGCCGACGCTATCAGGTAGCCCGCAGGCCGGCGACCCGGCTCACGTGAGAACTTTCGAGTCTCCCGGTTGTAGCGCCAGTAGCACTTGGGCTCCGCATAGGGCTTGTTGATGATGAGCTTGTCGATTGTGGACTGTTCCATGCTTGGCCCTACATGCTCGACTTCATAAGGATTGTGAAACCTTCCTGCTCGAAGTTGTGGTCGCTGGTCAGCACTTGCGTAATGCCCTCCGCCTCCATGACGTTCATAGCAATGCAGTCTTGGATACTGTAGCTTTTGTCGGAACGATTCTCATAGCGTGCCAATCCGTTCAGAAAGGACTGGCGGGATTGGGGAATTACGCGGACTTTACTGGTTTCCAAAACTTCCCTGACCAACTCCGCTGCCAATCTGCGCCCGGCGATGCCCATGTTGGAAAATGCGGTCAGAACCTCTACAAGCACTTCGTCAGTAGTCAACAGAGGTGTATCGCTCAGGCGTTCGCGTGCGTCCATCGCAAGTTGGCGCCATTGGTCCCGTGACACCAGGCTGGCGACAAAGAACGCCGTATCTACGAAGACGGCGGCCATCGCTTGCCCGCGCCGTGAAGGTAGCGGTCCATGTTCTCAATGAAATCGTCGGGGAATTGGCCCTTTATCTCCTGGGGAATCTTCTCGGCAAAGTCGTCCAGAATCTCGTACAGAGTGCGGTCGCTACGGTGAGACGCGCCGCTCTTGTGGTGGCCGTCGCCGTCGACGTGATTTTGAGGCAGCTTGGCATTCACCACCTGCTGAGGCTCTTCGGCAAAGTCAGCGCTTGCGCCTCTAGCAGGACCAACGGCGCGGACATCGGCATCATCGGGCTGATTGTCCATTTCCTGTTCAGCGACTTTCTCCATGTGTTCCATCAGCGTCTCCTCACTGTTGGCCCGGTCGTCTCGACAAGATTAGCCCACCACCTTCATAAAGCAAGGTTCGCATCGACCTCGAGCCCGGCTCCCTTCAACTCTCTGACGAGATTCATCATCCAGGCACCCTGGCCATCCATCGGGATGTACAAGACTCCGTCGTAGTCCGAAGGTATTTCCACATCATCCACGAGCAAGGCGCAAGTTCGTTCCCTGCCCAGCTTTCCCAGGAAGAACCCAAGCTCGAGAATCACGTTTTGCCTTGCGCGAGCGCGTTGAACATCGCTTTCGTCCGCTGGGCCACCCACGTCGTCCGGGGTTAGCAGGACAATTGCGAACCCAACATCCGAATACTCCTCGAATTTCTCGATAATCGTCTGACCCTGGTTTGGCTGTTCATGGAGGATGATCGGCGATAGCTCCAACCTTTCGAGGAATCTGGCCACCGCCTGCTTCGCACCATCGTGCCTTCCGTGAACAATAAAGATCTGGTTGAAGACTGCCTGGACTGGCTCATCATTGCCGGTTCCAGAAATCGGGCTGTCTTCCTCCCAATACACTCTGATTTCATCAATCATGGACTCAAGTACAGCAAACGCTGAATCCAGTCCTCTCAAATACGGTCCGCGATAGTCGGTTCGTCTGCCACCACCCCAGGATATTACTCTCGGAATAAAGCTGATTTTCTTGAAATCAGAAACATGGCGAGTCTCTTCGCCGAATGTGTGGGCAATAGCTACCTCCGTGTTCCGACGCCACTTCTTGAACTCTCCAGAACCAGTTAGACGGTTGTCCGACTGAAGTTGAGGAATCGCAGCCAGCGCCCTCTCCAGGCGCTCAATCGCCTTACTCTTGGGAAGTTTGGCCATTGACTGTTGCCTTCCTTCTATGGCGCCTTCCTGTCATTTCGCAACTTTCAATACCCGTAGTATCCCCTCAGACTTAGACCCGCTTCATCAGGATGGTGAAGCCTTCCTGCTCGAAATTGTGGTCGCTGGTCAGAATGTCCGTGATTCCTTCGGACTCCATGACGTTCATGGCGATGCAGTCCTGGAGGCTGTAGGCCTTGTCGAGCCGACGGTGGAATCGGTTGAGTCCGTCGAGGAAAGAGGGGCGGGTCTGCGGAATGACGCGAATCTTCCCGTCCGTCAGCATTTCCTGCACCGCATTCAACGCCTGCTCTCGTACGGCTGGGCTAACCCTGGATACGCCGGTCAGGAACTCAGTCAGGGTTTCGTCGGTGGTCACCAACTCCACTTCGCCAAGCCGCCTTCGGGCTTCTTGCGCGGTCTCTTTCCACTGGTCACGAGGGCGGAATAGTGCGATGAAGTAGGAAGCGTCCGCGAATACTACGCTCAAACATCCGCACCTGAAGTATAGTAGTCGAGGCGCTCTATCAGGTCCGGCGGCAGGTTGTCCCAATCCTCAAGCGGCACCCTTCCTGCGTAGTCCTCAATAGTCTCTTCGACAGTTCGCTTTGGGCGGTCGGTATCCTTGTCGGCACCCGACGTGTGGCAGTCCGCGCGGCGTTTGGTATCTTCGGGCGGCTTCGCCCGCTCTTCCTCCTGAACTCTCTCCCAACGTTCCATGAATATCTCCTCTGTACTGGCGCGGCATGTCTGCTTGGGTCAGACCGCTAAACTCCAAAGGCAAGGTTCGCGTCGACCTCGAGCCCGGCTCCCTTCAATTCTCTGACAAGATTCATCATCCAAGCTCCCTGCCCATCCATCGGAATGTACAAGACCCCGTCGTAGTCCGAAGGTATCTCCACATCGTCTACGAGCAAGGCGCAAGTTCGTTCGCGGCCCAGTTTTCCCAGGAAGAACCCGAGCTCGAGAATCACGTTCTGCCTTGCGCGAGGGCGCTGGGTGTTCCCCTCATCGGCTGGGCCACCGACGTCGTCCGGGGTAAGCAAAACCACCGCGAACCCAACATTCGAATGCTCCTCGAATTTCTCGATAATCGTCTGGCCCTGATTTGGCTGTTCATGCAGGATGATCGGTGATAGCTCCAACTTCTCGAGGAACCTCGCTACCGCCTGCTTCGCCCCCTCGTCCCTTCCGTGAACAACGAACACATTGCTGGAGTCTACCTGGACTCGCTTCTGATAGCCGGTATCCACATCTGCTTCGGTGTCGTCCCCCCAGTACTCCTTGATTTCGTCGATCATCGACTGAAGGACAGAAGACGCTGAATCCAAGCCGTTCAAATAGTTCCCCTGATAGTCGGAGGACCTATCCGCAAAATATGACACTGGCCAATAGCCTACATCTGTGAAGTCCTTGACGTGGCGAGTTCCCTCTCCAAACGTATGTGAGATGGCAACCTCAGTGTCCCTGTGCCATTTCTCGAACTCTGACGAACGAGCTAGGCCGCGATTCTCCCTCAGTTCAGGAATCGCAGCCAGCGCCCTCTCCAGCCGCTCTATTGCCCTGTTCTTCTGACGGCCTGCCATCTCAGCCACCCTCACAAATTGATAATCCGTAGGCTTTCGATGCCCCGGTCGTCCACAATCTTCACCGCGACGCGCCGGTGCTCACCCGCCTCGAACGGCAGCGATACGGTGCCCCGGTAGGCCTCCATTAGATCTTCATCGATCTCAGCCTTCAAGTTGCGCGCCAGTCGCGCCCAGCCGTCTCTCGGGCCGGCCATGGGGAAGAACACCTGCCGCGGATACAGACTGCGCCCGTCGTAGTCGGTGTCCAGCATCCACATCGCAACCTTGTCCTCGCCGCCGGACTCCACGCCGCCGGTCTTGGTGTTGTAGTAGTCGAACCCCTGTACCTCTACTTGCCACTTGCCCGTGTTCTGGCCTCTTCTTATCTGATGCACCAGAACGTCCGGCTGCCCGATGAGCCAGAAGCTCTCGTTGCTGGCGCGTTTCTTCTTCAGGTCCTCCGTTAGCAGGTCGGCGTTCATCTGCGCCTTGAGCAGCGTGATGCCCGGCCAGTTCGTCTCGTCTATGTCCTTAGCCGCTTCTGGATCGAACTGAAAGGCGGCGAAGACTATGACCTTAGGGCTGGGCCTGAGCGTCTCAGCTTCCTGAAGAGCCTGGTTCACCTGCCGCTGTTCCAGCGGGGCGTGATCGGGCCCGAAGGACACGGCGACGCGCTGCGCCCGACGAGCCGCGCCTTCCGCCACGGAGTCGGCGCCATCGTCATTGGGAAGCGTCTCGCCGTCGGCGTGCAGGTGGCGACAGCCCGGCAGAGGCTCCAACCGAGCGAAGCGTATGAATTGCCCCGCCTTTCCCCGGATGCCGGTCCTCAGCAGTTCGTCCCTCCAGTCGGACTGGCGCAGCGTTTCGCCAGAGCGGGCCACGGTGTCATCTGCGGGCGGCGGCTCGGCGTCGTCCACGTCGTCGATGGGCTTGACGGCCGGCGCGGGCACGGCCTCGACGCTGAATGGACCCGTCACCCGCCGCTTGCTCGTGTCCACCAGCGGCTGGTCGTACAGCGTCTCCTGGGGAGCGTGGCGGGCGATGGCGGCGTCGATTTCCTGCTGAGTGATGCCTTCCTTGATGTCCAGGTTATTGGCGATGGAACCCAGAGTGATGTGCGGCACCGTCTTATATCTGAAGCCACTGCCCACCCCCTCGTTGGGGTGGGCCAGCTCGTAATAGTCGAATAGGCCGGTCATCAGCCGCTGCTTTGCCAGGGCGATGGCCACGCGGGAGGTGTCGCACGTTATCCAGCGGCGACCCCACTGCTCGGCGACGTAGGCGGTGGTGCCGGAGCCGCAGGTAGGGTCTAATACCAAGTCACCGGGGTCGGTGGTCATGAGGATGCAGCGTTGTATGACCTTTGATGCGGTCTGAACCGCATAGGTCTTATCTTGTTCGCCCCACGTATCCTGCCAAGAGGTGGTCAACACCTTGCAGGGGAAATCATCGGCCAACCGTTTGTATCTGACGTCTGCGTTGAAACCGATTAACCTATCCGCCAATTTCAGCTTGAGTAGACCGCTCTCACCTGTAGCCCAGTGCATATTCGAGGGTGGTCTATATGACTTTCCTCCGAAATTGAAGTCGAAGCTCAGCCCTTCGGTATATCCCGGCCTATACAACCGAACAGGCTCGAAACCCGTCGATTCCCTCGATTCTAGGTGAAATAGCTGCCTGTACCTTGTATTCTCTCGATTCTTCGCATACCACAGTATGTTGTCGGTAACGTTGTCTAGGAATCGGGCTGCTCGAACTCCAAAAACCCGATAAGCGATCGTTGCAATAAATCCTTCCTGGCCAAACACATCATCCATTAGATTTCTAACTAGATGCACGTTCTGATCGGAAATCTGCACAAAGCATGACCCGCTCTCGGTCAGCAACTCCCGCACCAGCAGCAGGCGGTCGCGCAGGTAGGACAGGTACGAGTGGATGCCCAACTCCCAAGTGTCGCGGAATGCCTTGATGGTCTCCGGCTCCTGGGTTAGGTCCTCATCCCTGTCGCTGGCGTTCACATCGCGCTTGTTTACGAATGGCTGGAAGTTAGAGTTATACCGGAAACCGTATGGCGGGTCTATATAGACCATTTGCACCTTGCCTGCCATGCCCTCTTTCTTTAGAAGGCTGTTCATCACCAGCAGGCTGTCGCCAGCCACCAGGCGGTTGGTCCAGTTGTGGCGGTGCTTGTAGAACTCGATTGCGTTTCGGACCGGCGGGTTCTCCTCGGGCAACTCAAACAGACTCCCCTGTTCAGGTGCGGCGCCGTTGCGCTTGCGCGTGGCCTCTATGATGGTGCGAGGGTCGATGCGCTCGTGGACGTGCAGCGAGACGGTGGGCACCTCGAAAGAGGTGTGTTCGGCCTTTCCCGCCCATTGCAGTTGCGGGTCCAGGTGCGGGTCGTAGGAGTAGGTCTTGCGTCCCGCGTCCTGGTCCGTCGCAGGCGTGACGAGACCCACCGGAGGGTTGTTCAGCCGTTCCTTGTCGCGGTGGTCATAGGACTCGATGGGGCGGTTGGATTGTCGGGCGCGTGATCGCCGTGCCATATCGTACTCCAGGCATCTAATCTCTCGCCCGCCGCTGCCTCAACGCCGCTCACTCTCAGGCGAGGGTTTCACCTATAAGCTACCATATTCAACGGCGCGGCGCATCGACTTCATCTAGACAGTTTCGGCTTGACCTCTTCGGCACGGAAGGCGCGGCCACTAACCTCTGCCGGCGTGGCATGACGCTCGCCCGGAGCACCCGCTCGTCAACCGTCGTGCTGCGGGTCCAGGGCGGCCTCTTCGGCGGGAGCGTGGTCGCCCTCGGGTTGGTCGAAGCTGCCCAGCGGTATGATGGGCATGGTCGTAATCAACACCCCTGCTTTCACTCCCAGCTCCAGCGAGAACCGGGCCGCTTCCCTGTTGCCCGGCGCATCGAGAATGCACGCGTAGTCATAGTTCCCCAGCAGTGCGTACACACCCAGCGTCTGCACGTCCGGCATGTTGATTTTGTTTTCGGCTCGCAGCAGGTGGTCCGGATCCGTCAGCATCTTGTCGCGGCCCTCAGGCGTCAGTGTGAGCAGCATGATGTACTGTGCCATGTCGTCGCTTCCCTCCATCGCATGCTAGAGTTATGGGCCGGGCCCCTGTGCCGCGCCCGCACCTGACTTCAGTCGTCGGATTTGAACACGTCGGCAGCGCGCGCCGGATAGGGCAGCTCGTCGGGGTCGATAGGAATCTCGATCACCGAAACTGTGTCCAGAGCCAGCGCCTCGGCCATGGCCTCGCCGACGTCCTCCGGCCTCTCGACGTAGAACCCCCGTCCTCCGCAAAGCTCGGCCAGCTTGTCGTACCGCGGATTGCCGATGTCCGCCTCAATGTAGCGTTCGCCGTAAAGCAGCTTCTGGTACGCCTTCTCCGAGCCCCACGAGCCGTTGTTCATGACGATGTTGACGAGCGGCACGCGCCACCGCACCGCCGTCTCCAGCTCCTGGGCGTTCATGAAGAACGCGCCGTCGCCGTTGACGCTAACCACCGGCGCGCCCGGCCTGCCCATCTTGACGCCGATGGCCTGCGGAAGCGCCGCGCCGATGCAGCCCAGGTCCAGCGTGCCGTACATGGTGCGCGGCGTGGTGAAGTGCAGCCTGTCGTAGCCGTAGGCGGGCGACCCGCCGGCGTCGAACACCAGGGCGGTGTCCGCGGGCAGCGCCCGCCTCAGCTCGGCGTACACGCGCTGCGGCTTCATGGGCAGCGTGTCAAGCCCACCCTCGGCGTCCAGCCTTCGCAGCCGCTTGCCGCGCAGCTCCGCCACGGCGGCGCGGCGTCGCTCCAGCGCGGCGGGCAGCACCGCCTCCTCTAGCGACGCGGACAGAGACCGGGCCACCGCGCCGGCGTCGCCGAGTATGCCCACTGAAACTGGCATGTTGCGGCCAATCTCGTGCTGGTCGATTTCCACCTGTATCAACTTCGCGCCCGCGGCGAAGTAGCGCCCGTCGTAGAACGAGGTGAAGTGGCTGAGGCGCGTGCCCAGCGCCAGCACCACGTCCGCGGCGCGCATGGCCTCCCCGGCCTCGGGCGCGCCCGCGCGGCCCAGCGGTCCGACGTACAGCGGGTGGTCGTTCGGCACAGCGTCGTTGCGCTCGTACGAGGCGACTATCGGCGCGCCGAGCTGCTCGGCCAGCCGGATGGCTTCCGCGTGCGATTCGCCCCAGACAACGCCGCCGCCCACGATCATGGCGGGAGATTCGGCGCGGCGCAACAACTCTGCCGCCTCCCTCACACGGTCGGTGTCGCCCTCGGGGCGCTGCGCCGGGCGATACGCAGCCGGTTCGAGTATCTGCACGTCGACGTCCCGGGCGTTCAGCAAGTCGCGCGGCAGGTCCACGTAAACCGGCCCCATCTTGCCGGAAGTCGCCACGCGGAAAGCGTGGCGAAGGATCTCCGGCGCGCGGTCGGCGCGGTTGACCTGGATCGCCGCCTTGCAGACTGGACGGAAGACGCTGAGCTGGTCCAGCTCCTGGAACGAGTCCCTGTACATCTGCTCCGCCATGGGCGCGCCGCCCAGAATCACCATGGGCGCGTGGCAGGCCCGTGCGCCGGCCGCGCACGTGAGCAGGTTGGTCACACCAGGCCCGTTCTGCACCAGGCAGACGCCAGGACGGCCGGTGGCGCGGGCGTAGCCCATCGCCATGAAGCCGGCGCCCTGCTCGTGGCGGCAGCCCACGAAACGAATGTCGGTGCGGCCGTACATGGCGTCCAACACCTCGAGGAACGCGGAGCCGACGACGCCGAAGATGTATTCCACGCCCTCGGCCCTCAACGCTTCCACCACCGATTGGCCCGCAGTGAGTCTAGGCAATATTCCACTCCCTTTTCTAAAGGCGCAACTAACTATTGGCCTCCTCTCCCTTGACGGGAGAGGATTGAGGGCCTGCCCTGAGCTTGCCGAACGGGTGAGGGTGAAGGCGTTGGCCGGCGGAATCCGGTCACCCCCAATCCCCGTATCGAGTACGGGGCAGGCTCTAACACTCCCCCGTCAAGCGGAAAGAGGCCTTAAAAGACGAACGCCAACAGCCCGGCGGCTCCAAGGACGAAGGCGCCCAATCCAATTGTGTGCAGGGCCGCGGTGACGGCGGTCTGCCGGCGCGCCGTGAACGACCACTCCAGCAGTATGCCCCGAATCCCGTTCAGTCCGTGGTAGAGCGCGAGTCCCAGGAGCGCGAAGTCGAACGCGAGCATGGCCCCCTGCGCCAGCCGCCGCTCGACCACCTCGTGGGTAACCGGGTCTTCCTGGAGGCCGGCCCTCACGTCCGCAATCGGCACGAAGTGAGTGATCGTCCCGTGGGCGAGCACGAAGAAGAGCAGCAGCACGCCGCTGATACGCTGAAGGAACCACAGCCAGAAGCCCTGTTCCCCGCGCGCCGGCCGCTCGTCCGGTTGGACGCCGGACGCGGATGGGCCGGGGTACGCGGGCGCCTGGAACGATCGCCTGTCCACCTCGTCTCGCCGCCTACACGAAAATGAGCGGCACGCTCAGGACGAACGAAGCTCCGGCGCCCAGCGCGGTGAGCGCCACGCACGACCAGAATCCTCCCGCCTGCCGCCGGATGCCTATGCCGACGTCGAACAGCACCACCCGAACGCCATTGAACGTGTGGTACAGCACGATGGTTATCAACGCCACGTTGAGCGCCTCGAACACCGGATGCTGCACGAAGCTGAGCGTGGAGTCAAAGGCCGCTACACCCAGAATCGAGGTGGAGATAACGGCGATGTGCACCAGCAGATACGCGACCAACACCACGCCCGTCACCCGCTGGAGCGCCCACGCCCACCAGCCCACTCGCGTCCTCGCGTGCAGCTCGCGCGGTACGCCGGGGTGCAGCAGCGCATTCCTGATTCCAGCCGCCAATCGCGAGTCCTCCTCGTAAGAGGGCGTTCCCGAAGTCCCTTCCCCCTTGATGGGGGAAGGTTAGAGCCTGCCCCGTACTCGATACGGGGATGGGGATGACCCTCACGTCGAGCACGCTCCCCCTAGAACAGCTCCTTGTCCGGCCGCCGTTCCTCGCCGATACGGCGATAGACAGGCTCTCTCAGCCCCTCGTAGAGTTCGTTCAGGTTCTGGTTGATCTGCTCGTTCACACCCGAAAAGTAGCTGTTGCCCAGCGCGTCGCCCTCCACCAGTAGAGGCCCCAGCTTGTCGAGCTCCAGAATCCAGATCGCCTCGGATATGCCCAGCTCCTTCTCCCATATGACGTCGAGTACCCTCTTGATGGCCTTGCCGTAAATCGCCCCCAGGCCGTAGCCCATCGTCGAAAGACACACCGCGCCGTGCCGCACGAACAGGTCCTGGTAGAGCTGCTCGGACATGCCGCCCTTGCCCACTACCGCCTTCACGCCGAACCGCTCCAGCAGCGCCGGCATGTACTGCGCGTAGCGAAAGCCCGCCGTCGCCTGGAACGATGCCACGTTGTAGGTGCCGGGAGAGACCTCGACGCCGGCGGGCGACGATTGGAAGGTCACGTTTGTGAGCCCGCGCAGGTCCACCGGCGGCTCGTTGCCCTCGACGAGCATGTGCCGGTACACGCCGTCGCGGGCCGTGAACACCGTACCGCTGAGATAAACCACGTCCCCGGCGCGCAGTTCGCTCACGGCTTCATCCGAAAGGGGCGCGTCGACGTACTTGGCCTTGTCCATCATGGGGCGCTCAAACTCCCTCGGCTACTCGAGGCCGACCCGGCGGTAGTAGGGTGTGAACCAGAGCGGGTCGTCTCGAAACTCGGCGCTGCCGTCGGCGTACACGCGCGCCGTCGACCTGCGGTACGCGAGGCAGAACTGGGATATGGCTATGGGCAGCCCACCGGTGTGGGTGTAGGCAATCTCCACGTGAACGTCGAGCGCGGTCGTGTCGCCGCCCACGCCCATCACGCCAAAGCCCGTGCGGTTCGCGAGAACCTTCAGCTCGTCCTCGAGCGCCGCCACCTCCGGGTCGGGGTGCCGGTCGCCCATCGTGCGCAGGCAGGCCGCCTCCTTGGACAGCACGACGCACTGGTCCTTGGAGCCGCCCAGCCCCACGCCGACGACCACGGGCGGGCACGACAGCCCCCGCCGCGCGAACGCCGCCAGGTTGTCCAGCAGAAAGCGCTTGATGCCGTCCGTGCCGTCGGCCGGGAACAGCATCCGGTAGTCGGTGCCGAACAGGCCGCCCTTGTGGACGGCGGTGACGTCGATCCAGTCGGCGTCAGGCTCGAACGAGTAGTCCACGCTGGGCGCGAACATGCCTACGTTGTTGCCCGGGTTCTGCCGGGTGAGCGGATGCACGCGGTTGGCGCGCAACTGCACGTCCTGCGTGACGTCGGCGACGGCCCGCCTCAGCGTATGCTCCAGGGCGACGAAGCCGCCCTCGATCTTAGCCTCGTTGCCCACCTTCACGTAGTACCGGGGCAGGCCGGTGTCGCCGCACATGGGCCGCTCCTCGGCGATGGCGAGCTGGGCGTTCTCCAGCACCTGGCCGAGAATGAAGCTGGCCATGGGTTTCGTCTCGCGGCGGAACGCCTGCTCGAACGCCTCGATGCCGTCCTGCGGCACGGCGATGGCGGCTCGCTTGTTCGCCTCGTAAGCCACCGAATACAGGCGGTTCTGGGTTATTGCCTGACCGATTGCGACCATTGTGCGGCCCCGCTCTACAGGTTTGGGGATAGGAATTCGGCCCTGCCCGATGGTGCGTCATTCTATCGGCTTCACTCAGTGTTCGCAACGCCAGCAGATATGCAAACAGGCTCACCCTGTAAGGGTCTCCCCCACGTTCGCCTCGAACTGCCGCCCGTGCGGCGTGTCCAGCAGCCCCGCGTACACCGCGTTCCCGGCCTTCAGCCTGGCGATCTCGGCGCGGGTTGTGCTCTCGTTCGTGCTGAACATCGTGGTGGACGTCGCAGCGCAGTCGCCGCCCGCGTCCATGCGCGCCTTCACGTCGCCCGTGTAGCTCGCCAACACATCGTCGCAAGTGGAAAAGGTCGGAACTGCCGCAGCGCCCCCGCCGCTAAGGGATACATGCACCCAAAGTAGCGTCAATTCCAATGCATGGCTGATCGATTTGCTCCCATACCCGCATATAAACGTATAGGGTCCAGAGACAAACGCTCGCAAGCGCGTAGGGCATGATAAATCTGAAGCTGGTCAGGCGTTCGACCGTCACATCTTCAGCCCCGCTCCACCACTTCAGTGTCATGGCGGCCGAACCAATCCACAGAAATACCATTGCGAGGAAAAGAGTGAAGCTGACCCACCAGAAGTTAGGCCTCGGATCAAAGTCTAGGGTTTGAAAGTTCGCGCCCATTATCCCAAAGGTGATGAGCGGACCAATCAGCCAGGCGAGGTACAGCAAGATGTAGCACTTGTTGACTGCCGAGCTTGACAAGCTCCCCCTGCGAAGCGCGACGACCAGAAGAATCCAGGGAAGAAACAGACAGATCGAGTACGCGACTCCTGCCAGAGCTTCGCGTCCCCCCTTCGACAACCTGCTGCGGGCCGACCACCAAGCTATCAGCCCGGCAATTGGTGACACAATCAAACCCGGAATCGCTATCAGGACAAACATGAACCCCGAGACAATTATGGGGGCGATGCCGACAATTATTGTGGCGGATGTGGACAAGGACATCTAGAACTCGAAAGGGCCGATCGCCAGCGTGTGTCGGCGGCCTGTCTTGCCCTCGCCTCCATAATTATTGCCACCGTATTCCCTGTCTTTTGGAGTGACGAATATTTCGAAGGTGTGGAATACCGAATCAGATAGGAATCCAAAGTCGTAAGAGCAAGTAACCTCGTGTCCCCGTGTCACGCATGAAGTTGCGCGGTCTATGGCTGATTGGGCTGGGACAAGGCGGCGAATGCCCCATTTGACCTCAAAAGTGACATCGGCAAGGGTAACGGGAACGCAGCCAGGCTCAAAGGTCCAGTTTGCGGTGATGATATCCCCCAAGCGGCTGACAGTCAGTCCACTGACAGTTGGCACCACCGGTTCGCTGCACACAATGAACCTGGGCAACCCATCTATGTGGCGAACATCACGAGTCGTGACCGGCCAGCCTTTGTCGTTCACTCTGGCGGTGCCCCAGAAGTACACGTGCTCTGCCATAAACCCACTTGTTGACAACCCGCATATACCGAATTTCGCGGCATTGCTTGGATCCTGGCACCCCCATTTTGAGATGTCAGCCTTGAAATTGGCGTCTGCAAGCGCCTTGTTGCGGGGGTTCCAAGCCTCATCGAGTTCGGTGCCGTCGGGAGGGGCAGTCAGGCTTGCGTTCGCATCCAGTCCCGCGAATTTCTGGAGGCCGCCGTAAGCCACATCGTGCTTCAGACACGATGGTATTGGCCCGTCTGGCGATAATGTGCACTCCCAGTCCCCTCGATCGAGCCAAGCGAAACGAGTGTATTGGGAATCGATGGCTCTCCTCAATCGTTCTGCGTCTCTGTTTGGCTTATCTCCCTCGACCCAGAAGTCGTGCGGCGTGGCGAACACCAGGCAGTTGAGCACGACCAGCTTGTTGCTCAGCGTCAGGTCCGCACCTTCCACACCTGCCGGTAAGCAGTCCAAACCCGTCCCAACAACCGGCAGTTCTTCTTCATCAGGGCCATCCCGCGTAGATTTCCCGCCACCACTCGAGGCATTGTACAGCGGCGCCGTAAACTGGCCCGGCTCGAACGTCGTGGCTCCCAAATACGATATGAATTTTAGCTCATCAGGATCGCCGAGGTTCGCCTCGAACAACTCGCCCTGAGGCGTCGCCAGCCATGCCGCGTACTCGGCGTTAGCGGCCTTCAGTCTCGCGAGTTCTGCCCGCGCCACACTCTCGTTCGTGCTGAACATCGTGGTGGACGTCGCAGCGCAGTCGCCGCCCGCGTCCATGCGCGCCTTCACGTCGCCCGTGTAGCTCGCCAACAAGTCGTCGAACGTGGCAAACGTAACGGCCGGCGGCATTGTCGGCGCTCTTGAGTCCGAAGGGCTCTTCGGGCCGGGGTCGGTGCTGGTGGTGGTAGTAGCGCTCATGCAAGTCAGCAGCGCGTCCTGCGCCGTCCCGTACGCCGTCGACGTCGCCACCGCCGCCGACAGCTCCCCGATCATCGCCGCCACGATGTCCCACTCGTCCCACGTCACGTACACCGCAGCCGACTCCGCCGTCACCATTGATCGCTCGAACGCTGTCAGCCCATGGACGTCCACCGCGAAGCTGACCCCCTTCTAGCCTCGGGCACCTACCCGGACAGGCCCACGATGGAGCCCTTGAGCACCCCCGTCGCTAAGGAATGCATCCCGCTAATGCGGCATCCAGTTCGCTACATACAGTAAAAAAGCCTGGCAAATATCGTGCTGACAAGTAGAACGTCCAAGTACTGAGGCACGCAAGCGCATATGGCAACATGAACCTGAAGCTGACCAAGTGTTCGATAGTTACTTGTTCGATTAACCTCCATGCCTTGAAGGTCGCGAATGCCGAACCAACCCATAGCGAAACCATCACCCAGAAAATGACTTCGTCAATTGACGATCCAATTGGGCTTGTACTGCTCAGGTCCGAACCGAGCAACTGATAGCCAGGTTCGGGATCATAGAGCCCCCAGAATACGACAGGCCCAATCAACCAAACAATATATAGTGCGACGTAGCACACCTTGACCACTGCGCCGGACAGTCGGCCCTTTACCAGGACTGCCACCAGTAGTATGCAGGGAGCGACGAGAAATGCAGAGTACGCAGCACCTGCGAGCGCCTCGCGTACGCCGCTCAATCCTCTGCGACGCGCTAAGTACCAAGCAAGCAACGCGGCAAATGGTGCCAATACTATGCCAGGAATCGCTACGTCAGTGAGCAAGGCCACGGTGACAATGAAATTCACCACCCTGATAGTGGTGCCTAGCAACAGTTCCATCTAGAACTCGAAAGGACCGATGGACAGCGTCTGTCGACGTCCATTCTTGCCTCGGCCTCCGTGATTGTCGCCACCGTACTCCCTGTCTTTCGGAGTGACGAATATTTCAAAGGTGTGGAGTACCGAACCAGATAGGAATCCAAAGTCGTAAGAGCAGGCGACCTCGTGTCCCCGTGTCACGCATGAAGTTACGCGGTCTATGGCTGATTGGAATGGGACAAGGCGGCGAATGCCCCATTTGACCTCAAAAGTGACATCCGCGAGGGTTACGGGAACACAGCCAGGCTCAAAGGTCCAGTTAGCAGTAATGATATCCCCCAAGCGGCTGACAGTCAGTCCGCTGACGGTGGGAACAACTGGTTGGCTGCAGACAATGAATCTAGGGTGGCCCTCTATGTGTCGAAGGTCGCGGGCCGTTACCGGCCAGCCCTTGTCGTTCACTCTGGCAGTGCCCCAAAAATAGATATGCGTTGCGATAACCCGATTACCAAGGCCTGGTATCAGTCGGTTTCCGTTTCGGGCCCATTTGCAAAGCTCATATGCATCGAGGGCACTATCCTGACACCCCCACTTTGAGATGTCAGCCTTGAACTTGGCGTCGGCAAGCGCCTTGTTTCTGGGGTTCCAGGCCTCATCGAGTTCTGTGCCCTCGGGAGGGGCAGTGAGGCTTGTGTTCGCATCCATTCCCGCCAACTCCTGCAGGCCACCGTAAGCGACGTCGTGCTTCAGGCACGAAGGTATCGGGCCGTCTGGCGATAATGTGCACTCCCAGTCCCCTCGATCTAGCCAAGCGAAACGAACGAGTGTATTGGGAATCGATGGCTCTCCTCAATCGTTCTGCGTCCCTGTTTGGCTTATCCCCCTCGACCCAGAAGTCGTGCGGCGTGGCGAACACCAGGCAGTTGAGCACCACCAGCTTGTTGGTGAGCGTCAGGTCCGCTCCGTTACTAACGCTCTTGGGTAGACAGTCAAGGCCCGTTCCGACAACCGGCAGTTCTTCTTCATCGGGGCCATCCCGCGTAGATTTGCCGCCACCACTGGGGGGATCATACAGCGGCGCGGTGAACTCGCCCGGCTCGAACGTCGTGGCTCCCAAGTACGATATGAACTTAAGCTCATCAGGATCACCGAGGTTAGATTCGAAAAGCAGGCCCTGAGGCGTCTCCAGCCATGCGGCGTACTCGGTGTTGCCGGCCTTCAGCCTCGCGAGCTCGTCGCGGGTCACGCTCCGGTTGGCGTTGAACATGGCCGTCGATGTCGCTGCACAGTCGCCGCCCGCCTCCATCCTCGCCTTCACGTCGCCAGTATAGCTCGCCAACAAGTCGTCGAACGTGGCGAACGTCACCGCCGGCGGCATTGTCGGCGCTCTTGAGTCGGAAGGGCTCTTCGGACCGGGGCCGGTGCTGGTGGTGCTAGTGGCGTTCATGCAGCTCAGCAGTGAGGTCTGAGCATTCGTGTAGTCGGTCGACGTCGCCACCGCCGCCGACAGCTCCCCGATCATCTCCGCCACGATGTCCCACTCGTCCCACGTCACGTACACCGGCCCAGACTCCGCCGACGCAACCACCGGGTGGCTCACCACCACCCGGAACTTGCGCGTGCCCCGCGTCGCCGACGTCACGTCCTTCGTGGCCGAGGTCGTCGTGGCCCCCAGGTCCGTCCATGCGCCGCTCGACCACTCCTGCCACTGGTACACGGCCCCCGACGGCGCCTCAGCCGTGGCCGTCAGCGTCACCGTGCTCGTCGCCGCCGGCCCCGACCGCGGATACGCGGGGGACGACGTGACGGTAACCGTCATGGGCTTCCACTGGATCGCAATCGGATAGGACTCTACCGGCGTCCCCGAGGTGTACGCTACCACTACCCTGAAAGACCGGTACCCCGCGACGCTGGACGACTCGCTCCTTGTGGCTGAGGTGGTCGTCACCCCAAGGTCTGTCCAGCTACCCGCGCTCCACTCCTGCCACTGGTACGACGACACTGTGCCGCTCGACCCTGTCGTCGATACGGTCATCGTAACCGCCTGTCCCACGAACGGGCTCTGAAGATCGACCCCGATTGTGGGCGAACATGCCGAAGTTGCCCGCGACACGCTGGACGAGGCGCTGCCAAAGGTCGTCGAGTAGGGCGAGCCGTCGCCCCGCGCGCTCACCCTGAAGTGGTAGGTCGTGCCGCACTCCAGGCCCGTGGCCGTCCCGCTGGTGTCGCCGGTCTCCGAGCCCGCGTCCGTCCAGGGGCCGCTGCTGTTTGTGCTCCGCTCCAGCTTGTACCGGTAGGCGAAGGAATGGTTCAGAATTGGTTATTCATTTCAAGTTGTCCCTCGAAATATAGAGGTCCTAGCAGGAGCACTGCACTGACAGTGAACATCGCGAAGGGCAAGACTTGGTGAAGGCGGGGCAGACCGTCGGGGGCTCCGGTGTGGGGGGGCGCAATGATCAACCACACTAGGGACGAGAGCCAGGCGATCGCCGCTACGGGTACCCACACCTTCATGTAGCTGGCGTACCAGTAGCTCTCGTCCGAACCGAAGCCCAAGAAAGTGAGCCCGAATGCAAGCTGCATCATCCAAGCGGCATACAACAAGGCGAATACGAGTCCGGTGAAAAATCCGGTGTCCTCCGGATTCCAGTCTTCCAACATTGCGAGAATCCATGGAATCAAGAAGGCCATCGAGTACAAGCCGCCTCTGAGCGCATAGCGAACACCCTTGTACCCCCGCCGGGCCATTGCTAGATACAGAATCAGAGCGGCGAAGGGAGACCAACCAAAGCCGAGCAGAACGAGCGGCCCCAGTGCCAGCGTGCCGAGAATTGCGCCCCAAAAGAGAAGCAGTTCCATCAGTCGGTTATCTCAGAGTAACAACTCAAGACAAACATTAAGACACCCGCAGCCAAGACGACCAGAACCAAAATGTGTGCGAAGCGGTCACGTGTTGTAAGACGCAATTTCAGCCCCAGCCAAAACGCCGTCCAAGCGTAGAATCCGAGCACTCCATTTATCCATGACGTCGTGTAACGCCAGCGGACCAGTTGGTCCGACCTTAAGTAGTCTTCGGCCATTACCACCGAGACCACTATCAACGCCAATACGGCGACTGCGGCGGACACAATCAGTCCTCCGCCAAGTCTCCTATGCATGATCAGAATTCCCATGGGCCGACCATAACAGTGTACTTCCGCCCTGTATTGCCCGCACCACCGTAGTGTTCGCCGCCATATTCTTTGTCCCGAGGAACCACGTAGATCGACACCCTTGAGATCACCTTACCCTCGGGTAGGTAGGACAGATCGTAGGCACAGGTCAAACGATTGCCTGTTGCAGTGCACGTGTCGACGTCACTACTGTATAGATGGACACGGCTACCAATGATCACGTGCCAGTTGACAGTAAACGACACGTCGGCGAGGGTAGCGGGAACGCAGCCCGGCTCGAAATTCCAACTGGCAGTCACAACGTCGCCTGATCTACTAGCAGTCAATCCACTGACCGTAGGCGCCACCGGTTGGGGACATACGATGAACCTTGGCAACCCATCTATGTGACTAAGGTCACGTGTCGTGACCGGCCACCCCTTGTGGTTCACCCTGGCCGTGCCCCAGAAATAGATTCGCTCTGCCATAGAGGCATTGCTAACCCGTGAACACATCAGATAGGCTAGGACACCACTTTGGTCCTGGCACCCCCACTTTGATATGTCAGCCTTGAACTTTGCATCGGCAAGCGCCTTGTTACGGGGGTTCCACGCCTCATCCAACTCGGTGCCATCCGGATCGGAAGTCAGGTCTGCTGTCGCATCCAGGCCGGCGAACTTCTGGAGGCTTCCGTAGGCGACGTCGTGCTTCAGACATGACGGAACAGGACCTTCCGGTGCGGGGTCAGTGCAGACCCAGTCCCCTCGATTGAGCCAAGCGAAACGAGCGGAAGGCGAATCAATGGCTCTCCTCAATCGTTCGGCGTCCCTGCTTACGTTATCACCTTGCACCCAGTAGTCGTGCGGCGTCGAGAACACCAGGCAGTTGAGCACCACCAGCTTGTTGGTGAGCGTCAGGTCCGCTCCGTTACTAACGCCCTGGGGCAGGCAGTCAAGGCCCGTTCCGACAACCGGCAGTTCTTCTTCATCCGGACCATCCCGCGTAGATTTCCCGCCACCACTGGGGGGATCATACAGCGGCGCCGTAAACTGGCCCGGCTCGAACGTCGTGGCTCCCAAATACGATATGAATTTTAGCTCATCAGGATCGCCGAGGTTCGCCTCGAACAACTCGCCCTGAGGCGTCGCCAGCCATGCCGCGTACGTGGTGTTCGCGGCCTTCAGTCTCGCGAGTTCCGCCCGCGCCACGCTCTCGTTCGTGCTGAACATCGTGCTGGACGTCGCAGCGCAGTCGCCGCCTGCCTCCATCCTCGCCTTCACGTCGCCCGTGTAGCTCGCCAGCACGTCGTCGAACGTGGCAAACGTCACCGCCGGCGGTGTAGTCTCAGAGTCCCCGCTCGCTCCGGAGCTGGCGCTCATGCAGGTCAGCAGCGCGGCCTCGTCTCTCCTGTAGGCAGTCGACGTCGCCACCGCCGCCGACAACTCCCCGATCATCTCCGCCACGATGTCCCACTCGTCCCACGTCACGTACACCGGCTCCGACTCCGCCGACGCAACCACCGCGTGGCTCACCACTACCCTGAACTTGCGGGTGCCCCGCGTGGCGGACGTCACGTCCTTCGTCGCCGAGGTCGTCGTGGCCCCCAAAGCCCTCCACGCGCCGCTCGACCACTCCTGCCACTGGTAGACGACCCCCGACGGCACGTCCCCACCGGCGGTGAGCGTAACCGTACTCGTCGCCGCCGGCCCGGACTGGGGAAACTCAGGCGAAGCCGACACGTCGACGCTCATCTCCCGCCACTGGATCGCAATCGGATAGGACTCCACCGGCGTCCCCGAGGTGTACGCTACCACTACCCTGAAAGACCGGTACCCCGCGACACTGGACGACTCGCTCATCGTGGCTGAGGTGGTCGTCACCCCAAGGTCTGTCCAGCTACCCGCGCTCCACTCCTGCCACTGGTAGGACGACACAGTGCCGCTCGACCCTGTCGTCGACACTGTCATCGTAACCGACTGTCCCACGAACGGGTTCTGAACATCGACCCCGATTGTGGGCGAACATGCCGAAGTTGCCCGCGACACGCTGGACGAGGCGCTGCCAAAGGTCGTCGAGTAAGGCGAGCCGTCGCCGCGCGCGCTCACCCTGAAGTAGTAGGTCGTGCCGCACTCCAGGCCCGTGGCCGTCCCGCTCGTGTCGCCGGTCTCCGAGCCCACGTCCGTCCAGGGGCCGCTGCTGCTGGTGCTCCGCTCCAGCTTGTACCGGTAGGCGTTGGTCACCGGGTTCCAACTCAGGCTCACGCTGGCATCGGTGGATGACGTCACGCTGAGCCCGGTCGGCGCAGGCGCCGTTGAACACTCCGAGGTCGCTCTCGAACGTGTCGATGACGTGCCCCCAAAGGTTGTCGAGTAAGGCGATCCGTCGCCGCGCGCGCTCACCCTGAAATAGTAGGTGGTGTCGCAGTCCAGGCCCGTGGCCGTTCCGCTGGTGTCGCCGGTCTCTGAGCCCGCATCCGTCCAGGGTCCGCTGCTGCTGGTGCTCCGCTCCAGCTTGTACCGGTAGGCATTGGTCACGGGGTTCCAACTCAGGCTCACGCTGGCATCGGTGGATGACGTCACGCTCAGTCCGGTCGGAGCCGGCGCCGTTGAACACTCCGAGGTCGCTCTCGAACGTGTCGATGACGTGTCCCCAAAGGTAGTCGAGTAAGGCGTGCCGTCGCCCCGCGCGCTCACCCTGAAGTAGTAGGTCGTGTCGCAGTCCAGGCCGCTGGCTGTCTCGCTGGTGCTGCCGGTCTCAGAGCCCGCATCCGTCCAGGGGCCGCTGCTGCTGGTGCTCCGCTCCAGCTTGTACCGGTAGGCATCGGGCACCGAGTACCAACGCAGACTCACGCTGTTTGCCGTGGACGACGTAACCCTGAGTCCGGTCGGCGCGGGCGCGTCTGCCTCCCCTTGGTCGGGACCATCCCGGCCCTCGGCCTCGGGAGTGGGATTCTTAGGCGGCTCCTGCGCCGCCGCGGTAGGAGGGTACCAACGATTAGCATAGCTGGAAAGAGGGTCGCCTACGCAGCCGTGAACAGTTTGAAAGTTGGTCTCATTCAGCTATGCCTCGCTTCTGCCCAGGCTTTCGCGAAGCGACCGCAACACCGGTCCCTCCGCACGGAGAAGGTTTACCGGCCCCATCCTAGCATAACTATTGTAAGAAATACGTCAGATAGTATCTGATGTAGCGTGAGATACCGCTCCTCACTCGCCAAACGTCGGTTTTGCGCCGTTTGGCGACAGCGCGGTGTGACACGGCTGCAGGCCGAGCCGGTGGATGCGCGAGGCGCGGAATGCCGAGGCGTCTGCACGGGAAAGCAAGCTCTCGAACTGTCCTCGTCGGGCGCGAACCTATCCTCTCAACCCCTCTTGAGTCTTGCGCACATCCGTGCTATTATCTCCGCGACCCAAATGTCCCTTCCCCCACCTCTCCGTCATTCCGGCCCCCGAGCCGGAATCCAGGGGCGGGGCCGCGTCCTGCCCGCCGCGGTCCCTTCCCCCTCGATGGGCGAAGGCCAGAGCCTGCCACGCACCTGATACGCGAATGGGGGTGAATATGCCAAACTGGGACCTCCGGCGACCTGTCTCGTTTCTGTCACATAGCACAACTTTTCCGTGCAGATCCGTCTCGTCAGCGTTTCATTTCATCTCGTTTCGATAGCGCCTCCAGCTAGGGAGTGGCACAGAATGACACAGAATGACCCACTTTTCGCCGAAAAACTCGCCCACGGGCTGCCTGAAGCCCTTCTACACCTGCTTTAGAGCCTGCCCCGTACTCGATACGGGGCCCGCCCACCCGAATGCCTACCTGGCCGGCACAGGCCCCAGAAATATCGCCTACTTGACCGCCCTACCACCGCCAACTATCATTCAACCAAGTATTAGCCTGTTTTCAGTGTGGTTGGCGCGGTGAAGCTTCAGGACTACATCAGGGAGATCGAGGACTTTCCGCATGAGGGCATCCTCTACCGCGACATTACGCCCCTGCTCAAAGACGCCGCGGCGTTCAGCGCGGCCCTCTCCCGCATGGCCGAGTTCTGCGAGCGCGTGCGGCCCGACGCCATCGCGAGCGTCGAGTCGCGCGGCTTCCTGTTCGCCGCGCCGCTGGCGCAGTCGCTCGCCAAGCCGCTCGTCCCGATTCGGAAGAAGGGCAAGCTACCCTACACCACACACACCGTGTCTTACACGCTCGAATACGGCGCCGACTCCCTGGAGCTGCACACCGACGCTTTCGCCAGTGGCCAGCGGGTGGTGATCGTGGACGACCTGCTCGCCACCGGGGGCACGCTTGCCGCGGCAGGGGAGCTGATCGAAACGGCGGGCGCGAGCGTCGCGGGCGTCGCCGTGCTCATCGAGCTTGCCGAGCTCGGCGGCAGAGACAGGCTGCGGAACTACGAGACCTACTCGATTATCGAGTACTAGCGCCCATGACTGATGCGCGCAGTCAAACCAACCACTAGAACTCTGGGGAGGTGCCCTAATGACCACGGAAAACAACCTGGAGTCCCTCATATCGTCCGTAGAGCAGTCTGTGGAGGCGGGGCTGTCGTACTTCGAGGACGCCGGCGCCGAATCCAAGGTGAAGATCGAGCTGTGGACGCCCCGCGAGGTTCTCGTCCACATGGTCTACTGGCACCAGGCCACCGTCGATGGCATGGAGGCGGTCACTTCGGGCCAGACGCCCTACCGCATCTACGCCTCCACCGACGAGATGAACGCCCGGGCCGTAGGCAGGGCGTCGGGCAAAAGCATCGCCCGGCTGGCGGATGAGGCGCGCCAACTCCAGGCGCGGCTTTCGGCAGCGACAAGGCAGATGCCAGATCCAGATGCGGTGATCATGGTGCGCGGCGACGGCTCGGAAGCCTCCACCGTACAGCGCCTCGAGCGCATCCGGTCGCACTGGGATGCCCACGTCGAGGAGCTCCAAAGCCAGGAAGGCCAGGAGTAGACTTCCCGCGCGGACAGCCCGCGCGGCTTGCAACCGAAACATGAAGCTGGAGAGGTGAGCTATGACTGTGGTAACTTTGGCCGGACTCTCCGGAGCCGGACCCAGGTCGCTGGGGCCGTTGGTGGCGCAGCGCCTGGAGGCCGATTACGTCGACCGTCTGATTCTGACAAACGTAGCGCGCCAGGTCGGCGCTACCGTGGAGGCGCTGCACGAGCGCGAGGAACGCCCACCCACCAGGGGCGAGCGGTTCTCGCGGCTGCTCCAGCGCATTCTGGAGCGGTCCGCCGTGTCGGGCGCGGGCGGCGACCCCTACTTCGGACCGGGTGTCGCCGCGTTTCTCACGGAAGAGTACGAGGACCTGCCCCAGCCCACCATCACCAAAGGGCACGAATTGGAAGACGAGGCCTACATCGAGGCGGTCCACACCGTGCTCGAGGAAATGGCCGAGGGCGGTAACACCGTGATAGTGGGAAGAGGAAGCCACGTCATCCTCAGAGACATGCCCAACGTGATGCGGGTGGGCGTGATCTCGGAGTACGAGGACAGGGTCGCCACTATCATGGAGCGCGAGCGGATAAGCCGCGACGACGCCGAACGCATCATGGCCGCCCGCGACGAGGCCCGCGCCTACTACTTCAGGCGATTCCTCGGACTGGACAACCCGGACGCGCCGGAGCTGTTCCACATGGTGGTAAACATCAGCGAGCTCGGCCTGGACTACACCGCCGAAATGGTGGCAGCCGCGTCGATGGCGCACGCCGCCGGCCGCATGCGGTTGACTGCCAAGGCCGTAACCTGACCTCGCGCCGCGGCGGCGGGGCCTAGGGCGCCTCGTACTCCGCCGTGACCGCGGTGTGAAGCCCTCCGCGCACGTTGTAGTCCAGGAACACGCTCATGCTTACCGGACGGCAGCACGCCACCAGGTCGTCCAGAATGCGGTTGGCCGCGTGCTCCTGCACGATGCCCACGTTCCTATACGAGAGCAGATAGAACTTGAGCGACTTCAGCTCGATGCAGGAGTTCGCCGGCACGTAGCTTATCCTGAGCGTCCCCTGGTCCGGCAGCCCCGTCCACGGGCAGACCGCGGTGAACTCGTCGGTGTCGATGACAACCTCCGCGTCCCGGCCCGCGTATTCGTAGTCGAACACCATCAGGCAGGCAGCGTCGACCGCCGCCTCCGTGTCCGTCCGCGCCCTGAGCTCCAGCCCCTCGTACTGTTCGCGCAATTCTTCGATGGCAGGCATTACGACTCCTCTGGTCCTCTCTTGATCTCCCCACGCGCCCCGGTCGGAATGTCCGGGGCGATGCCCCATGATACCCCTGTCAGGTCAGCCAGGTGTAGCCTGATCGAACAGAGGCATGGTCCGCCCGACGCCTCTTTCTCGCCGGGGTTGTGGGCTTCCGTTCCGGTTTTCATATAATACCCCCATGAACCGGTACGACACTACACCACGAGCTGAAGCGGACGGACCGCCCACTCCGGCCATCGACGTGAAGGGCCTCCGCAAGTCCTACGGGCGCGTGGCGGTGCTGCGCGGTCTGGACCTCCAGGTCCCCTGGGGTGAAACCCTGGCCATACTCGGGCCCAACGGCTCCGGCAAGACAACGCTAATCAAGACGCTCGCGACGCTCACACGCCCGGACGGCGGCAGCGTCCACGTCGCCGGCTACGAGGTGCCCCGGCACGGCAAGCTGGCGCGCGCCGCCATCGGCGTCGTCACCCACGACGCGATGTTGTACGAGCAGCTCACCGGCATGGAGAATCTCAAGCTCTTCGCGCGAATGTTCAACCTGGACGCCGTCGAGGACAGGGCGGCGAGCGCGGCCGAACGGCTCGGCATGGCCTCCAGGCTCTCGCAGCGCGTTGGCACGATGTCACACGGGATGCGCAAGCGCCTCTCGATTGCCCGGGCGCTGCTGCACGACCCTCCCATATTGCTGATGGACGAGCCTGAGAGCGGCCTCGATCAGGAGGCGCTGGCCATTCTGGAGCGCATCGTCTCCGAGAGCGCATCTTCGGACCGCACGGTCATCTTGACCACGCACAACCTCGAGCGCGGTGCGGCGCTGGCGCGCCGCGCCGTCATCCTCTCGCGGGGACGCATCGCCTACGACGCTGCAGCCGGCCCACTCGGCTCGGCGGGGCTGCGGGAGCGATACGCCGAGCTGACAGCGGAGTCCGACGCTTGAGGGCCTACTGGAGGGCGGTGCTCGCCGTGGTCTGGAAGGACGCCCTGCTGGAGCTGCGCACCAAGGAGATCGTGATCTCGCTGCTGGTGTTCGCGCTGTTGGCCGTCGTCGTTTTCAACTTCGCCATAGACCCGACGCCGCGCACGGCGGCAACGGTTGGGCCGGGCATCCTGTGGGTCGCCATAGCCTTCAGCGGCGTACTGGGTCTGGGCCGTTCGTTCGCTATTGAACGCGACGGCGCCGCTATGAACGGACTGTTCCTTGCGCCTGTCGCCCGCGACGCGGTCTACTTCGGCAAGGTGCTGTCTATATTCCTGTTCATGGTCGCGGTCGAGGTCGTGGTCTTCCCCATCTTTCTGGCGCTGTTCAACCTGTCGCCCGGCGACCCGTGGCTGATCCCGGTTGCGCTGCTGGCCACGCTGGGAATAGCCACGGTGGGCACACTCTTCTCCGCCATGGCCGTGAACACCAGGTCTCGCGAGATCATGCTGCCGGTGCTCTTCCTGCCAGTGGCTCTGCCGGCCATCGTCGCGGCGGTCGAGGCGACCGGCGCGGTGTTCGCCGGCGAAAGCCCGGCTCTGTGGGTACCCTTCCTCGCAGTGTTCGACGCCATTTTCCTGGTCGTCTGTCCTGCCGGCTTCAACCTCATCGTTGAAGAATAAGTGGGCCGCACGACCCTCCGGCACGGACGCGAAAAGGGCGGCTTCCCGTTCCTCGCCAAAATTGACAGCGCGGGGCGGTACTGCTATATTTGTGCAAGCTGTAAAGGTAACAGTCAAGTCAAGTTGGTCGTCGGAAGGAACGCTGGCACGCGGTACATTTCCCGGCGGCATAAGACGAAAGTATGGGCGGCGGGGCAGCTCGGACGCCGGTAACCGATGAGTCCTTCAAGCTCTTTCCGAAGCTGCGAACATCTCCTTGCGAATACGGGCCGCGGCTCCGTCGACTGCCCGTGGAGGTCGCCCACTCTCAGGCTTTCTGGAGGTAGTAGTTGAGAAAGAGTGACTTTGTGGTGCGATTTGCGGGAGAGGGCGGCCAGGGCGTCGTGACCTCTGCCGAGGGTCTCGCTCAAGCGGCAACCCAAAGGGGCTACCACGCTCAGACCTTCGCCACCTTCCCCTCGCAGATAATGGGCGGTCCCACCTGGACCCAGACGCGCATAGCCAATACCGAGGTGCTGAGCTCGGGTGACGACCTCGACGTGCTCGTAGCCTTCAACCGCGAGGCGTACGACACGCACATATCGGAGGTGCGCGAGGACGGCGTGGTCATATACGATACCGGCGCCTTCGACCTGGAGTACACGGGCAATAGCTTCGGCATGCCATTCGACGAGCTTGCCAGGTCCACCGGCAACAACCGGGCCGCCAACATGGTGGTCATCGGAGCGCTCGCCTACCTGGTGCAGATGCCCCAGGTCATCCTCGAGGAGTTCGTAACCAAACGCTTCACGAGAGGTCGCCCCAACGACGAGCAGATCATAAGCTCGAACATCGAGGCTCTCTCGCTGGGACGAATAGAGGCGGAGCGCAGTGGTTTCAGCCTCGGCGAGCTTGCCCCGTCCATCCCTCCGGAGATAGACCAGATCCTGCTCAACGGCAACCAGGCCATCGCCTTGGGCGCGCTTACGGCGGGGCTCGAGTTCTACGTCGGCTACCCCATATCGCCCGCCACGTCCATACTGGTGTGGATGGAGCAAAACCTCGTTGGGCCGGGCAGGTTCTGTTACCAGGCCAGCTCGGAGATCGAGTCAATCAACTCCATAGTCGGCGCAGGATTCGCCGGCAAGAAGGCGATGACCGCCACCGCCGGCCCGGGCTTCTCACTGATGAGCGAGGGCCTGGGGCTCGCGTGGATGGCCGAGATACCCGTGGTTGTGGCCGACATCCAACGTGGCGGACCGGCCACCGGCCTGCCCACCAAGACAGAGCAGTCGGACCTCATGGCGGCTATGTACCCGGCCCACGGCGACGTGAAGCTGCCCGTCATCGCGCCGGGTACCGTGGAAGAGTGCTTCTACGCCGCCGTGCACGCGGTGAACTGGGCCGAGCGCTACCAGGGCCCCGTGGTGCTGCTCAGCGAGCACGCCCTGTCCGAGCGCAACCAGAACATCCCCACGCCCGACCTTAGCAAGGTGCGGGTCGAGAACCGCAAGGTGTACGAAGGCTCCAACGGCTACAACCGCTACGATGGCTGGGAACTTTCACCAATGCCCATCCCGGGCAACCCGGGCAGCTACGTCGCCAACGGCAGCGAGCACGACGGCATGGGCGACACGACCCACCTGCCGCAACGCCACATCCAGATGACAAACCGCCGCTTCAACAAGATCAAGCTGCTGGAAGACGGAGACTACGAGAGCGACAACACCAACGCCTCTATCGCCCTGCTGCCGTGGGGCGGCTCGAAAGGCCCGGCTCTCGCCGCCTACAGAGAGTTGTCGCGGACCGGGCACGACATAGCCTGGTACTACACCATGTTCCTCAACCCGATGCCGCCCCAGCTCTTGGAAGAGTTGAAGAGCAAGGAGCTTGTACTCGTTCCGGAGCTCAACTTCCAGGGTCAGTTCTCGTCGATCCTCCGCTCCTACGGAGTGCGGGCCGAGTCCATAACCCAGATAACCGGGCTGCCGTTCAAGGATAAGGACCTGGTGCGCGAAGTCGGGGAGCGAGTAGGACAGTTGCAAAAGGAGGGGGTAACCGCATGAGCGCGAAGAATCCCGAGTACGATTTCAAATGGTGCCCCGGCTGCGGCGACTTCGGCGTGCGCCGCGCGCTCGAGTCGGCACTGTCCCAGAGGTACATCGAGACGGAGCTTCCGGCTGAGAACACCGTGGTCGTGGCCGGGATCGGTTGCTCCGGCAACATGATTCACCTGCTCGAGGGCGACATGCCCTACGGTCTGCACGGCATTCACGGCAGGACCCTTCCTCTCTCCATGGGCGTGAAGATGGGCCGCCCCGACCTGAACGTGGTGATCGTGGCCGGCGACGGCGACTTCTTGGGCATCGGTCTCGAGCACATAGGGCCGCAGGCCGCGCGCAATCTGGACGTTACCGCCGTCATCATGGACAACCAGGTGTACGGGTTGACCAAAGGCCAGAGCTCTCCCACCACCGACCTGGGCACAATCACGAGCTCGACGCCGTACGGCAAGCCTGAGGAGGCGCTCGACGCTCTCAGGCTGTACCTCACGGTCGGCGCGTCGTACGTCGCATCCACAATATCTACAAAGGTCAGAGATCTCGGACTGATGATCCAGGACGCGATGAACCACAAGGGTTTCTCGGTCGTGCACGTGCAGTCGCCCTGCACGACCTACAACAACACCTTCGAGGTTCTGAAGGGCAATCCCAGAAAGGGCATCGCGCCCCTGGCATGGGACATACCCGACGACCACGACGAGACCGACCAGGCGGCGGCTTTCGAGATAGCCAGCACGCATGGAGTGCCGGTTGGCGTGCTGTACCGCGACGAGTCCCGCATGACGTTCGACCAGCGCGCAAACGAAATGTCCGGCAAAGCCAAATCCAAGACGCCCGAGGAGTTGCTCGCGTCTTTCGCAATCTAACCTCCGGCAACACAGACGACGGAGCGCAATTCAATGGCGCCCCGGCAACCGCTGGGGCGCTTTTTTGCGGCCCCGCGCAAACGTCGTCGTGGCGCCGTGATACCAAGGAATTAAATTTGAAACTGCTTCACCAGATGACGGCCGAACTCGTCGGCACATTCCTTCTCGTACTGTTCATCACCGGCGCCGTGGCGGCAGCCACGCTCACAGGCGCCCAGGTCGGGCTGTGGCAGGTCGCCGCGGTCATTGGATTTGGCGTCTCGCTGGCCATCTACGCCACGGCGTCCGTGTCGGGGGCGCACCTCAACCCGGCCGTCAGCCTCGCCATGACGCTCTTCCGGGGGCGCGACTTCCCGGCGAGGCGGATTCCCGCGTACTGGGCCGCACAACTTGCCGGCGCGGTGGTCGCGGGACTGGTGGTGCTTGCGGTGTTCGGCCCGTTTCTGGACCGTTTCGAGGCGGACCAAGGGATAACGCGCGGCGAGGAGGGCAGCGAGCACTCGGCGATGGTGTTTGGCGAGTACTTCCCCAACCCGGCCGCCATAGGCGTGGACACCGCCGCACGGGCGCTCGTCTCGCCGGCAGGCGCGGCGGCGGTGGAGGCGCTCGGGACGGCCATTCTCGTCTTCATGATCTTCGCGCTCACCGACAGGCGAAACGGGCGGATAGCGCGGGGCAGCATGTGGCCGTTCTTCGTGGGGTTCACCGTGGCAGTCTTGATCAGCCTGCTGGGACCGCTCACGCAGGGTGGTTTCAATCCCGCGCGCGACTTCGGACCGCGGCTGGTGGCCTTCTTCGCGGGCTGGGGTGGGCAGGCCATACCCGGGCCGTCCGCCGGTTTCTGGGCCTATATCGTAGGTCCCCTCGTCGGCGGGCCCGTAGGCGCTGCCGTCTACCAGTGGGCCGTCAGGCCGGGATTGGGGGGTGACGGGGATTAAGGGGGATTCCGCGTGCACCCTGGTTTCGCCCTCACCCTAGCCCTCTCTCATCGAGGGAGAAGGGACCAGGTTGGCCCCTTACGACCTGCCCTGGCGTTCGATGCGAGTGAGGATGTCGCGAATCTCGGCCAGCAGCTCGGTCGTCTCGACCGAGCCGGCCGCCGCCTGGGCGGGCGCGGAGGCGGCTTCCCCGCCGAGCGCCATCTCTCGTTGGCGCAGAATGGCGTCGCGTAGCTCCACGGCTCCCACCACTCCCACCAGGTCGCCCTCGCTGCTGGCGTTCTGGCCCGACTGGCCCGCCGTCTCCACCCGCAGCCCGCGAAGGCCGAAGAAGCGCATAAGCGGGCCGTCGTGAAGGCGCACGTCCGTTATGCGGTTCAGGGGAATGGTGGCCTCTTTGCGAAAGAAGACTCCCTTGCGGGTCTCGATGGCGCGCGCCGTCAGGCGCGCGGACTGCCGACGGTACAATTCGGGGAGGTACCAGAGGCTGAATATCAGCCAGAAAGGTATCAGCAGGATGCCGGCGACGGTTATGAAGAGAAAGCCGGTGATCAACAGCCTGCCGTATGACATGACGCGCCTATCGAAGTGCGCGTCTAGTAGCACCTCTCCGGTGGCGCCAGAACCGGACGGGCCACTGCTCATCTAGGGTCCTTTCGCTGGTGCACAGGCACCCAGCCCCGGCGGTGGGAAGGATGCGTCGAAGCGAGGATGTTTGCCCTGAAGGGTGGTCGGTGCGTGAGCCGCGCGGGCGGTTCACGCACCGACGTGGGGGTTGTGGGCTAGTCGCTGCGGCTGGGAAGCGAGACGGTGGCGTAGCCGGGGGTCGTCTTGCCGCCCTCGTGGTCCTCCATCCAGAGCTCGCACTCGACGAGGTTCTCGCCGTCGTCGGAAGACTTCTTGGTCACGCTGCCCTTTACGAACACGGGAGTGCCGGGAACGTCCATGCCCCGGTACTGGCAGCTCAGCTTCTTGAGAGAGCCGTCCTGACCGATCCAGTCGGTGACGAACTGGCCCAAGAAGGCGTTCTTCAGCGCGCCGTGCAGGATAACGTCGGGAAGGCCGTTGCCCCGGGCGAAGGTCTGGTCGTAGTGAATCTGGTAGTAGTCACCGGACGCGCCAGCGTACTTGACGAGTTGCTGCGTCGTCGGGTCCTTGCGCAGCGTGGGAATCTCCATCCCTTCCTGGACGTCCTCGAAGTAGACCTGGTCTCCCATCTGTTCCTCCTCGCGGGATAACTTTTGAAGTTCGATTGCGGGCCGGTCTCTGGACGGCGCCCGCTACGAAGGCGGGTTGTAGCTTATGCCGGTGCTGCGCTGGAGCGCGACCGTCTGGCCGAACTGGTTGACGTACTTGGTCTCTCGAATCGTGAACATCATCTTGCCGAACGCCCGGGCGTTGCGCTCGTACACGTCGGCGAACTTCTGGGTAACGGTGATGGTATCACCGGGCCGCACAGGCACGAAATACTCCCACTCGCTGCCGCCGTCCAGGTTGGCCGAGAACGGGCTCTTGATGCTCACTTTCATGGGGCCGGACGGTGTGGAGCGCAGGAACGTTGGGGGCGCTATCAGTCCACCGTACCGGCTCGCGCGGGCGGCCTGCTCGTCGTTGAACAGGGGGTTGTCGTCGCCTATCGCCTGGGCGAACTTGATGATCGCGCCCTTCTCTACTTCGTGGCTAACGGGGTCAGACTCCACACCAACCGCGTCGCGCATCTCCTGGGTGATGACAGAGTCCTGCTCTTGGGTCATTGAGTATCTCCTCCAGTAGGTAATGCTGACTGTGACGCAAGTTTAAGCGCGAAGCCCAATGCTGTCAAGATAAGTGCCAGGCCCCAGATTCACCGCCTGACGGCATCATGGGAGACCGCAGGTGCGATGGCGGGGTGAATGCGCGGTTCGTGGCCGGTGGGTTGGCATTGAGGGGGTCGATGCTACGGCTCAGGTGGTCTGTGGCGGTTCCCGAGCCGGTTTGGAGAGCACTCTGGGCAGTCGTTGGGCGTGGCGAGGCCGGTGACTTCGGTCGAGCCACCTGATGTGCCTGATGTGTTGGCAGGTGATGGAGCGGTTCAGGCCCGGAGCGACGTGGTTGCCAGTACGCGTATCCTGCGGCGTGCGCCGACCAGCAACTCATGGGCAGGATGTCCCCTCGTGAGGCGGATGATCAGCCTCCTCGCGTGTCTGACCACTCGTCCGGCAATGCAGATGACCCCGAAGCGCACCGCCTTCAGACGCCTGCTCACCCACTCTCCTCCCAGCACCAGCCGCTTCATCGCCGAGTTCAGATTGAACGCCAACGTCACTTGGCCCACCACGCGGCGTTCGACCCGAACTTCCCCGACGGAAGCCTGCCCCCGGCAAGGTCCTCTTTCAGCACCGAATGCACCTCCTCCCCCCTTCGACAGGCTCAGGGCAGGCTCTTGCCGCACCTCTGCCTGTACCATCGGATCAGCTCATCTCCCGGCAACTCCCGGTTCGTCACCACTCCCGTCACCTTGTACCACGAGCCGTCTCCCATCTGCATCGTGGGAACCGGCGAGTCCTCCACGTCGAACAGCTTGGGATTCCTCAGAGGCTCCCTTATCGCGATGAACCGGTAGTCGGGACTGTTCTTGCTGTAGCCTGTCCAACCGGTCACGTAGCACACCTCGGCGTACTGCTGGCCTGTGCGCTCTCGATGCTCTGTCTCCGTCCCATACAAGTCGTGCCATCCATCCTCACCAACCTCCTTCACCGCCGCCTTGAACTCAGGCATCACGTCCACTCCCACACAGAACTCGATCACTCCGAACCGCTCATCCCTGCCCTCTGCGCAGTACCTCAACAACTCCTTCTGGTAGCCCGCCGAGTCAGACCTCATCATCACCTTGCTCACCCCGGCAGGCAACTGCTCCAGTGACTCCTTCAACACCCTCGACTGCTCGTAGCCCGCGGGCACCCCGTATCCAGTACGGGGCAGGCCGTTGCCGTCTCTGAACTCGGAGTGCACCACCAGGTCCGCCTCATACCAGTACGTGGTCAGCGGCTGGTACGCCTTGTGCTTTTTGTAGCAGTAGCTGGCCTGCCGCTTGTGCGTCCCTATCAGCGTAGCGTCCATAGCCTGCCCCGTACTCGATACGGGGTCCAGTGTCGCCTCGGTGTGCCCCGAACGGCTCCCCGCGAACCCGACCAGGTCCGCGTTGACCCTGCGAAGCCCCCTCAGCGCGTCGTTGGCCGCCGGTATGAACGCTCTGTGCGATCGCCCTCCTGGTCTCCTCCGAGTCGTCGTGGAAACGGTCCAGGTACCTGAACACCGCCGTGGGCGACGGCACGGTGCGGCGCCTCTTCCTGCGCCACCTGTTGTGCTGCGCCCTGCGCTCTGCCCGCCGCATCCGGTGAAGCTCCGCCATCAGCAGCAGCCTGCCCAACCCCTCGTCCTTCTCCAGCACCCGCAGGTCATCCACCGACTCCCCGCCCGCCAGGTTCAGCATGACCAGCGACATCACCATCTGGGAGTCGGTCCACCCTTGGGCGCCCTCTCTCACTCCCACGTGACGGCGCACCGACTCCCCCAGCCGTGCCACCGCGGCCAGGTCCAGATACGCCGGCAGGCCCGACCCTTCGGCAGGCTCAGGGCAGGCCAGGCCGTCATGCCTGTAGATTCGCGCTCCTCTTCGTAGTGGAAGGGAAGTGTTGCTTGCCGCATAATGGTCGCACCTCGTTGGTGATGGGTTGTGTTTGTTACCTACCATCATAGCCAGCTTTGCGGCTGGCTCCAACGAGGCCTTCTTCTGTAACTAGGCGGTGGATCTGGGTATCCCGCCGCCCTTGACAAACACCCTGGAGACAGATTTCTGTGTCGAGGCCCGGATGGAGGGAGGCCTGAGGTGTTCAACACCGACCAGGGCAGCCAGTTCACCAGCCAGGAGTTCACCAAAGTCCTTCAGCACCGGGGGGTGAAGATCAGCATGGACGGGAAAGGTCGCTACCAGGACAACATCTTCGCAGAGCGACTGTGGAGGACGGTAAAGTATGAGGAGGTGCACCTGAAAGCCTATGCCAACGCCATTGAGGCTCGGAGGGAACTGGGAGCCTACTTCCGGTTCTACAACTACCAGAGGCCCCATCAAGCTCTGGGCTACCGGACCCCGGCGGAAGTGTTCCACGGGAACCGGATGGTGCCGAAGCAGGAGTCCAAGAACAGGAGGAACTCACAGGAACCGACGGTGGTATCATAAAGAGGAGCGACGGTACCCTCACTTAACTCCACCCCAATTCTGTCCCAATAACAGGGTCCACCTCAGGTCCACTTGAGGCGTCAACCATCAATCGTCAATTGGAACGGAGAGTCGTGATGACAACAAACGATCGAATCATCCTAGATGAAGTCTTGAAGCAGCGTCAGATGGAAACCGACCCAAATACGGACCCCAGCTCTTTTTTCGAGTTCTTCACGGCAGAGCAGGTTCTAAAGGACTTCGATCTCTCGTATGACGAGATAGAGTCTGGCTTGGTGGGTGACGGAGGCGATGGCGGGATAGACGCGATCTATCTCCTAGTAAATGGCGACCTAGTTCAGGAGGACTCGGATTATGGCCACCTGAGAAGGGACGTTACCATCGATCTGATCATCCTGCAGTCGAAGACGCACGCCGGGTTCCAAGAAACTCCAATCGAACGCTTTCTGACAATCAGTAACGACTTCTTCGACCTGTCAAAGGAAGCTTCAACTTTGTCAGGCGTCTACAACGAACGCCTCATAGAGTCAATTCAGCGTTTTCACGAACTCTACAACCAACTCGCCGCTTCGTTCCCGACACTGAAGGTGACCTTCCTTTATGCCTCCAAGGGCGCAGAAATAGACGACAACGTCAAGCGTAAGGTGAAACCGCTTGAAAATATTGTGACGTTACACTTCCCACAGTGCAAGTTTGATTTTCGATTCTTGGGCGCTGCCGAATTGCTCGGTCTGGCTCGCCGACACCCCCAGAGAACATATGGCCTCCCCCTAGCTGAAAGCCCAATCTCCTCCGGAGACCAAATCGGGTTTGTCTGTCTGGTCAGATTACATGATTTCTTCAAATTCATAACTGACGACAAAAAGGCGATCCGGAGGCAGATGTTTGAAGCGAACGTACGCGATTACCAAGGTCGAACCCAAGTCAACGATGAAATTCAGGCCTCGCTTCAAGGCAAAGCGACTGAGGATTTCTGGTGGTTGAACAACGGCGTCTCGATTCTAGCAACCCAAGCATCACTTGGGGGGAAAACGTTGACTATGGGAGATCCGCAAATCGTCAACGGCCTACAAACGTCAACAGAGATCTACAACTACTGCAAGGAGTCCGATGAAACCAATGACGAGAGGAAAATCTTGGTCCGGGTCATGGTTCCCACAGAGGACGAGAGCCGTGACCGCATCATAAAAGCGACAAACAGTCAGACCGTAGTGCTACTGTCGTCTTTAAGAGCCACAGATAAGATCCATAGAGACATTGAGGAGTATCTGCGACCAAGAGGCTTGTTTTATGATCGACGAAAGAACTACTACAGAAACGAAGGCAAACCCCGGGACAAGATAGTGGGCATCCCTTATTTGGCGCAGGCAGTGATGGCGATAGTCCTTCGCCGACCTGACACGGCGCCCGCACGTCCTTCGTCGCTTCTGAAGACGGACGAAGACTACGGGCAGGTGTTTAACTCATCATATCCGATTGAGTTGTACTTCGTGTGTGCTGAGGCTATGCGACGAGTTGAAGGTCACTTGAAATCGCCAAGTTTGAATGTCGCATCAAAGGACCGCAATAATCTTCGCTTTTATGTTGCCATGCACGCAGTAGCGGGCATCTGTAATTCGCCAAAACCAGAAGCGAACATAATCGCCAAGTTCGATGTCGCCGGGTTGGACCAAACAGCGGTCCACAACAGTCTGAGCTTGATCCGACCGAAGTATCTTGCTCTTGGCGGCAATGACCAGGTTTCGAAAGGCTCATCTCTTTTGGAAGCCGTTCTTGAAGGCGGACCATCAGCCTAGCGTGAGACTGACTGGAGAGCAAAACGTACAGCCACGGACGGTGTAAGTCGGCGACGCTCAAGACGACGCGTTCGATATGGCCATCATCATATCTGGGGACGGCGACCTAGCCGGCCCGGTGCGGGCCGACCGGGGGGCGCTATCCCGAAAAGCTGGCCATTGGCGCTTTCCCTCCAGGGCGGCACTCAGCCGGTCTCCACAAGCGCGGCGGCGGGGCACTTCACCATAGGCCGAGACGTGTGCAGGGACAGCCAGTTCCCGGACTGGGTTGCCAAGGCCGATGGCTACGTGCTGACGCGGCCTCACGGTTGGAATTGAGGGAAACGACTGGAGGAAGATGTCAACCTGGAAGAGAAACTGCTGAGATGGCCATAGCTCAACGCGAGGCCGCTCTTCTGGGTGCAGTCTCCCCTCCACATCCCAAACCAACTGGCTGGAAGCTTCAGCTTCATTACCGAGGGTCAGACCGCACAGGACGGCCAGGGCTCCGATGACGCCGAGGAGCAGGCCGCTGGAGACGTGACCGAGCGACGTACTGCCGTGGACTTCGCACATCAGATGAGATGGCTGGTTGATGAGGCATACCCTCACACCGAGACGATACGGCTGGTGCTGGACAATCTCAACACACACAAGCTGGGTTCGTTGTACGACGCCTTCGAGCCGGCGGAAGCGCGCCGTATCGCCAAGGGACTGGAGTTCCACTACACCCCAGTACACGGCAGTTGGCTGAACATGGCCGAGATAGAGTTGAGTGTCTTGAGCAATCAGTGTATCAACCGCCGAATCAGCGACGAGGCAGTACTGAAACGAGAGGTCTTGGCGCTGGAACGTGAACGCAATGAGGCTGTCGCCGTCATTGACTGGCGCTTCTCCACTCAGCACGCTCGCACTAAACTTCAACACATCTATCCACCATATTCAGATTGAAACGGTACTAGCTTATACCATTCCTTGACACCTTCCTAAACTTTCTTGGTCCTGCTGCTAATCTGCATCACGCGTTTGATGGGGGAAGGTTAGAGTCTGCCCCGTACTCGATACGGGGATGGGGGTGAAAGGCTGACTCCTACGTCTCGCTCACGTATGGGATAGTCTGCGGGCCCTGGGGCAGCACACACACGGCGGCCTCTGGGCCGAAGCCGCGCAGCAGCGACGCGACGGTGTCGTCCACGCTGTCGATCGGGCGCATGTGCGCCGCTCGCACTTCGTCGGGAGTCACGCCGCCCGCCTTGACGTACACGTCCGCTCGCTGCTGTATCTGGGCCTGTATCTGCACCTGCCACTGATCGTGCCGCTCGATCTCGCCCGATCGTATTGCGGCGAGCAGCTCGGCCGGCCCGGCCCCCTGCGCGAGTATTTCCCTGTATGCTCCGTGGCTTGGCACGCCGTCCTCGCACTCGGCGGCGCACACGATGGCCCCGCCGTCCCGGACCACCTGCGCCGCCGCCGAAATGCCCTTCACCGCCTGGTAGAGGTTCTGGTCCAGCGGGTAGCCGCTGTTCGTCGCGACAACCACGTCGTAGCGGCGGCAAACTGCGCGCATAGCCCGGCGCTGCGCGTCGTCGCACGCGGCGGCGTGGACGGCGAACAGCTCGCCCGCGTAGGCGCTGGTGATGGCGTGGTCGCGGTTGATCGTGACGTCCACGCTGAACCCCACGCCGGTCAGACGCGCGATCTCGCGTATGGCGTCGTGTATCGGGTTGCCCTCCGTTACGCCCCACGTGGAGCGTGGATCTCCTATCATGCGGGCGTCGTGCAATCGCATGGTGGTGTCGAAGCCGGCAAGCCCGGGCGCGACCATCTTGGGGCCGCCGCTGAAGCCGGCGAAGAAGTGGGGCTCCACGAATCCGGTCGTGATTCGAAGATCGCTCTCCACCCAGTGGCGGTTGAGCCAGATGGGTATTCCGCCGCCGGTCTCTCCCGCGTGTACGAGATTCTGCCGGTCGAAGGCGTCATGATTGATCACGGGATGCTTCGCCACGACCTCCCGGCCCAGCATGGCCTCGAGCTCGTCGGACGTGTTCGCACGGTGAGTGCCGGTCGCCACCAGTATCTTCACGCGCTCCGCGGGCAGGTGTGACAGGTCGCGCAACAGCACCGGCAGCACTGTCGCGCTGGGCATGGGCCGCGTGACGTCGCAGACGGCGATGGCCACGCTGCCGGCGGACCGCGCGAGCCGGCTTAGAGGCGGCGAGCCGATCGGGTTGCGAATGGCGGCGAGCAGGGCGCCCGCGGGGTCGGGCAGTCCGGGCGCGTAGCGAGGCTCTATCACGGTGGTGCGGTCGTCGGGCAGCTCCACCGGCAGGACTCCCCGTCCGTAGGCCAGCTCAACGCGCACTGCTGGCTACTCCCTGCGCAGCAGGCTTTCGCACAGGTGGGCGGCGTCGACCAGGTCGGGAATCGTCACGTACTCGCGAACGGTGTGCATGCCGTGGTCGGCCATTCCCACCACCACGGCGCTGATGCCGTGGCCGCGGAACACATTGCCATCTGTGCCGCCGCCGGAGGGCCGCAGCGTCGGCTCCAGGCCCAGGCTTCGCAGCACGCCCATCACGTGCAGGGTCGCTGGGTCGTCCTCTGTCAGGGTGTACGCCTCGAACTCGGTGTGGACGTGGGCGTCGATCCTGGCGTCCGGGTGCACTCCCGCACCTGTCGCAGCGCGTCGTCGAGCTGCACCTGGATCGCGTCCAGCGCCTCGAGGTTGCGGCTCCTGAACTCCCCGCTCACCGTGGCGTTTTCCGGCACGGCGTTGCGCACGGTGCCGCCCTCTATCGTGCCCACGTTGAACGTCGTCTCGTCGTCCAACCTGCCCTGCGGAAGCCGCGTGATGAGCTCCGCCGCGAGCCGGATGGCCGACAGGCCCTTTTCGGGCTCGACGCCGGCGTGCGCGGCGCGTCCCGTTATCTCAAAGTCGAATCCAATGTACGTAGGACTCGACGAGGTTATCTGGCTGGGAGGGCCTTCGCCGTCGAAAACCACCGCCTCCTTGGCGTGTATCAGCGAAAAGTCCAGGTTGCGAGCGCCTGCCAGCCCAATCTCCTCCTCGCGGGTGAAGGCGACCTGGTAGGGAACGTGGGGGACGTCGTCCTCCTTGATAGACCTGATGGCCTCGAGAATGGCGGCCACGCCAGCCTTGCAGTCGCCGCCGAGGATGGTGGTCTCGTTCGTGCGGATGCGGTCGTCCTCGACCACCGGCTCGATGCCGCGCCCCGGCTCGACGGTGTCCATGTGCGCCGAAAGCAGCAGCGGCTCGCCCTCGCCGTCGGTGCCGATTACGTTGCCGTAAGCGTCCCTCGTGACACTCAGCCCCAGCTCCTCCAGCGTCGCGACGAGGTGCCGGGCGATTTCCTCCTCATCGCTGGAGGGGCTGTCTATCTTCGCCAGCTCCACGAACGTGGCGACCAGCCGGTCTCTGTCAATCATTGCGATGCTTCCTCGTAGGCAGTGTCGGGGCAACGCGGCCACTTGTGTGCCTGGCCCCGCCCCGTGAGGCCTATTCTATGTGCTGCATGGCGGGTGTCAAGCGCGCTGCATGAACAATTGTCATTCCGGCCCCCTAGCCGGAATCCAGGGGCCGGGGGGCCATCGGGCAAGAAGCCCCAGCGACAAAGGTTTATGCAACAATTTCCGGTTGCCGCGCCCGAACGTTTATGCTAACCTGTACCCAGATGTCCACGGCAGATCCGCGGATGGCGCGCGGCGAACGAAACGGAGGCGGTTAATTGGTCGTCAAGGAGGTCCCGGTAGCGTATCATGCGCGTATTCTCGACTTTCCCGTAGACCAGAGGCCGCGCGAGCGGCTCAGAGAGGTTGGAGCCAAGTACCTGAGCGACGCCGAGCTGATGGCCATACTGCTGCGCACCGGAATAAAGGGGCAAAACGTGGTCGCGCTGTCTCAGCAACTCCTGGTACAGGTTGGTGGGCTGAGCGCACTGTCCGACGTGGCCTTTGGCAGACTTTGTGAGCTCAAGGGCATCAGCGAGGCCAAGGCCTGCCAGCTTCTGGCCGCGGTGGAGCTGGGCCGCAGGGTCGCCGACGCCGAGCCGGTTTTGCGAAGAACCATAAGCTGCCCCCAGGACGTGGTGAGCGAACTGGGTTCGACGCTCAACGGCCTCAAGCAGGAGGAGTTGTACGTGCTGCTGCTGAACACCAAGAACAAGGTGCTCGCCAAGGAGACCGTGTACAAGGGCAGCGTAAACTCCGCCGCGGTGCGCGTCGCGGAGGTCCTGCGGCCCGCGATTCGCGAAAACTGCCCGTCCATCGTAATGGCCCATAACCACCCGTCCGGCGACCCGACGCCCAGCCCGGAGGACGTGGCCGTCACGCGGCGCATCCGCACCAGCGCCGAGGCGATGGACATCGAGCTACTGGATCACGTTATCATAGGTTCGCGAGGCTTCGTCAGCCTGAAGGAGAGAGGGCTGGGTTTCTGACCCACCCCCAGGCCCGCGGCAGACGGAGTACGAAGTCCAAATTTGGAGGTGTCACATGCCCAGAGGAGACGCGCCGCTAGGGGATATCGCGACAAAAGTGCTGTTCGAGAACGACCACGTGAAGATATGGAACCTGGTGGTGGAGCCGGGCCAGGCCAGCGACTGGCACCTGCACCCCCGCGACTACGTGACCGTGGTCGTGGAGGGCGGCAGCCTGACGTCGGAGTACGAAGACGGCGAGACGGCGCAAAACCCGTCCGAAGTGGGCACCTGGCGCTACCACGGAGAGCACCAGGTGCACCGCGTCATCAACAACTCCGACACGCGCTACATGAACGTGCTAATCGAGCTGAAGGACTAGCCTCACCGCTCGACGCCGCTCAACGGACCGGGAAGTCCGCTTAGCCGAACGCCGGGATTACCTGCTCGCCGAACAGCTTGATCGACCGCATCACCTTCTTGTGAGGTATCTGGTCGCTCTGCATTATCAGCAGCGTCTGGTCGGCGCCGATCTCTTCGTGCCTCCGCACCGAGCGTATGCAGCTATCGGGATCGCCCGCGACGATGACGCCGCGCTCGCACAGAAGGTCGGCGGGCAGCCCGCCCAGCATCGCGCGCGGTACACCGCCCCCGCCGAGGTCCTCCTCGCCGCCGAGGAAGCGCTGGAAGTTGCTCTGCAGGTGATCGGGCACTCCGCCCCACGACTCGAGCAGCCGCTCGTAGGTCTCCTGCCGGTCGGAGGAGTAGGGGCGGTTCGGGCCGAAGAACTCCTTGATGGCGCGAGCGCCCAACTCCTGGGCCTCGGTGTTGTTGTCGCCGCAGTGACCCAGTGTGAAGCTGGCCCACTGGTTGTTGACAGCAGATCCAACCGGATTGGCGCTCTTGATATCCTCGCGGTACTTGTCCACGTATTGTTTCATTCCGGCCGGCGCGCCCGACCCGAATGAGAGCACGCCGATGCCGTTTTCCGCCGCCATTTCATAGCTCGATGGCTGGGTGCAGGCCATCCAGATGGGAGGGTGCGGGTCTTGCTTTGGCTTGGGCAAAATCTCCCGGGGCGGGATGTTGTAGAACTTGCCCTCCCACTCGAAGTTGCCCTCGGTGCGCCAAATCTCGGGCACCATGCGTAGCGACTCTTCCATAATCTCGCGCGTGTCCCTCGGGTCCACTCCCATGCCGAGCTGCTCGTAGGGGCTGCTCCTGCCCACGCCGAACTCCACCCGGCCGCCGGACAGGTGGTCCACCATGGCCACCCGCTCGGCCACCTGCGTGGGCCGGTGGTGCGGCAGAATAACCACCCCGAAGCCGAGCCTAATGCGCTTGGTGAGCCGGGCGAGCGCGGATATGATCACCTCTGGCGCCGAGGAACCGGAGAACGTGGTCAGGAAGTGGTGCTCCACGAACCACAAGTAGTCGAAGCCAACCTCATCCGCCAGTTGGCACTGCTCGATCGTCTCCTCGATCAACGCCGTGTAGTCGATCTTGAAGTCCTCGTGGGGTCGCTGCATCTCGTAGAGTAGTCCGAACTTCATGGCAAGCCTCCTCACGGGCGGCGCGTCTGGCGGGTATGCGGGTTTGTAGTACGCGGCCAAGTGTAAGGTTGGGCGGATTGCGTGTCAAACCTGGCCTGTGGCATGGCATCCAACGACAGTGACGGGATCCAGGCCTGCACAGCCGCACACCGCGAGCGGTTTGGCCCGCGATTGCGGACTGCGCCGCCCGACTATATCATAGGCTCCTGTGGAGCGGCCCGCGCGGCGGTGGCTCCGCGACAACATGCCGCTCCCGCTCCGGGGCGGCTCAAGGAGCATTTCATGCGTGTGCTTGTGATGGGGACGGGTGCCGTCGGCGGCTACTTCGGCGCGGCGCTCGCCAGGAACGGCGAGGACGTCGTGTTCGTTGCGCGCGGCGAGCACCGCGAGGCGATAGAGGCCAACGGGCTGCGCGTGGAGAGCGTTGCAGCGGGCGATTACACTGTCCGGTCGCCGGCGGTCGAGCGCGTCCCCGGCGACTGGAAGGCCGAGCTAGTGCTCTTCTGCGTGAAAGGCTACCACAACCCCCAGGCGATCGAGGTCATCCGTCCTGCCGTGGGCGATGACACGACCATTCTGACGCTTCAGAACGGCATCGGAAGCGCGGACCAGTTAGCCGGGGCGTTCGGGCGCGACAGGGTCATTGCCGGAGCGGCCTATATCCACGCGTTGCGCGCCGGGCCGGGCCTGATCGCCGAGGTCGGCGGCCACTGCCGCATCGTGTTCGGCGAGGCCGACGGACGCGACTCGCCGCGCGCGGCGGCCATTCGCGACGCCTTCTCCGCCGCGGGCGTCGACATAGAGCTGTCGGGCGACGTTGACAAGGCGCTGTGGAACAAGCTCGTCTTCATCTGCGCGCTCAGCGGCATGGTCTGCATCACTCGCGAGCCATCGTTCACCGATGTGCTGGCACGCCCCGAGACCCTGGAGCTGACCTGGCGCGTGATGCGCGAGGCGGCCGCGGCGGGCCGGGCGAGCGGCGTCGGGCTGGACGGCGACCTCGTGGAAGCCACGATGGCCGAGTTCCAGGAGAGCAGCGAGGAGCTAACGTCTTCCATGTTCCTGGACCTGCAGTCCGGCAATCCCCTGGAGGTCATGCTGCTGAACGGCGCCGTTTCCAGGATCGGTAAGGAGGTCGGCGTGGAAACTCCCGTAAACGACTTCATAACCGCCTGCCTGTCTATCGCCAACGCCAAGGCGCAGAAGAGGGCGGGCCTGTAGCCGGGGCCGCACCGCGGGGCACGAAGGGCCGCGAACGGCCGCACAGGAGGATAGAGTGTCGCACTTTTTCGACCCGTCGGACATAGAGCGCAAGGAGCTGGCCCCCGGCGTCACGCTGCGGCCTATGTGGGGCGACAAGATAATGATGAGCATGGTGGAAATAGCGCCCAACGCGGTCGTCCCCACGCACACCCACCCCCACGAGCAGGCGGGGATTGTGCTCCAGGGAGAGTTCGAGTTCACGGTGGGCGGCGAGACCAAGCGGCTGCGCCAGGGAGACGCCTACGTGATACCGGGCGGCGTGGAGCACGGGCTGGTCGGCTGGGACGGCTGGTCGATGGCGCTCGACATCTTCAGCCCGCCCCGCGAGGACTACAAGTAGCGTAGTTGGGCGTGAAAAGGGGCGGCCTCTCGCGGAGAACCGCCCCTCTATTGGTCGTTGGCGTCAGCCTACCGCGCTTTAGCGCCGCAGGCGTCGCGTGGGGTTACGCGCCGAATCGCACCTCGGCGACGGGGTCGCTGTACTCCACGCCCTTCGTGGCCCAGTAGATAGTGGCTATCTCGTCGACGGAGGCAACCAGGGCCTCGGCGGTCTCGCGGCTCACGCCCTGCTTGTTCTGCGAGCACAGGCCGGTGGCGGCCATGAACTTCGCCGGCAGGTCCGGGTGGTCTTCGAGGTGGTTGGGCTTGAAGTAGTCGTTGCCGAGGATGTTGAGCTCGCGCTTGCAGAGGTCGGCGTGCTCCTCCTTCGCCGCCACGTAGCGGGAGAAGGTGTTGTGGGTGGCGACGTCGTGGTCGCCACCCAGCGACTCTATTCGCACCACCATCTTGAGCACGGTCTGGGCCGCGATCTTGGCCGCGATGGGGTCGTAGATGCCGCACGGGATGTCGCAGTGGGCGCGGGCCGTGCGTACCGGGGAAAAGCGCTTGAGAGTCGACGCAATTTTCATGGCAGTATCCTTCCTTGTCTGTTGATGATTACAACTATGAAGATACAGGAACAGGCCGCGTCTCGCAACCCCCGCGCGCCTAGCCGCCGCCTCTGTGCAGGCTGGCAAGACGGAACCGCGAGTGGCGGCGCGGCCCCAAAACCGCGGCTGCCGGCGGCCCGAAAAGGGAGCGTATCCTGATTAGACTCTACCTCATCCGGGGCCGCAGTATGGAGCCCTCCCACCGGTCCGGCGAGCTGCTGTTTGTCGGTCCATACGGTATTTGAGCCGTTGCGAGGGGCGACGTGGTCGTCCTCCGCAACCCCGGCGATCCGGCGGCGCACGACCTCAAGCGTGTGGTGGGTCTGCCTGGCGAGTCGGTGCGCCTGGCGGACGGCTCGTTGTACGTTGACGGCGCCCACCTGCCGGAGCCGTACCTCGGTGGGCTGCCGGCCTCGGTGGGCCTCGAGTGCCGCGACTGGTCGCTGGCCGAGGATGAGATCTTCGCGCTGAGCGATAACCGCGGCAGGGGAACCGACAGCCGCCACTTCGGCCCGGTGCGCCGCGCCGCAATCGTGGGCAAAGTCTACTTCAGAATCTGGCCGGTGCGCGGGTTGGGCCGCGCCCGCCGCTAGCGCCTCGCGCCAATCGCGGGCGGCGCGGGCCGACCGGAACAACGGGAGCCGACACGTGGAATCAGAAAGGCGCCGCCTGTTAGTGCGGCTTGCGACGGAGATCGACGACAGGCGCGTGCTGCGCGCCCTCGAGGAAGTGCCGAGGGAGCTTTTCGTGCCGGAGGAGGCCGCTCACCTCGCCTACGAGGACGTGGCGCTGCCCATCGGCTACGGCCAGAGCATCTCCCAGCCCTACATCGTGGCGCTCACCCTCAGCGCCGCGCGGGTGCGCCCCAACGACCGCGTGCTCGAAGTCGGGGCCGGCAGCGGCTACCAGGCGGCGGTGCTTTCCAGGCTTGCGGCCAGCGTTGTGAGCGTGGAGCGGGTGGAGGCGCTGGCGCGGAGCGCCGAGCACCGCCTGCGTTCGCTCCGGTATGCCAATGTGGAGGTGCGCCTGGCGGGAAGCGCCCTCGGCTGGCCCGAAGGCGCCCCGTTCGACGTCATCGTCGTCGCGGCTGGCGCCCCCAAGATTCCCAACGAGCTGCTCGCGCAGTTGGCCGATGGCGGCAGGCTGGTCGCGCCCGTAGGATCGATGCACTCGCAAGAGCTGATGAGGGTCGTCAAGTCGTCCGGCGGTATGGCCGTCTCCTCGCTCGGGGCCTGCCGGTTTGTCCCCCTCGTGGGCGCGGGCGCTTGGCCTGAGGAAGACGCATTGTGAGCACTCGCGCGCCCGCGTCGAATTGCCTTTGAGCGCCCGCCTGGGCTATACTTTGGCGCACAAATTCCGTCGCCCCTGCCACTTCGGAGAGAAGTTCCCCACCTGCCATGGACTACGAAATCGTCATAGGGTTGGAAGTCCACGCCCAATTGCTTACCAGGAGCAAGATGTTCTGCTCCTGTAGCGCCGGCTACCAGGAAGCCGCACCCAACACCGTAGTCTGCCCCGTATGCCTGGGTATGCCCGGCGTGCTGCCGGTCATCAACCGGCGCGCGGTTGAGCTGGTGGTGCGCACGGGGTTGGCGCTGGGGTGCCGGATTTCGGGGCACACCAAGTTCGACCGCAAGAACTACCCCTATCCCGATCTGATGAAGGGCTACCAGATTTCCCAATACGACATGCCAATCGCTCTCGACGGCGGCCTGGAAATCGACGTGGGCGGCCAGGGCAAATGTGTTGGGATTACCCGCGTGCACCTGGAGGAAGACGTCGCCAAGCTGATGCACCGCAGCGAGCCTTTCGGAGAGGGCTACAGCCTGCTGGACGTGAACCGCGCGGGCGTTCCGCTCATGGAAGTTGTGAGCGAGCCGGACATGCGCTCCCCGGAGGAGGCCAGGGCTTACCTGACGCGGCTGCACTCGATTCTTCGTTACATAGGTGTGAGCAGCGCCAACATGGAGGAGGGCAGCTTCCGCTGTGACGCCAACATAAGCACACGGCCCAGGGGCGCTTCCGAGCTTGGCCCCAAGGTCGAGGTCAAGAACATGAACAGCTTCCGCTCGGTCTACCGCGCGCTCGAATTCGAGACGGAGCGGCAGGCATCCGTGCTGGAGCGCGGCGGCCGCATCGAGCAGGAGACCCGCGGCTGGAACGACGAAAGGGAAGAGACGCTTTCGCAACGCAGCAAGGAGTACGCCTCCGACTACCGTTACTTCCCCGAGCCGGACCTGCCGCCGCTGCAGATCGACCCTGCGTGGGTCGAGAGCGTTCGTGAGCGGCTGCCCGAGCTTCCCCATGTGCGCGTGCGGCGCTTCGTGGAGCTGTACGGTCTATCGGCCTACGACGCAGGCCTGTTGACGGCGTCCAGGGAGATGGCCGACTACTTCGAGGCCGCCCTCGGCGCACCGCCCCGCGCGGAGCTCGCCAAGCCGGTGGCCAACTGGATTTCGGGCGAGCTGCTCAGGTTGATGAACCTGTCCGGCGAGTCCCTGGAGGACGTGAAAGTGCGGCCGGCGCAGATCGTCGAGCTGGTGGGACTGGTAGACTCCGGCGTCTTGTCCTCCAGCATGGCGAAGGACGTGTTCGAGCAGATGTACTCCACCGGGGCGTCGCCTAAGCGGATCGCCGAGGAGTCCGGCACAAGCCAGATCAGCGACACCGACGCCATTGGGCTTGCGGTGGCCGAGGCCATCAGCGCCAACCCGAAGCCGGTGGAAGAGTACCTGGACGGCAAGGAAACGGTTATGCGCTTTCTGGTCGGCCAGGTCATGCGGATAACCAAGGGAAGGGCGAACCCCAAGCTGGCGTCGGATGAGCTTAATCGCCGGCTCGATGCGCTGAAGCGCGAGAGAGTATGAGCGGCGCGGGCGATGCGGCCCCATTCGACCGTCCGGTGTCGGCCGGCGTAGGCGCGGCCTCGTGGTCGCCGTCCCCGCGCCACGCGGTGCTGAAGCTATTGTACCCCGGCCTGGGCGTCAAGCGCTGGCTGCTGCTCGGAGCGACCGGCATATCCCTGTGCTCCATCGGGCTGGCGTTCCTGATGCGCAAGCTCTTTTCCCTGGGCTTCCCCGACTTTCTGCCGCTGTACCTGGAGGGCGTGTTCATGCTCGTGCTGGGTGTAGCGGTCTTAGCGCTGGCGGTGTACGGCCTCTACCGCTCGGTGGGGCCTCTCGTGCTCGCGTCCAAGACCATAGACGGCCTTGCGGATGCGATCTACACGCGGCGATCGAGGGAGAAGGGGCCGCGCATTGTCGTGATCGGAGGCGGAACCGGCCTTTCGCGGCTGCTCAGGGGGATGAAGGCGCATTCCGACAATCTCACCGCGGTCGTGTCCGTTGGCGACAACGGCGGCAGCTCAGGGCGCCTCCGAGAGGAGCTGGGCGTGCCGCCCCCAGGCGACTTCCGCAACTGCCTGGTCGCCCTCTCGGACTCCGAGCCACTCGTCAGGGAGCTGTTCCAGTACAGGTTCGACAGGGGCAACGGCCTTCGGGGCCACAGTTTCGGCAATCTGTTCATCGTGGCCATGACCGACATAACCCAGAACTTCGAAGAGGCCCTCAGCCACTCCAGCAAGGTGCTCGCCGTTCGCGGCGACATTATACCGGCGACCGCGGCAAGCCTTACGCTGTCGGCGGAGCTGAAGGATGGCGCTGTGGTTCACGGCGAGTCGCAGATAGGGGAAAGCGGAGGCGCGGTCGAGCGGCTGATGATCGAGCCGGCTGACGCGCGCGCCTCGCTGAGCGCGGTGGACGCGATACGCGATAGCGACGTTGTAGTCCTGGGCCCCGGCAGCCTGTACACCAGTGTGCTGCCCAACCTGCTGGTGGGCGGCATTACCGAAGCGCTGAAAAAATCCGAATCCCTCAAGATATACGTCTGCAACGTGGCTACCCAGAAAGGCGAGACCGACGGCTACCGCGTGGAGGACCACCTCGAGGCCATTCAGGCCCACACGTTCGACAACATCGTCGACTATGTAATCGCCAATAGCAGGCCCATCGATTTCGGCGACCGCTTTCTGGGCGAAACCGTGGTCAGCGACGGACGTCCAGTGCGCCACGCGAAGATAGTGTTCCGCGACGTGATCGACACTGCGCACCCGGTGGGCCACGACTCGGCGAACCTGGCGCGCAGTATAATCGAGCTTTACAATGACAATTCCTAGCGGCATGGCGAGAGGCTAAATGACGGCGCTCAACATCATCCAGATACTGCTATCGATACTGCTGACCGTGGTCATCCTCGTGCAGGTGCGCGGGCAGGGAACTGGCCTCTTCGGCTCCGCGGAGGGCTCGTTCCGCACGCGCCGGGGCATCGAGCGCACGCTCTTCCAGTTCACCATTGCGCTGGTGGTAGTGTTCATTCTCATCTCCATCGTGAGCGCAAGCCCCAGGATTCTGAACATACTGGGGATAACGTGAGGTGGCCGAAGCAGGCATAGCGGCTCTGCCCATAGCCACCCTCACAACCGACTTTGGCACGGCGGATGGCTACGTCGCCGCGATGAAGGGCGTCATGCTGGGCATCAATCCCGGCCTGGCTCTGGTGGACGTGTCCCACGAGGTGCCGCCGCAAAACGTGCCCCACGGCGCGTTCGTGCTGGCCGAGGCGGTCCGCTACTTCCCCGCCGGCGCCGTGCACTTGGCCGTCGTGGACCCCGGCGTGGGCGGCAGGCGCAAGCCCTTGCTGCTGGTCACTCCCGACGCCTCCTACGTGGCCCCCGACAACGGTCTGCTCACGCACGCCCTTGCGCGCTACGGCTCGGCCCACGAACCGCGCGCCGAGTGGCTGTCGCCGATTCGCGCTCCATTGCCCCCGGGTTGCCGCGCCTTCGAGTTGACCAACGCCCGCTACCGCCTCCCCGAAGTGAGCCAAACATTCCACGGCCGGGACGTGTTCGCGCCCGCCGCGGCGCATCTGTCTACGGGGGTGCCCCCTGAGGAGTTCGGGCCGCTGGTGGCAGAGGTGATCTGGCTTAACGTGCCGCCACCCGCAGAGGGCGATAGCGAAATCGAGGGCCGCGTGGTCCACGTGGACCGCTATGGCAACCTCATCAGCAACATCGCGCTCGACGATAGCAGGGCGGGCGGTGTGGTTGTGGAGATGGAAGGCCTTCGCGTAGAGGGCCTCAGCCACTCATACGAAGAGGCCGACGGGGTGCTGGCGATAGTGGGCAGCCACGGCACGGTGGAGATAGCCGTCCGCGACGGCAGCGCCGCGCGACAACTCGGCGCGGGCGTCGGCGCCAGGGTGCGGGTGTGCTACCATAAACCAGTAAACTCGAACGCCCAGGCGCGACCGCCGTACCCGGAGCCAAGTTAAGTGGCATCTCAAGAGCGCGTCATGTACCGCAGCGCAGCTGCCGTGATTTCATGGCGAAGGCTTGGAAGTACCTGGACGAAGGCGACCTGGCGCAGGCGTCCGAGAAGGGATGGGGTGCCGCCGCGCAGATGGTGAAGGCCGCGGCCGAGGCCCGCGATTGGCGCCACAACGGCCATGCCGAACTCTACCGCGCAGTCGATCAGCTATCGGACGAGTCCGGGGACGAGCAGCTGCGAGTGCTCTTCCACGCCGCCAGCTCACTCCACATAAACTTCTACGAGGGCTGGTTGCCTCGAAGGATGGTCCAGAGTGGCCTCGTGCAGGTAGCTGAGCTGGTGGAAAAGCTGCAGCGGCTCCAGCATTGAGCAGGATGAACACCGCGTGTGACAGTACGAGGTGTTCATCCTCAGTTACAGCACAACTCGTGGCGCTACCCCAATACACGAGTACACGTAGAGATTGACTGAATCCTTCAAGGGCGTTAGGCTTGGAATTAGCAACCGGGAAGGTCGACGCCTTCGACCTGTCGTGGACTACACGCCCGGTTGCCTTTGTTTTGGAGAGGGTCGCTAGAGCGCGCAATGTATGTCGTCTACCTTGACGAGGCCGGCGGGGTGCTGGCCATAGTGGGCAGCCACGGCACAGTGGAGATTGCCGTCCGTAACGCCAGCGCCGCCCGACAATTCAGCGCGGGCGTCGGCGCCAGGGTGCGGGTGCGTCGTTGAAGTATTGTGCTGCAATAGCCTGCGACCCAAAGGACTTCCTGTAGGCCGAAGGGCCCCCCAGCGAGAGTCGATGGCATCTCTAGAACGTATCGAGTACCACAACACGGCCGGCCATGATTTCATGGAGAAGGCTTGGAAGTACCTTGATGAGGGCGACTTGGCGCAGGCGTCCGAGAAGGGATGGGGCGCCGCCGCGCAGATGGTGAAGGCCGCGGCCGAGGCCCGCGACTGGCGCCACAACGGCCATGCCGAACTCTACCGGTTGATAAATCGATTGTCGGACGAGTCGGGCGACGAGCAACTGCGGACGCTCTTCCACGCCGCCAGCTCGCTTCACATCAATTTCTACGAGGGCTGGATGCCACGAGAGATGGTGGAGAATGGCCTCAATCAGGTAGTTCAGTTTGTCGGAAAGCTGGAGCGCCTCCAGTCCTGAACTAAAGGCCCCCTACTCTACCACCACCGCCGTGCCGTAGGCGAGTATCTCGGACGCGCCGTTCATGATGCCGGAGGTCGTGAACCGAGTGCCGACAACGGCGTTCCCGCCCATCTGCTCCGCCGATCTGGTCATGCGCTCGACCGCTTCGTCGCGGGCCTGCGACATGAGGTTGGTGTACTCCGGTATCTCGCCGCCCGCGATGCTGCGCAGGCCGGCCATTATGTCGCGGCCAATCGCGCGGGCCCGCACGGTGTTGCCCCGCACCATGCCCAGAACGCTAACTATGCGCTTGCCCTCGATTTCGTAGGTGGTGGTTATCAGCATGTGTTAGCCTCCTGCGCTGCCGTTGCCTTTGGATCGAATCGGGTTCTTCGGGCCGCCGCCTAGCCCAGCTGCTTGCCCGGATTCATGATGTTGCGCGGGTCCAGGGCGCGCTTGATCTTTTGCGCGGCGCTCATGCCCGCGCCCAGCTCGCGCTCCATCAGGTGGGCGAGCTTCACGCCCACGCCGTGGCAGTACTCCATTGTGCCGCCCATATCCTGCGCGAGAATTAGCGTTCTGTCAACGACTTCGGCCATGTCGCTGGAGGTCTGACCACCGCCATCATCCTCTTCCAAGAACAGGAACGACAGCATTTCCGGGCGCGCCCACAGCGACCACTCCCTCACTATGGCCCGCCTTTCGCGCAGCAACTCCTGGCAGCGGCGGCGGTACTCGAGCACCTTAGACACAGGCAGCGCGACGTGCAGGTACTCCATGCGATACTCGCTGCGCGCCCGACGGGCGCCGGCCACGTCGCCGCTCTGCAGCACCTGCCGAAGGTAGCGCTCGCCAGGGGCGTGGCGCGTTCGCCAGAAGTGCTCTGCCTCGCCCTCGATGGCAGGGCGCCCGCCCATCGACTCGCAGATTCTCGCGGCCCTGCCGTCGTGCGCCTCGGCTTCCTCCGCAAAACCCTCGAACGCAAGGTACACAGTGGCGTCTGACTCCACGGACTCGCCGTCGCGCCAAAGCTCCTCGCCGTAATCCAGCATGGCGGGCTGGACACCCTCGGCGTACATGGCCACGACCGCCTCGAATCCGGCCTCGAAGCTGGGGAACTCTATGGCGCGCAGTATGCGCCGTTCGGGCAGCGGGAAGGCACGCAGCGTCGCCTCGGTGATGACGCCCAGCGTGCCCTCGGTTCCAATGAGCAGGTGCGCGAGCGACGGTCCGTAGGAGCGCTTGGGCACCTCCTGGGTGCGCACGATCTCGCCATCGGGGAGCACCGCTTCCAGACCCATCGCCTGGTCGCCCATCGGCCCGTACTTTGCCGCGGTGTAGCCCACCCCGTTTGTGGAAAGCGCGCCGCCCACCGTGGCTATTGGGCGGCTCCAAGGGTCGTGGCCCAGCAGCAGGCCCTCGGCGCGCAGCGCCGCGGCGGCTGACTCCAGTACGACGCCCGCCTGCGCGCGGATGGTCATGTCGCGTCGGCTCACGCGACAAACGCGGTTCATGCGCTGGAGGTTCAGCACGATGCAGCCGTCGTTTGAAACCGCGGCGCCCATAACCCCCGTGCCGCCGCCGTATGGCACCACCGGCACGTCCAGGCGGTTGGCGAGCCTGAGCACGCGGGACACGTCATTGGTGGTGGTGGGCCAGGCGACCGCTCCGGGCCGGGCGTCCAGCCGGTGCACCGCAGCGAACGCACGGTAGTCGCCCAAGGCGTCGCCGGCGTAGTCGTCGAGGTGCTTCTGGTCGGTGGAGACGTTGCCGGAGCCGAGCAGGCCAGTCAGGTCCCGAAGCAGGCCGGTGTTCACCGGTGTATCTTCACGTGCGTGCCGGCTACGGTCGGCCGGCGCGCCAGGTGGTGCCCTGCGGCTTGTCTTCGAGCGTTACTCCCAGCTCGGCGAGGCCGTCGCGGATCTGGTCCGCGAGAGCGTACTGCCTGGCCTCCCGAAGCGAGGAGCGCACATCTATCAGCAACTCGACGTACCGCTCGACATCTGCGCCCCCGCCTCGTTCCGGGGCGTTCAGCGTCAGGCCGATGAGACCCGCGAGCTCGCGCAGCTCGGACTGTGCGCCCGATATGTCCGCGCCCTCCTCGTGCCCGCGGTTGATGGACCTTGCCATGTCGAACAGGGCGGCAAGCGCCCTGGGCGTGTTCAGGTCGTCGTCCATGGCCTCGACGAAGCGCTCTCGGAAGGGAACAGCGTCGACGGCCGCGCCTCCCGCCGCCGCGCCGCCCTCCAGGGCAATCGCGTTGCGCAGCCGTTCTAAGGCGCGCTCCTGGGCCGCCACGGCGCCATCGTTGTACACCAAAGGGCTGCGGTAGTGCGAGCTGAGGATGAACAACCGCAGCGCGTCGCCGCTGTAACTGCCCAGCGCCTCCCTTATCGAGATGATGTTGCCCTGCGACTTGCTCATCTTGTCTTCGCCCAGCCGCAGCAGCCCGTTGTGCAGCCAGAACCGGGCAAATGGCTCGCGCTCGGTGAAGGACTCTGATTGCGCGATCTCGTTCTCGTGGTGCGGGAAGACCAGGTCCTGGCCGCCGCCGTGGATGTCGACCCGTTCGCCAAGGTACGCGAGCGACATGGCGCTGCACTCGATGTGCCATCCGGGTCTGCCGGGTCCCCAGGGGCTGTCCCAGTACGGTTCTCCCGGCTTCTGCGCCTTCCAGAGAGCGAAGTCCATTTCGTTCTCTTTGGACTCGTCGATCTCGACCCTCGCGCCGGCCATCAGGCTGTCCAGGCTCCTGCGGCTCAGCTTGCCGTAGTCGGCATCGGAGCTTACCCGAAAGTAGACGTCGCCGCCCACGGCGTAGGCGAAACTCTTCCCTTCGAGCCCTTGGATCATCTCGATGATCTTGTCTATCTCGCCCGTAGCGCGCGGGTAGTTGTGTGCGCGGAGCACGCCCAGCGCGTCCATCTCGTCGAGGTATGCTTCGATGTTGGCCTCGGCGAGCTCGCTCATCGATGTGCCGTTCTCGGCGGCAGCCTGGATCATCTTGTCGTCCACGTCTGTGAAGTTCTGGACGTGCAGCACCTCGAACCCCTTGAATTCGAGGTAGCGCCGCACCACGTCGAACGCGACGGACGACATGGCGTGGCCGAGATGCGAGGACGAGTATGGCGTGATGCCGCAGACGTACATTCTGACTTTGCCGTCTGCGGTGGCGAACTCTTCCCTGGTGCCGGACAGGGTATTGTACAGTCTCATACTATCTTTTCGACGGTGGCTACGGCGAGGCCCGCGATTCCCTCCGACCGGCCTGCGAATCCCAGCCCGTCGGTGGTCGTGGCCTTGACGTTTACATCCTCGCAGGACACCCCGAGCGCCGAGGCGAGCCTCGCGCTCATCCTGCCGAGGTGGGGTTTGAGCTTGGGGCGCTGAGCCACAATTGTAGCATCTACATAGGTGGCGCGCCAACGCCTGGCGGCCAGGATGGCGACGGTCCGGGCCACCAATTCTATGCTCTCGATTCCCTTGTACCGCGGGTCGCCGGGCGGGAAATGGTCTCCAATGTCCCCCAGTCCCGCCGCGCCGAGCATGGCGTCTATGACGGCGTGGGCGAGCACGTCGCCGTCGCTGTGGCCATCCAGTCCCAGGCGGTAGGGCACATCCACTCCCCCGAGCACCAGCCTGCGTCCCTCCGCCAGGGGGTGAACGTCCACGCCGATGCCGGTGCGCGCCGTCATGCTCCGCCGGCCGTCGCCGACCTACGGGCCAGAATCGCTTCGGCCACTGCGTAGTCCTCTGGCGTGGTGAGCTTGATATTGTCTCGCGCGCCCTCGAACAGGCGCACTCTGCCGCCCACGTCCTCGACCATCGCGGCGTCATCAGTGAAGAGACCGTCCGCATGGGCGTGGGCCTTGGCGAGCAGGTCGCGGCGGAACACCTGTGGAGTCTGCACGCTGCGTAGGCGTTCCCTGTCGAGCGTGCCCGCCGAAAAGCCGTCCGGGTCCACCCTCTTGATAGTGTCCGTGACCGGCACGGCGGCGACGGCGGCCCCGGTATGACGCGCCGCGCACAGGCCGCGGACGAGCATCTCGGCGGTGAGGAACGGGCGGGCGCCATCGTGGACGACAACCCACTCGGCGTTCGGCAGCCGGCTCAGTCCAGAGGCCACCGAGTCCTGCCGCCGGCCGCCGCCGGGCCACACGCCGGCGACTTTGCTCCAGCCGCGTTCGCACGCCAGCGTTTCGCACCGCGACACCCTGTCCGCCGAGACGACCAGGACAATCGCGTCCACGTGGGGGCTCGCCTCCAGCACCTCGACGCTGAACGCCAGGGCTGGCTTGTCTCGCGCGCCTGGAAGGGGGTCGAAGATCTTGTCTCCGCCGCCCATGCGGTCGCCGCGACCGGCCGCGACCACGATGGCCGACGCCGTCGGAATGCTGCCGCCACGTTCTATCGCGCCGCCTTTGGACACCTTCAGGCTCTCCGTGGCCTTGCGAACACGATGCATCCGGACGATGTCTGGAGCACACGCGTTATCACGACCTCCAGGTCGCTGCCCTTGTACTCCGCGCCGCCCTCGACGACCATCATGGTGCCGTCGTCCAGGAATCCCACGCCCTGGCCCTCTTCCCGGCCGTCCTGCAACACCGTGACGGTGGAAACCTCGCCAGGCAGGAACGCGGGCCGCAACGAGGTGGCGAGCTCGTTGATGTTGAGCACGGTCACCCCGTGGAACTGCGCCACACGGTTGAGGTTGAAGTCCGTGGTTATGATCGAGGCGTTGAGGCTCTTCGCCAGCTCCACGAGACGGCTGTCGACCTGCTGGCCGTCGTCGTCTTCGACTTCCATGATTTCGATCTCGACGACGCCGCCATCGCGAAGCCTGTTGAGCACCTCGAGCCCGCGCCTGCCCCGGTTGCGGCGCAGTCCGTCGCTGGAATCGGCAACCCGCTGGAGCTCGTTCAGCACGAAGTTCGGCACCACGAGGCAGCCCAGTACGAACCCGGTGTGGCTTATGTCGGCTATGCGCCCGTCGATGATTGCGCTGGTGTCGAGAAGGATCCTCGGGGAGGCGGGCGAGCTGCCGTTGATCGAGACTCCGGTGGAACCGTGAGGAAAGAAGCCCTGGAAGAGGTCGCGCCTGGGCGAAAGCATGAAGGCGCCGCCAAGGTAGGCGAACAGCATCGAAAGAGCGGCCGGCAGCGCGATGCCGAACCAGCCGGGAAGCCGCGCCACTGGTATGGCCAACAGCAGCGCAAGCAGCAGCCCGATCGCCACACCGGCGACGCCCGAGGAGAGCCGAGAGGTTGGCACGCCCTCGGCCTGGGAAGCCAACACTCCCGCCAGCCTGCTGCCCACGTATGGCGTGGCCGCGATGCCCAGCAGCCCACCGAAGGTGGCCAGTCCGAACACCCAGTGAACGTAGTACTCCGGCCCCCAGGTGGCGCTTATGTACTCTCCCAGCCTCCAGCCGCCGGTGGCGAGCAACGCCCCGCCCACCAAACGCCCAAGTGTCTTGACCACGGCCATGTCACACCATTGATCACCGGCGCAGCAGCGACACTTCCCTCGCCCGCCCCTGGTTGCGGACAAAGCATCGAAAACCTGTAGTATAGTGAATGGAGCTAGGTTAACACCGACTTCTGAGACCTGTCAAAGCTGGGCCGGACGCCGTTTCGCCACGTACCGCGCGGGCCGACGCGGCCCTATGCCGCTCGCTCCCCGGTAGATGGCGCGGCCGCTCCGCTAGAAAGGAGACCGACGGCATGCTGCCTCGCCGCTCCCGTCTGCTGAAGCTTATCGCGCTGGGATGGCTGGTGGTGCTCGGGGTCGCGCTCGCCGCCACGCCCCAGGTGCGCACCGCTTCCCACACGCTGCTTCTGGTCCCGCAGCTTCTGCCCGCGATTCCCGTCAAGCCGCAGCAGTGGTTCGCCGGCGAACCCACGCGGCGGCCGGTGGTTTACGCGAGCGGCGACAGCGAGGAGAAGGCTGACCTGTACGTTCCCGCCGGCGGAAGCAGGCACGGCGCGGTGCTGCTGTTCCTGGGCGTCAACCCGGCCGGCAAGGACGATGAGCGCGTCGTGAACCTGGCCAACGGCCTTGCGCGAGCCGGACTTGTCGTGATGATTCCCTGGTCGGACAGGATGACCCAGAAGCGCGTCGCCGTGGAGGAGGTCGAGAACTTGGTAGCGGCGTTCCGCTACATGCAGACCCTGAAGGAGGTGGACCCCAACAGGCTGGGCATGGGAGGTTTCTGCGTCGGCGCGTCCCTGGCCGCGGTGGCGGCCCAGGACGACCGTATTCGCGACGAGGTGCAGTTTGTGAACTTCTTCGGCGGCTACTACGACGCAAGGGACCTGGTGAAGTCCGTAGTCACTGAGAGCCGCTTCTACGGCGACGACTCCGAAGCGTGGGAGCCCAACCGGCTGAGCGTTGAGGTGGTGGCTTCGCACCTGGTGGAGGCGGTGCCGGACCCCGACGAGAGGGCGCTGCTCTCTGCCAGGTTCAAGGGCGGGCCCACTGACGCGGTCGTGGACGAGGAAGCGCTCTCGCCGGAGGCTCGCGTGGTGTCCGCGCTGCTTTCGGGGCCCACGCTCGATGAGGCGGAAGGGCTGTTGGCGCAGCTCCCCGAGCGGACGCTTGCGCATCTCGCCGCCATCTCCCCAAGCGAAGGCATAGACCGGCTCAGTGCGCGCACGCTTATCATGCACGACAGGCAGGACGAGCTGGTGCCGTCCGAGGAGTCGAGGCGCATGGCGGAAGCCATGCGCGCCGGCGGGAACGTCTACTACACCGAGTTCTCGTTCTTTCGCCACGTCGATCCAACACGATCCGCGAGCCCCGCAGTGTTCGCGAGGGAGGCGTTCAAACTCTACCTGCACCTGTACAACGTGCTCCGCGAGGCGCGCTGAGTTTGCCGCCGCGGATTTAGTGGTACAATGGCCGGAATATCTGCCTGCCCGTGCGAGCGGCCCGCGCTCGCGGCGGGACGGTTCCACCCGGACGGGGTACACGCCAATGGGAAAGAACTTCTGGATGATAGTCGAGACCCTGGAGAACTACGAAGTCGCCAGGGAAATTGGTTTCAGCGAGTACGCCTTCGGCTCCAAGTACCGCCGCCGCGCCGAAAGGATGCAGCCGAACGACCGCTTTCTGTTCTACGTGAAAGACCTGCGCAAGTGGGTAGCCACCGCCACCGTCACGTCCCCTTGCTACGAGAACAACCAGGGCATCTGGAACCCCAACGGCTCGATGATGAACCGCCGCTACAGCGTGGGGTTGACCCCCGACATCGTGCTGAAGGAGAATGACTTCATCGACGCGCTGGTGCTCGGCCCCAGGCTGGAGTACGTCAAACGATGGGCTCCCGAGGACTGGCCCCTGGCGTTCTTTGACCTGCTGCATCTGCTGCCGCAGAGGGACTTCCGCCTGATAGAGGGCGAGATGAGGCGGCTGCTGCCCAGGAGAGGCAATCGCGGCAACCGCCGGTCCCCGCAAGGCCCCGGCCGGTCCGACGGCGAGTCGCAGGGTGGACGGCCGCGGCGAAACTCCGCGAACAGGCCCGCCGACCGAGACTGAAAGCGCCGTATCTCAGGCAGCCGTTCCGCTCAGTGGCCCATGCGCGTCCGGCAGCCCGCCCTCGTCGTACAGCTCTCTCAGCCGCTCCAGGAACTCCTCTGGAATGTCCTCGCCGTCCGACGCGGCGGCGAACTCCTCCAGTAGTTCGGTGCCGGCGACGTTCGGCAGCGCCGACGCCACCACAGGCTCCGCCAGAACGAACCTGATAGCCAGCTGGCCCATCGTCAGGTCGAGGTTGCTGGTCAGGAAGCCCAGTCCGCCGAGCTCGCCCGCGCCGGGCATCGGCGCGCCGTGCTCCAGGTCGCTCTCGCGCTCCTCCGTCGCGTCCGGCGACGTGCGGGCCGCTGCCAGGGCGCCCCGTGCGTGCGGCTCCCTGGCAATGAGTCCGGTGTTCGTCTCACCCGCGATGGGGAACAAGTCGCGTGCGGGTCGCTGCTCCAGCATGTTGTACACCAGTTGCAGCGCGCGCCCACTCCGCTCCTGCATGGCAGCCTCTGCCTCCTCGTCCCACGGCACGCCCGGCTCCGGGGCGAAGCCGTAGTACCTTATCTTGCCCTCCCGCACCAGGTTGTCCAGCGTGTCGAACAGCTCGTCGTCCTCCAACTGGTACATGGTAGGGTTGTGAAGCTGGTACAGGTCTATGTAGTCGGTGCTAAGCCTCCGCAGGCTCTGCTCGCAGGCGTAGCGGACGTAGCGGGGGCTGAAGTTCTGCTCGCGCGGCCTGGGAGTGGGGTCCAGGACCTTGGTGTACATGTCATAGCCGACCTTCGTCGCGATTACGATTTCGTGGCGCTGGCGCCTCAGTGCCCTCGACAGCACGCTCTCGCCGTATCCGTCACCGTAGGTGTCGGCGGTGTCGTAGAACGTGACGCCCAGGTCGAACGCCCTGACCAGCAGGCTGACGGCCTCCTCCTCATTCACGAGCGACCCGCCTCCGGACGCAAGCGTCCAGAGGCCGAATCCGACCTCCGACAGTTCGAGTTCGGTGTTGCCGAGCGTCCTGTATCTCAAGCCACAATCTCCGTCGGGTTCGGGCGCCCAGGCGCGGGCCGGGCGCCTCGCGTAGCCTCGCATTAAGGTATCTACTCGGATTATATGCGAACCCGGTGATAGGGGACAGCCCACGAATGCCCCGTCTTCCGCTTGCGTCCAACTTCGCGTGTTTCCTACACTGGGCCGGCTACACTGTGATACCGGGAGGGCGCAATGGTCAAGAGCGAAGCGCAAACGGTGCAGGACTACCTCGCCGAACTGCCCGACGATCGCCGGGAGTCGATGCAGGCGGTGCGCCAGGTGGTACTGGACAACCTGCCGGGCGGCTACCGGGAGATGATGCTCTACGGCATGATCGGGTGGGCAATCCCCCTCGAGGTCTACCCCGAGACCTACAACGGCCATCCGCTGGCCTACGCCTCGCTGGGCAATCAGAAGAATTACATGTCTCTGTACCTGATGAATGTGTACGGCGACCAGGTAACCGAGGAGTGGTTCAAGGAGCAGTTCGCCGCGCGTGGCAAGAAGCTGAACATGGGCAAGTCTTGTGTGCGTTTCAAGCGGGTGGACGACCTGCCGCTCGACCTGATAGGCGAGGTCATTTCCCGCACTCCGGCCCAGGAATACATCCGCTACTACGAGCAGTCCCGGGCCAACATGAAGAGCAACAGGAGACGCGGCAAGCGCTAGGCGGGCGGCGAGTCCTTCAGGCCGCTTCCCGTGATGGCGACCAGCACGCACTCGTCCGCACCAACCACTCCGCGCGCTACCAGGTCCTGCAGCCCGGCAAACGCCGCCGCCGAGGTCGGCTCGGCGTAGATGCCCTCCTCCGCGGCGAGAAGACGCTGCCACCGCGCGATGTCGTCGTCGTCCACGGCCAGCGCCTCACCTCCCGACTGCCTGAGCACGTCGAGCACCTGCGCCTTGCGTGGCGGCGCCGCGACGGATATGCCGCCCGCGATTGTGCGCCCGGCATCGGCAGGAGACCACGCGCTGCCCTCGTAGGCGGCGGCGACGGGCATGACCGCGCGCGCCTGCACGGCGTGGACACGCGGCCTGCGCCCGATAAGTCCCGCCTCAGCCAGTTCGCCGTAACCCTTCCACGGCCCAGTCGCCAGCGACCCGTTGCCCACCGGCGCCACCAGGTGCTGGGGCGGGTCGTCGACCAGCTGGCGCGCCGCCTCGTACGCGAACGTCTTGGTGCCTTCGAGAAAGTAAGGGCTGAGGTTGTGCGAGGCGTAGACCATCCCTCGCGATTCGCAGAACGCGACCGCCGCGTCCGCCGCCGCCTGGCGCGGCCCCTCTATCAGGTGCGTATGCGCGCCGTACACGCGGATCTGGCTCAGCTTGGCAGCGGGAGCGTCCGCCGGCGCGAACACGTGCGCCTCGATGCGCGCCCTCGCCGCGTAGGCCGCCAACGACGCGCCCGCGTTTCCCGACGAGTCCTCCACCATCGCGGTCACGCCCAGCTCCGCGGCCACCGAGACCATCACGGCGGTGCCCCTGTCCTTGAACGAACCCGTCGGATTCTGGTACTCCGCCTTGCCATATACACGCCGCAAGCCCAGAAGGGCGGCGACCGAGCGCAGCTCAACGCAGGGCGTGCCGCCCTCTCCGAGCGTGACGGCCTCTGCCGCGCCGTGGTAGGGCATGGGCGGCCCGTCTCCGGCGTCGCGGTCCGGCGGCGCCGTGTAGCGCACGTCGAGCGGACCGCCGCAGCGCTCGCAGGACAGCGCGTACATGTCGGCGGCGTGCGCCGCGCCGCACGCGAAGCAGCACAGGTCGAAGTGAGACATCGGCGCCCCTCTCAGGCGTGGATTGAGCCGGTCGCCCGGATGCTACCGGCGGGCACGGGGGTTGTCAACGCGGACTCCCCTGCCGCGGTCCTTACGGGCGGATGCGGCGGGATGCGGGCCGGTCGCCGATGCTTGACAGAGTGCTTTGGCGTTGGATAGGATTTCGTCAGGTTCCCCTTACGGGATTTGCCTGATGCATACTCCGCCACCGGCCCGCTACCCTTTCTTCGGACCGGCGGCGAGAACAGGCGGAGAACCATCCTCAGGGAGTGGCGCTTTTGGCGTATAGTTAGGGCAAGTACGCTGGTCCAACGAACCATGGGACGGGATTGAGAGGTGGAGGATGCCGGAGAAGTACAAGAAAGAAGTAGAAGAGATTCTCGAACAGGCTGGTGTGCCGCCGGGCCGCGGAATGGACCACCGCCGCGGGCCCAACTTCAGGCAGCTCATCTGGATGTACGCCGGAAAGGCGCTGGGCGGCCGCACCTGGGCCATCACGCCCGGCCGGGTGATGATCGCGGCTGTGGTCGTGCTACTGCTGGCCCTCGTGCTGCGCGCCGGCCCCATAATGGGACTCGTGGGCCTGTTGCTGTTCATAGTGGCTTACGCCATGTTCTTCATGCGGCCCGGCAAAGGCGTCGAAAAGCGATGGCGGGGCCGCGCGGTCGAAGAAGAAGACGGCGGCTGGTGGGACCGCATTCGCGGCAGGTAGGTCAGTATAGCCTGATCCCTGCCCCCCGAAATGGTAGGGGCGGGTTTCAAACCCGCCCGCCGCGGCCCCTTCCCCCTCGACGAGGGAAGGCCAGAGCCTGCCCCGTACTCGATACGGAGATGGGGGTGAGGTCGCATTCGATACCCACCCCCACCAGATGCCGCGCTACCGCATCGGACTAGGCGTCGTCCACCGGGAACTCGCGCTCCATCTCGCCCATAGACGTGTCCAGGATGTCGATTATGTCGTCCACGATCTCCTTCGTGATCGTGAGCGGCGGGGACAGGACGATGGAGTCGCCGGCGCGGGTCGCCAGTCCGCTGTTTCTCAGCTTCTCCGTGAACGTCTTCGCGTACTCGCCCTGCGGGCCGCCCGGGTACGTCTCTTTGGTCCTGCGGTTCTTCACCATCTCGATGGACATCAGCAGGCCCATGCCTCCGCCCACGAAGCCGACCGACGGGTGGTTCTCCTGCAACACGGACATTGCCCGCTCGTACAGGTAGTTGCCCATGTCGTAGGAGTTCTGGACGAGGTTGTCGCGCTCAATTATCTCCAGATTCTTGAGCGCTGCGGTCATAACGGCCGGGTGGCCGCCGTAGGTCACCCCGTGCTGGAAGGCGGAGTTGGAGCCTTCGGCGTTGTCGAAGGCGTCGGCGACCTTCTTGGAGGCCACCACGCCGCCTATCGGCAGCTCGCCGCCCGTTAGCGCCTTGGCCACGGTCATGATGTCGGCCTGGACTCCGAAACGCTGCATTCCGAACCAGCTCCCCAGCCTTCCGAATCCGCAGATGATCTCGTCGGCTATCAGCACCACGTCGTGCCGGTCGCAGATCTCGCGCACCTCCGGCCAGTACTCCTCGGCGGGAATCTGTGACCCGCCGGGAATGGGCGTCGCGATGAAGGCGGCCACGCTGTCCGCGCCCTCTCCCTTGATGATGTTCTCCAGCGACCTCGGACTCTGCATGCAGCAGTTTCCATTGTCGCGGTCCTGGTAACCCCACGGGCAGCGGTAGCAGTAGGGCGGGTCGACCTGGATGTTGCCCGGCGGGGTCATGGCCTCGAACAGTCCCGGGCTGCGTCTTCCCGCCGATCCCACGCTCATGGCGCCCCTGGTGGAGCCGTGGTACTGGCCCCTTCGTGAGATTATCTTGGTCTTCTGCGGCCTGCCCGAAATGTACTGGTACTGCCGAGCCATCTTCAGGGCGATCTCCACGGCCTCGGAGCCACCGCCGCAGAAGAACGACCTTGTCATGTCCCCCGGTGCCAGTTCCGCCAGCTTACGCGACAACAGAATGCCCGGTATGCTGCTGTATGCGCCGGAATTGCTGTAGGCGAGTGTGGTCATCTGCTCGGCGACCGCGGCGGCCACCTCCGGGTGGCGATGCCCGATGTTCTTCAGGAACAGCCCCGCCATGGCGTCGATGTACCGGTTGCCCTCGATGTCGTAGACGTAGCAGCCCTCGCCTCGCATCATGATGTTGTAGCCGCCTGGCGCGACCAGGTCCGCCATCTGGTGGTTCTGCGTCCAGAAGTGGTCCAGACCCCACTGGACGAGCTGGTCAATCTCCTCCCTGCTGTAGCTGTCCTTTATCCACCATGCGTGCTTGTCGGTGTTTGGAGTTACCATGCGGCGTTCACCTCCTGCGGGCCCGTTCCGGCTATGTGGCTTTCAGGGCGTGGGAGGAGACGCCAAAGCGCCCTGTCCCGCGACCGATCAGTAAGGCGAATATAGCCCTTTAGGGCGCAAATCACAAGCGCGGGAGCGGTTCGCGAACCGCCTGCTTTGCGCCGTTGCCTGCGTTCGGATATAGTTAGTCCCGCGGTTTATTCCGATACCCAAGAGACTGCCGCCGCACTGCGGCAACACATCCGAGGAGGGACCCATGACCAAGTTCGCGAGGTACGAGGCTCACGGTGAGATCGCCTACGGCGTGGTGGAAGGCGACGTCGTAAAGCAGCTTACGGCGTCGCCGCTGGAGGACTACGAGGTTACCGACCACACCCACACGCTGGCGGAGGTCCGGCTGCTGGCCCCGGTGGTGCCGGGCAAGATAGTCGCCATAGGTCTCAACTATAAGAGCCACCTGGGGGACAGGACGCCCCCCAAGGTGCCCGAGCCCTTCCTCAAGTCCACGTCATCGCTCGCGGGGCCCAACCAGGACATCGTCATCCCCCGCGATGCGCTCGACGAAGGCGTGACAATCCAGGAAGAGGGCGAGCTGTCCCTGGTCATCGGCAAACGGTGCAAGCGCGTCAGCAGAGAGGACGCCATGAGCGTCATTCTGGGGCTTACCTGTGGCAACGACGTCAGCGCGCGACAGTGGCAGCGGGGCGACCTGCAGTGGTGGCGCGCCAAGTCGTCCGATACCTTCAGCCCGATTGGCCCCTTCATCGTCACCGACCTCGACCCGGGCAACCTCGACCTCGTGGCGCGCGTCAACGGCAAGGTCGAGCAGGAGAGCAACACCTCCGACCTGCTCTACGACGTCCCGACTATCATCGAGTTTGTCACCAGGGTCGTTACACTGGAGCCGGGAGACGTCATTATGACCGGAACCCCGGGCGCGCCGGGCAACCTGCATCCAGGCGACACGGTGGAGATCGAGATCGAGGGGATCGGCGTGCTCAGCAATCCCGTCGTAGCCGAGGTTTAGTCCACGAAGGGCGCTGAGGGATAGAGACGGTGTTCCAAAGCCCCCTCTCCCTTCCCTGAGGGAGAGGGGGGCATCAAGACAAGAGCCCTTCCTCCTTGATTGGGGGGAAGGTTAGGATGGGGGTGACGCAGCCGCCTCCGCTCAGAAGAGCATAATACTGCCGATGGTGAGCCAGTAGAAGACGATGTAGGCGCCCGCGACCACCATCAGCCACGATCCCACGGTCCCGACGTAGGGCATGGCCTTGCTCAACGCTCCTCCCATCGCCTCCTTGAACAGCGACATACCGACGGTAAGCGCCACTATCACCACGCCCATGCCGGCGGCGTACAGCAGGAACTGGCCGAACGACTTGGCCAGCGTGGACGCCGCGAATGAGGTCCCGATAACGGCGAAGAATGGACCCAGCGCGCAGCTCAGCGAAGCCACGCCGTAGCTGACGCCAAACAGGAAGTAGCCCCGGACGTTTGTCTCGCCGGGATCACCCAGGCGGTCGGCCACGCGCTGCGCCAGGTCCGAGTACAGCTTGCCACCGCCGACGAGCCAGGCGCCCAGCGCGCACAGCGCGACGCCTATCGCCAGGCCAAGCCACGGCAGTACCCCCGCGACCACCGAGCGCGCTCCCAGCCCGATTACCAGGCCCGCCGCGCCGAACAGCAGCACAAACCCCGCGGTGACCGTAGCGCCTACCAGGACGCCCTTGCCCAGCCTGGCGAGCACACCCTTGCCGGAATCTGACTCTTCACCGCTGCCCAGGTAGAGTCCCATGTAGGCCGGCAGCAGGACGAATCCACATGGGTTGAACGCCGCGGCGATGCCCAGCCCGAACGCGAATCCCAGCGGCGCGAGAGCGCCCAGGTCGTTGGCGAATCCGCCGGTGCTTCCGGACAGCGATTCGATGAAGAAGTTTATGGAGTCAATGCCCTCGGCGTTCCTCATGCGCACGATGGCCGCTCCCGCAATCGCCGCACCCAGCGCCAACGCGCCGACGAGCGTCGGCAGCGCCGCTGCGCGCCAGTAGCCTAGCCAGCCGCCCAACTTGGATACGCTGTTCACGTCTGCCTCCCGGCTTACCGCCGGCCGTTTCCCTCCGGGCGCCGGCCAATCCATACGGTTCCACTACAAAAATCGTAACAGCAAGCCGCCAGGTCTTTCAACTATTCCGGCATTTCGGCCTGACCCACACCACTCGCCACTGGCTGACCCATAACACCTCCTTGAATCCATCGCACATCCGTGCTAGTCTTCCTGCGCCGAAGGATCGACCCCGCGACCCAAAAGTCCCTCCCCCCTTGATACGCGTGATGCAGATTAGCGGCAGGACCAAAAAGTTTAGGAAGGCGTCAAGGAATGGTATAAGCTAGTCCTATCCCTACCAAAGGAGAACTAGCTCTGACCTTAGACCTCAACACCTTCCTCACGGCATTGTACACGATTGTCGATGACTTCTATAAGCGGTTTTTGGCCCAGAACAAGCCGAGCCGTCCGGGCAGACGGCCTGAGCTCTCCGACAGCGAGGTTCTGACCTTGATGCTGTGCGCTCAATGGTCTGGAAAATCGGAGCGGAGGTTCGTGGCATACGTCGCCGAGCATTGGGGAAGCTACTTTCCCAGGATGCTCACTCAGAGCGCTTTCAACCAGCGCAGCCGAGACCTTGCAGGGGTTGTGGTAGGTCTGTCGGCAGTGGCGGCGGAGCAGTTGGGAGCACATGCCGCGGCATATCAGAGCATAGACAGCGTTCCCGTACCTTTGATGCGGCGCTGTCGTGGCAAGCGCCATCGTCTGTTTGGCGATGACGCCGCCATTGGAAAGGGAGGGAGCGACAGGGATTTCTACTACGGCTGCAAACTTCTGCTTGGGGTATCGCCCGATGGGGTGATAACCGGCTTCACGCTGGCGCCTGCGAGTACCGAAGACCGTTGGGTTGCAGAGAGCTTTCTGTGCTGGCGAGCCAATCCGCGCGCGCAGCCGTACAAACCTTCCGACCTTCCCAGCCTCTACCGGCGAAATGGCAGGAAGTACGTGGGAGCCACAGGCCCTGTGTGGCCCAGGTCGGCAGCGGGCAGGGCCAGCGCCCAACCCTATCTTGGCGACAACGGCTTCTTCGGGTCATGGTGGCAGGACCATTGGCGTAAACGCTATGGGGCAACTGTGCTCACCCCCAAGAACTATAGTGGAGACGACGCCCAAGCGGCGAGACGACAACATTCGGGCTGGAAACAGGTGGTTGAGACCATAAACGGCCACCTGGAGAATGTATTCGGCCTTCACTTCCCCGGCGCTCGCAGCAAGTGGGGATTGCTGAGCCGTGTAGCCGCCAAGGTGGCCGCCATGAACCTGGGCATCTTGCTGAATCGACTCTTCGGACGTCCCGATTTGGCAGTCGCCACACTCTTCAATCGCTGAAGACCTAATTTGCATCACGCGTTCGATGGGGGAAGGGACCTGGCGGCACGCCCGCACCCGGCGGGCGGGTTTGAAACCCGCCCCTACTGCGCGGCGATCAACTCTTTCGCCAGGGGGACGACCTCGGCGGCGACTCGGCGGCACTCCTCCACGTGGGGGAAGCCCGACAGGATGAACTCGTCTATGCCAAGCCGCCAGTAGTCCAGCAACTCGTTGGCGACCTGCTCGGCGTCGCCGACAATGGCGGTGCCGCAGTTCACCCTCACCGTCGATATGCCGTTCCAGAGCCGCTCGCCGACGCGGTGGTCGGCCACCACCTGGGCCTGGGCGCGCTGGCCCACCATGGCGGTGCCCGCGAACTGCGCTTGGCGCTGCTCCCTCACCGCGTTGGCCGCACGGGACAGCAGGTCCCCCGCGGCGTCCCACGCCTGCGACTCGGTGTCTCGCACTATGAGGTGCGTCCGCAGACCGAAGGACGCGGGGCGGCCGGCCTCGTCGAACTTGGCGCGTGCGCGGTCGAAGAACGGCCCGAGCACGTCCCGCGGCAAAATCCACGCCAGGTACACGTCGGACTGGCGACCGGCGAGCTGAAGCGCCGCGTCGGACGCGCCGCCCAGGTAGAACTTGGGGCCGTCACCCACAGGCCCAGGCGAGCAGTACGCCCCGTTGAGGTTCACGTGTTCGCCCTCGAACATCGTCGGCCCGTCCGACGACCACATCGCGCGGCAGGCGGCTATGAACTCCTCCGCCCTGGCGTAGCGGCTCGCGTGGTCGCTGGTCTCGCCGAAGCGCTCGAAATCGCCCTGTATTCCGCCCGGCACGACGTTGATGTCGATGCGGCCGCCGCTTATCTGGTCGAGCGTGGACGCCATCTGCGCGAACAGCCCTGGCGAGATGAAGCCGGGGCGCAGCGCGATGAGTATGCGTATGCGGCTGGTCACGGCGGCCAGCGCGGTCGCCATGGTCCACGTCTCGGCCAGAGGCTCGCCCTCGTCGAACAGCCCGTTGGCGAAGCGGGTCGGGATGAGCAGAGAGTAGAAACCCTCGTCCTCAGCGGTTTGCACAACCTCTCTCAGGTAATCGAACGTGGGCGGGCGCTCAGCCTGGAGCGTGCCGATGTGCTCTCCGTCTCCGTCTATGGGGATAAACCAAGAGAACCTGGGGGCGGGCCGGTCGTTCTGGCTTGCCAACTGCGTCACCTCGGCGAAGTGGTTTGGAAATTTGGGAGATAGTTGGACTCTGGCGTAGTCTAAGTGTGGCAAGTTTTGGTGTCAAGAACGAGGCTGAGGTGGTACTCTCCGGAGAGCGATAACGGCTGTGTCCCAGCCCCACCATCTGGATGAAAGTTGACATTCTCTAGTCATTTTGGTGTAATTTGCCGGAGCTTTGGCTGGTTCGGCCTCCACAGGCGAACCCATATGTCTTTATTCCCCTAAAGGAGGAAAACATGACCTTCAGATGGCCGAAAGCAATTGTGCTGGTCGGTTTGTTGGCCGCTTTCGCGCTGGTCGTGGCGCTCGCCTGTAGCGCCTCGGACGACGAGGAAGCCGCGCCGGCAGCGGAGCCGACTGCCGTTCGCAACGTTCCGACACCCCCGGGCTTTAGCGATCCTACGCCTACCACTGTCATAGCGCCGGAGGCCGCGTCTATGGCGCCCACTGCCGCGCCCGCGGCGGCAACCGTGGCCCCGGTGGCCACCGCCATGGCTGAGGGCAACTACGGCGGCACATTGGAAGCCAACCAGGGCGGCAACCCTTTCACGATGGACACCATGTCCGACACCATCAGCGCCGTGACTCACCCGGCCAACCAGATGATGGAGCAGCTGTTCGCCCTCGACTCCGCGCTGGACGCCAAGCCCATGCTGGCGGAGTCGTTCGTCGCCGAAGACGGCGGCGCGACCTGGACGTTCACGATTCGGGAGAACGTGCCCTTCCACAACGGAGAGATAATGGACGCCGACGACGTGGTCGCGTCGCTGGACCGCTGGCTACACTGGGACACTGTGTGGGGCAAGCGCATACTGGGCCTGCTGGATACGATGGAGGCTACGGACTCCAAGACGGTGCAGCTCAGGCTCACCGAGCCGTTCGCGCCCATGCTGGCCGCGCTCAGCATGTCCGAGGCGCGCCAGGCGGTCATTCACCCTACAGAGATCATCGCCAAGTACAAGTACAAGGACATTGCGGAGGGTGAGGAGAAGCCGCGCCTCGAGGACGAGGATATCATCGGCACCGGTCCGTACAAGTTCGTCGAGTGGAACGCCGACGTGAAGATAGAGATGGCGCGCCACGAGGACTATGCCGAGCGGGCCGAGCCTCTCAGCTTCCACGCCGGCAAGAAGACTCCCTGGTTCGACGGCATCGACATCAACATCGTGCCCGACGGCGGCGCCAGGCTCGCTGGCCTGCTCGCCGGCCGCTACGACATCTCCTTCCCTGGCCTCGATCAGATCGAGACGCTCGAGAGCGACCCCGACGTCGACCCGTACATCGCGATGACCGGCCGCAACGAGTCCACTTTCAACGCCACCATTCCGCCATTTGACAACAACCTGATGCGGCAGGCGGTGGCGTGGACGCTGAATCCCGAGCAGATTCTCCAAGGCCGGGCGCCCGCGGGTTACTTCGAGCTGAACCAGAGCCCGTTCTACAAGTTCCAGACCACCTGGTGGCGCGATGACGGCTGGGACATCTACAGTCAGGTCGACCTCGACAAGGCGAAGGGCCTGATCGAACAGGCCGGCTACGAGACCCCGGTCGACATCAAGTACATCTACAACCCGCCCGAACAGTCCGACGGCGGCAGGGCGACTCTCGTCGTCATTCAGCAACTGAATGACAGCGGGCTGTGGAAGGTGGACGCCGAAGAGAACACCTGGCCCATCCACGTACAGGTGCGCTGGGAGAAGCAACACAACATCATGTACAACGGGTTCAACCCGTTCTACCAGACCGACCTGCTCGCGCCCACCTGGAACGACTGGGAGCATCCCGCAAGCGGCTTCCTGAAGGCCGACAGGCGCCTTGAGTTGATGGAGCAGCGCCAGCGGACCACCGACCCCGCAGAGGTGTCTCGCATCGCGGACGAGTTTGCCGAGTGGTGGTGGGAAGACGTCCCGCTCTTCTCGTGGGGCAACTTCGCTACCCTGGTGGGCGTTCGCAAGAACGTGCAGAACTACAGCTACTCCGGCAACCCGGTGTACTTCGGTCTCTGGTTCGAGGAGATACCGGAAGACAGGTAAACCACGGACGCGCCGCTCGTCCCAGTGGCGGGCGGCGCGGCAACCGCAGCCGCGGCGGATTAGCCGACCTCCGCTTACTTCGATCAATGACGCTCTGCGTCTTCACCCTGACCCAAATCCCCTGATGGCAGGGAGGACCGGACTTCCGAACACAAGGAGCCTGCCATGAACCTCGTCATCATCAACGGCGCCGTCCACACCATGGACTATCGCGACACGCTGGCCGAAGCTGTCGCGATACAGGATGGCCGCATCGTCGCCATCGGCTCGAATGACGAGGTGAAGGACTTCCGCAAGCCCGGCGTGGCCGTAATCGACGCCAGGGGCAAGACGGTAATGCCCGGCTTCATCGAGCCGCACAACCACCTGGCCGGCTACGCGACCTCACTGTTGGGAGTTGACGCCACCACCACGCGCGACGTGAGCATCAAGGACGTGATACAGCGCATAAGGGAACGCGCCCAGGACACACCTCGGGGCGAGTGGGTCCTTGCGCGAGGCTTCGACCAGTCGGCTGTCGCCGAGATGCGCTTCATGACCAACGCCGACCTCGACGAGGCCACGACGGACCACCCAGTGTTCGTGTCCACGCGCTACGGCCACGTCGCGATGTCCAACAGCTACGCCATGCGCCTGGGCGAGGTGCATTCTGAGATGCCGGACCCCGCCTGCGGGCGCGTGTACCGCTACCCGGGCACGGCGGACCCCAACAGCGTGCTGGGCGAGATGCCCGCGCAGGACCTGGTGACCAGGCACATTCCCGCCTACACGCAGGACGAGCTGCGCGGCGCCTTCATCCAGGCCGTGGAGGACAACTTGAAGGTGGGCGTGACCTCCGTTCAGGACGCGGCCGTCAGCAATCGCCGCGGCGCGAACGGCTACGAGCTATACAACCGCATGTACGACGAGGGCCACCTCAAGCTGCGCGTCAACATGTTCATCCACTACAACCTGCTCAAGGAAATGGACTTTTCGATAAAGACGGGCGACGGCGACGAATGGCTGCGCGTAGCGGGGTGCAAGATAGTGTCGGACGGGTCCATACAGGGCATCACCGGCGCGCTTCGCTCGCCCTACTGGTGCGACCCCAACGAGTCGGCGTGGCTCATCTACGAGCAGGATGAGCTTAACGAGATGGTGCTGGACCTGCACCGGCGGGGCAACCAGGTTATCATTCACGCCAACGGCGACGCCGCGATAGACGAGGTGCTGAACGCCTACGAGTACGCGCTTGCGGCGAAGCCGGACCCGAACCAGCGGTTCAGGGTCGAGCACTGCCAGATGTGTTGGCCCGACCACATAAACCGCATGAGGCGGCTGAACGTAATTCCCAACTACTTCGCCAACCACATATACTACTGGGGCGACCGGCACCGGGACATCTTCCTGGGGCCGGACCGAGGCCCGCACATAAGCCCCGTTGGGGCGGCCATACGGGCGGGTCTACGCCCGATGCTACACTCGGACAGCCCGGTAACGCCAGTCAACCCCCTGATGTGCGTGCAGAGCGCCGTCAGCCGCATGACGGATACAGGCGACGTGCTCATGCCGGAGCTGCGGGCGCCCGTGCAGGAGGCGCTCCGGGCGGTCGGCTCCAACGCGGCGTTCGGCGCTTACGAGGAGCGGCTGAAAGGCTCGCTGGAGCTGGGCAAGCTGGGAGACGTGGTGATTCTGGAACACGATCCGTTCGTGGAGGCAGGCCACACGCTCAGCGGAATCGACGTGACGGCGACAATCGTGGGCGGCAAGGTGATGTATGCCTCGCAGGAGCTGTCGATTGGCTAGCTACCGGTCGGAGGCCCTGCGCCGCTCAGGCAAGGCTGGAGGGACAGCTTGACCGCGTACATCATCCGGCGGTTTGTCGCCGCCGTACCCGTGCTCTTCTTCGTCGCGCTCATAGCGTTCCTCATGTTCCGTCTTACGCCGGGGGACCCTGCGGCCGTTCTCGCCGGCGAGAACGCCAATCTCGAAACCATCGAGCAGATGCGGGTGAACCTGGGGCTGCACAGGCCGATACACATCCAGTTCGGGCTCTTCATTGGGCGTATGTTCAAGGGAGATTTCGGCGAGTCCATTTTCCTGAACAAGCCCGTGTTCGAAGCCGTAATCGACCGAATTGAGCCGACGCTGTCGCTGGCGATTGCGTCGGAGATCATCGCGCTGAGCTTCGCGTTACCCATAGGAATTCTGGCGGCCTGGAAGGCCAACACCCTGGTTGACCAGGGGCTGATGTTCTTCGCGCTGCTGGGTATATCCATCCCCGCCTTCTGGCTGGGGCTGATGCTGATATTCGGCATCGGGGTCGAGCTCAGGTGGCTGCCGGTGAGCGACTTTCGTTCGTTAATCAGCGATGGGCCGGTGGACTTCATCCGGCACATGATTATGCCCGCCTTTGCGCTGGGGTTCCTGCGCATGGCGCTCGTCGCGAGGTTGACGCGCTCCAGCATGTTGGAGGTGCTGCGCGAAGACTACATCCGCACCGCCTACGCCAAGGGCCTGGCGTCGAAGGTGGTGCTGATGCGTCATGCGATGCGCAATGCCCTGATTCCGACCGTGACGATCTGGGGCTTGGGCATGGCAGGCGTGCTGAGCGGTGCGGTCGTGATAGAGACCGTCTTCACCATACCCGGGTTGGGACGGCTCATCGCCGCCGCGCTTATCAACCAGGACTACCCGCTTATCCAGGCCGTGCTGATGCTGGTTGCCGGCCTGTTCATAGTCTTCAACCTGATAGTGGACATACTCTACGCCTACATGGACCCTAGAATTCGGTTCTAGTCCGGCGCCCATATCCGAAGGGGACTACATACGGGCCTCCTCTCTCTTGACGGGAGAGGGGACTTTGGGAGATTTCGAGGCTGCGCAGAGCATTGGACGGAGGACCAGTTGGAACTGACGACCACTGAAGTTGTATCACTCCGGCGTCCGATCAAGGAGCGGGTCAGGCGCAACTTCCAGCGCATCTGGGCAAGCGCCTACATGCGCTACGGACTGGCCATCCTCGTCACCTTGGGCATTGTTGCCCTGTTCGCCGACGTGATCGCCACGCACGAAGCCACGCGCCTCTATCCCGCCGATCGGTTGCAAGCGCCGTCCAGAGAGCACTTCTTCGGCACCGACAACCTGGGGCGGGACGTATTCAGCCAGACGCTTGCCGGCGCGCGGTTGTCGCTGCTCATCGGCGCGACCGTCGTCGCCATATCCATTCCCATCGGCACCGCCATAGGCATGGTGTCGGGCTACAATCGCCGCGCCGACGCCGTTATCATGCGCGTCGTGGACGGGCTGAGCGCCTTCCCGTCGCTGGTGTTCGCTCTGGCGCTCATGGCCGCGCTCGGCGCGAGCGTGGTCAACGTCATAATCGCGCTGACGGTGACGTACCTGCCCCGCACGGCGCGAATTGCGCGCGGCTCTACCCTGGCCGTGCGGGGGCTGATGTACATTGACGCGGAGCGCGCCATAGGGTCGTCGACCCTGCGAGTGATGCGGTACCACATACTGCCCAACATCATGGCGCCCATACTGGTGCTCGCCTCATTCACGTTCGCGACCGCCATACTGGTGGAGGCGGGGCTTAGTTTCCTGGGCGCGGGAGTCGGCGCGGACGTGCCGAGCTGGGGCAGGATGATCTCCGACGCGCGGCAGTACATCAACAACAAAGGCTACCTGATGGTGTTCCCCGGCGTGGCCATTGCCGTCACGGTGCTTGGGCTGAACCTGCTTGGCGACGGCCTGCGCGACGTGCTGGATCCGCGCCTGCGGGGGCAGTTCAAGGCAGGCGTGGACTAGCCGTCTCTAACGACCGCCCTCCGAACCGTAGTACCATCGGTCCACAACTTCGATGACGACCGCCGTAAGCTCTGGGCCAGCGGCGCCCACAAACGCGGCCTTTACCGAACATTCCCCACGCCATATGCCTGTACACTCGCTATCACTCGTGAGCATCTCATTCTTCAACGTGAGATACAACTCCCGCAATCCATGCCGGAACCGCTCTTCGCCCAGACTGTCATACAGGTCATAGAACATCCCCCACCCCAACTTGTAGTGGCAGTACGAATCGTCGAGACGCTGGCGGTCAAGGAAAGACAGGTTGTCGGTTTCCTGGCACGACGTGTCGTATCCCTCCAACGGCGCGCCGGCGCGTGAGTTCTCCGAGGCCCTTTCGAAGAAAACCGCCAGCCCTTCCCGAAGCCAGACGGGAGCGGACGCCCAATACACGTGCGTCGCCGCTGAGCGCGACTCCGTTGCCGCCCGCGCTGCTGCAGAATTGGCTAAACCCCCTGACGTCACGAGGCTCGTAGGAGTCGTCAGAACAAAGGACTTGTCCACCCAACCCTGTTTGACTGTTGCTAGAATCGTGGCGAGAAGAGCAGCGCAATTGCTCCCAGGGCCAACGGCCAACGTGACTCTACGAAGCAGTTGCTCATGGACATCCTGCCTCTGCAGAAATATCCTGGTCCTGTGAAGGGTCTGTTATGCGGAGACGACCATCAAAGTCCACCTGCACCAGTATACGCACATCGGTTCCGTTACTGGACATAGTGCTGATTTCTCTACCTGGACGATGGATGGCGACTTTAGCCCCATCGGGTGACCAGGCAGCTGCAGCAGACGGCCAACTGGGAGCCAGACAACGTAGCCCGTCACCGTCCGGACTCACGACGTAAACTGAACCAGACACGAAGAGCAACGCAGACCCCTCGGGCGACCATACAATTTGGGATATGGGCGTCGCCGCGTTGCCAGGCTTAGCGCGCCAGATGGTATGCAGGCCCGTACCGCCAGGCCTGACCCTGCGGATTACTGGCGTCTCTCCATCAAGAGATGCAAAAGCAATCTCCTTGCCGTCTGGAGACCAAGTGGCGGGCGCCGTGGCTTGACCGATTCTGGTCAAGGCCGACCCGTCGAGGCCGACCACATATAGAGCGATGTCAAACGGATACTCTTCGCCTTCATAGGCAAGATATGCCAAACGCTGACCGTCGGGTGACCATACCGGCGGATACAGAGCGACCCGGCCCGTGCTTCCAATCCGCCTGAACTCTCCTTCCAGAGATTCAGATCCATCGGCCGCAATCAGAGCAATTTTTGCGATCTTTTGGTAATAGGAAGTTGGGTAATGGTATTGGTTCAACGGCAGTGTACTAAAATCCCCTATGTGAGCCACGAAGGCAATTTGCTTACCGTCGGGTGACCACGAAGGGTGATTGACTAATCCGGCGGCCTGCGTCAGCCGATTCCTCTCTTGACCCCTGACGTCGACTGTTCCGAGCTCGTAGGCCTCAAGTGCCTCAAGGCGAGGTTCGGTGTTCCCAACCCCAATTCCCTCCCGTCGCTCGATTAACCTATTGTCGGGATATTCACAGGTGGAGTAGACGATGCGGTATCCGTCGGGGGATACGTCAGCGTGAAATCCGTATAGAAACCTTAGCCCCGACCCGCGCGGGTCGACTAAACTCTGGTAGTTCAGGTCCACGTCGGCAACCTGCCTCAGGTCGCTGCTTTCAAGGCCCAGTACCCGTATGGTGTCGTCATCCTTGAACACCAGATGGGAGCCGTCTCGGGTCCAGTGAAGGAAATTTTCTTGCGCTTCCTCACTGTATGGCATATGAGAAGGGCCGCAGGGGTGAAGCTCGTGCGATATCACTTCGATGTAAGTCTCGGGAGGCATACTGGTTGGCGACGTTGACTGCGAAATGGAGGGCGATGCGCTTGGCTCCCCACTTCCATTTTCGCCGGAATCGCACGCAGTGATCGTCAGCAGGAAAGCCAGCATCACCAAACCTACCCTTAACCTAGTGGGCCCTCTTGTTGTCCGCGTCATCTGTCGATCACTTGCTTTGGTACAGAGCATACATGGCCATCACACGGTGTACGTGGGGCTCGCAGGGGTCGACTTGGCCGTCGTCCAGCGCCAGGCCGTCCCCGCTCAGGCGGTGCTGGACGTGGTGGCCTGACGCGGCACTCACAGCCAGCCACGACAGGTCTGCCGTCTCGTCGGCGGTAGCCGTGGCCGAGAGACTCGCCGTCGCTGGCGCGAACACCGGCGGCGGTCGGCTTTGTCGTCGGGTCGGTCGTAGGGGCGCACAGGCCAGAGCCACAGACAGGAACAGCCCGGACGCGCACAACCGGAGGGTCCTGCCGTAGGCTGTACCGCTGGTACAACGCATTCTCACGGCCGTCTGCCTATACCCCTGTCAACCTTCTGATTTCGTCGCCCTGCGTGGGCAGTTCCGGGCGGGCGTGGACTAGGGGGCGTCCTCGGTCAGCCTGGCCTCGGCGTCCTCGAAGATCGCTATCAACGATCTGGCGTTGTCTATTCCGCGCCGAACCAGATACTCAGGGAAGTTCTCTTCGTAGAAGTTGACATGGAGTTGCTCTACAGTGGACATCTTGTCCACATTGGCGCCATAGTTATCGGACAAAACGAGCAGACGGTTTGCGTTCCTACGAATGTGGTAGTGGGAGAAGTGGTCCCATCCCTGCTGCTCTGCGACCGCCTTCAAGTAGTGCGCTACTGCTCCCCAAGCCTTTTCTGACGCCTGGAGCAAGTCTCCTTTTTCGAATTCCTCTTCGGCCTGCTCGAGAAAGGTAGTGCTGATTTCTTTGTGCCTTGCTGTAGTAGCCATAGCTTCCCCAGTAGCCCCTCCGTGAACTCCAACCCATCGTGCTCTCGGGCCAGCGTCAAGCGAACTTTCGCCAGTGTGTTCGCGCCTCCGTACATCCAGGGGGCCTTGCGTCTCCTACCCTATCGACAGCTCGTCGTCGTTGTACATGATCTGGCCGCCCACCACGGTGGCCGCCACCTCGATCTGGCCGATGTCCTTCGGCGCTTCGGCGAACGGGTCCTGATTCAGCACCACGAGGTCGCCCAGCTTGCCAAGCTCCAGGCTGCCCTTCACGTCCTCCTCGAACGCGCCCCGCGCCGCGTTGACCGTCATCGTCTCTATGGCCTGCCGCACGGATATTCGCTCCGGGTCGTTCAGCACCTCGCCCGAACTGGTCACGCGGGCCGCGGCGCTCTGTATGCAGAAGAGCGGACTGACAGGCGTCACGGGGCAGTCTGAGTGCAGTAGCGGCTTGATGCCGGCCTGCACCGCCGAGCCTACCGGATCCAGGTTGCGCACGCGGTCGGGCCCCAAGAACCGGTCACGGTGCCGGTCGCCCCAATAGAATACGTGGTTGGCGAAGAAGTCGGGAATCACGCCAAGCTCCCGCATCTTGTCTATGTGCTCGGGGTGGCACACCTGGCAGTGCTCGATGCGGAAGCGGTGGTCGGCCTTGGGTATGGCCCGCAGCGCATTCTCGTAGGCTATCAGCGTCGAGTCTATCGCGGCGTCGCCATTCGCGTGGGTCGCGATCTGGTAGCCCCGCTCGTGCAGGGTCATCACCATCTCGTTCAGTTCTTCCTGCTCGTAGATGAGCCAGCCCTTCTGGCTATCGTCGCAGAAGTACGGCTCGCGCAGCGCCGCCGTTATGCCCTGTATCGAGCCGTCGGACACTATCTTGCAACCGGCGACACGCACCCACTCGTCGCCGAAACCGGACTGCAGGGCGAAGTCCAGCTCCTTAAGCAGTGCCCACTGTATGAACATGTTGACCCTGAACTTGAGGAATCCCTCGCGCCTGGCCTGCTGGTAGGTCTTCAGGATGTCCACGCCACGACCGCGGCCCACGCCGGCGTCGTGTATGGTTGTAACCCCCTGGCGCAGGTACTCGTCCTGGGCCATGGTGAAGCCCTTGCGAATCTCCTCTTCGTCGTAGGTGCGCACGATCTCCTGCACGGCGGACTGGGCCGTTTCGTACAACATGCCGTCGGGTTGTGGACTGCCCGGGAAGCGCCCAATGAGTCCGCCCGACGGGTCGGGGGTCTCGGCGTGGATGTTGGCCATCTCCAGCGCGCGGCTGTTGGCCGCCAGCATGTGGCCGGAGTTGTGCACTATCATGATGGGGTGCTCGGTGGACACGTCATCCAGGTCTTTGCGGTTGGGATGCCGCATGTCCTCGAGGCCGGTGTCGTCGTAGCCGCGTCCGCGCACCCAGTCGCCCAGCGGGGTCACGGCCGCCCGCTCGCGCAGCCGTTCCACTATGTCGCCTATGTTGCGGTTCGGTGGCGTCCTGACGTCGACCTCGAGCAGGCTGGTACCGAAGCCCACCATGTGGTTGTGCGGCTCGATGAAGCCCGGGAGCACCGCCCTGCCTGCCGCGTCGATGACCGTGGTTCCGGAGGTGCGCCCCGCCAGCACGTCGGAGTTGGCGCCAAGCGCGACGAGTCTGCCGTCCTTCACGCCCACCGCCTCGAACACGCTGCCGGCGGCGTCCATCGTCTCGACTCTGCCGTTGATAACTATCAGGTCCATCGGTATTCACTCCCGGGGCAGGCTGCGCCGCCCCACTCATTGCCGCAGATTACGGCGCCATTCTAACACAGCGTGTCCGACGGCCAGAGAGGATGCGGCGCGTCGGTCAGGACGTCGTTCTCCCCCTGGAAGGGGCGGGGCCGAGGCCCACCCTGGGTGTGAGGGACGGCGCTCAATGGTGCGATTGGCCCGGAGCGGGGCGTATGGCCTATAATGCCGCCGAGTAATGCGCGTTGCGAGGAGGTTCCAGCATGGCACTGCAGAGCGTTTGGAGGCCGTGGAAGGACGAGGTTGTCGCCGACGGCGGCGCGGTCGCGAGTGAGCGGCCGCTCACGTCAGAGGTCGGCATAGACGTGCTGCGGCAGGGCGGCAACGCGGTCGACGCGGCGGTCGCGATGGGCTTCTGTGCTGCCGTGGTGGAACCGCAGAGCTCGTGCGTAGCCGGACACGGCCAGATGCTAGTACACATGAACGGCCGGACCACGGCGCTGGACTTTTCACACCGCGCGCCGAAAGCGGCTACGCCCGACATGTACGAGATCCTGCGCCAGGTCGAGCACGGCAACGGGCTGTACGAGGTGGAGGGCCACGCCAACGCGGTCGGCCATCTATCGGCCGGAGTTCCGGGCACAATTGCCGGGCTGTGCAAAGCTCACGAAATGTTCGGCACGCTGCCGCTTGAGCAGCTCTTGGAGCCTGCAATCCACTATGCCGGCGAAGGCTACCTGCCCGATTGGCAGAACGTCTTCGCTATCGGCCAGGCCATGAACGACTTCCAGAAGTACGGCGAGCCGGCGAAGGTGTTCTTAGCCAACGGCCTGCCGCCTCGCATGGGCGTCGACAAGGTGGTCCAGCGCGACCTGGCCGACACGCTGCGGCGCGTGGCGCGCCACGGCAAGGCGGGAGTGTACGAGGGCGAAGTTCCCCACGCCGTTGAGGAGTACATGCGCGCGAACGGCGGCTGCCTTAGCGCGGCGGACTTCTACGACTACGAGGTGGTTGTGCTGGAGCCGGCGAGCGTAACGTACAGGGGCGTCGAGATAGTGGGTGTGCCGGTGCCCAGCGGCTGCACGACGGCGATGCAGATCCTGAACGTGCTCGACAACTTCGACGTAGCCGCCCTCGGCCACAACTCGGCGGAGTACCTGCACCTGTTCGTCGAGGCGGCGCGCCATGCTTTCGCGGACCGCTACCGATACCTGGGCGATCCAGACTTCGGGCCGGTGCCGATGAGGGGCATTCTGTCGGACGGGTACGCTCGCTCAGTGGCGGCAGTCGTGGACACCGAGCGCGCGGCGCTGGAGGGCCGGTCGGACAAGCAGCCCTGGGTGGAGTACGCGGACGACGCACTGCACGACCCATGGGCGTTCGACCCGCAATCGCGCCCGCTCGTGGAAGCCACCGCGTCGCCGCCTAGCGTGGGCGACTGCACGACGCACTACGGCGCGATCGACGCCGACCGCAACATGGTGTCGTGCACGCAGACTGCGGTCGGCGGCTTCGGGTCGCGCGTCATCGTGCCGGGCACGGGGTTGTTGCTCACGAACGGAATGGTTGTCTTCAACCCCAAACCGGGCGCCGCAAACTCGATCGCGGGCTACAAGCGCGGCCTCGCGAACATGGTCCCGCTGCTGGCGCTGCGTGACGGCGAGCCTATGTTGAGCGTCGGCGCACCGGGCGGGCGCAAGATAATGAACTGCAACGCGCAGATCATCATGAACGTCATCGACTTCGGCATGGGGATACAGGAGGCGATCGCCGCGCCGAGGGTGGACGCGGCGGACAGGGAGACATACGTCGACTCGCGAATCGATGCGGGCGCGGTGGACGCGCTACGCGAGATGGGCCACGACGTGGAAGTTGTGCAAGAGACGGCGGCGCAGGGCAACTTCGCCGTGCCGGTGGGTCTGATGGTGGACGGCGACACGGGCCGCATTCACGCCGGCGTGGACGTGTTCAGGCAAGCCGAAGCGCGGGGGTTATAGGGCACCGGGCACACCGGGCGGTACGCATCCACGAAGGGGAGGCCCGCGAGCCTCACACGCCCGGGGGGCGGGCCAGCCGGGGCGATCCTATTCGGAGCATCGGACGCACACGTAGCCGTCACCTTGTTCCTGTGCAATGCCGACCGCCACGTTCCGCTTGCGCCCGCACGCGGTGCACGTGACCGCGACGAGCGGAGTGTTGCCTGGCCTGTCGGGCTCGTTCGCGTAGCCCCGAAACCCCCTGTAATCGGGGTTCAGGCGCTTCATACGTTCGTACCGCTGTGCGTTTCTACGTCGGCCCATGTCGGTGCGGAACCTCGTAGGGGGTGAAGCCGTTAGCACGACCCACCCCCATCCTAACCTTCCCCCGTCGAGGGGGAAGGAACTTTGGAAATGCCCTCTGACTGGCCGCTACTGGACGTCGACCTTGGCGCCGGCCTCTTCGAGCTTGACCTTGATCGCCTCGGCGGCCTCCTTGCTGATGGCCTCCTTGATGGTCGTAGGCGCGCTCTCTACGAGTTCCTTGGCTTCCTTGAGGCCCAGCGTGGTCTCCTGCCTCACCGCCTTGATGACGTTGATCTTGTTTGGGCCGATATCCTGGAGGAGCACGTTGAACTCGGTCTGCTCTTCTTCTTCCTCGGCGGCCTCGGCGGTGGCGGCAACGCCTTGGACGGTCGCCATCGCAACGGGCGCGGCGGCGCTAACGCCGAAGGCCTCCTCGAGCTCTTTCACCAGATCGGCGATGTCGAGCACGGATAGCCCCTTGATTGCCTCTACGATTTCATCCTTGGTCATGGTCATAGCGGTTAACCTCCATTCGACTGCTTGCTGCCTGTTGTTTGGGACGTTGTCTGCCCGGCGCCTATTGTTGTTCCGAGTTCTCCACGTGGCGTTGGAGCACCCTGGCGAGGCCGGCAATCGGGCCGTTGAGCACCCTGACCAGCCCCGCGGCGGGAGCGTTAAGCTGGCCCATCAGCCGCGAGACCAGCTCCTCGCGCGAGGGCAGGAGGGCCAGGCTTCTCACTTGTTCGGCGCTCAGCGCCCGGTCACCCAGCATCCCGCCCCGTACTTCGATGCGCAGCCTGTTGGCGCGTATGTATTCCGACAGCGTCTTGGCCGGGTCGGTCGGCTCGCCGTACCCTATCGCGATTCCCGTTGGGCCGGAGATTATCTCCTTGAAGCCGGGCCGGTTCGCGGCGTCGGCGGCCAGATGCGCGAGCCTGTTCTTGACCACGCGGTACTCGATGTCCTTGTCCCTGAGCGCGCGTCTCAGTCCGGTCATCACGCTCACGCCGATGCCCGTGTAGTCGGTGGAGACGGCGACCGTGCACTTCTCCATCCATTGGCGCATGTCTTCTACCTGTTGGACTTTGCGTTCTGCGGGCAATCTGCACCTCTATTCTTGGCGATTGTTCAGGGTCCGCTCCAGAGCCAGAAAAAAGAACCCCGGGCCTCGGCCCAGGGCGGTGGACGCGGCGCAGTCTGGCGTTGCGTCTCTCATTGGGCCTGGGCGGGCTGGTTGGTTTAATCCGCGGCGGCGGAACCCGCTGTCTTCGGCGTATTCGGTTGTTGCCGCATCCGTGCCATACGACGCGGGCGGCGTAGAGTCGTGGCTATTCTACCTTCAGGGCGGTGGCGCCGACAACGTCCATCTCGATGCCCGGCCCCATGGTTGTCGTGAGGTACGCCGACCTTATGAACTGCCCCTTGACGCCGCTGGGGCGCGCGCGGACTATGGCGTCCATGACGGCGGTGAGGTTATCCATGAGCTGTTCCTCTTCGAAGCTGGCCTTGCCGATTGGGGTGTGGATGAGCGCCGTGCGGTCGAGGCGGTACTCCACCCTACCCTTCTTAGCGTCGGCAATCGCCCGGGGCAGGTCTTCGGCCTGAACCACGGTGCCCGTTCTGGGATTAGGCATAAGCCCCTTGCGGCCCAGGTGCCGTCCCAGCCTGCCAATGCGTCCCATCACTTCAGGCGTGGCAATCGAGACGTCGAAGTCGGACCAGCCGCCCTCGATGCTCTTGATTATCTCGTCGTCGGCGATGTAGTCGGCGCCGGCGCCGTCAGCAATCGAGACCGCCTCGCCGCTGGTGAACACCATGACGCGGATGGGCTTGCCCACGCCGTGGGGTAACTGCGTCACTCCGCGCACCATCTGGTCGGCGTGGCGCGGGTCTGCGCCGGTGCGCAGATGGAGCTCTACCGTCTCGTCGAACTTCGCCGTGGCGGTGCGCTTAATGAGAGCCACAGCGTCGTCTGGGGCGTAGTTGCGGCCCTGTTCGATGAGGCTCTCGGCCTCCTTGTATCGCTTTCCTCGCTTGGTTGCCATCGTATGGCTCCTATGCCCGGCCCCTCAAGACACTCCCAGGGGAATTCTCTACGATCTTATGACCTCAATGCCCATGCTGCGCGCGGTGCCTTCGATGATGCTGATCGCGCCGTCGATATCGGCGGCGTTGAGGTCCTTCATCTTGGCCTCGGCGATCTCCCGAACCTGGTCGCGCCTGATGGTGGCGACCTTATCGGTGCGGGCGCTTCCGCTGCCCTTTTCGACCCCGGCGGCCTTTTTGAGCAGTTCCGACGCAGGAGGACTCTTGATAACGAAACTGAACGAGCGGTCCTCGAAGACGGTAAGCTCTACCGGGATGATGGTGCCCATCTGCGAGGCGGTGCGCTCGTTGTATTCCTTCACGAAGCCCATTATGTTGACGCCGTGCTGACCCAGGGCAGGGCCGACCGGCGGCGCGGGCGTCGCTTTGCCCGCGCTTATCTGTAGCTTGATTATGGCCCTGACTTTCTTAGCCAAGAGCTGCCACCTCTCTCCGGGCAGGGGCCGCCCCTCTCGGGCGGCGGAAGGCGGGGCTTGCTAGGCCCGTTCCACCTGCAAAAAATCCAACTCAACGGGAGTCTCACGTCCGAAGAAGGACACGAGCACCCTCACCTTTGCCCTGTCCGAGAACACCTCGTCGACAGTGCCCATGAAATCCACGAACGGACCATCGGTTATCCGCACCTTCTGGCCCTTGTCGTAGCCGACGCGCACGCGCGGCTTGTCGGAGACCATCTGATTGAGGATGAGTCCGACTTCCCGTTCCTCGAGTGGCACGGGCTTTGGCCGACGCTCAACCTCGTCCTCGACCGAGACGAAGCCGGACACGCCGGGGGTGTTGCGTACGGCGTACCAGCCCTCGTCGTCCATCTTCATCTGCACAAGTATGTAACCCGGGAAGATCTTGCGGGCTACGGACCTGCGCTGGCCGCCCTTGATCTCAATTTCGTCCTCGGTCGGCACGACGACCTGGAGGATCTTCTCCTTCATGTCCATCGTGGCGACGCGCTGCTCGAGGTTTCGTTTAACGCGCTCTTCCTGTCCCGAGTAGGCGTGGATTATGTACCAGCGGGCATCGGGGTCTTGTTCTTGTCTAGGCTCTTCCATATCGCTCAACTTCCAAGGATAAAGGTGAGCAGCTCGCCGAATCCCAGGTCGACGATGCCGAGGAACGCGCCAATGACGGCAGACACGGCGACGACCATGAGCGACAGTCGCCAGGTCTCCCGGGGCGTGGGCCACGTAACGCGGCGCAGCTCGGAAACAACGTCTCCGAACATGCGGAAGCTGAGAGCTCTGCGCGCCGCCTCCGTTGTAACACGGCGGGATGCCCCCGCGTTCCGCACCATGCGGCTACCTCACCTCTCGGTGCAGGGTGTGTGCGCGGCACCGCGGGCAGAACTTCTGGAGCTCAATCCGTTGCGGGTCGCTTCGCCTGTTCTTCGAGGACGTGTAGGTGCGCTCTCTGCAATCGACGCAGCCCAGGGTTATGACTAATCTTGCTTCTGTTCTGCGAGCCATAACGCCTACTTGATGACCTTGATGATCACACCGGAGCCAACAGTGCGCCCGCCTTCGCGGACAGCGAACCGTAGCTGCTCGTCCATGGCGACCGGCGTAATGAGCTTGATCTTCATCTCGATGTTGTCACCGGGCATCACCATTTCGACGCCTTCGGGCAGTTCTATCTCACCCGTTACGTCGGTGGTGCGGATGTAGAACTGCGGCTTGTAGCCGTTGAAGAAGGGCGTGTGCCGCCCGCCCTCCTCCCTGCTGAGCACGTAAACGTTGGCCTCGTACTCGGTGTGCGGTGTTATGCTGCCGGGCGCCGCAAGCACCTGGCCTCGCTCGATGCCGCCGCGGTCCACTCCGCGCAGCAGCACGCCCACGGCATCGCCGGGCTGGGCCTCATCCAACGTCTTGTGGAACATCTCGACGCCGGTCACCACCGTGGCGTTCGTATCGCGTATACCCACCACCTCGATGGGCTGGCCTACCTTGACCATGCCCTGTTCGACGCGGCCGGTGACGACGGTTCCGCGGCCCTTGATGCCGAACACGTCCTCCACAGGCATGAGGAATGGCTGGTCCATTGGCCGGTCCGGTATGGGGATGTACTCGTCGACGGCCTCAAGCAGCTCCCAGATGCCCTTACCCCACTCTGAGTCGCGGCCCACGTCCTCGGCTTCGAGGGCGTTGAGGGCGCTGACACGGACTACGGGAATGTCGTCGCCAGGAAACCCGTACTCCGACAGCAGGTCTCGCAGCTCGAGTTCGACCAGCTCCAGCAGCTCCTCGTCGTCCATGGCGTCCACCTTGTTGAGCGCCACCACGATAGCGGGCACCTCGACCTGGCGGGCGAGCAGAATGTGCTCACGCGTCTGCGGCATAGGCCCGTCGGGGGCGCTAACCACGAGTATGGCACCGTCCATCTGCGCCGCGCCGGTGATCATATTCTTGATGTAGTCGGCGTGTCCGGGGCAGTCGACGTGCGCGTAGTGTCGGCCATTGGTCTCGTATTCCACGTGCTGGATGGCAATGGTAACGCCGCGCGCCTTTTCTTCGGGGGCGTTGTCGATGCTGTCGAACGGGCGGTAGTTCGCCAGGCCCTGCTCGCCAAGCACGCGTGTTATCGCCGACGTCAGCGTGGTCTTGCCGTGGTCCACGTGCCCAATCGTGCCCACGTTCACGTGCGGCTTTGTCCTCTCAAACCTTACCTTTGCCAACTTTTGCCCTCCCTGGTTGTGGAGCCCACAAGCAGATTCGAACTGCTGACCTCGTTCTTACCAAGAACGCGCTCTACCTACTGAGCTATGTGGGCGGTGTGTTGTGATTTGCGTCTGATCTGTGCTGGTGGGGGGGACAGGATTCGAACCTGTGTAGTCCTTCCGGACGCCAGATTTACAGTCTGGTGGTATTAGCCACTCACCCACCCCCCCAAAGTTGGGGCCAAGCACGGCTACAATTTTAGCATAGCGCTACATTCAATCCAATACTTGGCGGCCACACCGCGCGCGCTCTGGCGGCGCTGTGTGGCTGCAATCGGCAATGTCGCGACGGGGTGTTCGAAGTCCGGGCGGGCGGCTTGAAGCGTAGTCGAAAAGCCCCAGAGGGGACTCGAACCCACTAACCTGCCGATTACAAATCGGCTGCGCTGCCTGTTGCGCCACTGGGGCACGATCCGCCCGAATGCGGTCGCGGACGCCGCCCGCGCTCGTCTCGGACTGCTTTCCAGGGGCCTCCTCGATGCTCCAACACCAAACAGGCTAGCCGTCACACGTCGACAACTAGCCCGAAGCTGGCCTCACATGCTAGCAGAAGCGACCAGGCAGGTCAAGCAAGTCATGGTTGTTTTTCGCGGAGACGGTTTCGAAACCTGCCATGGCAGGCGGCGCAGCAACGAGTCGAGAGGTCCGCCTACAGCAGCTTGGATTCGGCCTGACGCTGTGTCTCGCGGTACACGCGCTGCAGCGGCATGGCACGCTCCAGCGCCACGCGCCGGCAGTCGTCGAACTCGGGGGCAACGGACACGGTGCGCCCGTCCAGGCGTTTAATCTTGACTCGCATGATGCCGAACTCGGTCTCCACGCTCACCACTTCGCGTTCGACTTCGTACCGCCTGAGAGGTCGCACGCGCACGCCCAGCGTCGACGTCTCTGCTACCATCGCGCGGAGGGCGTCCGCCTCGGCATCCCTTGGAACTATGGCGCTAAGCATGGTGCCGGGGCGGTTCTTCTTCATCTGTATGGGGGTGAACCAGACGTCTCTCGCGCCAAGCGCGAAGAGCCGCTCCTGGGCGTATGCGAGCATCTCGCCGCTCATGTCGTCGATGTTCGTCTCCAGAAGCGTAACGCCCTCGGAGTATGCCGCCCCGGTCTCCTCGCCGAGCCAGAGGCCCAGCGCGTTCGGGTACTGCTCGGGGTCTCGCGAGCCAAGCCCGTAGCCCACGCGCGTCAGCGCCATTTCGGGCTGCCGGAACTCCGCGAGCGTCGTCAGAATGGCCGCCCCCGTTGGCGTCACCATCTCGCCTGTCCTGCGGGCGTTGCGAGGCGCGGACACCACGGGCGTGTTGGACATGGCGAACAGGGCAGCCGTGGCGGGCGAGGGCACGGGCAACAGCCCGTGGGCACTGTCGATTACGCCGGAGCCGGTGGGCAGCGGGGAGCAGTAGACGCGGTCCACGCCGAGCAGGTGCAGCCCCGCCACGGCGCCCACCACGTCGACGAGCGTGTCAAGCTCGCCGAGCTCGTGCAGCCGTGTCTGCTCGGCGGCCGTGCCGTGCACGCGCGACTCCGCCTCGCCGAGCCTGTTGAAGACGGCGCACGCGCGGTCGACGACCTCCCGGGGCAAGTCCGAGGCGCGGGTGATCCGTATGAAGTCCTGCCAGTGGCGGGGACGCCTGGCCTCGTCGGTCAGCTCGACTGTGACGAGCGTTCCGTTCACTCCGCGCCGGCTGCCGCGGCCCACGGCAAGGGCGAACCCCTCCGCGTCGAGCCTGGCGAGCTGCGCCTCGAGGTCGGCGGGCCGCACGCCGCAATCGACGAGCGCACCGAGGATCATATCCCCGCTCGCGCCGCCTATGGAATCGAAGTACGCGACGCTCAACGCTGACCGCCGAACCCGGCGACGGCCGGCTGCGGCCTTGCCGATACACGCTCCTGGGTTGGGAGTGCAAGCCGCAGCGCCTCCGCCAGCGTTCGCACCTGGTTCACGGCTGGCCCGCTGGGAGCGCCGGGGCGTTCGTCATCGTCCGGGCCGCCTGGCCCTATGCAGGGTCCGAGGCCAAGGCGGGCTACCTCTTGCGCGCGCCGCTCGAGCTGCGACACCGCCCTCACCTCACCAGTCAGCCCGAGCTCGCCCACGGCGGCGATGCCGGGGGCTATGGGCTGGTTCTTCAGGCTGGATGCTATGGCGAGGGCCACGCCCAGGTCGCCGGCAGGCTCGCTGAGCCGAACGCCTCCCGCGACGTTGACCACGATGTCCTGTCCGGCGAGGGCGACGCCGGCGTGGCGGCTCATCACGGCACACACCAGAAGCAACCGATTGAAGTCGATACCGGTCGCCACGCGCCTCGGCTGGGGGAGCATCGAGGGCATGGTCAGCGCCTGCACCTCCACTAGCATGGGCCGGCTGCCCTTCATCGTAGCCACGATAACCGAGCCGACTGCGCCGTCTGTGCGCCCGGCGAGAAAGGTGCGGGAGGGATCCTTTACCTCTTTCAGGCCCTCGGGCGCCATGTCGAACACGCAGATCTCGTTGGTGGAGCCGAAGCGGTTCTTGGTGCTCCTCAGCAGACGCCAAGCGCCGTTGGCGTCGCCCTCCATGTAGAGCACAACGTCGACCAGGTGCTCGAGCAGCCTGGGGCCGGCGACATCGCCCTCCTTTGTCACGTGGCCGCTCAGGAACGCGGGCGTGCCGGTAGCCTTGACCCACTCCATCAGTCTCTGGGCGCACTCGCGAATCTGGGCCACGCTGCCCGGGGCGGCCGTGAGGCCGTCGTCGTGCAGCGTCTGGATGGAGTCGACCACAACCAGGGCGGGCCTGTGGGCGTCGAGCCGCGCGAGCACAGCGGAGAGGTTGGTCTCTGGCAACAGGAACAGGCCACGCCCGTCGATTCCGAGTCGGTCGGCGCGCATCTTCACCTGCGGCGCCGATTCTTCGCCCGACACGTACAGGGTCTGACCGTGCGAGGCCGAAACGTCGGCCGCCAACTGGAGCAGCAGCGTGGACTTGCCTATGCCCGGCTCACCGTACAGCAGCGCGAGGGAGCCTGGAACGACGCCGCCGCCGAGCACGCGGTTGAACTCGTTAAGAGAAAGCTCGATGCGGGGCAACTCCCTGGTGGAGACCTGGGACAGCTCGCGGGCGGGCGTCGAGGGGATGTCGGCCCTGACGGCCGCGACACGATCGGCTACGGCGACCTCGGAAAGCGTGTTCCATTCAGAGCACGCGGGGCAGCGGCCTTCCCACTTGGGAGTCTCGTTGCCACAGCTGTCGCATACGAAGGCGGACTTGAGTCTGGCCCTGGGCATATTCAGTGGCCTCACGGGCGGCTCGCAGGCGCGACTACACCGCACACGGGAGCGCACCCGGAGTTCGTCGGCCGCGTCTAAGAGTTGGGCGCGGCCAGGCTGAGCGAGCGGGCGTCGGGCAACGCCGCATGCACGTTGACAATCAGATCGTCGTCCTCGACGTCGATGGCAGCGGTGTCGCCCACGTTGACGTCGCCCATGAGGATGGCGTCCGAGAGCTTGTCCTCCAGGTTGTCCTGGATGACCCGCCGCAGCGGGCGGGCGCCAAATGTCGGGTCGTAGCCCTTCTCCGCCAGCCATTCCTTCGCCTGCTGTCCGACTTCCAGGCTGATGCCCTTCTCGACCAGGTTCGCCGACACTTCGGCCAGCATAAGGTCGACAATCGCCAGCATGTGGTCGCGGGTGAGAGCGTGAAACACTATGGAGCCATCTATGCGGTTGAGGAACTCGGGCCGGAAGAAGCGCTTGACCTCCTCGTTGACGTTGGTCTGCATACGCTCGTACGCGGCCTCCGCTCCCCTCGCGTCGCCGGACCTGTGGGCGAAGCCGATGCCGCGGTCCTGCCGGATGAGATCGGATCCGATGTTGCTTGTCATGACTATGATGGTATTGCGGAAGTCGACGCGGCGTCCCCTGGCGTCGGTGAGGTGGCCGTCGTCGAAGATCTGCAGCAGGATGCTGAAGACTTCGGGGTGGGCCTTCTCGACTTCGTCCAGCAGAATCACGCAGTACGGCCTGCGGCGCACCGCCTCGGTGAGCTGTCCGCCGTCCTCGTAGCCGACATAGCCGGGCGGCGAGCCAACGAGTCGCGCCACGGAGTAGCGCTCCATGAACTCGGACATGTCGATGCGGATCATGGCCTCTTCGCTGCCGAACATGAACTCGGCCAGCTTCTGCACCAGGTAGGTCTTGCCTACCCCGGTGGGGCCGAGAAACATGAACACGCCGGTCGGGCGCTTGGGGTTCTTCAGCCCGGCTCTCGCCCTGCGCACGGCCTTGGATATCATGGTGACGGGCTCGATCTGCCCCACGACCTGCTCGTTCAGCACGTCTTCCATGTGGATTAGGCGTTCGGACTCCTCGGTGGCGAGGCGGGTGACGGGTATACCCGTCCACATCGCGACGACCTCGGCGATGTTTTCTTCAGTTACGACGACAGCCTCTCCACCCACCTCATCCTGCCACTCTCTCTCGAGCTCGCCCAAGCGGTCGCTCAGGCTGGCCTCACGGTCGCGCAGCTCGGCGGCCTCGTCGTACTGGCGCGCCGCAATGGCGTCGTCCTTCTCCTTGCGGACACGCTCCAGCACCTTGGAGACCTCTTTCAACGACAGCGGAGGTGTGTTCGTGTTGATGCGCACCCGCGACGCGGCCTCATCGATGAGGTCGATCGCCTTGTCCGGCAAGAATCTATCCGGTATGAAGCGGGAGGCCAAGCTCGCGGCGGCCCTTATGGCGTCGTCGCTTATGACGAGCTGGTGGTGATCCTCGTAGTGGCCCTTGATGCCCTTGAGGATCTCGACGGTCTCCTCGACGGTCGGTTCGTCGACCCTGACGGGCTGGAACCTGCGCTCCAGGGCCGGGTCGCGCTCCACGTACTTACGGTAGTCGTCGTGCGTGGTCGCGCCGATTGTCTGCACTTCGCCCCTGGCGAGCGAGGGCTTGAGGATGTTGGCGGCATCGACGGCACCCTCTGCGGCACCCGCGCCGATCATGGTGTGAAGCTCGTCGATGAAGAGAACGCAGTCCTTGGAGGTGCGAATCTCCTCGATTACCTTCTTCAGGCGTTCCTCGAACTCGCCGCGATACTTTGTGCCTGCGATGGTCGCCGCAAGGTCGAGCGTGACGAGTCGCTTGTTCTTGAGGGTGTTGGGCACGTCGTTTTCCGCGATGCGCTGTGCGAGCGCCTCGACGATGGCAGTCTTGCCGACGCCGGGCTCGCCGATCAGGACGGGGTTGTTCTTGGTGCGCCTGCTCAGAATTTGCGTGACGCGCTGGATTTCCGTCTCCCGGCCCACGGTGCGGTCCAGCTCCCCCTCGCGCGCCCGCTTGGTCAGGTCAATGCCGAGCTGGTCGAGGGTTGGCGTCTTGGCGCGGGTGGAGCGGCTCGATGCCTGGGACTGCTGTGGGCTCTGGGTGAGAATGCGGCTGGTCTCGCCGCGCACCTTGTCCAGGCTGACGCCGAGGCTCTCGAGGACACCGGCGGCCACGCCTTCGCCTTCACGCATGAGGCCGATGAGCAGGTGCTCCGTGCCGATGTAGTGGTGATTGAGTCTGCGCGCCTCGTCGACCGCGAGTTCAATCACCTTCTTGGCACGCGGCGTAAGGCCAATCTCGCCGGGGCTGCTGCGCTCGCCGCGCCCCATGACGAATTCGACGGCGGCTCGCACCTTGTCCAGCTCAATACCCAAATTGGCTAGCGCCTTGGCGGCAACTCCATCCGTCTCACGGACAAGGCCAAGGAGGATGTGCTCGGTGCCAATGTAGTTGTGATTGAATCTCTGGGCCTCTTCCTGGGCCAGAGAGAGCACCCTGCGCGCCCTCTCGGAGAACTTCTCAAACCTACTCGCCACGTCTTTTCTCCTATCGGGAGTTTGCGATTGTCACAGAATAGAGCCTAGAATCCTCCAAACTCCCCTTCTTCCAAAGCCTGTTTCAGGCTAAGGCCCAATCGCCTTCTCTCCGGTTCGATCTTCAGAATCTTCAGCTTTAAGGTCTCACCCTCTCGAACTATCTCTCGCGGATGACCAATCATCCTCGTGCTGAGTTCAGAGATGTGCACCAAGCCCTCGACAGAGCCCTCGACCCGGGCGAAAGCGCCAAAGTTCATCAGCTTGGTTATGGTCGCGTCCACGATGTCACCGACAACGTGCTTTTCGTGTATGGTCTCCCACGGCTCAGGCTGCAAACGCCTGAGGCTCAGGGCGATCTTCTTGTTCTGCGCGTCGACCCGCAGCACGAACACGTCGATCTCGTCGCCGAGCTTGACGATCTCCTCGATGGACTTGACAGGGTGCCAGGACAACTCCGAGATGTGGATAAGCCCATCGGCTCCACCCAGATCGACGAATGCGCCGAAACTGCTGATACCGGTAACTTTGCCGCTGCGGACGTCGCCCTCGGTCAACTCCTTGATGAGCCGCGCTTTCTGGGCCTCGCGCTGCTCCTGCACCGCCTGCCGTTCGGAGAAGATGGCGCGGTTTCGGGCCCGGTTGATCTCCAGAATCTTAAGCTGGAGCTCTTTGCCGACGGACTCGGCACGGGGATCAACCGGAACTGGCTGCTTCTCGCCGGTCTTCTCCGACTCGGTGTCGGACTCTTCCTGCCTGCGCTGGTACTCGCGGAACTGGTCGTGGGGCACGCTCACCAGTTGCGACATGGGGACAAAGCCCTGAATAGACTCAACGTCCACTATGGCGCCGCCGCGGTTAAAGCCCAGTATGGTGCCCTGCACGGTGTCGCTGTTGCCCATCATCGCTTCCAACTCGTGCCAGGCCTTTTCGCCAATGGCCCTGTCGATGGACAGGATGGCAGAGCCTTCGTCGGTGGAGTCACGGATGACGAACGTCACGACGGAGGAGCCGACTTCCAGTCGTTCCGAGTCCTCCGGGCTGAGCGAGCGCATCTCTCTCTGAGGAACGATACCCTCGGCCTTGTGACCTATGCTGACTAGCAGGCCTTCGGAATCGACGCGCATCACGATGCCCTCGACAACGTCGCCCCGCCGCAGAGGCTTCAGTGACTCAACGGAGTCAATGAATTCCCCCATGTCTTGGACTTGGCCTTGCTCCTCCGGAGAATTCGAACTCAACAAAACAACTACCGCCGTATTAATTCGGGCATTGCCCAACACTCACAATTATATGTGCATAGCTTGGGCGTGTAAAGCCGAAACGCATCGGCAAATCGGAAGGGATTGGGAAAAACGGGGCCTTGAGCGAGTTTCGACCGGCCACAATGCAGCGAGCCCCCTGGCAGTGACCTATTTTCCCACGTCCTTGCGGGCGCAGTATCGTCAGCGCTGAGGCGTTTCACTGCCGTGTTCGGGATGGGAACGGGTGGGACCACCTCGCCAGAACCACCAGGGGACGCTCGTTTGCGATTGTGGCATGCCGCCCAGGAAATGCTCATCCCGACGACCGCCATTTGACGATACAGTCTACTCCAGCGCAGGGCGCGGTGTCAACGCTCGTGCGGCCCGGAACTGGGTGACGTCCAGGGCAGATAAGCGTGGTGCGGGAAGCGGGGCTGTTGGCCATCCTATCGGCTGGTGTACCATGGGCCGAGCACGGTCGAGCGCGGGAGGAGGGTAATCACGATGAACTCTCAGCTTAAATGGGGCGCAGTCGCGCTGATCGCCGCACCCGTGTTGTCGCTGATTTTCTTTGGCCTGGAGCCGGGCGGCCTCATCATCGACAACGTGAACGCGGACAACCTGGTGGAGGAGACGCGGCTGAAGATAGAGGCCCTATCCTCCAACACCTTCATGACGCACCTGAGCGCGTTCGTAGTGCCGCTCTCGCTCGCGTTCACGCTGTTCGGCATGTGGGTGGTGGAGAGCGACGCCAGGGGTAGCGGCGAGAGCAGCGCCATCTGGCGGGCCGGCCTTGTGCTGCTCGCTATCACCATCACCGGCTGGGTTACGAGCCAGTCGCTGAACCACCAGATCGCCAACACCGGGCTAGATTCCGGCCCCGACCAGGCGACAGCCAACGCGCTGTACGCGGTGGACGTGGGTATAACCCAGCTGTTCGGCGTGTTCGCCGCGGTGGGCTTCTTCTGCTACTGCCTGGGAACGGCCGCCGCGGGCCGAGCCAACGAGTGGGCGTCTTGGATCACCGCCGCGTTCTCGGTAGTTTCCTTGGCCGCGATGCTGACAGGCACGTTCGAGCCCGATCTTTTCCAGCCCATGCGCAACATCGTCTGGGCCATCTACATCGTCTGGACCATTTGGCTTGTGCATCTGGGCGTACGCACGCTCAAGAGCGCATAACCGGTGGAACGGCATTGCCAACGGTGACGCTTCCATGAGTACAAAGGCAACCTATCCGCTGAGCGCGGCGCGGGCGCTTGCGTTGGACGCACAGGGACTGGCGGACCAGCCGGACCTGGACACGCCTTCCACGCCGGAGCAGGTGTACGCCGCCGTCGAGCGCGTGGGCTGCCTTCAGATAGACACGCTGCAGATGGTGCGGCGCAGCCACTACCTGGCGCTTTGGAGCCGCCTTGGCATGTACGATCCGGAGGACCTCGACGCGCTTGTGTACGACCCCGCCAGCCGACGGCTGTTCGAGTACTGGCTGCACGCGGCGAGCATCATCCCGCTCAGCGAGTACCGGTACCGGCTGTGCCTGATGCGCCACTGCGCCGCGGGCACGTTCAGGTCGCGGCGGAGTTGGCTGGACGAGCCGGGCAACGTTGAGATTGTCGACGGCGTGCTGCGGCGCATCCGCGAGGAGGGCGCGGCGCGCGTCTCCGACTTTTCCGACGAGCGCGTCGACGCCAGAAAAGGCTGGTGGGACTGGAAGCCGGCCAAGCGCGCTCTGGAGTACCTGTTCGACCTGGGCGAGCTGATGGTGTCCGGCCGCGTGAGCTTTCAGCGTGTGTACGACCTGCGGGAGCGGGTGCTGCCGAGCTGGGTCGATACGAGCGAGCCGACGGAAGAGGAAGCCATCCGCCACCTGCTGGAGTGGTCGATGCGGCGCGTCGGCATCTGCACGCCCCGCCAGCTTGTGGACTACGCCCGCATGAAGGTCGGCGAGACCCGGCAGCACCTGCGCGCGCTGATGGACGAGGGCGTCTTCGTGGAGGTGTCGTGCCTCACCACGGCGGGCCTAGCGGAGCGGTTCATCGTGCACCGCGACAGCCTGGACACGCTTGAGCGCGCCGCGGACGGCGGGCTTGCCCCGAGCGCTACGACGTTCCTGACGCCGTTCGACAGCCTGTTCTGGGCACCGGGCCGCGACGTGCAGCTATGGGGATTCGAGCAGCGGCTCGAGGCTTACGTGCCGGCCCCCAAGAGGCAGTGGGGCTACTTCTGCCTGCCCATCGTCCACGGCGACCGGCTGGTGGGCCGGTTCGACCCCAAGCTCGAGCGGGCAACCGGCACACTGCGGCTCAAGGCGCTGCACCTGGAGCCGGGCGTCGAGCCCGACGAGGAGCTGGCAACGTCCTTCTCGCGTACCATGCGGGGGTTCATGGCGTTTCACGGGGCGACCGACCTGGTGGTCGAGGGCGGCAACGGCGCCGCCGTACTGGAGCTTGCCGGGGTGAGCGCCAGCGGGCGGGTTTGAAACCCGCCCCTACAAGCGAATTGCGATTACAGATGAGGAGGTTTGACATGGACTCGGCGTTGATTTCGGAATACAAGCAGAAGATCATAGAGGCGGGGCGGTTCGTCACGAGCTGCGGCGTGATGTCCCTCAGCAAGCACGGCAACATCAGCGCGCGGCTGCCCGGCGAGGACGCCTTTTTGTTGACGGCGGGAGGTTCGCTGTCCGACCTGGGGCCGGAGAACATCGCGCTCTACGAGCTGGACGGCACGCTGGTGGAGGGCGCGGTGGAGCCGACGTCTGCCGAGATCGTGGACATGCACGGCGTGGTGTACCGGCTGCGGCCCGGCGCGGGCGGCGCGTTGCACACGCACTCGCCGGCCGCGACGAGCCTGGCGGTGGCCTACGAGCCGATACCGCTGATCTACGAGGCGATGGCCCGCTTCGACATGACGGACGGAGTGCCGCTGGCCGCCTACGGCCCCAGGGGTTCGAGCGAGTCGGTGGACAACATCGCCCGCGCCATACGGGAGAACCCCAACACCGGCGGCGTGCTGCTCGCCAATCACGGCGTGCTGGCGTTCGCGGCCGACCCGGTGTCGTCGGTGAGAGCCAACGTGGTGATCGAGGAGGCGGCGATTCTGTTCATGAACGCCAGGGCCATCGGCAAGGCCAACCCGATACCCGCGAACATGGTGGAGCAGACACGGCAGCGGCGCGACGACTTCGCCTCGATGGGCGTGCAGCGGGCGGGCTAGGCGAGCGCGAAAGCGGTACGCGCGCCCTCGTTCGCCCTCACCCTAACCCTCTCCCTGAGGGAGAGGGGACTCTCAGGTCAGGCCAGGCAGAGGGCGCGGGCGACTCTGAGCACAAGCTCCGGCACCGGGCGGACCAGCCGGAGCAGCGTGAACACGACGAAGGTGACTACGGCGGCGATCGCGAAGCCGCCGGCTACGTCCAGCGGGTAGTGTACGCCGGCGAACACGCGGGCGAAGGCGTAGAGCGCGGCCGCCGCCAGGAACGCCGCGCCGATGCGGCGGTCCACCCACCACACGGCTATCGCGATGGCGGACGCGGCCGCGATCGCGTTGGACGGGAACGACGAGTCGGTGGGGGCGTAGAACAGCAGATTTACCTGATCGGGGAACTCGACGAATGGGCGCGGGCGGAAGTAGTACCAGTTGACTACGTAGACGGCCCAGTTGGACAGGCCCATCGACGTGAGCGCGGCGAACACGCCCACCTGGCGGCGGGAGCGCGTTTCGGCGTCCCGGCCCGTGTACCAGAACGCGATGAGGGCGAGGGCCATGCCCACGGGTATGAGGTAGTCGCTGACTACCCAGGTGACGAACGTGTCCAGGGGCGAGAACTCGCCCGCCATGCCGTTTATCCAGAGGAACAGCTTCTCGTCCGCGCTCTCCATTTGCCAAGCCAGTGTCCGATGCTGCGGGCCAGGGCGTCCGCGTAGTTGCGGCGCCTCAGGGCCTCCAAGCCCTCCACCGGCTCATCCGTCCCTCCTCTCATCCGGTGATTAACCAGGGACGACGCCAGCAGGGTGAAGACCATCGCCGACAATGCGCCAAGGAAGAAGAACAGGGCCTGCGTCGGGGCGTCCAGCCCTCCTTCGTAGTCGTTGATATTCCTGTCCTCGACGGCGAAGAACCACACGAACGCCCCCACGACGAGGGAGAGGCCGAGCAGCCTGGCCAGGATGGGCTGCTTGAGGAACAGCAGTCCGTCGAGTCTGCCTAGGGATGCGGCTAACTGGAGGGTCCCCGTCGCGGCGACGGCCACGAGAATGTAGTAGTCGGTCGCGAAGGTAAACATCTGCGGGCAACGCGCGGACGGCGTACCGCCCGCCGGCCAGTGGCTACCAGCTCTCCAGGGCTACTGCCGTACACCAGTCGGAGTAGTCGGGGTCGTTGCCGCGTATCACGTCCAGGTACTTGTCCCTGATCTGCCCGGTTATCGGGCCGATGCCGCCTTCGCCGATGGGTCGGCTGTCCAGCTCGCCCACGGGCGTCACGTGGGCGGCGGTGCCGGTGAGGAAAACCTCGTCGGCCAGGTACAGCTCACTCCTTCGGATGTTGCGCTCCACTATCTCGAGTCCGAGCTCGCGCTTGGCCAGGGTGATGGCGGAGTCGCGGGTGATGCCCACCAGGTTGTTGTCCGCAACGAGCGGGGTGTGGACGACGCCGTTGGAGATCATGAACAGGTTTTCGCCGCTGCCCTCGGAGACGTTGCCGTCCTGGGTGAGCATGATGGCCTCGTCGAAGCCGGCGAGCACCGCCTCGGTCTTGGCGAGGATGCTGTTGACGTAGTGGCCGGAGATCTTGACGCGGGGGGGAATGATGGTGTCGTCGATGCGGCGCCAAGATGATGTGCAGCAGCGAATGGCGCCCTCGGCGTCGATGTAGGCGCCGAACGGGTTGACGATGAGGGTAAAGTCGCTGGCGAGCTCGTGGAGCTTGAGGTTGGCGACGCGCTCGGCGCTCTTGTAGGCGAGGGGCCTGATGTAGAGGTCCTCGCGGTAGCCGCATTTGGCGACGAGGTCTGTGGTGATGTCGCAGAGCTCGTCTGCGCTGTAGGGGATGTCCAGCATCAACATGCGGCAGCCCTGGAGGAAGCGCAGGTAGTGTTCTCTCATGCGGAAGACCATGATTTTGCCCTGGTCTTCGTTCCAGTTGCCCCGGATGCCCTCGAACACCGCTGTGCCGTAGTGCAAGGCGTGGGTCATAACGCTCACCTTGGCGTCGGCGAGGGGCACGACACCACCACGGAAGAAGGCTAGGGCTTGAGGCATCGCTCGATACTCCTGTACTCCAGAACTCCGGGGCGTGCTCCGCGGCCGGCGGCGGCGGGCGGCCTGCCGTAGGGCTGCGGGCCATTATACGCGCAAGGGCGCGTGATGACAAAGCGGCTGGGGGTGGCGCGGGAGCGGCGGTTCACGATGCATTTCGATGCATTTCGATGCGCCCCGTAGCTGAGAGGGCTGCCGTAGCTGTCTCCCTCTGCTCCTGGGTTCCCGCTCCCCGTTTTCACGGGGACATGCTTCACGGGTATGACGAAAGGAGCGCGAACAGGTGAATTGGCGAAAAGTGCTCCAAACTGCCCCATTCTGTTCCATCTCGTAGCTGGGGGGGCACAGCGGAGGGGACAGCGGGAGGGCCTGGTGGGACGCCTACCCGGGCAGGGTGTCGCAGGAATGCGACAGGGATGGGACAGGTGCGCGGAGGGCGCCGGCCCTTGGGTTCCCGCGTCCGCGGGAATGACGAAAGAGGCGCGGGCGGGCGAGCCGGCGAAATGTGGGCCAAACTGGGACTTTTTGGGACATTTCGTAGCTGGGCGGGTTGGGGCTGCGACCCAATTTGGGGTGGGCTGAAGCGCGCTCGCGGGTACGAACGTCGCCAAAAGTGCTGGAAGTGGCACAGGTGCGTGTGGGTGCGCCGGACGGCTCGCTCGTGGCGGCTGGGGTGGGTCGGTCCCTTGTTGGGGGGAGCGTAGCACGGGTGTGCGGGTGGGGTCAAGAGGGGTGTTGCAGGGCGAACACCAAGGCTATCGCATACTACTCCACAGTAGTTAACGCTGACACGAATCGGGTACGTTTTTTCGCGTCTATGAGCCAATTCAGGGAACTTACATGGCACGAGTGGTACTCGATTGCGCTGATTCGGGGCAGGTTTTGAGCCGTCAGATGTGAGGGCACGCCTGATTTGGGGCTGAGAAGTTAGTGTGCGATAGGGCTGCGGTTATTCCTCCGGCTCGTCCGCGTACTGGTTGTAGCCGAGTCCGCGCACGTGGGGTTCGTTGTGCAGCAGCAGGCGCAGTCGCGTCAGTTCGTCGGCGTCCCAGCCCATGGCCTCGGCTACGGCCTCGTCCCAGAGGCGGCGGACTTCGCATTCGCCGCCGCGGAACTGGGGTACGACCATGTCCTTGGTGCGCTCCCAGCAGTCGGCGAGGATGGTGCGGATGTGGTGGTCTTTGATATTGGGAATGCGGATGTTGGAATAGGCAGCGGGGTTGTACTCCGGAAAGGTCAATTTCCTGCCAGGGTTTCGCATCAGCTGAAGACGACCGGGTGTAGAGTTTATGAACACTGCGATGGCCTTGGCTTTCTTGGAGGTCAAGTTAGATACGGGCATCCATCCGGCACCCACGTATTTTCTGTCGCTGGCTACAGCAGTCAGACGAGCCGTGCTTGGGTCTTGTCCCATGGTCACCAACAGACAGCCTGCCTGTTTCAGGATTCCTGGACCTTGTTGAACGGGAGTTTTGGAAGTCCAATACTCATCTGGCTGACTTTCAATCCTTGTCTGCCCGTCCTCCCCTTTTGATGCCAGCACTGGAAAGCTTCGTGTACCGTGGTACCCTGTCCGCCTGTATGAACGATACAGATACGGTTTGGGTGCTGTAGGTAGCAAGTCAAGAGTTTCCATGTTCACTAAGTTTTGGTCGTCGCTGAAGTGATTAGACGCCTCCGCGAGTTCTGGTGAACGCCAGATGGCGGCAGACCAGTCACCTGCCACAATGCGGTCGACTGACGCGTACGACACCACGCCCCAACCGTTGTCGATCTGCCCCGATGAGCATCGCAGGATAGATCTATGCATATCCTCGACCTCAGCTTCCTCAGTTGGTAGCCTATCCAAGTTGATGATCCTTGTTGGAAGCTTCGATCCGGAATGACGCCTGAGCAGAACAATGCTCTCGTTTATGTTGGTTCGCTGGCTCAGGTTGTTCTGACCTGGTAGATGACAAGTCAGAATTGTGTGGATTTGGAATCGTTCAGCAAGTACCTGCCGCTCGCGTTGGCCAGATGCTATACACAGCCCTATTGTTGGTAAAATCATTGAGACTACGCCATCGTCATCCCTAACGCACTTGCATGCCAGTGCCGAGAACATTGGACGTACTGATGTCTTGTTAGTAAAACCAACCATGTCGCTGTCGGTACGGATTAGTACCCCTTCCATTTGATCGACCCGTCTGCGAAGTTTCTCCTGGATTGGCTTCGGGAACTTCTCACCCATCTTCCATCGGCTAGTGAACGGCGGGTTCATGATGACGATTCGGGCGTCCTTTGCGGCCTCTACAGCGTCTTCCAGTTCCACATCATCACTCTGTCCCCAAATGCTCCGTGAACCTATCGCACTATCGGGGATGTCCATTTCGCCGTCTCTTTGGACTATCGCCTTTTGCCCCAGCAGTTCCAGCGTGCCGGCGGACACGCGCGTAGGGTCGTGCTGACTTGGGCCGTAGGGCATCAGGTGCAGGCCCATGTTTCGGTAGCGCACGTGCCTGTTGCCGGCGGTCAACTGGGCCGCCGCGAGTTGGAGGGACACGGGGTTTATGTCCATGCCCTTGATGACGTTCTCGACGGCGACTCTTTGTAGCTCGGCCAGAAGGTCGTCGTCCGCGCCTTGTTCCCTGGCCCGCCGCTTCATGTCGGCGAGCATAGCCGCGAGCAGTGTCCCGCTGCCGCAGGCCAGGTCCACGGTCTTGTGCTGGCGCCAGACTTCGGGGTTGGTCCAGTCCTGCTCGCCGCAGACATCCAGCGTGAGGCGGGCGGCTATCGAGGCGGCTGTGGGCCTAGTGAAGAAAGCGCCGTCGCTGGCCTGGTCGCCAATCACGCGGCTGAAGAGCGGTCCCGCGTGGTCCGCACCCATGTCGGCGTAGGTCTCGGCAATACGTTCAGCCTCAGCCGCGAGGTGATGCAGGGCGCGTTCGAGGCCTGCGAGCCTTCCAGTGTCTTCAACGGCCTCGACGGCTTCGAGTGCCGGTTCAAGTACAGGACGGAAATCGTGTCGCAGAATGCGCCCCCACTCGCGATTCACCGTCCGGACAACGTTGACCTCGTTCTTAATTGTGGAGAGGTCGCTTATGCCAGGCAGCCAGGCACCGTTACTGATGCGCTGGTGAAGCATGGCAGCGTTCATCATCAGAAGGGCGGCGATAGTGCAGCCGTCGGCCTGTTTCTTGTCAGTTTTCTTGAGTCTGTCCAGACCAAAGTGGCGGTTCAGCGCGGGCAGCAGCCCGTCGGCGCGCAAGTGATGGGCCGCCTCGCTGACGCTCGATTCCAGAATGTTCAGATCACGCATCACGCGGTTTTCGCTCAGGCCGGACTTGGTTAGCAGGTTCATCTTGATGGCGCTGCCATGGTCTTCCAGGCCGCTTAGTTTGAGCATGAGTTGGCCCGATTCCTCAGCTCGCTCCCGGGCGGTCTTGCGGCGCCTGCGCTGACGGGCGGGCGGTACGCGCACGCCGCCCTCGCCGGTGTTAATCATCTTGCGAGCCTTCGCTTTGGTCTTCAGAATGTTGACCACGCCGCGGGCCTCGCCGGCTTGAGGCTTGTCGCGGGAAACGGTGTCGCTGCGTAGCTCGACGCTTCCGTCGTCGTTCATCTTGCCGGTAACCACTTGAGCAGGTTCGCGAGGCTGGTATTCCGGCGCGCCTGGGTCGGCGGCGCCTAGCAGGTCTCCCCCAAGCTGTTTGAAGTGGTCACCACGCTGGTCGTACAGCCCGATCTGAGCAGGCTCAGTGGTTGTTAACCCGGGCGGGTCTCCCGGTATCGGCTCCGTAACAACGTCCGTAATGCGGCGAAATTCCCTGGCGAGTGTGCTCCTCCCGTCGAGCACACGCTCCACTGCCTCAACAGCTTCGCCGGGGGCACCGTCGTGCTGGCGGTACTGGATACGGCGGTCTTCCCCGGTGGCGACGGCTACTATGGTGCGCTCCACGGGCGGGGGCTTGGGTATGTAGAGGTACAGGAGGTCCTCGAGGTTGTCCTCGATACGCTGGTCGTGAGCACGCAGCGCGAGGAGTATCTGACCCAGCTCCTGCCACCCTTCTTCCGGACCGCTGCTGCTGAGCCAGCTTTCGGGGTCTGCGGTGGGCGATATGAGTATGGGGCAGACGATATAGCCGAGTTTTTTGCCGGGGGAGGTGCGCATCGCGCGCCCGACGGCCTGAATGACGTCGATTGGGCTCTTGCGCTCTTCGAGGAAGGCAACCGCGCTCAGGGACGGCGAGTCTGTGCCTTCTCCGAAGATGCCCACGTTGATGATGCCGTGGGGGTTAGCGGTGTCCGCTTCGGCAAGCCGGTTCTTGGCGATCTCGCGGGCGGCGGCGTTGCTTGAAGCGTCCAGGTGTTCGAGACTGTAGTTGGCCAGGGGCTGCCCGTTGGCGTTCTCGTCCAGCCACCTGGATACCCATTTCTTGACCCTATCAGTCTGGAGGTCGGACGCCATGTTCTTCGACTTGTCCACGGTGTTCATGAAGGCAATGCAGGACTTTATGTCCACTTCTTCGCCCTGCGTGCCGCCACCCATCGTGAGGGCGAACGCCAGTCCCCGCAGGTAATCGGTGGTCGTCAGCTTGCGGCGGCCCTTGCTTTGTGTGTTCTTGGCGAGTAGGTTGGCGGCTTCAAACGCCTCGCGGTCGTTGATGGCCATCGCGATTATGCGGTAGTCGGACAGCCAGCCGTTGCGGACGGCTTCCAGGTAGCTCTTGCGGTACAGCTCGACGCCAAACGTGGACTCGTCGTCCATCGAGCGGACAATCCAATCGGGATTACCGGTGGCTGGCCTGCCGCCGTAGATGCGTGGTGTAGCCGTCTGATAGACGCGGTAAGTCACGGGAAATCTGCAACTGTCGTGGCATACCGTGAAGTCTCGGAGACGACTCTCTTCGGCGGTTGCCTTGGCTGACGCCGATTTCTTACGCCTCAAACCGGCGGTTCTATGCGCTTCGTCGGCAATTAGGACTCGCGCCTGGCCTCCCGGTGCTCAGAAGGGCTTCAGATACTCTGTCGCTGCTCTGGTAGGTGCCTATGAGGACCTTGATCCCATTGTCGAGGACGCCCTGACGCATCCAGTCGGCTATCTCGCCTGCGTCGGTTGTGACCCTGCCCTTCACTTCGGATGCGCTGAAATTGCTGTTGTCGGCGGTCGGGTCCTTCGCGGTGTTGCGGGTGCCTTCTTTCGAGGGGGCGTATCCGGCGGTAGCGTCAGAGCAGACCGCGAGCACGTCCAGTGGAACGGTGGCATGCTGGAGGTACTCCCGTCTTATCTGGGCGACGAGTGCGATTGAAGGACACAGAACGATGGACAGTTCGCCTGGGGGCGTCAACTCCTCAATGATGCGCAGGGATATTCGGGTCTTGCCTGTTCCGCAGGGCAGGATGATTCTGCCGCGGGCTTCCCCAAGGGGAAGTCCACCGCTTTCGGAGCGCTCCTGTTCTCTGAGGATGCGGACGCTGTCTGCGACTGCTTCGTTCTGCATGCAAGTCCTGGTCTGAATGCGTTCTTCACCGTCGGGATTTGGATGGCAGTGTTCGCACTCTTCGTAAACAGTGTTCGCCTGTTGCTGCTGATGCAGGTCGTTGGTGATGCTGACGATCTTGATGGGCTTTCCACTCATGGAGGCGGACTGACTCGCACCGCTGGCCAAGGCGCTGGCACCGTTGGTTACGATCCAGCGTTCAGTCCAGAAATCGCCGGAAGACGCGAATGCGAATTTGGCAACTTCTATATTGCTGATGGAAGAGCCGTGACCGGATTCGTCAAGTTGGCGGGACTTGCACTGAATCGCTACGTGCTTCCCATCGCTGCGTCGCACGGCGACCACATCTATACCCACGTCAAGGCGCGTGGTGTCGGGAAATCTGACCTCGCGGTCTGGCCACTCGTCCCAGCGCCAGCACATTTCGATGTCCCATTCCTTAATGTGGGGGGCGGCCTCGTTGGTAACGATTTCGAGCCATTCGCCATCGGTCTGTTGTGGGTTCATCTCAACGGCCTTTTCGATTGCCGCTGTGATGAATTCGTTGCCGTCCTCGTGGTTCATGGAGGTGTCCTCACGCTGGTTGTGCGCGCTTCTGGGAGGAGAGAGGATACGCTCGGCGAAGCTCCCATAGTGCATAGAGGCCATTACGCGCTGGCATTGTAGCGATGGGAGAACGGGGGCCAAAAGCGAAATGAAGGCGCCCTTTCACCTAAACGGGGATGCGCGCTTGGGAAGGCGGGGGTTGAGGTTGGGTGGGAGCTTTAGATTCCTCGGCTACGCTCGGAATGACAAGGTGGAGCGGGCGCGTGATGGCACGAAGTGCGAGGGGGCGGCGTGACGGTGGCGGTTGTGCGGGCGATGGCCTGGATGGATGAAGCGCGGCCTCCCCTGCCCCTGGGTTCCCGCTCCCCGTTTCCACGGGGACAAGCTTCGCGGGAATGACGAAAGAGATGGGGCCGGAATGGCTGATGCCAAGGGGCGCGGGGCGGCGTGGACAGAGGGAATACGGGTGTGAGCCCCAGCGGGCGGGTTGGAAACCCGCCCCTACAGGGTGACGGGGGAAGGCGGCGTTGACCCTCATCCCTTCGGCAGGCTCAGAGCGGGCTCTGGCGTTGGCACGCTCGGAGGGGAGGGACTAGCGGGCAGGCATGAAACCTGCCCCTATAGCGTGGTGGGGGAAGGCGGCGCTTTCACACACTTAACGTTACGCTTGCCGCAGCGCACTGAGCTTCTTGCAGCGACGCTGGACATTGTTCCACAATAGGTCAATGCGAAGCAGGCACCGGCAGACGCTCGAACGCATGCGCACCCGACCGACGCCGGCGGACATCAGGTGGACTGAGATTGCGGTCGTATCGGAGGCGCTGAGTAATGTTGGAGTACAAGGGTTACGTGGGCACGGTCGCCTACGACGATGTAGCAGAAGTGCTCTATGCCAGGGTAACTAACAGTGGTCCGTACTCTGTCGCAGAGGCAGAGGCGACCGACGTTGAGGGGATAAAGAGGGAGTTCCGCAAGTCTATCGATTTGTACCTTGCTTCATGCGCCGAGGACGGCGTGGAGCCGGCGCCGCCGACCGGGGTACCTGTCGAGCCCCAAACGACTGCTGGGTAGTTAGGTCCTGCCGAGCTGGAGCTCGTCACAGACCGCCCTTACAGGGTGGTGGGGAAGGGACCGGCGGGCGGGTCACAGACCCGCCCCTACAGCTGGGATGGGTGGACCCATTGGGCGGTGTCGGAGGAGCGGTAGATGGCGATGATTGCGCGGAGGACGCTTTCGGAGAAGTGGATGTCCATCATGGGTTGGCGGTTTTCGAGGATGCCGTCTATGAAGTCGGCGGCCGCGCCGTTGAAGCTTTCGAGCCAGTTCATGGGCAACTGGAATGAGACGGTCTCGGAGCCGCGGTGCAGGACGAGCGGGGGAAGGTCGAGCATCTCTCCCGTGCAGCGGGTGACCCACAGCACGCCTTCCGACCCGATAATCTCCATGAACTCGTCGGCGGCGTAGTAGGATGTCCTGATGGGCATGTGGCGTGCGCTGGCGTACTCGATGGAAGCGAGGGTGTCGCGGCCGGCGTACTTCCAGGTCGCGGAGGCGGGCAGCTCCATGAGGAAGTCGTCGTCTGAGCGCGTGATGATCGCGGACACCTTCTCGACGTCTCCGCCCCACCAGATGGCGGTGGCCACCTTGTGCCAGCCGTCGTCAAAGATCATGCCGCCCAGGTTGCGATCGGGGTCTTGCCGCCATATGTACGCGCCTTCCGTAAAGGGAATGGGGCTTTTGCGGACGTCGCCCCTGAGCGTGCGGATGCGGACCAGCGACAGTTCGCCGATGGCGCCATCCTCTATCAACTCGCGCGCCTTGACGATTGGCGGGTAGTACAGGAAGTTTTCCGTGGTCCTGTAGAACGTGGACGCGCGGTCGGCGGCCTGTGCCATGCGCCGTATGTCCTGGATCGAGCCGGCGGCAGGCTTCTGGCAGGAGACGTGCTTGCCCGCCTCGAGGCCGGCGATGGACTGGTCCGGGTGGAGGAAGGTCGGCGTCAGAAGTTCCACGGCGTCGATGCGGTCGTCGGCGAGGACGTCATCGTAGCTGGTGTATATGCGCGGCGATATTCCCCACTCCCTGGCGCGAAGCTCGGCTCGCTCCGGCACGGGGTCGCACAGCGCGGCGACCTCGCACCGCTCGTGCGCCAGGTAGCCGGGCGCGTTGAGCTGGGAGATCGTTCCACAGCCGACTATCGCGAGTCGTACCTTGTCCATGGTCGGCTCACCTCCATCCCCGTATCTGGTACGGGGCAGGCACTGGCCCCCGCCCCTGGGTTCCCGCTTTCGCGGGAATGACGAGAGGGGGCGAGGGGAAGGGACTGCGGCGGACGGCCCCCGCCCCCGGGTTCCCGCTTTCGCGGGAATGACGAGAGGGGCGAGGGGGAGGGACTGCGGCGGACGGCCCCCGCCCCCGGGTTCCCGCTTTCGCGGGAATGACGAGAGGGGCGAGGGGGAAGGGACTAGGCACGCCCCTACACTATGGAGGCTAGGACTCGCTTGGCGAAGCCGTCGAAGTGCTCGGTGGCTACCCAGCGGAGGACGACTACGAGGTCGTTTTCGGGGTCTACCCATATCTTGTTGGCGCCGGCGCCGAGGTGGTAGAAGCTGCTTTCGGGGACGCTGGGCATGAGCGCGCGGCCGGTGTTGAGGAACCAGTTCATGAAGCCGTAGGTGGGCTGTATGGGCGTGGGCGTGGTGGCCATATCGACCCACTTGCGGGAGAGGAGCTGCTTGCCTTTCCACTCGCCGCGCCTGAGGGACAGCAGGCCGAATCGGGACTGGTCGCGGGCGGATATCCACATGCCGCCGCCCCAGTGTCCACCGCCGCTGACGGACCACATCTGCTGGCCGTCCACGTCCACCCAGGAGTTGCGGTAGCCGTTCCACTTCCAGGAGTCCGAGGCGTCGATGGGGTCCATCACGTGCTCTTTCAGCACCTCCGGCAGGGGGCGCTTCCACACGCGGAGCAGGGACAGCGAGAAGCGGTTGACGCGCACGTCGTTGTACTCGTAGGCGGTGCCGGGCTCTTCGACGGGGCGGAACAGGTCTTCGTGGTTGCCGGCGGAGTAGTGCTTGTCCCACAGGGTGCCGTCCCACTCGCTTATCTGGCGCAGGGAGTGATCCCAGGTGATCTTGGCGTTGTGGGGGGAGTCGTAGCCGCCGTCGTCCACGTAGCCGGCGACCCTGTCGTGGACATCGCGAATCAGGCCGCGGTCGTAGGCGAGGCCGGCGACGGTGGACAGGAAGCTCTTGGTCACGCTGAAGGTCATGTCCACGCGCTCGGGCTCGCCCCACTCGGCGACGAGGTAGCCGTTGCGGAGCACGACGCCGGTGACGGCGCCGCGGGTCTTGGTCGGGCCGAGGGTCGCGCCGTCGTCGTATTGCTTGTCGGCGTTGTTCTGGCGGATCTGCTCGGCGAGGTCGCGCAGGTGGCCCTCGCGGGAGGGTTCGGTGGAGTAGTCGATGGCCTTCTGGAGCAGGTCGGGGTCCATGCCAACCTGCTCGGGCGTCCGGCGCTCCCAGTCGTTGCCGGGGCCGGGGAAGTATGTGGCCGCAACGTTAGGTTGGGTGGTTCGTGTGGTCATTGCTGCCTCCTTTTTTGCCGGGGCCGTGCCGCGGCGGGAACGGGCAGGTTTGAAACCTGACCCTACGATGGGCCGCGGTCTGCCCCAAGTCTGCGATGTCCGCGCCGCTGTGGGTCCACGATGGCTCATTCTAGCACAAGGGCGCGCTCCACTTGCCCGCGGAGGCGGCGGAACCACAGGCGGAGCGCCCGGTTGCAGCCGACGGACAGCGCCGAGAGGGCCATGGTGCGGTAAACCCACCCGCGGGTGACCTTGGAGGGGCGGGACGGGTCGAGCCAGCGGTCGTTGCTGGCGAGCAGGGCCAGCGTCGCCAGTCCCATCAGGGCGGGCCAGAGCACCGCGAGCCGGAGGCGAACGCAACGGCGCGGGACGGCGAGGCAGTAGGCCTCCGCGTCGAGGTAGCGCTCGAGGGCGGCGCGGATGCCGCGCGCGAGCACGGGCCGCGCACTGGCGGCGTTGTCCGGCTCAAGCAGGTCGGCGGGACGCAGGCCCTCGGCGACCAGCCAGTCCGACGGCAGGTAGCACCGCCCGGCGCGGAGGTCGGCTGGGACGTCGCGCAGCACGTTGGTGAGCTGAAGCGCCTTGCCGAAGCCGACGCCCAGGTCGGACATGCGGCGGACGTCCCAGCCGGACAGCGCGGGCGTCTTTGCGACGGACGCCTCGGTCCAGAACTCGCCGACGCATCCCGCCACGAGGTACGTGTAGCGGTCCAGGTCGTCGAAGGTGCGGAACGCGCCGGGCGCGCCGGCGGCCTCGCCCGGGAAAGAGGTCAGGTCGACCTCCATGCCCCGCGTGAGGGTGGTGACCACGGATCGGATGCGGGCGGCGTCCTCCTGCGGCAGCGACTCGAGCAGGGAGAGCTGTACCAGCAGCGAGTCGGCGAGGGCGCGTTCGGCGTCCGAGGCGGCGAACCGGGCGGCGAGGGCGGACAGCGCCTGGGCGTCCTCCGCGCCGGCGGGACGTGCGATCGTGGCGCGGAAGCGGCGCAGCGCGACCAGGCGCCGCGTGGACGGCGCGGCGCGGGCGTCGGCAATGGTGTCGGCGGCGCGGGCGAGCAGGTATGCGAGGCCGATGGGCATGCGCAGCGCGCGGGGCAGGACGCGCAGCGTGAGGTAGAACGCCCTGGACCCGCGGCGCAGCACGCCGGTCAGGAGGCGTCTGCGGTCGCGCGGGCCGACGCTGGGGAGGGGGTCGTCGGGGTGGGGCTGGCGGCTGTCGCTGCGGGTGCTCACGCGGGTATTGTACGGGCGGCGACGGGCGCGGCGCCAGCGGGGGGGCGGAGGGTCGCCCTCACCCTAGCCCTCTCCCCAGGGGAGAGGGGATACGCCACTGCGCTGGGTTCCGGCTCACGGGCCGGAATGACGATTGGGGGGTGCGGAAAGACGGAAGGGGCGCGCGAGGGAATTGTCACGCTCAGTTACGCCAAGTATCATTGGACGGTGGCCGGGAGGCGGGTACGCTCGCCTTTACCGGCCTTAGAATCTCAAGAACTTTTGACTGGGGAAACACTCCATATGGCTACGGAAGAGCAAATTCAGAAGGTTGTGAACAGCCTGTACGAGGTCGAGAGCTGCAACCGGTGCGGGACACGGCTGCGCTTCGGCGACATGGACTGTCCGCGATGCGGCGCCGACATCGAGGACAACCTGCGGGACTGGGCCGAGCGCCTGGTGGACCACTTGTTGCTCATGGACGACGAGAGTTGAGCGCCAACGCGGGAGCGGCGGACGAACGCCGGGGCGGTGTCACTTCGCGGCGCGAGGACGAGAGGGCGCTGGAGATACTGGCGCGGCTCGGCGCACGGCCGGCGGCTCCGTTCCACGAGCGGGGAGTCGCCGAGAGCGTGGAGGGCACGCTGCGGGAGAGCGGCGTGGAACATAGGCGCGACGAGTTCGGCAACGTGCTGGCGCGATACGCCAGCCCCGCAATGGAGCACGGGCGGCGGCCCATCGCGTTCGTGGCTCACATGGACCATCCCGGCTTCGAGATAATCGAGGGGTCGGGGCGGCGCTACGTGGCGCGGGCGCTCGGCGGTGTGCCGGCGGCGTCGCTCAGCAAGCCGACGCGGGCGTTGGCGTTGCTGCCCGACGGGCGGCGCGTGCCGTGCGAGCTTACACCCTACGACGGCGCGGAGCGAGGCGGCTCGGACCGGCTTGTGGTCGCGACGCTGGCGGAGGAGGCCACTCTCGCGCCGCCGGTGCCGGTGGTGTTCGACCTGCCGGACTTCGAGCTGGACGGCGACACGATTCGCATGAGGGCGCTGGACGACCTCGCGGGCTGCGCGAGCATCCTGGCGGCGATGGAGCGGCTGGCGGCCGAGGGCGCCCGCGCCGACGTGTTCGCGGTGTTCACGCGCGGCGAGGAGGGCGGGCTGTTCGGCGCGCGGCTGATGGCGCAGGCGGGCACGCTTCCGGCCGACGCGGTGGTGGTGTCGATCGAGTCCAGCCCGGTCATCCCCGGTGTGGCGCAGGGCCGGGGTCCGGTCATCCGCACAGGCGACGCCGCAAGCACGTTCGACGGACGCGCGGAGCAGGCGCTGACCGCGGCGCGGCAGCGAATCGTGGAACATACGCCGGAGTTCCGGTGCCAGCGGCAGCTCATGAGCGGCGGCACGTGCGAGGCGACGGCGTTCGCGATGTACGGGTACAGCGTGACGGGCATCGCCTTCCCGCTGGGCAACTACCACAACGCGACGACGGACCTGCGCGACCCCGATGGGGGCGTGGGCGCGGAGTACATCGCGCTGGCCGACTTCCTGGGGGGCGTGGAGCTGATAGCCGAGGCCGCGCGCGAGTCCGGGGGCGCGCCCGCCGAGCGAAGGCTGCCGGACGTGGGGCAGGACGTGCGGGAGCGGATGACGGCGACGGCGCGGGAGTGGGCGGGCGGGCTTTCACCCTGACCCTCGTCTCAGTCCCCTCTAGCAGCCCGTCCGAGAAACACGGTAGGCGAGTGGTCGGGGGTATAATAGGCGCAGTTCAGTAGCGTGGAGTCGGCGATGAGCAAGACCTACAGTCTCTATGATCCAGACCAGCAGTTGCTGTTGCCAGCGGCATTGCGGGAGTGGTTGCCGGACGACCATCTAGCTTACTTCATCTCCGACGTCGTTGACCAGTTGGAGCTGTCTGAGTAACCGTCCCATAGGCGGTGGGAAGGTTGGGAGGAGTTGGGGAGAGGCAACGTGGGCTAGGCGACGTGGGTTTGGAGGGGACTTCGATCTAGGCGGCAACCAGTTCGCCGAGATCGAGGCCCTCCTGACCGCTCCATGCCCACTGTGTGAGTCCCAGTCCGTTCATCATTCCCGCTTCGCTCTTGTACCCTCTTGTCGTCTTGTACCTTATCTTGCTCCTTCCTATGGTGCGTTCAGTACAGTTGTTGGTCTGTGGCATCCCCCTCACTCGTTGGTGACATGTCAGAGACCGCCACTTCTCACTCAACTCGACCACCAGCCTGTGAAGCTTCGGTTGCCCACGAACCGCGCGCTCCATCTTCAGCAACTCTCGACCGCCTTCACCGGGCAACTCGGCCATAAGGAGCCATATCCTTGCCTTGTACCAGTCCCACCCCTCTATCCGGCTGAGTCGATTCCGCACCCATTTCCTGACGTGCGCGATGCACACCCCGTGTCGAGCACGGGGCGGGCTCTGGTGACTCACCCCGACATGTTCGACCGCCGGCTTGTAGGTGTTCAGGTCGTCGGTCACCATGGCCTCCACTCCGAACCTGCCCACGTATCCCTCAAGCCATCTCACGAAGCCCTCACTGTCGCGTTGGACCAACACGTCCATCTCCACAAGCCGGCCACTCTCTGCGTCTGTGACGAACCCGACCACCGTCTGCCTGCCCCTCACCTTGAGCACGGTCTCGTCGGCGCCCATCAACCTCACCCGGCCACGATGCCTGTTCAACCATCCACCCAGCGCGTTCGACCCTGACTGCTGAACGTCACGCCACACGCTCATCCTGGACAGGTCACATCCCATCGCGCCCAGCAGGTGACTCACAGAACGCAACGACAGCCCCAGGGCCCAACTCAGCGCCGCCAATCCGCTGAGCCTGTGGCTCTGATCACGTCGGTCGACTCCCTGCGGGTAGTGTCTGAAGGTACGACCACAGTCACAGCAGCGGTACCTGTCCACCGTCACCTCGCTGACGTAGAGGTCACAGATGGGCTTTGTCACCGCTCCGTGTCGGTTCACGTACACACTGCCGCAGTGTATGCAGGCTGACGGTCGGGTGTCTGGAGAAAGCTTGACTTGTGGGAGTGTGAATCTTACTCTGGGCATCGGCAGGGCCTCTTGGTCTGAGTTCGGTTGTCCTTTTACCAGACTTTACCAAGATTCCCTGCCTATTTCCTTCCCACCGCCTACGGGACGGTTACTCACACGCCCTCTTATTGACTGTTACCACCGCCGCAAATATAATCGCAGCGCCAGCCGGCCCGCAGCCGGCCGCCACGCCCAACCAGCCCGGAGGGCCGCGCTGATGCCCCAGCAGTCCCAGCCCGAGTACGACGTTTTCCCGCAGAGCGACGTTATGGTCACGCTGCGGGACGACGTGCGCCTCGCCACCGACCTGTACTTCCCCGCCAAGAACGGCAAGCCGGTCGCGGGCAGGTTTCCCGCCGTCATGGAGCGAACGCCCTACAACAAGGAGACACAACGCAACCGCGCCGCCGCCCGGTACTTCGGCAGCCGGGGCTACGTCGTCATCTTCCAGGACAACCGCGGCAGGTTCAAGTCCGAAGGCTCGTTCGTAAAATACCTGAATGACCCCCAGGACGGCTACGACACGCTGGAGTGGATCGGCAACCAGCCCTGGTCCAACGGCCGCGTCGGCACCTTCGGCATCTCCTACGGCGCCCACACCCAGGCGGCGATGGCCGCGACCAACCCGCCCAACCTGGCCTGCACTTTCATGGACTGCGGCGGCTTCACCAACGCCTACGACAACTCCTGCCGCAACAGCGGCACGCTGGAGCTGCGCCAGGTCTGCTGGGCCTTCACCCACGCGCGCAACAGCAAAGAGGCGCTCGCCGACCCCACCGTCAAGGCCGCGCTGGAGGCCGAGGACCTTCGCGAGTGGTTCCAGCGAATGCCCTGGAAGAAGGGCCAGTCCCCGCTGCGCTGGGCGCCCGACTACGAGGACTACGTCTTCGACATGTGGACGCAGGCCGACTTCGGCGAGTACTGGCAGCAGATAGGCATCTGCAACGAACTGTACTTCGACCAGTACGCCGACATCCCCCAGCTTCACCTGGGTAGCTGGTACGATCCATACACACGCACGACCACTCGCAACTACACGGGGCTCTCCCCCATCAAGAACAGCCCCATTCGCATGGTGCTGGGGCCGTGGACCCACGGCGCGCACGACGTGAGCTACTCCGGCGACGTGGACTTCGGGCCGCTGTCGGTGGTGTCGGGCAGCTTGGCCGACGACTACAACCACATGCGGCTGCGCTGGTTCGACCGCTGGCTGAAGGACATGGACAACGGCGTCGAGCGAGACGCGCCGGTGAAGCTGTTCGTCATGGGCGGCGCCGACGGCCGCAAGAACGCCGACGGCCGGCTGAACCACGGCGGCCGCTGGCGAGACGAGCAGGACTGGCCGCTCGCCCGCGCCAACGACACCGCGTTCTACCTGCACGCCAGCGGCGCGCTGTCGGCCCAGGCGCCCCGCGCCGGTTCGCTGCCCAGCGAGTACCTGTTCGACCCCAACAATCCCGTGCCCACCATCGGAGGCAACATCTCCTCCGGCGCCGACATCATGGAGGGCGGCGCGTTCCACCAGCAGGAAGAGCCACGCTTCTACGGCTCGCGCGAGCCCTACTTGCCCCTGGCCTCGCGCCACGACGTGCTCACTTTCCAGACGCCGCCGCTCGAGGAGGCCGTTGAGGTCACCGGTCCTGTCGTCGCGAGACTTTGGGCCTCCTCGTCGTGCGTCGACACCGACTTCACGGCCAAGCTCGTGGACGTGTACCCGCCCAGCCCCGACTACCCCCAGGGCTTCGACATGAACATCACGGACGGCGTGATACGCGCCCGCTACCGCAACTCGTTCGAGCGGGCCGAGCTAATGGAGCCGGGCACGGTGTACGAGTTCACCGTCGAGCTGTACCCCACCAGCAACCTCTTCGCCAAAGGACACCGCATCCGCGTGGACGTCGCCAGCAGCAACTTCCCCCGGCTGGACGTGAACCCCAACACCGGCGAGCCGCTGGGACTGAGCAGGCGCACCGAGGTCGCGCGCAACACCGTCTACCATGACGCGGACCGGCCCTCCCACGTAGTGCTGCCGGTCGTGCCAGGGCGCTGAGCGTGCTCGCCCATGGTTCGCATCGATCCACGCTGCCTGTTCGCGGTATTCGCCGACGAGTACCGGCCCCGGTCCGGCGGATTCGACCTGTTGAACGTCCGCAACCACGTTGCCGTCATCCCCGCCCATTCGGGACATACGGGCGTGAAGCGCCATCGCACGACCCTGTTCGTGATGGTGTACGCCTCCGAAGGTCGCCATACCCTCTCGTTCTTCCACGAGGGCTACGAGTACATGAAGCCGGTAACCTTCGAGATACTGCCGCAGCACCGGAACGTCTTCACCCAGGCCGTAACCCAGGAGTTCCCAGTGGCGTTCTACGACGAAACCGCGCTGAACGCCTACCCCATACTGCTGGACGGTGAGCCGCTCGCCACGGCTTACCTGGTTTCCGATACGCTCTGAGGCGCTCTCACGCACCGAATAGCACATAGATTCACACAGGGAGGAGAGTCATGAAAATCGTCGCCGTACTGTACCCTGGTGGCCCCGAGGCAAAGAACACTCCCGAGCTGTTGGGCTGTGCCGAGAATGCCCTGGGCCTGCGCGAGATGGTGGAGGGCGCCGGCCACGAACTGGTGGCTATCACCGACCCGGGCGAGGAGCTGGACAGCCACCTGCCCACCACCAACGTCATCATCACCACGCCTTTCTGGCCCACCTACGTCACCAAGGAGAAGATGGACAAGGCCCCCGGTCTGCAGGCCGTTCTCACCGCCGGCGTAGGCTCCGACCACGTGGACCTCGCCACGGCCGCCGAGCGCAACGTCACCGTCGCCGAGATTACCGGCAGCAACGTCGTCAGCGTCGCCGAGCACGCCGTCATGCAGATACTCACCCTCGTGCGCAACTACTTCCCGTCCTACGACGAGGTGGTGTCCGGCGGCTGGGACATAGGCAAGATCGCCGCTCGCTCCCACGACCTCGAGGACAAGACCGTCGGCATCGTCGGCATGGGCCGCATCGGCCAGCGCGTGGCCGCGCGGCTGAAGCCGTTCGACGTCACCATGTACTACTACGACCTCATGCACCTGAGCACCGTGGACGAGGCCGCCCTCGGAGCGCGATATATGCGGCTCGACCCGCTCGTCCAGACCTGCGACGTGGTCACCATTCACATATCGCTCACGCCCCAGACGAGAGGCCTGTTCGACAAGGACCTGCTGCTCAGCATGAAGAAGGGCGCCTACCTCGTCAACACCGCCCGCGGGGCCATAGTCGAAACCGACGCGCTCGTCGAGGTGATGGAGCAGGGCCACCTGGCCGGTTACGCCGGCGACGTCTGGTATCCACAGCCCGCGCCCGCCGACCATCCCTGGCGCTCCATGCCAAACCACGCCATGACGCCGCACGTGTCCGGCACCAGCCTCGAGGCCCAGAAACGCTACTCCGACGGCATCGGCGACTGCCTGCAGCGCTTCTTCGCCGGCGAGCCGCTCGACCGCGATTACCTGATAGTGGACGGCGGCCGCGTCGTAGGCGCCGCCTACAGCTACGCCTACGAGCAGTAGGGGACAGGTTTCAGGGCCTGAGTCCGGCGGCGGGCTCTTCTCCAGCTGTCATTCCGAGCGCACTCCCAGTGTCATTCCGAGCGCAGCCGAGGAATCCTAAAACCCTGGCCCGCAAGGCTGGTTGCCGAGTGGCGGGCAGGCCAAGACTCCTCGGCTCTGCCACGCGAACGAGGAAGGCGGACGCGCCGTGAAGTTCCCATGGGCCAACACTCTGCTGCTGGTGCTCATCGCCGCCGAGCTGGTCAGCGGCTTCTTCGGCCTGGTGTCCGGGTCCCCGCGCGAGTGGTACTTCATCGTAGCCCACCGCGTAAGCGGCTACGGAATCATCGTCATCCTGGCCTGGAAGGGCGCGAACGTCCTCTTCTCGCTGCGCTGGAAACGGTCCGCCACGCCGCGCACGGCCTCCGTGGCGCTGATGGCGCTGCTCGCCGTGACGCTCGTCCTGGGATTCGCATGGTCGTTCATCGGCCCGTTCGGCTGGGGCTGGTTCAGCGGCGTAAGCTGGCACATCTACGTCGGCGCGGCGCTCGTGCCGTTGCTCGTGTGGCACGCGCTGTACCACACGCGGGGATTCCCGATCGGCTTCTGGGCCGACCGCCGCACCTTCCTTAGGCTGGCCGCCCTCGCCGTAGCCGCGGCCGCCGCGTGGCAGGCGGGCGAACTCAGCGCAAAGGCAGGCGGGCTCAGCGGCGCGCGGCGCAGGTTCACCGGCTCCCACGAGGCGACCAGCTTCTCCGGCAACTCCTTCCCGCTCACGTCGTGGCTCAACGACGCCCCGGCTCGCGTGGACCCGGCATCGTGGCGGCTCACGGTTGGCGGCGCCGTGGAGCGCGAGTTCTCCCTCGCCTACGACGAGCTTGCCGCCGACGCGGAGACCACCGCGACCATCGACTGCACCGGCGGCTGGTACTCCACCCAGGTGTGGCGCGGCGTCGCGGTCTCGGACCTGCTGGCGCGGGCCGGGCCGACCGATGCGGCGTCCAGCGTCACCTTCACCTCGGTTACAGGCTACTACCGCCGCTTCTCTCTCGACGAGGCCCGCGGCTACATCCTGGCCTCCCACGTAGGCGGCGAAACGCTCGCCCACGGCCACGGCTTCCCGCTGCGCCTGGTAGCCTCGGACAAGCGCGGCTTCGAATGGGTGAAGTGGGTAGTCGACGTCCGTGTGAACGAAACCCCCAAGTGGCTCCAGCCCCCACTCCCCATCCAGTAGAGTCCCCTAGTCCCTTCCCCCTCGAGGGGGAAGGTTAGGATGGGGGTGATGACAGGTCCCTTCCCCCTCCAGCCTGTAGGGGCGGGTTTCAAACCCGCCCGCGGGGTGTGCATTGTCCCTTCCCCCTTGATGGGGGAAGGCTAGAGCCTGCCCCGTACTAGATACGGTGATGGGGGTGTCGGGGTGTGATGGCCCTCCCTCCCCAACACCCCCGCCACCCCCATGGAACCTTTCCCCCGCCGCCCGCGTATTATCTGGTGAGAGGACTCTCAAACTCCCGGCTGGAGGCAGGCTATGACCGAAGCCGAGGCCATAAGGCTCTGCCAGGAAGGCTCCCCGAACGCCTTCCGGCACCTGGTCGAGCAACACAAGAACACGCTCTTCGGCACCGCGGTGCTCATGACCGGCAACAGGGCGGCCGCGGAAGAGCACGTCCAGGAAGCCTTCCTGTCCGCGTGGCGAGGCATTGGCGGATTCCGTCGAGATAGCCCGTTCAAGCCCTGGGTCGTCCGCATTCTGGTCAACCGCATCGTGTCGAGCCGCAGGGCGCGCGCTCTGCCAACGGCCCCGCTCGAAGACGCCGAGCGCGTCACCGGCGCAGCCGATGTCCTGGAGTCTGCGATGTCATCGGAAAGGCGCGACGAGGTTCAGGCGGCGCTCAGCCGCCTCAGCCCGCAGCACCACCGGGTGGTCGTCCTGCGCTACTTCGCGGAGCTTTCGCTGCGCGAAGTAGCGGAAGCGCTTGGAGTGCGGGAGGGCACAGTAAAGTCCAGGCTGAGCCGCGCGCTCAGCCGCCTACGAGAAGAACTTACGCAGACTTGCGACAGGGAGGCGCGGCGATGAGCACTGACGATCAGATCGACCGCGGAATGGAACACACACTCAGAGACTACTTCGCCGCCCGCTCCCGTGAGCTCGAGGCCCCCGCGGACACCTGGGCGCGCCTTGAGCGCCGCCTGGAGCCGCCGCGGAGGTTCGACTGGTTTGGAGGAAACATGTGGAAAATACTAACGGCAGGGGCGGGAACCGTCGCCGCCGCCGTGCTGGTTATCGTCGCTATCAACCTTGTCGGCGACTCGTCTGACATCGAATCTGAGCCCGGCCAGATGTCAGCGGTCATGGCTCCCGCACAGCCCACGGCCGCACCGGCAGCCGCCCCCACGGCTGCGCCCGCACTTGCGGTGATGGTACAGCCCGCGCCCGCCGCCGCACCCACGGCGGTAGCGATGGCACAGCCCACCGCCGCCCCGGCGTACCGGCAGCCCACGCCCGCGCCGGCGCTCGCGGCGCGCTCGCAGGCCGCCCCCACCACCGCTCCAGCGGCCACGCCGGTACCGCAGGCCATAGTGGCCGCGCAGCCCACAGCTGTGACCTCCGAGGACATGGCCGCCCGCTCGCAGCGGTACGCCGCCCCCACGCCCGCGCCCGCAGCCGCCGCGCAGGCAGCCGCCGAGCCGCCGCCCGCACCGCCCGGCGCAACCACATTCGCCGACTTCGCGCGCCAGCCCGCCGTGCTCGCCTCCGAGGATTCCGTGTCCACCTTCAGCCTGGACGTGGACCGCACGTCGTACTTCCTGGCGCTCGAATGGGCGCGGACGGGCTACGACGTGGAGCCGGACTCGGTCCGCGCCGAGGAGTGGATCAACGCCTTCGACTACGGCTACCAGCCTCCCTCGGACGAGTGGGGCTTCGGCGTGGAGACCGGCCTGGTGGCCCACCCGCTGGAAGCCGGCAAGCTGATCGCGCGAATCGGATTCCAGGCGCCGCACCTTCCCGACGACAGGCCGCTCAACGTGACGCTCGTACTCGACGCCTCCGGATCGATGGCCGACGGCAACCGCGTCGACATCGCGCGCGCTGCTGCGGAGGCTATCCGCCAGAGCCTGCGCCCCCAGGACCGCATCGCGGTCGTCCACTTCACAACAGATGTCCTCCACAACCTGACGGTCTATCACCGGGTTTCTGACGACTCCGCCGTCGCCAACTCTATCGGCTGGCTCGCCCCACACGGAAGCACCAACGTGCAAGCCGGCCTGGACGAGGGTGTGCGCCTTGCCGATGAGGCCCGCCGTCAGCGCCCCGACGCCTACAACTACGTCATCCTCATGTCGGACGGCGTCGCCAACGTGGATGCCACGAATCCGTTCGCCATCCTGGAGTCGGCATACGACCGCGACGCCGCGAACCCGCTGCGGCTGATAACTATTGGCGTCGGCATAGAAAACTACAACGACTACCTGCTGGAGCAGCTCGCCCAACACGGCAACGGCTGGTACCGTTACCTGAACACCGCCGACCAGGCGCGCGCCACCTTCAGCCGCGAGAGCTGGCTGGCCCTGTCCACGCCGTTCGCCGACCAGACCCGCGCCCAGGTGACCTGGGACCCGAACCTCGTCTACTCGTGGCGCATCGTCGGTTACGAAAACCGCGTCACCCCGGACGAGACTTTCGCCCAAGACCGCAAGGAGTTCGCCGAAGTGTACTCCGGCGCCGCGACCACGGTGCTGTACGAGTTGGTGCTGCGAAACGACGCGCGGTTACCCCATGGCGAGAAGGCGGACCTGGGCCGCGTTGAGCTGCGCTGGGTCGTGCCCGACACCCAGCAGTCCCGCAGCCAGCGCGCGGACGTGACGGGCAGGGCGGGAGTCAGCTTCGGATACGGCACCGACCCGATGCTGCGCATGGCCGCCATAGTCGGCCTCGCGGCAGACCGCTACAGCGCGCTGCCGCAGGCCCCGGCCGAGGGCCACTACGCGATACGCGACGACCTCGACAGACTGTGGGAGCACCTGAACGTCCTGAGGCCCGACCTGGGCCACCTCGACGCATACCACGACTTTACGTACCTGCTGGAGCGCATCACCGAAAACGTACAGCCCCGCCCGCCCAAGCCCTCCGGCTACAGCAACTAGCGGCCGCGACATTCCGAGCGCCCGGAGCCTATATACATTACCAGTCAAAGAAAGTGTCGGGGAGGTCCCTCCGCTGCCTCCCCGACAGGAGAAACCTCCATTAAGATAACGCTCACGCTCGCCTGCGTCTTGGTTCTCGCTGCATCTTGGTTGGGTGCTCCAGCGACGAAGCCGGCGAATCGCCCGTCGTGGCCCGGGTCGTCGTGCCCACGCTCGCGCCCGTGCCCACGGCCACGGAGACTCCGTGGCCGACTCAGATCCCGACCTCGACGCCGACCAGTACCTCGGAACCCACGGCCACGCGGACTCCCAGGCCGACCCCCACGGCAACGCCGACCCGGACGCCAACCGCCACTGCGACACAGACCCCAACACCAACACCCACCGAGACGCCGACACACACCCCTAGCCCAACCCCGACAGCCACCTTCACCCCAACACCCACCGCCACGGCAACGCAAACCCCAACACCAGCCCCGACCGCTACGGCCACCTTCACACCGACACCGACGAACACGCCGACGCAGACCCCAACCCCTACTGCCACGGCGACCGCAACGCCAGTTCCCGTGGCGTCGTCGGCCCCGCCGACGTGGTTGTTTGTGGGCAACGTCCCCGAGGAGCACAAAGAGGCCCTCAAGGAGGAGATGGAGCGCGCACGCGGCTTCTTCGCCGGCAGATACGGGGTCGAGGCGACCGGGTTCACCGTGCTGGTCGGCATGAACCACGAGGCCATGGCCTCAGCGTACATGGGCCTCACCGGTCAGGACCTCCTCGAGTACCGCGCCCGGCGCGGTTGGGTGCGCGGTTGGGCCACGCACACCAGGACGGGGGGCGCTCTCTTGGCCCTGGTGTACGTCGACGGCCAATCCCCTGAGGAGATCATCGCCCACGAGTATTTCCATGTGCTGCAGGGACAAGCCGAATTGGGGTTCGAACGGTTGCCGACCGGCGAGACCGCATACGGGAGTCTATCGGACGCCGCGTGGCTCGTGGAAGGCATGGCCTCCTACGCCGATTACGCCTACACCCCGACCAGGCCCGGCCGCCGCGCGTTCCTGAACACGAGATACACGCCATACCAAGACCTGCTTTGGCAGCGCGTGATGGAGCCCGATTCCTTGGGCGACCTCGCCGAGGAGCTGGAGGGCATCGAGGAGTGGACGAATTACTCCAGCGTGGGGCACTCGTATCCCCTCAGCTTCTTGGGTTCACTCTTCCTGGTCGAGGAGGCCGCGGCGGGCGCGAATTACGCGAACTTCTGGCGGCTCCTGAACGAACAAGCCGACTGGCGCAGCACCTTCGAGGAGGCGTTCGGTCTCCCCTTGGACGGCTTCTACGCAGCCTTCGGTGAGTGGATCGACGCGCGTATCCCCACCTCGCCCTCCAGGGTTCGGTTCAAGGTGCAGTTGCGGTGGCCCGGCCCGCCCGCGCAGATCGGAGGTTCGCCGCTTATCAAGCTGGAGGACGGGCGGTGGGCGGCTGCTGGCAGCACGGTCACGGAGTCCGACCCCAGCGGCATTTTCTACGTTCTGTACAGCAGGGTCGGCACCGGGTCCGGCATCTTCTCCCTGTGGTGGAGGGTGGACGACTGGTGCACGGAGCACCTTCTCGGCTACTACAAGGACGGGAGTCTCACCACAGACCGCAACGAGGCCACGCTCATCGAGTTCACCGGTGAGTCGGAGGACGCGGAGTGGGCCCTTCCCGAGCATCCCGGGAACCTGCCGCGCCTGGGCGAATGCCGGGGCTGCAATTGTCCAGGAACCAACTAACACGCGTTTGACTAGGTATCCTCCGCTGGATACGCTGCTGGTGTACGCACACCCAAACGCCACGCCGACCGGTTCGTGCGCTCATCGCACGGCAAGTTTCAGCCCCGGCCCACAGGCAGGCAGCCCGCAAATGGGTCACCCGGCAGTTCGGTGGATTGCCGTAGAGTCGCCCGTAAGGCTCGACATCTTCAACCGCCCCGCACCGCTCTAACCTTCCCCCTCGACGGGGGAAGGTTAGAGCCTGCCCCGTACTCGATACGGGGATGGGGGTGACCGCGTCCCTTCTGCCGCCGCTCCCACTACATCCCCAAAAACCCCCGCGTCGCCTCGATGAACTCCTGCGGCTTATCCACCGTCACCACGTGCCCCGCGTCCGCCACGTCGACCCAGTCGAACGCCGCGCCGACCCGCTTCATACGCTCCAGCGTCTCGTCCGCGACGAGGCCGCTCTCGGAGCCGCGCACCTCCAGGATGGGGCAGGGGATAGTCTCCACCGCCTTCCAGTACCGCCCTATCAGGTCCGGGTCGGTCATGTCGGGCAGCGGCCGGTTGAACAGTTCAGGGTCCGCCTTCCACGTCCACGAGCCGTCCTCGCGCCGCTTCGTCTTGTCCTCGATGTCCTTGCGCAGCCTGGCGTCGCTCGCCCACGGGTTGCCCTCGCGCGTCCAGGCGACCGCGTCGTCCAGCGTCGCGAACTCCATCGGCGTGGGTGGGCGGCTCGCGCGCGTGGCCGCCGACGCCGGGTTCGGCTCCGGCGCGATGTCCACTATCACGATCCGCTCCACTCTGTCGGGGTTGTCCGTCGTGTACAGCAGCGAATGCCAGCCGCCCATCGACAGCCCCGCCAGCGTGAACCTGGACAGCCCAAGCGCGTCGACGAACGCCGCCAGGTCCTCCACGAACCTGTCGCGCGCGTAGCCGTCGCCGGCCCGTCCGCTGCCGCCGTGGCCGCGCTGGTCCACCGCGTACACGTGGTACGCGGACGATGCTGCCTCCGCAAACTCATCCCAGATGTGCGACTGGCCTGTGTGGCCGTGCAGGCACACCAGCGGCGGCTTGCCCTCGCTGCCCCAGTCCAGGTAGCGAAGCCGCACCCCGTTCACTGTGACGTGCTTCTCCTGATAATCGTTACTCAAGAGTCTCCTCCTAATCTCCCCGTCATTCCGCGCCCTCAAGTCCCCTCTCCCTGAGGGAGAGGGTTAGAGCCTGCCCCGTACTCGATACGGCGATGGGGGTGAAACGCCCGCGCCCCACCCCCTCACCGTGCTACCGTACTCCCCAGAACATACCAGACTCGCCCGCAGCGTGCCCACGCACGCCCGCCAACCCGAAACACGCCCCGGCACGGAGGAATCGCGCCCCTTGAACACCGAAACCGATAAGCCGGCCGCCAGCGCTGAGGCAGGCGCTCGAAGCCCCCGCTTCCACGAGCTGGACGCCCTGCGCGCCTTCGCCATGCTGCTGGGTGTGGTGCTTCACACGGCGCTCTTCTTCATGCCCGACGCCTGGTCGAAGGCCTACTCCGCCGAGGGATACCCCGCGGAGGTCTCCGGCTTCTACACGCTCCTGTTCTACGCCATCCACGGATTTCGTATGCCCGTATTCTTCCTGCTCAGCGGATTCTTCACCGCGCTGCTCTGGCAGCGCGGGGGACCGCGCCGGCTGGCTGTGCAACGGCTCAAGCGCATAGGAATTCCCCTCGCCATCGGAGCGTTCACGGTGATACCGGTCACGACGATTGCGTTCCTCTGGGCTTTCGACGTCTTCCGGGAGGTCGAGTTCTCGATTTTCTGGTGGCCGTTAATCTGGCTGAGCACGCTGAACCATCTCTGGTTCCTCTGGTTCCTCCTCTGGCTTTGCGGCGCATTCATCGTCGCCGCGAAGCTGGGCGTGAAGTTCGACCACCCGATCGTCTGGTGGCTCGCCATCCCGCTGACGCTACTGCCGCAGCTCCTGATGGAGGAACCCGTCTTCGGCCCCGACACCTCGGAGGGACTGGCCTTCGATCCGGTCGTGCTGGCCTACTACGCGCTCTTCTTCGTCTTCGGCGCGTTCCTCTACCGCCGCGGGATACAGGTAAGCCGGTGGTGGACGCTTGCGCTCGCGCCCGCGCTGACGCTGGTGTTCTGGGCCGCGTTGACGCTGCTCTACGACGTGAAGGAAGACTGGGCGAAGCCGTTGGCCGCCGTGGCGCAGGCGGCCTTCGCCTGGCTGATGTGCTTCGGGCTGATGGGCCTGTTCCGGCTGATAGCGCACCGGGAGCGCTTCTGGGTGCGCTACCTGTCCGACGCTTCCTACTGGATCTACCTGTGGCACCTGCCCCTGATAGTGGTGGCGTTCGAGCTGATCGCCGGCTGGCGCATCGGCTCCCACGCGAAGTTCGCCCTGATAAACCTGGCCGTCACCGCCCTGCTGCTCGTGGTCTACCAGTTCGCCGTGCGTTACACGCCGGTGGGAACGATGCTTAACGGCAGACGCATCCGCCGCCAAAGTCCCCTCTCCCTTGAGGGAGAGGGCTAGAGCCTGCCCTGAGCCGGTCGAAGGGGTGAGGGTGTCATGGTCCTGCTCTACCCAGCATGGAAACTCGTCACCCCGGCCACTGGCCACTGACCACCGGCCACCGCCCCTCAGCGCTCGTACACCAGCTCGCCGTCCACGTAAGTCTGGTCCACGTATATCTCGCGTATGTGCTCCGCCGCGATGCTCGTAGGGTCGTGGCTCAACACCAGCAGGTCGGCGCGCTTGCCCACCTCCAGCGAACCAACCTCCGACTCACGCGACATGGCGTAGGCCGCGTTGGCGGTGTACATGCGCAGCCCCTCTTCCGGCGTCACCGCCTCGTCCGGTCCGGCAGGCTCTCCGCCTCGTGTGCGCCGCGTGACGATGGAGTAGAGGCCCAGCAGCGGCTCCAGCGGCGCGCAGGGACAGTCGGAGCTTGCCGCCACTGTCAGGCCCTCGTCCAGCATCGACCTGAACGGGTGGGCGCCCACGCCGCCGCCCAGCTCTTCGGCGCGCTGCACCGCCGAATCGCCGCCGGTGTAGACGAACGGCGGCTGCACCACCGGCACGACGCCCAGCGACTTGGCGCGCCGCATCTGCGACGGCGTGGGGAAGCCGTAGTGCTCGATGCGGAAACGCGGCTCCTCGGCGCGGCGCTCCTTGAGCGCGGCCTCGAAGCTGTTGAGCGCCTGCTCGATCGCCCAGGTGCCCAGGCAGTGAATCGCCACCTGCATCCCGCGCCCGTGCGCGTTCACCGTCAGGGCGTCCGCCTCATCCTGCGTGTAATAGCGTTCGCCGAAACGCTCCTCTCCGCCGTGCGCGTGGAATCGTATGAGCGCCGCGCTGGGGAAGACCGGGTCCATGAACATCTTCATGGTGCCGCCGCGCAGCCTGTCCGACACGTTGCCGTCGCCCAGCTCGCCGCGCGAAGCCTCCTCCGGCGCGGCGAAGAAGCCCTGGCCGCCCAGCATCTGGTGGACCGTCATCGGCAGCTTGCCCCTGCTCTCGGCGGCGCGGTACATGCGCGCGGCGGTGGGCGTGACGAGCGCGTCGCCCACCGAGGTTATGCCGCACGCCAGGTGGCGGAGGCAGTTCTGCCGTACCAGCTCAGCCGCGCCATCGTCGCCGTAGTAGTCCAGGAAGTTGCGCATCGACAGGTTGTACACCGGGTCCATTGCCCCTTCCCACAGCGTGCCGTCCGGCTCGCCCCGGTCGTCGTGCAGGATCTGGCCGTGCGACGGGTCGGGCGTGTGCCTGTCTATGCCGGCCATCGCCAGCGCGACGGAGTTGGCGTAGCAGGCGTGCACCGAGCCGTCCATCACGCACACCGGGTTGTCGGGCGCTGCCTCGTCGAGCTGCCCGCGCGTCAGCCGCGCGCCGTCTGGCATCATTCGGCTGCGGAACCCCCAGCCCCACAGCCAGCGCCCGCGCGGGACGTCCTTGGCCGCGTTGGCGATAGCGTCCAGTATGCTGTTCACGCTCATGTGTGGCGGCACGCTGCAATCGACCGACACCGGCTGGAACGTCGTCAGGCTGAAGTGATTGTGCGGGTCCACGAAGCCGGGCAGCAGCGTTCGCCCGTTCAGGCGCACCACCCGAGTATCCGGGCCGGCAAGCTTCGCAATCTCCGCGCTGGCCCCCACAGCCCGCAGCCTGCCGTCCCGCACGGCCACCGCCTCCGCCCGGTTGTTTCGCCCATCCATCGTAAGCACGTTGCCCCCCGTCAGCACCAGGTCCATACCGCACCTCCACCATAAGTAATGTCATTCCGAGCGCAGTCGAGGAATCTACCGCCCCAGTTCGCGGCTACCCCTTGACGCTGCCCGCCGTGAGATGCCATATTTTAGCCCTATGCCGACCACGCCCGCCACTCGCAGCCCGCGCCTGTAGGGGCGGGTTTGCAACCCGCCCGCCCGCGTCGCCACAATCCCCTCTCCCTTGAGGGAGAGGGTTAGGGTAAGAGGGAGTAACGCCCACGGAGGTCCGACATGACAAACCCCAACATCCCCGACGACGCCCCCGCATCGCGGCTGTTCCCCGAATTCGACGGCCTCTACGACCTCATCGCGCGCGAGGTCGAGGGCCTGACAGACGAGCAGCTGGACTTCGTGTCGGACAGGTGGGGGTGGAGCGAGTGGAGCATCCGTATGCAGCTCAGCCACATGGCCTCGGTGACGTTCAGGTGGATGCTCATTCGCTGGGTCGACGCGCTGTTTCCCGGCGGCCACGGCGTAGACGACGTTAGGAGCCTCGCGGACTCCCCCTCCGACCGCCGGCTTGACGACACCGTCTACCACGACCTCGGCGCGATCATGCCCAAGCTGCGCGAGGGCATCGACCTCGTGCGCTCCGTGCTGGCCACCCACGACGCCGGGTTCGCGAGGCGCGCCTCCATCGCCTACGCCGGCGGCGCGACGTGGGTGCCCATGGCGAGGGCCCACCCCACGGGCCTCACCCCCGGCGAAAGCGGCGGCGAGGGCCGCATGACGCTCGAGGCCACCATCCGCCACGTCTACTTCGAAGAGGTCACGCACCTGTACAATATCCAGCGCCTCAAGCGCGCCCAGGGCCTGCAGGCGGTCGAGGACGTTCCCCACGTGGGCTACTGGGTCCTGCCCGGCTGGGACAGAAGCGAGCCCTAGCAGCCCGTCTGAGGATTGACTGACATGCCTTTGGTACAGGCGAGGTCAGACGGCGACAGCTATTGTTGCCGGGTGCAGCCACTGACGGACCAATAGTTTCGTACGCCTCACTGTGCCGACCACCCTGACGATGTTCGGGACACTTCCGGCAAACCTGTTGGTCGGTGTTTCACGAGGCTGAGCCGCCCCAAACCTGAACAGTTTGAGCAGGTTGTGACCGGTGCAGATCAGCGACCACTCGCCGCCGACCTTCTCCAGGCCCCGTAGCAGGAACTGGCGGAAGCCCCGGCCCTGCTTGATCTGGCCGAATACCGGCTCCACCGTTCGCATCCGCAGAGCGTAGCGCTGCCGACCCCGTTTGGTCTGCAGCTTCCGGCGCATCCGATCCCTGGTAGACAGATGACTGGGTATGCGACCCCGGGGCGCGGGCGGCACAACCCGACCGTGGCGGGTCCGCTCCGGCGCGACGAACGGGTCCACGCCCAGCCCGTACAGACCTTCAACCGCCTGTGCAGAGTAGTAGCCTGCGTCGGCGGACACCTCTTTGGGCACTGCGCCGACGTTGTCGATGGTCTCCTCCACCATCGCCACCGCCTGCTGCTTGTCCGAAGTCTGGTTGGTGGCCTGAGCCGCCACGATCACCTGGTGGGCGCTGTCCACCACCGCCTGACAGTTGTAAGCCTGCAGGAAGTCCCGTCCGCTCGGCGCCGGCATGATGTGCGATTCAGGATCGGTGAAGTTGCGCTGGGCCTTGTCGTCGGGCACCCCCGAATGGCCCTTGCCCGCGGCCTCAGCCTGTTCCGCAGCCGCCTGAGCTTCGGCCTCTAACGCCGCCATCGCCTCCCGTATCTTCTGCAATCGCCCCTCCCGAAAAGCCAACTCCTGCGGCAGTTCATCTCCGCGCTTGCTCTGTCCGTACCGCCGGTCCTCCTCCTCATCAACCTCCTGGGCCTGTCGCAGCAACTCCTCAACCTCCGCCGCCAACTGCGCTTCCTTCTCTTTCATCCGACCGTAACTCATCGCCTTGTGCCTGGATGCGTTGGCCCTCACCTTGGTCCCGTCCAACGCCACGTGACCCAGCTTCACCAGACCCGCCTGCCGGCACAACGCCAATACCTGCAAGAACAGGCCCGACAGCGCTTCCAGATTGTCCTTGCGGAAGTCCGATATAGTGCGGAAATCCGGCGTGTTGTTCGCCGCCAGTACCCGGAAGGCTATGTCCTCGTGGAGCCGCTGGGCGATTCGTCGGGAAGATGCCACCCCGACGCAGTAGCCGTACAACAGCACCTCGACCATCATCCGTGGATGATACGGTGGCCCGCCTCTACTCTCCCGCTCGTAGCGGGCGGTGATCTCAGACAGCTCCAACTGGTCCACGACGTCGGAGATGAAGTAAGCCGGATGGTCGTCCGGCAACCACTCCCGCAATGCCGCTGGCAACAGCAACTGCCGGTCTGGATCATAGGGACGGTAGGTCTTGCTCATCGCCGACTCCACGCTACTGAACTGCGCCTATTATACCCCCCGACCACTCGCCTACCGTGTTTCTCGGACGGGCTGCTAGGATCCCGCGCTGACGGAGGCGAACTCCCCGTCCGGAGGTGAAGACTCACCGCTGACATCGCTGCCCCAGCCTGCGACGGTCCGATCCGTCTTCACCCCGCAGGTGTGCAGGGAGCCGGCGCCGACGGAGGCGAACTCCCCACCCGGCGGTTCGGCCTGGCCCACCAGGTCATTGCTGCCCCAACAGGCGACGGTGCCGTCCATCTTCACCCCACAGGTGTGTCCATTGCCGGCTTCGACACCTCGAAGACGGTACTGCCTACCGTCAGACACAGACCTACAATCTTCCCAGCCACAATTCAAAGATGGTTCTGTCTATCGTCAAAATAGGCCCACCCGAAGAGGCTCGAACTCCCCGTAAGGATCGCCGTGCCAAGGATCACAGAGAGCCCAACCGTGTTGGCAACCAGCAAAAGTGGCACACTTCGAGACCCGAGAGTTCAGGGGTTTTATGGAGGTGAGTTGGACCCAGGGAATTGGACAGGTAGCTAAGATCGTTAACTGCTCCTAGAATGACAGGTGGAGAGGAAGGAGCAGACAATGAAAGAGAGTCGCAGGAAGCATAGTCCGGCGTTCAAAGCCAAGGTGGCGCTGGAGGCGTTGAAAGAAGAGGAGAGTACGGCAGAGATAGCCAGTAGGTTTGAAGTGCATCCGGCACAGGTGAGGACGTGGAAGAGGTCCCTATTGGCGAGGGCACAATCACATCCCGAAAAGCGAGCCTGGGGCTCAAGGCCCTATCCGTCGCAGTACTGCTAGGAGGGCGCGATAAAAGCCTATAAGCCGGTGCTCAGGTGAAACTGCTGACCCTCACCACCTCCGAGGGGACTGCATTGTAAGCCCGATTCCGTGAGCGTACTTTTCGGGTGCCGACTGTCTAGCAAAAGACGGCAGCATCGAAATCATCGCTTCCAAGGACGTGCCCCTTCTCGATGGTGAGAAGAATTAATTCTTGGAGAAGAGAAAATGATTCCCTCGTAGCCCTTTTCAGATTGTCTTCCAGAATATGTTCGCCATGGACCGCTTTGCTTCTTACCCCGTACAAACGGCGAACCGAAGCGAACCGAGTTTTTCGGGCTTCCCCACGAGGTTCAAGTAAGCTAGCCGCAAGCAGCGACATTCTATAGGCTAACTCGGTGTTTAATCCAAATAGCGCCTCAATCGCGCTCCAGATTCTGGCGATTGCCGACCGAAGGTCGATGGCATATCTCCAATCCATTGCTCCTTCCAGAGCAAACCTGAATCGGTCGCTCTCTGCTGCCAGGGTGTTGAAAGTCGCGAAATGAGTTTGGCACCACTCCGCATCCGCTTCATTCACCGGGTCTTGTCTAGACCCGCCTACAGCGAGAGTCTGAAGGTGGTAGTCCAAGAGGTTTCCGTGGAAAGGCGGCAGGTGCCGTTCAGACCGAAACACGGCGGCCTCGACGCCTTCACGAATGAGTTGTTGCGGGAATACATCGGAGGTTCGTGCTTGGTGCCCAGCGATGGTTGACCAGGAATACGAGCTACACGCCAAACACACATGCTGGCTAAACCCACGAAGAACCAATAGGGCTGAGGCCAACCATGCGCGATTTAGGGTGTCGTAACCAGGTGACGTATCGGAGTCCTTAGCCGACTCTATCTCGCAGGTACACTCTGTTACAAGGGGTTCTAGGGTCGCCCATTCACGGAAGCCTACGCCCCCTGCCGCAGCTAAGTCGAAGACCGTGAGTTCGGAACTTAAGGGACGGACGGACAGGCCGGGTGCGAGCACTAGCGGTTTCGTCGGTGAGGGCAATCCTGCGGCTAAAACGTACCAATTGCCGTCGGAGCGGTTGGACGGGTAAATATCATGCATCCAAATCCACCATCCAGAGTGGTCGCTGCCACTCGACGATCGTCCGGCATATGCTGCTCGGCTGTTGATCCGCCATGCGATTTAGGGGCGATGCTCCCAAACGCCAAGGTGTCGCGACCATTGCCAGCCGATAGTGCACAAGGCAAGAACGTCTATTGTGGGAAATCATAGAGGAATATCTAGATGACAACAACTCGGGTGCCGGGCCGCCCTACAAGCCCCGCTGACGGGGACATCAGCCCTCCGGCCTGAGCGGGTCCTCAAGTGTTGTCACTGTCAGTCTTCTCTATGGGTCAACCGCCCATGAGTACCGTACGTTTCCGTAGCTATTGAGTCCAGAGAGTGAAGGTTCTTGATTTTGTCAAGTGTGGTGGGCCTGTTTTGACCGTAGGCAGAAGCGTCTTTGAGATGTGGTTAGGCGACCTGTGAGCTTCCATACTATACGACGTCGAACATCTTCAGGCGCGTGAGGAGGGTCCGTTCCGCATCGTGCAGGCGTTTTGCAGCTTGGCGGCGAGGTACTCGTTCGCCCTCTTCTGCGTCAGATGGTCCATCTGGGAAAGCGGCAGGCATGGAAGCCAATAAGAGGAGACTCACTCTGGACCTGGCCTCCACCTTCCAACGTTGGCTGAAGGTCTGGCGGTCAAGGGCGTCAGCATGCGCCGGAGCGGTCAAACCGCCGTCGACTGGGAGGCCGACGAAGGGAAAGGCTGATACCCCATTGCTCGGCAGCGCCATGCGCCATAGCCAACACGCGCTGGGAGCGCCTTCCGGACGATATGCCGTCCGTCCCCGGCTGAGGGCGCGGTGCTTCAGCAGAAGGGCAGGTCGCCAAGGCTAGAAGAGATGTTCAACGGGTCCGAATTCTTGGATCTGACTGTCCTCGATTACGACCCCGACCTTGTCAGATCAAATCGCGCTCACAACGTTAAGACCATAGTCAATGCCTTCGAAAACCTGGGAAGCACAAGTGAAGTTCACAACTGGAAGGAAATCTTGAACGATCTGGCTTCGTTTGTCTTGCTGGACGCTCTGGTTGGAAATACCGACAGGCATCACGACAATTGGATGTTGTTGTACAGCGTAGACGCAGGAAACATCCGAATGCGCGCCGCGCCTTCCTACGACCACGCCTCCTCGCTGGGACGCGAGTTGACGGATGAACGTAGGGAGCAAATCATTTCGGCTAACAGAATGCTGAACTATGTGAAGAGAGGACGGGGCGGCGTGTTCATCGACGCTGCCGGGATACGAGCACCATCGCCACTTCGGCTGGCGCAATTGCTTGGCAGGTGGAGATCGGAAATTGCCGCAGATTGGATGGAGCGACTAGTCTCTGTGCCAATCTCTGCTATTCTGTCTGTAATCGACAGAATTCCGGCCGAGTTTGCGCCCGAACGGGCTAGAGAGTTCGCCTATCAAGTAATTGTAACGAGTAAACAAGAACTACTGCGGAGCATCAGATGAGCACCCTATATATGGCGTGGCAAAGTCCGCGTAACCGCCAGTGGTTCCCGGTCGGCAGGCTCGTGTGGCATGAAACGGGTCCCGCCGAGTACGAGTTCGGGTATCTTCAAGGTGCAGAAGTGGCCAGGCGAGAGACGGGATTCTTCATGGTGCCCGGATTCATGGAGTTCGATCGGCTGTACAAGGCGCCGGCGATCTTCCCAATGTTTCGCAATCGCATCATGAACCTAAGCCGCCCTGACCGGCCCGAGTACCTCACCATGGTCGGAATGAATCCGGATAACTGGGACGCGGTAACAGAGCTTTCCCTTTCGGGAGGCCGCCTCCATGTGGACGACTTTGAGGTGTTCCCCGAGATTGTGCCGGACGGGGAAGGTCACTTCGAGACGAGATTCATCCTTCACGGACTGCGGTATACCAATGCCCCTTCAATCGAACGCACGGAAACGCTAGAAGAGGGCGAGTCGCTCGAAGTGTCATTCGAGCTGAACAACCCCGTAGCCGGGCACGCCTTCAACTTAAAGACGTGGGACCAGTACGTGCTTGGCTGGCTGCCGCGCTACCTTGTCGACGGAATGCACCGCGACAATGCGTGGTTAGTAGACGACGTCGAGGCGACGGTGGCGCAGGTGAACCTGGAGGCGCCGCTGAGCCACCGGCTGCTGGTGGACTTCAGGGGGAGGCTGCCGGCGGGGTTCAGTCCCATGCGGGACTTGCCACAGTACCAGCCAATCGTTACGGCGGAGGCGGCGCGGGCCGTGCGCTAGTACCAGGTGGGCTGGTACTCGCCCCACTCCTCGCGGAGAACGCCCATCATCTCGCCCAGCGTGGCGTAGGCTCTGACCGCCTCGAGAATGCAGGGCATGAGGTTGGCGTCTCCGGAGGCCGCGTCGCGGAGTCGGCGGAGGGCGACTGCCGCGGCCCCGCCGTCCCGGTCGCGCCGCACGCGGTTGAGCCGCTCCAAATGGCGGCGCTCGCCCTTCTCGTCCACGCGCAGAAGCGGGATGTCCAGCGACTCGTCGCCGGTGTACTCGTTGACGCCAACCACCACGCGCTCATTGCGCTCCAGCTCGCGCTGGAAGTCGGACGCAGCGTCCGCTATCTCGCGCACGAAGAAGCCGTCGTCCACGGCGGCCCTGACGCCTCCCGCCTCCTCGATGCGGCGGAAGTAGTCGTACGCCCCGGTCTCGAGCTGGTCCGTTAGCCACTCCAGGTAGTGGCTGCCGCCCAGGGGGTCTACGGTGTCGGTGACGCCCGTTTCGTGCGCTATGATCTGCTGGGTGCGCAGGGCGAGACGAGCGGCGCTCTCGCTGGGGAGCGCCCAGGCCTCGTCCATCGAGTTGGTGTGCAGCGACTGCGTGCCGCTCAGGACTGCCGCAAGGGCCTGGATTGCCACCCTGACGATGTTGTTCTCCGGTTGCTCGGAGGTGAGCGTCGCGCCCGCCGTCTGCGCGTGGGTGCGCAGCCACCACGAGCGTTCCTTCTTGGCTCCGAACCGCTCGCGCATCTCGCGCGCCCATATCCTGCGCGCCGCCCGGAACTTAGCGATCTCCTCGAAGAAGTCCTGGTGGACATTGAAGAAGAAGCTGAGGCGCGGGGCGAAGTCGTCCACGTCCATGCCGCGCTCGACGCACGCCCGGACGTACTCGAACCCGTCGGCCAGCGTGAACGCCAGCTCCTGGACGGCCGTCGAACCGGCCTCTCGAATGTGGTAGCCGCTGATGCTGATGGGGTTCCAGCGCGGCAGATTTTCGGAGGCGTACTCGATGGTGTCCACCACCAGCCGCATCGAAGGCTCCACCGGGAAGATGTACTCGTTCTGGGCGGTGTACTCCTTGAGGATGTCGTTCTGAATGGTGCCGCCCAGGGCCGCGGCGGAGATGCCGCGCTTTTCGGCTGCGGCGATGTACATGGCCCAGAGGATGGCCGCGGGCGCGTTGATGGTCATGGAGGTGGTGACCTGGTCCAGGGGTATGCCGTCGAAGAGCACTTCCATGTCGGCGAGGGAGGAGACGGCCACGCCGCACTTGCCGAACTCGCCCCGCGCGGGTGGGTCGTCGGTGTCGTATCCGTAGAGCGTGGGCATGTCGAATGCGACGCTCAGCCCCGACTGTCCCTGCTCGAGAAGGTACTTGAACCGCTGGTTGGTATCCTCGGCGGTCCCGAACCCGGCGAACATACGCATGGTCCAAAGCCTTCCGCGGTAGCCGGTGGCGTGGACGCCGCGCAGGAATGGATAGCGGCCGGGAACATCCGGCTCGCCCGGCTCGCGCTCGCGGCTGTCCGCCGTGTAGGCGCGCTCGACGGGGATGCCCGATACGGTGGCGAATCGCTCCTTGCGCTCGGCGGGCGGCGCCGGGGGCGTGCTGGCGCTCTTGGGGTTGTCGGCTTCACCGGCCATTGGGGACGCTCCTCGCTTGGGTTGGGGGGACGCTTTGGGGCTATTCTACCACCGCCGCCGCCTTCGATACGACATGGGACCGGGGTAGGCTCTGCCGCAAGCACAGCTCCCGCGAACCCCGCTCCAACCACTATGTGATCGTATCCGCTGGCCATGTCGCCGGCGGAGCGCAGGGCGGGCCAAGAGTGACCCTGAATACCGCGAATGGCGACGTCGGCCGCCTGCCGACGTCGCAGAGGATGAGTCGGTGCCAGCGGAGAGCAAGGAACTATTGCCAACATCGTAGGGCACATCACCCTACCGTCGTGGCGGTGTAACCGCTGCAGCGTTGTTCTCCTTGTTGAGGGATGAGAGCCGACACCGTGCTCAACCTGTGCAACCGCGGGAGAGGATAGTGCTAGAAACCCATAATTCTCAGCGGCCGCGGCCGAGCGCGGGGGCACCGCGCCGGACGATGTGTGTAGAGGCCAAAAGCCGCCTCGCGCGCCATGGTCTAGTAGGGGCCGGGAAGGTCGACCTCCCAATCCCCGAGGCGGCGGGGCCAAACCAACACACGGCGAGGCTACTCGCGGCTGCCCTTCATTGACCCCGAGAGCTTGGCGTGGTTCAGGTCGTAGAGGAAGCAGGAGACTTCGCGGTCGTCGTCGTCTTCCCATCCGTCTCGTCCTGGGGAGAAGTAGCCGACGGCGAGGCGGGAATCTTCGTATTCGATTCCGACGTAGTTATCGAACACACTGAGGCAGTAGCCGATGCCGTAATCATCGAGCGCATCGCCACCGGGATACGGCGCGTCGCTGCTCGCAGGGTGGTCGCCGACCGCGTAGACCTCGTTATCATGGCTCTCCGAGCATGGGACTTCTTCGACCTCCGAACTCAGCTCGGCGGCCTCCTGGCTGGGTGATTCGTCAAAGCAGTCGCCGACCTCCAACGAGAACACACTCTTACCCCCGCCGCACGCCGTCGCTAGGAGCACGACGAGCAGACAACCAACCCAAAGGTTCCTCGGCATGTCTACCTCCGTCTAGCATTATCCTGCCAGATAAATCGTTGTTGTAATATTAGTCGTCGCCGCCGAAAAAGTCCGCAATCCTCAGGATAATCAGGAATAGGTTTATGAAGTTCAGATACAGTCCCACGGCCCCCATTATCGCTATCTTGCCCGCAGCCTCTTCGTCGCCTTCTATGGCGGCTTCCTGGGCCAATTCTTTAACCTGTTTGGTCTCGTAGACTGTCAAGCCCAGAAATACGGGCAAGAGCAGTAGAGTGACCACCCAGCCGATGAAGCTCGACCCGATGAAGATGTTGACTATCATCATGACGACCAGGCCCAACAGCGCGAACCCGAGGATGGGCCCCAAGCTGGTCAGGTCTTTCTTCGTGGTAAGTCCGATCACGCTCATCGCGACGAATACGCCTCCCGTCAGCGCCAGCGCAAACAGAAGCGTTTCGGCCCGGTATGCGGCTACCCCGGACAACATCACCCCGCCCACGGCCGTAAACGTCAGGTAGAGTCCCAGTAGAATCGGCGCGGTCGCCCTTTCCGAGGCCCAGCGCATCACAAACAGAATTCCGATCCACAGCACCAAGGCAATCAGAAAGCCGAAGAATCCGATCCCCACCTGATAGGCCGCGAAGCCGACGACTGTGGTGATGGCCAACCCGGCCGTCATCCACATGTAGAGCCGGGTCATGGCGCCGGTGAAGATGGTGTCGGCCGAGTCTGCGCCGAAATAGGGGGACGATGAGGGTTGGAGTGGTGTGGTCATGAAGCTATCTCCTATTTACCGTATGACAGCTTGTTCTCGTTTTGGCCGAAGATGCCATTGCATACGAAAACGAGCGGCGGCCGGTGGTCGCGACGACGTCCGGGTCGTGGCTCCCCTGGTTCGCCGTCTCCGTGTCCCTGCCACGGTTAGTCGCCAGCAGTGTTTGCCGCGGCGTGGACTTGCCGGAGCACGCATTCGAACAGCGGCCTGGCCCGGCTCTTTATGTTCTTCTTGCCGTTGTGGTCGAGGTAGTAAGCGTAGTCCTGGTCCGTGCTTCCGGAGAATTTCAAGCCCGAGCAGGTCAGCCCCTCGTTATAGTCCACTTCCAGGCCTCGATAGGAAACCTCAACCACGTCTCTTGAAACCATGCCGGAGTTCAGCATGAGAACCCGCCGGTTGGTGGCCACGACGACTCCGTTGTGGACCCCGAGTTCAGGGCGTCGAGCCCCGAAACCCATCCCTCCTAGTCCGGTGGTGGCGTTTAGAACGGCGCCAACGGCCATCCGGCCCGCTACGCCTCTCAGGGTGGTGAACTCTTTGGCGTCACCCCAGCGGCCACCCATCCAGTACTCGATATTCTCGTCGTCTTCCAGGACTTCTTTGAGGATGCGGAGTTCGCCGGGATAGGTGGTGGGGTTCTCTCCGGTGAAGGTGCTGAACAGCACTGCTATCAGACGTTCCGGCACGCTGGGGTTGTTCCGCCCCCACGTGGTGGAGCGTTCTCGCCACTGGGCATCGATCCGCTCCGCCTTGTCCATATTGGCGTAGTGGCTGGCCGGCGGCGGGGCCGCCCCGGTCGATGCTGTAGACCAAGCGGGCGTGGCGGGTGGGGGCGGAGCGGCCTGGAGTTCCCTCACCCGGTCGGCGAAATTCCGGACGGATCCGTCTTTGATGTCCCGCAGTTTGAAGGCCCCGGCGCCGCCGTCGCCAGACCAGTCGCTGTAGCTCTGCCCGGTGAGGGTCACTTCGCCTTCGCCGTCTACGTCGACCGATTTCAGGGTATGTAGCGGCATTTCTGTTTTGAGCTTGTTCATGCCGTGCTTTTTCAGCAAAACCACCCGGCTTCCGGTTACAACGGCTATGCCGTCGTACTGCCTCATCTTGTCCCACCGGTTGGCGTTGGCGCGGAACACGTTATCCGGGCCCCAGACGCCGCTAACCAGCGCCTCGATGCTCTCGTCATCGTTCAGCACTTCGTAGAGCATCTGGAGTTCGCCGTTGTGCTCCTTGGGACCCCAGCCGGGCTGGAGCTCCTTGCAACGGGCGTCGATCATGCTCCGTTTGTTCCGCATAGTCATCGCGCTAACTCCTATCTACTCTACATGGGGTGTCTTCCAACTCCGGCCGGCCACCGAACACCGTCTGCCGGCCACTACGTGAGAGCCATCCAGGGCATCACGGCGCGCAGTTCCTTGCCGACTGGTCCCGACAATGCGGTTGCGGCGGCTGAGGGTGCCGTACCCGGCGGTGTCGCTGACCAAGCAGTAAATATGGTTGCTCGCTGTGGGAAGCATCATGAGCATGCTTTGCTCGAAAACTTCAGGATCCTCGGCGTTCTCGGCCATGCAGTCCCACGTTTGTTCGGCGACGTCTTCCTTTCCACCGCCACCTCCGCAGGCAGCCAACGCAGCATGGACACTAGGACAATCAGCACTCCGATAGTATTATCCTCTCATTGAACCATTGTCCGTCTTCAAACACCCAAAAAAAGGCGTTGCCGCCGTCGCTGCCGATAAGACGGCCATCTAGAAAGCTTTCAACCAATGCGGACCCTCGGTTTCCGTTAACTTCAACGTCGGAGGCGCGAACTTCCAAGTCTGCGTCTTCATCTATGTCCATCTTTGCACGTACGACCGCTTTCGGCTTGGCGTCTGCATCCAGACCCATCGAAGCAGCCACAGTCATCAGTTGGGCATTCACATTCGCTAGATACAAGTCCTTGGGGTATTCGGTTTTGCATCCAGGAGGCGCGAACTCATAGACATCCGAATAGTTGCCGTCCACCATGGCAGCACCGTGGGCTTCAGCCCGGGCCTTCAGGTTTTCCTCAGTAGGGCCCGAGGAGCCGCCGCACGCCGCCAGGAGGACTACGGCCATGATTACACATGATATTGGCCCCAAGTGTCTTCTCATGGACAACCTCCCACATATGCCGGGGTCTCCAGGGGGGTGTCCTCCGGAGCATTGGACAGGTAGTAGCGGGGGGCGCTGCCGTCCAGTTTCCGGCGGTAAAAGGCCCAGTGGATCTCGCCGGGCTTACGCCTGCTGGTCGGACGCACCATTTGGGCACTGAACAGGTAGCTTCGGGGACCCCGGCTACCCTCGACCACCGCTATTTCCCGCCAAGCCTCCTCCGGGATTGGAGCGGCGCGCTCCGCCATGGTGCGCCGCTGGCCGCCCACCAGCCTGGGTTTGCGGGGCGCCGCCAAGCCTTCGCGGAATGAGGGTGACATCCCGGAGGCGTCGTTCCCGGCAACCCAGCCTGCCGCAGTATTGACGGGCCACCCCGGCGGACTTCCTGCCCTGCTTGGGAAAGTCGCTGCCGTCCACACTCGCACCGCCTCCGTATGCTCAAGCCGGGGCCCCAGATACTCTTGAAGACGTCCTATGACAGTGTCGTCATCCCAAGGGGATTCAGAGAGAAGCCACCGCATCCACTTCCCTGCCCAAGCCTTCCCCAATTACCTGGTCACACTATCATACATTATCATACGCTATCATACATACCAACATACCAACCGTCGTTTTATACCGGCGGGGCGACGTCGTGGGTGGGGGTGCTAGCGGGGGGACCAGGTGGCCAGTATGCCGTCGGCGAGGGTTTGCGCGGTGGACGCCGGCTCGACCGACAGCACCAGCACCTTCGGGGTCTCCTGGAGGGACAGGGACGCCGACACGCCGACGTTTCCGACGATTCCACCGGCGAACACGAGCGCGCGCGAGTCGGGCGACCAGACCCTGTGGGAGTAGGAAAACTGGTCGAAGAACAACAACATGCTGAGCTGGTCCCGCGTGGGGACGAAGTCCACCAGCGGCCAGCGCCGGCCGGACGCCACGTCCAGGATGTTCCACCGCAGCCCTTCCCCACCCTCGGCGAAGGTCACGAAGGCGATCTTCTCGCTGTCAGGCGACCAGAAGAAGGCCATCACTATCTGGTCTATCTCCACGTCGCGCCGTTCGCCCTCCGGCGAAATGAGCCTCACTCCCTGGTACACGAAGCCGCCGGTGGCCCGGGAGGGCTGCCCCGAGTGGGCGACCGCCAGGGCATCGCCGTCGGGCGACCACAGGAACGCGGTGACTCCGCGCGCCTCATCGAGCGCCCGGCGCCGTCCCTGAGCCGGATCGTCCAGGTACAGCGTCCCGGCGCCGTCCGGGCTCTCGGACACGTAGGCCACGCTGCCCGTGCGAGGCCGCCACGCCGGCACGCGATAGCCCGCCGCCAGAATGTCCAGATCGTTGACGGCGGCATCCTTGTCCACATCCACGAAGTGGTGTCCCAGACCCGCGTGCGCCAGCAGTTCCGCCGAGTTCGCCGACCACGAGGCGTACAACGGGGCGCCGGCCAGCAGCAGCTTGGCTTCGTCATCGTCGTCCGGGTCGTCCAACAGCAGTGACAGTCCACTGGGCGTGTTGGCCATGAAGCTGAGCCACCGGCTGTCGGGCGACCACAGCATGTAGTGGGGCATGCTGCCAAGCACCGGCCCCAGTCCCATTTCGTTCACGAAGACGGCCCGCGCCTCGCCCGACCCGTCCTCTTCCACCGGACGCACGAACAGCGTCAGCGGGCTGCGGGCGCCTGCCGCGGCCGACACGCCAGAGAAGGCGACCCTGCGTCCGTCGGGCGACCAGGCGGGCCAGGTGTAAAAGCCCTCCTCGGGGCTCTGTCTCGTCGGATTTCTGCCGTCCGGCTCAACGGTCATCACCCTGCCATTCAGGTCGACGTAGGCCACTAGATCGACAGTGGTCCTGGGGGGCGCAGGCGACGTGGTGGAGAGCGACCCGCCGCTCGCGCCGAAGACGGCGACGGCCCCTAGCAGCGCGAGCAGAACGATGACGTATGTCGCAGCTCTCAAGCCGTGCCTCCTCTGGTCGTGCGGACTGTTAGCCGAGCGAGGACAGGACGCCTCGCAGCGAGTGGTCGAATTCCTTCGCCTGCCAGCGGCGCACGTCCGGGCCTTCGAGCTCGGCAGGAAGACTGCCGGGACTGCGCGCAAGCCGTGTCAGGCTCGCAGTAGGCCAGAGGAGGCTCGGGTCCAGCCCCAACTCCGCGCCCAGCGACGTCCGCCACTGCTTGAGCCGCTTCATCCGTTCGCCCACTTTGCCGCGCTCCGACGGGCTCAGCCGCTCGCGGGTGGGTGCCTGCCTTGGCGGGCGTACCGGGTCCGCGTCCAGACCCTCCCGAATGGCGTCTCTGAGTCTTTGAACGCCCGGCCTCCGCCTGAACCGGCCCAGGCCTTTCACCTCTCCGAGTTTAACGTCCGGGTCCGCTGACACGCTCAAGAGGGCGTCGTTGGACATCACCTTGAACGGCGGCCTGTCCAACTCGCGCGCCAGCTCGTCGCGAAGCCGGCACAGCGAGCGCAGAACGGCCAGCCCGCGCCCGTCGAGCGCGCGGCTTCCCTTCACCGCCAGAAAGGCCCCTTCACGGTCCGGTTCCGAGTGCCGGACCCGCTCTGTGCGTTCGCATTCCTCCCGCGCCCACCGAGTGCGACCAAGCTGCTGCAGCTGTTCGGCGAGGGAGGCCCGCAGACGCGCGAGGTGCACCACGTCGCCGGCGGCGTATCCCATGGCCTCCTCGCTCAGCGGACGGATCGTCCAGTCGGATCGCTGGAGGCTGCGCGGCTTCGGGAGCCTGACGCCGGCGTGCTCCTCGAGCACGGCCTGCAGCCCGAGGCGCCTCGAGCCGACGAACGCCGCGGCGACGGACGTGTCGAACAGGTTGTTCACTCTGAAGCCCCAGTCCCTGTCCAGGCTGCGTATGTCGTAGCCCGAGGCGTGGAATATCTTCTCCACTGCGGTGTCTGCCATCAGCTCGCCAAGCGGCGCGACGTCTCCGACGGCCAGCGGGTCGACGAGGTACACGGCGTCCGGGGAGGCGAGCTGCACGAGGCATATCTGCTCCCTGTACCTGAAGAAGCCGTTGGCCTCCAGGTCCACGGCGACACTCGGCGACGTGGATAGCACGTGCGTCGCCCGCGCCAGTTGGTCGGTGGTCTCTACCAGTTCGTAATCGCTCAAGAGATGCTCCGGGGGAAGGGACTGGTCGCCACCAGCGGGCGGGTTTGAAACCCGCCCCTACAGCGTGGTGGGAAGGTGACTGCGCGGCGCCCGTAACCTTCAAGTTGCTTGTTCCCAATTTCACGATAGCATACAATGGGCGTGATTTTAAGCGATCGGCTGTTTGGGAGCGTTTCACGGCATTGGCGACATCCGAACTGGGGGAGAGCGAGGGGCGTCCGGCGGTCAGGCTGCTGCACACCTCGGACCTGCACGTCGGCAGCGACGTCTACGCCGACGATGCCCTGCGTGGCCTCGACGCCGTGCTCGCGTCGGCGCGGCAGCACGAGGCGGACGCGCTTCTAATCGCCGGGGACCTCTTCGACAACAAGCGCGTTTCGGACGCCACGGTGGACAGGGTGTTCGCCGACTTGGGCGCGCTCGGCAAGCCGGTAGTGGTGCTGCCGGGCAACCACGACACGCTGCTGACCATTGCCTGGAGGTCGCCCAAGCTGCCCCCGAACCTCAAACTGATGCGCACGGACGGCTCGGACATGGTGTTTCTGGAGAAGCTGGGCCTGGCCGTGTGGGGGCGTCCCGTGTACGACCACCACCCGGGCAACCGACCCTTGGCCGGCCTGCCGGCCCGACCACAGGGCTGCTGGTACGTACCCATGGCGCACGGGCTGTTCATGGACGGGCCGATAGACGAGTTCCGGTCGTCGCCGATCACCACCGCCGAGATTGCCGACGCGGACTGCGACTACGTGGCGCTGGGGCACGTTCACGCGCTGCGAGAGGTGTCGCAGAACGGGGTAACGGCCTACTACTCCGGCGCGCCGTCAGGCTCCCAGACCAGGACGGTCATCGTGGTGGACCTGGACCCGCAGACCGGCGTCAGCGTCTCACCGTTCGTCATTCGCTGACGGGCGTGCGGGGGCAGGCGCTTTCACCCTCACCCTAGCCCTCTCCCCCAGGGAGAGGGGACTCGTTGTCACACCCATCCCTTCGGCAAGCTCAGGGCAGGCACTAACCTTCCCCGTCGAGGGGGAAGGAACCCGGTCCACCCTGCCGGCGCTATTCGCGCTATAATGGGGCCGTATTTCACCATTCCGGAGCCTGCCATGCCCGCACAGACCGTGCTCGTCGTCGAGGACGAAGAGAACATTCTGGAGGCAATCAGGTACAACCTCGAGCACGAGGGGTACCGGGTGCTGGCCGCGCAGGACGGCGAAGAGGGTCTCACGCTGACGCGCCAGGACAACCCCGACCTGGTGGTGCTCGACATCATGCTGCCACAGCTCGACGGGTTCGAGCTGTGCCGCATATTGCGCCGCGAGAGCGACGTGCCCATACTCATGCTGACGGCGAAGGGCGAGGAGATCGACCGCGTGGTGGGCCTGGAGCTGGGCGCGGACGACTACGTTACGAAGCCGTTCAGCATGAGGGAACTCGTGGTCAGGGTGCGAAACCTGCTGCGGCGCTCCAGAACGCCCGCCGGTCGGGACACGCAGACGGCGCCCAGCAGCGTGCTGAGCGTGAATGGCCTGGAGATGGACGTAGACGGCCACACCGCGAGGCTGGATGGGAAGCCGCTCCGGATGAAACCTCGCGAGTTCAGCCTTCTCGCGCTGCTGATGGAGAACATGGGCAGGGCGTTCACGCGCGAGCAAATTCTGGAACGCCTCTGGGGCTACGACTACATAGGCGACGCCCGGACTGTGGACGTGCACGTCCGCTGGCTGCGGGAGAAGATAGAGCCTGTACCCGGCAAGCCTCGGAGAATCGTGACTATAAGGGGAGTAGGATACCGATTCGACGGCTGAGACTGCCACGGTCGCTACAGTGGCGGATCGCGCTCGCGTACACCACGCTCATATTCGTCACGATGGGCGTCGTCAGCATCTACTTGGTCGGCTTCATTCGCGACACCTTCTACTCCAACCTCGAGCAGCGGTTTCAGGAGGAGGCGGGACTGCTGAGCGCGGGCGTGTCCCACCTGATGCTGCAACCGATCGACCTCGAGGGGCTGGACCGGACTGCCCGGCGCACCAGCGAGATTATCGACGCGCGCGTTACGGTGCTGGACCTGAACGGAGGCGTGCTAGCAGACTCGGGGGACGCGCTCGCAAGCGGCGAGGCCTTCGCCGACCGGCCGGAGTTTCGCTGGGCGGCGAATGTAGGCGCGAGCGAGGTGACGCGCAGGAACCCCCGAACGGGCGAGGACACGCTCTACGTGGGAGCGCGGGTCGAGGCGGGCGGACTACCGGTGGGCATCGTGATCACCGAGGTGCCCGTTTCGCGGGCGCAGTCCAGCGTCAACCGCATAATCGCCACCATCATCCTGGCCGCGCTCATCGTCGCCTGCCTCTCCGTCAGTCTTGGATTCTACCTGGCGCGCCGCACCTCGCGCTCGGTCAAGTCGGTCGCGGAGGGCGCGCGCAGGCTCGCCCGGGGCGACCTCGACCACCGCGTGCGCGCGCTTTCAATGGACGAGACCCAGGACCTGGCCGCCGCGTTCAACGGCATGGCGGCATCGCTGCGCGAGATGGTCGGCGACCTCTCGGCAGAGCGCAACAAGCTTTCCGCCGTGCTCGACGTGATGAGGGACGGCGTGATTGTGGTCGAGGCGAACGGCGAAATCGCCCTGATGAACGAGGCCGCCGGCGAGCTGCTGGACGCGAGCATGAGCCGCGTAACGGGAAGCCGCCTCATCGAGGTGGTGCGGGACCATGAGCTGCAGCAGCTTATTGCCCGCGCGCTGGCGACCGGCGAGCCTATCCAGGGCGAGGTGGAGCTGTTGCACCGCCGCCGCTTTCTCAGCGCAACCGCCGTGCCGCTGAGCCAGGGGCCGCAGGGCGGCGTGCTGCTGACGCTGCACGACCTCACGAGCATCCGGCAGGCCGAGACGACGCGCAAGGAGTTCGTCAGCAACGTGTCGCACGAGATGCGCAGCCCGCTGGCGTCGGTTAAAGCGATGATCGAGACGCTGGAGGGGGGCGCGATCGACGATCGCAACGTGGCGCAGGACTTCCTGAGAAGAGTACACCGAGACGTAAACCGGATGACCAGCATGGTCAACGACCTGCTTCACCTCTCGCGCCTGGAGAGCGGCCAGGCGGAGTTGCGCCCCACGGCCGTGGACCTGGGGGCCGTGCTGGAAGAGGCCGCCTCGCAGTTCCGGCTGCAGGCGGCGGCGATGGACGTCGGCCTGGTATCCGACTTTCCGCTAGCGCTGCCCCGAGTGAGGGCGGAGGAGGAGAAGCTGCTACAGGTGCTGGTGAACCTTCTCGAGAACGCCCTCAAGTTCACCCCTTCCGGGGGGGCGATTACACTGTGGGCCAGAGACGCCGGCGACCGCGTGGAGATTGGCGTTAGCGACACGGGCGTCGGCATCCCGCGCGAGCACCTGCCGCACGTGTTCGAGCGGTTCTACAAGGTGGACCGGGCGCGCCGGGACTCAGGCGCGGGATTGGGGCTCGCCATCGTCAAGCACATCGTGCACGCCTACGGCGGCGAGGTGGGCGTTAGAAGCGAAGAAGGCGTGGGCAGCACGTTCACCTTTACGGTGCCGCACGCCTCGCGCGAAGCCTAGACGCCGGCCACAGGAATGGACGAGGCGCTACTGCTCGGCATGCTTCAGGGGCTGACCGAGTGGCTGCCCATCAGCTCCCAGGGAGTGGTGACCGTCGCCCAGTCCGCCCTGCTCGACCGCCCGCTGAGCGAGGCCGTGGCCTTCGCCCTGTGGCTTCACGTCGGCACCGCGTGCGCCGCGCTGCTCGCGCTCCGCCGCGAAGCGTGGGGTGTGCTGCGGGACGCGGCTTCCGCTCCGCTGCGCCCATCGCCCCGGCTCCGATTCCTCGCTATCGCGACCGTCGTCAGCGCGGCCATCGGTCTCCCGCTGCTGCTCGCGCTTGGCGAGCTTTCTGAGAGTCTCGGGGCGCTGGGAATGGGCGTCGTGGGCATCTTGATGATGGCGTCGGGCGTGTTGCAGCTACGCCGTCCGCTAGAATCCTCTTCCGACCGCGAGGAGCCGACACCCGTGGACGCGCTGGTCGCGGGGGTGGCGCAGGGACTGGCCGCGCTGCCCGGGCTGAGCCGCTCGGGCCTGACGGTGGCCGCGCTGCTGGGAAGGCGCGTGGAGCGAGGCGAGGCGCTGGTGCTCAGCTACCTGATGAGTATTCCGGCGAGCCTGGGCGCGGGGCTGTTCGCGATTGTGGACGGTGGCGCGGCGAGCACGTGGCCGGCACTGGCGGCCGCGGCGGTGGCCTGCGGCGTGGGCCTCGTAACCATAAGGGCGCTGCTATCGTTCGCGCAGCGGGTGAACGTGGGCGGTTTCGTCATCGCGGCGGGCGCGGTGACGCTGGCTGGGGCGGCGTGGCAGGCGCTGGGGTAGAGGCGCCTCCTCTCCCCTGGTGGCAGAGGATTGAGGTGAGGGGGGATCAGGCGGTGCCTTACCGTCACCCCCATCCTAATGGCGATTCCCCCATCAAGGGGGAAGGGACTTAGCCGTGGTTGCCTTCGAAGAAGCGGCGCGGGTTGTTCACCATGATGTTGTCCACGTCTTCCTGGGTGGCGCCTAGCTCCAGTAGCCGGGGCAGCACCTTGCGCGTTATGAACAGGTAGCCGTCGGGGTTGTAGCGCCGCCGGTCCTCCTGCATCTCGCGGCTGGCGATGCTCAGCGTGACGGACCAGTCGTGGCCCAGCATGATGCGATGGCCAAACCCGGCCTCTATCAGCCGCATGGCCGTCTGCGTGCGGCCTTCCCAGTCCGGCGTGCCCGGCGTGCGGCCGCCGGGATAGCGGTCCAGCCCGATCCACACGCCCTTCTTCAGCAGGCCTACCAGGTAGTCGGTGTCGGTGGTATCGTTGCTGTGGCCGACGTAGACGCGGTTGAGGTCCACGCCCTCGTCTTCGAAAATGCGTACCTGTTGCTCGCCCACGCGCTCGGGCGCCCAGGTGTGGGTGGATATCGGGACGCCGGTCGCCTTCTGCGCCCTGGCCGCCGCGCGCAGGATTATCTCGCCCTCCGGCGTTACGCCGCCCACGTCGTTGGCGACCTTGATGATGCCGGCCTTGATGCCCGTGCCCTCTATGCCCTCCACGATCTCGCGGGTGTACAGGGGAGCTATCATGTCGGGGGTCGCCGTCCAGAACACGCGCGGGATGTCGCGCCAGGTGCCCGTGGCGCAGATGACGTTGACACCGGACTCGCGGGACACGTGCTCGAGCATCCTGATGTCGCGGCCCAGGTCGATCGTCGTCACGTCGATGATGGTGCGCAGGCCCTCGGCTCGGGCCTCGCTGAGCTGGGCGATGGCGCGCTCGATGGTGCCCTCGCGGTCGATGAACTCCGGGTAGACGTACTGGATGCCGGCGGACGACACGATGACGTGCTCATGGGACAGGGTGAAACCCATGTCCGCGGTGTCCATCGGGCCGAGAACGGAGTTTATCGTTGCCATGGGTAGCGTCTCCCTCTGCGTTTTCGCTGCAGTCAGATGGACGTCTATTGCGACAGTGGCCGGTTACCACGCCGACGCGGGCGGGTTTGAAACCCGCCCCTACTCGCCTGCCACCGGGTTGCTGAGCGTGCCTACACCGGTGATCTCAACGTCGACCACGTCGCCCGCCTTCATGTTCTGGGTAGCGCCATCGGTGCCCATCCAGACCACGTCGCCGGGGTAGAGCGTCAGGTAGCGGCTCATGGCGCTGATGTAGGTCTGCACGCCAAAGATCATGCCGTTGGTGGGGAATTGGGACACCACCTCGCCGTTCAGCCTTACGGTGGTCTGCATGGAGTCCAGGTCCGCGTCGGTCTCGATCCACGGCCCCATGGGCTTGAAGGTGTCGGTGTTCTTGGCGCGCCACAGCGTGCGGTCCGAGGCCTGCCAGGTGCGCTCGCTAACGTCGTTGCCTATGGAGTAACCGAGCACGCAGGAGAGCGCGTCGGCCTCCGACAGGTTCTTGGCCCGCTTGCCGATGACGACGACAAGCTCGCCCTCGTACTGCACGCGCTCGGTGGCGTCGGCCGGAATCACTATCGGCTCGCCGTGCGCGATGATGGCGTTGTTGGCGCGGTAGCCGATATCGGGCTTTTCGGGCAGGTTGGGCTCGGTGCCGAGCAGCGTTGCCGCCTCCCGCACGTGCTCCTCGTAGTTTATGCCGGCCGCGTAGAACGTGCGGGGAATGACGGGCGCGAGCAGCTTCACCGAGTCCAGGCCGACGGGTTCGCCGGACCGCTCGTAGTCGCCGAACGGGCCGCCGGTCACCGGCTGTACGCTGTCGCCCTCCGCTATGCCGTAGACGGCCTGTCCGTTTGATTCGTACCTCACCCAGCGCATGATGGCCTCACTCTCTCAGCGGAGTCGCGGCGTCCGGCCGCCAGATGCCGGCTACTATAGCAATCCCAGGGCGGGCTTTCAAACGGGCAGGGGCGGCACCCCGGTCCCGGTCACGGGGATTGCTCGTGCTCGTCGGATCGCTCTTCGGGAGACGCGCGAGGGTGCGCGGCCTCGTACACGCGGCGGGCTTCGGCGCCGGTGACGTGCGTGTAGATCTGGGTTGTGGCGGGGCTGGCGTGGCCAAGCAGCTCCTGGACGACTCGGAGGTCGGCGCCGCCCTCGAGCATGTGAGTGGCGTAGGAGTGGCGCAGGGTGTGCGGGTGCACCCAGCCGCCGAGGCCGGCCTGGGCGGCGTAGGAGCGCACCTTTTGCTGAATGCTGCGCTGGCTGAGCCGCCCTCCAAAGCGGTTGAGGAACAGAGCGCCGTCGCTGTCGTCGGTCGCGAGAGACGGGCGGACGTCGCGCAGGTACAGCGATAGCGCGTCGCGCGCGGGGACGCCGATGAGCACAACACGCTCCTTGGACCCCTTGCCCACGACCCGCAGCTCGCGGGCGCCGAGGTCGAGGTCAACCACGTCCAGGTCGCGCGCCTCGCTCACGCGCAGGCCGGCGCCGTAGATGAGCTCGAGCAGGGCGCGGTCCCTGATCTTGCCGGGGTCGGAGGTATCGGCGGCCTGCACCAGCTTCGTGGCCTCGTTCTGGGAAAGGAAGCGCGGCAGCCTGGAGTCGAGCTTCATCACGCCGCGCCGGGGCAGCGGGTCGGCGTCGATGAGCTTGAGCCGCACCAGCCACCGCAGCAGGGTGCGGAGTGCGCTGACCTTGCGGGCGACGCTGCGCCGGACGTAGCCAAGCTCGATGAGCCAGGCGAGGTAGGCGCGCAACGCGGCGCGGTCGAGCGCCTTCAGGTCGGGCACGCTATTCTTGAGCATGAAGTCGAACAGCGGCTCGAGGTCCGTCCTGTAGTTGCGCACGGTCAGGCCGGCCAGGCCGCGCTCCACGCGCAGGTGCTGTTCGAAGCGTCGCATCAGCTCACGCCACTCGTGTTGCTCCATGACGCGGAGGGTAACGGGAACGGAGCGCGGGCATCTAGCGGAATGGGGGCTACTTTGCGGCGCGTGAGGGGCAAGGCCACTCCGAAGTCTCCTCTCCTTTTCGTGGGAGGGGGTTCGGGTGGAGGGACCTTGGAATGGTCCTACGTGCGGGGGTTGCCCTTTACGGATGGGAATCTTGCGCTATAATTAGGGTAGAGACGTAGTGGATGTGGATGACAGCTTTTGCGGAGGGTCTCGAGAAAGGAGGATGCGCATTGGATAGTAGTAGAAAGAGGTGCGCCAGGTAGGTGTTCCCTGGAGCACCTCTCACTTGTGGCCCCGCCTTGTGCGGGGCCACTTTTTTGTGGAATTATGTCCTCAAATTCTCTGGGGCCTGATTCCGCTTCCTCTGTGCGAACACCTCTACGTATCGGCCAGCTCAAACGCAGCTACTACATGGCTGACTGATATTGATGCTGAAGTCCTATTTGTGGGCGATGTAAACAGTGTAAGCTCACCACCTTGAAGAGGCGTTCTAGATGCCATTTCCACATCTAGCCACAAAGTACCATCGGACGCTTGGACTACCCTACTGATGTGGTCCACTACGATAGTAACTCCTGTATCAGTCAATAGCCCGAATGTCCAATGGTCTGTCATCATTCGCCAAGTGAACCAAGCAGGCAAGATATCCACTGCTTCCTTTTGCTGCTCGTTTAATTCATCATATGATGCCAACTTGAACCTCCACTGTGCCCTCTGCTGATGGGGAATATGTACAGTTTTGGACGGATTGACGCCTAAACCCATGTTCTCTTGCGCCGCGTCTATTCATTCTCATGCGGCAGCCGAGATCCCATTGTACTTAATCGAACCGAAGTTACATGGCCGGGATGAATGTAACTCGGATAGGTTTCTTTCAAGTAATTCATTACAATTCCATCCTTGGTCAGCCACTCATATAGGTGGTCAATTCCCTTGCGGGCTACTCCATACAGCTTGAATCCTCGCTTTCTGCACTTCTCAAACAGCACCTCTAGATTCTCGTCTACCTCGGTTCTCGTTAGTACGCCGTCTTCCTTAAGTCTAAACGCCTCCCATACATGGAACCGATAATCGTAGTTGAGTATGAATCCGTCTTTGACCAACTTAGTCGCCTTTTTCCGCTGCGATTTCCCCTAAGTTTGATATACTGCTAGCCAACTAGACCGAAGGAGAACCCAAGAATGCAGAAAGCTCATTACATCTGCGATAAGGTTATTGCTCAGATGTCGGCCCTACTACATGCTGATACAAGTGATGACCCCGATAACCATGTCGAACTTCTTGGGATGAACTTCGCCCTAAATGCCGCCACCCACTACCAACTTCATCTCTGGGAGACTATGGGTACAACTTCTGGGGATGCGAAGCTAATCAAGGAGATAGAGTCTGGCTGCTTCTATAGCCGTCTCCTGTCGGCAATTGACAGCTTGGGCCTTCAGTATACATGTAGCCTCATAGTTGGCATCAATAAGGGCATCTCGATTTTCAAGCGTAATACACTCGGCTAGCTCAGCAAGTCTAGCAAGGTGTGACGCATCTGGTTTCCAATCTTCGAATGTCATTTCCCCTTTCTCATACTCTCTGCCTCCTTCTAACTAGATTCTTGCTCATACTCGGCGAGCCTGTGGTCCAGTAACACCAGCAACCCTTGCTGTTGCTGAAGAACTCCGGTGACTACCTCAAATAGGTCTGGATAGGTGATATGAGGATTAGGAATGCCGTAACTCCTGCAGGCCTCAATTGTTCGCTCCAATTCCTGAATCAGCCCCTCTGACCTCTCTAGCCCTTCCCCGATTGAATCGCGTTCTTCGTTAGTCATTAGTTCTCCTTAACCAACCTTGTTCAAGCAAGCTGTCCATATTCAGTAGTGCTCCTATAATCAAGGTGGCCCAGCCATAGAACATGCAAATGGGATTCTTTTCAGTGCCACCCAACTCGATCAGGTTCATCTAACCGTAGAACCTCTTGGCCTCTCGTTCCATTTCCTTGCGTGTTGTCGTGCTGTCGTGGGACAACATGCCCATCGCAAGGGAAATCCTCTGTTCCTTGATCTCCTCCAGGGAGGGTTAGGGGGCGGCTGGCGGCTTTTCGGAGCAACTCGTCCATGTTTTCCAGTTGGGGATCTATCTTGTCTTCGGACATGCCTTTCCTCTCATCAGTTCTCGCTCAAATGGGCCCCTTGATGGCATCGTTTAGAACTACAGTTCACTTTTTCTTTTGAAATTATAGCAGGTTCGTGTCCTCCTATTGCGCTAGCGATTTGGCGCAAAGTGCTGACTGGCGGGCCGCAAATGTGTACCATAAAGTTGTATGATTGGCGGGCGCGGCCCGGGCCCCCCTGTCGAGCATCGACAGGGGGTGGCAACATGGTTGCTGAAACAGTGCGTGGCTCAGTGCGTGAAGGAGGTGAGCACGATGCAGAAGGGATTCGAAGACCGTTTTGGAGTGGACCTGGGGACCACTTCCGCGGCAGCGGCTCAGCTCTACTCGGAGGGCGTGGACCTCGCGCTCTCGCGCAACTTCGGCTCGGACGCCAAGTACCTGGCGGCAATCGAGGAGGACGAGGGTTTCGCGACGGCCTACGCGTCGCTCGCGGTGCTGCGGCAGCACGCCGGCCAGCAACAGGAGGCGCGGCAGTCCGCCGCGCGCGCCGCCGAGCTGGCTCGCTCGCAGTCGAGGCGGGTGCAGGGCTACGCGGACACCGTCGCGCTCTGGGTGGGCGGCGAAGGTCGCAAGGCCTACTCGCGGGTGCGAGAACACCTGCGGGAGTATCCTAACGACGCGATGGCGCTGAACGCGGGTCACAGGCTGCTGGTCATGGGCTGCGGCGCGGCGGGCGTGCCCAACTACCCGCCCGAACTGCTGGGGCTGCTGAAGAGCGTGGAGCACGCCTACGGCGACGAGTGGTCGTTCCTGGGCAACTTCGCCTTCGCGCACCACGAGTCGGGCCTGCTCGACGACGCGCTGAGGTACGCCGAGCGCTCGCTGGAGCAGCGGCCCGACAACGGCAACGCCTCCCACTCTGTCGCGCACGTGTTCTTCGAGCGCGGCGACCATACCACGGGCCAGAGCTTCCTGGGCGAGTGGATACAGGACTACGACAGGCGGGGTCCGTTCTTCGTACACCTGTCCTGGCACCACGCGCTGTTCCAGCTTGCGCTGGGCCGCTACCAGAACGTGCTGGGGCTGTACGGCGACGCCATACGTCCGTCGGTTGTTTCCAAGAACACGAGCTCCATAGGCGATAGCTGCTCGATAATGTGGCGCATGCAGCTTTACGGCGACACGCCCCCCGCGATGCCCTGGCAAGAGGTACGCGACCAGGCCGAGTTCGCCATCGCCGGGCGCGGTCCGGGCTTCGCCATAGCGCACGCCGCATTCGCCTACGCGGGCAGCGGCGACGACGAGGGCCTGGGCCGCATGATCGAAGGCATCCGCCAGTACGGCGCAGAGGGCAGCGAGCAGGCGGCCGAGGTCACACTGCCGCTCGTCAAGGGCATCCGCTCATTCGCCCAGGGCGACTACGCCAAGTCCGCGAGCCTGCTCGCCCCCATCCGCGGCCAGCTGGTGCGGCTGGGCGGCAGCCACGCGCAGCGCGAGGTGTTCGAGGACACGCTGCTCGCCGCCTATCTGCGCTCCGACCAGTTCGACAAGGCGGAGGACCTGCTCCGTGCCCGCCTGAACCAGCGCACCTCGGTGCGGGACACGCTGTGGCTGAGCAGCGCGCAGGTCAGCACGGGCAACGCGGAGGACGCGCTCAAGGGCGTGGACAGCGTGAAGCAGGGTTGGAAGGACGCTGACCCCGGCTCGCCGGAGCTCGCGAGGCTAGACTCCATCGCCGCCCAGGCGTCCACCGGCTAGGCGGCGCTGACGGCTCGCGTGATGAGAGTGCTCGTGATAAACGGCCCCAACCTCAATCTGTTGGGCGCGCGCGAGCCGTCGTACTACGGCGTCAAGACGCTGGAGGACATTCTGGAGGCGTTGGAGGAGACCGCGCGGGACCTCGACGTGGAGTTGGAGGCGTTCCAGTCCAACCACGAGGGGGCGCTCATTGACTACGTGCAGGTCAACGCTCCAGACGCCTCCGGCATCATCGTCAACGCGGGCGCGCTGACGCACTACGGTTTGGCGCTGCGCGACGCGCTGATCGACTCACGGCTTCCCATAATCGAGGTGCACTTATCCAACATCCACGCGCGGGAGGAGTTCCGGCGCCGCTCCGTGCTGGCGGACGTGGCCGTGGGCCAGATAGCCGGCCTGGGGTGGAAGGGATACCTGTACGCGCTGGAGTACTTCGCCGACGAAATCAAGAACAGAGGCTGAACGAACGATGAGTGAACGCCTGAACCGGCTGAGGACCGCCCTGCACGAGAACGAGCTGGACGCCATACTGGTGTCCACGCCGGAGAACAGGCGCTACGTGTCCGGCTTCACCGGGTCCGCGGGATACCTGCTCGTGAGCGAGGGCGACGCCGTTCTGGCGACCGACTTCCGGTACGTCGAGCAGGCGGGCAGGCAGTCGCCCGGCTTCCGCGTTCACGAGGTGCGCGCTAATCTCGGCTGGCTGCCGCAGCTCGCGTCGGAGATGGGCGCGAGGCGCGTCGGCTTCGAGTCCACGGAGATGACCTACGCCACCAACGCGGCGTTCCTCAAGGCCATCGAGGATGCCGAGGGCGTGGACAAGCCGGAGCTTGTCTCCACGTCGGGGATAGTGGAGAAGCTGAGGGCGATCAAGGACGCAGACGAGCTGGCCCTGCTGACACGGGCGATCCACATCGGGGACGAGGCGTTCGCGCAGGTCGCGCCGACTATCGAGCCGGGGGTGACCGAGACGGAGATCGCCTGGGAGCTCGAGAAGGCGATGCGCGAGCGCGGCGCGGAGAAGCTGGGCTACGACATCATCGTGGCCGCGGGCCCCAACGGCGCCCTGCCCCACCACCGCGCGGACGACACGGTGGTGCGCGACGGCGACGCCATCGTGATCGACATGGGCTGCGTCTACGAGGGCTACACGTCCGACATGACCCGGACCGTCCTGGTTGGCGAGGCCGACGAGACTTTTCGGCGGGTGTACGACACCGTGCTGCGCGCACAGCTCGAGGCCGAGGAACTGGTGCGCTCGGGCATGACCGGCAAAGAGTTGGACACCATAGCGCGCGACATAATCGCCGAGGCGGGCTATGGCGAGGCGTTCGGCCACAGCCTGGGCCACGGCATCGGCCTTGAAGTACACGAGGAGCCGCGTGTGAGCTCGATGTCCGACCAGGTGCTCGAAGACGGCATGGTCTTCACCATCGAGCCCGGCATATACCTTTCCGGCTGGGGCGGCGTGAGAATCGAAGACAACGTCGTGCTGGAGAACGGCCGCGCCCGCATCATCACCTCTACCCACAAGCGGGAGAGGGCGGTTTAACCGCACCGACAGGAGGTCCCGCGATGACTCTAAGCTATGGAGAGTTGCGCAAGGGCATGGCCGTCGAGCTGGACGGCAATCCCTTCATAGTCGTCGACTACGAGCGCAGCAAAATGCAGCAGCGCGCCCCCGTGATGCGCATCAAGTTCCGCGACCTGGTCAGCGGCCGGCTATCCGAGCGCACTTTCTCAGGCTATGACGTGGGCTTCAAGCTGGCCGCCGTCGAGCGACGCAGCGCCGAGTACATTTACCAGGACGACGACTTCCGCTACTTCATGGACGTTGAGACCTATGACCAGTTCCCCCTGTCCGACGACCAGATCAGGAACGAGCTGCCATACCTGATAGAGCAGACGAACGTGGAGTTGGTGCTCTTCCGAGAAAACCCGGTCGCCATCGAGATGCCCGTTTCCGTGGACCTCGAGGTAACCGAGACAGACCCCGGCTTCAAGGGCGACACGGCGCAGGGCGGCTCCAAGCCGGCCACGCTGGAGACCGGCCTTGTGGTGAACGTGCCGCTGTTCGTCAACCGCGGCGACCGGATAAAGGTCGACACGCGCTCCGGCAGCTACCTGTCCCGAGTGTAGCCGCCGCGCGCAGGCGCCCCGCGCGGCGGGCGGCCGCGCAAGACAGCTCTTATAGCCCCAGCCGCACCGGCGGAAGGCGGCCCGCACAAACCATGCCCATCTACGCGGTCTCTCAAGTCACCTCCCATCTGCGCGCCCTGCTTGAAGGGGACGATCTGCTCGCCGACGTCTGGATCGGCGGAGAGGTCGCCAACGTCACCCGGGCGGCGTCCGGCCACGCCTACTTCACGCTGAGGGACGAGAGGTCCCAGTTGCGTTGCGTCATGTTCCGGCAGCGTTCGCGGGGGATGCAGCACCTTGTCAGCGGTGCGGCGGTCATCGTGCACGGGCGGGTGTCCATCTACGCCCAGAGGGGCGAGGTGCAGCTTGTGGCCGACGTTGCGCAGCCCGAGGGTGTAGGCGAGCTTCAGATGAGGCTGGAGCAGCTAAAGCTCAAGCTGGAAAGCGAGGGCCTGTTCGACCAGTCGCGCAAGCGCGGCCTGCCCAGGTTCCCACAGCGGATAGGCGTGGTCACGTCGCCGTCGGGGGCTGTGTGGCACGACATACAGACAGTGGTCGGGCGGCGCTATCCCATCGCGGAGCTGGTGCTGGCGCCCACACAGGTGCAGGGCGGCGAGGCCACGGCGCACATAGTCGCGGCGTTCGACGCGCTCGACGAGGCGCCGGCGACGGACGTTGTGATCCTCGCGCGCGGGGGCGGCTCGCTCGAAGACCTGTGGCCTTTCAACGAGGAGCCGGTCGCGAGGGCCGTGTACGCTTGCCGCGCTCCGGTGATAAGCGCGATAGGCCACGAGACCGACGTTACCATATCGGACATGGTGGCAGACGTGCGGGCGGCCACGCCCTCCGCCGCCGCGGAACTGGCCGTACCGAGCGCGGTCGAGCTCGCCGGGCAGATAATTGGCGCGGTACAGGCGCTGCACGCCGGCGCGACGGGCCGTGCGGCAATGGGCCGCGAGACGGCACGGCAGCTAGGGGCGCGGCTGGGCCGCACGTGCCCGGACGTGGACGGGCTGAGGCAGCGCGTGGACGACGCGCTGCGGGCCGCGGGGACGCACGCCAACCACAACGCCGAGGTGAAGGCGCAGCGGCTCGACGGACTCGAATCGCGGCTCACGTCGCTCAACCCCCGCGTCATATTGCGCCGGGGATACTCGATAGTCACAGCACCCGAAAGTGGTAGAATCGTGACCGACTACTCACAGCTTTCCCCGGGCGACGCGTTGGAGCTGACGCTCGGCCGCGGGTCGGCGGAAGCCCGCGTTACCGACGTGCGCCCTGGAGACGACGATGCAACCGGAAGTTAACGGCAAGACCGACATCGAGAGCCTGACATTCGAGGAGGCGCTCGGCAGGCTGGAAGAGACCGTGCGCGCCCTCGAATCCGGGGGCTTCAGCCTGGAAGAGGCCACAAAGCTCTACGAAGACGGCGTTAAGCTGGCCCGCGTTTGCAACGAAATCCTGACCTCCGCCGAGCTGCGCATCTCGCGCATTCGCACCTCCTATGGCGAGCAGATGGGCATGAGGGAGGACAGCAACCCCTACCTGGCGTCTGACGATGACGACGAACACGACTAACGCGGCTGACGAGGAACGCGCCGGCGCGGGGCCGGCATACGGCTGGAGCTAGACGGGACCGATGGGGATACTGGCCAGGACGCCGTCGATACTCGCGCGGCGGCTCAAGCGGGACGGGCTGAAGACCACGCTGCTCTGGCTGTACGGCCGCGGCATACCGGCGCTCACCGGCGCGCCGATGGTCAAGTACAGCCTCGTCGCACCTGGCGTGCTGGTGGGGCCGCAGCACCGGCAGGCCGGGTTGCGCCGGCTTGCCGCCATGGGCGTGCGCCACTGCGTCAACATGCGGACCGAGTTCGACGACGCCGAACACGGCCTGGCGCCGGAGCACTACTGCCACCTGCCCACGGTAGACGACGAGGCGCCCACGCTCGAACAGCTTCGGCGCGGCGTCGAGTTCGTGGAGCGGGCAGTGTCCGCGGGCGAGAGCGTATACATACACTGCGGCGGCGGCATAGGGCGGGCGCCCACCATGGCCGCCGCATATTTCATCAGCCAGGGGTACACCCTGGACGGGGCGGTAGCGTTGATACGCGAAACGCGCCCGTTCATCCACATCATGCCGCCCCAGCTAGACCAGCTGAGGCGATTCGAGGCGTCCCTACGGGGCGAGTCGGGCGGCGGCGCCCTTCAGTCTACAGCCAGGGAGAATGGACATGTCGTTGAGCGAGCTTAGCGGAATGGCGCAAACCGTGCTCGGGCCGGTATCGCCCGAAGCACTCGGTCCCACCATGACCCACGAGCATCTGCTCATCAACTTCTTGTGCATGTTCACTCCGCCGGAGGAGGCGTCCGATCTGGGGCGCGTGTACGAGCCGATCACCATCGAGAATCTCGGGCGCGTTCGGCAGGACTACTACAGCTACCGCGACAATCTGCTGCTGACGGACGAGGACACCGCCATCGCCGAGGCCGCGCTGTTCGCGAGGCACGGCGGCGGCACCATCGTCGACGCGACGACGATAGGGATAGGGCGTGACCCTCTCGCGCTCGCCCGGATCTCCCGCGCGACCGGCGTGAACATCATCATGGGTGCAGGCTACTACGTGGACGCGGTTCACCCCGCGGACATGGACTTTCGCAGCGAGCTGGAGATAGCGCGGCGAATCGTGGAGGACATCAGGGAGGGCGTGGACTACACGGGAGTGCGCGCGGGAATCATCGGCGAGATCGGATGCACCTGGCCGCTCACGCCCAACGAGCGCAAGGTGCTGCGTGCATCCGCGGCCGCACAGCTTGTGACGGGCGCGCCCATTCTGATACACCCGGGGCGGAGCGACCAGGCACCCTTCGAGATTCTGGACGTGCTCACGATGGCCGGCGCCAACTTGTCGCGCGTAATCATGGGCCACCTCGACCGCACCATGTTCGACATCGATTCGCTGCTCGACCTGGCAGCCGCCGACTGCTACCTGGAGTGGGACCTGTTCGGTGTCGAGACCTCGTACTACCCTCTATCGAACATCGACATGCCCAGCGACTCCTCGCGTCTGGACACGATAAAGCGGCTGATAGACGAGGGTTTCGGCCACAAGATAGTCATCGCCCATGACATCTGCACCAAGCACCGGCTGGCGAAGTACGGCGGCCACGGTTACGGCTACATCATGGAGCGGATCGTGCCGCGAATGCGCCGGAGGGGATTCAGGCGCGAGGACATTCGGGCCATACTTGTGGACAACCCGGCGAGCGTTTTGGCTTTCGCCTAGGGGGGGCGGCGTCCCATCTTCGTTTATCCCACGAAGGACACGAAATGGGGCTGAAGCACGAGACCCGGGCAGGCACGCCGTAGGGGCGGTTAGGAAAGGGGTTCTTGTGGACGAGGATGTTTGGGCTTGTTGTCGACCACCTCTAGTTGCGAAATATGAGCGTGATGAGCAGCGCGATTTGCGCCGCGCCTATGCCCAGAATGGCGAGGAATAAACGGTCGATTCGGCTGTTCATAGAGGCCAGCATATTGCGGATTTCACGCTGGCCCTCCCGCGGGTCAGCTATTGCCGCCGCGTGCTCCTCCACTCGACCTTCCACCGTACCGAGCCTGGCATCCATTGTCATCGCTCACCTTCCTGCGTCTTAGGGTCGTAGTTTATCTTACTACAACTGAAAGCCGTTGGAGCGAATGGCATAAGGCCTGCCTCTACACAGGGTGGTGGGCTCAGCGGCCTCACCCCCATCCTAACCTTCCCCCTGCGAGGGGGAAGGGACAATTGGAGGGGTCGTTCGCGAACCGCCCCTACGTTCGCCCGGCCTGAGGCGGAAATGGCCGGTCCTAGACCAGCACGCCGAAGCCGGACTTTGTGCAGATCTCGATGCGGTTGCCGTCGGGGTCTTCGATGAAGATGACGCGCTGGCCGTCGTTGCGGGTCGTGATGTCCGTTGTCTCCACGCCGCGGGAGCGCAGCGCGGCCTGTGCCGACTCGATGTCGTCCACCTCGAACGCGCCGTGGTGCGAGGGCGCGGAGGGAGCGTCGGGCGTCTCCACCAGGTGCACCATGGCCCCGCTCGGAAGCTGAAGCCATATGATGTGGTCGCGGTCCACCTGGCTGGGAATCCGCTTCACTCCCAGCACGTCTTCCCAGAAGCGCAGCGCTCGGTCTTTGTCCGTCACGTTGTAGGTCAGGTGATTCACCCGCTTGAGCCTGATGGCGTCGTCACGTGTAGTCATTGGATACTCCTCGATTGCGCGGCCCGGTGCCGCTGGTGTCGGGCAAGCCGAATGTATCACGGGCGGCGCGTCCGGCACAAAGCGGGACGGCAGGGTATTTCGATTGTCATGCTGAGCCTGTCGAAGCATCTCAGACCCTTCGGCTACGCTCAGGGTGACAGAATGGGACAGATGGGACACAGGGTGACAGGATGGGACAACCGAAAGACCCTGCGCCGGCAGCGCCCGGTTTCACAAACCGGCAGTTTTGAGATAGAATTGGTGGCGGTCACACCAATGGCCACATCAGTTAGGAGGTAGCGATGTCCGCGATCGAAGCTAAACTGGAACAGATGGGGATCGAGTTGCCAGACTCCCCTGCGCCAATGGCCAACTACGTCCCCGGCGTTCGCACCGGCAACCTGCTGTACCTCGCGGGCCTCGGCCCGGCGGCCGGGCCGGACGGCACGTCGCCGACGGGCAAGGTGGGGCAGGACCTGAGCGTGGAGGAGGGCTACGAGGCCGCGCGCCTGACCGGCATCAACATCCTTGCGCGTCTCAAGGGCGAACTGGGCGACCTCGACCGCGTCAACCGTGTGGTCAAGCTGCTCTCCATGGTGAACGCCACGACCGACTTCACCCAGCAGCCCGCCGTAGCCAACGGCTGCTCCGACCTGATGGTCGAGGTTTTCGGCGACAAGGGCAAGCACGCCCGGTCCGCCGTGGGCATGGGATCGCTGCCGAACAACATCCCCATCGAGATCGAGGCTATCATCGAGGTGGCGGACTAGTTGCGCGTTCCGCGTTTCGCATCTTGCCCTTCGTTCATGTATAATTTCAGTCTTAGCGCACCAGCCAAACAATCCTGGAACGAACGGAGGGTAGGTGATTGAATGCGTTAGGCACGCATCTGTTGCTCGACCTGGAGGACTGCAGCCCGGAACTGCTCGACGACGTCGAACACGTAAGGCAGGCCCTGATAAGCGCGGCGAGCGAGGCCGGAGCGACCATCGTCGGCGAGACCTTTCACAAGTTTCAGCCCGTGGGCGTAACGGGCATACTGGCCATTGCGGAGTCGCACATGGGCGTACACACGTGGCCCGAATACGGCTTCGCGGCGGTTGACATCTTCACCTGCGGGGAGGACTTCAGCCCCCATAAGGCCGCCGCGCTGCTGATAGACAGGTTCGAGTGCGCCAATCCCACCCTGAAAGAAGTCAAACGGGGCTTCATCCAGCGGCGAGTCGAGTCGCCTGTCGAAGTGCCCCGATGAGCGTCGAGGAGCGCCTCAGAGAAGGCGCGTGGCACTACGAGACCATCACGCCCGACCTGGTGCAGGCCGAGCGTGTGGTCGGCATGCTGTACGAGGGCCGGACGGCATACCAGCACGTCGCGGTTCAGGACACGGCTTGTTTCGGCCGCAGCCTCGTTCTGGACGACAAGACACAGTCCACGGCGGCGGACGAGTTCATCTACCACGAGGCGCTGACGCATCCGGCCATGCTGGCGCACCCCAACCCGCGCGACGTGTTCATCGCCGGCGGCGGCGAGGGCGCGACGGCCCGAGAGACGCTGGCGCACAACACGGTCCGGAGCGCGGTGATGGTGGACCTCGACCGCGAGGTGGTCGAGTTGTGCCGGCAACACCTGCCCGACTTCCATCGAGGGGCCTTCGACGACCCGCGGCTCGAGCTCATCCATGCCGACGCCTACGCCTACCTGGAGCAGACGGACCGCAGCTTCGACGTGGCCATCATCGACGTGCCCGATCCGCTGGAAGAGGGCCCTGCCCTGATGCTCTTCACCGTAGAGTTCTACCGGCTGCTGCGAAGTCGCCTCAATCCGGGCGGCATCATGGTGGCGCAGTCCGGGCCGACCGGGCCGGCCTTCTACGAGCAGTGCTTCTCAGCGGTGGCCAACACCATCGGCGACGTTTTCCCGCAGTTCCACGCCTGCGAGGCATTCGTGCCATCGTTCGGCTCAACTTGGGGCTTCGCGCTCGGCTCGCTTGGGCCGGACCCGACGGCGATGGGAGCGGACGAGGTGGACGCGCTTATCGAGCGGAGAGTCGACAGCGAGCTTCGCTACTACGACGGCATAACGCATAGGGGCATGTTCTCGTTGCCCAAGTACATGCGGGCCGCCCTGGCTGCCGAGACGCGGACGATAACGCGCGACAACCCCATCTTCGTCGACTAGGGGCCGGCCATGCCTTCCGACGCTTGTGCCGGGCTGAACGAACGCCAGTGCGAGGCCGTGGAGGCCATTGGCGGGCCGCTGCTCATCGTGGCCGGACCGGGAAGTGGCAAGACCCGCGTCATCACGCATCGCATCGCCTACCTCATCCGCGAAGCGGGCGTATCTCCTTACCGCATAGCCGCCCTGACCTTCACGAACAAGGCCGCTCGCGAGATGCAGTCGCGGCTGTTCGGCGCTAGCGGCGAGGACGCCGCCGTTCCCCTGGTCGACCCGCACCTGCGAAACTCCGGCCTTACCGTGGGCACCTTTCACTCGTTCTGCGCGCGACTGCTGAGAACAGACGGCGAGGTGATGGGGCTGGACCGCAACTTCGCCATTTACGACGCCGCCGACCAGACCGCCGCCATCAAGCGCGCCATGTCCGAGGTGGATGTGAACCCAAAGGCGTTTTCGCCGGGAGCGGTGCTCTCCATAATTTCCAAGGCCAAGAGCGAGCTGGTCGGCGTGGAGGGCTTCGGGCTGAACAAGGAGAACTACCTGGACGAGGTCGCCCACCGGGTCTACGAGCAGTACGAGCACATGCTCGCGCAGAGCTCGGCGCTCGACTTCGACGACCTTCTGTTCAAGACCCACACCCTGCTGGCTCAGTTCCCCAGGGTTGCCGAGAAGTACCAGGACCGCTACGTCCACTTCATGATCGACGAGTTCCAGGATACGAATGTCGCCCAGTACGCCATCGCCCGCAAGATCGCGGAGGGGTCCAACAACCTTGCCGTGGTGGGCGACCCCGACCAGTCGATATACTCGTGGCGCAACGCCAAAGTGGGCAACATCCTCAGCTTCGAGCGCGACTTTCCAACGGCGAAACGCATCACGCTCGAAGAGAGCTACCGCTCCACGCGCACCATATTGGACGTGGCGCAAAACGTGATAGCCGCCAATTCGCAGCGCGTGGAAAAGGGCCTGTGGACAAACAACGCGCTGGGCGTGCCGATTGTCGTGCGCGAGGAGTACAAGGAGGAGGACGAGGCCCAGTACGTGATTCGCGAGGTGCACAGGCTTACGAGGGCCGAGGGTTTCGCGCTGGGCGACGTCGCGGTAATGTACCGGGTCAACGCACAGTCCCGGGCACTGGAGGAGGCCTGCCTGCGTTTCGGCGTGGCGTACCAGGTTGTGGGGGGGCAGAAGTTCTACCAGCGCCAGGAGATCAAGGACCTGGCACATTACCTGAGGCTGGTATCGAACCCACACGACGACGTGGCGCTGGAGCGAGTCATCAACGTGCCGGCCAGGGGCATCGGACGGCGGACGCTCGACCACCTCACTCGCGCCGCCCGCGACCGCGGAACGTCCATGTACGCGGCCATCGAGAGCACGAGCGATTCCGGCGCCGGCCCCTTCCCGCCTCGCTCGGCGCAGGCGCTGACCAGGTTCCGCGACCTGATTGGCGGGCTGACCGAGGAGAGCAAGACGCTCGACATCGTGGAGCTCATCGACCTGGTTATGGAGCGCACGGGCTACCGCCAACACCTGGAGTCGACGGAGAGGGGCGAGGAACGCCTGGATAACGTACAAGAGTTTCGCGGCTCGGCGAGGGAGTACACGCATCTCGGAGTCGAGGAAGCCCTGACCGCGTTCCTGGAGGGCGTGAGCCTGGTAAGCGACATCGACAGCTTCGAGGAGCAGCCCGACGCCTTAACCCTGATAACGCTTCACCAGAGCAAGGGACTGGAGTTCCCGGTGGTGTTCATAGTCGGCATGGAGGAGGGCCTAATGCCCCACTCCCGTTCCATGGGCACGCCCGACGAAATCGAGGAGGAGCGGCGGCTGTGCTACGTGGGGGTCACCCGCGCGCAGAAGCGGCTGTACCTGCTGCGGGCGTTCCGCAGGGGCTTCTGGGGCGGCTCGGGGCCGAGCGATCCTTCGCGCTTTCTCGAAGACATCCCGCGAGACCTGATCGAGGGAGCGACGCCTAAGGAAGCGCCCCAGAAACCCGCCGCGCAAGCCGCCGCTCCGTCCACGAGACTGGAGAGACCCGCGAGGCGGCGCCCGGCGTCCAACGGCGGCGGCGAGGCGAAGCCGGCGGTGGCGCGGGCACGGCGGAGGGTGCGAGACCGGCGCGAGGCGGAGCCCGCGGCGCCGACGGCAGCCTACACAGCCGGCGACAAGGTGCGGCACCCCACATTTGGCGACGGCATCGTGATGAGCTGCACTCCCTCCGGCGGCGACTTCCAGCTCACGGTGGCGTTCAAGGAAGGACATGGCGTCAAGCGGTTGCTGCTGGGGTTCGCGCCGCTGGAGCGGGTGGAGTAGGAATTGCGGTGCACTTATGGGGCAACCTGAAGGCACTCGATACGATTGACAAGGTAAACTTCACTAATTACAATTAGGGGTGCGTCTAGGAGGAGTCGCCAAGCGTCTCTTATCGGGGCATTGCCCGGATCCTAGTCGCTTTTTTTGTGAGTTCCCTTTTTGCCAAATGGGCGTGTCTACGCTAGGTCATCCCCATTGTGCGCAGCTCCGACGTGGACAGAACGCAGTTAACTCCGGACGTTTTACCTGCTGGACTAGCACGAGTTCCGCCATCGCGGAGTAGCGCAAGAATCCTTCGCGTGTTTCTGGTGAACGTCGGCGAACAGTGTGGAATCGTCGAACCTACTCGTCATCCTCGTCGTAGTCGAAATCGACGTCGTCTGCCACGAGCACGACCGCTTCGAGGGCCTTGGCGAGGGCTGACAACTGATCCGGCGTGACGTCCGTTACGAGGGCGCGTCGAGCAGCATCGGTGTAGCCAACGCCCAGCCGGAGACCTTTCGTTGTCGCTTCAACCTCGACAAAGGCGTCGTTCTCGCCCAGCCCGTCTATCCTGAATCGCATCATTTGTCGTGCTCCGATCTGTATTGTCCATCTGGATACTCAATCAGTGGTTGAATGTACAATCACGCAATAGCTATTGTCAAGGGTGAGGCGCACTATGAGCCTGTTTCAGATTACCAGGTGCGCCCAAAACCGTCTCCCTCGCCAACAGCCTGCCCCCGCGCCCGACTCTGAACCTGCGGCCATCGCCTTGCGTTCGCCATATTGCTCAGCCAATGTCCCCCGGACGCCCCAACGCATATCCCGGCCGCACCCCATCCCCCAAACCCGACCCATTCGCTCCCCCGTACCCGAAAAAACGTCACCCTCGCGCGCCACCCGTTCCCCAGCCCTGACCCATCCAACCCCACACACGACCCACCTCGTCCCCACGTCTGCACCATTTCTCCCCACCAATCCGCCCCGATCCCGCAATTTCGCCACCCCTCTTGAAAGATACGTACAAGCGTGCTACTCTCGCCCACGCGAGGAACTGACCATGCGTCTCCACAGCCCTTTCCCCCAGGACAAGAGGAAGGGCACAGATGGCAGTGAAGACACGGCTGAGTGACCCTGCTCCGTCGCCCCTGTCCTCCTCTGCCACGCGGCGCCACTTTTGTGTCCCGACAACCCGCGTCGGCATTACAGTTTCGCGCGGGACCGGCGACACCCTCAGCTAGGAGGCGCACAGAATGTCGCAGAAACGAACAGACTTCGCTTTCCCGCGAAGCCTGTCCCCGTGGAAGCATGCCCTGAGCTTGCCGAATGGGCGGGGAGCGGGAACAACGGTGTTGGGGGCGCCAAGTAATCTGAAACAGGCTCGGATAATCGCGGCGTGTTGTTCGGTACTGGGTGATGTGCTACCATTTTGGATAATACGCAATTCACACAGAACAGGCGGCAGGCCGACCCCAAACCGCGCCAGGACGAGGGATATGCTTAGATTCGTTGAAGAGATAATACTGCTGCTGCTCAGGGACGACGGGGGCAGGTTCATAAACGTGCCCAGGTGGTCGCTGGACTATGCCCTCGCGGGCGGCGTGCTGATGGACCTGGCGATGGAAGACCGCATCGACACCGACCTCGATGGACTGGTGCTTCTGGACGCCACGCCGACGGGCGACAACCTGCTCGACGAGGCGCTGGCCGACATCGCGGCGGGCGAGAGGCACACCACTCGCTATTGGGTCGAGCGCACCGCCGAGCGCGCCGCCGCGATTCACGAGGAGGCCCTCAGCCGGCTGGTGGACCACGGCATCCTGGAGCGTGAAGACGACCGGATGCTCTGGGTGTTCCGCACCAGGCGCTACCCGCTCGTGGACGGCCAGGCCGACCGCGAGGTGAAGCTGCGCATCATGGGCGTGTTGCTGAGCGACGACATTCCCGACCCCCGGGACGTCATGCTGATCTGCCTCGTCGACGCCTGCCGAATCTTCAATCGGCTGCTGCCGCGCCAGGAACTGGACCGCGCGTCGGAGCGAATCGCGCAGGTGCGCCAGCTCGACCTGATCGGCCAAGCGATGACGCAGGCCATCTACGACATCGAGCTGTCCGTGGCCGCGTCCGCGCAGATGTACATGCCCTAGAGCGGGCTTCCGAAGTGCCTTCTCTCGTCAGAGGAGAGGAGGTCCAGGGGATCTCGCCATCACTCTGACCCGTTCGGCAATCCTTCGGCTTCGCTCAGGACGTGGCTCAGGGCAGGCTCTCAATCCTCTCCCATCAAGGGAGAGGAAATCCATAGGAACCCGTCACTGGAAACACCCTCGTCAATGATGTTCCACGTATGTGCACTCGCGTTAAGCTTGTAGAGACACCTGAAGAGTGGGAGGCCGTGCGCCGCCTGCGCGAGCTGGTGTTCGTGCGCGAGCAGGGCACCACACTCGCGGAGGAGTTCGACGAGCATGACGCCGGGGCGGTCCACGCGGCCGCCGTCGCGAATGGCGCGGTAGTCGGCACAGGCCGCATGTACACGCTGCCCTCGGGCGAAACGCGGATAGGCCGCATGGCAGTGGATCAGACGATGCGGCGAGAAGGCATTGGGGGCCTTGTGCTGGCCTTCCTGGAAGAGCGTGCGGCCCTGGTCGGGGCTGCCAGCGTGACGCTTCATGCCCAGACCTACGTCAAAGCGTTCTACGAGCGCCACGGTTACAGCACATGCGGTGAACCGTTCATGGAAGTGGGCATAGAGCACGTCAAGATGGTGAAGCGGCTCGGCTGAACCCGGCCCGGCCGTAATGTGGAGAGAGGAGCGCGCCTTGTCCTACAACGTCCAAAAGGTGCTGATGACCGGCGGCACCGGATACATAGCGAACCAGTTGCTGCCGACGTTCCGCGAGAACTACGACATGACGCTCGTGGACGTGAAATCGGAGAACCCCGGCGGCGGTCGCGTCGAGGGCGTGAACATCGCCGACCTGATCGACCCCGACCGGTCGCAGTACGCGGCTTCATTCGAGGGCGTGGACGCGGTGGTGCACCTGGGCTACAAGCGAAGGTCGGGCGACCCTCTCGACCATTTCTTCGACGAGAAGGCCAACGTGGAAATGGCGTACAACGTGCTGCGCACCGCCTACGACGCCGGTGTGTCGCGCGTGGTGATGGCCAGCTCCAACCACGCCGCCGACTGGTATGAGCACAACCTGATTCACACCCGCAAGCTCGAGTCGCTCGACCCCTACGCTCTGCCGCTGTCGGACAACTTCTACGGCTGGGCGAAGGCGACTTACGAGCACCTGGGATTCCTGTTCGCCTGTGGGCTGGGCGGCTTCGGCAACGCCGGCGGCGGCGAGAGCCACGTGACGGGCACGCCGGTGGGCCGCAGGATGGGCGTGGTGATGGTGCGCATAGGCGCGCCAAGGGAGCTGGACCCCGAGCTGTACCGAGGCGATCCGGCGGGATACAAGCGCGACTTGGGGGCGTACATCAGCGCGCGCGACCTGACGCAGTTGTTCCAGCGGGCTATGGAGACGCCGAACATCGACAACGAGCACGGCGTGCCCTGGCAGGTAGTCTACGGCATCAGCGGCAACACGCGGGCGTTCTGGTCGCTGACCAACGCGCGGCGAGTGCTCGGCTACGAGCCGGAAGACGACTCGGAGCTGAAGTACGCCGACGATGTTCGGGCGATTCTGTCGGGCCCAGGGCGTGTGGGGTAGTTAGCGGCGGTCCTCGGTGGAGTTTGGCGCCGGGGGTTACCCTCACCCTAACCCTCTCCCATCGAGTCGAGGGAGAGGGGATTTTGCGCCCGCACCAGGCGCACTAGCGCCAGTAGCGGGGGATCGTCTCCTCTTCCTTGGTTATCATCTCGATAACCGCCGGCTGGTTGTTCCGGGTTGCCTCGAGGCCCCTCTGCAGGGCGGGGCCGACCTGGTCGGGCGCGTCCACGCGCTCGGCGTAGGCGCCGAGGCCCTCGGCAACCTTGGCGTAGTGGCCGCCCAGCTTGTTGCTGCCCCAGTGCTCCGCGGCGTGCGGGAAGTGGTCGTGGTAGTGCGTCATCACGCCGTTGTTGAGTATCACCGTTAGCGTGCCGATGTTGGAACGCGCGGCCGTCTCGATGTCCATGCCAGACATTCCGAACGCGGCGTCGCCCATCAGGTTAACGACCGTCATGTCCGGTCTCGCTATCTTCGCGCCCATCGCCAGGCCGAGCCCGTAGCCGAGCTGCGTGGACTTGCCCCAGCCAAGGTATCCCCTGGGGCGTACGGGCTGCCAGAAGGGCACGATCTGTTCGCGCGGGTAGCCGGAGTCGTGCGTGATGATGGTGTTGGGCACGTCCACGGCGTTGGCAATCTCGCTGATCACACGGTACGGGCTGATGGGCACCTCGTCGGAGGACAGCCGGGGGCCCCACTCGGCCATGAACTCGACGCGCACCCTCGCAATCTCGTCCGCCACGCCCTCCACGTCGCCGCGACCGTGCTCGCCGATCTGCCGCTTGACCTCCTCGATCATCTGCCCGAGCACCAGCTTCGCGTCGCCTATCGCGCCGAGCTGAACCCGGTAGTCCTTGTTCACGTCCTCGGCGCAGTTGGTGACGTGGCCCAAGGTCACGCCGGCGGGCATCGGCGCGTTGAAGTTGGATATGGTGAAGCTGGTGCCAAGACCCAGCACGAAGTCGGTCTTGTTCAGGAAGTGGCCTGCCATGAGCGTGCCCGAGGACGCGCCCGTGCCCAGCGAGAAGGGGTGGTTTTCGGGGAAGGCGCTCTTGCCTGCGAGCGTCGTCATGACGGGGATGTTGGTCAGCTCGACGAACTCAACGAGCTCCGGCGTGGCCTCGGCGTATAGCACGCCCTGGCCCGCGTTGATGATGGGGCACTTCGCCGCCAGCATGGCGGCTACCAGGTCGCGCACGTCTTCCTGCGCCGCGCCGGACTTGTACTTCCTGACGGGCGTGTAGTCGAGCGTCTCGCCCGGGTACTCCGCCAGGGCGACGTCGCGCGGCAGTTCGAGCATTACGGGGCCGAGCCTGCCGTGCTTGAGGTGGGTGAAGGCGCGGCTCATCATCTCCGGTATGCGTTCGACCATGTTGATCAGCCCGGCCCACTTGGTTATGCCCTGGTAGTTGGGCACGGCCTCGAAGTTGGGGTGAACGCCCTGGCGCGGGCCGGGGTTGCCACCGGGTATGGTGAGGAACGGAACTGAGTCCGCGTAGCCCTGAGCCACACCGCCGAAGGCGTTCTCGGCGCCGGGGCCGGTCTGCATCGTGAAGACGCCAATCTTGTTGCCGTTGTTTACACGGCTGTAGCCGTCGGCCATGTTGACGCCGGCGCGCTCCTGCCGGCAGAGGATCGGGCGAATGCCCTCTTTGGAAGCCTCGTTTATCAGCGTCTGCGCCGGGAAGCACGACAGCCATTCCACGCCTTCGGCCTTGAGAATCTTCACGATAGCCTGGTCACCGTTCATGCGCTGCTCCTTGGTATGTCAGTTAGTGGGCGGATAGATGCTTAGCATCGTTCATTCCTGGCCGAGCTGTTGGCGCAGGCGTTCTAGTTCCGCTTTAAGTTCTCGATTGCGCGCCCTGGCGGCCTGGGCCTGCGCCTCGGCAGCCTGGGCTTGCGCCTCGGCGGCTTGGGCCTGCGCTTCGGCGGCTTGTCGCGCCGCAATCTCGTCGGTCAGGTTGTTCATCCATTCGCCCGTGGCGCTGTCCCGAAGCAAGCATGTGCCTACGCCGTCCTCTATCCGATAGAAGAAGTCCACACCCAGCGCCTCGCTGCGCGACCATACGTCGCCGTTAGTCTCGGTGTGCAACTCGAAACGCACGTACTCGCCGTCCACCAGGCGCTCGCCAACCAGCGGCTCACCGTAGTTGTCGCCCATCCTGTCCAGCCGCCAGTATTCCTGTGCGTCCATGCGAGCGTATATCGCGCGTTTCTCGCCCAGGTCCCTGGCCGCCGTGCTCGGAGATGTTACCTCGAGGACGAACGCGGGCGGCACGCCCCATTCGTCTATGCGGTAGTTGAGCCGGTCCACCGTTATTGTCTTGTCGTCCACGCCGAAAGCGACGAAACAATCGGGCGCGACGAACGAGCCGGGCCTTTCGGAGTCGTATATCACAAACGTGAGTGGACCTGCCACATGCGTGCTGGGGTCGTTGGCGTACCGCGCCATCAGTATCGAATTGACCCGAGTTATCAGCTCGTCTTGCGCCATACCGTCCTCAGGCGGCTCAGGGACATCGAGCAGTTCGTACCACGGAGTTTCCTCGGCGGCGGTTGTGGGCTGCGCCGGCGTATTGGCGCCGGTGGTTGTCATGGTCAAGCCTCCGATCCGGCCGGGTCGGCTTTGGTTTCCGTATGCGGTGGTGTCGTAGGGGCCGTATTACTGCTTCACGAACTTCTGGATGCGCTGGCCCTCCAGCACTTCGCCGACGTAGATGTCGCCGTGCGAGTCTATTGCGATGCCGTGCGGCGCGACGAACTGGCCAGGGTCGTGGCTGCTGTCGTCGCCCCACCGAGCCAGAATCTCGCCGTCGTCGTCGATTATGGTCAGGCGGTGACCTAACTCCGCGACGTAGATCTCGTTGTTCGGCCCCACCACGGCGTCGGCCGGCTGGCGAAAGCCCTGTCGCATGTAAAGGAACTCGCCGTCCTGGTCGAAGAACTGGAGACGATTGTTCTCGCGGTCGCACACGATCAGATTGCCCTCGTTGTCGAGCGTCACGCCGTGCGGCAGGTTGAAGTCAACGGGGTTGGCTCTGCCGGGCGCGCCCCACGAGGTGATCAGCGCGCCGGAGCCGTTGTACTTGTGAACGCGGGCGTTGCCGTATCCGTCGGATACGAAGATGTCGCCCCTTTCCGTAACGACGATGCCCGTTGGCAGATTGAAGGGGCCCGCAGCGCGGTGCACCACCCTTTCGGGCAACGTGTAGCCGGTGTCCGACGGGCTGTCGCGGGTGCCCAGTGTGAGCAGCAGCCGCTCATCGGGCGAGAACTTCAGTATGACGTGGGCGTCGCGGTCGGCAAGGAAGATGCTGCCGTCGGGCGATATGTGGATGCCGTGTGGGTTAACGAACTCCACGCCCCAAGACTTAACAAAGTTGCCCTCGCGGTCGAACACCATCAGCGGGTGGGCGCTGCGGTTGTAGACGTAGACCTGGTCGTCTTTGTCGACAGCCACGTCCGCGACCTGGAAGAACTCATAGCCCTCCGGAAGCTTGCCCCAATTCTCATCCAATTCAAAGGTGTAGTCTCCACTGCCGAACGACATGGGTATAGACCTCCTACCGAGCGAGTGCGCGAGTGAGGACGCCAGAGCGTCCTCGCGTTGGACGTAAATATAAGCCGTGGGGCGAACGCGGTCAAGGCGACGGAAGAGGCGGCCCGCCGGGGATACGGGGGATGGCCCGCAAGCCGTCACGAGCGAGACGATCAGCCGTGGTCGGGCTCCCCTCCGGCGATGGGAGCGCGCGGCCCGTTTGCAATGCGCTCCCACTCGGTACGCCACACCTCCATGTAAATGAAGTCCAGGCCGTTGCGGCGCACGGGCCTGAGCTCCTTGAAGCCTGACTTTGCGAAGGAGTTGCGGGCGCGCTGATTCCACTCCAGGGTGTGGAGGTACACGCGGCTGATGGAGGTCGAGTTGAAGATGTGCTTCAGCAAGGTGTTGACCGAGTCGGTGCCGTAACCCCTGCTCCAGTACTCGCGGTCTCCGATCATGATGCCCATCTCGGTCTGGCCCCGGTTGAGATCGATGTCGTAGTACATGCAGTTGCCAATGTGCTTGCCATCGAGGGTGTCGATGGCCAAGCGTCGCGAGCGGGGACTGGGGTAGTCGATCTCTTCACGAGTGTAGCGCACGAAGTCGTTGAACGCCATTCGCAGCGGGCGCGTGGCATCCAGCGTGGCCAGCTCTTCGTCGGTACGCCAGGCGTAGTCGTCCTCGGCGTCGCTCAACACCTTTTCGCGCAGGACCACCTTATCGCCGCTTTCGACGGGTTGCATTTCGGTATCAGTGCTTTTGGGCGACTTCCCGAATACCCTTTTGAACAATATCGGCCTCGTCCTTGTAGGTGAGCGAGCCGAGGGCGTCCCCGAGGGTGAACCACTCGGCCACGTCAAACTCGTTGTCGTGCAACGACAGGTCGCCGCCGGTGGGAGCCATGAGGTAGAAGTGTACGGTCTTGTGGCAAATGGCGCCGTCGCCCGGACGGGCGAACTCGTACTCAATGCTACCGATAGTGTCGAGCAGCTCCACTTCCAGGCCCGTTTCCTCGCAGACCTCTCTGAGAGCCGTCTGCTCGCGGGACTCACCCGGGTCGGGCGTGCCCTTGGGCAGCCTCCAGAGCCGGGGGTTGCGCACCCCGCACAAGACGACTTCTACGCCGCCGGCGGTTTCGCGGAATACGACGCCGCCTGCGGACTCCATTTGTAACACTTTTCGCGCGCCTTCCATGAACTCTGTTGCCAACTGATGGTGGGACAATTCTATTTGTCCGCTTGGCTAGCAGTCAAGCGACTTTTCGTCTCGCGGCGCCAGGCGGCGGCGAACATCTCCTGAGTGGGGGGACGTTTCCGGGCTCTCTGGAGAGGTCGGACGCCGGGACCATCCCAAACGGCGAGTCCGGCTTGACTGTACCAAGCGCGTTTTGAGATAGTGAACATGCGGAACCGCCCCCAGATTCTCACAGGAGCCAGAGACGCAAAACGATGGACCGATGGGCCCAGCGCGCTGACCGCATCGTCAGCTCCAACGTGTTCGAGTTGTTCATCATCGGCGTGATACTGGCAAACGCCGCGCTGCTGGGGCTGGGGACCTCTGCGAGAATCGAGCTCGAGTACGTGGACTGGCTGCGGCTTGGTTTCCAGGTCGCGCTGGGCATCTTCATAGCCGAGGCGGCGCTGAAGTTGTTCGCTCTCTGGCCGCAACCGCTGAGGTACTTCAAGGACGGCTGGAACGTATTCGACTTCCTGGTGATCGTGCTGGCCCTCATCCCGGCGACGGGCCAGCTTGCCCTCATAGCGCGGTTGGCGCGGCTGCTGCGAGTGGTGCGGCTGATAACCACCATTCGCGACTTGCGGCTGATAGTCGCGGCGCTGGTGCGTTCCATTCCCAGCGTTTTTCACGTGCTTATGCTCATGAGCATAGTGGTGTACATATACGCCATCATGGGCTACTACATGTTCCACGAGAACGATCCCGACGCCTGGGGGTCCCTGAGCAAGTCGGCGCTCACTCTGTTCAATATGCTTACGCTGGACGACTGGGCCAGGGTTATGTACAAGGCGATGGAGGTGAACCCGCTCGCGTGGATCTACTTCGTGAGCTACGTGATCATCGGCACTTTCGTGGTCATCAACCTGTTCATCGCGATCATCGTCAACAACCTCGACGAGGCGAAACTGGACAGGCTGCGGGACCTCCAACGGCCCGTGAGCAGGGACGAACTGCTGCAGGAGCTGCGCGCCACCCAGGAGGCGCTACAGCGTTTGGAGTCGCGGATCAAGAATAGCGACGACACCTGATCAGGGCGATAATCCCCGGCACCCCGCCACGGGAAGCAGTCCCCACTCCTTCTTCTCCCGTATTAGCGCCGGGTGCGGCCTTCAGGGCCGCCACTCGCGAGCCCGGCCATGCCTGTGCGCCCGATTTGCGCAGCTAGACGAGACACACCTTTCGCACGCTCTACAGTCTCGCCATGCGCGCGAGTCGTATCTGTCTTACTTCCGAGAATAGTACCAGAAAAAGCCTTGAACAAGTATAGATTCATACAATAAGGTCTTGAACAGGCTGGTTAAGGATATGTTACGCAGGCGGCCAACCCAGCTACCGTGAAGCAATGGCCGGTCTGCCACTCCCGCACTGCGCTCCGGCACGCCGGCGTGTGCGGCAGCGGGAGTGTCTACCGGCAACGAACTGATTTACATAGGGAATCGGGATTAGGAGGGACGGACCGATGAAGCTTACTCGGGCAAGGGTGACCAACTTCAAGAGCATCGAGGACACCGGCTGGGTCACCATAGACGACGTGACATGCATGGTGGGCAAGAACGAGTCGGGCAAGACCGCGTTTCTGCATGCGCTGAGGCACCTCAGTCCCGTGACCGGCGTGAGCGGCGACTTCGACATAAAGGATTACCCGCGCAAGGGATACGTGCGGTACAAGCGCATTCATCCCGACCGCCCCGCAACCGTCGTCACGGCCGAGTTCAAGCTCACGGGCAGCGAGGTGGAAGAGGTCGAGAGCGTCTTCGGGGAGGGCGTGCTCGAGTCGGACACAATGGTCATATCCAAGGGGTACGACAACCAGCAGCACTGGGACTTCCAGGCGAATGAGCGCATGGTGATAGAGAGCATCCTAGCCAGCGCCAACCTACCGGTCGAGATACAGCACCACGCCTGGGACTCGAACACGCTGGAACAGTTGACAGAGTGCCTGGAGGACCTGCCGGTCAAGCCGGCCTCCGTGCAGTCGATGCTCGAGGAAGTCAACACGCGATTCTCGGGCGGCCTCAAGAGAGCGATGGTCGACGACTGCATGACGGCGTTCCTGCCCCGATTCGTGTACTTCGACGACTACAGCGCGATGCGGGGTCGGATCTCCATACAGGATATCAGGAGGCGGGTGGAGAACGACGAGTACCTCGACGATGCCGACCGCACCTTCCTGTCGCTTCTGAAGCTGGTGGGGGCGAAGCTCGAAGACCTGGAGAACCAGATCAGCTACGAGTACCTGAAGGCGGAGTTGGAGTCGGCCTCCATCGAGATCTCCGACGAGATCTTCGAGTTCTGGAACCAGAACAAGCAGCTCAGGGTCGAGTTCGACCTGTCTGCGGCGAATCCCAACGACCCGCCGCCGCTGAATCAAGGCACGATACTGCACGTCCGCATCTGGAACAACAGGCATCGCGTGTCGGTGCCGTTCGACGAGCGCTCCAAGGGGTTCGTCTGGTTCTTCTCCTTCCTGTCCTACTTCTCGACGTTGGAAGAGGAGGAGGACGCCGACCTTATACTGCTGCTGGACGAGCCCGGCCTGAACCTGCACGCCATGGCCCAGCGCGACTTCCTGCGCTTCATCAGCGACCGGCTGGCTCCCAAGAACCAGGTTGTCTACTCCACGCACTCGCCATTCATGATCAACCTCGACAAGTTGAGCTCGGTACGCACGGTGCAGGACGTGGACGACCGCGGCACATTCGTGAGCGACGACACCCTGAGCAACGACCGCGAGACGGTGTTCCCCATACAGGTCGCCCTGGGATACCAGATGGCCCAGACGCTGTTCCTCGCGCCCCACTGCCTGATGGTGAACTACCCGTCCGACCTGATCTACATACAGGTGCTCGGGGAAGCGGTGGCATCCACCGGCCAGATGCGGCTTGACCCACGCTGGGTTGTCATTCCGGTGGGCGGCGCCGACAACCTGCCCACGTTCATCTCGACGCTCGGCGAGAACTACGTGAGCGTGGCGGTGATGATGGACGTTTCGACCAAGAACCGCGTAAAGCTCGACCAGATAAACCGCAACGCCGCCGTGAAGCGCCACAACCCCATCAAGTGGGTTGAGGTAGCCAAGGTGCGGACCGCCGACATCGAGGACCTCTTCGAGCCCACCTTCTATCTGAAGCTGGTCAACGAGGCCTACGCCGGCGAGTTGCATGAGCCAGTGACGATGAAGTCGATCACCGAGTCCAACCCTCGCATAGTGCAGCGCCTGGACTCGTACTTCAGGCGACAACGCATCGCGGGCGGGCGATTCGATCCCTACCGGCCGGCGGCGCTGCTGCTCAAGCGGCACTCGCAGCTGCGCGGCATGATCAGCGACCCCACCGTAGAGCGCGCGGCGTCCCTGTTCGAGCGCATCAACTCGGTGCTTCCCAGCAACGGCGCATCGGAGGGCGGCATCAACGCCGCGGCGGCCAGGGTGCTGGCGCCCATATCGTAGACGACGCCCGCGCCTGCCCTTCCGGACGGCAAGGATAATGAAAGCAGAGCCCCCTCCCCAACCGGAGGGGGCTTTGTCGTGCCCGCGCGCGCTGGTGGAGTCGGCCACCGCGCCCGGTACGGCCACGGCCTCCCGGGGGCGCCAGGCGGATACCCCCTAGTAAAACCCTCCGTCTTAGGATAAAGTTTCTTGTTGATGAGCAGCGCCCGGCGCAAGGGACGCGCCGCTACCGTGGAGGGGCTTGCCATTTCCGCCGCCGACAATGCCAGAGTCCGGGACCTCGGCCCACCCGACGGCCTTCCGACCTACGATGATGCGCTGGGTATGGTGATGGGCCTCGCCGACTTCGAGCGCTCGAAGACCAGGCCCGGCCACTCGACCTTTCACCTGGAACGGATGGAGTTGCTCATGCAGCGGCTGGGCAACGCCCACCTCGCAACGCCCACCGTACACGTCGCCGGCACCAAGGGTAAGGGCAGCACGTCCGCCATGGTGGCGTCGATACTCGCGGCGCAGGGGCACACGGTGGGCCTGTTCACGTCGCCGCACCTGCACCGGGCCACGGAGCGCATCCGCGTCGGCATGACGCCCATCAGCGAGGACGACTTCGCCTCAATCGTGGCCCGCATATGGCCGACGGTGCTGAGCCTCGACGAGGAGGGCCCCTACGGCCCCGCAACCACCTTCGAGGCGCTGACGGCGATGGCGTTCGTCCACTTCGCAAGCATCGGCGCCGACTTCCAGGTGATGGAAGTCGGACTGGGCGGAAGGCTGGACTCCACCAACATAGTGCGCCCGGAGGTTTGCGCGATAACCTCCATCAGCCTGGACCACGTGGCCATCCTAGGGGATACAGTAGAGAAGATCGCCTTCGAGAAGGCCGGCATCATAAAGCCCGGCGTGCCGGTAGTGGCTGCGCCCAACAGCGACGCGGCCATGGAGGTTATCGCGCGCGCGGCCGAAGAGCGGGGCGCGCCGCTGGTCCGCGTCGAGACCGAGTTGTCGGTTTCCAAGCTGGACTCCGACTTTACGGGCCAGTCGTTCGTAGTCGAGGGCCTGCGCGGCACCTACCGGCTTCGCACTCCCCTGCTCGGCGACCACCAGCTTGCCAACGCCGCAACCGCCGTAGCGGCGGTCGAGTCTCTGCCCGACCGCTACGCCGTGCCCGAGAGCAGCATCGTGAGCGGAATAGCCGACGTCCGCTGGCCGGCGCGCCTCGACGTCCTGTCCACCAACGGCAGCACGCTGGTGGTGGACGGCGCCCACAATCCCCACTCTATGGCCCGGCTGGTAGAGGCGGTCAGGGACATCTTCCGATTCAATCGTGTTATCCTGATATTCGGATCGCTGGGCGGGCACAGCGCGGAGGGCATGGCAGACGCTATCGCGCAGCTGTCGCCGGTGGTGGTGGCGGTGCGTTCGCGCCATCCGAGGTCCGCGCCCTCCGAGGGCGTGGCCGAACTGTTCGAGAGCAGGGGGCTGCCGGTCGCGTACCGGACGGAGGATGTGGGGGAGGGTACCCGCCACGCGCTCGAGATGGCAGGCGACGGCGATCTGGTGCTGGGCACCGGCTCGCTGACGGTGGCCGCGGAGGTCATAGAGTACGTGAGAGGCATATCCCCCGAGCTGTACCCGACAATCAAGCTGCCCCCGTCCAGGGGCGCCCCGGACACGGTGTGAGAGTTATGGACAACAACAGACGGCGAGTAGTGATTACGGGCATGGGGGCGATAACGCCTCTTGGCATGACAATCGACGAGTACTGGGGGAACTTGGTGGCCGGCAAGTCGGGCATAGCCCCGGGCGTGCTGTGCGACTATAGCGAGTACCCTTGCCAGATAGCCGGAGAGGTGACGGATTTCGACGCCGGCGACTTCATGGACCGCAAGGAGTCGCGGCGAATCGCGCGGTTTTCGCAGATGGCGGTGGCCGCGGCGGGGCTCGCGATCGAGAACGGCGGCCTGGACCTGTCGAGGGAGAATCCGGAGCGCCTGGGCGTGGTGATGGGCAACGGCAATGGGGGCTTTCCGGTGACAGAGGAGAACGCCCGCATCATGTTTCAGCGGGGCGGTATGCGCGTCAGCCCGTTTTTCATCCCCATGATACTGCCCAACATGGCCGCGGCCAACGTGAGCCGCCTGTACGGGCTTAAGGGTTACACCTCCACGGTGATAACGGCCTGCGCCGCCGGCAACCAGGCCATAGGCGAGGCCACGGAGGCGGTGCGCAGGGGCGCGGCGGACGTGATATTGGGCGGCGGCTGCGAGGCCGGCATATGCCAGCTTGCGCTGGGCGGATTCAATGTGATAAAGGCGCTCACACGCAGCAACGACGAGCCGGAGAAGGCGAGCCGCCCATTCGACGCCAAGCGCGACGGTTTCGTGCCCGCCGAGGCGGCGGCCGTGTTTGTGATCGAGAGCCTGGAGCACGCCATCGACCGGGGTGCGAACGTGCTGGCGGAGGTGGCCGGCTACGGAGTGTCCTCCGACGCCTTTCACGCCGTGCAGCCGGACGAGGACGGGGCCGGCGCGGCCCGCGCGATGCGCTGGGCGCTGGAGAACGCGGGCGTGGGCATCGACGAGGTCGATTACATCAACGCCCACGGCACGTCAACACCCAAGAACGACCACGTCGAGACGCTCGCGATCAAGTCGCTCTTCGGCGAACGCGCCTACAGCGTGCCCATCAGCTCTACCAAGTCGATGATAGGCCACGCGCTGGGCGGAGCGGGCGCCGTCGAGGCGGTCGCCTGCATCCAGTCCATCGCCCACAACGAGATTCATCCCACCATCAACTACGAGTTTGTCGACCCCGATTGCGACCTCGATTACGTGCCCAACGTGTCACGCAAGACGCGGGTGGACACGGTGTTATCGAACAGCTTCGGGTTTGGCGGCCAGAACGCCTGCCTGGTGTTCAAGCGCTTCGAGGAGTAGGGGCGGGGCGATTCGGCGGGGGTGTCCCCTACCCGTCCCCGGTGTGGCCGGGCAGTTGGAGGTCGCGGAGCACCTGGGACACCGAGCGGGCGCGGTTGAGCGCGTAGAAGTGAACGCCGTCCGCGCCGTTGTCCCACAGCTCCCTCACCTGGCGTGTGGCGTGCTCAATTCCCAGCTCGCGCACCGCGTCATCGTCGCCTTCGTGCCTGGACAGCTTCTGGTCCAGCGCGGGCGGTATGCCGGCCCCGCACAGCGCAGTCATCCGCCGTATCTGGGGGGCGCTCAGTATGGGCATGATTCCGGCGATTATAGGCACCTCTATGCCGGCCTGCCGCGCCCTGTCGAGAAAGTCGAAGAAATCGGCGTTGTCGAAGAAAAGCTGCGACACCAGGAACTCCGCGCCTAGCTCAATCTTCGTCCTGGCAAACTCGAGATCCCCGCCGGGGCTGGCCGCCTCGGGGTGCGTTTCGGGATAGCACGCGGCGCCAATGCCAAGATCGTAGTTGGCGCGAATGTGGCGGATGAGTTCCGTCGAGTGCGCGAACCCGTCCGCCGCAGGCTCAAACCGGTCGCTGCCTTTGGGGGGGTCACCACGCAGCGCCAGGACGTTTTCGATGCCGGCGGACTCCAGCCGCCTGAGCACCTGGTCGACCTCGCACCTGGTCTGTGCTGAGCAGGTGAGGTGGGCCATGGGCAGCAGCGGTGTATCCCGCAGCACGCGGACCACCATCTCCTCGGTGACCTCTTTCGTCGAGCCGCCCGCGCCGTAGGTCACGGACACGAATGACGGCCGGAACACCGAGAGCCGGTCCAGCGCGCGGAAGAATGACCTGCTGCCCCGCTCCGTCCTCGGCGGGAAAAACTCGAACGAGATGCTGCGTTCGGATTTTAGTATCTGGCTTATCTTCACTTTAATCACGGTCAGGCCGCCGGGCTACACTGGAGCCGCGGCAGGCCACAGAAGGGTCTGGATAGGACGCCTCGCCTCGCGGGGCGGCGGCTTCTCGGGCACCTTAGTCTAACATACACATGCGCCACGCACGAAAATGGCCTAGAATGAGGCGGTCAGACCAAAGCCGGCCATCCGGGCGGGGAGACAAAACCAGGAGAGCGAATGAATTCGGAAACACCCGAGGCGCGTTCGGACTTCGTCCGAAGAATCGTCGCCGAAGACAACTTGTCGGATAGGTACGGCGGGCGCGTTCACACGCGGTTTCCCCCCGAGCCCAACGGCTACCTCCACATTGGACATGCCAAGTCGATATGCCTGAACTTTGGCGTAGCCGCAGAGAACGGTGGCATGTGCAATCTGCGGTTCGACGACACGAACCCGGCGACCGAAGACACCGAGTTCGTGAACGCCATGAAGGCCGACATACAATGGCTCGGGTTCGAGTGGTCCGACAGGGAACTGTACGCTTCCGACTACTTCGAGCAGCTCTACGAGATGGCAGTGAAACTCATCAAGAGCGGCAAGGCCTACGTCGACTCGCTCAGCCCCGGCGAGATGCGCGAGTACCGGGGCACGCTGACCGAGCCCGGACGCGAAAGCCCCCACCGCGACCGCTCGCCCGAGGAGAGCCTGTTCCTGTTCGAGCGGATGCGCGCCGGTGAGTTCGAGGAGGGTTCGCACGTGCTGCGGGCCAAGATAGACATGGCGTCGCCCAACATCAACATGCGCGACCCCGTCATCTACCGCATCCGGCGCGCGCCGCACCACAGGACGGGCGAAGATTGGGCCGTGTATCCGATGTACGACTTCGCGCACGGCCTTTCCGACTCGATAGAGGGCATTACACACTCCATTTGCACGCTTGAGTTCGAGGACCACCGGCCTCTGTACGACTGGCTGCTCGAGGAGCTGGGTCTGTACCACCCACAGCAGATAGAGTTCGCCCGCCTGCAGGTGAGCCACACCGTGCTGAGCAAGCGCAGGCTGCTGCGGGTGGTCGACGGCGGCCACGTGTCCGGCTGGGACGATCCGCGAATGCCCACGATTTCGGGGATGCGCAGGCGGGGCTATACGCCGGAGTCCATTCGCACGTTCTGCGAGCGGGTGGGCGTGGGCAAGCACAACTCGGTAATCGACGTCGGGCAGCTAGAGCACGCCGTCCGCGAAGACCTGAACGTTCGGGCGGAGCGCAGGATGGCCGTTCTCGACCCGCTGCGGGTGGTCATAGAGAATTACCCGGAGGGCCAGGTGGAGTACCTGGAAGCCCAGAACAACCCGGAGGACGCGAGCGCCGGCACACGCATGGTCCCCTTCTCGCGGGTGCTGTACGTCGAGCGGGAGGACTTCATGGAGGACCCTCCCCGCAGGTTCTACAGGCTGGCTCCGGGCCGTGAGGTGCGGCTGCGCTACGCCTACTTTCTCAAGTGCGTAGAAGTGGTGAAGGACGAGGGCACGGGCGAGGTGGTGGAGCTTAGATGCGAGTACGATCCCGAGACGAGGGGCGGCTCGGCCCCGGACGGGCGCAGGGTGAGGGCGACGCTGCACTGGGTGTCGGCGGAACACTCGTTGCCCGCCGAGGTGCGGCTGTTCGACCACCTCTTTCTGGATGAGGACGATGCCGGGTGGGACCCGGACGACGACCTGAACGTAAACCCGGACTCGCTCGTGCGGCTCGACTCGTGCCGTATCGAGCCGAGCCTCGCGAACGCGGAGCCGGGCGCGAAGTACCAGTTCGAGCGGCAGGGCTACTTTTGTGTGGACTCGGAAGACTCCAGGCCCGGAGCGCCGGTGTTCAACCGCACGGTTACGCTGCGGGACAGGTGGGCCAGAGTACGGGCGCGGGGGTAGGAGGTCAGTTGGTCAGTTTGTTAGTTGTTCAGTTTGTCAGTGGTTAGTGGTTAGTCGGGCAAGGGGCGACACCCCCATCCTAACCTTCCCCCTGCGAGGGGGAAGGGACTATTGAGGAGGCACATAATGGCCGGATTCAATATCGAGGGCAAGGTGCAGACCGTGCTGGGCTTGGTCGACCCCGGCGACCTGGGAGTGACGTTTACGCACGACCACCTGCTGGTGGCCACGGCCCACATGGTGGACCCGCCGGCGGAGGCTAGCGCGCGAAACCTGTACAACGCGCCGGTAACGCTGGAGTCTCTGGCGTACAGGAAGTACCACTTCGGGCGAGTCGCGTCGGTGGCCGGCCTGCAGGACGTGGACCTGGCGATCGACGAGGCCAACCTGTTCAAGCAGTACGGCGGCGGCACGATCGTCGAGCCGTCCAGCATGGGCATAGGCCGCGACCCGGTGGGCCTGGCGCGCATTTCCAGGGCCACCGGTGTCAAGATAGTCATGGGCGGCTCATTCTACGTCGACGCCGCGCACCCCGCCGACATGTCCGAGCGCGACGAGTCGGAGCTGGTGGAGAAGATTGTCCAAGACATCGTGGAGGGCGTGGACGGCACCGGGATAAGATCCGGCGTCATTGGCGAGGTCGGCTGCACCTGGCCGCTCACCGACAACGAGCGCAAGGTGTTGCGAGCGTCCGGCAGGGCGCAGCGCATCACGGGCGCGCCGCTGCTGATCCACCCGGGGCGCAACGAACACGCGCCGCTGGAGATAATCGAGGTGCTGAGCGAGGTGGGAGCCGACTTGGGGCGCACCATAATCGGCCACCTGGACCGCACGGTGTTCGAGAAGTCGACGCTGAAGCGGATGGCCGAAAGCGGCATCTACATGGAGTGGGACCTCTTCGGCAAGGAGGAGTCGTACTACGGCGCTAACTCGTCCATCGACATGCCCGGAGACGCCAAGCGCATGGACGACATAAGTTGGATCGCGTCGGAGGGCTACGAGGACAAGATCGTCGTGGCCCATGACATCGACTCGAAAGACAGGCTGACAGTGTACGGCGGGCACGGCTACTTCTACATCCTGAGCCACATCGTGCCGCGGATGAAGCAGCGGGGATTCTCTCCCGAGGCAATACAGAAAATCCTGGTGGACAATCCGGCCAGGGTGATGACGTTCGCCGCTCCGTCGCCCCGGCAGTAGCGTATTGCCCTCGCCAGTGAGGGACAGGCGAGGGCCGCGGAGCCCAGAACACAAGGTTAGACTCCTGCAACATCACCCCACACTTTTCCGAGGCACCGGCCAGCGTGGCAACGACCTGTCCGGTGGGGCGCTGGTTAGGCAGCGTCTGCAATACAGAAGATTTAGGATGGTCGGCAACCAGTCGGCATGGCTGACGGTCGGAGGGGACTGGAACAACCACTTCCTCGAGTGACACCGCTCCGAGGGAACGAACGAACACCCCGAAAGAGAAGAGCAAGACCATGATACGGAGGATAACCACCCGCAAGAGCATCGCCGTCGCGTCCGTCTTGGCGCTGGGCGTGGTGATGACCGTCCTCGCTCTGGCCTTCACGAACAGGACGGGTCCGAACCTGCCCGAACCGTTGCCGCCCATGACGCTCACATACGAAATCTACGGCCCGTCGGTCGGCGTCGGGAGCCGATCCATCCCGGCCTTCAAGGAGACCAGGCGGCTCGACTACAGGTCGCAGACCGACTGGACGGAGACCGTCATCGAGTCGCCCGCGCTTGACCTCGGCAGGTACGGCACGGGTACGAATCAGGGCTCGTACCGAACGCTCGAAGGCAACGTGCTGACCGAGTACGACGCTATGGTCGGCACCACAGACACGAGCTCGGTCGGAGAAGGCGTGTACCTGCCGAACACGAACTTTGGGTACGCATACACGCCACCAAATCATCCGCCTATCGGCACGCACGCAGGTGTCGCCGTCGCCACCGATGCCAGGATTTGCGTGAACGGCGACTGCATACAGAACACGGCAGGTGTCAAATACACCAAGGACGACAGGGGGCTTGTGGTGTTTGAGGGCGACGGATGGATTATCCCGGGCAAGGACGGCGACAACTTCACCCTCAAGTCCGCCGAGATACAGGCGCAGAGACCGTAGTGCCGACAACACAATCCCCCGAATCCGAGGCCCCGGTGACCACAAGCGTCGCTGGGGCCTCTATTTGTCCCGCGATGCACGTCCGTCTAGCCTTATTCCCGGTTCCCGAAACATGGCTTGTGTTAGAGTCGCGGTGTTTGGTACACGTGTTCTGACACGCACGGAGAGTAGGCCTATGGACGACCAGACGAGGCGACGGCTGTGGCGTTCTTCGAGGAGCGAAGGTCAGGCAAGGCGGGGCTGTACTGCCCGATGGAGCAGAGCGAGCAGTATTTCGTGGCGCTCAAGCGGCTGGGCAAAGAGGTGGAATTCGTCAGGTTCCCGTCGGGTTCGCACGGCTTCTTCCGGAATGGCCATCCCAAGATGCGCGAGGAGTGGTTCGAGCGCACCCTGGAGTGGTACGAGCGCCACATGGGGGAATAGCCGGAGTTTCGGGCGAGGGCAGCCGACCGGTCATTCGCAGCGCTGTCTCCCAGAACTCGCGCTCATCATCTGCCCCTACTTGAGAGACAACGGGCGTGCTGTGATGGAAGAGGTATGCTGATGCACAAGTACGAGGTAATCCTATACTGGAGCAACACTGACGGCGCTTTCGTCGCCGAAGTCCCCCAACTTTCAGGTTGCGCGGCCCACGGGGACACGCAACTGGCCGCGTTGAAGCAGGTCAACCTCGCCATGGACCTGTGGCTCGAGACGGCGCGAGACATTGGGCGTCCTATCCCGTCACCCAAGGGCGAACGTCTGATGCTGGCGTAAGCGGACGTACCCGCATCGCCCAACTGCACGGGCAGATTTGAAACCCGCGCTGGAGAGGGATGCGGCCCTACGCAAACCTCTCGGGGCTGAACGGCGACAGGTCGAGGGACGGCCGGCCTCCCGCGACCAGATTGGCGACGGTGCCGCCCATGGCGGGCGCGAGCAGTATGCCCTTCTTGCCCGCTCCGGTCGCCAGGTATGCGTTGTCCCACCCCGGCGCTCTACCCAGTATCGGCAGCCAGTCCGGCGTGACGGGACGCAAGCAGGCGGTGTGGAGCGCCAGCTCGGCGTCGGCGAAGGAGGGCATCAGCCGCGCGGCCCCGGCGGACAGCTTCCGCCGCGCCCACTCGCTGGGCCTGATGTCCCAGCCCATTCGCTGCTCGGTCGCGCCCACCCACGCCAGGCCCCCCGCCCTGGCGTAGAGCGACACGCCCGCGCCGGCCCAATCGTGGCTCAGGGGGCCGCCCGGCGGCCGCAGCCGCAGGATCTCGCCCTTGAGCGGCTCGACCGGAATGGGCACGCCCAACCAACGCTCGGCGTCGCCGCTCCACGGGCCGGTGGCGACTACGACCGCGTCGCACGCGATCTGCCCGCCTTCCAACTCCACGCCCTCGACCGAACCGCCGCGCGCCTGTAGCGCGGTGACGCCCGCTCGCCGCACGGTCGCGCCAAGAGACTCCGCGGCGCGGCGCAGCGCCTGGGTGAAGAGGCGGCTGTCGAGTGCGGCGTTGCCGAACAGCCGCAGGCCGCCCAGCACGTCCCCGGCCAGCCGCGGTTCGTCGCGCAGCAGCTCGGAGGCGTCGGCCCACTGCGCCGAGAAGCCGTCGGCGGCCTCGAACAGCGCCCGCGTCTCCTCAAGCCCGGCGAACTCCGAGTCGTCGAACGCCGCGTCGACGGAGTTGATGCGCCGGGCGTGGAAGTCGACGCCCGACGCCTCTTCCAGCCGTTCCCACAGCTCCAGGTGCATCCGGAAGGACTGCCATGCCATCGGCGCGAGCGGGCCGGGTATGCCCGCGCCCTGAAGGGGGTTGAGGCCGCCGGCGGAGTAGCCGGACGCATACGACGCCACTCCCTCGCGTTCGACAATTGTCGTTCGTATGCCGGCCTCCGCGAGACAGAAGGCGGCCGCGCAGCCTGCCGCGCCTCCCCCGATTACGACCACCTCTGAAGAATCTGCCATGCCAAGCCTCCTGTGCGGGTACGCTCTACGCGGCGGGGATGTGCCCCTGGGCCATCCCCTGCGGCGCGCGTGGTCGCCGCGCGGTGTACATCAAGAGCGTTGCAAACGTGTAGGCGAAGGTGCCGAAGGCGAACAGCGCCATCTGCCGTCCGCCGGTGAGCCGATAGAGCACCGCGCTGAAAGAGGGGCCGGCGCCGAGCGACGCGGTCTGGAACAGCCCAACCAGCCCGAGAATCGCGCCGTAGTGCGCCCTGCCGAAGTATTGTGCCAGCATCATGCTGCCGAGTATGCCGACACCCCCGGAAGCGGCCCCCCAGATCACCACCACGATAGAGCCGTGGCTTCTCGCGCTCACACCGAGTCCGGCCAGCCATTCCAGCTCGATCGCCAGCAGCAGCACGGTGGCCGCGAGCGCCAGCACCAGCACGGCCATGGCCAGCTTGCGCGGCGAGTACCTGTCCGAAAGTAGTCCCCACGCGGGGTTGGCGAACGCGCCAAGCAGTGAGGAAATGCTGAGCGCGAGCGCCGCCTGCGGACGGGCCACGCCCGAATCCAGCAGGTAGGGCACAATCTGGTAGCCGAGCGCGCCGGACGTGAGAATAGAGAACGACTCCGCCACGACGATGGCCCAGAAGGGGAAGGTCCGCGCCGCCTCCCCGACACGCCAGCTACGCTCGCTGTCGCCGCTTGCGCGCCGCACCGCGCCGCTCGCACGCGCGAGCCGAGGGTTCGACGCCCGGGGCGCAGCGACGCCGTCCGGGAGCAGGCCGATGTCTTCGGGGCGGCGTCGAAGTATCAGCAGCAGTGGCAGGGTGAACAGCAGCGCGAACACGCCGAGGGCGCGATACCCGACACGCCAGGAGTAGCCCGCCCTGGCCATGACGGCGAAGAACTGGATGTTGCCGGCGCCCGCGACGGGGCGAGCCATGCTGATGAGGCCGATCGCGAAGTTTCGCTGCCGCTGGAAGAAGTTGACGGCGAGCGTCCGCGGGACCACCGATATGAGGATGGTGTTGCCCAGGCCGCGCGCAATGATGTACCCGATGGAAAACTGAACCACACCGCCGGCGCCCGCTGCCGCGAACAGGCACACGCCGGTGAGGAGCGACGCGGCCGACATCATCCAGCGAGAGCCGTAGCGGTCGGCGAGACTGCCGATGAACGGCGATATGCCGCCGCCTATCCAGGTGCCGGCGGTCACTGCGTAGGCGACGGTGCTGCGGTCCCAGCCCATGTCCTCGAATATGAGGTCCTGTATGCCGCCGAGCACCACCTGTGCGACCCCCGTGGCCCCAATGGTGGCAAAGGAGGCGGCGCCCAGCACCAGCCAACCGTAGTAGAAGGGCGTGCGGAGCCGCCAGTTGTAGAGCTTGAGTATAAGGGGCATGGGCCTCCGGGCAGTCGGCGGCCAGCTAAGCGCTGGCGGCGCAGGGTCGCCGGCCCGCGGCCCCCACCGGGACGGGGAGCGCCCGGGCGCAATCAATAGCCGGGGCCGGACCGTGCACACGATGATAACACTTTCGGCGTCCGCTGGGGGCATCCGTGCATCGCTCCCGACGTGGGCACTGACCCCCCCGTCGGGTCTGCAACCCGCCGCTGCCGCCAAAGCCCAGGCCTTTCTCGCATTCGGGGCCGGAATGGCATGGGGTGGCGCGTCGTGTTATCGTGACGCTACTGCTGCCTTGTGGAGGTGTGTGAGTGCGCTGCGCCGTGTGCGACGGAGAGAACGCCGACGATAACAGGTTTTGCATTCTCTGCGGATCGCCACTGGCGGCTGAGCAGCCCGAAGCCGACGCCGAGCCGGAGGACGCGGTCGAGGAGCTTCGGGCGGACGTGTGCAGGCTGAGTGCCGAGGTGGCGCAACTGCGCCGGGCTATGGCGGCGCACGGGCTGACGGCGCGCTCCAGGCCGACACAGGCCGACGCCCCACGGACCGCTCCGGTGCGCCCGCCGGACCCTGTGCCAAGGTCGGCGCCGCTGCGAGGTGTTGCTAATTTCATCGATTGGGAGCTTGTCCTGGGTGGCAACTGGCTCGCCCGGGTTGGCGCCCTGGCGCTGATCGTCGGTACGGCCTTCTTTCTGAAGCTGGCCTTCGACAACGATTGGATTGGAGAGACTGAGCGGGTCCTGCTTGGAGTCGTGGGCGGCCTGGCACTGGTTGGCGCTGGGGAGTACTGGCGCCAACGGTATGCCATCTACTCGCAGGCGCTCGCGGGCGGCGGGATCGCCATTCTCTACGTGTCGGTGTTCGCGGCCTACTCCTTCTACGACCTTATCGCCACCTATCCCGCCATTGGAGTGCTTGCGCTCATCAGCGTTGGCGCCGCCGCGCTCGCGCTGCGCCACGAATCGACTTCGCTCGCCATTCTTGGCATCGCGGGAGCGTTTCTCGCTCCGTTCGTCATTGGGGCGTTCGATGAGGCGTCCGCTCAGGGCGCAGGCCCCGGCTACGACATCGTTGTCTACGTGCTACTGGTCGACGTGCTCGTGCTCGCGCTGTCGACGTTCCGCAACTGGCGCTGGTTCACGTTGCTCGCGCTTGTCGCGTCGCTCGCTTCGGTCGCCGCCTGGCTCGATTACTCTGGGCCTGACGTCGATCCGATCGTGTCCCAAGCTTTTCTCACCGGCGTCTTCCTGATCTTCGTGGCCGCGACAACCCTGTACCACGTCATCTGGCGCAGGGTGCCCCAGGCCTTCGATCACTCGCTAATGGTGCTCAACGCCGGAGCCTACCTGGCGCTGACCTACGCCACGCTGTCGGACGACTTTCGGGCCTGGATGGGATTGTTCGCGCTGGGGCTATCGCTCTTCTACGTACTGCTGGGCGCGGTCGCGCTGCGTCAGGGCCGAGAACAGAACTACCTTGCGCTGATGGCGCTGGGCATCGCAGCGGTGATGCTCGCGGTCGCCGCTCCCGTACAGCTCGGCGGCCCCTGGTTCGGCGCCGCGTGGGCGGTCCAGGGCGTACTGCTGATATGGCTGTCGTTCAGGCTGGGCCGCGTCCGCACGCGGCTGTCAGGATACCTGGCGCTTGCGCTGGGCGCTGGCTGGCTGCTGTTCGTGGGAACGCCGATGGCGATTACGGAGTACCTTACGCCCTTCGCGAACACCTACGCGCCGTCGTTTGCCATGGCTACCGCGGCGCTCTACGCCGCCGCCCTGGTGCTGCGGCGAAACGGCGGAGCACTGCACTACAGGGAGGAGGCGGCGTCCGGGGTGATGATAATCGGCGGCAACGTGATGCTGGCGGCGTTGTTCGCGACGCAGCTTGGCAGCACGTGGCTGCCGATCGCATGGAGCGTCCAGGCGCTGGCCATGCTCTGGCTGTGGCGAGCGTGGGGTCTGTGGGAGATGCGGTGGTCCGGCTGCGCGCTGCTCGCGGTGGTGGCGGTGCGTCTGGTGGCAGGGGAAACCGCCATCGATACGGACGAGTTCAGGGCGTTTCTCAACGGGCGTATGCTGGCGTTTGCCTGCGGCATCGCCGCGCTCTATGCTGCGGCTGTGATACTGCGCGGACGCATGGACGATGCCTCAGAGCGCGAGCACGTCTTTGTGGTTCCCTCTGTGCTGGCCGTCGCGAGCTTTCTCACCTTGTGGATACTGGGCGCCGAGGCGTTCGCGTTGGTGGACAGCGGCATAATCGAGGTGTCCGGCGACGCGGAGTTCCACGCGAAGAGCCTGGCGCTGAGCCTGGTGCTGGCGGTGTACGCAAGCGCGGCGCTCGCCGTAGGCGTGCTGCGGCGGGTGCGAAGCGTGCGGATAGCGGGTCTCGCGCTGCTGGCGGTGCCGGTGGTCAAGCTGTTCCTGGTCGACTCGTTCGCGCTGGAGCAGGGCTACCGCGTGGCGGCGTTCATGTGCCTGGGCGCGCTGCTGCTGGCGGGCGGGTTCCTGTACCAACGCTACCAGGAGGCGATACGGGAGTTCCTATTCGAGCAGCGAGGAGAGGGGGAAGCCACTGTCTAGCGGACACGCCCGCCGGTGGGCTGCTGAGGTTTCACCCTCACGCTGAGGGAGAGGGGACTTCGGATGCGCCCCGAACTCGCGGCGGGCCGCCTGGGCTAGGGCGCGGGCGGACTCCAGGGGCTGTTTTCGGCGGGGACTCGGAACGGCGGAGCCGTGGGTGAGACGAATACCAGCGGCTCGTCGCCGATGTTGCGTATGGAGTGGGATGCTCCAGGCGGCACATACACCAGCGTGCCGGGGCCTACCTCTTCGGTCTCATCTCCGACGTTCATGGCGCCCACGCCCTGGATGATCACGTAGACCTGTTCGCTGTCGGCATGGGCGTGCGTCGCCTGCTGGCTGCCCGGGCCGCCCTCGACCCACGTCACGAGCAGGTTCTGCGCTCCGAACTGCCCGGGGGCCAGCAGCAGATGCGATACCTGCCCGCCGCGGTGGTTCCGGGGGCTGTCGGCAAGCTTCTGGATGTGCATCGGTGCAGTACCTCATGAGCAGTGGGTTCCCCCACTCGCAGACGTGACCAACCGTTCGCGGGTGCGGGAATGGGTGGGATGATGGGAGAGTGGCGACCCCGACCGGATTCGAACCGGCGATCTCTGCCTTGACAGGGCAGTATGTTAAAACCACTACACCACGGGGCCACACACGTGAGGTGGACTGCACCGCCCACCTCACTTGATTTTACAGCCTGGAGGGGCAGAGGGTCAACGGCTAAACCGCGCGCCGACCCTCTTGTTCCGCTAGGCTATGCCGGCGGCTTGCAGCGCCTCGTCCAGCTTGGCCGGGCTGTAGCCCACCACCTTGTTGTCGCCTATCACGGTTATAGGCGTAGTGCGGTAGCCCATGCTTATCATGTTCTTAAGCGCATTGCGGTCTGTGGAGACGTTGAAGTCGTCGAACTCTACGCCCTTGCGTGAAAGATACACTTTCACCATGTGGCAGGGGCCTCAACCGGTCGAGCTGTAGACCTGTACGATGTTTTCCATTTGAAACACTCCTTCGCTATTCCTGGTCGCCTTGCGCGCCGTCGCGCCGGCGCTGGTTGAACTCGCGCTTGCCGCCGGTGTCGCCGAATAGCTCCTCACCGACAGGCACTGCTTCATCAACCGTTTGCACAACGTCCTCGCCCTGTTCGTACTTGCGAAGAAACTCTTCGCTCACGAAGAACATTCAAATGCAGAAGCCGTCGCGCTCGATGTCCTCGTGGTGACGTTCGCAGGGGCAGATCTTCTTACGATCCTCGACGGGATCGCCGCTCAGCGGCATTCAAGGGCAGTATCGATAACCGTACTGGCGCTCGTTCTCGGCCAGTCCTTCCTGGACTACGGTTACGACTTCGCCCTCGGGAAAGAACTCGTACGGCCCGCGCTCGACGTACCTTTCCGAGAACTTGACGGCGCGCTGCATCGCCTCCTCTTGGGTTAGCTCGCGTCGCTTTCGTGGCGGCATTGCAAACCTCCTGTGGCCAGGCTAGCGGGGGCCGCCTGCGGCCGGGCCGAGCCTCATCCTGGCATGTACTTCACAGTTCATATTGTAGAACGACCGGGCCTGAGCTTCAAGCCTACCTACTAGCGATGGAAGCGCGCGTTCCACGTCCGCGAGCGTTTTTTCCTCCGATACTTCTACGCTGAGCAGCGCGACTGTCTTGCATTCGCACCTGGCGGAGAAGAAGACTTTGTGGAATCCCCTGTTGGCCGACAGGTCCATCTTGAACCCGCGCAGCGAGGACAGTCCCAGGTCGGGGGAGACGGCGTCGAGCACGAGGCGCATCAGCGCATCTTCGCGGATCGGCTCCGCGTCTGGGGACTGCTCGGGGGTCGAGCCGCTGGCGCTGTCGATTGGCGTCCTCGCTGTGGGCCGGGTGAGACGGTGTGTGGGTGGTGGGCGGTATAAGATTTGAACTTATGACCTCTGCGATGTCAACGCAGCGCTCTAGGCCGCTGAGCTAACCGCCCGGTACGAATAAAGTTTAGCAACGGCGCGCCGACAGGTCAACCGGCTCGGACGCGCGGGGCGGATAGCCTGGATTCCACCCCCATCCCCGTATCGAGTACGGGGCAGGCTCTAACCTTCCCCCTTGACGGGGGAAGGGACTTGCCGAACGGTTCGGCCCTAGTCGCCGGCGGGGGACGCGGCGCCCTCCAGCGTGTCATGCAGGTCGTAGTCCCCGAATGGCGAAGGGCCTTCTCCCGGGAACTGGGACAGCATGCCGACCGGCTCCGGCGGGGCGACCTCGTCGTCGACGATGCCGAGCAGCTCGCGGCCCTCCTCGGTGTTGTCGAGCCGCGCGGGGATGAGCCGGCCGATGATGACGTTTTCCTTCAGCCCGCGCAGGTAGTCGATTTCGCCCTTGATGGCGGACTCGGTTAGCACGCGGGTCGTCTCCTGGAAGGAGGCCATCGCAAGGAAGCTCTCCACGTTCAGGGAGGCCCTGGTTATGCCCAGGAGCACAGGGCTTGCCGTGGCCGGCTCGCCGCCCTCGGCAAGTATGCCGTCCATCGTCTCCCTGAACTGCTGGCGGTCCATGTACTCGCCGGGCAGCAGTTCGGTGTCGCCCGTGGCGTCTATACGCACCTTGCGCAGCATCTGCGAGATGATGACCTCGATGTGCTTGTCGTGGATTGCCACGCCCTGGGTGATGTAGACCCTCTGCACCTCGTCGGTAAGGTAGCGCTCCACCTCTTCGCGTCCAAGTATGGCGAGTATGCGCTGCGGGCTCAGGTTGCCCGACGTGAGCGCGTCTCCAGCCTGTACCGTGTCCCCGCTGCTCACGATAATGCGCGCCGCCGCGGGGATGGTGTATTCGCGCACGTCCTCGTCGACTCCGGCTATGGTCAGCCGGCCCTCGCCGAGGTTGACGATGCCCGACTCTCTCGCGACCAGTTTGTCGGCGGGCAGCGCCAGCGCGTCGTCGCCGGCTTCTTCATCCTCGCCGGCCACCGCGATCGCGAGCGTCTCGCCGATGCTGACGGCGACGCCGTCGTTCACCTGCAGCTCGTAGCCTTCGGGCAGCTCGTACTCGTCGCTGTACTCCTGCAAGCTGGATACGCGGATGGCGCGTGAGCCGGGCGTCTCGATGACGTCGATCTCGCCCTCTATCTCCGACAGCACGGCTTCACCCTTGGGCACCCTGGCTTCGAACAACTCCACCACCCTGGGCAGGCCACTCGTGATGTCCACACCTGCGATGCCTCCCGTGTGGAAGGTGCGCATGGTGAGCTGGGTGCCCGGCTCGCCGATGCTCTGCGCCGCGATGATGCCCACGGCTTCGCCCAGCATGACGGGCCGCATAGTGGCCAGGGACAAGCCGTAGCACATGCGGCATACGCCGCGCTCGGCCTGGCACCTGAGCGGGGACCGCACCATGATCTCTGTGACGCCGTTCTCGCGCAGGCGCGCCACAGAGTCCTCGTCCACGAGGGCGTCGCGGTCCATCAGTATCTCGCCTGTCTCCGGATGGGGGATCGGGGCGGCCAGGTGGCGGCTCCGAACGCGGTCCGGGAACTGCGGGAGCTGGCTGTCCTCGGAGTCGTCGGCTATCCAGATACCGCTTTCGGTCTCGCAGTCCTCTGACAGCACTATGATCTCCTGGGCGACGTCGATGAGGCGCCGCGTCAGGTAGCCGCTGTCAGCGGTCCTGAGAGCGGTGTCGGCCAGGCCCTTACGCGCGCCGTGCGTGGAGACGAAGTACTCGAGCACGCTCAGACCTTCGCGGAAGTTGGACTTTATGGGCCGTTCGATGATGCGGCCCTTCGGGTCGGACATCAGCCCTCTCATGCCGGCCATCTGCTTTATCTGCGCGATGTTTCCCTTCGCGCCGGATTGGGCCATCAGGTAGATGCCGCCGTAGTTTTTGAGATTGTCCTGGATTGCGGTTGTCAGCTCGTCGTTGGCATCCGTCCAGATCTTCACGACGTTCTCGTATTCCTCCTCCTCGGTGATGAGGCCATCCAAGTACTGCTCGTGCAGGTCATTGACCTTCTCTGCGGCGTCTCTCAGGATTTCGGCCTTCTTTGCGGGGGCTTCGATGTCGTTGATGGCGATGGTTATGCCGGCTTTGGTGGCGTAGCGGAAGCCCAGCGCCTTGATGCCGTCCAGCATGTCAACCGCGGCCTCGTTGCCCAGCTTGCGGAAGCAGGCCGCCGTGATGTCTTGCAGCGCGGCCCTGTCCATCTCCTTGTTCTGGAACCGGAGCTCGGCGGGCAGCTGGTCGTTGAAGATGATTCGGCCTACCGTGGTCTCGAGTTTCTCGGTCTCCCCGTTCTCGCTTCCGGTCCGCACCTTGATGAGTTGGCGGAGTTCCACTATGCCCATCTCGTGGGCGAGCTTGGCGTCGTCGTAGCCGGCGAAGCTGGGCATTTTGCCTTCGAAGCCTTCGTCGTCCGCAATGGTCATGTAGTAGCAGCCGAGCACCATGTCGAGGGTCGGCGCGACAATGGGCTGGCCCGAGCTGGGCGAGAGCATGTTGTAGGTGCTCATCATCATCCGGGTGGCTTCAAGAACGGCCTCCCTGGACAGCGGCACGTGCACTGCCATCTGGTCGCCGTCGAAGTCGGCGTTGAAGGCGGCGCAGACGAGAGGGTGCACCTGGATGGCGCTGCCCTCGATGAGCCTTGGCATGAACGCCTGGATACCGAGCCTGTGGAGCGTTGGCGCGCGGTTCAGCAGCACCGGCCTGTCCATCACGACGGTCTCCAGGATGTCCCACACCTCGGGGGTGGCCCTGTCGGCCATGCGCTTGGCGCTCTTTATGTTGTGGGCGTAGCCTTTCATCACGAGCTCGTGCATCACGAACGGCTTGAACAGCTCCAGCGCCATTCGGCGCGGCAGGCCGCACTCGTTGAGCCTGAGGTCCGGGCCGGCGATGATCACCGAGCGGCCGCTGTAGTCCACGCGCTTGCCGAGCAAGTTCTGGCGGAAACGGCCCTGCTTGCCTCGCAGCAAATCGGACAGCGACTTCAGGCGGTGGTTGTGGCTGCCGGACACGGGGCGACCCCTGCGCCCGTTATCTACTAGCGCGTCTACGGCCTCCTGGAGCATCCGCTTTTCGTTGCGGACGATGATCTCCGGTGCCATCAGGTCCATGAGGCGCTTGAGGCGGTTGTTGCGATTTATGACGCGCCGGTACAGGTCGTTCAGGTCGCTTGTGGCGAAGCGTCCGCCGTCGAGCTGCACCATGGGGCGCAGCTCGGGAGGGAGCACCGGCAGCGTTATCAGGACCATCCACTCGGGCTTGTTGCCGCTCTTCCTGAAGGCCTCCACCACGCGCAGGCGCTTGATGGCCTTCTTGCGCTTCTGACCCGACTTGTCGGTCAGTTCCTCCTGCAGCCTGTCGTGCTCGGCGTCGAGGTCGATCGCCATAAGCCTTTCGCGCACCGCCTCGGCGCCCATGGCTGCCCTGAACACGGTGGGGAACTTGGAGCGCAGCTCGCGGTAGCGGCTCTCGGTGAGCAACTGTCCGACGCCTATGCCCTCCAGGTCCTCGATCTCCCGGACAAGGTCGTCCTCCAGCTCGTCGCGCTTCTGCTCGACCTGCTGTTCCAGTTCCGCGAGGCGGGCGGCGGCCTCTTCGATCTCGGGGGCGTGTTCGCGTTCGAGCTCCGCCTTCTCGCCTTCGAGCCTCGACTCGGCATTCTTGAGGACTTCCTGGAGCTCCTTGACTTCGGCTGCGCTCTCTTCGTCGTTTTCTAGGTCGGCCAGCCTCACGCGCACCGGCTCCTCGTCCGCTCGCGCCGCGGCCTCGCGCTCCGCCTTTGCGGCCTCGAGCGCGGCCTGGAGTTCGGCCAACCGGGCGCGCGCCGGCCCGAGCTGCTCATCGGCGCCGGTGTCGTATTCGTCCAGGGCCTCGTCAAGCTCCTTATGCAGCCGGTCCACTTCCACGGCGCGCATGTCTTCGTCGACGCTCGTCACCAGGTACTGCGCGAAGTAGAGCACGCGGTCGAGGTTGCGCGGCGACAGGTCCAGCAGCAGGCCCAGCCTGCTGGGGGTGCCCTTGGAGAACCAGATGTGGGCGACGGGCGCGGCGAGCTCTATGTGTCCCATTCGCTCGCGGCGCACCTTGGCGCGCGCAACTTCCACGCCGCAGCGGTCGCAGATCACGCCGCGGTACCGTATCTTCTTGTACCGGCCACAGTAGCATTCCCAGTCCTTGGTGGGGCCGAAAATGCGCTCGCAGAACAGCCCATCCTTCTCGGGGCGAAGCGTGCGGTAGTTGATGGTCTCCGGCTTGGTAATCTCTCCGTACGACCAGGTCTTTATCTGTTCAGGCGAGGCCAACGAGATTCGTATAGCGTTGAAGTCGTTGCCGTTTTGCGCCATTTAGCACTCTCCTATGGAGGTTCCCAGAGAAGCCCTTCCGCGGGTAGCGGAAGGGCACCGTGGATGGGTTAGCTGTCGTCTCCGGCCGGTTCGGCCGCCGGAGGCTCCACAACGGGAGGCTCGTCAACCGGGGGTTCCACAACGGACGGCTCAACGACCGCCGGCTCCACGAGCGGCGCCTCCGCAACGGGAGACTCGTCAACCGGCGCCTCCGCAACGGGAGACTCGTCAACCGGCGGCTCCACAACGAGAGGCTCGTCAACGGGGGGCTCGTCAACCGGGGGTTCCACAACGGACGGCTCGACGACCGGAGGCTCCACGAGCGGCGCCTCCGCAACGGGAGACTCGTCAACCGGCGGCTCCACAACGGGAGGCTCTACGACGGGAGACTCGGCGGGTTCCGGCGGGGGCTGGGGGAGCAGGTCGCCCGGCCAGGCGGGTTCGGGGAATATGGAAGGCAGCGCGCCCTCGTCACCGCCCAGCATGTCCAGCGTGGGGAACGGGTCCATGCCGTAGCTGTCGAGGCCGTCCACCATGTCCATGGCCTCGTCGTCCAGCAGCATGGCGTCCGGCTCTTCGTGCAGAAGCTCGACAGACAGGGCGAGGCTCTGCAGCTCTTTGAGGAGCACGTGGAACGACTCGGGTATGCCCGGCTGCATCACGTCCTCGCCCTTGACTATGGCCTCGTAGGTCTTGACGCGGCCTACCACGTCGTCGGACTTGACGGTGAGCATTTCCTGCAATGTGTGGGCGGCGCTGTAGGCTTCGAGTGCCCACACCTCCATCTCGCCGAAGCGCTGACCGCCGAACTGGGCCTTACCGCCCAGCGGCTGCTGTGTTATCAGCGAGTAGGGGCCGATGGAGCGGGCGTGGATCTTGTCTTCCACCAGGTGTATCAGCTTCATCATGTAGATGTAGCCCACGGTAATTGGCTGGTCGAACTGCTCGCCGGTGCGGCCGTCGATGAGGGTGGACTTGCCCATGATAGGCGCCGCCACGCGCTCCTCGCGGTTGAGCCTCGCGGCCTCCTGGCGCATCTCGTCCGGCGACATGCTGGCGGTGTCCATGCCCCGTTCGGTCTTGAGCCAAACGTCCAGGCAGGCGGCGCGGGCCGCGCCCAGCTCGCCGCTCTGGAACACGTCCTCGTAATCGTAGCCGAAGCCGGCCAGCCAGTCCGTCACTTTGCCGATGTCGATGATGCGAGAACCGTTACTGCCGTTTGGACCAGGGCTGGCCGCGCCCGACTGCTGTATCATCCACGCTTGGGCGAGCGCGTCCTCGATCGCGATATCCTGTGCGCCGTCGAAAACGGGCGTCACGGCGCGGAAGCCCAGATTCTGGGCCGCCCAGCCGAGATGGGTCTCGAGCACCTGGCCGAGGTTCATGCGGGAGGGCACGCCAATGGGATTGAGGATGATGTCGACGGGGGTGCCGTCGGGCAGGAAGGGCATGTCCTCTTCCGGCAGAATGCGGGCTATCACGCCCTTGTTGCCGTGTCGGCCCGCCATCTTGTCGCCCTCGGTCACCTTGCGGGTCTGGGCGATCCAGATGCGCACCAGCTTGTTGACGCCGGTGGGCAGCTCGGTGCTTTCATCCCGGTCGAGCACCTTAACGCCGATGACCTTGCCGCCCTGGCCGTGGGGCACCCTTAGCGAGGAGTCTTTGACGTCGCGGGCCTTCTCGCCGAATATGGCGCGGAGCAGCTTCTCCTCGGCGCTGAGCTCGGTCTCGCCCTTGGGGGTGATCTTGCCGACGAGGATGTCGCCAGGGCCGATTTCGGCGCCCATGCGGATGATCCCCTCCTCGTCCAGGTCGCGCAGGCTTTCCTCGCCCACGTTGGGTATGTCCCTCGTAATCTCTTCGGGGCCCAGCTTGGTGTCCCGGGCCTCCACCTCGTGCTTTTCGATGTGGACCGAGGTGAACTTGTCCTCTTTAGCCAACCGCGCGCTGATGACGATGGCGTCTTCGAAGTTGTAGCCCTCCCAGCTCATGAAGGCGACGAGCACGTTCTGGCCAAGGGCCAGCTCACCGCGTCCGCTGGAGGAGCTGTCCGCGAGCACCTGTCCGGGTTCGATCCTGTCGCCCCGCGACACTATGGACCGCTGGTTGAGGCACGTGCCCTGGTTGCTGCGAACGAACTTGAGCAGGCGGTACTCCTCCCGCCCGCCGTCGGAGCCGGCCACCACGATGCGCTCGCCAGTCGCCTCGGTGACCACGCCGCTGGTGCGCGAGAGCACCACCTGGCCGCTGTCCCGCGCGACGCGCTCTTCCATGCCGGTGCCAACCAGGGGCACCTCGGGACGCAGCAGAGGCACAGCCTGGCGCTGCATGTTCGAGCCCATCAGCGCGCGGTTGGCGTCGTCGTGCTCGAGGAACGGTATGAGCGCGGTGGACACGCTCACGAGCTGGATGGGCGAAACGTCCATGAACGCTACGCTGTCGGGGGATTCCACCGTCATGTGCTCACCCATGCGGGTCTCAATGGCGGTGTCGAGAAACTGACCCAGATGGTCGATTGGCGAGTTGGCCTGGGCGATGTGTACGCTCTCCTCTTCGTCAGCGGGCAGATAGATGATCTCGTCGGAGACGTACGGAACGACGGAGAGCATGTTCTCGGGCTGCGAACCGATTCTGCCCGCGGTCCACTTAGAGATAACCCCGCCGGCCTTCAGTATAGTCCGGCCGTCCGCGGCGATGACGTCGCCAGTGATCTTGCGGCCCTCGATCACGGGCGCCTTGTTGGAGACCTGTCTAAGCACCTTCCGGTAGGGAGTCTCGATGAAGCCGAAGTCGTTGGTGCGGGCGAAAGTCGCGAGAGAGCCGAGCAGGCCGATGTTCGGGCCTTCCGGAGTCTCAATGGGGCAAATGCGCCCGTAGTGGGAGTGGTGGACGTCGCGCACGTCGAAGCCGGCGCGCTCTCGCGAGAGGCCGCCGGGGCCCAACGCGGAAAGCCTGCGCTTGTGGGTGAGCTCCGCCAGGGGGTTGGTCTGGTCCATGAACTGGGAAAGCTGGGAGCCGCCGTAGAACTCGCGGACGGCGGCGACCACGGGCCGTATGTTTATGAGCGCGGCGGGCGTGGTGTTCGCGGCGTCGAGCTGCGTCGTCATGCGCTCCTTGATCACGCGCTCCATGCGCAGCAGGCCTACGCGAATCTGGTTCTGAATCAGCTCGCCCACGGCGCGCACGCGGCGGTTGCCAAGGTGGTCTATGTCGTCGGGCCCTTCCGCGCCGTTGTTGATTTTGACCATCATCCTGAGGAGGCCGACGATATCCTCTACGCTGAGCGTGCGAATATCGACGTCCTGGCCGCGGCTCAGCCTGCGGTTGAGCTTGTAGCGTCCCACGCGGCCCAGGTCGTAGCGGCGCTTGTTGAAGAACAGGTTGTCGATGAGCGTGCGGGCGTTATCGGCGCTCGGAGGCTCACCGGGGCGCAGCCGCCGGTAGAACTCGATCAACGCTTCGTTCTGGGTGGTGACTCCCGGGTCCTTCTCGATGGTGGTTGCGACGAACTGGTGCTCGTCGTTGGTTTCCACGTCCTCGAACAGCTCCAGAATCTGCCGGTCGGTCTCGAAGCCGAGGGCCCTGAGCAGGGTGCTGACAGGGGTCTTGCGCTTGCGGTCCACCTTCACGGAGATGACGTCGCGGTTGCTCGTCTCGAACTCCATCCAGGCGCCGCGGTAGGGTATGAGCTTGGCGGACGCGAGCGGCCTGCCGGTGTTGGGGTCGAGGTCGGCGGTGAAGTAGACGCCGGGCGACCTGACGAGCTGGCTGACGACCACGCGCTCGGCCCCGTTTATGATGAACGTGCCGGTGCTCGTCATCATGGGGATGTCGCCGAGGAACAGCGTCTGCTCCTTGATCTCGCCCTGTCCCGCGCCTGCTGCCTTGATCTTCAGGCTAACGGTAACGTACAGCGCGGCGGTGTATGTGATTTCTTTTTCTCGGCACTCCGCTTCGGTGTACTTCGGCTCGTCGAAGTAGTGATCCTCGAAGGTCAGCTCGAACCGGTCCCCGGTCTGGTCTTCGATGGGCGAGATCTCCTCGAACAGCTCGCGGAGTCCGTCCGTCTTCAGCCAGTTGAAGGAGCCCAGTTGGACTTGCAACAGGTTTGGAACGTCGAACACAGACGGGATGCGGGCGTAGGAAACCCTTACGTCGGAGGCGCCGTTGCCAAGTCGCAAAGTGGTTGAGACCATCCGCAATCACACTCCTCAATTGCTTAGGCTAAGGGTGATATATCCGAAACAGGCCTAGTGGCCGTGCAAGTGAATAGAAGGGTTGTAGAGGCGCGCCTCGTGGCGCGTATGGAGAAAGGCGTGACTGATCCACCGGGGCAAACCGGCGAGAGTCGAACGGAAGGCCGCTGATGCGGCAAAGCGGTTGGGGATCATAAATGGCTGACTGCAAGTTAGCAGACGGCGGCCGGGCTGTCAAGCAAAACCGCGGGCGTGTCCTCTCAACTCAACGCGGGCGCGCCAGCACGTCCGAGTCTGGGCGGCCGCCACCCAACCCCTCTTGACAGGCGGCGCTCATCCGTTCTATTATGCGCAGCCAGGGGACGGACCCGGCGACGGGTGCGTCCCCGCCGCGTTTTGGCCTCCCCTTGCCTCGAGTAGCCTTACCCAGCCACCACAGGAGCACTCCCATCATATCTTTGCGAAATACGGATCAGCCAGCGGCGAAGCCGCCCTCCGGGGGCGGCGAAGCCGCGTACCAGGACCTCGCCGACGACCCCGTCGAGTTCGTGCGCCAGGTGTTGTGCGAATCGCCCTACCAAAAGCAGGAGCAGATGCTGCGCGCCCTCGCCGGCTCGCGCCGCGTGTCCGTCGTAGGCTGCAATGCCTCTGGCAAGGACTGGACCGCCGCGCGCTGCGTCTTGTGGTGGATGCACTCCCGCGAGCCGGCCAAGGCCATCGTCACCGGCCCTACGACTCGGCAGGTGGACGACATCGTGTGGAACGAGATGCGTTTCGCCCACGGCAGGGCGGCGGACAGGCTGGGTGGGAAGATGTTTCGCTCGTCGCGCTACGAGGTGGACGGCCAGAGCTTCGCGCTCGGCTTCGCGTCCAACTCGCCCTTCAACCTGCAGGGTTTCCACTCCCCTAACCTGCTTGTCGTTATCACCGAGGCTCACGCCGTGCGCGCCCCGGACGTGAACGCGCTGCGCCGGCTGAACCCCAGTCGGCTGCTCATGACCGGCAACCCTTTCGTGATGTCCGGCCCGTTCTACGACTCCCACCACGCGCACAAGCACCTGTACGCGACCGTGCAGATAAGCGCGTTCGACACGCCCAACCTCGCCGAGGGGGTGCGTCCCGTCGAGGGCCTGGTGACTGCCGAGGACATAGAAGACCGCAAGGCCGAGTGGGGAGAGGACGACCCCCTGTACGTCGGCGGCGTTCTGGGCCGCTTCCCCGACAACCTCTCCGATTACGTGGTGCCCCTGTGGGCCGCGAGGGCCGCCGGCAAGCGCAACACCCAGACGGAGGGTCCGCTGGTGATCGCCTGCGACGTCGCGCGCTACGGCAACGACCACACCGTGGTTATGAGGCGACAGGGCCAGCGCGCGAGAATCGTCTACCGCAAGAAGGGCAACGACACCATGACGACCGCGAACCTGCTCAAGGACTACTGCGACGAGCACGGCGTCGAAACCCTGGTGGTGGACGAGACGGGACTGGGCGCGGGCGTGGTAGACAGACTGCGCGAGATCGGCCTCGGCAGCACGCGCCTCGTCAGGTTCATCGGCGCCTCGAAAGCACGCAAGAAGACGCGGTTCGCTAACCGGATCGCAGAGGTGTGGTGGATGATGCGCGAGTGCTACCTGGCGGAGACGCTGGACACGGACGACGACCAGGCGCTGATAGAACAGGTGTCGAGCCGCAAGTGGGACGAGGACGAGGCGGACGCGCTGGCGATGACGTTCGCGGCCGAGCGCGACGGCGTGCGGCTGTTTACGTAGGCGGCGCGCGAGCAACGGAAGGGTCGCGAGAAGCGTCCTCCCTTCAGATCAGAGCAAACCAGGAGGTGTAACGATGGGACTTATGGCAACCCTGGGCAAGGCTCTGCCCCGACTGCCCCGGCGCGAGCGGGCGGGCCGCGCGGCTCGTCCGCCGGCAGAGGCGTGGGAGCAGGGCCTGGGCCTCCCGTCGCCGTGGGCGCCCGCGACTTACGGTGAGTACTACCCGCGCTCGGCGCTCGTCTACTCGGCCATTCGCGTGCGGCAGGACGCGGTTGTTCGCGCGCCGCTCAGCGTCTACCGGCGCAGCGTCGCTCGCGGCGTCGGCGAGCCTGCGGCGCGGGAGCGTGCGGCGACACCGGTCGGGCCGGACCACCCGGCGCAACGCCTGCTCGACCGGCCCAACCCGTTCTGGACGCGCGGCGAGCTGTGGCGCGCCACCGAGACCTCGCTTGGGTTGTGGGGCGCCGCCTTCTGGGGGCTGGAGCGCAGAGGCGGCGAGGTCGTCGAGATCTGGCCGCTGCGCTCGGACAGGATGCGCGTGGTCCCCGACGAGAGCGCATACGTCAAGGGCTTCGTCTACGTTGGAGCCGGACACACGCTCGTGCCCTACCTCGCCGAGGACGTGGTCTGGATCAGATACTTCAACCCCCTGGACGAGCTGGCCGGCCTCTCTCCCATGGCGCCCCTGCGCCTGTCCGCCGACATGGGCATCGAGGCGCTGTGGGCCAACCGCAACAACCTCAGCAACGACAGTACGCCCGGCATGATCATCGAGACGATGGACACGCCTACGGACTTCGAGACGAAGGAGTTCTACGAGCGGTGGGAGGCGCGCTACCAGGGCGTCGGCCGCGTGCGGCGTCCGGCGCTGCTGAGCAGCGGCATGAGGGCCACCAACCTGGGCTTCAGCCCCAAGGACATGGAGTACATCCAGAGCCTGCGATGGAGCCTCGAGGACGTTTGCCGCGTGTTCGGCGTTCCCAAGCCGATGCTGGGGGACACCGAGCGCATTACGTTCTCGAACTTCCGGACGGCGCGAAGGGTATTCTGGGAAGACACCATTCTGCCCCAGCTCATCTTCTACCAGGAGGCGCTCCAGCAGTGGCTGCTGCCCAACTTCGGCGACCCGTCCCTGCTGGTCGAGTTCGACGTTTCCGAAATCGACGCGCTGAGGGAGTCCGAGAACGACCGCGCCGAGCGGCGGCGTAAGTACGTCGCCAGCGGTATCATGACCATCAACGAGGTGCGGGAGGAGATGAACCTCGCGCCAGTGAGCTGGGGGGACGCGGTCTCGTGAGCCGCAGGCGTTGCGGGATGGCTTCCAATTCGCTCAAAGCAAGGTGCGTAAACGCCCCGCCGAAGCCTGCTAGATGGTAAGCCTCGGCGCGGGAATCAGCCTGTGGTTAGTGGTGTCGGCAATCAGTCCGAACACCTGGAGGGTCGTAGCGCCCAGCAGATACTGATTGTCGCTGCCGAAGACGACTCGGCTGGTCGCCACGTCATCCTCGACGTACAAGCGCGCCTCACCAATTGGAAGCTGCGCCCTTCTGCCATCGGCGAGCGTGAATGTCCTGAATCCGGAGGGCTGGATCCCCGCCTGCTCGCGCAACAGCCTCTCTGGAAGCACGGTGTACGTGGAGCCCGTGTCCACGTCCGCCTCGACCCAATGTGGGGCGCCGCCGTTACCGTCGCTTACGCCGATGCGTGCCTTGAATGTTCCCATGCTGTTCTCCCAGATGCGTGGGGTCTCCTGCTTCACAGGGTAGCTTGCCCCAAAGATAGCGTCAACGGCTTTGGTGACGTCTAACGCCATGTTGAAGTGCCAGAACGCCTTGACGCTTGCAGCCTACCTTTGCTATATTTCGTAAAATTTAACCCGCGCTTATTGATGTGAGGGGGCGCCGAATTGAAAGAGCTCAAGCGTGCGTACGGTTTTGACGAGGTAGCGATAGCCCCGGGTAGCGTAACCATAAATCCCGAATTGACGAACACGGCATTTTCGGTAGACGGCATAACACTTCCCATCCCGGTGCTCGGCGCGGCCATGGACGCGGTCTCCTCGCCCAGTTTCGCGGCCAGGATGGAGGAGCAGGGCGGACTGGCGGTGATGAACCTGGAGGGAGTACAGACTCGATACGATGACCCCGATGGGGTGATCGCCGAGATTGTAAAGACCTCGCAGGACGAGGTCACCGCTCGCCTGCAGAAGGTCTATTCGGCCCCGATCAAGGAGCAACTGATTGGGGAGCGGGTAGAAGAGACGAAGAACAACGGCGCCAAGTGCGCCGTTTCTGTTACCCCCGCAAGCGCCAAGCGGTTGGTTCCTCTGGCCGCCGAGGCCGGCGCGGACGTGATCGTGGTGCAGAGCACCGTTACCACCGCGCGGCACATTTCCCGGAGCGCGCGAGGACTGCGCTTTCCGGAGCTGCTGGAGATGGTGAACGTACCCGTGCTGGTGGGCAACTGCGTTTCGCGCGAGGTAGCTCTCGAGCTGATGGAGACCGGTATCCACGGCGTGCTGGTGGGCGTAGGCCCCGGTGCGGCGTGCACCACGCGAGAGGTGACGGGCGTCGGCGTTCCGCAGGTGACGGCGACGCTCGATTGCGCCGCGGCCAGAGAAGAATACTTCGAGCGCACGGGCAGGTACGTTCCGATCATAACGGACGGTGGAATTCGGACGGGCGGCGACCTGTGCAAGGCGCTGGCCTGTGGCGCAGACGCCGTTATGCTGGGCACACCGCTCGCCCAGGCCGAAGAGGCTCCCGGCGCCGGCCACAACTGGGGCATGGCGAATCCACATCCGGCGCTGCCCAGGGGCACCCGCGTTAACGTGGGCGTTAAGGGAACGCTCAAGCAGCTGTTCTTCGGCCCCACTTCCAGGACGGACGGGACGCAGAACCTCATAGGCGCTCTCGAGGTGTGCATGGGGATGATTGGCGCGTCGACCATTCGCGAGATGCATCACAACGCCGAGGTGATGGTCGCTCCGTCCATCAAGACCGAGGGCAAGCACCTCCAGTTGGGATTCGAGTAGGAGCGCCCGGCCTCCTCTCCTCCCGGCGGGCCTGTCCGGGGCAGAGGGAGGGCGGACTTGCGGTGGCCTGAGTTTTCGCCCTCACCCTAACCCTCTCCCCGGGGGAGAGGGTACTGGCTTCTTACCTACTCCACGTCGCGCACACCACGCGCGGCAGGGCAAGCGCGTCCTCGCGATGTGTTACCCGCCCCCCGGGGAAGCTGCGCAGCGCGAGCCGTTGCACCTCGTCAAGCTGCTCCGGGGCTATCTCCACGAACAGCCAGCCGCCGGAGTTCAGCCGCCGCGGCGCGTCCTCCAGCAGCCGGCGGACTACCGCCAGGCCGTCGGCGCCCCCGTCGAGTGCGCCGGCCGGCTCGCTCCGCACCTCGCGAGGGAGACACGAAATGTCGGCGCTGCGGATGTAGGGCGGGTTGGAAACGATTACGTCCACGGGCGCGGCCAGCGGGGCCAGCAGATCGCCGCGCGCCAGCCGCACGCGCCTTACCACGCCGTGACGCCGCCGGTTGGCGTCCGCCACCTCGAGAGCGCCCGCGTCGACGTCGATGGCTATCACTTTCGCGCGCGGAACGCGCACGGCCACCGCGATGGCAATCGCGCCGCTGCCCGTGCCGACGTCGGCGACGCTCACGTCCCCGGCGCCATCCCGGGCGGCGAAGTGCTCGATGACGCAATCCACGAGCGTCTCGGTCTCCTGCCTCGGAATCAGCACTCGCCGGTCCACGTGGAGGTCCAGCCCGTAGAACTCCCTGTGTCCGGTGATGTACGCGAGCGGCTCGCCCTCCGCCCGGCGGCGGGCGCAGGCCAGGGCCGCAAGCCGGATTTCGGGGGATACGGCATCCGAGAGCGCGGCGAAGTACTGCGCGCGGTCCACACCCAGAGCGTGGCGGGCCAGCACCTCGGCCTCCAGTCGGGCGTCGGGAATGCCGCTTGCCTCGAGGACACGGGCAAGCCGAGCGTGAAGCTCGCCAACCGTCAGAGGCTCACCCGCTCCAGCCTCTGAGCCTGCTCCTGCTCGGAAAGGGCGCGAACGAAGTCGTCGATGCCGCCCTCGAGCACCGAGTCCAGGTTGTAGGTAGTAAGCCCCACGCGGTGGTCTGTGACCCTGTTCTGCGGGTAGTTGTACGTGCGAACGCGCTGCGAGCGGTCGCCCGACCCGACCTGGGAGCGGCGCGACGCGCTGACTTCTTGATGTTGGCGCTGCTGCTCTCGCGCGAACAGGCGCGACCTCAGCACCGACATGGCCTTTTCCTTGTTCTTGAACTGGGATCGCTCGTCCTGGCACGTAGCGACTATGCCCGTTGGGCGGTGGGTGATGCGCACGGCGGTGGCGACTTTCTGCACGTGCTGGCCGCCGTGGCCGCTGGCGTGGTAGATGTCGATGTCCAGGTCTTCGGCGCGCACGTCGACGTCGATCTCCTCAGCCTCGGGCAGCACCGCCACGGTGGCCGCCGAAGTGTGGAGCCGTCCGCCCGACTCCGTTACGGGAATGCGCTGTACGCGGTGAGTGCCGCTCTCGTGCTTGAGGCGGCTGAACGCGCTATCTCCGCGCACTATGAAGACGATTTCCTTTATGGCGCCCAGACCCGTCTCGTTGGCGTCCATCACTTCGATGCGCCAGCCGCTCTTCTGGGCGTAGCGCGCGTACATGCGATATAGCTCGGCGGCGAACAGGCCGGCCTCCTCGCCACCCGTCCCCGCGCGAATCTCCATCATCACGTTCTTTTCGTCGTTCGGATCCGAGGGCAGAAGCGCCATCTGGAGTTCGATCTCCGTGGTTGCCATGCGCCCTTCCAGCTCCGCCAGCTCCTCGCGGGCGAGCTCCGCCAATTCGGGGTCCGGGTCGTCGCGCAGCATCTCGCGAATGCCCGCCAGCTCCTCTGCCAGGCCACGGTGTTCGCGCGAGAGCGTGACGAGGTTGCGTATGGACGCCTGCTCCTTCGCCAAGCTCTGAATGCGCGTGTAATCGGTCGAAAATTCCGGGTCCGCGAGCAGCCGGTCGATTTCCTCGTAGCGCGCCTCTATGGTCGCGAGCGTGTCTCTCATGCCGGTTTGCTCTGCCTGTCGCTTTCAGGCGCGGGCGCGTCCTTGCCGGTCAGCGCCTCGGCCAGGCCATCGGCCATCTTGATCGTGCGCTGCTCGCTCCTGGCGAGGTCGCGAACCTGCACCACGCCCTGTGCCAGCTCGTCGTCGCCGATGATGATCGTGTGGGTGGCTCCGATGGAGTTCGCGTACCTGAGCTGGCTGCGCAGTCCGCGGCCGGCGGGGCCGACTGTGGCGGCGACACCATCCCGCCGCAATTCGGATGCGATCCTCACGGCCTCGCGCTTGGCGGCGTCGCCCAGGTGCGCCACCAGGACATTCGTTTCCGTCTCCTGAGGTATGCAGACGCCCTGCCGCTTGAGGCTGGCTATGACTCGCTCGATGCCCATGCCGTAGCCTACGCCCGGGGTCGGCCTGCCGCCGATCTCCTCAATCAGGCCGTCGTAGCGCCCGCCGCCGAACAGGGTGTTCATGCGTCCCTCGACCGGCGGGGTGACCTCGAACACCGTGCGGGTGTAGTAGTCGAAGCCGCGCACCAGACGGTGGTCCACCTGGCCCTCTATGCCCACCTGGCCGAGGTAGTCGAGCAGGTCGCGCCAGTGGCCGCGGCAGTCGTCACACAGGTGGTCGGCGCTGTGCGGGGCCTCATCGATGATCGGCTGGCAGCCGTCCTGTTTGCAGTCGAGCAGCCTCAGCGGGTTGCGGTCCAGCCGGCGGCGGCAGTCGTCGCACAGCCTGTGCGCGTGGGGCGCGTAGTGCTCGCGCAGCCGTCGCACGTACTGGGGGCGGCATTCGGCGTCACCGATGGAGTTCACGCTCAGGGAGAGGTCGCGAAGTCCCAGCGACTCAAGGAATCGCCAGCCCAACTCTATGATCTCGGCGTCGATGGAAGCGTCGGCGTCACCGTAGGCTTCGATGCCGAACTGGTGGTGCTGGCGATACCTGCCCGACTGGGGCCGCTCGTACCGGAACACGGGGCACAGGTAGAAGAGGCGCACGGGCTGGGGCAGGTTGTGCATCCCGTGTTCCAGGTATGCCCTGCACACGGGCGCGGTGCCTTCGGGACGCAGTGTGAGAGTGTCGCCGCCCCTGTCCTCGAAGGTGTAGGTCTCCTTCTCCACGATGTCGGTGACCTCGCCGATGCCGCGCACGAACAGGCGCGCGTCCTCGAACATGGGGGTGTCGATACGCCGGTAGCCGAAGCTGTGGGCGATCTGTTGCGCCCTGTCCTGGAAGAAGCGCCAATAGGGTTGGTCGCCAGGCAGAATGTCCGAGGTGCCGCGGGGGGCCTGGAATATCAACGAAAGCGCTCCGTGGCGTAGTATGGCGTGACGGCGAGGCGTCCGCAGAAAGGATACAGCAAGCGCCGTTTGGTGTAAACGCGAGGCGCGCCAGCACTGCGCTTACGGCGGCCATCCGGGGATGCGCGAGCGAACATCGGCTCGAACGGGCCGGCTGGGCTAGTTGCGGCCAGGAAACGCCGGCTCTCCGGTTAGAAGAGCTGCTCCAGCAGGGCGCGGGCGTCCTCGCGTTCGAGGGGTCTGGGTAGAACGGTCGTCCGCTCCCAGCGCACGTTGTCAAGCAGGGTGTCCATGTCGTCGGGGCCGACGCCGAGCGCGGATATCTTGGTCTTGAGACCGCAGCGGCTCATGATCTGCTCGATGCGCGCCGCCGCCGCGTCCAGGTCTCCCACGCGGAGCGCGCCGAGCAGCGCCGGGAGCTTGTGCGGAATGGCCGGCGCGTTCCACTTGAGAAACGACGAGAGCGTCACGCCGACGGCCTGGCCGTGCTCGGCGCCCCAGAACAGGGTTAGAGGGCTGCCCACGGCGTGGCAGACGTTGGGGTGGCTGTTGGAGTAGGCGATGCCCGACATCGTGGCGGCAAGCGAGCACGCCGTGCGGGAGTCGAGGTCGCCCTGCAGGCAGGAGCGCTCCAGGTTCACGGCGTAGTCGGCGATGACCCTGAGATTGATCGCGTCGGATAGAGGCTCGGACTCCAGCGACCAGTAAGACTCGAAAGCGCTGGTGAAGGCGTCCATGCCGGACGCCGCGGCGAGTTTCTTGGACATGCTCATGGTGAGCTGGGGATCGACCACGGCCACGGTTGGGAACATAAGTGGGCTGCTGATGCCCAGAGAACGCTTGCCCACCATGTCCCACAGCGCGGCGCCGGAGGTCACCTCGCTGCTGCTGCCGGACGTGGTGGGAGCCGCGACGAAGGGCAGCCCGCGCCCACGTATGGAACGCTTGCGGTTGGCGTAGTCCAGCGCGGTGCCCTTGTGTGGCGTGAGAATGGCGACGACTTTGGCAAGGTCCATAGCGCTGCCGCCGCCCACGGCCACGACTACGTCGGCGCCGGACTCGCGGCACTTGGCGAGGGCGTCGTCCACCGCCTCGGGTGACGGAAATGGAGGCGTGTCGTCGAAGAGGGTCACGCGGGACAGGCCTATCTCGCCCACGATATGTTGAAGAACGCCGCGGGCGCGCAGGCTGTGTCGTCCGGTTACGAGGAACACGCGCGAGTCGTTTCCCGCCACGCCGTCGACCACCGTCTTGAGGTCGGCGAGCCTGCCGTTGCCGAAAATGACCCTGGTGGCATTTAGCCAGGTGAAGTTGTACTCACCGGGTTTCGGCATGGCGGCACCTCCTCGTAGTCTGTTGTGCCACCGCATTGTAGCACAAGGCTTCAAGAAGCGTTTTTTTGCCTGTCCGGCTAGTGCCGCTCGCCCGTTTCGGGGTCGATGACCAGCACGCGGTCGTCGACGCTGAGTCCGAGAGTGTCCCGCACGTCGACCATGGCGCGCAACGCCTGCTCGCGCGTACCCCAGCCGACAGAGTGCATGATACCGAGAAGGTCCCGCCCCAGCTCGCACACGGCGAGGCTGCTGGCCTCGTAGAGCCTGGCGAGCGGCCTCCAGTCCTGGGGCGGCAGGTCGAGCTTCAGACCGCAGTACCTTAAGGCCCAGGTGTAGAACCAGGGCGTGCCGCTCGCGGGCGGAGGGCTGTGCAGCACCCCGTTGAGCGCCCCTCTCAACATGCGCGCCTGGATGTTGCGCTTGCTGAATCCCAGGGGCATGATGAGGGCGTCCAGGGCAGGGTGGATCACCATCTCCTCGATGTCGCCGCCGATACGGGCCTCGGCCGTAAGTGGACCGTAGCCGCGTCCTCGCGCGGTGTGGGGGAAGCCGCGCCGGCGCAGCAGCACGTGGGCTAACTCGTGGGCCGCGTGGTAGGCCAGGTCGTCGTCAGGCAGCCTGGTCCACTCCGGCAGTGCGGGCGCGGTCAGGTCCGCGCCAAGCGCGCCGAACACGGCGCTGTGCCCCTCCTCGACCAGCTCCCAGGCTATGCCGGTCTCCTCGCCGTACAGCTCCCAGAACCTGCCGAATGGCTCCACCAGCTCGCGCCCAAGCGTCTTCATCGCTATCGCTCGTCTTCCCGCGCCGCCTGCTGTCGTCCGGAGCCGACCCCCAGCCGTCCAAACATCGCCACGATGGGGTACGGCTCGTGCGCGCCCGCGTCCGGCTTTCGGGCAAACATTATCAGCGCCGCGCCAGCGAACGAGCAGAAGGCGAACGTGATGAAGGGGATGAAGTAAGAGCCGGTCACGTCGAAGACGTAGCCGGCGTACAGCGGCGTTATCACCATAACTATGCTGGTGGGAAGCTGCGACAGTCCCATGATGGTGGCGAACGCCTTGCGCCCGAAGTAGTCGCCGCGTATGGACGTGAGCAGCGGCCCGCGCCCTCCGAAGGCGATTCCCCATAGCAGCGCGAACAGGTAGGCCATCAAAACGCTCTCCGCGAACGCGATGACCACCAGCGAGGCTGTCTGCGTCAGCAGGAACAGGCATATGAGCGGCGGTTTGGGCAGCCTGTCGGCGACGTAGCCGGACAGGAATTGCAGGGGCAAGGCGACGAGCGTGAAAGCGAGAGACACGAAGCCGGCGCCGGTGAGCGACATGCCCATGTCTGTCAGCTTGGGCGCCAGGTGCACCGAGAGCGCCACTATCGACAGCGTGGAAGACATGTGGACGATGGTGACCACCCAGAAGGCCGGGGTCTTGAGCGCCTGCCACGCGGTGTATTCCGGCTCGTCGTCTGACGCCTCGGACGCAGGGGCTGTCGTGTCGTCCTGCGTCTGCGTCGCCACACGAGGCGGCGGGTCGCCGTCCGGCCGCATCCCGTAGTCCTCCGGCTTATTTCGCATCACCAACGCCACTGGCACGACGATGGCGAGGACCAGCACGCCGATGACCATCATCGACGGGCGAATGCCCTCGTGGTCGATGAAGAAGGCCAGCACGGGCACCAGGAAGCCGCCGAAGTGTATGCCGGACATGGCGGTGGCCATGGCGAAGGAACGCTGGCGGGAGAACCAGTTATTGACCATGGACATCATGGTGAGCCAGCCGCCCAGCCCGGAGCCGATGGTGATGACGCCGAGGGAGATGTAGTACTGCATCACCGCGGAAAAGGGGAGGAAGCCCAGCAGCACCATGCCTTCGCGAAGCTGGGACAGCATGAGGAATCCCGCGCCCATCATGGTGAAGCCAACGACGAACATGGTGCGGTTGCCGAACCGGTCGATGAGGAAGCCTTCGATCGGCCCGATGGCCGCGCCCTGTATTCGCGAGAAGGCGAAGCCGCCGGATAGCAGGGTGCGGCTCCAGCCGAACTCGCGGTTGAGCGCGACGAAGTAGGTGCCCGTGCTCTGAAAGACGGTCAGGGACATGAGGGTGAGCATCATGCTGGCCACGCCGACGAGGTACCAGCCGTAGAAGACGCCCCGCAGAGTGCCAAAGACGCCGCGCGAACCTATGGCGCGCGCCCGTAGAGGAGGAGGAAGCCGCAATCGCATGGCGGGAAGTGTACCAAATTCGGGCGACGGGCCCATAGCCCTCGCGGGGGCCTCGTTCGGGGGTTCAGCATCTGTTCACGTTTAGAAAGCCAGGGCGCTTGCTACAATTGAGTGCGGATCATCGGTGGGTTGCGTAGAGCGGAGCCTATGCGCATCAAAGATGCCGTCACATCAGGGCATTCCGATTGGGCGGATTCTTAATCAGATGGAGTTGCGTTGGCTCGCATATGCGTGTTTGCCGACGAGTTCGGCAACTTTGACTTCAGCCAAGGTGTCGGAGCAAGTCGCTATTTCGGTCTTACGACCGTTACTTTCTTTGACGACCAGCAAGCTCGTGAAGATCTGCGGAAATTCGCGTTTTGACCTTGCTTGGGAAGGGGTCGCGCATCCGGGGCCGTTTCGAGCCTCTACGGATCAACAGGCTATCCGAGACCGGGTTTTTGCGACGGAAGTCATTGATGGCTGCTTCGGCTCAAGCCGCACAATTTCCGAATAGACGCCACGATCCTGGAAAAACGAAAGGCGCAACCGCAACTCCGAACAAGCCACGAACGCTTCTATCAGTACGCGTGGTATCTCCACATGAAGTATGTCAAACAACGAATCGCCAAATTCAACGACGAATTGCTCGTGATAGCGGCGTCCATAGGAACAAAAAAGGGGTTAGAGCTTGGCTTTCAGCGAGGCGTGCGCGATGTGATGTCGCAGGTCTCTCCGAATTCAAGACTACCACTGCACAATGGCCAGCCAACGGAGACACCGGGCTACAGATAGCAGACTATTGCAGTTGGGCTATCCAACGCAAGTGGGTGAGGAACGACGTAAGGTCTTACGACCTGATCCGCGACAAGATACGTTCTGAATTTGACGCCTTCAGCAAAGGAAGCACGTACTACTACTGAAGCCAAAAGAACCGGGCCACCTATCCCGTCTAAGCGGGAAGAGCGCGAAGTGGCTCTTCTCAGTGGCCCATTAATAGCAGAAGTAATTATAGCATTTACACTACTAATGTCAATTCCATGGCGCCGCGGGCTTGGGCAAAGTGGCCCCAAGCACCTCCTCACCCGTACCGCGCGTTCGTCACCGAGGGCTCCCGCGCCAATTCTCGGCGGATTCGAGACACCCACTCGGCGTCGATGCCCAACGCCTTGGTCACCACGTCGTCGATTTGCCGGCGCACAGGGTCTCGTCCATTTGGGAGAGGCAGCAGTGGCTGACTGCTGAGCCAGTCGAACCAGCTTGTCAGCAAACCACGCTCCGCCGATTCCAACTCCACAAAGTTTGGCATTGGCATGGAGCGCAGCGTGTCCAGAGAGAAGGATGGGTAAGACGGCACCCTATTGTCGCGCTCACCTAAGCAGCGACAACAGCCCCAGCGTAGAGTTGCAAATATAGGCATAGCGCCTTGATGAGCTCAGGGTCATGTGGACGGCAGGGAGTCCCAGCGAGATCCAAGACGCCTCCTCCGACAGCATCACCGACGAAACGGCGCAAGGTTCAGCCTCAGTTGGGGGCAATAGCATTTCGCTCCGCTGCTCCCAATACTTGTCCGCCAGGTGTTTTTTGCGAGCCTTGGGCGTGATGTGCACGTCGGTTCGGCGAGCATTGATTGAGTGACGTCCGTCTTGTGGACCACAAGGCCCGTCTTAGCCGAAGGCGTTGGCAAGTTCGAGCGCAACGTATGCGTCTCGAATCCGTCTGCCCTCAGGGCCCAATATCTGCAGTTCGCTCAGAATCACGTGGAACGGATGCTGGGCTGTCCTCACTGAGAGTGCGGTAGGCGTCCACGAGGAAGGGCGATAGGAAGTTGACTGCAAACCAGTCTCCCGCTCGATGCGCTTTGAACGCACTTGTTACAGTGAAGTGACCGGATTGTGCGGGACTCTTGTCCCTCGCACGTTCAATTCCGGCGACGGCGTCCAGCGCCTCTAGCGGCGTCGCCGGATTTCGGGCAAGGTTGATAACCCGCGTGGGAGGCTTGGCGTCCTCGCCGGTCCGCCGCCTACAGACTATGCAGCATCTCGCCGATGCTGTATGTTTCAGAGAAGAAGATGCGGTCTGGGTCGTGCGAACTGACTATGGTGTCAACGTGGTAGCGGCTTCCCAGAAACTTACGGATACCTAGCCCCGACTTGTCGGTGATTCCCACAAGAGGCAAGATGGCGGCAATCGTACCCCTGTCGCTCTTGTTGAGATATTCGGCCAGAACTGCCAAAAAGGCTCCGCTATTCCCTGACATGTAGGTAGGCTGATTGCCAAAACCTCTTTCTCGCGTTGCTTTATGGCCAATTCGTCCCTGCGGCTGAACTGGTCGTGGCGTAGGCTGTCACGGGTAAAGGGTGGATTCATGATGACCAGATCCATTGGCGGCGGGGGATCAGCCATTCCCGCTTCGCTTTCCACCTGACGTGTAGTCGTGGGCCAGGCAGCAAGCCGCGCCTGGCTGTGAAGGAAGTCGAGCGATCCCAGATAGGGCTGGCCGTAGAACACGCCGAGCAGCGTGCGGTGGATGTTCATGCGGCTGAAGTTTGAGTGGTTGGCGAGAGCATTCCCAAAGTGCTTGCGGCCATGTGCGTCGCCGTAAGGTTGACGTCGAATCCCCAAAGCACGTCCTCCACCAAGGACAGCCCCAGGGCCTCTTCGTCTTCTACGTCGCCCAACCCCGCGGCGGTCCGCAGGTCCCGGATGCGCTCTGCGGCGGCCATCAACAGCGTTCCCGTCCCGCAGGCGGGGTCGCAGATTCGGAGCGACGCTACGAAGTTCGGGTCAGCCCAGTCGCCATCCTCTTCCCGCAACGCCAGCGACGCCAGCAGCGTCGCGGCGGCCGTGGACGTGTAGAACGAGCCGTCGTAGCGGGCGGTGTCCAGCACGCGGTGGAAGATGCGGCCCAGCAGGTCGTGGCGCAATCCGGCGACTCGCTCGGAGACGTGCGCCACAACCCTGGCGAGTCGGCTCACCGCCTGGCCCGTGTCCGGGTCTGCCGACAACGCGGTCAGCGCCGCGCGGCCCGTCTCGAAGACTGGGCGGTAATCAACTGCGAGAATGCCGCGCCACGCCTCGCTGAAGGCGCCTATGGGGGACTCTTGCTCAGCGCAGACCGACGCGCTGTCGGGCGGCCAAGCGCCATCGAAGCCATCGGGCGGCTCCTCCGGCAGATGGGGTTGGACGCGATGGTGAAACAGAATCGCGGTAGCTACAACGAGCATCCCGCGCTTGGCTGCCACGAAGTAGCGTTCGGCGCGCTCGCCGCCGCCGGGCTTAGTGGGAGGAAGGTCGAGCGCCTGTGCCAGGTGACGGCGCGCCTGGGAACTCATCCCTTGCACTACGACGTCGAGGCCCTCGTTGAGCATCTGAGCGGCGGCGTCCGCGCCGCTCAGCGAGCCGGGCGCCTGCCACACGGCTTGCGCAAGCTGCGGGACGCCACCAGTGGACCAGTCGCCAGATGGTTCGTCGGGTTTGAGACGCAGCGTCCAGGTCAGCGTCGCATCGGCCAGGTTCTGCTCGGTCGCGCCATCCGGGTAGCACACCGCAAAGACTGCCGTCGCCAGCCTCTGTTTCAGGCGCGCGTCGGCGTCCTTAATGGCCTGCGCCTTGCGGTGAAAGCCCTTCTCCGCCTCGAGAACCACGCGGAGCCCGTCGACTTCTGCCACCATGTCCAGGCGTCGAAGTCCGACTTTCTGTTCGTAGTCCGTTGGGATACTCAGCCCGGTCAGCAACTTGGCCAAAGCCCGGTTGAGGAAATCCTCCTGTTTGGCATCATTACCTGTATCCTGAAAGAATCTTTGGTGGCGCACATCAACCCAATGTGCGGGTACAAGTATATCACCGCCAGCAGGACTTGACGTGGAGCGGCGAGTCTGACCCACCGCGCCCCATAAGCCTATTACAGACAACCAGGTACGCCCAACTCCGAACAGACGTAATCCCTTGCGATCGCCCTCGATAATGTCCCCGAACACCCCTACGCGAACCGCGGCTTCACCTCCTCGCCCAACTCCGATCCATTCGCGCCCCCGCACCCCCGTTCCGCGCCACCCGTTCTGCCCCATCCAACCCCACTCACGTCCCTACCAGCCCCCATTCCTGCTCAATTTCTCCCCACCAATCCGCCCTGACCCCGCATTCTGGCGGACCCCCTTGAACATAGCCGCACATGCGTGCTACCCTCGCCTACGCGAGGGACCGACCCCGCGGCCCGGTAACCCTAGCCCCAAACGGGGTAAAGCCCCAGGCATCGGTAGGGGCGTCGAAAACCGGCCACTGGCCACCGGCACGCCCCCTGTCCTCTTCTGCCACGCGGCGCCACTTGTGTGTCCCATCAGACCGCGCCGGCAGCACAGATTCGCACAGTACCGCCGACACCCTCAGCTAGGATTCGCACAGAATGTCGCAGAAATGAACAGATTTCGCGTTCGTTAGACTCACAATCGAGGTGCGACACCCTAATTAGCGGTGCTGGGGGCACTCGGTAAACCGACACAGGACGTCGCCCGAATCTCCCATTTGAGGCGCGTGCGTAGTATGGTATCATTCGACAACCAGCCGCGATGGCGCCAGCCGTCCGGACGCGCGTGCGCGCGAACGGCGACCGGCGCCCGGAATCCACTGTCACGGAGAGCCGCAATGACAACAGTCCAGTCCAGGCAAGACACCAAGCTTATGGCGCACCTGCTAAGGCGGGCAGGCTTCGGCGCGACCCCGGACGAGCTGGACCGCGCCATGAGCATGGGCTACGAGGCCACGCTCGATGAGCTGCTCAGTCCCACCGGCACCGACGAACTGCCCAACGACCTCATCCGCAGGTACCACGTCGACCAGTCCGACCTCAGGTCGCCCGTCGCGGCGTCGGCCCTGTGGGTCTATCGCATGGTCAAGACCGAATCGCCCCTGCGGGAGAAGATGTGCCTGCTATGGCATCGCCTCTTCGCCACCGGCGCGACCAAGCTCATCCAGGCGCGCGTCGTCACGTCGCAGATCGACATGTTCAGGCAGCACGGCATGGGCAAGTTCGACAACCTGCTCATCGAGCTCTCTCGCGACCCCGCCATGATCATGTGGCTCGACAACCAGGACAACCACGCGGCATCGATCAACGAGAACTACGGCCGGGAGATCCTGGAGCTGTTCTCGATGGGCGTCGGCAACTACACCGAGGACGACATAAAGGAGTGCGCCAGGGCCTTCACCGGCTGGAGCGTGGTCAATCCTGACTACATGTCCATCAAGATGCGCAACAACACCGCGCGGCCCTACGGCTACATTTCGTGGCAGTTCGAGTACAACGACGACGACCACGACCACGGCGAGAAGACGTTGCTGGGCGAGACGGGCGACTTCAACGGCGAGGACGCCGTCGCGATCATCTGCAAGCAGGAGGCCACCGCCCGCTTCATAGCCCGCCACCTGTACCACTTCTTCGTGGCCGACGAGCTGCCGGTGCCGCAGTGGCCGCACACGCCGCCTCGAGACCCGGAGGCCATCGACGTGCTGGTACAGGCCTACTTCGACTCGGGCTACAGCGTAAGGGCCATGCTGCGGGCGCTGTTCACGTCGGACTTCTTCAAGGCCGAGGCCTCCCAATTCGCAAGGATAAAGAGCCCCGCGGAAATGGTCGTGGGCACACTGCGCCTCGCCGGCGGCGTCGAGCTGCCATCCCAGGACACGTACGCCGCCTCATCCGCCTGCTCGAACATGGGCCAGGGCCTGTTGGCGCCTCCCAGCGTGGAGGGTTGGCAGGGCGGCAGCGAGTGGATAAACACCGGCGCCTACGTGCAAAGGGTCAACTTCGCCAGCAAGACGCTGAACGACCCGAGCCGGCCCGGAGTGAAGGCCATTATCGAGCGCGTAGCGCAATCCGCCGGCAGCGCGGAGCCTACCCCGGGGCGACTGGTGGACGCCTGCCTGGACGTGCTCGGACCGCTGGAGGTGCTCGACAGCACGCACGCCGGGCTGGTCGACTTCGCCGCATCCCAGGGCCGCGCCGGCTTCGACGAAGACTCCGAGGCCGCGGCCAAGACCGTCGCGGCGCTCATTTCCATCATCGTCGCCACCCAGGAGTACCAGATGGCGTAGCGACGGGAGAGAGTATGATTGTCAGCAAGGCGAATACGAAAGCCACTGGAACCCGATACTGCATGTGCGGATGCGCACGCTGGAACAAGCCTGGCCGTCGCTTCGCCCAGGGCCACGACGCCATCCTCAAGAAGACCTTGCGCCTGATAGAGGAAGGCGAACTCGACGGGTCCGCAATCGCGCCCGAAACGGTGGAGGACGTGCGACAAAACCCACAACTTGGCGTCGCCCCATACACCGGCGACGACATTCTCCGCCTCGCCGCAATACGCTTCAGCCACCCTGAGGCCAGCCGCAGATTCATGCGCCACGCCAAGCTCGAGTTCGAACGGCGAGACCTGCCCCAGGCGTCCGAAAAGGCATGGGGCGCGGCGGCGCACGCGGTCAAGGCGGCAGCCGATACGCGCGGGCTGCGTCATTACAATCACAGGGAGTTGATCGCCGCCGTGAGCCGACTCGTCAGGGAGACCGGGCGAACCGACCTGCGACGGAACTTCCAGGTGGCCCAAACGCTGCACGCCAACTATTACGAGGGCTGGATGAGCACCGAAGATGTCCGCGACAGCATGTCGGACGTCGAACAGTTTCTGACACAGATGGAGCCGCTCTACGGAGAATAGGCGCTCGCACAAACGGAGATGAGTATGACCACAGCAACAGACTTCAATCTGAAGTACACCGACAACGTAGGGTTTTGCGCCGACCAGGGCGGGCGCGGCTTCATGATGCCCACCGCCATGGCGATTCGCGGCGACGGTCGCATCTTCGTCGCCAGCCGCAGCAACACGACCGCGCTCGAGATAGTGGGCATACAGATGGTGAGCCGCAAGCACGAGTACTTCGGCCAGATAGGCAAGTATGGCAGGGAGCCGGGCCAGATGATATGGCCCTCGGCGCTCGCGCTGGACCGCGACGACAACCTGTACCTGGCCGACGACTCTCTGCACCGCATAACGGTGTTCGACCGCGACGGCGGCCTCGTCGGCTACTGGGGAGAGCGCGGCAGCGGCGATGGCGAGCTCGACGGCCCTTCAGGGCTGCTTTTCGACGCCGACGACAACTTACTTGTGGTCGACCACCGCAACCACCGCGTCCAGAAGTTCACCAAGGGCGGCGAGTTTATCTCCAAGTGGGGAGAGCACGGCGCGGGCGACGGCCAGTTCAACCTGCCGTGGGGCATTTGCCAGGACACCGAAGGCAACGTGTACGTGGCCGACTGGCGGAACGACCGCGTGCAGAAGCTGACCGCGAACGGCGAGTTCCTTGCCAAGTTCGGCGAGGCGGGCACGGGCGACGGCCAGTTCAGCCGGCCTTCCGGAGTGGCCGTCGACTCCGAAGGCAACGTGTACGTGGCCGACTGGGGCAACCAGCGGGTGCAGGTGCTCGACTCCGAGGGACGCTTCCTGTCCAATCTGCGGGGCGAAGCGATGCCCAACCCGTGGGCGCTGGAGTACCTGGAGGCGCAGGCCGACGAGCACAGGGCGCGCGAGAAGTTCGTGCCCGTGTTCGAAGTCGATTCCGATGACGTCCACGAAATCTCCGCGCGCATCGAACCCTACTTCTGGGACCCGGTGGAGGTCGTGGTGGACACAGAAGACAGGGCCTACGTGCTGGAGACACTCAGGCACCGCTTCCAGGTATACGAAAGGGCTTAACGCGCGACCGCGAAGGCGCGAATTCGAAGACAGCGCGGCCGGGGCAATGCGCCGCCGGGGGCAAAACCAATTCAATCGTTAGGAGATGGTCCAGATGGCTGAAGTCAGAAAGCGCAAGCTGGTGGTTGTGCAGCTCTCCGGTGGCAACGACTACCTGAACTGCGTGGTACCCTACAACGACTCACGTTACATAGACAGCCGCCCGAACGTCCGGATTACAGAGGACAGGGTGATTCCGCTGGACAACGGCTACGGGCTTAACCCTGCCATGCAGCCGATCAAGGATCTGTACGAGCAGGGCAAAGTGGGAATCATTCACGGCGTTGGCTACCCCGTGCCCAACCGCTCGCACTTCCGCTCGATGGACATATGGCACACGGCGGAACCCACCAAGGTTGGCGACGAGGGTTGGCTCGGCAACGCGGTGCGCCAGATGCACCCGGACGGCGAGAACGTGGTGGCCGCGGTGAACTTCAGCGCGGGACTGCCCAGGGCGCTGGTGGCCAAGGGCGCGCCGGTCGCGTCGGTCACCGACCTCGCCACCTACGGCCTGATGAACCACTTCGGCGAGGACGAGCAGCGCAACGCCGCGCTGGACACCTTCCGCAACATGTACTCCCAGGCCATCGGCAGCGGCCCGGTGATGGACTTCCTCAGCCAGACGGGGCTTGACGCCCTGCGCGGCGCGGACATACTCAGCACCGTGCCGGCGTCCTACTCGTCCAGCGTGGAGTACGCAACCAACTCGTTCGCCAAGAACATGAAGGGCGCGGCCCAGGTGCTGCAGGCCGACGTGGGAACGCGCATCTGCTACACCCAGCACGGCAGCTTCGACGCGCACACCAACGGCATAAACCTGCAGGAAGGTCTGCTGCGCGACGTGTCCGGCGGCATCTACGACTTCTACACGGACATGAAGGAGCACGACAAGAGCGAGGACGTGCTGATGTTCGTGTTCTCGGAGTTCGGGCGCCGCGTGAAGGACAACGGCAACGGCACCGACCACGGCTCCGGCGGCGTCGCGTTCGTTATCGGCGACGCCGTGGCGGGCGGCCACTACAGCGAGTACCCCTCGCTGGACGCCGACAAGCTGGTGGAGGGCGACCTGGAGTTCAATCTCGACTTCCGCAGCATCTACACCGAGATTCTGGAAGACTGGCTGGAGGTCGACGCCCGGCCGGTCGTGAAGGGCGAGTACGAGCGCGTGGGCTTTCTGCGGGAGTAGGGACGCTGCGGCTCCGACACAGTCTAACGGCGGGGTATCGCCGCCTCTGAGAGGTGGGATACCCCGCTTGAATTACGAGGCTAAATTGGACGCACCCACGGGAGTAGTCCATGGAAGGCAAGAGATTCATCCAGAAGATTCGCTTGGAGAACATCCTCTCCTTTGGGCCTAATGCCGACCCGCTTTCTCTGGAGCCTCTGAACGTTCTGATAGGGCCAAATGCTTCCGGCAAGTCCAACCTGATAGCGGCGTTGTCCCTGCTCGCGGCCGCACCTTGGGACTTACAAGCACCTACCCGCGAGGGCGGCGGCGTCCGAGAATGGCCTTGGAAGGGCGACGCCAAGTCCAAATCGGCCACCTTGGAAGCGACGCTGTCGTACCCATCAGGGGACATCCCCATCAGGTATCGTATTTCGTTCTCGGAAAGTGGTGACCGGTTCGCGCTGCGAGAAGAGACTATTGAGAGCGCAAGACCCTTCGATCAGTATGACCGACCGTACATCTACTACCATAATCCCATTCAGGGAAACCCTATCATCAATGTCAAAGGGGAGAGTGATCCACGACGGCTTGAGCCGGATTCGGTGTTGCCGGACCAGTCGATACTCTCCCAACGTAAAGACCCCGACTCTTACCCCGAGTTGACCTACCTCGCTTTGAGGTTCTCTCAGATGGCCTTCTACCGAGAGTGGAGTCTAGGCCGCTCATCGCAGCCGCGCCAATCCCAGAAGCCCGACCTCCAGCAGGACAGACTCCTGGAGGACGCATCCAATCTCGGCGTGGTGCTGAGCGATTTGCTGAACCAGCCAGAGGCGAAAACGCGGATTGTGGAGAATATGAGAACCTTCATGCATGAGTTCAGGGACCTCAACGTCCTTGTTAGAGGCGGCACGGTGCAGATATTCTTCCAGGAAGACGGCCTTCGCGAGAACATACCCGCCAGCCGTCTATCCGACGGCAGCTTGCGCTACCTGTGCCTTCTCGCTGTGCTGTGCCATCCCACGCCGCCGCCTGTCATCTGCATCGAAGAGCCTGAGCTAGGACTGCACCCCGACATCATTCCGCAGGTAGCTAAGCTCCTGGTGGAGGCATCAGCACGCAGCCAGATATTCGTAACCACTCACTCCGACATCCTGGTGGACGCACTGACAAACACTCCAGAGGCCATCATCGTCTGCGAGAAATTGGACGGGGCCACCCAGCTACGCCGCCTCAAGGATGTGGAAGGAATCCAGTCGTGGCTAGATGAGTATAGGTTAGGCGAAATCTGGATGAGGGGAGCAATGGGGGGAACTCGGTGGTGGTGACTCAAGTCTTCGTTGAAGGCGGGGGAGGGAATCGCCATCAACTGAGAGAGGCCCGCGATGCCTTTCGCGAGTTTCTGGCCAGAGCAGGGGCAGATCTGCGACTAATTCGGGTCATAGCCTGCGGTCCCCGCGGAAACGCCTATAACAAATTCAGGAGCGCGGTTAGCACCGACCGGCCCGCCGTGCTCTTGGTTGATGCGGAATCGCCCGTTACTGCTCCTGGACCTTGGCAGCATCTGCGGACAAGCGACGGCTGGGCACGGCCCCGTGGCGCGACGGACGACCAATGCCACCTCATGGTCCAAGTCATGGAATCGTGGTTTCTCGCCGACGCCGATGCCCTGGAATCCTTCTACGGATCGGGCTTTCGGAAGCAGGCCCTTCCACGCAATCCTAACGTCGAAGAGATACCCAAAGAAGATGTGCTCAGAGACCTTGACCGGGCTGCCCGCGGGACCCAGAAGGGTGGCTACAGTAAGGGCAAGCACGGGTTTGAGATTCTGGACCGCCTGGACCCCGACAAGGTCAGGGCAGCGTCGCCCTATGCCAACCGATTCCTAGGTACGCTCACCATCTAGCACGAGGCCAAGAGTGGATGCGTAGGGACGGCTTAGGCCATTTGCACTACTCGAACATGTCCTTCACGGGCATCTGCCATCCGGGCACGATGTCGCTGACTTCCAGCGTGTCGGATTCGGTCAGTTCGACCGTGTCCGACAGCGAGCGGTGGACCCTGACTGTGCGGCGGCGCGGGTTTACGACGATGACCGCCAGCGTTCCGGCCGCCAGGTAGTCCGCCACTTTTTCGTCGACTTCCGTGTAGAGGTCGCTGGGCGAGATCACCTCGATTGCGACATCTGGAGGGCCGGGGAAGAAGCCGGCAACATCAGCTGCCGCCTCGAGTCGTTCCTGCCGAACGAAAGCCACGTCCGGGACGCGGACGTGGTCGGGATCCGACCTGAGCACGAACCCAGTGTCGGCAATCAACAAGGTGCCGAGACCATCTGACTCCACGTACGTGCCAAGCCGCAAAGCTATGGCCCACGCTATCTTGCCATGGGGGAACCCGGCAGGCGGCATCTTCCGCAACTCTCCCCTCACCAGTTCGTAGCGATATCCGTCGTCTGGCATCCTCACCAGATCGTCCGCCGTTACAAGCTGTTCGGTCGTGGCCACGGCGCACCTCCTCCGGTCGCCTTTGCGGTACTGTTCGCGGCGGCGTTTAGCCCACTTCCACAGTCGCGGTCCCGTCTTCGATCTTGATGCTGGTGCCGTACTTCGACGACATGTCCCTCATGCCCTCGAGGACCAGCTCCGCGGTCTCGCCCCCGGCCAGCAGCGGGCGGCCGCGCGATCCGCGCGAGCGGAGGAATCCCAGGTCCAGCGGGATGAGCTCGATGCCCGTTAGCCTGTGGTCCTCGAATTTCACCCGCGCCATAGTGCTGCGCCATTGCAGCGGGTCAGCCGGCATGCCCTTCGTGTCCAGGGCCGAGCGGGCGTCGTAGAAGTCCGCGGGCACGGCGTCCCAACCGAGTCCCTGGCGCAGGTAGTTGTCCTGGGGCATAAGCTCCACGGTGTCGTTCTGCATCACGAAATCGCCCAGGCTGTGGAATATCGGCTTGCCCTTGTAGACTTCCATACCCCGGTCGCGGTGCGGGCCATGCCCCACGTACACGTCGGCGCCGTGATCGATGGCGGCCTTGGCGAGCGCCACGGCGTGGTCGCCCGGGTCCGCGCCCGTCGCGCCACCCTCGTGGTTGTGCATCGTCACGATCACCCAGTCGGCCATGCGCCGGGCGTCCGAGACCCGCTGCAATATCTGGTCCATGTCGTAGGGGTCGGGCACGCGGCGCTTGCTGAACGACTCACCAAGCACGTATTTCAGCGTGGGGTTGGGGCTGTACATCGGCTGGCCCATCAGGTGGAACACCGAATCCGAATCGCCGTCGAAACCGCGGGCGCGCTTCTGGTCCTCGAATCCCAGCTCCTCGCTCATGCGGCGCAGCGCGTCTAAGGTGGGCCGATCGACGGTGAACTCGGCGGTGCTGCGCAGCCAGCTTACGCCCGGGCGGCCGAGCATATCGCGGCGCTGCTCGCCGGCTCGGCTCTCGGCGGGGCCTGAGTCGGTGACCGAAATGAGCGCGACGCGGCCCGCGTCGGTGTCCAGGTAGGCCGGCGCCCTCGCCTCCGCGAGGTTGCGCCCGCTGCCGGCGTGAGCCAGCCCTGCGTCGTCCAGTTGCTGGATGTTCTCCAACACTCCGCCCTCGCCGAAGTCGTAGGCGTGGTTGTTGGAGCACGAGACCAGGTTGATGCCCAGCCACTGAAGCTCTTTGATGTTGGCGGGGTCCGACCTCATGTAGGTGCCCAACTGGTGTGGGTTAGGTGAGTGGGCGTAGTCGTGGAACAGCATTTCGGCGTTCGTGAAGGAGACGTCGCCGCCCTGGATGATCTCTCTCATCCTCGTGAAACGCTCTTCCTTGAAAACACGCATTCTCCGGCTTATCAGGGACTCGCCCGTCAGCACCATCGAGATGTCGCCGGACTCGGAGTTGTAAAGTGTCACGTCGGTCTCCTTTCGCGGGGAATGGCCAAAGCTTAAGTCAGCACCTACGAAGCGTCAAGGCCACAGGGCGCGCGCAAGCAGGGAGGGCGAGAATGAGAAGGGTGGCGCGTGGGACCTAAGCGGGAGGCTGGAGTGGAAGATGGGATTCGGAAATTCAGGCGTAACGAGGGCCATAGACGATGCTTTCGTAGCTAGATGAGCCTCAATCGGCCTTTGGCAGGGTGTGCAAAGCTGTCGGCATTGTCGGCATATGCCTATGATCAACCGGACCGGGTTAGATTCAAATAGGCTCTGTGGGTCTTAACGAAAGTCTGGGCTGGCTCCCTTTCGTACTCAGCCCAGGTGTCTACAGTTAACTTCGCAGAACGGTTCAAATCGGTTCCTGGTATGGAGTGGTCTAGAGAGTCAAAGTTAGCTTTTCGCATCATGATAGAGGCTTTGGTGCGATTCATGGCTTTAGCGAGTATTCCGATGGCCGGATGTCTGATAGTCAGTTGCTCTTTGTATGCGAGTTTAGCGTATAAGACTGCCATGTCCTGTTCTAGCATCCATCTGCGTCCACGTGCCATCATTGTCCCTCTGTTTCTTCCAGCTCGATCGCTATGTCCCTTGCCTGCTGCTCGAGATCAGCTATTCGCGTAGTGTGATCTAGCCGATGGCGTGGGCAGATTCAGCGCGAGGGCGTTAGGTCCGCGATGACGACGCTCGGGCTTGAGTAACCAGCCTCGACCATAACCGATATGAGGACGGCCGATTGCGGCACCGTAAATGTCACCCAACCACGTACACTCTGTCCACGACCCAAATCGCCAGAACTAAATCGGGGTTCAACGTCTGCATATCCGCCTCTGCTGTACACGTACCCATCGCTGTCTTGCACTGAAAAGTTGAGCGGGTTGTAGGTGTCGTCAGCAAGGAAAGCCTGCTGCGTAATGTCGATTGCTATCAGCCGCCTGCCGGGATCCACATCCCGTCTTGCCGGCGCGGGGTCTCGTATCTCGTTCACAGTGTACTTGCTGGCTCCGGCTGTGACGGCGCCAAAGGTGACCGTCGGGGTGGGGGTGGGCGCGGGCGCGATGACCAGCTTTGCGCGCCACTCCTTCATCGGCTCCTCGATGGCCTGGTAGGGCACGGAGTAGAAGCTGAGCGTCTCGGTGCCGCGCGCGGTGTTGATACCCAGCACCCTGGCTTCGGGCATGGAAAACAGGGGGCCGCCGCTGTTGCCGGGGTTGAGCGGCGCCGAGTGAGGGATGAAATCGAATTCTGCGCTGAGCGCATCGGACTCGACGACCTCGCCGACGGTCGCGGTGATGCCGCCCACCGAGCCTCGAGGATAGCCGACGGCCACGACCTGCGTTCCCACGCCGGGACTGATCGGCTCCCAGGGCAGGGCGGTGAAGTCATAGGAGCAGCAGACCGCGAGGACGGCCACGTCCCTGTCCGCGTCCCACCCAAGCAGAAGCGCCTCATAGGACTGGCCATCGAGGAGCTGCACGTCGATGGCGTCGGCGTCCTCGATAACGTGGTGGTTGGTGGCGACGAAGGCGGTGGTCTCCTCGGTCGCGAAGATAAAGCCTGAGCCTGAGCCGTATCTCGTCTCAACCCTGACGATGCCGACCTGAACCCGCTGCACCAGCTCCGCCGGCGTTGATGGAGGAGGTGATGGGTCGGTTCAGTCGGTGGATGTCGGCAGCGTCGGCGTGGGAGTCCGGTTCAGGCGTGGGGGTTGGAGTGGATGTCGGCGTGGGAGTCGGTTCAGGCGTGGGGGTTGGAGTGGATGTCGGCGTGGGAGTCGGTTCAGGCGTGGGGGTTGGAGTGGATGTCGGCGTAGCAGTGGGCAGCGGCGTCGACATGGGAGTCGGTTCAGGCGTGACCGCCGGCGACAGTGTGGCCGCGGCCACGGGTGCTGGTTCGAGCGTGGGAAACGGCGTGTAGGTCGGCAGCGGCGTGTACGTGGGCAGCGGCGTGTAGGTCGGCGCCGGCGCGGACGCTGGCCCCGGTGTGGGTTCGAGCGTTACTTCGCACGCCAGCAGAACCAGCACTCCGAGCAGGGCCGTGGACAAAACGAAATGCAGCCCGGTTCTCACTTACGGCACCTCAGCACTCTCTTTTCAGTGCCAGTACAGTCAAAATGTCGGCATCGGGGCAGGAACCGCGCCTTGCCAGCCACGAATTGGGGAGGCTGGAGCGGAAGATGGGATTTGAACCCACGACCCTCTCCTTGGCAAGGAGATGCTCTACCACTGAGCCACTTCCGCCCTTGCTCCGTAACGTCGGCCCGCTGGGCCGGCACGTGCCGAGGGTCAGAATCGAACTGACGACACCAGCATTTTCAGTGCTGTGCTCTACCGACTGAGCTACCTCGGCTCCATAGATATGGTAGTAGTGTGCGTGCGTCGATGTCAACCGCCTGGAGAGGGCGTAGATGTGAGCGTTCAGCGAGCCGCAGTCTTGAGATCGACCAACGCTCAAACACCGATTTCGAACGGATGCCCACTCGCCCGCCAATTCGCTTTGTCGGGCCGTTTGGTGTATTGTAAGGGGACTCGCGCTGCCCGCTTTCCCACGCGCGGGCGTCGCTCTAATGGAGGGACACGTTGGCCGATTACGACGTGTTGATTCTGGGTTCTGGGCCGGGCGGATACATCGCCGCCGTTCGCGCCGGGCAACTCGGCATGCGCACGGTGGTGGTGGAAAACCGCGAACTGGGCGGCGTTTGCCTCAACTGGGGATGCATCCCCAGCAAGGCGTTACTCCGTAACGCCGAGGTGCTCGACACATTCCGCCATGCCAAAGAGTACGGCATCAGCTTCGATAACCTGCAGTTCGACTTCGGCCACGCCGTGGACCGAAGCCGCACGGTCGTCAGGCGGCTCACCAACGGCATCGGCTACCTGTTCAAGAAGAACAACGTGGCCGTCGTCAGGGGCACCGGCGTATTCGAGACAGCGAACAAAGTCTCGATAGCCGGAACGGGCCAGAGCCTGACCGCCGACAACGTTATCGTCGCCACCGGCGCGAGCCAACGCTATCTGCCCAACCTTCCCATCGATCACAAGGTGGTGGTCACCAGCCGCGACGCCCTGGAGATGCGCGACGTACCCGCAAGAGTCGTAATCGTGGGCGGCGGCGCGACCGGCGCCGAGTTCGCCTACATCTATCGGGCCTACGGGGCTGAGGTCACCATCGTAGAGTTGCTGACGCGCATCGTGCCACAAGAGGACGAGGAGGTCAGCGAGCAGCTCGATCGGGCGTTTCGCAGGCAGGGCATAAAGGTGCTCGCCGGCGCGAGCGTCAGCAGCGTGAACGTGGTAGGCGGCACGGCGACGGTGGGCATATCCGCCGGCCTCCAGGCATCCTCCATCGAGTGCGACCGAGTACTGGTTGCCGTGGGTGTGAAGGGCAACACTGCCGGCATAGGCTTGGAACGCGTGGGCGTGGAGACGATCAACAGCTTCGTCACCATAGACGAGCGCATGCGGACCAACGTGCCGGGCGTGTACGCCATTGGCGACGTGACCGGCAAGATGCTGCTGGCCCACGTGGCCTCCGCGCAGGGCGTGGCCGCCGTGGAGCACATAGCGGGGCTGTCGCCGCCGGAGCTGGACTACTCCACAATGCCCCGGGCCATCTACTGCAAGCCCCAGGTGGCGAGCTTCGGGTTGACCGAGGCCCAAGCGCGAGAGCGCGGCTACAGCGTCAAGATCGGCAAGTTCCCACTTTCGGCCAGCGGCAAGGCGATGGCGATGGGCGAGACGCTCGGCCTGGTCAAACTGGTGGTCAACGCTGATACCGGAGAGATCCTCGGCGCGCACATGATAGGCCCCGAGGTGACCGAGCTGCTGGGCGAAGCGTCGCTCGTGAACCTGTTGGAAGGCACGACCAAGGAGCTGGGCTGGCTCGTGCATCCGCACCCGACCATTTCCGAGACTATCAAGGAGGCCGCGCTCGCAGCCGAGGGCGTGGCGGTGCACGTCTGAGCCGTGGAAAGCCAGAAGCGGAACTCGAAGCTCGAAGATTCCCTTTAGCCAGTTGGGATTGAACCATGCGCACGGCATCCAAAATCGAACAGAGCCAGATGACCGAGTATTACCGGATGATGCTGCTTATTCGCCGATTCGAGGAGGCGTGCGGACGACTGTACACGCAGGGCAAGATAAGGGGATTCCTGCACCTGTACATCGGCGAGGAGGCCATCGCCACCGGCGCCATGTCCGCGCTCGATAAGACGGACTACGTGGTGAGCCACTACCGCGACCACGGCCACGCGCTGGCCAAGGGCATGGACCCGAACGTGGTTATGGCCGAGTTGTACGGCAAGGCCACGGGCAGCAGCGGGGGAAAGGGCGGCTCGATGCACCTTTTCGACGCGGAGATGAATTTCATGGGCGGCTACGCCATCGTCGGCGGCCAGTTGCCCATCGCGACGGGTCTCGCTCTTGCCAGCAAGTATCGCGGCGACGGGCGGGTCACGGTGTGCTTCTTCGGCGACGGCGCAGTCAACCAGGGCGAGTTCCACGAGGCGCTCAATCTCGCCTCCCTCTGGGGGCTGCCGGTGATCTTCTTCCTGGAAAACAACCTGTACGGCATGGGTACCCACGTGGAGTTGACCCACGCCGGCGGCCAGGACATTTACCTTGCCGCCGAGTCGTACAGGATACCCGCCGCGCAGATCGACGGTATGGACGTGCTGGCCGTGCGCGACGCCACGACAGAGGCCGTCAAGCGCGTGCGTGAGGGCAAAGGACCGGTGTTCCTCGAAGCCATGACGTACAGGTTCCGCGGCCATTCGATGTCCGATCCGTCCGCGTACCGCGCCTCGCTCGAGGTCGACCAGTGGCGCACCCGCGACCCCATCGACTCCTTCAAGGCGATGTCACTAAGCGAGGATCTCATCACCGCGGAGGAGTTCGTGGCTATCGATCGCGAGGTCGAGGCCGCCGTCCAGGAGGCGGTACGATTCGCCGATGAGAGTCCCGTACCCGATCTCTCCTCTCGATTCCACCACGTTTACGCCTGAGCTTGGAGCGGCGGATGACTCAGTTGACGATGCGTGAAGCTATAGCCAGGGGACTACGCGAGGCCCTGGAAGACAACGACGTCTTCCTGATGGGCGAGGATATAGGCGCCTACGGTGGCGCGTACGCCGTAACCAGGGGATTCTTGGATCAGTACGGCGCCAAACGAATCAGGGACACTCCCATATCCGAGGCGGTGTTTATGGGTGCCGCCGTCGGTGCGGCCATGGCCGGCATGAGACCAATTGTCGAGATGATGACCATTAACTTCACGCTGCTGGCCATGGACCAGATAGTGAACCACGCCGCCAAGCTGCGCTACATGTCCAACGGACAGTTCAAGGTACCGCTGGTGATACGGACGGTCACGGGCGGCGGCGCTCAGCTTGCCGCTACCCACTCGCAGAGCCTGGAGGGCTGGTACGCGTCGGTGCCCGGCCTCAAGGTGGCGACACCCTCGACGCCGAGTGACGCGCTGGGCCTGCTCTCCACCGCGGTCGCGGACGACAACCCCGTGCTCCTGGCCGAACACGCGCTGCTCTACGGCACACGCGGCGAGGTGCCGGACGAGCGATACCTGGTGCCGTTCGGCCAGGCCAACGTGATGAGGCCCGGCGCGGACGTGACGCTGGTAGCGTATTCCCGAATGGTGCACGTGGCACTGGAGGCGGCAGAACTGCTGAACTCGACCAAGGGCATAGACGCGGAGGTCATCGACCTGCGCACGCTGCGCCCGCTTGACACCGAGACCGTGGTCGAGTCGGTTAAGAAGACGAACCGAGCCGTAGTGGTGGAGGAGACCTGGCGCACCGGAGGGTTCGCCGCCGAGGTCGTCAGCACCATACAGGAAGAGGCGTTCGACTACCTTGACGGCCCCGTCGTCCGGGTCGGCGGCGACGACATTCCCGCGCCCTACGCCAGCGCCCTCGAAGCCGCCTCAATTCCCAACGCTCAGCGCGTGGTCGCGGCAATCGAGAGGGCCTTCGGCATCTAGCCGGCGCTCTCCCTTTCCTTCCCTTCCGCGCCCTCCCTCGTCTCCAACCGAAGCGCCGCGTGAGGTGTCCGGGCGTGCCGATATTTGACTAGTATTGAACATTTCACAAAACGTCTCCATTCTCTTGCTAGAACCGCGACGGAAACTGCCACTAAGATACGCTGATAGCGTTACGGTCAGCGTCCCCGATTCTGGCCGCGGAAAAACAGCATAGATACCTGAAGGGAGCGTCAATGACTACCGAATTGACCATGCCGCAGATGGGCTATGACATGCAAGAGGGGGTCATAGTCCGTTGGCTGAAGGCCGAGGGAGACACAGTACGAGCGGGCGAGCCTATAGCCGAAATCGAGACGGACAAGGCCGTGGTCGAATTTGAGGCGTACACCGACGGAATTCTCCAGAAGATCCTGGTATCCGAGGGGTACTCCGTGCCGGTCGGCCAGCCCATCGCAATAATCGGCCTTCATGCGACCGCGCCCGAAGGGCACGCGATCGACGCGATGAACAGTCCGTCCACGCCGCTCGTCGTGGCCGCTCCCGAGCCGGAGCGCACAGCTGAGCCGGAGACGGAACCCGAACCGGAGCCTGAGCCTTCCGAGCCGCCGGCCACCGCAAGCCTCTTCGTACGCGCTTCGCCCATGGCCCGGCGACTCGCGAACCAGCGCGGCATAGACCTGTCCCAGGTCGAAGGCACCGGCCCGGGCGGCAGGGTTACCAGGGTCGACGTTCTGAACTTAAACACGGGGCCGGAACCTGTCGCCGAGGTCGAACCGGAACCCGTCCCCGAGCCCGAGCCGGAACCCGTCGCCGAGGTCGAGCCAGAGCCCGAACCGGAGCCTGAGCCGGAACCCGTCGCTGAGGTCGAACCGGAACCCGTCGCCGAAGTCGAGACGGAACCCGAACCGGAGCCTGAGCCGGAACCCGTCGCCGAGTCGAGCCGGAACCCGTCGCCGAAGTCGAGCCGGAACCCGAACCGGAGCCCGAGCCGGAACCCGTCGCCGAAGTCGAGCCGGAACCCGTCGCCGAAGTCGAGCCGGAACCCGAACCGGAGCCCGAGCCGGAACCCGTCGCCGAAGTCGAGCCGGAACCCGAGCCGGAGCCGGAACCCGTCGCCGAAGTCGAGCCGGAACCCGAACCGGAGCCCGAGCCGGAACCCGTCGCCGAAGTCGAGCCGGAACCCGAACCGGAGCCCGAGTCGAGCCGGAACCCGTCGCCGAAGTCGAGCCGGAACCCGAACCGGAGCCTGAGCCGGAACCCGTCGCCGAAGTCGAGCCGGAACCCGAGTTGCAGAAGAACCTGGTACCACTGTCCCGAATGCGCCAGCAGATAGCCAGGGTTACCGTTCGCAGCAAGCAGGAGAAGCCCCACTTCTACGTGGCCGCCGACATCGAAATGACCGAGGTCATGCAGCTCCGCCGGCAGATCAACGCGGCGATGGAGGGATCCGGCCTGCGCATCACGGTGAACGACCTGGTCGTAAAGGCGTGCGTCGAAGCTCTCAAGGCCCACCCGATGTTCAACGCCTACTACACTGACGAGGGCATACAGCTTAACGACAGCATCAACGTGGGCATCGCGATGGCGCAGGAAGAGGGCCTGATCGTCCCGGCCATCATGGACTGCGGGAACAAGTCACTTGGTCATATCGCCTCCACCAGCAAGGACCTGGCGGAGCGCGCCAAGAGCGGTGCGCTCACCGCGCAGGAATACAGCGGCGGCACTTTCGCCGTGAGCAACCTGGGCATGTTCGACGTGTCGAGCTTCGTCGCCATCATCCACCCGCCGGCAACCGCCGTGCTCGCGGTGGGCACGGTCTCGAAGCGTGCCGTCGTGCGTGGCGACGAGCTGGCAGTCGCCGAGATGATGACGGCCACTCTGTCCGCCGACCACCGCGTCGTCGACGGCGCAGAGGGCGCCCGCTTCCTCATCGACGTCAAGGAGCGGCTGGAGAACCCACTGAGCCTGGTAGTGTAGAGCACTCACTGAACCGCCATGCCGCGCCGCGCCGGATGACCGGCCCGCGGCGCGGCTAATGGCGACTTCCCGCGACCCCGAAAACGCACGGGTCGCGGGGAGTCGCGAGCACTGAGGACATTCGGAGTGAGCTACGTTACCGGCGCGAACGTCTACCTCGTAACACGCCCCTCGGTCGACTGGCAGGCAGTCGAGGCATTCCTGAATGACGAGCACCTGCCCCCGCTTACCGAGAGCATACGCGCGGGGAAAGACGACGCCCTGGCCGCGATCGAGATTTCGGCGCGGCTGTGCTACATGAGCTACGGCCGGGGACGCCGGCACATAGAAGATTTCATACACAACCTGCTGTCGTCGAGCGACGGCAGCGTGTTCGAGCACGTCAACTACGGCTTCGTGTTTACGGGGGTCTCCCGCAGCCTGACACACGAGCTGGTCAGGCACCGCGCGGGGTTCGCCTACAGCCAGCGTTCGCAGCGCTACGTCGACGAGACGGAGGCGGCGTTCGTGGTGCCGCCCGCGCTCGCAGACGACGGCCCGGAGGCCGCGGAGGCGCGCCGTCTTCTGGAAGCGGCGCTGGAGTCGGCCGCCGGCAGCTACGCCGACCTTAAACAGGCGCTGGACGCCTTGTTGCCGCGCTCCTCCTTCTCGTCCAACACGGATCGCAGAAAAGCTGTGCGGCAGGCGGCGCGCGCCGTGCTGCCGAACGCGACCGAGACCAAGATTTTCGTGACCGCGAACGTGCGGGCGTGGCGCCACTTCATTGAGCTGCGCGCCGCGCCCTTCGCCGATTGGGAGATCAGGCAGCTCGCCATCAAGGTGTTGCGGATTCTACGGGATGAGGTGCCCATCCTGTTCGGCGACTTTGTGGTCGAATCGCTTCCCGACGGCACTGAGACGGCTAGACCCGAGTACTCGAAGGTCTGACGGCCACCCGCAAGTATCGCCGCAAATGAACAACGGCCCGTGCGGGCGGTTCATCAAACCGCGTCTACGGGCCGTTGCCGGCGGGGTGGCGTCCCAAGGCGTGCGAAACGCCTCGGAACCGAGGGGCCGGGGAATGGGTACCCAGCCCCAAGACTGTTACTTTTCGATTGGCGCCCCAACGATGCTTCCCCACTCCGTCCAGGAGCCGTCGTAGTTGCGCACGTTGTCAAAGCCCAGAATCTCCGACAGTACAAACCAGGTGTGCGACGACCTTTCTCCGATCCGGCAGTAGGCTATCGTCTCGCGGTTTCCGTCGATACCCTGGGCGCCGTAAAGCTCCCTGAGCGCTTCCTCAGACTTGAACGTGCCGTCCCCGTCGACCGCCGATGCCCACGGGATGTTCGAAGCGCCCGGGATGTGCCCGCCGCGCTGTGCGCCTTCCTGCGGCAGGTTGGGCGGAGCCAACAGCGCGCCGCTGAACTCGTCGGGCGACCGGACGTCCACCAGGGCGATGTTGCCCTCGTTCGTCGCGGCGAGCACGTAGTCGCGGTAGGCCCGGATGTCTTCGTTGGGCTCCGACGCGGTGTAGCTCTTCGCCGCGTGGCTCGGCACGTCTGTCGTGAGCGGGCGTCCGTCGGACTCCCACCGAGCGCGGCCTCCGTTCATCAGGCGAACGTCTGCGTGGCCGTAATAGGCCAGCTGCCAGTAGGCCCAGGCGGCGAACCAGTTGTTGTTGTCGCCGTACAGCACCACCGTCGTGTCGTTGTCGATTCCCGACCCGCCGAGCAGTCCTTCTACTTCTTCCTTGTTTATGAGATCTCGCCGCACCGTCTGTTGCAGCTGTGTCTCCCAGTTCCAGCCAACCGCTCCGGCGATGTGCCCCTGCTCGTACGCAACTGTGTCCACGTCCACCTCGACGAGACGCACGTTCGCGTCGCCGCCGTGGTCGGCAACCCACTGCGTGCTAACCAGGGACTGAGAATCGGGATAATCGGCCATTTACGCACCTCCAATGCTGCTTCAACCCAAACATTTCCGACGCCACATAGTATATACGAAATCGCGCGGTATGTATCGGGGGCCGCCTGGAGGCGCCGGTCCCGTTCGGGCAGCCCTGGTAGTAGGCTGTCTCGCCGCCTTGACATACTCCTTCGCCGCCAGTTTACTGTGTCTGTCACAAACTAACATTGAAAGAACCCACCACGCGCGTCCAATTCGGGCACGCGCCGCGGTTGGGCATTTCATCAGAGGAGGCCGGCCCCATGAAGAAAGTGTTGATAACCGGGATGAGCGGGCTAATCGGCGGTCTGCTGAAGGACCACCTGCTCGAAGCGGGAGGGTACGAATTGACCGCGCTGAACCGCCGTGCCGTCGATGGCATTCCAACCGTACAGGCTGATATAGCCGATCTGGATGCAATTCGCCCGGCCTTCGAGGGCCAGGAGGTCGTCGTCCACCTGGCGGCCTATCTCGGGGCGCAGGACTGGGAAGGCCAACACGCCGGCAACGTTCTGGGCGCGTACAACGTATTCGAGGCCGCCCGCGAGGCCGGGGCCAAGCGGGTCGTGTTCGCGTCCAGCGGCAACGCCATACGCGGCTTCGAGCGCGTGCCACCCTACTCGCACATAGCGGCCGGTGAGTACGACAGGGTGCCGCCCGACTTTCGCAGGCTCACCCACCACGACGTTCGCCCAGAGGCACTGTACGGCGCGGCGAAGGTCTGGGGCGAGGCGCTCGCCCGGCATTTCGCGGACGAGTACGGCATCAGCATGATCTGCGTTCGCATCGGTTCCGTAACCACCGGCAACCGACCGCGCACCACGCGCGAAAACGCCATCTATCTGAGCCACCGCGACATTTCGACGCACCTCAAGGCGTGTATCGACGCGCCCTACGACCTCGACTTCGACATCTTCTTCGCGGTCTCCAACAACACCTGGAACTACAGGGACCTCTCCCACGCCAAAGAGGTGCTCGGCTGGGAACCGGAAGAGACCGCTGACGACAAGCTCTTCACGGGCTGAGTCGAAGTCGCGGCAGCCCGGCGGTTCAGGCCGTCGGGCTGCGCGGAGCCGCCGCCACGTCAGTTCCGGTATCCGGTAGCACCCGTGCGCCGAGGCGCGGCGAAACGTCATCGGCGTCGTGCCGGGACATGAACAGCGCCGGCACTATGGCGATGAGGCACGCCGCCATGGCTATGAGAAAGAAGCTGCTGAACAGGCTCAGCCCCGCGTCGGTGACCTGAGCGCCGAATCGCTCCTGGGCCTGCGCCGCCGTCTCACCCGCCGACGGCATGATTCGAAGGCCCGCTATCAGCTCCTGGAACCGGCCGGCGCCCCAGGCGGCCAGCGCCGCGAGGCCCAGGGTCATGCCTACCACGCGCATCGCCGTGACAAGGCCCGCGGCCGCGCCGCGCATATTGGGGGGAGCCGGGTTGGTGGCGGCGAGCGCGATGGGCGCTATGACCAGCCCGAATCCGAAGCCGACAGACGCCAGGTGAATCGTCAATTGCGGGTCCGCGACGTCGATTGCCCAGCCGCTCATCAGCCAGTAGCCCAGTGCGCAAAACGCCAGCCCGGCCACCGTCGGAACACGGTAGCCGAGTCGCCCGCACATTATGCCGCCGAGCACGGCCCCGAACGGCATCGCCGCCGTCATGCGCATCAGCCGCAGCCCGCCCTCCAACGGCGTCAACTGCAGCGCGGTGCTCGCCATCAGGGGCACCGTTATCATGCCGATTATGAGCGCGCCGCCTACGAGGAGGTGGGAAATGTTCGCCGCGCTGATCGCCGCGCGCCTGAATATGGCAAGCGGTATGAGCGGGGAATCCGTGCGTCCCTGGCGCAACACGAACAGCACGAGCGCCGCGGCGGACGCCCCGAGGTACGCGGTCATCAGCGCGTCCGGAGAGCCAATGCGCGCCAGGCCCAGCGTCACGGTGCCCAGGGCGACGGCCAGCAGCACGCCGCCGACGTAGTCGATGCGTCCCGGGAACAGCGGGCTGGGCCGCACGAGCCAGAGCACGAGCGCTATCGTAAGCAGGCTCAAGGGTATGTTGACCCAGAAGATCCACTGCCACTCCAGGTATCGCGCAATCAGGCCGCCCCACAGCGGGCCGATGACTCCTCCAGCCTCGGCCGCGCCGCCCACGATTCCCAGGGGAAGCCCGCGGCGCTCCGGCGGGAACAGGTCGCCGACGATCGCGATGGAAATCGGCACCAGCGCGCCGGCGCCCACGGCCTGCAATACACGCATCGCGACGAGCCACGACAGCTCGGTCGTGAGCGCCACCGCCGTGGACCCCGCCATGAACAGCACGGTACACGCAATGTAGGCGCGGCGATGGCCCACCACGTCCGACACCCGGCCTATGAGGGGCATGGCCGCCACGTAGCCAAGCAGATAGCCGGTGATGATCCAGCTCGCCTGATCGACCTCCTTCACCACGTCGACCTTCATGTACGCCATTATCTGCGGCAGCACGGTCACCACCACGGTCTGGTCGTCGGCGGCGACGAACACGCCCAGGCAGACGGGAATGAGGGCGACGTAGGGGGCGAATCGGCGGGGGGCGGCCTGCTTACGCGAGGCGTTTCGATTGAACAACGGACGCCAGCCCTAGAGCGGTGGCTCGATTTCGGGGGGCTCGTTGAAACCCGACAGGGTAATCTCGCGAACGGTGCCCGGCGGTTCCCGCTCCGTAACCCGGCCCTCCATCTTCACGCTGCGCATCAGGTAGCTCTCGGCGTCCAGCGTCAGCTCCACCGACACCCAGTCGCTCTCGTCATCCGAGCTGATGGTGTCGCCGAAGATGGACTCGAGCGCCTGGGGCGGCAGCAGGCCGGCGATACGCCACCCGGACTCGTCGCTGTCGATGAGCACGGGCTTCGAAATACTGGCGATTATGTTGGTAATGCCCCTTTCAGGGCTGAAGAAGGCGATGGGGTTGATCTCGGCAGGCACCACTTCCCAGTCCCCCGAGAAGGGGTTCGTCATGAAGTTGTCCTCGCCGATGGAAATGAAGCTTGCGGTTATGTAGATGTTTCCGAACACTCCTCCGAATTCGACCGCCAGCCTGTCCGGCTTGAGGACGTCGCCTTCCGCGTCGTGTATCAGCAGCGCTTCCAGCATGGGCGTGCCGCCCTCAGGGTGTGACAGCGTGAAGTGAAACGAATCGAGATCTCCCAAAGCCTGCGCCGCCCGGCTCACCAGCGCCGCAGGATCGATCGGGGTGGGGGTGGGCGTGGGTGGCGGGCCCTGCTCGCCGCAGCTCAGAATGGCGGCCGCGGCCAAAAGCAGCGCCGCCGCGAAGATGGTCTTGAGAATATTTCGCATAATCTACCCGCGCAGTTAGACAAACACTTGCCAAGGCGAAGTCTAGCACAGGTCGGGATAGGCTGCTACGCGGAAAGGTTGTCCAGCGGACACAGAAGAGGCCCCGCATGTGACCAAGCGGGGCCTCTCCTCTAGGTGTCTATTTTATTGTCGGCGTGCGCTCAGCTGCGGCGTCCCCTGATTACCTGGGTGGCAACCACTGCCGAACCCGACACCAGCAGCACGATCGCGGCGATCATTGCCATCTGCGCTATCATGGGAATGGCGGGCTCGCCAACCACGGGTGGCAGCGGCGGCGGCGGCGGCTGTACCACCTCTACGGGTGGTCTGGGCGTCTCCACCGAGAAGGTAGCAAGACCTTGGCCCGCCACATACGCCTGGTTAGCGCCGCCGAGTCCGGTGGCGCTAACGCCGCTCAAGGCGGACCCAAGCTGTCCGGTTACGCTGCTCAGAACGCTCTTGGCGACTTGCAGGTCCGGGGCGGACATGGCGGTTTGCGCGCTCGCCTTGGCTTCCGTCGCCCAGTCGCTGACGTTGTTGACGGCCGTCCCGACGCCTCCGGCACCTTCGTACTCCGCCACGGTCATGCTGGCGCTCTCCGCGAGTGCCAGTACACCGTCGTCGGCGTCGATGATGTCGATCGCCATCTGCGTGTAGCTGTTCAGGTCGGCTGCGGAATCGGCCATTCTGGCCTTCTCCGCCGCCTGGAGCGCGGCCATGACCTGACTCCTGAGCTTGGCCACAGAACCGGCCGACGGGTCGTCGTCGGACTCCACAACCAGCATCCGCGCGAGACCTAGATTCTCTTCACCGGCCAGGTAGCCGATGAGCGGGATTTCCATACTGGGAGCTGACGCGTCAGGCGCCGACTCAACCGTAATCGCGAACCCGCCGTAGCTTGCCAGCAGGTTGTCGCCAGCGCTCGAGACGTAGGTGTGGTTAGCGCTGCCGTCGAGGGCAACCGTGATAGCGCCAACGTTTGTCTTGACCGAGCCGTCGTCGGAAATGAGCCATGCGACCAGATAGGAACCCTCGGCGGGCAGGGATACGTCCTCCAAGGTGACCGTGAGCACGTCGCCCAGCGTGTTGCCGTCGGATACGGCCGCCGTGCCTTTAACGCCATCGCCGTTCGCAGCCTGCGCCAGCCCGGCAGGAACGGAAAATAACAGAATGAGAGCGAAGAAAACCAGTAGCTTGGATTTTGCCATGGAAGGTCTCTTGCCTCCTTACCCAAAAAAGAGATTTGGCGTGCGCCTACATAACACTACCACAAGCTTGGGGCTAAGCATAGGCTTTTATGCGCAATTTACGGCGAATTCCTACCAACTGCGCGCCCCGAACGCCACCCTCCAAGTCTGCCTAGCCGGAAGGCGCGGCCTTCGCCGCCGCCGCCGGCCGCGTGGGCTGGCGGGCGAGCAGAACCAACGCCATAGACAGGATGGTCGCTGCCGAAAAGCCGAGGAACGCCATCTCGTAGCTGCCTGTCTGGTCGAATACGAAGCCGGATATCACGGGGCCAATTATGATTCCGATCATCTGTATGCTGCTGCGGAAGCCCTGTATCGTGCCGTAGGAGCGCCGCCCGAAGTACTCGGCGAACAGCGCCTGCGGCAACACCGATATTCCGCCCTGCGCCGCCGCGTACACCAACAGCGCCGGCAATGCGCTCTCTATGTCGGTCGCACGCGCCATCATCACTATGGCAACCGTCATCAGCACCAGTGACACCGCCATTACGTAACGCTTGTTAACGTAGTCGCCCAGCGCGCCGAGTCCGAGCCTGCCCGGTATGCTCATCCAGCCTGCCGAACCCGCGAGGAAGGCGGCGAAGACCGGCGACGCGCCCAGGCCCTCGAAGTAAGGGACGAGGTGCAACCCGACGCCTCCGCTGACGAGGGATCGCGCGGCGACGGACAGCGTCAGGTACCAGAAGCTGGACGTGCTCATCGCCTCCCGCGCCGAAAAGTCGGCTGAAAGGTCGGGGGACATGACCCTGGCCTGGCCCGCGCCGCCCGCCTGACGCCTGGGCCGGTCGCCATCGGGCATGTAGCCGTAAGGCTCGGGGCGGTGCCGCATGACCAGCCCGATGGGCGTGCCCATCACGAACACGAATATGCCCACTATGAGCGCAGCCGTGCTCCAGCTGTAGCGCTCGACCAACCAGCCCAGCACCGGCACGAACAGCCCCCCGAGCCCGACGCCGGACCACATTATCCCGAATGCCAGGCCGCGCTTGCGGTTGAACCAGTTGGCGACGGCCGTAGTCATGGGCATGCCCATGCCGATGCTGTTGCCCAGCGAGATCAGGAGCACATACACGAGCACGAAATGGAGAAAGTTGTCGACGCGGCTGAAGACGACATAGCCGAGGGCCATGATGGGAACGCCGATAAAGATGAGCCTTCGTGGCCCGAGCCTGTCGACGAGCCAGCCCTCGACCGGGCCGAACAGCCCGGACTCCAGCCGCGCCAGCGAGAATGCGACGGAGATCTGCGTGCGGTTCCAGCCGAATTGATTCTGCAGCGGGATGATAAAGTTGCCGAAGCCGTGAAAGTTGACTCCGGCAGAGAAGGCCATGCCAAGCCCGCCGGCAAGCACAATCCACCAGCCGTAGAATATGCGCCGGCGACGCGCACGTGGACGACGGGACGGCGTCGCCGGCGCGTCCTGCCGGCTCTCGCCGCTCCTGAAGCGTCCGAATATGTTCACGTAACGCGGTCTCTCATGCTATCTCTCACTACTCGGCGGCCCTGATGCCTCGTGTCGAAACACGCCGCCGATTCTATACCACTCGCCTGAAAGTGGCTATCGAGCAGGAAGCCACCGGGAACGCCGCGGTGCGCCTCTGCCCATTTCCATGCCAGGCTCGCTAGAGAGCGCGGACTCGCTCCACGAGCGCGGGCAGCGACCGGGCCGTGGAGCTGCGGAGCACGACATCCGCCAGAGGGGTGAGCGGGGTGTCGTCGGGGTTCGCCTCGATCAGTAGCCCGCCGTAGGCCTTCACCGTTTCGGGGAAGCTCGCGGCAGGGTACACGGTCGCCGACGTTCCCGCCACGATGATGCAGTCGCACCTTTCCGTTTCCGCGAAGCACCGGGCGAGCACGCTGCGGGGGATCGGCTCGCCGAACATCACCGTGTCGGACTTGACCACCGCGCCGCACTCCGGGCAGTCCGGACGGCCCTCGTGCATCTCTTCAAATTGTCGCCGAGCCCAGCGCGCCTCGCACCCGATACACCTCATCCTGGTGCGGTTGCCGTGGATCTCGGTGACGTGCCTGGAGCCCGCCGCGTTGTGCAGGTCGTCCACGTTCTGCGTGATGATCATGCGCAGCGCTCCCATCGACTCGAGCTCGGCCAGGGCGTAGTGGCCCGCATTGGGCACGGCGCTCTCTATGGCCGCGCGAAAGTGGCTCCGTTCCGGGCCGGATTCCAGATCGCGCTGCTTTCGCATGTAACCGGCGGGGTCCGCCAGAAACTCCTGGTAGCCCGTCATGCTCGGTTCTCCTATGCGCGTCCACAGTCCGCCCTCTCCCCTGAAAGTGGGGATGCCGCTATCGACCGACAGGCCCGCGCCGGTGAGGGCGACCACATAGGTCGACTCCATTATCAGCCTGGCCGCGAGGTCGAGCGCGTTCTCGAGGTTTTCATCCATCGGGTGGCCTCCTGCAAGTTGTCCGGCGCGGTCCTCACTCGCGTGATACACGCCCCCGTTCGACGACGAACCGGGACATGCCGGCGAGGATTCGGCTTTCTATGGCGTCGGGGTCGGCGGTGCTGATTATGCACTGCTCGTAGTTGGAGATTGCCGACAGAACGTGGGCGCGGCGTGAGGCGTCCAGCTCCGACAGCACGTCGTCCAGCAGCAGCACCGGCTGTTGGCCGCGCCGGTCGGCGATGTGGGCTGCCTCCGCGAGCTTGATAGCGAGCGCCGCGGTGCGCACCTGTCCCCGAGAGGCGTAGGACGCGGCGCTCGCGCCACCGGCCAGCACCAGCACGTCGTCGCGGTGCGGCCCCGCGAGCGTAACGCCCTGGGCAATCTCCCGGTCGAGCCGCTCCTCGATGACGCGCCGAAAGGCGTCCGCGAACGCCTCGGCGCTTTCGCCATCGCCCGCGTCGACGCTGGGGCGGTACACCAGATCGAGACTTTCGGCCCCGCCGGACAGTTCCTCGTGGGCCGGACGCGCAAGCCGCGACAGGTTTTGCACCGCGCTGCCGCGTCCCTGGGTCACACGCTGTCCCTCCAGCACCAGTTGCTGGTTCCAGAAGTCCAGCTCGTCGGGGCGCGAGCTCCCAATGCGCACCATGCGCAGCAGCCGGTTTCGCTGACGCACGATGTTCTGGTAGCGCTGCAGAGAGCGCAGGTATCCGCGGTCCAGCTGGGAGATGAGAATGTCGAGGTAGCGCCTGCGCACGGACGGGGGGCCGTAGACGAACTCGAGGTCGCTCGCCGTGAACAGCACCGCGTTAAGCTGGCCCACCATCTCGGACGCTCGCCGGTCGACGCCGTTGACTCGGTAGCGTTTCTGGAGCGGCCCCTCGTCCGCCGTGCCGGTCGGTACGCCGGCATCGGCCGCGGCCGGTGGCGGAAGTCGCGCGAGGTCGATCTGCACGCGCAGGGACTCGGCTCCGCGCACGAGCCTGGCCGCGACGCGGGTGTGCGTCGCAACGTCCGGGTGCTGCCGGCGCACCAGCTCCCTGTCCGAGGCGGCGCGGGGCGACTTGGCGATGGCGAGCAGGTACACCGACTCCAGCAGGTTGCTCTTGCCCTGGCCGTTCGCCCCGGATACGAGCGCCATGCCCTGGCCGAGCGACAGCTCCAGGCGCTCGTAGTTGCGGAAATTGACAAGGTCCAGGTGTTCGATGTAGATTGTGCGACCTCGGTCCGCACCCTGCTGTTCTGTTAGCCCTACCAGGACCCCAAACGTTTGCCAGGTGTGAACGTCCCGGCTTCAGGACCCAGGCTCCTGGGCTTGTCGTTCGGCCATGGCCAGGAATTGCTGCTCGTCGATCACCTCCACGCCAAGCTCCTGCGCGTCCTGCAGCTTGGAGCCGGCGTCCTGGCCCGCGATCAGGAAGTCGGTGCGGCGGCTGACGCTGCCGCTGACGGCGCCGCCCAATTCCTTTACGCGACCCTCGATCTGGGACCGGCTGAAGCTCTGTAGCCGGCCGGTTACCACGAAGCGCTTACCCTTGAAGGGTTGATCCGAAAGCTCGGCGGGAGCGTCGTCGGCAAGGCGCACGCCGGCGGAGCGCAGCTTTTCGACTACGCGCAGGTTGCTCTCGGCGCCGAAGTAGGCCACCACGTTCTGGGCGATCTTCGGACCGATGGCGGGCACCGACTCCAAGTCCTCCTGGGTCGCGGCGCTCAGCGCGTCGATAGTCGGGAAGTGGCGGGCGAGCAGCGCGGCCACCTCGGAGCCAACGTGCCGGATGCCGAGGGCCGCGACGAGCCGCGCGAGCGGGCGCTGCTTGCTGCGCTCTACGGCCTCCAGCAGGTTGGCGACGCTCTTTTCGGCCATGCGGTCGAGCTCCAGAAGCGCTTCCTTGTCCAGCCGGTAAAGGTCTGCTACGTCGGCGACCATGCCCTGTTCGACGAGCATCTGCACCTGCTTGCCGCCGAGGCCCTCAATGTCCATTGCCCCTTTGCTCACGAAGTGTTCAACCGAGCGGACGAGCTGCTCGGGACAGGAGGCATTGACGCAGTAGTACATGGCCTCGTCTTCGGGCCGCACTATGGGCTGGTCGCATTTGGGGCAGTTCGCGGGGAACTCCGGCGTGACCTCGCAGCCCTTGCGGCGTTCGGCCATGGCGGACACTATCTGGGGTATCACCTCGCCGGCCCGCTCGACAACTACCCGGTCGCCTATCAGCAGGTCCTTGGAACGCATGTAGTCCTCGTTGTGGAGCGTCGCCTGCCTGACGGTAGCGCCGCCGATGTCCACGGGGTCGAGCACGGCATAGGGATTGATGCTGCCCGTCCGGCCCACGTTGAAGCGCACGTCGAGTAGCCACGTCTCCGACTGCGTGGCCGGGAACTTGTAGGCCACAGCCCAGCGCGGCTCGCGGCCCACCACGCCAAGGTGGGCCTGGTAGTCGAGGCGATTGACCTTGACGACCACACCGTCGGCGGCGACGTCGAGTGTTTCCGCCCGCTCGACCCACTGCCTGTAATAGTCGACGGCCTGCTGGGGCGTTGACACGAGGCGGTTGTGATCGCTGACCTTGAAGCCAAGCTCTTTGAGAAATTGCAGGGTGTCCCAGTGGGTTTCGGGCACGGCGGCGGAATCCGCGTGGCCTAGCGAATAGATGAACACGTCGAGCGGACGGGTGGCGGTCGCGCGCGGGTCGAGCTGTCGCAGCGAGCCTGCCGCGGTGTTCCGCGGGTTGGCGTAGGCGGGCTCGCCCCGGGCGACGCGCTCTTCGTTGAACCTGGAGAACAGCGATTTGGGGAAGTACACCTCGCCACGCACCTCCAGCCGTGAGGGCGGGCTGCCGCCCAGCAGCCGAAGCGGTATGCTTCTTATCGTGCGCAGATTGGAGGTCACGTTTTCGCCAACCAGGCCGTTGCCCCTGGTGGAGCCCTGCACCAACCGGCCGTCCTCGTAGGTAAGCGCCACTGCCAGGCCGTCGTACTTCAACTCGCAGACCAGCTCAAAGTCGTCTCGCTCCAACAGCGCAGCGACGCGGCGGTGCCAGGAGTAGAACTCCTCCTCGTCGAAGGCGTTGGCAAGGCTCAGCATCGGCCGGGCGTGCTCCACCGGCTCGAAGCCCTCCGCAGGTTCCGCGCCCACCCGCTGCGTCGGCGAGTCCGGGGTTACCAGCTCCGGATGCGCCTGCTCCAACTCTCGCAGGTCCTTCAGCAGCGCGTCGTACTGGCCGTCCGCGACTTCGGGGCTGTCCAGCACGTAGTAGAGATAGTTGTGGCGGTCTATCTGTGCCCGAAGCTCCTGAGCTCGCGCCTGTGCAGTGGTCGTTGCCATGGTGTGCGTCACCCCTGGGCCGGCCCACGCCCGCGAGTGGCCCGGGCCGATTTAGGTCTTTGGCGTAAGTATAATTCAAAGGCCTCGGACGACGCTTGCTCTAGACTATGCCCCAATTGCTGGATATACTCTTGCCAGCACGAAGGATTACTTGGAGAGCCGCATTGCCCCAATCAAGAGAGTACGAAGAGTTCGTGGCGAAGTATCCCCCGCTCAAGGCCATCGGCAACACGCCGATGGTGGGGCTGGACCTGCCCTTCGACGTAGGCGACGCGACGGTGAGCGCCAAGTGCGAGCACCTGAACCCCGGCGGGTCGATCAAGGACCGGCCCGTGCTCAGGATGCTGGTGGAGGCCATCCTGTCGGGCGAACTGACGAGGGAGAAGTCCGTCATCGACGCGACCTCGGGCAACGCGGGAATCGCCTACGCGATGATAGGCGCGGTGCTCGGGTACAGGGTGACGCTGGTGATGCCCGAGAACGCCAGCGAAGAGCGCAAGAAGCGGCTCCTGGCGCATGGGGCCGAGATAATCTACACGGACCCGATGCTGGGGTACGACGAGTCGCTATACGAGGTCAAGCGGCGCTACGAGCAGTCGCCGGACTCCTACTTCTACTGCGACCAGTACAGCAACCCTTTCAACCCGCAGGCCCACTACGACACCACCGCGGAGGAGATACTCCGGCAGGCGCCCGACATCACGCACCTGGTGGCCGGCGTCGGAACGGGCGGCACCATTTCGGGCGTGGGCAGGCGGCTCAAGGAGCACAACCCGAACACCAGGGTCATCAGCATCAACCCGCCGGAGTGGCCCGGCGTCGAGGGCCTGAAGCCTCTGGAAGAAGGGCACATAATTCCGCAGACGCTGGACTGGTCGGTCGTGGACGAGATGCTGGACGTTGACGTGGACCGCTCATACGAGATGTCGCGCCGCCTCGCCGCCGCGGGCCTGTTCGCCGGCCAGTCGTCGGGGGCCTACATAGAGGGCGCATACCAGGTGGCGGCGCGGGAGCGCGGCGGCCACTTGGTGACCATCTTCAACGACATAGGCGAACGCTACTTCAGCACCGGCATGTGGGGCTAGAGCCGACCCTCATTCCAGCCCACTCTTCCGCGACGTGACCTCGCGGAAGCCCGCGCACTGGGGCCTCACGCCCTTCCCCTCTCCACTCACCCTCGACACCTCCACCTGTCTGCCGGAACGTTGCCCATCCGCATCTCGACCCGGACCAGTCCCCTCACACGCCATTCCCGGCGCGGCCGAGGATTCCAATAACCCTGTCCCAAAACGCGCCTAGCCAGCACCGCCGCCCCAAATGTAATGTTCTGTAACTGAAAGTGCGCCAAACCGTTGGCGAGAAGCTTTTGGGTGCAGGGGCGAGAGTGTTCTGGAGGACAAGGCCAAATGCGGCGTGAGGGTGTTGAGTGGAGATCGGCGGTGCGAGACACGAGAGCGATAGTCCGCGTCCGGCCGTTCCTCGCGGTTGCAATCCTGGCAGCGGCCCTGGGCGTCGCCGCCTGCGGCAATCCACCGCCGGCGACCCCTACACCCAACATAGCCGCCACCGTCGAGGCCGCCGTCGCCGCAGCGCTGCCCGCACAATCGCCCACGCCCACGCCCGACATAGCCGCAACCGTCGAGGCCGCCGTCGCCGCAGCGCTGCCCGCACAATCGCCCACGCCCACGCCCGACATAGCCGCAACCGTCGAGGCCGCCGTCGCCGCAGCACTGCCCGTGCACGTGCCCACGCCGAACATCGCCGCCACCGTCGAGGCCGCCGTCGCCGCAGCGCTGCCCGCACAATCGCCCACGCCCACACCGAACATCGCCGCCACCGTCGAGGCCGCCGTCGCCACCGCGCTGCCGAGGGCACAGCCCGACATAGCCTCGACGGCAGCCGCCAGCGTGCTGGCGACGGTTATCGCGATTCGGCCCACACAGACTCCGATTCCGACCCTGACGCCGACGCCCTTACCCACTACCACTCCTCTTGTCACGCCGACGGCCTCGCCCATTCCAGTGACGCCCACCCTGCCCGCCCAGGTCGTCGAGAGGAACAGCCTCTCTATCGAGGAAATCGTCACCAAGGCGAGGCCGAGCGTCTTGCGCATTGTGGGCGAAAGAACTGCGGGCACGGGGTTCGTGGTAGATACGGCCGGTTACATTCTCACCAACGAGCATATTGTCGCGGGGCAGTCGCGATTGACCGCCATATTCGACGACGACACCAGGTTGAGGGCGCGAGTGGTTTCCGCGGACGAGCAGCGAGACATCGCCCTGCTGAAAGTGGATGGCGGCAACGGCCTGACCCCACTGGCGTTCGCGACGGAATTGCGAGAGGGCGAGGACGTTATCGCGTTAGGCTTTCCCCTCAATCTATCGGGGACTATCACGATAACGCGGGGCATCGTGTCGGCCGTTAGATGGTTCGACGGCGTGAAACACGTCCAGACCGACGCCGCCGTCAACCCGGGCAACAGCGGCGGCCCCCTGCTCAACAACAGGGGCGAGGTCGTCGGCATGAACACTTCCGTCATACGAAGGATAGCGGGCAGGGATTTCGACGCGCAGGGAATCGGGTTCGCCGTGACTTATGACGTCCTGGTCGAGCGCCACGCGGCGATGAGGTGCGGCCCCTCTCCGTCGACCGCGCCCGTCCCGCAGGCCGCGTTCGCCGAGGTGGCTGAGCGCGGATTCGGCCCGGCCAGCGGTAAGCTGGCCCACAACGAGGACAGCATCATCCCGGAGCTGGACGCCCGGGTCGACCTGACTGACTCGGTGATAGAGGCAACATTCGTGGATACGCTTTCGGCTCAGAGCAGGAGTTGGAGCCACGGATTCTTCATACGCAAGACAGCCGAGCACTATCACACTCTGACAATTGCCAGCAACGGCTACTGGTACCATCATCTCCGCAACGGTGGGCGACCGAACGGCGCTTCGGACGTAAAGCTCGGGTTTTCCTGCAACGTCAGGAAGGGCCGCGACGCGCAAAACCACGTTCGGGTGATCGCGTTGGGCGACAGAGGCTGGCTGTTCATCAACGGCGCTTACGAGGCGGAGCTGGACCTTAGCGCGGTTGGCGGGAGCGGGTCGGTCAGCCTGATCGGCGTGTGGTTCGAGGGGCACGAACACCCTGGGAGCACCACAGTGTACAGGGACTTCGCCGTTCGTCCGGTGGACCTTGTGCATGGCCCCGAAGACGGGGCCATCAGGCAAGGCGGCAGCGACGAGATCGACGTTCACGCTACCGAAGCACGGATAGCGGACGGCATAGTCGAGCTGCGCCTGTTCAATCCGCTGTTTGTCGCCGAGAGCCAGTGGAGCGGCGGCTTCCGTTTCGGAAGCGGCGAGGACGGTGGATTTCACGCCATCGTCGTTACCGGGTCGGGGGCATGGCTTCACGGCCGATACGTCGAGAATGGCTGGGACAACCGGGGGTTCGAGTCGTCAGACGTGATAACCACGGCACGAGGGAAGGCAAATCACATTCTCGTGATCGCGCTCGGCGACCGCGGCTATCTGCTCATAAACGGGTCGCTGGTGGCGAATCTCGACCTGAGCGACCTGACGGATCCTGGGAGAGTAGATGCGATTGCCTCACTCTTCGAGGGCCACTCCACGACCGGCGTGTCCACACCGTTCGAGGGCTTTACGGCGTGGTCAATCCCCGGTCCTCCGTAGGGAGGCCGAAGCCGGCCTGCGAGCGCCGCACGTAGTCGCTGGCGAACAGGACGGCGCGCCCGGGCTTAAACGTCCAGGTTCTTGACCTCGAGCGCGTGGGTCTGGATGAAGTTGCGGCGCGGCGCCACCACGTCGCCCATCAGCACCGAGAACACGTTGTCGGCCACGGCGGCGTCGTTGATCGACACCTGTAGCAGCGTTCGCTGTTCGGGGTCCATGGTGGTCTCCCACAACTGGTCGGCGTTCATCTCGCCCAGGCCCTTGTAGCGCTGGGTGGTGATGTTGCGCCTGCCGTTGAGCTGCGTCATCACGCCCTCCCGCTCGCCCTCGCTATAGGCATAGTGTTCCTGCTTACCGCTTGCTATCTTGTACAGAGGCGGCTGGGCTATGTAAAGGTGGCCGTGGCTTATGAGCGGCTCCATGTGGCGGAAGAAGAAGGTCAGGAGCAGCGTTCTGATGTGGGAGCCGTCGACGTCGGCGTCGGTCATGATGATGATGCGGTGGTAGCGCAGCTTGGCGAGGTTGATGTCGTCGTCGAGGCCCACGCCTATGGCGGTGATCATGGCCCTTATGGCGTCGTGGCTCAGCATTTTGTCCGCGCGCGCCTTCTCCACGTTAAGTATCTTGCCCCACAGCGGAAGCACGGCCTGTGTACTGCGGTCCCGGCCCATCTTGGCGGTGCCGCCGGCTGAGTCGCCTTCCACGAGGTAGAGTTCGCACAGCTCGGGGTTCTTCTCCGAACAGTCGGCCAATTTGCCGGGCAGGCCGCCGCCCTCCATGGCGTTCTTGCGGATGATGAGGTCGCGCGCCTTCCGCGCCGCCTCGCGGGCGCGTTGGGCGGTAAGGCACTTTTCGATGATGCGGCGGGCGTCCTGCGGGTGATCTTCGAGGTAGAATTGCATCGCCTCGGCCACCACGCTCTCGACCTGGTTACGCACCTCTGGGTTGCCGAGCTTGGTCTTGGTCTGCCCCTCGAACTGCGGATCGGTCAGTTTGACCCCCACCACGGCGGTCAGCCCCTCGCGCGTCTCCTCGCCCGCAAGGTTCGTCTCGTTATCCTTGATCAGCTTCTGCTTGCGTCCGTAGTCGTTCAGCACGCGGGTAAGCGCCGAGCGGAAGCCGGTCAGGTGGGAGCCACCATCCACGGTGTTGATGCAGTTGGCGAATGAGTGGACGAACTCTGTGAAGCTGTCATTGTACTGGAGGGCGGCCTCGACGATGGTGCCGTCGACCTGCTTTTCCAAGTAAATCGGGTCTTTGTGGAGCACTTCACGGTTCTGGTTGAGATTTCGCACGAAGCTGGACATGCCGCCCTCGAAGTAGTAATTTACTTCATTCTTGGGCCACAGGTCGGGATCGAAGTCGCTGCGGAAGTTTATCTCGAGGCACTTGTTGAGGTATGCCATCTCCTTGAAGCGCTGGGCCAGGGTGGCAAAATCGTAGTGGATGATCTCGAAGATACCGGCGTCGGCCTCGAACGAAATGCAGGTGCCGATGCGGTCGCGCTCGCTTCTGTCCAGGTCGCGCGAGGACAGCTCGGTCGTGCGCTCGCCCTGGCAGAAGTCCTGGGTGAACACCTTGCCGTCCCGGTACACCTCCACGGTGAGCTTGATGGACAGGGCATTGACTACCGACGCGCCCACGCCGTGCAGGCCGCCGGATACGGCATAGGCCTTGCCGCCGAACTTGCCGCCTGCGTGCAGGGTGGTCATCACGGTCTCGACGGCCGAAATTCCGGTCGCCGGGTGAATGTCGACGGGAATGCCGCGTCCATTGTCCACGACGCGCACCACGCCCTCGGCAGAGATGTATATCTCGATTTTGGTGCAGAAGCCAGCCATGAACTCGTCGACGCTGTTGTCGACAACCTCGAAAATCAGGTGGTGCAGGCCGCGCTGGTCAGTGCTGCCAATGTACATGCCCGGACGGCGCCGGACGGCCTCCATGCCGCCGAGCACCTGGATGTCGCTTGCGGTGTACCAACTGGAGGCGCCGTTGGCGCCGTTGACATGTTCGTTTGCCATGGAGAGCTCCTGGCGTGCCTCCCGTCGGGCCGCGCCGCCGGCTGCAGCGTCGAGGGCGTCGGCCTGTATGAAGGGCGTCGTGCGCGGAACTAATGTTCTTTTCGTATTCCGTTACTAAGGATAGGATAGCAACGAGAAGATTGCTTGCAGGTGCCGGCGGGTTGCAGCGGTTGGCGGGTGAGGAGCGGACAAAGGGCCCCGCTCAAGTATGCCAATTGTATCACCAACAAGAGAGGACTTCAATGATTCTGGCGGCGTGCCGGCAGGTTTGGCATAACGCCGCGTTGCCCCACTCCAACGCGACGCTACCTTGGGTACCGGGGGCACTACAACGCTAATTTGGGTCTCGAATTTGTCAAAAGTGCGAGGGTGAGCGCGGACACACGGCGCGCGCCGGCTCTCGGCGCGCGCAGATAGCAATACTCTGCGCCACGAACCGCGCAAGGCTATTTTCAACTTCCCTACAATCTGCGTATAATTGATATGCGCCACTTCTGCGCCGGCGGCCAGCGGGCGCCCATCTCTCGAGCATTGCCACAGAGGGAGCGACACGCGCATTGACCATCGATCCGTTCTACACGACTCTGCCGGTGCTGCTGCTGGCGACGGGGATTGGCTACCTGCTTGGCGCGCTCCCCATCGCCGACAGGGTGAGCCGGCGGCGCGACATCGACATCTTCTCGGCGGGTACCGGGCTGGCCGGCGCGACCAACGTGCGCCGACAGGTGGGCAACGTTCCCAGCGCCATCGTGGTGCTGGGCGACTTCGGCAAGGGCGTCCTCGCGGTGATTGTGGCAGACCTGCTTGGCGTGGACAAGGGCAGCGTCTGGATTCTGCTGCCGGCGGCGGCGGCCATCACAGGCCACTGGAAGTCGATTTTCACGGGATTCCGCGGTGGAGACGCACTGGTGACGCTGGGCGGCATCATCATCGCCCTGTTCCCCGTAACGGGCTTCATCAGCGTGGCCGTCGCGAGCATTGTCGCCTTCAGCGCGCAAAGACTGCCATTCTCCTCGCTGCTTAACGTCGTCTTCGGCTACCTGGCGCTTGCCATATTCAACTACTTCGTATTCGACGGTCACACGGCCCTCACGCTGGGCATGGGCGGGTTGTGCGCCATGGTGCTGGCCTACGCCATTCGGGGCCACGTGGAGCGGCGGCGCGAGAACGAGTGGGTGGAGTGCGAGGAACAGGGCGGGGCGAACAACCAGACCGAGAGCGGGGGCTGACCCGGCGCTCCGCGCTCGGGCCGCCGGATACGGTGAGCTGCGCCTAGCCGCGGGTCGCCATCTCCTCCAGGCAAACACAGCACGTGGTGCGCACCACGCCAGAGCGCGTGTGGATGTCCCTGTCGACGATGTCCTTGAAGCTTGCCTCGTCTTCGGCCTCGACGACCGCCACCACGTCGTACGGCCCGGACACCCTGCGCACCTCCCTGATCGAGCGCCGCGCCGCCAGGTACTCGACGAGGCCGGCCTCCTGCCCTTCGACCATCTCGATCAAGACGTATGACTTAAGCAACGCGAATCTCCTTCAGGGGCGGTTCGCGGACCGCCGCGGCGGCGGCGGTGCAGAACGGCTGGCGCCTAGCCAGCGTCCTCAGTCGACAACTCCTCGCGCGTAACCAGCAGCAGGTCCAGCAGGTTGCGGTTCACTATGAACACCGTGCTCCGGACGGGCGTCTTCACGTAGTAGGAGAGGTCGTCGCGCTCGAGGACCCTGATGCGCGTGGTGGGATTGGACGCTCCGCTCTTGGTGACAACCCTCACCGACGCGGTGGGGTTGTCGAACTGCAACCCTTCGGTCTCCTCGGCGGTGGCGAAGCCCTCGGCAAACAGCAGCTCGATCACGCGCAGCATGGAGTCGACCAGCGCAAGGTCCGCCGGCACCTCCCCCGCCTCGTCTCCCACCACCCAGTCGGCGCCAGTAAACTTGAGGTCGAACTGGTCACCGGGATACTCGAAGGTCAAAGTCTCGATCTCGGCCCTGGGGATGTTCAGTATCACGGGGTCGAGCCAGCCGTCCGGCCGCGGGTCGAATATATCCATCGCCGTAATCGGGCTGGGACAGGGTACGCCGTACACCTCGTCATTGCCGGAGCGCCGCACGTAGCACAGGCCCACCTGGGGGCTCCAGGTGCCAATCAGCAGCTTCTCCTGCTCGAAATCGCCCAGGAAGAAAGACACCACGGTGGCGCTGTCGTCGGAGACGCCCATGCGCTCGTGGTTGTTGGGGTTCATGGCGATGAGCTGAGCGATGCTTTCGATGTCGGACACGGCCTGCCAGAACGCATCCAGCTTGGGCTGGAACGCGGGTTGGTTCTGGACCGTCCAGGAGGCACCCTCGCCGCGCCTTTCCAGCGTCGCCTCCAGGCCGTCCTGGGGCGTGCTGATTCTCACACTGTCCACCACGTCCTGCGAGATGGGCAGCAGCCCCGACAGCACCACCTCCTCGGGCTCCGACGTCACCACGCGCACGACGAGGCCGGCGACCGCTATCGCGATGAGCACGCCCAGCACAACGCCAACCTGCCTGCTATTCATCGCCCCACACCCTCTGGGAGATGTTCCTGCGCCTCACGAACTGGACCAGCCCGATCACCACCAGCAGCGCCGGCACGCCGGCGACGTTGGAGTACTGGACCACGTTGCGGTGGAGGTTAGAGCTGAACAGGAGCTGGCGCGAGCTGATGACCTTGGAGCGGATGCTCGCCAGGGTGTCCTCCTGCGCCAGCCAGTCCACAAGGTTGAGCGCGAGGCCCAGGTTCTCCTGGTACTGGCCCGACACTGAGTCTTCTATCCAGTTGGAGTCGCCCAGCACCACCAGGCGCAGTTCGCCGCCCGGTGCAGGGCGGGTGACCGCGACCCCCATCTGGGCGCTGAACAGATCGCCCGCCGTGACCTGCTGCAGAGCAAGAGAGTTGGGGCTTACGTCGGGGCTGTTGCGGTAGTTCAGGTCTATCGCGCCTGAGTCCGAAGTTTCGAGCAGCAGAATGCGCTCGTGGGGCCATTCGGTGAGGAAGCCGACGCTGCTCGCCCAGGGCAGCACCACCGACTCGACGTCGCCCGCGACCTTGGAGTCCACGGTCTTGGCCCGCATCCAGTACGGGAAGGGGATGGCGACGCTTCCGAGCTGCGTTCCGAAGGGGAGCGTCTCGTGGGAGCGCACGTCGAATGCTATGTCGTCCTCGACAATCACGCCGTAGCTCTCCACGAAGTCCGCGAAGCTGTTGCGGTTGGGCAGCGCCGTCAGCCGCTGCAGGTCTATGTCCACGGGGTCGAGCAGCAGCATGGCCTTACCGCCGCTGTCCAGGTATGCGGTAAGGGCCGCGCGTTCGGAGTCCGCGATCCGCTCGGTGGGGCCGGCGACTATCAGAACGTCGGCGCCGCCCAGGTCGAGAGTACCGTCCTCCGAAGGCTGCAACACGGAGACGTCGTATTGCTGGGCCAGCACCGCGCCCAGGGTCTGCACACCGTCGCTGGGCGTCTTCTCGCCGTGGCCCGCCAGGAACCGCACGCTCTTGCGCTGCTGCTTGATCATGGCGAAGGCGAGGCTCGCCACGCGGTATTCGAACCCGTCCACCGTGCCAATGAAAGGCACCACCTCGCGCCGGTCGGCGTAGGTCATCGACATGCCCAGGTAGCCCGTCTTTATCTGCAGCTCGCCCTGGCTCTGAACGTTGAACTGCATCTGCGGCACGCCGGTAAGCTGCGCCTTGCGCGCCGCCGCCTCGTCGCCGTCCGGGTACTTGCGCACGATGCGAACCAGCCCACCGGAGGAGGCCGCGAGATCGTCGAGGAAGTCGTTCACGTCCCGCGCGACTATCGCCACGTGGGCGGGCGGCTCCTTGGACTGGAAAAGCTCGATGGTCAGCAGGTCGTCCAGCTCGCCGAGAATTTCCTTGGTCGCGGGACTGAGCGTAAAGAGCTTGTCCTCGGTGAGGTCCAGCCTGCCGCCTATGGTGGAGCCGAACCAGCCCACAAGCAGGCTGAGCACTATGAGGGCGGCAACCCCCACCTGCAGGTTGCGGTACTGCGGCGACTGGTGGCTGAGGCTCTTGCCCCGAATCATCATGTAAGTGGCGCTCAGCATGGTGGAGACCAGCGCGGCGAAGTAGAGCACGTCGCGGAGGTCGATGACTCCGCGCGCGATGCTGTCGAAGTGCGTCGCCGGGCTCAGCGTCTGCAGGGGGCCGGACGCCGCGGCGGGCAGGCCGTCGGCCACCTGGTCGAGGCCCACCAGCAGCAGCGCCCCTATGAACAGCAGCCCGAGGATGAACGCTATCACCTGGTTGCGGGTGAGGCTGGAGGTGAACAATCCAATGGACACGAACGCCGCCGCCAGGAACAGGCTGCCCACGTACTGCGCGGCCACCGCGCCGAGGTCCACGTCGCCCGCCGTGGACAGGGCGATGGGTATGCCGACGGTGGACAGGATGAGCACGGCGACGAATATGAAGCCGGACAGGAACTTGGCAAGCAGCACGACCCAGCCATGGATGGGCTGGGTCAGCAGAATCTCCAGGGTTCCGTCCCGCTGCTCCTCCGCCAGCAGCCGCATGGTAGAGGCCGGAACGAAGACCATGAGCAGCCAGGGCAGCGCCGTGAAGAGGCTACGGGTGGACGCCTCCGTGGACGTGCCAAACGGCGTGAAGAAGTAGAGGAACGAGACTACCGCGCAGAACACCACGAGCAGGATGTAGCCCGTGGGCTGGTCGAGGTACCCTCGCAGGTCCTTGCGTATTAGCGCGGTGAGAGAACGCATCCGCCCTTCTCTACGCGTCCTCTGTGTCCCCGCCGCCGTCCTCGGCCGTGAGGGAGTGGAACACGTCCTCGAGGCGGGCCCTGTCCTCGTGCAGCTCCCACAGCACCCAGCCGCGATCCTTGGCCAGGCCGAAGATCTGGGGGCGCAGATCATTCTCGCCCGCCACGGACACGACGTAGCGCTTGCGGCCTTCCACCGGGGCGAGGCGGTCCACACCGCCCACGTTGGGCAGGCGCTTGAGGCCCGTTTCGACCTCGTTGCCCTCGACCTCCAGGTGAATCTGCCGCTGCCCTCTGGCGCGCACCAGCAGATCCTCTACGGGGCTGTCGGTGACGAGCTTGCCGCGGTTGATCAGCAGAACGCGCTCGCAGGTGGTCTCAACCTCCTGCATCACGTGGGTGCTCAGCAGCACCGTGCGCTCCTGGCCGAGCGAGCGTATCAGGTCGCGAATGGTCAGGCGCTGGTTGGGGTCGAGGCCCTCGGTGGGCTCGTCCATGATGAGGATGGAGGGCCTGTGCAGGATTGCCTGCGCGAGGCCGACGCGCTGGCGGTAGCCCTTGGAAAGCTGGCTGATGGGCCGGTAGAAGACCTCCTGGAGGCCCGTTTCCTCGACGGTGCGGTCGAGGTTCTCGCGCCGCTCGGCGCCGCCCATTCCCCGGAGGTCGGCGACGAAAGAGAGGTATTCCCGCACGAGCAGGTCCCCGTACAGGGGGTTGTTTTCGGGCAGGTAGCCTATGCTCTGCCGCGTAACCCTGTCGTGGGCCAGCGTGTCGACGCCGTCTATCAGTATCGAGCCGCTGTCCTGGGTGTAGAACGAGGTGAGCAGGCGCATTGTGGTGGATTTTCCCGCGCCGTTGGGGCCGAGGAATCCCACCACCTCGCCGCTCGCGATCTTGAAAGTCAGGTTGTCGACCGCGGTGCGCGAGCCGAAGCTCTTGCTCACACCGCCAGCCTCTATGGTGTAGCGGGCATCGCCATTCGAGCGTTCATTTGTAGCCAAACCCGAAACTCCCCGGTTCAAATGATGTTGGCGGCGGCCCCCGAGTGCCTGCATTCCTGAGAACGACGGCGAGCCAGAGCCATTTGTCACATTCAGATTGACTCGGTGCTAGCTTGCAGCCTTGACCTTAGCGTCGGCCAACTCCACGTTCAGCCACCCTTCGATGTCCGAAAGACCCTCGACCATGAACCCTATAACCTTGCCGTCTTCATCGTACCTTGCCTGAACGTGGTCGCCACCGGGTAGCGCTTCGTAGTAGCCCGCCTCGGACTCGAAGTGAATGAACAGCGTGTCGGCATCCGCCAGATAAGAGATGCTCAGACTTCTCTTTGCCATACCACTTCCCCTTCGCCAATCCCGCTGGTGATGTAAGCGGTACGGACGTGCCTCGCGTTTTGCTCACCTGTTACGACTATTCGGACGTACTTGTCGCCGAATGGTGTGTCAATCTCATGCGAAAGTAATGAAGCGCGCGATTACGCCGAATCACTATATCGGGTGAGACCAGAGTCTCTTTGATGACTTGATGTATTCCCAATTCTGCGATTTCATGGTGTCCGGAGACGATGTGACGCTCTGCAGACGCGGTCAAGATGACTGGCCGACCTTGAAAGTCCTCAAATGTCATCATCCGTCGTGCTTGCTTATTGCCAGTGCCGCTTCAAAGCCCTCCGCTCCCCTAGCGTGAGAAGGTTACGGTGAGGTGGAATTTGAGCGGCGCAAGCCCGTCACCCCCATCCTCTAGACCTTCCCCCTGTCGAGGGGGAAGGTACTTTGAAAGGACGCTGTCTATCCCCTACCCTTGTGAGCCTCAAAGGGGAGGGGATTTCCCGCCCGTGGCTAGTCGTTGAACGGGGCGGGCAGTTTCATGGGGTTGAGCTCGGTGATCAGCGACTCGGTGGTCAGCACCATGCCGGCCACGCTGGCGGCGTTTTCCAGGGCCGCTCGGGTGACCTTGGCCGGGTCCACAATGCCCATTTCCAACAGCCCGCCGTACCGCTCGGTCTCGGCGTCGAAGCCGTAGTCTCCGGAGCCCTGCTTCACACTGTTGAGCACAACGTGTCCGCTCACACCGGCGTTGTCGGCTATGAGCACCAGCGGGGCCTCGACGGCCCTCAGCAGTATGGCAGCGCCGGTCGACTCGTCGCCCTCGGCTTGCAGCTTGGGGCCGGCCGCCTGCGCCGCGCGCACCAGGGAGGTGCCGCCGCCCGCGACGATGCCCTCTTCGATGGCTGCCCGGGTAGCAGAGAGCGCGTCCTCGAGCCGCTGGCGCTTCTCGCGCAGTTCGACCTCGGTGTACGCGCCCACCTTGAGCACAGCGACGCCTCCGGCCAGCTTCGCCGCGCGCTCTTCCAGCTTCTCGCGGTCGTAGTCTGACGACGTATCCTCGGCCTGCGACTTGAGCTGGCCGATGCGCGCCGAGATGGCGTCTTCGTCGCCGGCGCCCTCAACGAATGTGGTGTTGTCCTTGTCGGCCACCACTCTTCGGCAGCGGCCAAGGTCGGCCACTTCAGCCGAGTCGAGCTTGCGGCCTATGTCAGCGCTGATGACGTTCGCGCCGAAGAGCACCGCCATGTCTTCAAGTATGGCCTTGCGCCGGTCGCCGAAGCCGGGGGCCTTCACCGCCAGGCAGTTGAGCGTGCCGCGCAGCTTGTTCACGACCAGGGTCGCCAGCGCCTCGCCTTCTACGTCCTCGGACACGATGACCAGCGTGCGGCTGATCGCCGTAAGCTTTTCGAGGAGTGGCAGAAGGTCGGCCATGGACGAGATCTTCTCGGTGGTGACGAGCACGTAGGGGTTTTCCAACTCGGCGGTCATCTTGGTGGCGTCGGTGACGAAATAGGGAGAGCTGAAGCCCCTGTCCACCTGCATGCCCTCGACGTACTCGACCTCGTAGCCGACTCCCTTGGACTCCTCGATGGTGACAACGCCCTCGCTGCCGACCTCGTCGATCACGTCGGCGAGGATGCCGCCCATCTCCTCGTCGTGCGCGGCCAGCACGGCCACCTGCTTTATCTGTTCCTTGCCCTCCACGGGCTGGGCCATGGACTCCAGCTCGGCTTTCATCACCGCGACGGCCTTTTCGATGCCGCGCTTGAGTGCCATGGGGTTGGCGCCGGCGGTGATGTTTTTGAAGCCTTCGCGCACGATGCTCTGGGCGAGGATCGTGGAGGTGGTGGTGCCGTCGCCAACGGCGTCGTTGGTCTTGCTCGCCGCCTCTTTCAGAAGCTGGGCGCCCATGTTCTGGAACGGCTGCTTGAGCTCGATTTCCTTGGCGATGGTAACGCCGTCGCTACACACCTGCGGCGGCCCGAAGTCGTTGTCCAGGATGACGTTGCGGCCCTTTGGCCCCAGCGTGATGCCGACGGCCTTAGCGAGAACGTCGAACCCTTGCATCAGTTGGCTTCTGGCGTCCTGACTGTACTCTAGCTGCTTTGCCATCTGTGAATCTCACCCTCCCAGGTCGGTTTATCGGAGCTGCAGCAGCGCCGCCACTCCAACTGGTATTCTACCACAAAGGGACTCTTCAAGGTGGTGTTGGGCCGGGAGACCGCTGGATCCGGCAGGCGTTCGGGTGGCGTGGCCCGAGCGGGTGAGGAAGGGCCGTTGGCAGGTCTGTGGGCAGGGTTTTCTGCGAAAGTTGTGCCAGTCTGTGCCATTCTGTGCCATTTCGTAGCTGGGAGGCTTTCCGGTTCACGACGGCCTGAAACGCTGGCGAGGCGGACTTGGGCAGGAAAGTTACAGAATGTGCCAGAAATGAGACAGGTGGCCGGGAGGTGTCGGATGCCGCTGCGGCGGCTGGCGGGGTCGGTCCCTCGTCCAGGGGACAGTAGCACGGATGTACGATGGATTCAAGGGGGCGAGTGACCTCAAAATTATGGTTCTGAAGATTTGGAGATAACCGTGGAGCGGCAGGGGAAGAGGTGCCAAAAGGCCAACAGGACCGAGAACCGAGAAGGGAAGGATACTGGACGGGAACATTGAAATACATTACAATCTCGGTGTAATGCCGGATTGCTCGCTCAGAGCGCTCGGACTGGAATGCACCAGATTGTGGGGCACCGCAGGAAGGACTAGCCAATGGCACGCAATCCACTTGCGACGCATGTAACCATAAACCGCAAAGAGCTTCTCACCTTCTTTGACGAGAAGCCGGAATGGTCGAGAAAGCAAGCAACCGCAATAGTCGGAGTGGTCGGCGAAGACCTGAACGCGGCTTGCTTCCTGCATTATCTGACATCCATAGGCGCAAAGGCTAATATTTTGAATTGTCCGGTGACCACCAGCAGACCAAAGGGGCCTCGCCTGGACAGATGGATAGATGTGAAATGGCGCGACGGAAGCAGGACCGTGTTTCAGACCGAGATCAAGAACTGGTCCGCTCATGCGCTTGGAGGAAAAACTTTAGGAATCAATGCATCCCCTGAGGATGTTGAGAAATACAAGGAAGCGCGCTGGAAACACCGCTGGGACATGGAACACCACACCCTTCGGCGTTCCCGCTCTGTGAAAAAGCTGGCGAAGGCGCTGGTTAGGATGAACCCCCCTGAGGGAAGGGGAGTTGATGAAAAGATCGTGAGCCCGCTGATCATCTTTTGGGAGGCGTTGGGGCCTCGGGACAATTCGGATGACCACCTGTTCCGCGTTGAAGTGTCTCCTCGATTCCAGTTTGAGATACCTGACACCTGGCCTATCGACCACTCCGATTTCGCAGATCTATGGGTGTTCTCGGTATCCAGCTACCTCCGCAGCCTGAGTGACGACACGATAGCCTTGGATATGCCCGTTGCCAAACAGCGTCTCTCTATACTCAGGCGGCTGTTCCAGATGGAACAGGGCACTGTCTCCGCGCCAAGTTGACACCCTGACGGCGCTGGCTTTAGCATACGACCGAACCGTTTCGAGGCGGTTGCGCAACGCGCGCCGCGCCTAATTCGCACATCACAAGGAGGCTGGCCATGGCCGTCATACTGGGCGAAGGAAACTTCAGGTACGAGGCGCTTGCCGAGTGGGAGAAGCTGCCCGACGGCATGAAGCTGTTGGAGACGCCCGGCGTGGCGGTGGACTCCAAGGACCAGGTCTACGCCTTTACCCGCAACCCCGACAGTCCCGTCATCGTGTTCGACCGGGACGGGAACGTGGTGCGCACGTTCGGCCAGGGCATCTTCGGCCGCCGCTCGCACGGCATCCTGATCGGCCCGGACGACTCGGTTTGGTGCGCAGACGACGGCATCCACACCATCACCAAGTTCTCCCCTGAGGGCGAGCTGCTGCTCACCATAGGCGAAACAAACGCGCCTGCGCCAATTTGGAGCGGGCAGCCTTTCAACCGGCCCACCCACGCGGCGGTGTCGCCGAACACGGGCCACATATTCGTCACCGACGGGTACGGCAACTCGCGGGTGCACAAGTACACGGCGGACGGCGAGCTCGTTCTGTCGTGGGGCGAGCCGGGCATCGACGCGGGCCAGTTCATCCGGCCCCACAACGTGGCCGTGGACTCCGACGACCGCGTGTACGTGGCCGACAGGGAGGCCCACCGCGTGCAAGTGTTCGACGCCGACGGCAACTTCATCACGATGTGGAACAACATCCACCGGCCCGACGGCATGACGCTGGGCCCGGACGGCAACATCTACGTCGGCGAGCTCAACGGGATGGGCGGCGTGGATGACGCGCCCGGCCTGGGACACAGGGTGAGCATACTGAGCCGGGACGGCGAGCTGCTGGCGCGCTTCGGCGACCCCGACGAGGGCGAGGACCCGGGCAAGTTCATCGCGCCGCACGGCATCGCGGTGGACTCTCGCGGCGACATCTACGTCGGCGAGGTGGCTTACACGATCCGGGGCAGCCACATGGACCCGCCCCGGTATCCCAAGAGCCTGAAGAAACTGCGCAAGCTGGACTAAGAGCGGCGGGCGGATAGCGTCGCGTCTGGCGACAGCGCCGAGGGCGGTTCGCGAACCGCCCCTACGGCTTCGCCTCGGCCAGCAGCGTCTCGACGTCCGCGCGGCCCGGCATGGCCGCCTGGGCCCCGGGCACGGTGACGGCGAGCGCCCCCGCGGCAGCGCCAAAGCGCACCGCCTCGCGTAGCGACATGCCCTCGGCGGCGGCTACCGCGAACGCCGCGCCGGCGGGATGCGAGTGTGTTCGGGTGGTTTGGTCATGCTGTAATGTCCATGCGCTCTGTGTGGCGGGAGTCCCTTAAGTCAGGTCAGTGGCAATTCCAATGCAGGGGTCAGGACGATTCTCGTCACGCAATGTGCATAGGCTGCCCCAGAGACTCATCATCGTGTTCGGAAGACAATATAGGGACACCTACGTCTGTCGGCCTACCGAATGGGAAGTGACTTTCAAGAGGCTGCCGGTTTTGGGATACTCAACGGCGGCCCTGTCTTCTATCACCAAGGAACGACCGACAGACCGCAGGGCCTTCTCAACTGACGTCATGTGTGAGCCGTAGCCTGGATCTAGCAGCCGACGGACCGCACTCTCTTGCAGGCCCAAGCGGCCGGCAAGGGCTGCGTTCGTAACGCCTTGCTCTCGCATCGCCGTATAAAGGGCCAGCTTTGCCGCGACGACCGGCGAAACCGTGATTAGCACCTGACCGTCTTGCAAGGAATGTCTTCGCCATTGCTGGCGTACATGCTCAATGCGACACGCAAGCAGTCGCCGGCCGCCTCAAGCGCATCTTCCCACGACCACGCGCCCGAATTGGCCCCGTACACGTCTGGGAACGACACGTTGTAGGGTTCCCTTCCGGTCGCGCTTTCCTCTTCTCTATCACGGACTATGTTGCATGGATAGGCGTAGCGCACGAACTAAAGCTCCCTTCGAGATGCAGGTCTGCCATCCCGAACCGTGGCAGTCGCCATCAACCTTGGTACACCGTCTCGACGTCCGCGCGGCCCGGCATGGCCGCCTGCGCCCCCGGCACGGTGACGGCGAGCGCCCCCGCGGCAGCGCCAAAGCGCACCGCCTCGCGTAGCGACATGCCCTCGGCGGCGGCTACCGCGAACGCCGCGCCAAAGGCGTCCCCGGCGGCCACGGTGTCCACCACGTCCCCGTCGAACGCCGGCACGTGGCCGGACTCGTCCGCCGAGGCGTAGCACACTCCCTGCTCGCCCAGCTTGACCAAGGCGACCGGCGCGCCCATGGCCCGCAGCCGCGCCGCGGCGGCCAAAGCCGAATCCGCGTCTTTGACCTCGACGCCCGACAGCATGGACGCCTCGGTCTGGTTGGGCGTCAGCACGTCGGCGGCGGCCTGGATGCCCGGCGGCGCGATCTGGGCGGGAGCGGGGTCCCACACCACGCGAACGCCGCGCGCCCGCGCCGCGGCGGCGGCCTCGAGCGTGAGCGCGGGCGGCGTCTCCAGTTGAAGAAGCAGCGCGTCCGCGCCGTCCAGGGCACGCTCCACGGCGCGGAGCTGCGTCTCGTCGCACGCCGCGTTCGCGCCGTAGACCGCCACGATGCGGTTCTCCCTGCGCGCGTCCAGCAGGATCATCGCCACGCCGGAGGCATTGTCGGGGTCCACGGCCACGCCGCCGACGTCGATGCCCTCCGACCGGAGGCCGTCCAGCAGGGCGGCTCCGAATGCGTCACCACCGACCCGGCCCACCATTCTCACGTCCGCGCCCAGCCTTGCCGCCGCGACGGCCTGGTTGGCGCCCTTGCCCCCGGGCAGCGTGTAGAACAGCTCGCCCACGACCGTCTGGCCGGCTTGCGGCATGGTCTCGGCGAGGGCCGTAAGGTCCATCATGATGCTGCCGAACACCACGATGACCGGGCGCTTTCGCGGCGGCGGCGTCATGGCCCCAGCAGCCCCGCGCTCAGCAGATCTTCTATCACCTGGGCCGCGCCGTCCTGTTCTATCGGCGGGGCGACCCTGTCGGCCACGGCGAGCGTCTCGTCCACCGCGCCGTCGATCGCGACGGCCAGCCCGGCCCATTCGAGCATGTGGACGTCGTTGTAGCCGTTGCCGAAAGCGATCGTCTCGTCGGGGCGGATGCCGAGCTGGCGGCAGAGCCAGCCGAGCGCCTTGTGCTTGCCTCCCTGGGGGTTGAGAATCTCGCAGAAGTGGGGCAGCGACCGGGTGACGTGCAAGCTCGAATCGAAGTGGCGGATCAGGCGCGTCTCGAGCTCGCGAATGTCATCTTCGCCGCCCACCACCACCAGCCGCGTGAAGCCCAGATACGCACTCTCGCGCAGGTCGCCCACGGCGTGGACGACCACGTCGTTGCGTTCGACGTAGCCCTCGATCCACGGCGAATTCTCGGCCACGTACACGTCGCCGCCGTGGTAGGCCATCACGTCCAGTCCCCAGCCGTCCAGGGCGTCCAGGGCGTCCGACGTCATGCCCGGGGTCAGCGTAACCTGCCACAGCACCTCGCCGGTGGTCGGGTCGGACACCTGGGCGCCCTGGTACGAAACTATCGGCGTCTCGATGCTCAGCTCGGAGGAGGAGATCACGGCGGACTCGAACATCCTGCCAGTGGCCAGGGTCACCAGCACGCCGATCGCCCTGGCCTGGGCGATCGCGCGCCGGGTGCGCGGGGACAGCGGGTACTCGGTGCTGCGAATGGTTCCGTCAATATCCAGGGCTATCAGCTTGTACCCCATTGGGGGCGGTCCTCCTGAGTGCGAATCGGCGACGTGTTGTAGAATACGCGCGCGGCGCGGGCGGCGGCAAGGTGGAACAGCCCAGGGGCGCATCGCCAGCCGCCCGGTGGACGTGCGATGCCTCGACTATCACAGGGGATGAGTACACCAGTCAATGAACCGCGCCGCCTGAACTCCGGACCGAGGAGCGTGCCATAAAACTCTCGCCTCGCAGGATATTGTGGCTCATAGTGCTGCCGGTGGCGCTGTTCGTGCTCATCATGGCGCTGAGGGCGGCGCCGCCCTCGTGAGCCGGGGCCGCTACCGCAGAAGTTCGAGCAGGCCGCTGTTTATCTCCCTGGCGATTCCCGGGCCGCGGTAGACCATGCCCGTGTAGAGTTGCACGGTCGTCGCGCCGGCTAGCAGCGCGGCGCAGGCGTCCTCGGCGGACGAGATGCCCCCGCAGGCGTTGATGGCGAGGCTCGGGCCGACCTCAGCCCGGACGTCCGCCACCATCCGCAGCGTGTCTCCGAACACAACTCTGCCACTGACCCCGCCGGACCCCACGGCCAGCCGCGAGTCACGGGCCGGCCAGGTGTTGGCGACGGTGAGCCCGTCGACGCCCAGGTGCTCGCACACGACCGCGAGGGCTAACACGCGCTGCCTCGCGCCGTCGTCCTCCGGCCGGCCGGGAGGGTACGGCGGCAGCTTGACGAACAGGGGCTTGGAGCGGCGCTCGTTTATCCTGTCTAGCAGGTTGGCCAGCGAGTCGGGCTGCTGGAACACGCGCACTCCCTGGGTGTTGGGCGAGCTGATGTTGACTTCGACCGCGTCGCAGTGGGGCTCCACGGCGCGATGGCACGCCACCACCTCCTCCGGCGTGACGCCGGACACGCTCACCACCACGGGCGCGTCCTCCGTGCGGCCGCGGTCGCGCCGCAGCCGGCTGACCGCGTAGTCGGCGCCCCAGTTGGGGAATCCCAATGCGTTGATGAGCGACTCGTCTTCTTCGTATCGCAGCACGCGCGGCGGCGGGTTGCCGGGTCGCGGCTGCAGGGTGACAGTGCCGCCGGTGACGTAGCCGAAGCCGAGCGCGGCCAAGGACGGCAACATCTCGCAGTTCTTGTCGTAGCCCGCCGCGACGCCCACGGGATTGCTCAAGGGCAGGCCCGCCAGCTCCGTGCGCAGCGCCGGGTCGCGCACGCTCAGCAGCGGCGCCAGCCTCTGCCACAGCCAATGCTGCCTGAGGGCCGCCGCGCTCACGCCGTGGGCCGTTTCCGCGTCAACGCGAAAGAACAGCCCCCTGGCGAGCGCCCTGAACGCGTTGGGGTTGAGGATTAGCAAGTTTGGGGTTGCCTCCGTGGCGGCGCCGGCCTGTGTGTGGCGCTAGGGAAGGCGCGGCGCCCCGGCGGCGGGCTCGACCTGGAAGGCGTTCAGCGCGCATGCCAACATGCCGTAGTAGCCCATGGTGGCCGTCAACTCGGTCACGCCCTGGTCGCCGAATCGGGCCTTGGCGGCATCGAAGGTGGCGTCGGAAACGCGCTTCGACCGGAACAGCTCGCGCGCGTAGGACACTATCACCGCCTCGTCGTCGGTCAGAGCGTCGAGCGGGCCGCGCTGCGCCACCACGTCCACAGCCTCGGGGCGGACGCCGGACTCCAGCGCCAGACCCCTGTGCGCAGACCATTCGTAGTCGCAGTCGAACTCGCGCGACGTGGAGATGATGGCCAACTCCCGGTCCGCGGGACCGAGCGTGGACTCGAAGCGAATGTAGGCGCCAAGGTGCGCGGCGCGTCCGGCCACCTCGGGCGAGTTGAGCAGCACCGAGAACGGGCCGCTGATCTGGCCCCGGCTGGAGGCTATCGAGTCTACGACGGACGCCTTGTCCGCCGGGACCTGGTCCTTGCTGGTAATGATTGGCACGCGGCTCATTTCAATTCTCCTGCGTATCTGTCTTGAGTCGGGAGCTTCCCCCGCGGCCGCGTCACACGCCTTCCGGTATCACCGGCAGCAGGATGTGGGACGGCCGCTCTTTGTCGTGATAGATCGTCTGGGTGGCTATCTGCGTCTCGCTGTCCTTGCCGAACTGGTGGCCCGTGTTGGGGTTTCGGTCGAACTGGGGGAAGTTGCTGCTGGAAATCTCGACGCCTATGCGCTGCCCAGCCACGAAACAGTTGCTGGTGGACCAGAGGTCGATGGTGAACTTGTAGACCTCGCCCGGCGTCATGAGCTCGGGCTTCTCCCACGAGTCGCGGTAGCGCGCGCGCAGGATGCCCTGCGCCACGTTGATGGACTTCCCGCCGGGGTGGACGTCGACGAGCTTGGCCGTGAAGTCGGTGTCGGGCGCGCTCGACGAGGCGTACAGCACTACGGAGACTGGCCCAGTCACCTCCACGTCTTCTTCGAGCGGGTCGGTGGTGTACACCAGCACGTCGGGGCGCCACTCGGCCGGCTGCTGGTCGCGCGGTCCCATCGACACGGGGGTAACGTCCTCCGAGCAGCAGGTGCTGCCGCCTATGGTCATAACCGGGTGCTGCGGGTCGTACTTGAAGCTGTCGACAGGCTCGTCCTGCGGGGCGTCGACGCTGAGGCCGCCATCGCCGAACAAAGATGTCGCGTTGCCGCCGCTGTGCAGGTAGTAGGGAGTGTACTGCGTTCCGGGAATGGGCCAGTCGGCGGAACGGCGCCAGCTGTTCCTGCCCATAACGAACACGTTGACGGGCGGCTCGTCGGTAATGCCGTTCGGCATGCCCTTGAGCCAGTAGTCGAACCACCTGACGTGCTCGCGCCGCAGGTCCACCTTCACGTCTTCGCCGAAGTTGACCTCGCCGGTGACCATGTTCGCGCCCTTGTTTCCGCAGTTGTGAATCCAGGGGCCGATGGTGATCCGCTGGTTGCCCTTGCCGGGGGGACGGCCATTCTTGTTGACGCCCATGAAGTTGTTCAGCGTGGACTGCAGGAACACGTCGTACCAGCCGCCTATGCCGTATGCGGGCACCGAGATTTCGGAGTAGCGCTCCTCCACGGGTCGGAGGTCCCGCCAGTAATTGCCGTAGCTGGGATTTTCGATCCAGTTCTTCCAAAGCTCGGAGTGGCGTCCGGCCGCCTCATCCATCGTGACAAGCGGCAAGTGCCAGTGCAGCGTGGTCAGGTGGTTGGTCGCCGGCATCCAGAGGTACTGCACCTGGTTGGTGCGCGTGTGCATCTGGATTGCGCCCCAACGCAGGTTGAAGGCAAGCTGGAACGCTCCGCCGGTGTACACCCAGTTGTGGTAGAAGTTGGAATATCCAACCTGCGGCACCATGGCCTTCAGGTACTGGCTGCGCAGGGGAGCCGCCTGCCACTGCACCATCGCCACGTAGGAGCCGCCGGCGGTGCCCACGTTGCCGTCGCACCAGGGCTGTACGCCTATCCACTCCTGGGTGTCGTAGCCGTCCTGCCCCTCGTGGACGAAGGGGTACCATTCGCCCTCGGAGTCCCACCGTCCGCGCACGTCCTGCGCAACGGCGGCGTAGCCGCGGGATGCGAAGTAGATGCAGTCCTGCACCACACCCTCGGCGTTGTTGTTGTAGGGCGTGCGGATGAGGATGGCCGGAAACGGCCCTTCGGCATCGGGCAGGTAGACGTCGGTCGAGAGGCACACGCCGTCGCGCATGGGCACGTCGAGGCCGTACATCATCCTGACATCATGGACCGGCTGGGAGATTCCGACGTTCTCTACGACCATAGCCAGGTTACCTCCTTGTTTCGCGGATGGGCGCGTTTCGCCCTCGCGGTGGGTGTAAATGTAACACACAGGCGTGGCGTGGTGGGAAGCCGGAAGGGGTGACAGGCTTGCCGACGCCTAGCCGGGGGGCGCCCCCCTGTAGGGGATGCTGTTCAGGAACGCCTGGCCGAAGCCGCCCACCGGTTTGATGCTGTTGCACAGGCGCTCCAGTTCTTTTGCCCGCTCGCGCGCCTCGTCCTCATCGTCCACCTCGTCGCCGTAGAGCAGGTCGTAGGCCGCCCCGGGGTGGAGGACCGGAGCGTTGCGCGCGATTATTTCGACATACCTTCTGTGCAGGCGCCTCACGGCCTCTTCCGCGTCGACGGCGGCGTGAATGGGAACGTAGAGGTCCTGCGGGATGAGGATGACCGCGCCCGTGGCTGCGTTGTTGCCGTAGGCGAAGCAGCGGCCGAAGTTGAGCGTGTAGAGCAGCTTTTGAATCATCTGGTGCGTCACGCCCAGGTTGTGGTCTTCGGCGTGGTACTCCAGGTTTTCGCGTATGGCGTCGAAGTGTATGCCGTTGGGCTTCCGCTCGTCGAAGTAGCTCCAGACGAGTCTGAGGAATTCTTCGCGTATCCGCCACTGCAGCAGGGGGATTCTCTGGTTCTGGAGGATCGCCCGATAGCTGGCGGTGATGGACGCCTCCGTCGAAAAGTCGTACCTGCGCGAGACTGCCTGCGGCCTCAGGATGGTGGGCGCCGACGGCATAGTTCCCACGGCGAGCGTGAAGTCGGTGCCGGGGTTCTCCGTCAGGCGGACGAATCCGGCCGACTCCGCGCTCAGGGCCAGCTCCTTCATGGTCTGCCTGTAGCGGGCTATGTCGAACGCGGGGGAGAGCTGCCTCATCATCGCGTTGACGGACGCTCCGGTGGCCACTCTTCCCTCGCGGCTTAGCGCCTCGACGGCCCGCCGCATGAGCGCGTGCGCCTCGACAGGATCGGGCAGCGGCATAGGTTCGGTCGCCTCCCCAAGAGCCTCGTTGGGCGGCGGCACAAGGTCGTCGTAGAACACGAACGAATCGCACGCCTCCACGAGCACCTTGCTAACGCCGGCTTCCACGCCCATGCCCATGACGAAAACGCCGTAACGCTTGAGTTTCTGCACCAGGGGCACGTAGTCCCGGTCTCCGCCGACAATTACCATGGTTTCGGGGCGGACTGGCGAAAACACCATTTCGAGCGCGTCGACGGTCAGCTGGATATCGGCGGTGTTCTTGTGCTCCCTGCTGGAGTTGGAGGTGGGGAGCTGCACCAATTCGATAGCGTTGGCCCGGAAGTCGCCGAGGACCGGCCTCAAAAAGTTCGCCGTCCAGTCCGCGTACGCCTTCGACGACATAACGGTGCCCTGCTGCCGCGCCCGGTCTATAATCAGGGATAGCTCGAAAGGCAGTCCGGAGTTCTGGGCCAGTATCAATACATTGTCTACGTCGATAAAGAGAGCCACGCGCCTGGTGGGCGCCTGCGTGCCTGTTTCCATCATGGGGCGTCTCACCTCCTTCATTATGGCATTATGGCCGAAAAGAGCTTTCGTGTGCCGTGTGCCGTGGCTCCATTGTACCAAGTGAAATGCGTCCACGCAGCGGTTGTCAAGTCCCGAATAGTCTTGACACTCCCGCTTGACGTGTGATAATTTTCACGCGGCGGCTGGCGGGGAGCGGATTCCAGCTTTGGGTTAGGAACTGTACTAAATGGATCCAGCGGCGTTGGGGCCTTCAGAGTGGAGTGAGATAAGCAAGCTGCTTATCAACCTGTGGCTCGTGGTGCTGTTCGTGGTGATTTTCGCTACCAACATGCTGCTCGGCCACAGCTTCATACCCTCCCTGGTGGCCTCCGGCGACGTTCCCGCAACCGTGCAGAGGGTTCGTCCGGTCTTTTACGCCTTCGCGATCGCATCATTTTGCACCGCCATTTATTTCCTCGTACAGGTCATCGACTACGCCGGCGTGCTCAGACGCATCTACGAGTCCTACTGGATCTAACCGGCGGGTTGGGCCACAAAATGTGAGGTTGACCTGATTTGATTCCGGGTGACTTTCAAGTCAGCAAGCCCCCCCTGAAGAAGCTGTTGGGGTTTGGGCTGCTTGGCCTCGTGGGGCTGGGTGCACTGGTCGTCGCCGTTCTGGTGGGGATATTCGTTATCTCGGCCTGGTTCGGCAGGCCGGTCATATTCGGCTACAACGAGGGGCCGGACCAGCCGATCGCCTTCCCGCATACAACACACGTCCAGGACCTGGGTATGGACTGCACCTTCTGCCACCGCAACGCAACCAAGGACGCGGCGGCCACCGTTCCGGCCACCGGCCTGTGCCTCACGTGCCACATGACAATGGGCGACGGCCTGGCCGAGGTGGAGAAACTGAGGGAGTACGGCGCGCGCGGCGAACCCGTGAACTGGGTGCGCGTGCACAGGCTGCCCGACCACGTGCAGTTCGTTCACGAGGCCCACATCAGGTTCTTCACCGCACGCGACAACGTGTCGGCATCCGAGGTGTGCTCCACGTGCCACGGCGACGTGGGGAGCATGGAGAAGGTGAGGCAGGTGCGCTCGCTGAAGATGGGCGACTGCGTGGACTGCCACCGAGAGAACGAAGCCCCAACCGACTGCACCACGTGCCACTATTAGAGGCTGATTTAAAGCATGGCGCTTACAAGACGACAATTCCTAACGCTCGCCGGAGGCTCGGCGACAGGCGCGATAATCTTCGCGGCCTGTGGCGTCCCCGAGCAGGAGCAGTACGTACAGGGCCCGTTGCAGATGCCGGAAGACATGGTGTCGGGCCTTTCCAACTGGTACGCCACGCTCTGTCGCAGCTGCCCCACCAGCGAGGGGCTCGTGGTGCGCGTGATGGAGGGCCGGGCCAAGAAGATCGAGGGCAACGTCGACTACCCGATCAACCGCGGCAAGCACAGCGCACGCTGCGAGGCGGGCCTGCAGGCGCTCTACCACCCCGACCGCATACGCGGGCCGCTGGTACGCACCGGCGAGCGCGGATCGGGCCAGTACGAGGAGATAAGCTGGACCGACGCCATCGGCCGCCTCACCTATCAGCTCGATAACCAGCGCGCCGCCCGCAACCAGAAGTCCGTGGTACTCATAACCGAGCCGACGGGCGCCCACGTGGGCAACGTGGTCGATCGCTTCATGGCGCGCTACCGTGGCCGGCACATGACCTACGAGGTGCTCGAGCAAACCAACCTTCGCAGGGCCATCAAGCAGGTGTTCAACGAGGACCGCCTGCCCGACTTCGACATCGACAACTCGGGCTACGTGCTGTCGTTCGGCTCCGACTTCCTGAACACGTGGGTCTCCCCCGTGCGCTACGCACGAGGCTACGGCCACTTCAGGCAGGGCGAGCGCGAGCGCGGCACGCTCGTACAGGTGGAGTCGCGGTTTTCGATGACGGCCGCCAACGCCGACGAGTGGCTTTTCGTGCGCCCCGGCCAGGAGGGCCTGCTCGCGCTGAGCATGGCGCACGTGATCGTCGCCGACGGCCTGGCCGCACCGGGCTCCGTCGAGGAGTTGACGGGCGGCGACCCGTCGATGCTCGATCAGTTCGCCCCAGAGCTGGTAGAGGCGCGGACGGGTGTGCCCGCCGTGAAGGTGCGCAGAATCGCTCACGACTTCGCGGCCGCCGGCAACGGGCTTGCCATCGGCGGCGGCAGCGCGGCGGCGCACTCCAACGGGCTGTTCAATCTCACGGCCATTTATTCGCTGAACCATCTCGTCGGCAGTTTCGGCCGCGACGGCGGCGTCATTCCCAACCCTGCCCCGCCCATCGAGGGCCTCGCGGCCACGCCCGAGGCCGCAACGTTCGATGACTGGCAGGAGCTGATCGCCGAGATGAAGCAGGGCGACGTGCAGGTGCTGATGGTCAAGGGCGCCAACCCTATGTACGGCCTGCCGAACGCCTCCGGATTCAGGGACGCCAGCTACGACGTGCCCTTCATCTTCAGCTTCTCGGGATTCATGGACGACACCACCGCGATGGCCGACCTGATTTTGCCGGAGCACAACTACCTGGAAGACTGGGGCAGCGACGTTCCCACGGCGGGGCCGGGCTACGAGATGATAGGCTTCCAGCAGCCGGTGGTGCGCCCCTTCTTCGAGGGCCGGGGCGAGCACCTGGGCACACGCAACTTCGCCGACATCCTGATGACGATAGCCCAGGGCCTGGAGCTGGACCTGGAGCTTGGGGCGGACACGTTCAGGGACATCCTGCAGGAAGGCGCCCAGCAGTTGTTCGATCTCAACCGCGGCTCCGTTCAGGCGAGCGGCTTCGCCGAATTCTGGCACGGCGTGCTTCAGCGCGGCGGCTGGTGGGACGTGAGCGCACGAGCGCAGCCCGCGCTGGCGGAACTGCCCGTGCTTCCCGCGCCCGAGGAGCCGGTCTTCGACACGGACGACCGATTCCAGTTCAACCTCATCCCGTTCGCCTCGACCTCGCTTGGCGAGGGTTCCGGCGCGTACCTGCCCTGGCTGCAGGCTACGCCCGACCCGGTCACCACGGCCACCTGGCAGACGTGGGTGGAGATAAACCTGGAGATCGCGAGGGACATGGACATATCCGAGGGCGACGTCGTGCGGGTAACTTCCGGTAACGGCTCGCTCGAAGCGCTGGCCTATCCGCACCCGGGCGTGTCGCCCGACGTGGTGTCGATACCGATAGGCCAGGGACACACGGCAGGCGGACGATACGCCGAGGGGCGTGGAGCGAACGTGCTCTCGATTCTCTCGCCGTCGGTGAAGGACAGCGAGACGGGCGCGCTCGCGTGGGCCGCGACCCGCGTAAACATCGAAAAGACGGGTGAGTGGATCAGGCTGCCCAAGTTCGAGAACACCGTGCCATCCAGGCCGGAGGACGAGCACCGGGAGGTCATTCAGATCACACGCTTCGACAGCTAAAGGGCATACAAGATGTTCCTTCCCCCTCGATGGGGGAAGGTTAGGATGGGGGTGAGTCGCGGCGACCCTTTCACCCTCACCTCAATCCTCTCCCGTCGAGGGAGAGGAGGACAATTAGGGATGGGGGTGAGCCGCGGCGACACGTTCACCCTCACCTCAATCCTCTCCCATCGAGGGAGAGGAGGACAACAGGAAGTGGTCTTAGGTAAAGAAGGGTAAAGCATATGGCAAACCCAAGCTGGGGAATGGTAATAGACGTGGATAAGTGCACAGGGTGCCAGGCCTGCGTCGTGGCGTGTCAGTCCGAGAACAACATCCCCATAAACGAGGAGAGCCACTTCAACCAGAGGCGCGCGATAGAGTGGATCCGGATCGAGCGCTACTGGGAGGGCGAGTTCCCGGACGTGAAGGCCAGGTTCATCCCCGTGCTCTGCCAGCACTGCGGGGATGCCCCGTGCGAGCCTGTTTGCCCGGTGTTCGCCACCTACCACAACCCGGAGGGGCTCAACGTACAGGTGTACAACCGCTGCGTTGGCACCCGCTTCTGCTCCAACAACTGCCCGTACCACGCTCGCTTCTTCAACTTCTGGGAGCCGGCCTGGCCCGATTCGCTGAAAAACCAGCTCAACCCGGACGTCACGGTGCGAAGCCGCGGAATTATGGAGAAGTGCACCTTCTGCATACAGCGCATACAGCGCTCGAAGCGCGAGTCCGCGCGCGACGGCGAGGAGCTCGAGGACGGCTCCCGGGGCCTCAACCCCGCCTGCGTCAACGCCTGCCCCACCGACACGCTGTTTTTCGGGGACTTCAACGACCCGGACAGCAAGGTTTCGCGGATGCGCGACAAGGAGTTGAGTGAAGAGGGCCGCGGCTACCACATGCTCGAGGGCCTGGGCACCCATCCCAGCGTCGTGTATCTGAAGAAGGTCGACAAGCAGGTCGAGGAAGTCGCGCATGGCTAGCGCCAACGGCAACGGGCCGCACGGCGGCCACGGAGTGCCCAGCACGGCCGCGGAGGTTTCCGCCGACCTGCTGGCGAGGCACGAGCGCACCAGCGACATGTTCTGGCGCGTAACGGCGGCGCTCGGGATCCTGTTCGTGCTCGGCATCATCGGGTTCGTGATGCGGCTGATGGACGGCGTCAGCGACAAGGCCGTGTGGGGCTACTACGCGGCGATGTTCGCCTTCATCCTGACTACCGCGCAGGCGGCGCCCATGGCCGCCATCGCGCCGCGCATCGCCAAGGCGCACTGGCGGCGGCCGTTCTCGCGCGCCGCCGAGCTGTGGTCGCTGGTGGGGCTGTTCAACCTTTTGCTCTTCATTCCCATGCTGTGGCTGCTACCGAGCCTGGAAGACGGACGCCGCTCGCTGTGGTTCTTCCACCCGGGCGAGGTGCCCGGCTATTCCCCGCACATCTGGGCGACCCTGGCCCTGCTTGGGCTGGTGGCTGTGGGCGTGGCGCTGGTCTGGGTGTCGGCGCTGCCCGACCTGGCGCTGATCCGCGACAACGGCAGCGGCTGGCGGCGGCGGCTGGCGGGCAGGCTCGCGGGCCGCTGGATTGGAACGTCCGAGCAGTGGAACATCCAATACCACCGCATAGGCATCCTCGGCGCGTTCTACTTCATGATGCTGGTGTTCGTACACTTCCTGATAACGGTGGACTTCGCCATGGCGCTGGTGCCGGGCTGGATCGACGCGCTGTACCCCGCCACACACGCCGCGAACGCGCTGCAGGCGGGGGCGGCGACGATGGTACTGACGATGTTCGTGCTGCGCCAGTGGGGCGGCTACAAGGAGTACTTCACGCTCGACCAGTTCTGGGGGCTGGGCAAGCTCATGTTCGCGCTCTCGCTGCTGTGGTTCTGGTTCTGGTTCTCGAGCTTCATCATCCTCTGGTACGGAAAGAAGCCGAGCGAGCAGGCGGTGCTCCAGCTCATCATGGTGGGGCCATACCTGCCCTCGTTCTACGCCGCGTTCATCCTGAGCTTCCTCGTACCGCTGTTCACGATGATATGGAACCCGTTGCGCAAGAGCATATGGGGGCCTACGATAATCTCGGTGTCTGTGCTCGCGGGCGCGTTCTTCGACCGCGTGCGCGTGTTCGTCTCGGCCTACACGGTGCCGGGAATCGGGGACTCGCACGTCGACAAGCACGCGATGGAGCTGGACGTGGTGAAGGCGCTGCCGGCCAACATACCCGACGCCGCCGACATATTCATCATAGTGGGCGCAATCGCGGGCTCGCTGCTGGTCTTCATGCTCGCGACCAGGGTGTTCCCGGTCGTAAACGTCTGGGAGCAGCGGGAGCTGCTGCTGTACAGGTTCCACAAGCCGTTCTTCCGGACGGAAGTTCAGATACTGGGCAAGCGCGACTGATGCTCAATCGCCCCCGCCGTGACGCGCGGCGCCATAGGGCGAGACCGAGGGGGAGGTCCCCGGAGAAGCAATGCAGGAACACGTTCAACTAACGCAGAAGCAAATCAACGCAGATCTGCTCGACCCCGTTCTGAGAACGCCCAAGTGGTGGCTCCCGTCGGTGTTGTTTCTGCTGCTCGTTTTCATAACTGCCGCGGGCGCGTTCGGCTACATGCTCAACAAGGGCGTTGGCGTAACCGGCTTGAGCCGGCCGGTCATGTGGGGCTTCTTCATGACCAACTTCGTCTTCTGGATCGGCATTAGCCACGCTGGCATCATGATCTCCGCCATACTGCGCCTGACTCAGGCGGAGTGGCGCAGGCCGATAACGCGCGCGGCTGAGGTGATGACGGTATTCTCGCTCACCGCCGCGCTCATGGCCGCGCCGCTGGTGCACGTGGGCCGGCCCTGGCGCGCCGCGCTGTGGGTGTTCCCCTACGACTTCGCGAGGGGAGTCTGGATCAACATACGCTCGCCGTTCATATGGGACCCGAGCGCGGTGATGACCTACCTGACGGCAAGCTCACTGTTCGTGTTCGTGGCGCTGCTGCCCGACCTCGCGATTGTGAGGGACCGCGCCATCAATCCGTGGGTCAAGCGAATTTACTCGTTCCTGTGTCTGGGCTGGCGCGGAACGCCGCGGCAGTGGAAGATGCAGACCGTGGCCGGCATACTGCTGTCGGCGCTGGTGCTGCCCGTGTTCGTCTCGGTGCACAGCATAGTCTCCTGGGACTTCGCGGTGCAGATCGGAGTTGACGGCTGGCACTCGACCATCTTCGCCCCCTACTTCATCATCGGGGCGATCCACTCCGGCGTGTCGGCAGTGGCGATGCTTATGGCGCTGATGGTGTGGCTGTACAAGGTGGGCGACTACATACGCCCCGACCACTTCGACTCGATCGGCCGCCTGCTGATCATAGTGGCGACAACGTGGTTCTTCTTCTTCTTCCTGGAGTGGATCTTCGCGTTGTACACGCTGGAAAGCCCGGAGATAGCGCTGCGCGAGCTGCAGGTGTTCCAGCCGCCCTACATGTGGCTGTTCCTGCTGTTCCTGCTGACCGCCTACTTCATCCCGGTGCCCATGTGGCTCTTCAGGAGCGTGCGGCGCAGTCCCGCGCTGATGTTCTTCACCACGGTGGTGGTCAACGTGGGCATGTGGCTGGAGCGCTTTCTGATCATCATCCCGGGCGTGGCGAGAAAGACACCTATGGAGTTCAACTGGGGCACCTATCACCCCAGCTTGGTGGAGATTCTCATGGTGGCGGGCACGTTCGCGTGGGTCGCGCTGGGAATGCTCGTGTTCGCCAAGGTGTTTCCGCTCATACCGCTGTTCGACATCAAAGAGGGCATGTTGTTCAGGGACGAAATCAAGATTGGCAGGCGCACGGTCGCCGCCAGCATCCGAGAGTGAGGCCCCCATGGCATTGCGAAGCATCATAGGGATGTACACGGACGAGAACGTGGTCGCCGACACGATGGACACGCTCAAGTCGGAGGGCTACACCCAGACCGAGTACGAGGTGCTCACGGGCACGCCGTACCCGGATGGCACGTTCGGCGAGGCCGAGCCGGTCCACAAGCTGTTCAGGTGGCCGCTGGTCGGCGCCGCCTGCGGCTTCATCGTCGGCCTGATGCTGACCGCCGGGACGCAGATAGCCTACCCGCTGGTGACCGGCGGCAAGCCGGTGCTGGGCATCCCTCCCATGGCGATAATCATGTACGAAGGCACCATGCTCGGAGCGATCCTCTTCACCATCGTGGGCATAGTCTTCGAGTCGAGGCTGCCGAGGCTGTTCATGGGCGCGTACGACACACGTGTCACCGAGGGATACATCGGAATCACCGTGACGGTGGACGAGGCGCGCATCGAAGCGGCCGAGGAACTGTTGAAGAACGCCGGCGCCCAGGACATCACGCGCGGCTGGGAGAGCAACTGACCTGATGGCCGCTTACGACATGGGCGCACGCAGGCACAAGGGCGCGGGCCGCTTCGGAAGGCGGGCCGGTATCGTCGCGCTGGCCGCACTGGCCGCGCTGACGCTGGCCGCGCTGGGCTGCTACAACAACAACACCGGCGAGACCAAGATAGGCGAGTCGATCAACTTCACGCTGCCGGCCTTCCCCGAGACGGGAACCCACGCCGTGCAGGTGTTCACCGAAATGCACTACCAGCCCTCCTACGAGGAACAGGAGATTCCCAGGCTGCTACCGCCGCCCGATTCGGTGCCGGTGACTGGCAGGGAGGTTCGCTACGGGTCGATCGAGGAGTACCAGGCGCTGGCCGTCCCCGCCGCGTCCGCGCAGTCGTACGACGACGCGGACGCGGCGGACCTGTACGACGTCAACTGCGCGGTGTGCCACGGCGCGGCGCTGGACGGGCAAGGTCTGGCCGCCACCATCACGGGCGCGGACGGCCAGCTGGCGTGGGACAAGGAGCCTGTCCCCGCGAACCTGCACGACGCCACCACCGTGGCGGCCACTGACGGCGAGCTGTTCGGGTTCATATCGCTGGGCGGCAGGCAGGGCCTGTCGGCTCGGCTGCGGGACCGCGAAACGACCTCGCCGATGCCGGAGTTCATGAAGATGCTGTCGGAGGACGAGCGGTGGATCCTGGTGCAGTTCCTGAGGGCGCGCATCGGCGGTCCCTAGCGGCGACGCCCCTTACGGCGCGACGCCCGTCATCCCCTACCGCTGGGCGGCGTGAAACCCGCCGCTACGGGCGGAATGTGTCCGATAACCTCTGCAGAGCGTCCTCCGTGGCCACGTCAGTTCTCCACTTGAGGTCGTAGACGAGTCCGTCTCCGTAGGACTCTACGGGCCACAGAGCGAACATGGCCGCGACAGCGAGCACCGCCGCGATTGCCAGCAGTATCACCCTCTTCCTTCGAGAGCCTCGGCGGTCGGACCTGAGCCACGCATCGAACTTCTCTTGCGAGGGCAGGTCGTACTTTAGGCGCATCTCGGCGCATTCGACACAGGCGCAACCTGAGGGGTGAAGGTAGGCGTCCCCGCGTTGCTGTGGCTGTTGAGTCCGCAGGATATCCTCTACGTAAGATATGTAGAACGCCACTTCCCTGTCGGAAAGAAAGCTGCTGTGCCTTGCTGCAACCGTGCGTTGGGTCTTCAGCTCTTCCTCAGAGCAGGCCAGGAGAATCGCGCGAGCCAGATTCCCCTTAACCATCGCGTCGTGGCTTCCTCCCTTGTCAGGGTGATTGCGGAGGACGTAGGCTCGATAGTGGGCGTCTACAGTGGCAATATCCGTGGGTCGGCTGAGTCCGAGCAGCGTCAGCGCTGCCGTGATGGACATCGAATCGCCTGCTGGCATGTCTCAAACCCACCTGGTTCTATTCTCGGCCCGGTTCGACCAGGCGCCTGGCGCCGCCCTGCAGAGGCGTCCCAGCAGCGGGCTGATGACCTACTCGGAAGGCCTAGCGGCTGGTCGGGGCGTACACCCACACGAGCGACGCCACGCGATAGCTGAACACTATCTCGTTGCCGCCGCACTCCAGCGAGATGACGCCACGTGAGGTGGACACCTCGCCCACGACGATCTCCTGGCCGGGCACCAGTCCGTTTTCGACGAAGTACTCGAGCAGGGACTGGTCGTCTTCGGGGATGCGGTCTATGACCAGCCGCTGGCCGGCCTTCGACCTGTCGAGCGTGATGGCGTGCTTGGGCGCGACGTAGCCGCTGCCCGGTATGGGGTGCCCGAACGGGCAGGTGGTGGGGCCGCCGAGCCGGTCGAAAATCTTTCTCTCCAGCTCGTCGGAAATGGCGTGTTCGAGGCGGTGCGCCTCGACGTGCGCCTTCTGGATCTCCAGACCGAGCAGGTCGACGACCATGCGCTCGGCCAGCCTGTGGCGCCGCACGATTCCCTCCGCGAAGCGCTGGCCCTCACGGGTGAGGACCACATACTTGTTGGAGGCCTTGCGAACCAGCCCCTCGCGCACCATCCGCCGCACCATGCCGACGACGGAGGGCAGCGACGTGCCCATGCCCTCGCCCACCGGCAGCGTTTTGAGGTGCGCGGCAAGCTGCGAGGACGTGACGCGGACACCCTGCTCGTCCAGCCGGTAGATGGAGAGCAGGTAGTTTTCGGTGGCCATCGACAGGCGCTGCCCGTCGCTCTTCGCGGCGGGGCCGTTGCGCTTGGCGGACGTGGTCATGGCAAAGCCGGAACGTGCGCGGCCAACCCTGGCGGGCCGGCTAGCGCTTGGTGTACTGTTGGGCCTTGCGGGCGCGCTTGAGGCCGTACTTCTTGCGCTCCTTCTCCCGCGCGTCGCGCGTGAGGAAGCCCGCCCTCTTGAGCGGTCGCCTGAGGTTCGGGTCGGCGACCGTGAGTGCCCGGGATATGCCGTGGCGCATGGCGCCGGCCTGGCTGACCACGCCTCCGCCCACCACCTTCGCCACCACGCGGAACTGGGCGCGCGTGCCGGTGGCCTCGAAGGGCTGGGTGACCAGGCGCTGCCAGGAGTTCCAGGGGAACACCTCTTCCATCGGTTTGCCGTTCACCAGGATCGGCCCGGGCTCCATGTACACCCGGACGCGCGCTACGGCGGACTTTCGCCTGCCGGTGCCGTAGTAGTAGTGCATCTGCTCGTTCAACTAGGCCTCCTTCGCCGCGCGACCGGCCCCTACCTGCGCTTCGTGCGGGTGCTCCTCGCCGGTGTACAACTTCAGCCGGCCGAGCATTCGGCGCCCCAGCGCGTTCTTGGGAAGCATACCCTTCACAGATTGCTGTATCACCCTGGTGGGCGAGTTCTGGAGCATCTGCGACAGGTTGCGCTCCTTCAGTCCTCCGTGGTATCCGCTGTGGCGGTAGTATTTCTTCTGTTCGAGCTTCCTGCCCGTGACCTGCACCTTCTCGGCGTTGACAACGACGACGTAGTCACCCGTGTTCAGGTACGGCACGTAGATGGGCTTGTGCTTTCCCTGGAGCAGCGTGGCTATCTCCGAAGACAGCCTGCCCAGCGTCTTGTCTTTCGCGTCGATCACGTGCCACTCCGGGTTCAGGTCGGCGGCCCGGGTCTGGTGTGTCTTGCCACTTGTTGCCATTTACTCTTGCGACCCTTTCACAGTTTTAGTTTCGCAGCCTCGCCCGAGGCCCGCTTGCCTGGGCCGGCTCCGCCGGCGGCGGAAAGTCGGCGTACTCTATCCGCATCAGGCACAACCCGTGCGGCGGAAGGGAGGGCGCGCCGCCGCATCCTCTATTCCCGTCCAGGAGTTCGGCGAAGCCCTCCAGCGGGAACTTGCCACGCCCCACCTCGACCAGCGCGCCAGCCATTCGCCTCACTTGGTGGGGCAGGAAGGCGTTGGCCGAAACGTCGAACGTTATCAGCCGGCATTCCCGACGCACTTCCGCATCGTACACGCGGCGGACAGTGCTCGCTCGCCTGTCGGCCAACGGCCCCGAGAACCTGGCGAAGTCGTGCTCGCCGACGAGCAGGGCCGCCGCATCGCGCATACGGTCCACGTCCAGGTGGTGCCCGAGAAGGCAGGCGCGCCGCCTGAGCAGCGGAGACCTCACCCTGTCGTTGAGCACCGTGTACCTGTAGGTACGGACCAGGGCGCGGCGGCGGGGGTCGAAGTCCGGACCCACGGGGTGGGCCTCCCTTACCGCGACGTCGGCAGGCAGGTGGTGGTTGAGCGCGTCTAGGACCGTGTTCGGCGGCAGCGTCGAGCTCGTGTCGAACGCCACCACCTGCCCCACGGCGTGGACGCCGGCGTCGGTGCGGCCGGCCGCCTTTACTCTCACCCGTTCGCCGGTTAGTTTGTGTATCGCCTCCTCAAGCGCCCCCTGCACGGTGGGGGCTTTCGGTTGAAGCTGGAACCCGTGATAGCCGGCGCCGTCGTATTCGACTATGAGGGCCAGCCGCATTCGGTGGAAGACTCCTCTAGGGCACCAGCTCGATAACCGCCATCTCCGCGGCGTCTCCCTTGCGCGGGCCGAGCTTGACTATCCTGGTGTAGCCGCCTTTGCGCTCCTCGTAGCGGGGCGCGAGCTCGTCGAACAGCTTGCGCACGACGCCCTCGTCCGTCAGTAGGGCGAGCGCCCTGCGGCGGCTGTGCAGGGTGCCCTTTTTGCCCAGGGTGATCGTCTTTTCGGCCATGCGCCTTATCTCGCGCGCCTTCGCGTCGGTGGTGCGCAGGGACTCGAAGCGCAGCAGGTCCGTCACCTGGCCGCGCAGCATCAGCATACGGTGCGCGGTGGGGCGGGACAGCTTTCTGCCCGCGACTCGGTGTCTCATTTCAGGTTCTCCTCATTCGGACCGGGTTGCAGGTTCCGCCGTGGCCGGGGCGGCCTCGGGCTCGTCGGGGGCGGAGTCGCCATTTGCCAGCGCCGCGGCGTTTTCCGCTTCGAGGCCTTCGGTCTCGTCCTCCAACTCGACGTCATCGTAGTCGTCGTCATTGGCGCCGACCGCGACGTCGTCGTAGTAGCCTTCCATCTCCTGGGGCAGCAGATCGCGGCTGATCATGCTCTCCATGAGCTCAGAGTAGGACTTCTCGCCGAAGTTTCGTATCTCCAGGAGCTCTGTCTTCGTCCGCTCCAGCACCTCGCCCACAACGTTCACGCCGGCGCGCTTCAGGCTGTTGAGGGTGCGGGAGGAGAGGTTGAGTTGCTCCACCGGATACTGGTACTTCTCGGCGGGGATGACGGGCAGGCGCAACATGGCGGCGGAGGCGCTCTCAACGATCCTGTCGACGTTGGAGAACAGGAAGAACTGGTCTACCAGCGTTCGTGAGGCCTCCTTGACGGCTTGCACCGGCGTCAGGCAGCCGTCGGTCCACACCTCGATGACGAGCCGTTCGAAGTTCGCGAAGCTCGCGCGCCTGCCCACGCGGACCTTCTCGACGTGGTATTCGACCTTGGTGATCGGGGTGAACACCGCGTCCAGGGGAAGCTGGCCAATATCACGGGCCTCAATGTTTATCGCGGACGTGTTGCCCCTGCCCAGGTCGAGCACAACCTTTTCGCCGGGAGCGTCTGCCTCCTGCTGCTTAACCAGCACGGCCTCGGCGCCCTGGCCGGCGGGCACGTAGCCCTTGCCACGCTGCACGTTGAACTCGACTGACAGCCGGGCCTCGGACGAGTCGAGCGTGGCCAGGTGAAGCTCGGGGTTCACCACCTCGATGTCCGAAGGCGCCATGATGTCGGCGGCGCAGACCTCGCCTTCACCGGCGACCTCCAGCCTGAGCTTGCCCTGCCGGTTGACCTCGGAGCGCAGCCGGATACCCTTGACGTTCAGGAGAAACTCGAGCACCTCCTCCTTAATGTGGGGCATCCTGTCGTACTCGTGCACCACTCCCTCGATCTTCACCCAGGTTACGGCGGTGCCCTGCAGCGAGTTGTAGAGCGCCCGTCTCAGGGTGTTTCCGACGGTAACCCCGTGCCCCGGCTCCAGCGGTTCCATAACGAACTTGCCATAGCGCACATCGGCGGCCTCGACCTCAATCCTAGGGGCCTCAATTCTCTCTCCGTCTTCGTCCTGGGTTTCGATGGGGGTGAAGTCTAGCACCATATGGTGTTGTCTCCTGTCCTGTAGGATAGCCGGATTGGCGAGTCGGAGAAGGCGCTACTTGGAGTAGAACTCGACGATAAGCCGGACGTCGATGCCGGTGTCGATCTCAGTGTTGTCGGGCAGGGCCGCGACCTCGCCTGTCAGCTTTGCCGGGTCCAACCTGAGCCAGGTGGGGACGGGGCGCTTGGGCAGCCCGTCGGTGAGTATCTCGATGAACTCCGGCGTGGAGTCGCCGACGCGCTTCCAGGAGATGACGTCGCCCGGCCTGACGAGGTAGGAGGGGATGTCCATGCGTCCGCCGTTCACGAAGAAGTGGCCGTGGTTGACGAGCTGGCGCCCCTGGCGGCGCGAGTCGACGAACGCCAGCCTGTAGACGACGTTGTCGAGCCTGCGTTCCAGAATCTGAAGCAGGTTTTCGCCGGTCACGCCGGGGCTGTCCCGCGCCATCTCAAAGTAGTTCCTGAACTGGCGCTCGAGCACGCCGTAGGTGAACCGGGCCTTCTGCTTCTCCCTGAGCTGGAACGCCCAGTCCGAGGGCCGGCGCCTACGGGCGGGCTGCGGTCCGGGAGGCCTTCTGCGGCGCTCGATGGCGCAGCGCGGCGTGAAGCAGCGGTCCCCCTTCAGAAAGAGCTTCTCGCCAATGCGCCGGCACTGGCGGCAGACCGGGTCTATGTATCTTGCCATATCGTCGTGTATTCCCCCGAATCCGGTTGGGTGTTCTTCTTGGCCGTGCGCGGCGCTTCCGCGGGGCTTAGACGCGGCGGCGCTTCCTGGGGCGGCAGCCGTTGTGCGGTATGGGCGTAACGTCGCGGATGCTGGTGACGAACAATCCCGCCGACTGCAGCGACCGGATTGCCGCCTCGCGCCCGGCGCCCGGCCCTCTCACGAAGACCTCTACCTGTCGCAGCCCGTGCTCCATGCCCTTGCGGGCCGCGTCTTCGGCCGCGCGCTGGGCGGCGAAGGCAGTGGATTTGCGCGAGCCCTTGAAGCCCACGGTGCCGGCGCTTCCCCACGCGAGAACGTTGCCGCGCGGGTCGGTCAGCGTGATGATGGTGTTGTTGAACGTGGACTGGATGTACGCCCGGCCCACCGGGACCGACTTGCGTTCCCTGCGCCTCGTTCGCGCTCTCCTTGGCATGTTTCGCTCTCTTTCGGCTGGTTACTAGCGGGTTACGCTGTGCCTGCGCCCGGCGACGGTGCGCTTCGCGCCGCGCTTGGTCCTGGCGTTGGTCTTGGTGCGCTGGCCGCGAACCGGCAGGCCGCGGCGGTGGCGCAGGCCGCGGTAGCAGTTGATGTCGATGAGGCGGCGAATGTTCATGTTGATCTCGCGCCTCAGGTCGCCCTCGACCAGCTTCTCGCGGTCCACTATCTCGCGTATGCGGTTGAGGTCGGCGTCCGAGAGGTCCCGAACGCGGGGGTTGTCCTCCAGGCCGACCTTCCTCACGATGTCATCGGCCTGCGCCGGTCCGATTCCGAAGATGCTGCGCAGTGATATTGACACTCGCTTGTTGTCCGGTATGTTGACGCCCGAAATTATCGCCATTGTCCACCTCTTACTTTTCGTCCTCCGGCGGTCGCGCCCCAATCACGCAGTGCCGTGTTGGCCCTCCGCGCGGGGTGCGCCCGCCTCAGCCCTGTCGCTGCTTGTGCTTGGCGTTTTCGCAGATCACGAGCACACGCCCACGCCTGCGGACAACCTTGCACTTGGCGCAACGCCTCTTGACCGATGCCGATACCTTCATAATTGGTCTCCGTAGTCTGTGGCCTCTTACGACTGATCGAGCCGAGTCAGAACCTCGGCGCCTTTTGACGTTATGACCACCGTATCCTCGAAGTGGGCCGACAGGCTGCCGTCTGCGGTAGCGACGGTCCAGCCGTCCGAGAGCTGCGCCGTCTCCCAGCCGCCCAGGTTGAGCATAGGCTCTATGGCCACGGCCATGCCCTTGCGCAGCACGAAGCCTCGCCGGGGCGAGCCGTAGTTGGGTACCTGCGGCTCTTCGTGCATGGCGCGGCCTATGCCGTGGCCCACGTACTGGCGCACCACCGCGTATCCCAAACCTTCGGCGTAGCTTTGCACGGCGTGGGAGATGTCGCCCACCCGCGCGCCCGCGCGCACCTGCGCAATGCCCCGCTCCAGGGCCTCGCGGGTGGCGTCGATAAGGCGCCGGGCCTCTTCTGAAATCTCGCCCACGCCCATGGTGAAGGCGCTGTCGCCGTGAAAGCCCTCCACTATCGCGCCCACGTCCACGCTCAGTACGTCGCCGCTCCTGAGCACCCTGTCTCCGGGTATGCCGTGAACGATCTCTTCGTTGACCGACGCGCATATAGTCGCGGGGAAGGGACTCATGCCATAAGGGGCGTAGCCCTTGAACGACGGGGTCGCGCCGAGGCCGCGAATCTCGTCCTCGGCAACGCGATCGAGCTCGCCCGTGGTCACGCCAGGGCGCACGGCCTCGCGCACCCTGACCTTGGCTTGGGCGACCACCCTGCCAGCCTGCCGCATCAGCTCGATCTCCTTATCGGACTTGATCGTAATGCCGCTTGGACCCATCGACTTCATCACCCTCGTTCTGGTTCGATTCACGATTGCCTCGTCGGCGCCGTCCGGCCCTGTCGCAAGGCGTAGATCAGCGCGTCGGCCACCTGTTCCATCGAGCCTTCGCCGTCTATCTCCACCAGGTTGCCGCGCACGCGGTAGTACGCGACGAGCGGTTCCGTCTGGTCCTTGTACACCTCTATCCGTCTGCCCACCGCCTCCGGCATGTCGTCGGTGCGGCGGTACAAATCGCCCCCGCAGCTGTCACACTCGCCCTCGCGGGAGGGCGGCGAGAAGCGCTCGTGGTAGGGCGTCTGGCATTCGCGGCACAGCACCCTGCCCGTGAGCCGGCGCGTGAGCTCCTCGGTCGCAACGTCCATGTACAACACGGTGTCAATCGGCTCCTGCCGCCCGAGCCGGCCGTCCAGGGCCTTCGCCTGCGCCAGTGTCCTGGGAAAACCGTCCAGCACGAAGCCGCGCCTGCGGTCCGGGTCGTCTATCCAGTCCATCACCATGTCGATGGTGACCTCGTCGGGGACGAGCGCGCCGCGGTCCATGTACGAGCCGGCAAGCCGTCCCAGCTCGGTGCCGCGCTCCCGGTGTTCGCGGAACAGGTCGCCCGACGACACGCGCGACACCGACAGTGCGTCGGCCACGCGCTGCGCCTGGGTTCCTTTGCCCGCTCCCGGCGGCCCCAGAAGGACAACTCTCACTGTTCGGTTTGTCCCTTCACCTTCACCTCAATCCTCTCGCATCAAGGGAGAGGAGGTCCTTGGAGAATCACTATTCCTCTCCCATCGTGGGGGAGGAAGCCGTTAGAGGATTACCTTATAAAGCCCTCATAGTTACGCATTAGCAGCTGCGCCTCGAGTTGCCGCATCGTGTCCAGCGCCACGCCTACCATAATGAGAAGGCTCGTGCTGCTGAGTGTGAGCGCGCGGACATCCGTCGCCTGCGATACGAAGTAGGGCGCAATGGCCACGAAGCCCAGAAACAGGGCTCCGCCCCACGTGATGCGCACAAGCACGCGGTTGAGATACTCCTGAGTCGGCCTGCCCGGACGAATGCCGGGAATGAACCCGCCGTTTCGTTGCAGGTTTTCGGCCAGGTTCTGCTGCTGGAAAATTACGAGCGTATAAAAGAACGTAAAAATGACGACCAGGAAGAACACCGCGATCCAGTAGGGCAAATTGCTGGGATCGAGCGTGTCGGACATAAAGCGGGCGAAGCGCGATATGAAGTCGTCGCTGAGCGGACTTCGGAAGTAGCTCGCGACGGTCGCCGGCAATATGATGATGGAGAACGCGAAAATCAGCGGGATCATGCCCGCGGAGTTCACCCGCAAAGGCAGGAACGTGGCGCCGCTCTGCCGCTGCATCCGGCCTCCGCGGAACACGCTTCTCCCGTACTGGACCGGGACGCGGCGCTGCGCCTCGTTGAACAGCACTATCAGGTAGATTATCGCGAGGCCGATGAGAACCAGCAGCAGCAGCCCCGAAGCGTTGTCGCTGTCCAGGAAGCCCTGTCCGACGACCTGCGGGAAGGTGGCGACTATGCCGCCGAATATGATCAGCGAGATGCCGTTGCCCAGTCCGCGCTCGGTGATCAGCTCGCCGAGCCACACCAGGAACATGGTGCCCGCGACCATGGAGGCGACCATGGCGAAGGTGTGGATGTTAAGGCCGAATTCCACTCCGGGCAGTACGCCCGACTGCCTGAGGATGGTTAGCTGCCCCCACGCCTGCAGGAACGCGATCGGCACCGCCAGATAGTGCGTCATCTGGTTGAGGCGCTGGCGCCCGCTCTCGCCCTCCTGTGAAAGCGCCTTTAGGCTCGGTATGACGGGCGTCAGTATCTGCATCACAATGGACGACGTGATGTAAGGATAGACACCCAGCGCGGCGACGCTCAGGTTGGCGAGCGCGCCGCCGCTGAACAGGTCTAGAAAGCCGAGCAGCGCCTGCTGCTCGAAGGCCTGGGAGAGGGCCTGTGTATCTACGCCGGGCACGGGCACGTGCGCGACGAACCTGAAGATGACCAGCATCCCCAGCGTGAAGAGGATCTTGCCGCGCAGGTCGGGGACCCGCATGGCGTCGATCATCGACTGGATCAGTTGCGGCCGGGAGCCTTGCTGGGCTCTCGCGGCCTGCGCCTGGCGCATTACGCGATCTCCCTCACGCTGCCGCCCGCGGCCTCGATCTTCGCCCTGGCCGACTTGGAGAACCGGTGCGCCTCCACCTCCAGCGGGACATCGAGGTCGCCGCGGCCGAGTATCTTGACCAGACCGGCGTTCCTTCGAACCGCGCCCGTTTCGGCCAGCAGGCCGGGGGTTATGCGTGTGCCCGCGGGAAAGTGCGTGAGGTAGTCCAGGTTGACCACGCTATATTCCTTGCGGAATATGTTGGTGAACCCGCGCATCATCGGCAGGGACTTGATGAGCGGGAGCTGCCCGCCCTCGAATCCGAGCCGGACTCCGCCGCCGCTGCGGGACTTCTGTCCCTTCATTCCCTTGCCGGAGTAGCTGCCTCGTCCGCTGCCGTCGCCGCGACCTACGCGCTGGCGCTTTCGTCTCGCGCCCTTGGGCGCCTGTAGTTGGTGTTGTTGCATTGTGGACCTGACTCGTTGTCTGGTGATTAGGCGCCGAAACGGTACGGTTACGGCCGGCTCGTGACCGGCCCGCCGCGCCGTCTAGCCTTCGTCTTCGCCCTCCACGGCTTCGACCTCCACCAGGTGCCTCACCTTGTGGAGCATTCCCCTAATGGAAGGGGTGTCGTCGTGGATGACGGTATGATGGAGGCGCCGCAGGCCGAGGCTGTCGATGGTTCGGCGCTGTGTACGGTTGAAGCCTATGGCGCTCTTCTTCCAGGTAACTTTTACTCTGCCCATGTCGTGTGAATCCTGACGGCTCTAGCTTGTCTGTGGCCGCGGCTGTCGCCGCTGGCTGAGAATTCGCTGCTCACGCTCCTTCACCGCCTCCACCAACTGGCGACGCTTGGCCAACTCCACTTCCGGGTCCCGCATCTGTTTCAGAGCGTTGAAGGTGGCCTTGACCACGTTTACCGGGTTGGTGCTTCGGCGCACCTTGGTGAGTATGTCGGTGACGCCGGCGAGCTCCACGACCGCCCTCACCGACCCGCCGGCTATGACGCCGGTGCCGGGCGAAGCGGGCTTTAGCATGACGATGGAGCCGCCGTACTTGGACACTATCTCGTGCGGGATGGTGTTGTCCTTGAGCGGCACGGTGATAATGTTCTTCTTGGCTGCGGCCGCCCCTTTGCGCACGGCGTCGGGCACGGCGCTGGCCTTGCCCATGCCTATGCCCACGCGGCCCGCGCCGTCGCCCACTACGACCACGGCGTTGAAGCGCATGTTGCGCCCCCCTGCGACCACCTTGGCCACGCGGGAGATTCGCACCACTTTCTCGGTGAGCGGCAGCTCTTCTGTTTGCATATCAGTATGTACCATAGTCACTCCGCGGCAGTGTTGGGCGCAGCGCGCCTAGAAGATCAGGCCGCCTTCCCTGGCGGCATCGGCTAGGGCCTTCACCCTGCCGTGAAACTTGTACCCGCCGCGGTCGAACACGACGGACTCTATGCCGTTGCTCTTCGCGCGTTCGGCCACCAGTGCGCCGACGCGTTTGGAGACCTCGGACTTCTTCTGCCCGTTACGGTCTGACCGCAGCACCCCTTCGAGGCTCGACGCCGCCACGAGGGTCACGCCCTGCGAGTCGTCGATCACCTGGGCGTATATGTGGTGCAGGCTGCGGAACACGGACAGCCGCGGCCTCTCGGAGGTGCCGACCACCTTGCGGCGCACGCGCGCGTGCCGCGCGATACGCCTCGCCTTGCCATTGCGTGCGCGTGGCATCGCTATGCCCTCCTGGCGCTCTTACCGGGTTTGAGCCTTATCTGCTCGCCCAGGTAACGTATTCCCTTGCCTGTGTAGACGTTGGGCGGCCTGACCTTGCGAATCTGCGCCGCCAACTGCCCTACGGCCTGCTTGTCTATGCCGCGCACGTGAATGCGGTTGTTGCCTTCCACTTCCAGCGTCACGCCCTCCGGCGGCACCATGCTCACGGTATGGCTAAACATCACGCTGAGCGATATGCCGGGGCCGTTCTGCTGCGTGCGGTAGCCGACGCCGACAAGCTCGAGCGACTTGGTGTAGCCGTCGGTAACGCCCGTGACCATGTTCGCTATGAGGCTTCGCGACAGGCCGTGAAGCGAGCGGTGCTCGCGTTCGTCCGACGGCCGTTCGACGACGATTGCGTCTTCATTCCGCGAAATCTTCATCGCGGGGTTGAACGACTGGCTCAGCGAGCCGCGTGGTCCCTGCACGGTCACGGCGCTGCCGTCGATTTCGACCTGCACGCCGGCGGGCACGGGGACGGGCTGGTTGCCTATTCTGGACATGGGAACCCCCTTACCAAACGTAGCAGAGAAGCTCGCCACCGAGCCCCTTGCGCCACGCTTCCCTGCCGGTCATGACTCCCTGGGAGGTGGACATTATCGCCACGCCCAGGCCGCCATAGTAGCGGGGAATCTCGTTCTTCTTGACGTAAACGCGAAGGCCCGGCTTGCTCACGCGCTTGAGCCCCGTAATGGCCGGCTCCTCTTTGCTGCGGTAGTGCAGAAAGATCCTGATGTTAGGCTGCGGTCCGCCGCTCCGCACGATGTCGTAGGTGCGGATGAACCCCTCGTCCTTGAGTATCTTCGCGAGCGATGCCTTCATGTTGGACACGGGCACCTGAACGGTGTCGTGCCTCACGACGACCGCATTGCGAATTCTTGTCAACATGTCCGCTATCGCGTCTGTTACTGCCATATTCCGCCTTCATCGTATCCCCTTCCCTCGAAGGAGAGAGGATGTGAACTATTCCTGGGGGACACTCTCGAGAAAGAGCTTCTCCCCCGAGATCTCTCAGGCTTTTCTACCAGCTCGCCTTACGCACGCCGGGGAGCAAGCCTTTCAGGGCCATTTCCCTGAAGCAGATGCGGCAAAGGCCGACGTGGCGTATGTAGGCCCGGGGCCTGCCGCACTTGTTGCAGCGGTTCCTGTACCTCACCTTGAAAGGCTGAGGTCTCTTCCATCTTGCTACCTTGGATACCTTCGCCAAGTGAACTCACCTTGCGCCCCGGCCGGGGCGTTGGATTAGGGCGCGGCTAGGCCACGCGTGCGACGTCTCTGCCCCTCGTGAACGGCATACCCAGCATCTCGAGCAAACGCAATCCCTCGCGGTCGGTGCGCGCGGTGGTGACGACCACCACCTGCAGGCCCCGCATGCGATCGATCGAGTTGTAGTCGATCTCGGGGAAGATGACCTGCTCGCGGATACCCAGCGAGAAGTTGCCCCTGCCGTCGAACGCCTCCCGGGATACGCCCTGGAAGTCCCGGATTCTGGGCAGCGCGGAACTCACGAGCCGGTCATAGAACTCGTACATGCGCCGTCCCCGCAGGGTAACGCTCAGTCCGATGGGCATGCCCTCGCGGATCTTGAACCCTGCGACGGACCTCTTGGCCCGCGTGGTGACGGGGCGCTGCCCCGAAATGAGCGTAAGGTCGCGGGTGGCGTTTTCCATCGCCCTGGCGTTCTGGAGCGCCTCGCCCATGCCTATGTTGAGCACTATCTTGCTGAAGCGCGGGACCTGCATGGGGCTGGTGTACCCGAATTCGCTCATGAGCTGAGGACCTATCTCGTCACGCAGCTTGGTGAGCACGCGCGGCGGGTATGCCGGAGCCTTCGCGCCGTTCGCGCCGGCGGGCTGCTGTTCGGGCGCGTCGCCGCCACGCCGCCGCGGCTGCCGACCCTGGTTGCGGGCTTGAGTCGTCATTCGATCACTTCCTGGCACTTGCGGCAAGCTCGGGCCTTGGTACCGTCGGCCAGGAGCCTGCTGGCTATCTTGGTGGGCTGCTGGCAGTGATTGCAGATGAGCATCACTTTCGAGGCGTGTATGGGCATCTCCTTCTGGATAATGCCGCCCTGCCTGACCTGCGTGGTCGGCTTGGTGTGGCGCATGACCACGTTCACGCCGTCCACCAGCACCTTGTCCGAGCCCGGCACCGTGCGCTGTATGCGTCCCTGCTTGCCGCGGTCCTTGCCCTTGATGACGAGCACGTTGTCGTTGGAGCGCAGCCGCATCAGATCACCTCGGGCGCCAGCGAGACAATGCGCATGAAGTTCTTTTCGCGCAGCTCCCGCGCCACGGGGCCGAAGATGCGCGTGCCCCTGGGCATCTGTTCGTCGTTGATGAGCACGGCCGCGTTGTCGTCGAATCTTATGTGCGAGCCGTCGGCCCGGCGGTGCGGCTTGACCGCGCGGACGACCACGGCCTTCACCACGTCGCCCTTCTTAACCGCGGCCGCGGGCGCGGCCTCCTTGACCGAGGCGACCACGACGTCGCCAAGCCAGGCGTAGCGGCGGCCGCTGCCGCCCGGTATGCCTATGCAACTGATGATCTTCGCGCCGGAATTGTCGGCTACCCTCATGCGGGTGTACTTCTGAATCATGGTTATGCTGGCTCCTGGCCGGCGTCCCCGCCGACCTGCGCCGCCGGGGCCTCGTAGACAGGCTCGGGGGCGGCGGGCTCGGGGACTATTTCCTCGACGGCGATTTCGTCGGGCTGAATCTCGGCCACCTCCTCGCGCTGTAACAGCTTGACCACGCGCCAGCGCTTGGTCTTGGAGAGGGGCCGCGACTCCCTGATTCTCACCGTGTCGCCGATCCTGTATTCGTTGCTCTCGTCGTGGACCTTGAACTTGGTGCGCCGGCGCACGGACTTGCGATAGAGCGCGTAGGGGCGCCGCCACTCGACGGCTACCACAACGGTCTTGTCCATCTTGTCGCCAACCACCACGCCCACGCGGACTTTCCGTCTTTCGAAGCTCATGTCAGGCCCTTGCCAACTCCCTTTCCCGAATTACCGTGTGGATTCGGGCGATGCGCTTTCTAGCCTTGCGTATTTCGTTGACGTTCGCCAACTGCAAGGTGGCGATACGGAACCTGAGGTTCATCAACGCTCGATGGGTGGCGTCGAGGTCTTCCTGAAGCTCCTCGTCGGTCATTGTCCTGATGTCGTCTATCTCCATGCCGTTACGTCCCGCGGGTCTGCTAGGCCGTGTGCCTGCTGATTATCTTGGTAGCCATGGGCAGCTTAGAGGAGGCGAGGCGCAGCGCTTCCAGCGCCATCTCTTCGGGCACGCCCGCCATTTCGAACATGACCCTGCCGGGCCTCACCACCGCGACCCAGTGGTCCACTGCGCCCTTGCCGGATCCCATGCGCGTTTCGGCCGCGCGGGCCGTGACGGACTTGTCCGGAAAGATGCGTATCCAGATTCTGCCGCCCCGGCGGGCGTAGCGCGTCATGGCGCGGCGGGCGGCCTCTATCTGCCGCGACGTAACCCACGCCGCCTCGGTAGCCTTGATGGCGTATTCGCCGAAGTTCATGGTGCTTCCGGCGACGGCCATGCCCTTGCGCCTGCCCCTATGTTGGTTGCGATATTTAACTCGTTTGGGTTGGAGCATTTGATTCCGTCTCTTCGTCCGCTCTCACGGTCACTTCTATCGGGGCCATGTCGTCGAGTGCTTCCTCGGCGGCGGCCGACGGCTTGAGTATCTCGCCCTTGAAAATCCACACCTTCACGCCGATGCGTCCGAACTCGGTGGCCGCCTCGGCCAGGCCGTAATCGATGTCAGCCCGCAACGTGTGGAGGGGCACCCTGCCCTCCATGGCCTTTTCTTTGCGCGCGATGTCCGCGCCGCCAAGCCTGCCCGAAATCAGTATCTTTATGCCCTTGGCGCCGGCCTGCATGGAGCGCGAGACCGACTGGCGAATGGCCCTGCGGAAGGCTATGCGGCGCACAAGCTGGTCGGCCACGTTGCGGGCGACGAGGTAGGCGTCCAGCTCGGGCTGGCGTATCTCCTGCACGTTCAGCCGCACGCGCCTCGTGGTGAGGCGCTCGAGGTCGCGCCTGAGCTGCTCGACGCGCTGGCCGCCCCGGCCGATTACGATGCCCGGCCTCGCGGTGTGGATGGTGACCGTCGCGTCGCTGCTGCCCCGCTCTATGTCGGTACGGGAAACTCCCGCGTCGGGGTAGCGGCCGTTGATCATGCTCCGCACTGCCATGTCCTCTTTGACAAGGTTGCGGTAGTCGTCTGGCCTTTGGGCAAACCAAGTCGTTTGCCAATCCTTAATCACGCCGAGGCGAAAGCCAATGGGGTGTGTCTTTTGACCCAAGCTAGTTGACCTCCTCCTCGTCGACCACGACGGTTATGTGGCTGCTGCGCCTGATGATTCTGGCCATGCGTCCCCGCGCCCTGGCTCTCACGCGCTTGGTGCGCGGGGCCTCGTTTGCGTATATCTCCACGATTCGAAGGTCCTCGCTACGTGTGAGCAGCTCGTTCTCGGCGTTCGCCGCGGCCGACCTCACGGTCTTGGCGACGTGGGCCGCCACGGGCGAGGGCATGAACCGGAGCATGGCCAGGGCCTCCTCCACGTTCATCCCGCGCACCAGGTCTACTATCGGCAGCAGTTTCTTTACCGAGACGCCGGTGTTCTTTGCCGTCGCTGTAACAGCCACGTTAATCTTGTCCTCTTCAATGTTTCCATCCGGAGGCGGCCTGCTATTTTCGACCGGCTCCCTGCCAGGCCCGGCAGCAGCGCTCCCGGCCCGTGATTCTGTCTTCGGACACCGCTGGTCTCTGCCGGCTCCTAACGCAGCGAGCTGCTGCGCTCCGACTTCGAGGAGTGGCCCCTGAAGGTGCGGGTGGGGGCGAACTCTCCCAGCTTGTGGCCTACCATGTTCTCGGTAATGAACAGGGGCACCATTCTGCGTCCGTCGTGGACGGCGATGGTCAGCCCGAGCATGCCCGGCATGATCACCGACGCGCGCGACCAGGTTCGGATCACGGCGCGGCTGTTGGAGCGGCGCGCTGCGTCGATCTTCTTGGCCAGCTTCTCGTGTACGTATGGCCCCTTCTTTACCGACCTAGACATATGCTCAGCCCTCCAGGACTACTTCTGGTACCTTCGTCGCACGATGAACTTGTCCGACGGCTTGCGGCCCCTCGTGCGGTGGCCCAGCGCGGGCTTGCCCCAAGGTGTCTTGGGACCGGGCATGCCGATGGGGGACCGTCCCTCGCCGCCGCCGTGCGGATGGTCGCGCGGGGACATGACAACACCGCGCACGGAGGGGCGCCTGCCCATGTTGCGCTTGCGGCCCGCCTTGCCCAGCTTAACGTTCTTGTGGTCTATCGCGCTCACCTGTCCCACGGTGGCCATGCACTCGCTGAGCACGTAGCGGACCTCGCCGGATGGCAGCCTCAGCAGCGAGTACTTGCCCTCGCGCGCAAGCACCTGCGCGGAGCCGCCCGCGCTGCGCACTATCTGTCCGCCCTTGCCCACCTTCAGTTCGACGTTGTGCACCATGGTGCCGGGGCGAATGGCCTTGAGAGGCAGGGCGTTGCCGGGCCTGAGCTCGGCGCCCTCACCGGCCATCACTTTATCGCCCACTCGAAAGCCGTTCGGAGCCAGGATGTAGCGCCAATCGCCATCGGCGTACTTTATCAGGGCGATGCGGGCCGAGCGGTTCGGATCGTACTCTATGGACACGGCCTCGCCCGGCACGCCGGACTTGTCGCGCTTGAAGTCGATAACCCTGAACCGCCGCTTGTGTCCGCCGCCGCGGTGACGCACGGTGATCTTGCCGCTGGAGTTTCTGCCGCCCCGCTTCTTGATGGGCTTTAGCAGCGACTTCTTCGGCTTTCGGGTGGTAATGTCGTCGGAGGTCTGAAGCACCGCTCCCCGTTGGCCCGGGGTTATGGGCTTACGCGCTTTGAGTGGCATCTATACCCCCTCGAATATGGTGATGGTCTGACCTGGGGCCAGCGTCACCAGCGCCTTCTTGCGGGACGGAAGAATGGACTTGCGCGGGCCGTAGCGCTTGCGCTTGCCCGGCACGTTCATCGTGTTCACCTTGATGACCCGTACGCCGAACGCCTCTTCCACCGCTCGCTTGATCTGCAGCTTGGTGGCCGAGGTCGCGACCTCGAAAGAGTACCTGCCATTTTCCTGCATGAGGGTGCTCTTCTCGGTGATGATCGGTCTTCTGAGAGTGTCGAGTATGTGCATGGCGCGTTACACCTCCACCGCTTGCGGCTTGTGACGGGTGAAGGGCGCGCCCCACAGCTCTTCGGCCTTACGCACAGCGTCCAGCGTCATCACGATCCTACGGTGGTTGAGCAGGTCGCGGGTATTCAGGAGGGCCGCCGGCAGCAGCTTCACGCGCGGGATGTTGTTGGCGCTTCTCAGCGTGGCATCGTCCGCGCCGTCTGCGACGAGCAGCACGGAGGAGCGCATACCCAGCGCGGCCAGCACCCTTGCCATTTCCCGCGTCTTGGGGGACTCCGGGGTCAGTTCGTCCACCACCACCAGCTCGTCCTCGCGGGCCTTGTCCGAAAGCACTGACAGCATGGCCTTACGCCTCATGCGCACCGGCGTGGCGTGCCTGTAGCTTCGCGGCGTGGGGCCGAACACCACGCCGCCGCCCTTCCAATGCGGGGCGCGTATGGACCCCTGGCGGGCGCGTCCGGTGTACTTCTGCGGCCGGGGCTTCGCGCCGCCGCCCGACACCTCCGTGCGAGATTTGACCTTGGCGGTGCCCTGCCGCGCGTTGGCAAGCTGCCCCACCATCACCTGGTGCACCAGGGCGGAGTTCATGGGCGCGCCGAATACTCGGTCGTTGACCTCGACGCTGCCGACCACCTGGCCTTTCGAATTGTGTAATCTCAGTTTCACGTCGCGTGCTCTCTCCTACGGCCTGCCCTTCGGATCATCAGGAACGAGTTGCGGGCACCCGGCAGCGCACCCTTGATGAAAAGGATGTGCCGGTCGGCGTCCACGGCCATGACTTCGAGGTTGCGTATCGTTACGCGCTTATCGCCCATGTGGCCCGCCATCTTCTTGCCCTTCAACACGCGCCCCGGGGTAGTGCCGGCGCCAATCGAGCCGGGGGCACGGTGGCGGTCCGACTGCCCGTGGGTCTTGGGGCCGCCGTGGAAACCGTGGCGCTTGACGCCGCCCGCGAAGCCTCTGCCCTTGGTGAGGCCTATGGCGTCCACGACCTCGCCGGGCTCGAACATGCTCGCGTCTATCTGCTGCCCTACCTCGTACTCCGACACGTCGTCGGCCTTGACCTCGCGCAGGAAGCGAAACAGTGCCTGCGCCGACTTCAAATGGCCCGACCGGGGCTTGTTCAGCTTGCGCACTTGCTCATAGCCCAACTGCACGCTGTTGTAGCCGTCTCTCTCGACTGTCTTGACCTGCGTCACCGTGCACGGACCGGCCTGCACGGCGGTCACACAGTGAGACACCCCGCTTTCGAGGAAAGTCTGCGTCGTTCCTATCTTCTTGCCCAGAAGGGCGGATACCGTCATTTTGGTATACCTTTGTTCGTCTGGTGCGTGGCGAGCCTTACCCGGTCAGTTCGTAGCGCGTCGTCCATGCTTGGCGCTCGAATCCGGCCAGGGGGCCAACCTACTCCGTCAGAGCTTTATCGAGATGTCCACGCCGGCGGGTACGTTCAGCCGGGTGAGCGAGTCGATGGTGTTGGGCGTCGGCTCCAGGATGTCGATCAGTCGGTTGTGCGTCCTCAGCTCGAAGTGCTCACGGGAGTCCTTGTCGATATGAGGAGAGCGAATAACGCAGAAGCGCTTTATCGACGTGGGCAGCGGCACCGGGCCGGTGACGCGCGCGCCGGTGCGCTCCGCGGCCTCCACGATATGGCCGGCCGACATGTCGAGGATCTTGTGATCGAAGGCCTTGAGTATTATTCGGATTTTCTGTCGATTCACCATATGCTGCGTTTACGTCCCCGCCTGTATTGTCTTTTTGCTCCCGATTCGTTTCCCGCTCGCCTAGAGCACCTCTTCGGGGGCTTGCTGGTAGCTGTCGAACTCCATCGTGTAGCTGGCCCTGCCCTGGGTGAGCGAGCGGAGGGCGCCGGCGTAGCCGAAGCTTTCGCCGAGCGGAATTCTCGCCTTGATGGCCTGTATGGTCTCTCGTCCCTCGATGTTGCGAATGTTCGCGCGGCGCCTTCCCAGGTCGCCGAGAACTTCGCCCAAAAAATCGCCTGGAGTCACAATCTCCAGGCTCATTACGGGTTCCAGCAGAACGGGTCGGGCCTTGAGGACCGCCGACTTCACCGCCATGGACCCCGCGATCTCGAAGGCAACAGGCGACGAGTCCACCTCGTGATAGCTGCCGTCCACGAGCGTCACGCGCACGTCCACCAGCGGATAGCCGGACAGCGGGCCGGTATTGAGGGCGCCTCGAACGCCGGTCTCCACCGCCGACACGAACTCCCTTGGAATGGTCCCGCCAACTATCTTACTTACGAACTCGACCCCCGCGCCACTCTCCAGCGGTTTCACTTCCAGCCACACGTGGCCGTACTGGCCGTGTCCGCCCGTTTGCCGCACGAACCGGCCCTCGGCGCGCGCCGGGGCGGTGATCGCCTCCCGGTAGGCCACCTTGGGCGTGCCGACGTTTCCTTCGACGCTGAACTCCCGCTTCATGCGGTCCACCAGAATCTCGAGGTGCAGCTCGCCCATGCCCGACATAATCGTCTGGCCGGTCTCGGGATGGACGGCGACCTTGAACGTGGGGTCTTCGTCCGAGAGCTTGGCGAGCGCGTCTATCAGCCTGTCCTGGTCGGCCCTCGAGCGCGGTTCGACGGCAACCGAAACCACGGGCTCGGGGAAGCTGATCGTCTCAAGCACTATCGGCTCGCGCCGGTCGCAGATGGTGTCGCCGGTGGAGGTCTGCTTCAGTCCCACCGCGGCGGCTATCTCGCCCGGGCCCACGACCTTGAGCTCTTCGCGGCGCTGCGCGTGCATCCGCACGATGCGGCCCAGCCGCTCGCGCTTGCCGTTGGTGGCGTTGTACACCATGGCGCCGGTCTCGATTGTGCCGGAGTAGACCCGGAAGTAGACCAGCCGGCCTATGAAGGCGTCGGCGACGGTCTTGAAGGCCAAGGCCGCGAAAGGCTCTTCAGGGTCTGGCGCGCGGCTGACCTCTTCGCCCGTTTTCGAGTCCGAGCCCACCACGGGGCGCACGTCGAGCGGCGAAGGAAGGTAGTCGCCGATGGCGTCCAACAGCGGCTGGACGCCCAGGTTCCGCAGCGCGCTGCCGCACACCACGGGCACCAGCCGGTAATCGATGGTCGCCTTTCTGAGCGCCCGCTTCAGCTCGTCCGCGCTGATCTCCTCCTCTTCGAGGAACTTGACGATAAGCTCATCGTCTGTCTCGGCAATCTTCTCTATCATGTCGTTGCGATAGAGCTGAAAGTCCTTCATGAACTCGTCGGGAACGGGGTGCTCCTCCGGCATAGCGCCGGTTTCGTCGGGGTACACGAGCGCCTTCTGCTCGATGAGGTCGATGACGCCTTTGAAGTCGACCTCGACTCCGAATGGTATCTGGATCACCACGGGGTTGGCCTGGAGCCGGTGGGCGATGCTGTCGACGGTGCGATGAAAGTCGGCGCCCACGCGGTCCATCTTGTTCACGTAGCAGATGCGCGGGACGTTGTAGCGGTCCGCCTGCCGCCAGACGGTCTCAGACTGCGGCTCAACGCCGGCGACGGCGTCGAACACGACCACGCCGCCGTCGAGGATGCGCAGGCTGCGCTCCACCTCGGCGGTGAAGTCCACGTGGCCCGGCGTATCGATGATGTTGATGCTGTAGTCTTTCCAGGCGCAGGTGGTCGCCGCGGACGTTATAGTGATTCCGCGCTCGCGCTCCTGGGCCATCCAGTCCATGACGGCGGTGCCCTCATCCACGCCGCCCAGCTTGTAGATGCGGCCTGCGGCGAAGAGGACTCGCTCGGTCACGGTGGTCTTGCCCGCGTCGATATGCGCGATGAAGCCGATGTTGCGCGTGTTGGCGAGCCTCGACTGGGAGGCTTCGCCGGAATCGCGCTCTCGCACGGCTGTTGCTTGCATCTCTCTTACCATCGATAGTGTGCGAAGGCCCTGTTGGCGTCCGCCATCCGGTGCAGTTCTTCGCGGCGCCTCACGGCGGCGCCCTGGCCGCGCGCGGCCTCCAGCAGCTCCTGGGCCAGGCGTTCTGATATGGGCCGTCCGCTCCTGGCGCGGGCCCCGCGGATTATCCAGCGCATCGCGAGGGTTATGCGGCGGCTGGGCCTCACCTCGGTCGGCACCTGGTAGGTCGCGCCGCCCACCCTCCGGCTCTTCACCTCGAGCATGGGGGTCGCGTTCTTCACGGCGAGCTCGAACAGCTCCAGCCCGGGCCGGTGCGCCTCGCGCTCGATGTGGTCGAGCGCGCTGTACACGATGCGCTGGGCGGTGGTCTTCTTACCGTTCAGCATCACCTTGTTGATGAAGCGACTCAGCTCGACGCTATTGAACCTCGGGTCGGGAATAACGAGGCGCCGTTCGGCCCTTCTTCTTCGCGCCACGGCTAGTCCCCCTTGGTTCCGTACTTGCTTCGTCCGCGCCTGCGGCCGCTCACGCCCGATGTGTCGAGCGCTCCTCGAACTATGTGGTAGCGCACGCCGGGCAGGTCCTTCACGCGCCCGCCGCGAATCAGCACCACCGAGTGCTCCTGCAGGTTGTGGCCCTCGCCCGGAATGTAGGCGGTCACTTCCATGCCGTTGGTGAGCCGGACGCGGGCCACCTTACGCAGGGCCGAGTTGGGCTTCTTGGGTGTCTGGGTGCGCACCTGCACGCACACGCCGCGCTTTTGCGGCGAGCCGGAGTCGCGCTTGCCCCTGTTCTTCAGCGAGTTGAACGAATAGCGCAGGGCGGGGGCCTTGTCCTTCTTATGCTTGGACTTCCGGCCCTTTCTCACGAGTTGATTTACTGTCGGCATGGCGTATCCTCTGCGGGTTCGCGGCCCCGACTTGGCCTTATCTGCTTGCACAAGAAAAGTTGACCGCAACAAGTTGCGACAAACGCGCATTATAGTTTAGCGATTGGCCACTGTCAAATTCTTGAGAGCGCCAATTAGCTAGGCGGTTGGTGGGTCACTGCTGATGGGGACTGGGCAAAGTACGCCTACACGCCATCAAGTCAGTTCTAGCTTACATCACCACTCTATTCCGTTGAGACCGTCCACGGCGGCGTCGACACCCTAGCCTGTGGCAAACAGCAATCCTGGGAGATTTACTATTGGCATCACACCCAAACTCTTATACGGTCTGAGCGGCGCTCTGTACGCTCACCTTTCTGGCCAAAGAGAACAACGCGTGATTGCTTCCCTCCATGAATCTGTGGCTCACGTGCCAGCTTGCGCCTCAGAAGGTCGATCGGACCCCCGAACTCAACGAACGACTGCGTGCAGGCCAAGCACGTCAACCAGCAATCGACGGTCGAGCTGCGCGGGCAGGGTCCTCATGATCTGGTCGAAGGGAAGGAACCGGCTCCCACGTAAGTCATTGAACACGGCCTCGGCCGCGGCGACCTGCTCATCGGTCCGTTTACATCGAATGTCGGGATGTCGGGGATGCTAGTAACCGTTGTCTGCCGCGGCCGGACTGGGTCTTATTCGCTAGCCACCAGTGCATGAGTAGACCCAGAGTAGAGTTGCACCACAGTGCGAACGCGGGTTCCCATTCAAGAACTGTCGAAAATCACCGATGGCCAAGCCCTGCCACCTATACATGGTCGCTCGGTCATAGCCACGATCAGCGACTGGGAGTTAAACCGCAAGTCACGGTTGTAGTGGGCGCGGGTGGCTGTACCCCAGACGCCAGCCGCCTTGTCTCGGAGGTCATCTTGGGTGATTCGCCCCGATGCTGACTTGATTCGACCCTCGGAGTCGGACTCGACTACAGGCTTCCGCTCACGCTTGGCATTGTGGGCCCAGAGCATCGGATATGTGGGCACCGGACTGACCGCCGGCTTGACCAGCTCGAACGGCCCGCGAGGGGTCCCGTCGGCGATAATCCCAGTAGATGTCCGCATGGTAGGGACCTCGACCGGCAATCCGACTTATGGGCACTATGGATATTGCGCTCGATGTGATCAAGGCTCGGATTCCCCAAGGGAATCAGCGTCCCCCGTTCTAGATTCCAAGCCACCTGGGCCAGTTCACCATCGAGGATGCCTGCAAGAGGCCAAGGACCTGACTCGGGAAGCGGGGCGTCAAGCATGACTCCATTGTCGTCATCTCCAATGGTGATTGCACTCTCACCATCCATACGCTCGATGGCACGCAGTTGCCCAGATCCACTAATGCGCGAAATCTCAGCAGCCAGCAGTTCAGCTTCTACCGTGGACTTGGGTCTTTGCCTCAGCATGACGAAGGTAGCTCGACCAGCCGCCTGCTTATCGCCCTTCCTCGCGATCAAGAGACACTCAGCCATTCCGGTATCTGCAGAGAAGGAAGAGTCGTATGAACCCGCCCCCGCAATCGTTACAACAGTAACTTCCTGGCAGCGTCTTCCTGATGGCTCTGCGCGCCTCCTCCCACTCCCTTCCACTGACTGCGCTGAGAGGCAGCACAGTGTTACCACACCATTGTGTCTAGCCTTACGTAGCGCAAGGTCAAGGAAATCTGCAGCAAGTCCAAGCCGCTTCCGATAGGTGACCCTCCCCTAAGGCTGGCGAGGGAGTCCTGCATGACGCCTCTGGACTGCCTTTTCGGTGTCAAAGGCCGCGAACGCTGGATTTCCCGTTCCATCGTGTCTCCGCTGTCCAGACAGTCGAACGCACAAAGGGAGGATTCATTATTACGAGATCGAACTGGGCGTGACCGACCCTCGACACCAGGTCGCACTTCCTCAGGAGCTCGGCCGCCGGCTGAGATCGGCAAGATCCATCAGTGCCGCTGTACAATCTTGGCAAGTAGATCCAGGGAGCCAATTGCGACGTTCCCGTCCCCTTGTTCTCCATAGGGCATCGTCAGCAGGCATTCGCCGTCGAACGGCGTGTCCGGGTGGCTCCCGGCAAGCATAGCCGCCGTCAAGTGCACCGCGATGTTGAGCACGTCCAGCCCGACCAGTCCATAGCGCATCATCGGACTGTGAAACAGCTTGCGCGCATCTCCTCCGTGAAGTCTCGTGCAGCAACGACTGATTCGCTGGTAGGCCATCGAAAGCAGCGTTCCCGTGCCGAGGCGAAGTCTCCCACTTGAGCACCAGCCAGTGTCTCGCCATCTCCCCAGTCCGCACCGCCGGGAGGCCGATTGTTTGGCAATGCGAGCGAGCAAGGCCGCGGCCTCAGGTCGTGTATAGTAGGTTGCGAGGAACTTCCGGTCGGCGATCAGCCTTTGAAAGACCATGCCGGTGAGATCGTGTGAACGGGTCACACCACCGGGACTAACTTCTGGCCAGTCCTCCAGAGCCTTGGCCAATGAGCGCGTTCGCCGTGGCTGTAGGCATGAGCCGCAGCGTCTCCTTTGCGGACCAGAAGATAGGCCAGTAGTTGCTTTCGGCCAGTATCCGCTCCCATTCAAGGTGATCTCTCCGGGAGCGAACAGTCCTCCAGGACGGAAGGACTCGATTGGTCGAACACCACGCTTCGAGCAGATCTCGACATTCGTGACCTGAAACTCGACCTGGCAAGCGATTCGTGGACAAGAGCATTGGCTGTCACTGAAGATCGCCATGCGCCGGGTCTGTCCATGCATATCATCTGATTGGCCGAGCACGCTGGCGACCCGTGCGCCGAGCTCACCTCCGTAGATGTGTCTGCGTGTAAATTCTTCTGCCGCAAGTCTCACGCCGTTTTCTTCCGAGTTCGACGGCGAGAGCCTCAATCCTGGGAGGGGGGACAGCCGCCCGGTGCACGACCATGGCGAGGTCCCGCACGCTACCACATATCCAGCCCTTTGTCGGCAAGCGTTCAGGAGGACTGCCCAGGCCTCGCGTGTAGAGCGCATACTCCAGGCATGTGGTGCGGTCTATAGCACCCCGCAACTCAGGGCCATCGAGCGAATGGACAGTCGAAGGGTACACCAGCGCAATCGCAGTCTCGATCCGCCGGCCTGTGCTCGCAACCGTGCGGCCTAGCCGGGCTACGGCGTCGTCCTCCGCGCCTCTATGACTGCTACGTTCGGCCTCGATGACAACGGGCCAGCCGCTCGCTTCTTCAATGAGAATGTCGGGGCGTCCGCCCCCTGCGAGCACATGCCCCGTCTGTTCAGTCCGTGTGTTCCAGCTTCGGCGTTTTGTGCCCAGCACCTCACCCAACGCGATGTTGAGAGTGTGTTCGTGCGTGGAGCTCGTCATAGCATACCGCTCAAGCTGATTCGGCGAATTGTACCACAATTCATTCAGACTAACGGGCTACGCCCCTGGTCCTTATAGAACTGTTTCCAACTGTATGAATTCTGTGGCCATTCTCGGCCAACGAGCCGTTCTCTTGCGGGGTGTCTTACTCCCTGCATGATTAACTAGTCCCCCCCTAACACCCGCGCCCGCGCGCCGACGCGGGAACGCGCCGGCGGCGCCGGACGCTTGACGAACAGCATCAGCACCGCGCCCGAGAAGCTCAGCCCCGCGAACACCGTGAAGGGCACCAGGTACGTGCCTGTGGTGTCGAACATGTAGCCGGCGTACAGCGGCGCGAAGATCATGCCGATGTTCATCGGAAGCTGCGAAACGCCCATGATGGTGGCGAACGACCGCCGTCCGAAGTACTCGCCCCGTATCGCCGTGGTGAGCGGCATGCGCCCGCCGAAACCGATGCCGTAGACGATGGCGAACACGTAGGGCAAATAGGCGGTCTCGTTCTCGTTCAGCGCGAGCAGCAGAATCGCAGACGACTGTAGGAACATCAAAAAGGCTATGAGCGGCGGCTTGGGCAGACGGTCGGCCAGGAATCCGGCCACGAACTGAGACGGCAGAGCAGCCATAACCATCACAGAGGTCACAACCCCCGCTCCGGTCAGAGACATCCCCATGTCCGTCAGCTTGGGTGAGAGGTGCAGCGAAATCGACACGATCGCGACGCTGGAGGCCACCTGCGCGAAGGTGAGAAGCCAGAACACCGGTGTGCGCAGCGCCTGCCGCACGGTGAACTCCGGCCCGTCAGCCATAGCGGCGTCCGACTCGCGCTCGGAGCCGTCCCTCTCGCCCGCCGGAGGGTCGCCGTCCGGCCTCATGCCGTACTCCTCCGGGTGGTTGCGGATGACCTTGACCACCGGCCCGATGATGAGCAGCATGAACACGCCGATACCCAGCGACACCGCCCGGAACTCGAACACTTCGATGCAGTAGGCGAAGAGCGGGACGAGGAGTCCGCCGAAGTGCGCGCCCGACATAGCGGAGGCCATGGCGATGGAACGGCGGCGGTTGAACCAGTTATTCACCATCGCGATCATCGCGAGCCAGCCACCCAGTCCCGAACCCAGCGCGATGACGATGAAGGCCACGTAGAACTGCCACAGCGAGTTGACCTGCGACTGCAGGACGAAGCCGCCCGCCATGATGACGTAGCCTATCAGCGTCATGCGGCGGGTGCCCACGCGGTCGACCAGAAAGCCCTCGATCGGACCGAGCACCGCGCCCTCGGCCCTGGCCAGCGCGAACGCCCCGGACAGCGCTGTGCGGCTCCATCCGAACTGGCGCTCGAGCGCCACCAGCAGTGTGCCCACCCCCTGGAAAACGGTTAGCGACATGAGCGTAAGCATGAACGCCGCGATACCGACCAGCCACCAGCCGTAGAAGACGCCGCGAACCGAGGTGACGAGACCCCGCCGGGATGTGGGAATCGAAGCACTATCGCGCATGGCGGCAAGTGTACCAGCTAGGGCGGCGCTCTTGGTGCCTTTCCACGCCCGGCTTGCGCCCAATGCGAACGGGTTGTATCCTCAAATTAAGCACGGACCGTTGTGGTTCCACCGCGGGATAAGACTGATCGAGTTCGTCTTTGAAAGGACATGAATAGCGGAGACGCAACCGTGACCACAAAACGAAAGCACTACAGGTTGCTTTGCGCACTGTATCCTCCGTCCGACTCGACCGAACCGGACAAGTACATGGCGGAGACGCCTGCTTTCCCCAACTGCGTCGCATGGGGGGACACCGCCGAAGAGACCATCGAGATTCTCGAAAGCGTGGTGGCGGCCACCATCCAGACCTACGAAGAGCGGGGATACGCTCTGCCGCCAGGAGTATCGCCGTTGGAGACCGAGGCCGCCACTTAGATTGAGTGACATTGGCATTACCAAGGCAGAACTGGACGATGCCTAGCCGGATTCTCGCGCTGAGAGCGTGCAACGCTTCGACAGGCGACGCTCGGAAGAGGTTTGTCCACTGCACAGGCCCCGATTTGCAGAGCAATTGCATACTGACTTCTCGGCCCCAAATCAGCCGTGCCATCACATCTGAAGGCCGAAATTGTGCCCCAGAACCGCGCAATCGAGTACCACCTGTGACCTATGAGTCCCTGGAATTGGCTCGTAGACGCTAAATCACGTACCTGTTTTGTGTCAGCGATAAAGACTTTGGAGTAATGTGCGGAAGCTTTGCCCGACTTGCCGAAGCTGTCTCAGATTACTAGGCGCGCCCACAATCGTCATTCCCGCCAAAGCGGGAACCCAGGGGTGGACGGGCGCTTGGACATAGTGCCACCTAGTAAACTGATACAGGCTCCGACTTGCCAGCCCTCTTGATTCCACCGCACATCCGTGCTACTCTCCCCGCCATGACGTTCCCGCACCGACATTCGCCACGCACAAGCGGCACCTCAGGACGATCACGCCGGCTGTCACATTTCCGAGACAATTGGGACGTTTTCAGCCCTTATGCAATCCTATGTGACACTCCCAAGACAAGGATTTCACACTGCTCACAGCTACGAAGAGAGACAAAGTGAGGCAGTATGAGACATATTTCGGCCATAACCCCTCTCACGAGCGGCCTTTCTCCCCGGCGATGGGCTCCGTCCAGCCGCGATTCCCGCAAGGCCGGAGCAGGTCCCGGCGCTGCGCTGATATGGACAAGGTCAAGAATCTTGGCTATAATGCTGGGACGTGGTTTGGCGTGCCCTGAGCGGCCACGCTGCCGACGCCGAATCAGGCCCCGACAGGCCGAGGTGGTGGAATTGGTAGACACGCAGCGTTGAGGGCGCTGTGGCCGCAAGGCTGTAGGAGTTCGAATCTCCTCCTCGGCACCATGAGAGCCACCGTCGAGGCGACGTAGCCAAGTGGTTAAGGCGGGGGTCTGCAAAACCCCTATTCGGCGGTTCGAATCCGCCCGTCGCCTCCAACACCCACCATCCGCCGCTGCCGCGGCCAACCTCATCGCCGGTACCCGCCTCTCAGCACACCGCCGCCCGCTCCGCAACATCCCCACATCAAGGAGGCCCCCGTGTCAACCGTAAGCATCGACCACATCGCCATGCCGACGGCGAACGCCGAACGCCTCATCGAGTTCTACAAGCGCCTGGGCTTCCACATCAACGACGAGGACAAGTGGCGCTCGGGCGAGGTCCCCGCCTTCTCCATACAGGTGGGCGATTCCAAGATCAACATCCACCCGGAGGGCTTCGTCGCCGGCCTTCGCGGTCCGACCGCCGTCCCCGGCTGCACCGACATCTGCTTCGTGTGGGACGGCACGGTCGAGGAGTGCCAGGCCATGCTGGACAACGCGGGCGTGGAGGTCATCGCCGGGCCGGGCCCGCGGAAGGGCGCGCGCGGCGGCGGCGGCCATCCCTCGCTCAGCCTGTACGCGCGTGACCCTGACCAGAACCTGCTGGAGTGGATGATCTACTCCTAGCCATGTCTCTCAAGGAGCGCAGGCTCGGCCGCACCGGCCTGGTGCTTCCTGAGCTCGGCCTGGGCGCGATGGACACGCCACAGGCGGCCGAAGGCGTCGACACTCTCCGCGCCGCGCTCGATTTCGGCATTCGCCTGGTCGACACCGCCAGGGACTACCAGGGCAGCGAGTACCTCATCGGCCAGGTGGTCCGAGAGCGGGACTCGTCCTTCTGCATCACGTCCAAGACGTTCAGCCGCACCCTCAACGGCAGCCAGGCGGACGTGGACAGGAGCCTGGCCGTCCTCGGCGTCCCGAGCATCTGCCTGTACCAGCTTCACGACGTCTCGACGACCAGCGTCTGGGACCAGGTCATGGCCCTGGGCGGCGCGCTGGAGGGACTACGCACCGCGCAGGCAAGGGGGCTGGTCCAGCACGTCGGCATCTCCTCGCACAGCCTCGAAATAGTGGAGAAGGCCATCACGTGCGGCGAGTTCGACGCGGTGATGCTGGAATACTCGGCTTTCTACCCGGAAACCGAAGAGTTGATACGATTGGCCGCGCGGTCCGGCGTCGGCGTGATTGTGATGAGACCCCTGGGCGGGTCGGGGCGCATGAGCAGCCTGCGCACACTCAACGCCCGCGGCGAGGACGAGCTGACGCCCGCGCTGCTGCTGCGCTACGTGCTGTCCAACCCCGGCGTCTCGGTTGCAATTCCAGGCGCGCGATACCCGGACAGGGTGCGCCGGAACGTCGCGCTGTGCCGGGAATACGAGCCGCTCACCGACGCCGAAAAGCGTAGCTGCGAGCGGGCGGCGGAGGCGCTGTACTAGGGCGCGCGGGCAAAGCGTATAGAATGAGAGAATCCAGGGACACAGGAGCGCGAGTGATGGGTACTTTCACCTGGCCGCTGCGGGTCTCGGACATGGACGGTCAGCGCTCGATTGAGATCGAGGCGACGGTGGACACGAGCGCCGCGTACACCACGCTGCCCGGCCGCCTGCTGCGCGAGCTTGGAGTACAGCGGGTCGGCCAGCGCAGGTTTCTGCTGGCCGACGGGCGGCGAATCTACCTGGACTTCGGAAGGGCTTGGATAACGATAGACGGTGAAAGCGAGGTCACCGTCGTTGTGTTCGGAGAGGATAACGCTCCGCCCCTGCTTGGGGCCTATACCCTGGAAGGCCTGGGTCTCGCCGTGGACCCGGGAGAGCAACGACTCGTTCCGGCAAATCTCATCATGTACTAGAGGGCCGCGGCCCCGCCCCAGCGTGGCATTTGCACACGTGCGCTGAGCGCCGAACCTGTTGCGCGATACGCCCCTAAACACTAGAATGTGCCCATGTCCCGCGGCCTCGCGCCGCGCCCCACAACTACCAGCGAATTCGCGAGGTTTGACGATGCCGATATACGAGTACACCTGCACGAGTTGCGAGTACAGGTTCGAGCGACTCAGGCCCATGGAGCGCATGGACGACGACGCGCCCTGCCCCGATTGCGAGGGGGACGGCGAGCGCAGCCTGTCCGTGTTCGTATCGTTCTCGTCCTCCGACGGCGGCGGCGTCTCGCCGGTCGCGGGCGGGGGCGGTGGATGCGGCGGGTGCGGCCCCGGCGGCTGCGCCTGCGCGGCCGGCTTCTAGGCCGCCGAATCGCAGCGAGCGCCGGCGCGCCCAGGACGCACGCGCGCACGGCACGGCAGCCAAACGAAAGGAGTCCGACATGACCACCGTAGTTCGAGGGCGGCTTACACTGGTCGATCCCACCACCCAGCCTATCATCGCCGACTTCACCGGGGCGCCCCGGCTCAGGGACCTGACAGACAAGAGGGTCGGCATCATCGATGACAGCAAGGTGAACGCCAGGGAGCTGCTGCACACGGTCACGGAGCTGCTCGACGAGCGCTTCGGGGTCGAGAGCGTCAAGTACCACCGCAAGCCTTCCGCGTCCAAGCCCGCCGACCCCGCCATCATCAGCGAGTTGGCCGAGGAGTGCGACTACGTGCTTGTCGGAGTCGGCGATTGAGGGTCCTGCAGCGCGTGCAGTGTGCACGACGGGATCCACGTGGAAAAGGCCGGCACTCCTTCCGTTACCATTTGCACCGACCTGTTCACCCGAACGGCTGAGGGCATGGCGAGCATGTGGGGAACGCCCGACTATCCCACCATCTTCACCAAGCACCCCACCGCCCCACTGGACTCCGAGGAGCTGAGGGGAAGGGCCGAGGAGATGCTTGGACAGATAGTTTCCATTCTCACCGGCGTCGATACCTCCACCGACTACTCGTAGAGCCACGGCCCATCGGAGGCGGACGGAGATGGAGAAACAACGCCTGAGCCGAGAGGTCATCGCGATGAGGGTCGCGCTCGAATTGCGCGACGGCGATGTGGTGAACCTGGGGCTTGGCATCCCAACGCTGTGCTCGCAGTTCATCCCTGAGGGGCGCTCGGTGATGTACCACAGCGAGAGCGGCGTGCTCAACTACGGACCGATGGCCGAGCCGGGCGAGGAGGACATCGACCTGATAAACGCGGGCGGCCAGTTCCTCGCGATGGCGCCCGGTATGTCGTTCTTCAGCTCAGCGGACGCTTTCGCCATGATCCGGGGCGGCCACGTGGACGTGGCGGTGCTGGGGGCGCTTCAGGTGTCCGAGAGGGGCGACCTCGCCAACTGGATGCTGCCGGAGCGCGGCGTGGGCAACGTGGGCGGCGCGATGGACCTGGCCGCCGGCGCACGGCGCGTGATCGCCGCGATGGAGCACACCGACCGCAACGGCAACTCCAAGCTGGTGCGGGAGTGCGCCTATCCGCCCACTGCAAGAGAGTGCGTCAGCCTGGTGGTCACCGACATCGCCGTGGTCGAGATCGGCCCCGACGGCGCGGTACTGACGGAGGTCGCGCCCGGCTGGACCGCCGACGACGTTCTCGCCCAGACCGACGCCCGCCTGGCCGTGTCGCCCCGCCTCAAGGAAATCGCGCTCTAGCGGCACGCGCTCCTGCCATCACCTGCACGGGAAGGGCGCGAGCGCTGGGTATACTGGCCAAAACCGACTCACGATTGGGCAGTATCGCTACATCTGCGGGAAGTTAAGCCGTAAGTGGGGCGGCTGGGCCGAACGTAAGTGTTGCCTCAAAGTAGTCCGCTGCCTAAAATTCAATAATGATTGATATTCGCCAGACTGCGGTTTATGCTCGCTGGTTCAGGCGGCTTCGGGATAGGCAGGCAAAGGCGCGCATCAACGTCCGCATCCGGCGCCTGGCCCGTGGCAGCTCAGGGGACGTAAGGCCGGTGGGAGAAGGCGTTTCCGAACTTCGGATCAACTACGGGCCCGGCTACAGGGTGTACTTCGTCCGTTTAGGTCTAATTTTGGTAGTCCTTCTAGCTGGAGGCGACAAGGACAGTCAGGTTCAGGACATACGAAGAGCGCTTGAACTGGGCCGAAGGGCTCAAGGGGGCGGCAATGGAAACAATCCGGACACGGCCGTGGGATCCTGCTGAGCACCTGGAAACCTCCGAGGACATGGCCGCCTACCTGAGCGCAGCGCTGGATGATGGCGACCCAGGCCTGATATTAGACGTGCTGGACGACATCTACCGTGCAAGGCGTATGAAGCAAGACTTTGGGCTGGAGAGTGATAGCTCCTACGAGTCCTTGTCCTCCAACGGCAACCCGGAATTCACCACCGTGCTGAAGGCAGTGCGCGCCATGGGCCTTAGGCTCCAGGCGACCGCCGCGCCTGAGGATGAGTAGCGCGAGACGGTCATTGCGCCTGAGGGCGCTCCCCGCCTACTTAGGCAGGTTGCACACGTCCAGCGCGGTTAGCGCGAGCACCCGGGCCACCTGCTCCATCTCGCTTATGGGCGCGTACTCGTCCGGAACGTCCGGCGACTCCTGGGTGCCGGCCGGGCCTATCAGCACGCAGGGCACACCGGCCTTCCACAGGTGACAGCTATCGTTGCCGGTGTAAGAGTTCGGCAGCACCACACCCACGTTCTCAGGCTCCCGGCCCGTCACGGCGCGGACCTGGCGGGCCACCGCCTCAACGATGTACTCGCCGCGCGGCAGGTCGAACGGCTCCATAACCACCTTGTTCGCCTTGAACACCGGCGGCGCGGGCACCTCGATCTCGTAGACGAATTCCGGATCCTCCTCGCTCAGCGCGCCCAGCACGCGGTCGAGGTCCGCCACCACCGACTCGGACGTCATGCCCGGCAGGAAGCGCACGTCGACCAGCACAGTGCAGAAGTCGCTCACGAAGTTCGGGCCTTTCAGGTCGTAGTCCCGGCCCATTCCGCCCATGATTACGCCGATGTTCACCAGCGGCAGCGCAGGCAGGTCTGCCCGGCGCTCGCACGTGAACTCGACATCCCGCATAGCGGGAATGGCCTTGCGCATCTTGTCGATGGCGTCCACCGAGCCTTGCCGCCGGCTGGTGTGCCTCGACTTGCCGATTGTGTGCACGGCTATGTTAACGACGCCCGCGTGGACTGTCATAACGTTGGCCGGGCCGTGCGGCTCCGTGATTATCGCCATGTCCGTTAGCGGCCCGTGCTCGCATAGGTACGAAGAGCCCACGCCGCCCTGCAGCTCGCCGACGACGCACGCGAGCACGACGTCGCCCTTCAGCCGGACGCCTGAGCGTCTCACCGCCTCGGCGGCCTGCACCATCGACGCGACGCCGGCCTGCATGTTGCGCACGCCCGCGCCGAAGAGCCGGTCGCCTTCTATGCTCGGCTCCCACGGGTCGCGTTTCCAGCCGAACGCGAGAGGGTCTATGTCCAGGTGGCCGTTGAACATCAGCGACTTGCCGCCGCCCTCGCCCCTGAGCGTGGCGATCGTCTGGAATCGACCGGGCTCCACTTCCTGGAGTTGCACCTCGTAGCCCCGCCGACCCAGGTAGTCGGCCATGAACCGGGCCAGCTCCGTCTCTTCGGTCTTGAAGCTCGGAATCCTGAGCATCTGCTTGGCGAGCCCAAGCATGTCGTCGCGGTCTATCGCCGCCAGAACCGCCTGGGTGTCGCTCTGTGTCAACTCGTTCCTCCTTCATGGCGTGGACCAGGTGGTCTTGCGAACAGCGGGCTTAGATTCCTCGGCTCCGCTCGGAATGACAATAGCGAAACGCACGGAATTACAATTGTGGGGGGGCGTCAGCTCACCGCCAGTCGCCGCTGCCCGCTCCCTGAGCACCGGCCCTATAGTGGCGGTCCAGCTCCGAGACGTATCCCCTTCCCAGGTCCGCGCCGTGCTCGGCGAGCCAGTCGGACAGGCGAGTCTGGCCGGTAGGCTCGCCACGGGAGACCAGCAGGTCCGCCATCAGGCCTTCCACCTCGTCCCGCGTCAGTGTCACGTCCCGCATGGCAAGCCCCACTAGTGCGGCCATCAGCATACCCAGCCGCTTGCCCACGTGCGCGACGCGCACCCTCGCACCAATGGAATCGGCTATCAACCTGACCATCCCCTCGTAGGTGAACACCTCGGGGCCTACCGAGTCTATGGCGTAGCTGTCCTCTCGTCGGCCCGCCTCCACCATGAGCGCGGCGTGGTCTCCCGCGTAGATTGGCTGCACACGGTAGTCGCCGCGCCCGAACACGGGGAAGAAGGGAAAGCGCCGGAGCGTCCAGGCGATGTTGTTGAGTAGCAAGTCCTCCCGACCGTAAATCACGGTGGGCCGGAGTATCGCGTGGCTCATCGCCGACGCGCGCACCGCCTCCTCCGCCTGCGCCTTGCCCCGGAAGTACGGCAGCGGCGAGTCCGCGTCGGCGTTAGTGATGCTCACGTGCACCACCCGCCGGACCCCGGCGCTCTCGGCGGCGCGCAGCATCGTCCCGATGTTGCGCACCGCCACGTCGTGCGTCAGCTCGCCGCGGGCGAACCGCACCCAGTAGGTGTTGTACAGCGTGTGGGCGCCCTCCAGCGAGCGAGCCAGGTCGGCTGGCCTGTCGAAGTTGTAGGGCACGGCGCCGACCGCACCGCCGAAGAGGCGGGCACTCGGGTGGCCCGTGAGCGTACGCACGGGCCGGCCCAGCTTCAGCAGCAGCTGTGTGACATATCTGCCCGTGTAGCTGAACGCGCCGGTCACGACGTCGAAATCGGTGCGACTCATCTCCCGCCCGCCTTCCTCATACCATCCGCCCGGTGGCGTCCCTCGGTTGGGCTATAATGTCCGCCAAGCCTATCTTGGCCCACTTTACCCCAAACGAGGACGCATATGATACCCCTACGCCTGAGCGTCAGAAATTTCATGTGCTACCGGGACAACGTGCCTACGCTGGACTTCGAGAGCCTGCACGTCGCGTGCCTGTGCGGCGAAAACGGGCACGGCAAGAGCGCGCTGCTCGACGCCATCACCTGGGCGCTCTGGGGCAGCGCAAGGGCCAGCCAGCAGCACGAGCTGATCCACCAGGGCCAGACTGACATGGAGGTCACGCTCGACATCCTCGTGCGCGAACAGGTCTACCGCGTGATACGAAAGCACACTCGCAGGGCGGGGGCACGCCAGGGCGCCACGGTGCTCGAGTTCCAGGCGTCGACCGGCGACGGCTACCGCCCCGTGACGGCCAACAGCGTTCGCGAGACCGAAGCCCTGATAGTCCGGACAATCCAGCTCGACTACGAAACCTTCATCAACACCGCCTATCTTCAGCAGGGCAAGGCCGACCAGTTCACCCAGAACACGGCCTCCAAGCGAAAAGAGTTCCTTGCAGAGGCGCTGGGCCTCTCATACTACGAGCAGCTCGAGGAGCGGGCGAAGCACCGCGCGGCCGAGCTGCGGGACACCATACGAAACGCCACGGAACGCATGAGGAGCCGCCGGCCGGAGATAGATCTCAAGCCCGATTACGAGCGCAGGCTGGAGTCCGCGCGCGCGGGCATCGCCGGGCTCACCCCCGAACGGGACGAGCGTCTCGCCAAACACGAGGCGCTGCAGCGCACGGCCACCGAGTTGTCGCTCAAGCGCCGGGACCTTCCGGACATGGAAGCCCGGCTGGCCTACGCCAGGGGCGAGACCGTGCGACTGGAGCACGAGACGCGAGAACTGCGAGCGTGGCTGGACGCGGACGAGGCCATCGCCGCGCGCGCCGACGAGATAGAGGCCAACTTCGCGGCGCTGGGTGCAGCGAGGGCCGAGGTCGAGAGGCTCCAAGGCGCCCAGACGTCGCTGGGCGCCTTGCGGAGCCGGCAGGCCGAGTTGAACGCCCTGATCGAAGTCCAGCGGGCGGAGATGGAGACGCAACGTGGGCGGCACCAGAACGACGTGGACATGCTCGAGTCCGAAGCCGGCAGTATCCCCGAATTGGAGGCCGGACTCGAAGCGCTGCGAACGCGAACGGACCGTCTGCCGGAACTCGAGGCCGCGGCGCGTTCCCTGGCCGAGGACGCGCAGGCCGCCGACGCGGAATTGGCCAGGCTCAACCGCGCGCTCGATCGCAAGAGCGCGATCGACTCCAGCGTGGCCGAGCTCGAAAGCCAGATCGCGCTGGAGGAACAGGCGCTCGAAATGAGGCTCGACCAGGCCGCCTACAGGGTGACGCACGAGCTGGAACCCGCCGCGGCACGCATTCCCGAGATCGAGGAGCGCCAGCGGCTCAACGAGCTCGCCCAGCGTCGGCTCGAGGCGAACTCAGAGCAGGTTGAAGCGATGCGCGGCGAGGAACGGGCCGCCGCCCTGCGCGTTCAGTCCCTGGTGCAGGCCAACGAGGCGCTCTACTCAGAGATGGAGGACACCAGGCGAAAATTCGAGCTGCTGGACCAGGGCGATACGCTTTGCCCGCTGTGCGGCCAGCCGGTGGGCTACGACGGAGCTGAGCACCTGCGCGCCGAATACGAGGCACAGGGCCGCGAAGCCAGGCAGCACTTCGATGAGAACGAAGCCGAACGCCGCGAGCTGGAAGCAAAGGGCGCTCGGTTAGCCACACACATCCGTGAAGCGGAATCGGCGTTTCAAGGAGAAAGCAGGCGCGTCCAGAGCGAAGCCACGGCACTGGCCCGCGAAGGCGACGACGCCGAAAGGTCGCGGGCGCAGATCGAGTCCGAATCCCTGGAAGTGGAGCGGCTGCGGGCCATTCTCGCGTCCGGCGACTACGCCCGCGAGCAGAGGCGCGGCATCGAGCGGCTGAGGCGGGAAATGCACTCGGTGGGCTACGACGCCGAAAGCCGCGACGCCGCACAGCGGCGGGCGACCGATCTCCACGCGCGGGCATCCAGGGTTGCGGCGGAGCTCGAGGCCGAGCGGCAGAGCGTCGACTACGAAGGCGTCCGGCTACGGCGCGATCTTGATAGCGCGTATGCGGCCGAGGCGCGACTGCTCGAGGCGCGGCGCTCCCTGGACGCCGTGAGCGCGACGCTCGAGGCCCGCGACTACGCCCGCAAAGAGCGGGCCGGCCTGACGCGAGTGGCGGCCGAAATCGAGACGCTCGGCTACGACGCCACCGCCCACCAGGCGCAGCGGGACAGGGCGTCGGCCCTCGAATCCTACGAGGACCTGCACCGGCAGTTGCGGGAAGCCCAGGGCCGGCTGGAGGCAGAACGCGCGTCGCTCGACGAAAGGCGGCAGACGCTGGCGAGGCGCACCGCCGAGGCGGAGGACTACGAGGCCCGCGTGTCCGAAACGCGGACGGTGCTGGCGGCGCTTCCTGAGATCGAGGCGAAGCTGGGAGAGTCCGAGCGGCGGCTCCGCAAACTGGAAGGCCGGTTGCGAGACTTCGACGTGCAGCGGGGTATACAACAGGAACGCATTGCCCACTGCGCCGGCTTGGAGACGCAAACGCGCGCGGACGAGGCCGCCCGGCGCGGGCTGGTGGACGAGAAGAGCATTTACGACGAGCTGGCCGTGGCCTTCGGCAAGAACGGCATCCCCGCGCTCATCATCGAAAGCGCCATCCCCCAACTCCAGGGCGACGCCAACCGGTTGCTGTCCCGTCTGACTGAAAACCGGATGAGCCTGAAGCTGGAGCTCAGGGAGGGCCGGCGGCTGAGGGGCTCGGACGTCCGGGCCGAGGAGTTGGACATCCTCATCTCCGACGAGATCGGCACACGCAGCTACGAGATGTTCAGCGGGGGAGAGGCGTTCCGGATCGACTTCGCACTGCGCATTGCGCTGTCCCAGATGCTCGCCAGCAGGTCGGGCGCCCCGCTGCCTATCCTGTTCATAGACGAGGGATTCGGCACGCAGGACGCATCGGGGCAGGAGCGGCTGACAGAGGCCATCAAGTCAATCGAGGACGACTTCCAGAAGATTATAGTGATAACCCACGTCGATCAGATCAAGGAGGCTTTCCCGGTCCGGATCGAAGTCACCAAGGACGAATACGGCGCAACCTTCAGCATAGTCTAGCCGGCATCGCGGAGCGCGCTGGAGGGCTTGCCCAATATCGAACTTGGGCGGATAATACTACCCAGACGCCGGCGACGCGATGGGCCTGACGCGCGAGCCGCGCCGGCACGACCCGCCTAAGGAGGCCGCTTTGAGTAACCACGTACCATCCGAGGCCGAAGTCCTGTCGTACTTCGACTCGCTCAGCAACTGGGGCAGATGGGGCGACGACGACCAGCTCGGCACGCTCAACCTGCTCAGCCCCGCAAAGACGCTGCAAGCCACGTCGCTGGTGCGCGAGGGCGTGAGCGTCTCGTGCGCGCGGCCCGTGCTGTTCGAAGCCGCGGCCGACGTGCCCGTTCCGCCCATGCACTTCATGGTCGAGAGCGGCGAGGGCTGGGCCAGCGGCCAGAAGGTCTCATCCAGGCCGAACCAGGCCTCGACCGACTTCTTCGGCATGATCTTCCACGGCTTCACCATTACACACGTCGACAGCCTGGCCCACTTCTTCTGGGAAGGCAAGCTGTACAACGGACGCCCCGCGCACCTGATTTCGACCAGCCTGGGCGCTACCGTGGAGTCCATCGACCTTGCCCACAAGGGCATAGTGACGCGCGGAGTGCTGGTTGACGTGCCCGAGATCCGGGGCGTGGACTGGCTGGAGCGGGGCGAAGGGGTGATGCCGGAAGACATCCTGGCGGCCGAGGAGCGCTGCGGCTTCACCATCGAGGAGGGCGACGTGCTGCTGATACGCACCGGCCAGTTGCATCGGCGCAACGTCGAAGGCCCCGTGCCACGCGAGGCCGGCTCCACCGCGTGCCAGGCGGCGTGCTTGCCGCTGTTCCACGAGCGGGGAATCGCCATGCTGGGCACCGACACCGGCAACGACGTCTCGCCGTCCGGCTATCCGTCCATGTCCAACCCGGTCCACCAGGTGGGCATCGTCGCGATGGGGATGTGGATCCTGGACAACGCCAACCTCGAAGAGCTGGCCCAGGCGTGCAAGGAGCGCAACCGGTGGGAGTTCATGCTGTCCATCGGCACGCTGCGGCTTACCAACACCACCGGCTCGCCGTGCAACCCGCTGGCCATATTCTAGCGGCGTGGAAGTAGAGCACGGAGCACGACCGATGGGCGTCGAGACCCACCTGAGGCAGAAGGAGCGCATTGTCTCGCGCTTTGGGCCGTACTACGCCACGTCCACAAGGCTGATCCTGCACCTGGAGAGGGACGGCATGGAGGAGTTGCACGAGCTTCCGTACTCCCAGATCGACAAGATCGGCGAGGTGCGGAAGTCGAACCATCCGCGCATGATGATAGGCGCCATCGTAACCATAGTCTCGATCGTAGCGTCGTTCAGCCTCAACATGATAACGCCGCTGCTCGGAGTGGTGGCCGGCGCGTTCCTGGTGCTGCACGGCAGCATAGGCGGCCCGGCCTACTACCAGGTGCACGGCAGGGACGTGCCACGGGCGCAGATGCACCTCTGGCAGATCCGGTACCGGGGCGCGGGCAGCCTGATCGCGTCGATTCGCACCATCAAAGGCGAGCACGTCTGACACCCCGAAGGGATTCGGGTGAGGGAGAGTCGCACCAACACTTCACCCTCACCCTTCGGCAGGCTCAGGGCAGGCCCTCAATCCTCTCCCATCAAGGGAGAGGAGGTCTAATGGGAACCACCGCGCCGTTCAGCCACGACAGGAACCTCCCCACTTCCGGCACGCCATCCAGCGAGTAGTCCGCCGCGCGCAGCGCAGCCTCCGGCGTGTCGTCGTGAAGGACCACCACGCCCAGTCCCGCGAGCGCGCCCGCACCCGACAGTTCCCTAACGGCCTCCAGCGCGTCGACGTCGGTTGTGTCGTCGCCCACGAACAGCAAGCCGTCCAGCGCGAAGCGCCGCGCCAGACTCCTCGTCGCGCTGCCCTTGTTCGGCCCGTTCGCGGCGCGAAGCTCCAGCGCCATCTTGCCCCAGAACGCCTCGACGCCACGCGCTGCCGAGCCCGCTCGTCCAAGAGCGCCGTCCAACTCACGTGCTGCCCGCTCCGGATCGGGAGCAAGCCGGAAGTGCGCGGTCGCGCTGAGGCCCTTGTCATGCCAAACCATGCCGGGCAGGTCCACGGCGGCGCGCAGGAACGCGAACGTGCGGGCGACCGCGCCGCGGGCCGCCTCGGCCTCAGGTGCCAGCTCCAGCCGCCCGTCTCGCAGCACCTCCGCGCCGTGGTTGCCAACGTAGGTCAGGCCGTCCACTCCAACCAGCGCGGCCACGTCATCGGCCGCGCGGCCGGACATCACCGCCGCCAGCGCCAGCTTGCGCGCGAGGCCCCGCAGGGCGGTGGCGGCCTCTGGCAGCACGCGCGCCTCGCCCGGCGTGGGGGCTATCTCGGAGATGGTGCCGTCGAAGTCCACCACTATGCCCAGCCGGCGGGCGCGCAACAGCGGTGCGACGGCGTGGAGGTTGGACAGCAAGCCGGGCGGCGGTTTCACGTCACGCCCGCCAGAACGGGCTGCGTAAACGACGAGGTCCCCTTGTAGGGGCGGGTTTGAAACCCGCCCGTCGCGCCGGCAGCCGGCGCCGCCTTGCACGTTTCCCAGTTGCGCCCCACCCCGACTAGGCGTTGAACCTGAGCGTGTACAGGTCGGAGGCCATGATCTGGGGGATGCGCGGGCCGAGCTCGCGCCAGTCGTCCTGTGTCGCGGAGATGAGCCGCCCGGTGAGGCCGTCGGAGGCGTCCGATGCGAGCCACACGGCGAGGGCGGCGGCCTCTTCGAGCGGCGCGCCCCGGCCCGACTTGGTGCGCCGCACCATCGCGCCCATCATCGGCTCGATCAGGCTGTCGTCAGACGCCATCGAGTCTAGCAGATCCGTGTCAATCTGGCCGGGGCCGAGGGCGTTTACGCTGACGTTGTGGGGGAGCATCTCCAGCGCGAGAGTCTCGGTGAGGCGCACCACGGCGGCTTTGGTCGTGCCATAGGCGCTTATCGTCTCCGACGCTCGCGTCACGCCTGCGCCGGAAAGGTTGATTATCTTGCCGCCGCCCTGCTCTATCATGTGGGGCAGGACCGCGTGGCAGCAAAGCATGAGACCGGTCACGTTGATGTTGACGGCCTGCGCCCAGTGCTCGGCGTCGTTCAGGTGCAGCGGGCCCACCGGACCGAGTATGGCGGCGTTGTTCACCAGCACGTCCACGCGCGAGAACCGCTCAAGGGTGTACTCGACCATGCGGCGCACGTCATCGGGCTTGGACACGTCGACCGCGAGCGCCGCCGCCTGCGCGCCGGCCGCACGGGCCTCGTCCGCGGCGTCCTCGACCTGGGCGAGCGTGCGCGAGACCAGCACGAGCTTCGCGCCCTCGCTTGCGTAGGCACGCGCGATGCCCCGGCCGATGCCCTTGCCTGCTCCGGTGATGATGGCAACCTTGCCGCGGATAGTCATGCCTTTGCTCCCGTGTGAGCGCCTACTGCGCGACCACGCCGCCGTCGATGACAAGCTCGGAGCCGGTCATGTACGAGGCCTCGTCTGACGCCAGGAACAGCGCGCCGTATGCCACGTCGTCCACGGTGCCGACTCTGCCGAGCGGGACGCGCGAGAGGGACGCCGCGAGACCCTCGGGCGTGCCGATGTTGTGGGCTATCATCTCGGTGTCCACAGGCCCGGGGTGAATCGAGTTGGCCCGAATGCCGTCCTGTGCGTGCTGCAGCGCGGTCGTCTTGGTAAACAGCCTCACGCCGCCCTTGGAGGTGGTGTAGGCGCCGCCGCGCGGGCTGCCGATAAGCCCGGCGATGGAGGATATGTTGACGATGGAGCCGCCGCCGGCATTGCGCATCTCCGGTATAGCGTGCTTGGTTCCCAGGAACACACCTGTCGTGTTGACCGACATTACGCGCTCCCACTCCTCGACGGTCGTGTCTTCTATCATCGTCTGGCTGTAGATGCCCGCGTTGTTCACGAGGACGTCGAGCTTGCCGAAGCGCTCGACCGTCTCGGCGATGCACCGCTGCCAGTCCGTCTCGGAGGTCACGTCGAGCCTGGCGAAGAGCGCCCGGCCGCCGGTCTCGTTGATCTCGGCCTCGAGCTGCTTGCCCTCGTCCTCCAGGACGTCGGCTATGACGACAGCCGCACCCTCTTTCGCGAACAGCCGCGCCTCCGCCGCGCCCTGGCCGCGGGAGCCTCCGCTTATCAGCGCAACCTTGCCTTCCAGTCTCACGATGTCCCCCCTGCAATCACATGAGTGCATTCAAGGGGCGTGCCGCAGGAATCCCCTCTCCCCCGCGCGGAAGAGGGTTAGGGTGAGAGGATTGACGGCGCAGAGCCTTCACCCCCATCCTGACCTTCCCCCATCAAGGGGGAAGGGACTTCTGAAACGCCCTCTTGGTTACTTCAGCTACTGGGCCGTGCGCCCGCCGTCTATCACTAGCTCGCTGCCGGTCACGAACGACGACTCGTCCGAGGCGAGGTAGAGCACGCCGTAGGCTATCTCCTCGGGCCTGCCGATGCGCGCCAGAGGCGTCACGGAGAGCCGCTGTTCCAGCACGTCCCCGACGCGCGAGGCGGCGAGCATGTCGGTGTCCACCATGCCGGGGTGTACCGAGTTGACGCGAATATTGTACTGCGCGTACTGGATGGCGGCGGCCTTCGTGAAGATTCTCACGGCGCCCTTGGATGCGTGGTAGGCGGCGTTCTGCGTGCTGCCGGTGAGGCCGGCGCTGGACGAGATGTTGACGATCGAGCCGCCGCCAGCCGCTCGCATAGCGGGTATGGCCGCCTTCGTGCCCAGGAACACGCCCTTGGCGTTGACCGACATCACGTCGTCCCATATGCGCTCGGTAGTCTCGAGCACGCGCTCGGTGCGCACGATGCCGGCGTTGTTCACGAGCACGTCCAGCTTGCCGAACCGGCCAGTCGCGGCCTCGACGGCGCTCTGCCACGCGGACTCGTCGGTAACGTCCAGGTGCACGTACAGCGCCTGGCCGCCGGACTCGTCGATCTCGGCGGCGACCGCCTGCCCGGCCTCGTCCAGCAGGTCGGCGACGACGACCGCCGCGCCCTCGGCGGCCAACATGCGCGCCTCTACCGCGCCCATGCCCCTGGCCGCGCCGCTGATGAGGGCCACTTTGCCTTGCAGTCTCATGGTCGAAACTCCTCGCGTCCGCTCGCGCGGTTGGGTGGGATGATTCTAGCACTTTCGGGCGAGCGAGTCTTTACTGGTTTGGCTGGCATCTCAGTTGGCGGGGGCTGCCCACGAGGGGGGAATTCGGCGAAATGTGCCCCAAACTGCACCATTTTGCCCAATTCGTAGCTGGGGTCATAGGCGGCTTGGGCCGGTGGGAGTGGCGGGTGGGTTGACAGCGGGCCAGTGAGAGGGGATTTCGGCGAAATGTGAGTCATATTGGGACATTCTGTGTCATCGTATAGCTGGGACAGGGGCCAAGCGTTCGTGGTTGCCTGTTGAGGGTGTCGGTGCTCCATAGAGAGGAGAGTAGCACGGATGTGCGGTGGCATCAAGGGGGCTGGCGAAGTCGAGGCTGTGACGGCCGTCGGCGAAAATCTCTGAACCGGCGCCTACTTAACGGTTGCATCTTACGGGAGGGCAGTGTGTTTGCGTGTTCCGCGTCTTTCAGTCTACAGTATCGGCAAGAGTTGATAACTGATCTGCGGAGATCACGCCATGGGATTCATACACATCGACGTGGAAGTGGCCAATTCGGCTGCGCCCGACGTCAAAGAGAGCGTCCGGGTGCTGGTAAATACGCGCGCGATGCTGAGTGTTCTGCCATCGGAAGTGTTGGACCGGCTGGGCGTTCTAAGGAGGCCTGGCCGCCGCTTCCGAGGACCTTGCGGCGTGGTGACTCGCGACACCGGGACGATCATCATCGGCTACGAGGATTGTCTGGCGGGAGTGACGGCGGTGTTCGGCACCGAGAACGACACGCCAACTATGGGCGTAACCGCGCTTGGGTCCTTAGGCTTCGAGGTGGACCCGGTGGGCGAGAAGCTGAACCGGGTGGAGTTGCTGCTGCTGTGAAGGGCGCGGCCGCCGGCGTGCGGGGCTAACTCGCGCGGGCTATCGCGGACGCAGGCCGGATGCCGTCGGTGAGGCGTTTCTTGTCCTTGGCGAGCCGGCGAAAGTCGCACTCCGACTGCACGCGATGCCAGAACACGTCGGACTGCCCGAAGAACGCCCCGAATCGGATGGACATGGCCGGAGTGATGGACCTCCGCCCGTGAACGCTATGGCAACTCCGCAGTCTGCTCAGTCAACTATTGGAGACTACCTAGAGTACCTAAGCGTTCATCCGCCAGAAAGTATCCACGGGAATCTTCAAGGACTCTCAACAGGCTGCCATTAGGGATTTTTCCTTCAACTTCACAAAGGAAAACCTCAACAAGTTCTGCCAGCGACATCAACAGGAGCTTTTGGTCCCCCCTATCTGCCAATTCATTGGCGCCTCCGATAGCCACATCGTGAAAGTCTGGACGCCCCATAGTTACGTAGTTGGCTGCGTGTCCGCTGTAGCCTACGCTAGAAAGCACTTCTCGAGCTTTTGACCAACTTATTGGCTTTTTGCCGTCTTGGCTTGCAGTGGCTTGGATGACGACGGTTCCCGAACTACCAGTCACCTCCAGGTCAGGTTGTCCGGTGCGCTGATTTCCAAAACGTCGAGCGTTGATGTCGACCCATTGCGACTTCAACAGTTCTTCCAACGCTTTCTCAAAATCGGTCCCTTGTAGATCGTAGCACCTTTCGATGAGAGGTCGTAGCCCAGCGAACTTATCTGCCCTAATTGCATGGCCATATCGCCTGCTCGATATTGACTCTCCAATTCGGCCGAGAATAGCGTTCTGCAACGCCTTCGCTCTCTGGGGAGACAGAATCCCAACAAAGTCGTCTGAAGTGGCGTCGAGTATTTTGTGGAATGTATTCAACACTCTCCCAGTGGAGTTGTTGGCGAGTAGACCAAGCTCTGACCTATGCAGGACTCGCAGTTCAGCTATCGGCGCGAGTTCACTGGGAACTCCAAACTTGCAGCGCTGTGCTAAATTCTCAAGTTCTTGTTTTGCGGTCTGGCCATCGCTAAACAAGCCGGACACATCCGCAATCCGCGAGGCAGTATTCAACATCCAAGCCGCTGATTCACCAATGCTCCGAATATGCCCTGCTCCTACTGCATATCGACCTGAATATTGTTCAATAATTTCAGATGTAGGTCTGCCAGCCACCCAATCACCTAGTGCTTCCGCCCGTTCGTCTTCATCATAAGGGCGGAGCGACTGAAACTCTTGAAGTCTACAAAGCAGCGGCAAGAGATCAGTTACATCCTCGCCGTTCATAGCTGCCTGTTTGACGGCTTTGATAAGTTCATAGAAGCTCTGAAGTGACATTCCAGAGGAAGATGCGACCGAACCGAGTTCCGTCAGTTGGAGTCCGTTTGAGTCTCTACTCATCAATTCGTCAACTTCCAAGTCCCCCAGTGCCTCCATGAACTGCACCAGGAATCTATCCCTGTCGTTGTCGGTGCTAAAGTAATGACTGAACGCGAAGGAGCAACGAATAGTCTCCCTAAAGTCAGCCTCGTCCTCTATCTGGCCAAGAGACAACAGTCCCAATGCAAGAACGCCTACGTCGGACGCCACTGGCATTGCCGACCTCAATTGACGGGGATTCCCAGAGAGATAATTGATTTCAACGAGCCTCTGTTCGTTAGCGTCTTCTACAATCAGATACGAGTGACCTTCCAATGCGAGCCCGAATCTGCCGGCCCTTCCAACGCTGTTTCTGTACTCTTCAACAGGTACTGGCAAGCTGGTCCTCTGGGCATAGACGTACCGTTTGTAGTCAAGAACAATTGAGGTGTCGGCAGGCGTGTTGACGCCCGCCGCTAAGGTGGAAGTGGTAACCAGCACTCGGAGAACACCTTCGCGGAAAAATTGCTCAATTGTACGCCGTTCGTCAAGGGCCAATCCCGCGTTGTGATAAGCCACTCCCTTATCTATCCATTGGTTTAGAAAATCGCGAGTAGGAGTTTCTTCCAAGCTTGCAATTCGGTCCCTCACCATTGGCTCTACAGGGACAGCAGGCAAAACGTGTGCCAATTCTCTAGCAGTTGAGACGGTGTCGTCCACTCGCGTTCTGAATATGAGCGTCTGTTTGGACAGTCCCTCCTCCAACAGTATTCTGTAAGAGACATCTAATTTGCTGTTGGAAAAGCTCGCCGTCTTGGGGATGGCTGTGGAGGCAAGGTTCGGACCTGCCTTACGTTTTCCGGTCTCGACGTTTACCAACTCAGTAGAGCCGACAGGGAATGCTATGCCCTCCCACAGAGGCACAGGCCGCCTGGTGGACTCGATGACATCCGCCCCAAGCCAAAAGTCAAGCCCTCCAAGGTCCGACATCGTTGCGGACAGGCCAATAATCTGAGGTTGCTCGGACAGCCGACGCACATGCGTCAAGAGGACTTCCAACCGTGGCCCACGGGAAGGGTCAGCAATCATCTGTATCTCGTCAACAATCATCTGTGAGCAGTTCACTAGTATGCCCGGTGATTGGACGAGGAGTTGGGCCATCTTTTCGTACACTATAATTGCGATTCCGAAATCTCCTCGCCGAATTTCATTGTCGAACAACGTATGATCCCCATCGGATATGACAACGGAGATGCCGAGGGGTCCGTACATGTCCTTGAACTCGGCGTACTTCTCCTCGGCAATGGCCTTGAATGGTACCAAGAGAATGGCTCTCTTCATGGACAAAGCCGAGTCTGCGGCCAAAACTTCTCCTACGAAGGTTTTGCCGGACGACGTGGGTGCGACGACCAAGATGTTCTTTCCATTCCATAGTGGCTGGTGCGAAAGAACCTTCTGTTGGCAATCAGTTAGTGTCGCAATCCCTGCATTCTTCCAAATATCGATCAACGGCTTTTGAATGCCTCGGTTAGTCAACATGTCGACTTTCATAATTCTTGCTCCCAGTTGAATGGCACCTGACAAATAGTGTGATTTGGAGCTTTAGCGATTGTCAGCGCCTTACAGGGGGCGGCCCTCGTAGTCGACGGGGCGGACGGGGTAGCCCAGCGCCCGCAGGCCCGGCTCGACGACCTCGCGGTCGCCGACTACGAGCACCGTCAGCCGGCTGTCGTCCAGGCGCTCGACGGCCACGCGGCGCACGTCGTCCAGCGTGAGCGCGTCCAGCGCGTCCAGGTAGGTATCGAAGTAGTCGTCGGGAAGGTCGTGCACCACCATCCGCGTAAGCTGCTGCGCAGTCTGCGACACCGTCTCGAACTGGCCGGGCAGCCCGCGCCGTATACCGTCCAGGGCGTCGTTTAACTCCTCCTCGGTCGCCGGACGGGTGGAGCGTATCTCGCGGAACTCCTTGAGAGTCTCGGACACCGCGTCGGCGGTCACGGCCGTCTGCACGCCGCCGCCGGCGAGCAGCATCGAGGGGCCGGCGAACCAGCTTATGGACGAGGTGTAGCCGTAGCTGTAGCCCTTCTCCTGGCGGAGGTTGGTGTTGAGGCGGGCCGAGAACTGCCCGCCGAACAGGTAGTTGAGCACGTTGAGCGCGTGATAGTCGGGGTGGCTGCGCGGGATGACCAGGTGCCCCGCGCGGATGACGGACTGCGGCGCGCCGGGCTTGTCGGCGATGTAGATGACGGTCTCGGCGGCGCGGGCGGTCGCCGTCGTCCGGTGGCGCGGCGGGCGCGGCGGCGTCGCCGCCCCAGTCGCCGAATGCCGCCTCCAGCTTCTCGACCACGTCCGCCTCGTCCAGTCCGCCGGCCACGACGAGCGTGGTGTTGGCCGGGCCGTACAGCGCCTTGTAGTGGGCAATCAGCTCGTCGCGCGCGGCCTGCCGTATCACGTCCTCCGTGCCGGAGACCGGATGGCCGTAGGCGGAGCGCGGGCCGTAGACCAGTCCCCGCGATGCCCTGGCGGCTATGCTGGCGGGGCTGTCGGCAACGCGGCGCAGGTCCGTCAGGCGCCGCTCGCGCATACGCTTCAGGTCGAACTCCGGGAACGCCGCGTTTCGCAGCGAGTCGGCGAAAATGTCGAGCGCCGCCTCCCAGTGCGACGTGAGCGCGGTGGTGGACACGACGGCGTGCTCGCGCGCCACGTCCACCCCGAGGTGGGCGCCCAGAAACTCCACCTGCCTGGAAATCTGCTGGCTGGAACGGTCAGCCGTGCCCTCGGGCAGCATAGACGCGGCGAAGCTGGACAGGCCGGGCATGTCCGGCGGGTCCATCGTCGCCCCGGCGCGAACGACGGCGCGAACGGACACCATCGGCACGCCGGGCTTGGGCGCGAACCGGACGCCGATACCGTTGGACAGCCGCAGCCTGCGCGGCCGGGGCGGCGTAAAGCGCGCCGGCGCCGAGGCGGACGGCATGGCCGTGCGGTCCAGCGACTCCGCCGACGCCCGCAGCGGCCTCTCGGGCGTCACAACCAGACGCACGTGGTCGGCTGTGAGCGTGGCCTCTGCGGCGCGCCTGACCTGCTCTGGCGTCACGGCGTCGTAACTGTCCAGATCGGTGTTGATGACGCCGGGGTCGCCCGCCAGCGTGTTGTAGTAGTTGAGCTGGTCGGCCCTGCCGCCGAAACCGCCCACGCGCTCGAGCTGGCGCACGTGCGCGCTCCGGATACGGTTCTTGGCGCGCTGCAGCTCCTCCTCGCTCGGCGGCTCCTCGATGATGCGCTCGACGTGCGCGCGCAGCGCCTCCTCGGCTTCCTCGGGAGTGTGGCCCTCGTTAAGCGTAACCTGCAGATGAAACTCGCCGGCTATCTCCTGCGCGTGGTTGTACACGCCGACGTCCCGCGCGATCTGCTTCTCGTAGACGAGCGAATCGTACAGGCGGGAACTGCGCCCGTCGCCAAGCACGTCCGAGAGCATGGTAAGTGCGGCCTCGTCCGGGCCGAAGATGGGGCCAGTGGGCCAGACCAGGTAGAGCCGCGCGAGCTGCACCCTGTCCCGCATAGACAGCGAGACCGTGCCGCGCAGGTCCGACACCATGCGACCCAGGCGGCTGATGGGCGGCCCGGGCGGGAGGCCGCCGAAGTAGCGCTCGACGAGCCGTCTCGCCTCGCCGGGGTCGAAGTCGCCCGCGATGGCCAGGCTCGCGTTGGAAGGGGCGTAATACTTGCGGAAGAAGGCCCGCACGTCCTCGAGCTCGGCGGCGTCGAGGTCCTCCATCGAGCCTATAACCGGCCAGCTGTACGGGTGTGGCGAGGGGAACACCGCAGACTGGAGCAGCAGGTGGGCCATGCCGTATGGCCGGTTCTCGTAGCTCTGGCGGCGCTCGTTCTTCACCACGTCCCGCTGCACGTCGAACCGCTTCTGGTCCAGCGCGTCCAGCAGGTAGCCCATCCTGTCCGACTCGAGCCACAGCGCGAGCTCCAGGTAGTTGGATGGGACGGTCTCCCAGTAGTTGGTCCTGTCCGCGGTGGTGGAGCCGTTGAGCGACGCGCCCACCTTCTGCAGCGGCTCGAAGTAGCTGCGGTCGTGGTGCTTGGAGCCTTCGAACATGACGTGTTCGAACAGGTGGGCGAAGCCGGTCTTGCCGGCCTGCTCGTCCTTGGATCCGACGTGGTACCAGACGTTGACGGCCACCATGGGCAGCGAGTGGTCCTCGTGCAGGATCACGTCCAGGCCGTTGGGCAGGGTGAACTTGTCGTAGGCGATGATAGTCATAGATTGCTCCAAGGTGTGTAGGCAACTGCTCAGACTCGACGTCGTGTTGAGCCTGTCGAAAATCTGGTGCGGCCGGCTATAGGAGCCGCGCCTGGGGTAGTCTGGCCATGCTGCGGTCCAGGGTTAGCGTGTCCAATCCGGCCTGGGCGTAGCCGTCGGCGATGAGGCGGTCGAATAGGCCGGGGCCGCCGGTGGCGGCGAGGGCGTCGAGGACCGCCTGCCCGTTCTGGGGGGCGACGAGATCGCCGGTCAGCACCTCCAGGAGGCTGGAGCGAGCCTCATCTCTTGAGAAGCCATAGTGCATGTGCACTGTGACGTAGGCCTCTCCTATCGCCTGATTGGAAGCCACAACCCGGACGCCATCTCGTGACACCTCGCGGAGACGCCGCAAGCAGTACGAGTATATTTCCGGTGGCAGTCCGGTTACCAGGCGAACCAGGACGGACGTATCAATTCCGACGCTTGGCTGAGTCACAACAGCGTTCCCAACCATCCGGTGGGGCATACATCCTGTCCCGTATCTCGCTCATGCTCAGGTGCGGGAACCCGGGCGGTATCTTGTCGCGCAGCGTCCCGTATTTGCTCAGGTCGACGGGGGTGGGCGGCGGCTTGATCTGCCCCTCTGTGAGTTTCAGGGTGAATCCGTTCTCGGTCTCCTCCAACTCCAATTCGTCGTCAGGTCCGAGGCCGAACGCTTCGAGCAAGAAGGGGGGTATGATTACGTGGCCATCCTGGGAAATCCTGACCAACATGGTGTTCCTCCTTGCCATGATTTTGTCCATGCGGGCCGCGGCGGCCAGCCGCGCCGGTCACTCCGCCTAGGCCAGGTGCCGGCCGAGCAGGTCGATCGCGGCCTGGGCGGCCTGCCGCTTGTTGCCGTCGCGCTCGTCGGCGTCGGCGTGGATGCGCTCGGCAGTCTCGAGGCCGTCCGGCCCTACCAGCCCTATGTAGAACGTGCCGATGGGCACGCCGGACATGCCGCCCGCCGGGCCGGTGACGCCCGTCGTGGATAGCGCGTAGTCGCAGCCGGTCAGCCGCCTGGCCCCCTGCGCCATCGCGACGGCCATCTCGGCGCTTACGCTGCCCTTGGTGTCGTAAAGCTCGTCCGATACGCCCAGGACCTTCTGCTTCAGCCCGCCGGTGTAGGCGATGACGCCGCCCGGGAAGTATCGCGAGCTGCCGGCCACCGAGCCTAGCATGTAGCCCAGCAGGCCGCAGGTGCAGGCCTCGGCCACGGTTACCGTCTTGTCGGCGGCGGTCAGCAGTTGGGCAATCTCTTCTACTCTCATTGGCTTCTCCCGTTCCCGATTAGGGACAGCTTACGCTCTAGGTGCCCACTTGAAGGTGCGACGTCAGCTTCCTGAGTGTCGCGAGCGCGGACAGCGCTGACAGAACACCAGTCCTGGGATTCGTTGGCGAGGGCACGTTCTCTATCTTCATGCTGAACCGTCCGAACTCGCCCTCCACCACGACCTCGTGCGTGTTGCGGGTCACGGTGGGGTCGGCGTACACGCGGGTCGTGGTCCTGTGGGGACCGATGCCCGCGAGGCTCAGCGCGGCGGATACGTTCACGTTCGCCGGAAAGAGCCGGCAGGCGACCTCGACGGGGCCTTCGTACACCAGCGCCGGCTCGGTGAGCGCGTCCAGGTCGACGCTCGAACAGGCCACTCCCGGCGAGCCGCGCAGGCCGTCGGGGGGCTTGCGGGTCACCATCGTAACGCTGTCGATGCGCCCCGCAGACGCCGAAATCACACCGTCGAGTCCCACGATGGCCCCGGAGGGCACGACGATGGTGGAGCCGTTCCTGCGGGCCATCTCGAATAGGTCGTCCCTGCCGAGCAGGGCGCCGCAGCTCAGCACCATCAGGTCTTTGCTGGCGCCGAGGGCGGCCCTGGCTATGGCGTCCAGTGCCTCGCCAGTGGCGGCCTCCACCACCATGTCGGATGCGGCGGCCAGCTCGTCGAGCGGAAGCACCGGAGGCGGCGCAGACAGCGTGGCGGCGAAGTCGGCCGCCTTTCGCATATCGCGGCTGTTCAGCGCCACAAGGCGCGCGCCGGGGACCGTGCCACGGTCGATCTCGACGGCCATCTTGCGGCCTATGGTGCCGCATCCCACGATGCCTATGTCGCGTGGTTTGCCCATGGCGCAAATGGTATTGCAGCGAGGGGCGGCTGTCAAAGCGGCGGCGCGGGGGACGGCCCGCCGTGCCGGGTACGCTTGCGCTAGGGCGGGTACGGCCCGCGTTGGCGGAGGTACAGGCCGAGCGGGGCGCCGCCGATGACGTGCAGGTGGCCGTGCGGCTGCGTCTGAAGGCCGTCGCTGCCGAAGTTCGACAGCACGCGGAAGCCGTTGGGGCAGGACTCCTCGCCCAGCCGGACGGCCAGCTTTCCCATCGCGGCAAGCAGATCGCCGCTGGTCCAGAGCTCCTGCTGCGACACGTGGCGCTTAGGGACGACCAGCAGCATCAACGGAACCCAGTCGAGCTGGTTGTGGAACACCAGGATGTCGTCGTCTTGGTAGCGATTCTGGAAGGTAGCTGGCCGGACACTATGCCGCAGAACGTGCAGTATGGCGAGACCACCTGGCTAGGCCCTCGGCCCTCGTATCCGGTAGTCGTTGGCGTCCATCCGCGCCAGGTGGCCTATGGAGAAGTCCCGAACGCGGGAGGCGATGTTGCCCCACTGCCCGGAGAAGTCGAGCTTTGTCGTGATGACGGTGGGAAGCCTGGCGTTGTGGCGGCGCACTATCACCTGGTACAGCTTCTCCTGGCCCCACGGGCTGGCTGTCTCGTCGCCCAGGCCGTCGAGTATCAGCAGCCTGGAGGACTTGACCTCTTCGAGTACCTGGCTGTACGAGACGGCGCTGCCAGGGTCGAACGCGCTCCTCAGGTAGTCCAGAAGTTCCGGCACGAACGCGAAGAACACCTCGTCGCCCGCTCTCATGCGCTCGGACGCTATGGCTACGGCGAGGTGAGTCTTGCCCACGCCGGTCTCTCCGAACAGCGTGAGCCAGCCGTCGGGGTCCTTCGCGTAGCTGGTTGCCGACGCCAGAGCGGACTCCAAGCTCAGCCGCTGCTCGTGGCTGCACTCGTTGCCCTTCACGTCGAAGGTATCGAAGGTCATGCGGCGCAGCATCTCGGCCTCGACCTCGCCCCAGCGGCGCCGCCACTCCTCGGCCTCTCGCCGCGTCCTCACGGTGCGGCCCACCTGCGGATCGGCCAGCCGGGCCCGCAGGTACGGTTCGATATCCTGGGGTAGCGCGGTGGTCGTGACGACAGTTGGGAGCTGGGCGTTGAAGCGATGGTTGATTATCTGGCGCAGCTTCTCCTCCGCCCAGGGTGTCGCGCTGTGGCTGCCCAGCTCGTCGAGCACAAGCAGCGGGGCGCTCCGCACCTGCTCGAACAGGTCGTCGTAGGAGATGGCGGCCTGCGGCGAGAACGCCGAGCGCAGGTGGTCCAGCAGGTCGGGCACGTGGACAAACAGGACCGGGTGGCCCCGCTCGATGATGCGGTTGGCTATAGCCGCGGCGAGATGGGTCTTGCCAGTGCCATTGGGCCCGCTGATGAGGAGCCATCCCTCGGCGCGCTCGGCGAACCGCTCGGCGGCCTCGCGGGCAGTTGCGAACAGCTCGCGGCTTTCCGGATCGGCCGCCCGCCCGCGGGGGTCGAGCGTGTCGAAAGTGGACCGGGTGAGGTTCGCGAGGTTGCTGTAGCGCACCAGCCGGCCGTGGCGCTCGCGATCGATTAGGGGCTGCTGGCACTCGCACACTGTGCGCCGGCCGAAGTCTGGGTCGCCCGGCGGCACGTCTGGAGTGTTCCAACCCCTGTCCTGGCAGAGGGCGCACTCCGGCTCCGGCCGTTCGAAGCCGTTGGCGCGGGCGTTGCCATTCCGAGCCCTGCTAGTAGCGGCTAGTCTTTGCAGCGCGTTTGCCAGACTCTCCATCGTCCCTGCCCTCGTGCTTCCATCGCTCCAGGATGCGGGCGATGTAGCGCCAACTGCGCCTGTTGAGGCTGACCGCTTCCCGGACCGCGTCCTCTATCCACTCCTCCGGGTAGTCGGCCTCCGCTCTCTCCAGCTCTTCGGCTATCATGGGCGTAATCATGCCCACGTTGTCTTCGTAGATTGCGAATATGTTGGGCCGCTCGACGGCGGCCTCCCACGGCGCGGGGTCGCGGGAGCGGGAAGTCTCCGCGCCGTGCCCGGCCTGCCTCGCGAGCGCCGCCCTGTCCTGCTCGCTGTTGAGCGCGAACAGCCTCCGCCCCGCGCCGTCCGCGGCCGTCGCCAGCACGCCGCGCCGGACTGCTCGCCCCAGCGCCCGGCGGACCGCGTCCGGGTCGGGCGCGCCGTCGGGCGACAGCGCCGCCGCGAGCGTGCGATCGGCGAGCACCTCGCTCAGCGTGACAAACCTCGGGCTCCCCCTCTTCCGCTGGAGCAGCCAGATCACCCGCAGCACGCACTTCAACTCCGCAAGATCGTCGATCTGCGTGAGGAGCTCGTCAAGAACGGGGATGGGTACGGGGACGTAGCGCACCCCGCGCGGGAATCCCCCGAACGTGCCGGCCCGCGTCTCGGCGGGCGCCGGCGCGTGGCGTTCGGCGGTCATCAGGCGTACTCGACCGCCTGCTGCGCCCTCTGGGAGCCCTCGAAGCGCACCACGTCGTTGTAGAACTCCAGCGGCACCGTTCCGAGCGGGCCGTTGCGGTGCTTGGACACGATGATCTCGGCCGTCCGTTCAGGGTAGCGGTCGGTGGGATTGCGTTTCTCCCAGTCATCCCGGCTGGTGTAGACGGACTCGCGGTGTATGAACGCCACCACGTCGGCGTCCTGCTCTATGCTGCCGCTCTCGCGAAGGTCCGACAGCAGGGGGCGATGGCCCTGCCGCTGCTCGATGGCGCGGCTGAGCTGCGAGCACGCCAGCACGGGGATGTCGAGGTCGCGGGCCAGTGCCTTGAGCGACCGCGAAATCTCGCCCATCTCCTGCACGCGGTTCTCCATCCGGCCGCTCCTGCCGCCGCCGCTTATGAGCTGCAGGTAGTCCACGACGAGCAGGTTCAGGCCGTGCTCGGCCTGCAGCCGAAGCGCCTTGCCGCGCATTTCGACGATGGTCTGGATGGGCGTGTCGTCGATGTACACGGGCAGGTCCGACAGCGAACCGATCGCGTCGAGCAGAAGGCTCTCTTCCCGCTCGTTTACGAGGCCCATCCTCAGCTTGTGGCTTTCGACTCCGGCCTCAGAGGACATCAGCCGCATTGCTATCTGGTCGCTGCCCATTTCGAGGCTGAATATGCCCACCGTGGACCCCTCGCCCGCGGCGTTGCGGGCGATGTTGAAGGCGAGGGCGCTCTTGCCCAGGCTCGGGCGCGCCGCCAGTATGATGAGGTCCGAACGCTGCAGGCCGCCGCCGAGCAGGCGGTCTATGTCCAGGAAGCCGGTGGTCACCGGCGCCAGGCTCTGGCCCTCCGGCCCCTGCATTGCGGCGCTTTCCTGAAGGTAGTTGTCGAGCACGTCCCGGATGTGGGCGAAGTCCCGGCTGGTGCGTCCCGAGCGTATGCGGAACAGCAGCTCTTCGGCCCGGCCGAGCGCGACGTCGGCGTCCGCCGCGCCATCGTAGCCTATGGTAGCGATCTCCCCGCTCACGCGGATGAGCTGGCGCATGATGGAGGTGCGCTGGACTATGCGGCCGTAGTACTCGGCGTGTACCGACGTGGGGACGGTCAGTACGAGATGGCCCAGGTACGCCGGACCGCCCACGCCCTCCAGCCGGTCGTGGAGCGAGAGCTCGTGGGCCATGGTGACCTGGTTGATGGCCTCGCCCCTGTCGAAGAGCGCGAGGCTCGCGTCGAAGCACCAGCGGTTCTTTTCGCCGTAGAAGTCGCCGGCCCTGAGAAAGGACGACACGTTGTTGAGAGCGCCGTTGTCTATCAGGATCGAGCCGATGACGGACTCTTCGGCGTTCAGGTCGTGCGGTGGAAGTCGTTCTGCGTACAAGTTTCGCCTACCCCGAGGGTCGCGGCATGGCCGGGGCAGATGGGACCCGCCGGCCGTCGGCGCCCCGGCGCCGCACGCGCGAACGGCCTGGGTTTGCGGGCGCGGGAAGCGGCTAGGCCGTGCTCGCCGCGGCCTCTTCGGCGGCAGGCTGTGAGTCGTCTGACTTGGACTCCTCGCCGTCCTCTCCCGCCTCCTCGTCCGCGGCATCCACGGCGTCCGGGTCCGTGCCCATCGCGTACACGAGCACCTCGACCTGTGCGTCGACGTCCTGGTGCAGCCGCAGCCTGACGCCGAACAGGCCCAACTCGCGAATCGGCTCTTCCAAGACCACGGTCCTGCGGTCGATCTCGGCGCCCACCATGTTGGACAGCTCGTCCGCGATGATGGCGTTGGTCACCGAGCCGTACAGGCGCCCGCTCGCGCCGGCGCGCATCTCGACCTTGACGCGAACCTTGTTGAGCGCCTCAGCCAGCTCCCTCATGTCGTTAAGCTGCTTGAGCCGCACACTATCGGCCTCGCGTGCCAAGCGCTTAATGCGCTGCAGAGCGTTGTGAGTGGCGGGCACGGCAAGGCTCTTGGGAATGAGGTAGTTGCGGGCGAAGCCGTTTTTCACTTCTTTCACGTCGCCGCCCTGGGCCACGCCCGCCACGTCCTCCAAAAAGACAACTCTCATTTCACGAAAACCCCACGTGATGTCTGTGCGACCGGAACGGCGCTCGCGCAAAGTGCCGAACGTCCATTCTAATTGTAGCCAAAAAGTTACTATATCACAAATCGGGCCCGATTGGGCATCGCAGACGCGCCTACTCGGCGGCTAACTTGCCACTTGCGCGCCGACAACCCTACGCTCTACAATCTGACTGACAAGCCCGATTCGGTTAGCTCAGTTTGCGAGGTGAGTCTCACGGCGCTCTGCCAGCGGAACTCCCAGCCTAGGCCAGAGTCAGCGGACGTCGCGGAGGGCGATTACGCCCACGAGGCGTGCGGTGTCGTCGGCGTGTACTCGGGCAGCGATGATGTGGCGCGCGTCGTTTTCTTCGGCCTCTACGCGCTGCAGCACAGGGGCCAGGAGAGCGTGGGCATCGCTTCCGGCGATGGAAAGCGCATCCGCGTTCGCACCGCCATGGGCCTCGTGGGACAGGCCTTCCATGAGGACGAGGTCGCGAACCTGCCCGGAAACGTGGCAATCGGACACACGCGCTACTCTACCACGGGCTCCAGCCAGATCTGCAATGCCCAGCCATCCGTTTCCAAGGGGCCTGGCGTGGAGCTCGCCCTCGCGCACAACGGCAACGTCATCAACGCGCTGGAGTTGAGAGACGAGCTAGTGGAGGCCGGCTGTAGCTTTACCTCGACCAGCGACTCGGAGGTCATCGGCCAGCTGCTGGCGGTGGCGCCGGAGGTGTCGTGGGACAAGCGCGTCGCCTACGCGATGCGCCGGCTCCGGGGCGCCTACTCCCTCGCCGTGATGACCAAGGACTGTCTGCTGGGCATTCGCGACCCCATGGGAGTGCGCCCGCTGTGCATAGGGCGGCTGGAGGACGGCTGGGTCATCGCGTCGGAAACGTGCGCGCTGGATCACGTCGGCGCGGAGTTCGTGCGCGAGATAGAGCCGGGCGAGGCGGTGATGATAGACGAGTCCGGGCTGCGCACCATCTATCGCCGCACACCCCAGGCCGTCTCCGCCATGTGCGTGTTCGAGCACATCTACTTCGCCCGCCCTGACAGCTACCTGAACGGCGCGCTGGTCTACAGCAGCCGCCAGGCCATGGGCGCGGAGCTCGCGAAAGAGCACCCCGTGGACGCCGACATGGTGATCGGCGTGCCCGATTCGGCCACCGCCGCCGCTGTCGGCTACGCGCGCGAGTCCGGCATACCCTACGGCGAGGGGCTGGTGAAGAACCGCTACGCCGGACGCACCTTCATACTGCCGGACCAGCGCCAGCGCGACCTCGGCGTGCGCAGAAAGCTGAACCCGCTGCCCGACCTGATAGAGGGCAAGCGCCTGGTCGTGGTGGACGACAGCATCGTTCGGGGCACCACCACGCCGCACGTGGTGAACCTGCTGCACAGGGGTGGTGCGAGCGAGGTGCATCTGCGAATCTGCGCGCCGCCCATCATGTGGCCCTGCCACTACGGCGTGGACATGGCCACCCGCCGGGAGCTCATCGCCTCGAACATGGACGTGCCGGAGATTCGCGATTTCGTCGGCGCCGACTCCCTGGGCTTTCTGAGCCACGAGGGGCTGCTGCGCGCGATCGGCATGGCGCGAAACAAGTTTTGCATGGCGTGTTTCACGGGCGAGTATCCAATTCCCGTGCAGCTCGAGATGGACAAGCTCGCCCTCGAGGTGGGGTGACGCGGGGACGGCAACGAACCGTCATACTGGGAAAATCGTCACCCCCAGGATACGGAGCGGAAATCTGCGAAGTGTTTCGACACGACAGCGTAACATCAGTTGCGTTCGCGCTTCCCCGAGCGGGGTTCCCTCAAAGGCGCGAGGTAGTGCCACACGAGGTACAAGGTTGAGGCACCAATCACAAATACTGCCAGCGCGGCGAGGTAAATCATTCCTCATCGCCTCCTCGCTCTTGCCGTTCTCTGCCCCGGATGTAGTGATTGTAGGTCTGAGCGGCGATTATGAACAATCCCGCGCTGATAACAAACGTCATTGCGAATAGAAGAGTATCGAGGACTGCGCGCGCCGCGGGGTCAATGAACAGGGCCAAGTAGATTAGCGCTGCTGTGCCGGTCCCAAAGGCAATTCAGCCCAAGAAGGTTGAGAGTCGACCTCTCAGTAGCCGCATCATGCGAAAAGCATATCACATAGTGATGAGTGAAGCGGGGCTGCCTGAGGATTTGCTGAGGACTCCGCCGGATTAAATCAGAACCACCATGCACGCCAGAACCTATACGGCCGCCGGGGTCGATCTCGACGCCGCACAGGACGTCAAGGGCCATATCGCCTCCATAGCGGCGCGCACGCACGGGCCGCAGGTGCTCGGCGGCATCGGCGGATTCGGCGCCTTGTACAGGCTTGCCGGCTACGACGAGCCTGTGCTGGTGTCGAGCACCGACGGCGTGGGCACCAAGCTCAAGCTGGCTATAGCCATGGAGCGCTACGGCGTGATCGGCGAGGACGTGGTGAACGCCTGTGTGAACGACGTCGCCGCGACCGGCGCAAGTCCCCTCTTCTTCCTCGACTACCTGGCGCTGGGCGAGCTGCGCCCCGGCGTGGTCGAGGCGCTGATCGAGGGCATGGCCCGCGCCTGTGAGGTCAACGGCTGCGCCCTGATTGGCGGCGAAACGGCGCAGATGCCCGGGATGTACACCACCGGCGAGTTCGACGTGGCGGGCTTCGTGGTGGGCGCCGCCGAAAGGCGCGAACTGCTCGACCCTTCCCGCGTCGGCGAGGGCGACGTGCTGATGGGCCTGCCGTCCAACGGGCTGCACACCAACGGCTACTCGCTGGTGCGCTACGCCCTTGGGCTGGACGACGACCCCGCTCCGCTGTGGGAGCACCACGCCGAGCTGGGAGAGACGCTGGGCGACGCCCTGCTGGCGCCACACCCGCCCTACTTTCCCGCCGTCAGCCGCGCGCTGCCGCACCTGAAGGCCGCCGCGCACATCACCGGCGGCGGCCTGGTGGAAAACCTGCCGCGGGCGCTGCCAGAGGGATTGGCGGCGCGCATAGACCGCTCGACGTGGACGGCTCCCCCCATCTTCGGGGTCTTGCGGCAGATGTGCGAAATCGACGAGGCGGAGATGTTCCGGGTCTTCAACATGGGTGTCGGCATGGTGCTGGTGTGCGAGCGGTCCCGCGCCAACGAGGTTGCCGCGCTTGCGCCCGGCGCGTTGCCGATTGGCAGCGTGATCCGCGACACCGGGCGGGGCCGTGTCGTCTTCGACTAGCCAAACGCAGATGTTGACGCCGGCGGGCAAAGGCGGCTCGCGGACCGCCCCTAACACCCTCAGCATCCCCAAAGCTGGAGAACACACGTGAGATCGCTGCTCAGCGTATACGACAAGACGGGCCTAGTGGAGTTCGCCCGAACACTGCAGGATGCCGGTTTCGAGCAGATCAGCACGGGCGGCACCTACCGGACGCTGGCCGACGCCGGCTTACGGGTGGAGCAGGTGTCGGACGTGACCGGGTTCCCTGAGATTCTGGACGGCCGCGTGAAGACGCTTCACCCAGCCGTGCACGGCGGCATTCTCGCGCGCCGCGACTTGCCGGAGCACGCAGGCGAGCTGGCACGGCACAGCATCGGCGCCATCGACGTCGTGGTCAACAACCTGTACCCGTTCGTCGAGACCGTCGCCCAGGCCGGCGTCGCGCTGGAGGAGGCGCTGGAGAACATCGACATCGGCGGCCCCGCGATGATTCGCGCCGCGGCGAAGAACTTTCCGCACGTGGTGGTCGTCGTCGATCCTGAAGACTACGGCTGGGTGGGCGAGCGCCTCGCGTCCGCCGACGGGCCAACCCACGAAGAGCGCCGGCGGCTCGCCCGCAAGGCGTTCCAGCACGTCGCGCTCTACGACACGGCCGTCGCTCGCTACCTGGCAGACGGGGGCGCAGACTTCCCCCACGAGACGACGCTGGGATACTCCAAGCTGTACGACCTCCGCTACGGAGAGAACCCGCACCAGCAGGCCGCGCTGTACGCCGACCCGCTTTCGTCAGGCGGCATCGCTGGAGCGGAGCAGCTGCACGGCCGGGAGCTCTCGTTCAACAACATACTGGACGCCGACGCCGCCTGGCGCGTGGTGTCCGACTTCGAGGCGCCCGCCGCCGTGGTGGTTAAGCACACCAACCCCTGCGGCCTCGCGGTGCACGAAGACCAGCCCACCGCCTACGCCAGGGCGTTCGAGGGTGACACCGTGTCGGCCTACGGCGGCATAGTCGGATTCAACCGCACGGTAACCGAGGCCACCGCGCGCGCAATGCGAGGCGTGTTCTACGAAATAGTGGTCGCGCCCTCCTACGAGACCGGCGCGCTGGAGCGGCTCCGCAGGCGGCGCAACCTCCGCGTGCTGCGAGTGCCAGCCGGCTCCGGTCCGGCGCCGCTGGACGTGCGCCCTGTGTCGGGAGGCGCGCTGCTCCAGACGGTCGACGCATACGACGAAGACGCCTCCGGCTGGAAGACGGTCACGCGGCGTGCGCCAACTGAGTCCGAGCTGGCCGACCTTGCCTTCGCGTGGAAGGCGGCCAAGCACATCAAGTCCAACACCATCGTGCTCGCCAGGGACGGCGCGCTGCTGGGCATGGGCGCCGGCCAGCCCAACCGCGTCGTCAGCGTGCGCCTCTCGCTGGGCATCGCGGGAGAGCGCGCCAAGGACAGCGTACTCGCGTCGGACGCATTCTTACCGTTCGCCGACAACGTGGAGCTGGCGGCCGAGGGCGGCGTTGCCGCCATCGCGCAGCCGGGCGGCTCCATACGCGACGAAGAGGTGATCGAGGCTGCGGACGCGGCGGGCATCGCCATGGTCTTCACGGGCGTGCGCCACTTCAGGCACTAGGCCGCCAATGAGCACGACCCTGGACATCGTAATCCCGGTGCTGAACGAAGAGCGGTCGCTGCCCGACAGCATTGCCAGCCTGCACGGCTTCATGTCGCGCGAGATGGCCGGATACGAGTGGCGCATCGTCATCGCGGACAACGGCTCGACCGACTCCACGCCGAGCGTGATCGACAGGCTGACGTTGCGGTTCTCCCAAACCGCTGGCGAGCGCCTTGAGCAGCGGGGACGCGGGCGCGCGCTGCGGCGCGCCTGGTCGCGCAGCAATGCGGACCTGGTGGGCTACATGGACGTAGACCTGTCGACGGATCTGGCGGCGCTGCCGGTCCTGGCGCGCGCGGTGGACGAAGAGGGCTATGACGTGGCGATAGCCTCCAGGCTGAGGCCAGGCGCGGTGGTGGTGGACCGCCCGCTGAAGCGCGAGGTGATCTCGCGGTGTTACAGCCTGCTCTTCCGCAGCATGTTCTTCACCAGTTTCAGGGACGCGCAGTGCGGGTTCAAGGTTGTCAGCCGCCGGGTGGTCCAGGAGGTGTTGCCGCTCGTCGAGGACCTGGGATGGTTCTTCGACTCGGAGCTGCTGATACTGGCGGACAAGAACGGCTACCGGATAAAGGAGTGCCCGGTGACCTGGACGGACGACCCCGACACGCGCGTCAAGATTATCGGCACGGCGCTGGGCGACCTGCGGGGCCTGCTGCGGCTGCGGTTCGGCGGGCTGCGCCGAGCGAGCCGGGCGCTCGCCGCACGGGGCAGCGCTCGCACCCCCACGTCGTTCTGAACGGTTACGGCCCAGTTCCGCCGGTTGCGATTGCCACTGGCCAAGCGTATATTAGGGGCGTATTATCTTGAGGGGCACTCCTCGGGGTGAAACGCTCTCGGACGGCTTCGAGAACATCTCCAGATGCAGGTGAAGGCATGAGCAACGCCTTGCTGGTGGTGGACATGGTGGTCGGCTTCATGGAACCGGGCCACAACCTGTATTGTGGCGACGAAGCGCGGGAGATCCTGCCGCGCGTGCGGCGGCTCATCGAGGACGAGCTGGCCAAAGGCTCGGCGGTGTTCTTCATCTGCGACAACCACGACCCCGACGACCTGGAGTTCCAGATGTTTCCGGTGCACTGCGTGAAAGGCACCGCGGAGGCCGAGGTCATCGGCGAGCTCGCCGGCTACGACGGCGTAGTGATCCCGAAGCGGCGCTACAGCGCGTTCTACGATACTGACCTCCAGCGGCGGCTCGCCGAGCTCGCGCCGGACAAGATCATCATCTGCGGCGTGTGCACCGACATCTGCGTCATGCACACCGCGTCGGACGCGCGCAATCGCGACTACCCCGTAGAGGTGCCCGCCGACTGCGTGGCCAGCTTCGACCCCTCGGCCCACGCCTACGCCCTGGACCACCTGGAGAAGATCCTGGGCGCTACCGTTACGCGGCCCGAGCCGGCCGCCTAAGGCCTGTTCACACCATTCTTCCAACCGGGCGGTCGCGCCCCAAACGAGACTGAAAGAGCGCCACGTCAGATGGTTAGTCCCGACTTCGACATTCGGCCCTCGATTCTTGTCGGCGACACAGCCGACGTGTTCCTGCATCGCACACTGTCCATCCTTCGGGGCGAGGGGCTCAACCCCCACGTCAGCATGGAGTTTTCTCCCAGCCGCGCGGGCATCTTTTGCGGATTGCGGGAGGTACGCTCGCTGCTTTTGAAGGTCCTTCCCGAAACAGGCGTCGAGGTCTGGGCGCTGGATGAGGGCGTTGATATGGACACCAACGAGGTCGTCCTCCGCATCAACGCGCCCTACAGCACCTTCGGACTGTACGAGACGGCGCTGTGCGGCACACTTTCGTCGTGCAGCGGCTGGGCCGCCGCCGCCCGCGAGTGCGTGGACGCCGCGGGCGGCCTGCCGGTGCTGGCGATGGGCGCCAGGCACGTGCACCCCAACATCGCCGCGGTGCTCGACTATTCGGCGGTTACCGGGGGCTGCGTCTCCTGCTCCACCATGCTGGGCGGCAGGCTGGCGAGAGTTACGCCCGCGGGCAGCATGCCCCACGTGCTGCCGCTGCTGATGGGCGACACCCTCGCGGCCGTAGAGGCCTTCGACCGGCGTATGCCCTCTGAGATTCCACGCATAGCGCTGGTGGACACCTTCCGCGACGAGGCGGAGGAAGCGCTGCACGTCGCGGGCGTGTTGCAGGATAGGCTGAGGGGCATAAGCATCGACACGGCGAGAGAGCGGGGCGGCGTGAGCATCGAGTTCGTGCGCGAGGTGAGAGCCCGGCTCGACCAGGCCGGACACCGCCACGTGGAGATCTACGTGAGCGGTGGGTTCACGGCGGGAAAGATCCGCGAGTTCGTACAGGCCAATGCCCCTGTGCACGGCTTCACAGTGGGGGAGTACATCTCCAACGCGCCGCCGAACGGCTTCACGGCAGACATCCACGAAATCAACGGCCGCCCGGCGTCCAAGCGGGGCCGCATCCCCGGCCAGACCAACAACCCCCGCCTCAACCGCATTATATAGAGAGGCTCAGCCCCACCCCGTCAATCCGGCGCGCGTTACATCCGCAGTTCGATACGCACCTCGAGCTGCCGCCCGCCACCCTGCGTCGGCCTGGCCCACTCCGCGACGCGGCGGCCCGCGACCCACGCGACACCGCGGGATGTGACCAGCAGGGGAACCCGGTCGCGCCACTCTCGGGGTATCTTCTCGTCGACCATGAAGTCCTGTATCTTCTTCGTGTGCGACATCCCCAGTGGCTGGAACCGCTCGCCCGGCACTCGCGCGCGCAGCCACGCCGACGTGCCGACGTGCGTGGCGTCGAGCCGCGCGGCAAAGGGCGGGCCGTCCGCGAGCCTGTGAGGCTGCGCCGTTTCGTGCAGCCCTGTTTCCTCCGCGAACGTCGCACTCACGCTCCACGGGCCGGCCAACGACTCCCCAGGAATCGTCAGGCCGTGGCAGCCAGCCAGCGGCGGCAACGGGCAGGCGTCGGGCGGGCCTAACGACAGCAGGGCACGTTCGTATTCCACCAGGAACCGCACGCCGCCCGGCAGGTCCAACGACGTGCCCGCCCGCCCCTGGATCAACCGCGCCATCACGTCTACGTGGTACTGCTCCAGGTCCCGGTTGCCGCCCCGGCACATCGTGAAGGCGCGGCGCAGTGCGTGCGCCTGTATGGCGGGGTGCAGCCGCGTGAAGGCCCCGCGGTCGAGCGCGACGCCATCGGCAGTTTGCGACGCCACGGCGGGCATCGCGGCGTCCACCTGCTCCTCGACGTAGGACAGGTCCCTCGCGCTCGAGCGCGCCAGCCGCAGCAGCGCGCGCCTCACAGAGGGGTTGTAGCCCTCGAGGTGGGGTATCAGCTCCAGCCTGACGCGATTGCGGAGCATGTCGGTGGAGACGTTGGAAGCATCTTCCCGTGGCTCGAGGCCCAGCTCACGGCAGTAGGCGACAACTTCGCTGCGGGTCACGCCCAGCAGCGGCCGCACCAGCGCGACGCTTCCGCCGGCGTAGGCTCGCCGGCTTAGCGCACTCATGCCGCGCAGCCCGGTGAGGCCGCTACCGCGCAGCAGGCGCATGAGCACGGTCTCGGCCTGGTCGTCCGCGGTGTGGCCCAGGGCCACGGCGTCGGCGCCCTGCCGCTCGGCCAGGCGCGCCAGGAAAGCGTAGCGAACGTCGCGGGCGGCCTCCTCGAGCGACAGCTTACGCTCCCTCCGGTACGCCGCCACGTCGGCGCGCTCGCAGGTGTTGGCCAGGCCCAGCCGGCGAAACTCGGCGGCAACGAAGCGCGCGTCCGCATCCGATGCCGCGCCGCGCAGCCTGTGGTCCAGGTGAGCGCCGTGCAGCCGCAATCCCAAGTCCGGGGTCAGGGAGTGGAGCGCGTGCAGCAGCGCCAGCGAGTCCGGCCCTCCCGACACGGCAACCAGCAGCAGACTGCCCCGGGCGAGGCCCGCGTCCTCCAGCGCCCCGCGGACGCGGGCGCGCAGGCGGGTGAACGCCGTCACCCGCCTGCGCGCTCCCCGGCTGGTCGGGTCGCGCCGGCGGCAGACGCCAGGCCCCGCAGGTGCCACGTCTCGTTGGACGACACGAGGGAGACGCGGCCGGCGCCGAACTCCAGCCGGGTGATGCAGCCCGGCTCCTGGCGCATCCTGCGGGCGTTGTCGAGTGGAACGCCCAGCGCGCCACTCAGCACGGTCTGGATCACGAAGTTGTGGGTAACCGCCACGATCGTAGCGTCGGGGTGGCGCGCGGCCAGCTCGCGCACGGCACGCCACGCGCGGCACCGCACTCCGCGCAGCGACTCGCCGCCGGGCATAGTGGCTTCGCCGGCATCCTCGGCCCAGCGGCGCATGAACTCCGGATAGCGCTCGCGCACCTGCGCGATGGTCAGCCCGTCCATCTCGCCCACGTCCGCCTCGCGCAGGTCGTCAATGGTGGTCGGGGACGCGCCGTGCGCGCCGGCGATGGGCCGGGCCGTCTGCGCTGCGCGGGACAGCGGGCTCGCGTACAGGTGGAACGGCGCGTCCGGGGCCAGGGCGGCCGCGACCGCGCGCGCTTGCGCCTCGCCGAGTTCGCTGAGAGGGGCGTCGCTCAGACCTTGCACGCGGCCTTCGCGGTTCAGCATGGTCTCTCCGTGCCTAACGAGAATCAGTTTCGCGGCCAACTCCGTCCTCCGCGGGATGAAGCTTCGTCACCCTGACGGTCTCGATCTTGAAGTTGTTCATCTCCACAATCTCGAACTTCAGCTGCTTGAAATCGAACTGTTCGCCCTCTGCCGGAATGTGTCCCAGCTCCGCGAGCACGAAGCCCGCCACGGTGTCGAAGTCGCCGTCGGGTATGCCTATTTCCAGCTCGTCGTTGGCCTCGGCTATGCTCATCGACGCTTCCAGTTGGAAGGTGTTCTCGTCGATGGCCTCGAACTCCTCCTCCAGGGCCTCGCCCTCCTCTCCGACGGGTCCCACCACCGCCTCCAGCAGCCGCTTCAGCGTGACCAGCCCCGACAGGCCGCCGTACTCGTCCACCACCATGGCCATCTGGTTACCAGTGCTCCTCAGCTCCTCGAACAGCTCCGAGGCGCCCTTGGTCTCGGGCACGAAGTAGCAGTCGCGAATAAAGTCGGTGACCGAGTCTTCGAACGTCAGCTTCTCAGTGGACATGGCCCTCAGCACGTCCTTGACGGACAGGATGCCGATGATGTTGTCGCCGCCGCCCCGAAACACAGGAAAACGAGTGTGACTGTTGTCGGCGTACACGCCGAGAAACTCCCGCAGCTTCGCGCCGTGCTCGATGGAGGCGATATGATTGCGGGGGGTCATCACCTCGCGGACCTGGCTATCGCCGAAGCTGAGCACGTTCTCCAGCATGTCCACTTCACCGGGCTCGAAGGTACCCTCCGCCTCGCCTATGTCGAACATTGTTCGCAGTTCGGCCTCGGTTATGGACTCCCTCGGCGGCGTCCCGGCCCCCAGCATGGTCCGGGTGCGCCTGGTCATCCACTGCAACACCATCACCAGCGGCCACAGCACCAGCTCCACCGCCTTGAGCGGGCGCGCGTACACGAACGCCAACCGCTCCGAATTGTGGACGGCGAAAGTCTTGGGCATGATCTCGCCGAACACCAGCAGCACGAGCGTTCCAGCCACCGTCGCCACGACCAGGCCCGTGTTCTCGCCGAGCAGGTCTATGGCGACGACGGTGACTATAGCCGTGAAGGCGACGTTTACGAGGTTGTTCCCCAGCAGGATAGTCGCAAGCAGCCTTTCGGGTTGCGCCAGCATCCCGGCGATCCGGCGCGCGCCTGGCACGTTGCTGTTGACCAGGTGGGCGACCCGCACCCTCTCCAGCGACAGGTAGGCTGCCTCGGAGCTCGAAAAGAAGCCCGAGAAGAGCACGAAGACGACTATGAGGAACAGGTTGAGCGAACCGGCGTCGGACACGGCTACACCTCCGGCGCAGGCCCGGCCCGGTGCACAAGCACCCCGGCTCTCGGCGCGTCGATGGACGCCATGCGGCTACCGGCAGTCCGCGTCCGCAGGTGGTGCGGACGCGCCGTCCCGGGTCTCGTCCCACAGCCGCGACACGGCGGATCGCACGGCCGCGCTGCCGAATCCGCGGCGCTGCAGGTAAGACCAGATGCGGCGTCTAAAGGCCTCGCGGCATTCGTCTCGCAGCCTCTCCGCGAGCCGTGCCGCCGCGCGGTAGGCGTTCTCAGCATCGTCAACGCCGTCGACCGCAGCCTCCACCCTATCGGAGGAGACGCCCTTCTGAAGCAGTTCGCGCCTGATGAGGGCGGAGGATCGCGGTCGATGAGTGACGCGGCTCTCGGTCCACAAGTGGGCGAAGGCGGTATCGTCGATAAGGCCCGCCCGCTTGAGTGACTCTAGCGCGCCGTCGACCACGCTTGGGGGATAGCGGCGCGATAGACGCTGCCTAATCTCTGCCTCGGAGCGCGGTCTGGACGCGAGAAGGCGCTGGGCGGCGGCGCGGGCCTGTCTGTCGTCGGGTTCGCTGTCTTTCATGGTATGGCGAATGTCATTCGTTGTGGTGGGTTGGACTCCTTGGTCGCTCGCGCCGGCGGTGGCCGGCGCGAGAGGCGGAAAACGCGCGGAGCGTGACGGCCACGGCTAGTTGGCCGCCGCGACGACGCCTGGGCGGGCCGCCTCGGCCTCGTCGGACTGCTCCGGCTGTTCGGTATCGGGATTCAACATGGCCCGAACGGCAGCGTCTATCTCCTCGGTGATGTCGGTGTTTTCGCGCATGAAGTCTTTGGCGTTCTCGCGGCCCTGGCCCAACCGGGTGTCGCCGTAGGAGTAGAACGCGCCGCGCTTGGTCAACACGGACATCTCGGTGGCCACGTCGAGCAGATCCCCTTCCCTGCTGATTCCTTCGTTGAACATGATATCGAACTCGGCCACGCGGAACGGCGGCGCGACCTTGTTCTTCACGACGCGCACCTTGACCCTGTTGCCGACTATTTCGCTGCCGCGCTTGATGGACTCCATCCGTCGCATGTCCACGCGCACGGAGCTGTAGAACTTGAGCGCCCTGCCTCCGGGGGTGACCTCAGGGCTGCCGAAGAAGACGCCCACCTTTTCGCGCAACTGGTTTATGAACACGACGCACGTGTTGGAGCGGCTGATGGCGGAGGTGAGCTTGCGGAGTCCCTGGGACATGAGCCGCGCCTGAAGACCGACGTGGGTGTCGCCCATGTCGCCCTCGAGCTCCGCCTTGGGCACCATGGCGGCCACGCTGTCGACGACCACGACGTCCACGGCGCCGCTTCGGACAAGGTATTCACAGATTTCGAGCGCCTGCTCGGCGGTGTCGGGCTGCGAAACCAGCAGCTCGTTCACGTCGATGCCGCACCTGCCGGCATAAGACGGGTCCAGGGCGTGCTCGGCGTCGATGTAGGCGGCGACGCCGCCCTTGCGCTGCGCCGACGCCATGATGTGGTAGCCGAGGGTGGACTTGCCGGACGACTCGGCGCCGTACACCTCGATGACGCGCCCTTTGGGCACGCCGCCAATGCCCAGCGCCGCGTCGAGCGAAATCGCTCCGGTGGATATAGCCTCCACGTCCGCGTAGTTGGCGTCGCCGAGCTTCATGATGGTGCCGCGCCCGAAGTGGCGGTCGATCTGCCCCATCGCCAGGTCGAGGGCCTTGCTCTTCTCTGTAGTCATGGTGCGCTACTCCAACAGCTAGTCCCGTTCAGGGTTCATGCCTCTGGGGCAGGGCCGGCGGACACGGGCGTCATTGCGGCCCGCAACGTCGGGCCATGATACCACGCCGTTTCTCGCCGCTTCAAGGCGAACCAGGCGCCGCCGCCCGTACTTCCCAGGTTGCGGGATACCGCCCGCCGCCCCACCCATTTCGCGGCATATGTTAACACGTTTGAGACAATTTGTAAAATATTTGTTCGCATTGCGATTTGCGCGCCGCCGCCGCCCCTGTATAATCTTGGGCCACACCCCGAAGCCCGCAAGGCCGCGATTATGAGCCACCACATCCATCCGATTATTGCCCTGCCGCACCGTGCGCCGCTCTAGCGCGGGACGGCCCGACGCGCAACTGCCGTCGGACGCCGGAGCCGGATCGACGGCGAGGTGGCTGGGGCTGATCGCCGCGTCCAGCGGCGTGTTCCTCGCAAGCCTCGACATCACGTTAAACGTCGCGCTTCCCGACATCGCCAGGAGCTTCTCGACGGACCTCCAGACGGTCCAGTGGATGATTCTCTTCTACGTGGGTAGCAGCGCCGGTCTCCAGCTCAGCCTGGGCAGCGCCGCGGACGTGTACGGCCTCAGGCGGTTCTTCATCGTGGGCCTCGCGGTGTACACCGTGGCTGTGCTGCTGATAGGACTTGCCCCGCAGCTTCCGATGGTGTTCGGACTGCGCGTTTTGCAGGCTGTCGGCAACGCACTGCTCATGGCGTGCGCGCCCGCTCTGGTCACGGGCCTGTACCCGGCGAACGAGCGGGGCCGGGCGCTGGGCATGATGGCGGGACTGGGCACGCTGGGGATGCTTGTGGGCGCGGTTGTGGGCGGCGGACTGGTGGACGCTTTTGGTTGGAGGACAGTATTCGTCGCGCGGGTACCGCTGGGGGTGGCCGCGCTCGCGCTGTCGGCATATGCGCTGCGCGAGAGGATGTCGGACGAGCCGCGCCACGCGTACGACTATTGGGGCGCGGCGTCGATGTTCACCGGAACGGCCTCCTATGTGCTGGCGCTGGCGCTGGGCGGCAGCCTGGGGTGGAGGTCCCCCGTCGTGGCGGCGCTCGCGCTGGCGTGCGGGGCGTCGCTCGCCGCATTCGGCTTCGCCGAGCGCCGGGCGCCCCGTCCCGTGCTGGACCTTCGCCTGCTGCGGCACCGGGTGCTCGCGCCCGCGTTCGTGTCGGCGTTCCTCATATCGGTAAGCGCCTTCGTCAACTGGTTCATCCTGCCCTTCTTCGTCAGCGACGTGATGGGGGAGAACGCGCAGACCTGGGGGTTGTTGATGATGCTGATGCCGCTCACCATCACCGTGTCGGCGCCGGTGGGGGGATGGCTGTCGGACCGGGTGCCGCCCGCGTACCTGACGACGATCGCGGCGCTCATGTCGGCGGCGACAGTGTTCTCATACGTCGGGCTGGACGCCTCGGCGGGGGTGCTGGACATCGCGGTCCGCAGCGCGGCGATGGGGCTGAGCATGGGGCTGCACCAGGCGGCGAACGCCAACCTCGTGATGGGGAGCGTGCCGTCGAACAGGCTCGGCACGGGCGGGGCGATCATGACGCTGTCGCGCAGCCTGGGCACAGTGTCGAGCGTGGCGCTGCTGAGCGCGCTGCTGGCCGCGCGGGAGGCGGGGCACGCCGGCGCGCTCGCGGGAGCGGAGGCCGCGGGCGAGCGGGCGTTCGTGCTGGCGTTCGGGGACACCTACCTGGTAGCGGCGCTGCTGGGGCTGGCCGCCGCCGCCGTGTCCGTCACCTTCTGGCCGCCCTTCGTCCGCTCGCGCCGCTCCGCCGAGTCCGCCTAGACCGTTATCAGGCGACCTCTTCGCGCAGGTACGCGCCCACGGCGAACTTCGACACCACGGCCGTGGGCTTGTCCAGATCCACGAGGTGGCCGCACTGGAGGCACTGCCGGAAGCGGCCGTAAGCGTCCTGTCCGTACAGCACGTCGCCCTGGCACCTGGGGCAACCTTTGAGTCTCATCATCTTGTCTGCTCCTCTCTTCTCTGACACTGGCCTGGTAGTCGCACGTACGGGATTGTTGCCGGCGACGCCATACTAGAACAGGCGTCTTGATTCGGTCAAGCGTTCTAGCAACCATTTTTCGAACATTTTTTGACTTATGCGAAACTCGCGGCCCTACCCGAAGAAAATTGGCGTGTGCTAAAATGGTCGGCGCACGGCCTTGGCACGAAAGCCGATGGTCGCGCGGCAAATCCGCCCACAGACCAGGAGCATCGACCAGATGGACGTTCAGACCCTATCGCTTTCGCGAAGACAGATTATCGGCAAGAAGGTGAAGACCCTGCGACGCAAGGGCGTTGTGCCGGTGCACATGTACGGCAGCGGCACCGAGCCCATGTCGCTCCAGACCGACGCGCTGGTGCTCCAGCAGCTCCTGCCGCGAGTCGGCACCAACGTGCCGCTCTCCGTCAGCGTCGAAGACGACCCCGGCGAAAACATCTGCTTCGTCCGCGAGGTGCAGCGTCACCCCGTGACCGAGGATGTCCTTCACGTCGACTTCCTGCGGGTGGACGTGTCGCAGACCATACAGGCCGAGGTGCCGGTGAACGTGATCGGACTGTCGCCCGCCGTGCGGGACCTCAACGGCACGCTGCTGCTCCAGTTGCAGAGCATTCTCGTGGAGGCGCTGCCGATGAACGTGCCCGCGTCCTTCGACGTGGACATTTCGGGGCTGGACAACTTCGAGAAGGCAGTCTACGTGGGCGACGTTGCCGTGGGCGCGCGCGTTACGTTTGTGACGGGCGCCGATGAGATGATCGCCAGGGTGAGCGCCCCCAGGATCGAGGTCGAGGCCCTCGATCAGGTAGATGAGGAAGGCGAGCTCGCAGAGGGCGCGGTGGACGAGGAGGCCGCGGAGGAGACTTCGGCCTAGCCTGCGACCGCCCCTGGGAGGAAGACGATCTGAGGGTCAACGTGAAGCTGTTCGCCGGCTACCGCGACAAGGTGGGCGCCTCGGACATCGAGCTGGATCTGCCCGACGACGCCTCGCTGGGAGACTTGGCGCGCGAGATGGTGCGGCTGCACGCGTCGCTCATATCCGAACCCGCGGAGCTCGTGGCCGCCGTCAACCAGGAGTTCCGCGGCCATGATCACACGCTCGCCGAGGGCGACGAGGTCGCGCTCATCCCGCCCGTGAGCGGCGGCGCCGGATAGCGGCCTGTCCAGGTCCGGGGGGCGTCCACTTGGCCTTGCGTCCGGAGGCTTTGGATTCCTCGGCTACGCTCGGAATGACAGGCCGCTCGGAACGACGTGGCCAGGGCGGCACGGGATCACTTGAGGAGCTCCAGATGATCCAGATAACCCACGACGCGCTGGAACCCGACAGGATAACGGCGCAGGTGCGGCGCGACACCAACGGCGCGGTGCTGACGTTTCTGGGCACGACCCGCAGCGTCACGCGCGGGCGCCGCGTGCTTCATCTCGAGTACGAGGCCTACCGGCCGATGGCGGACAACAAGCTCGCCGAGATCGCCGACGAAATGCGCCAGCGCTGGGACGTGCAGGACATCGCCATCAGCCACAGGCTGGGCCGCCTGGAGATCGGCGACATCAGCCTGGTCGTTGCCGTGGCCTCGCCCCACAGGGAGCGCGCCTTCGCGGCCTGCCAGCACGCCGTGGACCGCATCAAGCAAATTGTGCCCATCTGGAAGAAGGAGTACTTCGAAGGCGGCGAGGTCTGGGTCGGCAGCCAGGAGGACGACCACCTGCGCAAGCTCGAAGAGTCCGCTGCGGCCCCCCACGGCTAGCGGTCGCGCCGGCGCCCGGCGCTTCCCCGTCAGCGCCCATCCACCACGTCAACCCAACACTGGCGCGGCGCCCCTAACATTCCTGCTCTTAGTGATTTATTTCACAAGCAAAAATCGAAAGCCGATGTTAACGGCACATTAATGCCCTAATTGCTATTGCGTTGCCACATATCTCTTATTATATATGTGGTTAATCAACAGCAAAGGCGCTATAGTTCATATTTTCACAAAGTGCGCGCTTGCCTGCCTCTCCCCCCGTCTGGTATATTAGGGCGCACCAAAAGGCCCGCCGAACGGAGGGATCGCATAGTGGTCTAGTGCGGCCGCCTGCTAAGCGGTTAGGGGGCGAAATCTCCCTCATGGGTTCGAATCCCATTCCCTCCGCCACTACCAACGCTCGGCAGGCAAGAGGACAAATCCAGTCTATTCGAACACAGGGATGCCGTCCTCACCCGGGGCGCCCGATGCGCGAGCGCAGGTGAGCAAACGGCATCTCTACGCATAATGTGTAGTGGTCGCGAGACGTGGCCCGCAAACCCGGTGAAGATGAACAGTTACTACATTTGGACCATAGGTTGCCAGATGAACAAGGCGGACTCCGAGCGTCTCGAGAGCGCGCTCGGCCAGATGGGCCTTTCGTCCGTCGGCTCCCCGCAAGACGCCGACGTAGTGGTGCTCAATAGCTGCGTGGTGCGCCAGAGCGCGGAGGACAAGGTCGTTGGCATGGTCACCAGCCTCAAGCCCCAGAAGAGCCGCGACCCGGACAAGGTGGTCGCCCTCATGGGCTGCATGGTCGGCCCGAAGACCGACGCGCTCGAGCGGCGCTTCCCCTACGTGGACGTGTTCATGCGCCCGCAGCAGTATGGGCCGCTGCTCGACCTGCTCGGCGAGCGCATGGGCGTAGACCCCGACGGCTGCGTGGGCCCGCTCACCGCGCGGCCCGACGTCACGGCCTACATCCCCATCATCCACGGCTGCGACAAGTTCTGCTCCTTCTGCATCATCCCCTACCGCCGCGGCAGAGAGGTGAGCCGCACCGTCGAAGACGTCGTGCGCGAGACACGGCTGCTCGCCCAGCGCGGCGTGAAAGAGGTTACGCTGCTGGGCCAGAACGTGGACTCCTACGGCCACGACCTGCCCGGCGACCAGGACCTGGGCGACCTGCTGGAGTCCGCCAACGAGGTCGACGGCATTGAGCGCATACGCTTCCTCACCTCGCACCCGTCGGACATGAGCGACCACATCATCGACTCGGTGGCGCGGCTCGACAAGGTGTGCGAGCACGTGAACCTGCCCTTCCAGGCGGGCGACGACCAGGTGCTCGCCTCGATGCGCCGCGGCTACACCAACGACGACTACCGCCGGCTGATAGACAGGATTCGCGCCTGCATACCGGGCGTATCCCTGAGCACCGACGTCATCGTCGGCTTCAGCGGCGAGACGGAGGACCAGTTCGAGCGCACCGTCGAGCTGGTGCGGGACATCGGCTTCGACAAGGTGCACGCGGCCGCCTACTCCACCAGGGACGGCACCATCGCCGCCCGCATGATGCCGGACGACGTGCCGCACGAGGAGAAGCAGCGCCGCCTAAAGCGCCTGGAAGAGGTGCAGGAGCAGGCGCTGACCTCCATAAACTCGCGGCTCGACGGCCAAGTCACCGAGGTGCTGGTCGAAGGGCGCAGAAGGGGCCGCTTGTTCGGCAGAAACAGGAACGACAAGCTGGTCTTCTTCGACGACGAAACAGACCGCACGGGAGAGTTTGTGAACGTACGCATAGAGCGCACCGGCCCCTGGTCGCTGCAGGGCGTGCCGCAGTAGCCTCGCCCGCCACCACGGGCGCGTAGGGGCGGGTTTCGAACCCGCCCACCCGGCCCACAAGGAGCACTACACGATGGTTACCAAGCTCAAGCAGCCAGTAATACCCATCACCGAAATAGAACAGTCCGCATTCTGCCAGACGGACGAGCTGCTGTCTTCCAAGACGCTCGAAGAGGAGTTCCAGGCCGGCGTGCGCTGGCAGAAGCTGCCGGTGAGCTACATGCGAATGTCGCCAGAGGAGCTGGACGACCGCATCGGCGCGGCGCGCGCCAAGCTCGGCAGCAGTCTGGTGATCCTGGGGCACCACTACCAGCGCGACGAGATTATCAAGTACGCCGACTACCGCGGCGACTCCTTCAAGCTGTCCCAGTTCGCGGCCTCGCAGAAGGACGCCGAGCACATCATCTTCTGCGGCGTCCACTTCATGGCCGAGACCGCGGACATCCTCAGCTCGGCCGACCAGCGCGTCATCCTGCCAAACCTCGCCGCCGGCTGCTCGATGGCCGACATGGCCCGCATCGACGACGTGTACGACTGCTGGGACGACCTGCAGGACGTGCTGGGCGACCACGGCGGCGTCGTGCCCATCACCTACATGAACTCCATCGCCGGCATAAAGGCGCTGTGCGGCCGCAACGGCGGCATCGTGTGCACTTCGTCCAACGCCACCGCCACCTTCGAGTGGGCGTTCGAGCGCGGAGAGCGCGTGCTGTTCCTGCCCGACCAGCACCTGGGAAGGAACACCGGCCTGAAGATGGGTATCGGCCTGGACGAGATGCTGGTGTGGAACCCGTTCAAGCCGTTGGGCGGCCACACAGAAGAGGCGCTGCGCCGCGCCAGGCTCATCCTCTGGCAGGGCCACTGCTCGGTGCACACCCGCTTCACCGTGGCCCAGATAGAGGAGGCGCGGCAGAAGTTCCCCGACGTCAACGTCGTGGTCCACCCGGAGTGCACCATGGAGGTCGTGCAGGCCGCCGACCTCGTCGGCTCCACCGAGTTCATCATCAACTCGATTCACAACTCCGAGCCCGGCAGCGTGTGGGCCATCGGCACCGAGATAAGCCTGGTCAATCGCGCAGCTGCCGAGCACCCCGACCGCACGGTGTTCTGCCTCGACCCGGTGGTCTGCCCGTGCTCAACCATGTACCGCATCCATCCCGCCTACCTGTCCTGGGTGCTCGACGGCCTGCTGGAGGGCGTGGTGGTAAACCCCATCACGGTGGACGAGGAGACGGCCGGGTTCGCGCGCGTGGCGCTGGACAGGATGCTGGCCGTCGTATAGACGGCTGTAGCGTGTTCTACATAACGCCCGAGATCGAATCGCTCATCGACCGCGCGCTCACCGAGGACCTGTCCATCGGCGATCCCACCTGCGACGCGCTCATCCCGCCGGAGCTACAGGCCAGCGCCATCGTGGTGGCCAAGTCCGAGGGTGTGCTGGCCGGCGTCGACGTGGCGCTCGCCGTCTTCCGGCGAGTCGATCCCGCCTTGGACGCCTGCGCGCGCCTGCCCGACGGCTCGCCGCTTCACCCGGGCGACGTGATCGCCGCCGTCAGCGGCTCGGCGGCGGCCATCATGATGGCAGAGCGCACCGCGCTCAACTTCGTGCAGCGCATGAGCGGCATCGCCACCGCCACGCGCGGCTACGTCGACGCCGTGGCGGGCCACGACGTGCGCATAGTCGACACCCGCAAGACCACGCCGGGCCTGCGCACGCTGGACAAGTACGCCGTGCGCTGCGGCGGCGGCCACAACCACCGCCGCAACCTGGGCGACGGCATCCTGATAAAGGACAACCACATCCAGGCGCTGCGCGACCACGGCCTGAGCCTGGCCGATGTGGTGCGGAAAGCCAACGCCAACGCGCCGCACACGGTGCGCGTGGAGGTGGAGGTGGAGAACGTGGACGAGGCGCGCGAGGCGCTGGACGCCGGCGCGGAGATCCTGCTGCTGGACAACATGGCCCCGCCAGAGATGGCGCGCGCGGTGGAGTTGGCGCGCGGCCGGGCCGTCACTGAAGCGTCGGGGGGCATCAACCTGGACACGGTGCGGGCCGCCGCCGCCGCGGGCGTGGACCTCATCTCCGTGGGCGCGCTCACCCACTCCGTGCTCGCGCTCGACATAAGCCTGGACTTCGCGTAGGGGCGGTCGCCTAGATGCGTTGTGTCATTCCGAGCGTAGCGCAGCGCAGCCGAGGAATCTCAGCGAATCTTCAGCGAAGATGTAACCCTTCGCCTATGCGCCCTCCGACTGGGGCCAATTGGCGTAGTTGACGTCGCTTCTGTGCAAGGGCTTTATATTCCTCGGCTACGCTCGGAATGACATGTAGGCACGGGCGTTGCCCCACCTCCTGGGTTCCCGTGGCCACGGGATTGACGGTTGAGACCGCCGCCTACCCGCGCCGAGGCCGGGCGCGGTCCGCCGAATCCAGCATTATGGTGACCGGGCCGTCGTTGGTGCTGTGCACCATCATGTGCGCCTGGAACACTCCCGTCTCCACGCGCAGCCCCGACTGTCGAAACAGTTCGACCGCGCGGTCGAACTCCGCCTCTGCCCGCTCCGGCGGCGCGGCTGACGAAAAGCTCGGCCTGCGGCCCCTGCGCGTGTCGGCGTACAGCGTAAACTGGCTGACAAGCAAAAGCTCGGCCCCAACGTCCAGGGCCGAGCGGTTGAACCTTCCCTCGTCGTCGGCGAAGATGCGCAGATTGACCGTCTTGCCGACTATGTAACTGGCGTCCTCGTCCGTGTCCTCGGCGGAGAAGCCGAGCAGCACCAGCAGCCCCGCGCCTATGGCCCCGACGGTCTCGCCAGCGACGCTCACGGACGCCTCGGAGACCCTCTGCACCAGGGCGCGCATTATGTCTGAATTGGGTCCGCTACGCCGACGTGGACTCGGCCTTCGCGCCCGTCTTGGACTTGCTTTCGGACTTGGCTTCGCCGCCGGAATCGCTCTCCGCCTTGGAGCTCTTCTTCTCGGACTCCTTGGCCTCTGCCGGCGCGGAGGTGCTCCCGTTGCGCCTGCCGTAGTCGTTCACGTACCAGCCGCTGCCCTTGAACACTATGGGGACAGCGTGGAACTTTCGGCGCGAATTGCCCTCACAGCTCGGGCAGGTCGCGACCGGCTCGGAATCGAAGCTCTGCTTAAGCTCGAACCGATGGTGGCACGAGTCGCACTCGTAATCGTATCTCGGCAAGTTCAGTCCCCCCTCAACTCTTCAATCTACCCCGCACCCACCGCCACACAATTCCCCATTTTAGACACAATCTAACAACAAGCGGCCAGACTGTCAAGTTGGGGGTGGCGGCGAACGATGTCACAGGTTGAGAGACCTACGCGTCTTGAAACGCCTGCCAATCTATGCCCAACTGACGGACTGCCGCGCGGAGGGTGCCGATTTTCAGGTCACGCCGCCCCCAGTCGGGGATCGGAGTGTTCCTTTCTGATTGGGGGTTGAACCACCTTCTATGAGAGCCGCCTCCACGCCTCGGAATCTCATAACACCCCAGTCTCATGAGCCTTCGGGCAGCCTCCCGGTACGTCACGGTACGGAGAGGACGGCTTCGATGGTCAGCGGTACGTTGGCGTCTTCCACACAGATTCCTGGCGGAAGGGGCCGACCCTCATCTTCGTAGATCTCCAAGACCACCGCAAAGGCGTCCTCAGCGTTCGCCAGTGCCTCCGATATAGTGTCCCCTTCAGTTATCAGCTCCGGAATCAGCGGTGATGTGACTGTGTAACCCCCTTCCGGCTGAGGGTCGAGCGCCAAGGGTATCCTCGCAATCATTACCTGCTCCCGTGAGGCTAATCTAGGCTTCTACCATGTCCCGCGTCCCTCTTCAAGCGATGAGAACATACACTATGCGGCGTTCCCAAGCAACGAGAAGAGCAGGAGCACCCCCAGGCTACAGTGGGTTTCCCTATTCGTGATTACCCAGAACATGCCGACTTCCACCGCGAACAATCATCCTCGCGTGAATCGAGGGGAAGGGACCTAGCGTCACCCCCATCCTAGCCTTCCCCCATCGAGGGGGAAGGGAGCACACACGGGCGGGGTTGAAGCCTGCCCCTACCCTGCCAGCGCGCGCTCGAGGGCGTTTTGCCACACGTCGGCGAGGCGTGCGATGGGGACGTCGGCGGCGTGGGGGAGCGCCAGGGTGTCGCCTCCGGTGCGGCCCAGAGGGACCCAAGGTGCGCGCTCCTCGGCGCAGATGCGGCGCAGCTCCGGTTCGAGCTCGGCGGGCAGGGACACCACTATGCGGGACTGCCGCTCGCCGAATAACGCGGCGTCCCACCTGCCCGGTACCGTGAACCAGTCCCGGAAGCCGACACCGCCCGCGATGCAGCACTCGGCCAGGGCGACCGCGAGGCCGCCGTCCGAGCAGTCGTGGGCGGATTCGACAACGCCCTCGCGCACCAGCCGCCGGCAGGCGCTCTGCACCATAATCTCGAGGCCCATGTCGATGCGCGGGCGGCCTGCTACCAAGCCGTGCTCGACGTACAGGTACTCGCTGCCGGCCAAGTCTCTAGCGTCGCCGCGCACTTCGCGCGCGCCCAGCAGCGCCACCAGCCGGTCCGGTCCGGCAAAGCCGATGCCCACGCGGTGGTCAACGTCTTCTATCAGCCCCAGCGCCCCGATTATCGGCGTGGGCCAGATGTCCCGCCCCGTCGTCTCGTTGTACAGGCTCACGTTGCCGCTCACGACCGGCGCGCCCAGCGCGCGGCTCGCCTCTGCGATGCCCTTCACGCACTCCTCGAGCTGATAGTAGGTCTCCGGCTTTTCGGGGTTGCCGAAGTTCAGGCAGTCGGTAAGCGCGATAGGCTCCGCGCCGGCGCACGAGACGTTCCGGCACGCCTCCGCAACCGCTATCTGCCCTCCCGCGTAAGGGTCCAGGTAGCAGTAGCGGCCGTTGCCGTCGGTGGACAGCGCGATGGCGCGCCGTGTGCCCTTGATCCGCAGCACGGCGGCGTCCGCGCCCGGCGGCGTGACGGTGTTGGTCTGCACCTGGTGGTCGTACTGCCGGTACACCCAGCGCTTGCTCGCGACGTTGGGCGACGCCAGCAGTCGCAGCAGCGCCGCGGCCGCGCCGTCGGTGGGAAGCGGCAGTGACGCCAGGTCGTGACGCTGGGCGGCGTCGAGCCAGCCGGGCTTTACGCCCTGCAGCCGGTACAGCGGCGGATCGGTGAGCAGCCGCACGGGCGCCTCGCCCTCCACGCTGTCGCCGTCGCGCACCCTCGCGATGCCGTCGTCCGTGACCGTGCCGATCACGCTACACTCGAGGTCCCACTTGTCGAAGATGGCCTTCACCTGCGGCTCGCGGCCCCGCTTGGCGATGACGAGCATCCGCTCCTGGGACTCGGACAGCATCACCTCGTAGGGGACCATACCGGCGTCGCGGCGGGGCACGCGGGATACGTCCACGTCTATGCCGCTGCCGCCCTTCGCGGCGGCCTCCACGCTGGCGCTGGTCAGTCCCGCCGCGCCGAGGTCCTGAATACCGACGTAGTAGTCGGTGGCGGCCAGTTCCAGGCACGCCTCGATGAGCGACTTCTCCAGGAAGGGATTGCCCACCTGCACCGTTGGCCGCAGCTCCCTGTCCTCCTCGAACGACCTGGAAGCCAGGCCGGACGCGCCGTGTATGCCGTCGCGTCCGGTGCGGGCGCCGACCAGCATCAGAGAGCTGCCCGGCGCGCCGGCCGCCGCGCTCACCAGGCGGCGCTTGTCGAGTATGCCGACGCACATGGCGTTGACGAGGGGATTGCCGGAGTAGCTGGGGCCGAAGCAGATCTCGCCGCCCACGTCGGGCACGCCGATGCAGTTGCCGTAGCCCGATATGCCGGCCACCACGCCGTTCAGCAGGTAGCGGTTGCGCGGCTCGGACAGGTCGCCGAAGCGCAGCGAGTTGAGCAGCGCGATGGGGCGCGCGCCCATTGCGAATATGTCGCGGACTATGCCGCCAACCCCGGTCGCCGCGCCCTGGTATGGCTCGATCGCGGACGGGTGGTTGTGGGACTCTATCTTGAACACCACGGCCAGCCCGTCGCCGACGTCCACCGCGCCGGCGTTCTCGCTGCCGGCCCCCACCAGCACGCGCGGGCCGTCGCCGGGCAGCAGCCGCAGCAGCGGCTTGGAGTGCTTGTAGCCGCAGTGCTCGCTCCACAGCGAGCCGAACAGCCCCAGCTCGAGCTCGTTCGGCTCCCTGCCGAGCCGCTCGACTATCGCCTCGTACTCCTGCTCGGACAGGGCCAGGCTGTCGAGTGCGTCCCGTATTTCGGGCGAGAGCGACATTTTTCGAGGTCAGGCGCCGCCCGCGCGTGGGCGCGGCGTGGCTAGAGCGGACAGGTCCGGAAGCTCGTGGAGCGGGATGATTTCATCGGTGGCCTCAAAGGTGTTCACGAGCAGGCGCAGGCCGTCGGACACGGGGCGCGAGGCGCGGCTTGCGTCGTCGTAGTTGACGTAGACCACTTCGGCGCGGGCGAGCGGCTCGTCCTCGCATCCTCGGAAGATTTCCGAGCGCGCGGTCAGGCTGGAATTGCCGATGTGGTGGATCTTCCAGTAGACGCGCAGCACGTCGTCCAGGCGGCCGGGCGCAAAGAAGTCAATGGACATTTTCACTGTGGCGAAGTCGAAGAATCGGCGCACTTCGGGGTCGTAGATGGCGATGCCCAGGTTGCGGAAGTATTCCGCCTGGCCGATATCGACGTAGTTCGCGTAAGCGACGTTGAACACCACGCCCTGGACATCGCACTCCGACCACCGGACCCTCAGGGTGAAGCTGAAATTGAAGTCGTTCCTCCCCATGGTGGCCCAGTATACCAGTAAGCGCAGCGGCGCGCCGCCGCTGTCATTCCGAGCGCCGCCGAGGAATCTGATGAGGCTGATTGGCGGGGCTGGATAGCATCACTTGGGAGAGGTCCCGTCGGAGTAGGGCCGTTGGCGTAGGGGGCGCTTTGCCTGCGCAAGGGGCTTTAGATTCCTCGACGCCGCTGCGCTCCGCTCGGAATGACACGAACGTGGGGGTGCGTGGGCTGGTGCCCTCGCTACGACGCCAGCGCGCTGTCGGCCTCCACCAGCCGGGGGCTGTATATGTGGCCGCACGTGCGGCAGCGGTAGACGATGTTGTCCCTCTCGCGCAGCTTCTCGAGTGCGATGATGAAGTCGGAATCGCAGCGCGGACACAGTAGCTCCAGTCCTGTCAGGGGCAGGAATCCGCGACCGGGCAGCCGCTCCCCCACCAGCGCGCCCACCGGGGGCCGGTGGCCGCACTGCACGCACCTGACGTCCGTAGTGTCCGTCGCGTCGACGTCGCCGCCGCACCTGGGACAGCTCTTGAGTAGAAACACCTGGTAACCTCCGCGCCGCCGCCGAAGAGAATCCGGTCGCGGGCCGCGCCCGATTTGACGAACGGCATTATACGCAGCGCCGAACATATGTGTCAATAGCGTCTGCGCCCCGCCGTCGGCTACAATTCAGGGGCGAGCGCCGAGCGGGAAGGCGAGGGCTGGGGCGACGGAGCAGCATGACAGAGCGGGAGCGCACATACGGGGGGCTTGCCGACCTGGTGAGGGAGACGCGGCGCGGCAGGGGCATGACGCAGCGGCAGTTGTCGCGTGCCCTTGGAATGAGCCAGGGCTACGTGGGACACCTGGAGAGCGGGCGCGTCCGGCCCACGGTGCGGACGCTAAAGGCGCTGGCGGCCGCGCTGGGCCTGCTCTACGGCGCGCTCGCCGTCGAGGCGGGCTACATCACCGCCGAGGAGTACGAGAGCCCGCTCGAGGACGAGCAGCTTGCGCGGCTGCACGAGGTGAGCGACCTGACCGCCGACGAATGGGAGTCGGTGCGCGATTTCGCCCGCTACGTCCGGAGCACTCGCCGGGCAGACCGGGGTTAAGCGATCCCGGGCGGGTTTCAAACCCGCCCCTACAAACCGCAGCATCCAGACCGTAGAGGCGAGCTAAGCCTGGGCGGGTTTGAAACCCGCCCCTACAGACCGCAGCAACCAGACTGTAGTGACGAGTTCGCGCGGAGCTAAGGGGACGTCAGCTCGGCCACCAGCCCGAACTTCGCCTCCGGTATCCCAAGCTCCGACGCGCTGCCTCGCCATCCCTCCGGTCCGCCCAGCAGCCACGCCGCGAACTCCTCCGCCTGCCTCTCCGCCTTCGCACGGTTCACCCACTGCCAGGACTCCAGATAGAAGCTCGTGCCAACGTGCAGCAGGTGGTGGCCCGTGGCGTGAGCCACCAGCCACCGGAACTCGGCGCGCGATAGCCCGGGCCGCACGCCTATCACGCCGTCGATGATCACCTCTTTCACCCTGCCCCTGAAGGGGAACTCCACGACACGCAGTCCGAGCGCCCGCGTGAGACTCCGCAGGTCGACAGGCGCGCGCAGGCCGTGGTCTCGCCAAAGCTCGGTGGCCCTGATTCTGCCGTGCAATTGGCACCTCTTTCGCAATGTAGAATATATATGCTATCATAATGGCTACCCGGTTTAGCGCTGTCAAGCGCCGGTGCACGGGATTCCATTACAGGTTTCAGGGAGAGGGGATTCGCGACGCGCCGGACGCCGAGCGCAGCGCTTGACCCCGCAAGCAAGGGCGGGCGTATACTGTCCGTCCGGAAAACGGCGCGAGGGGCGGAGGACCCGCCACCTCGCTCAAGAGAGGCGATCGAATATGGCATTTCCGAACGACAGCGGAGTGGACGGCTACGCCGTCGCCGCGTCGGGACTGATGAAGCGATTCGGCGACGTAGAGGCGGTGAAGGGCGTGGACCTCACGCTGTCGAAGGGCGAGATCTACGGCTTTCTCGGCCCGAACGGCGCTGGCAAGACCACCGTCGTGCGCATGCTGACCACGCTGACGTTGCCGACGGCGGGCAGCGCGGTCGTCGCCGGCCACGACGTGACTCGCGAGCCCCACGAGGTGCGCCTGCGCATCGGCGCGGCGCTACAGGACGCCGGGCTCGACGACAAGCAGACCGGGCGCGAGCTGCTGCGGCTTCAGGGACGCCTGTACGGGCTGAGGCGAAGGGAGATCAACCAGCGCCTCTCGGAGTTGTCGGCGCTGATCGACATCGGCGACGCCATAGACCGGTTGATCGGCACCTACTCCGGCGGCATGAAGCGCAGGCTCGACCTGGCCGCCGCGCTGGTCCACAACCCGGAGGTGCTCTTTCTGGACGAGCCGACCACCGGGCTGGACCCCATCAGCCGCAGCAGGGTGTGGGACGAGGTGCGCCGCATCAACAGGCAGCTCGGCGTGACCATCTTCCTCACCACGCAGTACCTGGAAGAGGCCGACGCGCTGGCCAACAGGGTGGGCATTATCAACGATGGCGAGCTGGTGGCCGAGGGCACGCCCGCGGACCTGAAGCACTCCGTGGGTCTCGACGTAATCGTCGCGAGTGTGGACGGCGTGCCGGCCGGCGCAGTCGAGCGCCTCGGCGCAATCGAGGGCGTGCAGCAGGTGGACGCCTACGAGTCCGAACTGTCCATCGGCGTGACCAACGGCGCGGCTCTCATCAGCGCGGTGGCCCTGGCGCTCAGCGAGGCCGGCGTGGCCGTGCGCGAGCTGACACTGCGGACACCCACGCTGGACGACGTGTTTCTGCAGGTTACGGGCGCGCGCCTCCAGGAGGACGCGGGAGAAAGCGAGCTATGACGACAACAACGACACAGATAAGGGCCAGGCGCTCCAACTTCCTGCGGGACGTCGTGAGTGTGTCCGGGCGCGCGCTGCGCGCCGTACCGCGGGACATGGAGGCGCTGATTCCGGCAATAGCCATCCCCGTGTTCTTTTTCATCGTCAACGTGGGAGCGCTGCAGGACCAGACCGAACGCTTTCTGGAAATCGATTACAAGGCGTTCCAGCTGCCGGTGGCAATCATCTTCGCCGTAACCGGCGTATCCAGGGCCATAACGGTGGTAACCGACATCCAGAGCGGCTATTTCGACAAGCTGTCGCTCACACCGGTCAACCGGCTGGCCATGCTGCTGGGCTTCACGATAGCCGACTTCGCGCTGGTGGTCATTCTGTCCATACCGGTGATCGCGCTCGGCTTCATCGTCGGAGTGCGGTTCGAGACGGGCCTGGCCGGCCTGCTTATGTTCGTGGTCATGGCAGGGTGCTGGGGCCTGGCGTACGCCGGATTCCCTTACGCGATAGCGCTAAAGACGGGCAACCCCGCTGCCGTGAACACCAGCTTCCTGCTGTTCTTCCCGTTCGTGTTCCTTACCACGGTGTTCCTGCCGCTGGAGGCGCTCACCGGATGGATGTCGACGGTGGCGGTGTACAACCCGGTCACCTACCTGCTGGCCGGGCTGAGGTCGCTCATCTCGGTCGGGTGGGACCCGGAGGCGTTGGGCCGGGGCTTCGCGTCGATCGCCGTCGTCGGCGCCGTGAGCTTCACCTTGGCACTGGTTGCGCTGCGCGGCCGCGCGCGCCGGCGCTAGTCGACGCGCCGGTGCTTCCCTCTCCCTCGAGGGAGAGGGTTAGGGTGAGGGGGAACGCTGGACTCCCCTACTCGACGCGCCGGAAGCCGGGGTACGCGACCAGCAGCGCCACCGTCCCTATCAGCAGCAGCACTCCGGTCGTGAAGAGCGCATCCGGCGTGCCGATGTTCACGGCCAGGAAACCCAGCGGAATCACGCTCAGGGGCTGGATGCCGAACGTCATCATACCCAGGCTCATCACCCTCCCGCGCATCTCGGGCGAGGCGTACACCTGCACGACGGTCATGGCCAAGGACATGACCAGTGAGCTTACGAGCCCGGTGAACAACAGCAACGGCACGGCGGCCCAGAACGACGTCATCTGCGAGAAGGCCATCAGCCCCACGGCCCAGCCCGCGCAGTTCACCAGCAGCAGCAGCCCGCGCTTGCCGACGTTGCCCATCGCGGCGAGGGCGAGCGTTCCGACCAGCGCGCCAATGCCCATTACCATCAGCAGAAAGCCCAGGTCGTCCGAGTTCACGTCCAGCGCCTCGCGCCCCCAGGCGGGCATCAGCGCGAAGTAGGCGAAGCCGAACAGCGAGCTGATCAGCATCAGCATGTTCACGCCCAGTATCGGCGGGTTCGAGCGGACGTACCTTATTCCTGCTCCGATGTCGCTATAAAGGCCTCTGCGTGAGCGCGTCGCGGGCGTCTGGCCCGCGCGAATCATCACCACCGACAGCACGGCAAGAGCGTATGTGCCGGATATGAGGTAGAAGACGCCGTGCGTGCCCATGAAGATGATAAGCACGCCCGCCAGGGCAGGCCCCACGATACGGGTCATGTTCATGGCGGAGTTGGTCAGCGATATGGCGTTCATCAGCGTGCGCTCAGGCACGATGTCCGACAATATCGCCTGGCGGCTGGGCATGTTCAGCGCCATGAGCGAGCCATTCACGACGCCGATGACAAGAAGCATTTCGAATGTGATGACGTTGGTCACGTCAAGCGTGGCTACAATCGCCGTGACCAGGATGTTGCCGCCCTGGCTGAGGATGACCATACGCCTGCGCGGGATCCGGTCCGCGAGCGCGCCGCCAATGACGGCCACGACGGTGACAGGCAACGAGAACGACGACATGACCATCGCGAGCGCGAGCGGCGAATCGTCGGCCAGCTCCAGCACCAGCCAGCCGCGCGTGATCATCTGCATGTTCATGGCCATGTAGGAGGCGAGCGAGCCGACGAACATCCACCGGAAGTCGACGTACTGGAACGACTCGAACACCGGCCAACGGGACAACACGCGCCTGGTCAGCCGTGGCGCCGCAGCGGTTCGCGTGTCCTCCTCGCTCGGCGGCGGTCCCGGCGGCGGCTCGGTGTCTCTGATGGTGCCTCTTCTCCTACCTTGGGGCAGTGCGGTCGCGCGGCCGCATATCCTGGCTTACGCTAGCGGCCTTCAATTATACAGCCTCGACCGCGCCGACTGCCTATCGCATACCCCGTGTCTCGACACTCCCGTCGCGATTCGCAAAAACTTGACAAGAACGCACGTACTGTTCTATTATGTTCTATAGACGGACGGACCGCTGAACAGCACAGCCACGGAAAGGAGCTCGGCATGATCACCAAAGGTCACGAAACGGCATTCCCGCAACTGCCCCTTCCCGGCTTGGCCGTCGCCGAGCGGCAGCCGGTGGTGCTGCACTGCGGCAGCGTGGCGCCCGGCCAGGAAGTCCAGTACGTGGGCAAAGTGAGTGGCGGCCCGCGCTTTCTCTCGCGGGGCGTAGTGAAGCAGGCCTACAGGCGCAAGGCCATAGTGGACCTGGGCCACTCGGGGACATGGCACATACCGTACTACTTCCTGGAGATGCATACGGCGGCCTAGCGCGGGGCAGGCTCTAGCGTTCCCCTATCAAGGTGGAAGGGACCTGCCTTCACCCCCATCCTAACCTTCCCCCATCGAGGGGGAAGGAACTGGGAACCGGCGAATCCGCGCTACCCGAAGAACCCGTCCTCGAAGTGCTGCGTGATCACGCCCGCCACCAGCTCCGGACGCTGCAACGGCACGTCGTGGATGCTGTCTTCGAGCCACACGATCTTGCTGGACGGCAGCAGCGCGGCAGCCCTCTCCACCGACTCCTCCCGCCGAAACCGCCGCGCCGCGGGCGACTGGTCTCCCGCCCGTCGCGCCGGCATTATGAGCACGGGCTGGCGAACGCGAGCGTACAGCTCGGACGGCCTGTGCACCCACAGCGCCTCGATAATGCGCATGTGGTTTTCGCGGCTCAGCCTCGCGCGTATGGTGCCGTCGTCCAGAACGCGGAAGTTGGCGAGCAGGGTGCCTTCGAGCCGCTCGTCCATCGCGCCGAGCCAGCGGCGCGTGCGGGCGCGCTCCAGCAGCTGGGCGGTCGTCACCCCCTCGAACGACGGCGGCGCCATCTCCTGCTTGGCATTCTCCAGGGTCGCGCCGGGCCTGCCCGAAATCTCTATCATCCCGCCGTCCACCCAGCACAGCCCTCTGGGCAGCTCCGGGTAACGCACCGCGAACTCGAGCGCAACGCTGCCGCCCCAGGAGTGGCCAACCACCAGAGGCTGCTCCATCCCCATCTCGCGCACGAACTCGCGCAGGTCCCGGCTGACCGAAGCGAAGTCGTAGCCGTGGTCGGGCTTGTCGCTCAATCCGTGGCCGCGCTGGTCGAGGGCGACGACGGAAAAGTCTTCTGCCAGGATGGGCGCTACCAAGTCCCAGATGCGGCACGTCGACGCCAGGCCGTGAAGCAGCACCAGCGGCTGGCCGCTGCCGCCCCAGTCGCGGTAGTGCAGGCGCAACCCGTTGGCCGAGGCGTACTTGTCCTTCGTGCCGGGCGCCATCGCTGCTAGCCGGCCTCGCCGCCGTCGCGAGCGTCCCGCTGGCTCTTGAGAAACTGCTCCAGGTCCTCCACCAGCGCGTCGGGGTTGGGCAGCTCCTCCGGCTCGGCGTGCGCGGCATCGTATCGCCGCTCCAGCCGGCGCACGTAGGCGGCGAGGTCGTTGTCCTTCTCAACCACCCGCGAAAGCTCGGACCCGAACGTCTCGCCGGCCTTGCGAATCTCCTCGAGGTCGGCGTCGAAGCTCACGAGACTGTGCAGCTTGGCCAGCAGCGAGTGGCTTAGTATGGGGTTGGGCGACCTGTTGGCGTAGTGCGGCACGTGGCCCCAGATACTCGCGTGGGGCAACTCGCTCGCGTCGCAGCCGGCCAGAAACGCCGTGTGTATGCCGGTAGGCCCCTGGTAGGAGGAGTTTCTAATGCCCATCCACTCGGCCTTCTGGGTGAGGCTCGGCAGGCTCGCCCTGCCCGTCACGCGCGGCGGCCTCGTGTGCGGTACGGCGTCGAGAAGTGCGCCCAGCGTTACCACCAGCTCCACGCCGTGCCGCTTGGCGACACCGGTGAGAATGCCTGAAAAGTGGCGCCAGCGCAGGTTAGGCTCGGTGCCGACGTAGAGCAGAAGGCCGCCGGACTCGCCCCCGGTGTCCGCGTGGTAGAAGTCGTTGCGGGGCCAGCGGATGGTGCGCTCGCCGCGGCTGTTGACGCGCGTCCTGGGCCTCGTCAGCGTGAAGTCGTAGAACTCTTCGGGGTCGATTTCGGCGAACTTCGTCGCGCCAAGCTTTCGCACCAGGTAGCGAAGCCCGCGCGTTGCCGCCTCGGCAGCGTCCGGCCACCCCGCAAACGCCGCCACCATCACGCGCAGCGGCCCCGGGGGCGATTCGTGCTCTATCAAGCCGTCCAAGCGGTCCCTCCATCAACTCTTATGTGGCCATTGGAGTGTATCACCCGCCGGAACGCCATGCCAACCGGCGCGTAGGCCGTGCTATACTCACCCCTGGACCGCGCATCGTTCGCGCGGCGCAATCGACCACGAGCAGGGCGACGATGGCGGGTCAGCAGATGTTCGAAGGGCTTACATTCGCCGCGGTCAGGGCGACGCGGCACTCGGAGTGGACCTTCGCGGAGCTCCGCGACGCCGACGGCGCAACGGCGGTCGTCGAGCTGACCTGCGGCGCCGAGACGTCGCGGGCTGCCTCGTTGCTCGCCGAGCTTGTGTCCGCGCTCGCCGGCCGCGACGGGTTCGACGAGATGACGCCGGACGCCGCGCTCGGTCTGGACAGCGGCCGGATGGCGGCAGACCGCGCGCTCGCGGCCGCCGTCAGCGCCCTGCGGTCGGCCATCGTCCTCAGCCGCGCCGCCAGGAACGGCGCGAGCCTGTGCCGCGAGCTCGGAGGCGGCGAGGACGCGGTCAGCGTTCCGCTGTACGCCAACATCAACCGCGCGCTGCTGGGCTCGGCGCGCGCACCCTCCGACTTCGCCGCGGCCGCCGAGCGGGCCGTTCGCGACGGCTTTGGCGTCGTGAAGTGCGCCCCGTTCGACGAGGTGTCCCCTCCGTCGTCGCCCGAGCGCATCCTGGAGTTGGCGCGGCCCGCCCTGGAGCGCGTCGCCGCCGTGCGGGCTGCCGTCGGCCCGGGCGTGACGGTGCTGGTGGACTGCCACAGCCGCTTCGAAGAGCGCACCGCGCCAATCGTCGCCGAGCGGCTGGCCTCCCTGGACGTCGGGTGGTTCGAGGAGCCTGTCGAGCCGAGAAGGGACGCCGCGGCGCTGGCGAGGATAGCCCGCGCGGTGTCCATGCCCGTCGCCGGTGGGGAGAGCGGTTACGGCGAGCGCTTCTTCCTGGACCTGGTGGCTATCGGGGCGGTGGAGGTGGCGATGCCGGACGTGAAGTACTGTGGGGGAGTCGCGGCGGCATACGCGGCGGGCCAGGGCGTGGTCGACGCCGGTGGGCGCGTGTCGCTGCACAGCCCGTCGGGACCGGTGGCGCAGGTCGCCGGCGCGCACGTCACGGCGGCCATTGCCGGCGACGGCGTAGTCGCGACGCCGATGGAGTACGCCGCGCACGAGGTCGATTGGCGATCGGAGCTGATGAGCCCGCCGGAGCGCATCGAGCGCGGGCGGCTCGTCCTGCCCGTGGGGCCGGGCCTGGGAGCGACGCTAAACTGGGACGAGATCCGGCGCCGCGGCCGCACGTGGTCGCCCTGAAGGCGCTGCCGTGAGCGGTTCAGCCAACAGTTCACCCGCGAGGAGGAAAATATGAAACTCAGAATCGACAGCACTCAGCGGCTGGGCGTCATCGAAGACCTCACGTACGCGACGGCTATCACGGACGCGGAGTTGCGCGAGCTCGTCTATGACGCCTGGGCGATGTCTCTCTCGTCGAGCGGCTTCGACAGGATAAACGACATTCCGTGCTCCGGCGGCCCGGGAGGGCCGGAGCTGAAGGGACGCGGCCAGGCGGCCCATCTCAATGGGGTGGCCCGCATTGGAGTGTCGATAGCTCAGGGGCTCACAGACGAGGTGGGCCATTTTCGGGTAGATCTGGACGAGGTGATAGCCGGGGGCCTGTGCCACGACCTGGGCAAAACATGGGAGTACGACCCCGACAACATCGCCAGGTGGAGCGACCACCGCATCACGGGCGCGCCGTCGATGCGCCACCCGGTGTTCGGGGTGTTCGTCGCCCTCACCGCCGGCCTGCCCGAGCAGATAGCGCACATCGCCGGCGCCCACTCGGCAGAGGGACTGAACGTCACGCGGAGCCTCGCCGGCGAGATAATCGCCATCGCCGACGAGACGTTCTGGAAGGTGCTCGCGAGCGGCGGGCTGCTGGAAGGGTAGGCGGGGGGCCAAGGGCGGAGGTGCCGCGAGCGCTGGTCGATACGAAACCGCTGGAGTTGACCACGGGTAGGGAAGCGGAGTGCGGGCGCGTCGGATTGCGAGTCTCGCCAACCCTCGCCTGGATCAATCAGTGCGTCGCCCCACTATCGCTTGCCTGAGATTGTCGACGAAAGTATCTACCTGCTCAGGCTTCCGAAAGGAGCCTCTCAGGCCTCGTGCGCCCATTCTCTCTTCCGCGGTGCTTCCGACCCATCCAGTTACGTCCTCTTCGTTCGTTCCCTCCGGCAGCCACTCTCGCAACGCTTCCGGGCTAACTCCCAGGAATTCCTCGAGGCGGGTCGCGTGCAGAGTGAAGCTCAATCCGACACCTTTCTCGTCAGGTGTCGCGTCGACAATCAGCGCCGTTCGCCTACTGCCATCCTCTCGTCGAAGTCGGTACCATACCACATCCGTGTAAGCCCGGGCCGACAGTATACCGCCGACTCCGCTCCTGATTCGCGCATACAACTCGCCTATAGCCATGACTCCGTCTGGCCATCCGCTGGCGGCCGTCGAGGGTCATTTCGTCCTGCATGATGCCTTCTGGATACTGAACCTTGTTGTAGACGGTCAGGCAGGCCATCAGGTACACTTGTCATGGCCAACATGCGACTTGCCCATCAACGAGGTCCTCATAGTGCTGGACAGTAGCAACGTTCATGTAGGCACGCCAGAAGTCGGAAAGGTAGCGTTGACTATCCTCTCGTGTACGCTGGCGTCCATTGACTCGGCGACGATCAAGGAGCGGTGCATCCGGCATTAAGGTTGTCCTGGCAACTCCTTTCTGCGATTCGACTGCGCTCCCGAAACTCCGACGCCGAAAGAGCCTGCCTTGAGGTACTCCGTGGCCAGTTCCAACTATCCGAGGCTTGCAATGACAGGTCCTTAACCCAGGCTGCGTATTCCGAGCGCCTGGGAGGACCACATCCCGTGGAGTCCGGCCAAAAGGTAGCTGACAGTTCAACCACCACTGGGTTCCCTTCACTATCCAGACCGACCGAGCAGGTCGAGCTACGCCCCCATAGTCGGATGGGGACCTGTCTTCCAATCACCAGCAGATCTAAGGGTCCAGCACAGATGGATGTCGGCCTCCAACCACCGATTCCAGCTGCTGAGTCCTCGGAGCTGATCTGGCTGCTCTGCCCATCTGCGCGCAGGTTCTTTGTCAGAGACAATTTCCCAGAGACGTACCAGCTGCATCCTAACTCGCCTGCGCACTTGCTCGGTCAGAGACCAGCCCCTACCGCCCGCCCAGCATGTTGTACGCCAGCGCGATCATGATCTTGGTGCCGCTGACGAGGCTCTTTACGCCCACCGACTCGTCGGTGCCGTGCGCCATGCTCAGCATCGGGTCGTCGTCGGGGTGCGAGCCGGAAAAGCCGTAGGTGGTGACGCCCAGCGGCCGCGTGAAGCGCGAGTCGGTGAAGCCGTTGCTGATGGCGGGCACCCACTGGATGTCGGAGCGGTCCAGCGCCAGCGCCGTCGCATCCCGGATGCCGTCGGCCAGCTCGGACTCGAACGGCGACGAGTTGGGCACCGCCATGTAATCGACCTCGTAGGACACGCCAGGAATGCCGCTCAGGATGGTGTCCAGCTCCTGGCGCAGGTAGGCGTCGTCCTGGTGCGGCAGCGTCCTCACGTCGCAGGTCAGCCTGATCGACTCGGGCACGCTGTTGGACTTGATGCCGCCCCTTATCATGGTGGGCGTAAGCGTCATGCGGGACAGCGCGCGCAGCATGGACGCGAACCGCGGGTTGTCGTCCTGCACGTCCGCGATTATGTCGTCCACGTTCTGGGGCGAGGGCTTGTGCTCTATCGCGAACGTGGAGAGGTGGTCGAACAGCACCGTGGAGGTGTCGCGCTGCGGTTCGTACGACTCGATGCGGGAGAGCACCTGGCCCAGCCGGTACAGTGCGTTAGTTCCCTGCCACGGCACGGATGCGTGTGAGCTTACGCCTTTGACGTCGATCTCCACCTGCAGGCGGCCCTTCTCGCCCACGCCGAGCACGTAGGTCAGGTTTCCCGCCGCCTCTATGGGCGTTCCGCCGCCTTCGTTCACCGCGTAGGGAGCGTATATCTTCTCGGGGTGGTGCTCGGCGAGCCAGCCGAAGCCGTAGCGTCCGCCATGCTCCTCGTCCGCGCCGGACACCAGTATCAGGCTGTCCTCGAACTGAACGCCGTTGCGCTTTAGCAGCCGCATCGCCATAAAGCTGAGCGGTGAGTAGGCCCTTGCAGTCCGACGCGCCGCGTCCGTACACGCGCCCATCCGCAAGGGTGGCGCTGAATGGCTCGAACCGCCACTTGTCCGCCTCTTCCACCGGCACGACGTCGGTGTGCGACATGAACGAGAGGCCGGCGTTGCCGGAGCTGCCCCTCGATTCTGGCGATGATGTTGCCCCGGTTGGGCGCGGACTCCAGTATCTCGGACGGGATGCCGTCTTCGGCAAGCCAATCGCGCGCGTACTCGCAAACGGGCGTCTCGTCCCCGGTGGGCATGAAGCCGGTGTTGACGGACGGTATGCGCACCAGCGCCTGTTCCAGCGCGACGATGTTGTCGGTCTCAGCGTCCACCTGTGCGAGCAGTTCTTCCAGGCTGGGCATGGGAAAATCCTCCTGTGTGGCATCGGCCGCGCGGGCGGGGCCTCGGGGTTAGCGATTGGAGTTGTCGTCCACGTGGGCCGCCATCAGCAGCACGGCGATGGTCTTCGCGTCCCTGATGCGGCCGTCCCGGATCATCTCGGGCACCTCGGAAAGCGGGACCCGTTCGACCGCGATGTCCTCGTCGTAGTCCGCCTCGAGTTTGCTGGGGACCAGGTCCCGCGCGACGTAGGCGTACATGTACTCGGAGCAGAAGCCGGGGCTCGTCCAGAAGCCCGCCAGGGGGCGCATGTCGTCGGCGCGGTAGCCCGTCTCCTCCTGCAGCTCTCGCTGGGCGCAGTCGTCCGGCTCCTCGCCCGGCTCCACGATGCCCGCGGGGGCCTCGAGCAGCGCCTCCTCCACCGGGTAGCGGTACTGGCGCACCAGCACCACGCTGCCGTCGGAATCTATCGGCGCGATCACCACGGCGGGCGCGTGATCGGCAACCTCACGCACGGCCTCACGCCCATTGGCCAGCCGCACGCTGTCGACCCGCACCTGAATGACGCGGCCCTCGAACACCGTTTTTGAAGTCAGTCTGGTTTCTTTCATGAGCGTGTTCACCCAGGGCCTAGTCGGACACGGCCGGCTCGTGGGCGTGCATCTGCTGTTGCAGCACGCTGTTCACTCCCTCCAGCCGCGCCTGTTCTCGCTCGCGCTCGCTGAGCCGCTGGCCCAAAACGTTGGTCATTGCCTCGATGCGTTGGATCTGGGCGTTCGAGTTGTCATCAAGCCGTTGGATCTGGGCGTCTGTGTTGGTCTCCATCCGTTGCATTTGGGCGTTAGTGTTGGCATCCATCCGCTGGATCTGGGCGTTGGTATTGGCCTCCATCCGCTGGACCTGAGCATCCATCTTGTCCTCGAACCTTTGGCCCTGGGCGTCGATCTTCGTCTCGAGTCGTTGGACCTGATCGTCGATCTTGGTCTCGAGCCTGCTGCTCTGGATATGCATCTGCCAGATCATGGCGGCGATCCCCAACGCGAGCCCAACGAATATCGCGATCTCACCTACTACAATGGCGCCTACGTCTGACAACTCCATCGTATTCCTCTTCCTACAGGCTTAGCCTCAGAGTCCGCAAGGCAACGATCTCAGACAGGGAAGTTGCCGCCGGCCGCCAATGGCAAAGCCAGGTCAGTTCGCCGCAATTATACCCTATCGACGCAACGTCAGGCGCAGGGACGGTCCGTCCGCCGGGAGCCTACGCCCCGCTCCCGGGCTGGCCGGAGCGGTACACCAGCCCCAGGCGCTGCGTCAGGGTGGTGTAGAAGGCGCTGGGCGAGTTGGCCCGGAGAAAGCGCGCGGTGTGAGGGCTGCGTGTCACCCGAACCCTGTCGTGGGGGCCTATGTGCGCGTCAACGAAACCGTCCGGTATCACCGTCGCGCCGCTGCGGTTGGTCGGGCGCAGCTCTACCACGGACTCGTCGGGCACCACGAGACCGTCGCGCAGGCCGGTGTGGGCGGCCACCGGCTGCACGAGCATCACGCGCGCCTCGGGGAAGAGGATCGGCCCGCCCGCGGCGAGCGCGTAGCCGGTGCTGCCCGTGGCAGTGGACACGATCACCGCGTCGGCCCGGAAGCTCGTGAGAGGCACGCCGTCAATCTCGGTCTGAACGTCCAGCAGGCTGGACACGTCCGAGCCGCCCACCACCACGTCGTTGAGCGCGTGCACCGTCAGTCTCGGCGAGGTCTCCCCCGCGGCCGTAACCGACGCCTCCAACATCATGCGCTCCTCGGTGCGCGCGTGGCCCGCGAAGTAGTAGGGCAGCCTCGTGACCGCGTCCTCCACTCTGAGCTCGGTCATGAACCCCACGCGACCCATGTTTACGCCGACGATGGGGATGGTGTGCGGGGCGATAGCCCGCACGGTGCGCAGGATGGTGCCGTCCCCGCCGGCTATCACCAGCAGCGTGGTATCGTCCAGCTCGCCGCGCACGTCGTCGATCGCCTCCGCCGGCCTGACCCAGTGGCGTCCGTCCAGCCCCAGCCCGCGGGCCAGCGACGCCAGGAACTCCGGCGCCTGCGGGGCCAGGCGGTTGTAGACCATGCCTATGAGGCCGTCGGAGGCAGAGGCCATGCTAGGACACCAGGACGGCCGCGGCGGCCCTCGAGAGCTCCAGCAGGGGCGTTGGATACACGCCAAAGAACAGCACGCCCGCGAACGCCGCCAGCACCGCGATCCGCAAGGGCAGCCCGGAGGGCACGCGCTCGTCGCTCGCCGGCTCGGACAGGTACATCTCCTTGACTATGCGCAGGTAGTAGTATGCCGACAAGACGCTGTTGACCACGCCCGCCAGGGCGAGCCACTCGAGGTTGGCATCCACCGCCGCGCCGAATATGTACACCTTGGTTATGAAGCCGACGGTAGGCGGCACCCCTATCAGGGATATGAGCGCAAACCCCAGCGCGGCGGACAGGTAGGGCGCCCGCCGGGCCATGCCCGCGAAGTTCCTGATCTCGTCGTCCCCTACCCTGCTGGTGACGGCTATCACCACGGCGAACGCCGCGAGGTTGGTCGCCGCGTAGCCCGCCAGGTAGAAGATGACGCCCGACGCTCCGACCGACTCTCCTCCCGCCGTCCTCGACGCCACCGCCGCCAGGCCCACCATCAGGTAACCCGCGTGCGCGATGGTGCTATAGGCCAGCAGCCGCTTTATGTTGGTCTGGCGTATCGCGACAAGGTTCCCGAACGTCATCGACAGCACGCTCAGCATGGCGAATATCGCGCCCCACTCCAGGTTGAGAGACTCGTCCGCGAACGCCACGTAGAACACCCGCAGGATCACCGCGAACCCGGCGGCCTTGCTCGCCACGGAGAGAAACGCGGTGATGGGAGTGGGCGATCCCTCGTACACGTCGGGCGCCCACATCTGGAAGGGAACGCTCGCTATCTTGAAGCCAAAGCCCGCCACCATCAGCACAACGCCGAACAGCAGCGCGTTGCCCGAGCCGCCCGCGCTGACCTGCGCCGCGATGCCGGCGAGCGACGTGGTTCCAGTGAACCCGTACACCAGCACCATGCCGTACAGCAGCACGGCAGAGCTCACCGCGCTCAACACCAGGAACTTTATCCCCGACTCGCTCGAGCGGCTGTCCCGCGAGAAAGCTGCCAGCGCCGCGATGGGCAGCGCCGTGAGCTCCAGCGCGACGTAGATGGTGATCAGTTCCACCGTCGACGCGAGCAGCATCATGCCGCTCGTCGACAGCAGCACCAACGCGTAGTACTCCCCCTGGAAGTGTTGGAACCGCCGCACGTAATCGCAGGACAACAGCACCACCAGCGCGGCCGCGCCCACCAGCAGAAACTTGAAGAACAGGCTGAACCTGTCGACGACCAGCACGCCGAACAGGCCGCTCGTCCGCTCCGCCGACGCGGCGTCGCCCAGGTCGAGCCACAGCGCCACGCTGAACGCGAGCGGCACCGCGAGCCCCAGCACCGACGCCCAGGGCAAAACGCCCTTTCGTCTGAAAATCAGGTCGAGCACTATCACGAGCACAGCCAAGCCGGCCATGCTCAGCTCCGGAGCCAGCAGGTAGAAGTCGCGTAAAGTCAGATCGAGTGTTGCCATGGGTGCTCAGCGAACGCTCGCCAGAGCGGCCTCCTGCAGGGTTTCGGCCAAGGGATCCAGGCCCAAAGCGAAAACGTCGGATATGATCGCCGGGTAGATGCCCACGATCAGAACGCTCGCGGCGAGCGCGACCACGGGCAGCATGTCCATGGCGCTGGCGTCCTTCACACCCTTGAATCGCTCCACGCTCGGGCCGAACAGCGAGCGCTGCACCATCCACAGTACGTAGCCCGCCGCGAGCACCACGCCGAACGCGCCGAGCGCGGTCAGCCAGCCCCACACCGGGAAGGTGCCGAGGAACACCGTGATCTCGGCCACGAATCCGCTGGTGCCCGGCAGGCCCAGCGACGCCAGCCCGGCCAGAAGCATCGCCGACGCCAGCAGCGGCATTCGCGTGGCCAGACCGCCCAGGTCGGGTATGTAGCGCGTGTGCACCTTGTCGTACACGAAGCCCACCACCAGGAACAGCAACCCCGTTATGGTGCCGTGGGTGAACATCTGCAGCGACGCGCCGGTGAGTCCCAGGCTGCTGACACTCCCCGCCACCCCCGCGACAGACGATATTCCCAACAGCACGAATCCCATGTGGCTCACGCTCGAAAACGCTATCAGCCGTTTCAGGTCCGTTTGCCGCATGGTAACCACCGCGCCGTACAGCACGTTCACCACACCCGCCGTCGCCAGCAGCCACGCGACGTCCGACACCACGCCGGGGAACATCGCGACGGAAACCCGGATCATGCCGTAGGCGCCCATCTTCAGCAGCACGCCGGCCAGCATCACGCTGGCGGCCGTCGGCGCGTCGGTGTGCGCGTCCGGCAGCCAGGTGTGGAGCGGCCAGACGGGCAGCTTTATCGCGAACGCCACGAACAGCAGCGCGAATATCAGCCCCACCGGCAGCACAAGGCTCGCCCCGCGTATAGCCTCTGGAAGCAGCGTCATGTCGAAGGTGTGCGGGTCGGTCGAGAAGAACAGCGCCAGGATGCCCACCAGCATGAACGCGCTGCCGATGAAGGTGAATATCACGAACTTCATCGCCGAGTACTCTCTGCGCCCGCTTCCCCATATCGAGATGAGGAAGAACATGGGCACCAGCTCGAGCTCCCAGAAGATGAAGAACATCAGGAAGTCAAGGGACGTGAAAACGCCCATCACGGCGGTCTGGAGCGCCAGCAGCCACACGAAGTACTCGCGCACGCGATGCTTCACGCTCCAGGAGCCGAACACGGCCACCATTCCCAGAAGCCCGGTGAGCAGCACCATCGGCGCGCTCAGCCCGTCGACGCCGAGGAAGTACTGCACCTGGAACGACTCGACGGGTATCCAGTTCTCGAAGCGGTCGACGAACTGCAAGCCGCCCTCGCCCCGGTCATACAGCGCGAACACCACGACAGACAGCGCGAAGTCCGCCAGCACCGCCGCGCCAGCGAGCACGCGCGCCCAGACGACCTCCCGCCCGAACAGCGCGATTATCACCGCGACCGCAAGGGGCAGGAACACCGTTAGGGTCAACAGCCCCGGAACTTCAACCAACCAAGTCTCCTTGTTTCCTCATTGCCCCCTCACCTCAGTCCTCTCCCCGCGGGGGAGAGGAGGACGAATTGCCCACTCCCGTCGAGGGGGGAGGGACTGCGGACCACGCCCATACTGACCATTACAGGAACAGCAGGTACACCCCAAAAATGACCAGTATGCCCGCCGAAATGGCCAGTCCGTAGCCCTGAAGCTGCCCCGTCTGCACCTGGCGCAGCGGCCTGCCCACGTTTCTGGCGAGCAAGCCCACGTAGTTCACCGCCTTGTCCACCACCGCCCTGTCGCCCCAATCCAGGGCGCGGGCCAAGCCGCCGTAGAACGCCCGCGTCACCAGCGCGCCCTCGTACAGCTCGTCCATGTAGTACTTGCGCACCAGCAGTTGGTGCAATCCGCGCAGGCGCTGGGTCATTAGCTGCGGCGACAAGCTCTCTCTTACGTACATCAGGTAAGCCAGCAGTATGCCCGCGCCCGCCAGTGCCGTGGACACCACCGCCGTCACAAAATCGAACTTCGCCGCCTCCACGTGTACGGGGCCTGTACCCAGGAACTCCGACAGCCAGTGCGCCGGTACGATGCCGATGTTGAACGGCGGATTGATCAGGAATCCAATCGCGATGGAGGCCGCCGCGAGCGGCAGCAGCGGCCACACCATCACCGCGGGCGCCTCGGCCAGGTGCGGCGCGTCGTGCGGCTCCGCCTCGGGGTCGGCGGACGCGCCGCCCCTGTACCGCCCTCGAACGTGAGGAACAGCGCGCGGAATATGTAGAAGGCCGTCATGAATACCGCCGCGAGGGCCAGGACGAACACCAGCCGGCCCACACCGTCCCCGGCCAGCGCGTGGGCCAGTATCTCGTCCTTGCTCCAGAACCCCGCCAGGGGGAACACGCCCGCGAGGCTCAGCGCCCCCACAAGGAACGTCGCGTGGGTCCAGGGCATCACCTTGCGCAGCCCGCCCATGTAGCGCATGTCGAAGGTGCCCGTGGCGTGGTTCACGCTGCCCGAGCCGAGGAACAGCAGCGCCTTGAAGAATGCGTGGGTGAACAGGTGGAACAGCGCGGGGCCGTACGCGCCGACTCCCAACGCCAGCATCATGTACCCGAGCTGGCTGACGGTCGAGTAGGCGAGCACCCGCTTGATGTCGGTGGCCACCAGGCCCATCGAAGCCGCGAACAGCGCGGTGACGCCGCCGATGAGCGCCACCAGCGTCATCGCCTCCTGGGACAGCTCGAACAGCGGCATGAATCGCGCCACCAGGAACACGCCCGCGGCCACCATGGTCGCCGCGTGAATCAGCGCGCTCACCGGCGTGGGGCCCTCCATCGCGTCCGGCAGCCAGGTGTGCAGCGGGAACTGCGCAGACTTGCCCGCCGCGCCAGCGAACAGGCCCACAGCGATCCAGCCGGCCACGCCCGCGGCGATCAGATCGCCGCCCACGGCCTCGTAGATGTCGGCAATCACGAGCGGGTTCAGCCCCTGCGCCGCGAACGCGTCGGCGTTGAAGAACAGGTACATGATCGCGAGAAGGAACCCGAAGTCGCCGAGCCGCGTCATCAGAAACGCCTTCTTCGCCGCAGCGGCCGCGGCGGGCCGCTGGAACCAGAAGCCGATGAGCAGGTACGAACCCAGGCCGACCAGCTCCCAGAACACGAACAGCAAAATGACGTTGCTCGCGAGCACCAGTCCCAGCATCGAGGCGGTGAACAGCGACATGTAGGCGAAGTAGCGCGCGAAGCCCGGGTCGTCGCGCATGTAGCCCATCGAGTACACCTGCACGAGCAGGCTGACGCCGGTCACCACCACCAGCATGATCGCGGTGAGCGGGTCGAGCAGCACCCCCACCGTCAGCTCGAAGTTGTCCACGACGAGCCACGAATGGTTGGGGAAGTCGAGGGCGCCGTGGGCGTCCACTACGCTCGCGAAGGCCCAGAGAGAGAGCAGGAAGGCGACGCCGACGGCGGCTATCGTGAGCAGTCCGGCGAGGTGGGATTGGTGATTGAGAAACGGGCGAATGACCAGGGCGCAGATGACAAACGAGGCGAGCGGCAGAAGCAGAATCAGCCACACCGCAAGTTCTGAAATCATCTAGCGTCCTCTCGGCATCGGCAGCTTGGCATCGAGCGCGCCGCAATCCTGCGGAGCGGGAGCTCAGGCTCCCGCGGCGGCACGCCAGATAGTTTAGCGCAAGGGGATATGCTAGGCAATGCTGGGATGGGTGGGAGCAGTCCCCTCTCCCTGAGGGAGAGGGTTAGGGTGAGGGGGCGCAGTTTCCTCGCCTTCGCTAGAAACATCTCTCCTACGCACAGGCGTTCGCAGTATTGTACAATGAGCCAAATCGTCGACGCGAGGAAACGCCATGCCGCTCCAAACCCAGCCCAGCGCCAACAACGCCGTGAGGGGACTGCAGAACAGGCAGGTGGTGGAAGGGGGAGGGTGAAGGCGGACTGACAGAATCGGTTGAAATCGCCCAAGAGCGTCGACGTATTGACGCATGTGGACCCCATTGTTACTCTCAAATCGTACTCGCCAAGCCACACCGACCGCAAAATTCAGATCTCATCATCTTGCGGAGTTTCGATTATGCCCATAACCAGCATGCACATTTCCAACGTAGGGCCATTTGAGCCAATCACGTTCGAATTCGACCGGCAAGTGAATGTGATCACGGGACCGAACAACTCCGGTAAGTCAACTTTGCTTTGGGTTCTTGGAGAGCTGTTGGTCTACCCCTTTACAATGCCCAGAAAGGTCATTCGGTCGGATCGGGCATCCTGGAGGTTGAACTTCTCCACTTCGGCAGGGATCGAGAGCATTGAAGGTAGATTCCCATCTGACCCGGAACGTATGATCCCTGTTTTTGAAAGGGTGGGGTACACATGCTTTGTGCCAGCCCAGAGGGTCAGCACGAACTTCAGGTCATCGGGGCCAACCGTATCGCGGCGGCGGCCCGAAGTCCCAAATTGACGAAGCCTTCGACCTGTTTGTGGAGGAGAGGCCGGAGATCGTTAAACTGATTGGGCTGGAGGCGTTTAGACAGGCCGCAAGGCAGGAACTTATCAACGTGAGTCATCCCGAACTCCTCAGACGCAGCAGATTGATGATGGCCGGCAACACGTTGGTTAACGACAAGGCAATGAAGCAGCGATTCCTCGATCTGGATTACGCTTCGTCGAGAACAGAGAAGCCTGTCATCAAGACATACCTCAAACAGGTCGCATCTATCGCCTCGGAGATCACCAAAGACTTCCCAATCGAATTCCTGGGGGTGGCCGAGGATGCGCAGGGTCTGTATCCAGAGTTTCGGACTCCTCACGGACACCTGCCCCTCGATGTGTTGAGCCAAGGAACCCAGTCAATCGTTCAATTCGTAGCCCACTTGCTGCTGAGATACGCCGAATACTACGACTTCCCTCCCGACCTGAACAACAAGCCGGGTATCGCAATCATCGATGAGATAGATGCCCACCTGCATCCGACATGGCAGAGACGCATCATCCCTGCCCTGACTCGTAACTTCCCCAGCTTGCAGGTCTTTTGCTCCACCCACTCCCCACTAATGGTGGCGGGGCTAAAGGAAGGGCAGGTCCAACTGCTCCGCCGTAACGATGAAGGCAAGGTCACTGTGTCGGCGAATGAGTCAGACATTGCCGGCTGGACCGTCGACGAAGTCTTGAGACAGTACATGGACGTGCGGAATCCAACCGATATAGGGACTGCTGATCGAGCCAGTCGGTACCAGGAGCTGGAAGAGAAAAAGGTCTTGTCAGAAGCTGAGGCTGACGAACTCGCTCAGTTGCGTCGCGCTGTAAGGGCGGACCTGTTGAGCGGACCGGGGTCTGCTGAGGTGTTGAGGTTCGCTGGGGAACTGGAGCGAGCCAGGGGCGAGAATAACCAAAGTGTGTTGCACAGCGAGTGTGATGGAGAGGGTTCGAGCGTCTAGCCATGCACTGGGTAGACCGAGGTTTCGAGCCTTCAGCTCTGGCAACAGTTCGGGAACGATACACCCCCCGTTGGGTCAGCCACTACACTCACGGCGCTGGCAGCAGACCTAACGACCACCACTGGCGTCGCTTCCACCCTGATCTAGAACGTGTGTTCTTCGGTATCTGCGCCTACTGTGAAGAATCCACGCCTGGAGAAGTAGACCACTTTCGGCCCAAAAGCAAGTATCCAGATCTTGTGTATTCCTGGTCCAATTGGCTATTCGCTTGCCACGATTGCAACAAGGCCAAGTCGGACATTTGGCCAGCGGCAGGACTCGTGGACCCGTGCGCTACCTCAGCATCGGACCGTCCGGAACGCTACTTCACTTTCGATACTCAAACGGGGTTCATGAGACCACACGGGTCACTTCGCCCTCGGCGCCGTCAAATGGCGGAGGAGGCCATCAGAGCCCTCAGACTCAATGATCTCCACCACCTGAAGAAGAGAGTCCTTCGGCTTGCTCCCCCTACCATCTTGTTCTCAGCAGTGATGCCCAAGAGTCCAAGTGAGCTGGACGCCGACGCAACAGCCCTCCTGACTCAGTTCGCGTCGCGCAGTGTTGAGTTATCAAGCATTGTGCGAAGCTGGTTGGTCGAACTGGGCTTCCCGCTGAATCGACTCTTGCCGGAGTAGCGGCCGGATTACCCCTCACCCTTTCCCGCACGGCGGAGAGGGGTTGTGGTTGGGTTCGAGGGCCGGAATGACGGGTGCGTAGAGGTCAACGCGAGTGGTGTGGCGGGGCCGTGTAGCCTCCCTTCCCAAAAAGGTTGTGTGCGCCCGTCTATGGTGGTAAACTAAGCCCCGACAATAGTGGTGGACTTTCTTGAAAGTGGGTTGCCCCCACTTTCTTTACTTAATGGAATATACGCGAGGGACTAACTCGAGGCGAACGGCACAAGTCTACTCTGTAGGAGGTGGCCGAAAGTATGAAGAGCGATTTCGTAATTGCCCTAACTCAGCTTGCCGCCGAACGCAATCTCCCGAGGGAGATCGTGCTCTCCGCCATCGAGGCCGCCCTGGTGTCCGCCTATAAGAAAGACAGCGTAACGGCCGGGCAGGACGTGAGCGTGACGCTGGACCCCGGCACCGGCGACGTCAGCGTCTTCATTCTCAAGACAGTCGTCGACTTCGTAGAGTCGCCGCAAACTGAGATAACGTTGGCCGACGCCCGCAACATCAGGCCCGACGCCCAGGTGGGCGAAGTTGTCCCCACCGACAGCGTGCCCCACAGCGCCGGCCGCATCGCAGCCCAGACGGCCAAGCAGGTAGTGCTACAGCGCCTCAGAGAGGCCGAGCGCGACCTCGTGTACGAGGAGTTCGCCGACAAGGAAGGCGAAGTTATCTCCGTAACCGTCCAGCGCGTCGACCCCAGATACGTCACCGTCGAGCTGGGCCGCGCCGAGGCCGTGCTGCCGCCGGCAGAGCAGATCCCGACCGAGCGCTATCGCGTCAGCAACAAGATGAAGGTTCTTCTCCAGTCGGTCACCCGCTCGACAAGAGGGCCCGAGATAATCGTCTCGCGTGCCGACAAACTCTTGATGAAGCGCCTGTTCGAAATGGAGATCCCCGAGATCTACAGCGGTTCGGTCGAGATCATGGCCATCGCCAGGGAAGCCGGACTCCGCAGCAAGGTCGCCGTGCGCGCCACCCAGGCTGGCATAGACCCGGTAGGCTCGTGCGTAGGCCTGCGGGGCGTGCGCATCCAGAATATCGTCAACGAGCTCCAGGGCGAGAAGATCGACGTAATCGAGTGGCACAAGGACGCCGGCGTGCTGATCGCGAACGCGCTCAGCCCCGCCCAGGTGCTGCGCGTGGAAATCGACCCCGAAAACGAGACGGCCACCGCCGTCGTTCCCGACCGGCAGCTCTCTCTCGCCATTGGCAAAGAGGGGCAGAACGCCCGCCTTGCCGCTAAGCTTACCGGCTGGAAAGTGGACATCAAGAGCAACGTCGAGGCGGACCTGATGCCCAGGCCGCAGGCCGCTCCCAAGCCGCCCGCGAGGCCCGTGTCGGCGGTGGACATCTCGCTGCCCGCGCAGGTCGAGGAGGCGCTGGACGCAGCCGTGCGACAGGCCGCGCCGGCCGTGGAAGTCCCGGAACCGGCCGAACAGCCCGAACCCGTCGCGGCCGAGGCCGACACGGTTGTGGCAGATGCCGAGCCGGTCGAAGTCGCCGAAGCCGAAGAGCTCGTCGAAGCGCCCGTCGCGGTCTCGGCAGAGCAGACGGAAGCCGTACCGGTCGCCGAGGAAGAGCCGGCCGCCGAAGTCGAGGAGACCGAACCGGTCGAGGTGGAAGAAGAAGAAGTGCAACCGGCGCCCGTGCCGGAGCCGGTGTTCGAGCTCGAACCCCTCCCGGAGCCGGCCGCGCCCGTGCTGGGCCGCACATCCTCGCTGCGCGACGTGCCCGACGACGTGTGGTCTCTACGGCGAAGGCGCTCCGAACCGGAGCCGGGCCGCATTCGCTTTGCTGAGGACATCATCGGACTGCGGGGCGGGCCGCCTTCGCGCCGCGACAAGGATAGCGGCAGGAACAACCGCCGCACCAAGGCCGGCAAGAGGCGCCGCCGCTAAGCCATGCCGCCCAGACCGCGCCGCCGACCAGTCAGGACGTGCGTCGCCTGCGGCAAAAGGACCGAAAAGCGCGAACTGGTGCGCATCGCCTCAGCGCCGCAAGGCGTGGTCGTCGACCCGTCGGGTCGGATGCCCGGGCGCGGCGCATACGTGTGCGCGTCAGGCGACTGCCCGGCCTCGACGACACTGAAGCGCGGCCGGCTCGAACACAATTTGCGAACGAAGCTTTCCGATGACGACTGGACGCGACTGCTCCAGTCGCTAGAGGCACTACCGAATACCTGAGGGTGTTTCCCTATGGCCCCCTCTCCCTTGATGGAAGAGGACTGAGGTGAGGGTGGAAGAGGCATCGGAATCATCACCTGGCCACCGCGCAATCGAGCGGTTCGGCAACGGAGACCACAAGTATGACTAGCAGCACCAGGGGACGACGACCGGCAAGGTCCAGCTACGGCGCGGCGCGGCAACCCGTCGCTCCCGCGAGCGCCCAACGCGCCGCGCCCGTCGACTCCGCGATCGAGATTCCCGCCGCCATCGCCATCCACGACCTTGCCGACGTGATGGGCCTCAACCCCATCGAGGTCATCAAGGAGTTCATGCGCAACGGCTTCATGTACACCATCAACGAGGTGGTGGAGCATGAGACCGCCGCCCTCGTCGCCGAGTCCCTGGGCTTCGACGTGCTTCCCCTCGCCGAACCTGAAAAGCGGGCCGGCTCGCTGGTGATATCGCCGGACGGCGAAGACCCCGACTTGCTTGAGGGCCGCCCGCCGGTGGTGACCATTCTCGGACACGTCGACCACGGCAAGACCACGCTGCTGGACTCGCTGCGCAACAGCAACGTGGTGAGCGGTGAGGCCGGCGGCATCACCCAACACATTGGGGCATACCAGATCGACTTCGACGGCTCCCCCATCTCCTTTCTCGATACCCCGGGGCACGAGGCGTTCACGGCTATGCGCGCCCGGGGCGCGCAGGTCACCGACATCGCGATACTGGTGATAGCCGCGGACGACGGCATAATGCCGCAGACCATCGAGGCGATAGACCACGTGAAGGCCGCCGGCGTTCCCATCGTCGTCGCCATCAACAAGATCGACAGGCTCGACGCGGACCCCGAGCGCGTCAAGCGCCAGCTCGCCGAACAGGACCTGCTGATAGAGGAGTGGGGCGGCGACGTGATAGCCGTGCCGATATCCGCCCTGAGGGGCGACGGTATATCCGACCTTCTCGAAAACATGATGGTGGTTGCCGAAATCGGCGATCTCAAGGCTAATCCGCACCGGCCCGCCCGCGGCGTCGTCGTGGAAGCCCGCATCGACAAGCAGCGCGGCACGATAGCCACTGTGCTCGTGCAGACGGGCACTCTGAACGTGGGCGACAACATCGTGCTCGGCGAAGTGCGCGGCAGGGTCAAAGCCATGTTCACCGACAGGGGCAGGCGCATCAAGAGTGCCGGCCCCTCCCAGCCCGTCGAAATCCTCGGCGTGTCCGGGCTGCCGCAGGCGGGAGACGTGCTCGAGACTACGCCCGACGATAAGACCGCGCGCCAGATCGTGCAAGAGCGCCAACGCCTGCGCGAGCTAAAGTTCGGCTCCGGCCCCACGCTCGAAGACGTGTACACCAGGATAGAGTCGGGCGAAGTCAAGACGCTGAACCTGATCGTCAAGACCGACGTACAGGGCACCGTAGATGCCGTTCGCAACGCGCTGGAGCGGCTCAACACCGAGCAGACCAAGGTGACCCTGATCCACGCCGCAAGCGGCAGCATAACCGAAAGCGACATCCTGCTGGCGGTCGCGTCCAAGGCTATCGTGATAGCCTTCAACAGCAGGATCGAGCCCGGCGCCCGCTCCCTCGCAAGCCAGGAGGGCGTGGACGTACGCTTCTACAGCATAATCTACAACCTCGTGGACGACGTGGAACGGGCGCTCACCGGACTACTGGACCCCGTATACCGCGACGTGCTCGAAGGCAGGGCCACGGTGCGCGCCGTGTTCAGCCTGGGCCGCAGGGCCCAAGCGGCCGGCTTCTACGTCAACGACGGCAGGATCGCCCGCGACTCGAAGATCCACCTCTTGCGCAGCGGCCAGGAGCTGTACGTCGGCCCGATCGTAAGCCTTAAGCACTTCCGCGACGACGTGAGAGAGGTTGCCACCGGCGTCGAGGGCGGCATAACGCTGGAAGGCTTCCACAACTACGAGGAAGACGACGTGCTGGAAGCCTACCGCACCGTACAAGAGAGCTAGCGCCGCGCCCGCGCAGCCGCCCGAACTTCCCACCCGAAGAGGCTCCTCATGAACCGGCGGATGAACCGCGTAAACGTGCTTTTGCGCAAAGAGATAAGCCGCGTGATGGCCACCGACCTCCGCGACCCCAGGCTCTCCAAGGTCGTCAGCGTGACGCACGTCGACACCTCCTCCAACCTCAGGCACGCCAAGGTCTACATCAGCGTGCTGGGCGGCGGCGACGACAAGCGCGGCACTATGGCCGCCCTCAAGTCCGCATCCGGCTACATCCACCGGGCCGTGCGGGAGAACATCACGCTGAAGAGTATGCCGTTCCTGAGATTCGAGCTGGACGACTCGATCGAACGGGGCGCGCAGCTATCGGACATTATAGAAGAGGCGGTCGCCAAACCGAACACCCAGACCGCGGAGAACCATTCCCCTCTCCCTTGACGGGAGAGGGTTAGAACCTGCCCTGAGACTTGTCCTGAGCCTGCCGAATGGATTGCCGAAGGGGTGAGGGTGAATGCTCAGAGAACCGAAAGAGCCGGCGATAAACGGCATCCTCAACGTCAACAAGCCCTATGGCATCACCTCCATGGAGGTGGTGCGCCGCCTGAAGCGCGCCAGCCGCCAGAAGCGCGTGGGCCACGGCGGCACTCTCGACCCCGTGGCCACCGGAGTGGTGCCAATCTGCTTCGGACAGGCGACCCGGATGATGGAGTACCTCATCGACGGTCGCAAGGAGTACAGGGCCGAGATAGAGCTGGGCGCCACCACCGATACCTACGACGCGCTGGGTAAGGTGGTCGAACAGCGTCCAACGGACGGCGTCTCCCTGGAAGACGTCGAGGCCGCCATCGCTCCCTACCTGGGCACGGTCAAGCAGGTGCCTCCCATGTACTCTGCCCTCAAGCGCCAGGGCAAGCGCCTGTACGACCTGGCGCGTGCCGGCATCGAGGTGGAGCGCGAGCCGCGAGACGTGGTTGTGCACTGGACGCGGCTGCTGGACTGGTCGCCGCCCATTATCAGTGTCGAGGTCGGCAGCGGCCGCGGCTTCTACATGCGCTCACTCGCCCACGACGTGGGCCAGGCGCTCGGCTGCGGCGGGCACCTGAAAAGCCTGGAGCGGCTGCGAAGCGGGGCCTTCTACGTCGCCGACGCGGTGCAGCTCGACGACGCGGAGGAGCGCTTCGTAGAGGACACCTGGGCCGAGCTGATACATGCGCCGGACGCCGCCCTGTACGGACTGAAGGCGGCGATAGTGGGCCGACAGATGGAACAGCTCATAAGACACGGCCAGCCGATACCGCCCGAATCACGCATTCCCGGCGCCGAGGATGGCGAACGCTGCAGGGTGTACGGCGTCGACGGCGCGTTCGTCGCGGTGCTCAAGTACGACGGTCCGGCCAGGCGCTGGCGTCCCGAAAAGGTCCTCCAGCAGACCAGGCCCAGCCGCAGGTAGCTGGCGTATCGCGCGGCTCGGCAGCCCGGAGCGGTCGGGTGCAAGTCATCCGGAAGAGGTGAGAACGTGACCGAGTTACAGTTGGACGAGAAGGGACTGGTGCCCGCGGTAGCCCAGAACGCCGCTACCGGCGACGTCATTATGCTGGGGTACATGAACCCCGGCTCGCTCAAGCGCACGCTGGAGGGCGGCGAGGTGTGGTTCTACAGCCGCAGCCGGTCGGACCTCTGGCACAAGGGCGAGGTCTCCGGAAACTACATGCGCATAGAGTCCGCGTCCCTCGACTGCGACGGCGACACGATTCTGCTGAGGGTCAACCCCGACGGCCCTATATGCCACACCGGCAACGACACCTGCTTTTTCACGCCGTTCGACGAACTGCCAGACTTCGTCACGACAGACCGCGGGCCGGGCGTGATCGAGGACGTGTTCTCGGTGATACAGGACCGCAAGCGCGAGATGCCCGAGGACAGCTACACGGCGAAGCTGCTCGGAGACGGCGTGGACCGCATAAGCCAGAAGGTAATCGAGGAAGCGGGCGAGGCCGCCATCGCCGCCGTCAAGGGCGACCGCGATGCGATGGTGGGCGAAATCGGCGACCTGCTGTACCACGCGCTCGTGCTGCTGGCCGCCGCGGGTGCTCGCCCCGAGGACGTTTGGGAGGAGCTGCGCCAACGCCGGAGGTAGGGCGCGGAGTAAGTCCCCTCCTCTCCCCTGGGGGAGAGGATTGAGGTGAGGGGGAAGGGACGGAGATGCACTCTTTCACCCCCATCCTAACCTTCCCCCGTCGAGGGGGGAAGGGACTAGCCGGAAGAAGCGTCGGCGTCCAGAGCCAGGCGCATCGCCTCGATGGCGATCTCGATCTGGTCGTCGGTGGGCTCGCGCGTCGTGAGCCGCTGTAGCGCGAGACTGGGCCCCGTGATCAGCCCCACAAGCGGGTTGCCGGCGAACCTTCCGCTCAGCCGGATCAGCTCGTAGCTCACCGCGGCTATCACCGGTATCAGCACCACGCGCGAGCTGACCAGCCACCACAGCGGCTCGCGCCCAACGAAGACGAACGCGATCACGGACACCACCATCACCACGAGCAGAAACGCCGTGCCGCATCGCGGGTGGGCCGTGGGGTACTTGCGGACCGCCGCCACCTCCAGCGGGTCGCCCCGCTCCTGGGCGTGTACGGTCATGTGCTCCGCGCCGTGGTACATAAACACGCGCCGGATGTCGTTCATCCGGCCGATCAGCAAGATGTAGGCGAGGAAGAGCACGAGCCGGATGACGCCCTCGGCGATGTTGGCCGCGAGCGAGGAGCCGAGCAGGCCCTCCAGCCAGTGGCTGGCGAACAGCGGCGCGAGGAAGAACACGCCGACGGCGAACAGCAGCGAAACCGCCATCATCAGCGCCATGGCCGCCCCGCTCATCTCCTCGCCCTCCGCCTCCATCCCCACGTTCGCCGAGAAGTTGAGCGCCTTCATGCCCAGTGTAAGCATTTCGGCGAGCGCGACGATGCCGCGCACGAGCGGCACTCTGCGGGCGGGACCGGTGAAGAGCGGGCTGAGAGGTTGCCGTCGTACGGCAACGGTGCCGTCGGGGCGGCGCACGGCTACGCAGACGTTGCGCTGCCCGCGTATCATGACGCCCTCGATAACCGCCTGGCCGCCATAGGTGGGCCTAGTCCGCACGGCTCATTTCCCGGACGCCGTGAGCGCGGGCGCGGTTTGGGGAGGTCTCAGGGCGTGCCCTACTGGAGGTTGAAGCGGCGTTTGAGGCGCTCAACCCTGCCCTCGGTGTCGACGATCCGCTGCTCGCCCGTGAAAAACGGGTGGCACTGGTTGCAGATCTCCACCCGCAGCTCGGGCTTCGTGGCGCCGGTGTTGTAGGAGCGCCCGCAGGAGCAGGTTACGGTCGCTTCCGGGTAGTAGGTTGGATGTATGTCAGTCTTCATCTGTATCTTGGCTCGAATTGTCCTTAAGTGAGCGGTCCGGCCGTGCCGGACCGCGTCGGCCCTAAACGGCGGCGACGGGGTAGACGCTGGCCCGCTTCTTGTCCTTCGTCTTGAACTCGAACTTCACGGTGCCGTCGATGAGCGAGAACAGCGTGTGGTCGCGCCCGACACCCACGTTTGTGCCGGGGTGAATCCTGGTGCCGCGCTGCCTGACGATTATCGAGCCGGCGCTGACGAACTGGCTGTCGTACCGCTTGACGCCCAGACGCTTGGAGTTGCTGTCGCGTCCGTTGCGTGTGCTTCCTCCGCCCTTCTTGTGTGCCATTGCTTCATTCCCTTTCTGTCAGGATGCGGACGTATCTTACCACGGCCCGCTACTGCTGGGAGATGCCTATCACCCGCAGGTCGGTGTAATTCTGTCGATGGCCGTTCTTGCGCCGGTAGCGGGTTTTGGCCTTGTACTTGAAGACGATAATCTTCTTGCCGCGGCCCTTGCCCACCACTTCGGTGGTCACCCGCGCCCCCTCGACCGTGGGCGCGCCCACGGACACGTTGCCGTCCCGGGAAAGCATCAGCACCTTGTCGAACTCGATGGCGTCCCCTTCGTCGCCGGGAATGCTCTCGACGCGAATGGTGTCGCCCTGCTTGACGCGGTACTGTTTACCGCCCGTTTGAAATATCGCGTAATCCATTTTTCGCAAACCTCGGACTAATTCTAAAAGCCGGGGCAACGCGCGTCAATCCCCAACGCGGCCTCGAAGCCCGCGGGGCCAGTCCTCTCTCCCCCGTGGGAGAGGAGACCAAGCACGTTCCCCATCACGGCGCGGGGCGCTCGCGTGGGCGGATCGGCAGGCCGCGCTCGCTCAGGTAACGCTTGGCCTGCCGGATGGTGTAGTCGCCGTAGTGGAAGATGCTGGCCGCGAGCACGGCGTCCGCCCTGCCCGTCTCCAGCGCGTCGTACAGGTGCTCCAGGTTGCCCGCGCCGCCGCTGGCGATGACGGGCACCCCCACGCTGTCGGATATCGCGCGTGTCACCTCCAGGTCGTAGCCCGTAAGCTGGCCGTCGGTGTCCATGCTTGTGACGAGCAACTCCCCGGCGCCAAGCTCGGCTGCGCGGCGCGCCCACTTCAGCGCGTCGATTCCGGTGGGTGTGCGGCCCCCGCGGGTGTAGACCTCCCACGTGGAATCCCCGTCCACGCCGATTTCGGAGCCCCCCGCGCGGCCCGCGGCATCGGCGCGCTCGCCGTCAGCCACACGCTTGACGTCCATGGCGACCACGATGCACTGGCTGCCGAAGAAGTCCGCCGCCTCGGCGACCAGGCGCGGGTTGGCGACAGCGGCGGTGTTGAGCGACACCTTGTCGGCGCCCGCCTCGAGCATCCTGCGCACGTCCTCCAGCCTGCGGAGTCCACCGCCTACGGTCAGCGGGATGAACACCTGTTCAGACACCTGTTCCACGACGCCAAGCATTATCTCGCGGGCGTCGGAGCTCGCGGTGATGTCCAGAAAGACCAGCTCGTCGGCGCCCTCGCCATTGTAGAACGACGCGAGCTCCGCAGGGTCACCCGCGTCTCGGATGTTCACGAAACTTACGCCTTTGACGACGCGCCCTTTGTCCACGTCAAGGCAGGGGATTATCCTCTTGGTGAGCACCGCGGCCTACTTCCGCATGATGAGCATGTAGTGGTGGTCGTTCATGTTGTGCGAGCTCTCGACGCGAAAGCCTTGCTCTTGCGCCATCGCCCGAACTTCGCCCTCGTCGAGGCGCCGATTTTTCGGTGGCCCGTCCTCCGCCGTCTCCTTGTGCTCCAGCGCGGCGAGCCAGCCGCCCTTGCGAAGGCAACGCCGCGCCTCCGCGAGCATCGTGGCCGGGGCTTCCGTTTCGTGAAGTACGAACGCGATGAACGCGCCGTCCAGGCTATTGTCCTCCAGCGGCAGCTCGTTCTCCCCGGCCAGCTTCAGCTCCACGTTGGTCAGGTTGACCGCCTTCACCTGCTCTTGTGCGGCGTCCAGCATCTCCTGCTGAACGTCCACGGCGTAAACCCTGCCGTCGAACAGGTACTTGGCGAACGGTATGGTGAAGAAGCCGGGGCCGCAGCCGATGTCGGCAACCTCGTGGTACACCAGGATCGGCAGCATCGAGATCAGGCGCTGCGGGTCGGTGCTCTCGTAGCGGTCGGCCGACAAAAGCTCCGCCTTGTCATTGTGGTCGAACTTCTCATGCATCGGATTACGTCCTCGAACTCTCAGTTTGGTTTGGGTCACGCCCTAGCTGCGGTCCCTCCAGGCCTCGTATGGCGTCCGGCAGGCTCACGTCTCCGGTGTAGAGCGCCTTGCCGACGACGGCGGCCTCAACCCCGATTCGCTGGAGGCGCAGCAGGTGTTCCACCGACGATATGCCGCCCGCGACCATGAGCTTGGCGCTAATCTCGCCGCGCAGGGCCTCTATCGCGCCGTAGTTGGGGCCGGCGAGGGTGCCGTCGCGCGCTATGTCGGTGTACAGAAAGCGCACAACGCCCATCTCGGCCATGCGGTGCATAAGCTCCGCGGCCCGCACGCGGCTGCTCCGGGTCCAGCCATCCAGGGCAACGAGGCCGTCGCGCGCGTCCACGCTCACCACCACTGCCTCGGGTCCCAGCGCGTCGCACATCGCGGCCACCGACTCGGGGTCCCTCACCGCGGCAGTGCCGGTCATCACCCGATCCACGCCCAGGTCGAGCGCGGCCCTCGCGGACTCGACCGAGCGTATGCCGCCGCCGAGCTGCACCGGCACGGTGGCAGCGGCGGCTATACTCTCGATGGCCGGCAGGTTCACCGGCGCGCCGGCCTTCGCGCCGTCCAGGTCCACCACGTGCAGACGCGACGCGCCCGCCTCGATCCAGCGTTCGGCCACCTCGCCGGGCGCGTCCGAGTACACCGTCTCTCGCGCGTAGTCGCCCTGGTACAGGCGAACGCATCTGCCGCCGCGCAGGTCTATCGCGGGGACAACTTCCACGCCCTCTCCCTCTTGTCGTTTCTCACGAACTCGACGAAGTTGCGATACAGCCTGAGCCCCACGTCGCCGCTCTTTTCGGGGTGAAACTGCATGGCGAACACGTTGCGCCACGCGGCCGCGCTGCAGAAGTCCACTCCGTAGCTGGTGTAGCCGGCCACCACGCCCTTGTCGGCGGGGTCCGCGTAGTAGCTGTGGACAAAGTAGAAGTGGGAGCCGTTCGGGATGCCCTCGAGCAGCGGGTGGTCGACGCGGAAGTCCACGCTGTTCCAGCCCATATGCGGCACCTTCAGGCCGTCGCCCAGCCGGCGGACCCGGCCCGCGAGCACGCCCAGCCCCGGCTCCACACCCTCGTCCGAGCCTTCGAGCAGAAGCTGGAGGCCCAGGCAGACGCCCAGGAAGGGCCTGTCGCCGCGAATGAACGCCTCGACCGGCGCGACAAGCCCTCCGGCCCTGAGGTGGCGCATCGACGAGTCGTTGGCGCCCTGGCCCGGAAAGACGACGCCGTCCGCGCGTTCGACGTCGCCGGGATCGCTGGTGATGGCGGCTCGTGCGCCGAAGCGCTCCAACGCCTTCTGCACGCTCCGCAGGTTGCCGGCCTGGTAGTCGATAACCGCTATGTTGGGGGCGCTCATGGCCTCACACCCGCGTACCGGTCACCGCGTCGAACGGCAGCTCCCTGTCCTCATACCGCGCCAGGATGAACAGCAGGTCCGAAAGCCTGTTGACGTAGCGCAGCAGCTCGGGGTTCGCGATCATGCCCTCCTCGTCCAGGGCGACCATGCGGCGTTCAGCGCCGCGAATCGCAGAGCGGGCGAGATCGAGGGCGCTCGACGCGGGCGAAGCGCCGGGGATGATGAACTTGGGGGGCAGCTCGACCTCTTCCTTGAGCTCGTCTATGAGCCGCTCCAGGTGCGCCACGTTCTCCCCGGTTATCGCGTGGAACGTGTTGGTGAACAGGTGGTAGTTTTCGTCGTCGGTCGCAAGCTCCGACTCGACGGTAAACATCTCGCGCTGGGTCAGCAGCAGAATCTCTTTCACACGCCGGTCGTTGGAAAAGGCGCGCGCGAGGCCCATGGCCGACACGGCGAGGTCGGCCTCGCCGTAGGCCTCGCAGCGGGCATGAGTCTTGGCAACGCGCCCGCCGAACAGCAGCCCGGTTGTACCGTCGTCGCCGGAGCGTGTGTAGATTCGCATGGGGAAGCCTCCGAGCCAAAATTATAGCAGGTCGTGGCGGCGGCTGTGTCCCAGGACCCGCTTGACCGGCCTATCCGCCCTGTGCAAAACTTCGATTGTGCGACGCAGGATGATAATTCAATGGTCGCCGAGAGCAGTCAGGGATCTTCGGCGCCTCTCCAAGCGGGCTGAAGATCTCGTAGTTTCAAAAGTCAACCAGTACGCCGAAAACCCGGCGTCTCTTGCCAACCAAGTAAGGGCGTTGACGGGGAGCAATCAGAGGCGGTTGAGAGTTGGAAACTATCGCCTGGTTTTCGTTGTCATTCGCGGCCAAACCAGGATTTTGCGGGTTGTGAGAGTTCGACACAGGAGCGAAGCTTATGACTAGCGAAGAGACCATAACACTGCCCAGAGCCGAGTACGAAGCACTTCTCCAGCGGTGCGAAGACCTCGAGGACAGCATTGCGGGCCTTGTAGCGCACAACGGCTCCTATATTCCCCACGAGATAGTGCTTGACCTACTAGCAGACACCAAGCCTATGCTGGCCTATCGGAAATATCGTGGCATGACTCTACGGGAGTTGTCCGAAAAGACGGGCTTGGGGGCGAGTTATCTTTCGGAGATCGAGCGGGGCCGGAAGGCTGGCTCCATATCAGCCTGGAGCCGTATCGCCGAAGCCCTCGATGCCACGATCGACATCCTTGTGGGATGCGGAACCGATGCGCGCGAAGGAGACGAGCCTATGCCTAACCCACACGACGTGGGCGGAATGCCCACAGACGAGCCGATCGACCGCGGCGAGCATGAGTGGGCCGACTGGGAACGCGAGACGGCGGCGGTGATGGGCGCCGTGCGCGCCAGGGGCCTGATGACCGTGGACGAGATGCGCCGCGGCATCGAGGCGCTGCCGCCCGATGAGTACGAAGCACTCTCCTACTACGAACGCTGGGCCGCCTCGCTGGAGACTATCCTCGTGGAAAAGGGCGTGATCTCGTCCGAAGAGGTGGACGGCAAGGTGAATTCCCTGCAAGAGCGATGGGGGTGAGGTGTGGATAGCTCGCAAACGCGCTACGGCCCCGGCGACCGCGTGAGAGTACGCGACGAAACGCCGCCGGTGCACCACCGGACGCCCTGGTTCGTGAAGGGCAAGACGGGCCGGGTGGCGGTGGTGTGTGGCGTGTTCCGCAACCCCGAGTCGCTGGCCCACGGCGGCGACGGCCTGCCGCGCCGGGCGCTGTACCGCGTCGAGTTCACCCAGTCCGACGTGTGGTCCGACTACGCCGGCCAGGCGGACGACACCATCACCATCGACCTGTACGACCACTGGCTAGAACGGGCGTAGGCGCCTGGGGCCAAGCAGACTCCCTCAATGTACCGATTTTGTGATGTTGGGGTTGACCTCCGCCTCACTAATCCCTAGACGTATCCCACTCCTCAACCTGGGAGTCGGTCGATGCCTTAAAGTAGGACACTCTCTTGCCCTTGAACACATCAGTTGCGTGGCGCCAATCAAGTTCAACGTCAACTCGATGTCCGTCTCCAGACGATAGGTTCGTGCTTTGCCCAGACATCCGATCCCTCCAGGCATTTGCGCTGTGACAGAAGCCCACACTTCCCGACCATCTGCCGAGCTCGGCATATGACCACACTTCTTTGTCGTACAAGTATCCAAGGGTGCTGAAGACATACCCCTTGCGATTCTTCAACTTTACAGGAGACTCGGGAATGAGAAGCACTTCATAGTTAGTCCCACTGACCGCGTCCTCATATCTCTGCAGTTCTTTGAAGGTCCTAACATCGTCCCATCCTAGGCCGCCCTTACATTCGACATAGACAACGGTGTTGCCGTTGAGTCGAAAATCAGGAAGCCATCCACTTAGGGCACTTCTGGGCCTTTCCCACTTCCACCCGTAGTTGGTGAAGAGTGCCGAGCAGACGGCCTCGTGTTCCGTTTCAAACTCGACATTGTTGTATATTACTCTTTGCATGCTTCACCCTTGTATGGCCCATCTTTCAACTTGCGGCATGGTCTTTCAGCAGTTGAGTGTACCATAACAAAGCATATGAGTTACAACGTCGACCCGCGCACTACCATACATTCGCCGCTGCGGTTATAATGGGCACCGGCTGGCGCCGCGCTTTACCGCCAGCACCGAGCGGCAACACGACAGGGGGCTTCCACCATGGCGACTAGGGTAGGCATCAACGGCTTCGGACGCATCGGCAGGCAGGTGCTGAGGGCAATTCTCGAACGGCATTCCGACAAGCTCGAGGTGGCCGCGGTCAACGACCTGACCGACACCCAGACCAACGCGCACCTGTTCAAGTACGACACCAGCTACGGGCGTTACCCGGGCAGCGTGAAGGCCACCGAAGACGGCATATCCATTGACGGCTCGGAAATCAGAGTGCTCTCGGACCGCGACCCCTCCAGGCTGCCATGGGGCGACCTGGGCGTGGACGTGGTCGTCGAGTCCACTGGATTTTTCACCGACGCCGGTGCTGCCTCCGGCCACATGGAGGGCGGCGCGAAGAAGGTCATCATCTCCGCCCCCGCCAAGGGCGAGGACCTCACGATCGTGCTCGGCGTGAACGAGGACAAGTACGACGCCGAAAACCACCACATTCTCTCGAACGCCTCCTGCACCACCAACTGCATAGCCACCATGGTCAAGGTGCTGCACGACAGCTTCGGCGTCGAGCGCGGCCTGATGAGCACCATCCACTCCTACACCAACGACCAGAAGATCCTCGACCAGCAGCACGAAGACCTGCGCAGGGCCCGCGCCGCCGCCATGAACATCATCCCCACCACCACCGGCGCGGCCCGCGCGGTGGGCCTGGTGCTCCCCGAGCTGAACGGCAAGATCCACGGCATGGCCTTCCGCGTCCCCACCGCCACCGGCTCGGTGACCGACTTCGTGGCCGAACTGAGCAAGGACGCCAGCGTCGACGACGTGAACGCTGCCTATGCGGAGGCCGCCTCGTCGACCCTCGCGGGCGTGCTGGAGTACTCGGACGAGCCGCTGGTGAGCAGCGACTTCATCCAGAACCCGCACAGCTGCATAATCGACTCGCTCTCCACCATGTCGATGGGCGGCAACATGGTGAAGGTCATCGGCTGGTACGACAACGAGTGGGGCTACAGCTGCCGCACCGCGGACCTGGCCGCCTTCCTGGTCGACAAGGGCGTCTAGCTCCATGACGCTCAGGCGCGCGCGGCAGGCGAGGGGTCGTGTAAACCTGGTGCGCGAGCTGTCCAACGGCCTGGCCGCCCACATTCACACGCTGCCCGACGACGTCTGGCGCAACGCCGCGCAGTACGGCAGCCCGTGCGCCGGCTGGAAGCTGGCCGACGTGATAACCCACCTCGTGGCCGGCGCTAACATGCTGTCCCTCAGCATAGCGCGCGCCCTCAAGGGCCAGACGGGGCCGCCGATGGGCTACCGCAGGCTCACAGGCGAAGATGCCACCGCCGACCTCGTGTCGCTGCGCGACACCTACGACGAAGACCTGTTCCCAGAGTTCAACGCGAGCTGCAGGCGGCTCAGCAACGTGCTGGTCGCGCTCGACGCCGACGGCATGGACGCGCCGGCGTTCCACCCCGCGGGCGTGATGCCCGTCTCCCGACTGGTCGACATACGCGCGCTGGAGCTCGCGGTGCACGGCTGGGACGTCCGCTACACGCTGGACAGGTCGTCCACGTTGCCGACCGGCGCGCTGCCATTCCTGTGCGAGTGGCTGCCCAACTGGCTGTCGGCGGCCTTCCGCGCGGGCGAGCCGCTCGACGTGCCGGTGATCTACCGTTTCGCGCTCACCGACGAGGGCGCGGCGGCGCGGGACATTGTCGTGCGGGGCGACAGCTTCAGCGTAGGCGACGCCGGAGACGCGCCCGCCGACGTGACTTTCGCGTGCGACACCGACACCCACCTGCTGTTCTGCATGGGCCGGCTACCGTTTGCGCGCTCGGTGCGCCGTGGGCGGCTCTCGTTCGAGGGCGACGAGCGGCAAGCGGCGCGCTTCACCGACTGGTTCGGGCCGGTCTAGCCCGAACCATGTCCCGTCAACCACTAGGCTTCCGGCAGCCGGCCGCGCAGGCGCTCGATTTCGGACAGCAGCTCCCTCTCGCGGGCCTCGGCCTTAAGCCGCGCCTCTCGCTCGGCCAATAGTGCACTACGCTCCGAGAGTAACTCTTCCCGTGCCGACCTCAACTCCTCGCGCGCAACCGTCTCGGGAGCTATGGAACGCCCTGTCGTGGGGTCGCGGACGTCGAACTGGTTCTCCAGTTCAAAGTCCCAGTAGAAGCGCAGGCCGAGAACCTCGCTGTACGCCCAGAAGTTGCCATCCGCATCGGTGTTCAGCTCGCAAGGCCGGTATTCGCCGCCCACCAGGCGTTCGCCGCTCAGCGGTTGGCCGTACAGGTCGCCTCCGGTCGGGTCAAGTCTCCAGTACTCGGCTATACCCAGACGGGCGTACAGGTCGCGCTTGTGCCCCAGGTCGTTGGACGCCGTGCTCGGCGACGCCACCTCCATAACGAAGTCCGGCGCCTTGCCGACTTGCCACATCCAGTAGTTGGGCAGGTTCAGCCGAATGCCAACCACGTCCACGTCGAATGCGATGTAGAGGTCTGGAGCGATGCGCCGGTTGCCGTTGGAAGGGTCGTAGAAGATGAACCCACCCGCCGAAACGAACACCTCAGGCTCACCCTTAAAGTAAGCCGTGAGCATGTGGGCGATCTCAACGATGACCGGGGCCTGCTGCATTCCGTCCTCTACCGGCTCCGGGTCTTCGTAGAAGATGCTCGGAAGCGCTGTCGTCACCGGGGACACTTTGCTCGCTGCCATGGCAAGCCTCCGACGGGCCGTGTAGCGTACACTATGCGCCCCATTATAGCGTAGTATGTGGCTCAATCGAGAGTCCCACACTGCGGATCGCCAGTCCCTTCCCTCTCGATGGGGGAAGGTTAGGATGGGGGTGACAAGCTTGCCCCGCCACAGATAAGAGGAGGTTACCATGCCGGACCAGATGCTCGAACGCGCACGCGCGCTCCACCGCCGGATCCCGCTCATCGACGGCCACAACGACCTGCCGTGGCGCTACCGCGAGCTGGTGGACCGCGCCATATCCAAAGTCGACATCGAGGAGCACCAGCCCGATCTTCACACCGACATCCCCAGGCTGCGGGAGGGCGGAGTCGGCGGCCAGTTCTGGTCCGTCTACGTGCCGTCCTCGCTCAGCCCGCAGGAATCGGTCGGCGTCACGATGGAACAGATAGACGTCGTCCACAACCTCGTCCGCGCCTACCCGGGCGCGCTCCGGCTCGCTCTCACGGCCGACCAGGTCGAGGGCGCGTTCCGCGCGGGCAGGGTCGCATCGCTCATCGGCATGGAGGGCGGACACTCGATCGACAGCTCCCTCGCCGTGCTGCGCATGTTCTACCGGCTCGGCGCGCGCTACATGACGCTCACCCACAACGACAACACGCCCTGGGCCGACTCCGCCACCGACGACCCCCGCAGCAACGGCCTGTCGCCGTTCGGGCGCGAGGTGGTGCGCGAAATGAACCGCCTGGGCATGCTCGTCGACCTGTCCCACGTCTCCCCGAACACGATGCGCGACGCCCTGGACACCGCCGAGGCGCCCGTCATCTTCAGCCACTCCTCCGCGCGCGCACTCAACGACCACCCGCGCAACGTCCCCGACGACGTGCTGGAGCGCGTGACCGCGAACGGCGGCGTGGTGATGGCCAACTTCGTCCCGCCGTTCATATCGCAACCCGTCATGGAGCACGAGCGGCGGCGAAGGGCCGAGCGCGAGAGGCTGGAGTCCGAGCACGGCGCCGGCAGCGACGCCGCGTCGGAGGCGATGCACGCCTGGGAAGACACCAACCCTGAGCCGCAGGCGACGCTCTCCGACGTTGCCGACCACATCGACCACCTCCGCGCCGTCGCCGGCATAAACCACGTTGGCATAGGCGGCGACCTGGACGGCGTGACCACCACGCCTGTCGGCCTGGAGGACGTGTCCAAGTACCCCGAGCTCACCGCCGAGCTGCTGCGCCGCGAGTACAGCGACGACGACGTGCTGAAGATACTGGGCGGCAACGTCCTGCGCGTGATGCGGCAGACCGAGCGGACCTCCCTCCGGCTGCGCGAGCAGCGGGGCCCGTCGGAGGCGCTCATCGAAGAGCTGGACGCGTAGCGGGGACGGAAGCCTCAACTCTATCTCCCATTGTAGGCCAGAGAGAAGGAGGCCAATGCTGGTGCGCGCAGTACTGTCGGTTGCTCTTCTCATTGCACTCGTAGGTTGCGCGACTCGGACTCCGGAGCCGGAAGCGACTCCCGCACCCACCGCTACCACGCCCAGCACGCCAGGCTCGGCCCGTACCTTTGAGCCGACCGCGAGCCCCGTGCCCACCGCGACCACGCCCACTGTGCCAGTACCGGACAGCCCGCCCGAGCCGATTGTGGTGGGGATTGTAGATGGGGGGCCCGAATTTATTGGGTTCACCAGCCTGGAGGAACGTATCTTTCACGCCGATATCATCGTCTGGGCAACGCTGAGGTCCTTGCGAGGCGGGGCTAAGCGGACCAATTCTTGGTCGGATGAGGGTCACTGGATGCCGGTGATAGTGTTCGGGTTCGAGCCGCACGAGTTCCTGAAGGGGGAAGGAACGGAATCGGTGCTAGTCAACGCCTCGTTCGGAGGTTCAGGCGATTCATGGGAGTCGAGTTACGAGATGTACGAATCCGAACGTGATGCGATAGCCGCGGCGCTCTATCGCATCTCCGTGCGTGACGAACCACGGGACGAGCGCGAGGCCATAGTTTTCATAAGCAAAGACCCATACTGGGGCAACGAATCCTATGGCTTCACCCTGGCGGGGTCGATTCAAGCGCCGGAATATCGACTGGGGAGTCGCTACAACAGGGTGTGGCTGCCGGCCGTCGATGACACCTCCCAGACGCCGCAACGTTTTCTTATGACCGCGCCGGCGGTCTTCCCAGGACTCGGAAGCGCCCCATGGCGTGACGCCCGGGAGAGCATTACCCTGGAAGAGCTCCAGGAGGCGATTGCCGAACTGGACGCCGCGATCAGCCGCGCGGAGGCAGAGGGGATCCCCGGATACCAAGTACTGGCTGGATGGCCCGGACGCCCATCTCTTTAAGCTAAAACCTGACGCTGACGCCAGTCGCGACGAAGGCCATTTGCGTCATCGGGTCGTAGCGTCCAGGTCGCTCCCGGCAGGCTCCTACCATTTCCAGGTGCATGTACAGGAAGCGCACTTCCAGCCCTGCGGATACTACGACGAGCTATCGGCGACCGGCTGTTTCATTGAGGTCGTCGCCCGCGAATAGTCGGGGCGGCCCGACGCACGCTATGCGGACTGCGTGATGGGAAGCGCAGGCGTTCTGGCGCCGGGCAGGTACACCATCGAACTGAATGTGCCACAGTCGGAGGAGTACTATTCCGGATTGTATCTGTCCTGGTATCCAGAACAACCCTAACGTCCCCACGCGAGCGCTACAACAGCCGGCGCCGGCGCGCGGCGGGAACCTGCTACAATTGGGCGGCGCCCGTCCCGCGTTCGTCTCGCTTGCGGTGAGGGGCCACGCACAACACAAACAGGAGGGACACAAGCCTATGTCCGAACAGCAACCCTACCGGAAGCCGCTGCCGGCAGCCACGCCGGAGACCCAGGAGTTCTGGGGCAAAGCGCTGCAACACGAACTCTGGATTCCCCGCTGCAACGCCTGCGGGCACACCTACTTCCCGCCGCGCTTCATCTGCCCCGAGTGTCTCTCGCGGGACGTCGCGCTGACCAGGCACTCCGGCAACGGAACGCTCCACAGCTACATGATCAACCACCGGGCGCCTCCCGGATTCGAGGAAGACGCCCCCTACGCCATCGCCGTCATCCAGCTCGATGACGGCCCCCGCATCATGTCCAACATCGTCGGCATCGAAAACACGCCCGAAAACCTGGTGCTGGACATGGCGCTCGAGGTCACGTTCGAGGACGCGGTCGAAGACGTCTCCATCCCCAAGTGGAAGCCCGTCGGCGCCTAAGGAAGGGCTTCACCCCCATCCTAACCTTCCCCCATCAAGGGGGAAGAGACTCTGGAAGAGCCCCCGGCCCGGGCGGCCAATGCTCAACCCAATCACGCAGACTTAGCACACAAAGGAACACCACATGTCACTACGCTATAAGGTAGCGGTCGTTGGAGCGTCCGAGACAACCCGGATCGGGGTCATCCCCGACATGACCTACCAGCAGCTCGCGGTCGACGCCGCGCTTAACGCGATCGAAGACTGCGGCATCGACAAGAACCAGATAGACGGCCTGGGGAGCAACGTGCCCCCGGCCGAGCTCGCCCAGTACCTGGGCATCGTTCCGCGCTGGGTGAACAACACCTCGGTGGGTGGAACGTCGTGGCTGATACAGGTGCGCCACGCCTCGGCTGCCATAGCCGAGGGCCTGTGCGACACCGTGCTCATCACCATGGCCGAGAGCGGACGCAGCCGCGTCGGCGAGACGCGGCCTCCCATGGGCGCCCTCACCGGCGGCGCGCGCCGCGACAGCACCTGGGGCGGCCAGTTCGAGGCGCCCTACGGCACCGTCGGCCCCACCACGCTGTTCGGCATGGGCGTGCTGCGCTTCATGAAAGAGACCGGTACCACGCGCGAGCAGCTCGCCTCGGTGGCCGTCGCGCAGCGCAAGTGGTCAAACAAGGTGCCGCGGGCCATGTTCGGCGACCTCATAACCGTCGAGGACGTGTTCAACAGCCGCATGATCTGCTACCCGTTCAACCTGTTCATGTGCTGCCTCGTCACCGACGCCGGCGGCGCCGTCATCCTCACCAGCGCCGACCGCGCCAAGGACTTCCCCACGAAGCCGGTCTACATCCTCGGCACAGGCGAGTCGGTCGAGACCCCGCTGGTCAGCCAGATGTACGACATGACCACCTCCGCCGCGTTCCGCACGTCCAGCCGCAAGGCGTTCGAGGAGTCCGGCATATCCCACGACGACGTTGACCACCTGATGGTCTACGACGCATTCGCCCACCTGCCCATCTACGGCCTGGAGGACCTGGGCTTCGTTGGGCGCGGCGAGGGCGGCGCGTTTATCGAGGAGGGCAACACCTCGCCCGGCGGCAAGCTGCCCATGAACACCAACGGCGGCGGGCTGTCTTACACGCACTCCGGCATGTACGGCATGTACGCCATCCAGGAGTCCGTGCGCCAGATCCGCGGCGAGGCGCCGCACCAGGTCGAGGGCGCCAAGGTGTCGTTCTGCCAGGGCGTCGGCGGCATGTTCATGGCCGCCGGCAGCCTGGTGTTCACCAACGAGGAGCCGCACGGGTAGGGCACGGCGCGCGCGGGTGGCGCGCAGACCAGTGTAGCACGCAGTGTTGACCTCTTCATACAAACTCGACTTGCGCGGCGTCTCATTCAGCGTAGTGTGAGGGCGCATAGCCAGCAGGGCGTGTGCGCAGACCAGGGTCCGTAATGGAAAAGGGGGCAGGCTCGAGGAGCCTGCCCCCTTTTCTGCTACAGTTATTGACTTATGCAAGCAACAATCAGCAACACTCATTAGACAGGCCCCTTAGTGTAGAAGTGCTTGAAGTCTGAAATGCTGCCAACCGCTCTCGACCAGTCATTTGACCCAGACACAGCGCAACCGGAACACAGTACTGAGGGTCGCCGACCAAGTTGGAAAGGAGGAAAAGTGCCAGACAACACACATCACTTTTACAACCAATTGAGGGCCCATCTGGAGGCATTCCAAAATCTCGAGACACTACCTAAAGTTCCGGTCACATTGACCGGCATTCCACGAAAAGGGCTGACTGTCAAGTACCAGCACCCTTCATCCGGGCCGATAGACCCAACGGAGATGGCCGGCGAAGCCGCCAGGATTGTAGGAGCCGCGGGCGTCGGAACCGTTGGCGGTGCAGCAATGGGCGCCATTATTGGTAAGGCCGTCTTGGGCGGGGTGTTGTCCAGGATAGGCGTGGCCTCTGCTGGCACCGCCATCGAGATTCCCATTTTTGCACCCGTCGCCATCGCAGGTGGTCTCATGGGGATGGTCGCCTATGCGGCCTACAAGTTGGGCAAGGGTAAGCGTGAACAGCAACGGGCCGAGACCTTGTTGAATCGCCTGATGGATCACATGCGGGCCTTCAGTCCAACCGTCGGTTGGCCCGACATTGAGATGTTGGTACTTGTACCTGCTGCCGGGCTTGCTGCAATTTGGCAGCCAGAACAAGAGAGTTAAGGCCAGTCTTGAGCATTAACGATGACAACAATCGCCTGCCTAAGCAACCTGAGGTTCACCATGTGGTCCGCCATCGCCGAAGAAGACATCCGCTGCACAGGGTGCTACCACACAATTCCCGCAGGAACAGACTGCCTGTCGCAGATGCCCGTGCCGATGCCCGACGGATTCCGACGCCGCAAGTACGACAGCTTCTGCCTGGAGTGCCCTGAATGCAACGCGAACAGGCGCAAATCGCCCTGCTACGTCAGATACCTCAGCCGCTGGAACGCGGGCAAAGCAAAGACGGCTGGACCTGCCATTTGCGTCTACTGCGGCGACGTCATACCTGAGGGTACCCAGGCCGCTACCCAAAAGCTCTATGTCTGGCCCGCGCCGGACACTGAACCCGATTCAGAGATCAACACAGCCCGCCATGCCAGCGCGGCCGGCGGCGTAGCGGCAGGGACTGCTACCACACGTGCGGCTGCCGGTTGGCACAACCTCAGCCGCGCCACTCAACGCCGGTTCATGCGTGGCGGACTGAGGCAATGGATGGGCCGCCGCTCTCAGACAATGGCGCAGCGTCTCTACGAGAAGGAAGTACCCCTGGCGATCCGTAACATGGGCGAACCCGCCGTCAGGGATTTCCTGAAAGGGAAATACTTCAGCCACGTCAAGTCGGTGGCAAACGCTCCTGGAATAGCCAAAGCGCCGAGCAACGTAGTCTTGGAAGACGCGGCGGCGAACCTATCGCGCGGCAGCCGAAACATTACATCGGCCGGGCGCGTGGCAGCAAGGTCGGCGAGTCGAGCTTCGGCTATGAGGGTAGGGGCCAAGGCGGCCGTGAAGGGCGGGGCAAAGGCCGGGATCTTCGCCGCAGCAGTGGAAGCTGTGGTATCGGTGCCGGAGAACGTCCTCCACTACAAGCGCGGTCGCAAGTCTCGCAAGCAGGCCGCACAAGACATAGCCAAGGACACGTCCATTGCCGCCGGCGTTGGTGTCACAACATGGGGCGTAACACAGGGCGCGGCGATGGTTGGATTCTCGCCAAGCCTGGGTCCTGCCGCGCCCGCACTGGCCGCCGCCGGTGTGGGCCTGATGGTTGGCACAGCAGCCTATCGCATCTTCAAAGCTGCCAAGCGCGACCTTCCACTGGACGAGTTCCGCGTGTACTTTTGCAGGAAGACCAGGTGCAGGAAGAAATATGCGCAGCACGTAACCCGGGCTGCCATAGGCCGCGGCGAGCGAAACTACGCTTGGACAATTGGCATAGCCCTCGCTGGCTTGGTGACTGCGCTGATGGCGGTTGTTGCCTGGCTCATGTGAGCTTGCGCATTGTTACCGATAGCCAAAGTCCTTGCCACCCGCCTCCACGCACCCTACGCCCCAAACGCGCTCACCACTTCGCCTATTCGCGTGAAGCTGGCGACAACGGAACTTTGGGCGTGTCCGCAGGCGGCGGCGCGCCCCGCCCTTTGAGCACATGTTTCTCATACCACTCTTTGAATTCATCGAGCGTGACGTACTTGAAGTGTTCTTCTAGAATTTTCCCGGCAACCTTCGGGTCAATCATGATTGCTGTCCTTATGGGCCTCTGCTCTCGCGCCAGATACGGCTGATGCAGGCCTCCGTGTCTCGAACGGCTATCTGCACGTGCCAGCGATCGTAGATGGCCGAGCCGGGATAGACCGGGCGGCCTTCTGGGAAGGCCGAACGCACACACGATATGTGGGTTCCACTATCCTCAAGCACGCTGACAGCGTAGTTTATCACTTCACGGTCCAGCGTATGTGCCCCTCCGGATTGTGTCGGCGCCGCTCGTCCAATCGCCCTGCGGTGCCTAATGAATTCGCCGTAAGAATTGAACAGAACTTCGTTCCAACTCACGTCCAACAGATCCATGCAATCGACAAGACGAATGTCGGCGCCGATGACCGCCGCATCATCGCCATGCCGCTCGCGCGCCCATCGCCATGCCGCTCGCGCGCCCATTGCCATGCACTGAGCGAGCCGTCTTGGAAGAAATAGACGCCATCGCCGAGCCAGTCATAATCGTTCTGGCTTAGCCTGAACCCTTCCCTTCCGATGATATCCGCCATAGCCGAACTCGTTCCATGATAGCCTCGCACCTGCAATTCCGTCTCTTGAGGGTTCAAGAAGCGCGCTCACTCGACCTGGGAGATGATACTGTGGTCCGCTACGATTGCACCATGCCAAGGCAAACTTTGAAGCCGTGTTCTACCCCGCCGCGCCCTACGCCCCAAACGCGCGCACCACCTCCCGTATTCGCGCGAGGCTTGCGGAGGCGTAGTCGGTGGCCTCGTAGCGCTGTATCTGCTGCTCCTTCAGACCGACGCGCTCGGCCAACTCCCTCTGGCTCAAGCCCTGGGCTATCCGAGCCTTGATGAGGATGGACGGCAACTCGGCGACGAGTTTGAGCGAGTCCATCTGAAACTCTCCCGCTTTCAGAGATTCGTACTCGCGCAACTCGCTCTCCAGGTCCGCCAACTGGCTGCTAATCGCGTCCTCTTGAGCCTTCGCGATGAGCGGATGCAGGCCGTTGGGATTTGGCCTCTGCCTGAGCGTCTCAAGGGCCTTGGCGAACCGCGCCGCCTGCGCCTTGGTGATTCTGTACTGCCGTTCGTTCTTAATCATCCAAGTTCTCCCAAGTCTAGTGCGACAATCCCCTTGCGTCTCCCCGTCTCCTTGTCCATTTGGAAAAACTCCAGGAATGAGAACCCCTCCGCATTCGCGATCACGGATTCCGGAAACAACTCCCCTTGGTACTTGGCCTTTTGGGCAGCCCTGCCATTTTTGAAAGTCAACAGCACGGGATCAAGGATTGTAGGATCGACGCCCGCCTCTTCACAGCAAGCGTCGAAGTCGCCCGGAACCTCTTTGCTTGTAACGAAACTCCCATTGACGTAGGTGGTCTGGCAGCCCGCGTTCTTCAGGTTCATCAATGCCGCCCGTAGGCCGTCCAACAGCTTACGCCGGTGGTCGGTATGTCCGAAGCTGCCGGCGAAGTCGTTCCAAGATGCGCTTTGGATTCCTGGCGAGAGCAACCCGTCTTCGTTGGTATGTGGTATCACAACACAACGGGATCACTGTGTTGGCTTGCTTTCCACCCGCGCTTCGATGAGCAAGCAACACTGAACGCTACTATTCCCCATTCGGCAACCTCAATTGTGACCCCGATTGCGAAGTTGACAACTCTCCCTGCGTTTGACAACCCAATGTGCATTCGCCCCTTGGCAGTATGCCCAGCTCCCGGACAATCCGGTAATCGTGAGCGAGGCCGATCCCCTGGGGCTTTTTCTATGGGAGGGTGGCTGTGCAGGGTCCATCCTCAATTCCGTCGCTTCCACCATATGCTTGGCAGTATGCCCACAAGGCTCACGAGCAGAAATTGCGCGAAGGCCACGCAAGCCACTGAGCCTGTTTCAGAATACTAGGTGCGCCCAAAACCGTCTCCCTCGCGAACAGCCTGCCCCCGCGCCCAACTCTGGACCTGCGGCCATCGCCTTGCGTTCGCCATATTGCTCAGCCAATGTCCCCCGGACGCCCCAACGCATACCCCGGCCGCACCCCATCCCCCACACCCGACCCACTCGCTCCTCCGCACCCGAAAAAACGTCACTTTCCTGCGCCATCCGTTCACCGGCACTGCCCCATCCAATCCCACACACGACCCACCTCGTCCCCACGTCCGCACCATTTCTCCCCACCAATCCGCCCCAATCCTGCAATTTCGCCACCCCTCTTGAAACATAAGCACAAGCGTGCTACCCTCGCCCACGCGAGGGACCGACCCCGCGGCTCGGAAACCCTACCCCCAAACGGGGTAAGCCCCAGGCATCCGTAGGGGCGTCCCTTGTGGGCTGTGGCAGTGAAGACACGGCTGAGTGACCCTGCTCAGTCCCCCCTGTCCTCCTCTGCCACGCGGCGCCACTTTTATGTCCCGACAACCCGCGCCAGCATTACAGATTCGCGCGGGACCGGCGACACCCTCAGCTAGGAGGCGCACAGAATGTCGCAGAAACGAACAGACCTCGCCTTCCCGCTTTCGCGGTAATAACGGTGTTGGGGGCGCCAAGTAATCTGAAACAGGCTCCAAGCCACTCGCTGACGTTGACGGCTATATGCAAACTAGCTATCATTCTCCCAGAGGCACTAAGCCCAAAACCGACAAGGTGGAAGTGAATGGCGACACACAGTAACTACTTGCCGCCAAACCTAGAGTTCGGCAGTAAGTACAGAAAGCTGCGCGTGTACCTGGAAGCGCATCCCAGGCGGGAGTGGCGGACCTCGTTCAGCAACATCGAGTCTATTATGAGCTCAGATCTGCCCGCCACTGCGCGCGCATATAATAGCTGGTGGGCCAACACGAAAAGCGGCGGGAGGCTCAGCCAGGCCGTGGCGTGGATTGCCGCCGGCTGGCAGACGGCCGAGGTGGACCTGGCCGCGGAGACGCTGCTGTTCAGGCCGAAGAATCGGTCCACAACTTTGACCCCCAGCATCCTCGATGCGGAGTGGCCCGGCCGCGACATGGGGCCTTGGCCGGAGGGCCTCAGCCTGAGGCGGGAGGATATGTACGAGGACAGGCTCTAATCCAGATGTTCATAGACACAAACGTCCTCGTACAGTCTCGAAGCATCGAAGCCCCTGAATACTTCCACGCCAGGGCAATGCTGGTAAGGGCCTCTACAGAGGCGAGTTCCCTTCGAATCAGCCGTCAGATCATCAGGGAGTATCTGGCTGTCGTCACCCGACCGCAGGCCTGGGCTGCCCCGCTGGCGATGGCCGATGCTCTCGATGACGTAAATAGGATGTCTCACGATTTCGAGTTACTCGAGGACGGGCCTTCGGTCACCGAGGCGCTGATCGCGTTGTGCCGCGAAGTGGCTGTGGGCAGCCGGCAGATTCACGACGCCAACATCGTCGCCACCATGCTGGCACACGGAGAGCGTCGGCTCCTGACGTTCAACACGGCGGACTTTCGCCGTTACAGCAACCGCATCGACCTGGTGGAGGCCTAGCCCCCACGCCTCTCCCCCCTCCCCCCACTTGACCGCCCCGCCGCGCGGCCTGTAACCTTAAACCATGCGCGCCACGGCCCCACACGCGGGTCGGCGCGCGCACTCCCCCAACAGGAGACGCCAAGTGTGCACATACAACATCGAGAGGGCCGACATCACCGGCAGCGGCAAGGGATCCCAGGGCTGGTTCAGCCTGAACGAGGCGCGCGTCTACTACGACCACCCCTACCACTCGCCGGCCGATCACACACTCAACATCGACTTCGTGAACGAGGCCCAAGGGCTGGGCGCCCGCGTCGCCGTGGAGCTTAGCGCCGAATCGGCGCTGAAGCTCGTCGACAGCATTATGGCCGCGCTCGACACGGCCCAGGCGCAGCACGAAATAGCCGCCCTGCAATCGCGATAGACACAGCCCGCCCCAACGCGGCCCCAGAGAGGCAGCTTATGAGATTGGCCAGCCGAATGAGCCGACTGGGCACCGAGACGGCGTTCGAGGTGCTCGCCAGAGCGCGGGTGCTGGAAGCCGAGGGGATGGACGTGATCCATCTCGAGATTGGCGAGCCCGACTTCGATACGCCCGAGAACGTGGTGCGCGCCGGTGTCGACGCCCTCGGCGGCGGCTTCACCCACTACGGCCCCTCGCCCGGCCTGCCCGACGTGCGCGCCCGCATAGCCCGGGAGGTCGCCGACACCCGCGGCATCTCCGTTTCGGGCGACAACGTGGTCGTGACCCCGGGCGGCAAGCCCATCATGTTCTTCGTCCTGCTCGCCCTGGCGGAGCACGGCGACGAGGTGCTCTATCCCAACCCCGGCTTCCCTATCTACGAGTCGATGATCAACTTCGCCGGCGCCGAGGCCGTGCCCATGCCGCTGCGCGAAGACCGCGACTTCAATATCGACGTAGACGAGGTTGCCGCGCAGATAACCTCCGCCACCAAGCTGATGATCATCAACTCGCCCAACAACCCCTGCGGCAGCGTGATGAGCAGAGAGGAGTTGCGCGCACTCGCCGAGCTGGCCGTGGAGCGAGACGTGCTGGTGCTCGCCGACGAGATCTACAGCCGCTTTCTGTACGAGGGCGAGCACCACAGCATAACCGCCTTCCCCGGAATGGCCGAGCGCACCATAATTCTGGACGGCTTCTCCAAGACCTACGCCATGACCGGCTGGCGCCTGGGATATGGCGTAATGCCCCTGGAGCTTGTGGAGCCTATATCGCGGCTGGTGACCAACAGCGTGTCCTGTACCGCGAGCTTCACGCAGATGGCGGCGATCGAGGCGCTGGATGGGCCGCAGGACGCCGCAAACGGCATGGTTGCGGAGTTCAAGCGCCGCCGCGACCTGATAGTGGACGGCCTCAACTCCATCCCCGGCATACGCTGCCCGATGCCCAGCGGTGCGTTCTACGTGTTTCCGAACGTGGAGGGCACCGGGCTGAGCAGCGCCGAGTTCGCCGACCGTCTGCTGCAGGAGGCCGGAGTCGCGTGCCTGTCCGGCGAGTCGTTCGGGGAGTACGGCAAGGGCCACGTGCGTTTCTCGTTCGCCAACTCAGCGGAGAACATCCAGAAGGCGCTTGATCGCATAGCCGGCTTCGTCGCGAAGGCGGCCTAGCCCCCCGACCGCGTCCGCGCCACCGCCAGCCCCCACACCTCGCGCGCGCCGCTGCCCTTGAGCGCCTCGGCGCAGGCCGACATCGTCGCGCCGGTGGTCACGATGTCGTCGACCAGCAGCAGCGACAGCCCGTCGACCGTGTCCTCGCACGCGAAGCTGCCCGCCACGTTGCTCCAGCGATTCACGCGTCCGGCGACGCTCAGCTGCGACGGCGCGTCGCTCGTCCGCGCCAGCAGCGACCCCCTCACCGCCATTCCCGTCGCCTTGCCCAGCTCGGCGGCCAGCAGCGCGGCCTGGTTGAAGCCCCTCTCGCGCAGCCGCTTTGGATGGGACGGCACCGGCACTATGGCATCGGCGGCGATGCCGTACTGGGCCATGCACCCGGCGAGGTGGCCGGCTAGCTCCGCGGCCATGGCGCGCACGTCCCCGAACTTGAACTCGATCAGCGCGCGCCGGACGAGGCTGTCCCGGGAGTAGACGTAGGGAGCGCGTATCCCATCCACGGCGACGGACGCGCCGCGGCACCAGCCGCAGCGTCCTAGCACGTCCGGCTCGGCGCACACGACGCAGAAACGCGGCGGCACGAGCCGGGGCAGCCCCGGCTCGCACTCGGCGCATATGCTCTTGCCCTCTCTGCCGCAGCCCACGCACACGAACGGGAACAGCGCGTCGAGCGCCTCTTTTGCGAACAGCTTCGTCAGCTTGTCAAACATGTTCCAATCCATTCGGCCTTCGATGAGAGGCGCCGGCGGCGGCCCTGGCGGGTTTGGCCTAATCTCGCCCTAAGTAGCCTTCCAATGGCCAACCGGCGGGATTAAAATGCCGCATCATCGCACCCCTTGTTGATTCGGGGATTTCCATGCCGGAAGTGCCGGCTTCTCTCCCGGCAGATACCAAGCCAGTATCGTTGGCTAACCATTCTACAGCGGCTCGAACGGCATTGTTGGTTAACTACAAAAAACTCGGCGCCCCGAAGAGGACGATAGGAAGGGTGCGCACCCTTCGAACCTTCGACGCCTTCCACAATCGCAGCTTCCGCTTCCTGTGGCCCGCGAATTTCTTCTCCTACATTTCGCGGTGGATGCAGATGACGTTGCTGATCTGGTACGTGCTCGATCTTACCGGCTCGGCGTTCCAGGTCGCGCTGGTGGGGTTCTTCGGCATGGCGCCCATGCTCTTGCTGGGCATGGTGGGGGGCGCGCTTGCCGATCGTTTCGACCGGCGCCGCCTTCTGCTGGGCGTGCAGATGTCCAGCCTGGTGGGGGCCGGCATCACCACCGCGTTGCTGCTGTCCGGACTGCTCGAAGTTTGGCACGCCTACCTGCTCATCTCGATCAGCGGCGTGGGCTGGGCGCTGGACTCGCCCTCGCGCCGTTCGATACTCCTGAACCTGGTGGGCAGAGCCGCCGTGACCAACGCCGTCGCGCTAGACTCGATGGCCATGCACTCCAGCAGAATGGCCGGCCCCGTCCTGGCCGGGCTCCTCATCAGCCTGGTCGACGTTCCCAGGGGCTATGTCGTTATACTTGTCTTCTACGTCCTGTCGCTGTCCCTCATGTGGCTGGTCAAGCTTGCGCCGGAGCAGCCCGGTAGCGGACAGCCGCGGGGTGCGCCGGCCCAGAGCATGTTGCGCAACCTCGCGGAGGGACTGAAATACGTGCGCGGACACCGCACCATCGTCGCGACGATTCTCGTCACCATCATAATGAACCTGTTCGTGTTCTCGTACATGCAGATGGTGCCGGTTATCGCCGTGGATGTGCTCAGGGTGGGCCCGGGGTTGGTTGGCCTGCTGATGGGCGTGGACGGCTTTGGCTCGCTTATGGGGTCCGTGCTGATAGCTTCGTCCGGCAACATGCGCCATCACGGGCGGGTGTACCTCTTCGGCTCGACCATAGCCATAGTAGCGCTGTTGCTCTTCTCGCTGTCGCGCTCATACGCGTTGTCGTTCGGGATACTGCTGGTGCTGGGACTCGGCGGGGCGGGCTTCGGCACAATGCAATCGCTCATCGTGATGCTGGTGTGTCGCGAGGAGATGCGCGGCCGCGCGCTTGGCGTGGTAAGCCTCGCCATCGGAACAGGCCCGCTGGGCCTGCTGATGACTGGCGCCGTCGCGGACTGGCTGACGCCTTCCACGGCCATTGGGCTGAACGCGGTGGCCGGACTGGTACTCATGGCTTTGGTGGTGGTGTTCATGCCCTCGCTGCGCCGCGAGACGCTGCAGGCAGACCAATCCCAGGAGCCGCCGCAGCCGGCAGAGCCAACGCTGCGCCCCGCGCGAGGGTGAAAGCACCGCCCTAGCCTCCCTCATCGTCGTATGTCCCTCCGTGCAGCCGCCTGTACAGCGCGCGGAACTCCGCCTCCAGTTCGGGCGGCGTGTGCTTCAGGAACGCGCGGAATATCTCCTCTTCGCTCGCGCCCTGCCCCTCCGTGCTACTCTGCACGTACAGCTCCCTTAGCGCCGCGGACGACGCCTTCTCCCCCAGGGTCAGTGTCAGCATGATCAGAAAGTGCACACCCATGTGGTAGTTGCAAGTGTGGGCCCCGTGGTTCGGCGGGATTGCAAGGCGTTCAACTGTTGGATGTTGCGTAAGTCGTCGGCGTGGCAGATACGTTCCATGTCCCTCCGGGCATGGCGCCTGCGCTCCTCGAGACTTTCCACACCGACAGCGTCTCTCGTGAGCGCCTCAATGAAAGTTGCGCCCCCCTCGACGAGCCACGAGGGGCCTATGCCGCCGCCAAAGTAGTAGTGTCCCACCTCGTGGTACACGGTCGGAGCCCAAAGTGGAACTTGGCCCCACTTGGCGACGAAAATGTACTGCCCGGCGTGCCGCGCGCCGCCCCCGAACCTGGTGTCGTACGACGTCACCACGATGACGTCCAACGCGGGGAACGGCTCGGCCATGAAGGCCTCGGTCACTCGCGCCACGTCTTCCATCTGCCGCAACGGGTCTTCACCCTCACGGAATCCGATGGGGTCGAATGCCCACAGGCGAACTTCGCCGGCCAGCGGAAGGAAAATGCTCCTGGACCTCGCGTCGTAGGAATCGACGAGAGCGTCGTAGAGTAGACGTGAGTGGCCTCTAACGGAGCCCAGAGTCGAGAACAGCGCCAAGTCTTCGTCGTTGAGGCCGTCGGCGTACCACGGCGCCTGGGCCAGTTCAGCCAGCAGGCCAAGCTCAGTAAGCTTGTGCATGGAGTTGATAATTCCCCTCCCGACTCTGGACAGCTCATCTGCCACTGACGGCATCTCGATTACGCTGCGAGCGAGCGCCAGGTCGCTCCTTGCGAGCCAGACCAGGTGTGAAACCGTCCATCTCTCGTTTTCGGACACGCCATCGGCAAGCCAGGGCAGTTGGGCTGTCCGCTCGGCGAGAGATGCGTCCAGCAGCCAGACAGCAATCAGCACGTCGGCCGCCTCGTCATGCGCGTCGTCCACAGGGCTTTGCAGCCAGGGGACGAGTTCGGACAACCGAGCGGCGGCGGCCTCCTCAGCGGTGGGAGTCGGCGTGGCGGTGGGTAGGGGCGTAGGGGTGGATGTCGGCACCCGCGTCGGCGTCGGTTCCGGCGTTGACGTTGGCTCAGGGGTTGGAGTCGCCGTTGGGGGCGCGGGCGCGGGCGTGGGCGGCGGCCTAGGGGCGGTCGTGGGTGTCAGGGGCGCTGCCGGCGCCGAGGTCGCGGTCGGAGTCGCGGCCACGGCGACTGCGAGCGGGGACGGCTCGGCGCGGGCGGGCTGCCGGCCGGAGTCCCCACACGCCGCAAACAGCAGAGCGGCGACCACGGCACAGACAAAGACGACGATTCTCGTGAACATCCTCGATGAACGCATTTCCCGCATCATAGCGTATGAATCTCATACGTATGCCACGCTCACCGAAGATCAGCGTGGCGGTAGTACCTCCACTTGTCACCTGCCATCGGAAAGGGGGCCGCTGGGCCTGCCGATGACCGGCGCGGTCGCGGACTGGCTGACGCCTTCAATGGCCATAGGGCTGAACGCGGTGGCCGGCCTGACGTTCATGGCCTTGGTGGTGGTGTTCATGCCCTCGCTGCGCCGCGAAACGCTGCAGCCGGAGCAGCCCCCGGAGCCACCGCAGCCGGCGGGGCCAACGCTGCGCCCCGCGTGAGGTCGTAAAAGGGGAAAGGGACCGGACCTTCACCCCCATCCTAACCTTCCTCCTTGAGGGGGAAGGGACTGAGGTTAGGACGTTGAGCACCACTCGATGCGAGGCAGGTCGTCAGGATGCGCCGGCAGCATGATCTCTATGCCGCCAACACTTGCTCCGTGAACGCTCACCCGGACAGCCTGACTTCTCTCAGTGGTAATGCCGCCGCCATCGTACCACCCCACGAAACTGCATCCTGGACCCGCATACACGTCCAGAGTAAAAGAGCCATTGGGCACCCCTATTGCAAAAGTCCCCTCTGCCCGGGTCCTGCCAAACCCGCTGTCGTCCTTATTATTCCTTTGCCAGGCCCACAGCCCTACTCCTTCCAATGGCTCTCCAGACGGACCGATCACGACTCCCCGAATCATGGTGGTCTGTTGCCTAGTCTCGGCGACCTGATGGCAGGAGGTCGAAACGGTTGCATCACCAAACACTTCCAGAATAATTCCGGCAAGGGCTGGGTCGTAGGCCTCCAGTTCGGCGCGAGTGTCTATCTCGTTGTGGATCGGCCCGGGAGGGTCGTTCAGCCCGAACCACGATTGGACCCCTTCAGCCCAATACTCGTCAGGATTCTCCCCCGCGTAGGTGTACTTCCAAAGTCCGGTGCCCAATGCGTCTTCGTAGGCGGTTTCAAGGCGCGCGCGGAATGACGCACCCCCAAGTTGCTGCTCGACTCCCATATTGAACACGGCATGAGCGAACTCATGGACGAAAATATCTTCAAACGGGAATATATCGGTCTCATAGCAGAGAAGGTTCTCCTCTGCGATTGCAATTACCGGACGGGTGAACGTTGGCCCAACACCGCCACCCCGTGTTCTCTTATCCCAGTATGTCTTGTTTAGATCCCAGAACTCCGGAAGGTCCGTGAGTACCGAGGATTCGGCCATGACTGCGACACGGACACCTAAGCCCGCTATCGTACTTCTCAAGTCAGGTCGATTCTTGAGCATGTCGTCGATGATATCCCTGGCGCGGAGCAGCGCATCGTTGGGCACTTCCGAGGAAGAGACAATAGGAAGCCCGGCCGCGTCCAGATACTTCTCATAGAACGAGTTCAAGCCGAGGTCGGCGGGCGGAGGAAGCGGCGTGGCCGTAGGCGTCGGGGTTGGCGTGGCAGTCGGCACGGGCGTAGGGGTGGCCGTAGGTTCAGGCGTGGGCGTTGCTGTGGGTTCGGGGGTTGGCGTGGCGGTGGGCTGTGGAGTGGGGGAAGGCAGCGGCGTATGAGTGGCCGTAGGCTGCGATGTGGCAATCGGCCCGGGTGTGGCGGTTGCGGTTGGCGCGGACGGCGTGGCGGTGGACGTCGGCGCGTCGGGCGTAGCCGACGGCTCGCCGCAGGATGCGACGGCGATGGCGGCGGCGATGGCAAAAGCAAGGGCGGCTATTCGCATGAGCGTCATCAACGGATGTATGCGACGCAATGACAACATACAAGTTAAGGTGGTTAAGGTACCTTCGACTTGCGCCTTCGCACCCGACCCACTAGAAAGTGTTCCTGAAGCGGTACAGCGTCATCTCAGGCTCAATCGGCGCGACGGGCATGTACTCCGCCTCTTCCTCTATCTTGGCGACGATGAACCACGGGCCGTCCTCTTCGAGCGCCTGCATCAGCACCGTCTGAAGCTCCTCCTCCTCCCGCACCGTCGCAGTCTTCGCGATCCCGCAGCCGCGGGCCACGCTCTCGAGGTCTGTACCATATGCGGTGTGGCTCGGCTGGTTGCCAGTCTGCGCCCACTGCTCGTTGTCCCAGACCACCACCACCAGGTTGCGGGGCTGCTCACGGCCTATGGTGGCTATGGCGCCCATGTTCATTAACAGCGAGCCGTCGCCGTCGAGCGAGATGACCTTCTCCCCGGTCGACAGCGCCATGCCCAGCGCAATGGACGAGCAAAGCCCCATCGAGCCGTAAGTGTAAAAGTTGCGGTCGCGGTGCCCGGCGTGCCAAAGCTCGTCGGTGGTTGGGCCCAGGTTGGCAACTATCGGCAGGTCGCCTACCAGGTCCAGCATCATGCGGGTTGCGGAGTATCTATGCAAGCTTGCCTCCGTGGAGCATCGGGGTCATGCACAGCGCGAGCGGCTGGCGCGAGGCGTAGCACAGCTTCAGCGCACCGGTCACCCGCTGGCCCAGCCTGTCGTCACTGTCCAGGGTGTAGTACGGAATGCCCAGGGTGTCGAGTATGGGCCGGGTGGTGCGGCCCATGGCCACCTGCGCGATGTTGAATTCGCCCACCTCGCCTCGCAGGTTGATGAACAGCGGTATGGGCAGGCGGCACGGGATGCACAGGCTCGCGATGGCGTTGACGCAGTTGCCGAAGCCGCTGGACTGCATGAACACGGCGGCGTTGCGTCCGACGGCATACGCGCCCGACGCTATGCCGATGGCCTCCTCCTCGCGGGTGGCGGAGACCACGTGAAAGTAGTCGTCCTCTTCCAGCAGCCGCGTCACCTGGTGGATGCTGATGTCCGGCACGTAGGCCACCAGCGAGACCTCCGCATCCTTCAGAGACTGCACAATAGTCTCAGCCCAATTCATGGAGACACCTCTTTATCCGTTCAAGCTTAATCGCGCGTTGACAGCGTGCCGTCCAGAAGTTCGTAGCGTTCATCATCGGGTGTGCGTTGGTAATCCGCGTAATCGAAACGGGCTTGATCTTCGGGTAAGACGATCTTCGATATCCACAGATTTCGCGGGCCGCCAACGACTATGCACAGCCCTCTCAAAGTAGGCGAAGTCAACGCCTGGCCAGGTCCGTATCGCCCGGCAAGCTCGTATTCCCTGTTGCCCAGCAACCACACGCTCACCTCCGGGGTGTCCGCGTCTACCTGCCAGTACTCCTCAACTCCATGCCGCGCGTAGAGTCCGCGCCTGTTCGACTCGTCCGGCTTGTCTACGGATGGCGTAAAAACCTCGACTACCAGGTCGGGCGCGCCGCGAACGACGCCCTCCCCGACAATGCTCTCCCGCTCTTTGGCGACGAATACTATGTCCGGGCGGGTAACGTTCGTTTCCGAAAGCTCCACTGTTGTCGGCGTGGCCAGCACACTGCCGAGGTCGAACTTGATTGCGAATACGTGCACAAACGTCCGCAGGGGTGCGGCAACGTGATGGCGCTCTACCGTCCGTATCCGAACGCGCGAGGGATTCCCATCCAGAAGTTCGTAGCGTTCGTCTTCCACGGTGACCAGCTCGTCCCTGACCGTTCGCCCCGCTCTGTGTTGTCGCTTTGCCACGTTCACCCTCCGGGAAACGCAGGTTTCGCGCTACGCCGACAGACTTTACACCGTCCCGAAAATCTCGGCCAGGCTGAACTCGAACCCTTGCAACGTCGGAGAAGTCAGCATGTCCTCCGGTCCGTAGTTTCCCCCGCTCTCATATTCGCCGGCGCTGAGCAGCAACACCTCGATGCTCCTGGCGTTCGGGTCCACCAGCCAGAACTCACTCACGCCGTGGCGGGCGTACAGTTCGCGCTTGTAGCCCCTGTCCCGGCTCTCGGTGGACGGCGACAGGATTTCGACTACCAAGTCGGGCGCGCCCTGCACGTTGGCCTCTGTCAAGATGTGCTCCCGCGCGGCCGAGATGAAGAGGATGTCCGGCTGAACAACTTCCTTTTCGTTGCCATTCCAAAACTCGACGTCAAACGGCGCGATGAACAATTCCCCTAAGCTATTGTCCTCGACTTGTCTATCGAGAATCTTGGCCATCTGAAAGCCGATCCTCTGGTGCGTTGCATTCGGCGACGGTACCACTACCAACTCCCCGTCCAGGAGCTCGTAGCGTTCGCCCTCCGGCGTGTTAAGGTAGTCCTCATAAGTGGCTCTCGTTCTCCGCCCTCGCGTAGCCATATCCGCCCCCTCGCCAGTGTGTCCCTGGCGTCAAATCCCCATCACGTTGTAGCCGGTATCCACGTGGACGACCTCGCCCGTGACGCCGCTCGACAGGTCGCTGCACAGGTAGAGCGCGGTCTTGGCGACCTCGTCCATGGTGATGTTGCGGCGCATGGGCGAGCGCTCGGCGTGTACGCGCTTCATGTCCCGGTAGTGCCGGATCACCCTGGACGACAGCGTGTCCAGCGGGCCGGCGGAGATCGCGTTGACCCTGATGTCGTCGGCGCCGAGGTCCGCAGCCAGTAGCCTGACCTCGTTCTCCAGCGCGGCCTTGGCGGTGCCCATCACGTTGTAGCCGGGGAAGGCGCGCTCCGCGGCCTGGAAGGTGAGCGTCACTATGCTGCCACCGCCGGTCATCAGCGGGGTGCCGTAGCGGGCTATGGCCAGCAGGGAGTAGGCGCTGATGTCGAGCGCTATGCGGAAACCCTCGCGTCCGGTGTCGACGAAACGGCCGCCCAGGTCCTCGCGGTTGGCGTAGGCGATGCTGTGGACGATGACGTCCAGCCCGCCGAGCACGTCGCCCGCGCGGCCGAAAGCCGCCTCCACGTTGGCGTCGTCGCTCACGTCGCACTCGATCAGCGGCGCGTTGTCCTGCCAGGGGTCGACGAGGCGCTCGATTCCGGCCCGGACACGCTCGTTCTGGTAGGCGAGGGCGACAGTAGCCCCGGCCTGGTGCAGAATGGACGCGATGGCCCACGCTATGCTGCGCTGGTTGGCCACGCCGAACACGATGGCCCTCTTGCCCGACAGGTCTATGGGGTACATGCGCTCCTCCGATATGGTGTCCGGACGAATTCTAGGCGACGCCCCCTGCGCCCCTGCAAGAGGCATTCAACATAAGCCGGGAGATGTGGGCGCGGTTTACCAGCCGTTCCCGGCGTGGCATTTGCCCAGGCCTCCTACGCCGGCAGCCACCTGCGGCGTCCATCCCTGCGCGCGAGCCGACCGAAGCCGGGCGCAGGATAGTGCCCCGCAATCAGCAGGCCGCCGTCGCTCTCCACGCGGTCCATGAGGGCGTGGCGCGACTGCGTGGAGAGCTTTGGGTCGCGATCGGCGCGGGGGCACCAGTCCGTCTCGTGCGCCTGCAGCGGCAAGTGCGTCGCGTCGCCCGCTATGACGGCCGTCTCCCCCGCGGACGATATCCGCAGCGAGGTGTGCCCCGGGGTGTGGCCCGGCGTGGGCAGGGTGACCACCTCGGACGTGAGCGCGACCTCGCCCTCGAACAGCTCCAGCACCCCCAGTTCCTCCAGCGGCAGCACCTGGGTTTGCAGGTAGGGCGCGCCGTTCATCCGCGCCATGCGGGCGAATGCGCGCCAGTCCGCCGCCGCCACGTGGTAGCGGGCGTTCGGAAACACCGGCGCGGGGCCGTCTTCCGAGGCCGCCACGTTCCATCCAACGTGATCGACGTGCAGGTGCGTCATCAGCACGACGTCGACGTCCGCGGCGGACACTCCCAAATCGGCCAGCGCCTGGGGCAGCAGACCGGAGTGGGCGTCGTCGAAGCCGGAAGCGTCTTCGCCGATTCCTGTGTCCACGAGTATCACGCGGCCCTCGGACCGCACCAGGAACGAGCCGACGTTGAGCTCCAGCTTGCCCTCAGCGGTAAGCTCGCCGCGGTACTCCTCCCATCGCTCTGCCGGCACCGAGGGGAAGAAACCGCCCGGCGCGAACCTGATGTAGCCGTCGGAGAGCGCCGTAATCTCGACGTTGCCGACGCTTATGGTGTGTGTGGTCATCGATCACCTCTCCCGGGGGTCACCCGTGGTAGCGGGGCGCCACCTCCCGGCCCAGCAGCTCAAGCTGCTCCATCATCTTCTCGGGCGGGCAGGCGGGCCGCGCGACGAACTTGGTCGCGCCGCCCTCGATGTAGCGATCGATGAGGTCGGCGACGTCGTCTGCGGTGCCAAAGGCGGAAAACGCCTCGTAATCAACGTCCGTGCGCCGGCGGAGCATGTACGGCTCGGCCTGCCTGCGCGCTTCCTCGTGGCTGTCGGCAATGCTGAAGCTGAACAGCGCGCCGTAGTGGTCGTCCTCGATGTCGTTACCGTACTCCACGGCCCAGGACTTGATCTTGCTCACGCCGTCGCACACCTCGTCGGGCGTGGCCTGCGACACCAGCCAGCCGTCCCCGACCCGCGCGGTGCGACGCAGCGCGGCCTCCGTGCGTCCGCCGATCCACACCGGCGGCAGATCCGCCTGCACGGGCTTTGGGTGAACGGTCACGTCGTTCAGCGTGTAGTAGCGCCCGTGGAATGTGACGCTGTCCTGCGACCACAGCAGTCGCATTATCTGAATGGCCTCTTCGGTGCGGCCCACGCGCTGGGAGCGGCGCGAGCCGCACGCCTCGTACTCGCGCTCCTCCTCGGTCCCCAGGCCCACCGCGGGCAGCGAGCGGCCTCCGGACAGAAAGTCCAGCGTGGCCACCTCCTTGGCGAGCACCGTCGGGTTGCGCAGTGGAAGAGCCAGCACGCTGGTGCCGAACTTGAGCTTCTGGGTGCGCGCGGCGATGAACGACAGCGCTATCATAGGCTCCACGTTCATGGCCTCGGAAACTATCCTGTCGCTGAGCCAGAGCGAGTCGATGCCCAGGTCCTCACAGGCATCCACGTACTCCCACAGCAGCCCCGGGTCCTTGTGAGGGAACGGCCATCCGCCAAACCCTACGCCAATCCGTACCGACATGGTGATTCCCCTTTCTGATGGGTCTTTGTGATTCACGGGGGTGGACTGTGGCCTATTCCGATTATGGGCGTAGGCCGCTGCTCCGCAAGGCCAAATCTACGCGTTCCTTCCGGTGTATCCCACCTCCATGCACCGCGATGGCGGCGAATCGCACGGGAGCGTCGGCGGGCACAATGCGTTCGGCGAGCCTCGCCCCCGCTCGAAGCTGGCGGACAACCTCGCTCGCGTCCAGCTTGCCGCCCTTCAGTTCCAGCGCCGCCACGCGGGTGTCGTTGGCCTGTGCAACGAAGATGTAGTCGCACCTTTCCTGGTTCCGCCTGACCGGAGCGTCGTCGCTGTCCAGATCTATGAGCACGCGATTTGTTGGTGCGTCCTTCATCGACAGCGAGCAACTTCCCTTGCGGCATTGCGGCGCCTGGCAGCCGGCGGGCAGTGCCGCCTTGATAGCGTCAATGATGTCCGGCATTCGTCTTTAGCCTCTCTTCGCGCCTGATTATCTCCGCCTGGTCGTTGTAGGTGGCCATAGCCACCCTGTCGAAGCCTGAATCGAAGTTGCCGATGTCCGGGTTGAAAGGTATCTCCCGAACTACGGACCCCTTGGGGCGCTTCTTTGGCTCAAACCGCCAGACGCCCAGTTGGTCGCGACCAAGCGCGTAGGGCGCGCTGCCGATACCCTTCCTGCGCGACTTGGGCAGTTCTGACAGGCGCACAAGATTGGCTAGCTCTTCCAACACCCACTCGCTGTGCGTCGTTATGATGACGCGCACACCGGAGAGCGCCACCGCCGCCAGTTGCCGCGTGAACTCAACCTGCAGCGCGGGGTGGAGATGGGACTCCGGCTCCTCGATTATTAGCGTTTCGCCGGGGCGAACAACGTATCGGAGGTACAGGACGACCGGCGCAAGCTCCGACACCATAGAGGACGTGTTCAGCAACGACAGGTCTTCCTTCCAGCCTTCGGGCCGGTAGAGAAACTCTGGATAGCCCACTGGCGATCTGGCAGTACGAATCTCGCCCTGTAGGATCTCATCCTCAAGATGCTTGGCGATTGGCTCGCTGGGCGGCGTACTATGCTTGGGCATTGTGCTGAGCTTCGGAGTGTCCAGCTCGACAAGCTGCTGGAGGAAGTCCGCCAGCACGCCGGACAGGCGCGGTAGCGGCACGTCGCGCGCGAAACCAGCGCGCGCCGCCTGGCCGATGAGCGATCCAACAACCACTCTATGCGCGTGCATCACGCCCGTGCGGTCCGCGGGGAGATAGTGAGCCGCACTTATGCAAGGGGCTAACGATACCGTTGCCAACCGCCTGCGACAGCATTCGTAAGGCCGCTCCGGCTATCACGGCTGAAACGTTTGCACTTTTGCCTCCCATGCTTTCCATTTGAGATCTCAGCGAGCCCAGTACTTCCGCGGTTTCCGTCATCCATTCCTTGCCTGCCTGCAAGCGCAACGGGGCGCAAGCGGGTATACAGGGCACAAATTCGCGGTCCACTCTCTTGACAGTTAAGCTGTATCCGAACGCCTCAGTTAATCGGGGCACGTCCTCATCAAGACGATTCACTTCTACTCGCATACCCCTCGAAATGTGGTTGCGTACAAGGCCCCAAATGTCTTCAACACCGAAACAGCGTCCTATCTCATCCTCCAATTCCTGACAGAGATCACCAACGCCTTCAAGCCTGGGCCGCACATGCTTCGCGGCGTAGTCCGGTAGCATGAAATCAACAGACTTCTGACTGTGACCGGTTGAGGGTTCCGAAAGTGCCTTCTCAAGCCAAGCAATTACCGGTTCGACATCGCCGAGTGCAACTTCTTTTCCTTTCAACCGTTCTTGTGCAAAACTGAACACGGTGTGATCCCGAAAGAATTGCCGGTGAAGATCGGAATGGAGCGCAGTGCCATTAAAGAACCGGTGCAGCGCGTAGATGAGTATGGCGAGGTAGGACTTGCCTGTGTTGCTGGGGCCTACGAACACGGTCATCGGACGTAGCTCGATGTCAGCCCTGGCGATGGGGCCGAGGTTCGTGACACTCAGTTGCAGGTGCTTGGAAAGTTCAGGCGCCGACATCCCACGCTCCCATCTCCATAGTAGCGGCCTCGCGGCCGCCGGTGGTGTGGGGCATTATACCATCATGGGGCTGTTGCCCTTGCCGGCGGCCGACCTGAGCCACCACACGGGCGGTTCTCGAACCGCCTCTGCGGGCTACGCCTCTACCACTATGCCGAAGCTCTCGAACAGCAGCTCGCGCGCCTGCGCCGCCGACACTATCGCGCCCCTCATGCTGGCTGTGGCAAGGGCGGCGTTGGATACGTGCGCCCCGCGCAGGTCGCAGCGGTCGAAGCGCGTCTCGGCGCTCACGTCCACGCTCGCCAGGTGGCACCCGTCGAACCGCGTCCCGCTGAGATCGCAGCCCGTCAGGTCCGCCTCGGTGAAGTTGACGCCCTCCAGCCTGCCCCCGCCAATGCGCTTGAACCGCAAAGAGGCCATACTGAAGTCGGTGCGCTGCATGGTGACGCCATCCAGGTTCGTGTCGGACAGGTCAACCGCGCGCAGCCGCGATCCGGTGAGGTCCGCGCCGAACAGGTTCGCGCCCTCGAACCGGCACGCCGAAAAGTCGCAGTCGAGCAGTTTCGAAATGTTCAGCTTCGCGCCGCGAAAGCTCGCCCCCTGGCACACGCAGTTCTCCAACACCGCCTCGTGCGCGTCGACGCCGTCGAAGCGCGCGCCCTCCAGGTCGCAGCCGGACATCCGGAGCCGTTCGCAGACCAGGTCGCGAAAGTCGGCGCGCCGCAGCGAGCAGTCCCGCAGGTCGAGCTCCGTGACGTCCAGCTCCCACAGTTCCGCATCGTCGAAGTTGCAGTGGCTGAAGACGGTGCCCTCTCGCAGCAGCGCGCAGAGTTCGTCGGCGTCCGCCACGGTCAGGCCCTGGTGAACGGCCATCCCCTCGCGCCCTAGGCCGATGCGCCCAGAAGCCGGTCGCCCAGCTCCGAGAAGTCGTCCACCACCAGGTCCGGGAGGTAGGGCGTCTCCTCGAAAGGCAGGGCGTATCGGTTCACGAACGCGCCCCGGTAGCCGCTGGCGCGCGCGCCCATGATGTCGAACGAGTGGGCGGCGACCATCATAATCCGGTTAGGCTCGGACCCCAGAATACGCGCCGCCGCGCGGTACACTCCCGGATGAGGCTTGAAGGCCCCGGCCTCCTGCACCGAGATGATGGCGTCGAAGTCGAACCTTATGCGGTTTCGGGCCAGGTGATCGAGAAAGTCCGGCTCGCCGTTGGACAGCGCCACCAGCCGGTAGCGTCCGCTGCCGCGCAGGCGTCCGAGGCCCCGCACGGCGTCGTCGAACGGGCTCAGATCCTGGTAGCAGCGCATGAACTCCGCCACCTCGGAATCGGTGTACGGCACGTCGTTGTCGCGAAGGCAGTAGACGAAGGCGCGGCGGCACGACTCCAGGTAGCCGCAGTGCCCCACCATCAGCAGGGCGTCCTGGTACTGGTCCACCCGCTGCCGCGCGCGCCACTGCGCCCAGAGCGTGTCGGCGTCGAGGTCGGTGTCGCGGCCTTCAAGGAACACGCGGATCGGAGGCACCAGGCTGCCGGTCAGGTCCAGCACCGTGCCGAAGATGTCGAACGCCAGCGTGTCTACGGCGGTTATCGGATCTGTGGTGGTCACGTGTATGTCCTATGGTTGTGTTTCTCAACGCCGCGCGATGATGGCATCAGTAGGGGCGGTTCGTGAACCACCTGCCCGTGCACCCTACTGATTACTGACCACTGACCACTAACCACTCGCCTCCGGCAGCCAGCCCCAGGGGTGCGGCCCCCAGTCGGCGGCGAACACCTCGCCGCCCTTGACCGTGAGCACCGGCGCCAGCGCCTTGTCCCCTCTCAGGGTGTCGCCCTCGGTGTCGTGGAAGAGCCAGTCGCCGGTCGCCTCCTCCAGCACGCTGATGTCGGCGGCACGGCCCGTCGCGAGACTGCCGAGCGCGTCGTCCATGCCGATGGCCCGCGCCGGATTGAGCGTCGCCATTCGTATGGTGTCATCGAGCGGGAATCCCAGCGCCATGAATCGCGAGAGCATTTCGGTCATGCTGTGCACGGTGTTCAGCCTGCCAGGTATGGTCATATCGGTGCTGATGCTCAGCGGACGCACGCCCTGGTCGAGGGCGCGCCGCGCCACGTCGAAGCTGAAGTTCTGCCTGCCGTGCGCGGTGTCGAAGAACACGCCGCGCTCCTGCGCCTCCAGCACCTCCGGCAGCACCTTGCCCTGCTCGTCCAGAATGCGCCCAGGATTGCCGGAAAACAGGTGCGTTATGATGTCGCCCTCGTCCATCAGCGGCAGCAGTTGTTGGGTCAGCGTCGGGCCGTCGCCCGCGAACCTGTCGCCGATGTGCACCATCAGCCGCACGCTGCTCTCGCGCGCGGCCCGCTTGGCGAGGTGGAACATCTCCAGGCCCATAATCGGCACCGCCGGGCCTACCGCGCGCAGCTTGATGCCCTGCACAAGCGGCCTGTTGGCCTGCACCACCCGCACGGTCTCCTCGAGGTCGATGTCCTGTCTGCGGGAAATCTCCGGCTGGTAATTCAAGCCGGTTCGCGAGATGTGCACCATGCAAAAGATGCGCGTGCGGGCGTTCGGCACGACGTAGCGGGGAAAGCCGCCGAAGGTGTAGCAGCCTGCGCTGCCGGCGTCGACCAGCGTGGTCACGCCGGAGAGCACGCCTGCCAGGTCGGGGTTCACCGCGGTCTGGTTCACCCCCTCGTACACGTGGGTGTGAAGGTCTATCAGACCCGGCGTCACCAGCTTGCCGGACACGTCGATAACGCGGGCGGCGCCGTCCGGGGCGATGTCCGGCGCGACCTGCGACACGAGGCCGCCGCTGACCGCCACGTCGAGCCTTGCGCGCGGTCCTCGCGAGGGGTCGATAACATCGCCGCCTTTCAGTATCAGATCAGTCACGTTCGCGGCTCCTTCCGGCGTGGTCTACGCTGTGGCGCGCTGGGGCCGATGGTATACCACGCCGCTTTGACGGCGCAACACGGGACGGCTTGCGCAGGCTGGATGAGACCGGGGACAACAGGCTCGCCACGCCGCACCGTGCCGATGCGCCTGTTTCAGATTACTTCGTGCCCCAAACACCGTTGTTCCCGCGAAAACGGGAGGGCGAAATCTGTTAATTTCTGCGACATTCTGTGCGTTTCGTAGCTGCGAGTGCCGGCTGTCCTGCGCCAATCTGTCATGCAGACACGGGGCCGACGGGACACAGAAGTGGCGCCGCGTGACAGATTAGGACAGTGGGCGCGTCGGTGGCCGGTGGCCGGTGCCAGTTTTCGGCGCTCCTACGGATGCCTGGGGCCTCACCCGTTTGGGGTCAGGGTTTCCGGGCCGCGGGGTCGGTCCCTCGCGTGGGCGAGGGTAGCACGAATGTGCGTATGCTTCAAGAGGGTGGGCGAGATTGCGGGATCAGGGCGGATCAGTGGGAAGAAATAGCGCAGGCGTGGGGGTGAGGTGGGGCGCGCGTGGGGTTGGATGGGGCATGGCTGGGGACGGGTGGCGCAGAAAAGTGACGCTTTTTCGGGGCACGGAGAGCGGATGGGCCGGGTGTGGGCGAGGAGGTGCGGCCGGGGTGTGCGCTGGGGCGTTCAGAGGGCACTGGCGAAGCAACATGGAGAACGCAAGGCGATGGCCGTAGGTACAGTGTTGGGCGTGGTGACAGGCTGTTCGTGAGAGGGGCGGCCATCACACGGAGGCCCCGGACCTCCTGAGTTCCCGCTTTCGCGGGAAAGACGATTTCTTGCGCACCTAGTAAACTGAGAACGCTTCCATGTTGAGCCAAGGCTTGACAACCGTGTTGACATAACAGAACATATGTGCAACGAAGGCGTAAGATGTAGAGAGGCTGTGAGTCATGCCATCGACGATCGAATGGACGGACGAGACCTGGAACCCGGTGACCGGCTGCACGCGGGTCTCCCCCGGCTGCGACAACTGCTACATGTTCGCCATGTACCCGCGCCTGAGGGCGATGGGAGTGCGCGGGTACGAGAGCGAGCCGCAGCACGTCCGGCTGCTGCCGGAGCGTCTGGCCGCCCCGCTGAACTGGAAACGGCCCCGCCGCGTCTTCGTCAACAGCATGTCGGACGTGTTCCACCCGCGCGTGCCCTTCGACTTCGTTCACGACATCTTCGACGTGATGCGGCGCGCCGCAGACGAGCGGGGCCACGTATTCCAGGTGCTGACGAAGCGCCCGGGCCTGGCGGTCGCGTGGTGGAACGAGCACCGGGGCGATTTCGACGACTCGTGGCCCGCGAACGTCTGGATAGGCACGTCGGTCGAATCGCAAAAGTACGCCCCCGGATAACGGTGCTCGCGCGTGTCCCCGCCCCCATCCGGTTCGTGTCCGCCGAGCCGCTGCTGGAGGCGGTCGACCTCAGCCGCTGGCTCGATTCTGGCGACCTGCAGTGGGTGATCGCCGGGCGGCGAGAGCGGACGCGCCGCCAGGCCCATGGACCCCGACTGGGCGCGTGGCCTGCGCGACCAGTGCGCGCGCCGGAGTGCCCTTCTTCCTCAAGCAGCTCGGAGGGCGGCGCGGCAAGCGCTCCGGCGACCAGGCCGTCATCGACGGCCGCACGTGGACGGATGCGCCCGAATCTGTACTGAGGGGATATCAGTATGCCTCCTAGAACTACACTATGGCCCCGTGATCGGCACACAATAGGTAAGCACAAAGTACTCCAGCACTACATGGAGGCGTGGCTACCGATAATGACCAGCCGGAATGAACGTGTCCTCTTTATCGACGCGTTCGCGGGGCCAGGAGAGTACTCTGATGGGGAACCTGGGTCGCCTGTAGTGGCATTGAATGCTTAATCGAGCATCGCGCGAAGGCCCAGATACGGAGCCATATTAGCTACTACTTTATTGAGAAGCGCGAGGATCGGAGCAGACATCTTGAAGAGGTTCTTGGAAACCTAAGAGGGAAGTTGCCGCCCAACTGTAGCTACAGAGTAATCAACTCTACCTTCTACAGGACACTCACCAATGTTCTGGACAGCGCCGACCGGCAGAATGCTCGACTACCTCCAGCCTTTGTAATGATCGACCCTTTTGGCGTCTCAGGGACTCCCATGCGCGTTATCGGAAGAATAATGAAGAACTCCCGATCGGAGGTCTATGTTTCGTTCATGTCTAGAGACATCAATCGATTCAGTGGCCACGATTACAACGAGAAGCATTTGGACGGCCTTTTTGGCTGTCCATACTGGCGTCAGGGAATCGACATGCCAGACGGCAAGGAGCGAATAGATTTCTTCTACGGTTTGTACGAGCGCCAACTAAAGGCAAATGGTGCAACACGTAGTGCGTTTGAACTGTTACGAGGGACAGCAATTGGTGTACGCGATCTTCTTTGGCACCAAGAGCTTGGATGGTTGCGACAAGATGAAGCAAGCGATTTGGAAGGTCGCCCCTTTCGGTGACTTCAAATTCCGGGGTAGTCAGCTCGGTCAGTACACTCTTGGGCCAAGCTTCACTAATTTCGATCTGCTGAAGGAGGAACTTCTGCCAAAGTTTGGATCTCAACAGTGGCACAAGATCGAGGACGTCAAGGACTTTGTAAAGTCGGATGCCACAAACTTTCATTCTCTGCACCTCAAACGAATGACACTGGCACCAATGGAAACCGAAAGTGGCAAATTGACGTTGAACGCTTCTCCCGACAGGAACGCAGAGGGTCATTTGCCTCAGGTACGCGCATTCGCTTCAACAAAGCTGTGGATTCACCTCCCCTCCACCCACAAATGCGGCTAATCTGAGTCAATGCGAGAGCGTGTAGTGTAGGTCAGGCCCAGCCCACAAACTCCCGCCACCCCCACCCCAAAACCATGTATAATCCCGCCCATCGCACCCCCGCGCCACACGCCGCGATTCGCCAGGAGGCCGCCTTGACCCTTGCCGATACCTTCCGATACCGAGACCCCGGCGTTCGCGTCTTCTCCGGCACCGACGCCCTGACCCACCTGCACGGCGAGGCAAGTCGGCTCGGCGCGCAGCGCGCGTTCGCCGTGTGCAGCCCTACCGTGGCCCGCGAGACGAGCCTGCTCGACGACGTTGCCCGCACTCTCGGCGATATGTACGCCGGCGCGTACACCGGCGCGGGGCGCGAGTCCCCCATCCCGTCGGTGCTCGCGGGCGTGGACGCCGCCTCCGAGGCAAACGCCGATCTCATAGTGGCCGTGGGGGGCGGCAGCGCCGTGGTGTCCGCGCGGGCCATAACCATAATGCTGGCCGAAGAGGGCACGGTGTACGACCTGTGCACCAGGCACACGCCGGGCCAGGCGCCCGTCAGTCCCCGCCTTGTGGCACCCAAGCTGCCCAACATTCTGGTGCTGACCACGCCCACCAACGGCGCGAACCGGGGCGGCGCGGCGGTGCTCGACAGCAAGCGCCCCCACCGGCTGGAGCTGTTCGACCCGAAGGTGCGGCCCACCACGATAATACTGGACGCCGCCGCGCTGCTCACCGCCCCGCTCTCCCTCTACCTCGACACCGCCACCACAACCTTCAACGGCGTCGTGGGCGCCCTGCAGTCGCGCAACCTCAACGCCTTCAGTCACGCCGACCTGCGCGAGGCGCTCGACCTGTCGCTCGTCTACATGCCGCGGCTGGTGGAGAATCCCCAGGACGCCGAGCCGCGGCTCAAGCTGGCGTCCGCGGCGCTGCTCGCCAACCGCGCGTCGGACGCCGCCGGACTGGGCGGCGGCGGCATGAGCACCAGCCTCGACAGGCAGATCCGCTACCGCTACGAGAGCGTCGGCCAGGGAGCCGGCGGTGCGGCCTTCCTGTGCGCCACCATGCGCCGCAACCGCGACGCGCTGCTTGCGGGCCAGGCGCGGCTCGCCGACCTGCTGGGCGCGCGCGTCGCCGGCATGTCCGACGAGGCCGCGTCCGACGCGGCGGTCGAAGCGGTCGCCGGCTTCCTGTCCTCGGTCGGAATGCCCTCCCGCGTCAGGGACCTCGGCGTGCCCGAAGAAGACCTGCGTGCCATCGCTGAGGACGACGCCCAGGAGCCGTCGTTCTCCTGGGGCGCTCCGAGAGCCGACGCCGCGGACGACCTTCATGCCTTTCTGAAAGAGGCGTGGTAAGGCGCGATAAGCAAGATGCCTGAGGAGTGGACTGAGCGCCCGCGGCGGCCTTAGATTCCTCGCTGCGCTCGGAATGACATGAGGACCGGAGGCCCCATGCGCAATTTCAGGCTCGCGCTGGCCCAGATTAACACCACGGTTGGCGACCTGGAGGGCAACGCGCGCAAGGCCATCGAGTACGTCGGCAGGGCGCGCGACGCGGGCGCTGACATGGTCGCCTTGCCCGAGCTCACCGTCACCGGCTACCCGCCCGAAGACTTGGTGTTCCGCTCGCAGTTCGTTCGCGAGAACCTGGAGCGAACCCGACAGATTGCCGCCGCCACGTCCGGCATTACGGCGGTGTTCGGCTTCGTGGACGACTCCGGCGGCCTGCGCAACGCCGCGGCCATCGCCCGGGACGGCCGGCTCGCCGCCGTGTACCACAAGCGGCGTCTGCCCAACTACGGCGTGTTCGACGAGGCGCGCTACTTCGTGCCCGGCGACACCTGCCCCACGCACGACGTTGCGGGCGCCGCGGTGGGTGTCAACGTCTGCGAGGACATCTGGTTCGAGGACACGGATGATGCCGTGCCGGTCCAGACCGCCGCCGGCGCCCGGCTGATAGTCACCATAAACGGCTCGCCCTACCACGCCGAAAAGCTGCGCCAGCGCGAGAGCCTGGTGTCGGGCCTGGCGTCGCGCTACGGCGTCCACGCGGCCTACGTGAACCTCGTGGGCGGACAGGACGAGCTGGTGTTCGACGGCGCGAGCCTGGTGTTCGGGCCGGACGGCCACGCCATCGCGCGGGGCGCGCAGTTCGAGGAGGACCTCCTCGTCGCTGACCTCGCCCTGGGGGCGGATCGGACGCCGGGAACGCCCGGCCCTGAGCTGCCCCCCATACCCGCTGGCGAACGCTCGCGCTACGAAGGCGATGGCGAGGTGTACGCGGCGCTGGTGCTGGGCACCCGCGACTACGTGCGCAAGTGCGGGTTCAGCAAGGCGCTCGTCGCGCTGTCCGGCGGAATCGACTCCAGCCTCGTCGCGACTCTGGCCGTGGACGCGCTTGGCCGCGATAACGTGGTCTGCGTGGCCATGCCGTCGCGGTTCTCGTCCGAGGGCAGCCTGCTCGACGCACAGGCGCTCGCCCGAAACCTGGGTATCGAGCTATGGGAGCTGCCCATCGAGCCACCCTTCCAGGCGTTCCTCGACACCCTCGCCCCGCGGTTCCAGGACACGCCCTGGGGCGTCGCGGAGGAGAACATCCAGTCCCGCATACGCGGCAACCTGATAATGGCGCTCTCGAACAAGTTCAACTGGCTGGTGCTGACAACCGGCAACAAGAGCGAGATGGCCACCGGCTACGCCACCATCTACGGCGACATGGCCGGCGGGTTCGCCGTGATAAAGGATGTGCCCAAGGTGCTGGTGTACAGTCTGTGCGAGTACCGCAACACCCTGGGCGATGGCGAGGTCATCCCCCGCAGCGTCATCGAGAAGCCGCCGAGCGCGGAGCTGCGCCCCGACCAGAAAGACGCCGACAGCCTGCCGCCCTACGAGGTGCTGGACCCGATTCTGAAGGCCTACGTGGAGGACGACCGCAGCTACGCAGACATCCTGGAGATGGGCTACGCCGAGGCCGACGTCCAGCGGGCCATCACGCTGGCGGACCGCAACGAGTACAAGCGCCGGCAGGCCCCGCCGGGCATCAAGATAACGCCCCGAAACTTCGGCCGCGACCGCCGAATGCCAATAGCCAACAGGTACAGGCCATTCTAGCGGCAAGCCGTCGTAGGGGCGGGTTTGAAACCCGCCCGTGGCGGGGAACGGGCGCGGCCTAGGGCCACAAGAGATGAACGCATGACCCACATAACCCCCCAAGACCGATTCCGCGGCTGCCTGCTGGGCCTGGCGGCCGGCGACGCCCTGGGCACGACGCTGGAGTTCCGGCGCCCCGGCTCCTTCCGTCCCATCGAGGACATGACCGGCGGCGGCCCGTTCGGGCTGCGCCCCGGCCAGTGGACCGACGACACGTCGATGGCGCTCTGCCTCGCCGCGAGCCTCATCGAATCGGGCGGATTCGACCCGCTCGACCAGATGCGCCGATACGTGCGCTGGCGGGACGAGGGCTACATGTCCCCGACGGGATTCTGCTTCGACATCGGAAACACCGTCTCGGACGCGCTCAGGCGCTTCGACGCCACGTCCGACCCCTACGCCGGATCGACCGAACCGTGGGCGGCGGGCAACGGATCGCTCATGCGGCTCGCCCCGGTGCCCTTGTTCTTCGCCGCCGACGCCGAGACTGCGGTTGCGCGGTGCGCCGACAGCTCCCGCACCACCCACGCCACGGAAGAGGCCGTGGACTCATGCCGCTACTTCGGCGGCCTACTGGTCGGCGCCCTGAACGGCGTGGACAAAGCGACCCTGCTTTCCGACGGCTATTCCCCGGTCGAGGGCCTATGGGAAAGAAACGAGCCGGCGGGAGGGGTCGCGGTTGTGGCCTACGGCTCGTTCAAGATGCTGCAACCGCCGGAGATAGAGGGGTCGGGATACGTCGTCAAGTCGCTCGAGGCGGCGCTGTGGGCCTTTCACAACTCTCGCGACTTCCGCGAAGGGGCGCTAATGGCGGCCAACCTCGGCGACGACGCCGACACCACCGCCGCGATCTACGGCCAGATCGCCGGCGCCCACTACGGCGCCTCCGGCATCCCCGCCGAGTGGCGCTCTACCCTCAGCATGGCCGACGACATAGCGCAGATGGCCGACAGCCTGCACGCGGCCGCGATGCGCTAGCCCGCGTGCGAGGCTCGAACCGGCCGCGAAAGGACGCACCCCAATGGAACTCATCGAGCTAGGCGCAACCGGCGAAAAGGTCCCCGTCGTGGGCCTCGGCACCTGGCAGTACACCGGCGGACCCGCCCCGCTGCGGCGCGGTGTCGAGCTCGGCGCTTTCCTCATCGACACGGCGGAGATGTATCACACCGAGGTCGCCGTCGCCCGGGCCGTGGAGGGCATACGCGACCAGGTCTTCATCGCCACCAAGGTGCTCGGCAGCACGCTGCGTTACGACCAGGTACTGAGCGCGGCAGACCGCAGCCTCAAGCGCCTCAACGTCGACTGCATCGACCTGTACCAGGTGCACTGGCCAAACTCCGCCGTCCCCATCGCCGAGACTATGGGCGCCATTGAGCGCCTCGTCGACGACGGCAAAGTGCGCTACGTCGGCGTCAGCAATTTCTCCGTCGCCGAATTGAAGGAAGCGCAGGCGGCGATCAAGCATCCCATCGTGTCCAACCAGGTGCTCTACAGCCTGACGGAGCGCGAGATCGAGCGCGAGCTGTTGCCATACTGCCAGCGCAACGGCGTCACCGTGATGGCATACTCCCCGCTCGCCGAGGGCGCGCTCGCTCGTCCGCCGCGCGCAGACGACGACGGGTCCCTGCACGTGCTGCGCGACGTGGCCGAGGAGGTGGGCAAGACCATGGCGCAGGTCGCGCTGAACTGGTGCATCGCCCGCGACAGCGTGATGGTGATACCCAAGTCCAACAGCGTGGCCCGCACCGAGGAAAACTGCGCCGCCGCCGGATGGCGTCTCACGCCCGCCCAGATGCGCCGACTGAACGTGGCATTCCTACCGTAGCCGGCACGCCCGACCATTCGCATATGGAGGTGACCCCTTGCAGCCGCACGTCCCCGACATCATGGCCCTGATAGCGCAGGCCCCATGGCGCGAGGCCGTCAACTTCCGCGACTCGTGGCCCCACGAGTACGTCGTGGTCAAGAAGGACGGACAGCGCGACCTCCTGGCCGCGTTCTGCGAACGAATCGCGCGGGGTGAGGGCGTCGAGTGTTGGTTCTTCGGCTGGAAACGGAGATACCTCTTCCTGGGCGAGCACAAGTACTGGACTATGACGGACTGCCCCGACATCGACCTGGACGCCGACGACTACGTGCTGAACCGCGCACTTCTGTACCGGGACCGCCGCGACTTCGAAATCCGGGCTGGGGACACCGGCACCAGATAAGGAGAACCCACCATGACCACGCCTGATGAAGGAAGCGAACTGCTGGACGTCCGCTGCAAATGGCCGAGCGAGCCGCTGGACTTCACCCCCTGGCTGGCCAAGAACCTCTGCCTGCTGGGCGATAAGATCGGCATGACGCTGGAGCTCGTCCAGGAGGAAAAACTCATAGGTTCGCTGTACCTGGACATCCTGGCGAAGAATGCCGAAACGGGTGAACTGGTGGCCATCGAGAACCAGCTAGAGTGGAGCGACGTCGACCATATGGGCAGGCTGCTCATCTACACCGCGGGATGCGATGCCGGAGTGGCGATTTGGGTCGCCCCCGATTTCATGTACGAGCACGCCAACACCATTCACTGGCTCAACGAGTGGACGAGCAAGAAGATTAAACTCTACTGCGTCAAGGTCGAGGTCGTAAGGAAGGCGGGCGAGTCGTGCAAGGAGCCAAGGTTCCGCAAGGTGGTGTTCCCCGGCGGCTGGGACAAGACAGCGACGCTACCGCCCGACCCGCCGGTTTCACCTCCTGTCCAGAAGCACCACGACTTCTACCAGCCCCTGATAGCGAAGTTGCCACGGGAAGACTTCTCCGAAAGACCCGTCCTACACTTCGACTACAGGGGTCGGCGCTTTCCCTCCCGCCGCAATCCGGGCGTGGGATACGCCGCTTCCCTCGGTGTTAGAAACGACGCCTGGGTAGCCTTCCATATCGAGACGGACCCCAAGGATGACAAGGGCATATTCGACAAGCTATGCGCCGAACGCGAAGCCGTCGAATCGTCGATCGATGCCGGCCCTTGCCCGGATTGGCACTGGAACAGGCACGACAGCTACTTCTTCTCCAGCATAAGCGTCAGGAGGGACGGCTCCATTGACGACCCTCCTGAGAAGCTCAAGCAGACCAGGAGATGGATGCTCGACCTGCTACCCAAGTTCCAGAAGGTCTTCGACCCGCGCGTGGAGAACATACTCGCGGAACGCAACACCTGAGAAGGGGCGGGCCTAATCGCCCCTGCCATCGCTACCAGCCGACGGCGGTTCCCACAACCTTGACCCAAGAGGAAAACTGCGCCGCATCCGGGTGGCGTCTCACGCCCGCCCAGATGCGCCGCCTGAACGCCGCGTTCGGCGCGTAGGCACCTACCGCCTACTTGCAGGACCGCCTGCCGGCGTTGCGCCATGCCTCCACATCTTCTATCGTATATGGGGCAATGCTCTCTAAGGAGCCGACGATGGTACACATCACAGTAAGACTCGACCAAGATGTCTATGCGGCGGCACACCGTCGCGCCAAGATGTTGGGCACGTCAATAGAGGAACTGGTGCGGGGCTACCTTAGGGGAGTAGCTGAAGAGGGGAGTAGCTGAAGACGCCGTGCGCGAACCTCACGCTGAAGACATCGAAAACCGCCGAGGCGAGTCGGATGGATTGGACAGGATTGCCGCGAAGCACAGGGCTGCGCTTCGCCCCAGAGATTTGCATGAAGTGCTTGCTGACTTCGAAAGGCGAGGCGTCGGGTTAGACATGTCCGAAAACCAGGCCCGCGAAGAGATGTACGACGAAGCGAGAAGAAGTCCCGATGCGCTTTGTTGATACAAACATCCTTCTTTACGACGTCAGCGGGCAGGCAGAGGAGGCCGAAAAGCGCCATCGCGCCGCCGAACTGTTGGATGAGGACAACCTTGCGTTTTCGACACAGGTGCTAGGGGAGTTCTACTATCAGGCTACGCGGACGACACGCCAGGTGCGGCTGACCCACGACGAAGCGTTGACTTTCGTTGGAACGCTCCTGAAGCACGAGATTCATCCAATCACCTTTGACATTTTTCGCGACGCTGCCGACCTCTGCGACCGGTACAAGTTGCAGTACTGGGACGCGCTCATTCTCGCGACTGCACGCAAACACGGCTGCGAAGCGGTGTACTCGGAAGACATGAGCGCCCAGCAAGACTACGGCGGCATTCGCATCATCAACCCGTTCGCGGCCCCTTAGAGGGTGTTTCCAAAGCGTGTCATGAAGGAGCTAGACGGCGGAGCATGAGATGAATCATAGCTATGTGTACCCAGGCCTCGGTTGTCTCGGTCAGGGCTTCGTAGTCCCCGTATCGAGTACGGGGCAGGCTCTTGCTCAACCGACGAGAGCGTCCGAGCCATGCCAATGTCGTTCAACGACCCATCTTCGTGGCAACACCTCAAAATGATGGCTGTCTCTCGGACGCCTCACAATCTCCAACACCCAGCCCGATAAGGACATCACCCAATCAACCAACTGACCAGCGTAACCAGCGTCCGCCCAGATCAATCGCAGGTACGGAAACCTTCCTACCAGCTTGTCGATGACCAACTTTGCACCATCTCGGTCCTGGATGTCAGCTGGATGAACCACGACGGCCAGCAGCAGTCCTATCGTGTCCACTGCGACGTGACGCTTGCGACCCATCACCTTCTTACCGGCATCATAGCCACGAGGCCCCCTTTTTCCGTTGTCTTTACAGACTGGCTATCTATGATCGCTGCGCTGGGAGTCGGGCTTCTGCCCTCTGATTGTCGGACGTTGGGACGCAGTGTCTCGTGGACTCCTTCCCAAGTTCCGTCCAGCGTCCATCTGCGGAAGTATTTGTACACTGTCTGCCAGGGTGGGAGATCGTGTGGAAGCATACGCCACGGGCAACCAGTACGCAGCACATACACGATGCCATTGACTACCTCGCGTATATCGACTGTGCGTGGCCGTCCTCCAGGCTTGGCGGGCGGGAGTAAGGGAAGCAGAATGTCCCACTCCTGGTCGGTAAGGTCGCTGGGGTATGGTTTGCGTCTCATACATCAAGTCTAGTACAAGTCTAAGGCTTTGGAAACACCCTCTTAGCCCCTCTCGCAATCTTGGAGTACCCTTGCCGAGTATATCCAGAAGCAACGTAGACGAGATGACCACCCCCGCCGGCCCTACTTCACCAGCGGCTGCCCCACAAGGCTCCAGTACGGGACGGCTACCAGAAACACGACGCCAATAGCCACGACGGTCATCGCCAGGGCGAGCCGGAAAACGCTGGACGCCCCTATGTCCGCCCGCTGGTAGATGAACACGCTGGAAGTCGAGGCGGCGGGGTAGTACACCAACGAGTCGCCCACCACGACCACCGTCAGACCCACCACCAGGGGGTTCAGCCCCAGATCCAAGGCCGCGGCCATCGCCACCGGAATCACCAGGGCCAGGTACCCGGCGATGTTGGGCACCACGAACCGCACCAGGGCGAAGGATACGGCCAGAGTCAACAGTGCGAGCATTGGCTGGCCCGTCATCGCTCCCACGCCACTCACCACCGTCGCCGAAAACCAGGCCGCCGCGCCGCTGCTGACCAGCCCATGGGCCAGAGACAGCGACGTGGCGATGACGAAGAAGTTGCTCCACCCGACGCTGCTCTCGAACTCTCGCCAGCTCAACATCCCAACGCCGGGCATCAGGATGATGGCCATGGCAATCAGGGCGGGCACGGCCGGATGCAGCCCGTGAGCGAAGTCGGTGAACCACAGCAGGGCAGTGCCCAGGGTGATGACGGCCATCTTGATCTCGGCTGGTCTGATTCTGCCGGGGTCGATGTTCGCCATTCCCTGTAGGTCCGCTATTCGAAATCCGGCGCGGTAGTACAGAAAGATGATCACACCTCCCAGCACCAGGCAGGCGTAGAAGGGCACGCTCATCAGTATGAACCACCGCGACCAGGAGAAATCGCCCAGCAGTCCCGAAGCCACCACGGGAGTAATGCCACCCGCCAACAGGGCCGTGGACCCCAGCCGGTTGAGGGATCCCATAGCCAGCATCACCGCCTGGTTGAAGGGGTGCGCCTTGGGGATGTTCCATCGCTGCATCACCTGCTCGTACACGTGCACCATGATGGCCCCCCGCGTGCTGGCCGAGGGAAGAGCGAAAGTCAGCGCGGCGAAGGAGAAGAGCATCTGGCCGTACAGCATCGCGGGACTGCCGCCGGCGCCACGAATCAGATGCATCGCCATCCGCTCGGCCAGGCCCGAACGCTGCACCGCCAGGCCCAGCGTGAGAATGCCGAGCAGGAAGTAGGCGACCGGCTGCGAGAATCCGTAGAGAGCAGGGCCGATGCCGGACACTGCGCCCAGGAGGGCCATCAGCAGCACGCCCACCAGCCCGGTGACGGCGATGGGGATGACCTCGGTGACCCAAAGGACCACCACCAGGGCCATTACAGCCAGGGCGATCTGTCCCGGCCTGCCGAGGCTTTCCGGCATAGGCGCCAGCAGCAGCGCCAGGAGGACCGCTACCGCGGCCGCCACCTTCAGCGCCGGTCGCCATTTGACGAAGCCCTGATATCCGAGTTTCCGGTGTTGATTGGACAACAGATATCTTCTATCTTGTCTAGTGCGGCGCCTTCGAGAAGGCCCTCCAGGCGCAAGCGACGCTGTTCCCGAAAGGAAGACCTTTGCTGAGTATACCCAGAAGCCACGTAGACGAGATGATCGCCCACGCGCTCGCCGACGATCCCAACGAGTGCTGCGGCATTCTGGCCGGCAGCGACGGCACAGTCGCCCGCCTGTACCGCATCACCAACACGGCGCACAGCCCCTACCGCTACCTGATGCAGCCGCAGGAGCAGCTCAACGCCATGCTGGACTCCGACCGCAACGGCTGGGACGTGCTCGCCTTCTACCACTCGCACACCCACAGCGCGGCTTATCCGTCGGCCACCGACGTGCGCATGGCCCAGGAGAGCGGCTGGATCGGCGAGTACGTAATCTATGTGCTGGTGTCGCTGGAGGACAAGTCCGACCCCGCCGTGCGCATGTTCAACATCGCCGAGGACGGCCAGATAACCGAGGCCGCGTTCGAGATTATCCACGAAGAACACTAGGCCACGAAGTAGGGGAAAAGCGTATCGGTACCCGCCCTGAATACTGACAACTGACCACTGAAAACTGGCGACTCCCCTACGCCAGCACCTGCATGCTGTAGCGCGACTCCAGCAGCTCGCCCCGCTCGAACCGCTTTAGGTTGAGCATCGAGATGTCCACGCTCGTCGCCTGCCCCTGCGTGATAAGCTCCGACATCACCACGCCAATCATCGGCGACAGCTTGAAGCCGTGACCGCTGAAGCCGACCGCGAGGTACAACCCCTCTATGTCCTCCACCCTGTCCAGCACCGGATGCCAGTCGGGCGTGATGGTGAACAGCCCTGACCACCCGCCACGGAACAGCGCCTGGGACATTCCGGGCATTCTCTTGACGATGGACTGGAACGTCCTCTCCACGTCCGGCATGTCGACGCCCTGGTTGTAGTCGTCGGGGCCCACGCTCTCCTGCTCGCCGACTCCCACCAGCGTCAGGTTGCCCGCGTCCGGCCTCGCCGAGAAGTCGTTCACCACGTCCCCCATGATCGGATGCTCGGGGACGAGGTCCTGGGGCCGCCGCAGCATCATCACCTGGTGACGCACCGTGTCCAGCGGCACATCCACGCCGACGTCGGACAGGAACGGCCGCGACCAGGGGCCGGTGGCGACCACCGCGACGGGCGTCTCCACCCTGCCGTCTTGCGTGAGCACCGCGCTCACGCGCCCTCCGGTCACCTCGATGCCGGTCGCGGGCGCGCCGGTCACCACGCCGGCGCCCAGCTCGCGGGCGCGGCGTGCGTACCCGGTGGTTACCGAGTAGGGGTCCGCGTAGCCGGACTGCGGCTCGTAGGCGAACACCTCGTCGCCGCGCGCGTCCATCATGGGCGCAATCTCACGGGCGTCCTCCACTCCAACCACGCTGGCGTCTATGCCGATGGCGCGCTGCATGGCCACATTCTGCTCCAGCGCCTGCCTGTCCTTGCTCTCCACGATGATGAAGTAGCCCGTGCGGACGTACCCCGACGGGCTGCCCACAATGTGCTCGAAGTCGCGGAATATGCGCAGGCTGTCCCACGCCATCCGCGCGGTGACCTCGTTGGAGTAGTGCATCCGCAGAATCGCCTGCGATCGGTTGGTGGAGCCGGACGCGAGTAGGTCCCTCTCCAGCAGCAGCGCATCGGTCAGGCCGCGCTCGGCGAGGTTGTAGAGTATGCTACAACCCATGACGCCGCCGCCCACTATCACCGCTTCCGCCGTCGTCGGTAGTGTCATGCCGTTCACCTTCTGGCGCCGGCGCGGAGTAGGTCCCCAGCGCCGGGACTGGAGTTGGTCCGGCCCGCGGTAACGGGTCCGTACCATGGCCTAACTCTCGCAGAACTCGGGCCGCGCGGCAACCCTCCGGGCGCGGCAGGCAAAGCCCATTTGCCCCATATGGGGGCGCTGTATAGAATACATAGGCCATTCGCGCCAACCCAGACCACGCCCGCCGCGATACACCTGACGCCCGCGGCAAGTCCCACGACCTCGGCGTCGCCAAGAGGCCTGCCCTTGATTGACTTCCACCCCGTGCTCGTCGCCGTCTTCGCGGCATACTTCGCGGCGCTCATCGCCATCGCCGCGGTGGGCGCGAGGCAGATGCACCAGATGTCCGACTACGTGCTGGGTGGACGGCGCGTGAGCAGCATCACATCCGCGCTCAGCGCCAGCTCGTCTTCGGCCAGCGGCTGGACCATGCTGGTGCTGCCCGCCCTCGCGTTCGCAGAGGGCGCGGTGCACGTGTGGACCGCCCTATCCATCGTCGTTGGCGCGTGGATGACCTGGACCGTCATGGGCAAGCGGCTGAGGCGCTACACCATAGAGCTGGACTCCCTCACCATTCCCGACTTCCTGGAAAAGCGCTTCCACGACCGCACCGGCGTGCTCAGGGGACTGGCCTCCGTGCTCACCATCCTGTTCATCATGTTCTACGTCAACTCGGCGCTGATCGCGGGCGCCAAGCTGCTCGAAACGGTGTTCGACACAAGCCACAACTTGAGCGTGCTCATAACTCTGATCGCCGTTGCCTCCTACACCTTCATAGGAGGCTTTCTCGCCGTCTCCAGGACAGACGTGTTCCAGGCGCTGATCATGCTCGCGGGCTTCGTCATCCTCCCGCTCACGCTCATATTCACGACCGGCGAGCCTTTCGCGGGGGTTGGGCGAGACCACCGGCTTCCTCAACCCGTTCACGGAGGCCAACGGAGACCCGCTGTCGCTGGTGTTCATGCTCAGCGCCGTCGGTTGGGGGCTGGGGGCCTTCGGCTCGCAGCGCGTGCTCCAGCGGTTCATGGCGGTCGAGAGCGAAGAGAAGATCAAGCCAAGCCGCAACATCGGCGCGGTGTGGGTCGTGGCGATATTCTCGTTCGGCTTCCTGTTCGGGCTGGTGGCGCGGCCCGCGCTGGCCGAAATGGGGCTCCTCGACGCCGTGACCGACCCCGAGCTCGTCTACTTCGTGGTTTCCGAGCAGTTCTTCGTGCCGCTGCTGCTGCTCATCGGCGCCGTTGCCGCTACGAGCGCGATGGTGGCCCCGGACTCGATTGCCAGCCTGGTGGGCTTCGCATGGGGCGGAATGGGCGCGGCTTTCGGTCCCGCGCTCCTTCTCGCGCTGTACTGGCGCAGGTTCAACTTCTGGGGCGCGCTGTCCTCGATGGTGGCCGGCACGCTCGTCGCCGCCGTGTGGCAGATTTGGGACGGCGGGCCGTTCGACCTGTTCGACATGGCCATCGCGGCGACGCCGGGATTTATCGTGGCGACCGCTGTCGCAGTCGGGGTTACGCCGCTCACCTCCAAGCCCACCGAGCGCGTGGTCAGCACATTCGACCGCGTGACCGCCCCGGATTACAGGCCCTCGCCGGCGGCGGCGTAGGCGACGGCCTGATGCCCCGCCGTCCCACTGGAAACTCGCATGAAAGCGACAGCACACCGAGTTGAGTAGCACACGGCCCGCCAGGCTGACTGCCGCCGCCTTGCTGCTACTCCTCGGTCTAGCGCTTCTCGCCGGATGCGGCCACCGGGCGCGGGACGCCGGGGAGCAGTCCCAATCGCTAGTAATCTACGCCGCGCGCAACGAAAACCTGGTGGGCGAGCTGATAGAGCGCTTCAGCGAGACCACCGGTATCGAAACGCTCGTCAAGTACGGCAGCACCTCGGAGATAGCGTCCACCCTCAACGAGGAAGGGGCCAACAGCCCCGCCGACGTGTTCTACACCCGCGACCCCGGCGGGCTTCTGGCCGTCTCCGAGTTGCTCGGCCCGCTCCCCGACGACATACTCGACAGTGTGCCCCAGTGGGCGCGCTCGGCCGGCGGCAACTGGGTCGGCGTGTCCGCGCGCGCCCGTGTGGTGGTATACAACACCGGCAGGCTGGCCGAGAGCGACCTGCCCCAGTCCATCGAGGATTTCGTGAATCCGGAGTGGAAGGGGCGCGTCGGCTGGTCCCCCACCAGCGGCCCCACCCAGACGATGGTGACGGCGATGCGCGTACTGTGGGGCGAGGACAGGACGCGGCGCTGGCTCGAGGGCATACGGAACAACGACGCGACCGTCTACCCCAACCACACGGCCACCGTCGCGGGCGTCGGGGCGGGCGAGGTGGACGTCGGCCTGGTGAACCACTACTACCTGCTCAGGTTCCTCGAGGAGCGGGGCCAGTCCTTCCCCGTGCGCAACTACCACCTGCCGCGCGGCGGCCCTGGCAACCTCGTAATCGTCGTGGGCGCCGGCATACTGGAGACTACGCAGAACCGTGCCAACGCCGAGCGCTTCCTGCGCTTTCTGCTCTCCGCCGAGGCGCAGCGCTACCTGACCGACCGCGCCTACGACTACCCGCTAGCCGGCGGAGCCACGCCAAACGCTGCCCTGACGCCCCTCGACCAGATACGCCGCCCCGACGTCGAGCAGGCCCAGCTCGGCGACGTCCGCCCCACCGAGCGCCTCATGCGCGAGGTGGGCGTCATACCGTAGGGGGCTGATGGGGGTCGGATATGGAATCTTCCCAAGAAATCCCTTCCCTTTCGCAAGGCTGACAGGGGTATGTTCCAGGCATGAGCCTTCCGAACAGTCCCTTCCCCCTCGCAGGGGGAAGGTTAGGATGGGGGTGACGGCGCCGTCACACTCTCTGCCATTCCCAACACACACCCCCGTCAGAGGTTCCACGGGGTATAGCTATTGAGTGCCAAGCGAACGGTGAATGCTGTGGAGAAAGTCAACGAGTTCTTTCATCTCCGACTCGACCTGCTCTCGCGTGATTCTACTAGCCGCCTCCTCGGCTAGAATCGGTTTCCACCAATTCTTATGAGGTTCTCTACCAAGCAATTTGCGGAGTTCAACGACTCTCTGTCCCACTTCAATGGGTTCTTCTACTTCCTTGCCAAACTCAGTGTCAAGGACTTCCTTCAAGACCTCCTGGGGATAGTAGTCTTCCAAGTCGCCCTTCTCCAGAATCAAGCAGTGCTCAGGCTTTACGTGCTCTTTCTCAATCGCACGCTCAGCTTCGTTGGCAGCACCCTTGTCCAAGATGATGTACAAGGGAAGCCCGGCATCTCTTCCTACCTCTGCCCAGAATTCGATCTTGCGTCTTCCTCTCGAATCACCGTTTGCCCGCACTATCCTTACATGCCTCTCCGCCAGAGACGCATTGACTTTGTTGCTGACGATGTTGAAGAACGTCTCGTCCGAGAGGCCCTCAACAAGCAGAATCGCATCGCTGAATAGGACGTCACTTGGCCGCAATCCGATGTCAAGCAGAAGGTTTCTAAGACCTTCAATGTTACGCATGGGCGAGACCGCAGTGCTATCGCCTTCCTTCTTTACGACGTAGAAGGATTCGAGTGACGACTGTTCGATCAGGAACGGTGAATGTGTGCAGACGAAGAATTGTTTGTCCGCTGCCCACGTACTGGTCAGAAGTTGGCCTACCTGTTTGACCAACCCAGGATGGAGATGGGTCTCAGGCTCCTCAATCGCCATGACTTGCGAACCGCGCTCGATTCGGTCAATTAGCCGTAACGTTGCCTGACTACCTTCACCAGTCATTCCCAATGGGATGGTAATATCACCTTCTTCCACATCAATTGCGGATCTCACTCCCACCGGAGTCTGACTGTTTGGCGCAATCTCCTGAAAACGTTGTTTTGTCCTCGTCCAGGGTTGGCGGTAGATTCCTCGAGATTCCGAGAGTCCCCACATTTCCTGAACATGGTTGGCGTCCACTATGGTCGGACGCTCAGAGAATCTGTTCTCCCAATGTCGAGGGGCTTCGGTCGTGTGGATGACGCTGAAAGCGGACTTTAACGACATCGCCAACCGGGGCACGAGTCGGTCGAAATCAACCAGTTCTGGCGGCTCATCGTCAGTCCCGGGGCTTAGCATTAACACTTCAGTTCGAAATTCACCGTCGACGACGACTTCAGCTTCCCCGATTTTGAGAGCGGAAGTCACCCAGTTCACACTCCCGTCCCTGACCTCAAGCCGCTTTTGGAGAACGACCTCGACCTCTTCTTCCTCTTTTGAGGCCGTCTCTTGGTCAGTAGCAAGAACCTCGGCCCACTCTGTTGTGGTGAGCATTATGGTGGCGGTGATTTCCGGACTTGGGCTCACGTGGACGTTGTGTTGATAGAAGAGATGCTGAAAGGCATCAACAGCACCCAGATCTCGTCGCAAATCAGTTCCGAACTCGGAGAACAACAGGGCCAATGCGTCTATCAAGTTTGACTTGCCCGAACTGTTCTTGCCGATGAACACCACGAGGTTAGGCAGGTCAGGAAGGTCTATGTCTGCCAAGCTCGTGAAGTTTTGGACCTTGAGGCTTTTGATTCTCATATCGCTAAACCCTGTGTTGCTTTCATTGCGTCAACAACCCACCCCGTCAGCAGCGCATCATCAGCAGATGCCTACAGCGATTGTAACCCATCTAGCTGTTTTCGTTCTCCTGCCGCCGCGTCGTCCACCCCGCCCAGCAATTCAGCGATGGCCCGCTGTTCAGGGAGCGGTGGATGCGGCATACGGACTCTCCCAAGCTCTGTTTGAGTGATGAGAGGCTGGGCCGTCTTCGACCCCAAACTAGGCGAGCCGGCTTGCGTCAACGCCCGATACAGGTATACAGGTATGGTGGGCGCCGGGATCCTGGAAACGGTGCCGAACCGCGCCAACGCCGAGCGATTCCTGCGCTTTCTGCTCTCCGAGGAGGCGCAGCGCTACCTGACCGACCGCGCCTACGACTACCCGCTTGCCGGCGGGGCCGCGCCCAACGCCGCTCTGACACCGCTCGACCAGATACGCCGCCCCGACGTCGAGCAGGCCCAGCTCGGCGACGTGCGCCCCACCGAGCGCCTCATGCGCGAGGTGGGCGTGATACCGTAGCCGGCGGCACCACCTATTCGTCATTCCGGCCCGCGAGCCGGAATCCAGGGGAGGGGGCTATCCACTTTAGACGTGCGAATGTTCTATAATCGCATCACCCATGAGATTCGCCGAAGTCGCCGTCGACGCTCCCGCTGGCTTCGCCCGCACGTTCAGCTACTCCATACCCCAGGAAATTAGCGTGCAACCGGGCCAGCTAGTCCGCGTGCCTTTCGGCGCCCAGCGCCTGCAGGGCATGGTGTTCTCGCTCGAAGACACGCCCCAGGTCCCGCAGACCCGCGACATCCTGGGCGTCGCGAGCGCCGAGCCCCTGCTGACGCCCACGCAGCTCGAGCTCGCCACCTGGATCAGCGGCTACTACATGTGCCCGCTCATGGACGCCGCCGCGCTTATGATGCCCCCCGGCCGCCGCGTCCGCCCGAGGGCCGTCCTCTCCCTGGGCGAGCACGCCGACGCCGACGAACTCTCCCTGACTCCCCTGCAACAACGCGTGCTGGACTACGTGCGCAGGCGCGGCCAGGTCGACGAGACCCGGCTCGCCGCGGCGCTCGGCGAGTCGGCCCGCGCGTCGGCTGGGAGCCTGGCCCGCCGGGGTGTGCTGGAGCGTCGCGCCGAGGAACGCCGCCCCACCGGCCGGCCGCTGCGCCGCAAGCGGTTGCGGCTGGTGGACGGCGGCGGGCAGGGGCTGCGACGGTGGCTCGCCGAGGCCGAGCGCGACGAGAAGGAGGTCGCTCTCGCCGAGCACCTGCTGGCCGGCGGCGCGCCGCTCCTGCTCAGCGAGGCGAATGCCCGGTACGGCAGCCCAGCCGTCAACAGGCTCGTCGGGACCGGCTTGGTGGAAAAGGAGGATGCGACTATCGAGCGCGACCCTCTGGCCGGCAGAACCTTCCAGACTGTCGCACCGCCCGTGCTGACGCCCGGCCAGGAGGAGGTCGCGAAGGAGATTCGCGCCGCCCTGGCCGACGAGTCCGCGTCGCCCAGGGCCTTCCTCCTCCAGGGCGTGACCGGCAGCGGCAAGACCGAGGTCTACCTCGACGCGGTGGACGAGTGCCGCCGCCTTGGCAAGCGGGCCATCGCGCTGGTGCCGGAGATAGCCCTCACCCACCAGACCATCGAGCGCTTCTCCGCCAGGTTCCCGGGGCGAGTCGCGGTGCTCCACAGCGGCCTGGCCTCCGGCGAGCGCTTCGACCAGTGGCACGGCATCAGGCGCGGCGACTACGACGTCGTGATCGGCACGCGCAGCGCGATCTTCGCCCCTCTGCCGGACCTCGGGCTTGTTGTGATCGACGAGGAGCACGACTGGAACTACAAAGAAGCCAGCAGCAGTCCCCGCTACCACGCCCGCGACGTGGCCCTCAAGCTGTGCGAGCTGAGCGGCGCGGCGCTCGTGATGGGCAGCGCGACCCCGGACGTGGGCACCTACTACATGGGCCGGCGCCGCCAGATCGACCTCCGGCTGCTACCTCACAGGGTCCGCTCCGGCGCCGGACCGTCGGGCCCCGAGCAGGCGCCGCTCGCCCGCGTCTCGGTGGTGGACATGAAGGAGGAGCTCAGGGCCGGCAACCGGGGCATGTTCAGCCGCGGGCTGACGCGGGCCATCGAGCGCAACCTTGCCTCCGGAGAGCAGATCATCCTCTTTCTCAACCGGCGCGGAGCCGCGTCGTTCAGGCAGTGCCGCAGTTGCGGATTCAGACTGCGCTGCCGTCGCTGCGACGTGTCGCTCGCCTACCACAACACCCTCGACAGGCTGTTGTGCCACTACTGCGGCTACAGGCGCAGGGCGTCCGCCAAGTGCCCGAGCTGCCTCGGCTTTCAGATGGCCTACTACGGCTTCGGCGTCCAGAGCCTGGAGGAGGAGATCGGACGCCTGTTTCCGGGCGTCCGCGTGGCGCGCTGGGACAGCGACGCCGTGAGCGGGGCACGGTCGCACGCGCGAGTCGCCGAGCGCTTCGAGTCGGGCGAAGCCGAGGTGCTCGTGGGCACTCAGATGGTCACCAAGGGGCTTCACTTCCCGTCGGTGACGCTGGTGGGCGTGGTGTCCGCCGACATCGGCCTGAACATTCCGGACTTCCGCGCGGGCGAGCGCTCCTTCCAGATACTGTGCCAGGTAGCCGGACGCGCTGGCAGGGGCGCCAACCCCGGCACGGTGATAGTCCAGTCCTACCAGCCCGACAACTACGCGGTGGCAGCCGCCGCCGCGCAGGACTACCAGCGCTTCTACCGCCAGGAGATGGCCTACCGCTACGGCCAGGCCAACCCTCCCTACACCAAGCTCATAAGGCTGGTCTACTCGCACCTCAACGCACAGGCGGCCGAGGCCGCGGCCAACAGGTTCGCGCGCGCGCTCAGGGAGCAGCGCGAGGCGTGGGGCCTCTCGGACGTCGATCTGCTTGGGCCGACGCCGGCCTACCCCGCCAGGTTGAGAGCGCGCTACCGCTGGCAGGTACTGCTGCGCGGCCCGGAGCCCCGCAGCCTGCTCGACACCATCGCCGTCCCCCACGGCTGGACCGTCGACGTCGACCCCGCAACGCTGGCGTAAGCAAACGCCAGTCCGTTCCCCCTCGACGGGCTGATAGGGGTAGGCATCTCAACTAAGCCTTCCGAATTGTCCCTTCCCCCTTGATACGTGTGATGCAAATTAGATTTGTGGAATGACCACACAAGAGGCAGCTTGGTGTGGATGGCCGAGCTTGGTGGCCTTTTTTTGCGGTTTAAGCACCGCCTTCGACTCAGCACAGCCCTAGCACTCGCCAATTTGGCGGCTTTCGGTCCGAAGACCGCCCTAAACAGGCATATCGGCCACTCTAATATGCATCACGCGTTTGATGGGGGAAGGTTAGGATGGGGGTGATGCGGCGCGCTTGCCTGATGCGCCACAGGTAGGCGCGGGTTTGAAATCCGCCCGCGCGACGCCCTCTCCGTTGTCATTCCGAGCGGAGCGCAGCGCAGCCGAGGAATCTTAAACCCAAGTCATCACCAAGCCTCCGCCACCCCTCCCTTGAATCCCACGCACATCCGTGCTATTCTGCCTGCGGCGGGTGACAGACCCCGCCAACCGGCCGCCCCGGAAACCGGGATTGGGACCCCCGCCGACCTGTCTCATTTCCGCCCAAAACTACGGCATTCGTACCCAAATCCGGGCTCGCCACCGCCACTGACCACGGCGAACCGCCAACACTCCCAGCTAGGAAATGGAACAGAATGGAACAGAATGAGACACTTTTCGCGATTTTACCCATCCAAAAGAGGCCTGCGGCCCTCTCCAGATCGCCCGCTGCACCGGGGCAGGCCCGACGCCGCTCTCGCCGCGCCGCCCCTCGAGCACGACTGACCCGTTGACATATTCCCCCACATCGCCCACAACGCTATACTGTCTCCAACACAACAGACACGACCGGCAGCGCGCTGGCGAAAGGGGTACGCATGGCAGACTACGTGGCATATTTCAACGGGGATTGGGTGTCCTTCGAAGACGTGAAGGTGTCGCCGCACGACCGCGGCTTCACCGTGGCGGACGTCGTGTTCGACGTGGCCCGCACGTTCAACGGCAAGAGCTTTCGCATGAAGCAGCACGTCGACCGGCTCTACCGCTCGCTCAAGTTCGTTCGCATAGATCCGGGGCTCTCCCCTGACGAGATGCTGTCCATCAGCGAGGAGTCTATCGAGCGCAACATGGACCTGCTGCCGGACGCGGGCGACTTCACCGTTCGCCAGTGGGTCACGCGCGGGCCGGGCCGCTGGGCGCACACAGCCGGACCGCCCACCGTGTGCGTCGAGGTGCAGCGCATCAGCTTCGAGCGCTACGCCGGCCTGTACACGGACGGCGCCCACGGCGTCATAGCCCGCACCCGCAGCTATCCCGCGGAGTCTCTCGACCCCAAGGTCAAGCACTACAGCCGCATGAACTTCAACCTCGCCGAGCTTGAGGCCGCCGACGTCGATGAGTCCGCCTGGCCGATCCTGCTGGACGTGGACGGCAACCTGACGGAGGGCACCGGCTACAACGTGTTCCTGGTGACCGACGGCGTGCTAAGGCTTCCCGGCGACACCACGCTGTTGCAGGGCGTGTCGCGCGGCATGGTGGTTGATCTGGCGCGGCAGCTCGACATCCCCATCGCCGAAGAGGAGCTGCAACCCTACGACCTCTACACCGCCGACGAGGTGTTCTTCTCCGGCACCAGCCCCTGCGTGCTGCCCGTCACGCGGGTCGACCGGCGGGAGGTCGGCGACGGCTCGCCGGGGCCGGTCACCCAGCAGCTTCTCGCCGCGTGGAGCGAGACCGCGGGGCTGGACATAGTGGACCAGGCAATGCGCTTCAGCAGAGGATGACCCGTCCCCTAAGAGGGTGTTTACAACGTCCCTTCCCCCTTGATGGGGGAAGGTTACGATGGGGGTGAAGTGAAGGTGTTTAGGGAATCACCTCTTGAAACACCCTCTTAGTTCAATCGTTCGCGCGGGCGGGAGCGAGCGCGCCGGGCTGGGCCGCGCGGACTGGCTCGCCGCTGCAGCGCTAGCCGCGATTCTCGTGGCGGCGCTCGGCCTGCGGCTGTACGGCCTGGGATGGGACACCGGCTTCGACTGGACGCCGCACCCCGACGAGCGCGCGATTCTGTCGAAGACCGTCCAGCTCTCATTCCCCTTGGACGACCTGGGGGCGCTGCTCGACGCCGAGCGCAGCACCTGGAACCCCCGCTGGTTCCCATACGGCAGCATGCCCCTGTACGCGCTGGCGGTCGTCCGCTCGATCGCCTCGACGCTCACCGGAGCCGAGCTGCACGACCTGCGTCTGATGGCGCGTACCATATCCGCGCTCGCGGACGTGGGCACAGTGGTGATGGTGTTCGTGCTGGGCGCGCGCGTCTACAGCCGGCCCGTCGGCCTGCTGGCGTCGGCGCTCACCGCGCTGGCCGTGCTGCACGTCCAGCTCAGCCACTTCTTCGCCGTCGACACCCTGGCCGCGCTGTTCAGCGTGGCGGCGGTGTTCTTCCTGTATCGAGTGGCGAGACACGGCCTGCCGCGCGACTCGCTCCTGGCGGGCGTATTCATAGGCCTGGGCCTTGCCACCAAGGTCAGCCTCTTCCCCATTGTGGCCGCCTTCGGCGTCGCCCACCTGCTGCACTTGGTGGGCGCGCTGGAAGGCGCATACCCCGGATCGAGGTCGTTCTCGCTGCGCTGGTCGGCGACGCTGAGGGGCGTGGCCGTGGGCGCCGTGGCAGCGGTTGCCGTGTTCGTGCTCACCCAGCCCTACGCCTTGCTGGACTGGCACCGCTTCCTCTCCGACGTGACGGAACAGTCCGAGATGGTGCGCCGCATCCGCGACTACCCCTACACCCGGCAGTACGTGGACTCGACGCCGTACCTGTACCACGCCCGCCAGCTCACCGCCTGGGGCCTGGGCTGGCCGCTGGGCGTCGTGGCGATTGCGGGTCTGGCGTACACGGCGGTGCGTGGCATGAGATTGGCGCACGGCCTGGCCTACCTCGCGGCGGGGTGGGCCGCGCCCGCGGCCATGCTGCTGCTGTGGGACGGCATACTGGCGATCGCGGCCGCCTCCGCCATCGCGCTGGCCGCGCTGCTCGCCACGCTCGCGGTACGTTCGGCGTCGTCCAGGGTTGATGTGCTGCTGCTGAGCTGGGTCGTGCCCTACCTGCTCATCACCGGGGCATTCGAGGTCAAGTTCCTGCGCTACCTCCTTCCCGTCACGCCCTTCCTGCTGCTGTTCGGCTCCCGGATGCTGTGGGACCTTTGGCGGCGCGCGGGCGAGTGGCGCGGGCGTGCCCCGCGCCTGCTGGCCGCGGGCGCGATAGCGGCGGTGGTCGCCACCACCGCGCTGTACGCGCTGGCCTACATTCTGGGCGTGTACGGCCAGCCGCTCACGTCGGTGCGCGCGAGCCAGTGGGTCAGAGACAACGCGCCCAAGGGGTCGGTGCTGCTCAAGGAGCACTGGGAGGAGGGGTTGCCCGGACTCGGCGGCTACACGATTCGCGAGCTGGAGATGTACAACCCCGACGGCCCCGGCAAGCAGCGTCACGTCGCCGAACGACTTGCCGAGGCCGATTACCTGGTGGTGTACAGCAACCGCCTCTACGGCACCATTTCCCGGCTGCCGGATCGCTACCCGCTCGGTCGCGAGTTCTACCGCCTGCTGTTTGACGGGCAACTCGGATACGAGATCCGGCTGGTCGAGTCGTCCTATCCCAACCTGCTGGGCGTGGGTCTCGTCGATGACACGTTCGGCCGGGCCGGTCTGCCGGAGCCGCCGGAGTCGCGCCGGCAGACCGACTTCCCCGTAACGCTGCAACTCGGCTACGCCGACGAGAGCTTTACAGTCTATGACCATCCCAAGGTGTTCGTGCTGGAGAACGTGGGCCGCCTCGACGCCTCCCGGATAAGCGCGTTGTTCGACGGTTTGCCCGCGCCCGTGCCGCCGCCCGCGCCCCGCGCCCAAGAAGCCATGGGAGCCGACGACGTCCTGGGGCTCGTGCTGTCGCCGGAGGATGCTGCCGCGCAGCAGGCCGGAGGCACCTGGCGCGAGATAGTGAGCGTGGACAGCTGGGCCAACCGCGTGCCCGTGCTGGCATGGCTCATCGTGGTCGAGGGCTTGTCGCTACTGGCGCTGCCCGCCGCGCTGCTACTGTTCCGTCCCCTGCCCGACAGGGGCTACCTGCTGACGAAGGCGCTGGCGCTCTTGGCGGCATGCCTCGTAGTGTGGCTGCTGGCCAGCCTGCGGTGGATGCCCTTTTCGCAGGGCGCGATCGGCGTCGGTGTGGCGGTGCTCGCGCTGGCATCGCTGGCGGCGCTTGCCTTGCGTGGCGGCGAGATACGCGCGTTCGTGCGCGATCGGTGGCGGCTGATAGCGATATGCGAGGCGGTCTTTCTGGCCGCCTTCTTTGCGTTCGTGCTACTGCGGATGGCGAACCCGGACTTGTGGCACCCGTACAGGGGCGGCGAGAAGCCCATGGACTTCGCCTACCTCAACGCGGTGGTGCGCTCGACGTTCATGCCGCCCTACGACCCGTGGTTCGGCGGCGGGTATCTCAATTACTACTACTGGGGACAGTTCATAGTCGCGACGCTGATAAGGGCAACGGGAATACAGCCGGCGGTCGCCTACAACCTGGCGGTTCCCACGTTCTTCGCCCTCGCCGTGGGAGGCGCGTTCTCAGTGGTCTATAACCTCGCCGCGAGCGCCCTGCGTCCGGCGCGTGCGGCGGTGGGGGCCGGGTCCCTCCACGTCCGAAGGGCTGTGGGCGTCGAGCGGTCGGCCGTGGCCGCGGGCCTGTACGGCGCGCTGTTCGTGTGCGTGTTGGGCAACCTGGACGGCGCGGCGCAGTTCGTTGGCGGCGCGTGGCGATGGCTCACGACGCGCTGGTTCACGGAGGGTACGCCGTTCGGATTCGACTACTGGCGCAGCACCCGCATGATGCCGCCGGACCCTCCCGGCCACGAGATAACGGAGTTCCCGTTCTTCTCGTTCCTTTTCGCCGACCTCCACGCCCACATGATGGCCATACCCTTCGCGCTGCTCGCCGTTGGACTGTCATTGTCGGTCGTGCTGGCGGCGCGGCGCTTCGGCTCAGTGCGCGAGCGCTGGGACGCGGGCGATCTCGCGCGACTGGCCGCGCTGGGTGTCGTTGTGGGCGCGCTGCGGCTCATCAACGCCTGGGACTACCCGACGCAGCTCCTGTTGGCTGCGGCGGCGGTTCTTCTCGCCGAGTTCCTGGCGCAGGGCGGGTTTGGGCTGGCGATGCTGGCCCGCGCGGCCACGAAGTCCCTGCTGGTCTTCACCGTGGGCTATCTCGCCTTTCTGCCATTCCACCTCAACTACGAGACGTTCGTCGGCGGTGTCCAGGCCACAACCAACACAACCACCATCTGGCAGTTTCTCGCCATAAGCGGCCTGTTCGTGTTCGTAATAGGGTCGTTCGCGCTGGTCGAGGCCAGGTCGCTCGCCACCGGATTGCGCCTGCCGGCGGCCGTTTCGCGTCTGTTCCGGCTCCGCGACGGCGTGGACCGCCGGCAGATCGCCGCGCCCGCATTGGCCGCGTTGGCGGCGGCACTGCTGGCAATGGCTGCGCTCTCTGACGAGGTCGGCGGCACAGTCCCGCTGGTCGCCGCGCTGCTCGTGCTCACGGGAGCGGTGTGCGCAACGCGGCTGCGGCAGATGCGTGGCGACGCGGCGCAGTTGGCGTTCGCCGGGCTGTTGGCGTGCACTGCCCTTGCGCTGGTGGCCGGGCTTGAGTTCGTGCGCGTCGAAGACGACATCGACCGCATGAACAGCGTGTTCAAGTTCTACCTGCAAGCGTGGACGCTCTTGGCTCTCGCTTCGGCTTTCCTGCTGTGGCGCATGGTGACACGCTGGCGCGCGTCCAGGGCGCGGCTCGCGTCGCCGGCGGTCGCCTGGGCCGTCGCTGTCGTCGTGCTGGTGCTGTGCGCCGCGGTGTACCCGGTGCTGGGCACCCGCGCGCGTCTCGCCGACCGGTTCGACGCCCGTGACGCGCCTCTGACGCTTGACGGCACCGAGTACGCGAGCGGGACGGTATACCGCGACGTGGAAGGTCCCATCGACCTGGAGGCCGACTTCGAGGGCATTCGCTGGCTGCTGCAAAACGTGGAAGGCTCGCCCATCACGCTGGAGGGACAGACGCCGCTCTACAGGTGGGGCGGCCGCGTGAGCGTGTACACCGGTCTGCCGGGTGTGGTGGGCTGGGAGTGGCACCAGATACAGCAGCGCGGAGTTCACGGCCGGGAGGTGAGCCGCCGCGTCGACGACGTGAACACAATCTACTCCACACGGAACGCGCAAGAGGCCGCCAGGCTGCTTCGGAAGTACAACGTCAGCTACGTATACGTTGGCCAGTTGGAGCGGCTGTACTATCCGGAGGCCGGCATACGCAAGTTCGATGACGGCATGGCCGGTGTGCTGGAGAGGGTGTACGCGGGCGAGCGGGCGACCATCTACCGAGTGGTGCGCTGACGCCTCGCACGGCCCGTGCCGCTAGCGCCGGATCGTCCTGGACGCGGCACGGAGGCTGGTCGGGGTGGCCGGGATTGAACCGGCGGCCTCCTGCTCCCAAAGCAGGCGCGCTCCCTCTGCGCCACACCCCGACGTCCCAACACGTTCGATTATAGATTGGCCAACACAGGCGAGCAAGGCAAAAATAAACGCCCCCCAGCTAAGGGGGACGTCGGCCCAGAGATGCGATCTCTGGGGGGGGGGGGGATGATACCATTTTAGCGCAATACGTCGGGTTGTCAATGCCAAGACAGCCATTCGATTGGCGGGTTGCTCTGGGGTGAACGCCCGTGGGCGAGCATGGCGCAAAAAATGGACGCCCCCCGTCAAGGGGGACGTCGGCCCAGAGATGCTATCTTCTGGGGTGGTAATATCATTTTACCGCAGCCCGCCGGGTTGTCAATACCAAAAGCAGGATGTTTCGAATGCAGCGTGTGAGAATGTACGTCGATGGATTCAACCTGTTCTACGGCATCAGAGAAAGAGGCTGGAGTCGGTACTACTGGCTGGACCTTCCACCGCCTTGCTGTCCCGGCCCTACGACACCACTATCTCCAGGCGGCAGTGGTCGCTTGGCCCCCACTCATGCAACTCATTGATTGCTCGAACGCTCACGGAGTCGGCCATCCCCTTCGAGGCGAAGACAAAGTCTAATTGTCGTGTGGCGCTGGCTGGGTCTGTCGTTGGGCGGTACGTGGGAACGTTCTTGCTCTCACGGGGCAGTTCCTCCGGCCACGGTTGCGCCATCCGCCCACCCGGGGCTTGAGGACCAACGAATGACAGCCCCAGCGCCTCCATTCTGTCGAACACCGTTCCGTAGCGTCCGGCCCAGTACTCGCTACCATTATCCCCATAACCATATAGAAGATTGAGGTCTCCAGCGGCCAGTACTCGGTGCCCGTCCTGGGTGCCAATAAACACGGAGAGGTCCGAAACCAAGCGATGGGCCGAAGCGTCTGGCACGATCCAGCTTCCGCGCACCGAAGAGTGGGGGTTTTCCCAGAAGGAATACATAGAGACAGCGACGAATGGCTCGACCCCATCTGCTTTCACGCGGGCGGCCGTGAGTGTTCCCAAACGGCTTACTCCAAGCTCACCCGAATCTGCTTGCCCGACTGGCTTTGCCGTAATCCATTCCACTTCGGCGCGCTGGGAAAGGTTGGCGATAGCAGTGCGGGCTTGCCACCCGGGCCATCCAGCTGTGTACCAGACTGCGGGGTCGACGCTAACTCGCTTGGCGACCTGATGAGGCGGCGCGGCAGCCTCCTGCAACACGGCTACGTCCGCGTCCATTGTAATCAGGGAATGCCAGGGAGCTATCATACCCGCGATGTTCCAGGAGACAATTTTCACGGTCACTGAGCTGTTCCCTTGCTTGTACCTATGTATTCCTAACTTATCGCAGTTTCAAGCCTGGTTCGCGCGGCGTACCGCCTCTGCCTTCTCGGCGTCGCGGGCGGCGCAGCGCTCCCACATCTCCAGCGTCAGCCGCGCGCGCTCGTCCACCGGCACGTCGATCATCATCCCAGTACCGGGGTAGGGAATGGCCGCCGTGCCACTGGCGATGGCGTCGGCGAACAGCCGACGGGTCTCTTGGTAGAACTCCAGCCGCTCCTCGGTAGGCGTCTGGGCGCGGTTCACCGGGTCGACCCACGACGGATGCGGACAGATGGTGCCGGCGAATCCCAGGTTCTTGCCCCTGAGCGCGAGCCGGTGTATCTCATCCGCGTCGTCGAACTGCGGCAGCACGCCGTAGGGGTGGCTCACACCGACCGGCTGGACCTTGGCGGCGCGCGTCTCGATGACGATGCGGCCCTTGGCGTAGCTGAAGGGGTCGAACTCCTCGCAGGGAGCTATGCCCAGGGCGCGACACAGCGCCGGCTCGTCCAGGCCCACCGCGGACACCCTCGCGCTCGCGGCGATGATCTCCCGCACGTTCCAGACGCCCCGGGCTGTCTCCAGCAGCACAACTATCTGCAGGTGGCCCTCCGGGATCCCCTTACGAGCCTCCACTTCGCCCAGGATGGCGTCGGCGCGCGCCACGTCCTCGGCGCATCCGGCCCCGCCCAGCACGATGCCCCGAAGCCCTGGCACGGCGGCGGCCTCGACGTCGGCGTACAGCAGAGCCTTGTTGACGTGCACGAACACCTCAGCGGCGCCCCTGCCAGCGACAGGGACGGCCCGCGACAGCGACGCGCGCGCCTCGGCCTTGCGCGCGTCGGGCACGGGGCCGGCCGCGTCGAGGATGACCGCGTCGGCGTTGTGCGTCCATGACGCCGCGACGTCGTTTTCGTCCAGCGGAGATATGACCAAGTAGGAGCGTCGAACGAACGGTTCCATTTGATTTCCTTCTTTTGGGGCTAGTACGTGGCCGGTCTTGAACGGCGGCGGTTACACCACTCTTGGGCGGCCCGTGGCTTGGTTAGCCTCCCGCCTCTTCCGCAGCCAGGGATGCCGCGCGCTTTGCGGATTTCTCGGCGTCTCTCTTGGCGCAGGCGGCAGCCCAGTCGATTATCTCTCGCGCTCTCGCGGCCTCGTATGCGTCCACCGTCTCCCCGTCCAACTCGGCCTCCACCTCGCCGCGCGCGTCTATCTCCTCAAACAGGTCTAGCGCGCGCTGGGCGCGTTCCACCTCCTCCGGCGGAGGTGTCAGTCCGATATTTTGGGGCTGCACCACGTTGGGGTGAAGGCCGCCACCGGACCTGAATCCGGCCTTGCGGTTGGCGATGGCTTGCTCAAGCGTCCTGTCGCCATCGGTCACGCTGCCGGATGTGTCGGTCATGTAGACGCCGCCCGCGCGGTTTTGGCCCAGCGCCATGGCGATCAGCTCGCCCTCGCCACGGTTGTAGAAGAACTGGTCGAAGCCTACGAACATCTCCAGGCCCATGTCCATGGACATGTCGTAGCCCGTGCCGGGGGAGAAGTTCTTCACGCGCGGGCTGCTGGCGGCTATCTCGTATGAGTTGGCCACGCCGAGAGTCGTCTCGATCATGGCGTTGACCTCGATGGTGCCCGGTCGTATGCCGCGCTCGCGCTCCAGCCGGGTGATGATGGCGTCGACCTTGCGAATCTGTTCGGCGTGATCAGTCTTGGGGTGGGATATGCGGCTCACGCCCGGGCGCACGGCCGCGTCGAGGTCGGCCTCCGGGTAGGCGCAGTTTATGCGCACCGAGACCTCGGCGCCGCCCTTCTGGCCTATCAGTATGGCATCGGGCAGCACCGCACGGGCGTTATCTTTTTCCGACTGCGGCACCGAGTCCTCGAGGTCGTAGTCCAGGCTGTCGCTGTGGCGCAGCCAGGATCTCTTTACGAAGCGCTCCGTGTTCACGGGCATCATAAGCCCCGAACGCCTGACTCTTGTCGTCATCGCGGTCCCTCCTGTTTGCTGGATTGTGCGCGGCCACCGCCCTTGTGGTGACGGTTCGAGAACGCGCCCCTACGCTTCCACCCTCAGGCTGTCGCGGTCTTTGCACGCCTCAGCCCAGGCCAGGGTGTCGAGTGCGATTGCGCGCTCGTCGGAGCTGGCATTCGGGTCGATCGCCGCGCCTGTTGCCTGCGCGACCTCGCCGGCGATGGGCGTGAAGCCCTCGTTCAGGGCACGCGCCTGGTCCGCGCGGATGCAGAGCGCGCCGCGAAAGCCCGCGCGACGGCCGTCCACGGCGGCGTGCAGTGTCTCCTCCGGTGTCGCGGCCAGTCCGCGGGACGTGGCGCGCCACCAAGCGCCAATAGGACGCACGCCGCAGGCGTTGGCGACGATTATCAGCCGCTGGTTCAGGTAGGGCAGCAGGTGCAGGTCACCCGAAGGCTCTTCCCGCAAGTCCATCGTGAGATCGGCGCGTCCCAGGCTCACCGAGCGCATCCTGGCGCTGGCGTTAATCAAATCCTCGGCGTCCCAGTTGGCGCGTCCGGTGTCGAGGCAAAGGTGAATCTCCAGCGCCTGCTCGGGTCCCCTGGGGTCGTCTGCCTCGCGTATTTCATCCAACGGAGGCGGTCTGACGACACCACGCGCCGCCTCGAATTCTCCGAGAAGCCGGTCGGCCTCTCGCACCTGCTCGGCGGTGGTCAGTCCGGGCAGCACCACGCCGTGCAGACCGCGCCACACCGACGCGGCGAAGTCCGCGTACAGCAGCTCGGGGTCGCAGCGCACGTACACCTCCGAACCGCGGGCACGCATTTCGGAGATCGCGTCCTTCACACGCGCCCTCGCCTCGTGCTTATTCGTCTCGTGCACCGTGTCCTGGAGGTCCAGCACCACCACGTCGGCGCCGCTGTCGGCCGCGGCGGCCAGGCGCGCGTCGTCGTTGGCGGGGGCGATCAGCCACGACCTTTGAACCCTGTTTCGCATAGCCTGCCCTCCGTTCTAGGTTAGCCCGCCCTCAGGCGAGCCTCGAAATCTGTTCTTCGGTGAGTCCCACTTCGCCGCCGAGCACTTCAGAGTTGTGCTCCCCCAAACACGGCGCAGGGCGGCCGTCCGCCATCGGGTTGCGGCCGTCAATCAGAAAGCCTGGGCCGGGGTAACGCAGGGCGCCGGCAAGCGGATGGTCGATGCCGACGAAGGTGCCGCGCTCGACCAGGTGAGGGCACTCGGCGACCTCTTCGGGGCTCTGCACCACGCCCACGACCAGGCGGCGGTCCATGGCCTGCGTCATGAACTCATGGGCGTTGCGATGGCGCAAATTGGATTGCACAATCTCGAGCAGATCGGCGGCGTGCTCCGCCCTGCCGCGCGGTGTGGCGAACCTGGGATCGAGCAGGCGCGGCTCGTCCAGGAAGTCGGCCCACGTCTGCATAGGGTTGCCGCCGGTGCCAGCGGTGGTGAGCGTAACGTCACTGTCCGACGTGGGCAAGTGCATGCCGTCCATCACGTTGCCCTCGCCGAATCCACGGCCCGCGATCGCGCCGGTGTAGCTGTACTGGTGGATGAAGGCGGGAGGCGTGCTCACCACCGCCTCCATGATGGACACGTCGATGTGCTGGCCTTTGCCGGTTGCCTCGCGCCGGAGTATCGCGCCCATCACGGCTATGGCGGCGTTGCGCGCCGCGGCCACGTACGTCTGCTCCAGGGCGGTGCCCATTGGCGCGCGGTCCGATTCCCCGGTGGTGTACAGAAAGCCGCCTACCGCCTGAGCCACGAGGTCCCCGCCCTTATAGGCGCTGTAGGGGCCGGTCTGGCCGAAGGGGGTTATGGACACGACGACAATCGCCGGGTTGAGGGACCACAGGGTCTCGTAGCCCAGGCCTAGCTCGTCGAGAGCGCCCGGTGCGAAGTCCTCCACTACGATGTCACGCCCGGCGATAAGGCTGATCAGCGCCTCCCTGCCGTCGTCAGAGCCGGCGTCCAGAGTCACGCCGCGCTTGTTGGTGTTGTAGGCCAGAAACTGGGAGCTCTGGCCGTCGCCGGACGCGCACTCCAGGAAAGGCGGTCCGCGCCTCGCCGGGTCGCCTGCGGGCGGCTCCACCTTCACCACGTCCGCGCCCTGGTCCGCCAGCAGCTTTGCGCAGTAGGCGCCAGCTGGCGTGGCGCTCAACTCCACCACGCGAATGTCGTTCAGGATGCCTGTCAAGTGTCGTTACTCTCCCTATCGGGTCTTGCCGCCAGCGGGCGGTTCGCGAACCGCCCCTACGTTTGCGGGGCGGCCATCGCCTCCGCCGCCCGCTGCCTGTAATCGGGGGCGTAGTGCCGCGACGCCGCGCCATCGCGGGGCGGGTCGGTGGGCGGCCTGTCGAGCACCCTTGGCCGCGTGGACAGTACACCCTCGTCGACCAGGCGCTGGATCTCCTCGTCGGTGTGCCCGCCCATATCGCGCAACACACTCATGTTGTGCTGGCCGAGCGAGGACGCGAGGTCCAGTGAGAGCGGTATGTCGGGCGCTCGGAAGGGGCGGCCGGCGAACACTCTCGGCCCGACCTGCGGGGAGTTCGGGTTGTCGAAGACCTCGAAGTAGCCGCGCCGCCACAGGTGTTCGTCGGACACCAGGTCCTTGGCGGTGTTAACAGGGCCGGCGGGCACGCCATTGGACTGGAGCAGGTGGAATAGCTCTTGGCAGTCGTGCTCCGCGGTCCACTGGGCGATGTGCGAGTCCAGCGATTGTCGCTTGGCGTGGCGGGCCTCCGCGGTGTCGAACGACGCGTCGCCGGCCCAGTCCGGCTCGCCCATCGCGCGGCGCAATGAGCGCCACTCGTCGTCGTCGGAAACTGCGATGGCTATCCAGCGGTCGTCCCCGCGGCAAGGGTAGACATTGTGGGGCGCCTTCCACAGGTGGGACGGCCCGAGCCGGGGGCGGGACACGCCGCGTTGCGCCTCGAGAATTGCGGGCGCGACGCAGGAGACGCCCGTCTCGTACATGCTCAGGTCGATCCGCGCGCCCTGGCCGGTCTTGCGCTTGCGGTAGAGCGCCAGCAGCAGCGCGTATGCCACGTTGAGGCCACCGGTATGGTCCATATAGTTGGCGCTAGCGCGCAGCGAAGGCCCACCCTCGTAACCGGTCAGGTACGACAGGCCGCACGCGGCGTCGACGGTGCGGGCGCGCGCGCCGTAGGCCCGCCACGGCCCGGTGTGGCCGTAGGCGGTGCAACTTAGCGTGATGATGTCGGGCTTCACGGCGGCCAGCGAGTCGTGGTCCAGACCGTAGCGCTTTGTGGTGCCTGGGCGAAAGTTGTCCGTCACAACGTCGGCGTTCTCGACGAGCCTCAGGAAGGTCTCCCTGCCCAGCGGATGCGCGACCTGCAGACAGATGCTCTGCTTGTTGCGCGCCCAGTAGGCGAAGGTGCCGCACTCGTTCCACCACTCCTCACCTGGCGTGCCCTCCGGGAAGGGGCCGGAGCGGCGGTCGTTCATGTGCTCCGCGCTCTCGACGCGCACGACCCTCGCGCCGAAATCGGCGAGGAACGCGGTGCCCCACGGCAGCACGTGCACCTGCTCGAGCGAGAGCACGCGAACGCCTTCGAGTGGCTTGGGGTTGGTCATGCGGCGCCTCCTTGCGCGGGCTGGTCTACGACAGGGCGGAAAACCTGGTGTGGGCCGCGCTCAGCCGTTGTACAGCGTCCCTTCAAGCACGCCCAGCAGTTCCCCCACCTGACCCAAGCCTCGCTCGACGTCTTCTTGGACTAGCCAGCCTTCGTAGAAGTTGGCATGCAGGCCGTTTGCAATATGAAACAGGTCCATGATTCTGGGCTGTCCCGATTCGGCGACGATTCTACGCACCACGCTAAACAGGTCGCCGTGACGTTCGTGCCGCCAGCCGCGCTGCTCGGCGATTGCCTTGACCGTGTGGGCGGCCGCGCCCCAGCCCTTTTCAGACGCCTGCAGCACGTCACCGGCGCCAAGCTCCCTCCCGGCCTGTTCGAGCATGCGCCTGCTAGTCTCAATGTGAAAGTCGACCGTTGCCAATGTATGCTTCTTGCGAGTTGTCCAGGTTGCCTGATTGCACCGCCTAGTATGAAGCCAGCGGACGCCGCTCGCAAGCGGGTGCGGAGCAGGCTCGGGAGCCGCCCGAAGCTGCGTCGCCGCCATCAGTCGTCTGATTTTGTTACCCAATCGTATCTCGACTTGAGGTCTGTGAGACGACTGTAGGGGATGACACGTTCCTTCTGAAGTCTACCTACCACCATGAAGGAGTCTATGCCAACGGAACGCGCAAACTCCTCGACGGAACGCCGTGAGAAATCGCACCCGTCTAGGAAACTGGTCCAGTCCTGTGGCGCAATGAGGAAGTCCCTCGCAAAACGGTTTGCCTCCGCCTCGATCTCCGCCATATCCGGGGCGTCGCCCAGGCCGTCGACCACGATCTTTCGTTGCCTTCGATGCTTGAGCAGGTGGCACGCCTCGTGAAAAAAGGTGAACCAGAATATGTCGGCCCACTTGTTCCTTATGCTCATCTGGATCAATGCCCTTCGACCGGATAGCCAACGGGTAGCGCCGTTGGCCCCGCTCTTGGGAAGTTCCTGTACCATGCAGAACGCTACCCCCGCCTGTGCGCAGAGTTCCGACATCTCGGGTATGAACTCACTGGGGTCTTTAGAGGTCATACCCCTGATTTGTACAAGGGCCTCGGTGAAGGCTTCCTCGTCGTAGTCGGCCGTAGGCACCTCTTGGGCGTCAAGCTCTCCCTTCCTAAGCCACACCGCCAGTGCTCCAAGAGAGACCTTGCGTTGAGCGGCCTCGGTAATTCGGAAGCTCACGGCCTTGTGAAAGGCCTGTGGCTCCGCAACCGCCACGCCCAGAAAGCTCATAAGCGCCTTGAGCCTGCTCGTCCTATCCTTTCCGGCCTTTATCCATCCCCTCTCGAGCATCTCCCTCATGGGGTACTCACCAAGCCACCGCACGTTATCCGCCAACACTTTCTCTTCCTGTTGCCGCGCCAGCGTCATGCGGTAGTTGGCTTCAAGGTTGGTCCAGTAATGCGCTTCGATACCAAGCACCCTCCCCAACCCTATGGCGGTTTCCGGGGTGATGGCCTTCTTTGCCCTTATGATTTCGTTGATAGCCTGCGCGGGTCTGCCGAGTCTCGCCGCAAGCTCCTTCTGAGTCATCCCACGAGCTTCCAGTTCTTCCTCGAGGATCTCGCCGGGAGGAATCGGAAGGTCTGAGTACACGCGCGTGCCGCTAGTCGTCATAATGGTTGCTCACCTCCTTCACCACGACATTCTCTTCCGAGTCACCCATGGTCACTATGAGCCGCCACCTACCTGTCAGACTTATCGAAAGTTCCCCACTTCTTGCCCCCTTCAGCGTATGCAGCCGCATTGACTGAACTTTGTAGGCCTCGTGAAAGTTCTTGATCGCATAGAGCTGGGTTACTCGGGTTATGTACTTTAGTCCAACAGTGTCGCCCCACCGCCGAATGGCCCTTGTCGACTCCTCAAGATTTCGCCGAAGCTGCGTAGTTCTGAAGGTTACTTCCACTAATCACCCTATAGGTGAATACACAAGTGGAGGTGGGGAATTGTCAACAATTGTACACGCGGCTCTTGCATGCCTGAGGCGGCCGCAACGTCTAATCGCGCCGCGCGCTACGACGGCTGCGGGCGGGCGGGCGGCAAGAGTGCTATAATCGCGCCCGCGGGCACCAAGCTACACCACAAGGAGACGCCATGGCCAGCATGATCGAAGAACGCTATCTGCAACTGCACCCGAAGTCGTCCCTCATGTCCGATAAGTCCGTTGAGCTGTTCCCGGACGGTGTTACGCACGACGGACGCAAGTTCAGTCCATTCCGCGTCTACATGGACCACGGGCTTGGCCCCAGAAAGTGGGACATCGACGGCAACGAGTACATCGACTACCGCACCGGCCATGGCGCGATGATCCTGGGGCAGGCGCATCCCGCCATCGTCAAAGCCGTCTCCGAGCAGGTCGCCAAGGGCACGCACCTCAGCGCCTCGACCGAGATGGAAGTGAAGTGGGGAACGCTGGTCAAGGAACTCGTGCCTTCCGCCGAACGGCTGCGTTTCGTCAGCTCCGGCACCGAGGCGATGATGATGACCTTCCGCATGGCGCGCAGCCATTCGGGCAAGAGCAAAATCGTCAAGTTCGAAGGCGCTTTCCACGGATGGGCCGATGGGCCGTTCGTGGGAGCGGCCAACGACAGCCCGGAGGGCGGAATTCCACCCCAGGTGCGCGAGACGATGATCGTGCTGCCCTACGACATAGCGGCCGTGGAGCGCACGCTGGACGAGAACGACGACGTCGCGGCGGTGGTGTTCCAGGGAAACCAGGTCATTCACCCGTCCTTCCTCGAGCAGCTCAGAGAGGTCACACGCCAGAAGGGTGTCATCCTGATTTTCGACGAGGTCGTTAGCGGCTTCCGGTTCTCTCGCGGCGGGTGCCAGGGACTCTACAACGTTATTCCCGACCTCACGGGCATGGCCAAGATACTGGCCGGCGGGCTTCCCGGCGGCTGCGTTGCCGGGCGCGCCGACATAGTGAACACGGTAGGCCCGGGCCGAATCGCACACCCCGGCACGTTCAACGCCAACCCGCTATCCGCGGCGGCGGGCGCGGCAGCGCTGGACCTGTTGGCCAACGAGCCGATCAACGCGATGGCGGACGAGAGGGCGCAGCAGCTCAAGAACGGCCTGAACGAGATCCTCACCAAGATGGAGATTCCGGGCTGCGCATACGGCGTGTCGTCGATAGTGCACATGAGGCTGGGCGTTCCGCACGAGTGCGACAAGGTGTACTGCGAGGCGGGCGAGCAGGCGATGATGACGGCCGCGGGCAACGACGCGACTCATCTGCTCAACCAGGCCACCATAAACGAGGGCATCTGGGGGAACCCGACCAGCTTCATCCTGTCCGCCACGCACACCGACGCCGACGTCGACCTCACGCTGGAGAAGTACGAGACCGCCCTGGGCCAGGTGCGCGCCGAGGGCAAGATCTAGCGGGTCGAGCCGCCTCCCTCGGTGACTCGCGGGCGCTCAGCTCTCCCTTGAAGGGCCGATAGGGTGGGTGCCGAGAAAGTCCATCGTTGGGTCTCGTCCTTCACCCCCATCCTAACCTTCCCCCATCAAGGGGGAAGGTACTGTTTGTCGCGCGTCCAGTGGGCGGGTTTGAACCAATCGTTCCAACTAATTGGTGGAATGGCGTGCCACACCTTGGGAGATTGGCCCGCATAGTAGTAGTGTCATGGTACTACATTGCGGGAGGAACGGTTGGGTATGGCAAGCAGCACCAGCGGCGACGCGGACATCGTCGGCAGCATCGAGTATTTCCTTCGGGATTGTCTGATGGGTATGAAGCTGAGCCACGAGTACAAGGGCCCCGGCAGGCCGCGCATTCTGCCTGCTATGGCGCTGTGGGCGGGGCTGTTGGTCTGTGTGGTGAGAGGTTTCAACAGCCAGTTGGCTGTGTGGCGTCTCATCTCAGAGCGCAGGCTGTGGTTCTTTCCTAGATTCGAGGTCACCGACCAGGCGGTCTACAAGCGGCTGCATAGCGCGGGAACCGAGCCGTTCGAGAGGATATTCGAGCACATCACCGGGGTGTTGTATAGCAGGCTGGGCAATGTTGGGTGTGCGGACCTGGCGCCGTTCGCCAATGAGGTGGTGTGCATGGACGAGAGCACACTGGACAAGGTGGCGAGAACGGTTCCTACTCTGAGGAAAGTTCCCGATGGCAACAGCCGTCTTTTGCCCGGCAAGTTGGCGGGGGTGTTCGACGTGAGACGCCAACTGTGGCGAAAGGTGAGCTTTCACGCCAACCCCCGCCAGAACGAGAAGGTGTCGGCGCGGGAGTTGGCGGCGGAGTTGCCGCAGGGAAGCCTGGTGTTGGCGGACCTGGGATGTTTCGGTTTCGCCTGGTTCGACTGGCTCACCGACAGGAAGATGTACTGGCTGAGCAGACTGAGAGCGAAGACCAGCTACAAGGAGATACACGTCTACTATCAGCGGGGCGAGATATTCGACGGCATCGTGTGGCTGGGGGCGCACCGCTCGGACAGGGCCAAGCACGCGGTTCGGCTGGTGACGTTCAGACAGGGCCGGACGATGCGCCGCTACATAACCAACGTCCTTGAGCCGGGGACGTTGTCTATCGAGACTATGGCCCGTTTGTACGCCCGCAGATGGGACATCGAGATGGCCTTCAAGCTGGCCAAACAGCATCTGAAGCTGAGGCTTCTGTGGTCTGCCAAGCGGGTGGTGATTCACCAGCAGATATGGGCGACACTGATCATCTCCCAGGTGTTGCAGTCGCTGAGAATGGAGATAGCGCACAAGGCGGAGGTAGACCCTTTCGACGTGTCTGTCGGCCTATTGGTGGAGTATGCACCCCAGTACGCCTATGAAGGCAGGGATCCTGTGAAGGTCTTCGTCGAGCGTGGGCGTCACCTGGGCTTCATACGGCCATCCCGGAGAACGCGTGTCCAAGCACCTAAGATACCCCGCAAGGATGTAACACCCGCACCACCCGGACTGGCGATCACCCGCACCCCTCGCCACGCCGGACGCAACTGCTCTCCGCGACCCAAAATCGCCGTGGAAAAGAATTAGTTGGAACGATTGGGTTTGAACCCGCCCCTACGGGTGAGAAGAGGCCGTCGGCGTTGTATCCCCTCCCGACGGGGGCCTGAGATGGCATAGGCGCTGGCGCGCTACGCGCCGAAGATGTTGCCCTGGTTCATCATGCGGCGCATCTGGCGGGAGCCCCGGCCCGACGTCATCTGGCGCAGCGTCTTCTGCATCTGGCGGAACTGGTTCAGCAGCATGTTCACGTCCTGGGGCGTGGTGCCGCTGCCGCGCGCTATGCGCCGCCTGCGGCTGCCGCCGATAAGCTCGGGCCTGCTGCGCTCCTGCGGCGTCATCGAATAGATGATCGCCTCCACCTTCTTCAGTTGTCCGTCGTCCACCTCAGCGCCGGACAACTTGCCCTTCAGGCCGCCCATGCCCGGGATCATCTCCAGGATCTGGCTCAGCGGGCCCATGCTCTTGAGATGCTGTAGCTGCGTCAGGAAATCTTCCAGGTCGAACGTCGCCTGGCGGATCTTGCGCTCCATATCCAGCGCCTGCTCTTCGCTGATGGTCGTCTGCGCCTTCTCAATCAGCGTCAGCACGTCGCCCATGCCCAGGATGCGCGACGCCAGCCTGTCGGGGTAGTACGCCTCCAGGGCGTCGACGCGCTCGCCCGTGCCGATGAACTTGATGGGCACGCCGGTGGCTGCGGTTATGGACAGCGCAGCTCCGCCTCTTGCGTCGCCGTCCATCTTGGTAAGCACAAGACCGGTGATGCCGATGCGCTGGTGGAACTCCTGCGCCGCGTTCACCGCGTCCTGGCCCGCCATCGCGTCCACCACCAGCAGGGTCTCCACGGGCGACACAGCCGCCTTCACCTGCTCCAGCTCGGCCATCAGCTCGTCGTCCATCTGGAAGCGGCCCGCGGTGTCCACGATCGCCCACGCCGCGTTGCGCTCCGCGGCGCGGCGCACGCCGTCGCGGGCCACGTCTGGCGTGTCCGGCGTACCCGTGGCGCGGTACACCTCCACGCCAACTTGCTTGCCGAGGGCCTCGAGCTGCTCTGGCGCGGCCGGGCGCTGCAGGTCGGCGGCCACGAGCAGCACGTCCTGGCCCTGCTGCGACAGGTGGCGGGCAAGCTTCGCCGCCGTCGTGGTCTTGCCCGAGCCGTTCAGCCCCACCATCATCGCCACCGAAGGCCGGCGCGAACTGGTCTCCAGCCTGTGCGAGCCGCCGTCCAGCGTGGAGGTCAGCTCGTCGTTGGTGATCTTCACCACCTGCTGGCCCGGGCTGAGGCTCTTGAGCACCTCCTCTTGCAGGGCACGCTCGCGTATGCGGCCCACAAGGTCGCGGGCCACGCGGAAATTGACGTCGGCTTCCAGCAGCGCAAGCCGCACCTCGCGCAACGCCTCGTCGACGTCACGCTCGGTCAGGGTGCCCTTGTTGCCCAGGCGCTGGAACACGCCGTTGAGCTTTTCGGTGAGGACTTCGAACATAGTTAGTTGGTCGGTTTGTCAGCTCTTGGTGGTCAGTTTTCAGTGGCTGGTGGTCAGACTGATGACTGAAGACTGACCCACTAACCGACGCTCTCGACCATGTCGCTGAGTATGGCGGACATCAGCCGGACGCCGGCGATGGCGCGCGAGTACTCCATGCGCGTCGGGCCTATGGCGCCCACGGCGCCATAGGCCCGGTCGGGTATGCCGTAGCCGCACAGCACCACGCTCAGAGGCGAGAGCGCGTCCCCGCTGTTCTCGTGGCCAATCACAACCTTCACCACCCCGCCTCCGGGACGCTCACCCAGTATCTCCTTCACCAGCGAGCCGTCCTCCACGCCCTCCACCAGCGAGCGCATCCGGTCGTTGTGGGCGAACTCCGGCTGGCTCAGCAGGTTGCGCAGACCATCCACGTAGTAGTCCCTGTAGATGGCCGTGTCCTCTTCCCGCAGAATAACCAGCGTCGCGTCGATAACGTCGTCCTCCAGGGGCGTCGAGTCCGGGTCGAGCGCCTCTATCTCGCTGCGAGTGAGCCCGGTTATGCGACTTTTGACCCTGTTGACCGAGGCTTCGAGCTCTTCGGGGGGCGACGGCTTCTGCAGGCGGATGAGCTGGCGCCTCAGGCCGGCCTGCTCGAGCACCACGATGAGCATGGCCAGGATGTCGCGGATGGGCACCAGCTCGACGTGCTTGACGCGGGGCTGCGTGGCCATGGGGAAGGTGGCGATGGCCATGTTGCCGACAATCTTCGCGAGGACCGCCGCGGCGACGTTGGCCCACTCGTCGATCTCACGTTCGATGTGGCTGAGCTCGAGGCGCACGGCAGCCTGGACTTCGTAGGGTAGGTGGGCGTCCTCCAACGTTAGGATGGACTCGACGTAGAATCGATAGGCCTTGTCGAGGGGCACGCTGCCGGCCGAGGTGTGGGGGCGTGTGAGGTAGTCGCGGTCTTCGAGATCGGCGACGTCGTTGCGGATCGTGGCCGGGCTTACGCCCAACTCCCGGTGGCGCGCGATTCCGTCGGACGATATCGGCACCGCCGTGGTGATGTAGTCGTTGACGATGAGTCTCAGAATGGTCTCTTGGCGTTGCGTAACCATGGGACCCGCCCAGCGTTGCGCGGGCCGCGGCGGGCGATTCCGCGCCGCCGAGCGCGCAAGGTACAAGTTCTATTGGAATTAGGCCAGTCTAGCACACGGGAGCGGAGGTGGGTAGTGGTAGAAGGCGGTCGGCGGCACCGGAAGGGCGGGCGCGCCGCACATCCGGTGTGGTCCGGAGCTTAGCCGTGCGCCTCCCTCGAATGCTGGTCCGCTCTCCGGGAAGAGAGTCTCTTCCGCCGGTGGTTAGAAAAACCCGCGAGCACCCCGCAGGCGGGGGTCGAGGATGTCGCGCAGGCCGTCGCCGGCCAGGTTGAACGCCAGCACCGTAAGCGTAATCGCTGCGCCGGGCCAGAACATGAGCCACGGATTGCGGGACATGAAGTTGCGCGCCTCGCCCATTATGTTGCCCCAGGTCGGCGTATCGGGGTTGACGCCCACGCCCAGGAAGCTGAGGCCCGACTCGATAAGTATCGCTAGCGCGGTAACGAAGCTCGCCATCACCACCACCGGCGCTATCATGTTGGGGCGTATGTGGCGAAGCATTATGCGCGGCGCACTGGCGCCTATCGCCCGCGCCGCGTCCACGAACGGTTCGTTGACCAGGCTCAGCACGGACGAGCGCGCCACGCGGATGGTGCCGGGCGCGAGCACGATGCTGAGCGTGACGATGATGTTGAACACCGTCGCGCCCAGCAGGGTCATAATCGCTATGGCCAACAGAAACGCCGGCATCGCCATTATCCCGTCGACCACCCGCATGATGATCTTGTCCGCGAGCGGGTAGTATCCGGTGATGAGTCCAACGACCATGCCTATTATGGTTGTGAAGAAGGCGACGCCGAAGCCCACCACAAGCGCCACGCGTCCACCGGAGAGCGTTCGCGAGTAAAGGTCGCGGCCGAAGCCGTCGGTGCCGAACCAGTGGTTTAGCGACGGCCCTTGCAGCCTGTCGGGCACGTTGGGGGCTTTGGGGTCGTGCGTCGAGAGCACAGGCGACAGGAAGGCCGTTACCACCATGAACGCCAGCAGCCCGACGGCAGTGGCCAGGGCGGGGTTGCGCACCGACAGGCGCAGCCCCGCCCTGAGGTAGGCCGACGGCCTGAAGGTCGCGACGATGGCGCCCGATGCGGGCGCACCGGCGCCCCGCGCGCTTCCGGGAGTGTTCATGTGTACCGTATTCTGGGGTCCAGGTAGCCGTAGGCCAGGTCGACTATCATGTTCACGAAGACGTATATCAGCGTGGCCAGGATAAGCAGCGCCTGCACCACCGGGTAGTCGCGCACGAGAATTGACTGCGCGATGAGCGCTCCGAGTCCGGGAATCGCGAAGAAGGTCTCCGTTATGATGGCCCCGTTGAGCAGGGCCGCCACGCCGAGCCCGATGACCGTGAGAATTGGCATCGATGCGTTCTTCAGGGCGTGGCGCAACACCACTACCTGCTCCGTCAGGCCCTTCGAGCGGGCCGTGCGTATGTAGTCCTGGCGCATCACTTCAAGCATGGTGGACCGCGTCATCCTGGCTATCAGCGCCACCAGGCTTATGCCCAGCGTCACGCACGGCAGCACCAGGTGGCGCGCGTAGGCCACGATGCCGTTGTCGAAGCTGGTGTACCCGAGCACGGGCAGAATTCCCAGGTTGAGGCTGAACAGCCAGATGGACAGGAAGGCCAGCCAGAAGACCGGCATGGCGAAACCGATGGAGGCGAACAGCATGATGCCTCGGTCCAACCAGGTGTTGGACTTCCAGGCGGCGAGCACGCCGAGGGGGACTCCCAACACGACGGCGAACACCTCGCTTACGATGGCTACGACCACCGTGGGCGTCAGCCGCTGCATGATGATCTCGGACACCGGCACACGACTGCCCACGGACTCGCCGAGGTCGCCGCGCACGAGCTTGCCGACCCACGTGAAGAACTGCACTGGGACCGGCTTGTCAAGATCCAGGGACACCCGGATCGCCTGCATCTGTTCAGGCGACGCCTGCTCCCCGGCTATCAGCTGGGCCGGATCACCGGGGGCGAGGCGAAGCAATGCGAAAACAAAGACGACGACGAAGATCAGTACCGGTATCGCCGACAGCAGCCTCGTCGCGATGTATCGCTGCATGGCGTCCTATCTTCTGCTGGCGTCCTTCCAGTACATTCCGGGGAAGTACGGACCGTTGACTATCGTGTGCTGGTAGCCCTCCAGGTCGGTGCTCATCGGGTGCATGAAGAAGAACATGCCCAGCGGGATGTAGGGCGGGTCCTCGAAGGCCACGCGCTGCATCTCGTCGTAGATCCTGAGCTGATCATCGAAGGTGGCCGCCTTGGCCAGTTCACCCTGCAGCCCGAAGAACTCGTCGCTATGCCAGAATCCGAGCTGGCCGTCGTACTCCAGGAATCGGTTGGCTATTGGCGAGAAGTGCCAGGTGCTCAGCCAGCTTGTCGATATGTGCCAGTCCCGGTTCTCGAGCTGCACTTCCCTGTCGGCGAGCACGATCGCGCTGGACGCGGCGGGGTCCACGGGCTTCAGCGTCACGTTGAACCCCACAGCCTCCATTCTGGGCTTGAGCAGGGTGGCTATCACGTGGCCGATGCGGAACTGCACCTGGTCCAGCAGTATGATCTCTTCGCCGTCGTAGCCGGCCTCGGACATGAGGCGCTTGGCCTTCTCGTTGTCCTTCTGGTTGTAGTATTCGGGCGCGACCGACCTGCCGAAGGCAGTGCCGCAGGCCCAGAACGAGTCGCACAGCGTCCACAGGTCGGGCGGGCCGGCGAGGGCAGTCATCATCTCCTCGGGGTCGATTACGGCTGCAATAGCCTGGCGCAGCTTTCTGCCCTCGGGCGTGTTGTCGAGCGGCGGGTACAGCTTCTGGATCCAGAACAGGGGCTGTCCGCCGGGCTTGGCGAAGTAGAGTTGAACGTCGGGAACCTGGACGAGCCCGTTATAGAAGTCGGTGTCTATCGAGTGCAGGAAGTCCATCTCACCGGTGGTGATCGCGGCTACGCGCACCTCCTGGTCCGGTATCTCGGTGGCGTCCAGCACGTCAAAGTAGGCGATTTTGGCGCCGGACGTGCTGTCGCCCTGCTCGGAGCGCGGCACGTAGTTCTCGAACCTTTCAAGCCGCAGCTTGTGGGTGACCTGCCACTCGGCGAAGACGTAGGGGCCGGAGCCGACGTGGGTGATCACCGGCTCGCTGCCGGGGATCATCGCCTCGTCGATGGGGTGAATCACCGGCACGGGGCCGTCGCCCTTGCCCAGGGCGGGAATGAACACGCCGTTGGGCTCGCTGAACTCGAACACCATCGTCTTGTCGTCCACCTTGTCCGACCTGAGCAGCGTGGGGTTGATGAAAGGCCCGTAGGAGTCGGCGTTGCGCCAGCGGTCGAACGATGCGAGCACGTCCTCAACGGTAACGGGCCGGCCGTCGTGGAAGGACTGGCCGTCCCGGAGCGTCAGCACGAAGCGCTTGCCGCCGTCCTCGACGGACCAGCTCTCCAGCGCCTGCGGGTGGAGCGCGCCGTCCTTGTCCCAGGCCAGCAGCGTGTCGTAGACCATGAACGACAGGCCGTTGACCAGCGCCAGGCTGCTTGTGGGGTCTGTGGTGGTGAAGCTGTGCGACGGCACCCACCTGAGCGTGCCGCCGTACCTGTCGTCGTCACCAGGTTCCGGCATCGTCATCGCGGCGGCCTGCGTGGGGGTCGCCTGCGGGGCCGCGGGCATGGCCGTAGCGGCGGCCGGCGCGGCGGACACGGGCGTCGGGTCGGTCTGCGCGGGCAGCACGCCGCCCAGCGATGGCGTGGGCGCGGCCGGAGGCGTCGCCGTTGGCGTTGGCACCGACGGCTCCTCCGCGGAACCGCAGGCCACGGCAAGCACAGACAGCAGCATCGCGGCCCCCACAATCCAGAGCCACTTCAGTTGCGAGCGTTTGAGCGAAATCAATGTGTCTCCTCCAAGTCTCATGGGCCGCGCCCATTCAGCGCGCCAAACGGGCACCCGTGAGCCACGGCGAGCCGCGCCTCACTTGGGCGAAAGGTACTACTATCGGTAGGCAAAGTCAATTTGACTTGAGCGAGCGAGACCGTTTCAGCAGGCGCTCAGGCGGGCCGGTCCGAGCGTGCGAGGCAGGGCCTCTCAGACTGCCTGTGGGAGTGGTTTTCGACGAAAAGTGTGCCATTTGGGGACATTCTGTGTCATTCCCTAGCTGGAGGCGCTACCGAAAAGAGATGGAATGAAACGCTGACAAGACGGATTTGTACGCAAAAGTTACATTATGTGACGGAAATGAGACAGGTCGCCGGAGGTGCCAAGCAGGCATCTTCACCCTCATCCCCGTATCGAGTACGGGGCAGGCTCTAGCCTTCGCGCATCGAGGGGGAAGGGACTGTTGGGTTGCGTGGTCGGTCCCTCGTCGCAGGTGAGAGTAGCACGGATGTGCGTGGGTTCAAGGGGGTCTTGTTGGCGGGGTTTTAGATTCCTCGGCTACGCTCGGAATGACACGGAATGACACGCAGGGCGTCCGGGGGGGGCTGTCCCAGATTACTAAGCGGACAACACACGGAGGGCCCCTGCCCCCCTGGGTTCCCGCGTTCGCGGGAATGACGATTTCTGTCGCACCTAGTAATCTGACACAGGCGCGTCCGGGGGTGTGGCGATGCTTGGTACGCGGTGGTTCTGTTAAGATGCGGCCTGGGTACGAAATGCGCACTCGATGGCGCGAACCGAGCACGCGGGAGGGACACAAATGGACGACCTGACATTCCAATCGGCGAAGAGCCTTGCGCGGGCGATCCGCGAAAAGTCCGTATCGGCGCGCGAGGTCGTGGAAGCGCACCTGCGCCGCATCGAGGAAGTGAATCCCGTGCTCAACGCCGTCGTGCAGCTTGCGGCGGAGCGTGCGGAGTCTGAGGCGCGCGAGCTCGACGACGCACTCGCGAGGGGCGAGCTGCGAGGGCCGCTTCACGGGGTGCCCATCACCATCAAGGACTCGTTCGACACGGAGGGGATCATATCGACGGGCGGCACGCTGGGACGCGCCGCCTTCGTGCCGGAGCGCGACGCGACGCCGGTGGCACGGCTGCGCGCCGCGGGCGCGGTGCTGCTGGGCAAGACTAACACGCCGGAGCTGACGATGGCGGCCGAGACGGACAACCTGGTGTACGGCCGCACCAACAACCCGTTCGACGTGTCCCGCACGCCGGGCGGTAGCAGCGGAGGCGCCGCGGCCATCATATCGGCCGGCGGCTCGCCGCTCGACCTGGGCACCGACACCGGCGGCAGCATCCGTTTCCCGTCCCACTACTGCGGCATCGCGGGCCTCAAGCCCACCTCCGGGCGGGTGCCCCGCACCGGCCATATCATCGGATACGACATGGGCGCCGCGCAGTCGCTGACGGTGGTCGGCCCGATGGCGCGCTACGTCGAGGACCTGGAGCTGGCGTTTCCCATCATCGCCGGTCCGGACTACCGCGACCCTCACATGGTGCCGATGCCGATTGGCGACCCGGGCGACGTGGACCTGGCCGGGCTGCGCGTGGCGTACTATACCGAGTCGCCGGGGGCGTCGGCGTCGCCGGAGACGGCGCGGGCGGTGCGCGATGCCGCGGCCGCTCTCGCCGACGCGGGGGCGACCACTGCGGAGGAGGCGCCGGCAGCGCTCGCGGACGGAGAGGAGCGGATGCTGTCGTTCATCGGCTCGGACAACTGGGCCTGGGGCGACCGGCTGCTCGAGCGTTTCGGGACGACGCGGGAGCACGCCTGGATAACGATGTGGAGGGGGATGGCGAAACCGCTGGACACGGGCGACTTCACGGCGCTGCTGGAGGAGATAGACCGCTTCAGGTCCGAGATGATCGCGTTCATGGAGACGCGCGACCTGATAGTGTGTCCCATCTCGGCGCAGCCGGCGCTGCTGCACGGGGCGTCCTACGACGAGGAGCACATGCGCGGTCTGGGCTTTTCGGGGGTGTACAACGTGACGGGCTGGCCGGCGGCGATAGTGCGGGTGGGCACGTCGCCGGAGGGTCTGCCGATAGGGGTGCAGATGGTGGCGCGTCCGTGGCGTGAGGACGTGTCGTTGGCGGCGGCGCGGGTGCTGGAGGCGGCGTTCGGGGGGTGGCAGCGGCCGGGGGGCGTGTAGGGGGGCGACTGTGTCGGCCTACGCAGTGGTGACCTCGACCTTGAGCGACAGGCCCACCGCCCGGAGCGCCCTTTGAAGCTGGCCGATGCGGGAGTTGTGCTCCGGGTTGGTCAGCTTGCGCGCGGCGGACTCGCTGACGCCCAGCCTGTTGGCGAGTTCGACCTTGGTAATGCGTTGATCCTGCATAGCCGAGTAGAGGGCGAGCTTGGCCGCGACGACACTGGGCACCGGCACGTACGCATTGCCGTCCGTCGCGTCGCCGGGAACGGGTATGTCTCTCTTGGCGAGTACGTAACCGGCGAGGGCGGTGGCCAGTGCGTCCTCGGCCATCTCCAGAGCCTCGTTTCGGTCGCTGCCGCCGGTGATGGCCTCCGGTACGTCGGGAAAAGTGACTACCAGGCCCCCGTCTTCGTCCGGTGTGAGCTTGCACGGATAGGCGTATAGCATGGCTCAGAAGTCCTCTTGGTCGATATCCAGTTGGCGGAGCATCGCGGCAAGCAGACCTTTGCCCAGCTCGCCGCGTCCAATGGTGGTGAACCGCTCGCCGACGTAGATTCTGCCGTGGCTGCCTTTGCCATGAGAGGGGTCGAATCGAAAGGACTTCCCAGTCCTGCGAGCATAGCGCCGCGCTCGTCCGATAAACTCACGGCTTGTCATACAGCCATTGTCGCACCTTAAGGTACGGATGGCAACGGAGTGTTGGTGTGTGGCGCGGGTGCTGGAGGGGGCGTTCGGGGGGTGGCAGCGGCCGGGGGTGTAGGGGGGCAGCTAGGCTGGCTGCCAAACCCTTGCTATGGCAGCCTCAATCTTCTTCTCGAAACGGTCAATCAGTTCCTGGTTGGCGGTTACGAGGGCCTGCTCGGCTTCTACTTCGGTAACAATCTTCCTCTGTTCCTCTAGTGGCGGGAGGGGGACTTTCAGCATTGCAATTCGTCTGAGAGCGAGTTTGGGGACTCCTACAGCATGTGTAAGGCTCCGAATCTGCTCTTGAACGACATTTCCAGTTCCGACAATGGACAGGTAGCGGTTGTCAATCAATTTAGGGTCGACGACTAGCTTTGCCGCGTTCTCTGTGAGGTTGGCTCCATCTAGGGACGCGGGAATGGTCCCTATCAAACCAATCGTACCTGCAATTGAAATGTAAACATCAGAAGACGAGATTGTGTACCGGCTGATCTGTTGATGAACCGATTCGGAAATGAATCTGACTGCATCGACATCCACGGTTCTGTTTCGAAAGTCGGAGACACGTATGTATCGGTGGCCAGCAACAGAGTCCTCATACTGAGATCCTCGTGGGAGTCGCTTGCCACCCTTGATCTGACATATCTGACCTAACTCCACGAGTGGCCATTGTGTATCAACTGCGATGTGTGGCCGATAGTTCTCCACCACGGCCGCGCGCCGTCAATGACCTTCTGGTAGCCCTCAATTTCCGCTACGATCTCACGTTGGACTTCTAGTGGAGGAAGAGGAATCTGAAAGCCTGCGACTGATGGTCTCGGCACGCGTTGGAGGCCGCTCGTTCCTGTCATCTGGTGAACTGCCCAATTGCGAAACAAGGGATGCTTTACGCAGTGGTACATCCATTCCGGCATTACATCGTTGCCACATCTTAGAACAATAAACTCACTTGACCCGAAGCCGATTCCGTTAAGAAGCCCCCGTGCGATGCCTGCCTTACCGATTTCGAAACACGGTGTGACTCTTGCAAGAAGCACGTCGTTGTTTGCGAAATAAGTGTAGCTACCTGAGACGTCAGCAAGCAATTTCTCTTGCTTTGGCTGGAATGTCATTCGGTTTTCCAGGTCTGCCATAGGAACGAACGACACAAGTGTGTCTGAGTAAGATTCGCTTCGCTCTTGCGAGGATTGATTGTACATAACTCTCTTATGCGCGCGGTAGGAAACTTGTGAATCCTCGATCGACTCTCCTTGTACCGCTCGCCACTCAGACTGTATTCGCCATCCGCTGCTATCTTCGACTTTTCGACCACCGTTCCCATACTCAGCTCGTTCGTCGTATATCTTGCGTTCGTCTCTGCTATGCTAGATACCAGGGAAGATGCAACGGCTGCATGCCCAATGGCCTTCAGGCTGCCCAGATACTCAACAACTTCGTCGCGCACGGACCGGCAGGTCGTTCTCATCTATAGGACGGCGCTGTGCACCCAGGTCAAATCCGTCGTTCTCCACCTTGAAGAACGCTATGGAGTTCGTTCGCTTGGCCAGAGCCCGGTCAAGTATCAAGATAGACGTCTTGACGCCGGAGTAAGGATTGAACACACCGGCTGGCAGGGATACTACCGCCACGAGGTAGTTCTCCACCAACATCTTGCGCAGTTCTTTGTGCGCCTTCTGGCTCTGAAATATGACTCCCTCGGGGACTATGATCCCTGCCCGCCCGTTAGCGGTTAGGTGCTCGGCCATGTAGTCCACGAACAAGACTTCGCTTCGCTTTGACGTGACCGAGAATCGGTTGTGGGGGCGAATGCCGCCCTTCGGCGACATGAAGGGTGGGTTCGCAAGGATCACGTCGGCGAACTCGTTCCACTTTTCCTCGCTGGTAAGCGTGTCGTACTCGTGAATGTTCGGCTCGCGAAACCCGTGAAGGTACATATTCACCAACGAGAGTCGCACAAAGTCCGGGGATATGTCGTAGCCATTGAAGTTGTTGACGAGGCGACCACGCTCATCGGGTGTTAACGTGCTCTGGTCTTCGCTGTCCGTATTGGCCTTTAGTATGTGTTTGTAAGACGAGATGAGAAATCCGGCGGTCCCGCAGGCAGGGTCCAGTATCACCTCATCCTTCTTGGGGTCCACGATGGCGACGATGAAATCAATGATGTGGCGTGGAGTGCGGAACTGACCTGCGTCACCCTGGGCGTCCAGAACCGAAAGCAGGTATTCAAAGGCGTCGCCCAAGGACTCCGAGTCATCGTAGGTGAAGTCGTCTATGATCTTGAGAAACGCCCTGAGGGTTTCGGGGTCGCGATAGGGCAGGTAGGCGTTGTTGAAGATGTTGCGGAACAGCTGCGGGATGCCGGGATTCTCCGGCATCCTGGCTATGGCTTCGGAGTACAGGTTAAGGGCGTCGTGGCCGCCTACGCCCGGTCCTACCAGGTTGGGCCATCTGTACTTGGCAAACTGCCCGGCGAAGAACTCCCGCTTCCCGCCCAACTCCTCGCTCTCGGAGTCAATGTCGTCCATGAACTTGTAGATGAGAGCGATGGTGATCTGTTCCACCTGGCTCTTGGGGTCTGGTACTTTCCCGACCAGAATATCGCGGGCCGTGTCGATGCTACGTTTTGTAACAACGTCCAGCATGGCTGCTTCTTAGTCTGTGAACTGGTTCAAAGAAACGTAGTCCTTGACGTACTCGGGGACAAGATCCCGGTACTCCTTGGGCACTGCTCGGTAGTCCTCAATCGAGAAAATGGGGTTGGTAGCCAAGTAGGTGAAGCGCTTGGTGTCGATTGCGCTACGGGTCATGCCGTCGGTAACGTAGGCCTTGAAGAATGTCTTGATGGCCGGGAAGGAACTGGTACCGCTGGGGGTGTGTCCAACCACGAACTTGTCGAACTCTTCCTCGAGTAGTTCGTCCTTCGACTTGAAGGCCGGAATCATATTGAAAACCCTTTCGAGAATTTCCCGCAAGGTAAGGCGGCGGTCAACTCCCGCGGCTTTCCGCAGCTTTGCCAGGGTGTAGTAGTCCTCGGGCTTGTCGAACACCTCGCGGTTCACGTAATCAATGACGAGGTCCCAGTTCTTGGCTTCAACGGCTTTTCTGACGGTCTCATTGGTGCGGACTGTGTCTGCAAAGCGATCGAAGAACATCCTGTCGATTTTCATCCCCTCGGAGCCGATGGCCACTTCCCGGAGGGTGTCGAGGATGTCCTTGCCGAGATGCTCATAGGAGATGGAGAGCCTTGGCTCTGTGCCGTTACCGTTTTCGCCTTTCCCGGCGGGGCTGGGTCGGGGCAGCTTGATGACCTCCTCGTAGTTGAACTCCGTCTCGAAGAATTCGCAGTTTCCAAAGAAATCGAAGAGCTTGAATGCCGTTTTCTCGGGTCCGGCTACGTCCTCCGCAATGGAAGAGTCCTGCAACTGGTCGGTGAATGTGTGTTTGCGAGTTCCGCGGCCCTTGATCTGTACGAAGTCGGTGGGCGAGAAGATGGGGCGGAACATGCCGAGGTTCAGGATGTCGGTGCAGTCGTAACCGGTCGTCATCATGCCAACGGTCACGCACACCCTGGCCTTGCTTGTGCGGTACGAAGGCAGGAAGTTTCGCGACCCCTTCAGGTTGTTGTTGGCGAAGTTGATGGTGAACTGCTGGGCGTCCTGCACCTGGGACGTGACCTGTACCGCGAAGTCGGACTGGTACTTGCCGGGGAACATGACGTCGGCCATTTCGTTCAGGGTCTGTGTCAGCCTGGCGGCGTGATTCTGGCTGACGGCGAATATGATGGACTTGCCGACTTCGCCGCTTATGGGGTCCCTCAGCGAGTTCTCCAGGAAGGTCTTGCCAAAGACCTGATTGGTGGCGTCGGAGAAGAACCGCTTCTCGAACTCGCGTTGCTTGAAGGTCTCGTCATGCTCTTCACCGGTGTCGTCGGTGAGCGAGACGACAAACCCCTCATCCGCCAGCAATTGAGTGGTCACTTCCGTGCGAGCATCCACCAGCGTGGGGTTGATAAGGAAGCCGTCCTTGACCCCATCCAGTAACGAATAGCGGAACGTGGGGTCTCCGCTCTCACAGCCGAATGTGCGGTAGGTATCCAGAAGCAGCCTCCGCTCGACTTCTCGGGGATCGCGCACGTTGGGACCCTTCTTGTCGAAGCCCCTGAGATAATCTCGTGGAGTCGCGGTAAGGCCGAGCTTGTAGCCGACAAAGTAGTTGAACACGGCGCGGGCGTTGCCGCTGATGGAGCGGTGCGCCTCGTCCGAGATTACGACGTCGAAGTCGGTCGGCGAGAAAAGGGACTGGTACTTATTGTTGAACTGGAGTGACTGGACGGTGCTAACCACTATCTCAGCGGACCGCCAGTCGTCGCGCCTCTCCTTGTAGACGACGGTGCTGTAGTCCGCAGAGAGTATGTTAGCGAACACCTTTCGGGCTTGTTCCTCAAGCTCGAGGCGGTCGACGAGGAACAGGACGCGGGAGGCGTTTCCGGTACGAAGGAACAGCTTGATGACGGCCGCAGCGGTAAGGGTCTTGCCGGTGCCAGTGGCCATCTCGAACAGGAAGCGGTCGCTGCCGGCCTTCACCGCCCGCTGCAAGGCGTGAATCGCCTGGAGTTGATACGTGCGCAGGAAGCGGAGGTTGTTGGCGCGGCTGAAGCCAGTCCGCTCAGCCTCATTCTTCCAAGCCGCCTCATCAGCATAGCGGGGCCGTTGGGTAAGGACGATGTAGTCGTTCCGAACGAGCTCGTCTATCAGACGCTGCGGGTTGGGCTGGACCTTGCTGTGGCTGGCTATCGAATCCGGTGTTGGGAATGTGCTGACGATGTACGGGTTGCCCCGTTCCAAGTCCCAGAAGTAGTGTAGATTGCCGTTCGAGAGGATTATGAAGCGGCAATTCTGCGACTTCGCGTATCGTCGAGCCTGCTCCTTGCCAACGAGCGGTTGCCTTCTCTCCGACTTGGCCTCAAGCACGAGCAGGGGGGATCCGCGCTCGTCGAGCAGCAGGTAGTCTACGACTCCCCTGCGGGTCTTCTCGAAATCATCACCGAGCGCGTCAAGGTCAGACCGCTTGAGCGCGACGCCCGCCTCGAGTTGGACGTTGGCGGGTCTGGCACCCTCCTGGAAGAATCGCCAGCCAGCGTTTTCCAACAGCCGGTTGATCTTTATGCGCGCCGTAGCTTCGTTCACTTCTAACCCATCGGTTCGGGATTGACCCTAGCTCGATATAGGGTGTGGACATGTCGTGAATGCCGACTTGTAGGAGTATTTGAGCGACGAATTGCCGCTTTTGGGTTCCCGCTCGGGGGCCGGAATGACGGTCTTGGATGTGCTGCCCTACCCCGCTTTACGCGCTACGGCGCGGCGGGCGGCCTGGGCTACGTCGGCGGCGGTGAGGTGGTACTTGGCCATGAGCGCGTCGGGGGGGCCGGACTCGGCGTAGCCCTGCAGGGCGACCGTCTCCTGGGGCGTGGGGGCCTCGCGGGCGAGCGTCTGCGACACCATGCTGCCCAGGCCGCCGCCGACGTAGTGCTCCTCGGCCGTCACTATCGCGCCCGTCTCCCGCGCGGCGGCGACCACGGCGCGCTCGTCCAGCGGCTTCACCGTCGCCATGTTGATAACCCGGCACGATATGCCCTCGGCGGCAAGCGTTTCGGCGGCGTCCAGCGCCACGCCGACCATGATGCCGCAGGCCACTATCGCGGCGGCGTCGCCCTCGCGCATCGTCTCGGCCTCGCCCAGCCGGAAGGCGTAGTCCTCCGCGTGCACCACCGGCGTGGCCGCGCGCGACAGGCGCACGTAGAACGGCCCCTTCGTGGAGACGGCGCTGCGGACGGCGTGGACGACCTCCGGGCCGTCGGCGGGCACGACCACCGTGAACTCGGGCAGGGCGCACATGAGCGCCAGGTCCTCGATGCTGTGCGCCGACACGCCGTCCTCGCCGGTGATGATGCCGCTGTGCGTGGCGATGACCTTGACGTTGAGGCGGGGCTGGGACACGCCGACGCGAAGCTGGTCGTGGGGCCGGCTGGTGGAGAAGACGGCGAAGGTGCTGACGACGGGGATTTTACCCGAGGACGCCATGCCGGCGGCCACGCTGACGATGTTCTGCTCGGCGGGGCCGAAGTCGAAGAAGCGGTCGGGGTACTTGTCGCCGAACAGGAAGGCGAAGGTGGAGACGTTGAGGTCTCCTCCCAGGACGACCAGGTCGGGGAACTCGGCACCCAGGTCCGCCAGCGTCTGCCCGGCTACTTCGCGTGTGGAGGCGGTCTCGGCCATTTGGCGTTCTCCCTCGTTCTGTAACAGGCGGGTTCGAACCCTCGACGGGGCTCTTCACCCCCATCCTAACCTTCCCCCACCAAGTGGGAAGGGACTTTCGGGACGCTAGCCTAACCTTCCCCCATCGAGGGGAAGGGACTGACGATGGCGGGCGGGTTTGAAACCCGCCCCTACGGGCCGAGGGGGAGGGACTTTTCGCCCTCACCCCCGTATCGAGTACGGGGCAGGCTCTAACCCTCTCCCTGAGGGAGAGGGGACTATTGGGACGCTAGCCTATCTCTTGCAGGGCCTGGGCGAGCTGTTCGGGGCTGGGCGCCTTGCCGTGGAAGTTGGCGTTGTTCTCCATGAAGCTGACGCCCTTGCCCTTGACGGTTTTGGCGATGATGGCGGTGGGCTTGCCCGCGGTGCGGCCCGCCTCGTCGAAGGCGCCGATGAGCTGGGCCACGTCGTGGCCGTCCACCTCGAGCGCGTTCCAGCCGAAAGCGCGCCACTTCTCGGGCAGGGGTTCGAGGTTCATCACCTCGTGGGTCCAGCGGTCGTTCTGGATGCCGTTGCGGTCGATGATGGCGACGAGGTTGTCGAGGGCGTAGTGGGACGCCGACATCGCGGCCTCCCACACCTGGCCCTCGTCGCACTCGCCGTCGCCCAGCAGCACGTAGGCGCGCGTCGGCCTGCCGTCCAGGCGGGCGGCGAGCGCGGTGCCCACGCCGAACGAGAGGCCCTGGCCCAGCGAGCCGCCGGACATCTCCACGCCGGGCGTCTTTATGTGCGCGTGACCCTGCAGCCGGCTGTCGATCTTGCGGAAGGTCATCAGCTCTTCGGTCTCGAAGTACCCCGCTTCCGCGAGCGCCGCGTACAGCACGGGGCAGGCGTGGGCCTTGCTGAGCACGAAGCGGTCGCGCGCCTGCCACGACGGGTCGGAGGGACGGTGGCGCAAGGTGTGGAAGTAGAGGGACGCCAGGATCTCGACAGCCGAGAGCGAGCCGCCGGGGTGGCCGCTGTTGGCCTCCGCGATCATGGTGAGTATGTTGCGACGCATGCTGCGCGCGGTGGACCGCAGGGCGTCCAGATCGGGCCCGTGGGCATTGCCGTTGGAACCAGGCGTTTCGCTAGCGGGCAGTTCCGCCGCCGGGGGTTGGTCCGCACTGAACACTGGTGTATGCACCTCCCTGTTCGCGATGCTGGCAATTATAGCAACCGGATGGTGAGAGTTCTAGGCTGCGGGACGGGTAGGCGCCCTTCACCCCCATCCTGACTTTCCCTCGTCGAGGAGGAAGGGACTCTTCACCCCCATCTCCGTACCGAGTGCGGCGGGCGGGTTTGAAACCCGCCCCTACAAGCTGGGGGGTGATTGGAAGCCTACCGCGCGGCGGCGAGGGCGTCCCAGGCGGCGGCGAGGACTTCGGCGTCGGGCGCGAACACGACGAGCGTGTCGGTCGCGCCGCCCGCCAGCCGGACGACGCGGCCCGGCAGGTCAAGCGCCTCGCCGTCTCCGGCCTCCGCCGGACGCCAGTCGGTCTCGGATTGGGCACGCAGTGCCTCCCGCGCCGCGTCGTAGAACTCCGAGGCGTCTGCTTCGGTGTCCCACACCAGCCGCCAGGCCAACACCAGGCCGCCGTCCGCGTGCTCCCACAGCGCCAGGCGGTCGCCGCCCCAGCCGGCGGCGGCGGTCGCCGCGGTCGACTCGGCGGCCGCGCTCTGCTCGCCGGTCATGGCAAGGTACGAAGAAATCAGAAACTCGCCGAGCGTGTCCTGTCCCGCCTCGCTCCAGGCCTCGCCAAGCGCGCCGCCCAGGCTGGGGAGAACCACGGGCACGGGCGTCTCGAACTCCAGGAACTTGTCAGTGTGGAGGACCTGCTCGGTTGATACGGGCGGGTTGGCGAAGGCGTCGTCGATGAGCGCCCAGCCGCCGGCCTGCTGGAGCAGCTGCACCGTAAACTCGAAGCCCTGCGTGTACGGGAACAGCATGGAATCGCGGACCAGCCGCGGAGCGTCGGCGAACGGGTCGTCGGATGACGCGGAGCTCTCCTGCCGGGCCTCCGTTTGCTGCTGCCCGGTGAGCTCGTAGTTGAAGTAGAGCACCTCGACAATCGTGGCGTCGCCCTCCACCAGGCCCCTGTAGGCCAGCGAGCGGTCGGTATCGGCGTCGTCCAGCGCGTCGAGGGCGGCTTGCAGGTCGAAGTTGCGGTGCTGCAGGGCGTGGGCGTACTCGTGCGCGTAGGTGAGGACGTCCCGCGGGGAGAGGTCATCGTCGTTGTCCACGACGTATATCTTGTCCTCGTCACTGTCGAAGAAGCCTAGAACCGAGCCGGAGTACAGGTTGACCAGCAGCTCGAAAAGGTCGGTATCGGCGTCCAGAATGCCCAGCGTCGTGTAAATCCCCTGGGCCAGAGCTATGTCCTCTCTGTTCTCCTCCAGGCTGTCGCTGAGTCTCTCGCGCAGCTCGGCCTGATCGATGAACTCGCGCTCCACGTCCAGGAAGGCGAAGCGCTCGCGCAGACGCGAGGCGCGCAGCTGCACGTCGTCGAGCGTGGCGTCCAGGGCCCCGGACGGCGCGGGCGTGGGCATGGGCGTGCGGATGGCCGCGACGGTAGTCGGCAGGATGACCGGACCCGGGTCGAAGGCCGGCGCCGACGTGGGCGTGGCTGTGGGGGAGGCCGCCGGCGTTGGGGTCGGCGCGATCGTGGGCGTGGCGGCCAGCGGGGCCGTCGGCGCCGACGTGGGCGTGGGCGTGGGCTCCGGCTCGCCGCCGCAGGCCGCGACGAGGGCGGCGAGCGCGGCGGCCAAAGCGAGGGCCAGGACTGTTCGCGCGGTGCCGGCGCGAAGTTTTGACAAGACAGCGACCTCCGTGGCGGGCTGGGGGGTTCTTCGTTTTCGGACGCTACCTAGCATATCGAAATACGCGGGGGTTAGGCTAGGGCTGGAAAGGTTGCGTGTAAGTGTTCAGAGTCGGCTTGTTAATGCTTCTCAATTGCAGAAGCCGTTACTATCGCAACCACTAGTTCTGCAAAATTCTTTAGCGATCGTGGAATACCTGCTAGAATTCAGGCGAATGCTTCGCCCAATGGATGCCTCGGCGGAATTCAACAACTAACCTTAGCATTGCCGAAACAACGGAACGGCTCGCATCGACAATGGGCGCGCCAAGTGTGTCGCGAGTTGTCGGAGACGATGCAGAAAGAGGCATTACAGGAGATGGCATGAAAACAATTGGGCTTGTTGCGGTGACGGCTTTGTTGGCAGGGGCAGGGCTGCTGTGGTGGCTTTTGGTCAACAGCGGGCCAGTCACAGCTGAAGAGATTGTAAGGGGCTCCTGTAGTAAGACACTGGACCTGCATTCGTACGACATAACGACAACTATCACGCTTGAACATCAGATATGGGTCCACAGTTTCCGAATGTCTGGATCAGACTTCTATGGCGACATTGCCTTGAGTACTGGCAAGGATAGCCTAGCAGCCCGTCTGAGGATTGACTGACAGGCCTTTGGTACAGGCGAGGTCAGACGGCGACAGCTGTTGTTGCCGGGTGCAGCCACTGACGGACCAATAGTTTCGTATGCCTCACTGTGTTGACCGCCCTGACGATGTTCGAGACATTTGCGGCAAACCTGTTGGTCGGCGTTTCGCGAGGCTGAGCCGCCCCAAAGCGGAACAGCTTGAGCAGGTTGGGGCCGGTGCAGATCAGCGACCACTCGCCGCTGACCTTCTCCAGGCCCCGTAGCAGGAACTGGCGGAAGCCTCGGCCCTGCTTGATCTGGCCGAACACCGGCTCCACCGTTTGCATCCGCAGAGCATAGCGTTGCCGACCCCGTTTGGTCTGCAGCTTCCGGCGCATCCGGTCCCTGGTAGACAGATGACTGGGTATGCGACCCCGGGGCGCTGGCGGCACAACCCGGCCGTGGCGGGTCTGCTCCGGCGCGACGAACGGGTCCACGCACAGCCCGTACAGACCATCGACCGCCTGTGCAGAGTAGTAGCCTGCGTCGGCGGACACCTCTTTGGGCACTGCGCCGACGTTGTCTATAACCTCCTCCACCATCGTCACCTCCTCCCGTATCTTCTCCAACCGCCCCTCCCGAAAAGCCAACTCCTGCGGCAGTTCATCTCCGCGCTTGCTCTGTCCGTACCGCCGATCCTCGTCGTCATCAACCTCCTGGGCCTGTCGCAGCAACTCCTCGACCTCCCCCGCTAACTGCGCTTCCTTCTCCTTCATCCGACCGTAACTCATCGCCTTGTGCCTGGATGCGTTGGCCCTCACCTTGGTCCCGTCCAACGCCACGTGACCCAGCTTCACCAGACCCGCCTGCCGGCACAACGCCAATACCTGCAGGAACAGGCCCGACAGCGCTTCCAGATTGTCATTGCGGAAGTCCGAGATGGTGCGGAAATCCGGCGTGTTGTTCGCCGCCAGTACCCGGAAGGCTATGTCCTCGTGGAGCCGCTGGGCGATTCGTCGGGAGGACGCCACTCCCACGCAGTAGCCGTACAACAGCACCTCGACCATCATCCGTGGATGATACGGTGGCCCGCCTCTACTCTCCCGCTCGTAGCGGGCGGTGATCTCAGACAGCTCCAACTGGTCGACGACGTCGGAGATGAAGTAGGCCGGATGGTCGTCCGGCAACCACTCCCGCAACGCCGCTGGCAACAGCAACTGCTGGTCTGGATCATAGGGACGGTAGGTCTTGCTCATCGCCGACTCCACGCTACTGAACTGCGCCTATTATACCCCCGACCACTCGCCTACCGTGTTTCTCGGACTGGCTGCTAGTGCTTCTGGAGTCCATCCGAGTAGACGGCACAAATTATCTTCGCCCAACCGGGTTTGGAGGATCGGGAAAATGGCAAACGGCTCCCGACACAGTGGACTCATTTGACGTCGAAGTTGACATCTCAAAACCCTATGTCGCCATCAGCCTGTTGCGTGAATGCACAACTGTCGATCTAGGAGAAATCTCGCGAATGGGAGAAGAGAACTTGAACTCGTCCACAGTGGAACAGTTCCAGTCAATTCGATCGTTCAGCGATGCGGATTTCGGAGGTGCAGAAGATGATTCAACCAGCGACTCCACATATGTAGGAGTCTGGGATTTCTGGATAGACTCAGAAGGTATCCTGGTCCAGACTCTACAGGCAATAACAGTTCGGGATTCAGAGAGCCAATCGGAGTCAGTGCCGACAACGACGCTCTCAACAATATCCGGAGTGGGAGAACCCAACGAAACAACCGCCTCGCAGATAGGGGAACCGTAAAGTTTGGACAGGCGCAAAACGTTAGGAATGGAAGATTACATCAGAAAAGGGAACGCCAGAAGTAGGCACGCCTTCCCATCACCGGACCCCCACCTAGCCGCTGTGCTAGATTCCTACTTTCGCAGAAAGAAAGTAACTACTCTGAGTCGATGTCGTTCTCGCGTCAACAAATCCAAGCGAGTACGCCCGCGGCGGTAGATTCATCTGGAATTGCACCCGGAACGCTGCTACACTTCCGGCAGTCCGGTGCTACACCGACCACCCTACCCGACGGCTCGCGACTTGAGCCGCGCCTGGAGAGAATCGCAGATGCCAACACGACAGTTCACGGGCAACCCATCCCAAATCATGGTCGAGCAGCTCGCCGCGTCGGGCATAAGATACGTCTTCAATAACTCCGGATCGCGGGAGGCGCACTTCTTCGACGCGCTGCACTCCCGCGACGACATTCACGGCATTCTGGCGCTCCACGAGGGCAGCGTGGCGGCCATGGCGGGAGGATACACGCAGGTGGGCCTCGATCCCACGGCGATGGTGGTGCATCTGGGCGCGGGACTAGCCCAGTGCATGGGCCAGCTAATCAACGTGTGGCAGGGCAATCTGCCCGTGGTGGTGATCACCTTCGCGGGCGACACCGGCAGCTTCGCCGACAGCATCATCCTGGACCTCGACCACAGCTTCGGTCCGACGTCCATATCGGCACCGTTCACCAAGGCCAACTGGACTGTCATCGAGCCGGAGGGCCTGCCGCAGGCCATCGACCGCGCCATCCGCGTCGCCATGACGCCCCCCGTCGGGCCGGTACACCTGGCCGTGTACGACCGGCTGCTGGGCACACAACAGGTGGACACGCGGATTATCGACGGCGGCGTGCAGGACGTACGGGCGGGCTACCCCTCCGAAGATGACCTGGAGCAGGTGGCGCGGGCGCTCCACGAGGCGGAGCGACCTATGATCTACGTGGGCGACGGCGTCTGGAAGAGCGGCGCCCAAGAGAAGGTTGCCAATCTGGCCGAGCGCTTCGGCGCGGCAGTGGTGTCGTCGTTCGGCGACCTCAGAGCCGTTTCCATAAAGCACCGGCTGCACTGCGGGCGAATCGATCAGGCCGTACCCTCGCTCAATCCCGACCTGGTCCTGTGCATCGGCGCACGCCACGGCGGGGCCGGCGCGGCGTCCGACTTCGACGTGTTCGCGTCGGCCGGCAAGGTCATCGCCATGGGAGTGGACGTTGGCAATCTGCAGAACATGCCCGGTCTGGACCTGGCGATACTCGCGGACGAGTACCGCACGCTGGAGCAGCTTGAGGAGCTGCTGCTGAGCGAGTCCACGCCGCAGCGTTACGACGACCGGCGCGAGTGGGCGCTGGGCCAGGCCGCGGGGCTGCGCGAGCGGCGCAGGCGGGAGGCCGCCAGCGTGACGGCCGGAGCGTCGCAGGTGCACCCGTCCTCGGCGCTAAACGCGCTGGACTCGGAACTCGAACGCCGCGGCGGCGGCGTGATCACCGTAGAGCAGTTCGCCATGCCGTTGGACACGCTGGGCGGCGAGGACTCGCCCGGCAACAACGAGTACATCCGGGCCGCCGGAGGCTCGGAGGGCTACGGCGTCGGCGCGGCCGTCGGCGCGAAGCTCGCCGCCCCGGACCGGCCCGTCGTGGGGCTGGTGGGCGACGGCTCGCTGTACTACGCCGACTCGGGCATGTGGACGGCGGCCCACCACAACATCCCCCTGCTATACGTGATACCCAACAACCAGGCATATGGGATCGTCGCCAACTCGTTCGAGCGCGCCGGGACATCGATGAAGGACTCCGGCGACTATGCGGGTGTCGTGCTAAGCGGCATCGACCCCGTGAAGCTGGCCGAGGGCTTCGGCGTGGAGGCGATGCATCTGCAGGACGAGGACAAGACGACGGACACCATAGCCCACGCGCTGGACGTGGTGGAGCGTGAGAGCCGGCCCTTCCTGCTGAACGTGCACCTGCCCATGGGCATTCCCAGCGGCGGCCGCCCCGCGCGGCAGTTCCGCATGACGTAGAGTCGCAAGGCGAGGCGGGGCATGGGCACAATGACAGCGGCTGGCTCTTCAATGAGTGCCAGACGTTGAGCGATTTTAGGGTCACGTTGTTGGGTACGGGAACACCTGAGCCGCTGGACGACAGGATCGGCATCAGCACGCTGGTGCGCGCGGGCAGCGAGACGCTGCTGTTCGACTGCGGGCGCGGCACGGGGCTGAGGCTTCACCAGGCCGAGGGCAGCTTCAAGACCGCGACGGTCATGTTCCTGACGCACCTGCACTCGGACCACGTGTCCGGCATTCCCGACCTGTGGCTGACCGGGTCGATTCCGCAGATGCGCGGGCGGGAGGAGGCGCTGCGGGTGTACGGTCCCTCCGGCACCGAGAGCTTGGCCGAGCACCTGCAGCTGGCCTACTCGGCGGACGTCGAGGCGCGGCAGCCGTCGCGGGACATTGCGGGCTTCGGCGCGGCGCCGGCCCGGCTCGAGGCGGCGGACATCACGCCGGGCGTGGTGTACGACCGCAACGGCGTTCGGGTCACCGCCTTCCCCGTCGAGCACCTGATCATCGAGCCGGCGTTCGGCTTTCGCGTGGAGTACGGCGGCCGGTCTGTTGCGCTGTCGGGCGACACGACCTACTGCGAGAGCCTTGTGGACAACGCGCGCGGCGCGGACCTGCTCATCCAGGAGGTGGCGGCGGTGCCGGAGGGCATGGACGCGAGCTCGCCCCTGGTGAACCGCGTGGTGTCGTGCCACACGTCGCCGGAGGACGCGGGCCGCGTGTACAAGCGCACGGCCCCCGCGCTTGCGGTGTTTTCGCACATCCACTACATACTGGGGGCGAGCGACGACGACATAGTCGCCGGCGCGCGGCGCACCTACGATGGCGAGATGGTAGTGGGCCGCGATCTCAACACCTTCGAGGTGGAAAGGCGCAGCGTGAGGCGGATGTAGGGCGCGCGCGTCATACGCCCCCTCACCCTAGCCCTCTCCCGCCAGGGGAGAGGGGACTTTGGAAAGGCCGTGGTCAAGCACTGAACGCATCTTCCAGGAGGCCCTGGTATCCCTCCGGCAGCTTCGCGCGCTGCGCGGGCCGGTACATCGAGGGGTGGGCCGGAATCTCGAACTCTCTTCCAGCCAGCATCTCTCGGATAGTGAGCAACTGGATCTTCGGGAAGTCCCGCTGCCACAGGTCGGAGTGGTAGAAGCCGGCGGCGGCAGCCTCCCTGCGCATCTCCCGCGTCGGATTTTCCAGCGTGATGAACAGCCCCAGGGCCGCGCCTTCCCGCTCGACCGTGCCAACGAGGTCGCGCACTTGTGACACTTCCACCCGCCCGCTCTTGACCTGGACGATCGCCCTCATGGTCGTTCGGCGGGGGCCGTCGATGAAGTGCACGACGCCGTCGATGCCCCTGTCGGCGCCGCGTCTGCCCCGCTCACGCGGGAGCGCCTCCAGCAGCGACATGGCCCAGTACTCGAACTGGAATCGGTCCTGCTCGGCCAGCGCCCGCGCGCTGCCTATGTCCACAGGCTCCCCCACGACTTCGTAATTCTTGCCCGGCAGCAAGTCGAAGCCCGTCTTGAGCCGGTTCTTCATGAGCGCGACGGCGAGGTGGGTGATATCGATGCCCATCCACTGGCGGTCCAGCTTGTGGGCCGCCGCGACAGCCGTGCCGCATCCGCAGAATGGGTCAAGCACCACGTCGCCCTCGTTGGAGGATGCCGTGATGATGCGTTCGAGGAGCGCCTGTGGCTTCTGAGTGGGGTAGCCCAGGCGTTCCCTGTGCCACGACCGCAATGGGAGGATATCTGCCCAGACATCTTGCGCGGGTATGCCTGGATGCTCATCCAGATAAACCTTCAGCCTCGGGACTCCGTTGCGCGTCCAGTATATTTTGTCGTTCTTCATCAACTCTTCGATGCCGGCGGCGTCGTACATCCAATGTCGCCCCTCGGGTGGCGAGATTATGCCCCGCTCCCCAAAATTGCGATCAGGACCGGAACCCGCGGCGGACAAGTCGGCTGACATGAACTTGCGCCCATTGGAATCTTCGTATCTGTAGTAGTTTTCCACATATTCAGGGTCCAGCGGCTGATAGATGTTGTTCCATGTGAATTGAGAGACTGTCTTGTTGTAAAGAAGTATCGTGTCGTGAACTCTCCCAAGACCTCTGGCGTCGCTGTGGCTAGTCGTTCGGCGCCAAACGATCTGATTGCGGAAGTTTTGTGCACCGAACACGCTGTCCATGAGAATCTTGAGGTAGTGCCCCGCCGTGGGGTCGCAGTGGAGATAGATGGAGCCCGTGGGCTTGAGAATGCGGCGCAGCTCCACAAGGCGCGGCGTCATCATCACCAAGTAGGCCATCATGGCGTTGGTGCCGAGGGATTGGCGGAAGGCGGCGACCATGTCTTTGACGCTGGGAGGCGTGTCCGAATTGAGGATGATCTCGTTCTCGTAGGTGCGCTCCGATTCCAGCGTCCAGTCCCAGGTGTCGGTGAACGCCCTGATCTGCGCGGGCGACTCCTCGCCGGTCTTCTCCCTGAACAGCACGTTGTAGTTGGCGTTGGAATTGAATGGCGGATCAAGGTAGACGAGGTCCACCGACTCGTCGGGAATGTGCTCTCGCATGACGCCCAGATTGTCGCCGTAGTAGAGTGTGTTGGGCATGGCTCTTATGCGTTCCTGAATCGTTGCGCCGCGCCCAAAGTGTAACCCGTCTCTCACCCTACCGCAACGCGGCGATTGGCCGATCCGAGTTGCCACGCGGGGAGCGAGGCGGCACAATGGAATGCGGAACTTAGAGGCGGCTCACCGCCGCGATAGGGGTTGCAGACATGGGTTTCAGACTGCTTTTGTTGCCGCCGGGGGGCGAGGAGAACGCCCTGGTGGGCGAGACCTGGCCCGCCAGGCTGCGGGAGGCCATACCCGACATCGACGTGCGGGTGGCGCACTCAGTCGGCGAGGCGATGGAGATGATAGGCGACGCGGACGCGGCCTTTGGCGATATCGCCCCCGAGCTGCTGGAGCTGGGCGTCAACCTGAAGTGGATCGCGTGCCCACAGGCGGGGCCGCGGGCGGGCTACTACCACCAGGCGCTGGTCGAGAGCGACGTGGTCGTCACGAACACGCGGGAGATTTACAACGACCACATCAGCGCGCACATAATGGCGTTCGTGCTGGCGTTCGCGCGGGGGCTGCACGTCTACGTGCCGAGGCAGCTCCAGCGGGATTGGCGCCCCGGTTACGAGATCACGCACCTGCCCGACGCCACGGCGATTGTTGTGGGCGTGGGCGGCATCGGCGCCGAGACGGCCAGGCTGTGTGGGGAGTTCGGCATGACCGTGCTTGGCGTGGACCCGCGGGTGCCCGAGCCGCCGGAGGGCATCGCGGAGCTGCACCGGCCCGACGCGCTGGACGACGTTCTGCCGCGCGGTGACTTCGTGATAATCACCGTGCCGGAGACGCCGGAGACGCAGGGCATGTTCGACTACGAGAAGTTCCGGCTGATGAAGCCCGGCGCTCGGCTGATAAACATAGGCCGCGGCGCGGTGGTGGTGCTGGACGACCTGGCCAGGGCGCTGAAGGAAGGCGAGATTGGCGGCGCGGCGCTGGACGTGTTCCAGGTGGAGCCGCTGCCCGCCGAGCACCCTCTATGGGGGATGCCCAACGTAATCATCACGCCGCACGTTGCGGGCAGAGGGCCCTACCTGGACGACAGGCGCACCGAGCTGTTCGTCGAGAACTGCGTGCGGTTCGACCGGGGAGAGGAGCTTCGGAACATGGTCGACAAGGCCAACTGGTTCTGAGTCGGAGGGAGGACCTTCACCCTAACCGGCTCTGTTGCATTCGTGGCGGTCGCCTAAAGGCTGCGAAGTACAGGACAGGAATGGAGCAGGAATGAGCATACAGAGTAAGATGCTATGGGCTGGAGCGGGGGTGATAGCTGGTTTTGCTGTTGCAGCCTTAATCGGCGTCGTAGTCATCGACATGATTATTCCATGGGAGGACATCTGTGCGGTGCTTGGGCCGGCACAGGCGCTAGCTGCGGCCGGTGCATCACTGTTGGAGGAACTTCAGGCGTGGCTAGCTCAGGCAGAGAGTGTCGTGGCAGCCGGAATGTCTGAGTCGAACAGTGGGTTGTCTGGCGGTCTGGGTGGGATTCTCAGCAACGCTGCTGGAGAGGCAATCAATGTCATTCTGGCACCCGTGACAGCGTTGATAGATCTAGCGCAGGTCGTTGTTGCCGCGGTGCAGTCCGCTGTAGAGGCGGCGCAAAGCGTAATGGAGTCTGTGGACGCTGCACGCTGTAACTAGACGAGACTCCCATCAGGCGGGACATCTTGCGAGCTTAGACGACTAAAACCGGCCCCCTCACAAAAAGATGACCCCCCCGACTACTCCGTTTCCGGAGAGAGCCCCTTGGGCTCTTGTCATCGGGGGGGAACGTTTGACTGTATTCTAGAGTTTGGTTGGCTGGGTGTCAACTATAGGCCGTGCCGCCACAGCGCGAGGCATCCGACGCGCACCTTACTCGCTCAGCGTCAGGACCGCCGTGAACCGGATGGCCTCTTCAGTGAAGGAACCGGCCAGCAGGAAGGCTTTCAGCTGTTCGACGAAGGGCTTGACGTCGCGCCGGAAGTCGGAGCGCGTGTCGCTGTCAAGGGAGTCTTCGATCTGATCCACCGCGGCGGCCAAGTCCGCGTAGATAAGCGAGTCGGGTGGAACGGGGGCCATACCGATGAGCCTGGAGAATTCATCCGCCTCGCTCAACGGCTCGGACTCGCCAGTAACCGCGTCGTGAAACGCCTCGAGGCTGTGGCGGGTGCTCCCTAGAACCGCCCAATTCTCGGTGATGAGGTACCCCGGCTCGTAGTCTTCCCCGAGAAGGTCGAATCCCTCCAGCTCGGCGGTCACCACCTCGTACTCGCCCAGCGAACTTCTGCCTAATTCAACTCCTGCGTCATCCGCAATATCGGCGAGTTTTTTCAGCGCGCCCCTTATGCCTTCGGCGTCTTGCACGCCGGCGAGCAACAGGCCCTCGTAGACACCGGTCTCCAGAAAGTCGCCGGGCAGCAGCGCCAGGGCTATCTCACCGTTGAGTGAGTCCACCACGTCCTCTTCGACGTCGATTCCGGTTTCGATTTCCACCTCGTTCAGGACGGACTGGAAGTCGCTCCCCCCATTGGGATCCAGGTCGTCCATCACCTGGCGAAGCTCTTCCCATGCTTCCCTGGCGCCGGTTGTGGCCATCAGCAGCAACGTGTCGGCGGGCAGGGCCTCGGGCGACGCCAGCCGGACACCGGAGCCGGTGGTGAAGCCGTCGTCGGGCTGCTCGGCGGCAAAGTCGGCGCGCAGGCCCCGCTCGATGAACGACACGGACATGGCCATGTACTCCGGCGTGCTGCTCTCAACCCTTAAAATGGTTTCATCCTCGTCGTCGAAGGGGCCGATCTCGTCCCGCAACAGGTCCCATATCCACTCGCTCCGCACGAACATGAACATGACCCTTTGCGATGGCAGCGATTCGCGAGCCGCCGTGAAGCGCTCGTCAGCCAACAGGGGCCGGTCCGGAGGCGACTCGATGTCGCGTATCACGTCCTTGAGGGTGTCCTCACCGTTCGCCGCGAGGAAGTACTCGTCCGTGAGCGCGAAGCCGAGCGTCTCGTCATCCGCCAACCAGAGGTCCGCTCCGCGATAGCCATCGTCGTCGAACTCCATGCCGAGTTCATCCTCAAGGTACGATACGAGGTCTTCCGCGAAATCGAGGGCGGCGACCCGGTCGTTGACGTGGGCCATCGCAACCCACCCTATCTCATCGTCTTCAACGTCGAGCAGGGCGAACGAAACGGACTCCCCAAGCCAGGGCGTCACGTCGTCGAGCAAGTGAATGCCGGTCTCGTCCTCAATTTCATCCAGCAGGTCGTCGCGACGCTCCACCAGAGCGTCAGTCTGCACGGCGGACATGACCGCCCGGCCTTGCCTAAGTTGTCCTACTCCGGGGCGCAGGTTTATGGATGCGTAGGCCAGCACATTTGAGGGAAGGAAGCGGGCGGTCGCCTCTCCCGGACTGCTCAGGGCCTGGAAGAAGAGGAATGCCGAAACCGCGGCGACGATTGCCACTATCCCAACGGCTATGCCGGCCGCGATTAGAATGAGCCGTTTGTTGCTGGCGCCGCGCCTCCGCCGGGGAATTCTATCTTCCATCAGCGCTACTCCTCACCGGAGTCACGGGGCCGCGAGCCAAGCTGGGCAGAGTCGGTGACGTTCCGTGGGCACCCCCGCCTGTCTACTGTTCGACAGGCAGGTCGGTGGCGGACCACTCGGCGTAGGAGCCGTCGTAGAGGCGCACCTGTAGGCCGAGCTGTTGCAGCGCGAGGTAGCCGAGCGCGGCCCTCATTCCGGAGCGGCAGTAGGCGATCACGGGCTCGCCGTCCGAGATTCCGGCGGATGCCAGCGTATCCCTGGCCTGTTGCTCCGCCGCGAGGTAGCTTTCGTCCTGTCCCACAAACTCGCGCCACATGACGTGTCGCGCACCGGGGATGTGGCCGGGCCTGGGATCGGCGTCCAGCTGGCCCGAGTACTCTTCGTGCGTTCGCACGTCGAGAAGCTGGGCCGCGCCGCGGTCTCGCACGTCGTCGATGCCCGCCCTGACGCCGGGGTTGACGCTGGCCGCGAACTCCGCCGCGCGCGGAACGACGGGGCGGTAGAATACTCCCCGCCCCTGCTCCTTCCAGCCCTCGAAGAATGTGTCCAACAGGTACACGTCGGACACGCCCAGATACTCCAGCGCCCATGCCAGCAGCGCGCCGCGCTGACCGTCGTAGGAGTCGTAGACGATGGGGATTGTGGTGTTAGACAAGCCGGCGGCGGCGAACAGTGCGGCGAGCGCGTCCGGCGCGAGCAGCCCGCCGTCGTCGCCGAACAGCTTGGCGGCGTTGACGTGAACCGCGCCCTGCAGGTGGCCTGCCAGGTACTTCATCCAGCCGCGCGGGTCCAGCACCAGGGCGTCATCGGCCTCGATGCGCTCGGCGACCCAGTCGGCCTCGACAAGGTTGATCATGGCTTTAGTCCAGAGATCGAGTTTACAGGTAGCTTAGGAAGTCGAGCAATTATACTCCATATCGGCTGCCTACGTTCGGCATGCAGTACCCAGGCATGCTATGGCTGGGAAATCTGGGGCTCACCCCAGCATACAGGGACGCCATCGGACCGCAGGCCGCAGGCGTGACGGTTGCCCACGCTGATGCTGACAAAGGTGTCCGAGCGCGGCGGCAGAGTCCGGCCGTCGTCGTGGTACCACCCCCAGCAGAAGGCCCTTCCGTCCGAGGTCAGGCCGCAGGAAAACCCCTCTCCGCTGCCGACCTGGGTAAACGTGCGCGTTGCAATAGGAGTATTGGACACTTCGTACCCGTCGCCCCAGCATATGAGGGAGCCTTCGCTGGTTACTCCACACGTATGGCTGCTGCCAACGCTGATAGATGCTAGATCGTGAACCTCGGGCGTTGACGTCTGGTCGTTCGGATTGTCCCCCCAGCAGACAGGAGCGCCATCCAAGAGCTTCAACCCGCAAGTGTGCCAGGCTCCCGCACTTATTGACGAGAATCCATCGCTTTGCGGCGCGGAGGATTGGCCATACTCGTCGTTGCCCCAACACACGGCGGTGTCGTCCGTCCTCAGCCCACAGGTGTGGTCCGCTCCACTGCTCAGCGACTTGAAGCGCTCTCCTTCCGGCGGGGAAGACTGGCCATAATAGTCCCAGCCCCGGCACACCGGCGTCCGTCGTCGAGCAGCGCGCACGTGTGCCTGAACCCGCTGCTGATGGACGCAAAGGTCTCGGCCTCCGGCAATGTCGCCTGGCCATCGTGGTTCGCGCCCCAGCAGACCGCCGTGCCGTCGGGTCGCAGGCCGCAGGTGTGAGATGCGCCGCCGCTTACGGTGGCGAGGGATCCGTTCACAGGTATCGTTGGGCGGTTCACGTAGCGTTCTCCCCCTGGAGGCGACGATTGGCCATCGAAATTGGAACCCCAGCAGACTATCTTGCCGTTGTCGCGAAGCGCGCAGGAATGTCTCGATCCTGTGCTGATTGCCACGAACTTGTCGGCGGCGCCCCATGGCGGGGAAGTCTGACCGTCATGGTCGGTACCCCAGCACACGACCGAGCCGTCGAGACGCAGCCCGCACGAATGGCCGCTATCGGTGCCGACCGACATAAAGCCCTGCCCATCCGGCGCGCGGTCGGCGTTTCTCCCCCAACAGACGATACTGCCGTCGAGGCGCACCCCGCAGGCCTGTTCCGAGCCGACGTTTATCGTGGAAAATCTCTCGTCGTCCGGGTTTTGGTTAGCGCCGTAGAGGTTCCGCTCCCCCCAGCACACAATCCCGCCATCCGTGCGCAGGCCGCAGCTATAGCCGTCTCCGCTGCCAATGTCTGTGAAGCGTTCGTTCGGCGGAGGCGACGTGGCGCCCTTCGCGTAGGTGTCATCGCCCCAGCATTGGGCAGTACCGTCCGGGCGAAGCGCGCAGGTGTGTAAAGCACCGACGCTTATTGCAATGAACGGCTGGTCCGGAGGAGGCAACACCCGCCCTTCGTAGTCGTCGCGCCAGCAGACCGCGATGCCGTCCGATTTCCGCAGGCCGCAGCTCTGTCCCTGGCCGGTGTCGATCGAACTGAACCTCTCGCCGGCTGGAGGAGAAGACTGTCCGACGTCGTTGTCTCCCCAGCAGTACGCCGCCCCATCCTCGGCGAGCGCGCACGAATGATTGCGGGATAGGGCAAGCGCGGTGTAGGTCTGGTCGTGAGGTGGCGTCGCCGGTGCGGGTTCCGGCGTTAGACTCGCGAATGGGTCGTAGCTTTCGCCCGATGGGGGAGCGGACGCTCCGAACAAATCGGGACCCCAGCACAGCGCGGAGCCGTCGGGTCGCAGGCCGCAGGCGTGTCTCGCGCCGACGCTAACGGACGTCAGTGTCACGACGTCGGGCGCGTAGAGGTACTCAACTATAGGCCCCCAACAGGCCGGAGAGCCGTCACTGAGAAGCCCGCAGGTCTGGTACGGCCCGGCGGAGATGGACGACAAAGCCTGTCCATCCCGTGGTGAGAGCAGCCCGGATCCGGCCAGCGCCTCGTCCGAGCCCCAACAGGTGGTCTCGCCGTCTTCGCCCAGGCCACACGTATGGACCGACCCGCTGGCAATCGAGGTAAAGCGGGCGTCTTCCGGGGGCGTCGCCTGGCCGAGGTCATAGCCGTCGGCGCCCCAGCAGATCGGCGTGCCGTCGGATCGCAGGCCGCAGATGTGCACCAGTCCGGCGCTTACGTGGGTGAATCGTTCGCCTGCCGGGACGTCGAGCTGGCCGTATTCACCGTCGCCCCAGCAAACAGGAGAACCATCTGGGCGGAGGGCGCAGGTGTGGGCGCCGCCGCTGCTGATGGAGGTGAGCGTCACTCCGCTCGGTGGTGACGCCTGGCCGAGATCGAAGTCGATGGCGCCCCAGCACACAGGCACGCCATCGGCGCGCAGCGCGCAGGTGTGCAAGGCGCCGCCGCTGACGGACTCGAACCGCACGTCGGCCGGCGGTGACGACTGACCGTACCTGTCATCTCCCCAGCACTCGGCGCCGCCATCCGCAGCACGGAGCGCGCAGGTGTGCCTGTATCCGCTGCTCATTGCGGCGAAGTTCTCGAAGACCTTCTCCGCTGGGGCTGCGGGAATCTCGGGTAGAGTCGCCGTTCGGACCGGCTCCGGCCGCGAATCTGGGAGGAGCTCGCCGCCTGGCGGGGAGGCTTGGCCGGAGTCGTTTCTGCCCCAGCACACGGCCGATCCATTGGAACGGATGGCGCAGGCGTGAGAGCCGCCAACCGCGACGGAATCGAATTGGCCCTCGGGCGGTGAGGTGGGGAAGTCAGAGTATCTCGCGCCCCAGCAGGCGATGGCGCCCTCAGTGCGAACGCCGCAGGTCTTGTCGAATCCGATGCTGATTGACGAGAACCTGTGAGGCGGCGGCGAGGTCTGCCGGTTTTCGTCCAAGCCCCAGCACACCGCGGTCTGATCAACCAGAATGCCGCAGCTATGCCAGATGCCGCTCTCTATCGACACGAAGGCTTGGCCCTGTGGAGGGGAGGCCTGGCCGTGTTCATCGTTACCCCAGCACTCTGCAGCCCCGTCCGGCCGCAGTCCGCAGGTGTGACTGGCTCCGCTACTGATCATCGAGAAGACGCCGGCGGGGGCCAAGGCGGCGCCGAACTCTTCGTCGCCCCAGCAGACTGCTTCCCCTTCCGAATCGAGCCCGCACACATGCGCGCCTCCCATGGATATCGACGTAAACCCGGTCGACGACGGCATAGAGGACAGGTCGAACTCGCCGAACAACTCCTCTGAGCCCCAGCAGGCCACTGTCCCATCGGACCGGATGCCGCAGGCGTAACCCCCGCTGCCGGTCAGGGACGTGAAGGTTTCTCCATCCGGCGCTTCTGCTAATCCGTCCCCCACTTCGCCCCAGCAGACCGGAGACCCGTCTCGGCGCAGCGCGCAGGAGTGGTGACCGCCGGCGAAAATGTGAGTGTGCACATCAGCGCCCGGCGCGCTCGCCCTACCGTTATCGTTGTCGCCCCAGCACACGCCGGTCCCGTCTTCCCGGAGGCCGCAGGTGTGCGTTGGACCGCTGCTTATGGACACGAAGGTCTCGCCCGGAGGCGGAGTCGACTGACCCTGCCGGTCGTCGCCCCAGCACCGGGTAGCGCCATCGTCACCAAGCCCGCATGTGTGCCAGCCGCCGGCGGAGATCATCGCGAACCGCCCTCCCGGCGGGGGAACCGATTGGCCCTGTAGATTGGAGCCCCAGCACGTCGAGGTGCCGTCGGCGTGCTGGCCGCAGGCGTGACTGGCGCCGGTGGTGATGGAATCGAGACGCGTTCCGGTGAGAGGTGAGGACCGGCCGTCGACGTCGTAACCCCAGCATACGGGCGTTCCGTCTGCTTTCAGGGCGCAGGTGTGATCTCTGCCGCTGCTGATTGCGGTGAGTTTCGCTCCCGCCGGCGGCGACGCGCGCCCATGTCCGTCGTCTCCCCAGCACTCGGCCGTGCCGTCATCCCGAAGCGCGCAGGTATGCTTCCAATTGCTGCTCACCTCTGTGAATTTGCCGTAGGGCGGCGACGATTGGCCGCTGAAGTCGTCGCCCCAGCAGCCGATGGAGCCATCCGATCTGAGCCCGCACGCGTGGTCGCCGCCGCTGCTTATGGACGAGAAGAACTCGTTCCGCACAGGTGAGGTACGTTGGTAGATTTCGCCTCCCCAGCATATTGCCTCACCATTATCGGTGAGTCCACACGTCAGGTCGCCGCCGCTGCTGATGGAGACGAACGGGGGGACGGCGGCAGGAGCCGTGGCTGGAGGCGGGCTCACTTTGAGCGGCTTCTGGCGAGGGGGTGGGGGCTTGGACGGCACGAATGGGACCCTCTCACTTCTCGGAATGTTGTAGGGGCCAATGACGTCATAGGCGCCGATGCTCTCGTAGTAGGCTGTCAGCCCGTCGACGCTGGCGATTCTCTTGCCAGCGTAGGCATCTGTGGCCGAGGCCGTTTGGATTCGGCTTCTGAGCTCGTCGAGGGGTTGGCGGTACTCGGGATCGCGTTCGCGGGTCGCGTATCGGACCGCCTCCACCGACCCACCATCCGCGATCTGCAGGTCCCACTGCGCCACGGCCTGCCACGCCTCTATCGCTACTGAGGCCAGTGCGCCCATCGGTGTCAGGAGTACCACGCTTTCCCTGCCGCCGACGTACCCTGCCAAGGCCGCCTCCAAGTCCGCAATTCTCGTCTGGAGAGAGACCGAGTACTCTGCCTCACCTTGCAGCGGCTGTCCTTGGAATGCCCCTGCCTCGAATGACCTTTTGTAGCTCTCATATGATGGAGCGGCGGCAAGCCCGTCATAGGACACCGCAACCGTGGATGGCCCCGACCCCAGTATGTACTCCTGGATCTGGTAATCCGCATAGCAGCTCAGTGTCTGGACCTCGGTGGACAGACCGCCTCGCGCCAGAGTCGCAAAGCCCGAAAACAGTGGAGATAAGTAGGCAAGGGAGACCCCTGACAGATAGTACGAGACCAGCCCTTCCAGCTCGACAGCGGGAGGCAGCGGCTTGTCTTCTTCGAGGCCAAGCCAGAACCGCAAAGGCTCCTCGCGCTGTTGGACCGTCCTCGCTTGGCCCCGCCAGTCACAGCGGACGGAGTCCCAGCTTGCAGTTCCCCTCAAAGCTATATGGACTGGGGGGCCCTCCAGATGGAATGGGAGAGTTTGGTCCCCCGCGAGTATCTCCTCCACCGTCGGTCCGTCTCGGGGCTCCGAGTATGCCGCCGCCCCCAACCCACTGGCGCCCCCTCCGAACGGGTTCAACTCGCTCACGTCCCTCTGCTGGCACGCTTCCGAAGGCTGCGCGCAGGGTTCGTCCGGAAGTGCAGCGGCCGCCGCGGTATCGGGCGCGACGGTCCGTGTTGGCGTCGGTGGGCGCGAAGCCGTCGGCGTGGGGACCGGCGCAGGTGTAGCAGTAGGGGCCGGTGTCGGCGCCACAGTGGGGCGTGGAGTCGCGGCAGGAGTTGCGGTTGGTACGCTAGCGACCGTCGGGGCAGAGGCGCCTGGCGTCGGCGCTACAGTGGGGCCAGGAGTCGCAGCGGGCGTTGCGGTGGGTCCGCTGACGGCCGTCGGAGCAGAGGAGCCAGGCGTTGGCGCTGCTGCGGAAGTAGGAGTGTCAGTCTGAGACGGCGTAACCGTCGGTTGCGTCTCATCGTCACACGCCGACAGTAACGCGACGCCCAGCACACACATCAGACCCATCGTGGCGATGTGCTGAATGGCCCTTCGCGCTCTCAGCGCTCAGGGGGAACCGGCACGCACCCGATAGTCCTCCGCGCAAGCCTGTGGAGACCTGCTAATCAGAAGTCTTTGAAAGATCGACCAGAAAGTCAGCGCGTGGATCTGGATTGTGCCCAGTTGCCCAAACGGTTACTGCGCGCAAGACGTCTTTGCGGACACGCAGCCCACCCGGCCCTTGCATTCCCGCTTTCGCAGGAATGCCGACTACCGGCTGGTGTTTGTCAGATTCGAATGGCGGCCCTACACCGACTCGAAGTCGGTGGTGAGCCTGGCGCCCTTGATGACGGTCTGGGTCACCGGGGATCCCTCCACGGCCAGGCGCCATATCTCGCGCAGCGCGGCCTCGTCGGCGTCGGCGCGCACGAACACCTTGGCGCTGATGTCGCCGTAGCCGGGGTTGCCTTCGTCGACACCCGCCCACTTACGTATGTTCTCGAAGTTGCCCTCGAGGGCGATTTCGAGGTCGTGGATCTTGATGCCCTGCTTGGTCGCGTTGAGTACGAAGCCGACGGTCATGCAGCCGCCGATGGCCGACAGAAGCTGCTCATGCGCGCTGGCGGCGAGGTCGGTCGCGTCGAGGTCGGTGGGCTCGTCCATCTCTATGGCGTGGGTGCGCATGAACGCCTTCGCCCTGAATCCGCTCTCCCAGCGCACGCGGGAGCGCCAGGGACCGCTTACCGCCTTGAACACGTCTTCCTGCCTGAACGATTCGAGTATTTCGCTCAGCTTCTCGGGGTGCAGTCCGTTCAACTCTGCCTGTGCCGTGTCGGCCATGTGGGATGCCTCCTTGCCTTGTGGTAACTTCTCAGATACGTCATTCTGAGCTTGCCGAAGAATCTACAAGAGTGCTTTCGAAGCCCCTTCACCCTCACCCCAATCCTCTCCCTCACTCGAGGGAGAGGAGGGCCCCTTCGGCCTAGCCGTACTCCTGCCGCAGTATCTGGGCCGCTGCCGCGATGGACTGTAGCTTGCGGTACGCCACGTCGGCGGTGTTCACGTTGCGCTCAGCGAAGGTGCCGAAGCCGCAATCGGGATTGAGGAACACCTTTTCGGGGGAGAAGTACTTCAGCGCCTCGCGGACGCGCTCGACTATCTCCTCCGGCGACTCTATCTCATCGGTCCTGGGGTTGACCACGCCCAGGCCTATCTCCTTCTCGTTGGCGTACTCCTTGAACACTTCCATCTCGCCCGCTCGCGGCGTGGCGAACTCGAGCACGAGCTGGTCGACGTTCATCTGGGTGAGATACGGGAGCATGGGGCCGTAGTTGCCGGTGAGCAGCACGTCTTCGCGGCGGCTCCAGTTGCCGCGGCACACGTGAACACCGAAGCGAACGCCGTCGATGCCGTCCACCGTCTCGTTCATCAACCGCACGGCCAGCTCGAGCTCGTCGGACGGGTCCTTGCGGTTGGCCATGGCGGCGCACATGAAAGTCTCGGTGCTCTCCTCGCCCAGCACCACCTGGGACAGCGTAGGCTCGTCGAACTGGATGAAGTCCACGCCGCGCTCTTTCAGCGCCAGCACCTCGTCGCGAAGCAGGCGGACTATCTCGCCCGACAGGTCGTCCTCAGTGGGATAGGCGGTGTCGGACAGGCCCTCGAACCAGCTTGACTTGAGAAGCAGGTAGGGGCCGGGCAGCGGCACCTTCACCTGCTTGTCGGTGTGCTTGATCAGGAAGTCCACCTCGTCGAGCGACAGGCCGTCGCGCGCCTCCAGCTTGTCGACCACGATGGGGCTCTTGATGGCGAACGACGGGACGTCCAGCGCGCGGAGCGTCTCTTCGAAGCGCGCCCTGTCCTTCATGTAGTCCATCAGCTCCGACACCTTCATCAGCCTCATGCCGGAGACCTTGGCGACTACGAAAGAGTAGAAGTTGTCGCGGCGCTGTTCACCGTCGGTGACGATGTTGACGCCGGCGTCCTCCTGGTACTTGACCGCGAGCAGCGCGGCCTCATCGGCTATCTCGTCGAACTCCTCCTTGGTTATAGCGCCGTCTTGCCAACGGCGCAGCGCCTGAATGAGCCAGGGAGGCCTGGACCAGCTGCCTACCACGGTTACGGGAAAGAGAGTCTGCGTCGTCATTGTTCCTCTCATCGCGGCGCGGACGTGTGGTGGCACCGCAACGCCGCGAGCCACCGCAACGCCGCAGGCCACCGCAACGCCGCGAGCCACCGCGACGCCGCAGTCCGCCGGGACGACGCCGCAGGCCACCGCGACGCCGCAGTCCGCCGGGACGACGCCGCAGGCCACCGCGACACCGCTGGCCACCTCACCAGCTGTGTTCGGCGTTGGCACCTGGAGGGGTTTGGATGTCGCCCCCGAGAATCGCTGCGCCCCATACGACGCCGACGACTACCCCTATTCGCAATCGGTTGAGCAGCTGATCGTTGGGGACATGGGCGGCATCATCTACGGCCCGTACACCGGAACGTGGTTCGCCAGCACGTCCGAGACCGACATCGAGCACATCGTCGCGCGCTCGGAGGCGCACGACAGCGGCCTCTGTGCGGCGGATGCCGCGACGCGGCGGCGCTTCGCCTCAGACATCCTGAATCTCACGCTGGCCAGTCCGTCGGTCAACCGCTCGCAGAAGAGCGGCAAGGATGCTGCGGAGTGGCTTCCCGATCTGAATCGCTGCTGGTTCGCAAGCCGCGTGGTCGAGGTCCGCCTGAAGTACGCCCTCACCGTCGATGAGCGCGAACGCGATGCGATCGAGGGGATCCTTTCAGGCTGCTCCTCGACTGCCATGATCATCGACACGTCCGGGCAGGCGGCCACGGCGACCCCGGTTCCGGCCGCAGGCGCGGAGGGCGGCGCTCTTGAGCTGTACGACGACAACGGGAATGGCCGCATCACATGCGCCGAGGCGCGCCGGCACGGTATCGCCCCCGTGAGCCGCGGTCACCCCGCCTACCCGTACATGGATGATCGGGACGGCGACGGGGTCGTCTGCGAGTGAGATCTGCCGGGGACTCACAGAGGCCCACCAGACTGGGCAAAATCGAGAACCTTCACGCTGAGGCTCCGCTTGGTACCGCAACTGCGGACGGGGAACACTGCGGTCGCGGCGCTGTCGGGATCAGTAGCGGTCGGGTAAGACACTGGCGCGGTACGAGCCGTAGGCAGTGGCGCCTATCCCGCCGGTTTCCCGCCGGTGCTCACTTCCACGTGCCGTAGCCAACGCCCGTTTCCAGCCCCTCCCCTTCGAACCGTGCATGCGGTTCTCCCGCACACGGCTCACCGACGTCCTTCACCGGCCGGCGTTCGCCCTCACCCGCCACGGCCGGTTCGGCCGCGGGGAGACGACCCATCCATCGAGCTGCACCAGACCCAGATGCCCGGCCAAGACGAACCGGCGATGCCGCGGCCGACGCCGCAAGCGCTCCCGCTTCGCCCACCACAGCAGAACACGCATCGCGGCGTACGCCGTCATCCGCGTGAACTGCCGAGCCGCATTCCCGTAGCGGAAATACCCCGCCCAGCCGCGCAGGAAGCGATTCACGTCCTGCGCGATGCGCTCCGGGCTCTCCACCAGCCGTGACCGCCCCGTCAATTCGCGGATGCGGCCACGTGCCGGCGCTCCGGCTGCTCACGATCTCCTTCGCCTCGCGCACCCGACGCCCCGATCCGCTGCCCGGGTGGGGGCGCCCCTTGCGCGTTACGGACATGGGGTGTCTTCCTCGAACGGCCGCTCGACGGCGGTCCGTACCGTGACCTCTGGCTCGACGCGCTCACCCAGCGCGTGCGCGAGGAGGGCTGCATCGCCCAGGTGAGCGTCGTGGTCGCCACGAGGACGCCGACGGCAAGCGCGAGGTGCCGGGCATCGACGTCGGCTCACCAGCGAGGACGGGGCCTTCTGGCTGGCATTTCTCCGCGGCCTCGTAGCACGAGGGCTCTCCGGCGTGGAGCTGGTGACCTCCGACGCCCACCAGGGCCTGAGGGGAGCAATCGCGACCGTCTTCGGCGGCGCCTCCTGGCAGCGCTGCCGTACCCACTTCATGCGGAACCTGCTCACGCGCGTGCCGAAGAGCGCGGAGGCGCTGGTGGCGACGACCGTGCGCACGATCTACCAACGGCCCTCGGCCTCCGAGGTGCACGCCCAGCACGCACGGGTCGTGGAGCAGCTCGGGGCGCGCTTCCCCGAGGCCGCGGCGATGCTCGCCGACGCCGCGGAGGAGATCCTGGCGTTCACGGCCTTCCCGGTCACGCACTGGCGGCAGATCTGGTCGAACAACCGAGCCCTCGAGCGACTGAACAAGGAGATCCGCCGGCGCACCAACGTGGTCGGTATCTTCCCCAACCGCTCAGCGATCATCCGGCTCATCGGTGCAGTGCTCTCCGAGCAGCACGACGAGTGGGCCGTGGGGCGGCGCCACATGACGATGATGACGCTGCTCTCCCCGCCGGGGAGTGAGCTCACGTCAGGCAAGGAGGTGCTGCTGCAGGCTGCCGGCTAACAAATGATAAGGATGGTGCACTGTGACACCACTTGCCGGGACGTGACCTGGCATGACCGATTGGGAGCGCCGCAACGGCGACCCGGACGGTTTGAGACTCATCGCGAGGACTTTCGTCTGGGCACGCTGGTTCATGGTCGCCTTCGGGCTCGTGCTGTGGGTGTACCGACCTGTGGATTGGCTGGAGACCTATGCGGTGTATGTGCCGGGGCTCTTGCTGCTGGTAGGGCTCAACGGATACACGCACTACCGGCTGGCGACGAAGAAGACCGTGACACGGGGTTGGATTCTCGCGAATGCGACGCTGGATGTATTCATACTCTCGGGCGCCGTGGCAGCAGGCGGAGGATTCAGTCACTACTTCCTGTACTTGCTGTACTACCCTCAGCTTGCCGGGTACGCGGTGGTTCTCACGTCCTTTCGGCTCACGATGGCCTGCGCGACCTTTGTGGCCGTCATTTATCTGGCCATCAGCCTGACCGTTGGGGACGGCATCGACACTGCTGCGACGGAGGAGAAGACCCTGCTCGCCCGGATTTGCGTCATGTATGCGGTGGCCGCAATTGTGAATATCATCGCCACGTTCGAGCGAGCGAGGTGGAGGCAGGCTGTGGAGCGTGAGCGCGACCTGCAGCGTGAGCGGGTCGAGTTCTCCCAGTTGATTCACGACACCACAGCACAGTCGGCGTACATGATCGGGCTCGGCATCGACACCGCGAAGGCCCAGGCCGGAGACACCAACCCGGAGCTGGCCGCCACCCTGGATGCGACCTCCCGGCTGTCCCGCTCCGCCATCTGGGAGTTGAGACACCCCATCCACATGGGCGGCATCTACGAGGGCCGCGCGTTGAGCTCCACTCTCAGATCCCACGCCTCCAGTTTCACCAACGTCACCTCTGTGCCCTGCGAGCTGACGCAGACCGGAGTCGAGCGGCCCCTCTCGACCGAGACCAGGGGCCTGCTCTTCTCGATCGCGCACAACGCGCTCACCAACGCCTACCGCCATGCGGAAGCGAGCAGTGTGGCGATCCACCTGGCATGCGGGAAGGAGGAGGTGCGGCTATCGGTGTTGGATGACGGAGTAGGGCTTCCCGCCGACTACGGGCAGCGCGGTCGCGGCTTCGAGAACATGGACGGGAACGCTCAGCGACTGGGAGGCCGTCTTGTCGTCGAACCGAGGGGCGCCATGCGCGGCGCGACCGTGACGTGCGTGATTCCGTGGGGGCGGGGCTGATAAGAAGTGTCGCCGGACGTGGTGGTGATGGACCTTGCAGTGCCGAAGAAGGACTGGGTGGAGGCCTGCCGCGAGATTGTGGAGGTGCCCATTACCTTTTCATCGAAGGCGTTCTACGACCGCAAACGGGCCGAGGGAAGGCTCACAGCGCCGCCGTGATCTGCCTCGCCCCCCGCCACTCCCAACCAGGCTACGTGTCGAGGAGGCCATTCCGTACGGCCCAGACAACAATCTCCTGCTTCGTGCGGGCTCCCACTCTGTCCTGAATCCGGTAGACCACGTTGCGGATGGTCAGGGGGCTGTTGCCCTTGATCTCGGCGATCTGCGCGTATGACTTGCCACTCGCGAACAGCGCGAGGATGTCCCGCTCCCGCGGGTTCAGTGCGCCCGGACCGCACCGGTCGCCAGGTCCGGACCCCTCCCGTATGGCCGAGAAGACGCGCTTGACGGTTTCATCCGGGATCCGCAACCGGCCTTCAACCACCTCACGCAAGGCGGTCAAGAGGTCCGCTTTCGGGGAGAACTTGTGCAGGTACCCGGTGGCTCCGGCGGCGACGGCCTGGATCACCGCGCCCTCTTCGGACGACGCCGTGAGCATCAGGACGCGCGTGTCAGGCAACAGCTCCATGATGTCCCGACAGGCTTCAACGCCGCCCCTCTCAGGCATCATCACATCCATAACGATCACGTCGGGCCTCGTATCCTCTGCCACCTTGACCGCTTCCACCCCATCTCCAGCCTGCCCCACGACCTCGAAGTCAGCCGATTGTTCCAACAGCGCCTGGAGGGCGTCCCTCACAATGGGATGGTCGTCCACGAGCATCACCTTGATCTGCTTGGTCCAGGACATCTCAGTCCCCTTCCCGACGCTCGGGCAAGGGAATGATGCAAGTCACGGACGTGCCCCTCTGGTGCTCGCCCGTTTCAACGACGAGCATGCTGCCCATTCGCTCCGCATCCGCCCTCATGCCACTGAAGCCGCGGCCGCGTTCGGCGTAGTCATCAGGTAGTCCGACCCCATCGTCTGAGATCGATAGCCGAATGCGTTCAGGCCCATAGTCGAGCTCGACCTGAACCCTGGTCGCGCGCGCGTGCCGGAAGGCGTTCGCAAGCGCGTTGTGGGTGATCGAGAACAGGCCGGTCCGGGTTACTACGGTGAGCGGTGGCTCATCTCCCGATTGCACCATCTCGGCGGGGACCGACGTGATCGTGGTGAAGGTCGCCAGCTGCGACCTGAGCACGCGGCTCAGTGGCCGGCCCTCGAAGATGGGGCCCAGATCGATCGGACGCCTGATCTCCCACATTGTTGACTTGGCCAGTGCCGATGTCGCCGCCAGCGTGGCCGCCAGTTCCCTGTTCGAGTCGTCAGCCTGCTCCATGGCCGTGTCCAGGCCCAATCCGATCATGTAGGCGGCCTGCGCGGCCGTATCGTGAATGGTCTGGGAGAGCTCGACGCGCTCGCGGTGCAGCGTCCGTTCCCGCTCCACCGCGTCCCGCCTCCGGATGCGCTCGAACTGCATGATCATCGTGACCGCTACGACGCTGGCGTACATCACAACGATTCGCCAGAACAGCTCCTTCTCGTCGCGGGCATCGAGGTCTATGCCGGAGCCCACAAACAAGCACACGGCGACATAGATGACGGCGACTACCGTACCGCCAATGAGCGCGAGCATCGAGGATCCGAGCAACGCTACCGTCGCGATTGCCGGGTAGTAGGCCAAAAAGAGGAAGGAGGCGAATCCGCCATGGACGATCACGCCGCCCGTGATCGCCGCGATGTCCAGGGCGTTCATGCCCAGGATGTGTTTCAGCCCGATGGGTCGATTCCTGATCACCATGTAGTGCAGGAAGCCATTGAACGTCCCGAGGATGAGCAGCATCGCAACGTATTCCGTGGCGGACTGCGGGGTTCGATATACGAGCTCGACCACTGCGGCGGCCCAAACGAACCAGCGCACCCAGACCGAGATCGCTGCGGCGTAGCGCACCTGTTCGATGTCGAACCAGCTGACCCGGGCAATCTGCCCACGCCAGGCATCGCGCTCTGCGGCCAGCACTTCGAGCGCCCGGAGTCCAGCTCTCGAGGCGCTGGCGGCGAAGCGATGTCGCAAGACACCCCACAGGACGGTGTGAACAGTGGTGGATGGGAGTATCTCTCGCAGGAGGTCCGCCAATACTGGTGCTTTGACTACACACGTGGAGCCGTGCGCCAAGGAACGACTGATAATTGTAGCTCCCTAACAGGGTGATGAAAAAGTCCGCCGCGGCGGTTTTGGGCTGAAATCGCGCTGGCCGCGACATCACAAAACCCAATGCTTCTGTGCTCTACGCCAGCCCACCGAATGGCCAGTGAGACCCTGCGGCTCAGGATCAGGGGTTTTCAGCAGCCTGCTGATATGGAGTGCCTCTTCGTCAAGCGCACCCACCGGTGACCGTCGATCCTGCCCTGACGGGTGGTGGGCGTGGCAAGATGGCGGCTCCGGGGCGGAGGTCGATCGATGAGGGGTCGTGGTCCGACGATCCGTCACTCTGATATGCGCGGGTTGCCTCAGGCCTATCCGCATGACCGTGCTTCGTCGGGAGGGTGCGCCGTCTAGGGTCGCGGGTTGACGACGCAGAGCGTCGTTGCCGCATAGCAGGCTCGCGCGTCCTCCGAATCGTGACCTCGCTCATCGATCCTCCCCCGCCCCGGACGCGACCGCTCCCGCCTCCAGGGCCGGTTTCGCCTTCTCGGTCCTCCTCCTCAGGCGGCTACGCGGGGTTCGGCGTGGATGCGCAACACCGCCCACATGCAGCCCACGAGTTCGCGCGCCACGGCGACGGTCGCCACCGGCGAGGGTTTCCCCTGCTCGGTCAGCAGTCGGAAGCGGCGGTGCAGGCGCCGCTGCGCTCCCTCCGCCATCGATACCGCCCAGCCCGGCTGCCCCTCCCGTCGCCGGCGCAGCCCGACGCCCACACGCGGCGGGTGCCGGTAGTGCCAGGAACTCTCCACCAGCACCCGGCGGACGTGGCTGTTGCCGGCCTTCGTGATCTCGCCCCGACGCTGGCGGGTGCCACTGCTGTGCTCACTGGGCGTGAGCCCGAGGTACGACATCAGCTGCCGGGAGCTTCCGAACCGCGTCACGTCCCCGAGCTCGGCCAGGAACGTCATCGCCGTGACCGTATCCACCCCGCGGAAGCAGCGCAGCAGCCCCACCGCCTCGCGGTAGTCGTCTCCCTCCGCGCAGGCCACAAGCTCCTGCTCCAGCGTCCGCGCCCGCTCCTCCGCCGCTTCGAGTGCCCGCAGGTAGCCGTCGAAGGTCGCCTGCGCCGCCGGGTGGTCGAAGGAGATCGTGCGCAGCCACGCGCGATGCTCCAGGGTCCAGTTCCTCTTCCCGTAGCTGAGGCCCCGGCGCAGCAGCAGCTTCGAGAGCCGGTGCTGCGCCCGCTTGCGGTCGGTCACCGCGTCCTCGCGCGCCCGGGAGAGATCACGCACCGCCTCCTGGTCGAGCGTCGGAGCATGGACCTCGGTGAGAAGCCCCGCCCGCAGCAACTCCGCCAGGTTCCGCGCGTCGCGGCGATCGGTCTTCACCCGGTCGCCGGGCTTGCGCGGAATCAGCGCCGGAGCGATGACCCGGCAGTCGACGCCCTTCGCCCGGAGCTGGCGCATCAGGGCGAAGCCGGTGGGACCCGCCTCGTAGCACGCGACGACCGGGCTCGGCGCCCCGCGCAGGAGCCGCCTGCTGAGGCTGGCCACCGCCCTCGGCTCGTTCGCGAGCCCCCACTCCTCGCGCTGCGCTCCGCCGGGCCCGGTCGAGCAGCGCCGTGGTCAGCTTCTCGTCGCCGAAGACCCGCACCCATTCGCTGAACGCGAGGTTGGTCGTGACGATCGTCGAGCGGCGCTCGTAGCGGTCGGCGAGGAGGTTGAAGAGGAGCTCGCCGCCGGTGCGCTCGAAGGGCACGAAGCCGAGTTCGTCGACGATCAGCAGCGCGACCCGCAGGTAGCGCTGGTGCAGCCGCGAGAGCGTGAGCTCGTCGCGCGCCTCGACCAGATCGCGCACGAGGTCGGCCGCGCGCACGAAGGCGACGCGGTGGCGGCGGCGAGCGGCCTCGACGCCGAGCGCGATCGCGAGGTGCGTCTTGCCGGTGCCGATCGGCCCGGCGATGACGACGTCCTCGGCGCGCTCGATGTACTCACAGGTCGCGAGCTGGGCGAGCTGCGGCCGCGCGACGCCCTGCAAGGCATCCCAGTCGAGCTGCTCGAAGGTCTTGAGGTCCGGGAATCGCGCCTGGCGCAGCAGACGCGCTACGGCGCTGTCGCGGCGGGAGAGCACCTCGGACTCGAGCAGCTGCAGCAGGAACTCCTCGTAGTTCCAGCCGTCGTGCGTCGCCTGGCGCACGAGCTCGGGGTAGTCGCGGCGCACCGAGGGCATCTTCAGCTCCCGGCAGTGCGCCTCGATGACGGCCGCGCGCGCCGCCTCGCTCACGGCGCCGCCGCCACGAGCAGCCGGTCGTAGACGGAGGCCGGAGCGCTCTCGACCTCGTAGCCCCGCAGCGCCTCGGGCACCGTCACCGCCGCCTGGACCTGCGCCGCGGCGAGCAGGCGCTGCACGGCGAGCTCGTCGAAGGACCCGCCGGCGAGCGCCTGCTCCAACACCTCGCGCACCCGCTGCTCGCCGTGCTCGTCCACGCTGCGCAGCAGCCGCGCAAGGGTGCGCGCCCCCTCCTGGGCGCCCTGCTCGCGCTCCAGCCGCGTCCAGAGCCGCCCGAAGGGCTCGCCCAGCGCCGCGACCAACTCCGGCGCAACCTGCCGCACCGCCTGCGGCTTGCGCGCCAGCTCGCCGAGGTAGTGCCGGTAGTCCACCCGGCGGCCGCCGAAGGGCTGCCGGGGGTGTACGACCTCCTCGCCGCGGCAGCGCAGCGTCAGCTCGTCGGTGCCGATCAGCGCCGTCGCCCGCAGGCCCGCCCAGCGGCTCGGCACCGAGTACCAGGCCCCCTCGACGCGCACGAGCGCACTGCGGCTCACCGAGACCGCGCGTACCCGCCGCGCCTCGAACGCGACGCTGGGCCCGGGGCGCAGCAGCGGCCGTTCTTCGGCGAAGCGCTCATGCACCCGCGGCGCGGCGAGCCGGTCCACCTCTCCCTGCAGCCACGCCGAGAGCGCGGCCAGCGAGCTGCCGCGCGGGATCGGCGTGAGGTGCTGCAGCCGGACCGCGTTCCCGCGCCCTTCCACGCCACCCTTGTCGTGGCCCTCGCCGGGCCGGGCGAAGCACGGCTCGAACAGGTGGTGGCTGGCGAGCGCCTCAAAGCGCTCGGTGAGCTGGCGCCGGGGGAACTGCACGCGCCGCACCGCCGCTGCGAGGTTGTCGTAGACGATGCGCGTGGGCACCCCGCCGAAGTGGGCGAACGCCCGCACGTGGCCGTCGAGGAAGGCGATCTGGTCCTGGCGGTCGTAGAGCCGGACGAAGTCGCGGCCTGAGTACATCAGCCGCATCAGGAACTTCCAGGCCTTGCGGCGCTCGCCGCCCACTTCGACGGTGACCTCGAAGAAGTCGACCTGCGCCTCGTCGCCCGGGCGGTGCACCAGCGGCACGTAGACCTCGGCGCGCCGGCGCCGCCACTCGCGCAGGTAATCCCGCACCAGCGTCTCCCCGACCCGGTAGCCCTCCTCGCGTAACTGGCGGTGCAGCCTCGTCGCCGTCAGCCGCTGCTTCGCCGTCGTCCGCCCCGACCACTCCTCGAGTAGCGCGTCGAGGCGCGGCTGCACCCGTTCGAGGACCGGCTTCCGCCGCGGTTCACGCTCGACCCGCACCGGCTCGGCCAGCGTCAGGTAGCGCCGCACGGTGTTGCGGCTGATCCCCATCTCCCGGGCGGCCTGCCGCCGGCTCAGGCCTTCGACCAGCACCTTGTGTCGCAACACGTGCACGTCTTCCACTCGGAGCATCCCTTCCCCCAGCCCTCCGCGGCCCCGCCGCCGGAGATGCTGGGACACGCCCCGAAGTGGATCACTATCCGAGCGCTGACTTCACGTGCGCGCGTGCACATCCATCCCCACGTACGTCGTCTGGTTCTGCATACCTCATCCCCTCCCTGATCCGGCTCTGCCTCCACACGCAGAACCGCATCAGTGAACTGGAACGAGGCGCTCCATAGGGTCTAGCCTGGTGGACGAACAGGCCACCTGAACGTTTGTGGTCACGTCCCGCAAGGTGGTGTCAGAGTGCACCATCCTGATCCATTGTCAGCTGGCAGCCTGCAGCAGCACCTCCTCTGTTGAGGTGACCTCGCGCCCAGGCGGGGGCAGGGTCACCATCGTCATGTAGCGCCTCGCGGCCGCGCTGCGTGCGCGCCTGCCCCGGCGTGGCGCGCCGTCTCGTTGCCGCTCCCGCGAGAGTCGAGCCAGGCGACGCGCCGCTCGTCCAGCACCCGCAGCGCCGTCGCACCCTGCGGCGAGAGGTCGACCGGCGCCTGCCCCTCCGCACCGCCCTCCGAGGTCCCGCACGGCGCCGGCGACGAAGAAGACGTGCGACGCCTCGATCAGCGTCGAGGGGGCGTTCCAGCGGGCTATCCGGCCAGGATATAACGGCCGTATATCGCCGGAACTAACCGGCTGCACAGTAGAAACTAACCTCCTGCGCTAGTCGAATATAACCGGCTGCACAGTAGAAACTACTCTGTTGCTAAGTCGTAACTAACCTGCTGCATAGTCGGAACGTAAGCCGCCGCATAGTCGCAAGTAACCGTCTTCCAAAATGCTGATAAAAAATCACCGCGTTCCCGTCACATGATGATCGAACACTGACATCGTTCAAGTACCCTTCTATCTTCGGTTCAGGCACGTGAAAGCGCCTGCGCCCAAACAGTGCGTTGTGCTGCGTCCTCCGGGAGGACTGCGCGGCCCCCACTCCTGAGGGGCCGAAGAATGGGGCGGTGTACATCGTGGAAACGTTGCCCGTGAGGCTTGTCCGTATCATCAACCGGCTACCGGCTCTCCGCTTACGAGTTCGTCGGATGACAACTCGGGCGGCCCGGCCGATCGCTTCCCTGGCGCTCGCGCCCGCGATAGCCCTCCTCGCTGTGCTTGGCGGGCTGCTCATGAGCCCCGGGGCCGCGAACGCGGACCCGTCCTGCAAGGTTCCGCCCAGCGGTCTCGCCAGCGCGCCCAGCGACGCCGCTTCGGGCATCGTGCTGACCTGGGACGCATCGAGCTGCAGCCCGGACGAGTACGCCGTCTACCGCAGGAACATGGACGAAGACGGCAGCAAGATGCGCCTGTTCGCCACCGTGGATGGCGCCAGCCTCGGCTACACCGACACCGCCGTCGAGGCGGGCGTCACCTACCGCTACCGGATCAGGTCCAACAACCAGGGCCCCAGATCTGCTTCAACCGAGCTCACGGCGCCCGCCCCGAAGACAGACCGACGACAGCGACGACACCGAGACCTCGGAAGTGACACCGAGGGAACATACTCCCAACTCCAACACCGAGGCGGTATTCCAAGGCGCCCGCCCGAGAAGGATCAGCGCGCCGGAGAACACAGATCTGACGGGCGGCGTTGGCGCCCCCCTTCGGGGCTTTGATGGGGACGGCCACGGGCTCCACTACTCGTTGAGTGGCACGGACTCGTCCGACTTCACCATCGACCGGGACGGCCAGATCATGACCGCGCTGGTCTTCGACTTCGAGGCCAAGAGCAGCTACAGCCTGGACGCGAACGTGCGGGACAGCTGGGGCTCTGATCTCCACTTCGACGACAGTATCGACGACATGATCGCGGTGATCATCAACGTCTCTAACGAAGACGACCCCGGTGTGCTGTTGATATCGGGTACGCCTACCAACGGCGAGCGACTCATCGCATCGCTGAGTGACGAGGACGGCAACCACCGCGACCGGATCTGGCAGTGGTGGCGGGAGACCTTTCTTGACTTGTTCATCCCCATCACGGGGGAGACTTCCGGCAGCTACAGGCTGGTTGACGACGATCTGGACCATCTGATCCTGGTCACGGTGTCCTACACTGACGATCATGGGACAGGCAAGTCCGCCAACGCTAGGACCACCCCGGTCGCGCCAAGGAACGCCCCACCGGTGTTCACCGTCAGCGAAGCCACGCACACCCTGTTCGAGAACCGCGCAACGGGGACGTTCCTTGGCGCTCCGCTCGTGGCTACGGATCCCGAGGGCGACACGCTGATCTACTCGCTAGGTAACTCGCTAGATGGCTCGGACTCTGTGCCCTTCATCATCGCCCAGAACGGCCAGATCAGGACCAAGCGGCCCTTCGACTACGAGCACCGGAACAGCTACAGCTTTGACGCGCAGGTGCGGGACGGCCTGGACGGCGCCGGCAACGACGACGAAGCTGTCGACCACGCGATCAGGGTGACCATCACCATCCGTAACGAGGACGAGCCCGGTGAGCTGTTGATATCGGGTAGGACTGTCATCGGCCAGCAACTCACGGCATCGCTGAGTGACCCGGACGGCAACCCCCGCATCGAGCGCTGGCTGTGGCAGCGGGAGCACAGCCCTGGAATTTGGATCACCATCGGCCAGGACAGTTCCACCTACACGCTGGTTAACGCCGATCTGGCCAAACAGCTCGCGGTCACGCCGTACTACACTGACGATCATGGGGCAGGCAAGTTCGTCACGGTTACGATCGACGGAGTCACGCGACAGAACGCCGCACCGCAGTTCACCGTCAGCGAAGCCACGTTCACCGTGTCCGAGAACCTCGGACAGGGGACGCTCGTTGGCCTTCCGCTCGTGGCTACGGATCGCGAGGGCGACACGCTGACCTACTCGCTAGGTCAGCGGGACGCTGGGGTCTTCGACATCGACCAGAACGGCCAGATCACGACCAAGGTGAATTTCTTCGACTACGAGCGCCGGAACAGCTACAGCTTTAACGCGCAGGTGCAGGACGGCGTGGACAGCGCCGGCAACGATGACGAAGACGAAGCTGCCGACTCCTCGATCACGGTGACCGTCGACATCGTTAACGAAGACGAGCCCGGCAACCTGCGGATATCGGGCACGTTACAGAGGGGCGCGCGACTCACGGCATCGCTGAGTGACGAGGACAACCCCCGCAACGTGGCGTGGCAGTGGGAGCGGTGGAGCACCGTCCTTCTTGACTTCTCCCCCATCAGAGGGGCGAGGTCCGCCGATCGCATTTTGGCACGCCTCGACGTGGGCAAGCGGCTCCGGGCCAGCGTGTCATACAATGACGGATTTGGGCCGGACAAGTCCCTCGCCGCTGAGACCGGCCAGATCACGGGCGGCAACGTCGAGCCGAGATTCAGCAGCAACAGGACCACGCGCGCCCTGGTGGAGAACACCCCGGCGGAGACGCACGTTGGCGATCCGGTCGCGGCCACCCCTGGCGACGCCGACCCGCTGACCTACTCGTTGAGCGGCCCGGACGTGTCGTCCTTCAGGATCGACTCGTCCAACGGCCAGCTCAAGACCAAAGCGGGCATCGACTACGACTTCGATGTCAAGAGCAGCTACAGCGTGGACGTGAGCCGTGCGCGACGGCTTTGACGCCCAGGGCGACGTCAGCACCGCTACCGACGACACCATCACGGTGACCATCAACGTCACCAACGTCAACGACCCTCCTTCGATTGTTAGCGGCGCGCGCAACCTGACTGTCCGCGAGAACCATGGTTCGACCACCCAGACCTACACGGCGAACGACCCGGACGCGGGCGCCACCTTGAGCTGGAGCCTGGGAGGCGTTGACTCGGGGGCCTTCAGCGTTTCGACGTTCACCTCTACGACCAACCCGGAGGGGCAGGGCGTGATCAGGTTCCTCGAGCCGCCCGACTACGAGCTGCCGACGGACGATGACAGGGACAACGTCTACCACCTGACGCTGACGGTCACCGACAACGGCAACCCTCCCGGGAGCGACACGCGGGACATCACAGTCACCGTCGAGAACGTGGACGAAGCCGGCACGGTGACCATTACGGGCACGCCGTCCGGGGGAGAACAGTTGACGGCGACGGTGGCCGACGAAGACGGGACCGTCAGCAGCCTGACCTGGCAGTGGTCGCGGCAGGCCCCCCTTGGCTTGTTCATCCCCATCACGGGGGCGACCTCAGACAGCTACACGCCGGTGGCCGCGGACGTGGCCCGGTACCTGCAAGTCACGGCCAGCTACAGCGACGGGCTGGGTCCGATCGAGACCGCCAGCGCCGTCACGAGCAGCGTGGTGGGGGCCAGCAACGCCGAGCCGACGTTCGACGAAGGCGCCTCGGCCACCCGCACTGTTGCGGAGAACAGCACGGCGGGCACGAACGCCGGGAATGCGGTGATGGCCACGGACAGCGACAACGACACGCTGACCTACTCGCTGAGCGGCGCGGCCGCGTCGTCCTTCACCATCGACCCGTCGAACGGCCAGATCAGGACCGTTTCCGGCGTCGACTACGACTTCGAGATCAAGAGCAGCTACAACGTCACCGTAAACGTGCACGACGGGAAGGACATCGCCAGCGTCTTTGACGACACCATCGACGACACCATCGAGGTGACAGTCAGGCTCGAAAACGTGGATGAGCCCGGCACGGTGGAGATCCGGTTGCTTACGCACAACAGCGGACGACTGGCAGTGGCGCGGCGGGAGGTTATGGACCCTGACGGGAGCGTGAATACCACGTGGACCAAGTGGTCGCGGGGAGACACGGCCAGCGGTCCGTTCACCGAACTCGTCGCCTGGAGGAATGTGGCCGAGTACCCCACGGTGGTGGCGGACGTGGGCAAGTACATCGAGCTCAGCATCAGATACCGGGACGGTGAGGGTACGGGCAAGACTGTCTCTGCGGTGACGGCCGACCCGATCCCGGTCACCAACTCCGATCCGATGTTCGACCCGGGCGCCCCGACCACCCTCAGCGTTGCGGAGAACAGCACAGCGGGCACGAGTGTCGGGGCTGCGCTGACGGCTTCGGACAGCAACGACGACACGCTGAAGTACTCGCTGAGCGGTCCGGACGCGGGCTCGTTCGAGATCGACCAGGCCGGCCAGATCAAAACCAGGTCCGGCATCACCTACAACTTCGAGAGCGCCAAGAACACCTACAACGTCACCGTGAACGTGCGCGACCGGAAGGACATCGCCAGCGTCGTTGACACCACCATCGACGACACCATCGACGTGGCCATCAGCCTGATCGACGCCAATGACGCCCCCACGATCACGGGCGGCGCGCCGGCCAGGAGCATCCTCGAGGGCACTACGGTCGTCGGGGTCTACACGGCTTCCGACGAAGACGCGTCGGACACGCTGACGTGGGATGTGGAGAGCGCCGACGACGGTGCCTTCTTCCAGATCAGCTCGTCCGGAGAGCTCTCGTTCAAAATCGCGCCGGACTTCGAGGACAAGCAGGACGCAGGCGGCGACAACGATTACGACGTGACGGTGAAGGTCGCCGACGCCATTGGCCGGAGCGCCACGCTGTCCGTCACCGTCACTGTCACGAACGACAATGAGGCGCCCATGATCGACGCCGGCTCTGACAGCTTCAGGGTCGACGAGAACACAGCGACCACGACGATCGTCCAGACCTATGAGGCGTCTGACACCGACACCGACGCCGCGTCCAACCTGACGTGGAGGTTGGGAGGCACCGACGCGGGCGCCTTCAGCATCACGCGGAACTCCCAGGGGCACGGAGAACTCAGGTTCAGGAACGTGCCTGACTACGAGCACCCGGACGACATTCCCCTCGTGGCCGTTTTGGGGGGAGACAACGTCTACGACATCACGGTGACGGTCGCCGACGGCCGCGGCGAGAGCGCCACGCTGCCCGTGACCGTCACCGTCAATGACCTCAATGAGACGCCGGTGGTCAGCGGGAACAACTCACCGGACTTTCCTGAGATCGAGTTCGATGTCGACGGCGCCAGCCTCACCAGAGCGGATCTCACCGTCCCCGGCACGTACACCTTCGCTGACGAAGATGACCGCGATGTTCGCTGGGGGCTGAGCGGCGCCGACGCGGAGCACTTCACCATCACGAAGAACGCCAACGGAAATGGCGTCCTGACCTTCAAGAACCCAAGCCCCAACAAGAGCGTCAAGCCTGCCGACTATGAGAACCCCGTCAACATGGGCTCCAACAACGTCTACAGGGTCGTCATCACGGCGGATGACCGCCAGAACGAGAGCAACAGCGTCGGGACCTTCACGGTGGACGTGACCGTCACCCCCGTCGACGAGACGCCGGAGATCACGACCACCGGCGCAACCCACGCCACCCCTTCGTTCGCGGAGATCGAGTCCGACGCCACGACCGCGGACCTCACCGTGGCCGACTACGACGCGCGCGACGAAGAACGCGAAACCATCACCTGGAGCCTCGGCGGCGCCGACGCGGGCGACTTCACCATCAACCGCAACTCCGGCGTCCTGTCCTTTGACGCCAGGCCCAACTTTGAGATGCCCGTCGACGGCAGCACGCCGCCCGACAACGTGTACAACATCATCGTGGAGGCGACTGACGCCTCCCCGACCCGGAACATCCGGGAGTTCCCGGTCGCCGTCACCGTCACCAACGTCGACGAGACGCCCGAGATTACCAGTCCGCCGAGCGACAGGAGCTACGCAGAGATCGAGTACGACTCCGGCTCCACGGCGACCGACATCCCCATCGTCGCGACCTTCAGCGCGCGCGACGAAGAGATGCAGGACATCACCTGGGATCTCTCCGGGGACGATGAGGGCGACTTCACCATCACGAAGGACCCCAACACCGGGAATGGAGTGATCACGTTCGACATCCCGCCCAACTTCGAGGTTCCCGACGACGACGACTTACGCAACACCTACCAGTTCACCGTGCTGGCGACGGACACTGCCAGCCGCACGAACACCGGCGCCTGGGACTACGCCGTCACCGTCACCGACGTCAACGAACGGCCGGAGTTCACGGGGACTCCCGAAACGTCGTTCACCCTGGATGAGCACGACGCAAACGAGGTCTACACGACGACGCCCCTGGCGTCCTACTCCGCCCGCGACGAAGAAGGCAGGGTCACCTGGTCGCTGACTGGCCCGGACAGCGGCGACTTCGCGATCGACGGCGCCGGCGTCGTCACCTTCGCCGCCGCGCCCAGCTTCGAGACCCCGAACGGCGACAACATCTACACGTTCACGGTTGTTGCGACCGACGTCCAGAGCCGCTCGGCTCGCCTGACCGCCACGGTCGACGTCACCGTCACCGTCGAGGACATCGAGGAAGCGGGCACGATCGAGGTAGACAATCTGAACCCCGCCGTGGGAGATCTCATCACCTTTGTGCTGACGGACCCGGACGGCGACATCGACGTGTCAGCGGGCGGCGGTTTCAGATGGGAGATCCAGGAACGCTCGCCCGGGGGAGCATGGGAGACGATTCCCGCATCTACTCTGCGCTCCACCACCACGGGCTACAGGGCTGACGAGGACGACGCAGGCTCCGAGATTCGCGCCGTCGCCCACTACGGCGACCGCAGAGGGCCTCTCAAGTCGGCCGAGAGCATGGCAACCGCCGCAGTTGCGGCGGATCCCATCACCAACGCGCCTCCCCGCTTCCAGACGGGAGGCACGCAGCGCATTCCTGAGGTCGGCGCTGGTGTCGACGTCGGCGAACGGCTGACGGCCAGCGACCGCGACAACGACCCCCTGACCTGGGGAATCTCGGGTGGGCCGGGCGCCGCATTCTTTGAAATCGACGCATCCAGCGGGCAGCTGAGAACCCTCCAGGCGCTGGACTTCGAGACGACTGTTCTACCTCGCCCATTCGTCGTCCAGGTCACCCTGCGTGACGGTAAGGATGCTGATGGCAACACCGACAGAGCTGTCGACGTCACCACCAGCATTGAAGTCCTGTTGATTGACGTGGAGGAACACGGCGTCGTCATGCTCTCCCCAGAGGAGCCTGCAATCGGCACTGCGGTAAGGGCAACGTTGGAAGATGGGGACGGCAGCATCCAGGGCGTTTCCTGGCGGTGGGCGCGTTCAGAAAACGGGCGGACCGGCTGGGTCAACATCTCCAGAGCGAGGTCCAGCAGCTACACGCCGGGCGCCGACGATGGCAGCCACTACCTGCGGGCCAGTGTGGACTACACGGACCGCCGCGGGAGCGGCAAGAGCGCAGAGGGGATCACGACGGCCCCCGTCCCCAGAGAGAACCGCCACCCCACCTTCCCGTCCTCGGAAGACGGCCGGCGCACCGTGCCGGAGAATACGCCTGCCCGCGTGAACATCGGCACGCCCGTGGCCGCCGAGGACCCGGAGGATGACAGGCTCACGTACACGCTGCGCGGCCAGGATGCGGCCGCCTTCAGCGTCGTCGCGAGCTCCGGCCGGCTGCGAACGAGCGAGCCCCTGGACTTTGAGACACAGCCCAGTTACAGCTTCACGATCGAGGTGCGCGACGGGCTGGATGACTCAGGCAACACGTCCACCATGGTGGACGACAGCCAGTCCGTGACGATCACGACCGAGAACGTGGAAGAGCCGGGCGCGGTCGCGCTGACGACGCTCACCGGGGCGATCCAGGCGCGCGTCGAAGTGACCGCGGAACTCAGCGATGACGACGGACCCTCCGACGTCACGTGGCAGTGGTCCCGCTCGCCCAACGGCGCGACGAATTGGGTCAACATCGCGAACACCACGTCCGCCACATACACGCCCACGTTGGAGGAAGACGCAGGCAACTACATCCGGGCGACGGCCACCTACACGGACGGCCATGGGCCGAACAAGACCGCCAGCACCGTGTCGCCCCTCGTCGGCGATCCGCCTCCGGCCAACTCGTCGCCCGCGTTCCCGGCCACGGAGGACGGCCAGCGCGAGGCGCCGGAAGACACCGCGGCGGGCGAGGCGTTCGGGGATCCCGTGGTCGCCAACGATCTGAACGACGACGATCTGACCTACTCGTTGAGCGGGACGGATGCAGCGTTGTTCGAGATTGATACGAACAGCGGGCAGCTGCGGGTGGCCGCGAATGCGCAGCTGGACTTCGAGGGCAAGCCGAACCTTCGCGTTGTGGTCTCCGTCAGCGATAGCGCGGATCAGAACCACGATCCTGACATGGTGATCGACGACAAAATCAACGTGGTCATCACCGTGACGGACGTCAACGAAGCGCCTGTGGTCACGGGCGACACTTCCTTATACTTCCGGGAGAACGCCAGCACGGCCGTGGCGACGTTCACGGGCGCCGACCCGGAGGGTGACACGCTTACCTGGTCGGTGGACGGCAGCGACTTCTGGATCTCCAGTAGTGGGCAGCTGTACTTCTCCAGGCCGCCCAGCTTCGAGAGCCAGCCGACCCACCGCGTCACGGTCGAAGCCACCGACGACGAGGGCCTTTCGGATACGCTCGCCGTGACCGTCACCATGACGGACATGGAGGAAGAGGGCGTGGTCACCATCACACCGCCGCGCGGTTGGGCGGACCCCGCGACACAGTTCAGCGCAGAGCTGAGCGACGACGACGGCGGCGTGACCAACATCACCTGGCGGTGGGCGCGGTCGCCCAACGGCAGGTCTGGCTGGGTGGACATTGCGGGCGCCACGTCGAGCAGCTACACGGCAGGCGCCGACGATGTGGGCACCTACCTGCGGGCCACGGCCTTCTACGAGGACCGCCGGGGCAGCAACAAGACAGCTCAGTCGGCGCCGACGGGGCGGATCGAGGACCTCAGGCCGGCAACGAACAGCGCTCCCGCATTTGAGGATGTCACGGTCACCCGGAGCATCGGCCAGGGCACAGCGGCAGGCCGGGCCATCGGCGCACCCGTCACGGCCACTGATCCGGACCAGGGCGACATCCTCACCTACTCGCTGACAGGGATTGACGCCGAGGCGTTCGAGATCGATGCCGCCACCGGCCAGATCCGGACGAAGGCCGTCCTCGATCCAGAGGTGAAGGACATCCATACCGTCACGGTGTCCGTCCACGACGGCTTTGACGCCCGCCACAACCGCTCGGACGCAGAGGACGACTCCACAGATGTGACCATCACCGTCACCGAGGTCAGCACGCCGATCTTCGGTGGTGGCGGCGGCGGCGGTGGCGGCGGTGGCGGCGGTGGCGGCGGCCCAAGTGGCCCCACGCCAAGCGACATCGAGTTCGAGTGGAACGTCGAGCGCGACATCGAGTCACTCGCCGCGGGCCACAACCGCACCACCGGCATGTGGTCCGACGGCGTCACCCTCTGGCTCGGCCACAACGGCGACGGCGCCGACGACGCCGTCTACGCCTACGACCTCGAGAGCGGCGAACGGGTCGAGGAGCGTGAGTTCGAGCTCGACGAAACCAACCGCGCCCCGCGCGGCGTCGCCTCCGACGGCGTCACCATGTGGATCGCCGACAGCGGCCGCGACACGCTCTTCGCACACGACCTCGCCGGCGGCGAGCGCCTGGCCGGGCAGGACGTCGCGCTGCACCGCGACAACGCCGCACCGCGCGGCATCTGGTCCGACGGCGTCACCATGTGGGTGCTCGACGGCGGCGACGACGCCCTCTTCGCCTACGACCTCGCGAGCGGCGAACTGCTCGCCGAGTACGCCCTGCACGACGACAACGACGACCCGCGCGGCCTCTACTTCGACGGTGTCACCTTCTGGGTCTCCAACCACGACCCGAAACGCATCTTCGCCTACCGCCTGCCAATGCTTGAAGGCGGCCAAGATGAGTCGGTGGGCGAGGAAGCGGAAGCGGCTGAATTACAGGAACTTGAGCGCATCCGCGACGAGGAGTTCACGCTGCTCTCGCGTGCCGGCAACAACAGCCCGCGCGGCATCTGGTCCGACGGCGGCGTGATGTACGTGGCCGACGAGAGCGACGACAGGGTCTACAGCTACAACATGCCCGACGCCATCGACGCGCGGCTCGCCTCGCTCGCCCTGAGCGGTGTCGAGATCGGCGAGTTCGTGGCGCGCCACACGGAGTACGAGGCCACCGTCAGCGAGGGAGTCACGGAGACGACGGTGACGGCTGAGGCGATGCAGCGCCGCACGACCGTCGTGATCGACCCGCCCGACGCCGACGGCGACGAGGCCAACGGCGACCAGGTGGCCCTCGCTGGAGTCGCTGAGATCACCGTGACGGTGACGTCAACGGACGGCAGCCGCCTGCGCGTCTACCGGGTGGCGCTGGGAGACCCGGAGCGGGAGGCGACGCCCGAGCCCTGGACGCACTGCCTGCGCGGCGACATCGCCGAGGGCTTCAGCCTCGTCCTCTACGAGGGCGGCAGCGTCGAGGAGCTGGAGGACTGCGCTCAGGGGCGGCACGTCACGGCCCTCTACGCCACGCAGGACGGCGTCTTCGTGCCCGACATCCTGGGCGCGCCGGAGTTCGTCAACCGCTCCTTCCGCGAGCTCTACGCCGGGGGAGTCGCCCCGGTCACGCTCCTGCTGGCGAAGAGCGATGGGCCGGCCACGGCGGGGCCGGGGAGCAGCAGCCCGCCAGGCGACGGCGGGCCCCGGCCGTGGCCTCACTGCCTGCGCGGCGCCACCGCCGCCGGCTTCACTCTCGTCCTCTACGAGGGGGGCGGCGTCGAGGATCTCGCGGCCTGCGCTCAGGGCCTGGGCGTCACGGCCCTCTACGCCCTGGACGACGGCGCGTTCGTGCCCCACATCCTCGGAGCGCCGGAGTTCGTGAACCGTGACTTCCGCGAGCTGTTCGCAGGCGGCCTCCCCGCCGTCACGCCGCTGCTCGCCAGGAGCGAGGGGCCTCCCGCCGGCGCCGCGGACCAGGACGACGCCGCGGGCAACTGAAGCTCGGATCCGGGCCTGCGGACCCCCGTACGTCGACGCGCGGCCGGCCCCCTTCGGGCGCGGCGCCGTGTCTGCCGCGTCCGGGAGGGCCGGCCGCGCGTGGTCGGGATCCGGGGGTGGTGCCCGGGGCGGTCGGGCAGCGCCGCGGTGAGCTGCTCGTCGCCGAAGACGCGCATGCACGAGCGCCGCTCGCAACGACCGCCGGGGAGCGTGCAGGACAGCTCGCGGCCGCTGCGTCCGAAGGGCACGAAACCGAGCTCGTCCGACGGTCAGCAGCGCGGCAGAGGGGTGTGCGTGGGCGCTGCACGGCGGAGTGGATTGCACCAGCACCCGGCGGACGTGGTTGTTACCCGCCTTCGTGATCTCGCCGCGGCGCTGGCGCGCGCCGTTGCTGTACTCGCTCGGCGTGAGCCCGAAACAGGTTCGAAACAGGCCGGATACGGGGATCGCGTCCTGGTACTCGAATTGGAACAACCCGGTTCCGCGAACTGCACGATCCGGTCGTCCAGAACCGGCGGATCGTGGCGGGAGAGGAGGAACGGAGGCATGTGATGCGAGCGGATGACCCTGCCGGCGGAACGCGCCGGCGGGTCCGGCGGACCGGCGGTAAGGCACGCATCCCCCGCGAGATCCGCGTCTCCCTGCTGGGCGGGTTCGCGCTCACCGCGGACGGCAGCGAGCGCTCACTGCCGAAGAGCGCCCGGTGCCTCGTCGCCCTGCTCGCCCTCAACCCGCGCGGTCTGCTCAGGAGCTCCGCCGCGAGGGATCTCACCCCCCTCCTGGAAACCGCGAGCGCCCGGGCGAGCCTGCGCAAGACGCTCACCCGGCTGCGGGCGACCCGCCTGCCGCTGCTTCAGACGGACGGCGCCACGCTGCGCCTCAACCCCCGCATGACGGTCGACGTGTGGGAGGCGGAGGCGCTGGCGGCCCGCATCACCGATCACTCGCAGCCCCTGCCCGAGGACGGTCACCACGAGATCCTCACGCTGGAGCCGCTGCCCGACTGGCACGACGAGTGGGCCGAGCGCGCCCGCGCGGGGCTGAGGGGCCGGTTCCTGCGCGCCCTGGACGGATACGCGCGCCGGCTGGCCTCGCGCGGCGATGTGGACCAGGCGCTGCTCGTCGCCGAGCAGACCTGGAACAGCGATCCTGTGCACGAGAGCACCGCCGGCGTGCTGATCGAGCTCCATCTCGCCGACGGGAACCGCGCGGCGGCGCTGCGCGTCTACGACGCATGCGAGCGCCACCTCGCGACGGCACTCGGGTTCGAACCCTCGGAGGAGCTGCGCGCGCCGGTCGCTCCGCTGCTCGCCAGACGGCCGCGATCCTGAAGGAGGCCCATGCGGAGCACGGTCGCCGTGATGTGCGGGCACACGCCGCTGGCGGCGGGGTCGCTCCGGGCGAGCGGGGGCGTGGCGGCGTTCATGCTCGAGCTGCGGCCGAGCGCGGCGACGCCCGCCCTGCCTCCCGCGGGGTCAGGCAACCGGCGGCGGTGGCGAGCGCTCGAGCAGGATTCGCGCGCGGGCGTCACCACCGCTACGGCACCCGGCGCGGTCGCGGCACGATGGGCGTCGACGGGTCACGTGAGTCGTCCGGACGAGACCGGCGGCTGTCGAGCGTCAGCCCGGAGACCCACCTCCGGGCGCGCCTTCCTCGTCCAGCAGGTGGGCGACGAGCGCATGCGCCATCGGGGAGGGCTCAACGCCGAGCTCGTCCACGAGGTCTCGCCGGAAGCCCAGGTAGCAGTCACGGGCCAGGTCGTCGTGTCCCCCGGCGAGGTGGACCTCGATCAGCAGGCGCACGGTGCCCTCCCCGAGCGGGGCGGCGCGCAGCACCTTCTGAGCGACGGTCATGGCCCCGAGCCGGTCGCCGCCGTCCAGCAGCCGACGCATCTCGGCTTCCAGCGCGTGCACGGAGAGGTCCTCGAACCTGTCGCGTTCGACCTGCACCCAATCCGTCCGTCCAGCCGGGGAGCAGCTCCTGTTGGAGCTGCTCGTGCTCGGCGCTCCACGGCGGGTTCCCTGCCTGCTGCACGAGCCGCGAGCGGAAGGCCTCCGCCTCCAGGGCGTCGACCGTGACGCCCGCGGCCAGGCTGAGCACCGAGCCGTCGGTGTCGACAATGTCGAGGCCGGACGACCGCAGGCGGGCGAGCGTCGCGCGGAGCCGCGCGACCGCGCTCGTCGGCTCGATGCGAGGCGCGAGCCACGCCGCAGCCCAGGAAACACCCACGCGGCGGCGGAGCGCCAGCAGCGCGACGAGGCGCTGCTCCTCCCTCGGAAGCTCGTGGGCGACGCCATCCCGACTGACCCTGAACCCACCGAGGAGCGTGACGCGAACCGGCGCGGGATCCCGGCCCGTCGCCGGTTCGTCCGGAGATGCACGGCTCGCCCGGTGGGCGACCCGCGCGTCGCCGGCGCTCGGGTCGCCGGCCGCTTCGCTCTCGCCCATCGGAACGCCGGTGAGCGCGGCGCCCAGCCGGTTGAGCAGGTCGTCCAGGCGACACCCGGGACGGGTGCGGTCGTGGCCGGGCTCGCCGTGCCGCAGCAGCTCGGCTGTCCCGGCCGCGATCGCGACGTTCTCACGCTGCCGCTCCAGTACGTCCTCGGCAACGCCACGCGCGGTCATCTCGGCGAGGCGCGCGCGGTTTGCATGCCAGCGCCGCGTCGGCCTCCGCGACCAGCTCGGCCTGAGTGGGGATGTCCTCGGGCATGCGTGCTTCCTGGGGGACGATACTGCCCGGCGTACCGGAGTGGCGTCCAGTCCTCCCCGTGTGTCGCCTCGATCGGCGTGCGTACGTTCGCCTACTGGCGGATCGTGACCGGGAAGCGGACATCCATCGCGCGGCAGGCGGCGACGACGGCGTGGTTGTAGAAGCCGCTGTCGGCGCGCACCGTGAGCTGCCCCCGACACCCCGACACCCCGAGCGGCGAGCGCGTCGAGGACCGCGAGTTCGAGCTGGATGAACGCAACCGCGCGCCCCGTGGCGTCTGGTCCGACCGCAAGGTTCTCCGGGTCTCCGACAGCGGCCAGGAGAAGCTGTTCGCCCACGACCTCGAGACCGGCGAGCGCCTCCCGGAGCGCGACCTCGCGCTCACCGAACGCAACCGCGATGCGCGCGGCATCCGGTCCAACGGCAAGACGATGTGGGTGCTGGACGGGGGGAAGGACAGCCTCTTTGCCTACGACCTCGGGAGCGGCGACCTGCTCGCCGAGTACGCTCTCGACTCCGCCAACAGCGACCCGCACGGCATCTCGTCCGACCGGGTGACCGTCTGAGTCTCCGACCACGGCGCGAGGCCCTCGTGTGCGCCTCGCACGAAGCCACGGCCGCTCGCACCCTACGGCGGTGGCGTCTCCGAGTGGACGAGGCCGATCACGTTGCCCTCGGGATCGGCGAAGAGCGCCATCCTGACCATGCCGGGAATCGTTTGTGATCCCCTGCACCGTCGTGCCGCCGAGCGCTTCGACCCGGTCGAGATACGCCTGCAGATCGTCGACCTCGATGTAGACGGTGACGCTCGCGGTGTCGGCGGCCGTGATGCCGCCGCCGATGCCCGTCTCCTGCGCCTCGACGAGCCCGTACTGCATCGGTTTGTCGGCGTTCACCGTCCAATCAAACGCCGCGGCGTAGAACCGCTGGAGGGCGACGCCGTCGGTGCCTCCGATGTCGAAGTGAACGACGGGGTTGGGCACGACGGAGACGCGCAGGAACGACCAATCGCCGTGTGCAGCCTGGCACCCCGCCCGGGCGCCCCCACCGGAGGACGGCGGACGCCGCCTCAGGGGTTACAGCGCTGGCACTCGTAGGCGTCGCGGCCGACCTCACGGGCGACTCTCAGTGCCCCCTCCTTGAGGCGAAACGGGCCGTGCCATTGCCCATCTCGTGCCCGCTTCCGCTCGGGGACACGGCAGGGGCCCCCCGCCTGGTGGACCGTCGCCGAGCGGGTCGGCTTGTCCTCGTTGACGTGATGAAGACGGACCTGGCGGGCGGGCGTCTGCCCTCGGGCCTGTTCGGGGCGAACGCGGCGTGGTGGGCGCACGTGATGCTGGCCTTCAACCTGCACGCGGCACTGAAGACGCTGGGGCTGGGGCCGGCGTGGGCGGGCAAGCGGATGAAGGCCGTGCGCTTCGCGCTGCTCGGGCTGCCGGGGTGCGTGGTCAGGCACGCGCGGAGGCTCAGCATCCAGCTCGGCGTGGGGCATCCCTCCTACGGGCTGCTGGTATCGGCCCGCAGCACCATCCTGACGCTGGCCCACGCACCGCCCTGACGCCGGCGGGATCTCCCGCACGGACATGACGCGGGCGGCCCCACCCGGCCGGCCCGGCAGTAGCGTCCCCTCGTCCCTGTCCCAGAACCACCGCCGCACCGCCCACGAGCGCTTCGAGGCGCCCGACAGCACCTCGGCGCTCCGTCCCCCTCCCCGAGAGGGCCTGCGGAGCGCGAATCACGCCCTCACTGCCCCCTCGACACACTCAGGTGGTGGATCTGGGGTCCCGCCATGCCTTGACCTGGTAGGCATAGGTCATGCCCCGCCGGGCGGCCGAATGGTCCTGATAGTTGGTCTGCGGAGCCGTTGTTGCCCCGTGTATGGTCAACGCCGCTCCGGCATGACTGCGCAGGACCTGGTAGCCCGTGGCGGCAGCGCCGTCCTCGGTTGGGGCGTCCCAACGAAGGGTGATCACGCCACTCTCGATGGCGGCGGTTAGATTGCCGGGCGCGCGATCGACGGTCCGCGTGGATGCCGTTGAGCTGGGCACCTGGAGCGCTTGCGGCGGCGACAGTGAACCGATGTTTGAGCCCTGGCTGGCCTCCGCGCCGCGCAGAGCCAGCACTTGATACGCGTACGTCTCGCCGGGCGTCGTGGCGGAGGCGTCGGTGTAGCTTGTGGCGCCGGCTCCGGTGTCCCCGGCGAGGATGATCATCGCCTTTCCGTCGACGGAGCGCAGGACTCGATAGCCGGTCACCGTCGCGGCGCCGGCAGCCGGAGTGTCCCAGCTCAGGACGGCCACCTGGTCAGTGGCGGCGACGGCCAGATTGGAGGGAGCCAGGTCGGCTGGTTCCGGCTTGGCGGGGTCCAGCTCGGGCACGTCCACCCCCGCAAAGTTGGACCATCCGCTGCTCGACGCGCCGCGCAGGGCGACCACGCGGTAGACGTACTGTTGTCCCGGCTCGCGGGCGTCGAAGCCGGTGTAGGAGGTTGCGTTGGAGCCGGTATCGCCCACGTAGCTGAGCAGGGTGTCCTCGCCGCGCCTGGGCCGGCGCCGCAGGATCTCGTAACCAGTGATCGACTCGGCGTCCTCGGCAGAAGCGTCCCAGCTGAGGCCGACGCCGCCACCAGGCAGCAGTGCGGCCCTGAGGTTCTGTGCGGCGGTCGGGTCACTCTGGGCCTGAACCGTCAAGCACGTGAGCAGCAAGGCCAGCGTCAGCGCCAGCGCGCTCAGCAGTCGCCTCAGCGGTCTAGCCCGACCAGATCGACTCACGCAACACGTCCCGTCCCACCCGCACTCGGGCGGCGGACTGCGCTGCGCGAGCGGGCCGCTCCGCCGAGCGCCTGCGGTGGCTCCGGCTATGTGGGCGTCGTTGGCCAGCCACCGGTAGCTGGAGGCCGCGTTGCCCGGCCCGTCCTCGTCGTCGATGCCCGCCGTGCCCGCACTGGATCGGTCGGGGATGAGGCCAGTTCAGACGGTGATACCCACACGACCGATGTCGCGTAAACGCTATTGCCACTTCATGTCATGGGTAAGGCCTAAACGCCCTGTTGGCATTAGGTATTTGTCTACAGGCTCATGCGGGCCATGAACTACAGACAGAGACCCATATCGCAGCCGCGCTAGCCTGTTCTATCACCGGGATCTTGGCGACAGATCCTGGTCTTCCCGAGCACGCTCTCGGGGGTGCGGCCGGGGGTCCGGCGGCCGGTCTGGGCGCGGTCTGAGTTGGAGTAGCGCAGGTAGCGCTCGAGGTCGCGGCGGAGCCAGTCTGCTTCGGGATCAGGTGGCGCGCGAAGGTGGGCTTCCAGCACTCCTCGAGGATCGTGCCCTGCACCCGCTCCACGCGGCCGTTGGTCTGCGGCCTGCCTGCGCGGATGAAGCGCTGCTCCGCCCCCAGCTCGGGGACCTCTCCCGCGTCACCGTCCGCAGCTACGTCCTGGCCAACGGCGTGCCTGGACGCCGGAACGGTGCCGCGGCATCCTCCAACGGCCGTGGCGGCACTGACGGGGTCGCTGCTCAGTTGCACTGACAGGAATCGCAGCCCGGCGCCCCTGACGCCCACGCCGGACCCTTGGACGCGCGACGCCGCGTGTGCTACCTGTCCGCGCTCGACGGCGCCTGGCGGACAACCTGGTTGCCGGCCTCGCTGCCCTGGCCCTGAGCCCGCTCCGGGTGGCCCGTCGCTCCTGGCGACCAGCGCTGTGATCGAGGGCAGGCCCTCGGCGTACAACTCGCTGAACTCGCGGTTCACGAACTCGGGCGCCGCGAGGATGTAGGGGACCCACTCACCCGCGGCGAGGGCGTAGAGGGCCGTGATGTGCTGGCGCTCGAAGGCGCGGTTCACGAACTCCGGCGCGCCGAGGATGTAGGGGACGTAGACGCCCTCGTGCAGCGCGTAGAGGGCCACGATGTCCCGGCTCTCCGCGCAGGTGACCAGCTCCTCAACGCTGTCGTTGCATCCCACTCGGGTGCGACAACCTCAGCCTGCAGTGGGGCGGAGTGGTCGTGATCGGGCGGGGGCAGACGCGCTACGCGGCAGCCTCGCCACGCTCTTCGGTTCAGCGCGGCTCGATGACGACGCGACCGCCGTCCTCGACCTCCGCGTACAGGCTGTGGCTGTCGAGCAGAGCCATGCCCACGAGCGGCCTGACATCCCCGAGGGCGTCGGTATCAACATGTCGCGGCTGCTCGTCCCAAAGCACGGTGAGCGCATAGAAGTCGAACACGACCTCACTGCCGTCGGCCAGGGCGGCATAGTTCTGGCCTCGATAGGCTAATCCCAACTCGGAGACCAGCGCCGGCGACGTTGTCAGAAAGCCGCTGTAGCCGGTGTCGATCACGGCTTCGACCTCCCGTTCCTGTCCCGTGGGGCCCTGGAGAGTAAGACGCACTACGGCTTCGCGTGCAGCATTCACTGTTCCCTCAATCACCGGCGTATTCCTGCGGGTCCCTCTCCAGGGTGGAACCGCCGCCAATGCTCACCACCGCCCGGTGACCGACACGCTCGAGCCAGACGCCGGCGTCCGGGTGTTGGGCGAGGAGACGCTCCGCCGCGGCTAAACGGGTGTCGGCAACGACGTAGCTGCCGCTGTCCACGTCGATGGCAACGTATTCTCCGTGATGCGTCTCCCTGAGGCGCGGCCGGATGTCGCGCTCGTATATCTCCTTGCCCAGGCGGGCCGTCTCCTCGGCGGGGCGACGGGCGCTCATCGCGGGCCTCCTCATGTGCGGTGTCGCAGGTAGAGGATAGCGCCGCCGGCGACCCCATTCCAAACCGCGAGGCGTGATCCGGCTCGGCGGCGAGGACGGCGCCGAAGTCATCGATGGCCCAGCCATCCTCGCCCAGGCGCATCAGGGCGGTACCCCGGTCACAACGGATTGCTATGTTGCCGGGCTCGCGCGCGATGACGGCGCTGTAGTCGCCGACGGCCTGCTCGTACCGTTCCCGGCTGACGTGGGCGATCCCCCGCGCGGTCCGGGTCTCGGGGTTGCCGAGGTCGAGGGCGAGCGAGCGGTCGAGGTCCGCAAGCGCCTCGCCGTGCCTGCCCAGGCAGCCGAGCGCCATGCCCCGTGAGCGGGGCGCTCCCGCGTGATCGGGGTCGAGGCATCGCGTCGAGATCGCGGAGGGCCGCGTCGTGTCGCCCCGTGTTGAGCGTCGTCACCGCCCGGGCGTAGCGCGAGAGATTGTTCAGCGGCTCGAGCTTGATGGCGGCCCCAAAATCCTTGAGGGCGCGCTTCAGGTCGCCGAGGTCGCGATGCGCGAGCCCGCGGTTGTGGTAGGCCACGGTCAGGGCGGGGTCGCGCCGGATTGCGCGGTCGCAGTCCGACGGTCCCCCGCAGCCACACCAACCGCGGCGGTTTCCGCCGTCACTGGCTCGGGCGCACGCCACCCGTCGTCGACCAGCAGCGCCTCGGCGTCCGCCGCGACCTGCTGCGCCTGGGCGAAGACCGACTCGACCGAGCCGGCGTCCCCGTAGGTGGCGAGGCCGTCCGCGGGGAGTTCACCCTCCACGGCGAGGGAGCTTTGCAGCTTCTTCGCTACGAGCTTGAGGGCGTCGGCCTGGGGGGTGTTCCGGTAGGCGCTGCAACCGACCGAGAGCGACGGGGTCTGGCCGGTGCAGCGAGAGCCGCAGGCCCGGAGCGTTGTCTACACCGGAGTAGTTCGTCTCGAACCGGGAGGCGCAGGTAGCGAAGAGCGATCAGTTGGCCTCACCGCCCGCTGCAGCGTCAGCCTGACGGTGCTGTCGTCATAGGCGATCCGGTCGACGCGCCACTTGCTGCCGTTCACGGTCGCCTGGAAGTGGGTCCGCAACAGCGCCACCCCGGCGCCGCCGCAGATCGCCTCGTCGAACTCCAGCGTGACCGTCTCGCCGTCGACCTGCGCCCCGGTCAGGCTCGGCGCGGTCGTGTCGCTCACGTCCGGCGTCACGCTGCAGGCCTGCGGAAACCCGTGAGGCAGCTCGGCGGGCGTGGCCGGCGTGACGTTTTCGAGGCTGTCATTGGCGGTGCGGCGCCAGAAGTCCGTCACCAGGTTGCGGTTCAGATCGTTCAGCTTCTCGATGTCGTCCAGCGGGTTGACCTGGTCGTGTATGAAGCTGTCGGGACTGCATCTGATCGAGATCGTGTCGCTCGCTGTGAACGCCCGCTGCAGCGTCAGCCTGACGGTGCTGTCGTCATAGGCGATGGTGCGCACCATCTTCCAGCAGCCGTCGGCGGATGCGGTGCACGCCCAGCACGCCCGGGTGGTGGAGCAACTGCACGAGCGCTTCCCCGGGGCCGCGGCGATGCTCGACGAGGCGGCGCCGGAGGTCCTCGGGTTCACGGCCTGTCCGGTCGCGCACTGGAATCAGGTCTGGTCGAACAACCCGCAGGAGCGCCTCAACCGCGAGATCCGCCGGCGCACCGACGTGGTCGGCATCTTCCCCAACCGCGCCGCGGTCGTGCGGCTGGTCGGCGCGGTGCTGGCCGAGCAGCACGAGGAGTGGGCGGTCGCGAGGCGCTACATGCCGACGGTGACACTGCTGCCCCGCCCGTCCGCGAGGTCACCCCAGGCGAGGAGGTGCTGCTGCAGGCTGCCAGCTGAGAACTGATCAGAATGGCGTACATCTACACCATTTGGCCGGACGTGACCGAGACATCCGGATGCCAGCGCGGAGGCACGATCACGCAACCGGGAGGCGGCTTCAGAGCCGCCCGACGCCTCTCGCCGCCGCCGCAAGGCGCTTTTTCAGCCTCCCGGTTAGATGAACGTGAGTAAGGACTTCATGTGGATGAGGTCTCGTGATATCGTGCCGCGGGTGTGAGACCTGGATAGGCGGCTAGACACTTCAAGCCTCGTCGACGGTCCCGGGGTCCAGTGGCGGCCAAGGCTCCTGAGTTGCAGTTGAGCGGCAAGTGAACCGGAGTGGCGACATGCAACAGGGCGACGAGAAGACTCCAGCGAACGACTTGCAGCGCGATCGCCTCTCCAAGCTGAGCGAGGCCAGCCTGCGCATCAATGAGAGCCTCGAATTCGAGACCGTCTTACAAGATGTCCTGGACAGCGCTCGTTCGCTGACGGACGCCACGTACGGCGTGGTCACCCTGGTGGATGTCAAGAACAAGGTAGAGCGACTGCTCTCGTCGGGGTTCGCGCCAACAGAGACCAGTCGCCTCTGGGATTGGCCGAATGGGCCCGAGCTCTTCGACTACCTGGTCACGATTTCAAGGCCCTTGCGGCTGCGCGACCTTGTCAGCCACACCCAGGAGTTGAGTCTACCCGAGCTCCGTCTACCTATGTCTGAGAGCCCGCCGTTCTCGTTCTTGGCGGCTCCAATCCGCCATCGTGGCGAGGGAGTCGGCCACTTCTTTCTGGCCGCAAAGGAAGGCGGGCGTGAGTTCAGCCAGGACGACGAGGAAATCCTGGTCATGTTCGCCTCTCAAGCGGCATTGGTAATCGCCAACGCCCGTCGTCGCCGTGACGAGCAGCGCGCGACGAAGGACCTGGAGACATTGATTAACATCTCTCCCGTGGGTATTGTCGTCTTTGACGCGCGGACCGGCGACCCGGTGTCGTTCAACCGTGAGGCAGCAAGGATCGTCGGCGATCTGAGCGATCCCGGAAGCAGTCCGGAAGAGCTTTTTGAACTTCCGATCGTCCGGCGGGCGGACGGCCGGAAGTTCTCGCTGCGCGAGTTTCCCCTGGCGCAGGCGCTGCGCAGCGGCGAGACCGTCAGGGCGGAGGAGATCGTCCTCGTGGCCCCAGACGGCCGATCGATCACGACGCTGATGAACGCCGCTCCGATCCATTCGGAAGAAGATGGCGAGTTGGATTCGGTGGTCGTGACGTTGCAGGATCTGACGCCACTCGAGGAACTGGAGCGCCTGCGCGCCGATTTCCTCGCCAAGGTGAGCCACGAACTGCGCGCGCCACTGTCCACAATCAAAGGCTCGTCAACCACGCTGCTCCAGGCCTTGTCCGATCTCGATCCGGCCGAGATGCACCAGTTCCACCGGATCATCGACGAGCAGGCCGACTACATGCGCGACCTGATCAGCGATCTACTGGACGTGGCCAGAATCGAGACAGGGGCGCTACCGGTTACTCCCGAACCGTCCGAGCTGGCCAGACTGGTGGACGAGGCCAGGGCCAGGCTCCAGGGCGGAGGCGGCAACAGCAAACTACGGATCGAGCTCGCGCCGAACCTGCCGCTGGTGATGGCGGATAGGCGCAGGATCGTCCAGGTCCTGAGCAACTTGCTCGCCAACGCCGCCAGATTCTCGCGAGAATCGTCCGCCATCACCGTGAGCGCGGTACAGGACGGGATCCATGTGGCGGTCACGGTCGCGGACCAAGGCAAGGGACTGTCGTCCGCGCGATTGCAGTACATCTTCAGCAAGCTCTCGCCCACCGACAGCGAGGAAGGCGGCCGCGACTCAGAGGGCTCCGGGCTGGGTCTCGCGATCTGCAAGGGCATCGTCGAGGCGCATGGGGGACGAATCTGGGCGGAGAGCGACGGGCCCGATCTGGGCACACGGTTCATGTTCACATTGCCGGCCGCCGAATCGACAGCGATCCCATTGTCCAACGAATCGAATCCGCGTTCTGCTGGCACCTCACGCACAGAAACAGAGCCACGGCGCGTGCTCGTCGTGGACGACGACCCGCAGATGCTGCGTTACGTGCGCGATGCTCTTTCGAAGGCGGACTACGCGCCGCTGGTGACCGGCGACCCACAGGACGCGCTGCGCCTCATGGAGGAGAAGCAACCCGACCTCGTCCTGCTCGACTTGATGCTGCCGGGGACCGATGGAATCGAGCTGATGGCGGAGATGCTGAAGGTCGCGGATGTACCGGTGATCTTCCTGTCCGTCTATCGACAAGACGAAATCATCGCGCGCGCCCTGGATACCGGGGCCGTCGACTATGTGGTCAAGCCATTCTCGCCAACCGAGCTCATCGCCAGGGTCCGGGCGGCCCTGCGCAGGAGCGCCATGCCTGAACCGGCCGAGCCCTATGTTCTGGGCCCCTTGGTCGTGGATCGCGCCCGCCACTCCGTCACTGTTGCCGGCAGACCGATTTCGCTCACGGCGATTGAATACCGGCTGCTCTTCGAACTCTCCGCCCGGGCCGGCCAGATTCTGACCTATGAGCACCTACTCAGTCGCATCTGGAAAATGGACAAGGCGGGTGACTTGCGTCCGATGCGGACGGTCGTCAGAAACCTCCGGCAGAAACTGGGTGACGACGCGAAGCAACCAGCGTATATCTTCACCGAGCCTCGCATCGGCTACCGGATGGCGAGACCGGACAAGCAGATCGAGTGATTCGCGGCGTGCGGCGGTGGCATGGAAGACAGCGGCCAGCTCGTCCTCGTGGATGTGCGTCGAGCCGTCGGCGTGCTCGTGGTCGAGCTTCTGACTGAACGCCGCGCGCTACAGCTCGTGGCTGCTGACGAGTGCGCCCTGCTGTGACGCGTCGAGGCGGTACAGCCGGACGCTGCCGCTCGCCTCGAGGATCAGCGAGGCGTCCGAGCGGAAGAAGCCGAGGGCGAGGCGGTTCTGGCCGGCGGCCAGCGCCGAGTTGAGCACGACCGGCTGCACTTCGGGATCGAACGTCTCGCCAACGGCGCGCGCTGAGAAGTCGAGCGACTGCGGCGCCACGTCTTCCCCCGACCCGCCGGCAACCGTGAGGTTGACGAGGAGTGCAAGGAGGGCGGCGATCGGTGCCGCTCGCAAGCCTGGCCGGGAACGCCAGCGAGAGGCGGCAGGGGCTCACGGGGAACGATCGGATACGGTCATGTCACGTCCCTTCGCGGCCCGCCGGGGCGACAAACAATAGCGGTGGAATTGCAGAGCTCGCCGGTCACCGGAGGCATCTCTCACGTCGTCATCTACGCCACCGCGCCCGTCAGCGAGTGTTGGGCTGTCGGCTCCATCATCAGCAGACGTGTAAGATAGCCGTGAGAATGTCGGCGACTTTTCGTGAGTTGGTGCAGGGTGGCGGGTGAACAGCTCCGCCAGCAGGACATGCCGGAGCGGATGCTCCTCTTCGACCATCTGCGCCGACTTCCCGGTCCGCTGCGCACTCCCGACCTCGCCAGCTACACCATGTCCTGGGTATGGGCGAGTTCAGCGCCCTGCCGGTGGGCCCATTCCTGGCGGCGCCGCTGCGCCACCGGAGGGAAGGCGTGGGCAACATCTTCCTGGCGAAGGGAGGTGGGCGCGAGAGTTCGACGAGGAGGACGAGGAGACCCTGGTGATGTTCGCCGCGCAGGCGGCGATGGTCATCGCCAACGCCCGCCGGTACCGGGACGAACAGCGGGCGAGGAACGACCTGGAGACCCTGATAGACACATCTCCGGTGGGAGTGGCGGTCTTCGACGCCGGGACGGGAGCCCCGGGGTCCTTCAACCGGGAGGCGCGAAGGATCGTCGAAGGTCTGTGGAAGCTGGACCAGTCGCCGGAGCAGTTCCTCGAGAATCTTACCGTCCGTCGGGCCGACGGGCGGGATGTCTCCCTCCAGGAGTTGTCCATGGCCCAGGCGCTCAACGAAGGCGAGACGGTGCAGTCCGGGGAGATCCTCCTCCAAGTGCCGGACGGGCACAGCGTCACCGCGTTGGTGAACGCCACGCCCATCCGCTCGAGCGCCGGGTGACCCTCGCCGGTCGTCCCGTCCAGCTGACCGCCACAGAGTACGGGACGCTCGCCGAGCTTTCGGCCAACGGCGGGCGCGTGCTGACCTACGAGCATCTGCTGAGACGGGTCTGGGGGCTCGACGCCGACGTCCGCCCGATGCGGACCACCATATGCAGCATCCGCCGCAAGCTGGGCGACGACGCCGAAAACCCTGCCTACATCTTCACCGAGCCCCGCGTCGGCTACCGGATGCCGGAGGGGGAGGGGCAGGTCAACGGGAAGGACATCTCCAATACCGCGGGTCAGAATGCATAGTCCCGACTCGACCTCGTCACCGAGCTACTCAAACCCTCGGAGTCGCGCTTTGCGACTGCTCGCCGCAGTAACCGGCGCTTCTTCAGCGAGCCGTCGGAGCTCACGAGCAGGCGACGCGGATGAGTTGCGGTATCCGGCGACGCTATCTGTCTGGGTGCGCTGGTTCATTGTCATCGTCTGCGTGATCCTATTGATCTACCGCCCCGTATTTACCATCTTCACATATGTCGCTTACGCAAGCTGCCTCGCACTGCTCGTAGCGTCAAACGGGTACGTTCACTACCGCGTCCGGTCAGGTCGTGCAGTGACATTGCGCTGGATGCTTGCTCTCAGCGCTACGGACGTGGCCCTGATTACGGCCGGCATGGTAGTCCTCGGCGGCTTCAGCCACTTCTTGTTCTACTTGCTGTACTACCCTGCCCTGGCCTGGTTCGCTGTCTTCTTCAGCTCCTTCAGACTCACCTTCGCGTGGGTGACGATGGTGGCCGTCATTTACGCTATCGTGAGCCTGACGGTGGGAGAAGGTCTCGACCTTGAGGCAAGAGACGACAAGGCGCTGCTTGCAAGAATCGCCGTCATGTATGCGGTAGTGACGCCCGTTAATCTGGTCTCCAGCTCCGAGAGGATGAAAAGGCGGGAGGCCGTGGAACGGGAGCGAGCGCTTCAAAGGGAGCGTATCGAGCTTTCCCAGACCATCCACGACACCGTGGCGCAGTCCGTGTACGTCGTGGGACTGGGTGTCGAGACGGCCAAGCATCTGGCCACGGAGGCCAGCGCTGGATTGGCGGCCAGGCTGGAGGCGATCCACGACATGTCCAGAACGGCCATGTGGGAACTGAGGCACCCTATTGACTCGGGTCAAATCTTCGAGGGACGGGACCTCGGGGAGGCCTTGGACTCCCACGCCTCCTCGTTCACCGCCATTACGTCCCTGCCCGTGGAGATCGTTCAGGCTGGCGAAGAACCCGACCTGCCGCCGCTCATCAGGGGGCTGCTTTTTGCGATCACCCACAACGCGATGACCAACGTGTTGCGCCACGCGCAAGCTAGCCGGGTCGAAGTCGCCCTCGCTTTCCAGGCCGACCACCTGTGTCTGTCCGTGTCGGACGACGGCATCGGGATACCCGAAGAGACCGTAGGATGGGGCCACGGTCTCCGCAATATGGCCGCCAACGCGCAGCGCATGGGCGGACGTTTGGAGGTATCGCCAGGAGTTGGCGGAGTCGGCACCAGAGTAACCTGCGTAGTCCCCTACCAAGCGAATTCTGGAGGTACGTGGAGTGTCAGCACGAATGCCGATCAGAGTGATGCTCGTCGACGACAATGAAATCGTCCGGAAAGGCCTTCAAGAAGCGTTAGAATACTCGGATGACTTCACGGTGGTCGGGCAGACTGGCGAGGGAGAAGAAGCACTGGGTTTGGCGGAGAGGCTCCGGCCCGATGTGATTCTGATGGACGTGCTGATGCCCGGGAAGAACGGTATCGACGCGTGCCGGGAGATTACGACGGCGCTGCCCGACGCGAAAGTGCTCATGCTGAGCGCCTTTTCGGACCGTAGCGCCTCGAACAAGGCGGTGGCCGCGGGGGCGACGGGCTACTTGCCCAAGCTGTGGAGCAGGGATCAACTCTTGAACACCCTGCGAGACGTAGTGGAGGGGCGCTACGGCTCGTCCAATCGAAGCGCGGCTAGATGAGGGCGAGTCAGGTTGCCCGGGAAGTCCTGAGGGAGAGGACGCGTAGCCAAAGCTCTGGCGAAACCGCTGCACAGGACGATCCCACGGGCTCGATGACAATGCGGCCGGTCACGTCCCGCGAGTTGGTGTGACTGTGCACATCCTCATCAGTTCTCAACTGGCAGTCTGCAGCAGCACCTCCTCGCCTGACGCAGCCATGCGCCCCGCCGGAGTGAGCGCGCACGCGCCCCGGCCCCCGGCGCTCTGTCGTCGGTCAGCGATTTGGTCAGTGCAACCGGTCAGCGATTCCGTCAGTCCCGCGACTGCTGTCGGAGGATGCCGCAGCGCCGTTGCGGCGTCCAGGCACGCCGTTGGACCGGATGTAGCTGCTGACGGTGACGCGGGAGATCCCGAGCAGCCTGGCGGTCGCCCGCATCGAGAGCCCCTGCAGCTGCGCCTGCTGAATCGCCTTCCAGCGCGCGACTTGCCGGCTAGTGGGAGCGCGGAGCTTCGTGCTCCCCGCGTCGGCTCTGGCGACAGCGCCGTTGCCCGCACCCGTCATCGCTACGGCTGCAGTGACTACGGGGAGCCGCCGGAACGCGCCCCCGGAGCCGAGCCCCGAGGCGATGCGCTCGTGGTCCGGGTTCCGGGCGAGCTCGGAGAGCGGCGCCCTCAGCACGCCCGCACGCGGCGGTGCCTCGCGCGAGGGGACCGTCTCACCGTGGTGCTGGACGGAGAGCTCGCCGCTCGGCCGTTCCACCACCTCCACCCGCGTCCCGGCGTAGCTGGTCCGCCCGGGACCGGGGAGCAGCTGCAGCGTGCGCCAGCGGTACTTGACGGTGTTGTCGCGCGCGACGGTTCGGGGGTGCCGGAAGCTCAGGATGGACGCGAGGGGGAGCGCGGGATCGAGCGGGCGGTAGGCCACCTCGGGCTGCGCTGCCGGGACCCGGAAACGAGCGTCGAAGCGCGGCAGGAAGCGCTCGAGTACGGCCTGTGCCTCGGGGATGGTGGAGGCGGAAGCGTGGCGGAGTTCGGTCACCAGCCGGTCCTGGAAAGTGCCTGCGGCACGTTCCACGCGCCCCTTCGCCTGGGGTGAGCGGGCGAAGATCTGGGTGATCCCGAGTTCTGCCATCGCCCGCGCGAACTTCTATGAGGGTCGTCTGATCCGCAAGGCCGACGTGGCGGCCTTCTGCGCCGTTCTACCGATCGCGCCTCCCGTCCGCAGCCCTGTGGTGGTTGTCGGTGCCGATGCGAGTGGTGCCGCCGTCTTGTCCCCGGGACGTTGTGGTGACCGTGCTTCTATTCGCACTCGTCGAGGGGCCGCTCCGGGCCCGGTGCATGATGGTCAGCCTGTCTCCAGGAAATGGGCGCTGCAATCTGAGTGCCGTCCTCGTTGGGACCAGTTCGCGCCGCAGTCGCCCGGGTGTCGGCATCTCCCACATCCTCCGAAGCCCACCAGCCGCCCGGTCGCCTCGCTCCTCGCGTGCTGCCTGCTGCTACGCCGCCTCGGCCACGTGCGCGTGGCGCAACGGCGCGTAGACCTCGCCGCTCTTCCAGAGCGCAAGCATCAGCACCGCCAGTCGCCTCGCGACCGCGACGACGGCACGCTTCTTCGCATTGCCGGCACCCGATTCCGCGTAACGCAGCCCCCATCGCCTGAGGTCGCTGTCGGGGCCGAACGGGCCCAGGATGTAATGCGCGGCCTGGTTCAGCACCCGGCGCAGCGCCGCGTCCCCCTCCTTCGTGATCCGCAGCTGGGGCTGCCGGTCACCGGAATCGCGGCTCCGGGGCACCAGCCCCAGGTAGGGCCCCACCTCCCTGTTCTTGGGGAAGCGGGCCGGGTCCTCGATGGTGAGGATGAAGGTGAGCGAGGTGATCGGGCCGACGCCCACGATCTGCCGGAGCGCACCGGTCTCCGCGTAGCGCTCGCACATCGCGGCGAGCTGCTTGTCGGCCTGCCGGATCTCCCCGGTGAGGTGCTCGATCTGCCGCAGCACCGGCAGCAGCGCCGGGCGTAGCTCTTCTGGGATGTGCGACTCGACCGCGCGGTGGAAGGCCGGCGCCGTGCAGCTCGGAAGCGCCGCGCCCCACGCCTTCACCGCGCCCCGGACGTGGTTGATGAGCGCGGTCCGCGCCCGCACGAGAGCGTCGCGGCTGCGGAGCACCTGGAGGTCCGCCTGTGCCGTGGCCCCCCGGTGCCGGATGGGGGCGAGGAGCTTCCGGTCGAATCGGCCGAGCCGGGCGAGGTGCTCGGCATCGGAGCGGTCGGTCTTGCGCTGGCTGCGCGCGATCAGCCTGACCTGCCTCGGGTTGGCGACGATCACGTCGTGACCGAGCTCCGCGAACATCCGGCTCAGCCACGGGGAACGCGGCCCCACCTCCATCACCACCCGGGCGCCCTGCAGTGGGGTGAGCGCCCGCGTGAGCGCCGCGGTCGTGGTGCGGACTCGCTCCTCCCGCACGATCTCCCCGTCGCCACCGAGGACGCAGAGGTGGCTGTAGCGGTCGCTGACGTCGATGCCGACAGTCACGAGCTCCGCATCCCCCACCTTCCTGCTCTCTGTGGCATCTGATGTACCCTGTGCCACGGTCGGTCTCCTATCTCTCTCGGCTCGCCTGAGCCGTTCTCCTGGGCCACCACGTGAGCCCGTGTCTGGAGGGGAAGTATCCCCTCTGAGGAGGGGGCCGACCCTCATGTCATCTGGGTGGAGACCTTCAGCCCGCGCCGTCCGTCGGGGGAGGCCTTGAAGACGCCGTGGCGGTCGCTGTAGAGGGCGAGCGGGATGCCGCGGCGCCGCACGATCTCCTCCAACAGGAGGAGGCCGGCCGCTTCGGCCGCGTCGATGTAGCGGCGGACCGTCTGACGCGAGTAGCCGCGAGCGTCCTCGGTCGGGCGGAAGAGGGCGTGCACGGCGGCTCCGGTCGCGTCGTCGACGGCGAGCAGCAGGGCGAAGCGTGGCCCTCGGTCCTCGAGCCAGGCGTGGTGGCTGCCGTCGACCTGCAGCAGCATCCCCTCGCGGGACATCCGCTCGCGGCGGACGCGGTGCTCCGGGGGCCGGCGGCGTCGGGGACTCGCGATCCCGGCGCGCGCCAGGATCCGGCGGACGGTCCGGCTGCTCACGTCCAGACCCTCGTTCTCCCACAGCAGCTCAGTGAGGTGGGTGTGGTTGGCTCCCGGGTAGCGGGTGGTGGCGAGGCGCACCACGGCCGAGGCGACCTCGGCCGGGACGGCATTGTGCGGACGGCGCCCGCGGTTGCCGTGCCTCAGCGCGGAGACTCCACGCGAGCGGTAGGCGGCGAGGAGCCGCCACGCGTGTCGCTCGCTGATGCCCAGGATTTCGGCGGCCTGCGAGGCCTGCAGATCTCCGGCGAACACACTGTCAAGGACGTAGCGCCGTGCTTCTTCGAACTGTTGCACTGTCACCCCCTGCTCGGTGGCTGGGGACTGACAGAATCGCTGTCACGTTAGCTACTGACGGAATCGCTGGAACGGCCGGGCAAACTGGTGGAGGGGAGGGGTGTAAATCCCCGTGGCGAAGGAGCGAGCCACTCCACGCCACACCGCGAGCCATGCGCGGGTCGCCGTGAGGCGGTTCGTGAAGCGTTGGCAGCGGGGTATGCGGGCGGGGCTATCGAGCATCGAAAGCTGTCTTGAATTCGGAGTGCCGAGACTGTCAGCGAGGTCGAAGGCAACATCTGTTGCGGCGTTAGCGGCGAGCCGCAGCAGAGCTCCGCGGTGTCTGCGAACCCACTGCACGCATGCACGTCCAACACCGGGACCCGGGAGGGCTCCGCGTCGTCCCGGCGTGTCGTACGCCGGGACCGCATCGGGAAGGGAGGCAACCGAAGCCGATGATGCACGACGCGCAGCAGTCTGACGCGGCCATATTAGCGATGAAGGCGGCGAACAAGGGGAAGCAATTCCCGGCGGAGTCGCTGGAGCGAAGGGCCGCGACCGAGAGGAATCCGCAACGCACCGGCACGGTCCGGACGCAGAGCCGGGGGGCGGTGTCACCCGGGGCGGAGCGGATACGGCAGTTCGTGAAGGAGAAGCCGGGGGAGAGGCTCACCGCGCTCCTGCACCACATCACGCCGGAGGCGCTGGGGGAGGCATATCACGCACTGAAGCGGGATGCGGCCCCGGGCGTGGACGGGATGACGTGGCGCGAGTACGGGGACGGGCTGGAGGAGCGATTGCTCGACCTGCACGCCCGCGTACAGAGGGGAGCGTACCGGGCGGCCCCGGTCCGGCGGGTGGAGATCCCGAAGCCGGACGGGGGCGTGCGACTGCTCGGTATTGCATCGCTGGAGGACAAGATCGTCCAGCGTGCGGTGGTGGAGCAGATCCTGAACCCGATCTATGAACCGGAGTTCTACGGCTTCAACTACGGGTTCAGGCCGGGGCGCTCGGCGCACGACGCGCTGGACGCTCTGGCCTACGCGATTGAGCGGCGCAAGGTCAACTGGATAGTGGAGGTGGACATCCGCGGGTTCTTCGACAACATCGACCGGGAGCAGCTGATGCGGTTCCTGGAGATGCGTATCGGGGACCGGAGGGTGTTGCGCCTCATCCGGAAGTGGCTGAACGCGGGCGTCATCGATGCGGGGCTGGAAGTCGACGTGGTGCAGGGGACGCCGCAGGGGGCGGTGATATCGCCGCTGCTGGCGAACGTGTACCTGCACCATGTGCTCGACGACTGGTTCGCGCGGGAGTGGCGGCCGCGAGAGGTGCGCGGCGAGGCGTACCTGGTGAGGTATGCCGATGACTTTGTGCTGGGCTTCCAGCACCGCTACGACGCGGTGCGATTCATGGAGGTGGTCCGGGAGCGGTTCGCGGCTTTCAGGCTGGAGCTGCACCCGGAGAAGACGCGTCTTGTGGAGTTCGGCAGGTTTGCGCAAGCGAACCGCGCGAAGCGCGGGGAGGGACGGCCGGAGACGTTCGACTTCCTCGGGTTTAGGCACTACTGCCGGACGAGGCGACACGGGGGCTTCGGGCTGGGACGGAAGCCGGTGCCGAAGCGAGTGCGCCGCACGCTGCAGGCCGTGAAGGCGGCGCTGCGGCGGCGAATGCACGTGAGCCCGGTACGTACGGGTCGGTGGCTCGGGCGGGTGCTGCGTGGCTGGCTGGGCTACTACGCGGTCCCGACGAGCTCCCGCTCGCTACAGCGGTTCGTGCTCGACGTGATGCGGATGTGGCTGCGCATCCTCCGCCGGAGGTCGCAGCGGGACCGCTTCACGTGGGAGCGCCTTGCGGCTCTCTGCCAGCGGCTGTGGCCCCGTGTCTCCATCCTCCACCCGTGGCCGGCGGAGCGATTTGCCGTTACCCACTCAAGGTAGGAGCCGGATGCGTTAGCGCGCACGTCCGGATCTGCGCGGGGGGTGCCGGGTAACCGGCATCCCTACCGCGAAACCGACGACAGACGCGTGGATCAATGACCCTGGCGATCGACAGAGGGCACGCAACAGAGGGATGCCAGGAGGCGGCGGCCTGCCCCGAAGCGCATTCTGGAAGTACGGGCAGGGATGCCCCGTGGCCACTGGAGGTCGCCTGGCACTCACTGCGCTCTCAGCCTGGGCCACTTGATCGGGTGAATGGCCACAACAAGGCCACAACATGGCCACAATTGATCACCCTGCGACGCGCGGAAAGGCGCGAGAATCGCCGGATTTGAACCTGAATGGGTGGTGGACCTGAGGGGGCTCGAACCCCTGACCTCCACACTGCCAGTGTGGCGCTCTCCCAGCTGAGCTACAGGCCCACGTCGACCGTCTGAGGGTTCGGGCCGAGTGTAGGCGGCGCCGAGGGGCTCGGTCCATCGCCAGTCCGCCGAACACGCCTACCCGGCGATGATCGAGCGCGCGGCCTCGAAGCCGGTGAGTGCCTCCCAGATCGACTCGGCGAGGAACGGGCCCACCCCGAGCTGATTGCTGCCAGTCGAGAGCAGGGACATCCCGAGCGCCCACGCCGCGAAGCCGGCGGCGTTCGCGAGGATCACGCTGGCCCCGCCCATGCCCACGGCCCGCTCGGTCGCAACCTGGGTGAGCAGAGCCCACGCCCCGATCGCGAACAATCCCACGCCGAACGAGACTGCGGGGACGATCATCAGCACGCCGAGCGCCGCGGGGATCGTGGCGAACCCGGCGCAGCGAAGGAGGCGCTCCGTGGGGACCGTGACGGACGCGACGCGTTGGAGCACCGAGTAGGCGACGAGCAGCCACACCAACCACAGGGCGAAGGCGAGGCCACTCCCGAGGAGCGTGCTCTTCAGGAAGACGGCTCCCGTGTCGCCGAGCCCGGACGTGACCCACCACAGCCACCCGCCGAAGCCGAGCAGCAGCACCGAGCCCGCTGCGACGACGACGGCGGGGATTGTCGCGTTCGGATCGTCACGCACCTCGCTGAGCACGCGGAGGTCGAAACGGGCGAGCCGACAGACCCGGGAGATCGTTGTGGCGAGCAACCCGTCGCCCCCTGTCTGCGGGAGGGAAGTGCCCGCTGCGTGATTCTATCCCACGGAGCGCGGGCCTCAGTCTGGAGCGGTTCGGCGCCGGCGGCCGGGCATGCCGAGGGGGCGACGCGAGGGGGCGCCCGGCCGGCGCGGGAGTTCGGCCGGGAGCTCGCCGACTCGCCGAACCAGCAGTACGCGCTGGGGCGGCGCGTCGGGCGGGAGCGGCAGCGCGAGCGGCGTGAGCGCCTCGCCTTCGAGTGCGCGGATGGCCGGACGCGCGGCCTCGAGCTCCTCCTCCGCGCGGCTCCCTTTCGGCGCCGCGAGCAGGGCTCCCGGCGCCAGGAGCGGCAGCGCGTACTCGAGGAGCACGGCAAGCGGCGCGACCGCCCGGGCCACCGCGAGGTCGAAGCTCCCGCGCAGGTCGGCATCGTGCCCGGCGTCCTCGGCCCGCGCACACACGATTCGCACGTCCTCCATGCCGAGCGCCGCGCAGGTCTCCCGCAGGAAGGTACACCGCCGCCCGTGCGATTCGACGAGCGTGAGTCGAATCTGAGGGTCGGCGATTCGCATCGCGATTCCTGGGAGGCCCGCTCCGCTTCCAATATCGACGACCCGCGCGGCGCGTCCCGCCGAAAGGAGTTTCGCCTCGCGGAGCGCCGCGAGCAGCGCGAGCGATTCGCCCAGGTGGCGGCGCGCGATCCCGAGGGGGTCGCGCACGGAGGTGAGCCCGGCGCGCGCGGCGCCGGCCGCGATGAGGGTGCGGTACGACGCCAATTGGTTGTGCGTCCGGCGGTCGAGGGCGAGGCCGAGCCGCTCACTCTCCGAGGCGAGCCACGCGGCCGCCCGGCTTGTGTCGTCGCCCGCCGCCGGGTCATCCGGGGTGCGGTCCGCGCTCGTGGCTTCGGGAGCGCTGTGGAGTCCGCTCATGGTTGGTATCGTACGCGCGCGTTCTCCTACACTGGGGAGAGCTACTCTGGACTCGCGCGGCGTCAGTCGGCATGGCGGGGAGCGGCTCCGACCGGCGGCTGGGGCGGCCGCTGGTCCGCCCATCACACGAACAGCACGCGGCGCGGCCCGCCGCGCTGGAGCGGAGGCCGCCTCATGGCGGGGTTGATGACTGCTGGAGACGCGAGCGCCCACTATCTGAACAGCCTGGAGCCCGAGAAGGCGCGTGCCGAGCGTCCGGCCCTCGATCGCTTCATCGAGGAGCTCGGCGGCGAGGAGCGTCCCATAGGCGAGATCACCGGCGAGGAGGTGGAGCAGTACGCGGCCACCCATGCCGAGGCGCTGGAGCACGACGCCGATCACGCGGAGCCGATCCGCGGATTCCTCGCGTACGCCTCGCGACTCGCCTTCACGGCCGAGAACCTCGTGCCGCACCTCGGGGAGTTCGCGGGCGGTGCGCGCGGCGGGCGCGGTGCCATAGAGGAACTCGGCGGCGAGGCCTTCTACATGACCTTCGAGGGCATCCAGGCGCTCGAGGAGGAGCTCAAGAAGCTGAAGGACGAGCGTCCGCGCATCGCCGAGGAGCTGCGCGCCGCGATGGCCGACAAGGACTTCCGCGAGAACGCCCCCCTCGACGCGGCGCGCGACTCCCAGGCGCACTTAGAGGCGCGCATCCGGGAGATCGAGAACCGGCTCCGCCACGCGGTTGTGATCGACGCCGAGGCGAAGGGCGGGCGTGCCCACGTCGGATCCACGGTGCGCGTGCTCAACATGGAGCGCGACGTGGAGCAGGTCTTCCACCTCGTGAGCCCCTCGCAGGTCGACCCGACCAAAGGGCGGATCTCGGTCGAATCGCCCGTCGGCTTCGCCGTCGCCAACCACACCGTCGGCGACGAGGTCACCGTGACGGCACCCGGCGGCTCGATGCGCCTGCGGCTGCTGGTGATCGAGGGCTAGCCCTGCGGCGCGTCGGTGTCGGTGAACGAAGCCTCACGATCCGCTCGTTCGCGTGCCCTACACTGACTGCGACGGGCCGTCTATGCGCGGACGCGGGATGAGATGAGCAACGAGCCACGGCGCTCCGGGGACGACGAGCAGGGCGCGGGACGCGCCCGGCGCCTGCTCCCCCGCGCCCGCTTCCTCGCCCTGCTCGCGGGTGGAGCCGCCGTCGGCGCCCTCTCGACGCGCGTCTTCGGCCTCGTCGACGGCTGGCGGGAGAACACCGTCGAGGACCGGCGGCCTGTCTTCGACCCGGCGACCTACCGCCTTGTTGTGGACGGGCTGGTCGCCCGGCCGCTGAGCCTCGAATATGAGGCGCTGCGCGCCCTGCCGCCCGTGCGGCAGGTCTCGGACTTCCACTGCGTCGAGGGCTGGAGGGTGCCGGACGTGCAGTGGGACGGCGTGCGCTTCCAGAGCCTCGCGGAGCTGGTGGAGCCGCTGCCGGACGCCCGCTACGTCACGTTCCATTCCCTGGGCGGCGTCTACAGGGATTCGCTCTCCATCGCGCAGGCGCGACTCCCGGGGGTGCTGATCGCCTACGATCTGGACGACGCCCCCCTCTCGCGGGTACGCGGCGCCCCGGCACGGCTCGTGATGCCGCGCATGTTCGGCTACAAGGGGCCGAAGTGGCTGACGCGTGTCGAGTTCCGTGACCGGCAGGATCTCGGCTACTGGCAGCAGAGGGGCTGGCGGGTGGACGCGTGGATTCGCGCGAGCGGCTGACTCCTCCGGCTGCGGATGCCGCCGGCGCCGGGGCCGGCGCCCCGGGCGGAGGCGCGACGCCCGAGTTCCTCGAGCGCTTCGGCCCCTCCACCCGGGCGCTCCACTGGCTGATTGCGATCCCCGTGCTGCTGCTGATGCTGACGGGGCTTACGAACTTCTGGCCGGAGGCGAAGGCGCTCCATCTCGGAGGCGCGCGGCTCTTGGCGTGGCTGCACGTACTGCTAGGCCTCGGCTTCGTGGTCGCGCTCGTACCTGGGGCGCTGACCCTCTTCTCGCGCCGGCCCGCACGCCGCGATGCGCGGGATCTCTTCGTGGTTCGTCTTGACGACTATCTCTGGCTGCAGCACCGGGCGCTTCGCGTCGCGGGGCTGCGCTCCATCGGACCGCGCGTGGGCAAGTTCAACGCCGGCCAGAAGATCAACGCCGCGCTCTCGACGGTCGCCGTCCTGCTGCTCCTCGGGACCGGGGTCGCACTCGGCGTGAACTTCTGGAGCAAGGAGGTCATCGACGCCGACCTGGTGGCCGTCGTCTTCCGCTGGCATACCGTCCTCTCGCTGCTGCTGCTTCCGCTCATCCTTGGCCACCTCTATATGGCGGTCCTCAACCCTGAGACGCGCGAGTCGATGCGGGGGATCACACGCGGCCGCGTGCGGCGCTCGTGGGCCGAGCGCCACCACGGGGCGTGGGCGCAGCGGGTGCCGGGCGAGAGCGCCTCGGGCCGGGCACGGCCGCCCGACTAGGCGGGAAGTGACTCCGTCGTCAGCGGCCTCGCGGTGCGCCGTCGGCAGTTCGCTGGCGAGCGTGGGACAGAGCGACATAAGGGACCACCCGTGAAGCGCTGGCGAGGGGAGGAGGGGGAGCGGTCCCGGAGATACCACAGCCGATGCGGGCGGCTCGCCCAACCGAGGAGCGCGCGGGCAAACGGTGGCGCGGTGCAGTCTGTTCGATCGACGGTCAGTACGCGCTCGCGCGAGAACGGGCGCAGCGAGATTGGCTGACGCCGAGGTCACCGAGAGCACGCTGCTCCTGACTCCCGGGGGTCCGGAGGTCGCTACCGTCCTTCTGAAGCCGGAAGACGCCGTGGCCCTGATGGTGTTGGGTCACGGCTCGGGAACCCCGATATACACGCCCATCATGGTGCAGCTGGCTGACGCGCTCGCCGATCAGCGGATCGCGACCTTCCGGTACAACTATCCGTACAGCCAGGGAATGATCGACTCCTCCTCTGTCGTCATTGACTCCCTCGACGTTCTCCTCGCTACAACAAGCTCAGCCAAGGATGCCGCGGCGGCTCTCTCGCTGGGGCTTCCGTTGTTCCTCGGGGGACGCTCGATGAGCAGCCAAGTCATCTCGCTGGCCCTGACGCGTGAGAGCTGGCCGGAGGTCCGGGGCGCCGTGTTGTACGTCTTCCCCATGCGATGGCGCATCCTGTTGGATGACCCCGTGGATCATCTCCGGCGGGTGCCGGTGCCCATGCTGTTCGTCCAGGGTGGACGTGACGAAGAGTTCACCGACCTGACGGAGCTTCGGCCTGCCCTCGCGGCACTGGACGATCGGGCAACCCTTCACGTGATAGACGGTGCTGACCACTCCTATGACCCACCGATAGGGAGTGACAGGACAAGGTCGGGTGCACTATCGGAGGTCGCCTCGGTCACGGCCGCGTGGATCCGGGAACAGCTGGGATAGAACGGGTTACGGTCGTCGCGGCGCCCGAGCGTCCGGGCGGCCGACGGGGTAACACGACACCCTAGTCCAGCAGCAGCTGATCCGCCGCCATCGAGGCGAAGAGCAGCGCGAGGTAGATCACGGAGAAGCGGAAGAGACCGCGCGCACCCTCGATGCCGGGCAGCCGCCTCAGCGCGAGCGCGAACCAGATGAAGGCGGCGCCGCCCGCCGCCGCCGTCGCGAAGTAGATCCAGCGCAGCTCGGCGACGGCGCCGAAGATGAGCGTCAGCGGGATGAGCAGCAGCGTGTAGAGCACGATCTGGCGCTTCGTCTCCGCCTCCCCCTTCACTACCGGGAGCATCGGCACACCGGCCCGCTCGTAGTCGTCGGCGAGGAGGAGCGAGAGCGCCCAGAAGTGGGGCGGCGTCCAGTAGAAGACGACGAGGAAGAGGAGAGCCGCCTCGACTTCGATGCTGCCTGTCACGGCGGCCCAGCCGATGACGGGCGGCGCCGCGCCGGCCGCCCCGCCGATCACGATGTTCTGCGTCGTCGTCCGCTTCAGATAGTAGGTGTAGGCGCCGACGTAGAACGCGATCGCCGCCGCTGCCAGCGCCGCCGCCAGCGCGTTCACCGTCGCGGCGAGCCACGCGACCGAGATCACCGAGAGCACGAGCCCGAAGGCGGCCGCCTGCCCGGGCGACACCGTGCCGCGAACGAGCGGACGGCCGCTCGTGCGGCGCATCAGCCGGTCGATGTCGCGGTCGGCGTACTGGTTGATGGCGTTCGCGCCCCCGGCCGCGAGCATGCCGCCGAGGAGCGTGCTCGCGACGAGGGCGGTGTCCGGCCATCCCCCCGCCGCGATCACCATCGCCGGCACGGTCGTGATCAGGAGCAGCCAGATGATCCTCGGCTTGGTGAGCTCGACGTAGGAGCGTGCCACCGCTCCGAGCCCCGAGGCCCGACCCGCGGCGCGGGGAGTGGGGTCCTCCGGCTCCGCCGCGGCTGCGCCGTGGGCACCCGCCGCCGCGCGTGGCCTAGACACCGGAGCCCCCGGCCTCTGGCGGCCGCTCCTCCGCGGGCACCGTCGCCTCGAAGCGCCCGGCCACGGCCATCGTCACGAGCAGCCCCCAGAGCGCTGCGGCGAGCGCGAGGTGCGCGGTGCGCACCGCGGCGGAGTGGTCGGTCCATATGTTCGCGGCGCCGAGAACCACCTGCGCGAGGTAGAGCACGACCAGCGACGCCGCGGCGAGCCGGAGCGCGTCGCCGACGCGGGCAAGTCCCGCGGCGGACCACGCCACCGCGGCGACGGCGACTCCGCCGATAAGGACCGTGACGCGGTGGAGCCAGTGCGCGTCGTGCAGCCGACTCCCGTCGAGGAAGGGGATCGGCGCTTCCGGGCACCCGGGCCAGCCCGTGCAGGCAGGGCCGCCGCCCTCGCCGACGAGGTAGGAGCCGGCGATCAGGACGATCAAGGTGACCGCGGAAGCCCAGGCCACGACGCGCAGGAAGTGCGCGCGCTCGGGCTCGCGGATGCGACGGCGTCCGGGGCCGAGCCACGCGAGCGCCGCCTGCAGCGTGACCACCGCGAAGAGCAGGAGGCCGGTCGCGAGGTGGAGCGTCACGACCACGGCGGGGAGCTCTCGCTCCACGGCCTCCTTGCCGAGCCATGCCTGCACCGCGAGCAGGGGGAGAGAGGCGAGGGCGAGACCCGCGAGCGCGCGGTCGGCGCGGTGCCGCCACAGCGTCCAGGCCGCGACCGAGAGGATGAGCAACCCGACGACGGAGGCGGCGGTGCGGTGGGTGTACTCGATGATTGCCGCCCGCTCGAGCGGCGGCAGCAGCCCCCCGTGGCAGAGCGGCCAGTCCGGGCAGCCGAGGCCGGACTCGGTGGTGCGGACCACGCCTCCGATCGCGATCAGGGCCAGCGTTGACGCGGCGGTCGCGATCGTCAGCAACGTGTAGCCGCTGAGTCTCCCACCGGAGCCGATGCGCGCGCGCACGCTACCCGCCGCCCTCCGCCGCGCCCGGGCCCGCCTCCTCCGGGGCGTTCCCCGGTCTCGGCCCACCCGAGGCGGACTCGGTGAGGCGCTCCTCGAGGCGCTGGATCTCGCGGGTGAGTCCCCGCAGCCGCGCCTGCAGGAAGAGGAGGTAGACGAAGAGACCCGCCCAGAAGACGGCGAAGCCCGCGAACAGGAACTCCAGGTGGTCCATCAGCGCGCCTCCCTGCGGTCGATGAGCTGGCGCACGGCTGTGGCCCGCTGCGCGAGCCCCTCGGCCTCCGACCGGAGCACCACCAGCCAGAGGGCGAGGGCGCCGACCGCGACGATCCCGATCACGAGCACCAGCATCATCGATCCGGGGAGCGCCTGCTCGCCGAACGGATCGAAGACGATCGGTTGCGGGTGCAGCGTGCGCCACCAGCGCACCGACATGTTGATGATCGGGATGTCGATGAAGGCGACGATGGCGAAGATCGCGGCGAAGCGCGCCGCCTGCTCATCGGCCTCGTCGGCGAGCTGCCGCGCGAGCAGGTAGGCGGAGTAGAGCAGGAAGAGGACGAGCGTGCTGGTGAGGCGCGCGTCCCACGTCCACCACACGCCCCAGATCGGCTTCCCCCAGATCATGCCGGTGGCGAGCGTGAGCCCGGTGAAGAGCACGCCGGCCATCGCGCCCGCGCGGGCCACCGCGTCCCATCGCATGTCGCGCCGCCACAGGAGCGCCACCGAGGCGAGGGAGGCGATGCCGACCCCGAGGTAGGAGGCGAGGGCCGAGGGGACGTGGATGTAGAAGATGCGCTGCACCTCCCCCTCCACGGCCTCCCGCGGGGCCGCGATCACCGCGCCCACGAGCAACGCGAACATCGCCACGCCGGTGACGGGGGGGAGCACCGCCCAGCGCAGCGCGTAGCCGCGCTCGGCCCAGCCCGACGCGAACCGACCGAGGGCGCTCATCGTGGCCCGGCCGCGAGCGTGCTCATCGCTCGACCGCCAGCGGGAAGAGGAGGGCGCTCCCGATCGCCGACCACGCCGTGAAGACCGCGAGCAGGAGCAGCCACGGCGCCTCCCCGGCCGGCTCCCCCAGCGCGGCCCCCGTCGCGCGCACCGCCGCAATCAGGAGCGGCACGAGCAGGGGGAGCGCGAGCACCGGCATCAGCACGGCGCGCGCCCGCACGCGGCTCCCGAGTGTCGCGAGTACGGTGACGAGCGAGACGTACCCAGCGGTCCCCACAAGCAGTATCCCACCGAGCTCGGGGGTGAGGAGCGGCTCGTCGAACAGGATAGTGGCGAGGGCGAGAGTGGCAACCTCAACGGCGAGCAGAGCCAGCAGGTTGGCGAGGAGCTTCCCGGCGTACAGGGCCGTGCGGGCGACGGGCGCGAGCAGCTGGGCGTCGAGCGTCCCGCGCTCCCCCTCGCCGTGGAAGGCGGCACCGGAGGAGATGATGCCGGCGAAGAGGAAGGTGACCCACAGCAACCCTGGGAGGAGCGGCCGCACGTCGCGAGCGGCGAGGTCGAGCGCGAAGGAGTAGACGAGCACCGAGATCGCGGCGAAGCTCCCCGCCGTCAGCCAGCCCGCCCGATCACGCCAGGCGAGCCGGAGATCCTTCTCCATGACGGCGAGAGCGGCCCTCACGTCGCGTCCCCCTCCGCTGCCCCGGCGCCCACTGCATCGGGCGTTCCGCGCGCCGCCGCCTTCTCCTCCACGACGCGGCCGCGGTCGAGGACGAGCCGCCCGGTCGCCCAGCGCCCGACGCGCTCCGGCCGGTGTGTGGCGGCGAGCACGGTCGGGCCCTCGTCGCCCAGCGCGAGCCGCTCGAGGATCTCGAGCCCGTCTGGGTCGAGGCCGGTCTCGGGCTCGTCGAGGAGGAGCACGCGCGGGCGGTGGAGCACGGCGCGCGCGAGCGCGAGGCGCTGGTGCATCCCGCGCGAGAGCACCGAGGTGGGCTCGTCGCGCCGCGCCCAGAGCCCGACCGCGCGGAGCAGCTCCCCGGCGCGCTCCGCCCCGGCGTCGACGTCGTAGAGGCGCGCGAAGAAGCGAAGGTTCTCTGAGGGGGTGAGCTCCTCGTAGAGCATCGGGAGATGTCCCATGAAGCCGATCTGGCGGCGAAGGTCGCCCCCGGCCTCCGCCACCTCCGCGCCCCCGATGAAGGCCGACCCCTTCGTGGGGAAGATCAGCGTCGCGAGCAGCGCGAGGAGCGTGCTCTTGCCCGCGCCATTCGCCCCGAGCAGCGCCGTCCGTGAGCCGGGGGCCAGGGAAAAGCTCACGTCGTCGACGGCAACCACCCCGCGGTAGCTCTTGGTGAGGCCGCGCGCCTCGATCTCCATCCCGCACGGCCCGGGGTGGCCCGAGCGCTCGCCGCTCACGGCGTCTGCGCCCCCCGCGCGCGCGCGCTCCGGGCGAGCGCCCACGCCGCGGCCGGGAGCAGCACGAGCGCGAGCGCGGTCGCGGCGAGCGGGCCCCGCCCCTCGGTCAGCGGATTGGAGGCGGTGCTTCCGGAGAGACCGCGCAGCTCCACGAGCGTCCCCTCCCCCTCGCGCGCCGGGCCCGCGCGTCTCGCCACCAGCGCCGGCTCGCCCTCGACCTCGGTGCTGGGAGCCAGTTCGGCGCCGTCGAGCGCCCTGAGCTCCTCGACGAAGCGCTCGGGGACGAGGACCTCGACGCGCCCGGTCGGGAGGGGTGCCGTCACGCGCAGCCGGTAGGCGTCCCGCGCGGGATCGTAGCCGACCCTGTAGGTGGTGACGACGGAGGTCACGCCGGGCCGGAGCGGAAGCGCCACGTCGAGCGTGCCGGAGCCGAGCTCGAAGCTCCCCTCCTCGCTGAGCCCCGCGGCGTCGCGCGTCTCTTCCGGTAGCGGGATGCGGAGCGTCACGCCCGACGTGCCGGACCCGACGTAGACTCGGTCGGAGGGGTTCTCGACGAGATCCTCCCTGGCCAGCGTCAGCTCCGCCGACGCGCGGTCGAGCGCGAGCACGGTGACCGTGGTCGCCCGCACAGCAAGCGGCGGAGGCTCCGCCGTCGGCTCGTAGACGCGCACCGAGACCTCGGCGGCGGGGAGCTCGGGGGAGAGAACCACGGCGTCGCCGAAGTACTGCACGCCCCGGTAACTCACGAGCGGCACGTGTGTCAGCATCGGGTCGGTGGGGACGGTGAACTCGGCACGCCCCCCCGCAGCCGACGCGCGCGCCACGCCGATGCCCGCGGCCTCGCCGAGCGTGATGAGTTCGATCTCGACCTCCCCCGCGAGGCTCGCCCCGGCCGTGCCGGGGACGACGAGCACGACGACGCGGCCACGCTCGCCACCGCCGGAGCCGGGCGGCGCCTGCGCCTCGGTGGCCGGAGTCGCCATCGCGCCCGCGGCGAGCGCCCCCGCCGCGAGCGCGGCCGCGACGACGAGCCGCCGCGCCCCGTCCCCGAGGAAGCACCTCACGCCTCCCGCTCCGGGCGGGTCCCCGGCTCTCTGGCGGCGGCGAGCAGGCGTGGAGCCAGCGCCCGCCGCCTCGCGAGCCGCTCCTCGGCGCTCAGGCGTCCGGCCGCCCGCGCGGCATCGATCGCGCGGAACTCGCCCAGGATCCGCCGCCGCTCCTCGCGCGCCTGACGCGCGGCCTCGGCCGGCCCGGGCCCCTCCCGGCCGGACTCGCGGAACGCCGGCGCGACGAAGGCGGCCGTTGCCAGCACGACGACGGCGAGCAGGAGCCACTCCACGCTAGGGCTCCTCGCCGTCGGTCGCCGCGCCGGCGGAGCGGCGCATCCTCCACAGCGCGAAGCCGCCTCCGAGCGAGACGAGGAGAAGCGAGCCGCCGACCCACCCGAAGAGCAGCAGGTTGAACCCCTCCCGCGGGATCTGCGCGAGAACGCGATCCCCGTAGCGCGCGCGGAAGAAGAAGACGATCTGATCGGGGGGCGTGCCGGCCGCGAGCTGCTCCCGGATGGTCGCGCGCATGTCCTCGCAGATCGCCCGATCACACTGATCGAGCCGCTCGTTCACGCACTGGGGGCAGAGCAGCTGCCGCTCGATGGCGAGCTGCTGCTCGGGGTCGACCTGCTGGGCGGCCGCGGGGTGCGCCCCGCCCGACAGGGCCGTCGCGGCGAGGAGGAGTGCGGCCGCCACGAGCGCCGCTCCCCCCGCGACGTGCGCGGTCCCCGCCCGTCCACGCCTCGCCTCCACCGGGGCCTCAGGCGTGCCCGGCCGTGCCGGGGACGGCCTCCCGGGGCCGCGGGCTCTGCCAGCCGAAGGCGAGAAGCCCACCCGCCACGAGCAGGCCGGCGCCGGTCCAGAGCCAGATCACGAGCGGGTTCACGAAGGCCTGGAACTCGGCGACGAGGTTCTCGTCCCAGCCCTGTATGAAGAGATAGAGGTCCTCTCGCCAGGTGCTGCGCACAGCCACCATCCCCATCGGCTGGTTGGGGAAGTTCGTGAAGAAGCGCCGTCCCGGCTGCATCTCGCCGAGGAACCGATCGCCCTCGCGCACGGTGACGGTGGCGACGGCGTCGGTCTCCACGCCGTTCGCGGTCCCGGCCCGCCCTTCAAGTCGCTCGTAGGTCAGCGTGTAGCGCCCAGCCTCGAACGATTCGCCCGGCGCGACCGCGACGCGCACCTGCTGCTGGTAGGCCGTCGAACCGACGACGGCCACCGCCATCACCGCCGCTCCGAGATGGACGAGGTAGCCACCGTAGCGCCTCGGATCGCGTCGGAAGAGTGCCGCGACGGCGAGCGGCCACGAGGCGGCGCCTCCCCCGGCCGCGCGGTGCGCCCCCCGTGCGCCGAGCCAGTACTCGCGCAGCGTAACCGAGGCGAGCGTGGCCGCGCAGACGATGCCCCCGAGGGCGAAGGGGTCGCGCACGCCGGCGCTCCAGAGCACGGCGGCGCAGCCGATGAGTACCCCGCCCGGCGCGGTGAGCCGGCGCCGGAGCGACCGGGGCGAGCCGCGTCTCCACGGCAGGAGCATGCCGCCGGCGGCGACGAGCAACAGCACCGCGAGCAAGGGACCCACCACCTGGTTGTAGAAGGGCTCGGAGACGGTGACGCGCACGCCGCGGGCGAGCTCCGATGCGACCGGGAAGAGCGTGCCTCCCAGGATCACGAGCGCGATGGCGGTGAGCAGATAGTTGTTCACGATGAGGCCGGTCTCGCGGGAGAGGAGCGACTCGAAGTCGTGGGGCCCCGAGAGCCGCGGGGAGCGCCACGCGAGGAGCGCGATCGACCCGAGGATCACCGCAGCGAGGATCCCGAGGAAGTAGGGCCCGATCTCCGACTGCGCGAAGGAGTGCACCGACGAGACGAGGCCGCTCCTCACGTTGAAGGTGCCGAAGACGGCGAGCGAGAAGGCCGCGGCGGCCATCGCGAGGTTCCAGAGCCGGAGCATCCCCCGCCGCTCCTGCACCGCGAAGCCGTGGAGGAGGGCGATGGTCGGGAGCAGGGGGAGGATCGCCGAGTTCTCGACCGGGTCCCAGGCCCAGTAGCCGCCCCAGCCCAGGACCGTGTACGCCCACCAGCCGCCGAGCACATTCCCGGTCGCGAGCACGACGAAGGAGCCGAGAGCCCAGGGCCTCGCGGCTCGCACCCAGCCGGAGTCGACGTGGCCGGCGAGGAGCGCCCCGGCGCCGATGGCGAAGGGCGCGACCGTCGAGGTGAGGCCGGCGAGGAGCATCGGCGGGTGGATCAGCATCGCGCGGTCGACGAGGAGCGGGTTGAGGCCGACGCCGTCCGGCGGGGTCACGGCCGCCACGTCGAAGGGCGAGGCGAGGAAGACGAGCGGGACCAGGAAGGCTGCGAGCAGCGCCCCGCCCACGGCCTGAGCGTGCCCGCGCGCCCACGGCAGCGCCGAGGCGAGATGGCGCGCGACGCCGGCGAGGGAGAGCGAGAGGAGCCACGTCCAGAGGAGGAGCGAGCCAGGCTGGCCGCTGTAGAAGGCGGCCCACTTGAAGGCCGTCTCCATGTCCCGGGAGGAGACCGAGGCGACGTAAACGAGGCTGAAGTCGTCGCGGAGCAGCGCCGAGGCGAGGGTCGCCATCGCGACGGTGAGGAGAGCCGCCGTCGCGTAGAGCGCCCGCCGACCGGCGGCCGTGGCGCCCGGATGGCGCCGTCTCACGCCCCAGGTCGAGGCGCCGAGGGCAAAGAGAGCCGCAGCGAGCGCCGCCACGAGCGCGGAGGCGCCCAGCGCCCCCGCGAGGTTCATGGGGATCCGGCGGAGGAGGTGCGCTCCGGCACGAAGACGTCGGTGTCGGCGGCGTCGGTCACGAACTCGTTCTCATGCTTGATCACGACCGAGAAGGCCATGAGGTGCGCCGGGCCGTCGGCCACGCCCTCGACGACGACGAAGGTGCGGGGGCCGAAGAGTCCCGGGACGACGCCGTCGTAGGTGATCGCCATCCGCTCACCCTCTTCGCCCTCGATCTCGAAGGCGATGGCATGGCCGGGGCTCTCGGCGATCGTGCCGGGCACGACGCGCCCGCCCACACGCCAGCGCCCGCCCTCCGGGTCGATCTCCTGCGCGAACTCCTCGGGCGTGACGTAGTAGGAGAGGGAGGAGGAGGCCGCGACGGCGGCCAGCGTCCCGATCGCGAGCGAGGCGACGAGGAAGAGAGCGACGAGGCGTCCCCGGCGGGAGAGGCGACGGGGGAGGAGGGAGGCGGTCGGCCGACGCATGCTCAGGTCCCCTCCGCCAGACGCTCCAGCATCGCACGGAAGTCGGCCTCCCGCAGCTCTCCGAAGTACTTCCCGGAGACGCGGAGTCCCGGCAGCAGGAAGAAGGCCTCCGGCAAGGCGATCACACCGTAGTCGAGGTAGACGTCGGCCCCGCGCACGATCGGGAAGGTCAGCCCGTGCCGGCGGGCGAAGGCAACGGCGTCCGTGTGATTGTCCATCACGTTCACGCCGACGAAGGTGTACCCCCTCGCCTCGTACTCCTGCCAGAGCCGCTCGATGAGGGGCGCCTCGCGTTCGCAGGGGGCGCACCACGAGGCCCAGAAGTAGAGGAAGAGCGGGCCACCTGAGTGGCGGCCGAGGCTGAAGCTCTCGCCGTCCAGGGTCTCGGCGGTGAAGTCGGGGGCGAGCCGGAAGGCGGCGGGGCTCTCCCCGAGGGGCGAGTCGCCGACGCCGCGGTCGATTGCGACGCCGAGCGCCGCGAGCAGGAGCGCGAGCACCACGCCGACTGCGCCCAGCGCAAGGCGGGGTGGTCCCGCCCGCCGAATCAGCTTCGCCGGAGAGTGGGACATCGGGGGAGAGGCTACGACCCCACCGAGCGCCGATCAACGCGCCCCGCCGCCGGGGCGCGGCTCGCGGCAGTTGACCGATGCGCGGGCTGGTGCGACTGTACGCGCGGCCGTGCGGCGATTCGGGGGCAGGGCGCCGGCGAGCCCGACGGGAGGTGGCGGTGCGCCTCGATCGCGTGCACGCGCGGCGCCTTTTTGTGGCCGCCGCGATGCTCCTTACCGGACTCGCGCTCACCGCCTGCAGCGACCCGCAGTCCACCATTGATCCGAAGTCCGACGCCACGCAGACGGTGCAGAACGTCTACGTCGTCGTCTTCTGGCTCGCGACGGTGGTCTTCGTGGGAGTGCTGGGGGCGACGCTCGTCCTCTCCATCTGGTTCCGCGAGCGGCCGGGCCGCGTCGCCAAGCAGATCCACGGCAACACCCGGCTCGAGATCGTGTGGACCCTGCTCCCGGTTGTCATACTCGTGGCAATCTTCGTGCCGACGGTGACCGCGATCGCGGACCTCGAGCCCGACGCGGACAACCTGCCCGAGGGCACGATCCGCGTGGAGGCAATAGGCCACCAGTGGTGGTTCGAGTTCCGCTACACAGACCTCGGCATCGTGACGGCGAACGAGATGCATGTCCCCGTGGACAGGCCCGTCTACGTCGCGCTCCGATCGGAAGACGTGATCCACTCCTTCTGGATCCCGAAGCTCGTTGGCAAGGTCGACATGGTGCCGGCCCGCGAAAACGCCGTCCTCTTTACGCCGAACGAGGTGCGCGATGAGGCCTACCTCGGCCAGTGCGTCGAGTTCTGCGGCACCTCGCACGCGAACATGCGCTTCCGCGTCTTCGTCGACGAGCAGGCCGACTTCGACGCGTGGGTCGAGGCGCAGCTCGCCCCGCCCGTCGCCGCGGAGGCGCTCTCGGAACTCGCCCAGGAGGGGGCGGCGCTCTTCCAGAACCCGATCCTCGCTCTGGGCGTGACGCCGTGCGTCGGCTGTCACACCGTGAAGGGGACGCCGGCCGTCGGGCTGATCGGCCCCGACCTGACGCACGTCGCCTCCCGCTCGACGCTCTTCGCCGGGATCGGCGACGGCTTTGCGAGTTCCGAGGATCCCGATCGCGTGCAGCGCGAGCTCCAACGCTGGATCTCGAACCCGGACGACATCAAGCCCGGCGTCACGGTGCGCCAGAACGGCATGCCGGCGTGGGGCGAGCACCTGACCAGCGAGCAGATCACGGCGATCACCGCGTACCTGCGGGAGCTCAAGTAGCGGCGCGTCTGACGCGCGGGAGCCGGCGCCGAGCGCGCTCGGCCGCTGAGGGAGGCACGGAGTATGTCGACCGCCGCTGGCACGCTCGCCCCGCCTGCCGTCCAGGCGCCCTCCGGCATCTGGTCCTGGCTCACGACGGTCGACCATAAGCGGATCGGGACGCTCTACGGCGTCTCCGGAATGGTGTTCTTCGTCGTCGCCGGTACCGAGGCGCTCCTGATCCGCAGCCAGCTCACGGTCCCCAACGGCGAGGTGGTGGACGCCGACCTGTTTAACGCGCTCTTCAGCATGCACGCGCTCACGATGATCTTCCTGGGCGTGATGCCGCTGGGCGCGGCGTTCTTCAACTGGCTGGTGCCGTTGATGATCGGCGCGCGCGACGTTGCCTTCCCCCGGCTCAACGCGCTCTCCTACTGGATCTTCCTCTCGGGGGCGCTGATGCTGAACGCGAGCTGGTTGCTCGGGGGCGCGCCGGACACGGGCTGGTTCGCCTACGCGCCGCTCACCGAGAACACCTACTCGACCGGCCGCTCGATGGACTTCTACACGGTGTCCTTGATCATCCTCGGCACCTCCTCCTTGATCGCCTCGCTCAACTTCATCGTCACCATCATCAACCTGCGCGCGCCGGGGATGACGATGTTCCGCCTCCCCGTCTTCGTCTGGATGACGATGATCGTCGCCTGGCTGCTGGTGCTCTCGCTCCCGGTGCTCACGGTCGGCCTCGTCCAGCTCTACTTCGACCGAAACTTCACGACCAACTTCTTCATCCCGGAGGGCGGCGGCGACCCGGTGCTCTGGCAGCACATCTTCTGGATCTTCGGGCACCCCGAGGTCTACGTGCTGATCCTCCCGGCCATGGGGATCGTCTCGGAGGTGCTGCCGACCTTCGCGCGCAAGCCGCTCTTCGGCTACGGCGCGGTGGTCTTCGCCGGAGTCTCGATCGCGGTGCTCGGTTTCGCGGTGTGGAGCCACCACATGTTCACGACGGGGCTCGGCGCCGTGCCGCGCGTCGTCTTCTCTGCGACCACGATGACGATCGCGGTGCCGACGGGCGTGAAGATCTTCAACTGGCTGGCGACGCTCTACGGGGGGAACATCCGCTTCACCACCGCGATGTACTTCGCGGTCGGCTTCATCGCGACCTTCACCGTCGGCGGTATCTCGGGCGTGATGCACGCCTCGCCGCCCATCGACACGCAGCAGCAGGACACGTACTTCATCGTCGCCCACCTGCACTACGTTCTCTTCGGCGGCGCGATCATGGGCATCTTCGCCGGCGTCTACTACTGGTTCCCGAAGTTCACCGGCCGCTTCCTCGCGGAGGGGCTCGGCAAGCTCCACTTCTGGCTGTTCTTCATCGGCCTCAACGCCACCTTCTTCCCGATGCACTTCCTCGGTGTCTCGGGGATGCCGCGCCGCATCTACACCTACGACGCTGGGCTCGGCTGGGAGACGTGGAACTTCGTCGCCACGCTGGGTGCCTTCACGATCGCGGCCGGCATGGCGGTCTTCATCTGGAACTTCTTCCGCTCGATGCGGGAGGAACCCACCGCGCCCGACAACCCCTGGGACGGGGCGACGCTCGAGTGGGCGACGAGCTCGCCGCCGCCGGAGCACGACTTCGACGTCGTCCCCGTGGTGCGCGGCCGCGACCCTGTGTGGTACGACCGCGATCACGGCATCGCGCCGCCCGAGCCGGACCCGCATGAGCACATCCACCTCCCGCCGCCGTCCTACTACCCGCTGCTCATCGGTGTGGGCTTCGCGCTGATGGGCATCGGCGCGCTCTCGCACCTCGCGGTGCTCGCGCTCGGCGTGGTGGTGGTCATCTACGGCATCTGGGGTTGGGCTCTGGAGCCGACCGGCCCCGAGCCCGCCGCGAGCGGGCACTAGGGGAGCGGGGGAGAGCGAGATGGCGCAGGCCTCGCACGCTGCGGGCGCACCGCACAGCTCCACGGGGATCGACAGCCGCAAGGTTCTGATGTGGATCTTCCTCGCCTCGGAGTGCCTCTTCTTCGGCGCGCTGATCGCGACCTACCTCGTCTTCAAGGGGGGTATCCCGCTCCCGTCGGTGGGCTTCATCGAGAGCCACACGCACGACGGGGTGGTCACGGGGTGGTTCCCGGCGGACCGCGTCATCGACGGTATCGAGTACGCGGGGGTGCTCAACATACCGGTCACCTCCGCCTCGACCTTCGTGCTTCTGATGAGCTCGGTCGCCATGGTGCTCGCCGTCTACGGGGCCCAGAACGGGCGCCTCAAGATGATGAAGATCTGGCTGCTCGGGACGATGCTGCTCGGAATTGTTTTCCTGGGCTTCCAGGTGTTCGAGTTCCACGAGTTCGGCGCGGAAGGGCTCAATCTCGCCACCAACCAGTTCGGCGCCTCCTTCTTCGTGCTCACCGGCTTCCACGGCGCGCACGTCTCAGTCGGCGTCCTGATGATCGGCTCGATGCTGGTCGCGTCGATGCGCCGCACGGGCCTCGGTCCGGAGGCGGGCTTCCACGTCGAGACGATCGGGCTCTACTGGCACTTCGTCGATATCGTCTGGATCGTGATTTTCACGGTCGTCTACCTGATACCGGCGTGAGCGCCGGGACGGACGGCGGGAGGACGAGATGAGCGCCGAGGGCGGACACTCGGCCGGGTCGCACGATCGCCCGCACCCCACCGTGCGGCAGTACGTGCTCATCGGCCTGCTCCTGACCGCGATCACGATCGTGGAGCTCTTCGCCTCCTACACGCCGGGCCTGGGCGTGCTCCTGATCCCGATCCTGCTGGTGCTCTCCGCCATCAAGTTCGCGATCGTCGTCGCCTACTTCATGCACCTGCGCTTCGAGCAGGCGCTGCTCACGCGGCTCTTCGTCTTCGGCTTCGTGCTCGCCGGCGCGATCATGGTCTCGTTGCTCGCGCTGTTCTGGGGTGACCCGGCCATCATCAACCGCTAGCTCTCGCGCGGCACGCCCCCGGCAGCGGCCTTCGCGCCCGACCGGCAGCGGGCCTACGCGCCTGCCTCTCGCGAGCCGAGCGTCTCCGCTCCCGAGCCGCCCGCCACTGCCACCGCGCCCGCGGTCGGCTCGTCCGGCTGACTCTGGCCGCTCTTCTCGTACCAGACGGCGAAGATCACCGCCGCGACGCCGAGCATCAGCAGCTGGCTCGGCGCCCACATGATGAGCCCCGCAATTTGCTGGTCGGTTGCAAGCGAGATGTCTATGAGCTGGCGCCCCTCGTAGTACTCGTAGAAGGGGTCCGACGCGAACGTGAGGAGGGCACCGAGGATGTGCTTCGGCACGCCGATCGCGAGCAGGAAGAGGATGCGGGGGAGGTAACCGAGCCGTGCCCGCAATGGCGCGGGGTCGATCAGGTTCCACCAGACGAGAAGCCCGACGGCGGCGAAGGAGGCGTGCTGCAGCTCGTGGATCCACTCGTTGGTGAGTGCCGCCTCGTACCAGCCGGGGGCGAGGTGCCAGAGCCAGAGGACGCTGGTGAAGAGCCCCCCGGCGAGAACGGGGTGCGTGGCCACGCGCCATCCCCTCCGCACCGCGTGGCGCCTCGCGAGGCGCCCCACGACGCCGAGCCGGAGCTCGCGCGGGAGGCCGCGCAGGAGCGGCGTGGTCGGCGCACCGAGCAGGATCAGCGCCGGCGCGATCAGGATGAGCAGCTCGTGCTGGACCATGTGGAAGGTCAGGTGGTGCTCCGCCGCCGCGTCGAGCGGCGATTCGATAGCGAGCAGCAGCACGAGGAGCCCGGAGTAGAAGAGAGCGGTGCGCCAGCGTGGGTGCTCGCGGCTGCGCTCGGGCCAGCGCGCGAGGCCGCGCGCGTACCACGCCGCCCCCAGCGCGAGCGGGACCAGCAGCTGCGGGTCCACGTTCCAGGCCCCCCACAGGTCGCCGGCATGGTTGACGTGCGCGGGGTGCACGAGCTCGAGCACGCGCGGGACGAGATGTAGCTGCACCGGCGCTCCTCGGAGCCGCGGCCCCGGTGATCCGGGGGCCGGGGGACCCGAGTGTGCACCGGGCGCCAGCCGGGGGCGAGCGTGGCCTGTCCCCGGGCGGCGCCCGCGGGGCGCGACTGCTAGCCTGATCGCGCCGGGTCCGGCCGGCGGGATGGAGGGAGCGACCGATGCCGGCGCCGACTCTCCGGCTCGCGCTCGCCCAGCTCAACACCACGGTGGGCGACTTCGAGGGCAACGCTCGCCTCGTGCTCGACGCCGCTCGCGAAGCGGCGGCGGCGGGCGCCCAGCTCGTCGCCGCGCCCGAGCTCGCGCTCACCGGCTACCCGCCCGAGGATCTGCTGCTCCGCCCGGCGTTCATCGCGGACGCCGAGCGTGCGCTCACGCGGCTCGCCGCCGACGCGAGGGGCCTCCCGCCGCTCGTGGTCGGCGCGCCCGATCCCGGGGACTCGCCGCGGCTCGGCTCGGCGGTCGGCGCGCTCTACAACACCGCAGCGCTCCTCCACGGGGGCCGCGTGGTCGGGCGCTACCGCAAGCAGCGGCTCCCCAACTACGGCGTCTTCGACGAGGCGCGCTACTTCGTCCCGGGCGAGGAGACGCCGCTCTTCCTCGTCGGCGGAGCCCAGGTTGGGCTCACCGTCTGCGAGGACATCTGGTACGAGGACGGACCGGTGGGAGCACTCTGCGCCGCCGGCGCGCAGCTGATCGTGAACATCAACGCCTCGCCGTTCTGGGCCGGCAAGACGGAGGAGCGGCTCTCAGTCGCTGCCGACCGCGCGCGCGGGCACGGCTCGCCGGTCGCCTACGTGAACCAGGTGGGGGGGCAGGACGAGCTGGTGTTCGACGGCAACTCGCTCGTGGTCGACGAGGCCGGCCGCCTCATCGCGCGGGGCGCCTGCCTTGAGACGGATCTCCTGCTCGTGGATGTGCCGCTCCCGGAGCGCCCGCCCGCCGCGGGGGCGCTCACAGTGAGCGACCGCCCGGCATCGCCGCTCCCGCCGCTCCCGCCACGGTCCGCAGCCGCGCCTCCCGGGCCACTCGAGGAGACCTACCGCGCGCTGGTGGTCGGCACGCGCGACTACGTGCGCAAGTGCGGCTTCGGCGAGGTGATCGTCTCGCTCTCCGGCGGCATCGACTCCGCCCTCGTCGCGGCCGTCGCCGTCGATGCGCTGGGGCCCCGGCACGTGCGCGGCGTCGCGCTCCCCTCGCGCTACTCCTCGGAGGGCTCGGTCGCCGATGCGCGCGCGCTCGCAGCGAACCTGGGCATCGAGCTCGCCACCCTCCCCATCGAGTCGGTGCACGCGGGGGCGCTCGAGGTTCTCCGCGACGAACTCGCCGGCGGCGGGACGGGCAGCGCCGAAGAGAACGTGCAGGCGCGGATCCGGGGGATGCTGGTCATGGCGCTCTCCAACTCGAGCGACGCCCTGGTCCTGACCACCGGCAACAAGTCGGAGTACGCCTGCGGTTACGCGACGCTCTACGGAGACATGGCCGGCGGCTTCGCCGTGATCAAGGACGTCCCGAAGACGCTCGTTTACGAGCTCGCCCGCCACCGCAACGCATCGGGGAAGCGGGTGATCCCGAGGAGCTCCATCGAGAAGCCGCCCTCCGCCGAGCTCCGGCCCGGCCAGCTCGATTCCGACTCGCTGCCGCCGTACGAGGAGCTCGACCCGATCCTCGAGGCCTATGTGGAGCGCCACCTCTCGGTCGCCGAGATCGTGGCGGCCGGCCACGACCAGGCGACCGCGCGCCAGGTCGTCGAGCTCGTGGACCGCAACGAGTACAAGCGCCGCCAGGCGCCCCCCGGGGTGAAGATCACGCCGCGCGCCTTCGGCCGCGACCGGCGGTTCCCCCTGGCGTCGCGCTACGTTTCGCCCTGATGCCGGGCGCGCCGCCCCGGCGCTTCTCGTGTGTCGGCGGAGCACCGCGCGCCGGGGTCGGCCTAGCTCCCGTCGCCTCCCGGCACGGTCGCGGCGTCTCCGTCCCGGGGCACCTCGCCCCCCTGTCCGTCGATCTCCTCGAGGCGCTGCTCCAGGGCGGCGGCCATCGTGTCGGCGGCCGTCACCTCGATCCAGCGCTCGAAGGCCGAGCGCACGCGCCCGAACGCCTCTTCGATCGCCTCCTGCGTCTCCTGGTCGGCTCCCAGCGCGCCGCGCGCCCCGCCGACGAGGGCGGCGAGCCGGTTCACAGCCGGCGCCAGACCGTCGTGGAGCTCGTGGAGGTCCTCCTGTTCGGCGGCGTGGCCGCGGTCCTTCAGGATCTCGAGCGCGCCGAGCACCCAGGCGCAGGCGCCGAGGAGCGTCCCGGTCTCCTCCGGCGCGAGCGAGAGCCGGATGCGGTTCACCCGCCCGCCGCCGCCCGCCGCCTGGCTCACGCCTCGCGCCCCGACTCGTAGGCGAGCGTCGCGGCCATGGTGAGCGCCCCCGTGAGCGGCGCGTCGGCGCCGAGCAGCGCCGGCACGACGCGTGCGCCGGGCGCCACGTCGGCGGTGAGCCGCTTGAGCACCGGGATGAGCAGATCACGCAGTCGCGTCGGCGCGTCGACGACCACGAGCTCCGGGTCGAGCAGGGCGGCGGCGTCGGCGAGCGGCACCGCCAGCTCCTCCAGCGCCTCGCCGCCGAGGCGCTCCTCCGGGTCGAGATCGGCGACGGCGGGGATCGCCCCCGCCCGTCCGTGGGCGCCGCGCAGCGCGCGGCCTCCGGTGAGCACAGCCGCCGCGGGCTCGCCGCGCAGCAGCAGGTAGAGCACGTTGTCGGCGCCCCGGGCGGCGCCTTCCGCGCGCTCTCCGAGCAGGCCGGCGTGCGCGCGGCTCTCGACCGCGGCCGGGGCGTCGATGTGGCGACGCAGCGCCTCGACGACGGAGAGTCCCTCCCATCCGCTCTGGCCGCCCTCGAGCAGCTGCCCGGCGACGGGGTCGACGGCTCCGGGCGCCGCCATCGCGATCGCGAGCGCCGAGCGCCCGCTCCCCTCCTCGGCGAAGGCGGTGGCGATATGGCCGCCGACCTCCCATGCCCACGACTCCTCGTCCGGGAGCTCGGGGAGCGCCCAGCGGCGGGGCTCCCCGAGCGGGGCGCCGCCGGGCTCGGCGAGCGCGAGCCGCAGCTCGTCCGCGGTGAACTCGATCCCGATCAGGAGCCCCTCGGACATCGCTCTCCCGCCGCCGTGCGCGCCGCACGGGCGCGCGCCGACTCTACGGAGGGCCGCGGGTGCGCGCCACCCGGGCGTGTGGCCGCGGCGGCGCGGGCGCCGCCCTCCCGCGCCGCTAGAATCGAGGGCGCGGCCGGCCGGCGGAGGGAAGGCGCGTGGCGAAGAGCGCTCGGATCGGCTTCACGGCGCGGCGAGAGCTCGCCGTCGGCGTCATCGGCTGCGGGCGCCTCGGTGCCTCGCTCGCGCGCGGGATGACCTCGGCCGGCTACCGCGTCACGGCCCTCGCGGGCCGGGGCTCCGGGCGCGCCGAGGCGCTCGCGCGGGCGATCCCGGGCGCCAGCGCCCTGTCGGCCGAGGACGTGGTCCGGGAGAGCGACCTCGTGCTGCTCGCCGTCCCCGACGCCACCGTCGCCGCGCTTGCCGCCACGCTCCCGTGGAGGCGGGGACAGGCGGCGGTCCACTGCGCCGGCGCGCTCGACCTCGCCCCGCTCGCCCCGCTCGCCGCCTCGGGGGTAGCGCTCGGCTGTCTGCACCCGCTGCAGGCCTTCCCCGATCCCGCGGGCTCCCCGGAGCGGTTGAGGGGGATCGCCGTCGGCGTTGAGGCGGCCGAGGAGGATGGATCCGATCTCGGCGCGCTGCTCGAGGCGCTGGCGGCAGACCTCGGCGCGGAGCGCACGCTCCGCCTGGAGGGTATCGATCGCGCCTGCTATCACGCGGCGGCCGTGCTCGCGTCGAACGACGTGGTGGCGCTCGCCGCTGCCGCCGCGCGCGCGTGGGCGCTCGCCGGGCTCCCGGTCCAGGAGGCTCCCCGGGCGCTCGGCCCGCTCCTCGCGGGCGCCGCCTCCGCGGTAGCGGAGCTCCCGCCCGCGGTCGGGCTCGAGGCCGCCCTGACGGGGCCCCTCGCGCGCGGCGACATCCCGACCGTTGCCGGCCACCTCGAGGCCCTCGCCCGGGAGCCGTCGCTTCGGGCGCTCTACGCCGCGCTCGGGCGCGAACTGCTCGCGCTCGACCTCGCGCATCCGCCCCACACCGCCGCCGCGCTCGCGACCCTCCTCGCCCCGCCGGAGGTCGGGGAGACCCCGCAGGCCGGCGCCGGTGCCCCCGCCGGGCACGGGTAGGCGCCGTCATGCGGCTTGCGCTGGGCGAGCATGTGATCGACGCGACCGGGCGGACGGTGGTGATGGGGATCGTCAACGTCTCGCCTGACTCGCCGGTCGCGCGCTCCGTCGTCGAACCCGGTGGCGCCGTTGAGCGCGCGCTCGGGCTGGTCGCCGAGGGTGCGGAGATCGTCGATGTCGGCGCGCACTCGACGCGCACGGGCGGTCAGGCGCCGCCACTCGATGAGGAGATCGGTCGGGTCTGCCCGGTGATCGACGCGCTCGCGCGGGAGGGCGTGGCGGTCTCGCTCGACAGCTGGAAGCCGGAGGTGGCTCGCGCCGCCGCCGGGGCGGGGGTCCACCTGCTCAACGACGTGACCGGGCTCCGCGACCCGGAGATGGCCTCGGTCGCCGTTGAGCACCGGCTCCCGGTCCTGGCGATGCACATGCGGGGAGAGCCGACGCGTCACGGCGAGGCCGACCAGCACTACGACGACGTCGCCTCCGAGGTGACCGCCGACCTCGAGCGGCGCGCCCGCGAGCTGGAGGCGGCCGGCGTCCCCGCCGTGTGGCTCGATCCCGGTTTCGGCTTCGGCCGCTCGGCCGCAGACAACGTGCGGCTCCTCGCCGCCGTCCGGGCGCTCCGCGCGACGGGGCGGCCGGTCGTGATCTCGGCCTCGCGCAAGGGGTTCCTCGGCGAGCTCGTCGGCGTCGGCTACACGCAGCGCGCGCCCGCGCTCCTCGCCGCCACGATCGCCTTCAACGTGCTCGCCGCGGTGGCTGGAGCGCACGTCGTGCGCGTGCACGACGTGACGGAGGTGTCGCGCGCGATCCGCGTCGCGAACGCGGCGCGAGCCGCAGCTCCCTTCGGGCTCGACGACCTCGAGCCGCCGCCCTGAGCATGCGCCGCGAGCCGTGCGGTCAGGGCGCCGCCGCGTCGATCGCCTGAAGCAGGCGGGTGAGGACCGCTGGTCGCTCCGCGGGCTCGACCGGGACCGGCAGCTCCTCGACCTCCGCCAGCATCCGCTCGCGCACCGCCTCGGATTCGGACGGCTCGAGCGCCCAGGCGGCGAGCACCTCGTCGGTGCCCCACAGCAGCGCCTGGCGGAAGCCGTAGTCGGCGATCGCCTTCTCCGCGAGTGCCCGCGCCGATTCGCTCGCCATCGCGCCCCTCCCCCGTCGCCCCTAGCCGGCCGTCCGGCCCCCGTCGACCACGTACTCGGCGCCGGTCACGTAGGAAGCTTCGTCGGAGGCGAGGAAGAGGATCACGGCCGCCACCTCCTCGGGCCGGGCCGCGCGACCGAGCGGCAGCCGCTGCTCCCACGCCTCGTACGCCTCCCGGCTCCCCGTCGATCCGCGCGCCTGCGCCGTGTCGGTCAGTCCCGGTACGACCGCGTTGACGCGGATTCCGTCCGCGGCGTACTCCAGCGCGGCCGTGCGCGTCAGGTGGAGGATACCTGCCTTGGTCGCGCCATAGGCCGCGCCGTGCGGAGAGCCACGCACGCCCGAGCCGGAGGAGAGGTTCACGATCGCGCCGCCCCTGCCGAGCATGTGCGGAATGGCGGCGCGGCAGCAGAGGAAGGTGCCGCGCAGGTTGGTGCCGACGGTGAGGTCCCACTCCAGGTCCGACACCTCGTGCAGGCGGCCGGTGCGGGGGTAGATGCCGGCGTTGTTGACGAGCACGTCGAGCCGGCCGTGCCGCTCCATGCAGGCTAGGACCAGGGCCTCCACGTCGGAGGCTCGCGAGATGTCGGTCGCGACGAAGAGGGCGTCGGATCCGCCCGCGGAGAGCTCCGCCGCCTGCTGCTCCCCGCCTGCGCGGTTGCGGTCGGCGAGCACGAGCCGAGCCCCCTCGCGCGCGAAGAGCCGCGCGGTCTCAAGCCCGATCCCCGCCGCCGAGCCGGTCACGATCGCGACCCGACCCTCGAGCCTCCCCGCCATCGGCCCCGCCCCCCTCCGCATACGCCTCAGGACGCCCCGGGCGCGGGGCGCCTCGGGCGCCGAACTGCTATCGTCGCCGGCGATGGACGCCCACCCGGAGCTCGCGACCCTGACGTTGGTCGAAGCCGCGCGGCAGATCGCCGCCCGCGAAATCTCCCCCGTCGAACTCACCCGCCAGACGCTCGAACGCATCGAGGCGCTGAACGGACACCTCGCCGCCTACATCACCGTCCCGGCCGAGCTCGCCCTCAGGCAGGCGGCGGACGCCGAGAGCGAGATCGCCCGCTCGGGCCCGCGATCGCCGCTCCACGGGATACCCGTCGCGCTCAAGGACAATATCGCGACGGCGGGCGTCGAGACCACCGCCGCCTCCGAGGTGCTGCGCGGCTGGGTGCCCGAGGAGGACGCGACCTGCTGGGCGCGCCAGCGCGAGGCGGGCGCGGTGCTCGTGGGGAAGACCCTGCTCCACGAGTTCGCGATCGCCGGCTCGCTCTGGTCGGCGGGCTTCGGCGCGGCGCGCAACCCCTGGGATCTGATGCGCTCCACCAACGGCTCCTCCAGCGGCTCCGCGGCCGCCGTCTCCGCGGGGCTCGCCTTCGCCGCGCTTGGCACGGAGACCGGCGCCTCGGTGAGGCGCCCGGCGGCCTTCTGCGGCCTGGTCGGCCTGCTCGGGAGCTTCGGCCGCGTGAGCCGCCGCGGTGTGATCGTGAACTCGTGGTCGCTCGACCACGTCGGTCCCCTCGCCCGCTCCGTCGAGGACGCCGCGCTCGTGCTCGAGGCGATCTCCGGCGCCGACCCGGGCGACCCCTTCTCATCGGGCGAGCCGCTCCGCGGCATGGGCGCGGCCTGCGGCCGCGGCGCGGAGGGGCTCCGTGGCCTTCGCGTCGGCGTCTCGTGGCGCCATGCCGAGGGGACGGTCGACGACTCGGTGCTCGCGCGCGTGCGCTCGGCCGTCTCGGCGATGGAGGACGCCGGCGCCACCGTCGTCGAGCTCACGCTCGCGCGCACCGAGTACGCCGCGGCCTGCTCGACCGCGATAATGCGTTCCGAGGTCGCCTCCGCCCACGCCGCGACCCTCGACCGCGGCGCCCCCTACTCGCGGCAACTCGCAGCCCGTCTCGCCGCCGATCGCGCGATCCCCGCCGAGGACTACCTGCTCGCCCTCCGCGCCCGCCGCGCCATCGGAGAGGAAATCGACGAGGCGTTCTCCGAGGTCGACGTCATCGCCTCGCCCTCGACCGCGACAGCGGCGACCCGGCTCGACGGCGGCTTCGGCGCGATGCGCGACCGCCCGCTTGAGGTCGGGCCGCAGTGGCACAACCTGCACCGCGTCTCCTCCCTCCTGGGGCTGCCGGCGGTGACGCTCCCCTGGGGGCGCATCCCCGCCCCGGGCGCTCCCTCCGGGCTGCCGGTCGGCCTGCAGCTGGTGGGGCGCCGCCACGAGGAGGCGACGCTCCTGCGGGCCGCCGCCGGCGCGGAGGCGCTCGCCCCGCCGTGGGAGGCGCCGCCGCTCGACCCGGCGTCGCCTGCGCCCCCATACCCGCCGGGGATGGAGGAGCAGGGCGGCCAGGGCTCGCCGTCCCTGAAGCCACTGCGTGAGGCCGTCCTCAGGCTGCGCGAGCTCTCGCTCGAGGGCTTCACCGGCGATCCGGCCTTCCCTCCGGAGGGGCGCGCGTAAGCCCGACGGCCTACTCCGTGAGGAAGGCGAGGAGCCGCCCTGCGTAGTCGGCCGGGCGCTGCTGCATCGGCGAGGCTCCACCGCCCTCGATGTGCTCTGAGCGGCCGTCGGCGAAGAGCCCTGCAAGCCGGGGCTGGATGGCGGCGAAGGGGTCGTGCCCGCCGTAGAGCAGGAGCGCCCGGGCCCGGACGAGCGGGATGCGCTCCCGCGCGTGGTAGCGGAAGACGGCGAGCGGGCCGTGGTGGCGGTCGGGGAGTGCGCGCACGGAGTCGACGGCGGAGCGCGCGACCTGAGCGAGCGAGGTGCGCCCCCACATCGGATCGGCGGCGCGCTCCCAGGCCTGGAGCAGGTGGGCACCGTCCGGCATCGGGCTCGCGGGGTGGGCTCCTGCGATCTTCCCCTCCCTCTCGTCGGGCTCGTAGTCGGGGAGCCCGGAGAGCACGAGGCGCGTGACGAACCGAGGCCGCGAGGCGGCGAGCTCGAGTGCGATCGCGGCGCCGGTATGCGTGCCGACCAGGGCCGCTCTTCCCCACCGCGAGTGCCTTGAGGAGCTCCGCCACCGCGCGCGCGTAGTCCGGGATGGAGGGCGGCGCGAGCTCCGGGGGGATGGGGTCGGAGTGCCCGTAGCCCGGCGTGTCCAGGGCCAGGGCGCGCACGCGGCCCGAGAGCTCCCCGAGCAGCTCCTGGAACTGGGCCGAGGAGTCGGCCGTCTGGTGGAGGAGCACGAGCGCGTCGCCCGCCCCGGGCAGGGCCACGGCGGGGCCCGGCACCTCCTGATAGTGGATCTGGCCGAGCGACGTCGGCGCGTAGCCGCGGCGGGGCACGGGCGGGTTCACGGGGTCGGCTAGGGGATCAGCAGCACGCGCCCGAGGGCGCGGCGGCTCTCGGCGTAGGCGTGCGCGCGGGCGGCCTCGGAGAGCGGGAAGCGGCGGTCGATGAGGACGCGGAGCTCCCCGGCCGCGCACCTGCGCAAGGAGCCCCGAGATGAGCGCCTCGACGCGGGCGAAGTTCGCCCCCTGCTCCGCGGCGAGGTAGACGCCCTGGAGCGTGCGGTTGCCGTTCATCAGGGGAGAGACGTCGACCGTGCTCTCCCCGCGGCTCGCGTTCCCGACGGTGAGGGCGCGCCCGCGGTAGGCGAGCATGGCGAGGCTCCGCTGGAGCGTCTCGCCGCCCACCGGGTCGATGGACAAGGTCCACGCCCCGCCCCGCGGTCAGCTCCCGAACCGCGGCCACGGTGTCGCCTGTGGTCGGGATCCCGTGGTCGAGGCCGTACTCGGCGAGCTGCTCGAGCTTCTCTTCGCTCGATGAGGTGCCGATCACCGTCGCGCCGGCCGCCTTCGCGATCTGGATGGCGGCGATGCCGAGGCCCCCGGTCGCTCCCTGGATCAGGATCGTCTCGCCGGAGACGACGCGTCCGAACTCGTGCAGGCAGTCGTGCGCCGTGGCGAAGGGGACGGGGACGCACGCCGCCTCCTCGGTGCCCAGGGCCGTCCGGGAGCACCCAGGTCGCGCGCGCAGGCACCGAGCGAAGCTCGGCGTGCGATCCTGCGCCCGAAACGGCGACCACGCGCTGGCCGACCGAGCGCTCGGTGACGGCCCCCCCGACCTCGCGGATGACGCCGGCGCACTGGTACCCCACCACGTGGGGCGTGTGTGGGAGCGGGCCCTGCGCGCGGGCCCGCAGATCCCCGCCCTCGATACTCGCCGCCTCGACCTCGATCACGACGCCGCGCGGGTGGCAGGAGGGGTTCTCGACCTCCTCGTAGCGGAGGACCTCGGGCGGCCCCGGCTCGTGGGACGACGGCTGCGTGCATGGCGCCTCCCGCTTCCCCGGGGCCGAGGCTACCGGGCGCGCGTCCCCGCCGTCGATCGAGTGCACGCTCCCCGTAATAAAGGCGGCTTCGTCGGAGAGCAGGAAGGCGACGAGCGCCGCGACCTCGGCGGGCGTGGCGGCGCGCCCGAGAGGGATCTGCTCCACGCGCTCGGTGCGAGAGCGGCCGAGTCCGCGCTCGAGCTCCTCGAGGATCGGCGTCTCGACGGCGCCCGGGGCGACGGCGTTGACGCGGATCCCGTCGCGTGCGAGCGCGAGCGCCGCCGAGCGCGTAAGGCCGAGCACGGCGTGCTTGCTGGCGCCGTAGGCGATGTGCCAGGGCGCGCCCCCCAGCCCCGACGTGGAGGAGATGTTCACCACGGCGCCGCCGCCCCGTGCCCGCATCGAAGGGACGCAGGCGCGCAGGCACAGCCACGGACCCTTCACGTTCACGGCGAGCACACGGTCGAAGAGCTCCTCCGGGTAGTCGAGAGGCGGCCCCACGAAGCCGAGCGTCGCCGCGTTGTTGACGAGGAGGTCGACGCCGCCGAAGCGGCGGGTGGCGAGGGCGCAGGCCTCCTCGACCTCGGTCGCGACGGAGACGTCGGCGGCCTGCTGAAGGGCGCGCGGCGCGGGCGATCCCCCCGGGGCCGCGCTCTCGGCCTCGGCGCGCGCGCCCTCGAGATCGGTGCCCGGGAGGTCGAGCAGGAGCACGCGCGCCCCCTCGGCGACGAGCCGCGCCGCCGTCGCGCGCCCGATGCCGGAGGCCGCCCCCGTCACGACGCCGGCCCGGCCCTCGAGGCGGCGCTCCACGGCGTCGGCCCCGGTCCTAGCCGGTCTCGCCGACGAGCACGGTCGCGGAGGAGGCGGCGCCGACGACGGCGTACGCCTCGATCTCGACAAGGAGCCCGTACTGCGCGAGCCCGCCCTGCACGGTGGCGCGTGCCGGGTAGGGCGGGCTGAAGTACTCGGCGTAGACCTCGTTGTAGGCGGCGTAGTGCCGCCAGTCGACGAGCGAGACCTGCGTCTTCACGACGTCGTCGAACTCGGAGCCGAGCTTCTCCAGCGCGTAGCCGATGCCGTCGAGCACGGCGTGCGTCTGCGCCCGGACGTCGCCGGGGCCGATGAGCTTCCCCTCGAAATCGGTCGCGACCACCCCGGAGACGGCGATGAGGTCGCCCGAGCGGATGCCCGCGCAGTGCGGCGCCACGCCCGGCGTCATGCGGTCGTCGAGGATGATGCGGTCGCTGGGCACGACGTAGTGATCGCGGTCCTGGTACGCGCCGAGCTTCCCCGTGTCGACGTAGGTGCGATCGCCCCCGTCGAGCACGGCCGTCATCTCGAACTCGATCAGGCGATCGGGATCGGCGAGCGTGCCCTGGATCGAGGCGCGCGCGGGGTAGGGCTGGCCGAAGAACTCCGCGTAGATCTCGTTGTAGGCGTCGAAGTCGCGCCAGTCGACGATCGTGGTGTGGTTCTTGATGACGTCGCGGGGCGTTGCTCCGGCCGCAGCCAGCACGGCGCGCGTGTTCTCGAGCGCCTGCCGGGTCTGCGCCCGGATGTCGCCCGTCGCCACCACGCGGCCGTCCGGGCCGACGCCCGCCATGCCGGAGAGAAAGAGGAGGTTCCCCGCGCGCACCGCCGCCGGCACCCCATCGGGAGCCCCCGCCCCGGGGACGATGATCGGCTCGAGCTCGCAGCCGGAGACCGCGATCCCCTCCAGTTCGACGAGGTAGCCGGGCGAGACGAGGCCGTGGCCGACCGTCGAGCGCGCCGGCTGCCCGGCGCCGTAGTGCTCCCCGAGCACGCCGTCGACGCGGTCGTAGCCCGACCACGTCGCGTGGTAGGTGAGGAGCCTTGCAAGCTCGTCCGGACGCGAGCCGAGCGCCGTGAGCGCGTCGTCGAGCATCTTGGCGGTCGCCCTCGTCTGCGCGGCGGCGTCCGGGTGGCCCGCGCGCCCGCCGGCGAGCGCTCCGGTCGCCGGATCCGCTCCGACCGAGCCCGAGAGAAAGGTGAGATTGCCGGCTCGGACCGCAGCGCAGAACGGCCACGGCGTGCTGAAGACGAGCGGCGAGCTGATGGTGGTACGCGGCACGGGCACTCCCTTCGACCCCGCGCGAGTCTGCCACGCCTCAACCCCCCGCGCGAGGCCGGCCGCCCGGGCCGGTGAGCGGCGTGCAGGACGCTGGGGTAGAGTCGCCGGGGAGGTTGCCCGTGTCCGACCAGCCGCCCCTTCCGTGGGCCCAGCTTCAGGAGAAGATCGCGCGCTGGATCGCTCTCGAGGCCGCTTCGGAGGAGGCCTTCGGGCTCCCGCCCGAGGAGTTCGCCGACGATCGGGAGGAGAAGTTCGCGCGCTGGGTCGTGATGGCGGCCTCCGTCCATCCCCGCTTCCGCTTCGTCCGCAACGAGACGGTGCACTGGTCACCGCCCCGGAATCCGCTCGCCGCCTCGCGGGTGGCGCTCCTCTCGACCGGCGGCATCCGGCTACGCTCGCAGCCCACCTACGAGGTTGACTGCGAGCGCGCCGACGCCGCGTGGAACGAGATTCCGGCGGCGGCGAGCGCCGGTGACTTCGCGATCGACCACGACCACTACAACCACGCCGACGCCGACCGGGACGTGAACTGCATGCTCCCGCTGGACCGGCTGCATGATCTCGCCGTCTCGGGCGAGGTCGGCGAGGTGGCGCCCCGCCACGTCGGGTTGATGGGCTGCATCTCCGACCCCGGGGATCTCCTTGCGGAAACGGCGCCCCGGGTCGCCGCGATGCTCGCCGCCGACGAGGTCGACCTCGTGCTGCTCACCCCGGGGTGATGGCTCTGCCATCGGTCCGTAGGACTGATCCAGAACGTCATCGAGGAAGCGGGGATCACGACCATCTCGGCAACGATGAAGCCCGAGATCACCCACTACATCCGCGCGCCGAGGGCGGCCCGGATGCGTCTCCCGCAGGGGAACCCGCTCGGCGAGGCGGGGCGGGCCGAACAGCAGCGGGTCATCCTCGGCGACCTGCTGAGGCTGCCCTGGGTGATCGCGGAGCCCGAGAGCATCGTGACGCTGCCGCACCGCTGGCGCAGGGAGGCCCGGCCCTCCGTCCGCCTGCCGGGCGACGGGAGCGAGGAGGCGCCCGCTGCTCTTTGACGAGGTCGCCGAGATCCGCGCGGCGTGGGACCGTCTGCTCCTGCTGGCGGAGGGCTACCGCGCCCGGCTTGAGCAGCTGCGCGAGGAGGAGCGCGCGCGGCCCGAGCACTCCCCCCGGCGGCTGCGCACGCTCGATGTCGCGATCCGCGAGGCGGACGACCTGGTCCGGGTCGTGGACGACGTCGCCGGCGATCGGTTGCTGCGCGTGCAGGACCGGCAGGTGATCCTCCAGAAGATTCCGTTCGCCCCGGACGCCGCTCCGCCGGGCGAGGAGGCGCGCGGAGCAGGGTGATCGCGAGCGGGGCGCGGGCCGTCGGGGTATCCTGTCGTGCGCACGTTGGGCGGGGGGAGTGCCGAATGTCGCCATCGACCGCGGATGGGGGCGACTGCGTCCACCACTGGATGCTCGCCGCGCCGGGACCGGACGGCACGGCCGCCACCTGCACGAACTGCGGCGCGAGCCGCCACTTCGCGCCGGAGGCGCGTCCGACGCTTCGCGCATCGAAGTCGCGCCGCGCGCGCCCGGGTGAGGGTTCCGCGCGGGCCTAGCTCCGCGTCCTGCCGCGGGACGTCACGCCCCCGGCGCGTGAGGCTTTTCCGCGTCGACCGGAGGGCGGTACGCCGTCGGCGGTGGCGCGGACGGGGCGGCGCCCCGCGGAAGCGTTGGCGGCGGCACCCAGCAGCGCGAGCGACGCGGGCAGGTAGAGCATGCCGATCGACAGGCTCGTCAGGAGAGACAAGACCGAAAGCGAGACGGCGAACACCCACAGGAGCATCGTGCGCAGCAATCCACCGGGCGTGGTCGCGTGAACGGTCAGAACGGCCAGAACCGCGAGCAGGACGGGCACGACCAGTAGCCAGATAACCCCCAGGCCGTTCACGTCGACGAGAGTGAGAGTGGAGGTGGCCGGATCGCCCCCGGAGTCCGACACGGCGGGCGCGACGGGCACGCCGCCCGCGGGCGACACCGAGGCCGTCGCCGACACGCTGTGGTAGGCGGGGCCGAGTCCCAGCCAGAGCCCGACGCAGCAGGCCATCGCGAGGGCCATCCACGCCGCCGCGGACGCGACGCGGCAACGCGGCGCTATCCAGTCCGCGCGCGGCAGGGTGGCCACGACCAGCAGACCGGAGCCGAGTCCGAGACCGCCGAACCCGAAAAGGATGTACATCGCCGCGAGGCCCGCGGTCCCCAGCATGAGCCTGGTGCGCAGCCGCAGCGGGCCACGCGAGGACCTCCGCGCGGCCATTACGGTCCACGACACGATGAAGATCCAGTAGAGAAACACGACGTAGGCCGGCGCGGCGGTGGCCGTGCCTAGGACATCCGGGTGGAATGCGACCGCGACCCCAACCACAATGGCCGGCGGCCCGAGGAGCACGGCCGGTACGCGCAGGAGCCTCACAGGATCGGACCCCCCCGGGTGCGTGGCATAATCAAATCTCGGTGCCGGCAGAAGCGCCACTGCCGTGGACGTGCGCAGGTGGGAGCGGCCCCGTCTCGTTCCAGAGCGTGATCGAGCCCGCCCCGCCGCGGATCTCCACGATCGAGACGCTCGCCGGACGGAGTGATTCGAGCTCTCCGAACCACTCGGGACCCCGACCCGTGAGGGCCGCCGCCAGCAGCCTGAGCGCCCAGTTGTGGCCGACGACGAGAATGCGGAGCCCGGTGTCCTCGGCGATCAGCTGCGCTGCCACCTGCTGCTGGCGCACGAAGACATCTCGGATGCTCTCCCCTTCGGGCGCCGCGAAGTCGAGCGCCGACGCCGATCCGTCGGGCGTTGGCGTCATGCGCGGCTCCGCCTCCGCCGTGGCCTGGGCCGACCACCCCTCGTAGATCCCGTCCGAGATCTCGCGCAGGCCCTCGAGGGTGGTGAGCGGGGCGGCCCCGGGCTGCGCCCGGAGAATCGTCTCGGCCGTCGTGAGCGCGCGCGAAAGATCGCTGGTGTAGGCGGCGTCGAATGCGATGCTCGAGAGGTGCCGCGCGGCCTCCCGGGCCTGGCGGCGGCCCTCCTCGGAGAGCGGCACGTCGGTCTGGCCCTGCAAACGCCCCGCGGCCGTCCACTCCGTCGCCCCGTGGCGAACCAGGTAGGCCTGCTCCCGCCACCCTGCCTGCTCCCGCCACCCTGCCTGCTCCCGCCACCCTGCCTGCTCCCGCCACCCTGCCTGCTCCCGCCACCCTGCCTGCTCCCGCCACCCTGCCTGCTCCCGCCACCCTGCCTGCTCCCGTCACACCGGCTCCGGCGGGCGCGGCGGCTACCCGCGGGGGAGGCCGAGGCCGCGCGTCGCGATCACGTTGCGCTGGATCTCCGAGGTCCCGCCGCCGATGGAGCGCGCGACCGTGAAGCAGTAGTTCTGCGTGTGGCGCGCCATCATCGGCGTGCGGGGCTCGTCCGGGTCCCAGAGATGGGCGTAGAGCCCGAAGAGCTTCGTCCCGGTGCGCGCGACGGCCTTGTCCAGCGCCTCCGCGAAGATCTTCGAGACCGAGGCCTCATAGTTCGGCACCTGGCCGCGTGCCTGCATCGAGATGATGCGCAGCGAGAAGGTGAGGAGCACCTCCGACTCGATCGTGAGCTGCGCGAGCTGCTGGCGTAGCGCCCTGCCCTCGCCGCCGCGGCCGAGGCGCGAACGCTCCTGGCCGGCGCCGGTTGTGAACTCGACGAGGCGGCCGATCTGCCGCTGAGCTGCCACCGCGCCCGTCACGTTGGAGCGCTCGTGGTCGAGGAGCGTCATCGCCACGTACCAGCCGCGGTGCTCCTCGCCCACGCGCTGCTCGGCCGGCACGCGCACGTCCTCGAAGAAAGTCTCGTTGAACTCGTGCTGCCAGCCCATGTTGACGAGTGGGCGCACCGTGATGCCGGCCGTCCGGATGTCCATCAAGAGGAAGGAGATGCCCCGGTGCTTCGGCTGGTCGGGATCGGTGCGGGTGAGCACGAAGATCCAGTCCGCCTGATGGGCGTGGGTGGTCCAGATCTTCTGCCCGTTGATGACGTAGTCGTCGCCGTCGCGCACGGCGCGCGTGCGCAGGGAGGCGAGGTCGGAGCCGGCGCCCGGCTCCGAGTAGCCCTGAGCCCAGACGACGGAGGCGTCGAGGATGCGCGGGAGGTGGGTGCGCCGGAGCTCCTCGGTGCCGTGAATGATCAACACGGGCCCCAGCATGTCGATGCCGACGTTCGAGCCCGGGGCGGGCGCGTCGGCCACCGCCATCTCCTGCTTCAGGATGAACTGCTCGATCATGCCGAGGCCGCCGCCGCCGTACTCGGCCGGCCACGCGGGCGCGAACCAACCCCGCGAGCGCACCGACTCCGCCCAGCTCGCCGACGCCTCGCGCTTCGCCTGATCGCTCGACGCGCGGTCCTCCTCCCAGAGAAAGGCCGTCTCGGGCCGCCCGTTCTCCGCGAGCTCGCGGTAGCGGGGAGGTAGCTTGCGCTCGATGAGCGCGCGCACCTCGGCGCGGAACGCGGACTGCTCCGGCGTGTCGGCGAAATCCATCGTGGCCCCCTCGCGGCGCCCCGGGAGGATTGCTCACCGCCCGCCCCGCCGCAAGGGTCGGGCGCTACCCGCGCTCCGTGGATGCGGGCGCGAGGCCGCAGGCCTCCGCCACCAGCTCGTAGGAGCGGACGCGATCGGAGAAGTCGTGCGTGATGGTGACCAGGAGCATCTCGTCGGTGCCGTACTCGCGCGAGAAGGCCTCGAGCTGCTCGCGCACCTGATCGGGATCGCCGACGGCCGATCGCGAGCGCGCGTACTCAATGTACTCGAGCTCGGCAGGGGTGTAGCCGAAGGCGAGCGCCTCCTCGACCGGGGGGACGCCCCCGCGTCCCGCGCCCCGCGAGCGGCGGAAGCGCCAGCAGAAGCGGCTCCAGGAGAGGAGCTGCGCGCGCTCCTCGCTCTCGGCGCAGAGCGCCGTGACCGCGACGGAGAGCCGGGGCTCGTCGAGCAGCGGCGAGGGGCGGAAGCGCTCGCGGTAGAGGCGCGCCGCGCGCTCACCGAGCTCGGCGACCGGGTTGATGAACTGGGCGTAGGAGAAGGCGAGCCCCTGCTCGGCGGCGATGGCGGCGCTGTCGGTCGAGGAGCCGAGGAGCCAGACCTCCGGCATCGCGTCGGGTGCGAGCGTGCCGTCCGCGTCGCGCGTCGGCTGAGGCGTGACGCCAACGCCCCGGAGCGGGTGGCCCGGCGGATAGTCCCCCCCGAGCAGCGAGACGAGCTCCGCGACCTGCTCCGGGTAGCGATCGACCGAGGCGTGGCGGCCGAGCGGCGAGAGCGCGTGCGCCGTGCGTAGGTCGCTCCCCGGCGCCCGTCCCACGCCGAGATCGATGCGTGCGGGGAAGAGCTCGGTCAGCAGCCGGAACTGCTCGGCGACCTTGAGCGCCGAGTAGTGTGTCAGCATCACGCCGCCCGAGCCCACTCGCATCCGCCGCGTTTCGCGCGCGACGAGCGGGATGAGAACCTCGGGGCTCGCGCTGGCGAGCCCGCCGGCGCCGTGGTGCTCGGCGAGCCAGTAGCGGCGGTAGCCGAGGCGATCGCAGGTGCGGGCGAGCTCGATGGTCTCGTCGAGCGCCTCGCGCGCCGTGCCGCCCTGGCGTATCGGCGACTGGTCCACCACGCCCAGCGTCAGCGCCACCAGCCCTCCCCGCCCGCCGCCCCCGACGAGTGGTCGGCGAGCACGTACGCTACGCTGGTTGGGACCGTCGCGCGACGGGAAGCCGGGCAGGGGGAGCGCGCTGCGGACGATCCGCGTGCTGAGGCGGAGCTACGCGAGCGCGGCGGCGCCGGCCCTCGACACGGCGCTCTCCCGCGCTCTCCTGGAGCGTGCCTCGGCGGGCGAGGAGCCGGAGACGCTCCGCCTCTACCGCGCGCGTCCCGAGGTCGCCTTCGGCCCCGCCGACACCGCCGCGAGCGGCTACCCCGAGGCCGTGCGCGCAGCGCGCCGGCTCGGCTTCGCGGCGGTCGAGCGGCTCGCCGGCGGACGCGCCGCCGTCTTCCACGAGGGGACGCTCGCCTTCGCCTGGGCCGTGCCGGAGCGGACGCCACGGCTCGGCATCCGCGCCCGCTTCGAGGAGCTCTCCTCGTTCGTGGAGACCGCGCTCCGCTCGCTTGGCGTCGACGCCCGTGTCGGCGAGGTACCCGGCGAGTACTGCCCGGGCCCCTATTCGGTGAGCGCCCGCGGGGAACGGAAGCTGATGGGGGTCGGGCAGCGGCTGCTTGCCCACGCCGCGCACGTGGGCGGGGTGATCGTCGTCCAGGACGCCCGGCGCGTGCGCGAGGCGCTCGCCCCCGTCTACGAGGCGCTGGGCGTGCCGTGGAGCCCCGAGGCGACTGGCGCGGTTGCGGAGGAGTGTCCCGGGACCGGCGTCGAGGCGGTCGCCGATGCCCTGCTCCGCGCCGTCGGCGAGTGCTACGAGATCGTCCCCGGCTCGCCGTCCGAGTCCGCACTCGCGCGCGCCCGCGCGCTCGAGCCGTCGCACAACCCCGAGGCCGGCCGGCGCGCCGCACGAGAGCCAGCCGCCAAGGCGGCCGAGGGCTTCCGGTAGGGGCGGGGTGTCCGGCGGTGGACGATGGTCGGTAGAATCGGCCCCGGCCCGCGTGGCGCGAGCCGGGGAGCGGGTTGACGGGGGTGCGCATGGCGCAGGCGCCGGAGCAGCACGCGGCGGGTGCTCTTCACGGCGTCGTCGTGATCGAACTCGCGGGCGGCGTGGCCGGCGCCTACGCCGGCCGGCTGCTCTCCGATCTCGGCGCGCGCGTCGTCCTCGCCGAGCCGCCGTCGGGGAGCCGAATCCGCCGGCTCGGCCCCTTCGCCGGTGAAGATCCGTACCCCGACCCCTCCTCCCTCGGCGCGGAGCTCCTTGAGCAGGGAGGTCTCCATCTCGCGCTCAACGCCGGCAAGGAGAGCGTCGCGCTCGACCTCGACTCCGAGCCGGGCCGCGAGCGGCTCGCCGCCCTGACGCGCGGCGCCGACCTCCTGATCGGTCAGCACTCTCCCGGCGACCTCGCACGGCGTGGCGTCGATCTCGAGGCGCTCGAGGCGCGGCACCCCGCGCTCGTCTACGCCGCGGCGACCGCGTACGGGTGGGAGGGCCCGCACGCCGTGCGGCGCTCCTCCGAGATCGCCGACTACGCGATGGGCGGCTCGATGTACTTCTGCGGCGATCCGGAGCGGGCGCCGTTGATGGTGCACAGCTACCAGGCGGACCTGCACGCCGGGATGCACCTCGCCCTGGGCGTGCTCGCCGCGCTCCGGGAGGCTCAGTCGAGCGGCCGCGGCCAGCGCGTCGAGGTCTCCGCGCAGGAGGCGATGATCTCCGACCAGGTCTGGCTCGGCTCCTCCTGGCAGTGGGGGGGAGCGGTGTGGCGCCGCCGCGGCACAGGCCTCATCCCCTGCCAGGACGGCGCCGTGATCTGGGGCCGCGCCGGCCCCGAGGTCTTCCTGATGATCGGCCGGCCCGAACTGATGGAGGATCCGCGGGCCCAGAGTCAGGAGGGATGGCTGGCGTGGCTCCCCGAGGTTCGCGGCATGCTCATCGAGTGGGCGGCCGACCACCCGATGCAGGAGCTCTACCACGTCGGGCAGGCCCTCGGCCTGAAGATGACGCCGGTCAACACCGTCTCCGATCTCGACGAGTCCCCGCAGCTCCGCGCGCGCGGCTGGTGGCGCTCCCTCGACCACCCGCGAGCCGGCGCGGTCGAGGTGCCGGGCCCGCCGTGGCGCCTCTCAGGTGCCCCCTCCGGTCCGAGTCGGCCAGCGCCGCTCCTCGGCGAGCACGCGCAGCTGGCGTTGCCCGAGCGCCGCCCGGTCGAGATCGGGCCGGCCGCGGATGAGCCGGCCCTCCCCCTCAGGGGTCTCCGAGTGATCGAGGTGACCAACGCCTGGGCCGGGCCGCTCGCCGGCCGCCACCTCGCCGACCTCGGCGCCGACGTCGTGGTCATCGAGCGCGCGATCGTGCAGTCGACGCGCTCGCAGCATTTCCCGGGCGGCGACCAGATGTGGCCGGGCTTCTACAACCGGGGCTCCTCCTACAACATGCTCAACCGCAACAAGCGCGCGATCGTGCTCGATCTCAAGGCTCCGGAGGGGCGGGATGCCTTCCTGCGCCTCGCCGAGAGGGCCGACGTTGTGCTCGAGAACAACAGCCCGCGCGTCATGTCCTCGCTCGGGATCGGCTACGAGCAGCTCGCCGAGCGCAACCCGCGCATCGTGCTCTGCTCGATCTCGGCCTTCGGGGCGAGCGGCCCCGAGGCGAACTACACGGCGCTCGGCTCCAACATCGAGGGATCGTGCGGGCTGGTCGCCCAGACCGGGTACGGCCCGGGCGAGCGCTACGCGACGGGGTCCTTTCACGCCGACCCCATCGGCGGGACGCTCGGCGCCCTCGCCACACTCGCGGCGCTCTCCCAGCGCGAGCGGAGCGGCCGCGGCCAGCACGTCGACGTCTCGCTGCTCGAGTGCGGCGCCTCCTTCCTCGTCGAGTCGCTGCTGGACTACCGGCTCTCCGGACGCGTCGCCGAGCCTCGCGGCAACCGCTCCCCGCGCATCGCGCCGCAGGGTGCTTACCGCACGGCGGGCGACGACTGCTGGGTCGCGATCGGGGTGGAGGAGGACGAGCAGTGGATCGCGCTCGCCCGCGTGATCGGGCGCCCGGAGCTCGCCGCGCGCTGCCCCGATCTCGCCGCACGCCGGGACGCGCACGACGCGATCGACCGGGCGATCACGCAGTGGAGCGAGCACGTCGACCACGTGCGCGCCGCGGAGCTCCTGCAGGAGGCGGGCGTCCCCGCGGCGCCCGTGCTCGCCAACTGGGAGATCGTCTCCGACCCGCACCTCTACCAGCGGGGCTACTGGGTGGAGCTCGTCCACCCGGAGACGGGGGTCGAGCGCTGGGAGGGGCTTCCGTGGCGGCTCTCGCGGCTTCCTGACCGGGAGCACGGCCCCGCCCCACTCCTGGGTCAGCACTCCGACGAGGTGTTCGCAGAGAACGGCCTCACCGAAGAGGAGATCGTCTCGCTCCGCGAGCGGGGCGTCGTCAAGGACAGACCCGCCGACCTCGCGCTCTTCATCCCCTCGCTCTCGGGCCCGACTGCCCCGAGCTAGCCGGCGCCGGCTCCCCGTGCTCGCGGGCTTGACGGTGCTCTTCAACGCTGCAAATATCTTTGCGACACAAAGTGTGCCTCGCAAGAAGCGCCTCCATGCACCAGTCCGACCACGACGCGGGAGCGCTCACGCCCGAGCAGAGCTGGCGCGCCATCCACGCGACCATGGAGAGGGCCCGGAGCTCCCTCTATGTCGCCGGGATCACGCCGATCCTGTTGCTCTGGGGGGTGACCGCCTCGCTGGGGTACGTCGCTGAGTACGCCCTCGCGACTCTGGCGGAAGATCTCGAGGCAGCACACCCGTGGATCCACGCGCCGCTGTGGGGCCTCCTTGTCGCGGCCGGCATGGCGGGCAGCGCGTTCGTCGGGCATCGCGCGGGCCGCGAGAACGCGGAGGGCGTCGCCGCCCGCGCGGCCGGCATCCGCGTCTTCTTCTTCTGGCTCGCGGTCGTCTTGGCGGCCTTTCTCGTCCCGGCGGCGGGGGGGTTGTGGGCGGCCGACGAAGCCGCCGCGGTCCCCCGCGTCTCGATCGGCATCGTGGCGCTCGGGTACGTTCTCTTCGGCATCGTCACACGGCCGGTGATTGCGGTGGTGGGCGCGGGCATCGCCGCGGCGTTCTACCTCCCGAGCTACCTCGCGGGCGACCTCGCGCTCGCGGTCTCGTCCCTGGCGACGCTCGCCGTCGCCGCGCTCGGCGCCGCGTGGATTCACTCGAGGGGATCTGTGTAATCGACCGGGGCATCGTCCTCGACGAGACCATCCACCAGTCGACCCGGCTCCGGATCATGACCCTCCTGGTCTCGCAGACCGAGGGCGACCGGCTCGCCTACGGCTTCATCCAGGACGCGCTCGATCTCACCGGCGGGAACCTGACCACCCACCTGCGCCGGCTCGAGGATGCGGGCTTTCTCGTCATCACCAAGGAGTTCCGGGACCGGAGGCCGCGCACGTGGGTTGAAGCGACCGAGGCCGGGCGCCGCGCATTCTCCGACTACCTCACCAACCTGGAGAGGGCGCTCGGCTTCCGTCGTCCCTAGCCGTCGAGCTGTCGGCGCAGCCTGGCGGCGGCGGCCTCCGCCACCTGCACGCGGGCGTGGTACTTGTCGTTGGCCGAGACGAGCAGCCACGGCGCCTCTTCGGAGTGCGTGCGACGCAGCATCTCCTCGGCGGCCGCCTGGTAGTCGTCCCAGCGCGCGCGGTTGCGCCAGTCCTCCTCGGTGAGCTTGTAGCTCTTGAAGGGGTCGGCGGCTCGCTGCTCGAAGCGGCGCAGCTGCTCCTCCGGCGTGACCTGCAGCCAGAACTTGATGATCGCGATGCCGGCAGCCGCGTGCGAGTGCTCGAAGGCGAAGATCTCGTCGTAGGCGCGCTCCCATTCCGCGCGCGTGGCGAACCCCTCCACCCGCTCCACGAGCACGCGCCCGTACCAGGAGCGGTCGAAGATGGTGATGCGACCGGGCGGCGGCATCCGGACGTGGAAGCGCCAGAGGTAGTGCCGCCGGGCCTCCTCGCCGCCCGGCGCGCCTACCGGGTAGACGCGCAGCCCGCGGGGGTCGAGGCGGCCGGTGAGCCGGCGGATCGCCCCGCCCTTCCCCGCGGCGTCGATCCCCTCGAAGACCACGACCAGGGCGCAGGACGGCTCGTGTCGCATGCGGTTCTGCAGCTCGAGCAGCTCGAGCTGCGCGGTGCGGAGGCGCCGGCGGTAGGCGCGCGCGTCGAGCGCGGCGGTCGCGTCGAAGTCGGCGAGCGAGGGAGTGGCTCCCGCCCGGGGCTGTGCGCTCATTGCTGTGGCCGGCCCGCGCCGACGCGGCGCGGGCCGGGGTATCGGGTGTGGAGGGCCAGCATGGCGCGATCATACGGATCCGCGAGCGGCCGCGACGGGCGCGTCGCGTAGGCTTTCCGCATGAGCGCCGCGGCCGGCCCCTCCTCCGCCCTCGATCCCTCTGCGCCCGCCGCGCCGCCCGCCCGGGCGCTGCCGCTCGCGACGGCGGCAATCGCCTGCTTCTGGATATCCCTCTACCTCTACGTGCCGGTGCTCCCGCTGCACGCTGCGGATCTCGGGGCCTCGCTCTCGATGGTCGGCGCGATCGTCGCCTCCTACGCCATCGCGCAGCTCCTGCTCCGCATCCCGATCGGCGTCTCCGCGGACCTGATCGGACGCCGGCGGCCGCTCGCGCTGGCGAGCCTCGCGCTCTCGGGCGTGGCGGCGCTCTGGCTCGCGATCGCGTCCGACCCGTGGGCTCTCTTCTGGGCGCGCTCGTTGACGGGGCTCGCGGCAGCCGGCTGGGTGGTGATCAGCGTGCTCTACGCGGCCTACTACCCGCCGGAGCGCGCGACGCGCGCCACCTCGGCGATGATGGGGGCGAACACGGTCGGCATCCTGATTGCGACCCCGGTCGGCGCGACGATCGCCGATCTCTGGGACGTGCGCACGAGCTTCCTGACGGCGGCCTGCGTGGCGGCCGTCGGCATGGCGCTGCTGGCGGCCGCGCCCGAACCGCCTGTCGCCCGGGCGCGCTACTCGGCGGCGACCTTTGCGCGCGTGGTCAGGCGAACGGATCTCTGGGTCGTCTCGCTCGCCGCCATCTCACTCATCTTCGTCACGTTCGCCACCACCTTCGGCTTCCTTCCGCTGCTGGCCGAGGAGCGCGGCGCGAGGACGGTCGAGGTCGGCTGGGTGGCGACGGCGGCGGTGGGCGCGGCCCTCCCCGGCGTGCTACTCACGCCCGCCCTCGTCGATCGCATCGGCGTGCGCGGCACCCTGCTCGCGGCGTCGGTCGCGAGCGCGGCCGCGCTCGCGGCGCTGCCGACGACCGCCTCCTGGGAGCTCATCGCGGCGCTCCAGATCCCCGCCGGAGTCGGGCGTGGGATCCTGACAACCCTGCTCATGAGCCTCGCCCTGCGCGCCGCGCCGCGGACCGAGATGGCGACGGCGATGGGGGTCTACCAGGCGACCTACTCGATCGGCATGTTCGCGGGGCCGGCCCTCTCCGGTGCCGTCGCCGAGTGGTGGGGCATCGGAGCCGTCTTCTACCTCTCGGCTCTGGTCACCCTCGCCGGGCTCGCTCTGGCCTACGTGTGGCCGGGCGCGTTTCGCGCGGAGGCCGCCCGTCCGCCCGTCCGCACGTGACCGAGGGCTCCGCCCATCCCTCGCGGCCACCGTCCGTGATCCCCGGCGTCCCCGGGAAGCACTGAGCCTCCCGGCATACTCGCCCGCAGGCGGCGCCGGGCCAGCGGGGCGAGTCGCGGCCTCATCCGGGAGGGCGCTCCAGCGCGCGACGGAAGCCACGTCACTTTGCTATAAGGGCAGTCGGCCGCCTCAGGATGTGGCGGCGGGGGCGGGGGCGCCGGTGGGCGTCCGTCGCGAGAGGGGTCCAGCGTGCCGCGCTTCATGCTCTCCCACTACGCGGTCGCCGTTCACGACCTCGACGAGGCCGTCGAGACCTACGGGCGGCTCTTCGGGCTACAAGATCAGGGTCGCGGCGAGCAGGAGTGGGGCGGCTTCGCCTCGGCGGAGCTCGGCTACGCGGGCGAGCGGACCCTGCTCCTGATGGCGCCGACGCGAGACGACACCAACCTCATGCGGATGATGAAGCTCCGCGCGAACGAGCGGAATCCGCACGGGGAGGGCGTGCAGCTCGTCGTCTGCCAGGCGGACGACCCGCCGGCCGTGGCGAAGGGGATCGAGGAGGCAGGCGGGCGCACCGTCCCCTCCAATGAGCCCGGCGGCATGTTCCTGGTGCACCCGCTCTCCACGCACTGCGTGCTGTGGGAGGTGCAGCCCTCCCGCCCCGCTGCGGAGGGCGAGCGCCCGCTGCGCCTCTCGCACATGGGGATCGCGGTGCACGATGTCGACGCGGCTGAGGCGACCTACGCTCGCCTCTTTGGCATGGGCTCGACGTCGCCGCGCTGGGAGAGCGAGGACGGTAACTTCATCGCCTCGCCCTGGGGCATAGACGGGCGGCAGTGGCTGACGATCATCCAGCCGAAGCCCGGGCCGGGCACCGTCGAGCGACACATGGCGCGCAACCGCGACGAGCAGAACCCCCACGGCGAGGGCGTCTTCATGTCGATCTGGGGGGCGAGCGATCCGCACGCGCTCGCCGAGCGCGTGCAGGCGGAGGGCGGCCGCATCATCCCGACGGGCGATCCGGGCGGGCGCTTCTTCGTGCACCCGCTCTCCACGCACGGCGTCTTCATGGAGATCGGCGGGCCGAACATCCAGGGCGCGCCGCTCTAGCCCGCGCGCGCTCTCACCGCTCCGGGCCGGGAGCTACGACCGGGGCGTCTCCGCCCGGGCGAGGCGATCGCCGGGTGCGAGCAGCTCGGCGGCGGGGCGCTTGCGCGCGCCGGCGCGCTGCACGCGCCCGACCGTGAGCACGCCTCCGACCACGGCCACCTCGACCGCGCCCGCATCCGTGTGCGCGAGCACGGTGCCGGGCCGGGTGCGGTCTGAGGCAGGGCGCAGCGCCGCGTCGAAGAGGCGGATCTCGCTCTCGCCGAGCAGGGCGCTCGCACCCGGCTGCGGATCGCAGCCGCGAATGTGGTCGTAGAGGGGACGCGCGGCCCTCGACCAGTCGACGGCGGCGTGCCGGGGCCCCATAGGCGGCTCGTAGGTCGCGAGCACCTCCTCCTGCGGGGTGCGGGGCGCCGCCCCCGCCGCCACCAGTCCGACCGCCTCCACCAGCGCCTCGACCCCCATCGGGTAGAGGCGCTCGAAGTAGAGGGAGCCGACGGTGTCGTCGCGGCCGATGGGGACCTCCCGCGCAAGCAGGATCGGCCCGGTGTCCACGCCCTCGTCCACCCAGAAGATGGTGAGCCCGGTGACCGTCTCACCCGCAGCGATCGCCCAGTTCATCGCGGAGCGCCCGCGGTGACGAGGGAGCAGCGAGGGGTGGTACTGGATCGTCCCGCGGCGCGGGACGGCGAGCACGTCGGGCCGCACAATCTCCGTGACGAAGGCGAAGACCAGCAGATCCGGCTCCCAGGCGCGGAGCGCCGCAAGTGGCTCCGGATCGCGCAGGGAGCGCGTGTCGAGGACGGGGATGCCGGCCTCGGAGGCGGCCTCGCCGAGCGGATCGGAGGCGCCGCCTACGGCTACCGGCGCCGAGACGCCGACCACCCGCTCCCCCGCCTCGCGCAGCGCGCCGAGCACGTCGCGCCCGAACGCCGCCTGCCCGAAGAGCGCGACCCGCACGCCCGCCTCCCTGTCCCGGCGGGCGCCGCCAGCCGGCCGCGTCCGGCGGGCCGACTCTACACGAGTCTCCTCCGGGGCGCGGTCTCAGCCGTTGCCCCCACGGACGCGCTCTGCGACGGTTCTCCCGGGCGGACCTGAGCGCGGCCGCCCGCGGGATCCGGGGGCCCATGGACGGCGCCGCATCATTCTTCGTCAGGGAGGGTGATCGCTACCGTCCCACGGACCGCTCGCATGGCCCGTGGGACGAGGGGCAGCTCTCCGGATCGATGATCACGGCGCTCCTCGCGCACGGCGTGGAGCGGGAGCGACCCCGGGGCTTCCACGTCGCCCGGCTCACCGTCGACCTCTTCCGGGCCGTGCCGTGGGCACCGCTCTCGGTGCGCACGAAGGTCGTCCGCGCCGGCAGGCGGCTCCACGCGCTCGACGCCTGGCTCGAGCACGAGGGGCGAGTCGTCAGCCGCGCCTCGGCCCTCCTGCTGCGCCCGAGCGAAGAGCCCCCGGGCCGCATCGCCGAGGTACCGGCCCCGCCTCCCCCGCCGCCCGAGAGCGTTCCGCTCGACCCGGAGACCTTTCCGTTGCTCGAGGGCTCGTGGGAGCGGCGCTCGCTTCCCGCTCCCTCCCCCGGCGAGCCGGCGACGCGCTGGGTGCGGATGCTGCTGCCGCTTCTCTCCGGGGAGGCCGTCTCGCCGCTCGAGCGCACCGCGGCCGCCGCCGACATGACCAACCCCAGCGCCAACCGCAGCGACCGCGGGCTCTTCTTCATCAACGGCGACGTCACGCTCTACCTGCACCGCCCGCCGGAGGGCGAGTGGCTCTGCATGCAGGTCGCGGCCCGCGGCAGCGCCGAGGGGATCGCGACGGCCGAGTGCGCGCTCTTCGACCGGCGCGGCCAGGTCGGCCGCTCCTCGGTCGTCTCCCTGGCGATGCCGCAGGACTCGCGCTCGATCCGCGCCGGGCGGGCGCGGGGTCGCGGCCCGGAGGGGGAGGGTGGGACCCGGGCCTGAGGGGAGCCCCGGCGGCGAGCGTGAGCCCCGCGTCGTCCCCGGGGATTGGCGACGGTAGAGTGGCGGAGGCGGTGCCGAGGGGAGGCGTGGTGCGGAGGGTCGGCCAGCGTCCCGGCGATGTCCGCGTGCGCCGCGGGCGGCGCCGCACGGCGATCATCGACGTCGTCGTGCGCAGACGGCGGCCGATGCGCCTGCGGCTGTGGATGGTGCCGGCGGCGTTCGCGGCGGCGATCCTGCTAGGTGCCGGGCTCCTCTCGCTCCCGTTCGCGACCGAGTCGGGCGAGTGGACGAGGGGCTCCGTCGCGCTCTTCACCTCCGCCTCCGCCATCTGCGTGACCGGCCTCGTGCGCGTCGACACGGCCGACCACTGGAGCGCCTTCGGCGAGGTGGTCATCGCGCTCCTGATCCAGGCGGGCGGGCTCGGTGTCACGATGTACGCTGGCGCGCTCCTGCTCGTGCTCGGCCGCCGCTTCGGGCTGAGCGAGCGGCAGTTCTTCGGCATCGAGCTCGAGGATGTCGCCGTGCACGATGTCCGCGTGCTCCTGCGCCGCGTGATGCGCTTCGTGATCGTCGTCGAGGGGGCGACGTTCCTCCTGCTGCTCCCGTGGTTTCTCGCCGAGGACGGCCTGCGGGAGGGCGTCTGGCGGGCGGCCTTCCACGCGATCTCGGCCTTCAACAACGCGGGGTTCGACCTGATGGGCGGCGGGCGGAGCATGGCGGCGCAAGCCCCAAGCGGCTACCTGCTCGTCGTGATGGGCATCTCGGCGTTCGTCGGGAGCCTCTCCTTCATCACCGTCCTCAACCTGAGGCGCGCCCCCGGCCGCTGGTCGCTCGACACCAGGCTGGTCGCCTACGGGATGGGCGGGCTCTTGCTCGTGGGGATGGTTGTCCTGCTCGCAGGCGAGCTCGGCCCGGGCCGCGTGCTGGAGGGTCAGGGCGTGGTGTCGGCGCTCGCCAACGCCTTCTTCCTCTCGGTGAACCGCACGACCGGGATGGCCACCGTCGACATGTCGGCGCTGCAGGACTCGACAACGGCGGCGCTCCTGGTGCTGATGTTCATCGGCGGCGCGTCGACATCGGCTGCCGGCGGCATCAAGGTCGGTTCGTTCATGGTGAGCGTGGTCGTCGTCCTCTCGACGGTGCGCGGCCACGATCGGCCGCGGGCCTTCGGCCGCGAGATCCCGCCCGCGATCGTCTCACGGGCCATCGCCATCACGATGATCGCCTTCGCGACGCACGCCGCCGGGACGTGGCTCCTGGCGCTGACCGAGAACGACGTCGCGTTCCTGAGGCTGCTCTTCGAGGCGATGTCCGCGCTCGCGAACGTCGGCTGGTCGCAGGGCGTCACGGCCGGGCTCTCCGAGGGGGGCGCTCTCGTGGTGGTGGCGCTGATGTTCCTCGGGCGGCTCGGGTCGCTCCTGGTTGCGCTCTCGGTGCCGGACCGCGGGGAGAACCTCCTCCGCTACCCCGAGGCCGCCGTCCGCATCGGATGATCGTCCGCGCCTGGTTCCGTCACGCCGACGCCGCACCGCGGCGCCGATGTAGCATCGCGGTCGGGCGGAGGAGGCAGGTGGTGACCTTGGGAGGATCACGACGCGGCGGACCGTGGGTGCGCGAGGCGTTCTTCTGCGACGCCGCCATCGAGGGGAAGGACGGCGTCTTCACCTACGTCCGGGCCGTCGACCGGGTCGCCCACCACGTCGTCCGGCCGGACGCGCCCGGGGCGCTCGAGCCGTTCGACCACGAGTTCGGCATCGTCGTCGGGATGGTGGCCGGCGACGCGCTCGGCCGCTCGACCGTGCACCTCTCCCTGGAGAAGCCGAGCGGGGATGTCCAGGAGCTGGGGAAGTACGACGTCACGTGGGAGGCCCCGCACAGGGGCCAGCGCATCGTGCTCCGGGCCCGCATACGCATCGAGCTCGAGGGCGTGCACTGGCTGCGCGTGGAGATCGATGACTTCGACGACGGACGGCGACGGATGCTGACGCAGAGCCCGATGGAGATCACCTACTCGCGCAACCCGCCCCGGCTCTGACCGCGCGGACTTCCCCTCCGGCGTGTTCGTGATTCCGCCTCTCCCCCGCCGCGCGTGCGCTGCACGCGCGGGCGGGGCGTCGGCCGATGTCGCGGCGAGCCGTCATCGGCCGGAGCGATTCGGAGAATTACCCCGACATGGGTGTCATCCTCTCCATCGACGCGCCGCCGATGGTCGCGCTGCTGGCGGCGGTAGCGCCGTGGTGAGCCTCGCCCCCACCCCTCACCGTGCGCAGGCTGCGGAGGATGGACATCCCGGGGACGCTCCGAGTCCTCGAGTAGCCGGCGGCCGGGCGGGCCCGGGGCCGCGCTGCTCCTCGGCCGCTACTCCTCGGGGAGGATCTCGATGCGGCCGCTCTCGCCCACCTGCCGGACCCAGTTGAGCCCGTCGTCGCTGTTGTCGAACCAGATGTCGCGGTGGTTGCCGTGTACGGCGCTGCCGGTGTCGGCGCAGGTGTAGGTCCGATCCAGCGGGTCGCCGAGGATGCGGAAGCGCTGCCCGAGGTTTTCCCGCGCGCAGGCTGCGGCTCCCGCGTAGACGATCTGGCCGTTCGCCATAGCGCCGCACCAGCCGCCGCCGTCGCCGATGCCGGCCTCGATCGTCCCCTGGTTGCAGTAGAAGTAGCTGAACGTGGCGTCGACGACCGTTCCGCTCGTCGGCGGCGTTGACCCGGGGGCCGGCGGGACGCTTCCCGCTCGCATCCAGACCACCGAGTCGGGCTCGAGCACGCCGCGCGCGAGCGACTGCACGAAGGCCGGTGCGCCGGGGATGTACACGAGCTGCAGCTGGGTGGGCACGTGCAGGAACGCGACCATCCGCACCTCGAAGGGCTGCGCGTCGGCGAGGGCGACCGGGTCGTTCGTGCCGGAGATGCCCACCGTCAGTCCCTCGGACGGTGGCGAGGGCAGCACATTTGGCGTGCCGCGGACCGCCTCGTCGGGCGCCGCAGGACGCTCGACGCTCTGGTCGGCCCGCTCGCCGCTCCGCCTCAGCATGACGATGCTCTCCGGCGTGAGCGAAGAGGAATCGAGCGTGTTCACCATCGCGGGAGCGTTGGGGATGTACCGCAGGTAGTCCTGCGTCGCAATGCGGTAGAGCCAGACGCTTGAGACCCTGAAGGTCTGCGCGGCGATCAGGGCCTCCACATCGGACGTGCCGGCGATGCCGAGGGTCAGCCCTCCGCGGGGTGGAACCGGCAGGAGTCGGGCTCCGGTTGTGGGAGCCGTCGTGTCTCCGTTGTCCTCCCCGTCCACCGCCTTCAGGTAGAGGGCGGCCACCCAGCCCTGACGCCCGTCGCCTGCGACCCGCTCCCAGGTGAGCTCGTCCGCCTGCCGCTGCTCGCCGAGGGCCGTGACGGTCGTCCCCTCGGCGAGGCAGCTGACACTGGCGGCGCTCCGGGCCGGCTCCGTGCGCATCGCGAGGCAGTCGCCGTCGGCCCTGACGACGGCCTGCTCTCCGGCCTGGAGGGAGTCTGACGCCTCCGTCGACGTCGGAGGGTCACCGCCGTCGTTCCCCGCGTCCACGGCCTCCAGGTAGAGGGCTGCCACCCAACCGCGGTCGCCGTCGGCGTCGACCTGCTCCCATGCGTAGCCGTCGGCCTGCCGCTGCTCGCCTACGGCCGTGACGGTGGACCCGTCGGGGAGGCGCCTGATGACGTCGGCGCGCAGGGTCGGCGCCGTGCGCAGGTTCAGGGGGTCGCCGTCGGCGCTCACGACGGCCTGTTGCCCGGCCTCGAGCGGATCCGACGCATCCGCCGGTAGCGGCGGGGCGGCGATCGCACTGGCGATCGCCGCGACCAGCAGCGCGGGGAGCAGCAGCCACCGCATCACGCCGGCCGCGCCGTTCCCGCGCCCCGGATCGGCCGCGTTGCATCGAGAGGCATAGTCCTCGGGGCCTGCTGCGCCATCATCATATGATCGAGTGCATATGCGTTACGTGCGAGACGACACATCTCGCCTCACGTCGCCGCCGTCGGCGATCTCCGCGCGGGTCGCGGCGCTCAGCCGCCCAGGAGGCGACTGACGAGATCCCCGACCAGATCCGTCCGATCGATGTTCCCGACGTGGGTGACGTACTCGTCCTGCAGCTTGTAGACGACGACGACGAGCCAGATCACGATCGCGTGCCGGGCGAAGAACGCCGGTGCCTCCGACCGCTTCACGAACGCGATGCTCGCGTACGCGAGGAAGAGCGGTTCGAGGAAGTTCGGGAAGAGGAAGAAGACGATCTCATCGTCGGTGATGAAGAAGAGCGCCTGTCCGACGGTGCGGAGCGCGAAGAGGGCGATGACCACGCGCCGCAGCGGCCAGCGCCACGCGGCGATCACCATGCAGATGTAGGTGACGTAGTCGGCCGACTTGTCGACGTCCTGGTAGATCCCCTCGGCCAGGCCGAGCGGGATCAGGATGTCGCCGTCCACGCTGTCGAGGACGAAGTTCCCCCAGCCCGCGAGGAAGGGGAAGGGGATCAGCAGGAGCGGCAGCAGGTACTTGAGGGCAACAACGAGGGCGATCAGCGCGGCGTCGACGGTGAGGTCCCCCTCCAGCGGATACTCGCCATCACGGGCGGCGGCGCTCCGAGGCCTCTCCCGCCGCTCCCCCGACTCCTGGCGCCGTCAGGACACGCCGGTGCGCGCGTCCTCGGCGGCCGCGACGCGGGCACCCTCGGCGACGTCGACCCACCTCAGCACGACGGTGCCGGCGAGAATGATGACGAGGATGGACGTGACGGCGACGCGCGTGTCGAAGAGCGCGGTCGCCGCGATGTAGACCATCGGGCCGAAGATCGACGACGCCCGGCCGATGAAACCGAAGAAGGAGAAGAACTCGCCGCTGCGGCTGTGGGGCGTGATCTGCGCGAAAAGGCTGCGGGCGAGGGCCTGGCTCCCCCCGATCACCCACCCCACCATCATCCCGAGGAGGAGCCACTGCGGCCCCACGCCGAGTCCGAGCGGCTGCCACACCCGCTCCCTCACCAGCGAGGGCCACCAGTCGAGAGGACCCTCGCCCAGTACCGACGGGTGGGCCGAGCCCACGGCGGACGCGCCGTCGAGTGGGCCGCCCCGGAGCGAGAGCGAGTACACGACCTCGTGCCCCTCCCGTACCGCGTCGGCGAGGTCCGAGGCCGCCGACGGCCGGAAGGTGTGTCCCTCCTCGATGCGCCAGGTGGAGCCGCCTCGGCTGAGCTCAAGGGGATCGTCGAGGTCCGGTGCCGACTCGACCAGGTAGTCGTCGGATCCCTCCTGGTAGGCGAGCCTGATGTCGAAGTCGCCGTGGGCGCTCGGCGGGAGCGGCGCCAGCGAGACGCCGAGCAGGACGATCCCCGCCCAGGCGGCGAGCGAGACGGTGAGCGCGCGCTTCGTCGAGATGCGGTCCGCGAGCCAACCGAAGGCGAGCGACCCGGGCACCGCAACGAATTGGATGGTCGCGATCGTGCCCATGTTGAAGGCGAGCGGGATGCCGAGCGTGTCGGCAGCGTAGGCGCCGGCTATCGCCAGCACCGTCTGCACACCGTCGTTGAAGAGCACGTAGGCCGCCAGGAAGACGAGTACCACCCGGAACCGCGTCAGCTCGCGGAGGGTCTGGCCAAGCTCGCGGATGCCGATCGCGGCGGCGGAGGTCGCCGTAATGCGCTGACTGGAGCGCACCACGGGCGGCTCGGGCACGACGCGCAAGGTCCAGGTCGCCCACCCCAGCCACCACACCCCCACGGAGGCGAGGGCGAGGCGGGTGGCGAGGTCGGCGGCGTCGCTGTCCCGCGTGGCGAGCACGAGCGAGAGGTGCACCATAAGCAGGAGACCGCCGCCCAGGTAGCCGTAGGCGAAGCCGCGGCTGCTGATCTTGTCCAGGAGGTGTCTCGGCCCGAGGTGTGGCAGGAACGAGTTGTAGACGATGAGACCGCCGGCGAAGCCGACGTTCGCGAGCGAGTAGGTCGCGAAGATCCACAGCCACGGCATGGGCGCCCAGGGTGCGAAGAACGCCAGCGCCGCGAAGAGCGACCCGAGCACGGTGTACGCCGCCAGCAGTGCCCGGCGGATCGGGATGCGATCCGAGAGAACGCCCAGCACGGGGCTCGAGAAGGCGACCACGGCGGTCGAGAGAGCAACGCCAAGGCCCCACATCGAGCTGCCCGTGAAGATGCCGAGAACCATCCCGTTCTCGCCGACGGATTCCTTGAAGAGGAAGACGAAGTAGACGGGCGCGATGGCGGCGACGGTGGTTGCGTACGCCGAGTTGGCCCAGTCGTACATGCACCAGGCTCGGATCCGCCTCCGCTGCTCCGGGGAGAGCTCACCGATGGAGCGGAGCTGCATGCGCGGACCTCTCGGTCGCTGGGGCCCGCGGGCCACCTGCCCGGACGGTCGCACCCTAGCATCCGGGTGTGCCTGGCTGGCGGGGAGTCGCCAACACCGGGCGCGCACGCGCCGTGGGCCCGACCGACGCGGCGGGCGACCGAGAGGCCTGATCCACCGCCCGATCAGGCTCTGTCGCAACTCGCGCACGGGGGGCGCGGTCGCCGGACCCGGGACCGGTGCTCGTTGATGAGCTCGAAGATCCTGCTCCCCAGGGAGTGGCGCTCGAGCAGGTGACGGAATGTGAGGATGGTCGTCTCGTCGGGGATCGGCCCGCGCAGGGTGAGGTGGCAGAAGGCTCGCACCGACTCGGCCTCGTGGAGGAGGTCCTCCGTGCCGGGGTCGCTGAGGTTGTAGCAGAGCTGCACGATGTGGATGCGCAGCATCACGGAGAGAGGGTAGGGCCTCCGCCCGCGGCCGGGTTTCGGGTAGTGGGGCGCGATGGCTGCTTCGAACCTCTCCCACGGGACGAGGCCGTCCAGCCGCTTGAGGAACTTCTGGCGGCGCGTCGTGTAGCCATCCTGCTCGAACTCGACCCTGGCGAATGTGGGCTGATGCATGGCACGCTCCCATCCCTGTTACGTGTCAGGATCTCACCTGATCAGCAGAGTGCGCAATACTCTGCTGCCGTGGCGACTTTCCCAGAGCTCCCCTAGCATCCGGGTGTGCCTGGCTGGCGGGGAGTCGCCAACACCGGGCGCGCACGCGCCGTGGGCCCGACCGACGCGGCGGGCGACCGAGAGGCCTGATCCACCGCCCGATCAGGCTCTGTCGCAACTCGCGCACGGGGGGCGCGGTCGCCGGACCCGGGGACCGGGCCGGGGCCTCGCCACGTCGGGCGGCGCCGCAAGCCTGAGCCGTCACTCGCGCGGGGTCGCCATGGCCCGGATCATCGGTGCTATCATCCGCCCGGCTTGTGAGGGGTGGGCTGTGCGTATCGACGGCGAACACCACTTCGAGCTCCGCCGGTCCGTGGTGTGGGAGCACCTGCAGAACCCCACCTCGCTGCAGCAGGCGATCCCGGGCCTCACGGCGTTCGACGAGGTCGCTCCCAACGCGTGGGAGCTCATCGCCGAGCTGGGCGTAGGTCCCGTGCGCGGGACCTTCCGGGGTCGAGTGGAGCTCCGCGACCGGGAGCCGGAGACTCGCTACACGCTGGTCGCCTCGGGCCAGGGCCGCCCGGGGGCCGGGTCGGGCGAGGCCGCGATCGAACTCACGGATGACGGCGCCGGGACCCATCTCCGCTACGAGGCCGACGTCACCGTTCGAGGGCCCGTGGCGCGCGTCGGCGGCCGACTGCTGACCGCGTCGGCCCGCACCATGGCGCGGCAGTTCTTTGATGCGATCGAACGAGCGGCGATGGCGGCCGCAGGAGGGGGCGTGGCGAGATGACCGTACCGATTGCGGTGACCGTGAACGGACGGCTTCACGAACTGGAGGTCGAGCCCCGCATGCTGTTGGTCCATCTCCTGCGGGAGGAGTTGAACCTGACCGGCACGCATGTGGGCTGCGACACCAGCCAGTGCGGCGCGTGCACCGTGCTGGTGGATGGCGCGTCCGCCAAGGCCTGCACCGTCTTCGCGGTGCAGGCCGACGGCGTCGCGATCACCACCATCGAGGGACTCGCGGCGGAAGGTGAGATGCACCCGCTGCAGCAGGCGTTCTGGGACGAGCACGGGCTCCAGTGCGGGTACTGCACGCCGGGCATGATCATGTCGGGCGCCGACCTGCTCGAGCGCCACCCGAACCCCTCGGAGGACGAGATACGCCGGGGTCTGGACGGCAACTTCTGCCGCTGCACCGGTTACGAGCACATCATCAACGCCGTCCAAAGCGCGGCAGGAGGTGCCAGGTGACCATGCAGGCGACCCCCGGCAAGCTCGTCGGGCAGCGCGTTCGCCGTCGCGAGGACCCACGCCTGGTGAAGGGCCGGGGAAATTACGTCGACGACATGAAGCTGCCGGGCATGCTGCACCTCGCTTTCAAGCGCAGCGACGTGGCACACGGGATCATCCGCTCCATCGACACGAGCGCGGCCGAGGCGATGCCCGGCGTCGAGCTGGTCCTCACCGGCGCTCAGCTCGCCGAGATGATCCCGCCGATGCCCGTCGCCACGCCGTTCCCGGCGCCGGACCACCACTCCGTCACGCCGGACCGCGTCCGCTATGTAGGGGAGCCGGTTGCCGTCGTGGTGGCGAGTGACCGCTACGCCGCGACCGACGCCGCCGACGCGATCGTCGTCGAGATCGAGGAACTGCCCGCCGTGGTCAACCCCGAGAGGGCGATGAACGGCGAGCCGGCCGTCATCCACGAGGCGTTCGAGAACAATCTCGCCGTGCCGCTGGTCCCGGCCGGAACCGGCGTCAACCCGGTGACGCTCGAGATCGAGGACGAGTCGGCGCTCAACGACGCGTTCGAGCAGGCGGACGTGGTCGTCTCGCAGCGCATGGTCAGCCAGCGTCTGGTCCCCAACGCGATGGAGCCGCGCGGCGTGATCGCGCGCTTCGAGCCGGGCAACGACGAGCTGACAGTCTGGTCGACGACCCAGAATCCGCACATCGCACGCACGCTGCTCGCGGCGATCCTCGGGATGGGCCAGCACCAGGTGCGCGTGATCGCACCCGACGTGGGCGGAGGCTTCGGCAGCAAGATCAACGTCTACGGGGAGGATTTTGTCGCGGCGGCAATCTCGCGCCGGCTCGGCCTGCCGGTCAAGTGGATCGAGGATCGCTCCGAGGCGTTCATGACAACGATCCATGGCCGCGACGTGATCTGCTACCTCGATCTGGCGGCGACCGCCGAGGGTAAGGTCCTGGGCGTGAAGATGCGGCTCGTGGCCGACATCGGCGCCTACGAGATGGTGCTCACCGCCGCCATCCCCACGCTGGTCGCGTTCATGATCAGCGGTGTCTACGACATCGGCGTCGTGCGCTGCGACCTGACCGAGGTCTTCACGAACAAGATGCCGACCGACGCCTACCGCGGAGCCGGACGTCCGGAGGGCATCTACTTCCTCGAGCGCGGGATCGACATGCTCGCGGCCAAGCTGGGGATGGACCCGGCGGAGGTCCGCCGGCGCAACTTCATCCAGCCGGACCAGTTCCCGTACACAACCGCGGGCGGGATGGTCTACGACTCCGGCGAGTACGAGCGCGCGCTTGACATGGCGCTCGCGAACGCCGACTGGGAGCAGATGAAGGCGGACCGCGACGCGGCCCGTGCGGAAGGGCGCCTGGTCGGCCTCGGGCTCTCCTTCTACACCGAGATCTGCGGCTTCGGTCCCTCGGCGGCAATGCCGACGGTGGGGCTCTGGGAGCACGCGAGCGTGAGCGTGGAGCGCGACGGCAAGGTGCGGGCGACGACCGGCGTCTCCTCGCACGGCCAGGGCCACGAGACGACGTTCGCGCAGATGGTCGCCGATGAGTTCAGCATCCCGATGGACGACATCGTCATTGTCCACGGCGACACGGGGCAGGTACGCGGCGGCACGGGCACCTTCGGAAGCCGCTCTCAGGTCGTGGGCGGCACGGCCCTACTCCTCGCAGCGTCGAAGGTGCAGGAGAAGATGCGCCGCTTCGCCGCTCCGATGCTGGAGCTGCAGCCCTCCGATCTCTCCTTCAGGGACGGGATGATCGGCCCCACCGGGCGGGAGGAAACCGGCGTCGCCTTCGCGGACGTGGCAGCGTTCGCCTACGTCCCGATCCCGCTGCCGCCGGACACCGAGCCGGGCCTGAGCGAGGAGGCGTTCTGGGAGCCCGAGGGCTTCACGTGGCCCTTCGGCTGCTACATCTCTCAGGTGGAGATCGACCGCGACACCGGGGAGCTCGAACTTCAGCGCTTCGTCGGCGTGGACGATTGTGGCAACGTCGTGAACCCGCTGATCGTCGCCGGCCAGATCCACGGCGGAATCGCGCAGGGCGTCGGCCAGGCGATGATCGAGGAGGCGGTGTACGACGAGGAGAGCGGCCAGCTCCTGACGGCCTCGTTCATGGACTACGCGATCCCGCGGGCGCGCGATCTGCCGCGCTTCGAGCTGGACCACACCGTTACGCCCTCTCCACTCAACCCGCTGGGGGTAAAGGGTATCGGCGAGGCCGGCACGATCGGGTCCACACCCAGCATCGTCAACGCCGCCGTCGACGCCCTCAGTGGGCTCGGCGTGGAACACATCGACATGATGCTGCGCCCGGAGAAGCTCTGGCGCCTGATTCATGGAGGCGCCGCATGATCCCCTCAGCGTTCGAGTACCACCGCGCCGGCTCCGTCGAGGAGGCGATCGCACTCAAGCAGCAGGCCCGGGGCGACGCTCGCTTCATCGCGGGGGGGCACAGCCTGATCCCGCTGATGAAGCTGCGCCTCGCCGAGCCGACTTCACTGATCGACATCAGTCGAATCCCCGGGCTCTCCGGGGTCAGCGAGGACGGAGGGCGCATCTCGATCGGCGCCCTCACCACGCATGCCGAGTTGGAGTCCGACCCGGTGCTCCTTGCGTCCGCTCCCGTCGTCGCCGAGGCGGCAAGCGAGATCGGAGACCAGCAGGTGCGCAACCGCGGCACGATCGGCGGCAGCCTGGCGCACGCCGACCCGGCGGCCGATCTGCCGGCCATCGCCGTCGCGCTTGGCGCGACGATCCACATCGTCGGTGCTGCCGGCGAGCGCGCGGTCGGCGCCGGGGACTTCTTCAGCGGGCTCTTCGAAGTCGATCTCGGGGAGGACGAACTGATCACGTCGGTGAGCTTCGACGCCCCGACGCAGGCGGCGTATGCGAAGCTCCGCCACCCCGCCTCACACTTCGCGATCGTCGGAGTGGCTGCCTCGCTGACCGTCGAGAACGGCGTCTGCACACGTGCCCGCGTAGCGGTGACGGGCGCCTCGACGCACGCGCAGCGGCTCGGGGCGGTCGAGCAGGCGCTGGCCGGCTCGGTGCTAGACGCCGACACGATAGCGGCCGCCTCCGAGGCGGCCGACGCTCTGGGGGACATCAATGCGGATCTGGCTGGCTCGGAGGCGTACCGGCGGTCGATGACGCGGGTCTTCACCAACCGCGCGATTGCCGCCGCGGTCGACCGCTAGCAGGGTGCTGAAAAAGGGTCAGCCGTCTGGCAGGATAGCGAAGGCGGCGGGGGCGTAGCTTGGAGGCGCCCCATGCGAGGCGACGCTGAGCGTCAGACCAACATGTTGCTGGCGGTGACGCCGGACGCCTTCATCCCGGACGACCACCCGATCCGCCGCATCAAACCGATCGTCGATTCCGCGCTGCAGCGGCTCTCCCCGCTGTTCGGCACGATGTACAGCAAGAGCGGCCGGCCCTCGATCCCGCCCGAGCACCTGCTCAAGGCGAGCCTGCTGATCGCGCTCTACTCGATCCGCAGCGAGCGCCAGTTCTGCGAGCGGCTGCGCTACGACCTGCTGTTCAAGTGGTTCCTCGACCTCAACATCTCAGACGAGCCGTTCGACGCCTCCAGCTTCTCGAAGAATCGCGAGCGCCTGCTCGCTGCCGATGTCGCGCGCGCCTTCTTCGCCGAGGTGGTGGCCGAGGCCAGGCGGCGTCGGCTGCTCTCCGCCGACCACTTCACCGTGGACGGGACGCTGCTGGAGGCCTGGGCCTCGCTCAAGAGCTACCGCCCGCGCGACGAGCAGGACACCCCCGGGCGGGCGCAACCCGGAGGTCGACTTCCGGGGGCGGCGCCGCCGCCGCGATACGCATAGTTCCGGCACGGACCCGCAGGCGCGGCTGTACACGAAAGGGTCGGGGCAGACGGCGAGACTGAGCTACATGGGCCACCTGCTCACCGAGAACCGTCATGGTCTGGTGCTGGACCTGGAGCTGACCGAGGCGAACGGGTACGCCGAGCGCGAGGCGGCGGTCACGATGCTGGAGCGCAGCGTGAGCGGCTGCGGGACGCTGGGCGCCGACCGCGGCTACGACACGCGCGACTTCGTGGCGGAACTGCGCGGGCGCGGCGTGGCGCAGCACGATCGCCGCCGCCGCAGCGCCGTGGACGGGCGCACCACGCGGCATCGCGGCTACAGGCAGAGTCAGAAGCGACGCACGATCGTGGAGCAGGTCTTCGGCTGGATGAAGACCGTGGGCGGCGGGCGCAAGCTGCGCTTCGTGGGCCGCGAGCGCCACCGCTGCTGGCTGGAGCTCACCGCCGCCGCCTACAACCTGGTGCGCATGGCCAGGCTCGAGGCTGCCACGGCGTAGGGCGCAGTGCGCCCTACGCCGGTCCAGGAGCCCTCCGAGGCCGCCGGGGGCAGGTCAGGAGACGGCGATCACGAAGCCGGACGTGGCCTCAAGCCGCCCGGCACCGCTCCGAGGCCCCCGGAAGGAGCTTCTTCAGCACCCTGCTAGTGTCCCGAGTCAGGAATGCGCTCTGGATATCCGGCGAGGTTGTCAAGGATCTGGTCCGCGGGTTTGTGCGAGATGAAGCGCCTCCGGTGCTCGTTCCAGTTGCGACCCAAGCCTCCAGTGAGCGAACCAGGCCCTCGAGGCTGCGGTGCGCTTATTTGCAGCAGTTTCAACTCAGGACACTAGCCGAGCGAGGCGGGCGCGAGCGCCTCTGTCCAGACAGTACTGGAGCCTGGCGCCGCGCCGTGTCCCGGCGCGGGCGTGCACTCCGGCACGAGTGAGCACCGTGGCGCACCCCTGCGAACCCCCCGTCACTGGTGGAGGGCAACTACTACCAGATCGAGACCGGCGAGCTCGTTTACGGCACGCCACCCGCCGCGTTCCAGCCCAGCGGCGCCATCTCGTACACCTACGCACAGTGGGAGCGCATCGACGGCCGCTGGACTGAAATCACCGCCAACTTCTCCTCCGAGTCCGAGCTTGCGCCGCACGCGTGGCTCGCGGAGCGGTCGCCGCCACTGGTGCCCTACATCGAGCTCTGGGAGGCCGCGCTTCCGCGCGAAGCGGTTGCCCGCAGCGCCCCTCAGTAGCCCTGGCTCCGGAAGACTCACGATGAGGCGATCTCTGTGGTGCGCCGGCGGATCTCCTTGTTCAGGCGCTCCTGCGGGTTGTTCGACCAGCTCGCGCAGCGAGGCGCCGCGACGGAGAGGTTGTCGTAGAGCATGCGCGCGCCCTCGGGCTGCGACACTCACCGGTGGGACAAACTGCAAGTAGTACTTGCAATGTGTACGGCATCGCCCATACTGTGACGCTATGATCGAGCGTGACATCACGGACCGGCTGACCGCGCTGTTCGGACAATACCCCTTCGTGACCGTGACCGGTCCGCGCCAGTCCGGCAAGACGACCCTCTGCCGTGCGGCCTTCCCCGACCTGCAGTACGCCAATCTAGAGGCGCCCGACCAGCGCGACTTCGCCGAGTCGGACCCCCGCGGCTTCCTCGCGCAACTGGGCGAGGGCGCGATCATCGATGAGGTCCAGCATGTTCCCCAGCTCCTGTCGTACCTCCAGGTCCTCGCCGACGAACGCGGACGGAATGGCCTGTTCGTGCTCATCGGCAGCGAGCAGTTCCGGCTCTCCGACGCCATCAGCCAGTCGCTGGCCGGGCGCACCGCGCTGCTCCGCCTGCTGCCGTTCTCTCTCGCGGAGCGACGCCGCACGGGTGCGAGCGAGGCGATAGACGACATCATCTACTCGGGGTTCTACCCCCGGATTCACGACCAGGGGCTGGAGCCGCGGCAGGCGCTCGGCGACTACTTCGAGACCTACGTCGAGCGCGACGTGCGCCGGCTGGGTGGGATCCGCAACCTCTCGGCGTTCAGGCTCTTCGTGCGTCTCTGCGCGGGACGCGTCGGCCAACTACTCAACCTGAGCGCGGTCGGGTCCGACGCGGGCGTATCCCACACCACCGCGCGTGAGTGGGTCACAGTCCTCGAGACGAGCTATGTCGTCTTCCAGCTGCCGCCGTTCCACGCCAACATCCGCAAGCGCCTGGTCAAGTCGCCGAAGCTCTACTTCTATGACGTGGGGCTGGCCAGCTATCTGCTCGGCATCGAGAGCCCGCAGCAGGTGGCGACGCATCCGCTGCGCGGAGCGCTCTTCGAAAACGTGGTCGTGGCGGAAGCGTTGAAGCATCGCTTCAATCAGGGGCTCCAGCCCAACCTCTCCTTCTTCCGCGACTCGAGGGGACTGGAGTGCGACCTCCTCTACGAGACCGGGAGCGGCGTCAGCGCGATCGAGATTAAGTCCGGTGCCACGGTGGCTTCCGACTACTTCACCTCGATCAACCGCGTTGGCGACCTGCTTCCGGGCGTGTCCGGCAAGACCGTGGTGTACGGCGGCGCCGAGAGTCAGCTCCGCAGCGACTGCGAGGTCGTGTCGCTCTCGGGACTGGCCGGGGTGCTGGAGCGATCGGAGAGCAGCCGCTCGTAGGCGTGCCGCAGACGGGCTGAGGAGGAACTCGCCCTCATTACTTCAGTAGAGCCGCCGGACCTCGCGGGGAGAACTGGCACCCTGGGCGGTGCCATTATTCCGTCCGCGGTGGAGCGTCACCAGTTGGGAACGGCGCTGTTTGCCACGATCAACACGCACCTCGCAGCGCGCGGTCTGCTGGTGCGCGAAGGGACGATCGTGGACTCCATGACCATCAGCGCGCCGTCATCGACGAAGAATCAGGAGCATGAGCGCGAGCCCGAGATGCATCAGACCAGGAAGGGCCGGCAGTGGTCCTTCGGGATGAAGCTGCACACCGGCACGGATGCGCGGACGGGGCTGGTCCACAGCGTGAGCACGACGGCGGCGAACGTCTCCGACGTGACCGAGGCGCATCGCCTGTTACACGGCGGCGAGACGGAGGTGTGGGGCGATGCCGGCTACCAGGGAGCGGAGAAGCGCCCGGAGCACGCGGGATCGGAGGTGAGCTGTGCTTCTTCCCCCGTTTCGAAGATCTGCGCCTCTTGAACCTCCTCGGTCCACACGAGCACGCCTCAACGGGCAGACTCGGGGGATCGCCGAACAACGTCTCAGTACGGAGATTCGAGCTGCGGGAACATCGGGAAGTGGCGGACGTTGCGGGTCCAGAGCCGGGCGTCGAGGAGTTCGGCGGTCGCGGCAATCACGTAGTCGACCGGATCGACCCCGGGGTGCGACGGCAGAAACCGGTTGGCCAGCACGCCGGCGCGTTCGGCGAGCTCGTCATCGACTTCGATCCAGTCGAGGCTGTCCAACAGGCGACGCGTGGCGCGCTCCTCCGGGACTCGCATCCCGGCCAGCACCTCGACTTTGGTGAGTACGGAAGCCGCGAGCCGTTCGCCGGCGGCCGTGGCGCCGCGAAGCGCTGCGCGAGCCGCTTCCTCACCTCGCAGGTGGTCGATCAGCACCGACGTGTCGACGATGATCGCCATCAGCCCGCCCGTCGGCGAGACATGCCGCGACGAAGCCCCTCGACGTAGCTCGCGCCGTCAAAGTCGCGGTCCGCCCAGGAGTCGAAGCTCGCGTCGAGGGCGCTCAGCACCTCCGCACTGGAAGACGTCCCGTAGTTGCGCTCAAGCGCCCGCCGAACGAGTTCCGCGAGGCCGAGGCCGGAGCGCCGGGACTCCTCGCGTAGCCGCGCATATTGCTCATCGGTCAGCGTGATCTGCGTGCGATGACTCATGATGTAAGTCTACATCAATCCAGCGGCTGGGAGCACGAAGAGAGTCTCGCAGGACCCGGCCCTCCTCAAGGCGCTCGGCCGGCCCCGAGACCCGGCCGACTTGCACGGCTAGGCCCTGCTCTACGACCTCGGTTGGGACGCCGATTGGGCGTACTGGTCCGCTGTCAGAAGAAGCTGTCGCCGGATATATCTCGCGGGCTTGGGGCTTCCGCCTCTACAGCATGCTGGTGGACGCTGCTCTGCGTCCTTCCGGGGCGGGCCTCCACCCCGATCCGACCATTCATAGCGGTGCTGGCGCTGTCTGTCTCTGCGCGAACCTCATTGCCCAGGCGTACGCGGCCAGCGCCCCGCACATCGCGGGCGCTCGGGTCGTCGGCGCGGTCATACCCAAGGCGGGGGGGGGGGGGCGGTTCGTGAGTCGTCGGGCAGTGGGGGGCAAGCCAGTCTACTAGACATAATCACCATTGCACGAACATAGGCATGACGACGTGGACGAAGGAGTCGTCGCCGACCGGGCGGAACACGCCGGGGCTGGATGGGGATGAGGTCTCGAGCGCGACCCGCTCCGTGCCGACCACCTGCAGAATGTCAGTGAGGTAGCGGCCGTTGAAGGCGATCTTCGCCTCGTCGCCCTCGACTATTCCATCGATCTCGCCCTCATTCGTGCCGATCTCCTCGGCGCGGGCGCTGATCAGGAGGCGCCCCGGTTGCCCGTGCTCCCCCTCGCTGGCGACCAGCCGCACGATGCCCGAGCCGTCTCGCGCGAAGATGGAGGCGATGCGCGCCTCACGCATGAACTCGTCCAGCAGCACCTCGGTGCGCGTGTTGTGGTTCGGCGGGATCAGCTGCTCGTAGTTCGGGAACGTGCCCTCGATGAGCTGCGCGACGAGGGTGGCATGACCGAGATCGAACTGCGCCTGACGGCCAGACGTGTTGAAGGTCACGGCCACCGTCTCGTCGCCGGCCTCCGGCAGCAACCTCAGCAACTCGCCGAGGGCTCTGGCTGGCACGATCGCCGTGCGCTCCTCGGTCTCCTCGGGAAGATCGAGGGTATGGACGGAGAGCCGGAAGCCGTCGGCCGCAGCGAGCAAGATCTTCTTGCCGCTGATGGCGAGCTGGACGCCCGTCAACACGGGACGCGCGTCGTCGGTGGCGGCAGCGAAGACCACCTGGCTAAGGGCGCGCCGCAGCCCTGCCGCCGGGATGCGAAGTGCCGGCAGGTCGGAGACCGGCGGGATCGGAGGGAACTCCTCGGGGTCCATGCCGCCGATAGACGCCTCGTTCCTCGAGCACGAGAGGTGCACCTGCCGCGAGCGCTCGGCGAGTGTCATGTCGATCCGCGACGCAGGGAGTGAACCGACAAACTCCGAGAGCAGCCGTGAGGGGAGGGTCAGCGATCCCGGCGAGAGGACCTCCCCGCGGATCGTGTACGTGATCGCGATCGTCTCGGCGTCGGTCGCGCTGAGCGTGATCGAGTCGTTCTTCGCCTCGAGCAGGATGTGATTCGTGATGGGCAGTGTCGTGCGCGCCGGAATCGCTCGGGAGACCGCAGAGAGCCCCCGGTTGAGATCTTCCTGCTGGCAACTGAGTCGCATCGTGCGCCTCGGTCTATTCGCTCATGCGCATGCGCACTTTCGCGAGCATCCCTGAGTATAGGGGCAGGCACAAGTGCGTCGCAACGACACGCACGCCTCGCCTCGCCTCCCCGAATCGCCCCGGCAGCGTGTCTGGCCGCGCCGCCGCGTGCCTACGCGAGGCCCCCAAGGTCCGACAGTTCGCGCAGCGAGCCGAGCTCGACGTCGGCCCGCGGGATGCCCTCCGGGTACTCGGAAACCGTGGCGCGCCGCACCCACGCCGCGCGAAGCCCTGCATGCTTCGCGCCGTGGACGTCGGCATGCGGCGAGTCGCCGACGTAGAGCACCTCGGCGGGGGCGCAGCGGAGGCGCTCGCAGAGCGCGTCGAAGACCGCCCGGTGGGGTTTGTAGGCGCCGAGCGACTCGGACGACGCGATCACCGAGAACCGGAGCCTCGCGCGCGTGATCGCGCTCTGCAGGAAGTCATCGTCCGCGTTGGAGAGAAGGCCCACCAGCAGCCCCCGCGTCGCGAGGTCCTCGATTGCGGCGTGCGCGTCCGCGTACGGGTCGGCCTCGGTGAGGAGGAGGCGCTGCCGATCGGCGGCGGCCGCGGCGTTCCCTGCGAGGCCGTGCTCCCGGAATGCGTGCTCGTACTGGCGCCGCCAGATCTCCCACGTTGAGATCCACGGGGGGAGGGGGCCCGCAACCATCTGGTCGCGGTCGGCCGAGCCGTCCTCGCGCGTGTGCTCCGCCCAGGGGCCGACGCGGTGGAAGGACTTCGTCAGGCTCTCGACGAAGGCGTCGAGATCCGCTTCCAGGCCCTGCTCCGCCAGGAGCGAGGCGACCAGCAGGCGGTGCTCCGTGTCCGAGAAGCGGAAGATCGTGCCGTAGGCGTCGAAGACGACGGCGCGGATCGGTGCGCCGTCGCCGAGGGGGGTGAGCTCGCTCACCGCCTGCGCGGCCACCGTCTTGCCTCCTTCGCGCGGCCGCTGATCACGGCCCCGGAGAGTGTAGGGAGGACCCGAGCGCGGCGACCAGCCCCGCCCCGGTCCGTTCGGAGGTCCCCCCATCTCGAGGATCCGGGGCTGCCGCGGACTCCGCTCGGACCGGAGAGATGCGCCCGCAGTTGGCGGAGGCCGCGGTAGCCTCTCCCTCGCCGTTCACCGCTTGGCCGCCGAGCCGCGCATGTCGACGGCCTCACGCAGTTGCCGGCCGAGGCCCCGCCCGATCTGAGCGGCCTCCGCCGCGTGGCCGGCGGCGTCGCCGACGAGCGGAGGTGCGCCCTCGGTGTCGGCGAGCATCGCCCGCAGCGAGACGAGCTCGCCCTCCACGGTGGCGAGCGCGCCGACAGGGAGGACGCCGCCGCCCCCCAGCGCTTCCACCACGCCCTGCTCCGCCGCCACGGCGGCCCTGGTCGCCGGGTGGTCGAGGGGGGCGAGCAGCTCAAGCACGCGCAGATCGTCGGCGCGGCACTCGATCGCGATCGCGCCCTGCCCCGGAGCCGGCACGAACTCGCTCGCGTCGAAGATCTGCGTCGCCTCCCCCGCCCGGCCGACGAGCACGAGCCCGGCGAGCGCGAGCAGCATCGCGTCGTAGCGTCCCTCCGCGACGAGGCGGAGCCTGGTGTCGACATCGCCCGGCGCGTCGACGGTCACGAGGTCGGGTCGGAGCGCCCGCAGCAGCGAGGCGCCTCGACGCGAGCCGGTCCCGACGCGGGCGCCCGCCGGGAGTTCGGCGAGGCGCCGGCCCCCGGAGGCGACGAGCACGTCGCGGGGGTCGCCGCGCGGCAGGACGGCGCCTCGCGCGATCGGGGCGGCGGGTTCGGCGGCCTCTGTAATCGAGTGCACGGCGAGGTCGGCGCGTCCGTCGAGCAGGGCCTGCCGCACCGCCTGCACGTGGAGGCCGCAGTCCCCGTCCGCGGCGAGGGGCGCGGTGCGGTCGCGGTTGCACCCGGTCTCGATGGTGACGATCGTGGCGGACACCGGATCGGACGCCCGGGCCAGCGCCGCGGCGCCGACCTCTGCCCGCGCCCGGGCGAGGCGCGATCTGTGGGAGGCGATGCGCAGCGGTTCGCGCCTCGCCGGCGGACCGGGGAACGCCGGGGCGGGCCTCCCGGCCGACGCCCTTCGGGCCATGCTCAGCGTTCCTCCCGAACGGCGGCCGGGTCGTCGGCTGCAACGCCGCCCGCGTTCACCCAGATGCCGAGGGATCGCACCTCGACCGCCACACCTGCATCAACCGCACCGTCGTCGACGACTATCACCACGTCGAAGCCCGCCCTGTCGCCCGGCGCGAACGCCCGTGGTGTCCACCGGGCGCGCCCCTCCCGCACGTGGCTCCCCAGCGTCTCATCGATCTCGGGCGCGAGGATGGTCACGTCGGCGCCGGCGTCCCACAGCGTCCCCACGTGCTCGGCGGCGGCGCGGCCTCCTCCCACGAGCAGCACGCGTCGGCCGCGAAGCTCCAGGAAGATCGCGTGGGAGGAGACCGGCTCGCGCGCCGCGCCGGCGGGCTCATCCGCCGCGCCTCCCCGCGGTCGACGGGAGGGGGCGACCCTTGCGTCGTCGTAGGCGGCGCTGACCCCGCGCAGCACGCGGTCGGCGAGCTGGGCGATCTGCTCGCGGGCGCGGGCGGCCTCGAAGGCGCCCATGCGCTGCCGCTCGGCGAGTCGCTTCGCCGCTTCGTCGAGTGAGCGGCGGAAGAAGGTGAAGGCCTCGATCGCCTGCGAGAGCGGCATCCCGCGCTCGAAGAGCACCTGGCCGTAGCGCTCGCCGATGGCGTCGACCTCGCGCTCGATCTCCGCGTGCGGGGCGCGGCGGGCGATGTCGTCGTCGACGAGTTCGACGAGCCGGCGGCCGAGCGGCCGGAGCGTCTCGCGCTCGTCCGTCGCCATCTCCTCGTACCAGCCGGCGTCGCGGTGCCCGGAGGAGAGCTCGCGGCGGATACGGCTGACCGCGGCTTCCTTGAGATCGCGGCGTCGGCCGCTGCTCCCTCCCTCCACGAGGTCGAGGAGCTCGCGTTCCGAGAAGCGGCGGTGGCCGCCCGGCGTGCGGAAGCAGCGGATCTGTCCGGCGTCGGCCCAGCGGCGCACCGTCGACTCGTTGACGCCGAGCACCTCGCAGGCGCGCGCGACGTTCACCCAGCGCGTCGCGGGGAGGCGCTCCTCCCGGTCGCGACCCGCGTCCTGGCCGGACGCCGCGCCCGGCCCCGGAGGATCCGTCGATTGCGAGCCGGGACCGCGCCGTCGCTCGACCATGAAACTCTCAAATCTTCCGGGCGGGTGAGAGATCCACCTTACTTCGCTGCCGCGGGCGTCGACAACGGCGGTGGCGGAGGGCCGGGACCGGCGCCCCCGGTCACCCGCGGATCATCCGCGGGCGCCGCTCGCGTCGGGGTGCCCGGGCCGCGCGCCGCCGGGACCCTGCTCGCCCGCGCCGTCGTCTGGGGGTAGGCCGCGCGTCACGGCGGAGTCGCCGTGGCGGCCGCGAATGGCGTCGAGCGCGCGGTCGAGTTGCTCCTCGCGGGCGGAGGCCGCACCCGGTGCGGCGGCGGCCTCGTCTACGTCGTCGAATCCGAGCTGGAGCTCCTCGCCGACGAGGTTGCTCGCGGCGAGGCCGATGAGCCGCACCCCCCGGCGCCCCTGCTGCGCCAGGATGCCGTCCAGCAGCTCCTCGCCGGCCGTAGCGAGCGCGCGCGTCGCGTGTGTGGGTCGTTCCAGCGTGCGGCTGCGGGTGAGCGTGTGGAAGTCGCTCCAGCGGAGCTTCAGCGTCACGGTGCGGGCGCGCCGGCCGCCGGTGCGGAGGTCGTGCCCCACCCGCTCGGCGTGCCGTGCGATCGTGCGGCGGAGCGTGGCGTGATCGAGGACGTCGGTGCCGAAGGTGACCTCGCGGGAGATGGAGCGCGCCGGTCGGCGGTCGCCGCGGACCGGCGCGGGGTCGAGGCCGCGCGCGCGGTCGTGCACCGCCGCGCCGACCCGACCGAAGCGAAGCTGGAGCCAGCGCCTGTCGAGGGCGGCGAGCTCGCCGATCGTCACCACACCGCTCGCTGCCAGCTCCTCAGCCATCCGCGGCCCCACCATCGGCAGTTCGCGCACCGGAACCGGGGCGAGGAAGGCGGCGTCCCCGTCCGGCTCCACAACGACGAGGCCGTCGGGCTTCGCGCGGTCGGAGCCGACCTTCGCCGCCGTGCGGCTCCCGGCGACGCAGGCGGAAACCGGAAGCCGCAGCTCGCCGCGGACACGCGCGCAGGCACCCGCGATCGCGAAGCGCTCGCCCGTGACCTCCGTCCCCGGCCCGCCGATGCCCGTGAGGTCGAGGTAGGCCTCGTCGAGGCCCGCCGACTCCACGAGCGGAGAGCAGTCGCGCAGGATGGCGTGGAAGGCCTCGGACGCCTCCCGGTAGAGGTCGGGGTGGGGGGGCACCACGATCGCATCGGGACAGAGGCGGAGCGCCTGCACCATCGGCTGAGCCGAGCGGCAGCCGTAGCGGCGCGACTCGTAGGAGGCGCTTGCGACCACGCCACGCCCGCCCGCACCGCCCACGAGCACCGGCTTGCCGGAGAGCGAGGGGTCCCTCACGCGCTCGACCGAGACAAAGAACGTGTCGAGATCGACGTGCGCGACGCGGCGCGGAAGGCGCGGCGCGGCCGGGCTCGCGGCCCCGGTCCGCCTTCCGCCTCGCTCCGGCATGGCGGGATCCTCGGGCGTCCGGCCGGCGCCCCTCAACGGCCGGACGCCGCGTCTCTAGCGAGGGGCTTCTGCGGCCGGCTCGGCGCTCGGTGCCTCGTCCAGCGCGGTCCCGGGGGGCTTCGCCAACGCTTCCTCCGCGCCGTCGGCCGGCAGCGCCTCGTCGGCGCCGGCCTGCTCGAGCGCCTCGGCGACGTCGTCCTCGAGGCGGTAGCGCGTGCGGCCCTCGATCTCGTCCTCGGTCAGAGTCGCGATCGCTTCGTCGGCGCTCTGGCCGGCACGCATGCGGCGCGCGATGGCGACGCCGGCGAGCACGACGAGCGCGGAGGAGATGGCCGCACCGCCGGCCACGTAACGGTGGCGGGCGACGACGAGGGGGAAACGCTCCAGCGCGCGGTGGGCGAGCCGCACGGCGTCGTGCGCCGTGTGATCGAGGCTTTCGCCGCCGCTCGCGTCCTTGCGCGACCACCAGTTCATCAGCGGTCCTCCCCGGCGGGCTCGGGAGCGCTCAGCGCTCGTCTTCCGGCCGCTGCGTCGATCTCCCGGAAGAAGAGCGCCATCTCGATGGCGGCGCCCATCGCCTCGTGCCCCTTGTTGCCCGTCCACCCGCTCCCGGCACCGCGCGCACGCTCGCGTGCCTGCCGCGCCGTGTCGGCGGTAATGAGCCCGAACGTTACCGGGAGCGTGAAGTCGCGCGCCACCTCCGCGATGCCGCGCGCCGCCTCGCCGGCGACGTAGTCGAAGTGGGGCGTTCCGCCGCGCACCACGGCGCCGACGCAGACGATCGCCTCGTAGCAGCGGCTGGAGGCGAGTCGGCGCGCGGCGACGGGGAGCTCGAAGGCGCCGGGCACCTCCACCACGAAGAGCGCCTCGGGCGCGACGCCGCGCTCCCGGGCCGCCGCCTCCGCGCCTCTGCGCAGCGCGCTCGTCACCGCCTCGTGGTAGCGCGAGACGACGAGGGCGAGGCGAAGCGCGGCGTTCTCCTGTCCGGGGGCGGGCATGTTAGCCGGGCCGGTCGCTGCCGAGCCGCTCGGCGAGCAAGTGGCCCATCTTGTCGCGCTTCGTCCTGAGGTAGTGGAGGTTGTGGGCGTTGGGCTCGATCTCAATCGGCACGCGCTGCTCGACCACGAGTCCGTATCCCTCGAGCCCTGCGCGCTTCTGCGGGTTGTTCGTCATCAGCCGCATCCGCCGGACTCCGAGATCGACGAGGATCTGGCAACCGATGCCGTAGTCGCGGCGGTCGACGGGAAGGCCGAGCGCCTCGTTCGCCTGCACCGTGTCGAGGCCTTCGTCCTGCAGGCGATAGGCGCGAATCTTGTTGTGCAGCCCGATACCGCGCCCCTCCTGGTCCATGTAGAGGAAGACGCCGTGCCCCGCCTCCGCGATCGTGCGCATCGCGAACTCGAGCTGCTCGCCGCAGTCGCAGCGCTGCGATCCGAAGGCGTCGCCGGTCACGCACTGGTCGTGGACGCGCACCAGGAGAGGCGTGTCGGCAGCGATCTCGCCCATGACCAGGGCGATGTGCTCCTTCTGGTCGATCAGCGTGCGGAAGGCGACCGCGCGGAAGTCGCCGAACGCCGTCGGGAGCACCGCCTCGTCGACCCGCTCGATGAGCCGCTCGTTCTCCATCCGGTAGGCGATGATGTCGGCGACGGTGATGATCTTGAGGTCGTGGCGCCGCGCGAGGCGCTGGAGATCGGGCATGCGTGCCATCTCGCCGTCGGCTCGCATCACTTCACAGATCACGGCGGCCGGCTCGAGGCCGGCGAGCCGGCAGAGGTCGACCGAGGCCTCGGTCTGGCCGGCGCGGACCAGAACGCCGCCGGTGCGGGCGCGCAGCGGGAAGATGTGGCCCGGCCTCACCAGGTCGGCCGGCTGCGACGTGGGGTCGGCGAGCACCTCGATGGTGCGAGCCCGGTCGCGCGCGGAGATCCCGGTGGTGATCCCGCGCGCCGCCTCGACGCTGATGGTGAAGGCCGTGCCGAGCGAGCTCGTGTTGCGGCGCGTCATCATCGGGAGCCTCAGCCGGTCCACCGACTCGTCGGCGAGCGGCACGCAGATCAGCCCGCGCGCGTGCGTCGCCATGAAGTTGACGATGTCGGGCGTGCAGAACTGCGCGGGGACGGCGATGTCGCCCTCGTTCTCGCGGTCCTCGTCGTCGACGATGATGATCGGCCGCCCGGCGCGGAACTCCTCGATTGCCTCGGGGACGCCGATGCGGAGCGGCCGCCGCGTCGCCGCCGTCCGTCCGCTGGTGCGAGGCTCCGCCACGATCGCCCCTCTGCCCTCGACCGTCACGCGCGTTCCCGCTCCTCGAGCAGCGGCAGCGCGAGTTGCTCGACGTAGCGGGCGATGATGTCGGTCTCGAGGTTGATGCTATCACCGGGGCTCCGGCGCGTCAGGTTTGTGTGCTGCTGCGTGTACTGCACCAGCGAGACGGCGAATCCGGTATCGTCCCGGGCGACCACGGTGAGCGATGCGCCGTCCACGCAGACGGGACCCTTCTCGACGATGTAGCGCATGTAGGGCTCGGGGACCCGGTAGCGCGCGATCAACGCCTCCCCCTCCGGCGTGAGGCTCTCGAGCCGGGCGATGGTCTCCACTACCCCCCGCACCAGGTGTCCCGAGAGCCGGTCGTTCGGCCTTACCGAGCGCTCGAGGTTGAGGGGCGAGCCCGGGGGAAGCTCTCCGAGGTTCGAGCGCCGGAAGGTCTCCGGCATCACGTCGAAGAAGAGCGCGCCCTCCTCCATTCGCCGCACCGTCAGGTCGACGCCGTTCACGGCGATGGAGTCCCCGAGGCGCGTCCCCTCGCGCACGACCCCACAGCCGACCACGAGCTCGCCGCCCTCCCGCCCCAGGAGGACTCCGACCTCCTCGACGATACCGGTGAACATCAGCGCTCCTCCCCGCCCTGTCCCGCCGTCCCGGCGGCCTCCGGCCACACCGGGACGCCGGATATCCGGACATCCGGTCCGAGCTGTTCCACCTGCACCGCGGAGAGGCGAGGAGCGTGGGCGAGGCGCTGAGCTCCGCGGCCGGCCACCGCCGCCGGCGCCTTCTCCGCGCCGACGATGAGCGGCGTGAGCACGGCGTGCACGTAGTCGACCAGTCGCCGGTCGAAGAGCGTCCCGAGCAGGATCCCGCCCCCCTCCACAATCGCCGCCAGCACTCCGCGGCGTCCGAGCTCGTCGAGGAGCGCCGCCGGATCGACGTGGCCGCCGGCCTCCGGGAGGAGCACCACATCGGCGCCCGCCGCCTGCATTCCCTCCCGCCACGCCCGGGCCGAGCGCTCGGAGGTTGCGACGAGCGTCGGCGAGGGACCGGCGATCACGCGTGCCGCAGCGGGCGTGCGCCCGCGCGTGTCGACGACGACGCGCAGTGGCTGGTGCGCCCCCGCGGTGCTGCCGCCGGGCCGCGCCGTCAGCTCGGGATCGTCCACGACGACGGTCCCGGATCCGACCACGATCGCATCGAAAGTCGGTCGCTCGCGGTGCGCCCACTCGCGGGTCTCCGGGCCCGAGAGCCAGCGCGAGTCGCCCGTGGCCGAGGCGATCCGCCCGTCGAGGGAGGCGACGAACTTCGCGATCACCCGCGGCCGTCCCGTCCGGCGGTGGGTGAGATAGGCGGCGAGCTGCTCCGTGGCGGCCTCAGCCCCGTCGCCGGAGCCGACCTCGATGCCGCCCGAGCGGAGTCTCTCGGCGCCGCGGCCGTCGACCCGCGGGTCGGGGTCGGCGAGCGCGTACTCGACGCGCCGGATCCCGCCGGCGATCAGCGCCTCCGCGCAGGGGGGCGTGCGCCCGTGGTGCGCGCAGGGCTCGAGCGTGACGTAGGCGGTGGCGCCGCGCGCGAGGCCGCCGGCCTCGGCGAGCGCGACGATTTCCGCGTGATCGCCCCCGGGCGGCTTCGTGTGGCCGCGGCCGACGATGCGGCCGTCGGAGACGAGAACCGCGCCGACCGGCGGGTTCGGCGAACTCCAGCCGCGGGCTCGCTCCGCGGCCGCGAGCGCCTCGCGCATCGGCGCGGAGGGCTGTTCCGAGCTCCCCGGCGTGCTCGCGCTCACCCGGTATGCCGCCGGCCGGCGGTCGCCCGGGCTTCCGTGATCGTTCGGTCGCTCAGAGCCACGGGCTCGCCTCCTGAGCGGGAGCGGGTGCCGCCATCCTACCCTAGCCCCGGTCGCTACCGGATGGCGTAGGTCACCGAGACGGCGATGGTGATCTCCTCCTCACCCGGCTGCAGCGGCGTGGCGCTCACCCGCGCCGAGTCCGCGAAGGCGGCGGGAAAGGGCGAGGGCGCGCCCCCGGTCGACTCGGTGATGACGAGGGGATCCCCGAGTTCCACGCCGGCGAGCGCGGCGAGCTGGGCGGCTCGCTCGCCGGCGTCGGCGACCGCCTTCTCGCGCGCCTCCGCGAAGAAGCGCTCCGGCTCGTCGACGGCGAAGGAGACGTTGTTGACGCGGACGAAGTCGCCCCCGGCCGCGATCGCGTCGTCGAGCGTCGACGGGAGGCGGTCGATATCACGCACCTTCACCGTGACCTGGTTGTTGACAGTGAAGCCGGTGATCGTCGGCGCCTTCCCCTCCTCGTACTGGTACTGCGGGTAGATGTTGAAGGAGCGCGTCGCGACGTCGCCGTCGTCGACGCCGCTGGCACGCAGCGCCTCCCCGATCGCCTCCATCGTGCGGGCGGCGTCGGCGCGCGCCTCCCCCACCGTCTCGGCGGTGACCTCGACGCCGATGCTCAGCACGCCGACGTCGGGGACGACTGCAACGCTCCCCGTGCCGGTCACCGATATCCCGCTCGACGCCGCGTCGTTGCTGCTGGTGTTCGCCTCGACGCAGCCCCCCGCCGCAAACACGAGCAGGCCGGCGGCCGCCACCAGCCCGACGGCCCGCCTCGCCCGGGATCCCATCGTCGCTGTCATCGCTTCACTCCCCTCGTCCATCGCCGTATACCCGCTCGCGGGGTTCGCGGCCCTCCTCCCGTCAGACTCGCCGGCGCCCGATCGAACGCCAGGCGGCGAGTGCCGCCAGGGCGAGCACCCCCGCCCCCGCCGTGAGCGCGACCACGAGCAGCGCGGTGGGCCCATCAGGCGCCGTCTCGCCTCTGCGCGTCGGCTCCGGCTCGGGCCGTCCGTCCACCGCCGCACCCTCTCCCGGCGCGCCGTCGTCCGCATCGACCCGCGCTCCCGTCACGCGTCCCGCGTCCCGCTGGTCGCTCCCGGCCGACGAGTCGGCGGCGGTGATCGGCGGTTCGGCCCCGGCCGACGCGGCGTCGGCGCGTTCCGCGGTGCCGGGCGCGCTCGCGGCGACTTCCACCGCGGCCGCCTCCTCCTGCGCCTCGCGCCCGTCAAAGCCGGGACCCACGCCGATGCCGACCACCGCGACGAGCGCGACGGCCGCGAGCGCGGCGGCGAGCGCTCCGAGGCGCGCGGAGGGCTCGCCGAGGACCCCGGGCGTGCGGATCAGGCCCCGGCGGGCGGTCGGGGCGGCGAGGGTGAAGGGGCGCGGCGCCCGGAGCTCCCCGAGCTCGCCGGCGCCGAGAGCGCGCAGCGCCTCCGTCACCTCCCTCATCCCCTCCAGGGCGGCGCGGCTCCCCGCGTCTGAGGCGAGCTCGCGCTCGTAAGCCTCCTGCTCCCCCTCCGGGAGGTCGCCGTCGAGGTAGAGCGAGAGCCGCTCGTCGCGGATCTCGGAGACGGTCGCCCCCGCGGGGAGATCCCCTCCCCGCGCCGGCATCCCTCGCCGCCGCCACCACCACCCGCGCATCATCTCCACTCCTCCAGACGACGCGGAGCCGCTCCGGGTTCCCCGGGTGAGAGCAGGATGTCGCGCAACCGGGCGCGCGCACGGGAGAGCCTCGACTTGACCGTGCCCGGGGCGACGCCGGTCGCCCTCGCCACCTCCTCGTGCCGCAGCCCGTGGACATCGGCGAGCAGGACGGTCATCCGCCACTCCTCGGGGAGGGTGGCGAGCGCCGCCTCGAGCTCGGCGCGGAGCTCCGCGCGCCGGCCGGTCGCAACGGCGTGCTCCTCCGGCGTGGGTCCTCCGTCGGTGGGCTCGGGCCGGGCGGGGAGGCGCTCCCGGTCGGCCTCAAGCGATCGCTCGCGGCGGCGTCCGCGGCGGCGCAGCTCGTCGCGCGCGAGGTTCGCGACGATCGTGAGGAGCCAGGAGCGCACCGAGCCGCCCCGGAAGCGCCCCGCGGAGCGGTAGGCGCGCAGGAATGCCTCCTGGGCTGCGTCCTCCGCCGCCCCGCGCTCGCTCAGGAAGCGGAACGCGAGCCCGTAGACAGCGTCCTGGTGCCGGAGCACGATGCTGTTGAAGGCCGCGAGGTCTCCTCCCTGCGCGCGCCGAATCAGCTCCGCGTCCTCCGCGGCGGCCGCCTCCGCCGCGGGCGCGTCGCCGCCAGCGGGCCCGGTTGCGCCGCCGCGATGGGACATCCGCCGCCCATCCCCTCCGCCTCCGCCGCTCGCGCGGCCGCCGGCCGCGAGCGTAGCATCGGCCCGGCACGAGCGAACCGAAGCGCGGGGAGGGCACGATGCCGGTCGCGGCGGCCCGCGATCTGCTCGCCGCGGCGGAGCGGGGAGGCTTCGCGCTCCCCGCCTTCAACGTCTCCACGCCCGGCATGGCGCTCGGCGTCCTCGACGCGGCGGAGGCGCTCCACGCCGTGGTGCTGCTCCAGTTCAACTCGGGGAACTTCGACGCGATGGGCGGGCTGGAACCGGCGGCGGCGTACCTGCTTGCTCTCGCGCGCGGCGCGAACGTGCCGGTCGGCCTTCACCTCGACCACGGCGCGGACGCCTCGACGCTCCGCCGCGCGGTCGCCGCGGGATGCACCTCGGTCATGTTCGACGGCTCCACGCTTCCCTATGAGCAGAATGTGCGCGAGACGCGGGCGGCCCGAGCGATCGCGGCCGCGGCCGGCGTCGCGCTCGAGGCGGAGCTCGGCCACGTCGGCGGAAGCGAGCCAGGGGTGGTGACCTCCGAGACGGATCTCACCGATCCGCGCCAGGCGGCCCGCTTCGTCGCCGAGACGGGCGTCGACGCGCTCGCGGTGTCGGTGGGGACGGCGCACGGGCGCGCGGGCGAGGTGAGCATCCCGCTCGTCCGCGAGATCCGCCGCCGGACCGAGGGCCTGCCGCTCGTGCTGCACGGCGGCTCCGGCGTGGCGCCGCCGGCTCTCGCCGCCGCAGTGTCGGCCGGCGTGCGCAAGGTCAATATCTCGCGCGAGATCCACCGGGCCGTCGCGCGCGCGCTCGCCGGCTCCCTCCGGGACCACGGGGACGACCCGCGGCCGGCTCTTCACGACGCGCGGGCCGAGGTCGCGGCCGTCGCCAGAGCGCGCATCGGCTGGCTGGGAGCCGCGGCCTCCGCCCGCTAGTGGGTCGCGGGCCGGTGCGGCGTATACTGGGGTCGTGGAGCCGAACCTCGCCCCGGGGACCGCGCACCCGGATCTGCCCGGCGCTCCGCGGCCGCCCGCCGAACCAACGTCCGCGCGCCTTCCCGCACCAGGCGAGTCCTGAGGCCGTCGCGCCGCCGTGTTGCCGCATGCGCCGAACGCGCCGCCGCGCCGCGTCAGCCGCGCCCCCGGCGAGAGGCGGCTTCGCGCGCGACCGCACGCCCCCGGCGCGCCCCCTGAATGGTGGCCGCCGCCGCCGGCTCCCGGGCCGCGGGCGGCGCCGCGGGAGCCGGCCCCGGGCGCGGCGCTCTGGCCGTGGGGCCTCCGCGGCCTCTCCGAGACGCTCGAGGTGGTGGCGCTCGCGCTACTGATGTTCCTCGCCGTTCGCGCCGTGGCCCAGAACTTCATCGTCGACGGTCGCTCGATGGAGCCGACCTTCGCCCACGGCGAGCTCCTGATCGTGAACAAGCTCGCCTACGCGGGGATCGATCTTGCGTGGCTGCCCGGGGTGGAGGGCGACGAGTGGCGCCCCTTCGGGGAGCCGGCCGCGGGCGACATCATCGTCTTCCGCTTCCCGGGCGAGCGGGAGCGCGACTTCATCAAGCGTGTTGTGGCCGTGGAGGGGCAGACGGTCCGCGTCGAGGACTCCTCCGTCTACGTCGACGGCGTCCGGCTCATAGAACCCTACGTCTCCGAGCCGCCGACCTACGGGCTTGAGACGCAGCTGGTGCCGGAGGGCTCCGTCTTCGTCCTCGGGGACAACCGCAACAACTCCTTCGACTCCCACTCCTGGGGTATGCTCGAGGCGTCCCGGATCATCGGGCGTGCCGAGTTTCGCTACTGGCCGCCCTCCGCCGTCGGCGGCGTCGATCACGTGCGGCAGCCGCGCGCCGTGGGGCCGGAGGTGTCGAGATCGCCGTCGATCGTGAGGTAGTCGCCGCGCTCGAGCAGGCGGGGGCCTTCCTTCGGGGCCACTTCCAGCTCGCCTCTGGCCGCCACTCCGACCGCTACCTTGAGAAGTTCAACCTGCTGCAATGGCCGCCGCAGACCCAGGTGGTCTGCCGCAAGATGGCCGCAGCGCTCAGCCACACCCGCCCCGAGCTCGTCGCTGGCCCGACCACCGGCGGCGTGATCCTCTCCTACGAGGTGGCGCGCCAGCTCGGGCTTCGCGGCGTGATCGCGGAGCGCCGGCCCGACGGGACTGGGCGCGCGCTGCAGCGTGGATTCCGCTTGCGGGCCGGCGAGCGCGCGCTGGTGGTCGACGACGTGCTCACCACGGGCGGGTCGGTGCGCGAGACCATCGAGGCGGTGCGCGCGGCCGGGGGGGATCCCGTGGGCGTCGCGGTGCTCGTCGACCGATCGGGCGGCGCCTTCGACTTCGGCCTTCCCTTCTTCGCGGCGACCGAGGTGGAGATGGAGAGTGTCGATCCCGCCGCCTGCCGGCTCTGCTCGGCGGGCGTTCCGCTCACGGTGACGTGAGGCGTGGTGGCGCCCCGCCCCGCGGGCGATCCGCTAGCATCGCGGCGATGAGCGAGCCCGCCGTTCCCGCCCCGCGCCCGCCGGCCGCGCACCTCCGCCGCCTGCTTGCGCGCGAGCAGCTGCTGGTGGCCCCGGGCGTCTTCGACGGGCTCTCGGCCCGCCTCGCCGAGCGCTCGGGCGCCGAGGCCGTCTACGCCTCCGGGGGTGCGATCGCGCGGTCGGCCGGCTACCCGGATCTCGGGCTCCTGGGCGTCGGCGAGGTGCTCGGAAGGCTCGGCCAGATCACCGAGGCGGTCGGGATCCCCGTCATCGCCGACGCCGACACCGGCTACGGGAACGCGCTGAACGTCCGCCGCACCGTGCGCGCCTTCGAGCGGCTCGGCGTGGCGGCGCTGCACCTGGAGGACCAGGAGTCGCCGAAGCGCTGCGGGCACTACGAGGGGAAGAGGCTGGTGCCGACCGATGAGATGCTGGGGAAGCTCCGCGCGGCGCTCGAGGCCAGGCGCGACCCCGACCTCGTGATCATCGCCCGCACCGACGCCATCGCGGTCGAGGGCCTGGACGCCGCCCTCGCGCGCGCCGAGGCCTACCGGGAGGCCGGCGCCGACGTTCTCTTCGTGGAGGCGCCGGAGAGCGAGGCGCAGGTCGAGACCATCGCCGAGCGGCTGCCGGGGCCGAAGCTCATCAACGTCTTCCGCGGCGGAAAGACGCCGCTCCTCCCCCGCGAGCGCCTGGCCGAGCTTGGCTACCGCGTCGCGATCCTCCCCTCCGACTTGCAGCGCGCCGCGATCCGGGCGATGCAGGAGACGCTCGAGGCGATCGGTCGCGACGGCAACGCCGCCGCCCTCGACCATCGCCTCGCGACGTTCGCCGAACGAGACGAGATCGTGGGTCTCGGCGAGTACCGCGCGCTCGACGAGCGCTACGGGAGCGATTCGGCGGGCGGCGCCCGCTCCGGGGAGTGAGGGCTCAGGTGCGTTCGAGCGAGGATCGGATCCGGGTCACCCACACCGGGAGCCTGCCCAGGCCCGGGCCACTGCTCGACCTGATGGTCGCGAAGGAGCGGGGCGAGCTCTCCGCCCGGGCGCCCTTCGAGGCGGCGGTGCGCTCAGCCGTCGCGGCCGCGGTGAGGCGGCAGGTCGACCTCGGGATCGACGTGGTCAACGACGGGGAGATGGGGCGCGTGGACTACACGGTCTACGTCGCCGAGCGCCTCGAGGGCTTCGGCGGGCGGAGCGGCGTCCTGCGCAACCCGGACGTCGAGGAGTTCCCGGAGTGGGCGGAGGTTCTGCGCCGGATGAGCTCGCCCTTCGGCCGCCGCCCGGCCTGCACCGGCCCCGTCGGGTGGCGGGACTTCGCCGCGGTGGAGCGCGACCTGGCGACGCTGCGGCAGCCGGCCGAGGCGGCGGGCGCGGAGGAGGTCTTCCTCACCGCGGCCTCGCCCGGGCAGATCGCCCGCTTCCTCGAGAACCAGTACTACGCGAGCCACGAGGAGTACGTCTTCGCGCTCGCCGACGTGATGCGCCGCGAGTACGAGGCGGTGGTCGATGCCGGCTTCCTGCTGCAGCTCGACTGCCCCGATCTCGCGCTGGGGCGCCACCAGCAGTTCGCCGAGCGCGAGCTCGACGACTTCCGCGACATCGCCCGCCAGCACGTGGAGGCGCTCAACGAGGCGACGCGGAACATCGCGCCGGAGCGGATGCGGATGCACATATGCTGGGGCTCGACCGAGGGTCCCCACCACCGCGACGTGCCGATGGAGGAGATCGCGGATCTCGTGCTGGCCGCGCGCCCGCAGGCGCTCGCCTTCCCCGCGTCCAACGGGCGCCACGAGCACGAGTGGCGCGCGTGGCGCGGGCGCGACCTCGGGGACAAGCTCCTGATCGTCGGCGCCGTCGACACCACCACCAACATCATCGAGCACCCGCGGGTCGTCGCCGATCGCCTCCTGCGCTTCGCAGAGGTCGTGGGACGCGAGCGCGTGCTGGCCGGCACCGACTGCGGGCTCGGCACCTTCGCGGGGCGCGTTCAGGTGTCCGGTGAGATCGCATGGCGGAAGCTCGGCGCGCTTGTGGAGGGCGCCCGCCTCGCCTCCGCCGATCTCTGGTAGCGCTGGCCGCGTCCCCCCGCCTCCGCGCCCCGGGGGGCGCTGCTATCCTCGCCTTCGTCCCGCGCGGCGCCCTGCCCCGCGGATGCGGGGCGGCCGGCGGAGAGGGGGAGGCGTGCCGCGAGCGCTGGTCGTGGGCGTCGAGTCGGCGCCGACCAACTTCGACATGGAGCAGCCGGCGGCCTTCGGCGACAGCGTCGGCTCGGACATCTCGTCGTCCATCTACGAGCAGCTCACCGGGCCGCGCCCCGTCCTGGGCGACGACGGCGTGTGGCGGGTCACGTGGCGCGATCTCGAGCCGCAGCTCGCCGAGGGGTGGTGGTTCTCGGAGGACGGGCGCACGTGCACCTTCCGGCTGCGCGCCGGCGTGCTGAGCGCCGACGGCAACGAGCTCGCCGCCGAGGACGTGCGCTGGAGCTGGGAGCGCTCCTTCGGGATGCGCGACGTGGGGAAGTGGGTCGCGCGCATCTCCTCGGTGCAGGAGGCGACCGACGTGGAGGTGGTAGACCCGCGCACGGTCGCCTTCCACCTGCGCGCGCCGAACCCGGCCCTTCCGCGCACCATGGCCCAGGGGACCCCGAACGTCTACGACTCGGCGGTCGCGCGCGACGGGCAGAGCCCGGAGGACCCGTGGGCCAGCTCCCTGCTCGCGGCACGCCCGTCGGGTTTCGGGCCCTACCGGCTCGTTCAGGCCGACGGCGAGCGGGTCACGGAGATCGAGACGAACCCGCACTACCACCAGGCCCCCCCCGCCATCGGCGAGGTCGTCGCCAGGCGCTACGCGTCGACGGAGGAGGCGGCCGAGGCGCTGCTAGCGGGCGAGGTCGATCTGGTGACGGGCGTGCCGTGGTCGATGCTGCCGAGGGTGCGCTCGGAGCGGCGCCTGCGCATCACGCCGGCCGCCTCCACCGCCGGGGTCTTCCTGCACCTCGATCCCGGTGCCGAGCCCCTGGACGATCCGCTCGTCCGGCAGGCGATCGCGCACGCGACGCCGTATCGGGCCGTGCTCGCGTCGGTCTACGCCGGCGGCGTCGAGCGCTGGTACAGCTGGGTGAAGCCGGAGAGCCCCGGCTACGACCCGGCCTCGTGGCCCTACGCCGAGGACATCGGTCGGGCGAGGGCGCTGCTCGCCGCCTCGAAGGGGGCGGGCGGCTTCTCAACGACGATCCTCGCGCTCCCGGGCGAGGGGCTGCGGGCAGTGGCGGAGCTGCTCGCGGAGCGGCTCGCCCGGCTCGGCATCGAGGCCGACGTCCAACTCGAGCCGCGCGGCCGCGACCGCCAGGGCCGCGTGCGCACCGAGGGAAACCTGGCCCCGATCATGGTGCGCGCCTCCGCGGACGGGCGCGGGCAGCGGGTCGCCGAGCCGCTCTACGCCTACTACCACGACTGGGGGCCGGGCCGGATGCGGCTCTTTCCCTTCCGCTACGACAACGAGGAGTTCTTCAAGGCGCTGCGGGCGATCCCGGAGGCCGGCCACGGCGCGCGGTGGGAGGACGCCGTGCGGCGCGTGCAGCGGCTGCACAACGCAGACGCGGTGATGATCCCGCTCTGTGGACAGCGCTACTACGTGGCGCACGACCGCGAGCTCGAGGGCTACTGCTGGCTTCCGGAGAATCGTCTCCCGTTCGCGCGCATGCGCTGGCGGGGCTAGTTCCGGCTCACCGTCGAGGCACGCGCCGGCCGGTCGTCCAGGCCGCCCCGGCGGCGCCTGTGCGGCGCACCCCGCACTATAATCCGGCGGCCAGGGCGAGACGAGAATCCGCCCGCGGCTCCGTGGGCGAGGGAGCGATAGATAGCTACCACGAGCGTCTGTGTGCGGCTCGGCTGGCTGGGTGCCGCGCTCGCCGTCGTTATCCTCGCCGCGGCCTGTTTCGGGGGCGATGACCCCGAGCCGACTCCGACCGCGACGCAGGCTGCGGTTGCGACCCCCGCGCCCACGCCGACCCCGACGCCCACGCCCGAGCCGACCGCCGCGCCGGTGTCGGGCGGCTCGATCGAGGATCTCGTGATCACCCCCTCGACGACCGGCCCGGACCTCGTCGACCGGCTCTCCGAGGACGAGAGGGCGTGCCTCAAGAGCACCTTCGGCGATGTCTTCTTCGGGATCCTGCTCCAGACGCCGCTGCTGGGCGCGGGCACCGATGCTGCGTCCGAGGCACCCCTGTTCGGGTGCCTCGCCATCGACAGCATCGTCGTCCTGGGCATCTCGTTCATCGAGGCGCAGGCCGGCGGATGGGAGCCCGACACGCGCGCGTGCATGATCGGCGTCGGCAGGGAGCACCCCGAAGCCGTCCTCCTCGGCATGGGGATGACGTCGGGCGAGGCGTCTCAGGCCGCCGCGGCGCATCCATACACCATTGAGCTCTACAACTGCTTGTCGGTGCAGGAGAAGGTCGGCTTCCTCCTCAATTTCCAGGAGGTGATCGACAGCCTCACGTCCGCCGAGCGGGACCTCATCGCCGCGCTCTCCGACTCCGATGTCGCGTGCATCCGCGAGGGCACGACCGAGGCGGAGTACCAGACGATCCTCGCCTCCACGGTCCACGGGGCGTTCGATGTCTCCGACACGGTGGCCGAGTGCGTCTCGCCGGAGGGCTACGTCCAGGCCTTCGTCGCCATCACGGCATCGACCGGCGGGCCCTTGACCGAGGGCACCGCGAGCTGCCTCGCGGACTTCGCCAGGGAGCATCCGCACTACACGGCTCTCATCAACGCCCACGCCTACGATGCCTCGGCGACGAGCGCGGACGAGCTCGCGGAGATCGCCGACGACGGCCTCAAGACGTGGGAGTGCATGACCGACGAGGAAGTGCAGCGGATGCAGTCGCTCTCGCTGGGCGCCCTGGCGGGGGCGCCCTGATGCGGGCGCCCTGACACGGCAGGCGGGGAGCCGCCGACCCCGCGACGCGGGCGGGCCGAGGGTCGCGCCTTCCGCGCGCTGGGCGCCCTGATCCATCTCCCGACGGGGGCGTGCGGGAGGCCGGCCTAGCGGGCGATGAAGGAACGGGTGATCTCGGAGTTGACCTCCACCGTGTACTCCACCCCGCGCTCGAACTCGGAGCCGAGCGGGACGGTCGTCTCGACGACGGGGTAGTCGGCGGTGCACACGCCCGACGGGTCGGCGACCTCGTGGTGCGTGATCACGACCTCGAGGTCGTGCGGCGTTCTCCGCCGGATCTCGTAGCCGTTGGCCTGCGAGCAGCTGCTGCCCCGCGGGAGGCCGGAGATCACCAGCAGCCGGTAGTCGGTCGGCGCGCCACCGCCGGCCTCGATCTCCGCGCTCTCGATCGGTGACTCGGCGACGGCGGTATGCCCGAGGCCGGGCGCGGGCAGCGTGAGGGTGGTACTCACCCGGTCGTTCACGACCACACGATACGTCCGCCCGCGCTCGAGGGTCCCCGGGACGGGCTCCACGGCCTCGAGCTCGACGACCTGCTCGTCGCAGGCGATCGCCCACGGGGTCGGCGGAGGCTGTATCAGCGTAACGCGGGCGACGATGTCGTCGCCGTCGAGCCTCACGCTCTGGTTCCCGGGGCGAGCGCAGCCCTCGACCGTGGACTGGTGGTAGGAGATGCGAAGCAGGGGGTCGGCCTCGCCCGGGATCAGGTTCGCCCCCGTGACGAAGGCCGGGACCTCTACCGAGCTCCGCCAGTCCGGGCCGGCGGCGCCGAGGAGCTCGGGCGGAGGCTCGACCAGCACGAGCAGCATCTCGACGCTGTCGGGATTGCCGCGGGTCACGACCTCATACGCGGTGTCGTTGGTGAAGGCGAGACGGCCGTCGGATTCGATGATGCGGGCCTGTATTGAGTATCTCCCCCGCGGGTCGATGTCATCGCGGCTGTATCCCACACGGAACATGATCGGGACCTGGCCGGGGTCGGAGATGGTCTGGCGGGCGATGAGGGGGGCCGGGGCGTCGGCGTAGGAGGTCTCCCTGAGCTCGACGACGAGCCTCGCCCCCGCGGTCAGCGGGATCCGCTCCCGGTAGGTCACGGTGCCCCGCACCGACGCGTCGCGCTCCCGACCGGACGGGATCTCGAGCGTGCCGGCGGCAGGAGCGGGCTCGTCGCCACAGGTCGCGGCCGCCGGCAGCGCGATAGCGATCGCCGCGGCGAGGAGAAGCGCGATTCTCCCGGGGCTCCCCATCCCGGCACCTCCTGGGTGCGCGCGTCGCTCCGCGACATCCGGTTGCTACCCGATAGGACGTCCGCGCCCGGGGCCTGGTTCCGCGGTCGGGGCCGCCCCTGGCGCCGTTTGCCCATCCCGGCCGGGAGCGGGGAGGTCCGGGGGCGTTGGATGTCCGCCGTCGGGGCGATCGCCCGGGGCCGGTGCTTGCGCCCTACCCCTCCTCGATCTCCATCTCCTGTCGCAACAGCCGCGTCCACAGCGGCTGGACGTGCTGCTGCACGAAGGCCGTGTGCGCCGGGTGTGCGAGGTAGGTGCGCAGCCCCTCGAGATCGGCGAACTCCGCGAGCAGGCCGAACCGGGGCTGATCGCCCACACGCCGGTAGGGGAGCGGGCCGCTGCCGCGCGGGACCAGCAGTGAGCGGTCGACGATGCTGTGGCCGCCCCAGGTCGGGCGGAAGCTGCGGCCGAAGGAGAAGGAGAGCACCTCCGGGATCGCCTGAGGCAGCTCCTCGAGGGCGGCGAACATCTCCTCCACCCGGAGCTCGGCGGCATCTTCCCGGACGTCCCACAGCACGATGTGGAGGAGCGAGCCGGATCCGCGCACGCTCGCCGGGCGCCAGGCCGTCCCCTCCTCGTGGTGGTGATCGGAGGAGAGGAACTCGGACCACCGCGCCGCGCAGCTCTCCCACGCGAAGCCGGGCTCGGGGTGGGTGGCGGCCGGGTCATCGTGCGAGGGCGACGTGACGTAGCGCCGGTACGCCTCGGCGTCCTCGAAGTCCATCGCGAAGAAGTAGTCGAAGGGCTCGCCGCTGCGCTCCAGCGGACCGTCCGGGCCGGAGGGTCGCGTGAACTCGCCCGAGGAGCCGGGCGCGGGCGGGGCGACGTCGAGGCGTCGCCCGAAGGTGAGGCGCTTCATGTCCTCCGGGTTCTCGCGCCGCATCCGGCGCATCCCCTCGGCGACGTCCTCGGGCCGTGCGTCCGGGTAGAGGTTCCAGAACAGGATGTGGAAGAACACCGGGGGCACCTCCTCTGCGCGGGGGCCCGCCCCGGGGCCGCCCGCTCCCTCCGCGCTCGGGGCCGCTCTGTCTAGCCGCCCCCGCCGCTCTCCGCCGCCCGGCCGGGGGGCACCAGCTCCGGGATCAGCTCGGCGGCGAGCTCACGCCACGCCTCGGGCGTGGCGTGCCCGTCGATCCGCATCGTGTGCACGTCGACGTGATCGAGCATCTCGTAGGCCTCCTCGCGCAGCCCTCCCAGCCACGCGGCGCCCAGGAAGAAGGCGTCGTACTGCCGCCGGCGCTCCTCCTCGTCGGCGAAGGAGCGCAGCCAGATGAAGCGCCGCGTGCCCGTCTCGGCACGCTCGCCGAGGATGCGCATCCCCGCGGCCTCCATCGCCGGAATGGACCGCGCGTGGAACCACCGCACGAAGTCGTCGCGCCGCCCCGGCTTCGCCGTATAGATCCGCAGCTCGAGCAGCATCCCGGCCGTCCCGACCGCCGCGCGCTAGTCGTGCGGGTAGAGCAGGCCGAGAACGCCCGAGAACTCCCGGGGGTGCACGTAGACCATCCCCTCGATGGGGTTGCCGGGTCCGGGGTCGCCGATCATCCGCACGCCGGCTCCGCGCAGCCGCTCGACGGTGGCCGGCACGTCGCTCACGTGGAAGGAGAGCAGGTAGAGACCGCCGCCGTTGTGGGAATCGACCCAGCTCTTGATGGGGCCCTCGCGCGTGGGCGCCCAGATCTCCACGAAAGTAGGGCCGGTGCGGAACATCGCCACGCGCAGCCCCGTGTCCTCGTTCTCGCTGGTGAACTCCGGGTCAACGCCGAGGATCGTGCGGTACTGCTCGATCGCGTCGTCCATATCCGCCACGGCGTGTACGACTCCGCCGATACGCACGTCCGAACTCATCTCCGCCTCCTCGCTCGCGCGGGCCTGGCCCGCTCCTCGCCGCGGCGCCTAGACGCCGGGGTCGCTCAGGAAATCGCACACCGCGGCGCCCCAGAGCTCCGGCCCCTGGTCGATGGTGAACATTCCGTCGCTCGGGAGCAGCGCGAGGCGTGAGCGCGGGATCCGCCGGTCGAGCTCCTCGCCCACCGGACGCAGCTTGCTGCTCTCGCCGTAGACCAGGAGCGTGGGCGCCTCGATGCGCGGCGCGTTCTCCTCCGTGTCGTAGCGGCAGATGGCGTAGGGCCCGGCGCCCTCCCAGCCCATGTGGCCGTAGGCCTCCTCGCATCCCGCCACCGAGTTCACGCGGAGGTTGTCGATCAGTCGCTGGGTCACGTGTTCGAAATCCGCCCCGGGCCGGTCGCCGCCCATCCGCTTCCAGATCTCGAGTAGGTGCGAGCCGTCCGGGCGCTCCTCGTAGTAGCGGTGAATGCCGCTGTGCAGCTCGAGCCCCGCCGGGTTGGCGTAGTTCCCGACCTCGTCGAGCACGAGGGAGCCGATGCGCTCGGGGAACGCGGCGGCAACCTCGACGGCGATCACGCCGCCGGTGTGCGTGCCGAAGAGGTCGACGCGGTCGAGCCCGAGTCCATCGAGGAACCACGCGACCGACTGCGCGTACTGCTCGACGCTCGTGTAGGGCTCGGGGGGGCGCGAGGACTCGCCGTAGCCGAGCGTCGTCATCGCTATGAGCCGCCTGCCCGGTATCAGCGGAAAGTGGGGCTCGAAGGTGGCCGAGGAGGCCGGCGTCGCGTGCATCATCAGAAGGGCCGGTCCCTCGCCGGCCTCGCGGTACTCGAGGTCGCCGTGCGGCGTCTCCACGAAGCCGCGCTTCACCCTCTGCCGTGTCGTCGTCATCTGTGAGACCCCCTCCCGCACATCCCGGGCGGTGCGCACGCTATCACAGCGCCCGGGCCCCGGGTGGGGCTCAGTCGAGCCCCGCGACCCGTCGCGCGGTCGCGATGACGGACGAGACGTCCGGCTCCGGCCCGGGGGCCGTCGGTCTCGGGTCCGGAGTCGGCTCCTCGCCGAGCAACAGCTCGCAGAGAGCGCTTGCGCACCACGCGAGGGCGTGCTCGTCGTAGCCCCCCTCGAGCGCGACGACGAGGCGGCCCTCCGCGAACCGTTCCGCGCCCTCGACGACGAGGCGGGCGACGTGCGTGTAGCCAGCCGTGCTCACCCGGAGCGGGGCGAGCGGATCGCGAGCGTGCGCGTCCCAGCCGCAGGAAACGAGCACGAGCTCGGGCCGGAAGCGCTCCAGCGCGGGGAGCACGACCTGCTCATAGCAGGCGACGAAGCCGACATCGCCGGTGCCGGCGGGGAGGGGCAGGTTCAGCGTCGTCCCGCGCGCGTCGCCCGAGCCGGCTTCGTGGGCGAAGCCCGTTCCAGGGTAGAAGGGAGCCGCGTGCGTACTCGCGTAGAGCACGCGGCTCTCCGCCTCGAAGATCTGCTGTGTGCCGTTGCCGTGATGGACGTCCCAGTCGACGACGGCGACGCGCTCGACGCCGGCCGCGAGGGCGTGGGCCGCCGCGATCGCGACGTTGTTGAGCAGGCAGAAGCCCATCGATCGCTCGGGGGTGGCGTGATGGCCGGGGGGACGGACGGCGCAGAAGGCCGAGCGCACCTCACCGGCGAGTACGGCCTCCGTCGCCGCGAGCACAGCGCCGGCCGCGCGGCGAGCCGCGGCGGGCGATTGGGGCGTGACGTAGGTGTCGGGATCGAGCCAGCCGCCGCCCGAGGAGGCGAGCGCGTCGAGGAGCCCGAGGGCCACGGGCGCGTGCACGGCGAGCAGTTCCCCGGGCTCGGGGTCGCGCGGCGCGAGCTCGTGCATGCGGGCGCGGAGACCGCGGCGCTCGATCTGCTGGAGGATCGCGGCGAGGCGGGCGGGGCGCTCCGGGTGGCCCGCCGACGCGTGCTCCAACAGGAGCGGATCCGTGGCGATGCCGACCGTCCGCACGCCGCGACGGTGCGCCGAGCGGGGCGCCGCGGTCAAGCGCGCCGGCTCGCCGCGCCTCAGCCTCGAGCCGCGCGGACGGGGGCGGGGAGAAGGGATCCTGACGTCCGCGTGAGCCTCGATAACGATTGTGCATTTCTGCACGATCTCAGATCCACGCCCCCTCGGGTGGACGTTCCCCCAATAGAGATGCCGCGTGCGCCTACCACGGAGCCGTGGTAGAAAACGCGACTCGGGCCGATGGCGTCGCTGGACCGCACGAGCGGCCGGCAGGAGGGTGCGGTGGGTCCGGCGGCGAGGTAGCAGGCAGAGAAGCAGGCAGAGAAGCAGGCAGAGAAGCAGGCAGAGAAGCAGGCAGAGAAGCAGGCAGAGAAGCAGGCAGAGAAGCAGGCAGAGAAGCAGGCAGAGAAGCAGGCAGAGAAGCAGGCAGAGAAGCAGGCAGAGAAGCAGGCAGAGAAGCAGGCAGAGAAGCAGGCAGAGAAGCAGGCAGAGAAGCAGAAGCAGGCAGAGAAGCAGGCAGCGAAGGAGATTATGGAAATCAGTTTCTTGGGCGGGCGCGTCACGCGCCGGGCGTTCCTGCGAGGGAGCGCGATCGGTGGTGTCGGGCTCGCCACCGCAGCCGTGATCGGCTGTGGCGACGACGACGAAGCGGCTCCGCAGGCGACGGCGGCTCCGACGGCCGTGGCGACGGCGGCTCCGACGGCCGAGCCGGCCAAGGAGATCACCATCCGGTGGTCGGGCACCAACCCGATCCCGACGCTGAGCCCGAACTCGACAGCGGCGAGTGAGTCCGAGTTCCACTCCATCTACGACGGCCTCACCCGCCAGGTGCCGCAGCCCGGTGGCGGCGCCAACATCGAGCCCGGTCTGGCCGAGTCGTGGGAGAGCAGCGACAACGGCGCGACCTGGGTCTTCAAGCTCCGCGAGGCGGAGTGGTCGGACGGAACGCCGTTCACGGCCGCGGACGTGGCGTGGGTCCACGACTTCTACAAGGACCCGGAGAGCCAGTCGCGGCTGATCTCGCGTGTCGGCACGTACGTGTCGTCGAAGATCCTCGACGACCGCACGATCGAGATCACCACCGACAGCGACCCGATCTTCCCGAAGCGCGAGGGGATCGTCTTCACGCTGCCGGAGCACATCTTCACGGACGCGTCGATCAACCCCGAGGCGTTCATGGGTGCGACCCCGGTGGGAACCGGCGCCTACGTGGCGCAGGATTTCCAGCAGGGCCAGAAGGTCACGCTCGTGAAGTCGCCGTCCGGCTATCGGGCCGGTGACATCAAGGGCGTCACCATGATCGACTTCAACTGGATCTCCGAGACGTCGACCCGCGTGGCGGCGCTCGAGTCCGGTGACATCGACTTCGCCCTGCAGGTTCCGACCATCGACGCCGATCGTGTGCGCAGCTTCGCCAACACGACCGTGATCAACGCGCCGCCGACGACCAACCAGGCGTGGGACTTCGCGAACAAGCCGGACGACGACCCCGGCATCACGAACGACCCGCGCGTGCGTCAGGCGCTCAACTACGCGCTCGACCGCGAGGGCATCATCCTGGCGGCCTACGACGGCCAGACGCGGCCGGCGAAGGACCAGTTGATCACGCCGGATGTCTTCGGCCACCAGCCCGACTGGGACGTGATCCCCTTCGACCCGGACAAGGCGAGACAGCTCATCATCGACGCGGGCCTCGGGAGCAGCGCATCGATGAACATCGACGCACAGATCCTGATCGCCCCGCACCTCAAGCCGATCCTCGAGTCCAGCATCGGGCTCTGGGGCGACATCGGCGTCGAGACCGACGTGCGGACGATCGAGGTCAACGTGTGGCGTGACCGTCTCTACGGCCGGGCCACCGAGGGCCGCCCGGGGGCCTTCCTCATGGGCTGGTCGTCGTTCCTCTACGAGGCGGCGCTGGCGCTGCAGTGGCACGTCAGCACGAACCCGTACGACCTCTGGGCGAACCCGAGGTTCGACGAGCTCTTCGAGGCGGTCAACAGGGAGGTCGACGGCGAGGCCCGCAACCAGCTCTACCGCGAGCTGATGCAGGAGGAGCGTATCGAGAGCGGCGGCGCGTTCGAGGCCGGTCCGTCGGCGTACATCGCCGAGAACCCGGCCATCTACGCCTTCCGCAACGACCTCATCGACCCGTCGAGCTACGTTCCGTGGACGACGCCGTCGGCGCGGTTCGAGAACATCGTCCCGGCCTAGAGCCGAGCACGACGCTCGCTACGAGGGGGCCCGGTTCGCCGGGCCCCCTCTGCGTCTCCCCCGGTCCCGCCCGCCCGCGTCCCTCCCGCGGCGGCCTCCCACGGCGTAGCATCGGCGCGTGAGACTCCCGCTCCTGGCTCGCGTGCCGCGCGTCGCGCGGAGGATGGACGGCTGGGGCGTGGCGCGGCGCGCGCTCGCCGTCGGGGCTGTGGCCGCGTTCCTGTGGGGCTCGGCGCTCGCGTGGTCCGCTGCCGAGCCGTGGGTACGGGCGGGGGTCCTCTTCACCGACGGCGTCCTGCGCCTCCCGATACGCCCGCTGACGTGGGTGACGAGTGAGCCCGAGCGGCTCGAGATCACCTGGGGCGCCCCCGGCACACCGTCCGCCGGCGGCGGCGTGCTGACGCTGCCTGCGGGGTCAGGCCCGCACCCGGCCGTGGTGCTCGCGCTCGGTGCGGAGGCGGCCCGGCCGGACGACCCCCGGGTCATGCGCCTGACCGACGCGCTGGCGCGGCTCGGTGTCGGCACCCTCCATCCCGTCTCGGAGCCGCTCCAGCGCGGACTGGTCGAGCCCGCGGAGATCGAGCGGCTGGTCGGCGCGTGGCGGGCCCTGGTCGAGGAGCCGAACGTAGAGGCGGGGCGCGTCGGGTTCGTCGGGCTCTCCGTCGGCGGTTCGCTCTCGCTGATCACCGCGGCGGACGAGCGCATCGCGGGCGATGTCTGGTTCGTGCTGGCCGTCGGCCCCTACGCCGATGCTGGCCTGCTCGCCGCGGAGACCGCGTCCGGTCTCTTCGCAGCGGAGGATGGGCGGTACGCGTGGGAGCCTCGCGCCATCACCCGGCGCGTGGTCCTGCGCTCCCTCACGAGCGTCGTGGGCGGGGAGGAGCGGGCGGCAGCGCTGCTCGCGCCGTCCGGCTACGACGAGGCCCTGGGCGGGGAGGAGCGGGCGGCAGCGCTGCTCGCGCCGTCCGGCTACGACGAGGCCCTGGAGCGGATGGGGGGCCGAGGCCGCCCTCGAGGCCTGGATCGAGGCGCTCTCCCCCCTGATGCACCTCGACGGGCTCGCGGCCCCCCTCTACCTGCTCCACGACCGTGAGGATCGCTTCGTGCCGTGGCCGCACTCCGAGCTGATCGCCGCCGCGCATCGACCGGAGGTCTACCACCGGACCGACCTCTTCGAGCACGTCGAGCCGAAGCTGGACTCGGTGGGTCCGCTCTACACGGACGGCTGGCGGCTCGCGCGTCTCTTCGCGCGCATTCTGGGCGAGGCGGACGATCCGGTGCGCCGTGAGTGAGGGCGGACCCTGACCGACGGTCCGCAGAGGGCCGGAGGGGCGACGATAGAGAGGCCATCCCCGGGGCGAGTCGTGCGGGAGACGACGCGAAGCGGGCCGCTGATCCCTACGCGGAGATGAACTCCTCGAGAGCCTTCCCGGCCTCGGCCGGCGTCCCCTTCGGCATGTAGACGATCTGGAGGTCGGCGCCGTTCTCCGCGCGTTCGCGCAGGCGATCCTGCACCTCGGGCATCGTCCCAATGACCTGGATCTCGCGGACCATGCGGTCGCTGATCCCGGCGATCGCGGCGTCGCGGTCCCTCTCGTTCTCCCACGCCGCCTGCACCGCCCGCACCTCGTCCGCCCAGCCGGTGCGCGTCATCATCTCGTGGTAGAAGTTGCCCATCCGGTTGATGTAGTTCTCCAGCGGCCGCTTCGCCTCCCAGAGCGTTTGCTCGTCGTTCTGGCCGTCGAAGACGTAGATCGGCGTGTGCGGCGCGATCGTCACCTCCATCGGATCGCGCCCGACGGACTCGGCGCCCTCGCGCAGGTAGCCGCGGAGCTGGCCCATCTGAGACGTTGGCCAGTGCACCGGCATGATCCCGTCGGCGATCTCGCCGCACTGCCGGAGCGACTTCGGCGTGAGCGCGCCGATCCAGACCGGCACGTCCTCGCGCGGGCGGTCGTAGAGGATCCGGAAGCCGCGGTCGAGGTGGAAGATCTCGCCCTTGTAGTGCAGCCGCTCCCCGCGGATCAGCATCTTGAAGATTTCGGTGTATTCGCGGACGCGGCGGAGCGGCTTCTCGAACTTGACGCCGTGCATATCCTCCGCCACGAGCGAGCTCGCGGCACCGATGCCCAGCATCATCCGGCCGCCCGAGATCAGCTCGAGAGTCGAGTACTCCTCCGCGAGGGCCGCCGCGGAGCGCGAGAAGACGTTGACGATCGACGTGCCGATGTGGATCGTCGAGGTGTTCAGCGCGATCACCGCGAGCCACGGCAGCGCCGAGAGCTGCCACGACTCCGGCACCACCACCATCTCGTAGCCGAGCTCTTCGGCGATCCGAATTTTCTCGAGCGAGGAGTGCCAGTCCTCCTGGAAGTCCTGCGGCCCGCCGACGCGACGGCCCGGCGTCGACGTCATCCCCGTGAGCACTCCCAGCCGCATCTCTGCTCCCCCCAGCGCGCGGCCCCTGGTCGCCGCGCGCTCGCAGACTAGCGCAGCCGGACGGCAGTCGCAGGTCGCCGCGCAGGACGGGTGTCTCCCGGAGCGGGGTTGTGCGCGGCGACCGGGCGCCGGCTACGGAGCGGCGGTGAGGCGCGTCTGCACCTTCTTGAGCGAGCCGAAGAGCGACCTGGTGCCCACGATCTCCACATCCGCGACGTCGGCGTTCGTCGTGAGGTGGCGCTGGACGCGGCGCCCGATCGGCTGTGCGGCGACGACCGCGAGCATCGCCGCCGTGACGGCGTTTGGGAAGCGCTTCCAGGTCGGCCCGCTCGCGACGACGGTGGCGGCCGCCAGCGCGGCCGCGAAACCCGCCACCGCGATGTTCGTACCGCAGTGGGGCGAGACGGCGAGGTTCGACTCGCCGGCCTGGAGCCGCCTCAGCGCCTCGTGGGCGGCCCGGTCGACCTCGTCCTCGCCTACGGAGCCGATGAGGAAGAAGCCGTCGGGGCTGGCCCGGCCCGCCACGCGCATCGGCCCGTGCTTCGCGAGCAGCACGGCGACCGTCGCGTGCTCGAGCGCATGGTTCTTCCGGACCGCAGCGACCCAGACGTCGAGCATTGGCCACCGCTCTCCCGCGCGGCGGGGAGTCGCCGCGAACCCCACGAGTATCCACCGGAGCAAGGCGGCTGGCCAGCCGCCCGGCACCCCGGGGGGTGGTGCTCCCGCGCTAGTAGATGCGGCTCGTCCCGGGCGCCCCGATCTCGAAGTCGGCATCGACCTCGAGTTGCACGATGATGTCGGGGAGCGCGGCGTTGGCCGCGCGCAGGCGGATGGGGCCGGTCGCGTGCCGATCGGGAAGGAGCGTCGGATTCGCGGTGATCCGAAGCCGCGCGGCGCGGTCACATGCCCGGCCGCTGCAGTCGACGTCGGCGCCGAGCGCGACGCCGGCGGGGGGATCGACGACGATCCAGTCGGCGCCGGCGATCGCCTGCCAGGAGAGGATGCCGGAGCCCGGGTTGGTGACGATCACGATGGCGTGCGCGTCATCCTCCGTGCCGTCGAGCCGGACGGAGACCGATCGCACGTCGGCGGCGATCCGCGGGGCGCCCAGCGCGCTGGCGGCGAAGCCGGGCTCCGGCCCCGGCGACGGGTCGGCGTGCGCGGGCTGAGGCGTCGGCATGTCCATGGCAGTGAACGGGAACGTGAAGGCGTCCGGCGAGAGGGGCTCGAAGAACTGTGGGCGCGTCAGGTCGGGGAGCGTCGCCTCGACCGCATCCCAGAGCGGGGCGCCAGCGATCGTCGGCGGGTTCGCGAGGCAGCCCCAGACGAGCTCCTGGTAGGGGTAGAGGGTGCGTGACTGGGCCCCGTCGCAGCGGTAGGCGGGGCGCGGCCAGCTCCCGAAGCCGGGGTCGGAGGGGTGATTGGATCCGGTTGAGCCGGGTCCCGTGAAGCCGTTGTAGCCCCAGACGGCGTAATACCAGTTCTCGACCAGCGTCGGATCGGAGCCCGTGTCGGTGCCGACCACGGGGCGGCGCTCCGGGGCCTCGTTCCACTTCGCCCCGAGGATCGCGGCGCCGGTGGCTATGTTGTACGCGTAGTGGGTCGCCACGCGCGCCTGGCGGTCGGTGGGCGCGCTGACGCCCAGCGGCACCGTCATCCCCGTCGTCACCTGCATGATCCCGTGCCCGCAGTCGAAGGAGACGAGGGCCGGGCCCGCGGAGTTGAATGCCACCCCGGAGATGGCCATCGTCATGCGCGACTCGACCCAGGCGATCGCCTTGAGCAGGGTCGGGGGGAGAGCCGCCACCCCCCGCGTGCGCACCCCCCGCGCGCCGGTCTCGATGGCCGGCAGCCGGAAGTAGACGCTGTCGGGGAAGAGGGCGTTGACGGAGGCTGCCTCCAGAGCCCTCAGGTAGGCACCGCGCCCGGCATCCGCCTCGTAGGCATGCGGCGCGCGGATGAAGGCGCAGGCGTCGGCGCGCGGCACGGGGTTGGCGGGGAGCCCCGGCGCGGCGAGCGCGAGCAGCACGAGCCCCGCGGCGACGAGCGCGGAGGCGGCCGCGAGGCGGCCGCCGCGCCGCCCGAGGCGGTCAATCACCGGTCCACCAGCCGAGGAAGAGGAGCTGCGCGCGCGCGGGGATCGCGCGGCGGGTGCCGGAGAGTTCGATCAGGGTGAGCTCCTCCATCCCCGGGTCGGCGGAGTTGCGGCCGTCGAAGCTGCGCGCGGCCAGCGTGAGGCCGTCCGGGCTCCAGCCGAGCGGCACGTCGAATCCGGTCCCGGGCGGGGCGAGCTCCGTCCCGTCGCCGGCCCCGCCCAGAGGGAGCGTGACGGCCGCCGCCGCCGGCTCCGGCGCCGCCTCCCGGCCCACGGTGATCGCGCCGCCGCCGGGTCTCCAGACCGGCCCGTATTGCTCGGCGGCCTCGGCGGCCCCGGCGGCCTCGGCGCCGGAGACCGGCTGCCCGGATCGCGCGACCGGCCCGAGCGTCGCGACGTGCAGCCGGTGCACCACGCGTTCGGCGAGCGACACCGGTGCGAGGTAGGAGAGCGCGGTGCCGTCCGGGGAGAGCCGCCAGTCGCGGGCGATGTGCGGGGATGCGCGGAATAGGGAACGAGGCTCGCCCCCCTGAAGCGACACGGCGTGGAGGTCGGTCCCGGCACTGGAGATGTCGGAGAAAAGCAGGTCGCCGCCCGGCGTGATCGCGATCGGGAAGACGCCGAACGGTGTGCTGGCGGTGTGCAGTACGCGGCGGGCGCGGCTCGCGAGATCGACGCGCACGAGGCTCTGTTCCCCGCCGCTACTGGACCGGTAGACGACGGCCGTGCCGTCGCGGGCGAGCGCCGGCGCCGCGAGCAGATCGGCGTCCCGCGCGAGGCGCGTGCGCTCGCCGCTCGACACGTCGAGCAGCCAGAGCTCGGCCGGGCTGTCGCGCCCCGGCCGGGCGCCGATCGGGAGGACGGTGTAGACGGCGAGCGCGCCCGCCATCTCGGGTCCCGGGTGGATCCCCCAGCCGGGAGCATGCTCGACCCGGGCGACTGGCGTGCGGTCGGAGGGGTCGTCGGCCGGCGCGAGGAAGATCTCGTCTGAGTTGGGGCCGAACTCGGCGAGCACGAGGAGATGCTCGCCCGTCCCCACGGGGCCCGTCCCCGCCGGCTCCTCCGCCGGGTCATCGCCGTCGCGGCCGGCCAGGTAGAGGACGAGCGCCGCGAGGGCGACGAGCGAGAGCACGGCGAGGGGGGTGAGGCGGCGCAGCGGGGAGCGGCGTGGTGTGGCCATCATGGCGGCGCCGAGGGGCACGCGCCCCGGCAGGCCTCACGCGCCGGATCCGAGGACCGGCGCACCCCCGGCGAGCAGCTCTCCCGTCCCCTGCCCGGACACCGCCACCCCCCGCGTGCGGACGGACTCCCTGTGGGCTCGCGGTGGGCTGGTCGCAACGTCGCCGCAGCCAGCGGATTCACGATAGGGGCGGCTGTGAAACAGTGTCAACGGAAACTGTTTGCTACGCTGATCGTATGCTACTGCGCTACGTGCCGGTGCTGCGTGAGGCGCCGATTGCGTTCGTCATTCTCATCTGCGCCTTCGGCTTCTCGCTGCTCGTCGGGCTCGCCCTCCACGAGTTCATGCACGCCTACACGGCGGACCGGCTGGGGGACGGCACGCCGAGGCGGTTCGGCCGCCTGACGCTCGACCCGCGCGCGCACCTCGATCCGATCGGATCGGCGCTGATCTTCTTCGTCGGCTTCGGGTGGGCGAAGCCGGTCCCCGTGAACCCGATGAACACGCGGAACCCGAAGAGGGCCATGGCGACGATCGCGGCTGCGGGCCCGCTCACCAACCTCGCGGTCGCCGGCGTCGCCGGCATCCCGATCCGGCTGGGGCTGGTGCCGCCGCTCCACCCCTTCGTCGGGACCGGCCTCGCCGAACCCCTCGCCCGCTTCGCTGCCCAGAGCCCCGAGAACATGCTGGGTCTCTTCCTGGGCACGGTGGTCCTGCTCAACGTGCTGCTGGCCATGTTCAACCTGCTGCCGCTGGCGCCGCTCGACGGATTCCGGGTCGCCGTGGGACTCCTCCCTCGGCAGGTGGCGCGGCCGCTCGCCGACGCGGAGCGCTGGGGGCCGGGCATCCTGATGCTCCTGATCGTCGTCCCCTTCTTCACGGGCGGAGCCGTCAACCCGCTGTTCTCGGTGCTGGGGCCACCGATCGATCTCCTGCTCGATCTCTTCGCACCCGGCATCAGCAGACTCACGTTCGGGTAGTCGGAGTGCGCGGGATCCGCCGCCTGCTTCGGCGCGCGGGCTACCGGGTGCGGCAGGTGCTGTGGGGGCTCCGCTCGGAGATCGCACTCTCGGACCGGGACGCGGTGATCGGGTTGCTCTCGCCGGCGGAGCTCGGGCTCTTCGACGCGATGGAGCCCAGCGATCGCCACCACGCGGTTCGGACGCTCCGCTGGCTGGATCGCCGCCCGGCCGTCGCTGGCCGCCCCGTCGCCCCGGGGCGCGATGTGCGCGTCGCGGCGCTTCTGCACGACGTCGGGAAGGGACGGCTCGTCCTCTGGCACCGCGTCGTCTACGTGCTGCTCGGTGCCCTCTCGCGCGGGCTGCTCGAGCGTCTCTGCCGGCGCGGCCACGGCGCCCGGGGCGCGCTGTGGAGGCTCCGGCACCACGCACGCCTCGGTGCCGTCCTGCTGAGCGAGGCGGGGAGCGCGCCGCGCGTCGTCGAGCTCGTGGCGCGGCACCTCACGCCGGCGGGGGAGGTGCGCGCGGCGGGCGACCTGGATCTGCTCGCGCTGGTCGAGGCCGACGGCAACTCCTGACCGCGCGCGGCCCCTCGGGGAGCCGGAGGTCGCGTGCTACGATCGCCCGGCCGCCTGGTCGGGCGGCGCGAGGGATCAGGGGGCACCGATGCCGCGCGTCGCGATCCTGGGCACCGGACTGATCGGCGCCTCCATCGGGCTGCGGCTGCACAGCCACGGCCGCAGCAAGGATCTCTCGGTCGTGGGCTGGGATCGCAACCCCGACCACGCGCGCGAGGCGCGCGAGCGGGGCGCGATCGCGGAGGCGGCCGGGAGCATCGCGGAGGCCGTTCGCGGCGCGTGGCTCGTCGTGCTCGCAGCGCCGGTGCTCGCCCTGCGGGGCCTGCTCGAGGAGGTGGGCGCCGAGGCGGCCGCCGGCCGGATCGTCCGGAACGCGGTCGTCACCGACACCGGGTCGACGAAGGCGGAGGTGCTGCGGTGGGCGGCGGAGACGCTCCCCGACTCGGTCTCCTTCGTCGGCGGACACCCCATGGCCGGGCGAACGGCGTCGGGCCCCGCCGCGGCCGACGGCGCACTCTTCGAGGGAGCGCGCTGGGTGCTCATCCCCTCGCCGAGCGCGACCGGCGGCGCGGTCGAGACGGTGACCAGCCTCCTCAACACGATGGGCGCGGAGCCGATGTTCATGGACGCGGAGGAGCACGACGCCTACGTCGCCGCCGTCTCCCACCTGCCGCTCGCGGCCGCCGTCGCGCTCTTCGCGCTGGTGCGCGAGTCCGAGGCGTGGCCGGAGATGTCGATGCTGGCGTCGAGCGGCTTCCTCGGAGCGACGCGCCTCGCGCAGAGCGACACGTCGATGGTCTACGACATCTTCGCGACAAACCGGGAGCAGGTGGCGCACTGGCTCGAGCGCTACGGCACCGCTCTCGAGCGCTTCCGCGAGAGCTTGCTCGACGAGGAGGGAGGAGAGGCGCTCTTCCGTTCTCTCGGTGAGGCGAACCTGGACTACGCGCGGCTGGCGGCGGGCGACGTGGGGCGCGAAGCCTGGACGGAGTCGCAGAGCAATATGCCGTCGATGTCGGCGTTCGACCTTCTGCTGGGAGGGGCGCTTTCCGACAAGATGCGCGAGTGGCGCGAGGGCCAGGAAGACGGCAGGGAGCCGCGCGCCCGCCGCCGCCGGTGAGGGCGCTCCGGCGCCGCGCCGGGGGAGCCTGAGCCGATGGGCGAGGGCCGCACTGTCCGACCGTTGGCCCGCCTCCACGGCAGGGTCTCCGTGCCCGGCGACAAGTCGATCACACACCGTGCGCTCATGCTCGGCGCGCTCGCCGACGGCGAGTCGCGTGTCGAGCACTTCCTCGACGCCGCAGACACGCGCGCGACGCTCGCCTGCCTCCGCGCCCTCGGCACCGAGGTGGAGGAGATCCCGGGAACGGGGCCGGGCGGGGGCGCGCTGCTGGTACGTGGGCGCGGTCGCTCCGGACTCGGCGAGCCCGCGGACGTGCTCGACTGCGAGAACTCCGGCACGACCATCCGCCTCCTCAGCGGCCTCCTCTCCGGGCTGCCGGGCCTCGCCGTGCTGACGGGCGACGCCTCGCTGAGGCAGCGTCCGATGGCCCGCGTGGTGCGTCCGCTACGAGAGCTCGGCGCCGACGTGACGGCGAGTGGCGGGGGGACGCGACCCCCCATCGTGGTGCGGGGCGGCGCGCTCGCGGGTGGGCGACGCGTCGAGACGGGCGTCGCCTCGGCGCAGGTGAAGTCGGCGCTCCTGCTCGCGGCGCTCGCGGCGGATGGCCCCACCACCGTGGTCGAGCCGCAGGCGACGCGCGATCACACCGAACGCATGCTCGCCGCGCGCGGCGTGCATCTCGCGAGCGAGCCGGCCGCGGGCGGGGCGGTCGCAGTGACCCTCTCGCCGCCGCCGGGCGATCTCGAGCCCGTCGACGTCCGCGTGCCCGGCGACCTGAGCGCGGCGGCGTTCTGGCTGGTGGCGGCAGCGCTCCATCCCGACGCGGAACTGACCCTCACCGGGGTCGGGGTCAACGAGACGCGCACCGGCGTCCTGGACGTGCTCCAGGGGATGGGCGCGACGATCGAGCGGCTGGAGGAGCGCGAGATCGGCGGCGAGCCGGTCGCGGACCTGCACGTCCGCAGCTCGCAGCTCGCCGGGATGCGGGTCGACGGCGATCTGGCGCTTCGGGCTCTCGACGAGCTGCCGCTGGTGGCGCTCGCCGGTGCGCTCGCCGGGGGTGAGACGGTGATCGCGGACGCTGCCGAGCTGCGCGTCAAGGAGAGCGATCGCATCGCCGAGACGGCGCGCATGCTCCAGGCGTTCGGGGCGGCGGTCGAGGAGCGCCCGGACGGCCTGCTCATCTCCGGTGGCGGCGCACTGCGGGGTGCGTTGGTGGATGCGCGCGGCGATCACCGCCTCGCGATGCTCGCCGCCGTGGCGGGTCTGCTCGCGACGGGCGAGACGGTCGTCGAGGGCTCGGAGGCGGTCTCGGTGTCGTATCCTCGCTTCTGGTCGGAGCTGGAGCGCCTGCGCGACGCCCCGGGCGCGCGCCGAGAGGCGTCGTAGGCGCTCCCCGGACCCCGGAGGCGACGGACCGGTGGGGCCGAAGGGGCGGGCGATGCAGACCGAGCTCATCCACGTTGGCTTCGACAGCTACGTCGCGCTGAACCGCGTTCTCGCCGTGGCCTCCCCGGGCTCCGCGCCGGTGAAGCGGATGGTGCAGCACGGGAAGGAGCAGCGCCGGGCCGTCGACCTCACGAGCGGACGACGCACGAAGGCCGTCCTCGTGCTGGACGATGACTGGGTGGCGCTGATCCCGATCACCCCCGAGACGTTTGCCGGTCGCGTGGCGGCGCTGCGCGAACCCGGTTCGCCGGGGTGAGCACACCTCCCGAAGGGCGCGACAGCGGCGGCGACGGCCCGGAGTTCCGACATCGGCTACTCGTCGTGCTCTCCGGGCCCTCTGGCGTGGGGAAGGATTCCGTGATCGCCCGGCTGCGCGCGCGGAGCGACCGCTTCCGCGTGCCGGTCACGATGACCACGCGCCCGCCCCGCGCCGGCGAGCAGAACGGCCGGGACTACATCTTCGTGAGTGAGGATGAGTTCGAGCGGCGCATCGACGCCGGCGAACTCGTCGAGCACGCCCGGGTCTACGGCCGCCTCTACGGCGTCCCGAGCTCGGAGCTCCGACGCGCGCTCGCCGGCGCCGACGCCATCCTGCGGGTCGACGTGCAGGGCGCGGCGACGCTGCGCTCACGGCTGCCCGGCGCGCTCTTCGTCTACGTCGCGCCCGATGCCCCCGGGCGGCTCGCCGAGCGGATGCGCGCGCGCGGCGAGGGGGAGGATGAGATAGCCCGCCGACTCCGGGAGGCGGAGGCGGAGGACGACCGCAGGGAGCACTTCGACCATGTGCTGCGCAACGTGGAGGGCGATCTGGACGCGACGGTCGACGAACTACTCTCGCTCATCGAGCGTGCCCGGCGCAGCCCCGCCCGCCCGCCGCTCGAGATCTAGGCCGGGATCCGCGCCGGGCGTACCGACGATCCACGCGGTCGCCGGGACAACGGCTGGGAGGCACCGTACCTCCGGCCGCGCGGACAGCGAGCAAGAACCTCGTCTCCGAGGCCCGGGCGGGGGGCCGGGGCGGAGTCGACGGAAACGATGCGCGGGCTTGCGACGGTCGCCCGTGTTGCCCCCGGCGCCGCCGACGCCCCGGCCGGCGTGGAGCTCCGGCGGGGCGATTTGCGGGGATGCCGCCAGCGCTGCTCCCGGTGCGTCGGCTCTCGTTGACACTACTCGGCGGGCGGCCGTAGCCTCGATGTGAGGGGTGCTCAGCACCCGGCCCGCACGCCGCGGCGGCGGGGGATAGGTAGTTCCGCGACGAGGACCATCGCAGGGGCGATGGTCCTTCTGTATGAGGGGCGGCCGCCGGTCGCAGTGGGCGGCGCGGAAGCGCCGCACGCGGGGAAGCAGCCGTGAGCGAGCACATCCCGGCGCTCGGCGAGGTGAGGCGGCTCGCCGCGGATCCGCGACCCGGCGGGGAGACGGTTGTCCCCATCTACCGCGAGGTGCGGGCCGACCTCGAGACGCCGGTCTCCGCCTACCTGAAGCTGGCACGCGGACCTTACTCGTTCCTTCTGGAGTCCGCCGACGGCGGCGAGCGCATGGGGCGCTACTCCTTCATCGGCACGGATCCGTACCGCGTCCTGAAGTGCGAGGCGGAGGACGGCGACCCCCTGCGCGCCGTCGAGGATGAGCTCGCCGCCTGGCGCACGGTGCGCGTGCCGGGCCTCCCCCGCTTCCACGGCGGCGGGGTCGGCTATATCGGCTACGAGGCGGTGTCGCACTTCGAGCCCCGCGTCCCGTCGCCGGAGCGCGACACGCTCGGCGTGGCCGAGTCGTGGCTGATGTTCTCGGAAACGCTCGTCGTCTTCGACCACCTCCTCCACACGATGAAGGTGGTGGCGCACGTCCGCCTCGACGGGGACGTGGAGGACGCCTACCGGGCGGCGCAGTCGCGCATCGACGAGCTGGTCGGCCGTCTGGCGCAACCTCTCTCCATGCTCCCGTATGCGCCGCTGGTCGGGCCGACCGGCGAGGCCGTCGCCTCGAACTGGGATCGCGCCGACTACCTCGCCGCGGTCAGGCGCACCCGCGAGTACATCGAGGCGGGCGACGCGATCCAAGTCGTGCTCTCGCAGCGCTTCTCGCGGCGGACCGGGGCGCAGCCCTTCGAGGTCTACCGATCGCTGCGCGTGATCAACCCCTCGCCCTACATGTACTTCCTCCGCTTCGACGACGTCTACGTCGTCGGGGCGTCGCCGGAGCTTCTGGTGAAGATCGAGGACGGGCGCGTCGAGAACCACCCGATCGCCGGCACGCGCCGGCGCGGCTCGAGCGCCGCCGAGGACGCCCGCCTCGGCGAGGAGCTCCTCGCCGACCCGAAGGAGCGCGCGGAGCACGTCATGCTGCTTGACCTCGCGCGGAACGACGTGGGTCGGGTCGCCGAGGTCGGGAGCGTCCAGGTCACCCAGCGCTTCGACCTTGAGCACTACTCGCACGTGATCCACATGGTGTCGCACGTCGAGGGGCGGCTGCGGGCCGGTCTCTCGCCCTACGACGCGCTCAGGGCCTCCTTCCCGGCGGGGACGGTCTCCGGCGCGCCGAAGATCCGGGCGATGGAGATCATCGCGGAGCTCGAGCCCGATCGACGCGGCCCCTACGCGGGCGCCGTCGGCTTCTTCGACATGTCGGGCAACGTCGAAACGTGCATCACCATCCGGACGGTGCTGATGCGAGACGGGGTGGCGCACGTCCAGGCCGGGGGCGGCCTCGTCTACGACTCCGTGCCGGAGCGTGAATTCGAGGAGACGGAGCACAAGGCCGGCGCGCTGATCGCCGCCATCGATGACGCGGAGCAGCGAGCGCGCCGCGTCCCGCCCGGCAGCCTCGGCTACTAGGGCGGGTGTCATGGCCGCCTCCGCTCCCTCCGCCCCGGCCGTCGCCGCCGCCGCGCTGCTCGTGCGCGAGGACGGGCGCGTGCTGCTCGTGCGCCACCGCGATGACGACGGCGTCTTCGCCGGGCGGTGGTCGCTCCCGATGGAACTCGTGGCGCCGCACGAGATGGTCGAGGAGGCGCTGGAGCGCGCGCTCCGCGATCGCGTGCACGTAGAGCCGGGGCCGTACGAGTTCTCCGAAACGCTCTATCTCGCGGGAGAGGACGGGGCGCGCGTGGTCGTGAACGCCTTCGCGTGCCGCGGCTGGGCGGGCGAGCCGCGATTCGGATCCCGCGACTACCGGGACGCGGCGTGGATCGGCGCCTCCGCCCTCGCCGGGGAGCCCGGGCGTGCGGGCGACCTCGGCGACGCCGTGCCGCCGGAGCTGCGTGCTTGGCTCTCGCGCGAGCTGGGCGTGCCCTGGACCGCCGGTGCGGGCGGGAGCCCCGCCGCTGCGCCGCGCTCGCGGGCGGAGCTCCTGGCGGAGCTCGCGGCCGCGCGGGACGCACTCATCGGCGCGTTCGAGGCGCTGCCCGAGGGCGCGCGCACTGAGCCCGCCGAGGGATCGTGGACGCCCGTCGACCTGCTGGTTCGCGCGGGGAGCGCGGAGGCGTACCTCGTGGCCGAGGCGCGACGGCTCATCGAGATCCCCGGTCACCCGTGGCGGCCGTTCAACGAGGGGCAGTGGGAGTCGGAGCAGCGCTCTCGCGAGCACGCGGGTCAGGCGGAGGCGCGGGAGCGGCTTCTGCGCGTGCGCGCGGAGACCGAGGCGTGGCTCGCCGGTCTCGGTGAGGCGGAGCTCACGGCTTACGGCCTGCACCCGGAGCGGGGCGCCGTGACCATCTCGAGCCGCGTGGTGAAGATCGCGTCCCACGACCGCGAGCAGGCCGCCGCGCTGATGCGGCTGCGGGACGGCAATGAGGATGCGGCGACGGCGGGGGCCGGGGCCACCGCCGCCGGGGCGGGGGATGATCCGTGCTGCTGCTGATCGACAACTACGACTCGTTCACCTTCAACCTCTACCAGTACCTCGGGGAGCTCGGCGCGGAGGTGGTCGTGCACCGCCACGACGAGATCACCGTGGAGGAGGCCCTCGCCCTCGGGCCCGAGCGGATAGTGATATCGCCGGGGCCGTGCACGCCCGACGAGGCGGGGATCTCGGTCGGTCTGGTGCGCGCCGTCGCCACCGGCGAGCGGCCGATCCCACTGCTCGGAGTCTGCCTGGGACACCAGTGCATCGCGCAGGCGTTCGGTGGTGTGGTCGCATCGGCGGGCGAGATCCTCCACGGCAAGACCTCGCAGGTCACGCACGACGGGAGCGGGCTCTTCGCCGGGCTGCCGGAGCCGCTCGAGGCGATTCGCTATCATTCGCTCGCCGTGGTGCCCGGGTCGATGCCCGCGGAGCTCGAGGTGACGGCGCGGGCGGAAAGCGGGGTGATCATGGCCCTCCGCCACCGCTCTCTCCCAATCGTGGGAGTGCAGTTCCACCCCGAGTCGATCGTCACCGAGGCAGGGCACGGGCTGCTTCGCAACTTTCTGGATATGCCGGCCGCGCCTGTCGAGGCAGCGGTCGGCCGCGGGGAGGCGTGATGGCCGGCGGCGCCGACATCCGGAGCGCGATCGCCGCCCTGGTCGAGGCGCGGCGCGATCTTGGCGAGGCCGAGGCGCAGGCGGCGATGCGCGAGATCATGGAGGGGGAGGCGACCGCCGCGCAGCTGGGGGCCTTCCTCGTCGCGCTCCGTCTCAAGGGGGAGTCGGTCGACGAGATCGTCGGCATGGCGCGCGTGATGCGCGCGCACGTGCTCCCGGTGGAGATCGACCGGGGGCCCCTGCTCGACACGTGCGGCACCGGCGGATCAGGGATGAAGAGCTTCAACGTCTCGACCGCCGCGGCCTTCGTGGCGGCCGGCGCCGGGGCGGTCGTCGCCAAGCACGGGAACCGAGCGGCGACCTCGCGTTCGGGCTCGGCCGATCTGCTGGAGGCGCTCGGCGCGGAGCTGACACTCGATCCCGCCGCCGTAGCCGAGTGCATCGAGCGCACCGGCGTCGGCTTCATGTTCGCCCAGGCCTACCACCCCGCGATGCGGCACGCCGCCGGGCCCCGGCGCGAGCTGGGGGTGCGTACGGTTTTCAACATCCTCGGCCCCCTGACCAATCCGGCCGGCGCCGGCGCGCGCGTGCTCGGCGTCCCGAATGCGGAGATCGGCGAGAAGCTGGCGCTTGCTCTCGCGCGGCTCGGCGTCAGGCACGCGCTCGTCGTCTCGGGCGATGAGGGTCTCGACGAGATCTCGATCGCCGGCCCGACCACGGCCTTCGAGGTGCGCGGCGAGGAGGTCTCCCGCCGCACCATCACGCCGGGCGATCTCGGGCTACGCGCCTACCCGCTCGAGGAGGTGCCGGGAGGCACCCCGGAGGAGAACGCGGCGATCCTCAGGTCCGTGTTCGCCGGCGACGGTCCGGACGTCGTGCGCGACTTCGTCGTGGCCAACGCGGCGGCCGGCCTCTACGTGGCGGGTCTCGCCTCTTCGCTCCGGCAGGGCGCCGAGCAGGCGCGGGAGGCGATCGAAAGCGGCGACGCGGCGGCTCGGGTCGGCTCCTTCGTCGAGGCGACGCGCCGGCTCGCCGCCGGCCGGAGCTGAGGGCGTGCCCGACCCGCTGAGGCGCACCGGCACCGTGCTCGACCGCATCGTCGCGGGCGTGCGCCAGCGCCTCGCCGTCACGCGCCGCGAGCAGCCGGAGTCGCAACTCTCCACGCTCGCCTCGCTCGTGCCGGGGCGTCAGGTCGACTTCGCCTCACGGCTCGACGCCGGCACGCCCCTGACGCCTGCGGGGGCGCGCCTGAACCTCATCGCCGAGATCAAGAGGGCATCACCGTCGAAGGGGGTCCTCGACGAGAGCCTCGACGCGGCGTCCCGCGCGCGCGCCTACGCGGCGGCCGGCGCCGCCTGCGTCTCCGTGCTCACGGAGCAGGCGTTCTTCCAGGGATCGATCGCCGACCTGCGCGCGGCCCGGGGGGCGTTCGGAGAGGATCCCGGGCGCCCGGCCATCTTGCGCAAGGAGTTCATCTTCGACCCGTACCAGCTGCGCGAGGCACGCGCGAACGGGGCCGACGCGGCGCTCCTGATCGCAATGATGCTGGAGCCGCAGGCGCTCGCCGAGCTGGTTGAGGGCACGCGGGCTCTGGGCATGGAGCCTCTGGTCGAGGTGCACGACGAGGATGAGCTCCGCGCCGCGCTTGACGCCGGGGCGCGGGTGATCGGCGTGAACAACCGCGACCTGAGGAGCTTTGATGAGGACCTGGCGACGACGGAACGGCTCGCCCCGCTCCTCCCCGCCGGCGTCACACTGGTGTCCGAGTCCGGGATTCGCACGGCCGAAGGCGCCAGGCGGATGCACCGGGCGGGGGCCCGGGCGCTGCTCGTCGGGGAGGCGCTCGTGGTCGCAGGCGAGCGTGGTGTCGCCGCCGCAGCGCGCGAGCTGATGCTCGTCGACGCGACGCGCGTCGCAGGAGTTGTTCGACCGTGACCCTCGTCAAGATCTGCGGCAACCGCACGCCGGAGGATGTGCTCGCTGCGGCGGAGGCGGGAGCGGACTTCGTCGGCATGATTTTTGCGCGCTCGGAGCGCCGCGTCGACGCTCAGCAGGCGAACGCGATGGTGCGCGCGCTCGGCGATCCCCTGGCGGAGCGCCCCCTCGCCATCCCGCCCCCCGCGCGGCCGCACGTGCGCGAGGAGCCGGAGGCGTGGTTCCGTCACGGGGCGAGGCTCGTGGAGTCCTACCTCGAGTCGAAGCGACCGCTGACCATCGGCGTCTTCGCCGACCAGTCGCCCGAGGAGGTGAACGCGATCGCCGAGGAGGCAGAGGTCGACCTCGTGCAGCTCTCTGGCGACGAGAGCTGGGAGGACTGCCTGCTGCTGACGCGCCAGGCGATCCAGGTCGTGCACGTCTCGCCGGTCGATTCCCCCACCGATCCGCTCGCGTTCGTCGAGCCGGGGTTCGCGGTGGCGCTGATGCTCGACTCCGCGCACGGCCCCTACCGGGGCGGCAGCGGGCGTATCTTCGACTGGGAGGTCGCGCGCCTCGTCTCCGCGGGGCTCCCGATGTTCCTCGCCGGCGGCCTCACGCCCGCCAACGTGGCCGAGGCGATCGCGAGCGTGCGGCCGTGGGCCGTGGACGTCGCCTCCGGGGTGGAGCGCAACGGTCGCAAGGATCACGATCTCGTGCGCTCCTTCGTGAGAGCGGCGAAGAGCGTGGAGGCGTCGGCGTGAGCGGGTCGGGGGCGACGCTGCCCGACGCTCGCGGGCGCTTCGGCGACTTCGGGGGCCGCTACATCCCCGAGACGCTGATGCCGGCGATCGCGGAGCTGGAGTCGGCCTACCGGCGGGCGGCCTCCGACGCCGCCTTCCAGCGCGAGCTCGATGACCTGCTCGCAAACTACGTCGGGCGTCCGACGCCCCTCACCCTTGCGGCGAACCTCTCGGAGATGCTGGGGCCGCGCATCTACCTCAAGCGGGAGGATCTGCTGCACACCGGGGCGCACAAGATCAACGCTGCGCTCGCGCAGGCGCTCCTGGCTCGTCGAATGGGGAAGAGCCGCATCGTCGCGGAGACGGGCGCCGGACAGCACGGCGTCGCGACGGCCACGGCCTGCGCGCTGCTCGGCCTGGAGTGCGTCGTCTACATGGGAGCGGAGGACGTGCGCCGGCAATCGCTCAACGTCTTTCGGATGAAACTCCTCGGCGCCGAGGTGCGCCCGGTGACGGCCGGCTCGCGTACGCTCAAGGACGCGATCAACGAGGCGATCCGCGACTGGGTGACCAACGTCGCCAGCACGCACTACCTGATCGGGAGCGTGGTCGGGCCGCACCCGTACCCGGAGATGGTGCGCGACTTCCAGGCCGTGATCGGGCGCGAGGCGCGGGCGCAACTGCTCGAGGCCGAGGGCCGCCTCCCGACCGTGGCGGTGGCCTGTGTCGGCGGCGGCTCGAACGCGATCGGCCTCTTCCATGCCTTCCGCGACGATCCGGTGCGACTCGTCGGCGTGGAGGCGGCCGGTGAGGGGCTGCACGGGCGACATGCGGCGACGCTCTCATCGGGGTCGCCCGGGGTGCTGCACGGCGCGCGCTCCTACGTGCTGCAGGACCGCAACGGGCAGGTCATCGAGGCTCACTCGATCTCGGCGGGCCTCGACTATCCGGGCGTCGGGCCGGAGCACGCGTGGCTGAAGCTGGCCGAGCGCGCGGAGTACGTCTCCGCGACTGACCAGGAGGCACTGGCCGGCTTCGAGCTGCTCTGCCGGAGTGAGGGGATCATCCCGGCGCTCGAGCCGGCGCACGCGATCGCCCACCTCCGCACGCTGGCGGAGGGTCTCGAGCCCGACGATATTGTGCTGCTCAATCTCTCCGGGCGCGGCGACAAGGACATGGGAACCGTCGCCGACGCCCTCGGCCTGACGCTCTAGCCCCGTGCTCTTCGACCGGCCCCCCGCCACCATCCCGGCCCGGGCCGCCGCTACCGCCTCCGTGCCGCCCGGCGCTGCCACCGGCCGGAAGACGCCGCTCATCGCCCGCCCCCCGTGGCGGGCCTCCGACCTCGTCGTCGGGATGGGGGGGCTCCTGCTCGCGATCGCGCTCGCCGTCGCGCTGCTCGTCGTCCTCGGCGCCCCGCGGGACGGCGGCGAGGAGTGGAGCGTGGGAGCGGCCATCGGCGTCAACGCCGCGATGGCCGGGATCGTCCTCGGCCTCGCCAGGAGGCGAGGCATCACGTTCAGCGATCTGGGCTTCCGGCGCCCGACCCGGTTGGCTCTGGTGCTCCTCGCCTGGCTCGGCGCCTACGCGGTGCTCGCCCTCTACGGGGTGCTTCTCCTGCTGCCCGAGGCCCTCGGTCTTGACGTCTCGGCGCTGAGGGAGGGCAACCCGCCCCCGGTCGGCGCAGACGCCGGCCCGGCGGCGGTGCTGCTGGCCGCGTTCGCGGTGGTCGCGGCGGCGCCGCTCGGCGAGGAGATCTTCTTCCGGGGGTTGCTCTACCGGGGTCTCCGGAGCCGCTCGCGGCTTCTGCCGGCGCTCGCGCTCTCCGGACTCCTCTTCGGGCTCTTTCACCTCAACCTCGGCGTCCTCGCGCCGTTTGCCGGCATCGGGATGCTCTTCGCCTGGGCCGTGGAGCGATCGGGCTCCCTGTGGACCTCGATCGCGGCGCACGCGGCCTTCAACTCGCTCGCTTTCGGGCTCCACCTGGCGGGAGCCGGCTCGTGAGCACCGGCTCCGGCGAGGACCGGATCGCACGGGCGTTCGCCCGCGCGCGCGCCGAGGGGCGTCCCGCGCTCATGCCGTTCCTTCCGGTGTGCTGGCCGGAGCCAGACGCCACGGCGTCGATCGTGCGCGCAGCGGTGGAGGGCGGCGCGGACGCGATGGAGTTGGGCTTCCCCTTCAGCGACCCGCTCGCCGACGGCGTCACGAACCAGCGCGCCTACGAGGAGGCGATCGCGAACGGGGCGACGCTCGAGCGGCTCTTCGCGATCACGAGCGGTCTGCGCGCGGAGGGCGTTAGCGTGCCGTTCCTGATCATGGGATACTTCAATCCGCTGCTCGCCTACGGGGCGGGCAGGTTCGTGCGGGACGCCGCCGAGGCGGGCATCGATGGACTGATCGTGATCGACCTCCCTCCGGAGGAGGCCACGGAGTTTCAGGCCCTGGCCCGGGCGGCACATCTGCACCTGGTGTACCTGCTGGCGCCGACCTCCACCGACGAGCGGATCGCCCGGGTGGCGGAGGTGGCGAGCGGGTTCATCTACTGCGTGAGCGTCGCCGGCGTGACCGGCCCGCGAGCGGAGCTTCCCCCGTCGCTTCCCGATCTGATCGGGCGGGTGCGGGCGCGGAGCGACCTTCCGCTCGCCGTCGGCTTCGGAATCTCGGCGGCGCGGCACGTGCGGGAGGTGGGTCGCATCGCGGACGGGGCGATCGTGGGAAGCGCGTTCGTCGAGGCCGTCCGGGAGGCGCCGCGGGAGCGCCGGGCCGAGCGGGTCCGGGAGTTCGTGAGGGGAATTGCCGGCCGTGAGCCAGCCGCATCGGGTTAGCGGTGAACGGGTCGTACGGGGGGTGGCACACGCCCCGCGCCCCGAGCCCGCCGCGCCTCCCGGCGGCTGGCCGTTGGCCGGCGCGTTTAGGGGCCGGGCGCCGACCCGCGTCCCGCGTGGCGCGGGGATCCGGTAGGGCGGCCCGCTGGCGGCGGTCGCCGTCGAACGCGAAGTCTCTGGTGCAGGTGGGGACGGGAGCGCACGCGCCATGCCGGTCCGTGGTATCCGGGGCGCCACAACGGCGGCGATGAACTCGCGCGAGGCGATACTCGAGGCGACGTCGGAGCTGCTCGAGTGCCTCGTGCGCGCCAACGGCGTCCGGCGCGAGGACGTCGCCTCGATCCTCTTCAGCACGACGCCGGATCTCAACGCAGAGTTCCCCGCCGTCGCCGCGCGGACGGCGGGCTGGACGGATGTCGCACTGCTCTGCACGCACGAGATGAGCGTCCCGGGCAGCCTGCCGCAGTGCGTGCGCATCCTCATCCACGTCAACACCGAGCGGGCTGCGGGCGAGCTGGAGCACATCTATCTAAGGGGGGCGCAGGTGCTGCGTCCCGATCTGGCGGTCGAGGCGGAGTCCCGGCCCCGACCTGTGGAGGAGTCATCGTGATCGTTGTCATGAAGATTGGGCACGAGCCCGAGCGGCGCGAGGCCGTCGTGAACCGGATCCGCGAGCTCGGGCTTCGCGAGCGCCAAATCGTAGGTGTCGAGCGCACTGTGATCGCCGTGCTGGGGCAGGTCTTCCCGGAGCTCCGCGACGAGCTCGCGACGATGGAGGGTGTCGACGAGGTGGTCCGCATCTCGAAGCCGTACAAGCTCGCCTCGCGGGAGACGCATCCGGAGGACACGGTCGTGGACCTCCCATACGGGCTCCGCGTCGGAGGCGGGGAGACCGTCGTGATAGCCGGCCCCTGCTCCATCGAGAACGAGGAGCAGCTCTTCGAGTCGGCGCGCGCCGTCCGCAGCGCGGGCGCGCATGTCCTGCGCGGCGGCGCGTTCAAGCCGCGCAGCTCGCCCTACTCCTTCCGCGGGCTGGGGCTGGAGGGATTGCGGCTGCTCGCGGCGGCCGGCGCCGAGCTATCGATGCCGGTCATCACCGAACTTCTCTCGGAGCGCGACGTGGAGTCGGTCGCCGAGCACTCGGACGTGCTGCAGATAGGCGCCCGCAACGCGCAGAACTTCTCGCTCCTGGACGAGGTGGGCCGCGCCGGGAAGCCGGTGATGCTCAAGCGCGGCATCTCCGGCACCATCGAGGAGTGGCTGCTCGGCGCCGAGTACATCCTCGCCCAGGGGAACACGCAGGTGATCCTCTGCGAGAGGGGCATACGGACCTTCGAGGTCGCGACGCGCAACACGCTTGACCTCAACGCCGTCGCTCTGGTGAAGCGGCTCTCCCACCTCCCCGTGCTCGCCGACCCCTCGCACGGGACGGGGAAGTGGTACCTCGTGCAGCCGATGGCGCTCGCGGCCATCGCCTCGGGAGCGGACGGCGTGATGGTCGAGGTGCACTCGAGCCCCGATCACGCGCTCTCCGACGGCGCCCAGTCGCTCACGCCCGAGAACTTCGACGCGCTGATGCAGCGCGCGCGCGGCGTCGCGGACGCGGTCGGGCGGCCGCTGCATCCCCTCCCGGTGGCGGTCACCCGGTGAGCGGGGATCCCGTGTGAGGGCAGGCGGGGAGCAGGAAGCGGGTCGCGCGGGCGCTCCGGAGGCCCCCGCCAGCCCCGACGCGCCCGGCTTCGCCCTGAGGCTTCCCGCCTTCGAGGGACCGCTGGACCTGCTGTTGCACCTGATCGAGCGCCGCGAACTCGATATCACGGCGGTCTCCCTGCTCCAGGTCACCGAGCAGTACCTCGCCCACCTGCGCGCGGCGGATCGCATCGACGTCGCCCGCCTCGCCGAGTTCATCGCGATCGGTGCACGGCTGCTGCTCCTGAAGTCGCGCGCCCTGCTCCCGCGCGACGCCGAGGAGGCGGAGGCGGAGGAGGAGGAGGACGACGCGGAGGCGCTCGTGGCCGCGCTCCGTGAGTACAGGCGCTACCGTGACCTCGCAGCCGAGTTGCGCGCGCTCGGCGACGCCGGGCGCTCCTACCGTCGCGAGGCGGCGGTCCCCGAGCGGCCGCTTGGAAGCGGCCTCGACGGCGTGGAGATGGAGGCGCTGGCGGCGATCTTCCGCGGCGTGCTCGATCGCGTCGTTGCGGGGCAGGCCTTCGCAACCCCTCCCGTGACGCGGGAGCGCGTCCGGCTCCGCGACCGGATCGAGGTCCTCGTTGCGCGGCTGGAGGAGGGGCGCCGGCTCTCCTTCCGCAGCCTGCTGGAGGGCGCGCGCTCGCGCCTTCAGGTCGTCGTTGACTTCCTCGCCGTGCTCGAGCTGATCAAGGCCGGATTCGTCGAGGCTACGCAGGTCACCCCCTTCGGCGACATCGAGCTCGAGCGCCGGCCCGGTGCCCTGCCGCCCGTGCCCGCGCAGCTCGGCCTCGATCTCCCGGACCAGTAGCCTCCGTGCCGCCTCGCGTGGGCGGTGCTACGATCGCCCCGTCCACCCGGCCCCGGCCGCCAGCGAAGGGACACCCACCGCCCGTGCTGCTGGTCCGCGAGGAGCTGCGCCGCGGGGTCCGTCCCGTCGAGAGCGCGATCACGCTGGGCGTCTTCGACGGCGTCCACCGCGGGCACGGGGCGCTCGTCGAGCGGCTGCGCCGAGAGGCAGAGGCCCGGCATCTGAAGCCGGGCGTTGTCACGTTCCACCCGAGCCCGATCGCCGTGCTGCGCCCCGACGTTCCCCTCGCCTACCTCGAGTCGCTCGAGCGCCGCGTGGAGCTGCTCGGGGGGCTGGGCGCCGAGTTCGTCACCGTGGTGAGCTTCACCTCGGAGCTCGCGCAGGTGAGCGCCGGGGAGTTCATGCGGCTCCTCGCGGAGGAGGCGCTGGCCCGCCTGCTCGTAGTCGGCGGCGACTTCGCCCTCGGTCGCGGGCGCGAGGGGACGGCGGAGCGCCTCGGGGAGCTCGCCGCGCCGCTCGGTATCGAGGTGGTGACGGTCGACCTCCTGGCCGAGGATGAGAGCAAGGTCTCCTCCACGCGCATCCGGCAGTCTCTCGCGGCGGGGGATCTGGAGCAGGTCGCGCGGCTCCTCGGACGCCCCTATTCGCTGCGCGGCCCCGTCCTGCGGGGCGACGAGCGCGGCCGCCGCATCGGGTTCCCGACCCTGAACATCGGTGTCAGCCCCGACCGCGCGCTGCCTCCGAACGGGGTCTACGTCTGCCGCGCGGGCGTCGGCGGCGAGCGCCTCGGCGCGGTCACGAATATTGGCGTCCGCCCCACCTTCGACGGGAGCAGCCGGCAGGTGGAGACGCACCTGCTCGACTTCTCGGGGGACCTCTACGGACACCACGTCTCCATAGATCTCCTCCACCGGTTGCGACCGGAGCGGCGCTTCGCCGATCCCGACGGCCTGATCGAGCAGATCGGACGGGACATCGCCGAGGGCCGCCGCTACCTCTCCTCGCGGGTGCCGGCGTGAGCCGGCGCATGGCGCCGGTCGAAGAGCAGCTCGCCGTGCTGCTGCGCGGGACCGAGTTCGGCGACGCGCAGATGCGGCAGGTGATGGAGGCTGAGCTTCGTGCGCGGCTCGAGGAGGATCGACCGCTTCGCGTCTACTGTGGTTACGACCCGACCGCGGTCGACCTGACGCTCGGTCACACTCTGTCCATGCGCAAGCTTCGGCAGTTTCAGGACCTGGGACACGACGTCACCTTCCTCGTCGGGACCTTCACCGCTCTGCTCGGAGGCGACCCCTCGGACAAGGACAGGCACCGCCCGATGCTGAGCGCAGAGCAGGTGCGCGCCAACGCCGAGACCTACCTGGATCAGGCCTTCCGCATCCTCGACCGCGAGCGCACGACGGTGCGCGAGAACGTGGAGTGGCTCGCGGGGCTGCGCTTCGAGGACGTTCTCAGGCTCTGCTCGCACTTCACGGTCGCGCAGTTTCTCGAGCGCGAGAACTTCGCGCGCCGGTGGGAACGCCACGATCCGATCCACCTCTCGGAGTTTCTCTACGCGATCCTGCAGGCCTATGACGCCGTCTCGCTCGAGACCGACGTCCAGGTGGGCGGCTCGGAGCAGCTCTTCAACCTGATGGCGGGCCGGACGCTGCAGCGGGAGTTCGAGCAGCGACCGCAGGTCGTGCTCACGGTCCCGATCCTCGTGGGGACCGACGGCCGCCTGAAGATGTCGAAGACGACTGGCAACTACATCGGCGTCGACGAGTCTCCGTCCAACATCTACGGGAAGGTGATGTCGATCCCGGACTCGGCGATCGCCGACTACTTCACGCTCCTCACGCCTCTCACCGCGCAGCAGGTCTTCGAGATCCTCGGTCGGGTGGAGGCAGGCGAGCTTCCCGCGATGGAGGCGAAGAAGCGGCTCGCTCATGCGATCGTCGGCTCGCTTCACCCGGCCGAGTCCGCCGATGAGGCGCAGCGCCACTTCGAGTCGACGATCCAGCGTGGCGAGAGCCCCGCCGAGATGCTCGAGTACGCGCTTGAGAGCGGGTCGCCGGAGGGGGCCGGCTCGCTCCACCGCGTGCTCGTCGCCTCCGGGCTCGCCGCGAGCAGCGCCGAGGCGAAGCGGCTCGTGATGCAGGGCGCGGTCGCGGTGAACGGGGAGCGCGTCGCCGAGGCGACGCGTCCGCTGGCGCCCGGGGACGAGTTGCGCGTCGGCCGGCATCGCTTCCTGCGGATCGTCTTGGGAACGGAGCGCGGCGCCTGAGGTGGTAAGGTGCGCGGGCATCCGGCTGGTGCCGGCGGGGGCCGCAGATGCTCGACGGCGGGTTCGACGTCGACGTCGAACACATCGTTCGCACGATCGCCGAGGCGGAGGTCGTCTGCCTCTGTTTCCCCCTGCTCCGCACGACACTTGTCGTCGACACGCGCACCGCTGAGAGCGTCGTGCCCCTGGTTCGGCTGGTGCCGATCGCCGCGAGCACCGGCGAACGCCTGAGCTCGCTGAGGCGCCTGCGCTCCGGGCTCCCGCGCCCCGATTCGATCACCACAATCCTCTGGACGCGGCGCGTGGACGCCGTCCGCCGCCTCGGCGTCTGGGAGTGTCTGCTCGATCGCCTCGTCGCGACCGGCGACGGCTCCGCCCTGGAGCGGGCGGAAGCGTGCCTGGGCGAGCTCGGCGTGCTCGAGAAGCGCGAGTTGCGCCGGGCGCTCACGGGCGAGCAGCATCGGACGCTCTGGGGGCGCCCCGGGATCGGCGACGCCGACGGGGCCGGGACCTCCGACAACGTGATCCCGTAGCGACCGAGCGAGGCGCGGCCCGAGCGCCGGCCGCGGTCCCTACGTCGCCGCCGCGGCGAGCCCCTTCAGCACCTGCTCCTGAACGTGAGCGGGGACGTCGGCGTAGTGCGCGAACTCCAGCGAGAAGCGGCCGCGCGCGCCGGTGAGCGCGCGCACATCCGCTGAGAATCGCTGCACCTCGGCGAGCGGCGCCTCGGCGGTGACGGTGGAGAAGACGCCGTCGGGCTCCACGCCGTGGACCTGTGCGCGCCGTCCGTTGAGGTCGCTCATCACGTCTCCGAGGTTGTCGCTCGGCGTGCGGATCACAAGCCGGACGATCGGCTCGAGCAGCTGGGGCCGTGCGTCCAGGATCCCCTGCCTGAGAGCCTGAGACGCGGCAATCTTGAAGGCCATCTCCGAGGAGTCGACGGAGTGGGACGAGCCGTCGAGCAGCGTCACCCGCAGGTCGACCACCGGCGAGTGGGCGACAGGGCCGTCGGGGAGTGTCTCAGCGATCCCCTTCTGGACCGCGGGGATGAACTGGCGCGGCACTTTGCCACCGACGACCTTGTGGGCGAACTCGAAGCCGTCGCCCCGCGTCAGCGGTTCGAGCTGGATGACGACGTGCCCGTACTGGCCGTGACCGCCGGTCTGCTTCCTGTGCTTGTACTCGGCCCGCGCCGGCGCGCTGATCGTCTCCCGGTAGGGGACGCGCGGCACTGCCATGTCGACGTCGACGCCGAAGTTCTGGGCGAGCCGATCCGCCACATCGGCCACCTGTGCGTCGCCGACCGTGAGCATCACGAGCTCCGCGGTGTCGGGATCGCGCTCGACGCGAATGGTGGGATCCTGCTCGCGGATGCGCGCGAGGGCGGTCGAGAGCTTGTCGACGTCCGACTTGGTGCGCGGCTGGATCGCGGTGCGGTAGGTGGGAACGGGGAGCGGGATCGCGGCGGCGCGCACCGCCTCCCCCTCCGTGCCGACGAGCGAGTCACCGGTGAGGGTGTGCTGGAGTTTGGCGGCGACGCCGATATCGCCGGCAACGAGCTCGGGCACCTCGATCTGCTCCTTCCCCCGCTGGATGTAGAGGTGGCCGAGGCGCTCCGTCTGGCCGCGCTGCACGTTGAAGGGGTGCGCATCGGCCCTCAGCGTGCCGGAGAGGACGTGCAGAAAGGTGAGGCGCCCGACGAAGGCATCGGCCGTCGTCTTGAAAACCTGCGCGACGACCGGGCCGTCCTCGCTCGTCACGATTCCATCGGTCTCGGTGGCGTGCGCCCGCCCCAGAGGTGAGGGGGTGTACTGTGCCAGGGCATCGAGTAGCGCGGCGATCCCCACCCCCTCCTTGGCGGAGGCCGGGACGACCGGGATCACTTCTCCGGCAGCGACCGCCGCGGCGAGCGCGGCAGCGAGCGCCTCCGGGGTCACCTCCTCCCCCTCCAGGTAGCTGGTCAGGAGATCGTCGTCGGTCTCGGCGACGGCCTCGAGCAGCTGCTCGCGCGCGGCCTCGATCTCGTCGGCGAGCTCGACCGGTGCGTCGGCAGCGTCGCCCGTGGTTCCGGTGCGAGCCCGACCGCTCACGAGATCGACGATCCCGGAGAACGCCGACGCCTGGCCCACCGGCAAAGCGAGCGGCACCAGCCGCTGCCCGAAGCGCCCACGTAGCGAGTCCAGCACGCGCTGGAAGTTGGCGTTCTCGCGATCCATCCGGTTCACGACGACGAGACGCGGCAGTCCGGAGCGCGCGGCGTGCTCCCAGGCGACCTCCGTCCCGCCCTCGATCCCTGACACGGCGTCCACCGCGAGGAGCGCGGCGTCGGCCGCATGCACCCCGCAGGCCATGCCGCCCTCGAAGTCCGGCGAGCCGGGGGTGTCGATCAGGTTGACCCGCGTCTCCCCCCACTCGACGGGGAGCATGGCGAGGGAGATCGAGTAATGGTGCCGGCGCTCGAGCGGGTCGAAGTCGCCGACGGTGTTGCCGGCGTCGACCGATCCCGCCCGGTCGATTGCACCCGACTGGAGGAGCATTGCCTCGCCGAGCGTGGTCTTCCCGGCACCGTGGTGCCCGAGAAGAACGACGTTCCGAAGCTGTCCCGAGGCGTAGGCTCGCATCGATGTCCCCCCTGCCGAGTGAGCGGGCATCGTACTGTGCGGCTTGCCGGGCCCACAACGCCGCCGCCGGCCGAGGGCCGGCTCCCCGGGGCGCCTGGACGCATCGGTCGCCGGCGCCGCCGGCCCGCGCGCGGGCGGCCATGAATCCGCGGCATCCGCGTCCGTCGTATATCGTGTGGGCGGGTTTGGATGAGGCACCGGAGGGGATTCGGCGGCACCCCATCCGCCCCCGCCCATACTACCCTGTGCCGAAGCCGGTGGTCCCGGGGAGCCGGGGTGGCCTTCTCTGTGGCGGCCGGGCTGCGCGCGTCCTGTATGGTGGCGGCATGTGCGACACGGGCGGCGGCCGCCGGTGGTCTTTCAGCGTCGTGTCCAACTGGCACAGCTACGAGGCACCGTTCCACGTCAAGCTGCGTCTGGTCGCGCGCAACAACTGGCGGAAGATCGTGAACCTGTCGCTCTGCTGCGGACACGGCGGCGAGCCCGGCTGCTGACGGGCGCCATCGAGCGCGCCCGGTCCGGGCGCGGAGGCGTAGGGCCGAGTCGGTCCGGCCGTCGGCAGGCGGTTCCGCGGCGCGCCGCGACGGATTGGCGACACGCTGGCGCAGGCGGCGGGGAGGCGGGACGCAATGGAGTGGCAGGACAGCGCCGCGGAGGCGGCCTTCCGCCGCCGGGTGCGAGACTTCCTCGAGCATGAGCTCCCGGAGCGCTATCGGGAGCTCGCCACGCATAACCGCATCGTCAGGCGCGTGTGGCAGAAGGATCGCCTCTCCCGAGAGTCCGAGCGACGGGAGACGGCGCGGCGCTGGGCCGAGTCGCTCGCGCGGCGGGGGTGGTTCGCGCCCCACTGGCCGCGCGAATACGGAGGCGCCGGACTCGGACCCGCGGAGCAGTTCGTCTTCAACGAGGAGATGGCGCGTGTAGACGCGCCCTCCGTGCAGGGCGTGGGAGTCGGATTCCTCGGCTCCGCCCTGATCATCCACGGCACTGAGGAACAGAAGCGGACGCACCTGCCGCGCATCCTCGACGGCTCGGTGGTGTGGGCGCAGGGCTTCTCCGAGCCCGGCGCGGGCTCCGATCTCGCCGGCCTCACCACACGCGCCGTCCGGGACGGGGACGAATACGTCCTGAACGGCCAGAAGATCTGGACCTCCGACGGGCACGAGGCGGAGTGGATCTGCGTGCTTGCGCGCACCGATCCCGATCTCCCGCGTCATCGTGGCGTCTCCTTCGTGCTCGTCGACATGTGGCAGCCGGGGATCGAGCTCCGTCCGCTCATCAACCTGAACTGGCGCCACGCCTTCAACGAGACCTTCTTCGACGGTGCGCGCGTTCCCGTCACCAACCGCGTGGGTGACGAGAACCGCGGGTGGTACGTGGCGATGACGGTGCTCGACTTCGAGCGCTCGAACGTCGCCGGTGCTGTGGAGGCGCGCCGCCTCCTCTCACGCCTGATCGCGAATGCGGGCGGCGAGGGGGCGGACCGCGCGCGGCTCGGCCGACTCGACTCCGTGCGCCAGCAGATCGCGCAGCGCTGGGTCGAGGCGGAGGTGCTCTACGGCTTCTCCGCCCAGATCATCTCCATAGAGAAGGCCGGCCGCGTGCCGAACCACGAGGCCTCCGTCTCGAAGGTCTTCGGCTCCGAGCTGGCGCAGGCGATCGCGCGCACGGGCGCCTCCACTTACGGTCTCTACAGCCTGCTCTGGGATCCCGACGACGCGTACTCCCCGCTGGAGGCCTTCTTTGCGCAGGCGTACGTGGAGAGCCTCTCGCGGACGATCGCCTCGGGGACCTCCGAGATCCAGCGCAACGTGATCGCCACGCGCGGCCTCGGTCTCCCGCGCGGCTAGCAGGCACGGCGCGGGTCGTTGAGCGGCCACGTGGCGATTCGCCCGGGCGGGAGCGAGTGCGAGAGCGCTACGTCACACGGATCGCGTGGGGCAAGGGCTGGTTGAAAAGGTAGCCCTTCTCGTTGAAGGGAACCTCGTCCGGCTGCGTCACGCCAGAGGCGTCGGTGGCGCGCGTCAGGATCGTGTGCTCGCCCGGCCCGGCGCTCCAGTCGAACTCGAACCTCACCCACGAGTAGTCGATCTGTGGGCCCGCGAGGTCCGCGTCGCTCCAGCTCGCGCCGCCGTCCGCGCTCCACTCGACCCTCGCGATCGGGCCGCCCGGCGAGTGGGCATAGCCGTGGAGGCGGTGGGCGCCGGCGGGTAGCTCGGCGGGCCAGGGCAGCGCGAGGGCGCTCTTGATGGTCTGCTCGGCCACGACCTCGCCCGGAGCGTCGCCCTCGGGCTCATAGTCGTCCCCGATCAGCACGTACGACGTGGTGTTGTTGCGTGTCCACAGCTGCCGCCGCGAGACGACTACGCGGTCGAGCCATTTGATGCTGCTGCTGCCGACCCAGCCCGGCGCGATCGCGCGCAGCGGAAAGCCGTGGTCCTGCGGCAGCGTTTCGCCGTTCATCTCGTACGCGAGCAGCGTGTCGGGGTGCATCGCCTTCTCGACCGGGAGCACGCGCCGGAAGCCCTGCTCTGGCGCTTCCGTGTCGAGCCCCACGAGCAGTACGCAGACGGCATCGCCGCGGATCCCGGCGAGCGACAGCACGTCGCGCAGGGGGACGCCGGTCCACTCAGCATTGGAGACGGCGCCGGTGCCCCACTGTTCGCCGTCCGCCCGCCGCCCGTTCAGTTGCTCGAACATCGCCCGCTGGTTGCCCGCGCATTCCAGGTAGGAGACGAACGTGCGCGGGGGCAGGCGGCGGATCTCGTCGTAGCTCAGCTCCAGCGGAGTGGTGACTGCGTCGCCCTCGACGAAGAGTCGCCAGTCCCCGGCGTCGACGGCGATGCTGGAGGGCGAGTTGTTGCGCACGAAGAACAGGGTGGTCGGAGTGCGCACGTCGTCCATCAGCGCGAGCTGAGCCTCAAGGCCCGTGTCGCCGTGCCTGACGAAGGGCTCGCTGTCCTTGAACCAAGGCGGGGCCCGGTGCCCGTCTCCGGCGCCGCCCTCAAGGTCGACACAGGCGGCCAGTACGGCGCCGCCGCCGCTCGCCGCCATCAGTTCTAGGAAGCGGCGGCGAGTCATGCCCGAGGCGCGGGCGCGTTGCCAGATCTGCTCGCTCATCGCCTCTCCGCCCTCACGCTGACCATCCACGCGCCGGCGCCGCGCCGCTCGTAGCGCTCGGGACAACACTCGTCGACGAAGTGCCGCTGCGTGTGCGACGTGCCCCGAGTTCGGCCGGGTCGTCCCGGCCGGCGTCGTCCCCCTGACGGTGGTTTCGATTCTAGACGCTGCGGTGGCGTGTGCGCCGGGAGCGTCTTGCGGCGCCCGTTCCCGACGAGACGGCAGACGGCGACATCCTCGAGAAGGAAGCCATGACCGTGTGCAGGTCGCTCCAGAGCGAGGGATCCACATCGTGGTCGAGCTCTGGCCGCTTGCGCAGCAGCGGTTCCCCGAGGAGTGCGAGGCTGCATCGAGACCTCGGGCGTCGGCGCTCATCCCCAGTCCTTTCGTCCGTGCGGCGGTTCCGGCTCGCGCCGGACGGCGGCCGCCCGGCAGGCAGTATCGACGCCGGCGTTGCTTGCGGCGAGGGCGACGCGCGGCCTCGTGGGGTGCTGCGACCCGGAGGTAGGGAGGGCTGATGGGGTAGACATGGTAGTACTAAGATAGAAAGACAGTCTATACTGTATTAGGATAGCTGTTAGTACAGATATAATAATGACGTGGGAACGGAAGGGAAGACGATGCTGCGCCTGAAAGTAGCTCGCTTCGCCCGGGAGCGAGGAGGTGCCGTCGGCTGGCGGCGGCGAAGCCGTCTCGTGGGCATCGGCTGGCTCGTCGCCGCGGCCGTGCTCGCCGCGGCAATGCCCGGCTGCGGCGACGGGGACGAGCAGTCGCTCATTGTCTACTCGGGTCGCAGCGCCGAGCTCATCGGCCCGCTCCTCGAGCGCTTCGCGGAGAAGGAGGGGGTCGACGTCCGCGTGCGCTACGCCGGCACCTCGGAGCTCGCCGCGCTCCTGCTCGAGGAGGGCGATCGCAGCCCAGCGGATCTCTTCATCGCCCAGGACGCGGGGGCGCTCGGCGCGGTGGAGGCTGCCGGCCTGCTCGCACCCCTCGACGACGAGCTTCTGGCACGCGTCGATCCCACCTTCCGCTCGCGCGCGGGCGCGTGGGTGGGGCTCTCGGGGCGCGCGCGGGTCGTGGTCTACAACAGGGAGGCCGTCGAGCCCGGCGACCTCCCGGATTCCAGTCTCGACTTCGCCGACCCGCGCTGGAGGGGCCGCATCGGCTGGGCGCCCCAGAACGGGTCGTTCCAGGCTTGGGTCACTGCGTTCCGCGTGACGCGGGGCGAGGATGTCGCGCGCGCCTGGCTTGAGGCGGTGCACGCGAACGGTGCCGTTGCCTACCCGAACAACAGCTCGATCGTGCAGGCCGCGGCCGCCGGCGAGATCGATGTCGGCTTCGTGAACCACTACTACCTGCACCGCTTCCTCGCCGAGGAGGGTGAGTCGTTCGGCGCGCGCAATCACTACACGGCGCCTGGCGACGTCGGGACGCTCGTGAACGTGGCGGGTGCGGCCGTCCTTGAGAGCTCGGGGAACCGCGACGGCGCCGAGCGGCTGATCGAGTTCCTGCTCGGCGAGGAGGCGCAGCGCCACTACGCGGAGGAGACCTTCGAGTACCCGCTGATCGCGGGCGTCCCGAGCGCCGCCTCCCTCCCGAGTATCGCCGACCTGCGGCCGCTCGAAGTGGACCTGAGCCGTCTCGAGGACCTCGAGGCGACCCTGCGTCTGTTGCGGGAGGTCGGTGTCCTCCAGTAGCGGGTCCGGCCCCACCGTGTCCCGCGCCGCGACGGGGGCCTCCCCGGAAGGGAGCACTGCGCCGTTACGGCGCTCGGGACAGCCGCCCCGCGAGCGCGGTGCGCAGGGCGCCCTCGATGGTCGGCTGCCGGTGCTCAAAGCCGAGCGCCCGCAGGCGCCCCGGAACCGCTCGCTGATTGACCAGCAGCGCTTCGTCGGCGAATCCCCGCCCGAACTGGAGGCGGAGCACGACGGCCGGCAGCCGCATCACGGCGGGCCGCCTCACGGCGCTGGCGAGAGCCGCCGTGAACTCGCGGTTCGTGACGGGAGGAGCCACAACGTTCACCGCTCCGGTCATCTCCTCGTCCGTGAGGGCGCGCTCGAAGGCGGCAAGCTGGTCGGTCACGCTCACCCAGGACATCCACTGCCGCCCGCTTCCGAGCGTCGCACCGAGGCCGAGGCGGAACACCCTCACCAGCCGGTCGAGGAAGGCGGGGCTCTCGACGACCACGCCGGTTCGTGCCCGCACCACGCGCACGCCCAGCCCCTCGGCCCTCAGCGCCTCCGTCTCCCAGGCCTCGCAGAGATCGGCGAGGAATCCGGTCCCCTTCCGCGTCTCCTCGCTCAGCTCGGCGTCGCCGCCGTCGCCGTAGTAGCCGGTCGCCGAGGCGCTGATCAGGACCGCCGGCCGTGGCTCCAGCGTGGCGACGTGCTCGACGAGCGCGCGCGTCGACTCGACGCGGCTCCGCCAGAGGATCTCGCGCCGCGCCGCCGACCAGCGCGCAGTCCCGATCGATGCGCCACTCAGGTGCACGACCGCGTCCGTCCCCCGAAGTGCGCCGTCACGGAACCAGCCGCTCGCTGGCTGCCAGTGCGCCCGGGGGTCGTCGGGCTCGCCGCGCCGCACGCGCAGAACCTCGTGGCCGGCGCTCTCAAGGCGCCCCGCGAGTGCCCCCCCGAGGAAGCCCGAGCTCCCGGTGATCGCAACGCGCATTGCATCCTCCTCCCGACTTCCGGAGCGGCGGGGCCGGCAGGGAGGCCGGTCCGCTCGTCCCCGGCTCGCCGGGTCGAGGTTAGCGCAGGCGCGGGGTAGGCGGGGGCCCTACGCCCACTGGTCGGTGTTCATCGAGAGCGGCAGCACCTCGATGTAGGCCCCGCCGGTGAGGCGGGGATGGGGGCGCAGGATGCTCCCCGACGGTCCCGGCGTGCGGGCGACCGCGACGCCGGCGGCCTCCAGGTCGTCGCCGAGCCGGTCCGGGTCGGCGGTCGCCCACGCGACGATGTAGACGCCCTCACCCCCGGCTGCGGTGTCGAGCTGGAGCGCCGGCATGCGCCCCGCGATGGGGCTCGTCTCGGAGAGCGGGAGCAGCAGTGTGAAGATGCGGCGCGTGCCGAAGCCGACCCACTGGGTGGCGAGCGCCGCCGCGGGGATGGTCTGCCGCTCCCCGATGGGTTCCATACCGAAGAGTTCGGCAAAGTTGCGGACGGGCGCGTCGTGGCTCGTGACGGCGACGCCGATGTGCGAGAGCCGCAGCAGCGAGCCGCCGTCACCGGAGGCCGGCGACTCGCCGGCCGGGGCGTCCCGGATCTCCATGCGCACGCCGTGCGCGCGCCGAGGATCGGGACGGAGGGCACCCTCATCGGTGCGCTCGAAGCCGACGCCGGCCGCGCGCCAGCGGCTCGCCAGAGCGGCGGCGTCCGCCGTCTCCCAGACACCGCGGTAGAAGCCCTCGCCCCCGGTGTTGCGCTCCGTTGCCCGCCGGCGCATCGCCTCGTCGAGCGCACCTCCCGCGCGGCTCGGCTCGACGAGCCTCACGCTTTCGGAGGTGCCGCCGAGCGCCAGCCACCGCGCCCCCTCCGCCTGGTCCTCCCCCGCGGCGAGCTCGCGCATTCCGAGCAACTGCTCGTAGCCGCGCCGCGCCTCAGCTATCGAGCGCACCGCGACGAGATAGTGCGCCAGACGCAATCCTCCCATCGCCCCCCCTGTCCGTTCGCCCTTACCAGGAGTTGAGGAGGTTGCGGTGCGTGCTCCACACCGTGGTCTTGACGACGAGGCAGTTCTCGGAGAGCGCCCACGGATCGATCTCGCCGCGGACGACCCACCCGGTCTCGTGCTCGGCGACGTGGGCGCAGTAGGCGAGGTCGAGGATCTCCCGCTGCAGCTCGCGGTAGCCGTCAGCCTGGTCGCCCGGCTCCGAGGCGGCGACGGCCTGAATCCGTCTCGCCAGCTCGGGGTCGCGCAGGACGAGCCCGCCGTGGATGCCGATCGGCGGGTCGTAGTCGTGCCCGAGGTCGTAGCGCGCCTCCGTCAGCGCGTGGCCGCAGTCGTCCAGGAACCACATCGGCGGCCGGCCGCCGATCGCGCCGATGGGGTCGGGCCAGCGCAGGAGGCGCGCCTCGGCGCGCACCCCGATCGCGGCGAGTGCCGGGAGCGCGATCTCCGCGAAGCGCAGCGACTCGTAGGTCGGGTCGATGTAGAGCTCCGTCTCGACGCCGTCTGGGTAGCCGCTCGCCGCCACCAGCTCGCGCGCCCGCGCGGCATCCGTGTCGTAGCTCCAGAGATCGGGAGCGTGGTGCTTGGAGACACTCGTCACCGGGCTCCGGCTCTGGCGCGCGTAGCCGTGGTAGACCTGCTCGAGGATGCGACCGTAGGGGAGCGCGCAGCAGACCGCCTGCCGGAGCCTGGCGTCGTCGAAGGGGGGCGCCGTGAAGTCGAACTGGAGCGTCGAGTGGTTGGCGCGGACGCGGTGGATCGTGAACTCGGGCCGCCCCTCGAAGCGAGCGAGTTCCTCCGGGTAGAGGCCTGTGAGGAAGTTCGCGTCGCCACGCTCGACCATGCGCAGCGCCTGCTCCCGCGTCTCCACCCCCAGTTGCACCAGCGCCTCGATGCCCGGGCGGCCGGCCCAGTACTCGTCGCGGGCGCGCATCGCCAGAACGTCTCCCTCCTGGCTCTCCAGCGCGAACGCCCCGAAGCCTGAGGGGTGCCGCGACAGCCACTCGGTCGCCCACGGGTCCTCGCCGGTGGCGTGCCGTCGCGCCTCCGTCGAATCGAAGATCTGGTTGGTGGAGAAGATGAGGTACTGCGGCAACTCGGGGTTCGGACGCCTGAGTTCGATGCGGAGCGTGTGCTCGTCCACGACCTGCACGTCGCGCGCCTCGCCGACGCCGGCCATGCGCCGTGACCGCCAGCGCCCCACCCGCCTCAGGGCGTAGGCGCGCTCCCAGCTCCACCGCACGTCCTCGGCGGTGAGCTCGCGGCCGTGGTGGCTGAGCACGCCGGGGCGCAGCCGTACGGTCCAGCTTCGAGCATCGGGCGATCCCTCCCACGACTCGGCCAGCCGCGGCAGCAGCTTCGAGGCCACGGGGCGGCGTACGCCCCCCTCCACGGCGATGCGCGGGCTCGTGAGCGGCTCGTAGGCGGTGTGGATGGTGTGGTTCTGCGCGACGTGGGATCCGTCGGTGTCCCACCCGTCGCGCACGGCGCCGAGCGAATGCGGCATGACGAGGCGGCTGCGGGAGGGAGCGTGCGACATCTATTCCCCCGCCCAGCGCATCTCGGCGAACGGGAGCCGGTTGTCCGGGTACCAGCGGTAGCCTTCGAGCTCCCCGACGTGCGCCACGTGGAAGCGGATGTTGCAGAGCGGGATCAGGACCGCGTCCGCGTTGTGCAGGCGCTGGACCCGCCGGACCGCCTCCTCCCAGGGGCGGCCGTGGCCGGCCTCGACCATGAAGCGGAGGGCGTCGAAGAACTCCTCGTTCTGGTAGTGGAAGGGGAAGAGCCGCATGCGGCCGGGTCCCCAGTCGTGGACGTAGGCGTAGTTGGGGTCGGAGACGCGCATCCCGCGCCCGTCCGGAAACCCGCGCAGCATGATCGGCGCGGCATTGCCGGCGCGGATCTCGCCCGCCAGGTCGGCGCTGTCGAGGTTGAGCCTCACGCCGATGCGCGAGAGCCCGTCGGCGACCACTTCGGCGACGGCGTCGAATCCGTCGGAGGGCAGCACACGCAGCGTCGTCTCGAAGCCGCCCGCTCCCTTCGAGGCGGCGAGCAGCTCGCGCGCCCGCGCGACGTCCTCCTCGTAGGGCCAGCTGGTGGGGTCGTAGCCGGGGGAGTCGCTGCGCACCCAGCTGTGCCAGCGCTCGGTCCGTCCGTCGAACGCCGACCCGAGCACCGCCGCGTAGGGCGTCGCGTGCGCGATCGCCTGCCGGACCAGCGGGTCGTCGAGCGGCTCCGCGGTCGGATCGAGGTGGAGCGCGATGCCCGAGAACGAGGCCGGCTGCACGCGGAGCCGCGTCGCGCCACCGCGGGGCCGGGTGATCGTCGGCAGCTCCGCGGCCGCGACGTTGGGTACGAGGTCCACCTCGCCCGAGAGCAGCCCCGCGAGTGCCTCCGCGCGCGAGTCGTAGCGCCGGAGGTGCACCTCGCCGATCGGGGGGCGGCCGCGCCAGTAGCGCTCGCGCGCCGCGATCGTGATGCCGTCGTCGTCGCGCTCGACGAGCCGGTAGGGCCCGTACCCCACCGAGCGCCCGCCGATCAGTTCCTTCGCCCAGGGGTCGTCATCGGTTAGCTGGGGCAGCACCGCGGCGCTGTCGTAGAGGCCGGGGGTGTTCTGCGCCATGGTGCGGGGGAGCGCCGGATTGGGGGCGCTCAGGTGGAAGGCGACCGTGTAGCGGTCGATGACCTCGATATCTTCCCAGTCCTGCAGCGAGGAGATGCGCGCCACCCATTTCCCCACGTCGCGCAGGCCGAAGGCGCGCTCCCAGCCCCAGCGAACGTCCTCGGCGGTCAGCTCATTCCCGTCCTCGGAGTAGACGCCCGCCCGGACGCGGAAGGTGCAGGTGCGCCCGTCCTCAGACCACCACCACGCCTCCGCGAGCACCGGGCGGAGCCGGTGCCAGTCGGCTCGCGAGACCCCGCGCTCGTCGAGGTAGGCGCGCGGCGAGGTGAGCTGATCGTAGAAGCTCCCCACGAGATCGGCGCCCGCGGAGTCGCGGAATCCGGCCGGCTGCTCGCAGTCGAAGATGCGGGGAGCCGTGTCGATGCCCACTCGCAGCGTCCGAGCCACGATCACCCCCTTCGGCCCCCGGGGCCCCGGGCGGGCCTGCGGGCCCTCGGGCGCGGGAACCCGCACCGGAGACGCACTCTACCGCGTCTGCGCCGTCGCTTCATGAGCCGGCCGCGGGACGGAAGACCGCGAGCCAGACCGTGTCCTCGCCCGGCGCGGTCCACGCGACCCGGTGGCGGAGCCCGGCCGGCAGGTCGACCCACTCGCCCGGCGCCAGCTCGAGCAGCGCCCCGTCGGGAAACTCGAGCCGGGCAGCGCCCGCCACGAGCAGCACCCACTCGTCCGCCTCCTGCTCGTACCACTCTCCGGCGGTGGTCGCATGCCCCCGTGAGACGATGCGCTCGATGCGGACCGAGGCCCCCTCCGCGAGCACGGTCGTGAGCTCCTCGGGTAGCTCGCGGGGGATGCCGGCGCCGAGTTCGCCCCGGGGGAGTGCCGTCATCGGCATTCCGCGCCGCCGCCGGGGGAGAGTTTCAGGCGCATCACGTGCCGCCGGCGGCCGGCCCGTCCCACCTCGGTGAAGCCGGCCTCGAGGAAGGTGGGGCGGAGTCCCATGAAGCGGTAGCTCGGCGAGTCGGGGTCGACCGCATATCCTTCGATCACGTCCGCTCCGTGCTCGCGTGCGAGCGCCATGGCGGCCTTGAGCAGCCGTGCGGTGATGCCGCGGCCGCGGAGCCGCCTCACAGCGAAGAAGCAGACGACGGACCAGACCGAGACGGCCTCGGGCTCGGCGCATCCGCCGAGGGCGCGGTAGCTCTCGCGGGGGGCGATCGAACACCAGGCGACCGGCTCGCCCTCCTCGTAGGCGAGCAGCCCCACCGGCGGCCCCTTCTCGACGATCCGCCGAAGGGCGTCGCGCTTCGCGGCGTTGCTCCCGCGCCCGCCCGGCCGCCACGCCATGCACCAGCAGTAGCTCGGTCCGCCACGCGCCTCGAAGAGCCGTCTCAGGTCCGACCATCGATCGGCCGTCACCGCGCGGAAGGCGAGGGCAGGGTCGGGGTCGGACACGCATCTCCCTCCGGCCTCCGGCGATGATACCGTTGCAGAGACGGGCATCATGCTGGCGCCGGCGGGGCGAGGAGGTGCGAGATGGATTTCAACGACTCCCCTGAGGAGGCGACGTTCCGGCAGCAGGTGCGCGACTTCGTCGACGAGAGCTTCGAGCCGCGCCTCGCGCCGGCGGGTTGGCAGCAGTACCCGGATCCGCGCGACGAGACGGAGGCCGAGCTGCTCCGCGAGTGGCGCGGTGCCCTCGGCAAGCGGGGGTGGATCGCACCCCACTGGCCGCAGGAGTTCGGCGGCGCCGGCCTCACGGCGATGGAGCAGTTCATTTTCAACGAGGAGATGGCGAAGACCCGAGCCCCCGAGGTCGGCGGCATCGGGATGAACATGGTCGGCCCCACGCTGATCCGCCACGGCTCCGAGCAGCAGAAGGAGACGCACCTCCCGCGCATCACGTCCAATCGGACGATCTGGTGCCAGGGCTACTCCGAGCCGGGAGCCGGGTCGGATCTCGCGTCTCTGCAAACGCGCGCCGTGCGCGACGGTGACGAGTACGTCGTGAACGGGCAGAAGGTGTGGAACACTGTCGGGCACAAGGCCGATTGGATGCTCCTTCTCGCCCGCACCGACCCGGAGGCGCCGAAGCATCGGGGCATCACGATGTTCCTGCTCGACATGCGGGCGCCCGGCATCACCACGCAGCCGATCGTCACCGCGAAGGAGACCCCGGGCATCATCGAGTGGGACATCAACGAGGTCTTCTTCGAGGACGTCCGCATCCCGGCCGCGAACCGAGTCGGCGAGGAGAACCGCGGCTGGTACCACGCAACGACGCTGCTCGACCTGGAGCGTAGCCGCATCGGCGCCTCGATCGCTCTCATGCAGGAGGTGGAGTCGCTCGTCGCGTACGTGCGAGCCGGACAGCGGGGGGAGGAGCCCCTCGCGGACGGTGCGGGGCGGGTCCGCGAACTCACCGACGCGGCGATCGCCGCGCAGGTGTCCAGGCTGATGGCGTACCGCGTGGTGAGCATGCTGAAGCGCGGGGACCTTCCCAACTACGAGGCGTCGATCAAGAAGCTCTTCACCTCGGAGACCGCGCAGGGGCTGACGCGGACGGCGATGAAGCTGATCGGGCTCTACGGGAACCTCTGGCGGACGTCTCCGTGCGCGCCGCGCGAGGGGCGGATCCCGTACCGCTACGTTGCGATGGTCCCGACGACGATCGCCGGCGGCACCTCCGAGATCCAGCGCAACATCATCTCCACAAGGGGGCTCGGCCTCCCCCGCGGCTGACGCGATGCGCCGGCGCCCGCCCGCGCCGATGCGGGTCGGGCGCCGGCGAAACCCGCCGCGCGTCTCCACGCTCTCCGCGGGAAGAGGGCTACGCCCCGGGCGACCTGTAGGGCACGCGCTTTGCGACCGCCTCGTCCACGGTCTCCGGCGTCAGGAGCACGGTGATGTTGACGTTGATGGCGCCCACCGAGCTGATCGCGAGCGAGACTGCGGCCGCCGAGGCGTCGTCGGGGAGATCGGCGATCATGTAGAGGTCGCACTCCCCGAACGCGTAGTAGAAGGCCTCCAGTCGCCCTCCGACGCTCCCGATCGTCTCCGAGAGCGCCTCCCGGCGCCGCGTGCCCCCCTCCTTGATGAGGCCCGCCAGGCCGTCGCGGGAGTAGCCCGCTCGCAACAAGTACTTCGCCATATCGCACCTCCCGAGTGAATGCCCCCGGACGGGGGAAATCGTAGGCAAGACGGCCCAGCCTCGGTCAAGCCCCGCGGCCCCCGACGGCGCCAGGGTATAGGGTCAGCCGGCGAGCAGCGGGCGCAGATCGCGGACGTCGCCGACCGTCTCGAGTTCCCAGATGGTCGCGACGAGCGCGCGCGCCCGCTCCGCGCCCAGCACCGGCGCGAGCAGGTCCATGGCCTTCGCCTCGACCTCGGAGCGCGTCATCGGGTTGTCGGCGGTGCCGCGCACGGCGCGCGTGCGGTGCGCGAGGCTCCGGCCGTCGGTCGTGTCGATCTCGACGATCGCCTGGCGCCTGGGCCGAGCGGTCCCGAGCTCCTCGTCGTGTACCAGGCTCAGTCGCTCGCGCAGCGCCAGAACCTCGGGGTCGTGCATCCGCTCGTAGTCGTGCGCCGAGGCGAAGCCGAGATCGCCATCGAGGAGCATCACGGCCACCAGGTGCTGCGCGTTGATGTCCGGCATCGAGCGGTCGTCGACGACGTGCGCCTCGATGTTGGGCAGCCGCACCCGGACGCGCGCGATCGCCTCGGGCTCGATCCGGTGCTCAGCGCGGAGCCGCTGGGCGGAGTCGAGCGCCGCCTGGATCGGCGAGCCGACCGGCCACTTCTTGATGTTGGCATGAAGGATCTCGTAGCGGCTGCCGAGATCGCGCGTGAGCAGCGCCGGATCCGGCTCCTCCGAGAACGCCTCGAAGAAGTTGCGGGGTCCGGAGAACACGTCGTCGACGCCGCTGAAGCCGAAGGCCACGAGCGAGGCGGCGAGCACGCCGCGGCTCGCCGGCATCGCGCCGAAGTGGAACGCCTTCTCGATGTGCTCCTCGTCGCGCGCCCAGGAGGTGATGCCGGCGGCCTGCTGTGCGGCGTACGAGAGCAGCCACCGGCTGCGCGGCGCATCGAGGCCGGCGAGCGCGCCCGCCGCGGCGGCGGCGCCGAAGAGACCGCCGAAGGCGTGGGTGGAGTGCCCCGCCGCGTATAGCGCGTCGCGGCCGAGCGACATCGTGCTGCGCGCACAGAGCTCGTAGCCCAGCACGACTGCGCGCAGAAGCTCGATGCCGGGACGCCCCTCCCTCTCCGCCATCGCGAGCGCGGCCGGGATCACGGCGCAGCCGGGGTGCGTGAAGGAGGGCGCGTGCGAGTCGTCCGTCTCGTCAGCGTGCGCCGTCATACCGTTCGCAAAGGCGGCAAGCTCGGCCGATGCGAGAAGCGCGGTGCCGGCGATGCTCGCCTCCGCCTCCGCCTGCGCCCGCTGCGCGCGCACGTAAGCGACGCCGAGTTCGCCGGGACGCAGCCGCGAGCCGGAAATCATCGCCGCGAGCGTGTCGAGAGTGTGGTGCTTCGCCTTCTCGGCGACCTCCGGCGGCAGCGGTCGTTCGCAGGCGTGGGCGATCCATGCGGCGAGGTCGCGCATGACGTCGCTGATCTGGTTCGTTCGCTCGCCGCTCACGCCCGCTCCTCCCCGCCGCGCAGCGGAGCCTACACGGCTCGCCCGCTCGACGCCCCGTGGCTGCGCGCCCCTACTGGTAGATGATCAGGTCGGGCGGCGAGTCGAGGGACTGCACATCGGCTGGCGTCAGGATCGGCTCGTCGTAGAGGAAAAAGAGCTTGATCGCGGGGCGTTCCGCATACGCGGAGAGCGAGTAGCGGCGGTACTTCGTGAGCTTGACCGATGCGCGGCCGAAGCCGTCCATGTCGATCACTATTTCGACCTCGGGATGATCCGCGTAGCCCTCGTCCGCGTCGGGAAGCATCCTGTCGAGGAACTGATGCAGCACGAGGAGCTTCGGGGGGATCCCCTCGGAGCGCACGAGCCCGGCGAGGTAGGCCTGCACCCCGTCGACGGCGGCGCCGTCGAGCCGCCCGATCACGGTCCCGGGCCGCCCCAGTCCGAGGGTCGCGAACTCGGGGTCGAGCGCCAGGTGCACGTGCGGCTCGCGGAGGAACTCCTCGAGCGCCCTGGCCTCCCCCAGCGCGTTGGACCAGCCGACCTGTACGTCGAGGAAGATCAGTTGCTCGCGCTCCTCCGCGAGGCGGACCCACCTGCGCACGTGCTCGTGGGACAGGCGCTGGAGGTGGAGGCCGGCCGCGCCCGGGGCGGAGGTGGCGACGCCGGCGATCAGGTGGAGCGCCGGGATCACGTCGCGGTCGCCGTTGAGCTCGTCGTAGGCCGCCGCCAGCACGGCGACGCCGTCCGCCGCGTCCTCGGGCGTGCCGGCGCCGAGGATCCCCATCCGCGGGACATCCGGGTGGCCGTAATAGGAAACCACTTGGGCTCCCCGTCCCGAGACGGCCGCGGTTGCGACATCCGGGGAGGTCTCCGGGGCGGCGGGCGTGTCGGGCGTGACGGGCGCGTCGGGGGCAGCGGGCGCGTCGGGGGCGGCGGGCGTGTCGGGCGTGTCGGGCGTGTCGGGCGTGTCGGGCGTGTCGGGCGTGTCGGGCGTGTCGGGGGCGGCGGGCGCGTCGGGGGCGGCGGGCGTGACGGGCGCGTCGGGCGCGTCGGGGGCAGCGGGCGCGTCGGGGGCAGCGGGCGTGACGGGCGTGACGGGCGTGACGGGCGCGTCGGGGGCAGCGGGCGTGTCGAGGGCAGCGGGCGTGTCGAGGGCAGCGGGCGTGCCGGGGGCGGTGGGCGTACCGGACGCGACGAGCGCGTCGGGGAAGCTCCAGGCGATCTCGGCGTCCGTGGCGATGAGGTAGCGCTTCCCGCTCTCCAGGCGCTCGAGCACGGCCGTGTCGGGGGCGGCGAATCCCCACGCGAGCAAGCGCCCGCTCTCCTCCTGGTACCGGACGGCGAGGTGGTCGAGCGCCCGGTCGCTGCTGTTCGCGCCGAAGCCGCGGGGCGCGCCCAGGGTCTCGTCGGTGAAGGCGTCGGTCACCGCGATCGCGTCACGTTCCCAGGTGAACTCGGTCACGCCGGGGCGGATCAGCACGTCACACGCAGGCGCCCCGGGGGATGCCGCTAGCGGGACGGTCGTCTCCCAGCTCGCCCCGCCCTCGCCGGTCACCGTGAGAGAGAGGCTCGCCGTCTGGCCGGCGCAGAGGTACGCGCGTCCCAGCAGCCCCTCGAAGCGCCCGTTGCCGCCCAGCTCGGCGCCCGCCGGATCCCCGACCGGGGGGATGGCTACAAGCAGGCCCGGCCGGTCGCACTGGACGTGCAGCCAGACCGGCGTCGCACGCGACCCGGGTGTTGTCTCCGCCGCTGGCCGCGCCTCCGCGCTGCAAAGCGGCGCGCCGGCGGGGATCGCCACGCCCGCCTGCGGGCTGGTGCCGGCCGGCTCGCGGAGCAGCGCGTCGGGGTGGGGGATCGCCGCGATCACAAGCGTGAGCAGGGCGCCCAGCGCGAGCAGAGAGAGCACAGCAGCGAGCTGCGCATCCCGGCGCGGCGACGGCGCAGCCCGAGCCGAATCCTCGCCGCACCGTCGGGCAGGCGTCGAGCGCATCGCTGCCCCCCGGGGAGGAGGTCATCATCCCAGCGTCGCCCCGCACACGCACGCGGACGCGGACGCTCGTATGATCGCCCTCTCCCCGCGGCCTCGGCGTCACGCCGGGGCTCGCGCCCGAGGGCGCGTCGAGCCGGGGGCGCCTGTATGCAGCGACACGACGATGCTGGGCCGCTCCCCGGCGAGGGCGCCGGCGACGGCCACGAGGAGACGTTGCTCGGCGGCTACCGCGCGGAGCTGAGGAGGCGCTTCGGCTACCCGGAGCTCCGCGACGGGCAGGCGCGCGTGCTCGCCTCGCTCGAGGCCGCCGACGTGCTGGCGGTGATGCCCACCGGTAGCGGCAAGAGCCTCTGCTATGTCCTCCCGGCCCTCGCCGGGGGGCGCACGCTGGTGGTCTCGCCCCTCATCGCGCTGATGCAGGACCAGGTGGAGGGGCTGCGCTCGACCGGCGTGCCGGCGACCTTCATCAACTCCCAGCTCCACCGCGACGAGAAAAACCGGAACTACCGCGACTTCGTGGAAGGGCGCTCGCCCCTGCTCTACATCGCGCCCGAGCAGTTCCGGAACGCGGCGCTGGTGGCAGGGCTGCGCCGCGCAGGGATCGCGCTCTTCGCCGTCGACGAGGCGCACTGCATCTCCGAGTGGGGCCACAACTTTCGCCCCGACTACCTGCAGCTCGGCGAGGTGCGGGAGCGCCTCGGCGAGCCGCGCACGCTGGCGCTGACCGCCACCGCCAACCCGCACGTCCGCCGCGACATCCGCGAGCGCCTCGGGCTCGGCAGCCGGGCCCGGGAGGTCGTCACCTCAGTCGACCGTCCGAACCTGCTCTTCACCGTCGAGCCTCTCGCCGGGGTTCGGGCGCGGCGCGACTGGATCCTCGGCTACGCGCGGGCGCGCCCCGGCCAGTCAGGCATCGTCTACGCCCGCACCCGACGAGGCGTGGAAGAGCTCGCCTCGCACCTGCGGGCGGGCGGCATCGGGGCGGCCCCCTACCATGCCGGACTCCGCAGAGGCGAGCGCACCCGCGCTCAGCGCGCCTTCACCCTCGGCGAGACGCCGGTCATCGTCGCCACCACCGCCTTTGGGATGGGGATCGACAAGCCCGACGTCCGCTTCGTCGTGCACCTCAACATGCCGGGGAGGCTCGAGTCGTACTACCAGGAGGCCGGTCGCGCGGGTCGCGACGGGGAGCCAGCGGAATGCACGCTGCTCTACGCGCGCTTCGACCGCCGGGCCCAGCAGAGCTTCATCGACGAGGCGCACCCCGATGCCGCCTCGGTGAGGGAGACCTGGCGTCGATGGGCCGCCCTCGCCGGGCCGGAGGGCCTGCTTCCCCCCGAGGCGGAGCCGGAGGAGGAGACGGGGTACGCGATGACCGTGGCCGCACTCCGGGAGAGCGGCCTGCTCGATCCGGTGTCGTTGCGGCTGACCTCGGCGGATCCGGCGGCCCCCATCGAGACGCGCGCGATCACTGAGAACCGCGCCTACGCCGAGGCGCGACTCGCCGAGATGGTGGACTACGCCGAGACCGGCGAGTGCCGCCGTGCCGTCATCCTGCGCTACTTCGGCGAGTCGCCCCCGGAGCGCTGCGATCACTGCGACGCCTGCCTCAGCGCCGAGCCGCCGCCCTACCCCGAGGATCTCTTCGCCGAGCTGCTGGGATTGCGCGAGAGGGTAGCCGTCGAGTCGGAGCGCGCGCCCGACCGGGTTTTCGAGCGCCGCACAGCGCGCGAGATCGCCGCCGCCCGCCCTCGCTCCGAGCGCGAGCTGCTGGTGGTGTGGGGGATGGGAGAGCGCAACACGCGCTGGTTCGGCTCACGCCTCCTCGAGGTCGTGGCGGCGTGGGAGGTGTCGCACCCGGAGGCGCCGCCACGAGCGCCGCTGGACGCGCCGCACCCCGCCCGCGCACCCGCCGCTGTCTCGACGGGGCCGACGGTCGCGGCCGACGACCCGGTGCTCCTGGCCCTGCGCGCCTGGCGGAGCGAGCGGGCGCGTGCCGATGGGGTGCCGGCCTACACCATCTTCGCGGACCGCACGCTGCGGGAGCTGGCGTTCCGCCGGCCCGCGGATGCGCGCGAACTGCTCACGGTGTGGGGCCTGGGCGACTCCCGCGTCCGTCGCTTCGGCGAGGACGTGCTCGGGGTGATCCGCGCGGTGCCCGGCGGCTCCTGAGCCGGCCCCGTCCCGCCGGGTTCTCGCTCCGGGCCTCACGAGCGGCTCATGCTCCCCGCACCTGCGCCGCGGGCGTCCTGCTCGAGGGGGAGGGGCTGCATCCCTCGGAGCGCGGCAGGCGCGTGGGCTTCGACGGGCCGAAGCGCGCAGTCGGAGACGGCCCCTTCGCCGACCCGACCCAGCTGGTCGCCGGCTTCTGGATCTGGCGGGTCCGGGACATGGACGAGGCGGCCGAGTGGGCGAAGCGCGCTCCACATCCGATGCCCGGCTCGGGCGCAATCGAGATACGTCCGCTCTTCGAGGCCGAGGACTTCGGCGAGGCCCTGACCCCGGACCTAGCCGATCGAGAGGGGCGCCTCCGCGCCCGGCTCTCCGGGAGCGACGACTAGGCTGCCCCCGGACGCCGGGGGTTGGGGGACCCGCAGGAGGGGCAGTTCCCCGGCGCCACCCGATCGTAGTACTCCTCGAATACCGGCGGGATGTCGCGCACCAGGTCGCGTAGCTCGAGCTCGCGGCGGTGCACGCGCGCGTGGCAGCGCTCGCAGTACCACTCGAACGCGTCGATCTCACCCGGGCGGCGGACGCGCTCCACGACGATGCCGACGCTCCCCGCGGGGCGCTGCGGGGAGTGGGGGACGCGGGGAGGCAGGAGCAGGACCTCCCCCTCGTGTATCGGCACGTCGCGCGGCCCGCTGGCCTCCATCACCCGCAGCACCATGTCGCCCTCGATCTGGTGGAAGTACTCCTCGGCGGCGCCGTCGTGATAGTCCGTGCGCGCGTTCGGGCCGCCCGCGACCACCACCAAGAACTCCGTGTCCTCCCACAGCACGGCGTTGTTGACCGGCGGTCTGAGGCGCTCCCGGTTTTCCTCGATCCAGCGACCGAGATGGAACGGGCGCAACGTCGCCATGCTGTGCTCCTCGTCTGCGCTCACGCGCCCCCGCCGGGCTTCTCATCCGGGGCGAGACCGTGGCTTCCGTCCGGCGCGAGCCAGCGGACCGAGCCGATGTCCACCCACATCTGGAGCGGGTAGCGGATGATGTCGCGCTGCTGCTCAACGGGGAGGGCGAAGCGCGGTTCGGAGCCGATGATCCCCTCCTCCTGCAGCCGCTCGAGCTCGTGGTCGCCGAGCCCGAGCAGCTCGGTGAGCACCTCCCGGTTGTGCTCGCCGAGGCGCGGCGCGGGGCCGACGGGCCGCGCCTCGAAGCCGTCGAAGCGTGCCGGGAGCGCGCGCTGGCTGGGGTAGGGCCGGGGCGGCGTCCCGACGTCGATCCACTCGAAGGTGTCGCGCGCGTGCAGGTGCGGGTCGTTCAGCACCTCCGCGCCGTCCAGCAAGGCCCCCGCGATCACCCCGCGCGCCTGCAGTGCGCCCATCAGCTCGCGGCGCTCGCGCAGACGCGTGTAGCGCGCGAGCCGGTCGTCGAGCTCGTCGTGCCGCGCGAGGCGCCCGGCCGCCGAGTCGAAGCCCACCTCGGATGCGAGTTCCGGGGCGCCCAGCTCCTTGCACAGCGCGCGCCACTCCGCTTGGTCGCGCACGGAGAGGTAGATCCAGTGCCCCTCGCCCGAGCACGGGTAGACACCCTGCGGGGCGTGGCGGTCGCTCCGACTGCCGCGCCGCTCGGGCTCCCGGCCCGAGCGGCCGTGCTCGACGACGTAGCCGCCCACGAAGTTCATCCCGCCCTCGTGCTGCGAGACGTCGATGAACTGGCCACGGCCCGTGCGCGCACGCTCGAGCAGGGCCGCCATCACCGCGGCGGCGCCGGAGACGCCGGCGAAGGGATCGAGGAAGGCGCTACCGCTCTTCTCCGGGCGGTCGTCGGGGTGGCCGTTGGAGGCGGCGAGCCCACTCGATCCGTCGAGCGAGAGGCCGATCGCGCCGAAGTTCGAGTAGGGCCCGGCCGATCCGTAGCCCGACATCGAGATCATGATGATGCGGGGGTTGAGCTCGGAGAGGCGGTCGTAGCCGAGCCCGAAGGCCGGCATCACGCGCGGCGTGAAGTTCTCCACCACCACGTCGACCTGCGGCGCCATGCGCCGTATCAGCTCGCGCCCTTCATCCGTCCTCAGGTCGACGGCGATCCCTCGCTTGTTCTGGTTGCGGTTCTGAAAGAATCCGGAGCGGTTCCAGTAGTCGTCGTCGGTATCGTTCGCCATCAGGAAGAGGTTGCGCATTCCGTCGAGGCGGCCGGGGCCCTCGACCTTGATGACCTCGGCCCCGAGGTCCCCGAGGATGCGCGCGCAGATCGGACCCGCCCAGACGTGGGAGAAGTCGAGGACGCGGATCCCCTCAAGCGGGCGCGAGGGGGCTCTCATCGCTCGGGGCGGCCGTCCGGGGCCGCCTCCCCGTCGCCGCGCTCCGCGCGCATGATCGCCGTGAGGACCTGCACCGTGTGCTCACCCTCGAGCGGCGCCGGCTCGTGCCGCGGTTGCCAGGAGCCGAGCCGGAAGGGGGGAGCGACCAGCCTCACCTCGCCGAGCGCGTCCCGCTCGCGGCGCACGGCGTTCCGCGCGCGCACGTGCGGATGCTCGGCGAGTTCGCCGACGCGCATCACCGGGGAGATCATGAGGCGCAGCTCCTGCGCGCGGGCCACCACCTCGTCGCGCCTGTGCTCGAGGAACCACGGGGCGAGCAGCGTCTCGACCTCGCGCCAGTGCTCCGTGCGGTAGTTGCGATCGGCGAAGAGCGGATCGTCGAGGAGGTCGGGGCGGCCGATCACGAGCGACAGCTCCCGGAAGTTCACGCCGCCGAGCACGACCAGCCACCCGTCGCGGCAGCGGAAGATGTCGCTGGGGTAGCCCTGGATGATGCGGGAGTAGAAGCGCTGCCGGACGACGCCGACGGTGGACGGCAGCACGAGGTTGTACTCGTCGAAGGCGACCGCCGCATCGTGCATCGAGAGGTCGATGTGACTCCCGCGCCCGGTGCGCATCCGCCAGTGGAGCGCCGCGAGCACGCTCATCAGCGCCTCGGCCGCCGTCGCGTGCGCCGCGATCTCCGGTTGCGTGAGGAGCGGCGGCTTCGTCGGGTCGCCGGTCGTGTAGAGCATGCCGGAGAGCGCGAGCGCCGCGCCAGAGTCGGCGCGCCACGGCCTGGCGGGGTCGGCGTAGGGCCCGGCGTTCGGACCGCTTTCGCCGAACGGCGAGATCACGAGCTCGACGAGGCCCGCCTCGCGGGCGGCGTCGATGCCGAGTTCGTGCCAGTGCTCCTCCATCGCCCCGGGGAGAGGCGGGCGTATCAGCACGTCGGCGCTTCGCGCCAGGCGCGCGAGGAGCTCCACGCCCTCCGGCCGCCCGTAGTCGAGGACGACGCCGAGCTTCGCCCAGTTCAGGTAGGTGAAGGTCGAGGAGCGCCCCTCCTCGGCGCCGCTCTCGGGGGAGTTCGCCTCGCGCTCGGCGCGCTCGCCCGGCCGCTCGACCACGATGACGCGGCAGCCGAGCTCGACGAACAGCCGGCCGGTGAAGGCGGCCGCGGTCTCGCCGCCAACCTGGACGACCGTCAGCTGCTCCCACGGCGGCGGAGCCCACGCCGGCGTGTCCTGCGGTCCCGCCTTCCCGCCGCTCGTCGCCGCCGCCACGGCCCCTCCTGACTCCGCGGACCGCCCTCGTGCGGCCGGTCGCGTGGGGGCATGATAGCGGGCAGGGGGCGCGCGCCGCCGGGGGAACCGCGGGCGGCAGGACGCGGGAGGTCGCCGGTGGAGCGGATCATCGTCGACGCGATGAACGTGATCGGGAGCCGCCCGACGGGGTGGTGGCGCGATCGGGCCGGCGCGACGCGCCGCTTCGTCGCCCGCGTGGAGGCGCTCGCCGTGGCCGTCGAGCCTTCGGAGATCACGGTCGTCGTCGACGGGCGCCCCGTCGAGGGCCTGCCCGAGGGCCGGCGCGGGGCCCTGCGCCTGATCTACGCGCCTCGGCGCGGCCGGAATGCGGCGGACGACCGCATCGCCGAGATCGTCGCCGGGGACGCGGAGCCGTCGAGCCTCTGCGTCGTCACCTCCGATCGCGTCCTCGCGGGGCGCGTGCGCGCGCTCGGCGCCTCCGTGATCGGGGCGGGCGCCCTGCTACGCAGGATCGATGCGCTGGATCCCCCGGACACGCGACCGCCGTGAAGGCGGGGCCGGGCCTGACCGGTCCCGGTCAGGAGCTTCCCGCCGGCCCCGCGTCCCGCTGCGCCGACGCAGGCGGGGCTCGCATGCGGCTCGCCGGTCTTGGCGATGAGTCCACCTGCTCGGCGCCCAGGGCGAACGGCCGGCGCAGGGCCGGGAAGAGCAGCGCGATCAGCGCGAGGGAGACGAGTCCCTCGACGGCCATGATCGCCGTGGCGACGGGGGCGCCGAAGGCGCCCGCGACGATGCCGACGTTGAGCGCGCCTATCGGGTTGCCGCCGAGCGAGAGCGAGACGGCCCCCATCACCCGTCCCCGCATCTGCGGCGCCGAGCCCGCCACGATCAGCGTGACCTGCATCGCCGTGTAGGCCGCCATCCCGAACCCGGCGACGAAGAGGAATGCCACGGAGAGCGGGTAGCTCGTCGAGCTCGAGAAGGCGAGCACCATGGCGAGGAAGAAGCCCGTGCCGAGCAGGTACATGCGCGCGTAGATGCGCGTCGGCGCCAGCGTCGCGATGAGCGTGGCGCCGAAGAGCGCGCCGACACCCTCCGAGGACTGCAGCAAGCCGACGCCGAGGGGCTCTGCGCCCAGCGTCTCCTTGCCGATCACGGGCACCATGCTGGTGTAGGGGAAGCCGAAGAGGTTCATCGCGAGGGAGACGAGTATCGCACCGACGAGGAGCGGCCGGACGCGGACGTAGCGCAGTCCGGCGAACATGTCCGCCATCGCCGAGGCCGGCGCCTCGAGCCGAGTCGGCGGGACGTACCTCAGGGAGGCGATCACCACCATCGCGAACAGCAGCACCACCGCCTGCGTGAGGAAGGCCGCGCCGGCGCCGACCACCTGCAGCAGCGCTCCGCCGGTGAGCGGCCCGAGCATGCGGGCGACCGCGCTCGTGCCGATGTCGATGGCGAAGGCGCGCCCCACGAGCTCGCGCGGGACGACGTCCCCGATCATTGCGCGCCGCACCGGGAACTCCGTGGTCCAGAATATGCCGGTGAGGAAGGTGCCGACCACGAGGTGCCAGTACTCGACCCGCCCCGAGATGACGAGCGCCGCCAGCGCCACCGATATCACCGCGAGCGCCGCGAAGGTCACGACGAGCATGCGCTGCCGCGACACGCGATCGGAGAGCATGCCGAGCGGCAGCGCGAGCAGGAGGCGCGGCGCCATGCGAAAGAAGAAGAGCAGCCCGACCCGGAACGCGGAGCCCGTGAGGTCGTAGACGAAGACGCCGAGCACGAGGAAATCTAGCCAGCGCATCGCCGAGGCGAGCGCGCCGGCGAGCCAGACGCCGCGGAAGCCGGGGTTCGCAAGGACCAGTCGGAGCGACGCGATGCCGTCGGCGTGCGCGGTCCGGATGCCGCCCGCGTCGGTGGGCGGGCGCTCCCCGCTCGGCGTCGCTCCGCTCGACATAGCGGCCGAGTCTAGCAGCCCCCGCGCGTGCCCCCGGGACGGTGCCGGCTCAGCTGAGCACGCCCGGCGAGCGTGTCGGGTCGCGCCCCCCGGCGATGTCCTCGGCGCGGATGCGGGCGCGCTCGCGCAGCGCCTCGGCGTGGGTGAGCACGTAGAACTCCCCGCCGCGGATCGCCTCCACCACCTGCTCCGCCACCTCCTCGGGGAGCATCGCCCCCCGCATCTGCTCCGCCTCGGCCTCGCCGGCGGGCTCCCGGGTGCGGACGAATCCGGGGCAGAGCAGCGAGACGCCGATGGGCGCTCCGACCCTGCGGAGCTCGTGGTGGAGCGTCTCCGTCAGCCCGGCCACCGCGTGCTTCGAGGCGTTGTACGGGCTCTGCCAGGGCTTCGTGCCGAGCACGACGCCCGAGGCGGTGTTGACGATGTGCCCCTCCTCGCCGCGCTCGATCATCGGCGGGACGAACGTGTGCACGCCGTGGAGCACGCTCCAGAAGTTGAGGTCCATCACCCAGCTCCAGCGCTCGAGCGGGATCTCCCAGATCGTGCCGCGCGTGGCGCCCCCGCCTGCGTTGTTGCAGAGCACGTGCACGCCGCCCCACTCGTCCAGCGTGCGCTGGGCGAGCGCCCGCACCTGCGTGGCGTCGGTCATGTCGGTCGGGACGACAAGGACCTCGCCTCCCGCCCCCCGGATCGCGGACTCGGTCTCGGCGAGGCGATCGAGATCGATATCGGCGAGGATGACGCGCATTCCCTCGCGCGCGAAGCGCTCGGCCATGGCGCGGCCCATGCCGCGCGCGGCGCCGGTCACCACGGCGACGCGGCCGTCGAGTTGCTGCATCAGGGCCCTCCTTCCTGAGGGTTGCTAGTCGAGCATGCCGGCGAGCGCCTGTTCGGTGCGGTGCCGCGAGGCGTCGGGGTCGTCCCCGTAGGGGATCACCGCCGCGAGGATCTCGGTCGCTCCGGCGTCGAGCAGGCGCCCGAGCCCCGCCCGCACCTCCGCCTCCGTTCCGATCACAGCGAGCTCGCCCGGGTTCCCGAGCCGCTCCGAGTCGATCACGCGCGCGTACGCAGGGAGTGAGGCGTACCTCGTGAAGTGGTTGGTGGCCGCGTCGCGGGCGGCCGCGCCGCCCCCTCCGTCCGCCACCGCGACGCCGACCCCGGCGAGGATGCGCGGGGGCGGCCGGCCGGCGTTGCTCGCCGCCGTCGTGATTCCCGGCACGATCTGCTCGGCGAGCGTGCGGGGGCCGGCGAGCCAGGTCGCGGTGCCGTCGGTCAGCTCGCCGGCGAGGGAGAGCATGCGCGGCGCGAGCGCGGAGATGAGGAGCGGCACGCGCCCCGCGCCGTGCACGCCAGCGGAGGCGTGCACGGCGAAATGCTCTCCGTCTACGTCGACCGTCTGCCCGTCGAGCAGGCCTCTGAGTATCAGCAGGTACTCGGCCATGCGCGCCGCCGGGCGAGCGTACGAGATGCCGAGCCGCTCCATCCCGACAGCGTGCGAGGGCCCGACGCCGAGCGCGAGGCGACCCGAGGTCGCGAGCTGCACCGTCAGCGCCTGCTGGGCGAGCGCGACGGGGTGCCGCGTGAAGGCCTGCAGCACGGCCGTACCCAGTTCGATGCGCCCGGTCTCGCGGCCGGCGAGCGCGAAGACGACGAGCGGGTCGAGGCCGGCGCCAGCGAGCCAGTAGCCGGGGAAGCCGGCGCGCTCGGCCGAAACGATCGCCGCGACCCGCCCCTCGACGCTCGATCGGGGCTCCGGGAACGGGCCGGCGAAGAGGGAAATGCGCACCTCGGGCCTCCACCCCTGTCCGCCGCCGCGCTCCCGCGGGGCGCACGGAGTATAGGCAGTGCTCGCGATCTCCCGGCGCCCCGGCGTGCTTGACGCGGCGAGGGCTCCGGGGCGAGGGTTCCTACGCGGCCCGGGAGCGAGGACGGAGGTGGTCGGTGGAGAGCATCGACGGCGCCCGGCTCCTGGTGCGTTCGCTGCGGGCGCACGGCGTCCGGACGCTCTTCTCCGTCCCCGGGGATCCGATGGGCCCCTTCCTCGAGCACGCCGCCCGGGCGGGGATCGACGACTACACGATCCGCCACGAGCAGGCGATCGCGATGGCGGCCCAGGCCTACTCGTACGTGAGCCGCGATGTCGGCGTCGGCGCGGTCACGTCGGGGCCAGCGATGACGAACGCGATCACCGGCCTCGCCACCGCGTGGGCGAACTGCTGGCCGATGCTCCTGCTCGGAGGCTCCTCCGAGCTCGGCAAGCGTGGCCTCGGCGACTTCCAGGAGCTGCCCCAGGTCGAGTCGGCCGCCCCCTACGCACGGTGGTCCGTTGCCGTCGACAATCCCCGCCGCATTCCCTGGTTCGTCTCGGAGGCCGTGAAGCGTGCCACCCACGGCCGCCCCGGTCCCGTCTACCTCGACCTCCCGGCCGACGTCCTGACCGCGAGCGTTCCGGAGTCGGAGGTGGAGGAGCACCCCGTGGCCCCCCCGGCGCCCCGCCCGGCCGCCGACCCCGCCCTCGTCGAGCGGGCCGCACGTGCCCTCGCTCAGGCGCAGCGGCCGCTTCTGCTCATCGGGAAGGGGGCGGCGTGGGCTGACGCCGCGCCCGAGGCGCGCGCGCTCGTCGAGGAGTGCGGGATACCGTTCGTCCCCTCGCCGATGGGGAAGGGCGTGGTGCCGGACGACCACCCGCTCTGCGCGGCGGGGGCGCGCTCCTTCGCCCTGAGGAACGCCGACCTGGTGATCCTGGCGGGCGCGCGCTTCAACTGGACGTTCCACTTCGGCCGGCCCCCGCGCTTCGCCGAGGACGTGCGGGTCGTGCAGATCGACATCGAGCCTTCTGAGATCGGGCTCGCTCGCCCCGTCGAGGCGGGGCTCGTCGGCGACGTCCGCGCGGTGCTCGCGCAGCTGCGCGAGGCGGCTGCTGGTCGCGTCGAGCGCCGCGAGCCGTGGATCGCCGATCTCGATCGCGAGCGGGCGCGCAACGCCGCGCAGATCGCGCAGCTGGCGGAGGCCTCCGGGCCGCGCCTCAACCTCTACCGCATGTACCGCGAGATCAACGAGGTCGCGGGACCCGATGCTGTCGTGGTGGCCGACGGCGAGGCGACGATGGCGATCTCGCGCGTGATGCAGCCCAACGTACGGCCGAGGGAAAGGCTGGACGCCGGCACCACCGGGTGCATGGGGGTAGGCATCCCCTATGCGATCGGCGCCCAGATCGCGCGGCCCGACGCGCGGGTGGTCTGCGCCATGGGCGACTTCGCAGCCGGCTGGAACGGCATGGATCTGGAGACCGCGGTCCGCTACGAGCTGCCGATCCTCTTCATCGTGGCGAACAACGGGAGCGTGCGCCGCCGCCCGGGGCGCGCACTCAGCGCTGAGGACTTCGGGCCCGACGACGCGGTGCGCTACGACCGCGTGATGGCCGCCTTCGGCGGCCACGCCGAGCACGTCGAGAGCGCCTCGGAGCTGCACCCCGCCCTCGAGCGCGCGCTTGCCGCTCGCCGCCCAGCTCTGGTGCACGTCCTGATCGATCCGCAGGCCCGTCGCAAGCAGCAGGCCTTCGGCTGGCTCGGCCGCGAGGGGCGGACGCAGTACGGGGCCGGCTAGAGCACTCCCTCCCCGCCCGGTCGCGGCGCGGGCCCAAAGCTGCCAGAATGCTCGACGCGGCGTGCGGCGCCGCGAAACCCTCGGCGATCGCGCCGCCGGGCCCGGGAGGCACGAGATGGACTGGACCGACACAACCGAGCAGGCGGCTTTCCGCGGCGACGTGCGCGACCTCATCGGGCACATGCCGGAGCGCTATCGGGAGATGGCAAAGCACGACTGGCCGGGCTCTTATACGCAGTGGGCGCGCGACCGCATCTCCGATGATCCGGCGGCGAAGGAGGACGCGGCGAACTGGCTCGCCGCGTTCGCCGAGCGGGGCTGGGTCGCCCCGCACTGGCCGCGGGAGTACGGCGGGGGCGGCCTCTCGCCGATGGAGCAGTTCATTCTCAACCAGGTGATCGCCGACTCCAACGCGCCGGGCGCCGGCTCCAACGTCGGCATCGGGATGCTCGGCCCGGCGCTCATCGTGCACGGGACCGAGGAGCAGAAGAGGCGCTTCCTGCCCCCGATCCTCAAGGGCGAGGTCGTGTGGGCGCAGGGATTCTCGGAGCCGGGCGCCGGCTCCGATCTCGCCTCCCTGCAGACGCGCGCCGTCCGCGACGGCGACGAGTATGTGATCAACGGCCAGAAGATTTGGACCACCCACGGTCACTACGCGGACTGGGTGCTCCTGCTCACCCGCACCGATCCCGACGCCCCGAAGCACCGGGGGATCTCGTTCCTGCTCGTCGACAAGTACTCGCCGGGCGTCACCGTCCGCCCCATCATCGACATGGGCTGGGGGCACGAGGTCAACGAGACCTTCTTCGAGGACGTGCGGATCCCGGCCGATCACATCGTCGGCGAGGAGAACCGCGGCTGGTACGTCGCGATGACGCTGCTCGACAACGAGCGCTCGAACATCGCCGGCGCCGTGCGCATGGAGCGCACCATCCGTCAGCTGCTCGGGTACGTCGGGAGCGACGAGGGAGGGACGAAGTCCCGGATCGGCGATCTCGACTCCGTGCGACAGCGGATCGCGCACCACTTCGTCGAGGCCGGGGTGATGTTGAACTTCTCCCTGCGGATCATCACCATCCAGGCGCAGGGACAGGTTCCGAACTACGAGGCCTCGGTCTCGAAGCTCTTCGGCTCGGAGGTCTCGCGCGAGCTCGATAACGACGGGGTGAAGGTCTTCGGTCTCTACGGCAATCTCTGGGACCCGGAGGATCCGTACACGCCTTACGAGGCGCGGTTCACGCGCGGCTGGGTGCGCGGCGTCCCCGGCACGATCGCAGGCGGCAGCTCCGAGGTGCAGCGCAACGTGATCGCGACGCGCGGTCTCGGATTGCCCCGCGGCTAGGGCCGCGCCGATCCCACAGTGCCGGAGCATCCCCGACGGCTGCGACGCCGCGTGCGGGCGCCGGCGGCCGGAAAGGGAGTGCGCGTGAGGTTCGGGCTGGACGTGACGACACGCAGGTTCTGGATGGGCGGGGCCGGGGCGCTGGTCGTGGTCGCCTCCGTTGCCTTCGCGCTCTGGTATTTCGTCCTCCGCGAGGAGGCCCCGCCGCCGGTGAGCCTCGCCGATGCCGTCTCATCGACGGCTGCGACGCCGGCCGCCGCCGCGACCGTCGCGCCGGCGGCCGCCGTCGCGGTGCCCGCGCCGACGACGGCCTCGGGCGGCGGCTCGAGCGGGAGCGTGGAGGAGGGACTCGAGGGCATCTGGCGGCTCGTCGCGGGCGGTGACTCCTTTGTCGGCTACCGGGTCAGGGAGGAACTCGTCGGCATTGGCGCCAAGGCGGCGGTCGGCCGCAGCGGCGCCGTGACCGGCACGCTCGAGTTCGACGGCTCCGCGATCACGGTGGTCAGCATCGAGGCGGATCTCACGCAGCTCGTGAGTGACGATTCGCGGCGGGATCGCACGCTGCGTGGTCGCGGGATCGAGACCTCTCGCTTCCCGACGGCGACCTTCGAGCTGACCGGGCCGATCACGATCGACGGGCCGCCTCAGGAGGGCGTCCCCATCGCCGCGGCGGCCGCCGGCGAGCTGACGCTGCACGGCGTCACGCGCGCCGTCGAGATCGCCCTCGAGGGGCAGCTCTCGGATGGGCTCGTCGTCGTCGTCGGCTCGACGGAGATCGAGTTCTCGGATTACGACATCGTGGCGCCGTCCGCCCCGATCGTGCTCTCCATCGAGGACCGAGGCGTGCTGGAGTTCCAGCTCATCTTCGAGCGGGCGTAGCGAGCCGCCGCGGGCGCGCGACGTCCGCACGGTGGACTACTGTTGCGGCACCGTCGGGGGGATCGCCTCCGGACGCAGGTGGCGCCCGCGCGGCGGTCCCACGACGCGCCCCCGTTCGTAGCAGACCTCGCCCCGGAGGATCGTCGTGCCCACCCAGCCGCGCAGGACCCTCCCCTCGAAGGGTGAGAAGTCCTGTGCCGAGTGGAGCGAGGCCGGGTCGACCGCGCGCTCCGCCTCCGGGTCGCAGATGGCGAGATCGGCATCGAGTCCGACCGCGATGTCTCCTTTGCGGCCGGCGAGGCCGTGCAAGCGCGCCGGCGCGAGCGTGAGGGTCTCTGCGATCCGCTCGAGCGGCACGCCCCGCCGCAGGTGTCCCTCCGTGATCGCCGCGGGAAGCAGCAGCTCGTTCCCGCCGAAGCCGTACCAGGCCGCCCACACGTCCCCCGCCTTGAGCGAGCTCGCGATCGCCGCGTGGTCGGAGGCGATGGTCTGCACCGAGCCGTCGGCGATCCCCTCCCAGAGCGCATCCCGGTCGGCGGCCGCGCGGAGAGGGGGATTCACCTTCGCCTCCCAGCCCGTGAGCTCGGCGGCGGCGAGCGAGAGATGGTGAACCGTCGCCTCGCAGGCGATGTCGACGTTGGGGTAGCGGGCCCGTGCCTCCCGCACGGCGTTGAGGGCGTCTGCGCTCGACGCGTGCAGCACGGTGAGCGGCGCGCCGGCCTGCGCCGCGAGCTCCGCGGCATCGAGAATCCCGAGTCGCTCGCCGCCGGTCGGCCGGCTCTGGGAGTACGCCTCGAGCGGGCTCGGCGCCTCGTCCGCGCCGGCGGCCAGGGCCGCGAGTACCGTTTCCGTGCCCTCGCGGATGAGGGCGGGGCTCTCCGCGTGCACGCAGACGCGCGCCGGCGGGGCACCCGCCGGCGCCGTCCGGTTCGCCTCGGCGACGCGCTCCATCACGCGGCGCAGGTAACCCAGGTCGTAGGGCACGTCGGAGAAGAGGAATTCCTTCTCAGGATGAAGGCCGCTCTCGTACTGCGCGGGGGTCACGCCCGTGTAGTGCATGTAGTACTTGAAGCCGGTGATGCCGTGGCGACGGGCGAGCGCCGGCACTTCCTCCGCGTGGTCCCGCGTGACCGGCGCGATGTGGTAGCCGTAATCGCAGCGGAACGCTCCGTCCGACTCGGCCAGCAGCCCGGGCAGCAGCGTCAGGTACCCCGCGGGCAGCTCCGGCGTCTCGTCGGAGACGAGGTTGTTGCGGCCGGCGCGGTAGTAGACGAGCGAGGTGGTCACACCGCCCGCGACGGCGCTCTCCGTCTCTGCGGGCGCATCGTCGGCCAGCGGCCGGAAGATTCCCAGGTGGACGTGCGAGTCGACGAGGCCGGGAAAGACGAGCTTGCCGCTCGCGTCGATCGTGCGCGCGGCCGGGCCGGCGAGCCGCTCCGCGATCGCGGCGATGCGCTCGCCGGTGATGCCGATCTCCACGCGCCGGACCCCGCGGCCGGGGAAGACCACGTCGCCTCCGACGACCGCCAGATCGTACGCCGCGTGCTTGCCCACCGTGCTACACCTCCCCCGGGACTCGCGTTGGCGCAGTCTAGACGCTCGTACGCGACCGTTCGCCGGGGCTCCGGCTGCTAGGATGCCCCCGCCGGAAGGGAGGGGCTCGTGACCAGCGAGGGACGAGTCTGGGATCGAGAGCGCGGGCTGGGCGCAGAGGAGGCGGAGAGCTACCGCGAGGCGGTGCATTCCTTCATCTCCGACCGGAGCCAGCACATGGCGTACCTGATGACGCGCCGGCGCGACGGGCGGCCGATCATGCGGCCAGTCGGGACGTTCGTCGACGGGTGGCGTGTCGGGACGATGACGCAGGACGTCCAGCCGAAGACCCAGCACGTCCGCCGCGACCCGGTGGTCGGCTATCTCTGGGTCGGCCGCGAGGGCCGCTCCGACTGGGGCTTGGGCTGGAACCCGCGCGTGGTCTGGATGCAGGGCCGCGCCGAGCTGATCGAGGATCAGGACGAGGTCGCCGCCTTCTACGCGCGCCGCGCCGCCGCCGGCGGCAACCCGCGGGGCCATCCGCCCGAGGAGACGCTCTACGTCATCAGCGTCACGCCCGAGTACGTCCGCGCCGAGGGCTGGCACGGATCAAACGCGATCGTCCTCCGCGACTTCGACTAGCAACTGCGGGCGCGGCTCCGCGGAGAGTCCGCGGGCGGGGCCGACGCCCGGACTAGGCTCCGCGCGTCGGGAGCGAGACGACGACGGGCCCCGGGCCGACCGAGACGCCGCGGGAGATCTCGCTCTGCAGCTCGAGCTGGACCAGCCCCTCGCCGCCCTCACGCCAGCATCGTCGCACGACGCCGCTCGTCGTGACCGTCTCGCCGACGGTGTTGAAGATGCGCATGCGGAACGGCCCGACCCGCTTGATCACCCCGCGCAGGCCGATGAACTCGCGCGCGGTGCGCTCCCACCAGCCCTGCACGAAGACGTTGTTCGCGTACATGTCGGGGGCGCCCGTGCGGCGCGCGGCGGCCGCGTTGTGGTGCACGCGGCTGAAGTCGAGGTTGGCGGCGGCCTCCATCACGAGTCGCGCGATCGTGAGCGGGAATCCCACCGCGGGCACCGGGTCGCCCTCGGCCACGTCCTCGAAGTAGCGCTGCTCGGACCAGTCGACGGACGGGGTCTGAGCCCACGCAGGCGTCTCGGGGAAGATCCCCTCCGCGTCCGCCGGCGTCGCGACGGGATCGACCGGCGTCGCCCTCCGCTCCGCGGCGGGGAAGGGCGTGTAGTGGTAGCCGCCGTTGTGGCTGCGCGCCACGAGCTCGCCGCGCTGATTCCGCACCTCGCTCTCGTAGGTGAGGAAGGCGCCGCGGCCGATGCTCGTCTCCTTCGGAAGCACCGAAACCAACCGGTGGCCGCGGCGGGAGAGCCGGTCGCCGACGTAGACCGGCGCGAGGTATTCGATGGCGAGGTCGGTCACGAAGCTGAGGGACGTCGGGGGCTCGGGCGGCCCCGCGAAGCGCACGTTCTCCCTCAGCACCTCGGCGTCGGGATCGAGCACGGGGTAGCGGGTCGGCATGCCCGGACGCCAGTGCGCCTCGCGCGTCCACGTCTGGGAGATGCCCGAAACGGGCGCGACGATCCCTTGATAGCCGACCGAGCGCGCGATCGCGTCGTCGTAGTGCAACGGGCAGTCGAACTCGAGCACCTCGCAGTAGCGGCGAATGGCGCCGCGCTCGACCTCGTCGACGGCGACGACCACGCGCTCCCCGCCGTAGTCGGTGCCGACCGCCGCGATGGTGGCGTCCCACTCCCGCGCCCAGCTCCCGTCCGTCACGCCGACCCCCTTCCACGCCTGACGTTCCCGCCAGCATACGAGGCAGACCTCACCCGCGACTTGCCGGGGGCAGTGCGTATACTCGCGACCACGCGAGGAGCGCAGCGAGAGGGTGTCCGATGAGCAACGAGGAGCGAATGGTTCTCTACGAGCCCGAGGGGCGGCTCGGCTATATCACCTTCAACCGCACGGAGATCCTGAACGCGCTCTCCGGCCCGGCGCTTCTCCAGTTCGACGAGGCTCTCGAGCGTGGCCGGAACGACCCCGAGGTGCGCGTGCTGATCGTGCGCGGCAACGGGCGCGCCTTCTCAGCCGGCGCCGACTTCACCGGACCCGGCAACGCCTCGGCCGAGGCGGTGGTGGAGGATGTGGTCGACGACCATGAGAAGCTTGAGCGGAGCGTCGACCGCTATCTCCGCATCTGGAACCATCCGAAGCCCATCATCGCCCAGGTACACGGCTACTGCCTCGGCATCGCGACGCAGATCTGCGTCGTCTGCGACATCACGGTGGTGGCGGAGGATGCGCGCATCGGCTTCCCCTCGATCCCGGTGGGCGGCGGCTACATCTCGCCGATGTGGACGTGGCTCGTGGGACCCAAGCGGGCGAAGGAGATGTCGTTCACGGTCGGAAGCCAGATCAGCGGCACCACGGCGGCCGAGTGGGGCTGGGCGAACCGCGCCGTCCCCGCCGATCAGCTGGAGGAGACGGTCCGCCAGATGGCGGAGCGCATCGCGAACGTGCCGAGCAAGATCCTCCGCATCAAGAAGCTCGGCGTGAACCGGACGATGGACATCCGGGGCTTCAGCACGGCGATCCGCTTCGGGCAGGAATTCGACGCGATGCTCCACTACTCGGAGCCGGTCAAGGTGATGCAAAAGGCGATGCGCGAGCGTGGGATGCGGGAGGGGATCGACGCCTTCAACAGCGGCGAGTTCTCCTAGCCGAAGGCCGATCCAGCCGGCACGTCCGGCCGGGCGGGTAGCCTGCGGGGGCGACTCGAAGGCGGGCCTCACACCCCGGTGGGTTCCGGCGGGTGACGCCGCTTCACCGGGCCCGCCCCGCTCTGGCCTCCCGCGTCTATCACAAGCGCGGACGGACTGAGGGCGAGCGTGGTCGAGGCAGTACCCGCCCCCCCGCTGCCCCCGGCCCGCCGCTCGCCGCGGCGCCGCCCGCGCTACTTCTACGGCTGGAACATCGTCGGCGCCGCGGCGGCGGCGATGTTCGCGAGCTCCGCGCTGCAGGGTTACGGCACGGGCCCCTTCCTCGTGCCGATGAGCGAGGATCTCGGGTGGTCGCGCACGCAGTTCATCCTTGCGATCACGATCGGTCAGTTCGTGATGGCGGTGACCAGCATGTACGTCGGCCACCTGCTCGACCGGCGCGGGCCGCGGCCGCTCATGCTGATCGGGACCGCCGTTGCCGCGGTGGCCCTCGTCGGCTCCTCCCAGATCACCGAGCTCTGGCAGTGGGTGGTGGTGCGGGGGCTCGTGGCCGCGCTCGGCGCGGCCCTGGCCGGCGGTCTGGTCGTGAACGTCACGATGTCAAAGTGGTTCGTCGAGCGCCGAGGCCGGGCCATCGGCTTCGCGGCGATGGGGATCTCGCTCTCGGGCGTGGTGGTTCCCCCGGTGCTGACGGCGCTCGTCGATGGCGTGGGCTGGCGCATGGCGTGGCAGCTTCTCGCGATCGGCTTCGTGGCGCTGATGCTTCCTGCGGCGATGGTCATGCGGCGCCGTCCCGAGGATCATGGCCTGAACCCGGACGGCCGCACCGCCGCGCAATTGCGCAGCGGCGCGGCCGACGCCGTGAGGCGCGACTTCGACTCCTCGCTCACCCGCCGCCAGGCGCTGCGCACGCGTACGATGTGGATGCTGATCTTCGCCTTCGGGATGAGCAGTCTCTCGTTGCTCGCCATCGCGACGCAGACGATCCCCTACCTGACGGACTCCGGCTTCGAGCGCAGCACCGCGTCGGCGATGCTCGGGCTGTTTGCCTTCCCGGGGCTGGTGACACGGCCGTTCTGGGGGTTGCTCGCGGAGCGCATCCACCCGCGATTCCTGGCCTCCGCCGCCTTTTTCTGCCTCGCGGGCGGCATCGCCACGGTGGTGCCCGCCGCACAGGCCGGGAGCGGGCCCGTCGTGGCCGCCGGCTTCCTCCTGGCCGGGCTCGGCATCGCCGGCAATCTCCCGATGCAGGAACTGCTGTGGGCGACGTTCTTTGGTCGGCGCTACCTCGGGCAGGTCCGCGGCGCGTCGATGCCGTTCAACCTCCTCTTCAGCGCCTCCGGGCCCATCATCGTCTCCGCCTACTTCGACGCGACGGGGAGTTACACCGGCGTGCTGCTCACGATGGCGGCGGCCGCGCTGCTCGGGATGGTCGTGGTCCTCCTCGTGCGGCCGCCGCAGCGCGCCGCCGCAGCCGTGTAGCATCGCCCCGTGATCATCGACATGCAGGTGCACCTCTGGGAGGGGAATCGCCCGGACCGGCCGTGGCGCCCCGACCGCACGCCGAGCCTGCCCGAACCGTTCGGCCCCGAGCAGATGCTGCCGCTGATGGAGGAGGCCGGCGTCGATCGAGTGGTCATCGTGCCCCCGGCGATCATGGGCGTGCGGAACGACTTCGCGCTGGAATGCGCGCGGAGCTGGCCGGAGCGCTTCGCCGTGATGGGGCTTTTGGACGCGGGCGCGCCCGACATTGAGGAGCAGGTTGCGCGCTGGCGGGAGCAGCCCGGAATGGTGGGCGTCCGCGTCCATTTCCGCGACACCGGGCGGGACGCCTGGCCCGACGAGCGCCTGGAGCCGTTCTGGGCCGCGGCCGAGCGCTGCGGGCTCCCGGTCGCGGGCTTCTTCCCCGGCCGTCTGGAGATGGCGCAGCGCGCGCTCGAGCGGCATCCGGAGCTCAGGCTTATCGTCGACCACCTCGGGCTGCCGCGCATCCACGGCGGTGTCGATGAGGAGCAATTCGCGGTCATGCTCTCCCTCTCGCGCTTCCGAAACGTCGCCGTCAAGCTCTCGACGCTCGCCTCGCGCTCGCGCGAGCACGCCCCCTTCGCCGACACGCACGGTCTGGTGCGGCGGCTGCTCGCCGAGTACGGGCCCGGGCGCCTCCTCTGGGCGAGCGATCACACACAGCAGCTCGCCCGGGGCCGTGCGCGCTACCCGGAGGAGCTCGAACTGGTGCGCGCGGCGCTCGCCGACCTCCCGGCCGCAGAACTCGACCTCGTGCTCGGCGGAAACGCAGCGGAGTACGTCGGCTGGCCGGCGGGGTTCCCATCCACCGAGCTGCCGGCGGAACCGCCGGACCCCGGCTTCTAGGCCACCAGTGTCGCCGCGCGAGCCCGAGCTCGACCCGCGGCGCCTGCACCAGGCCGCGATCGGCGGCCTCGCCACGCGCTACTACGCGGCGGGTGAGGCGGGCGCACCGCCGCTCGTGCTGGTGCACGGAGGTCAGTACGGCTCGTGGTACTCACTTGACTCGTGGGACACGGTGCTCGGGCCGCTCGCCCGGCGGTTCCGTGTCGTCGCGCCCGACCGGCCGGGTCAGGGCCATACGGAGGCGCCGCCCGCGCCGGATGACTACCGCTGGGAGGTGGGCGAACGTCACCTCGAGTGCTTCATGGATGAGGTCGTGGGCTCGGGCGCCCACCTCGTCGGCCACTCGCGCGGCGCGCTGCTCGTCGCGCGGCTGGCGCTCGCGCGCCCCGATCTCGCGCGCTCCCTGACGCTCGTCGACGCCGGTTCGCTCGCCCCCGAGGATGTCTCCTACCCGCGCTCGGAGCGGTTCTATGCGCGGCTGCCACCACCGCCTCCGGGCGAGGCGGGCCCGGAGGCGGTGCGCATCGAGCCGGAGGCGCAGTCGGTGTCGGCGGCCCACCTCACCACCGACTTTGTGGACCGCCTCGTGGCGATCGCCCGGCGGCCGGAAGTCGTGCGTGCGCGGAGGGAGATGGCGGAGCTGAGAGGCGCCCTCTTCCAGCCGAGTCTCGATCGTGCGCGTACCGAGGCGCTTCAGGCGATACGCGAGCGGGGCCTGCCGGCGCCGACGCTGATTCTCTGGGGCGCACAGGATCCTTCGGCGCCGGTTCGTGGCGGCGAACGGCTCTGGGGACTCGTCCGACGCAGGACGCCGCGGTCGGAGATGAGGATCATTGAGCGAGCCGGGCACTACTGCTTCCGCGAGCAGCCCTCCGCGTTCGTTCGCGGCGTGCTCGAGTTCCTCGAGCCGCTCGTGGAGGAGACGCCGGGCGCGGTACGCTGCGCGGAACCAGCCTGAGAGGCAGCCGCCGGGATCCCCACGGGCCGCACCAGTGTGCGCAGCCGTGATACGGAGGGCGGCGTGCCAGGGAAAGGGGACGGCGTGAGCGCGAGCGAGAGACGGAGCGGTGTCGAGGAGATCGACGATTTCATCGCCAAGCAGGAGATCGACACCGACACAGACGGCTGGCGCCTGCGGTTGCCGCGGCCTCCCAAGGCGCGCTTCGAGCGGGAACGGCGCTATCTCTGGGACCTAGAGACGACCGTCGGCCCGATCACGGTGCGGCTCCTCGCCGAGGTCGCGCCGATGCACGTCTCGAGCACCATCTACCTGGCGGCGCTCGGCTTCTACGACGGGCTCCTCTTCCACCGGATCATCGACGGCTTCATGGCGCAGGGCGGCTGCCCTGCCGGCACGGGGACGCGTGGCCCCGGCTACCAGTACGACGGCGAGTTCGATCGCTCGGTGAGGCACGACCGCCCGGGGCTGCTCTCGATGGCGAACGCGGGACCCGGTACGGACGGAAGTCAGTTCTTCCTGACCTTCGTGGAGACCGCGTGGCTCGACGACAAGCACACGATTTTCGGCGAGGTCGAGACGGGGATGGAGACCGTGCGCGCACTGGAGAAGCGCGGGACGCGCAGCGGGAGGCCGACCGAGTCGCTTCAGATCGAGCGGGCGCGCATCCGCATCGAGTAGCGGGCCGCGGGTGATTGCGCTGGGCCGAGCGGCCGAAAGCGGGGGCGACGCTGACCCGCGGTGGACTCCGGTGATGGGGTCGGGCCGCTGGCCGGATTGACCATCACGGTCCACCGCACGCGCGCCGCCCGACTTCAGGAAGGACAGGCGCATTGGAAATCGAGGGCGCCCTCTTCTCGATCGGTCTGGTCATCATCGTCGCAAAGCTATTGGAAGGCGTGTTCAAGCGCTTCGGGCTGAACGCGATCATCGCCTACGCCACGGCGATGGTCGTCGCGGCCGCGCAGGGCCGAGGGTGATGAGCGTCCCCGCGTCGGATCTGCTGTCGGGCGCTGCTCCCCCGGTCGTCGAATTGGCTGGCCGCGGGAGCGGTCGCCGAGGCGGTCCGGGCTCGCGCAACCTGAGCGCTGGGAGAGGCGGGGCGGCGGGTCAGCCGCCGGTGTCAGGAGGCGCGGGCCGCCGCCGGATGCGCCACGGCGCGTGGCGTGCGAACTGGAGCCAGTAGAGTTCGCGCGCCACGTCCCGGAGCCGCTCCCGGAAGGCGGCGCTCCTTCGCGTCCCCGTCGAGGCGTCGCGCCACGCCTCCGAGTTCGGAGCGTCGGGGTCTGCGAGCTCGTAGAGCGCGAGAAAGCGCTGACCGGTGACGCGGGTCCGCTGAATCTCCTTCTCTGTGGTCGGGATGTCGGAGATGGCGTCGACGCGGCGGAAGACGCGCCCCCGTATCGTCCCGTCGACCGCCCCGAGCCGCGGGAGGTGCTCCTCGCGGTACCAGGCGAGCAGCTCCGCGTCGCCATCCGGACCCGGCGGCGGGTTGACGCGAACGGCGAGGAGGTAGGGGGCGTCGAGCGCCGGCTCATCGCCATGTGACATAACAAGCTCGTAGATCGCCCGCTCCACGTCGAACGTCGGGGCCAGCATCCGGCGGCTCCACGCGGTGGGCTCGTTCAGCTGATCGAGGTAGGCCGCTTGCCGGAGCACCTCAGCGTCGTCCACCTCGTAGAGCGCGAGGTAGTCGGTCGGCGCGGCGAGCTCTCCGGCGGAGGCCGCCGGTAGCGCGCGCCAGCGGCGGCCGAGCCAGTAGCCGGGGAGCCCGACGCGGTCAGCCGTGTGCTCCACGTTGTGCCAGCGCTCGAACTCGGAGCGGATGCCGTCCGGGGTGCTCACCCAGATGGCGACGGCGCCGCCCGGCTCGGCGGGCCGCCCGGCGCTCACGGGCGGCCCAGGAAGTCGAGCACGGCGTCACTCCACGCCTCCGGCTGCTCGTCGACGATGTCGTGGGTGCCGCCCTCAAGCTCGGCGTATAGCAGGTCGGGCCGTGCGTCGCGCGCCCGCAGCGTGTGGCGGTAGAGGTCCTCGCCGGTGTTGGTCAGGAGCAGGGTCGGCGTGGTGACCTCGCGCAGCCTCGCCTCGAACGGGTAAGGGAAGACCGCCCTGTAGCCGTACCAGGCGTGTTCTCGCACGCTCAGCATCTCCGTCACGCAGCGTTGCATCACGTCGAGTCTGGTCCAGCCGACAGTGACCCGCATCCTCCTCTTCCACGGCGCCAGCAGGTGGCTGCCGTCCTCCTCGATCGGCGGGGCCTCGGTGGGGAGTCGCTCGAGGAGCCGGGGCCGCTCCTCGTCGGTGTAGAGGGGAGTTCCGTTCAGCACCAGGTGGTCGACGCGTTCCGGGTGCGCCCACGCGACGTGGAGCGCGACCGTCGCGCCGGTGTGGTGGCCGAGCACCGCCGCGTGCTCGATCCCGAGCGCGTCGAGGAGCGCCAGGACCGCCTCCACGTAGCCGTCGACGCTCGGCTCCCCCGGCGGGAGATCGGACATCCCGTAGCCCGGCGTGTCCATCGCGATCACGCGCCGGCCCCCACGGACAAGATGGGGGAACGCCGCGAGGAACTGCTGGCTGGAGCTCGCCGTCTGGTGCAGCAGCAGCAGCGGTTCGCCGTCGCCCTCCTCGCGGTAGTGGATCTGCCCGCCGGGACCGTCGACGTATGCCTTGCGCATGCCCGCTCCCATCCGTGGTCTCCCGCCGCCCGCTGGGACGGCGGAGGTCTTCTCGGCCGCCCGCGCGCGGACATCGTGGAGCATACGCGCGGGGAGTGGTCGTCTGCTCACGGTGGTCCTTCCGCCGTCGTCGGCACGTGCCATCCGCGCCTTCGATCCCTGCCGGGTCGACCTGCCTCCCCTCTCCCTGTGCGGGCGGGCGCTACGATTGCGCGATGCATGGCCCGGATACGACCGCCCCGCCGCCTCCGCGCGCCGCGCTTCCGGAGGATCGTCTGGCTCCGCTTGGCTACCGTGACTTCCGTCTGGTCTGCATCACCAACCTCGCGGGTGGCGTCCGGGGGCCGATGCTCTTCATCGTCCAGGCGTGGTACGTGAACGTCACGGCGCCGGATGAGCAGCGGCTCGTGCTGCTCGGCCTCCTCGCCACGCTCCGTGGCGTCGCCTTCCTCGCGTACGTGCTGTTCGGCGGCGTGCTCGCCGATCGCTACGCGCGCCGCACGATGCTCATAGGGGCCCACATCGCCGCACTGCTCTTCGTCGGCGGAACGGGGATCCTGCTCTACCTGCCGGGGGCGAGCACCGGCGACGGGGCGTGGTTGCCGGTGATGCTGGCGCTCTTCACCGTGACCGGACTGATCAACGCTCAGGATCTCCCGACGCGCACGGCACTCATCTCGGAGGCGGTCCCGGCGCCGCTCGTGACGCGCGCGGTGACGATCTTCCAGCTTGCGTGGTCCATCAGCCTCCTCGTCTCCGGGCCGGTGACCGGGCTGGCGATCGACCACCTCGGGTTCGGCGCCACGTACCTGATCGCCGCCTCCACGCACGTGTGGCTCCTCGCCGCGGTCTTCCCGATGAAGATCGGGGGGCATGCCGCGGATCCCTACGCCGCGCGCGACTCGGTCCTGCGCAACCTCCGTGACGGGCTCGGGTATCTGGGCTACCACCCGGGGGTGCGATGGACCGTCCTGACAACGTGGGCCGCTCTCGGCATCGGGATCACGATCATGGGCGTGCTCATGGCGGCGTGGCTCGACGACGTGCTCGGGGTGGGCGCCACCGGGTGGGGCATCATGCAATTCTGCTGGGGCGGTGGCGGTCTTGCGGCCATGAGCGCGCTGGCCCTCCGGCGCCGCAGGTTGCCGGGCGGCTGGCTGCTGCTTGCGGCCGGACTCCTCCTGGCGGCGTCCTTGATCGTGTTCAGCCTCAGCCGGGTGGCGGCCCTCTCGTTTGCGATCGGCATCGTCTGCGGCGCCTCCTTCCAGACGGTGCGCGTGACCGGGATGGCGATCGCGCAGACCGAGGTCCCACCGCAGCTGCGCGGTCGCGTGCTGGGCCTCTTGATCGTGGCGAATGGCCTCGCTGGCGCACTCGGCGTCCCCGCCGGATTGCTCGCGCAGCTGATCGGGCTGGAAGCGTTGTTCACGGCCGGTGGGGTTGCCCTGCTCGCCATCATGCTGGGCGTGACGCTCACGCAGCGCTCGCTGCGAGCGATCAGGTAGGGCCCGCATCCTCCGGCGGCCGGGGGCCGCCGCCGCGAGGTCGGTGCGCCCTGCCGCCGCCCTCCTAGTACCACAAGGTGCTAATACGCCTTACTAGATGTTACGCTAACCGCACGGGAGGTCGCCGTGCCGGACTGGTTCACCGACACCTACATCGGCGTCGAGGTCGGTCAGTGGATCGGGCTCGGCGTCCTGATCGTGGTCGCCGGCCTCGCGCACTTCCTCATCCACCACAGCATCAAGCTCTATCTGCGAGGCCGCGCCGGGAAGGTCGACCCCGAGTTCTGGGAGCGGGAGCGAGGACGGCAGGGGCGGGCGATCACGGCACTCGTCGTCGCGATGACGGCGCGGCTGGGCTTCCCGGCCCTGGGCTTCCACGACACGGTCGAGAGCATCGTCGCGCAGTCGGCGAGTTTTCTCACCGCGGGGGCACTGCTGCTGGTGGGCCTCCGTGCCGTCGATATCGTCACCGACGAGCTCCGGAGGCGCGCGGCCGCGACGGAGAGCCGGCTGGACGACCAGATCGTGCCCCTGGCGGGCACGATCCTGAGGGCCGCCGTCGTGCTCTTCGGCGTGCTGCTCGTTCTCGGCAACCTCGGCGTGAACGTGACGTCGCTGGTGGCGGGGCTCGGCCTGGGCGGCCTTGCGATTGCCCTCGCCGCCCAGGACTCGATCCGCAACCTGCTCGGCGGCGTCACGATCCTCGCCGACCGCCCGTTCCAGGTCGGCGACTGGGTGGTGGTCGGCACCGTCGAGGGGACGGTCGAGCACGTGGGCTTCCGGTCGTCGCGCGTGCGCACCTTCTACAACTCGGTGGTCGCCGTGCCCAACGCGCGGATCGTCGATGCCCACGTCGACAACATGGGGCTGAGGCAGTGGCGCCGCTACAAGACCACGCTGGCCGTGAGCTATGCCACCACGCCCGACCGAGTCCAGGCGTTCGTCGAGGGCATACGCGCGCTGATCCGCGCGAACCCCGAGATGCGCAAGGACTACTACATCGTCGAGTTCCACGGTTTCGGGGCGACGTCGCTCGACATCCTCGTCTACTGCTTCATCGATGCCTCGAGCTGGAACGACGAGCTGCGCACGAGGCACGTGATCAACCTCGACATCATGCGGCTGGCGGAGGATCTGGGGGTGGAGTTCGCTTTCCCGACCCAGACGCTTCACGTCGCGTCGCTGCCGGGGCAGCCGGCGGCGCTCCCCGCGGCGGCGGCGAGGGACGAGTTCCGGGAGATCGTCGAGCGCTACGCCCCGGGAGGGACGGCCGGACAGCGAGTGGACGCTCCGATCACAGCGGGCTACGACAACACGCCGGGGTAGCCGTCGCTCTCGGCGCGGTCGGCGGCGGTGCCCCGGCGTTGTGTCTAGCGCGCGCTTGGCGGGTGGTCCAACTCCTGCAGCGTGGCCTCGTAGCTTGCGACGTCCTGTTCCATCATCACGAGGTCGTAGCTGTTTCCCGACGGGTCGACGACGTGATCGGGCAGCAGTGCCACGGAGCGGAAACCAAGACGCCGGAAGACGTGGATGGCGGCAGGCTGATCGAGGGTCATGCGCGCGATCATCTTGCGCACGCCGGTATCGGCCGCGACGCGGAAGGCCTCCTGGGTGAGCGCCCGCCCCACGCCGGAGCCGCGAGCCCCTTCCCCGACGAGGACGCGCAGTTCGGCGACGTGCCGCATCCAGCGCAGGTCGTTCCGAGCGACGGCGGCGTAGCCGACCATGGATCCCCCGTCGTCGACGGCGACAATCGTGCTCACCTCTCCCCGCTTGATGTCGGCGATCCAGGCGTCGATCTCGTCTCCCTTAGTGATGTCGCGTCTGAGGAAGAGAAGATCGTGCGTCGGCAGGGAGCGCGCAAAGCGGAGCAGCGCGTCGCGGTCGGCGGCACTCATGTAGCGCAGGGCGATCTGCTGGCCGCGGGCCGTGAGCGTGGTCAGGACCGCCGTCGCGCCGCTTGTCATCGTGCCTCCCGACGTGAGCCTCGGTAGCGGCGCCCGTCTCGGGCGGCCCGCCTCACGCGCATTCTAGGGGACGCGACCTCAGGCCGCCTCACGGCCCGAGTCGAGCCCATGGCGGCGTGGGGGGGCGTGGTCGCCCGGCGCAGGGTGAGGATCCCGCTCACCGGCCGCCGGTGTGTGCCTCCACTGATGGATCGTCGGGCGGCGCGAGTTCGTAGGAGCGGAAGGAGATGTATCCGGCGAGCACCAGCAGGCCGGCGATCGGCCCGACAAGTCGCACGCCGAGCGGATTGGCGGCCGAGTCCCCGGCGAGCAGCACGAGCGAGAAGATCAGCGGCGCGAGCGAGATCGCGAACTTCTCGACCATGTTCTGCGAGCCGTAGAACATCGCCTCGCGCCGCGTCCCGGTGCTCAACGCCGACTCGTCGGCGATGTCGGCCGTGATGATGTTGGGGAAGAGGAAGACGCCGGCCATCGGCACGCCGGCTAGGCCGATCGCCACCAAGGACTGATGGAGCGCGGGGATCCCCGGCACGTAGCCCGCGAAGAAGAGCAGCGGGAAGTAGGCAGCGGCCCCGAGCATTGCCGCCCGGTAGGTGGTCGCCGTTCCCCGGCGCCTGGCGACGGCGGCGAAGAGTGGCACGGCCGCGAGAGCGCCGCTGATCACCATGACTGTGAGCAGGAAGATGAACGTCCCCTCGTTGTCGCTCCCCGTCAGCCCCAACAACTTGGACTCGCCGAGCACCGCCGCGACGAAGAAGGGGAGAAGCGCCGTGAGCATCTGCACGCCCACCTGGAAGGTGACGAAGCTCGGCAGGTAGGCGAGGAAGTTCCGGTTCGTGAAGGTCGCGCGCAGGGCGCGCATCACGCCGGGGTGCGCGGGGGTGGCGTCGGTGGCGGCGTGGCGCCAGCTGCCGGCCAGCGCCACGTAGCGGGTCGTGAGGGCGATGGAGGCGATCACCGTGGCCATCCCGACGAAGCCAAGAAGGTCGACGAGCAACGAGCTGAGGGAGAGCCCGATGGCGGCGCCCCCGACGCCGAAGACCACCTGCAGAGCCGCCACCGAGACGCGGTCGGCGGTGCGCCTCGCTATATGCGGCAAGAGCGCCTCCATCGCGGATCCGGCGACGTTGTTGAGCAGGAAGTAGAGCTGGGCGACCACGAAGATGTAGACGACGTTCGCCATGCTCGAGCCCTCGACAGGAGGTGTGAAGATCAGCACGAAGAGCAGGCACCACCACGGCGTGCCGAAGAGCACGAAGGGGATGCGGCGGCCCCAGCGCGAGCGCGTGCGGTCCGTCCAGTAGGCGATGAGCGGGTCGTCCAGGGCCTCCATCACGCGCGCGAGCGTGAGAGTGATCCCGAGCACCACCCGCGGATCGAGCCCCCCGAGCTCGGGGATCCGCACGGGGATGTCCGCGTCGCCCGGTGGGGCGTAGAAGTAGATGAGCCAGAGCGCCCACGCCTGCGAGAGCGCGTTCCCGGCGATGCTCGCCGAGGAGTAGAACACCCGCACCCGCAGCGGGAGACCCGGCGCCCACCCTGCCGCACCGGCACTCGCGCTCATCCGGCCTCGTCTCTGCCCGGGGGCTCCCCACCGTAGGGCCCGCGCAGCACGACCGGAAGCTGCGCCGCGATCGCGCGCATCACCGTCTCACCGAGCGCCTCCCGCTCCGCGCGGCCCCCGGCGGAGCCGCTCCAGGGGACCGAGAGCGGCGCGCCGATACACGCGGTGAGCGCCGCTGGCCCGGTGCCGTCGACCCCGCCCCCGGGCGCTGGTGTCTCGAAGACACCGACCGGGAGGATCGGCGCGCCGCGGCGGGTCAGCCACGCGATCGCCATTCCCGCGTTGGGCTCCGCGGCCACGAGCACTCGTTCCCCGCCGCGGCCGGCCTCCGGCGTGATGCCGACAGGACGCCCGCCCGCGCCCCTCAGCGCCGAGCTCGCGCGCCGAAGCGCCTGCGCCCGCCCGCTCCCCGCGTCTCCGTCGCGTGGCACCCGCAGCGCACCGTAGCGGCGCGCGACGCGACCGACCATCCACCTCATCGCCGCGTCGGGGATGCGCAGGGGTCCGACGCGGTAGCCGCGTATCTGGTCCGCGATCAGCCAGCGCACGGGCGGCTGCTCGCCGCGGGCGCGCCAGAGGATCACGGAGACCCACATCGCCGCCCACCAGACGTTGAGCCCCGGACGCTCGTAGTGGTTCATCGCGAGTACGAACGGCGTCCCCGCAGGTGGTATGTGATCGGTGCCGAGGGCGATGGGGGCGGGCACACATCGCGCGAAGAGTCGCTCCCCCTCGGCGCCGAGGTTGCGGGGCCGTCCCAGCGGCAGCGTCGCAAACCACGCGGCCATGAAACGCGGAGAGAAGCCGTACGTCGGCAGGGTGTCGGCGGTCACCGCCCGCCCGAACGCGTTCGGCGGTTCTGCCATGCCCCACATCCCGCCTCGCGCGCCCCACGGTGCGCGCTGTCGGCACGCTCCTCCCGGCGTCGAGCCGGCGACGGCGTGACGCCCGCGCACAGCCCAAGAGTAGCGCCGCCGCCGCCGCCGCGCCCCGGTACCTGATCCGCCCCGTCGCGCGGCAGATACACTGATCGTCAGGGGGCGTGGATGCTTTGGTTGATCGTGCTCGCCGCCATTCTCGCGGCCACCGCGGCATGGGTGCTCTACGACGTGCTCCAGACGCAGCACGCTGTCATACGCACCTTCCCGATCATCGGCCATTTCCGCTACTGGCTGGAGGCGGTTGGGCCCGAGCTCCGGCAGTACATCGTGACCGACAACGACGAGGAGCGGCCCTTCAGCCGCGACCAGCGGCGCTGGGTCTACGCTTCCGCGAAGGGGGAGAACAACTCCTTCGGGTTCGGGTCCGACAACGAGATGGAGATGGCCGGGCACTACGTGCTGCTCAAGCACGCGACATTCCCCTACCGCCCGTCGGCCGTCGGAGAGGCCGCGGAGCGCGTGGCGGAGCGGGATTCGCTCCCGGCGGCCAAGGTCCTGGGCGCCGCGCGCGGCCGCGAGCGGGCCTTCCGTCCACCCTCTGCCGTGAACATCTCGGGGATGAGCTTCGGCTCGCTCTCCGGACGCGCGGTTGAGGCGATGAACCTCGGCTCGCTCGACGCCGGCTGCCTGCACAACACGGGCGAGGGCGGGCTCGCCCCGTACCACCAGCACGGCGCCGAGATCGTCCTCCAGATCGGGCCGGCGTACTTCGGCTGCCGGGACGACCGCGGGCGATTCTCCATGGACCGGCTTGCGGCCGTGGTCGCAGAGAACCCGGTCCGGGCGATCGAGGTGAAGCTGAGCCAGGGGGCGAAGCCCGGCGTTGGCTCGCTGCTGCCCGCCGCGAAGGTGACGCCGGAGATCGCGCGCATCCGGGGCATCCCGGCCGGCGTCGACTGCGTGGGTCCGGCGTCCCACGCGGAGTTCTCGGACGTCGACTCGATGCTCGACTTCGTCGAACGCATCGCCGAGGTGACGGGGCTACCGGTCGGGATCAAGTCCGCCGTCGGCGAGCAGGCCTTCTGGGACGATCTCGCGCGGCTGATGGAGAGCGGCGAGCGCGGGGTCGACTTCGTCACCGTCGACGGGGGAGAGGGGGGCACGGGCGCCGGCCCACTCGTCTTCACCGACCACGTGGCACTTCCCTTCAAGATCGGCTTCCCGCGTGTCTACCGGGCGTTCGCGGTGCACGGCATCAGCGAGCGCGTCACCTTCGTCGGCTCCGGGAAGCTCGGTCTGCCTGAGAACGCGATGGTCGCCTTTGCGCTCGGCTGTGACATGGTCAACGTCGGCCGGGAGGCGATGCTGGCGACCGGGTGCATCCAGGCGCAGCGCTGCCACACGGGTCGCTGCCCCACCGGCGTCGCGACCCAGTCGCGCTGGCGAGCGCGGGGGCTCGACCCCCGGAGCAAGTCGCTCCGCGTTGCCAACTACGTGCGCGCGCTGCGCCGAGAGATGCGGACGCTGGCGTTCGCAGCCGGCGTCGCGCACCCCGCGCTGCTCACGCCCGACCATCTCGAGATCACGGACGGGCGGCTGGGGGCGACGACGCTGCGGGAGCTCTTCGGATACGAGGCCAGCTGGGGGCTCCCGGGGGCGGCGGACGTCGAGGCGCTGCGCACTCTCCCGGGCGCGCACGACGCCACGCCCTCGCGCGCTGGCTGAGCGCCAACTCCGACTGCCAGCAGTCCCGTTGCCAAGAAGGCTGTCCCCGCGGGTGCAGCCAGCCGCGCACCTATAGTTGGCGGGCAGGCGCGGGAGGACCCGGGTGATCGAGACATCCCCAGTCGGTCCGCACCGCCCTCCGAGGGTTTTCTTCGGCTGGTACATCGTCGGCGCCGGCGCGGTCGCGAACGGTGTGGCCGTCACGCTCCAGGGATACGCCAACGGCGTCTTCTTCGTGCCGATGAGCGACGACCTCGGCTGGAGCCGCACGGAATTCGCGCTCGCGGTGACGGTGGGGGCGTTCGTCACATCGATGACCGGCGCCTTCTTCGGCGGCGTGATCGACCGCCACGGCGGCCGCGCGCTGACGCTGATCGGCGCCGTTATGGCCGCCGGCTCGCTCCTGGCGATCGCCCAGATCACGGAGCTCTGGCAGTGGTACGTGCTGCGGGCCGGGGTGCTCTCGGTGGCGGTGGCCTTCGCCGGAACGCTGGTGGTCCACGCCGTGCTCTCGAAATGGTTCGAGCGCCGCCGCGGCCGCGCGATCGGGATCGCCGCCCTCGGTCTCTCCGCGGCCGGCGTGATCACGCCGAGCCTGCTGACGCCGATCGTGGATTCGGAGGGCTGGCGCGCGGGGTGGCAACTGCTCGCCGTGGTCACGCTCGTGCTCTTCGTTCCTGCCGCGATGCTGTTCCGCCGCCAGCCCGAGGACAGCGGCTTGCTCCCGGACGGCCGCCGGCCGGGGGCGCCGCCGCCGCGCGACCGGCGCGGCGCGATCATCCGCGAGGCCCGCTCGCTGACGCGTGGCGAGGCGATCCGTACCTGGTCGCTATGGCTCCTGATCGTGGCGTTCGGGCTCGCCGGCCTCAGCTTCCTGGCGCTGGGGACACTCACGATCCCGATCCTCACCGATTCCGGCTTCGATCGGACCACCGCCGCGTTGATGCTCTCCTTGTTCGCCCTGCCGGGACTCGTCACCCGCGTCGGCTGGGGCTTCGCCGCCGAGCGCGTGCACGCGCGCTACCTCGCCGCCCTTGCCTTCTCGTGCCTGGCGATCGGTATGGCGGTGATCGTGCCGGGGGCGAACAGCCTGAACGTCCCCCTCGTCGCTGCGGGCTTCCTCATCTTCGGCACCGGCATCGCCGGCATGATCCCGATGCAGGAGCTGGTGTGGGCCTCCTTCTTCGGGCGGATGCACATCGGTGCGGTGCGTGGGGTCGGGATGCCGCTCCAGGTCGTGATCGGAGCCCCCGGACCCGTTATCGTCGCGGCGTACTACGACCGTGTCGGCGACTACGACGGCGTGCTGGCCGTGCTCGGCGCGCTCGCGCTCCTGTCGATCGTGATCGTGCTGCTCGTCCCCGATCCTCAGGCGCGCGCCCGCGTTGCGCTCACCGCACGGTCGGCCGCTCCGGCCGGCCGCGTCCCGGGGAGGGCGCGCGGGGCGCCGCTCGCGGCGGAGCCCCGCCGGGCAGTGGCGGCGACGGGCCCCGCCCCGACCGGCGTCGGCGGCACCTCGAGCATGCGCGCGACCAGCGGCGGAGGGCGCCTGAGGGCGGTCGTCGCGGCCGTACTCGCGCTCGCGCTCCTGGCGCTCATCATCGTGCCGGAGATCGCGCGCGCCCGGCGCCGCTAGCAGCGGATCGCGCGCCTCTCGGCCGGGAGGCGCTCAGTCGGCGACAGCGGCCCCGATGCGCTCTCGGGCGAAGTGCGGCATCACCTCGGTGGCGAAGCGGCTCATCGAGCGCAGCACGCGCTCGTGCCCCATGTCGCCCCAGGTGAAGGTGATCATGAGACCCGGGACGCCGGCCTCCTCCAGCTCGGCGATGCGGGCGCGCACCGTCTCCGGCGAGCCGAGGATGAAGCCGCGCGACATCAGGCTCGCCACGGCCTCCTCGGGCGTCGAGTCGGGCGAGCTCCACACCGGCGATGCGTTCTGCTGGGCGAGGGCACGGTTGTTGACGTCCGGCGGATTGAAGCCCTGCCGCGTGCTCTGGAGGTGGGTATGGAGCCGGAAGGTCGCCTCGCGCACCTCCTCCTCCGCCTGCTCGTCGCTGTCGGCGATGTAGACGCTCCGCAGGAGCGTGCTGCGCTCGAGCGCCTGCTCCGCGGCGGCATCGTCGAGGCCAGCCTCGCCCATGGCCGCGCGGTAGAAGCCGAGGCGCTCGCGGGCCCGCTCCACCGGGAGTCGCGGCATCATTACGCCGTAGCCACGGCGGGCCGCCCATCGCAGCGTCTCGTCGGAGAGCACGGAGAGCACGATGGGGGGGTGGGGCCGCTGCACGGGTCGGGGCCGCACGTCGGGGATGCTGACCGAGAAGTACTCGCCGGAGAACGGGGAGGCGTCGTGGGCCCACGCGCGCTCGAGCAGCTCGATCGCCTCGAACATGCGCTCGCGCTGACCGTCGGAGCGCGCGCCGAACGCCACGTACTCGTACTCGTTGAAGGCCGAGCCGCGGCCGATGCCGAGCGTCAGGCGTCCCTCCAGCAGGTTGTCGAGCAGGTTGGCCTGCAGGAAGACGCGCGTGGGATGCGTGAGAGCCATCTGCAGGACGGCGAAGCCGACGCGGATGCGGCTCGTGCGCTGAGATATCGCCCCCGCAAGCGGGACCGGGTCCCCGAATCCGCTCTCGCCGGAGAGCAGGTGCTCGGTGAGCCAGCAGTGTTCGAAGCCTAGCCGATCGGCCATCTCGATCTGATCGAGCAGCTCCCGGATGACGCGCAGGTCGTCATCGGCGGTCGGGCTCAGCGGCAGGTGGTGTGTCCCGAAGCGCATGGGAGCTCCTCCCGTTCCCCTCGCCGGCGGCGCGGGCGGAGTATACGCGGGCGCTCGCGCCCGCACCGGGCCCCGCTGGCCGCCCCCTGCGGCGGTCCGTATCCTCGGCGGGTGACCGAGTCTCTCCACCCGCCCCCCGCTGGTACATCGCGCGTTCCTCTCGTCGCCTACGACGGCGCGATCGTGGATATGCACGTCCACACGCGCGGACACTCCTCGGACTCCACGCTCGACCCGGCCGAGCTCCCGCGCCTGGTGCGCGAGGGCGGGCTCAGCGGCGTCAACGTGAGCGAACACCACCGCGTCTGGGACCGTCATCTGCAGCTCGACTACCTCGCGGAGCACCCGGGTCTGCTCATCAACTTCGGGATGGAGGTCTCCACAGATCTCGGGCACATGCTCGCGGTGGGGCTGACGAGCTACGAGGGTGGCATCCACCGCGCCGAGAGGCTGCGCGCAGCGCTCGACCGCGTCGGCGGCTTCCTCATCGTCGCGCACCCCTTCCGCCGCGCCTTCGAGACGCGCTCGGGGGGCGAGTCGCCCCTCACGCTGAGCGCGGAGGAGGCCGCGGAGCTCCCGGTCTTCCGACTCGTCGACGCAGTCGAGGCCGCAAACGGATGCAACACGCCCCGCGAGAACTACTTCGCCGCGGAGGTCGCACGCATCGCCGGCCTCCCGACCACCGGGGGAAGCGACGCGCACTCCGCGCGCGGTGTCGGCTACTTCGCAACCGGCTTCGAGAGTCCGATCTCGAGCAGCGCACAGCTGCTGGGGGAGCTCCACGGGGGCCGCTTCCACGCGGTGGACCGCGCGGCCGACGGACGGCTCGTCCGCTTCGGGCCGGGCAGTCTCGAGGCCGCGGAGCGCCCCGGGCCGCAGCCGGTGGGCGGGTCGGCACGCCCTCCGGTCCCGGGAGGACGCGCCTGACCCCTTCTGTCGCCGCCTGCGGCCGGCGGCGGTAAGCTCGCCTGCGGGGGGAGGCCCCCGCACCAGCAGGAAGGGCACACCGTGGACTTCTCGTTCGCCGCCGACGTGCAGACGTTTCGCGAGGAGGTGCGGAACTTCCTCGCCGCGCGCCTGACCCCGGAGGTCGAGGACGAGTTCCGGCACTGCACGGACTACTACCACGGCTTCAACAAGCGCATCACGCGCGAGATCGGCCAGCAGGGCTGGTTGACCATGACGTGGCCAGTCGAGGACGGCGGGCGCGGCGCCTCCATCTGGCACCGCGTCGCCTTCGATGAGGAGATGGCCGGAGCGCACGCGCCGATGGCCTCTCACCAGGTCGCGGCCAACTTCGTCGGCCCCGGGATCGTGCACTGGGGGACGGAAGAGCAGAAGCGCAAACACCTGCCGCCGATCACCCGCGGCGAGGTGACCTGGGCCTTCGGGCTGACCGAGCCCAACGCCGGGACCGACCTCGGCTCCGTGGAGACCCGGGCGGAGCGCGACGGCGACGAGTGGGTGATCAACGGCTCCAAGATGTACACCGAGCACATCCAGGACTCGGAGTGGCTGTGCCTGATGGTGCGCACCGATCAGGACGCGCCGAAGCACCGCGGCCTCTCGCTGATGGTGATCGACCCGAGGACGCGCGGCATCCAGATCACGCCTCTGTGGACGATGGACGGCTACCGGGTCAACCAGGTCTTCTTCGAGGACGTGCGGGTTCCGGCCGACTCCCTCATCGGCGAGGAAAACCGCGGTTTCTACCACCTCATCGCCTCCCTCAACCAGTCGCGCGCCGCCGGTATCGGCGGCTCCGGCCTCGGCGGCTGGGCATCCGAGCAGCACGACCTCGAGGGCCTCGTCTCGGTGGCGCGGGAGCGCGCCGGCGACGGCGGCCGGCCGCTGATCGAGGATTCCTGGGTGCAGGACGGCATTGCGGATTACGCGATCTACGTGCGCACGATGCGGCTGCTCGCCTACCGGGTCGCCTCCGTCATGGAGCGCGGCGGCCTGGCGCCAGACAAGGAGACCTCCGTCAAGGAGGTGTGGTGGAAGCACTACGCGCAGGAGCACGTGCGCTTCGGGGGGGAGATGCTCGGCCTCGCTGGCCAGGTGGGCCAGGAGTCGCCCGAGCACGCGCCGATGCACGCCCGCTGGCAGCGCCGCTACATGGCGCACATCGCCGGCGCGCACAACGGCGGCACCGTCGAGAACGCGCTTAACACCACCGCCGGGCGCGTGCTTGCGCTGCCGCGGTAGGGGCATTCCTCCGTCGGTCCGTGGCCTCCCCGCGGCGTGTCGGCCTCTCGGTCTACGCTTTGCGACCCGGCCGGACTCTCCCCTATGGTGTGCGGCGGCAGCGAAGACGTGCCGGCACGGCCGGCCGGGAGCGGGAGGGGCGGGCGATGCGCCGGCACATGATGGCCTTCAGGTTCACGGAGGAGACGGGCGAGGAGACGCTCCAGGCCGTGCGGGACGGCTACAAGGCGATGCAGGACGGCAACCCGGGCCTGCTCTACGTCTCGGTGGACCCCAACACCTCGGTCTCTCGTTTCAAGCGCTACAACTGGATTCTCACCATGGACTTCGCCACGGTCGCGGCGTGGCGGCAGTACGAGGAGAGCGAGGCGCACGACCGGATGGTCGCCGACAACCTGACCGGCAACCTCGACGGGATCACTTCGATCGACTACGACATCGGCGAGACGCCCGCCGAGTAGGGAGTGCGCGCGCCGCCCGGCTCAGTCCTCGGCAGGGTAGATGCGCATGTGCACGCCGTGCGTCGAGCGCGGGTGGATAAAGAAGCTGTGGTGCTGTCGCGCCACCAGTCCGCCGGCGCGCTCGACGCGATCGCATAGCACGGCCGTGTCGCGGGCCGCCCAGCTCGCCAGGTAGAAGCCCTCCCCCCGGGGGTTCTCGGGGGTGATCATGCCTCGCATGCGGCGTGAGACCGCGCTCGCCTCGGAGCGACCGGTCATGAGCGCGAGTACTTCGCGCCCGCCCCTGTAGAGGGCGGAGGCCGCGAAGTCGCCGTAGTCCGCCTCGAAGCGCCGCTCCGGCTGCAGCCCGAAGCCGCCCGCGAAAGTCACCTCGGCGGCATCGAGATCGGCGACGGCCACGGCGAGGTGCGAGGGCCACGCGGGGCGCGGCTCGGGCTCGGGGAGGTTTGCGAGGATCATCGGCAGCCCGTGCGTCCAGCGGGAGTCGAGGCGGACGCCGGTCCCTTCCACGTCGAGTTCTTCCGCGGCCCGCCCCGTGCGCGCGGCGAAGCGGCGGGCGAGCGCGGTGGGGTCGTCCGCGTGCCAGGCCGAGCGGCGGAAACCCTCCCCGTGGGGGTTGCGCTCGCGGGCCCGGCTCCGCATCTCCGCGTGGAGCGGGCTCTGCTCGTTATCGGGGCTCGCGAGCACGAGGCTCCGCTCGCCGGCGAAGCCGAGCGCGAGCCATGAGAGCGAGGAGTCACCGCCACCGCCGCGCTCCCCGACCTCAAGGCCGAGCAACCGCCCGTAGGTCGCGGCCGCCTCGTCGAGGTCGCGGACCGCGACGGCGTAGTGGTGGAGCCCGAAACCGCTCATCGTGCGTCCCCCGATCTTGCTAGCCCAGGGCGCGCCGCGACTCTCCGATCAGAGCGGCGATGTCGACGTGGCTCTCCTCGCGGATCACGCGCTGCAGCACGGGAGGAACGCGTTCCATGGCCGCTGCGACCGTGCTCAGCGCGGAGCGCAGCTGCCGCATCCGCGCCGCCTCCTCGGCCGGCGTCACGAGGTCGTCGACTAGGGCCCCGTCCGATCGGGACGCGACCAGGGGCTCGGGCACGCCGCGCACCCAGACGTGTGTGCGGCGTCCGGGGCCGCGATCCTCCGTGATCGGGTCGATGGCAACCACCTCGTCGGATCGTACGTACTTCCCGTAGCCGAGGCTTAACAGCTGGCCGGCCTGTATCCGCATCTCACTCCCCCTCGTCGCGGCGCGATCCGCCTCAGACGCCCGGTTCCCGGAGAAAACCCTTGACCTCCTTCGCCCACAGCTCGGGCGCCTCCCGCGGAGAGAAGCGCCCGTGGCTCGGCGGCCGCGACCCGCGCGAACGCGCGATCGTCTCGAGGAAGCGCTGGTGGGAGCGCCCGAGGTCGCTCTGCGAGCCGTGGATGACGAGCGTGGGCGCCTCGATCAGCGCCGCGCGCTCCCACATCTCGTAGCCCGTGATCGCTTGGGGACCGGCGCCCTCCCAGCCGAGGTCCCCGTACGCCACCTCGGGGGCGTTGACGACGAGGAAGTCGGCGAAGCGCCGGGCGAACTCTCGCAGGTCGACGCCGGGCCTGTCGGGCCCCTGCCGCTGCCAGAGTGCCAGCAGGTGCGATCCGTCCGGCGCGGGCGGGACATAGCGGTGCTGCCGGGTGAGCACCTCGCGCCGGGCGGGAGTGTTCCAGTTGAACGGCTCACCCAGCACGAGCCCCGAAACGCGCTCGGGCCAGCCCGCGGCGATCTCGACGGCGAGCACCGACCCCGTGTGCGAGCCGACCACGCTCGCGCGCTCCACGTCCATCGCGTCGAGGAAGCCGACGGCCGCCGCCGCGTACTCGCGGACGGTCGTGTACGGCGGGCTCGGCCGATCCGAGCGGCCATAGCCCATCGTCGTCATCGCGAGCACCCGCCGCTCGTCGGCAAGGAGCGGTACGACGTCGCCGTACCAGAGGCACGAACCGGGGGTCGGGTGGAGCGCCAGAAGTGGCGGTCCACCGCCGAGCTCGCCGTACTCGACGGCGCCCGCGGGGGTCTGCACGAGGCTGCGCCTCACCCGGCCGGGCGGCCCTGGGCTCATCGACCCGCTCCTTCTCCGTCGCCGACGGGACGCCGGGCGGTTGCCGAGATTCCTAGTCGCCGGGCCACCGGAGGTAGCGCAGCGCGTTCCCGCCGAGCATCGCCTCGCGCTCGCTCTCGCTCAGGAAGTCCAGTCCCTCGCTCACGAGCCGCATTTCCTCGCAGTAGGTCGCGCGTTCCCGGCCGAGCGTCTGCGTGTGGTCGGTGCCCCACATCAAGCGCTCCGGTCCGAACGTGTGATAGGCGTGCCGCGCGAGGGCGTGGGTGTCGGCGAAGGGGAAGGGCTCGCGCGAGCGCGCGGGGAGAGTCGAGAGCTTGAGGACGACGCTCGGGTGCCGCGCCAGCGCCTCGATCTGCCGGAACCACGCGTCGTCCCACGACGCCTCGATGCGCGGAAGTCCGAGATGGTCGACCGCGAGGTGAAGCGAGGGATGGCGGCCGAGCAGCTCCTCGACGTAGTCGAGCGCGCCTGCCGCCATCACGGTCACGGGGAGATCGTGCTCGGCGCACGCGGTCCAGAAGCGCTCGACGGCCCCCTCCGACGACCAGCGCGCGCGCCCGAGTTCGGTGACCGAGCCCCGCAGTCCCAGCATGCCCGGCTGCTCCCGCCAGGTGGCGATGAGATCCGGAGCCTCGTCGTCGGTCGGGTCCATCAGCCCCATCACGCCGAAGCGGCCGGGATGCGCGGCGACGCACTCGAGCGCGTAGTGGTTGTTGGAGCGCAAGAAGCCCGGCGGCACGATCACGGCGCGATCGACGCCGCAGTCCTCCATCATCGGGAGGAAGCGCTCGGGCCCGAACGGTTCGTCGCCCAGACCCGTGCGCATGGTCGGATCCGGCGGCCGGCCGGGACTATCGGCTGGCCGGAGGTGAATCTGCATATCGACGACGGTCACGCGTAGCCTCCGCGCGCGACGATAGCACCACTCCGTCCCCTGGCGGCGCGGGGCGCTCCCGTCCGCCGGCGCCGGGGCAGCGGTCGTCTAGGGCTCCGGGAAGAGGTCGGGATAGAACAGGCGCGCCATCCCCTCGATCGCCTCGACGATGCGCGGACCGGGGCGATTGCCGAGGTCGGGGTCGACCGGGTAGACGCGGCCGTCGGCGACGGCGGCGACACCGGCCCAGCCGGGACGGGCCGACACCGATTCCACGCTCACCCACTCGCCATCGGCGAGCAGTATCACCTGCGGGTCCGCGGCGATCACCGCCTCGGTCGTGAGCTGGGGGAAGGGGCTCGTTGCGCCGTCGGCGATGTTCTGCGCCCGCAGCAGGTGGAGCATGCCGCCGATGAAGGTGTCGGGCGAGGCCGTGTAGAGGTCGTCGGTCAGTTCGTAGAAGACGGCGGGGCCGCGCTCCACGTCGGCGATGCGCGTCGCGACCGCCTCGATGCGGCGCTGCATCTCGGCGATGAGAGCGGTCGCCTCCTCGTCGTGTCCGGTCGCGCGGCCGAGCAGCAGGATCGAGTCGAAGATGCCCTCAACCGTCTCCGGAGTGCGGTTGAAGAGCACCGGCAGGCCGAGGCGGCGGAGCTGCTCCACCTGCGCCTCTTGCTGACCCGCGAGTATCACGAGGTCGGCCTCGAGTTCGATCGCGCGCTCGGGATCTGGGTCGGTGTAGCGGACGCGCTCCAGGAGTGCGGTCTCGTCCGGGTAGTCGGAGAACTCGTCGGCGGCCACCACCTGGTCCCCCGCGCCGATGGCGAAGAGGGTCTCCGTCGCCCCCGGCGAGTAGGAGACGATGCGCGTGGGGCGCTCCTCAAGCGTGAGCTCGTGGCCGTCGGAGCCGGCGACGGTGATGGGGAAGGCGTCCGCGGCGGCCTCCGGGCTGGAGGCGGCGTTCCCGCCGGGAGCGGAGGTCGGGGTGGCTTCCGCGCCGCGCGCCGGGGTCGAACCGGCGTCCGCGGCGGGAACCGGAGTGGCGGCCGCGTCGCCCCCGGCCTCCGGGGCCGAGGCGTCGTCCGAGCAGGCGGCGAGGCCCCCGGCGAGCAGAAGAGTCACTAGAGCGAGCGGCACGACGCCAGCGCGCAGGAGCATGCGGATCAGGATCATGGACGTCCCCCCTACCTCACCTCGCGGCACTTGCGGGAGTAGGAGGGCCAAGCCGGGCGCCGGGCGCCGGGCATGCCATCACCTGTCCTCGCAGGCTTGACAGTCGACACCGGCCGGTACTCTGGCTCCCCGCACGCCTCGCCGGGAGGGGCACGGGTCACAGTTGCGGGACAGCGCCGGATTCACGCCGGCTTCCCCGACTCGATGTCCGGCACGATCCTACAGGTGTTCCCCGCGTGCGCATACCGGGGCCGGCGTGCGCGCGTTGGCGCGCTCAGTCGTCGGCGGGTCGGGCGGGGGCCGGCCGGACGGTCCGGGGAATCTGGCCCGCTACCAGAGCTCCCGGCTCGCGATCGCGGCCCCCTCCGCCATCGAGCGGAACTTCGCCCACGTGATCGACGGGTGGACCTGAAGGTATCCGGCGCCCGTCGAGAAGCCGCAGTCCGTCCCCGCGATGATGTTCTCGCGGCCGACCGCCGCGGTGAAGCGGAGGAGCCGCTCGGCGACGAGCTCGGGGTGCTCGATGTAGTTCGTCGTCGAATCGAGGACGCCGGGAATCAGCACCTTCCCGTCGGGTAGCTCGATCCCCTCCCACACCTTCCACTCGTGCTCGTGGCGCGGGTTGGCGGCCTCGAAGGAGAGCCCGTCCGGTCGGGCCCCGAGGGCGATGTCGACGATCTGCGCAAGCGGCACGTCGCGGTGGTGCGGCCCCTCGTAGTTGCCCCAGCAGAGATGCATCCGCATGCGGTCCGGCGGAATGTCGCGGGTGGCGTGGTTGATGGCCTCGACGTGCGTCCGGATCGTCGAGCGGAACTCCTCATCGCCGAGGTGACCGAAGTAGCGCGGCCGGCTGAGCGCGAGGTCGGGGGCGTCGATCTGCAGCAGGAAGCCCGCTTCGTGGATCGCGTCGTACTCGGTCTTCAGGGCGTCGGCGAGCGCGCCCAGGTACTCCTCGTGCGTCGCGTAGTACTCGTTTGGGATGAAAATCGATGCGATCCCGGGCGAGGCCGCTGAGAGGAAGGTGTCGGCCGGCGAGACACCCTCGAGTGCCGCCCGGAAGTCGTCAAGCTCGGCGCGAAGCTCCTCGACGTTCCGGTAGCGGATCGGTCCGTTGCAGGGGCGGCGCAGCAGCGGGTTGGTTGCGCCCGGCCGCATCGACGCCGTCTGCGCGAAGAACTCGGGGAAGTCGGGGTCGGTGATGGGGGCGGGCGTGACCGGATCGCCATCGAAGCCCTCGAGCCGGTTCTGGACGTAGGTCGCGTAGCTCGACTTCCCCTGCTCGCCGTCGTTCACCACGTCGATTCCGGAGTCGAGCTGCCTGTGGACGATGTCGCTCACGGCGCGCCGCGTGGCGGCGAGGCGCTCAGAAGAGTCGCTCTCCTCGCCCCGTTCGCGGGCGAAGATCAGCGGAAGCAGCGCCTCCGGCCGCGGGAGGCTTCCGGTGTGCGTGGTCAGGATCCGCTCCGTGCTGCGCTGCATCGCTTCCCCCTCCGCGGAACGGGCGGTCCGCCCGTGGCGTGTGCTCCGGTCGCCTGCCTTCATACCACCCGCGGGGCCCCCGGCGCCCGGCTCGGCCAGCACCGCGCGATCGCAGCCGGCCGGGGGGGCGACTCGCGGGGTAAGGACACTCCCTGCACAATGGTTGCCCGGGCGCTCGCGGCGTGATGGAGGCGGGATGCTGGGCATGCGCGTCGAGCTCCTCGACAGGACGCTCTTCATCCGCAAGACGATCGCGGTCTTCGCCGCATCGTTCGTCCTGCTGCCCCTGCTTGAGCTGCGCAGCGCAGTGCCGGCCCTGACCTACGTCGCAGCCCTGGTCGTGCTGCATGTGATCGTGCTCATCGTCTACCTTTTCCGCATTCCGATGCGGCAGCTGGCATCGAGCTGGCGTGGCGTCGCGGCGCGCGTGCTGGCGCTCGCAGTCGTCTTCTACCTGCTGATCCTGCTCTCGAGCTTCGATGAGGACGCCTCGCACGCCACGCTGGCCGCACAGCTCTTCCTGGTCGCTGTCCTGCACGCGGTGGTCCTGCTGCTGCTCTCGGCGCGAATCATCCGCGAGGCCCAGGCGTCCCCGACCCAGTGCCCGAGCGCCGAGCCTCAGGCGCCGGAACCACGATAGGAACGCTCGCCGTTCCGGCGGGGCCACGAAGCACGGTTACACCGACGCCGTAGAGCGCCGAGAGCTGCTCCGAGGTCAGGACACGCCCCGGCGGCCCGTCGGCGGCGATCGTCCCGCTGCTCAGCGCCACGACGCGCGTCGCGTGCGAGCCGGCGTACGTCAGGTCGTGGAGCGCCATCACCGTGGTCGTGCCGCGCTCCTCGTTGAGCCTCCGGAGGAGCGTAAGCAGCTCCAGCTGGTGGCCGATGTCGAGAAAAGTCGTCGGCTCGTCGAGCAGCAGCAGCTCCGCCTCCTGCGCGAGCACGAGCGCGATCCAGGCGCGCCGCTGTTCGCCGCCCGAGAGCTCACCGAGGCGGGTCGCGCGGAGCTCCGCGACACCCGCCTGCGTGAGGGCCGCCTCGACCGCGGCGCGGTCGGCCGGCCGGGCGCCCCCGAACGTCCGCGCGAGGCCCCCGTGGTGCGGGTAGCGGCCGTGCCACGCGAGTTCCTCCACCGAGAGGTCGGGCGAGGCCGCCGGCGACTGAGGGAGGAAGGCGACGCGGCGTGCGACCTCCCCCGGCGGAAGGCTCCACGCCTCGCGCCCCGCGAGGCGCACCTCGCCAGCGCTCGGACGCAGCAGCCGCCCGAGGATGCGCAGGAGTGTCGACTTTCCGCTGCCCGTGGGTCCGATCAGCGCGACGACCTCGCCTGCCTCGACCCCGAACGTGATCCCGCGCAGGACGTCGCGACCGCGGGGCGACCACCGAACGTCCCGCGCCTCAAGCAGCGGGTCACTCATGTGCGCGTCCGGATCAGGATCAGGAGTACCGGGGCGCCGACGATCGCCGTGACGATGCCGGCGGGAATCTCAGTCGGCGCCCAGGCTGTCCGCGCAGCGGTGTCGGCGAGCACGAAGAGCGTCGCGCCGAGGAGCCCGGAGAGCGGCAGCACAAGACGGTGATCGCCCCCGACCAGGAGCCGCCCCGCGTGGGGCGCGACGAGGCCGACGAAGGCGAGGATGCCGCTCACGGCGACCGCCGAGCCCGTGAGCGCCGCGGCGGCCGCGATCGCCCCCAGCCGCACGCGCTCCACGCGCATGCCGAGGCCGCGCGCGACATCGTCGCCGAGCGCCAACACGTTGAGCGCCCGGGCGAGAGCGATCGCCGCCAGCGCGCCTGCCACCGTGTAGGGGGCGATCCGCGGGAGATCGTCCCAGCCGGCGCCGATCAGGCCGCCGACGAGAAAGGTGAGTGCGGCCTGCGTGAAGAGGTCGGAGAAGGAGATCGCGGCCGCGGAGAGCGCCGTGAAGAGCGCGGCCACGGCGACGCCGGAGAGGGCGAAGCGCACGGCAGAGATCCCCCCGCGCCACGCGAGTGCGTACACGACGGCCGCCGACAGCAGCGACCCGGCGAAGGCGCCGGCCGGCGCGAGCGCCTCGGGCGAGCCGGGCGCCCAGACGACCAGCGCCACGGCGACGAAGCCCGCGCCGGAGGAGAAGCCGAGGATATGCGGGTCGGCGAGCGGGTTGCGCGTCACCCCCTGCAGCAGCGCGCCGGCGATGCCGAGGTGCCCGCCGACCAGGGCCGCCGCCAGCACGCGCGGCACGCGCAGCTGCCACACGATCCGTCGCGTGATCGCGTCCCCCGAGTCCAGCAGTCCGTCGACGACCTCCCCGAGGCTGAGCCGCACCGCGCCGAACGAGACGGCGACCGCCATCGCCACGAGCAGCGCGACCGAGGCTCCCGCGAGAGCCGGGACCGGCCGTATGCGGTGGCGTCCCGCGACCAGCACTGGGGAGCCGGCGGCCCGCTAGCCGGGATTCAGGAGCGAGGCGAGTGCGCGGAGACCCTCGCGCGCTCGCGGGCCGGGCGCCTGGAGGTAGACCTCGAGGTCGACCTCGTGGACGCGGCCGGATCTCACCGCTAAGAGCTCCGGCAGCTGCCTGCTCAGCAGCTCGGCGATCGAGGGACCGCCCCCGGGCGTGATGACCAGCAGCACCTCGGGGTCGAAGCTCACGATGGACTCGGGCGAGAGCAGGGCGTAGCCGGGGACCGGGCCGGACTGAGGGAGCGAGGCAGCGACATTCTCGCCCCCGAGCAGGGTGACCAGATCGCCGATGAAGGATCCGTCCAGCGCCGCGGAGAGCGTGCCGTCGCGGCCCGCCACCATGACGAGGACCCTCGGCGCGTCGCCGCTCCCGCCGCCGACCTCCTCGACGACCGCCTCGAACGCTGACGCCGACGCCTCGCCCCGGTCAGGGCTCCCGATCGCCTCCCCCAGGATGCGCGCCGACGCAGCGAGATCATCGTAGGCGCGCGCGCCTACGAAGAGCGTCGGCGTGCCCGAGAGCGTCTCCTCGAAGGCAGCGGCGAGGTGTGCCTGCGCGGAGGCGTCCGCGACCACGAGGTCGGGCCCCAGCGCCACGATTTGCTCGAAGGAGGGCGCGTAGGAGGGCCCGATGTCCGCCAGCTCAGCGGAGCCCGGCACCGCGGTCGCCGTGGTCGAGCGCGCGACGGCCGCGCCGCCGACGTCCGCGAGCAGCTCGATGGCGGAGGGGCTCGTCGTGACGATCCGCTCGGGCTTCGAGTCGATCGTCACGCGGCGGCCGAGGAGGTCGGTCACGGTGACCGGGTAGGCGGAGTCACCGCCGTCGGGCGCTGGCCCACCCTCGTCCTCGCCGCCGCACGCAGCCGACGGTGCGGCCACCAGGAGCGCGAGCACTCCGACCAGCCCGAGCACGCGTACCCATCGCTTCACGGCGGCTCCTTCGCACCATTGCCTGCGGGCGGCGTCCATCGTTGGGCCGCGCCAGGGCAGCGGCAACCGTGTAAACCTTGCAAAAACTGGGCGAAGGTACTCGATAATCGCGCGAATTCCAGCGAGCGCCTTCGCGCGCAGCGGCCAAGGTGCGTTGCGGCGAGCGCGGCCGCCGCGCTCCTCCTCCCGGGCCGCCGCGATGGCGTCGGGGAGGGCGCTGCCGCGGTGGCGAGCCTCGGCGGCGATCCGCTAGCGTGCGGGCGTGAGCGAGCTGTGGACCCTCTCCGCCGTCGAGCTGCGCGCGCTCTACGCGCGCCGCGAGCTCTCCCCCGTCGAGGTGGCGCGTGTCGTCCTCGACCGGCTGGCGACGCTCGAGCCGCGCCTGCGCGCCTTCGTCACGCCGACGCCCGACCTCGCGCTCTCGCAGGCGGCGGCCGCCGAGCGCGCCTACGCCGACGGCTCGGCCGGCCCCGTCGCCGGCATCCCGGTCTCGATCAAGGACCTCACGGCCACAGCGGGCATTCGGACGACGCGCGGGTCGCTGCTGCACGACGACGAGGTGCCGGCGGAGGACGCGCCTCTCGTGGAGCGCCTCTACCGGGCGGGCGCGGTGATGCTGGGGAAGAGCAACACGTCCGAGTACGGCTGGAAGGGCGACACCAGCAACCGTCTGTACGGCAGCACGCAGAACCCGTGGCGGGAGGGCCGCACGGCCGGCGGATCGAGCGGGGGAGCCGCGGCTGCCGTCGCGTCGGGTATCGGCCCGATCGCGCAGGGCTCCGACGGCGCCGGCTCGATCCGCATCCCCGCCGCGTTCTGCGGCATCTACGGGATCAAGCCCTCCTACGGCCGCGTCCCGCAGTGGCCCGCTGGCTCCACGTTGTCGCACGCCGGGCCCATCGCGCGCACGGTGGCCGACGCAGCGCTGATGATCGACGTGATGGAGGGCAGCGACGCGCGCGATCGCGGGTCGCTCCCCTCGGTGGGCGGCCACCTCGCCTCGACCGAGGAGGGGCGCGCCGCCGGCGAGCGGGGTGACGCGTTCGCCGGCCTCCGCGTCGCGTGGTCGCGTGACCTCGGATTCGCGGCCGTGGAGACGGCCGTCGCCGACGTCGCGGAGGCCGCGGCGTTGCGGCTCACCGAGCTCGGCGCGCGGGTCGAGGAGGCCCACCCCGACGCCGGGGACCCCTACCCGGTACTCGATGTGATCTGGTCGTGCCGGATGGCGGGGCTCTTCGGCGCTCGCCTCGACGAGATCGGGGATCGGCTCGACCCCGGTCTGGCCGAAGTCGTGCGCGACGCCGCACGCTACAGCGGCGCCGACTACGGGCGCGCGATCCTGGAGCAGAACGCCTACGCCGAGATCGTGCGCCGGTTCTTCGATCGCTACGACCTCCTCCTCACGCCGACGCTCCCGGTCACGGCCTTCGCGGCTGGTGACGACGGACCCGGGACGGTTGCCGGGCGCCCTCGCCGCTTCCTGGAGTGGACGGCCTTCACCTATCCCTTCAACCTGACCGGGCAGCCCGCCGCCACGGTCCCCTGCGGGGAGATCGACGGACTCCCGGTCGGCCTGCAGCTGGTCGGCCGCTGGCGGGACGACGCGAGCGTGCTCCGCGCCTCGGCCGCCTTCGAGGTAGTCGCCCCCTGGCGCGATCGCTGGCCGCCGATAGCGGGTGCGCCGTAGGGGGGCGCGAGAAGACGGGAGGTCCGGTCATGGTGCAGCCGCTCCGTTACGCGCAGTTGCAGGTGGCGGTCGCCGATCTCGACATCGCGGTCGAGGCGTATCGGCGCGTCTTCCGGCTCGACGTCGGCGACTCCGGAGTCGACGAAGAGGAGGGTGCGCGGTGGCTCGAGCTCGGCGCCGCGGGCGAGGGCTCGGTGCGGCTCCTCCAGCCGACCGTCGAGGGACCGCTCTCCGCAGTGATGGAGCGCCGCGCCGACGAGCGCAACAGGAAGGGCGAGGGCTACTACCTCTCGGTGTGGCGCACGCCGGAGTTCTCCGAGGTGGCGGCCGTGCTGCGCTCCTCCGGCGTCTCTCTCGAGGAACGCTCAGGAGGCGGGCTGCGCCCCGACCTGCGCAGGGCGCACGGCGTGCGCTTTGAGATCGCGCCTGAGGTCGATGATCCGCCGCTGGTGCCGCCCGACGCCCCGTACGCCCTCTCGCACATCGGACTCGCGGTGCGCGATCGCGACCGCGCGATCGCGACGTTCCACCGCCTGCTTGGCACGGAGACGGTGAGTGAGTTGCATCGCCAGCCGTTCGGGGACCTCGAGTGGCAGCGCGTGGGGAGGGGCGGACGCCGCATGTTCACGCTGCTCACCCCGGCGACGCCCGCGTCGGCGCTCGTGCCGCGGATGGACCGCCGCGCCGGGCGCGAGCACCCCGAGGGCGAGGGCGTGCACGTCGTCGTCTTCGGCGTGCCGGATCTCGCCGCCGGCGCGGAAGCCGCTGCAGCGGCCGGCGCAGGTATCGCGGGAGGCGGTGGTGGCACCTACTGGATCCACCCCCGCGCGCTGCACGGGCTCTACGTCGAGGTGATCGCGCGCGGGAGCTGACGACGCGGCGCCACGCCCGGCCGTCACAGCTCGCCGACGGGTCGGCGGGCCCGATGGTGCGGATCGCTGCTACGGGATGTGCGCGAGGAAGCGATCCAACATCGCGTGAAGCTGCGCCGCGGCGTCGAGCTGGGCGTAGTGGCCGGAGTTCACGACCTGCCCGAACTGCGCGTGGGGGATCACGGCCCGCACATCCACCGCCGTGCGGCGGCTGCGGCTGGCGGCGACGTACAGGAATGGGTGCTTCTGCTGCCGCCACGCCTCGCGCGGCGTTCCGGTGACCACGGAGTCGCGGTACGCGGCGAGGGCGGCCCCGGGATCGGCGCGCGCCGCGTCGCCGGCTACGATCTGCCGGCCCCGGGGATCGGCTGGAAGAAAGGTCTCGACGAGGCGCCGCCTCGTCTCCGCGGTGCTGGTCGGCGTGAGCGCCACGACCCAGGGATGCGTCGCTGCTCGCTCTTCCGAAAGGCCGAGGCCGGAGAGGCCGTCGACCGCGACGACCCCGGTCACGATGCGCGGCAGCCTCCCGGCGAGCTCGAGCGAGATCGGACTCCCCATCGAGTGTCCGACGGCGACGAGGCGGGCGAGGCCGAGCGAGCGGACCAGCGCCTCGAGGTCGTCCGCGAAATCGCTCCAGAGGAAGCCGCCGCGTTCCGGCGCCTCCGACGCGCCGTGGCCGCGCAGGTCGACGCGCAGCACTCTCCCGCGCCGGGCGAAGGCGCGCGCGGTCCGCTCCCACGCCCTCCCGCTGGAGCACCAGCCGTGGACCAGAAGCAGGGCATCATCGCCCGCTCCCTCATCCCGGTAACGCAGCCGCGCTCCGGCCGGCGTCAGCAGCTCTCGCATGGGGCGAAGCGTACCCCGATGAGGCTCGCGAAGGCGCGCCAGGACCCGGTCGGCCCCGGGCGACTCGCTCCGGGCGCTCCGGTGCTGGCTGGCCGTCGCCGCCGATCAGGTCTTGGCGGGCGTGGCGCTGCTCCTCGCCGGGGGCTCGACCGCCACCGTGCTGCGCGTCTTCCGCGTGCTCCGCATCGAGGTCGGCCGGGAGACGCTGCGCGCGCGGTTCGGGCCCTGCGGTCTCACCATCCCCGGCCAGGAGATCGAGAGCGCGCGCGTCGCGCGGTACCGCTGGCGCTCGTACGGCGGCTGGGTCCTGCGCTGGGGCGGCGACGGGGGGCGAGCGGGTCGCGCCTGCTCGGTGCCGTTCCTCCGCACCGGCGTCGTCGTCGATACGCTTCAGGGGCGGCGCCACTACCTGAACAGCCGCCGGCCGGACGAGCTCGCCGCGGATGTGAACCGGCTCGCCGAGGAGGCGAGACGCAGCTGACGGGTCGACGGCGCCGGCCGTGGCCTTCGGGTCGGGTGGGGCGTTCAGCGGCCGAAGGGCCGACACCCTCCCGACATCAGTAGAGTTGCTCCGCCTCCTGCTCCACCTCCCGCCGCTCCGCTGCGCCCATCGGCTTGGCTGCGTGAGCGGTGGCCACGTTCTCGCGTACGCGCGAGGGGTGCCGCGCGCCGGGGATCGCGACCGAGACGCCTGGGTGGGAGAGCACGTAGCGCAGCAGGGCGGCCGGCGTCAGCGGGCCGGCATAGCCGTCGGCGATGAGACCGCGCATCGCGCTCGTTCTGCCCGAGCCCCCGAGCGGCCTCATCACGATCACGCCGACGTCGCGCTCGTAGGCGCGGTCGATGAGCGAGGCGGTCTCGGGGAGGAAGGCGGAGTACTCGAGCATGACGGTGTCGAACTCGCCGCTGTCGATGGCGTTCCGCAGGACATCGGTGCTGTGCGAGGAGATGCCGATGTGGTCGATGAGACCGCGGAACTGGGCGACCTTCAGTCCGCCGAGGGCTCCCTCCTCCGCCATCACCTCGTCCCAGGCCTGCGGCGTCGAGATGTCGTGGAGCTGGTAGAGGCTCACGCGCGGAACGCCGAGGATCGAGAGCGAGCGGTCGACGTCGCGCTGGCTGTTATCGACACCGTGGCTGAAGGTCTTCGTCGCGATGTGGAAGTCGGCGCCTCCTCGCGCGCGGACGATCTGACCGATCAGGAACTCGCTGCCCGCGTACTCGCGTGCCGTGTCGACAAAGTCGATGCCGAGGTCGAGCGCGGTGGCCAGCGTCTCGACCCCGTCGGCAGCGGTCGGCGTGTCCATCGCTCCCAGGCCAACCTCGCCGACGAGCAGCCCGGTTCGGCCGAGACTGCGCCTCCGGATTTGCGCCATGCCGTACCTCATGCCGAGGCGCGCCGCTCCGCGAAGAGCGCGGCTTGCCGGTGGTCCACCATCCACTCTACTCGGCCAAGGCTGTGGCACACCCCAACCCGGCTGCGACGGGCGTCGATTCGTCGTCTACGCTAGGTGCGTCGTGGAAGCCGACCAGCTGCTCGTTATCTTCGTGCTCGTCCTCACCTTCGTCCTCTTCGTGTGGGGGCGCTGGCGATACGATGCAGTGGCGCTGCTCGCGCTGTTGACGCTCGTGCTGTTCGACATCATCCCCGGCGAGGCGGCGTTCGCTGGCTTCGGCCATCCCGCCGTCGTCACCGTCGCCGGCGTCCTGGTCGTGAGTCGGGGCCTGCAGAACTCGGGAGCGGTCGACGTCCTGGCCCGCTGGCTCACGAGCGCGGGCAGCTCGCCCACTCGCCAGATCGCCGCGACCTCCGGGTTGGCCGCCGTGCTCTCGGCATTCATCAACAACGTCGGGGCGCTGGCCGTCCTGATGCCGACCGCGATCCGGATCTCCAGACATGCCGGAAACAGCCCGTCGGCCGTGCTCATGCCGCTGGCGTTCGGCTCCCTTCTCGGGGGACTCGTCACGCTTGTGGGGACACCTCCCAACATCGTCATCGCGACCTTCCGCTCGGACGTCTCGGGCGAGGCCTTCGCGATGTTCGACTTCGCACCGGTCGGCGTCGGAGTCGCGCTCGCGGGGCTCGCGTTCATCTCGCTCGTCGGGTGGCGGTTGATTCCGCAGCGCGAGGCGGCGGTGAGCGGAAGCCTCTTCGAGATCAGCGACTATCTCTTCGAAGTCCGGATCCCTGAGGGGTCCCGAACGGACGGACGGAGCATCGCCGAGCTCGGCGCCGCCTACGATGCGGAATTCCTCGTGGCCGCGATCGTGCGTGGTGATCGCCGGATCGCGCTTCCCTCGAGCTTCGAAATGCTGCGCGCTGGCGACGTGCTCGTCGTCGAAGGGAGCGGCGACGCGCTGGATGCGCTCGTCACCGACGCCGGCCTGGAGGAGACCAGCTCGCGCGAGAACGCAGTGGCGGAGCTCGGTGGCGGCGATGTCGTCGTCGCCGAGGCGGTCGTGATGCCCGACTCACCGCTGCGAGCCCGGACGGTGGTGGACGCCGACCTGAGGCGGCGCCACCACGTCAACCTGCTGGCGATCTCGCGCCGCGGCCGGCAGTCCCGCTCCCGACTCCGGGAGACGCTGCTCGAGGCCGGGGACGTACTGCTCCTCCAGGCGAATCGCCGGGAGCTCCCGGCCGCACTCGAGGCTCTGAGCTGCCTGCCGCTCGCGGAGCGCGGTCTGAGCGTCGGCCGACAGGAGCGGCGCGCGCTGCTGGCGGCTTCGATCTTCGGCGGTGCGCTGCTGATGGCGGCCGCGCTCCGGCTGCTGCCGATCCAGGTTGCGATCGCCGGCGCCGCTGCGGTGATGGGGCTCGTCGGGCTCCTCTCCCCGAAGGAGGTGTACGAGTCGATCGACTGGAGGGTGATCGTCCTCCTCGGAGCGATGATCCCCGTGGGCGGGGCACTCGAGGACACGGGCGTCGCGGCCCGGGCGGCCGCAGCACTCGTCGCGGTCAGCGGCGACCTTCCGGTCTGGATGAGCGTGGCGGCAGTGCTGGTGATCGCGATGTTCCTCTCGGACATCGTCAACAACACGGCCGCCGCCGTGCTGATGGCGCCGATCGCCCTCGGCGTTGCCAGCCGACTCTCGGCTTCGCCCGACCCCTTCCTCATGGCCGTTGCGGTCGGCGCCTCGGCTGCGTTCCTGACGCCGATCGGTCACCAGTCGAACCTGCTGGTGATGGGCCCGGGGGGCTACCGCTTCGGTGACTACTGGCGCCTCGGACTGCCGCTCGAGGCCGTGATCACGGTCGTCGCCGTGCCGCTGATCGTGCTCGTCTGGTCGCCCTGACGTCGCACGGCGCCCCGTCGACCGGCGTGGGCGAAGGCGATGGTCGCCGGCGCGCACGCTGGCAGCGAGCCGGTACCGGCCAGGGAGGGCTGCATCGCTGAGGGGTCGCTAGGTCAGGAAGGCTCGCAGCTCTGCGGCCCACAGCTCTGGCGCCACCCGCCAGGTGAACTGGTGCGCGGTCGGCGGCCGGATGCCGCGTGCACCGGGAATCGCGGCGAGCAGCCGCTCGTGCGCGCGGCCGAGTTCGCTCGATGCGCCGTGCACAACCAGGGTCGGCGCCTCCACCAGCGGGGCACGCTCCCAGAGCGGGTAGCTCGCGAGCGCCCGGGTGGACGCGTCTTGCCCACTGATCCCGTCCGGTCCCGGCCGCTCGGCGCGCACTGTGTCGAGGAAGCCTCGCCGCGTCAACCGCGCGACCTCGGAGGGATCGCTCGTGTTGCGGAGCGTGCGCTCGTGGGCTCGCTCCCACATCGCGAGCAGATGCCTCCCATCGGCCTGCTCGGTGAAGCCGTGGCGGCGCTCGAGCGCCTCGAGCCTGCCGGGCCGGCTCCAGTTGAAGCACTCCTCGATCACGAGGCGCTCGACGCGGTCGGGCCAGGCCGCCGCCACCTCGAGGGCGGTCAGGGCGCTGGTGTGCGCACCGAGCACGGCCGCGCGCTCAATGCCCAGTCCGTCGAGGAGGTAGATCACGGCCCGCGCGTAGTCGTTCACGGTCGTGTACGCGGCGGGCGGCGCATCGGACTCGCCGAAGCCCGGTTGCGACATGGCGATCGCGCGGAGGTCGTTGGCGAGGAGCGGGATCGCCTCCTCAAAGAGCGCGCAGGAACTCGGCGCCGAATGGAGGAGGATCAGGGCCGGTCCGGAGCCGCCCTCCATGTACTCGATGTTGCCGTGCGGTCCGTGCACGAAGCCCCGTTGCACATGGCCCGTCGCGTTCACGTCCACGCCTCGCGTTCCCCGCAGCCCTGTCGGAGGCCTAGCCTCAGGGTACGCCAGGCGGGGGCGGTGGAGACGGCTGGCCGTCGTCCCTATCTGTCGTCCGACGGCAGAAGGCGGCGATCTCCTCGGCGAAGATCGCCTGGTGCGGGTGGGGGACCGTTTCGGTGACGATGCGAAGCTCGCACCGCGGGAGGAGCTCGACGACGAGCGGCGCGTTGCGGGAGAAGATGTTGCCGGCGTGGGAGAGAACCAGAGTCGGCGACGTGACGAGCGGCAGCCGCTCCCGCGGATCCCAGCGGAAGAGCGCCCGGAGCGCGAGGCTGGTGCGCGGACCGGGCCTCAGGTAGTCGACGAGCACATCGGTGGCGCCGTCGTAGCCGGAGAGCGCCTCGCGACCGTGCTGCTGCCAGGCGCGCCTCAACCCCTCGCCGTCGGAGCCGGGCTCCCAGTCGGCGAAGGTCTCGACATCGAGCTGCGCGAGGCGCGTGGCCGGGTTGCGCCACAACGGCAGCCCGGTGAGCACGAGGCGCCGGACGCCGTCGGGATCCTGGGCCGCGGCCTCGGCGGCGATCGCGGCCCCGGTCGCCTGTCCGGCGATCGCGGGGCGCGTCAGGGCGAGCTCCACGATCGCCTCGCGGAGCGCGGCGGCGTAGGTGGCGATCTCCATCGCGCCCGCGGGCGCGGGATCCGACTGCCCCTGTCCTAGGGTGTCGATGGCGAAGACCTCGAACTCCCTCGCGAGTCCAGGGAGGGCGGCGCCGAACATGCGCGAGGAGAGCCACGTGTTGTGAAGAAGCACGAGCGGCGGCCCCGCTCCGGCCGTGCGGTAGTGCAGCTGCCCCAGCGACGTGGCGACGAAGCCGCGCCGGACTCCGTTCTCCACAGGCGACGCTCCCCCGCTTCCCCGGCAGGGTAGCGCGCGCGGTCCTGTCGCGACGCCCGCGGCCCCGCTAGACTCGTGCCGCGCGACCCTGCGGAGACCGAGGCGGAGCGGTCACCGTCGAGGTCGCATCCGAGCGGGGTCCGGTCTCGGGGGCACATGCGGCTCGGGCTCTTCAGCACGATCCAGTCACGGCCGGGTGATGAAGCTGCGGCGCTGAGGCGCTTCCTCCGGCACGCCGAGCGTGCGGAGGCTGGCGGATTCGAGTCGGTATGGCTCGCCGAACGTCACTTCACCTCCTACGGGACGATCGGCAACCCGGTGGTGCTCGCGGGGGCGGTCGCGGCGCGGACGTCGCGCATCCGTATCGGCTTCGCGGCGTTGATCCTGGCCCTGCACAACCCCTTCCAGCTCGCCGAGGAACTCGCCGTGCTCGACGTGCTCTCAGGGGGCCGGCTGCTGGTCGGCGTCGGGAGCGGGCGGGCGGGAGTGGAGGCGCGTGCCCTCGGTTTGGCCTTCGAGGATCCGCACGAACTCTTCGACGAGGCTCTGGCGCTGCTCCCGCGCATCTGGAGCGGGGAGGCCTTCGAGCACCGGGGTCCGCACTTCCCGGTGCGCTTCCCCGGCGGGCGGCTCAGGCCCCAGCAGCTCCCGCACCCGCCGCTCTTGCGCGCGATCGTGCACGACGACTCCTCGATCGCGGCGGCGCACGCCCGGATGCCGATGCTGCTCGGCCGCTTCCCGCGGGCGCGTCTGGCTCCGACCGTCGAGATCTACCGGCGCACGCTCTCGGCCGCGGGGGCGAGCGAGGCCGAGAGCGAGTCGTTGCTTGCGCACTCGGCGGCGCTGCGTCACGTGGTCATCGCCCCGAGCGATCAGGAGGCGTACGCCATCGCGCGCGAGGCGATGGCCGGCTACATCGCCCGCGCCCACGAAGTGAACGAGCCGCACGAGCTCGACGACTTCCTCGAGCGGGCCTGCGTCTACGGCTCTGCGCGGACGGTCGCCGAGCGATTGCTCGAGGTCGAGGAGCTCGGCCTCGGTACGGCCATCGCCTGGGTCGACTTCGGCGGCATCGAGCCCGGGTTCGCCGACCGAACGCTCGAGTCGCTGATCGAGGACGTGCTGCCCGTCGTGGGAACGGCCGCAGGGGAATAGGCGCGCGGCGGCGTCGCCGCCATGTGGGCCGCTACTCCCCCGTGAAGCGGGGCTCGCGCTTCTCGCGGAACGCCCGCATCCCCTCCTCGACGTCACGGCTGCCCCGGAAGTGCCGGGCGGCCACCCACTCGAACTCGATCTGCTCGCTGAGGGTGTGGCGGTCGCTCTCCTGCAGCTCGCGCTTCGACCACAGGATCGAGAGCGGGGGCGCCTGGGCGAGCTCGCGAGCGAGCGCCTGCGCCTCGCCGCGCGGGTCGTCGACGAGGCGGTTGCCCAGCCCGATCCGAGCTGCCTCTTCCGCCCCCACCTCGCGGCCCGAGAAGAGCAACTCCGCCGCGAGCCCCGGTCCCACCAAGCGCGGCAGGAACCAGGTAAGGCCGCAATCTGGACCCAGCGCCCGGCGCACGAAGACCGTCGTGAAGCGTGCGCCCGGTCCGAGGATCCGGATGTCGAAGGAGCAGGCGAAGGCCATCCCCGCCCCGGCGGCGACGCCGTCGATCACCGCGATGGTCGGCTTGTCGATGGAGGGCATCGCGAGGCCGATGGCTGCGTTTCCCATGCGATGCGTGCGGTCGGCGAAGCGCGGCGCGGTTGAGGGGTCGGGTGTGCCCCGCTCGCCAACGTAGGCGCCGGAGCTGAAGCCCCGTCCCTCGGGGGCGCAGACCACGGCGCGCACCTGGTCATCCTCGTTGAGCATGCGCGCGAGGGTCAGCAACTCGTTCCAGCTGTCTGGCCCGAACGAGTTCAGGGTCTCTGGCCGGTCGATGCGGAAGGTGGCGACGCGATCCTCGACCGTGACAACGATGTCGCGAAATCCCGAATAGTCCACGGCACGCTCCTCGCCACACCTCGCAGGGCGGCCCCGGCGCCCGCGCACCGTGCACGAGGCCGGGCGTCGCCGCAAGGCCGCCGCCGGCGCGAGCCTCTGTATGATGGCGGACGCGAGGGAGAGCGTCATCGGAGCGTGAGGCCGGCCCGACGCCCGTCGCGCGGGCGGCGCGCAGGGGCGAGGGGCGGGCCGGTGCTCAGGCGCCTCTTCCCGAACGTCTACGAAGGCTGGCTGGTCGTCTTCTCGGCGGCTGCGATCACCACCTTCATCGGGGGCGCCTTCTTCTACGGCTTCGGCACAATCTTCAACCCGATCATCGACGAGTTCGGCTGGAGCGTGGCGGCGACGAGCCTCGCCTTCTCGGTGCGCTCGGAGGCGGGCGGCATCGCCGCGCCCGTGATCGGCGTCGCCATCGACCGACTTGGTCCGCAGAGGGTGTTGATCGGCGGGCTGGCACTGGTCTGTTTGGGGGTCCTGCTGACCTCCTACATGGAGAGCATCTGGCAGTTCTACCTGGCGATGGTGCTGATCGCGCTCGGGATCAGTTCCGCCTCGGGGCCGGTCGGCACGGTGGCCGCGGCGAGTTGGTTCGAGGCGCGCCGCGGCCGCGCGCTGGCGATGCTCTCGCTGGGGGGCGCCGCGGCGGGTGTGATGACGGTGCCGGTGGCGCTGCTCGTCGACGAGCTCGGATGGCGCATCGCCCTCCGCGTGCTCGCGGTCGTCGTGCTGCTCGCCGGTTCGCTCGCCGGGGTCAACGTGCGCCGCCGGCCCCGGGGGCATCCGCAGCCGATGGATGGTCTCCCGGCCGCTGCGGACGACGACGGCGCCCGGGGCGATGCCTGGGGCATCCCCGCGCGCCGCGCGATCCGGACGCGCGCCTTCTTGCTGCTCGCGCTCGGCCTCATTGCCAACGGCTTCGGCTGGACCGCCCTGATCGTGCACCAGGTGCCGTTCATGGAGTCGCTGGGCGTCTCCAAGGCGGAGGCGGGGAGCACGGTGCTCGCCTTCGCGCTCGCCTCGGTCGTGGGGCGTCTCTCCGGCGGCTGGCTCGCCGATCGCTACGATAAGCGCGTGATACTCGCCGGTGCGATTGCCCTGATGGCGGTGGGGATCGCGCTAATGCCGCTTGTGCACACCCTCAAGCAGAGCTACCTCGTGATGCTGATCGTGGCGCCGGGCTTCGGCGGGACGGCCCCACTCCGTCCGGCTCTGCTCGCCGACTACTTCGGGACGACGAGCTTCGGCACGATCGCCGGTCTCTCCCGACTGTGGGTCACGATCGGGTCGTTCGGGGGGCCCCTCACGGTGGGGTTGATCGTCGACTCGGGGGGCGGTTACACGCCGGGCTGGCTGATCTCGGCGGCGGTCGTCGCCGTCGGCGTCCCGCTCGTCCTCGCGGCGCGTCCGCCCACGGATCTGATCGCCTACTACCGCCGCCCGGCGGGTCAACTCCGCCGCCGCGAGTTCTAGGACGCGGCCTCCGCTCACGTGCTTCGGGAGCGGGCGACCCTGCCGCACGAGCGCCCGGCAGCGCCTCCCCAACGAAGGCCGGCCGCCGGGCGCCCGCGCTCTCGCCATGAGCGCTTACGGGCGGAAGACGGGGCGGTCAGCCCTCCCGAACAAGCCGCCGACCGAGCGAGAAGAAGAGCAGCGGCAGGACCGTGTCGATCAGCACCCACACCTGGCCGTCGGGTTGCTGGTCCCCCGCCGACCAGTCGATCTGCACGATGTTCCAGAGCGTGAGCAGGAGCAGGCCGGCTGCGACGTAGAAGGTCACGTTGGCGCGCACGTACTGGCGCACGTCGACGGTGTCCATCGCGTCCACGGCGCGCTTCGCCTGGCAGGACAGGATGATGGCGAGGACAAGACCGACCACCATCAGGGCGTCGAGGACGAGCCAGACAGGCGGCGTCTCGCCGTCCGCCCAGTCGTAGATCACGGGGTCGAGAACGAAATGGACGGCGACGGCGACCGCGACTGCGATGAGATACAGGCCGATCGGGCGCTTGAACGTCTCCATGCCTGGTGAACCTCCATGACTTCGTCAAACCACGGGCGCTCCGCCCGGGCTCCCCGTCGAGTGGTGCAAACCTCACCGTGCTCAGTTCATCGCCCATCCCTTCGCCGGTGCCGCCCGACGCGCGACCTCCTCGCTAGTGCGCTGGCTCGGCGCGCTGGGGCGTCACCTCCATGAGCATTCCGTGCGTCACCGACGGGGGGATCAGCATGCTGCCGGCGCCGGGCCAGCCCGACGTCCGGATCACACGGCCGCCGCCCGCCTCGATGCGCTCGGCGACGGCGGCCGTGTCGGGCGACGTCCAGACCGAGATGTGCGGCCCCTCGCCGCGCGGGTTCTTCTCGTCGGCGCGCCTGCGCATCTCGACGGCTATCGGGCTCTCCGGGGTGCGCGGCTGGATCAGTGTCATCACCTGCGCGTCGCCGGCGAAGATCGAGGCGGCCTCGAAGTCGCCCGACTCGAGCACCCATCGCTCGTCGGGGCGGAGCCAGCCGAAGCGCTCTCGGAAGGTCTCCTCGGCCTCGTCGAGGTCGGCGACCGCGACCCCGAGGTGCGAGATCCGAAGCGGGGTCCCCTCCGGCGTGGGCGCCTTCTGAGGAACGATCTCGAGGAAGGCGCCGTGCGCCGCCGAGGGGTGCACCCAGTGGACGCCGGATCCGTCGCCGCGGTCGATCACGCGCCCGCCGCTCGACTCGATGCGCGCGGCGAGGGCGGCAGGATCCGGTGTGGTCCAGACGGAGATGTAGTAGCCCTCACCGTGCGGGTTCTTCTCCGTGGCACGTGCACGCATCACGCGCGTCACGTGGGTGTCGTCGCTCTCCGGCTGGATCAACTGGATCGCCTGTTCGCCGGCCCAGCCCATCTGCGCCCAGCGGAAGTGCCCCCACGGGTTCGCGCCTCGCTCACCGACCTGAAGCCCGAAGAGCCGCTCGTAGGTGGTGATCGCCTCGTCGAGGTCGCGGACGGCGACCGCGCAGTGTGAGAGGTCGGCCACCGACGTCGTGTCCGTCATGGCCTCAACCCCCGATCACGATCGGGCCGCCCGGGTCGAGCACGGAGCCGTCGAGCGCGAGCACGGCGGGCCGCTCCTCGCAGTAGCCGTCGTTCTCGCACTTGTCGAAGGAGAACGCGCTGCGCTCCTTCTCGTACCGGATCGTCCACGTTCCGATGATGTGCCCCTCGCGCCCGCGCGCGAGCTCCTGCTCGAGCACGGTGAGCAGCGCCGCTAGCTCCTTGGACCCCACGTCGTCTCTCCCTTCCCGGTCGTTTGCCGTCCGAGCGCAGTATATCGACCCCCGCCGGCGCTCCGGGCGCGTATCGATCCCCTCGCCCTACAATGGGCGCGGGCGGGGGGTGCGCGTGGCGAAAGGGGAGGCGGCGACCGCGGTCGGCAAGGCGACCACGGGCAACTACTTCGAGGACCTGGTGACCGGGCTTGAGGTCGAGCATGCCGTGCCGCGCACGGTCACCGAGGGCGATCAGTCGCTCTACATCGCGCTCACCGCCAGCCGCTACCCCCTGCACTGCGACGCCGAGTTCGCGCGCGCACTCGGCTTCCGGCGGGAGACTGTCAACGATCTCCTCGTCTTCCACATCGTGTTCGGCAACACCGTTCCGGATATCTCGCTCAATGCCATCGCCAACCTAGGCTACGCGGACGTGCGTTTCGGCCCCCCTGTCTACCCCGGCGACACGCTCAGCTCGCGCACGACGGTGCTCGGCCGCCGGGAGTCGCGCTCCGGTGACACCGGCGCCGTCTGGGTGCACACGGTGGGCCGCAATCAGCGGGGCGAGGAGGTGCTCTCCTTCCTCCGCTGGGTGCTCATGGCGAAGCGCGAGCCGGATGAGGTGACCGGAATCGACGACGCGCCGGCGACGCCGGACGTCGTCACGAGCACCGACCTGGTGGTCCCGCCCGAACTCGACCTCGCCGCCTTCGATCCCGCAGTGACCGGCGGCCGCGCGTGGTGGGAGGACTACGAGGCGGGCGAGCGCATTCACCACGTGGAGGGTGTCGCGATCGAGGAGGCGGAGCACCAGATGGCCGCGCGTCTCTACCAGAATACGGCCCGCGCGCATTTCAACGCGCATGCCCTGAAGGGGAGCCGTTTCGGGCGCCGCGTGATCTACGGCGGCCACGTCATCTCCGTGGCGCGGGAGCTCTCGTTCAATGGACTGGAGAACGCGGTCCGCGTGCTCGCCTTCAACGGCGGCACGCACGTGAGCCCGACCTTCGCGGGCGACACCATCTTCGCGTGGACAGACGTGCTCGATCGTATCGACCTCGGGCGCCCGGACGCCGCCGCGCTCAGGCTGCGCCTGGTAGCGGCGAAGAACGCCGATCCGGCAACCGAGGACGTGACGCTGCGCGTGAGGGGCGAGAACGGCCGCGAGCGCTACCACCCCGCGGTCGTGCTCGATCTCGACTACACGGTGCTGATGCCCATGGCGCGCTAGGCGCCGTCCGCCAGCTGCGGTGACCTAAGGGGGGTTCCCATGACGACGACGGAGACCACGCCGGGCGCGGCCATCGCCTCGGCGCGGCGGCTGGTAGAGGCGTCGACGAGTGTTGTTGGTGCGGCGCTTCGGAGCGCTGCGGCGCTCACCGAGGGCGGCCGCCGGATCGACGACCATCAGGTGCACGTCGAGCGCGTCTCCTACCTCGCGACGCAGGTGCGGGCCGCGCACGAACTCACTTCGTACGCAGAGCGTCTCGCCGCGAAGGGCCAGCCGGACTGGCGGCAGGCGATGATGGCGCACGCCTACGCGGCCGAGATCGCGCACGCGCTCGGCTCGGCGATCGAGGCGGCGTGGGGGGAGTTCGGGCTCGAGGAGGACGACCTCGGCCCGCTGCTCGAGCCGGCGCTCCGAGTGGAACTGCGCGGCGGCCTTGCGGACGGGCGGCTGCGCGAGCTCGGCCGAGAGGTGATCGCCACCCTCGGCGCAAACAACGTCGACCTCGAGGACGAGACGGCCACGCTGACGCGCGACATGGCACGCGAGTTCGCCCGCAACGAGGTCGCGCCGATCGCCCAGCAGATCCATCGCGAGGACATGCTCGTGCCCGACTCGCTGCTGGAGGCCTTCTCGCGCCAGGGCTTCTTCGGGTCCTCGATCCCGGAGCAGTACGGCGGGACGGGTATGGGCGATCTCCCGATGATCATCATCACCGAAGAGCTCTCGATGGCGTCGCTGGCGGCGGCCGGATCGCTCTCTACGCGTCCGGAGATCTTGACGAAGGCACTCCTCTCCGGCGGCACGGATGAGCAGCGCGCGCAGTGGCTGCCGCGCATCGCCACCGGCGAGGAACTGGTGGCGATTGCGGTGACGGAGCCCGATGTGGGCTCCGATGTCGCCTCGCTCCAGACGCGCGCCGTCCCCTCCGAGCACGAGGGCGTGCGCGGCTGGCGCATCAGCGGGCAGAAGGCGTGGAGCACGTTCTCCGGGCGCGCCACCGTACTCGCCCTGCTCGCGCGCACCGATCCCGATCCCGCCTCGGGCAACCGCGGTCTCTCGCTCTTCATGGTGCCGAAACCCACCTTCGAGGGGCACCACTGGCGCTACGAGCAGCCGCAGGGTGGCGTCATGGAGGGGACGGCGAACCCCACGCCGGGTTACCGCGGCATGCACTCCTTTACGATCGCGCTCGACGATGTCTGGGTGTCGCATTCCAATCTGGTCGGCGGGGACGACGGCATCGGCAACGGCTTCTTCGTGCAGATGGGCGGCTTCGCCGCGGGACGGCTGCAGACCGGCGGTCGCGCGATCGGCGTGGCGCAGGCCGGTCTCGAGAAGGCGTGTCAGTACGTGACGCAGCGCTCGCAGTTTGGGCTCCCGCTCGCCGAGTACCAGCTGACCCAGCACAAGATCGGCGTGATGGCGACGCACACGGCGGCGGCGCGGCAGCTGACCTACGTCGCGGCCCGGGACTTCGACACACGCGCCGTGGAGCCGGCGATGGCGAAGCTCCTGGCCTGCGACATCGCGGGCGAGGTGACGCGCGAGGCGCAGCTTCTGCACGGCGGCTGGGGTTTCTCCGAGGAGGACCCGATCGCGCGGTACGTCGTGGACGCGCTGGTGCTCCCGATCTTCGAGGGCGTCAAGCCAGTGCTGGAGCTGAAGGTGATCGGCCGCCAGCTTCTGGCACGCGCCGCGCGCGGGGGCTAGCGCGGCGAATGCGCATCGCCGTCGCCTCCGACCACGCGGGCTACCGCCACAAGGAGACGATCCGTCGCCACCTCGAGGCGGCCGGGCACGATGTCGTCGACATGGGGACGAACTCGGCGGAGGAGGTCGACTACCCGCCCTTCATCCGCTCGGCGGCCGGGGCGGTGGCACGCGGCGAGTGCGAGCGCGCCATCGTGCTCGGCGGCTCGGGCAACGGCGAGGCGATCGTCGCGAACCGGCTCCGGGGGATTCGCTGCGCTGTGTGCTGGAGCGTCGAGGCGGCGGAGCTCGCGCGGCGTCACAACGACGCCAACGTGATCTCCATCGGCGAGCGAATGGTGAGCGAGGAACTCGCGGTCGCGATCGTCGACATGTGGCTGGGGACCACCTTCGATGGCGGACGCCACGCCCGGCGCATCGCGCAGATCGATCCCGCCGGAGGGGGATGACCGTGGCGGAGGAGCCGTCCGTCGCTCCCGGCCACGAGCACGACGAGAGGTGTGCCGAGCTCTACCGCGAGTGGCGCCGGTACCACGCGGTCGTCGTCGACACGAGCGGCCGCTTCGGCCGCGCGGAACTCCTGGCGGCCCGCCACGAGCGCGAGATGTTCGAGCGTCAGCTGCGTGCGCGCGGCTGCTCGGGTGAGGCATTGCGCCGGCAGGAGCGCGACACGGAGATCGCGATGCACGGCCGCCCGACGATCTCGCCACCGCCACCGCCACCGTCGGCGACGGGAGACGGCGCGCTCTGATTCGTCCCGCTCTCACTGCGCGCGAGCGTAGCGCGAGTCGCGTCGACCTCTGGCCGCCCGGGCGTGGGAGGGAGCGGCCGCGGTGTGAGTGCTCCTACCGCTCTCCCGTCGGACGGAGCACCATGAGTTCCTCGTCGACCCGCTCTCCCTCGACGCAGGGCCCTCATGAGGTCGTCGTCGCTTCCGCTACGGCGCTGCCGGGTCGATGCGAGACGGCCTCCTGCGAGAGATCAGACCAGGTGCGGGCGCCGGCTGCTGCCTAAGCCGGGGCGTCGGCCTCGGTGCCGGGCGCAGGGAGCCCCGCGACGTACTGCTCGAGGTAGAGGAGGTCGCCGCTGGCGCGCCGGGCGACGATCACGAGCGCATCGGCGGTTGCGACCTCCTCGAGCTGCTCGTCGACGAACCACTGGAGCAGGCCGCGCGACATGTGATCGTGCTCCTCGAGGGCGAGATCCATCAGCGTGTTGATCGCCTTCGTGACCTCGGTCTCGCTCGTCAGCGCGAGTTCAAGCGCCTCCATGGGTGAGGAGAACTCGGCCTGCCCGGCCTCGATCGCGGGGATGCGGACGATGGCGCCCGCGTTGTTGAGGAAGGCGATCAGCTTGAGTCCGTGACTCCGCTCCTCCTCGGCCTGCCCGCGGTAGCGGGCGGCGAGATTGGGGAGCGCCTCTCGCTCGAAGTAGGCCGCGAGCATCTCGTACTGGAGGGAGGCCTGGAACTCCCGCCCCACTTGGAGCGAGAGCCCGTCCGCCATCGACTCGGAGATCAGCATCGTCGCCATCGTCGCCCCCTACTCCGCGTAAAGCTTCACCACTCGGACGCGGTCGTCGCCCGCGGCCTGAATACAGAGGTCGCAGAGGGTGCACTCGTCGAGGTTCGCCGTCACCGCCGTCACGCCACCCCCCTCCGCCCGATCGAAGATGTCGACGGGACAGACCTCGATCAGGCGCTGTACGAGCTCCGGGTCCTTCTGGACCGACTCGGCGATGTCGACGCGGATGAAGAGCCCGTCCGGCATCAGCGTGCGCCCATCCTCTCGCGCAGGAGCGCGGGGATGTGCTCGATCCGGTCGGCGACGGCGATCCCGGCTCGCTCCATGCGCTCGATCTTCTCCGCGGTCGTGTCCTCGCGTCCCTCCACGATCGTCCCGGCGTGGCCGAAGCGCATCCCCGGCATAGCGTCCATGAAGCGACCGGCCATGAAGGCCACCACGGGAAGGCGCGAGGAGACGGCCTCCATGTACTCGGCGAGCGCCGCCTCCGCGCGCCCGCCCGGCTCGCTGTAGATGGCGATCCCCTGCGTCTCCGGGTCCCCCTCGAAGAGCGGCATGAGCTCGGCGTAGGTGGAGCCGATAATGGCGTCGCCTCCGATTGAGCACGCCGTCGAGATGCCGAGCCCCGCCTGAGAGAGCGCGTTCGCGATCTCGACCGTCATCCCGCCGGAGCGCGACATCACGCCGACCGATCCCGGATGGAAGGCTCGGCGCGTGGCGTCCGCCGAGCCGCCGATCCCTCCCATCCGCGACTTCCCCGGCGAGATGATACCCAGACAGTTGGGGCCGATGACGCGGGCGCCCTCCTGCTCGGCGTGCTCCACGAACTCCGCGACCTCCCTGCGCGGGATGCGCTCGGTCACGACGACGATCAGCTTCACGCCGGCCTCGATGGCCTCGTGCACGGCGTCGGCGGCGAACGCCGGCGGGACCACGACGATGGAGCCGTCCACTCGCGTCCGCTCCGTGAACGCCCGCACCGTGTCCTCCACGGGGACGCCGTGCACCTCTCGCCCCTTGCGCCCGGGCGTGACGCCGCCCATCAACTTCGCGCCGTAGTCCAGGAGCTCTCTGGCCATCGTCACGGCCTCGCGGCCCGTGATCCCCTGGATGATGAACGTGCTCTCGCGGTCGATGAGGATCGACACGCGGCTAGCCCCCGTCCGGTCGAGCGAGCTTCGCGACGGCGCGCCTCGCCGCCTCGTGCATCGAGACCGACCGGTCCACGTACTCGACGCCGTAGCGCCTGAGGATGGCGAAGCCCTCCTCCTCCCAGGAGCCGGGGATGCGGAAGATCGCGATCTTCTCGGCCGGGTCGAATCCGGCGTCGATCACCCCCTTGATCACGCCGCGCGCCATGATGTCGACCCGGGTGTTGGAGACGACGTTCATCATCACCGCGATCTTGTCTACGCCCGGTTTCGAGACGATGAGCTGCGTGAGGGCGGCCGTCTTGCGCACCGAGGGATTGCCCCCGACCTCGCAGTAGTTCGCGGGGTCGCCGCCGGCGGCGCGCACCGCGTCGAAGAGGGTGAGCGAGCCGCCGCCCGCCCCGATCACGAGCCCGAGCGTGCCCGAGAACTCGGTGACGTTGCCGGCGACGCCGCGGGTGTCCTGGGCGTCCACTCGGGCACCCGCGACCTCGAAGGGGGTGGGCGGACGCGCCTGGCGGGTGTCGTGCTCGGGGATCCCGAGCTCGGCGAGGAGGGCGCGGTGCGTGCCGCGCGCCTCCGCCTCCATCTCCATGTGCGCGTCGAGAGCGAGGATGCTGCCGTCCGTGAGCTTCCCGATCGGGTTGATCTCCGCCAGCGTCAGGTCGTGTTCGCGGAAGGCGCGCGCGAGCTGGAGCACGATGCGGCCGAGGCGGTTGAGGTCGCCGCCGGTCACGCCGGTGCGCGCGACGGCGAGCTTCGCCTGGTAGTCGGAGAGCGGGCGCAGGGTCGAGAGGTGCGTGCGGGAGAGGTGATCGGGGTGTGTCTCGGCGACCTCCTCGATGTCGATGCCCCCCATGTCGCTGAAGATGATGACGGGGCGCTTCGCTCGACCGTCCCACGTCACGGCGGCGTAGTACTCCTGCGCGATCTCGCCCTTCTGCTCGACCAGCACGCCGGTGGGGCGCTGGTCGTTGATCGAGAGCGCGAGGATGGCCTCGGCGGCGCTGCGGGCCTCCTCGGCGGTATCGGCGAAGCGCACGCCGCCCGCTTTCATGCGGCCGCCGCTGAGTACCTGCGACTTGAGGACAACCGGGCCGCCGAGCGCGCGCTGCGCATCCGCGGCCTCGTCGGCCGTGTGCGCGAGCCGGCTTCCGGGGAGCGGAACGCCGCGCCGCCGCAGCAGCTGCTTCGCCTCAAACTCGTAGAAGCGCATCGCTCTTCCCGCCGCCTAGCCCTGCGGGGCGGCGTCGCCCCCGCCGGAGCCGCTTTCGAAACCGTAGAGCGCGGCGAGCTCGGCGTCTCGCTCGGCGAGCCGGCGCGCGGTGGTCAGCATGACCTGCGCCTGCTTGTAGGTCGCATCGTCCTGCATCTTTCCATCGAGCATGATCACGCCGGAGCCGTCGCCCATCGCCTCGGTGATGCGGCGTGCGAAGGCGACCTCGTCTGCGGGCGGGGAGAAGACGCGCTTGGCAATCTCGATCTGGCTCGGGTGGATGGACCACGCCCCGACGCATCCCATCAGGAACGCGTTCCGGAACTGATCCTCACAGGCCACGGGGTCGGCGATGTCGCCGAAGGGGCCGTAGAACGGGTAGCAGCCCGCCGCGTTACAGGCGTCCACCATGCGCGCCATGGTGTAGTGCCATAGATCCTGCTGCGCGGTCGGCCGAGGCGCGTCGGCGTCTGCGGGGTCGGGATCGCTCCGCACGACATAACCCGGGTGCCCGCCACCGACCCGCGTCGTCTTCATGCGTCGCGACGCGGCGAGGTCCGCGGGGCCAAGGCTCATCCCCTGCATGCGCGGGCTGGCGGTGGCGATTTCCTCGACGTTGGCGACGCCGATCGCTGTCTCTAGGACGGCGTGCACCAACAATGGCTTCCGGATGGCGTGCTTCGCCTCGAGCTGCGCCAACAGCTGGTCGAGGAAGGTGATGTCCCACGGGCCGTTCACCTTGGGGAGCATGATCACGTCGAGCCGGTCGCCGATCGTCGCGACGAGCTCCGTGATGTCGTCGAGGAACCACGGCGAATCGAGGCTGTTGACGCGGGTCCAGAGCGCGGTGTCGCCGCAGTCGTTCTCGCGCGCGATCTCGATCAACCCGGCGCGAGCCTCATCCTTCTTGTCGGCGGCGATCGCGTCCTCCAGGTTGCCGAGGAGGACGTCCACCTGGGGGATGATCTGCGGAATGCGCGCGCGCATTCGCGGGTGGCTCGGGTCGAAGAAGTGGACCATCCGCATCGGCCGTGCCGGGATCTCGCGAGGCGGCGCCGGTGCCCCGATCGCGAGTGGCTCGACGAAGGTGCGCGGGTTGCGCAGCATGCGGGACCTTCCGGGTGGGGCGTCGTGATGGGCGCCCACGGCGCGACACGGGACGCTATCCCCCGCCCGCGCACCCGTCAACCGGCGCCGGGCGACGGCCCGCCGGGGCGCCGTCGCCGCCACCGCTCTCGTCCCCCACTTCACCCCGCTCCGCCGGCAGTGGTCGGCGGCGCACGTACCTCTGAGCGCTCGAAGAAGGCTCGCAGCATCGCCGCCGGCAACACCAGAACCGCTCCCGCAGCGCCGAGCACGATGCCATTCCGCAGCGGGATGAGAGTCAGGTCGCGCCCGATCCGCAGGTACTCGTCGAGAAGGGCGCCCTCGACGCTCGCGGCGGAGAGCGCGACGCGCAGCACCAGCGAGCCAACGGCCACGAGGACACCCGCCCCGAGCAGGGCCGCCCCGAGCCCGAGGACGCCGTTGAAGCCACGCGGCAGTGCGGCCACGGCGACGCCGAGCACCGCCGCCGCCACTACAAGCCTCGTTCTCCAGTCCGCCCAGTTCTCGTGGGTCGCCGTGGTGAGTCCGTCCAGCAGGGCGGCGACGGCGCCGGCCGTGGAGAACCGATCGCGCACCGGCGGCGCGATCCCCCTCTCCGCGAGCGCGCGCCGGCCCTGGGCCCGGACGAGCGTGACGCTGCGCTCCAGCAGAGCATCGCGCATCCGTGCACGATCCCCGCTCGCAGCCTCCTCCGCGGTGAGCGCGACGCCCACGACCGCATATCCCGGTACGACGACGTCCTCGCCTGGCGCGGCGCGGGTCGCGGCCTCCACGACGCGCTCGAAGTGGAGATCGATGAGCGCCTCGGGCTCTGCGATCGCGTTGATCGCGTTCCTCAACGCCGGCCGCGCGACCTCATCGCTCGTGGCCTGAACGACGGAGTGCGCCACGAGTGCGGCCGCCGCGAGACCGCCGAGCGCCACGGCTGCGATCCATGCGGCGGCGTTGCGCATCCCGAGCCAGCGCTCTGAGCGCAGCTCGCGTGGGACCATCTCCTCGTCCCGGCGCGGGAACCAGTACTCGCCGTCCTCGGTGACCACCGGGGCGGGCCGGTCGGCGGGGTCGGATGAGTCGGGCGCGGGCGCGGTCCCTTCGGGTGGCCCCTCCGCGGGTGTCTCAGGCGCGGCCGTCGCTCCGTCGTCGTCCCCCTCGACCTCGTCGTCGCCGAAGTCGAAGTGCTGCTGCCGGGGGGGATCACTCATGGCCCGACCGCGACCAGCGTCGTGCGCGCCACCCGGTCGTGCAGCAGTCGAGCGCGCGGCCTGACGAGCAGCACTCCCAGCGATCCGAGCCCGGTCACCGCGACGCCCGTTGCTCCCAGCAGCGGCGGGAGCGCCAGCCACGCCGGCAGGCCGGCGAGAAGCGGCGTCGCTGCCGCCCAGAGCCAGCCCGGAAGCGAAAGCGGCGCCGTCGCAGCCCGCACGTATAGAGCGCCACGGGTCGCGCCGTCGGTCGGGACGGGGCGGATCCGGGCGACCCTCTGTCCGGGCGTGGCCAGCTGCCAGCGGGCGGCGAGTAGCGTCCAGGCGATCCAGGCGGGAGCCACCGCTCCGGCGACCGCGAACGCGACGGCGGCATCCATGTTTCCGACATCGAGGCGCCCGAGCCCGGATCGCGCCAGCAGCCATGCCGTCGCGAGCAGGAGGGCGCCCGCGTGGAGGGCGGCGAGCAGCACGCCGTCGATCGCGGCGGCCGCGAGGATCCGCGAACGGCCCGGTTCCGCAGGCGGGGTCGGCATTGAGGCTACTCTACGCCACCGGGCGGACCCGACGATACGAGCGCTCGGCACCGTATCCGTCGAGCGCCTCCGCGCTACGCTCGACGTGTGGGAGAGAAGCAGCGCCCCGCTCACCCGGCCCGTCGAGGCCCCGCCGGCGACGCCCCGGCCGTCCCCGGGGGCGGTCGCGCGAGCGGGCGGCGGGGGACGAGAGCGGTCGTGGTCGCTGCTGCGGTGGCCATAGCCGCCGCCCTCCTGTGGACCGCTCTGCTCGCCCTTCGCTTCGAGGGTCGGGGCGAGCGCTACGACTATCTGCGTTGGGAACTGGCCAGCGCGCCCAACAAATGGGTGCATGCCCTGGGCGCCCCGTTCCGCGATGACCCCGCGGCGGATGTGGCGATCGCGCGCTACTTCGCGCTCGCCGATCGGCGCGGTGAGACGGCCGCCCGTCTGGAGGGCGCCGTCGAGGCGGCGATCGAGGGGCGGGTCGACGCCGTGCTCCGGGAGCTCCGCGTCCAGGGGCGTATCCCGCTTCCCGGTTCTGTCTTTCCCCCGGTCGACATCGAACTCGCGCTATCGCCGTGGGTGCTCGTCACCTCCCCCCGCGACCGCATCGAGCGCGCGGGCGACGAGCTGCTGGCCCCCGGGAAGACGCTCGAAGAGGCGGTCGAGCTGGAGCGCGCGCGGGAGGCGGGTGATGCGGCGATCTCGGCCGTCGCCCTCCGGACGGGCGGCATCGCGCTCTACCCCGCCCTGGTCAGCGCCGACCGCAGCTACGCCGGTACCGTTGCGACCGTCGCGCACGAGTGGGTGCACCACTACCTTGCCTTCTACCCACTCGGTCTCTCCTACTTCCGCTCGCAGGAGCTGCGCACGATTAACGAGACCGTCGCCGATATCGTGGGAGACGAGGTGGCCGTCTTGGTCCTCGAACGCTTCGGGGATCCAACCGCGGCGGAGGGTTCCGGGCTTGGAGGCGGGTCGGACGCGCCCCCCGACGAGGCGCGGGCGCTGCGCGCGTCGTATCGGGCCGAGACCTTGAGGGAGCTTCACATCGCGGTGGACGACCTCTTGGCCGAGGGGCGGATCGCTGATGCGGAGCGGCTGATGGAGCAGACGCGCGACGAGCTGGCAGCCGGGGGGATCGTGATCCGTCGCATCAACCAGGCCTACTTCGCCTGGTTCGGTACGTACGCCGCGCGCGCGGACTCGGTCGATCCGCTGGGGGAGGAGCTGCGGGCGCTGCGCGAGCGAATGGGCTCCCTCGCCGTCTTCCTCGGCGAGGTGCGGAGCGTGACGTCGCGGCAGCGGCTGCGGGAGCTCGCTGCGGCGTGGGGTCTCCCGGAGTCAGCGGCGGTCACTCCATAGCAGGCGGGAGGTGGGTCGTTGGCTCTCAGTCGGTCGCACGCCCTCGACGTCGTGCTGTCGGCGCTGGCAGCGGAAGCGTGCTGCCAGCCCGGGGACTTCACTGCCGGTGGCGTGCGCCTATCGGAGGTCTCGCCGAATCAGGGCGGCGATCGATGGCGGAGGCGGTTTCCGCGTCCCGAGCACAGTCTGGCGATCACGACGACGGGCGCCGGCGCCGTCGTCTCCGCGACGCCGTCATGGATGCCGTGGGTGGCGGAGGTGTTCCGGGAGGCCGACCCCGGTGCCGTGTTCAGCCCGGGGCTCCTCGGCGCGGCGTCGTGGCAGGCGTCGCGCTACTCCTACTCGCTGCATGGACCGGTCCTCTACAGCGTCGCCTCGAGCCGAGATTGGCGCGCGCACGAGACGCCGGAGGGGTACACCGTCGATGTGGGCGGCGCGGAGTTGCTGGCATCACTTGTCGACGCCGACTGGCCCAATGCGATATCGGCGCGGGCCTCCGCCCAGGGCCGGCACGTCGCCGTGGCTGCGGTCGCGGTCCGCCGCGATGCGGTTGCCGGAGTCGTTGCGGCCACCGAAGACTCGGATGTCCTGTGGCAGCTGGGAGTAGACGTGAAGGTGGGGCACAGAGGGAAAGGACTGGGCAGGGTCCTGACGTCCCGGGTGACAGAGGCCGTCCTTCAGATGGGACGGGTTCCGTACTACGGGTCTCCGCCCGACAATGTCGCCTCGCGGCGCACGGCCCAGTCGGTCGGCTTCTTCCCCGCCTGGGTCTCCGCTTTCACGGTCGGGCACTCGTCGCGGTAGGTCCGGAGTCCGGCGCCACAGATCCGCCCGTACCACCCGGAATGCCGGAGTTGATAGGTCGGGAAGTGTGGAGCTGACACCTCCGACCGTCGCTCACGCCCATCGGTGAGGAGGCGCCTTCCTCCGGTGCCGCTGGATCGCGGAGAGGGTGCGTTCGAGAATGGTCGAGCACGACGCGGGACGGGAGGCGCGGCAATGAAGCAGCACGTGGCCGTCATCGGTCTCGGGCGCTTCGGCTCGGCGGTCGCCGAGGAACTGGCAGCCGCCGGCCACGATGTGTTGGGCATTGACTCCGATCTGGCGGTCGTCCAGCGCCTCGCGCCGCGCGTCACCCACGTCGTCCAGACCGACGCCACCGACGAGCAGGCGCTGGCGCGCCTCGGCGTCGCCGACTGCGAGTCGGCAGTGGTCGCCATCACGGGCCACATCGAGACCAGCATCCTGGTCACGCTGCTGCTGAAGCGTTTCGGCATCGAGCGCGTGATCGCGAAGGCGCGTAGCGACCTCCACGGTGAGATCCTCACCCGCGTCGGCGCCGATCGCGTGATCTACCCCGAGCGCGACACCGGGCTGCGCCTCGCTCACAGCTGGTCTTCGTCCGACATCACCGACTCCCTCGACGTCGTCGAGGGGTACACGGTGAGCCGTGTACAGGTTCCGCAGGAGATCGTCGGTCAGGAGCTCGGCGACGTCATCGGGAACCGCCCCGACGGCGTCACGCTCCTGCTCCTCGCGCGCGGATCGCGCGTGATCCTCTACCCCGATCGCGGGGAACGGCTGCGGCCCCGCGACGTGCTCGTGCTCGCCGGGGAGCTCGACGAGATGGAGCGCTTCTTCAGTGCGCTCCACGCGACGTCGAGCTACTCGAGGGACAGCGCCCCCTGACGGCCCGTTTGCCCTGATTCAGATACGAATCCGGCTCGAATAGCTCGACGCGACGTAGCGCGCTATTCCGTTCCCAGGAACCCCCTGGGGGTATCTGAGTTTGGCGCGCGCCATGGCGCACGGGGCGCTTGGCGCGTATGCTTCAGGGGTCTCAGAAGGGGGGGACGGCATGGCAGAGCAGGCAAATCGACCGCAGGGATCGGGGTCGATCCGGGAGGCCCAGAAGGGCCGGAAGGACCGGAAGGACCGGAAGAATGTCTGGCAGCTCAGGTGGCAGGAGGCGGGTCGGTCCCGCACCAAGACCATCAAGGGCACGAAGACGCAGGCCGAGGCGGTGCTACGCGACCTGACACGTGAGTCCGCCCTGGTACGTAAGGGAAGCCCGCTCGCTGAGAACCCAGGGATGACCACGGCCGAGTGGCTCGATTACTGGCTCAAGAACATCGTGGAGCCGGGGCTCGCGGCCACGACCGCCGCGAAGTACCGCCGCATCGTCGAGCACGACCTAGTCCCGGTGATCGGCTCGGTCCGGCTGCGCGACTTGTCCCCGGCGGACGTCCGGAGGGCGCTCGCTCCCCACGCCGGGAGGCCGTGGCAGAGGGAGGTTTACACGATCCTCAGCAGCGCGCTCAGGATCGCTGAGGACGACGAGATGATAGTCCGCAACCCTGCCTCACGAGTCCGCGTGAAGAAGCTACAGCGCTACGAGCGGGAGGTGCTCACCACCGAGCAGGTGGCGGCCCTCGTGGAGGCGATCCGGGGCGACGGGCTGGAGGCCTACTTCCTCACCGCTTTGTCGACGGGGGCGCGCTCGGGCGAGCTCCGGGCGCTGCGCTGGAGCGACATCGACTTTGACACCGGCGATCTACTCATCGAGCGCGGCATCACGCGCACCCCACAGACGGGCTGGGTGATCGGCCCAACCAAGACGGCACACTCGCGCCGGACGGTCTGGCTGCCGGAGGAGGTGCGCAAGGCGCTCGAGCAGCACCGGTGGGAGCAGCGGTTGGCGAGACAGAAGGCGTCGAGGCAGAAGTGGGACGCCGCTGAGAAGGAGTACGGCGCGCTGGTGTTCAGGACGCGGACCGGCATGCCGCTGTCGCTTCAGGCCGTGGGCCGGAAGCTGCGGAAGGTCCTCGACCGGGCGGGACTGCCCCGGGTCCGTGGGCACGACCTCCGGCACGGCGCGGCGACCTACCTGCTGAACGCGGGGGTACCGATGGCGACCGTCTCACGGACGCTCGGTCACTCCACCATCGCGGTCACAGTCGACACCTACGGCCACCTGATGCAGGACGCCCAGCGCGACGCAGGCGCACGGCTGGCGGAGGTGGTGTTCGGGTAGCCCGCCCCCCAAGGAGCTGGGGTCGACTGTGACCCCGTGGACCGACGCCGAGGGACGAGAGAAACGTGAGGTCGTGGAGCTGATGAGGAGGGCGGCAGGATGAAGATCTGCTGGACCATGGCGTTTGCCACACTAGTGGTTCTGGCGGCTGCGAGTGCAGGCTTTTTTGTCTCCGGGTACAGCCCGGTTGTTGGCACCGCGAACGAGGCGACGATCCCGCTTGACGATGTGGCGGGCGTCTACGTCAAGGAGCACGACGGGAGCTTCACCTCCTACATCGTAGGGGCACCCGAGTTCGTCAACCGCGAGTTCACCAGCCGCTACATCCTCTCACCGACGCCTGAGTCCACTGCGACCACCACACCTGAGCCGACACCTGAGCCCGGAGTCGGAGCGCAGACCATCTACGGCACTGGCGACGAGGGCACGTTCATTACTCTCACGGAAGGCGTCTACTCGATCACGACGACCGGGACGACTCCGACCGTAGTCACGGCCGAGGGTGTGCAGTGGGGTTGTCTTGTCCTTGTCGCAGCCTCCCGCCCGCCCGACGCTATCCCTGCTGGTTATGGGCCGTTTGATTGGCTGGGCGGCTATGTGTACTGGGGCGATGAGCAGGTCGGATTGCAACGTGGGCCGAGTGGCACGCTGCGAATCGGCGACGGTCCCGACGACGACATCCGCCCGGGGTGGGGGATCATCGCAGGCGGTGAGGAATGCGGTCCGTGGACCATCACGTTCGAAGTGCAGCTGTGAGGGCGATTACGGCCTCCGTGTCGTGCCGCGCATCGTTCGCTTCACCTGGCACTTCATGAAGCCACCTGGTCGTCGAGCAGCAGCGCGGAGCCCAGCGCTTCGCAGCGGGCGAACACCTTGCTGCTCGCTACGGCCGTGACAGCGAGGCGCTCGCGGTAGCGGAGCACGGCCCCGACGACCCCGGAGTCCGCAGCCGGGGCGTCCATGCCTGTCCAGATGAACGCAGGCCGCCACGCCCCGACCAGCCAGCAGCGATACGTCAGGCCGTCCGTGAGACCCGTCACCTCGGACCAGTCCTCGGTCAGCTCGTGGCGCGCCACGGTCATCAGGCCGCCCCCCTGCGGACGAGGGCGACCACCGCGTCGGCCCTCGCGTCGATGAACTCAACAATCGGTCCACGCGCCGAGTAGACGGCGGGCGGGTAGCGGTCCTCGGCGACTGCGTACGCGGACGGCCCGAGGAGTCGGGCGTCCGCAAGCCGTTCGGCGCGGTCCTGGTCCCGGGCCGGGTCGGGCCACTTGACTATCAGGCCCGCCTCGCGCAGCGCCTCGGTGAGGATGTGACGCGGGCGTGGCCAGACTCCTCGGGGCTCGCGGACCTTGCGCGCCTCGCAGTGCCTTGCCATGAGGGCGAGCACGCCGGACTCGCCGAGGATGGGCAGCTCGACCGGGTCGCCGACGGCCAGCACGTACTCCGCTGCCGCGCCTCCGGCCTTAAAGGCGTAGGTCGAGGGGATGCGGTCCCCGTCGGGACCGGGGCGTGTGCCGCGTAGGCCCTCGACGAGGTAGCCCTCGCGGGCCGCGTGGGTCTCGCGCTTGCTGACCGGCCAGACGGTCAGCGTGGGCTGGTCCGGCAGCCAGTGCGACGGTGCGGCCACCCATGGCAAGCCGGCACGACGGACGGCAGCGGCCTCGCGTCGTTGCTCGTCGCGGACCATGGTCCGCTCGGCCTCGGTTAGCTGGATCACGCGCTCCCCCTCGCCTTCTTGACCCGCTGCATCAGCGCAACGCCCTCCGGCGACGCCACGACCGCGTCGATCGCGTCGCGTAGCGACTGGCCGGATTGGCGGCGCTTCTCAGCCAGAGCGAGCAGCTCGTCCTCCACCTCAGCGGTGCGCTCAGCCTTGGTCGGTTCGGCCGCCTCGAGACGCTCGCCGGTCACCTTCTGCGCTGCGCGGATGGTGGCCGCCCCGGGGTCGTCCTCGTCCCACTCGTGGAAGGCGCGACGCAGCGCGTCATCGAGGGGCTCGCCGTCCTCGCGGAGTGACTCGGCTCGCTCAAGCCATGCGTCGTCGATCGCCGCGATGCCCTCCCGGAACGCCGTCTCGTGCGTGTCGTCGTCGCTGTCGGGCTCTCTGTAGGCGGTGGGGTCGTCACGCAGGACGCGGTCGAGGGCCTCGGAGAACGTGATGGACTCCCGCTCGGCCACCTCAGCCACGCGCAGCTCGATCTCGTCGGCCGGAGCACGCCCGACCAGCTCAACGAAGCGCCTGCCCTGGTCTGCGAAGGCAGTCCGGCGCTCGCGGAAGCGGCGCTGCCGCTCGCGCGAGAGCTCGCCGAGATAGTGGCGGTAGCTCACCCGCCGGCCGCCGAAGCGCTGCCGGGGGTGGCTCACCTGCTCGTCCGCGAGGCAGAGCGTCACCTCCGCCACGCCCACCCAGGCCGTGATCGGGAGGCCCGCCCAGCGCTCCGGCACCGAGTACCAGGCGCCCTCCAGGCGCACCAGCGCGCTGCGGCTGACCGAGACCGGCTGCATCCGCCGCGCCTCGAACGCCACCTCCGGCAGGGAGCGCAGCAGCGGCTCCTCCACGGCGAAGCGCTCCCACACCTGCTGGGGGGCGAGGCGGTCGACCTCCCCCTGCATCTCCTCCGAGAGCTCCTGCAGCGAGTCTCCGCGGGGGATCGGCGTGAGCACCTGGAGCCGCACGCCCCTCCCACGGGACTCCACGCCGCCCTTGTCGTGCCCCTCGCCGGGGCGCGCGAAGCAGGGCTCGACGCAGTAGTGGCTGACGAGCGCCTGGAAGCGGTCGGTCAGGGCGCGGCGCGGGAACTGCACCCGCCGAACCGCGGCGGAGAGGTTGTCGTAGACCGTGCGCCGGGGCACCCCGCCGACGTGGGCGAAGGCCCGGACGTGTCCGTCGAGGAAGGACAGCTGGTCCTGGCGCTCGTAGAGCCGGACGAAGTCCCGCCCCGAGTGCATCAGCCGCATCAGGAAGAGCCAGGCCTTGCTTCGCACGCCGGCGAGCTCGACCACGACCTCGAAGAAGTCGACCTGGGCCTCGTCGCCCGGGCGGTGGACCAGCGGCACGTAGACCTCGGCGCGCTTCCGGCGCCACTCGCGGAGGTACTCGAGCACGAGGCTCACCCCGACGTCGTAGCCCTCCTCACGCAGCGCCCGGTGGAGCCTCCGGCCCGTGATGCGCTGCTTCGCCGTGGTGCGCTCGGACCACTCCTCGGTCAACTGCTCAAGCCGCGGCCGCACCTGCTCCAGCACCGGCCGCGACCGCTTCCGCCTCCGTGGCTCCGGCAGCGGCGTCGCGAGGTAGCGCCGCACCGTGTCGCGCGCGAGCCCCATCTCGCGCGCCACCTGGCGCTGGCTCTTGCCCTCGACGAGCACCTTGCGCCGCAGCGCGTACACGTCCTCCACGCCGAGCATCCCTTCCTCCCAACCTCGTGCGGCCTCCGCCGACACAAGGGTGGGTCATGCCCCGGAGTGGCCTGGTCTTAGACCGATCACTGTGTCGACGAGCAGCGATTCGGTCAGGGGCTAACGCGTCAGCGACTCTGTCCTCCCTGGAAGCAGAAGCAGGGGGTGACAGTGCAGCAATCCGAACAGGCACGCCGCTATGTACTCGACAGCGTGATCGCAGGCGATCTGCGGGTCGCGCAGGCCGGCGAGATCATGGGCATCAGTCAGCGCCACACGCGGCGCCTCCTCGCCGCCTACCGCGCGCGGGGAGCCGCGGCGCTGGGGCACGGCAACCGCGGCCGTCGCCCCCACAACGCTGTCCCGGTCGCCGTCGCCTCCGCCGTGGTGCGCTTCGCCACCAGCGGCTACCCGGGAGCGAACCACACCCACCTCGCCGAGCTGCTCTGGGAGCACGAGGGTCTGGAGGTGAGCAGCTCGTCCGTCCGCCGGATCCTTGCGAAGGCCGGCATCCCCAGTCCCCGACGCCGCCGGCCGCCCGAGCACCGCGTTCGGCGTGAGCGGATGCCCCGCGAGGGGATGCTGCTCCAGGTGGACGGCAGCCATCACGCCTGGCTCGAGGAACGAGGCCCGCGCTTCGCCCTGCTCCTCGCCGTCGACGATGCGACCGGCTCAGCCGTGCACGCGCTCTTCCGCCCGGCCGAGGACGCCCGCGGCTACTTCCTGCTGCTGGAGGAGATCGTCCGGCGCTGCGGCATCCCGCTTGCCCTGTACAGCGACCGCCACGGCGTCTTCCTGGCCGGTCCCGGCGGGCGGCGTGGGCTCAAGGCCTCGACCCAGTTCGCGCGGGCGATGGGCGAACTCGGGATACGCCAGATCTTCGCGCGATCACCCCAGGCGAAGGGGCGCGTGGAACGTGCCGCAGGTACGTTCCAGGACCGGCTGGTGACCGAGCTGCGCCACGCCTCAGCCTCCACCATCCCCGAGGCGCAGGCCGTGCTCGAGGGCTTCCTGCCGCGCTTCGACGCCCGCTTCCGGGTCCCGGCGGCGCAACCCGAGCAGGCCTACCGCCCGCTCGACCCCGCGCTCCCCCTCGCCTCCATCCTCAGCTTTCGGAACCCCCGCACCGTCGCCCGCGACAACACAGTCAAGTACCGCTGGCGCACGCTGCAGCTGCTGCCGGGTCCCGAGCGCACCAGCTACGCTGGGACACGGGTCGAGGTCGTGGAACGGCCGGGCGGCGAGCTCTCCGTCCAGCACGTAGGCGAGACGATCCCCTCTCGCCCGGCACCGCCGCGCGCGGGGATGCTGCGGGAGGCTCGCTCCGAGCTGGCTCTCCGCCCCGACCACGAGCGCATCGCCTCAGGGCTCGGCTCCGGCGGCGCGCCTCGGCGGCTCAGTGCGCCCCCCGTCGCCCCGTCGGCGGTTGCGGCCGGCAACGGCGCTGCGGTCAGGCCGGAGACCAACGGCAAGCAACTCCCTGCTCCGACGCCCCGGCAGCTCGCCCGCTGGAAGGCGATTCAGCAGGCGCAGCTGCAAGGGCTCTCGATGCGGGCGACCGCCAGGCTGCTCGGGATCGCCCGCGACACCGTCCACAACTACGTCCTGGCTAACGGCGTGCCTGGACGCCGCAACGGCGCCGCGGCATCCTCTGACGGCCAGGGCGACACTGACAGAGTCGCTGACGCGTTACGAGGACAGAATCGCTGACCGTCGACAATCACTGGTCGGGTATTAGAACGATCGGAACAC